>NZ_AP038833.1:790000-4315382 GCF_055390255.1 Nitrobacter sp. CN101
GCTCGCCGGCTTTGACCCGGCCACGAAGAAATACATTGGTGCCGAGGCAGTGCTGAAACAGCAGATTGCCACAGTGCAGGCCAACACCAAGATGCCGGCCAAGGAGAAGAAGCAGACGCTTGCTGACATGAATGCGGCGTTGAAGGCGCCGGCGCCAGTGATCGAGAACAAGGGGAACATCGATCTCGTTGGCAAGTACTATGACAAGCTCATCGGGGCATTGTCCGAGGATGAGGACGATTGAGTCCGGACGTCCTGAGTTCGCTGCAAGGTGTGACGCACATTCGTATGGCGTCGGCGGATAAGTCCACAACGATTCTGGAGTATGATCCAGATCCGCGGAGCGGCCCCCCAAAGTGACAAGCCGTTTTCATGCGGCTCGATCGAAAAGTTAACCTGGAATTTGGGTGCCGCCGCGAATTCCAGCCGGCTGGGTACGGTGATCGACCGACCCGTCATGTGCGAGCATTCCGGCGTGGAACCTTTCCCTTTTCATTCCCTCTAAAAGAGGGTGAACTTGCCGGACTACCGCCGGTGTGAAACCGTGCGGCGGGAGAACGCGATTGTGTCTCGCGCATCCGGCGCCGCGCAACCATGGAGGGTCAGTCGATGGCCGAGGAGCAGGCTCAACCGAGTGGACCAGACCTGACGCAGGGTGTTGATCCCGGCGATTTCAGGGATGGAAAGCTGGTCGGCCATGTCGGTGACCAGGAGATTCTGCTGGTCCGCGAAGGTGCCGAGATTTTCGCGATCGATGCCCACTGCAGCCATTACCACGGACCGCTCGCTGAAGGACTCGTTGTCGACGGCACTGTCCGGTGTCCATGGCATCATGCCTGCTTCGACCTGCGCACTGGTGAGGCGACCTGCGCTCCCGCTTTCAATGCGCTCGACGTCTGGGAGGTCGAGCAGCGCGACAGCCGGGTTTTTGTTGGCAAGAAACGCGAGCGGCCGGCGGTCAAGGTCGCGAAGCCGGATCACCCAAAGAAAATCGTGATTGTCGGCGGCGGGGCTGCGGGTTTTGCGGCCGCCGAGATGCTGCGCCGCCAGGATTACAAGGGCGGCATCGTCATGCTGAGCAGCGACGATGCGCCACCGGTCGACCGGCCGAATCTGTCGAAAGACTATCTCGCCGGATCCGCACCGGAGGACTGGCTGCCGCTGCGCCCCGATGATTTTTATCAGCAGGCCGACATCGATCTGCGGCTAGGTACGACCGTTACCGCCATCGATCCGGCTGCGCGCCAGCTTTTGATCGACGGCGACGTCATTAGTTACGATCGGCTGTTGCTGGCAACCGGCGCCGAGCCGGTCAGGCTACCGATTGCGGGGGCAAACCTGCCGCACGTCCATACGTTGCGGTCACTCAAAGATTGCCGTGCCATCATCGATGCGGCGAAATCGGCGAGCCGGGTAGTTGTCATTGGGGCGAGTTTCATCGGTCTTGAGGTCGCGGCCTCGTTGCGTGCCCGCGGGATCGAGGTGCATGTCGTCGCGCCTGAATCTCGTCCGATGGAGCGCATTCTCGGTGCGGAGATGGGCGATTTCGTCCGTTCGCTGCATGAAGAGCACGGCGTCATCTTCCATCTGGAGGATACGGTCACGGCGATTGGCGAGAAGAAAGTGACGCTCAGGAGTGGTGACGCACTGGAGGCCGATTTCGTCGTCTTCGGTGTTGGCGTGAAGCCGCGCCTGGAGCTTGCGGAGAAGGCGGGACTGAAGATCGACCGCGGCGTACTCGTCAACGAGTTTCTGGAAACGAGCGCGCCCGGCATCTACGCGGCCGGCGACATCGCGCGCTGGCCCGATTCGCGTTTCGGGGAGAACATCCGCGTCGAGCACTGGGTGGTAGCACAACGTCAGGGCCAGGTTGCCGCGCGCAATATGCTGGGACACAACGAAAAGTATGACGCTGTGCCGTTTTTCTGGAGCCAGCATTATGATGTGCCAATCAATTATCTCGGACATGCGTTAAAGTGGGATCAGATCGAGGTCGACGGAAACGTCGCTGATCGGGACTGCCTGCTGCGCTACAAGCATCAGGGGCGCGTGCTGGCGGTATCCTCGATCTATCGGGACATTGAGCACCTCAAGGAGGAAGTGGCGATGGAGCGCGTCGTCGTCTCCTGAAGTTCGGCTCCGCGGGTATAGGAGCTGAACACTATTCCATTGCGGGGGCGGGAGTCGGCGTGATCGTGAGTTTTTGTGAGACGTAGTCCCTTAACTCATGAATACGCCAGTTTGCGACGGAGCGATCCGTGAGTGAACAGCTAGATGATCGTAAATTCGCGCTGTTCGATACCGCGATTGGAATTTGCGGTATCGTTTGGACGATGCGTGGCGTCGAAGCCGTGCAACTGCCGCTGCCGGATAAGGACAAAACCCGGATGCGCATTCTCCAGCGTTTCGGGAGCGTTACAGAGGCGGTTCCGCCGGACGCTGTACAGGCTGCGATTGATGGCATGTACGCGTTGCTTGAAGGTAAGCCGACCGATTTATCCAATGTGGTGCTCGATCTCGACGGCGTAGGCGAATTTGATCGCCGCGTTTATGACATCGCACGCACCATTCCTCCGGGCAGGACGATGACCTATGGCGACGTCGCCAAACGTCTCGGCGGCGTTGAACTGTCGCGCGATGTCGGTCAGGCGCTCGGCCGTAACCCGTGTCCGATCGTGGTGCCGTGCCATCGCGTGCTTGCAGCCGGCGACAAACCGGGAGGCTTCTCGGCGAACGGCGGCGTTGCGACCAAGCTGAAAATGCTTGCCATCGAGGGCGCGATCATCAATCACACGCCAAGCTTGTTCGATTGACCTGTTTCCCGCAACTACCGCTCCTTTTGTTGCGGAAAGCCTGGACCGGTTTGGCCTGACTGGACCGACCGGCGCATCACGCCGTCAGGCTGGGCCCGAGCGGTTAAGTCGTTTCCGATGCCTCATTGCCGCCGCCGTGGTAAGGTGCTGTTTATCTCGTTTCGAGTGGCGATGCGCGGGTTTGACCCGGATCAGGCGCCGCGCCGTCTGAAGAAACACAGATCAAAATCACGTCACGCTTCTCATTCTGTCGGAAGCGGAAAGGCTCCAAGGCCGGAATGGCTCCAGTAGCCCGGAGACACAGTTGAGCGGTGTTCCCTTCGATCCATCCAGTCAGGACGGCGACCAGCGCGAGTTGGCGGGACTTGAACTGACGCGAGCTCTGCAGCGCGCAAGGTGGGTGATCGCATGGGAAAGGGCATGGCCGCATGTTGCGCGGCTGCTTTGCGTCGGCGGGCTTTTTCTGGCGGTTTCCTGGGCTGGCGTTTGGCTTGTTCTACCAGTGATGGGACGCGCCGTTGCCCTTGCTGCATTCGTTCTGCTCGCCATTGCGGCGATGGCGCCTGCCATCAGGTTCCGCTGGCCCAGCCGCGAGGAAGGATTGGGCCGGCTCGACCGCAGTGCTGGTCTTCGCCATCGTCCCGTCACCGCGCTCGCCGACACGCTGGCGACCCGGGATCCGGTCGCGCATGCTTTGTGGCAGGCACAGCGCGCGCGCACGTTGACGGCGATCAAGCGTCTTCGCGCCGGGTTGCCGTCGCCGAGGCTACCGCTGCACGACCGCTGGGCGCTGCGATCGCTGGTGATGGTGCTGATGGTCGCGACCTATATCGCGGCGGACGGTGAACGGACCGAGCGCGTGGCTGCTGCGTTCGACTGGAATGGAATGCTGACATCGACCAATGTCAGGGTCGATGCGTGGGTGGCTCCGCCGCCTTATACCGGCAAGCCCCCGATCATCCTGTCCAAGACCAACACGGATCCAGCGTCCTTCGACGGCGGGGCGGTTCCGGTGCCTGCGGGCAGCACGCTGACCGTGCGTTCGAGCGGAGGCAGCTTCGACGTCGCGCTCGGCGGCGGCGTGACTGAAAAGGTTCCTGCCGACAAGCCCCCGGAAGGTACGAACGAGCGGCATTTCACCATTGCCGCGGATGGTACGGCTCGTGTGCGAGACCCGGCGGGGCTACCGCAATGGGCATTTAGCGCAATTGCCGATCGTGCCCCGGCCATATCGCTGGCCAAGCGGCCGGAGCGCCAGGCGCGCGGATCGTTGCTGATGTCCTATCGCCTGGAGGACGATTACGGTGTGACCGAAGCCCATGCGGAATTTTCGACCCGGCCCGGACCCGCTGCAAAGGACGGTGCGGTCGCGCGCCCATTGTTCGATCCGCCGCAATTCGCGCTGGTATTGCCGAATGCCCGACCCCGCAGCGGAATCGGGCAGACGGTCAAGGATCTGAGCGAAAGTCCCTACGCTGGCGCCGAAGTGACCTTGACGTTGACCGCACGCGACGATGCCGGAAACGAGGGGCGCAGCGAACCGCTCGACCTGCGCCTGCCGGAACGCGTGTTCACCAAACCGCTTGCGCGCGCGCTGATCGAGCAGCGTCGCATCCTGGCGCTGGATGCTAATCAGAACAGTCAGGTCCACACAGCACTCGATGCTCTCCTGATTGCGCCCGAGGTGTTCACTCCCAAGGTGGGGGAGTATCTCGGTCTTTACAACGTAACGAAGCAGCTCGAGGAAGCGCGCATCGATGCCCAGTTACGTGAGGTCGTCGCCAGCCTCTGGGGGCTCGCCGTAAGCATCGAGGACGGCAATATCACCGATGTCGAGAAAGCGCTGCGTGCCGCGCAGGATGCACTGAAGGAAGCATTGGAGCGCGGCGCGAGCGATGAGGAGATCAAGAAGCTCACCGAGAATCTGCGCGCGGCGCTGGATAATTACCTGCGCCAGTTGGCCGAACAGATGCGCGACAATCCGGAGCAACTGGCGCGTCCGCTCGATCCCAACAGCAAGGTCATGCGCCCGCAGGACCTCGACAACATGATCGAGCGCATGGAGCGTCTGTCCCGCTCGGGCGACAAGGACGCCGCCAGGCAATTGCTCGATCAGTTGCAGCAGATGCTCGAGAATCTGCAAATGGCGCAGCCGGGACAGGGTGAGGGAGGAGATCTGCAACAGTCGCTGAATGAGCTCGGTGACATGATCCGAAAGCAGCAGCAGTTGCGCGATAAGACCTACAGGCAGGGTTTGGATTCGCGTCGCGATCACAGCCAAGAGCGCAACGACCAGAATGCCATGAGCGGCCTGCAGCGGGATCAGCAGGCCCTGCGTGACAGGCTTCAGACATTGCAGCAGGAACTTGCCAAACGTGGAATGGGGCCGAGCCAGCACGGCATGCAAGGGCAGTCGGCCGGGCCGGGTGACGATCTCGGCCAGGCCGATTCCGCAATGGGCCAAGCCGACGGCCGGCTTGGCGAAGGCCGTGCCGATAGCGCCGTCGACGCGCAAGGTCGGGCCCTCGATGCGCTGCGCAAGGGCGCTCGAAGCCTTGCCGAAGCGTTGCAGCAGGGTGAAGATGGGCCGGATAGCCGAGTGGGCCGGCAGAACGGCGGTCAGACCGACCCGTTGGGGCGCCCGCTGCACGGCCGCGAGTTCGGCAACGATACGACAGTCAAAATTCCTGGCGAAATCGACGTGCAGCGAGTGCGCCGCATTCTTGAAGAGTTGCGCCGCCGCATCGCCGATCCCTCACGGCCGAAAATCGAACTCGACTACATCGAACGATTGCTCAAGGATTACTGACCGTTCCGTCAATCCGCGCCCTCAACGCGCCGTCGACGGCAGAGCGGATATCGGCCACCGAGAACGGCTTCGTAACGACGTCGTGCACAATAGCGTTGAGACCCGAGGCGCGCTCGCGCTGATCGGCGAAACCTGTCATCAGCAGGATGGTCAGGTCAGGGAAATCGCGTGCGACGGCAAGGGCCAGCGCGATGCCGTCCATGATCGGCATCTTGATGTCAGTGAGCAGAAGGTCGAAAGCGCGCGCGTCATCTGTGAGAATATCCAGCGCTTCGGCGCCGTCGGCCGCGGTCACTGTCTCGTGGCCGTCCATGGCGATGGCGCGGGCGACCAGATACCGCATCGAGTCCTCGTCGTCGGCGATTAGAACCCGCGCCATGACTCAGGCTCCGTTCCCGGCTGCAAGGTCCTGCCGGTTGAAGAAACGAACACCGATCCTGCGGCCTTCAGGTGGCGGGGCCGCCAGCCGTGTCCGGAACCAGACGTTTTCGCCGGGCTTGAGCGCTGCCTGCTCGAGCACTGCGTTCCACGCGTAGATTTCGGTTTCATGCGCGTCACGGACACTGAAGCGCAGGCGCGGCAATTCGACCGGCTTGCGGCTTTGCGCGACGATCATGCCTTCGATCACCAGCACCGGCTTGCCGTCGACGGTTTCGGTCGACGTCTTGACGTCCTTGAAGGCCAACCCGCGCAGGTTTACCTCCAGTCCGGCCAGCCGATAGAACGTTGCGGTTTGCGGCAGCAGGCGCACGATCTCGACGCGCCAGATGACAAGAGCCAGCACCATCGCCGCCATCGCGACGCAGTAGGTGTTCAGAGTGATCGCTGGTGGGCGAAGCGCGAATAAGGGCTTGAGCCGGTCGCGGAACCGCGAAGCAATGGAGAGCGGACGCTTGTCATCGCGCGCCGTATTGTTGTGGGGCGTATTGTCTTGTCGGGCCGGCGAAGTCCAGACACCGGCGAGATCCTGTGGCGGCCCCCCGAGTTCGGGGGATTTCGGCAAATCGCTAGCGATCGACGGACTGTCGACGGACGGCATGTCGCCGGTCTTCGGAGGATCGGTCCATCCCGCCATCTCGTCCGCTCCCGCCATCGTGGGGATGCGAACGTTGGCGATATTGTCAGGCGCCGCCCGCCATGTTTTCTTGCAGCGCGAACAGCGGACGGTGCGGCCCGTTCCGCCGAAACTTGCGAGATCGACCGCATAGGATGTCGTGCAGTGTGGGCATACGATGTGCATGGACGAATCGCCAGGAGTGACTGCTGGAAGTCTACGCGCTGACCGTTAACGAATCGGAAACCATAACCGACGCACAAGGGGACGAGGGTGAGCTTTGTTCCTGAGGTTACAGATGTGGTTGGGGCCGCGCCCGGCGTCAGCCTCCCTCGACCGAACGTTCGAGTGGTGATGATCCATTTTCTTCATTCAGCGAGGTGATCAAGGGACCTTTCGGTCCAACCACACCAGGATCATTGGGTTGTTGCATGGAGGGCGAACTTCGGAAACCGGCACACTAGTGTCCTTTCGAATCCCAGGTTCGCGAAAGGAAACGCTGGAATATTGCGAACTTGGAAATCGGGACACAAGGCTTGATCCGGTTCGAAAATGTCGGCTTGCGTTACGGGCTCGGCCCGGAGATTTTGCGCGACCTCAGCTTTAATCTTCCCGCCCGTTCCTTTCAGTTCCTCACCGGCCCGTCGGGCGCGGGTAAATCCTCCCTGCTGCGGCTGCTTTTTCTTTCGCTGCGGCCGACGAGGGGTCTTGTCAACCTGTTCGGTCAGGACGTCTCGCTGCTGAGCAAGGATGCGATCGCCGACTTGCGCAAGCGTATCGGGATCGTGTGGCAAGACTTTCGCCTGCTCGACCACATGACAACTTACGAAAACGTCGCATTGCCATTCCGGGTTATGGGCCGCGATGAGTCGACCTACCGCCGCGAAGTCATCGATCTTCTGAAGTGGGTGGGTCTAGGCGAGCGCATGGATGCGCTGCCGCCGGTCCTGTCCGGAGGGGAGAAGCAGCGCGCGGCGATCGCTCGCGCGGTGATAGCGCGACCGCAGCTTCTGCTGGCAGACGAGCCGACCGGGAACGTCGATCCGACACTTGGGCAACGTTTGCTGCGGCTGTTCATCGAGCTGAACAAGTCCGGCACGGCGGTCATCATTGCCACCCACGATATCGCTCTGATGGATCAGTACGACGCGCGGCGGCTGGTGCTGCATCAGGGACGGCTGCACATCTATGAGTAAGGCAGGGGACGGACAGGATGTGCTGATGGACCTCGGGCGCGAACGCCCGCAGGTGCCGGTCCGCGCACGCAATATGTCGCCGATCGTACCGCGTGCATCGATCGCAGGCCGTGCTCTGGTGGCCGTTGTTGCCATCATGACGTTTCTGGCGTCGATCACGACTGGGGCGGTGCTTCTGATCAACGCTTCGGCTGCCGAATGGCAGTCGGAGGTCGCGAGCGAAATCACCATTCAGGTGCGTCCCGTCGCCGGCCGCGACCTCGAGCGCGATGTAACCGCGGTCGCCGCCGCGGCTCGGGAGCATCCGGGAATCCTCGATGTCCGGCCATACACCAAGGAGGAGTCGGGCAAGCTGCTGGAGCCTTGGCTCGGCAGCGGTCTGTCGCTCGACGATCTGCCGATACCGCGCATGATTGTGGCGCGCGCCGCGCCGGGGACCAGGCTCGATCTGGAAGGGCTTCGTAGCCGCGTGACGCAACTGGCGCCATCGACCAGCGTGGACGACCATCGCGCCTGGATCGACCGGATGCGATCGATGACCAACGCGACCGTGTTCGCCGGAATCGGTGTTCTTGCGCTGGTCATTATTGCGACCATTATCTCGGTATCGTTCGCGACCCGGGGGGCCATGGCGGCCAATCGTCCGATCGTCGAGGTGCTGCATTTCGTCGGGGCCAGCGACCGTTACATCGCCAATCACTTCCTGCGTCATTTCCTGCGGCTCGGGCTGAGGGGCGGCGTGATCGGTTGCGTCGCCGCGATGCTGATGTTCGGGTTCTCCGAATCGATCGCCAATTGGTTTTCCGGAACGCCGGTGGGAGATCAGTTTGCTGCGCTGCTGGGCACGTTCTCGCTGCGCCCGTCCGGCTATCTCGTGCTGGCTGGCCAGACGGTCCTGATTGCGGCGGTCACCGCCTGGGCTTCCCGCCGCACATTGTTCGCGACGCTTGATGAGATCGATTGAGCAGTCGCTCAGGGCCAGCGCGACATTCCGGCGCGGCCGAATTCCACTTCGCCCCAAAACGCACTAAAGTCGAGGGGACCAGGACATCGAACGGATGAGTGAACAAACCCGCCATGACAAACCGGAAGCCTCGGGTCGGGTGCCGGCGCGGCGGCGCCACACGTTGCTCGCGGCCGCGGTTGCCGCCGTCGGGATTGCCTTTGTCGGGGCAGGGGTGGGCTTCGTCGGATTTCTGTCGCAACTGCGAGGGGTGGAGACAAAGCCCGCCGGTAACGCGGACGGCATTGTCGTGCTCACCGGCGGCTCGTCGCGGATTTCCGATGCTGTCGAGTTGCTGGCCGGCGGCTACGGCAAGCGGCTGCTGATTTCGGGTGTTCATCCGACCAACGGGGTCAGCGATATTTCGCGCTCGTTGCCGGACAACCAGCGACTGCTGACATGCTGCGTCGATCTCGATCGCTCCGCGGTTAATACCCGGAGCAACGCAAGCGAGACGCGGCGCTGGGTCGACGAGCAGGGCTTCCGTTCGCTAATTGTGGTGACGTCGAATTATCATATGCCTCGCGCCATCGTCGAACTGTCGCACGCGATGCCGAACGTTACCTTGATTCCGTTCGCGGTCATCGGCGACAAGTGGCGCGAAGAGCCATGGTGGACCAGCGCCGCTACCCTGCGGCTCTTGTTATCGGAGTATGTCAAATACATCGCTGCGGAGGCGCGGGTTCGTCTGGCCCATCTTGGCCTCGAACTTCCCCCCGAAAACGGCGATTAGCCGACCGGGGCGTTCGACCACGTCGTCCGGCTTCGGGCTTTTGCAAGTGGACTACGCGCCAACTAACACCACGGAATTGGATGCTTGATGATTTCGATCTTTGTGCGCTCGCTGGTCTTTAACGTTCTGCTCTATTTGACGATGGCAGTCTGGATCGTTGCCGCGCTCCCGACATTCGTGATGCCGCGCGCGGTGCTTGTCAGGATGGCGAAGGCTTGGGGACGCTGGAATATCTGGCTGATGCGCGTCATCTGCGGCACGCGCGTCAAAATTCTCGGTACCGGGAGGATTCCAAAAGGTCCCTTGATCTTCGCCTCGAAACATCAGTCGATGTGGGAGACCTTCGCCCTCTTTAGTCTCATTGATCAGCCGGTCGTCATCCTCAAGCGCGAGCTGACATGGATTCCGTTCTTTGGCTGGTATCTGATGAAGACGGGCATGATCGGCATCGACCGCAAAGCTGGCATACGCTCGCTCAAGATGCTGATCCGGACGACGCGGGAGGAGATTCGTCTCGGGCGTCAGCTCGTCATCTTCCCGGAAGGCACGCGACGTCCGATCGGAGCCCCGCCAGCCTACAAGAGCGGCGTCGCCATGATCTATGCCGAAGGCGACGTGCCGTGTATTCCGGTGGCCCTCAACTCCGGTCTGTGCTGGCCACGCCGGACGTTCCTGCGTTATCCGGGAACGATTACGGTTGAATTCCTTGATCCGCTGCCACCGGGATTGCGGCGCGATGAATTCATGTCGCGGTTGATGGCGTCGATCGAAGGGTCGACCGCTTCCCTGGTCGAGTTGGGACTGCGTGAGCAGGGGCGGTTGTTGGGTCGGGCGGCGGAGGATTAGAGCATGATCTCGAAACGCCAAGAGTCCTATTCAGAACTGCTTGCATCGCACCTACCTGGGCAACCGCGCATCATTGTGCAGCAGCTCCGCCAGCTGATGAAGTTTAGGGTCGCGAAAGCCCTGTGACTCGATCGACTTCACGGTCGACAATACATAGTCCCGATTGTGTCCGGATCGGCCGTGCCCCTGGCGGACATAATGGACCTGTTCCGCCAGCGTCAGCCGTCCGGCATACTGGACATGTCCGCGATCGACCACGTAAGCGAGCGCGCTGACCCGCCGGCGCGCGTCGTCCTCGAGCCAGACGGAGCGCGTCACCTCCCGATAGACGTGGGTGGTCTGCTCGCGCTCCCGCAAATACGCAATTGTGGTCTCGCGCCGGTTGGCGACAACGCGGAATGCGATGCCCCGGCAAGCTCCCCCCCGGTCGAGCCCGAGAACCAGCCCCGGTCTCTCCGGCGTCCCGCGATGGTCGAAAGAGTAGACGCAGAGCGCCCGGTGCTCGCCGATCAGCCGCGCCGGAATCTGCTCGGCAAAATCGAATCCCGGTCGCCACATCAGCGAACCATAGGCAAATACCCAGAGATCGCTGTCGGACCTACCAATAGCCGGGTCAACTAGTTCCTGCACACTCATCCACGCTCCAACCAGAGCGTATCCCGCAAAGTGGATACCGAATACGCACAAGCTATTATAATTGAGAGCATTTTCTTAGGGCTAGCCGAGATTTGCCTGGCCGACAGATGCTTTAACAGAGCCGCACCGCCAGGCGAAGCGGAACGAAAGGGGCTGGTTTTGCCGAGGTTGCGCGACTATGGTCGGAGGCCCCCGCCACCTGACAAATTCACGAGCCAGCCCCCCGCATGAACGCTGCCAACGCCTCTCGCAAGCACCGTCTTTGGCCCGTCTTCGTCATGCCCGTGCTGGTGGTCATCGCCGCCGCGGCTTGGAGCGCGTTCTGGTTTTATGCCGCCTCCCAGGTCGACCAGACGGTCGATGCCTGGCGCGCGCGCGAGGCCGCGTCCGGGCGTAACTATGATTGCGCCAAGCGGACTGTCGCCGGATTCCCCTTCCGTCTCGAGGTTCACTGCAAGGATGCGACCGTCGAGCTAAAGTCGCAAACGGCCGATCAGGCGGCGATAGCGCCACTGACCGCGCGCCTCGGGGATATCCTGGTGGTCGCGCAGATCTATAATCCGAAACTGCTGATCGCAGAGTTCAAGGCCCCGGCAACGCTATCCCAACATGGAGAGCCGGTGATGGTCGTCAACTGGAGCATCGCGCGCAGCAGCATTGTCGGATTGCCAGGCACTCCGCAGAGCGCGGATATCGTTTTCCAAGATCCAGCGATCGACCGTGTCGCAGCCTCGGTGCAGACCCCGGTTGCGCGCGCCAAGCAAGCAGAGCTTCACGGCCGCATCGCGGAGAACTCCAGACCAGATCGCCCCGCGATCGAGAGCGTCCTTGAATTGACCGGGGCGACCATTCAGGATGTTCATCCGGTGCTGACTGCGCCATTCGATGCCGATATCCGTGCGATCGTACACGGGCTGAAGGACTTCACGCCGAAACCCTGGCCGGTGCGGTTTCGCGAATTGCAGGCGGCGGACGGCCGCATCGAGATCAAGCAGTCGCGTATCCAGCAGGGTGATCTGATCGCGATAGCCGCAGGGTCGCTAGGGCTTACCGCCGATGGGCACCTCGACGGCGAGTTGCACATGACAGCAACCGGTTTTGAGAAGGTGATCCCGGCGCTCGGAATCGAGAAAATGCTGGAGCAGGGCGTGCCGCAGGATACTCTCGATAAGGTCGCGCCTGGCGTGAAGACAAAGGATATCGACAATCTATTCGGTGCGCTGGACCGGGCGATTCCGGGGTTGGGCAAGGCCGTGCGCGAGAACGCCAATGTCGGTGTTGTGGCAGGCCTCGCCGCGATCGGTCAGGAGGCAACGCTGGAAGGCAAAAAGGCGCGCTCTTTTCCGTTGCGGTTCGTTAACGGCGCAGTCTTCGTCGGGCAGCTGAAGGTCGCGCAGACGCCGCCGCTGTTCTGAATGCGCCGCTCAGGACAGCTTACTCAGGGTTTTTCTGTGCGCCCGTTTGCAGTCGTCCGAAATCGGGAGCCGCGGAATCCTGGCCGATCTCGACGATGCCGCGGCGGATCGCGCGGGTGCGGGTGAAGTGCTCAAAAAGCGCTTCGCCATCGCCGCGGCGCATGGCGCGCGTCAGCTTGGACAGATCTTCGTTGAAGGTGCCGAGCATTTCCAGCACCGCATCCTTGTTGGCCAGAAATACGTCGCGCCACATCGTGGGATCGGAGGCGGCGATGCGTGTGAAGTCGCGAAAGCCGCCGGCGGAAAATTTCATCACTTCGGAGGATGTGACCTCGCCGAGTTCGTCCGCAGTGCCAACAATGGTGTAAGCGATCAGGTGCGGCAGATGGCTGGTGATCGCGAGCACCAGATCATGATGCTGAGGGGTCATGATCTCGACCCTGGCGCCGATCGCGGTCCAGAACGCGCGCAACTTGTCGACGGCCGCGATATCCGTTTTGTCCGGCGGCGTCAGTATGCACCAGCGATTGATAAACAGTTCGGCGAAGCCGGAATCCGGGCCCGAGTGCTCAGTGCCGGCCACCGGATGTGCTGGCACGAAATGCACGCTGGTGGGCAGATATGGGGCCATCTCGCGGACGACGGCGCCTTTCACCGATCCGACGTCGGAGACAATGGCGTCCGGCCGGAGGTGAGATGCGATCTCTTGCGCCACCGCGCCGCACGCTCCGACCGGAATACAGAGGATCACGAGGTCGGCGTCGCTTGCGGCCTCTGCGTTGGTGTCTACCACGCGATCGACGATGCCGAGTTCCGTCACCCGCGCACGCGTCTTAGTGGAGCGTGCGGTGACGACGATTTCGCCAGCGAGGCCTTGTGCGCGCGCGGCGCGCGCGATCGAACCGCCAATCAAGCCGAATCCGATCAGCGCGATCCGCCGGAATAAGGGCGGTGCGGTCATGCCTGCGCCATGAAGTCGCGCAAGCCATCCGCCACCAGGCGATTGGCTTCCTCGGTGCCGATGGTCATGCGCAAGGCATTCGGCAGGCCGTAGTTGTCGAGCGCACGAAGCACGAGGCCGCGTTTGGTCAGAAACGCGTCGGCCTCAGACGCCGTCTTGCCCTTGGTGTCCGGGAAGTGGATCAGGATGAAGTTCGTCACGCTGGGCGTGACCTTGAGGCCGAGCTTTGTCACTTCGTCCGTTAGCCAGTTGCGCCACTCTTCCGTGTGAACCTTCGACATCTGGACGTGCGCGGTGTCCTCGATCGCGGCCACGGCCGCAAGCATTGCCGGCGTCGAGACGTTGAAGGGGCCGCGGATCCGGTTCACGGCATCGACGATATGCGCTGGGCCGAACATCCAGCCGATCCGCAGCGAGGCCAAGCCGTGGATCTTGGAGAAGGTATGGGTCAGCACGGTATTTTCCGTCGTCGCCACCAGTTCGATACCGAATTCGTAGTCGTTGCGCGACACATAATCCGAATAGGCGCCGTCGAGCACCAGCAATACGTGGGATGGCAAGCCCGCGCGCAACCGCCTGATCTCGTCGAACGGCAGGTAGGTGCCGGTCGGATTGTTTGGATTAGCGAGCCAGACCATCTTGGTCTTCGGCGTGACCCGCTTGAGGATCGCGTCGATGTCGGCGGTGTAGTCGGTCTCCGGTGCGACGACGTTTGTCGCGCCGTTTGCCAAGGTCGCAATCGGGTACACCAGAAAGCCGTGCGTGGTCGAAATCGCTTCGTCGCCGTGGCCGAGAAAGGTATGCGCCAGCAGGTTGAGGATCTCGTCGGATCCCGCGCCGCAGATAATGCGGTCTGGGTCGAGCCCGTAGGCGCGCCCGATGGCTGCGCGCAACACGCGCGAGGTGCCTTCCGGATAGCCTTCGAGGTGAGCCACGGCATCGCGATAAGCGTCCATCGCCTTCGGCGAAGGGCCGAACGGCGTTTCATTGGCCGACAGCTTGAATACTTTGCGGCCCGCCTCCGGTACCGGACTCTTGCCGGGCGTATAGGGCGCAATATCGAGAATGCCGGGATTCGGCACCGGTCGAGACATCATTTGCTCCGGACTAGAGCCGTTCGCTTCTGACGGAATCAGAAGCGGGCTCTAAGATTTTGATTTGACGCGTTTTCTTCACGCGAACCGGTATCCGCTTCGCTCGAAAACGCTGTAGCGGGACGTTACGGACGAGCCGCCCTGCTGGAAGGCATCGTATAGCGCGTTGCGTGACTGCCGACGAGAGCCATTGAACGGACCGACGCGCCGGTTTCGATTAGCGCCGATTTGATGGTGTCGAGGCTGGTGCCGCCCGTGATGGACACCAGCAGCGCGGCGCCGTCGAAGGCGCCATCGGGCACTGCAACGATCTCGGCGAGCGGCGACAGTGTGCGGGCGGTATTGGCATTCCAGCCGGAGACGCGCACGCTCCAGGTCTCCACTTCCGTGACCCGCGCATCGTCGGCGACTCGTGAGATCACGAACACCGGCAGCGCGGCCGGATGATCGGCGCGCTCGATGAAGGGCAGGCGGGCGATGATCTTTGGCGCGCCGTCGGCTTCCAGTGCAAGCCACCATGGCGAGCGGCTCGAGGTCGCCGAGACGAGTGCGAGGTCGCCTTTCGCATTCGCCACGGTTTCCACAGCGGCTTGCGCATTGAAGTGCGGCACGAAAGGTATGGTGAAGCCGAAATGGAAGCGCGCGGAATCCCGCATCGCGGATTCGCCGAGCGACAGATCGGCGTGCAGCGAGAAGGGCGCCTGAACGTAGGTGAAGGTTGCGATGATGACGCGCCAGATGCTTTCGACGGTGTCGAGCGGCAGGATGCCGCGATGGCGCTGCGCCAGACGCCGCATCATGTCAGCCTCGCGCGCCGGCCGGAATGCGGAGCCGACCTCCTGGGTCTGCTTCACCGATATCAGGCGGTCAATGATGTCGCCGCGCTGCATCAGCAGGTTGTGAACTTGCTCGTCGATGGCGTCGATCTCTTTGCGCAATACTTGCAGAGATGGAGGCGCGGGAGAGATTTTCGTCATGGATGCAACCTGTCGGCCGCAAGGGAAGAGCGTCGGCCGCGGTCCGCTTTTAACATTCGCATCCCGTTTCAGCGAGCCTTCTTGCGAATGTGGGAAGCGACCATAGCCACGCTTCTTACAGAAACAGAAGCTTGGCTCTATGGTTTGGATCTCACGCGTTTTCTTTACGCGAACCGGTATTCACTTCGCCCGAAAACGCTCTCGCCTCGGTCGTGATCGTGGGCCGGCAGCAGCCGATCTGCTTGCCTTGACGAAAAGCATGCAGCGGACTATTTTTCGTCCGTTCCGTGGTCATTTGAGCCGGCCGGCTTGCAGCCACGTTAAACAACTCGCTAAACAGGCCGGGGACAGCGAAATCCTGATCCCGGCCGAACCCAAGTTCGGGCCGGGTTTTTTATGGCCTGCGGTCCGGTGGTTTCCCGAAGCCCCGGCGGGGGCAGTGCAGGATGGTAAACGTGCAATCGATACCGGGTCCGGCTCAAGCCGAGTATCGAGCCCAGGAAGCAGATCATCCCACGTCGCAGGTCGCGATCTTCGGAAGCGATCAACCGCTTCCGCTCGATTGCGGCATCGATCTCGCGCCGTTCCAGATTGCCTATCAGACCTATGGTGAACTCAATACTGCAAAATCCAATGCCATCCTGATTTGCCATGCCCTCACAGGGGACCAGCATGTGGCCAACCTTCATCCGCTCACCGGAAAACCAGGCTGGTGGGTGACCCTGGTGGGACCCGGCAAACCGCTCGACACCGAGAAGTATTTCATTATCTGCTCCAACGTGATCGGGGGCTGTATGGGCTCGACGGGTCCCGCTTCGATCAATCCCGCGACCGGCAAGGTGTGGGGCCTGGACTTCCCGGTCATCACTATCCCTGACATGGCGCGCGCGCAGGCCATGCTGATCGACCGCCTCGAAATCGACACGCTGTTTTCGGTGGTCGGTGGCTCCATGGGCGGCATGCAGGTGCTGCAGTGGTGCGCGGCCTATCCGAAGCGCGTGTTCTCAGCGCTGCCGATCGCCTGCAGCACGCGTCACTCCGCGCAGAACATCGCGTTTCACGAACTGGGACGGCAAGCGGTGATGGCCGATCCCGACTGGCGCGAAGGCCGCTATGTCGAGCAGGGCACCCATCCCCACCGCGGCCTGGGCGTGGCACGGATGGCCGCACACATTACTTATCTGTCGGACGCGGCGCTGCATCGCAAGTTCGGACGGCGGATGCAAGATCGCGAGTTGCCGACATTTTCGTTCGACGCGGATTTCCAGGTCGAAAGCTATCTGCGCCACCAGGGATCGTCATTCGTCGAGCGCTTTGATGCCAACAGCTATCTCTATCTCACGCGGGCGATGGACTATTTCGATGTGGCGGCCGATCATGACGGCGTGTTGGCCGCCGCGTTTCGCGATACCCACACCCGGTTCTGCGTGGTCTCGTTCACCAGCGACTGGTTGTTTCCGACCTCCGAATCGCGGGCGACCGTGCATGCCCTCAATGCCGGCGGTGCGCGGGTCTCGTTCGCGGAGATCGAGACCGATCGCGGCCATGATGCCTTCCTGCTCGACGTTCCCGAGTTCTTCGATATCGCGCGTGCGTTCCTGGAATCTGCGGGAAAGACCCGAGGCCTGGCCGATGCGGGGCAATGAGATGAGTGTGGAGCAGGCGGCCCTGCCGTTGGATGAGGTCGCTCCGTGGGCGGGCGACCGTTATCGCAGCGATCATCTCCTGTTGGCGGAGATGATCAAGCCAGGTTCAAAGGTTCTGGACGTCGGTTGTGGCGACGGCGACCTTTTGCAGCTGCTCGAGACGCGGGGCATCGATGGCCGCGGCATCGAGCTGTCGCGGGAGGGCGTCAATCGTTGCGTGGCCAAGGGTCTTGCAGTGGTGCAGGGCGACGCCGATACCGACCTTATCAACTATCCCGACGACGCCTTCGACTACGTCATCCTGTCGCAGACCTTGCAGGCCACACGGCAACCGAAAACAGTGCTGGAAAATCTGCTACGGATCGGCCGGCATGCCGTCGTTTCGTTTCCGAATTTCGGCTATTGGAAGATGCGTGTTCAGCTTCTGATCGGCGGCCACATGCCGCGCACGGACAACCTGCCGGCGACATGGTACGACACCCCGAATATCCATTTCTGTACCATCAAGGATTTCGTCCAGCTCTGCGACGAGATCAACGTCAAGATCGAGCGTGCGGTCGCGCTCAATCTTTACGGCCGGCCGCTGCGGTTCAACGCGCCCTGGTGGTTTTGGAATATGTTCGGGGAGCAGGGAGTGTTTCTGCTTAGCCGGCTGGAGAAGATCGCTCAGGCTTCGACAAAGGACGAGTAAAGGTATTTTTCGTCCACTCCGCTCAAAATTTGGGTCGATCGCGTTCGTGATTATGGATCGATCGAGCTTCCTGAATGGATCGAGTTCCACGCTCCAGGGCTCGAGGAACCGGTTTGCGGCGCAACGTGGCCAGTACCCGGGCGTCTTATAAATGGGCTTGGTAACTTACGCCTATCGCAAAATACCTTTTTAAAACATCAATTTGGAAAAACACCGCACTCTACCAAAGGCGTGTTGCACCGCAGATATGCGCTACGCGCAATGCAGGTATGACTTCAAAAAGGCTGGCCCCCGTGATTTTAAGGCCCGCGTTTTCTCGGCACGACATAAGAGCGGAGTTCACCGTGACGCGTGTGGGGAAGTGGGAGGTGTCACAGGGGAGCAAGTATGTTCCAGTTAGTTGCGTTGCGCTCGTTGCCGCGTATTTTGGCACTGGCGGTGTGTTTCTTGGCCGTGGTCGCTTTTGCGATACCCGCCTCGGCTAGACCTTATCATCGTGCGGGACATTACGCGCACGTTCACTATAAACACCATCATTACGTTCACCGGCATTATCGTCATCACAGATACCGCTACACGCGGCGATCTCACGAGTGGAGGGACGCCAACGCCGCCTTGACTCCGGGAACGGGATTTTCAGGCGGAGGCTTGGTCTCGAATGTTGTTGCGGAAGCCCGGCGCTACATCGGAGGTAACCCCACCGGTCGTAGTCGGCTCTGGTGCGCGCGATTCATGAACATGGTTCTGAAGCGCGCTGGACACCAGGGGACGGGCTCCGACATGGCGCGTTCATTCGCGCATTACGGGCGGCGAGTCTCCGGCCCACAGGTCGGTGCCATCGCCGTCATGGGCCGACGCGGCGGTGGCCATGTCGGCGTCGTCAGCGGTATCGATCGGCGTGGTAATCCCATCATCGTCTCGGGCAATCACGGCCATCGCGTCGCGGAGTCGGTCTATCCGCGCGGCCGCATCTACGCCTACGTCGTACCGAACTGAGGCATATGATGCCGTTTCGCCCTCTCCTGCAAAGGAGAGGGTTTCGCAGTGAACGAGGACGGGCGGGGGCACGTTTCGACGGGCTCCCGCGCTCCGCACGGACGTCGTCCCTGCGGCGGAGCAGGAGTGGAAGGAAGAACCGCGGTCTCTCGTTTACGCGAGCGATTCCGGAAGCGTTTCGACTTTATCGTCGATCCTGATCGTGCCGCCGGTGACGACTTCCGCATAAACCCCACAATCGCAATGCCCCAGCGTTCGCATCAACGTGCGCGGAATGTCGAGATCGCGTGCCGCGGTTTCCGGGTCGACGTTGGTGGCGGTGCATCGGACGATGCGCTTGACCACCTTGAGCCGGATGTCGCCGATCGCGAGTGTGCGCTCCAGCAAGTCGAGCTCGCTCCAGGCCGGCCAGCCTCGGACGTACAGGTTGGCGCGGAAGCGTAGCGGGTGAACCGGCTGCTCCACCATTTTTTCGATCGCGGCGACACTCTCGAGATTGATGATCGAAACCACTTTCCTTGCGACGTCCGAAAAGCTGTGTCCGTTGCCAACGAGAACCTGAGGCGGTCCCCTCAGTTCCTGCGAGAAGTTGGCGGCGAAGAACCGTTCGACCGCGGCGCGGCCCTCGGCTGTTCCGAGGTCGGCGCGCACCACCTCCTCGCCGCCAGTCCGGATTGTCAAAACTCGGCTGGTGTCGTCATAACGGCTGTGGAGTGTAGCGAGCCGCTCGTCGCGCATCAGCATCAGAAACCTGGATTTTGGGAAATACCGAGGCACGGCGGGGTCGAATCCGGTCGGACCGTTCTCGATCGCATAGCTGCGGTCGCCAGAAACGGTCTCGCCGGGGGTAAGCATCGCGTGTTGCAAAGGTTCGGCGGACAGACCTTTGACGGGATAGCGGTAAAGGGCGGTAACGGCTGCATTGGAAATTTCGGACATGGTGTTCTTTAAGAGATTCCTGCGAGCCTTGCCATCGCTTCGAATCTCCGAACCATGCCCCTTCATTTCCTGGGAGCGTATTCCTACATTTGTCACCGCCGGAACGATCCGGCGTCGACCGCTGCCGGTTGAGGAACGTCAATGCGGTGGCGGAACCCCAATGAGGATGCTGCTTTCGTGCCTTCGGGGCGAAGGCGGTAGGCCGAGGGAGATTTCCATGAACGTTGAAAAATATACCGAGCGGGTGCGCGGGTTCATCCAGTCGGCCCAGTCGTTGGCGATGCGCGAAGGCCACCAGCAGTTTACGCCGCTGCACATTTTGAAGGTGCTGCTCGACGACACCGAAGGCTTGGCGGGAAGCCTGATCGATCGCGCCGGCGGAAATTCGCGCGCGATCCTGAAAGCCACCGAAGCCGAGCTCAACAGAATGCCGAAGGTGTCGGGCGCCGGAGCGGGCCAGATCTATCTGGCGCCGGCCACGGCGCGCGCGCTCGATGCCGCGGAACAGGCGGCCGAGAAGGCCGGCGATAGCTTTGTCACGGTGGAACGGCTGTTGCAGGCGCTGTCGCTCGACAAGGACAGCGACACGTTCAAATTGCTGAAGGACGGCGGCGTCACGCCGCAGAACCTCAACGCGGTGATCAATGCGCTGCGCAAGGGGCGGACTGCGGATAGCGCCACGGCGGAAAATGCCTATGACGCCCTGAAGAAATACGCCCGCGACCTGACCCAGGCGGCGCGCGATGGCAAGCTCGATCCGGTGATCGGCCGTGACGAGGAAATCCGCCGCACCATCCAGGTGTTGTCACGGCGCACCAAGAACAATCCGGTGCTGATCGGCGAGCCGGGCGTCGGCAAGACCGCGATTGCGGAAGGCCTGGCGCTGCGCATCGTCAACGGCGACGTGCCGGAAAGCCTCAAGGACAAGAAGCTGCTCGCGCTCGACCTCGGATCGCTGATCGCGGGCGCGAAATACCGCGGCGAGTTCGAGGAACGGCTCAAGGCGGTGTTGCAGGAAGTCACGTCGGCGGACGGCGGTATCGTTTTGTTCATCGACGAAATGCACACGCTGATCGGCGCCGGCAAGGCCGATGGCGCCATGGATGCGTCGAACCTGTTGAAACCCGCACTGGCGCGCGGCGAATTGCATTGCGTCGGTGCGACCACGCTGGACGAGTACCGCAAGCATGTCGAAAAGGATGCGGCGCTGGCGCGGCGTTTTCAGCCGATCTTCGTGTCCGAGCCGACGGTCGAGGACACCGTCTCGATCCTGCGCGGACTCAAGGACAAGTATGAGCAGCATCACGGCGTCCGTATCGCCGACAGCGCGCTCGTTGCTGCCGCCACGCTGTCCAACCGTTATATCACCGACCGCTTCCTGCCCGACAAGGCGATCGACCTCGTCGACGAAGCGGCAGCGCGGCTGAAGATGCAGGTCGACTCGAAGCCGGAAGAACTCGATTCGCTCGACCGCGAGATCGTGCGGCGGAAAATCGAGCAGGAAGCGTTGAAGAAGGAGAACGATCTCGGCTCCAGGACGCGCCTCGCGAATCTCGAGAAAGAGCTGGTTGGTTTGGAAAAGCAATCGGTGGATCTGACCTCGCGTTGGAACACCGAGAAGAACAAGCTGTCTGACGCCGCGAAGCTCAAGAGCGAACTCGATCAGGCGCGAATTGAACTCGCCAACGCGCAACGACGCGGCGAATACCAGAAAGCCGGCGAACTGGCCTATGGGCGGATTCCGGAGCTCGAAAAACGTCTCACGACCATCGAGGCCGGCGAAGACAGTACGATGATGAACGAGACGGTGACGCCGGACAGTATCGCTCAGGTGGTGTCGCGCTGGACCGGCGTTCCCGTCGACAAGATGCTCGAGGGCGAGAAGGAAAAGCTGCTGCGCATGGAAGAAAGTCTTGCGGCGCGGGTCGTCGGGCAGTCCGAGGCCGTGCACGCGGTCGCAACTGCGGTTCGTCGTGCTCGCGCGGGCCTGCAGGATCCCCACCGGCCGATGGGCTCGTTCATGTTCTTGGGGCCCACCGGCGTCGGCAAGACCGAACTGACCAAGGCGCTTGCCGCATACCTGTTCGACAACGAGACCGCGATGGTTCGCATCGACATGTCCGAATACATGGAGAAGCACTCGGTGGCGCGGTTGATCGGTGCGCCTCCCGGCTATGTGGGTTATGACGAGGGCGGCGCGCTCACTGAAGCGGTGCGGCGGCGTCCATATCAGGTCGTGCTGTTCGACGAAATCGAGAAGGCGCACCCGGACGTATTCAACGTGCTGCTGCAGGTGCTCGACGACGGTCGCCTGACCGACGGACAGGGCCGCACGGTGGATTTCCGCAACACGCTGATCATCATGACATCGAACCTTGGTTCGGAATTCCTGGTCAATCAGCCGGAAGGCGAAGACTCCGGTGCGGTGCGCGAGCAGGTGATGGAGATGGTGCGCGCGCATTTCCGTCCTGAATTCCTCAATCGCGTCGACGAGATCATTCTGTTCCATCGATTGCAGAAGAGCGAGATGGGCCGGATCGTCGAAATTCAGTTCTCAAGGTTGCAAAAGCTGCTGGAAGATCGCAAGATCGTGCTCGATCTCGACGCCGCGGCACGCGACCGACTGGCCGAGAAAGGCTGGGATCCTGCCTACGGCGCGCGGCCGCTCAAGCGCGTGATCCAGCGCAGCGTGCAAGATCCGCTGGCTGAAATGATCCTGGCGGGCACCATACACGACGGTGACCATGTCGCGATTTCGGTCAATGACGGTGTACTTACCTTCAATGGCGAGGCGCCGCTGGCTGCCAATATCGAGCAGTTCGCGCGGCCGATGCCCAGGCGCAAGCTGCACTGAGACACGTGTCAATCCTCCCTGCATCGCAGGGAGGATTGGACATTGCTGTCGGCCGGTGACGCTAACGCGAGCGGGATCGACCCGGTCCTGCATCGGTTTTCATTCCGGCGAAGATCGCTCACGCTGACGCTGGTAATGCACGCTTCCGGAGTACTCGCCCGAGTTATCGCTCGAAACGCCTTGCACGTGTAGGACCGGCTAGGACCGGTGTGATCCACATGATGCCGGTGCGAATCCCATAAATGCTCCCCCATGCAATGCTAAAAAAGGCCGAGGGGATGAAATAATCGTTTCGCTGCCGCCGCTCGCCGAAGGGTATTATTCTTTTTTTCAATAACGCATTGTTTTCTCTGTCAAACTAACCCTATTCAAGGGTCCGAATTGTCGAAACTGACGCGAAAATGTATCCGTTTCGCGCAGCGTCTCGATCCGACCTGTGAAGCCTCAATTGCGGCGGCCGGCAGTTCGCTCCCGAGGTTAGCTTGCGATGACAAAATTGGAATTTCCAGGTTCAGCACTCACGACGGATCAGTGGACGCAGGTCAACCAGCTCGCGACGTCTCTCAGTCATGAACAGGCGATCTGGATCAGCGGCTATTTTGCGGGCCTCAGCCATCGGGCGCGAACTGGCGATGCGGCAGCGGAAGTCGCGGAGCTTGCACCTCCGTCGCAGAGCGGCCCCACCGCCACCTTCGCGACGCGGCTCCTGACGGTCCTGTTCGCAAGCGAGACTGGAAACTGCAAGACGCTCGCCAAAGCGCTCGTCGACAAGGCCACGGCCAAAGGAATCCAGGCGCGTCTTGCCGACATGGCGGATTACAAGACACGCGGTCTCAAGGACGAACAGGATCTGCTCGTCATCACCAGTACTCACGGCGAGGGCGATGCGCCGCAGACCGCCGTCGGTTTCTTCGAATTTCTGGAAAGCCGCAAGGCGCCGAAGTTGCCGCAGCTGCGCTATGCGGTGCTGGCGCTGGGCGATTCGACCTACGAAAAATACTGCGAGGCAGGCAAACGGGTCGACCGGCGGCTCGAGGAGCTGGGTGCGCAGCGCCTGGCCGATCGCGTCGATTGCGATGTCGATTACGAGGATGCTGCAGACGCCTGGATTGCATCGGCCGTCGCCAATCTCGCACCGGCAGCGCAAGCGCCAGTCTCTGCGTCGGCGGCTACGACGCGGAGCGATGCGCCGTCGTCAGCGGCATTCGACAAGAAGCATCCGTTTCAGGCCGCCGTTATCGACAACATCGTGCTGACCGGGCGCGGATCGTCCAAGGAGACCCGCCATATCGAATTGTCGCTTGCGGACTCCGGTTTGACCTATCAGCCGGGCGATGCGCTGGGTGTCGTGCCGCGTAACGATCCGGCGCTCGTAGAGGCCACACTTGAGAAATTATCGCTGTCTGCCGATACCCCTGTCACGGTGAAGCAAGGCACGATAAGCCTCGGCGAGGCGCTGAGCGGAACGTTCGAGATCACGGCGCTCACTCCGCGCTTTCTCGATCATTGGGCCGACCTCACGGGCTCCGATGAACTGCAGGCATTGCGCGCGCCCGATCAAAAGGAGGCGCGCGCCGCCTTCCAGCACAACCATCACATTTTCGATGTCGTTAACCGGTTTCCGGCGCCAGGCATCGATGCCGCACAATTTGTCGCAGGCCTTCGGCCGTTGCAGCCGCGCCTCTACTCGATCGCCTCGAGCCTTGCCGCCGCTCCGGACGAGGCGCATCTTACCGTCAGCGCGGTGCGATACATGCTGCACGACGTTCCGCGCACTGGCGTTGCATCCGGTTATCTCGCCGCGCGCACCGAGGCGGATGCCACGGTTCCAGTCTATATTCAGTCCAACGATCACTTCCATCTGCCGGATGACGATGTGCCGATCCTGATGATCGGTGCCGGCACCGGCGTCGCGCCGTACCGGGCCTTCATGCAGGAGCGTGAAGCCCGCGGCGCGTCCGGCCGCTCATGGCTGTTTTTCGGCGAGCGCAATTTCCGCAGCGACTTCCTCTATCAGGTCGAGTGGCAGGACCTGATCAAGAACGGCGTGCTCAGTCGTCTCGATCTGGCGTTCTCGCGGGACGCCGCGCCAAAAACCTATGTGCAGGATCGTCTGCGCCGCCAGGGCCGTGATGTTTACGCGTGGCTCGAGGAAGGCGCATACCTCTACGTCTGCGGCGATAGCGCCCACATGGCGCCTGATGTCCATGCGGCGCTGACCGATATCGTTGCCGAGCATGGCGGCCTCGATCGTGACGAGGCGGGCGCCTATCTCTCGGCGCTGCAACGTGATCGCCGTTATCGGCTCGACGTTTATTGAGGCCAATTTGGTGGACGCAAAAACACAACCCGATCGCAGCCGCGATGTCTCGCAGCCGCTCGACAAGCTTGGGCCGGATGAAACGCTGAAAGCCAATAGCGATTATCTGCGGGGCACGATCAAGCAGAGTCTCGCCGACGAGATCACCTCGGCGGTGACGGCGAACGACGCCAAGCTGATGAAGTTCTTCGGCATCTATCAGCAGGATGACCGCGACATTCGTGACGAGCGCCGGCGTCAGAAATTGGAATCGGCGTTCTCGTTCATGGCGCGTGTGCGTCTGCCGGGCGGGGTCTGCACGCCAGGTCAATGGCTGAAGCTCGACGATCTTGCGCGCAACTACGCCGGCGACACGCTACGGCTGACCACGCGCCAGACGTTCCAGTTTCATCGTGTGATGAAACACGACCTGCGCACCCTTATGCAGGGACTACGTGACGTCCTTCTCGACACCAAGGCGGCCTGCGGAGACGATACCCGCGGCGTCATGAGCACGGTCAATCCTGATCTCTCGAAACTACACGCCGAAATTTATGCGCTTGCCAAGCAGGCCAGCGACCATGCGGTTCACAGGACGGGTGCCTACAAGGAAATCTGGTACGGTGCCGAGCGCGAGGAAACGGACGCTCCCGAGGAGCCGTTCTACGGGCGCACCTACATGCCCCGGAAGTTCAAGATCGGATTTGCGATCCCGCCCAGCAACGATATCGACGTCTACGGCCAGGACCTTGGCTTCATCGCCATCGCGCACCGCGGCAAGCTGAAGGGCTTCAACGTCGCCATCGGAGGTGGCCTTGGCCGGACCGATCAATCGCCAAAGACCTATCCGCGCCTTGCCAGCGTGATCGGCTATATCGACGCGGACAAGCTGTTTCCCACGATCGATGCGGTGATGTCGGTCCAGCGCGATTACGGTGACCGTCTCGACCGCTTGCATGCTCGTTTCAAATATACCATCGACGAAAAGGGCCTCGACTGGATCAAGGCGGAAGCCGAGCGTCGTCTCGGCTTCGCCTTCAAGCCTGAGCAGCCCTACACCTTTACCTCGAACGGTGATCCGCTCGGCTGGGTCAAAGGCGAGGACGGTCGCGAGCATTGCGTCCTCTACATCCAGAACGGCCGCGTCATCAACACGCCGAACTATCCGATGATGGATGGCTTGCGCGCTATTGCGCAGGTCCACAAGGGTATGTTTCGCGTCACGCCGAACCAGAATCTCATCATTGCCGATATCGCTCCTGAGGATCGGGCCGAGATCGAAGCGCTGATGAAGGAATATGGTCTCGATCAGTTCGAGACCCGTAGCGGCTTGCGCCTCAACTCGATGGCCTGCGTCGCGCTGCCGACATGCGGTCTGGCGATGGCCGAAAGCGAGCGTTACCTGCCGGATCTCGTGACCAAGATCGAGGCTATCCTTGGCGCTTATGGGCTCAAGGACGATCCGATCACCATCCGAATGACCGGGTGCCCGAATGGCTGCGCACGCCCCTATATCGCCGAGATCGGCCTCACCGGACGCGCGCCAGGCAAGTACAATCTCTATCTCGGCGGCGGCTTCCATGGCGAGCGGCTCAACAAGATGTATCTGGAGAATGTCGGCGAACCCGCGATCCTCGAAGCGCTCGACAAGACGCTCGGTCACTATTCCCGCGACCGCAAACCCGGCGAACACTTCGGCGACTTCGCCATTCGCGCCGGCTATGTCGTAGAGGTGAAGGAAGGGCGTTTTTTCAACGATTAGGCCGATTGCGCCTGAGTTTTTGTTCAAAGCGAGAACAGAACGCGTCGCGTTCCATGCGGCGCAAGCTCCTTGTGACCGCGCAACGCGAATTGCGTTGGCCTCCCAGGATCGTTGTGTTTCGAAGGAAGTCCCTTAAATTTGCAAACGGCTGACCGGCGCGATATCCCGGATGGGATCGTGCCGGCCCTCGCATTTTTATTGAAAGTTCACGAACGTCATGTCCGAATCTATGAATCCGAGAACGGTCGCGGCTGCAAACGGCATCGCGGCGGAAGATACTTTCGGAGCGGTGACGCCGCCGATCTGTCTGTCGAGCACTTTCACTTGGCCCGGATTTGGGCGCAAAGGTACGCACGATTACACCCGTACCAGTAACCCCACCCGGACGCTGCTGGCCGACACTCTTGCCAAACTCGAGGGCGGCGCGGGAGCGGTGGTGGTGTCGTCGGGCATGGCCGCGATCGATCTGGTGCTGTCGCAACTCTCACGCGACGACATTGTGGTTGTGCCGCATGATTGTTACGGCGGTACGCATCGCCTGCTTCTGAACCGCCGCGACCGCGGCCATTTCAAGGTGGCCTTTGTTGATCAGAACGACCAGGCGGCGCTGACATCTGCTTTGAAGGACAAACCCAAGCTCATCTTGATCGAGACCCCGAGCAACCCCTTGATGCGCATCGTCGACATCCGGGCGATCGTCGCGCAGGCAAGGACGGTCGGTGCCAAGGTGGCTGTTGACAATACCTTCCTGTCGCCGGCGCTGCAGCGACCGATCGCGCTGGGCGCCGATTTCGCCGTTCACTCGACGACGAAATATCTCAATGGCCACTCGGACATGGTCGGCGGCGCAGTGATCGCAGCCGATCCCGGCGATGCCGAAGCCTTGACGACCTGGGCCAATATCGTTGGCACGACGGGGGCGCCGTTTGATTCTTATCTGGCGCTTCGCGGGGTCCGTACGCTGTTTCCGCGCGTGGAGTGTCAGCAACGCAACGCGCAAGCGGTTGCTGAGTTTCTTGTCTCACACCCCCTTGTCGCGGCATGCCACTATCCGGGATTACCCTCGCATCCGGGTCATGCTGTCGCTAAAGCGCAGCAATCCGGCTTTGGCGCGATGCTCAGCTTCGAGTTGAGAGGAGACGAGGTGGAGGTTGGCCGCTTCGTCGAGGCCGTGCGGCTTTTCAGCTTTGCGGAGTCGCTCGGTGGCACCGAGAGCCTGGTGGCTCATCCAGCCACGATGACCCATGCCGGAATGTCGGAGGAAGCGCGCGAGGCCGCCGGCATCACCAGCGGTCTCATACGGCTTTCGATCGGCCTGGAGGATGCCGCCGACTTGATCGCCGATCTGGACCGGGCTCTTGCTGCGACCGATCGACCGGTTCGATCGAGTGCGAACGTCTGAGCCACGACGCCAGAGTTATCCGCACGGCAAAACGCGGAGCCAACTGGCTCCGCGGCAAATGATTTGAAAACGCTAGCGTCGTGCCGATCGAATCCCGGCCGTTACGGACAGGGATGACGGTATCCATCGGTGCCAAGATATGTTCCGGATGCCGGATCGTAGGAACGGAAGCGCTGCGCGCAATAGGCCACATTCTGTTGCGCAGCCGCGGCCGCATTGGCCTGACCGGCAGCAATCGCGCCGCCGACAATGGCGCCAGCCGCCAGGCCGCCGATCAACGCTGCTCCATTGCCGTAGCCGTAGCCGTAGCCAGGACCATAATATCCGCGACGATAATAATACTGAACGGTCTCGATTGAGGACGGGGCAGCCTTGCTCATGTTGGACTGAGCCATGAGCGGTGCTGAGGTCGCCGGAACGGAAAATGTGAGTGCAAAGGAACCAGCAAACAGCGCCGTCAACAGGATTTTCGATCGCATCATTTAAGCTCCTCAACGGTAGGAATATTGGCCAAAGACATTTGTTCTATTTATTTCAAAGTGTCAGACATTTAAGGCGTCACAAATCAGCGCGGCATCAGATTGCCGCGAGCGGCCGTAATTCATGTGACGATCATCGTACGTTAGTGCTCGATGGCCGCTTCATGGTTCATTTTTTAGTTCGATGACGAATATAATCGCAAGCTGGCCTGTTTGTGTGGATTTGCTCATATCAAGGTAAATCTCATTGGTGACGCTTCGCGGTGAAGCTATCCTGCTTCGTGTCCCGGATTTGATCGTTACACCACGACGCTCAGCCGCTTTGCAGCGCGGGTGATGCCCGTGTAGAGCCATCGCGCGCGGCTGTCCTGAAATGCGAAGCTCTCGTCAAACAGGACCACGTCGTCCCACTGCGAACCCTGCGACTTATGCACCGTCAGGACATAGCCATAGTCGAACTCGTCGTAAGGTTTACGCTGTTCCCACGGAATATCCTCGACGCCTCCGGCGAAACAGTCCTGTCGCACCGAGACTTTTGTCACCTTGTGTGCAAATTCCTCGTCGGGTGACAGACGCATCGTGATGATCTTTGACTTTGAGGTGGCGCGCGATTTCACACGCCACAGTCCGCCGTTAAAGAGCGCCTTCTTGCGGTTGTTGCGCAGGCAGACCAGCTTGTCGCCCGCCACTGGCAGCGGATCCTCGATGTTCTGCCGTTGCCGAAATCGCATGTTGTAGGAACGGCGGGTGTTGTTGCGCCCGACCAGCACCTGGCCGGCAGCCATCACGCGTGCCGGATCGAGATCGCCGCGCGACACCACCTCGCTTTCGCCGTAGCGGCCGATGTCGAGTTCGCGACCCTCGCGCACGTCCATCGACATCCGTACGATCGGGTCGTCCTGGGCCTGACGATGAACCTCGGTCAGCATCGCATCCGGCGCGGCATTGGTGAAGAAGCCGGCGCCCTGAATCGGCGGCAATTGCGCGGGATCGCCCAGCACCAGCAGCGGACAGTCGAACGACATTAGATCGCGGCCGAGTTCCGCGTCGACCATGGAGCATTCATCGATCACGATGAGCTTGGCCTTGGAGGCGGGCGCATCGTCCCATAGCTCGAAGCTCGGCTGCTCCTCGCCGGATTCGCGGGCGCGGTAGATCAGCGAATGAATCGTTGATGCGCCGTCGCAGCCCTTATTGCGCATCACCAGCGCGGCCTTGCCGGTGAAGGCCGCGAACTTGACCTCTCCATCGACGCCGTCAGCGATGTGACGCGCCAGCGTGGTCTTGCCGGTTCCGGCAAAGCCGAACAGGCGAAATACCGGAGGCGTTCCGTTCTTGCCGGGTTTGGCTTTGAGCCAATCGGCGACGGCTTTCAGCGCTGTATCCTGATGCGGTGTGAAGGAGGCCATGATTTCGAAGACAAAGGAAGCCGGCGAACGATGCCGCGATTCGATCTTCGAAAGCTAACCATTCGCGGGGCGAGCGCAAGACGCATTACCCTCGCGGTGAATCGGGTTGTCAGGCCGTTGCGACGAATGCGCGATGATCGCCGTTGCCGGGGGGCGTGATTGCGACGCCATCGTCGGCGTATTCATTCAGCTTGTTGCGCAGGGTGCGGATCGAGATGCCAAGGATGTTGGCGGCATGGGTCCGGTTGCCGAGGCAGTGCTTCAGCGTTTCAAGGATCAGGTCGCGCTCGACGTTGGCCACGGTACGACCGACCAGCGCGCGTGTCACCTGCTCGGCGGCGAGTGTGGCATGGGCCACGGCCGGCGCCGTCTTGGCGAGATCAAGACGGTCGCCTTCCGGCGTCAGGATCGCGTCGGCGCCGATTTCGTCGCCACTGGCCATCAGCACCGCGCGGTGGATGGTGTTTTCCAGCTCGCGGACATTGCCCTGCCAACGGTTGGCGGTCAGCACGCGCTGCGCGTCCGCCGAAATCGGACGTACCGGCACGCCGTTGGCCGCAGCATATTTTTTGGCGAAGTGCTGCGCCAGTTCGAGAATGTCGGCGGGACGCTCGCGCAGGGACGGTATCTTCAGGTTTACGACATTGAGGCGGAACAGCAGATCCTCGCGGAAGGTGCCCTGCCGCACCGAGTCCGCCAGGTTGCGGTTGGAGGTGGCGATGATGCGGATATCCACCGGCACCGGCCGGGTGCCGCCGACCCGGTCAATCACGCGTTCCTGGATGGCGCGCAGCAGCTTGGACTGCAGCCGGACGTCCATTTCGGATATTTCGTCGAGCAACAGCGTGCCGCCGCTGGCCTCCTCAAATTTGCCGATCCGGCGCGCGATAGCCCCGGTGAACGCGCCTTTCTCATGGCCGAACAGCTCGGATTCCAGAAGGTGCTCCGGAATCGCTGCGCAGTTGATCGAGATGAATGGCCGTTTGGCTCGGTTCGAGCGCGCGTGCACATAACGCGCCAATACCTCTTTGCCGGTCCCGGACTCGCCGGTGATCATGACCGAGGCGTCGGAGCCTGCGATCTGCTGCGCCAGCTTGATGATCCTGGCCATCGCCTCGTCGCGGTAGACGAGATCGCGGGAATCGTTTGCCACCGCGGCGATTACCGCCGCGATGAGTTCCGGGTCCGGCGGCAGCGGGATGTATTCCTTGGCCCCGGCGTGGATCGCCGCGACCGCCGCGCGAGCGTCGCTGATGATGCCGCAGGCCACGATCGGGACGTGAATGTGTTCCGCCTCGAGTCGAATCACGAGGTCGCGGATATCGAGACCGACATCCATCAGCAGGAGATCGGCGCCCTTGCCGCCGCGAAGCACGGCCATTGCCTGTTCGTTGCCGGCCGCGTGGGTGACGGAGGCGCCATTATCCATGGCGATCTTGGTGGCGGTTGTGAGCTGGCCCTTCAATGTGCCAACAATGAGAAGCCGCATGGATCTGCTCCTGTTATGTATCCAGCGCTCGCAGCGCTGGCGGTCAGGCTTTCTCGGCCTTGATGATTTCGGTCATGGTCACGCCGAGCTTGTCCTCCACGAGAACCACCTCGCCCCGCGCCACGAGCCGGTTATTGACGTAGATATCGATGGCCTCACCGACACGACGATCGAGTTCCAGAACGCTGCCGGGCCCGAGCTTGAGCAGCGCGCCGACGTCCATCTTGGAGCGGCCGAGCACGGCGGACACCTGCACCGGAACGTCGAACACAGCCTCGAGGTCGGAGGCGACCCGCGAGACCTGCTCGTCCTCGCTGTATCCAACGTCGTCGATTGTCGGCGCATCGGCGGCGTTGAGGTCGGGAAGCGGAACCTGGGTGTCGTTATCGCTCATTGTTCGCTACCATCTCAGGGAGTGCCGTTCGATTTACGTGTCGTCATGTAGCCGCGCACCAGTTCGTCGATCTTGGCGTCGATGGCCGCCCGTTCCAGCACGATCCCTCCGTCGGCCCATTCGATCTTGCAGTCGCCGGTTGCGACATCGGGCTCGGCGAGAATGACGAGTTGTCCGGCGAACCCGCTCTGTTTTGCCATACACTCGATCTGACTGCGTACTGCGTCGTAGAGTTGATCGTTGATCCGGACCACGAGATGCGGCGTGGCCACCAGGTGCCGGAAACAGTCGCGGACTAGCGCGATGATTTCCGCCGGTCGCTCGGCCGCGATCAATTCGCTGCACAATTTGCGCGCGACCGCGATGGCGACATCGACCGCTTCGGTCTCCATTCGCATTTCGACGCCCGCGAAACGTTGGGCGATTTCCTTGATACCCGCGGCGCTGCCCTCGATCGCCAGCGCCACGCGGTGATCGCACTGCACCTTGGCTTCACGCTGCGCGGCCTCGAAGCCCTTTTTATAGGCCGTGGCTTCCGCGGCCGCGATCTGCTGTGCGATTTCCAAAGCCGTAGGCGCCCGCTCCCGGGATTTATGCGGAGCCGAGAAGTCCGTATCGAACAGAAATTTTGCCGGACCGTTCATCAGTACACCAGCTCGTCGTCGGCGCGGTTTTTCGACAGCATGATTTCGCCCTTGGCTGCGAGGTCCTTGGCGAGATTGACCAGCAGCGCCTGCGCTTCGTCGACGTCGCGCAGCCGGACCGGCCCAAGCGCCGCCATGTCGTCCATCAGCATCTTCGCGGCACGGGATGACATGTTGCCCATGAAGAAGGCGCGCACCTCTTCGTTGGCGCTCTTCAGCGCAATACCGAGCTTGTCCTTGTCGACGTGGCGCATCAGGGTCTGTGCCGAACCCGCATCGAGCTTCACGAGATCGTCGAACGTGAACATCAGCGCCTTGATGCGTTCGGCGGACTCGCGGTTCTCCTCTTCCAGCGAGGTGATAAAGCGGGTCTCTGTCTGACGGTCGAAATTGTTAAAGATTTCCGCCATCACCTCGTGGGCGTCGCGGCGGTGGGTCTGCGACAGGTTGGACATGAATTCGCTGCGGAGCGTTTGCTCGACGCGCTCGATCACTTCCTTCTGCACCGCTTCCATCTTGAGCATGCGGCCGACCACATCGAACGCCATGTCCTCGGGGAGGATGGCCAGCACCCGCGCGGCATGTTCGGGCTTCAGCTTCGACAGCACCACTGCGATGGTTTGCGGATATTCGTTCTTGAGATAGTTCGCGAGAACTTCCTCCTGAACGTTTGACAGTTTTTCCCACATGTTGCGACCGGCAGGGCCCCGGATTTCATCCATGATTCCGGTCACGCGTTCGACGGGGAGATATTGAGTCAGAAGCCGCTCGGTTGCATCGAAATTGCCCATCAGCGCGCCCGACGCCGACATCCGCGAGACGAATTCGAGTAGCAGATCTTCAACCACATCGGCCTCGACCGTGCCGAGGGTCGACATTGCCAGCGACAGGTCACGCACCTCGTCATCGTCCAGCATGGCCCAGACCTTGCCGCCGTACTGTTCGCCCAGCGCCAACATCATCACCGCCGCCCGTTTTGGCCCACTCATCGGCTTGGACTTGGGACGGGCGCTTTGCCGGCTCGCAAGCGTGGCAACGACGCTGTTGATGTCGTTGGCGTTTGGGTTGGTGGTGGTTTGCGGTACGGACATGTCAGATTATGCTGGTTCGGCAAGCCATTGACGGATGATGGATGCAGTCTCGGCCGGGTTGCGCTCGGCCAGTTCGCCGACCCGGTGCACCGACTGGGCGTGGACTTGTCCCTGCACCTGGGCAACGTCGATCAATTGTGCGGTGGCGTTGCTGCCGGGAATGAGATTCTGTCCTGGTTCTGCTGGGTGAGCGCTGGCGTCGGCCGGGACCGGGAGCGCGGCCGGTTGCGCGCTGGCCGGGGCCGGCTCCGAGGCCAGGATTCGCTTGACCAGCGGGCGGATCACCATGAACACCACCACGAGACCAAGCAGCGCCATGACAGCAAGTTCGACGACGTACATCACGTCGTCCTTCGTCAATGCGATCATTCCGAGCAATCCTGCCGGCTCACTGAGCGGCACGACAGCGGGCGGCTCGGCGAATTTGAGGTTGACGACCTCGACCTGATCGCCGCGCTTCTGGTCGAAACCGATAGCCGAGCGCACCAACGTGGCGATGCGGTCTAGCTGCTCCTTGCTGCGTTCCGCGTAGACCGTCTGACCCTGCTCATTCTTGGCATAGGTGCCGTCGACAAGGACAGCGACCGAAATGCGGTTAACGCGGCCCACCTCGGTCACCTCGGTCTTGGTGGTGCGGGAAATCTCGTAATTGTTGGTTTCTTCGCTCTTCTTGCTCTGGTCGCGCGCCGGGTTCGGATTGTCCGATGGCTGATTGCCGGGCAGTTCGTTGTTGACCGTGACCTGGCCGTTGTTCTCCGCGGTGGTGGAGGACTCCTCGCGGGTCTGGCTGGATCGCAGCACCCGGCCTTCCGGGTCGAACTTGTCCGAGGTCTGGGTGATCTTGTTGAAATCGAAGTCGGCGGAGAGCTCGACGCGGGCACGGCCACTTCCAACCACTGACGATACGATTGCCTCGACCTGATGGCGCATCCGGTTTTCGAATGCGTTGCGTCGCTCGTCTCCGGTCACGCCGTCGGCATCGGTCGCCGATCCGTCGGCAAGTAACTGGCCGGATTCGTCCACGATGGAGACCCGCTGCGGCTTCAGTCCGTTGACGGCCGAAGCGACAAGATGGCGGATAGCACGTATCTGTTGCGGTTCGAGGCCGCCGCGGACACGCACCACGATCGAAGCCGAGGGCTGAGGCGCTTCGCGCGTAAAGAGCGGCCGCTCGGGCAGCACCAGATGGACGCGGGCGTCCTGAATGCGGTCGATGGCGCGGATGGTGCGTGCGAGTTCGCCTTCCAGTGCGCGCAGACGATTGATGTTCTGGACGAAGCTGGTCGTCCCGAGCGCATCCGATTTGTCGAAAATCTCATAGCCGACGCCGCCACCCTTGGGCAGCCCCGCCTCGGCGAGCTTCATTCGCAGCCGCGTGACCTTGTCCTTCGGCACCATGATCACGGCGCCGTCGTTACGAAGCTCGTAGGGAATCGCCTGACGTTCGAGATCCTTGATGATGCCGGAGGAGTCCTCAACGCTGAGATCGGTGAAGAGGGTCGTCATCTGCGGCGTCGTGACGCGTACGATGACGAACCCGAAGAAACCGATCAGCACGGCGGTGACCGCGACCATCGCCATCAGCCGGGATGCTCCCAGGCCTTTCAGAAATGCCAGCAGACCTTGCAACGAACCAGCCCCTCGGACTCGGCCTGGAAGGCCGACTCGGCAAATATTGCCTATGGTATGGTTTCGATATGGTTAATGGCGGTTAAGACCCGTGACGAAATTGCAAACAGTAAAAAACCGGCATCCGAATGAATGCCGGTTTGGGTTCGAACTATCCTGAAAGAAGCTCTTTTATTGGCGATATTGTTGAATACGAGTGGTGCGCAACCCGGCCAAGCCGTGCTGGTCGATCGAAAACTGCCACGACAGGAATTCATCGACAGTCAGCGTGTAGCGGCTGCAAGCTTCCTCAAGCGAGAGAAGTCCGCCACGTACCGCGGCGACGACTTCGGCCTTTCGGCGAATGACCCAGCGCTTGGTTCCTGGTGCCGGCAAATCCGCAATCGTTAGTGGACTGCCGTCGGGTCCTATGACGTATTTCACCCTCGGGCGGTGCGGTTCTGTCATGGCGTACTCACAAACTCTAAACCATTGAACTCACCGACAAACCTACGCCCTGCGGCTTAAAATTTGCCTAAGCTCTAGGCTTCAATACGATTCTCCTTTGAAATGGCGTTCCGGATAGGGCTTGGCCGAGCGTTGGGTCGCTTGGTGTGGCGGAAGAATTCCTGCTACCGGCCAACCGCCGTCAGTTCAGGATGCGCTTGATCTGGCTGATGGTGTAGGTCTGGCCGCCGATCGATAGCAAAGGGGGTGACTGGGTCAGATCGACAGAATTGACCTGCCCCTGAATCTGCGTCGAGACCGCGACCGGATTCCCGGATGCATCGGCAGCTGTCGCGGTCAGCGTATATTTGCCGTCTGGCCATTGCGTGCCGTCATTACCGAGGCCGTTCCAGGAGAAGACCTGATTGTCGCCGCCATTGACGCCGTAAGAGCCGGAGAAGACATTCTGGCCAGTGCTGTTTGCGATGTTGACGGTGAGGGTGGAGGCCGTCGGAATACCGAGCTGCCACGTCGCCGCATTGTTGGTCATGGTGGCGGTGCTGCCGTCAACCACGGCGTTCTTGCCGACGAAGTCCAGAGCCTGCGTTGCCTGCGTGGTCTGCTGCATGGAGACGAGGTTCGAAAGCTGGTCGTTGGTTCTCAATTGCTGCTCGACGCCCGCGAACTGGACGAGCTGTTGGGTGAACTGGTTTGTATCCAGCGGATCGAGCGGATTCTGGTTCTGCAATTGCGTCGTCAGCAGCGTGAGAAAGGTCTGGAAGTTGCCGGCCAGCGTAGCGTTGTTGGGTGTTGCTTGCGAACCCGGAGAGGAGGCAGGCAGCGCCGTCGTGCCCGATACCACCTGCTGAACCGCAGAACCCACTGACGTCGTCATTTTCGTCTCCTTCAAACCCTGATGTCGAGACCGCGATTCGATTCGAAAACCCGGCTATAATTTCGTCCGGCCGTTGCTACCGGAAGATCCTCCTCCGTCACGATCAGGCGCTGGTTGTGACGGCCGCCGGTGCCATCGCGCGCGTTCTGTTCCTGGGAGGATTGATCCCGCAGGCTGAATTGGAGACCGCCATCGCCGGTCTTCAGGCCGGCATCTTGTAGCGCGCGCTGGAGCTGCGGCGCATCTTGTCGAAGCATTGCAAGCGTTTCCGGCTTCTCGACCGTCAGATGCGACGTAACCCGGCCCTGGCGATCGACGTCGAGACGGACATCAATGCGGCCAAGATCGGCGGGGTCGAGCCGGATTTCGAAGCGACTCTTGCCGCTAAGGGCCGTGACTGCGATCTGGACCGCAAGCCCGTTCAGTGGCACGGCCGCGTCGGTAACCACCGCGACATTGTACTGTGGCGTCGCCGGGGTTGCAGTGTTGGATTGGATCTGCGGCTGCGCATTGGCGTTATTGATGCTCTGACCTTCGACCTGACCGGCTTGCGGAGCGACGGGGGTGGCGTCGGCCGCCTGGGCGGGATGCTGCGGCATTGCTGCTCCCGGTTGCGTTTCGGGCGTTCCGGTGTCGGATGAGGCGGTCTTCGCACCGGCGGTGGCGGCGGCATCATGCTTGTGATCGGGGAGCTTGGCCTCGGACGACGAGGGATTGCCGCTTGCTGCCGACGGCGTTGTTAAGTCCGACGCTTCCGGTCCGGGCTGGATCCCAGTGGAGAGCGATGCTGCGGTTCTGTCCGACCGCGCATTGTCGAGCGTCCTTACAGTCGCCTTCGTGGCGCCAGGTGCTGTCTTGGCCACTGCCGCCGCTAAGGCACTCCCGGTCTGCATCGCAGCTGTCTGCGCAGCCTGTTCAGTGTTCGGTGTCTGTTGAAGGATGGGGGCTGTGACCGCGACTGTATCGGTTGCGAGGGCCGGATTGAAACCCGCATTCGCAGGCGATGTCATTGCACCAGTTTGCTGCGCCAACGGTAGTTCCGTGGCGCTGCGAACCGGCTGGGTTGTTAATTCAGCGGGGGCTCCCACGAGAGGCACCGTAACCGGGATGGCTGCGGCAGGCGGCGTTGCGACAGGATCCGGTGAGGCGCCGGGGATGGTCGTGTCCGAAAACGCCTGCACGGTTTCAGAAGCGTTTCCGGTCGACGCGATTTCGGGATCATCGTGTTGGGTCCCGTGGCGGTGTGCGACGCTCGATACTTTTGCGCCAGGGGGGGATTGCCCAATATCTCTGTCGGCCCCCACCGAATCGGCCTGTGGTGACCGGGCGGACGTTGCCCGAGAGTCGCCCGATTCCGGCTTAACGCGGTCCGGATGGGGAATATTGGGACGTATATTGAACGGATCACGCGAATTCGACGCCTGCGCGACCGCGGTATGCGAGCCTTGCGCGCTGGCATCGACCAGGGTTTCGAAAGCATCCTCGGACGATCGGCCGCTGCGCTGAGAACTCGGCTGCGCGCTTTGGAAAGACACATTGGCGGCGGTTTCCGTCGGTACGCTAAGCACAGGCAACCTCTTGCGGATAGAGTCGTTGAGGTAAGCAGCAAGGACCGGGCCATCGTCCAGGCCGGAAAATGATGATGATAGCCAATGAGTTATAGAAGTGCTTGGTGGCGGAACCCGCCGATTCGGGCCGCTCTTTTTTGCCCAGCGGCAAGATTTGCCGTCCGTTGTCGTCGTCCGGCCGTGATTGCTTCGCGGGAATACGGACTATATTAAAGGCTGGTCTTTTGGTTGGCTCAACGGGCGGAATGCCGCTCGTGAACACCGAGAAAGTTTCCGATTCGCAAGGCGGATGTGATCTTGCACGGTCTCATGAATTGACGGGATCAATGCTCAACAGTCTGGATTTGGAAGGCCGTCCTCAGGACACCCGGGTCGTGGTCGCCATGTCGGGCGGCGTCGACTCGTCGGTGACGGCCGCGCTGTTGAAGTCCGAGGGATACGATGTCGTCGGAATAACCCTGCAGCTTTACGATCATGGCGCTGCGACCCATCGCAAGGGCGCCTGCTGCGCCGGTCAGGACATTCATGACGCGCGAAACGTTGCGGAGCGGCTCGGCGTTCCGCATTACGTGCTGGACTATGAGAGCCGCTTCCGCGAAACCGTGATTGAGAATTTTGCTGACAGCTATGCGTCGGGCGAGACGCCGGTGCCTTGCATCGAGTGCAACCGCTTAGTCAAATTCCGTGATCTGTTGACGACTGCGCGCGAGCTTGGCGCTGCGGCACTGGCGACAGGCCATTACGTCGCCTCGCGCCGTTTGCCCGGTGGATCGCGCGCGCTGCTCTGTGCGGCGGACGCGGACCGCGACCAAAGCTACTTCCTGTTCGCCACCACGAGGGAGCAGCTCGATTTTCTACGTTTTCCGCTGGGTGATATGACAAAGTCGCAGACCCGCGAATTGGCGCGGCGCTTTGGTCTATCGGTTGCCGACAAACATGACAGCCAGGATATCTGTTTCGTGCCGACGGGCCGCTACACTGATATCATCAGTCAGTTGAAGCCGAACGCGATGGAGCCCGGTGATATCGTCGATCTCGGCGGGCATGTCATCGGCCATCATGAGGGTATCGTGCATTTCACGGTGGGCCAGCGCCGCGGCCTTGGCATCGCCTCCGGCGCGCCGCTTTACGTCCTGAGTCTTGATGCAGCGAACCGGCGCGTGGTGGTGGGACCGCGCGAGGCGCTGAAAATGCATCGCATCGTGCTGCGCGACGTCAACTGGATCGGCGATGGCGCGCTCGACCGCGCCATCGGTGGCGGACTTGAACTCTTCGTGCGGGTGCGCTCGACGCGTAAACCTCAGCCGGCGTGGCTGCGCGTTGTCGATGGTTGCTATGAGGTCGAACTCGTCGCCGGCGAGGAGGGCGTGTCGCCTGGTCAGGCCTGTGTGTTTTACGACGGGCCGGAAGGGCAGGCGCGCGTGCTCGGCGGGGGATTCATCGCACGGGCCATGGCGCAGCGTGCAAACGAAGTCGCCGCGCAGAACAGTGCGCCAGCACAACCCTTTGCCGCCGAATTGCGCGGGTAGAGTCCGGGACGCGCGGGAAGCATGGGCAACGACATCGACCGCGCGGGCGTCGCCAGGGCCTATGGCCTCTGGGCACCGGTTTATGATCTGGTGTTCGGCAAGGTGTTCGATCCCGGCCGTCAATCCACGATCGAAATTGCCAACGCAATCGGTGGACGTATTCTTGATGTCGGCGTCGGCACCGGACTGTCGCTGTCGGATTATGCATCCACGACGAAACTGTATGGCGTGGACCTTTCTGAACCGATGCTGCGCAAGGCGCAGCAGCGGGTGCGGTCTCTTAACCTCACCAACGTCGAAACGCTGGCGGTGATGGACGCTAAGAACCTCGCTTTTTCCGATTCGTTTTTTGACGCGGTGGTGGCGCAGTTTGTCATCACGGCGGTGCCGGACCCCGAAGCGACGCTCGATGATTTTGTTCGGGTGCTTAAGCCAGGCGGCGAACTGATTCTGGTCAACCATATTGGTGCGGAGCGCGGGCCGCGCCGCTTGTTCGAACTGGGCTTTTCGCCCTTGGCCCGGCGGCTCGGCTGGCGCCCCGAGTTCCCGTGGGCGCGCCTCGTTAATTGGGCCGCCAAGCATGGCGGCGTGACGCTCTTCGAGCGTCGCCCGATGCGGCCGATGGGACATTTTTCGCTGATCCGCTATCGAAAATCCTGATCGTGCCGCGGAACATCCGCTGCGGCCGTTCGTTGCCGTTTCATGCGAATGAAGATCGCCTCCCTGTTGATCGCCCTTTTTGCATTCGCCGATATTGCCGCTGCGCAGGCGCCACCGACGGCATCCTCCCCGCCCACTCCGACGGCAACGCCGCCCCCGTCTCCCAATTCCCCCACTTGCTCCCCTCACGACATACCCGCGCAGAACGGAACGGCGACAGGCGAGCAAAAGCAGCCACTGGGCGAGAAGCTTGCGAAATCCGATGGCGTGCTATGTCCGCCTGCGGGGGTCGATCCAGAAATTCGCGCGCCGACCCCGGAAGGCGGCAATACGCCGGTGATTCCGCCGCCCGGCGGCCCTGGCGGCGATCCGACCTTGCGGCCCAAATAAGCACCATTCATCGATAAGTCGGGGCGCCTGTTGCGGCTTTGCTTGACAGGCCCTCGACCGGCTTTTTATATGCCGCGCGTTCACGGCATCGTTGATGGACACTGCGGCGAGGTAGCTCAGCTGGTTAGAGCACGGGAATCATAATCCTGGGGTCGGGGGTTCGAGTCCCTCCCTCGCTACCACTCTCTTTCACATATATCCCGGATCAAGCGATCAAGCGTTCCCCGTTGTAAAACGAAAAGCTGATCTGATGCCGAGTTGCGAGCGGGCAAGCGGATGTCGGCAAAGTCTCTCCCGGATTGCGCGAGGGGCGAGCGCGTCGAGCATCGACGGAGTCGGCGGCAACTGCCCACCTTGCTTGAGCGTTTGAAATATGTGACCGGCTGAGGGGAATGCACGAACTTATTGGCGACATCACGCTTTGCATCTTGTTTGCCTGGGGTCTTGGGTTGGCCGCTCATTTTTCCCGGCAACCGTTGATTCTGGCTTATCTGCTGGCCGGATTCTTCATTGGTCCATTCGGGATGGAATGGGTCAAATCGCAGGAGTCGATCCGGACCATTTCCGAACTCGGCCTGATCTTCATGCTTTTCATGATCGGCCTGGAAATCGATCTGAAGAAGATCATGCGCGCCGGGCCGGTGATCCTGATCGCCGGCGGCGGACAGCTCCTCGGCGGCTGCATTCTGGGCGTATTGTTTTTCATGGCAATCGGTCTGCCCATCAATGTCGGCGGGTTCGATGCGCTTTATCTCTGTGTCGCATGCGCGCTCTCGAGTACAGTCATCATCGTCAAAGTGCTCTACGAAAAACACGAGCTCGACACACTGCCGGGCCGCATCACGCTTGGTGTGCTGGTGCTTCAGGACGTCTTCGCGATCCTGTTCCTGGCGGTCCAGCCTAGTCTCGACGATCTTCACATTACCATCGTGCTGCTGTCGATCGCACGGGCCGGCACATTGGTCGCGACTGCGCTGATCCTTAGCCGCTATGTATTGCCTTACCTGTTTCATCAGATCGCGCGCCGCCCCGAGCTGGTGCTGCTCGGCGCGCTCGCGTGGTGCTTTCTGATCGGCGAAATCGCTGAACGACTGCATCTTTCGCGCGAGATGGGCTCGCTGGTGGCCGGGGTCTCGCTCTCAACTTTTCCCTACGCGCTCGACGTCACCGCAAAGGTGACGACGTTGCGTGATTTCTTCATCACGCTGTTCTTCGTCGCGCTGGGCATGACCATTCCGATTCCGAACGGATCCGTGATTGGGCTCGCGCTGGTGATCGCGGCCTTCACCGTGGTAAGTCGTCTCAGCACGACTTTCCTGCCACTGTATCTGATGAAGCAGGGATTGCGAGCCAGCCTTCTGCCGGCCATCAATCTGGCGCAGATCAGCGAGTTCTCGCTCGTCGTAATTCAAACCGGGCTGATTGCGGGACATATCCAAAGCGAGACCGCGAGCGCAGCGTCGTTCGCGTTCGTGGTGCTGGCGGTGTTGAGTACGTTCGCTATCGGTCGAAGCGACCAGCTCTCTCGGCACGGCATCATGTTCCTGAAACGGATCGGCCTTCGCGATCTCGACCGCCTCCAGGCGGGGGAGGGTGGGCATGGCGCAGGACACGGTGAGCCGCGGCGCATTGTCATTCTCGGATTCTTCCGTGCCGCCAGCGCGCTGCTGAGCGAGATCGAATGCCGGGACGAGTCGATGCTGGACCAGATCGGAGTGGTCGACTTTAATCCGGTGGTGTTCAGTACCCTCTCGGCTCGTGGCCTGCACGTCACTTATGGTGACATCAGCAACGTGGATACGCTCGTCCATGCCGGGGTCGGCAGCGCCGAGATCATCATTCTGAGCGTGCCGGATTCGCTGCTCAAGGGTGCCAATAATGAAAAGCTTGTCCGCCACGTTCGTTCGCTGAACCCGACCGCAAAGATCATCTCGACGGCGGACCGGTTGTCGGACGTCGAGGATCAATATGCCGCCGGCGCGGATTACGTGACGGTGACTCGTCTGACCGACGCGCGAGAGTTGTTTGCGGCGATTGAAGCTGCCGAAAACGGGTTGCTGGCCGACAAGCGCGCCGAGACCGACGCGATTCTGGAAGGGCGTCGGGAGGTGCTGCCGTAGTTGATCCGGTACCGAACTCACCATGCCGGATCATATATGATGGCATGATCGTGTGAGCGCTTTTCCGGACGCCGTCGGTTGCACCGTCGCCCGCTCTGCGTCATACGAACTTCCGTCAAACGGGAACGCGCAGACCATGCCCCATCGGATACCGGAAGTCCTCCAGGCTTTTGCCAATGGCGAAATCGTCGTCGTCACTGACGATGAGGACCGTGAGGGGGAGGGCGATCTGATCGTCGCAGCCTCGCTCTGCACCGCGGAGAAAATGGCGTTTATTATACGGCACACGTCCGGCATCGTTTGCGCGCCGATCACCACGGAGGATGCGCAACGGCTGCGGCTCGATCCGATGGTCGCGCATAACGAGTCCAATCATACAACGGCTTTTACCGTCTCGATTGATTACAAGCCGGACGGCGGCACCGGCATTTCGGCCGAGGCGCGCGCCTCCTGTTGCCGGGCGCTTGCCAATCCGAACGCTGGCGCCAGCGACTTTGCCCGGCCCGGCCACGTCTTCCCTCTGATCGCACGCAACGGCGGCGTCCTGCTGCGCGCCGGCCATACCGAGGCGGCGGTCGATCTTTGCAAGTTGGCGGGCCTGCCCCCGGTCGGGGTCATCAGCGAACTGATGAACGACGACGGCACGGTGATGAAAGGCGAGCAGGTGGCGCAGTTTGCTGCTGCGAACGGCCTCAGGCATGTGACCATCGCCGATATCATCGCGTATCGTCAGGCGCGAGAGAAACTGATTGAGCGGGTTTCGGAATTTGCGATCGACAGCCCGATCGGGCTGCTGCAAGGCTACGCTTACCGCTCGCCGTTCGATACGATAGCCCATGTCGCGTTTGTCTATAACGGCGTCGGCGACGGCCAGAACGTCCTGACCCGTTTCCACAAATCCAATATTGTACGCGACATTTTCGCTGGGCCGAAACGCATGGAGGCGGTGCTCGAACACTTCAGGAAGGCCGGCCGCGGCGTGCTAGTCTATCTGCGAGACGGCGCCGCGGGGGTGCCGGTGGCGCCGCTCCCTGAAGACAGGTCAGCGGAAGCTGATCGCAACAGACAGTGGCGAGAGGTCGGCGTCGGCGCACAGATTCTGCGCGATCTCGGCGTGACGTCGATCCGGCATCTGACCTCGTCGGCCTATGACTATAAGGGGCTCTCCGGTTTCGGCATCGAGATCGTTTCGAACGAGCATCTGGAAAGCTGACTGTGGTTGCAGCGTCGAATTAGGATATACTCATGATCGCGGCTTTGCCGGCAGCGGTATCCGGAACGACGTGAAAGGATTGTCATGAGTGTTCGTCCGCAAGGCAAGGACAAACCCGTGCCGGTCAGTTTCCAGTGGGACGATCCGTTCAGGCTGGACGATCAGTTGACCGAAGACGAACGCATGATCCGCGACACCGCGCGCGCCTATGCGCAGGACAAGCTGCAGCCGCGTATCGTCAAGGCCTATCAGGAGGAGAAGACCGACCGCGAGATCTTCAATGAGATGGGCGAGCTTGGCCTGAACGGGATCACACTTCCGCAAGAGTATGGTTGTGCCAATGCCAGCTACGTCGCCTATGGCCTCGTCGCGCGGGAGATCGAGCGTGTGGACTCGGGTTACCGCTCGATGAACTCGGTGCAGTCATCATTGGTGATGTATCCGATCTATGCTTATGGCGACGAGAATCAGCGCAAGAAATATTTGCCGAAGCTTGCGACCGGCGAATGGGTCGGTTGTTTCGGCCTGACCGAACCGGATGCCGGTTCCGATCCCGGCGGCATGAAAACCCGCGCCGAGAAAGTGTCGGACGGCTATCGGCTGACCGGTTCGAAGACGTGGATTTCCAACGCACCGATCGCGGACTTGTTCGTTGTTTGGGCCAAGTCGTCGGCGCATGACAACCAGGTCCGCGGCTTCGTGCTCGAAAAGGGCGCGAAGGGCCTATCCGCCCCGAAGATCGACGGCAAGCTCAGTTTGCGGGCGTCGGCTACCGGCGAGATCGTGATGGATGGCGTGGTCGTGCCGGAAGAGAACCTGTTGCCGAATGTGTCCGGACTGAAAGGTCCATTCGGCTGCCTGAACCGCGCGCGCTACGGCATATCATGGGGCGTTATGGGCGCGGCGGAAGACTGTATGGATCGCGCGCGAAAATACGTGCTTGAGCGAAAGCAGTTCGGCCGTCCGCTGGCGGCTGCACAATTGGTGCAGAAGAAGCTCGCGGATATGCAGACCGACATTGCGCTCGGGCTTCAGGGCAGCCTGCGCGTCGGCCGTTTGATGGACGAGGGCAAGATGGCGCCGGAGATGATCTCTATCGTCAAACGCAACAATTGCGGCAAGGCCCTCGATATCGCGCGGATGGCGCGCGATATGCACGGCGCCAACGGAGTTCAGATCGAATATCACGTGATGCGCCACGCCGCCAACCTTGAAACCGTCAATACTTATGAAGGCACCCACGACGTCCATGCGCTGGTCCTTGGCCGCGCCATCACCGGAATCCCGGCGTTTTCTTAGGGTCGTATCGTCGCGCAACTCCGAATCCCTCATGCCTGGGCAAAAGCGCGAAGCGCGTCTCCGCGCAGGTGGCCCGGGTATCCATCTTTGAAGAAGGTTGGATTGCCGGATTCATAGCGTTTTCGGAGCGGAGAGGGTTCGCGTGAAGAAACGTGTCAAAACAACAATCTAGAGCTTCGCTTCTGATGCCATCAGGGGAAAGGCTCCAGTCCGGCAATGACGGCTTGGGTTAGTTCATGTCAGACACCGAAGACATTCCCTTCAACCGTGACTTTCCGCTGAAGCCGGGCGTCGCCGAGGAAGTTGTGCCCGGGGTCCGTCGCTTGCTGTGCAATAATCCGAGTCCTTTCACCTTCACAGGAACGGTGAGCTACATCGTCGGCCGCGGCAAGGTTGCGATCATCGATCCCGGACCGGATAGCGAGGCTCATGCGAAAGCGTTGCTCGACGCGGTGAGAGGCGAGACTGTGACGCACATCTTCGTCACCCACACTCACAAGGATCATTCATCGAATGCCGCCCGCGTCAGGGCGGCTACCGGCGCGGCAGTTTATGCGGAGGGACCGCATCGTGCTTCGCGGCCACGGTTTGAAAACGAAAAACACAATCCGGAGTTCGGCGCCGATCGCGACTTTAGTCCGGACGTTCGGCTTCGCGATGGCGATGCCGCGACCAGCGATGAATGGGCGCTGGAAGCGGTGAGCGCGCCCGGACACACCGCGAACCATATGGCGTTTGCGTGGAAGGAACGCGGAATCCTTTTCGTTGGTGACCATGTCATGGGCTGGTCCACCTCGATCGTCGCGCCGCCGGACGGGTCGATGATCGACTATATGGCCTCGCTCGAGAAGTTCTCGCAGCGCGACGAGCAATTGTATTTCTCCGGTCATGGCCCCGAGATTCGGGATGGGCCGCGTTTCGTGCGGCATCTGGCGCGGCATCGCCGGGCGCGCGAAGCTTCGATCCTGCATCGGCTGGCGAAAGGCGAGGCCGATATTCCGACCCTGGTCCGCGCCATCTATATCGGCCTTGATTCCAGGCTGTCCGGCGCCGCCGGCTATTCGGTGCTGGCGCATCTGGAAGATCTGGTGGCGCGGGGCCTTGTTCTCACGGATGGTGATCCCGTCATCGATGGACGCTACCGGCTGGCGTGAGCCTTATCGCTTGACCGCTCCCTTTGCGGGAGGCTTGACCGGCACGGGCGGCTCCTTCACCGGCTTCTCGATAATGTTTTCGGCAGCGGTGTTGATGTCGTCGATCAGACTGCTGACACGCGCGGCGTTGCTGCCGAGATCGTGCTCGAAATAACGCGACGAGGATCGGATATCGACGCGCGATCCGTCCTCGGTCGGCATGATGCGGATCACCACGTCTTCGCGGAACCCCATGACTGGCGTTTTTGCCACCGCCTCGATATGGCCGGGCTGCCGCGGCAGCTGCGGCGGGCGTTCATCGATCACCAGCCATTTGCGCCGCGCGACGAGCCGCCGGACGATGTCGAAGGCATGCTGGGCCGTCAGATCCAGCTCCACCGGCTCGATCGCGGGATAGGCCACGCGCTGCTGCTCGGCAGAATAAAGACCGGTGTAGACTGCGGAGTTGGCGCCGTCGGTGCCGCGCAGCCGCGCCAGCGCGTCGAAGTGAGGCGGGTTGATCGGATCGGTGGTGATATCGTGGATTGGCGGCAGGTTGCGGTATTTCACGGCGAGGTATGCCGGATAGGCAAGAATGAGCACGTTCAGTAGCAGCGCTGTCAGGATACGGCCTATGCCGCGTGAGCCATCCCGCCACAGCGCCACAAGGCCTGCGAACGCCACCAGGATCGACAGCCCGGCGCAGGCCAGAGCGCCTAACAATGTCGCGAGTGCGGGCTTGCTCTCGAGGATACCGACCCTCACAGCCACAATGGACACTATCGTCGCGACCGCTGAGAACACCGCAAGTCGCCGCGCCCAGGTAGCCAGCGCGGAGAACGGTTCGGATTGATAGCGTGCGGAAAACCTGCGGGCCATCGGAGCGTCCGGTTTCGGCGGGGACGGGTTGCGTGGATCACCTACCTTATTTGCTTCCTTGAAGAAACGCTGCTGTTCGCTTCCGTCAAAGCGGCGAACTCTGCGGCTAGAAAGTCCAGCAGCGCTCGTACCGAGGGCAACAATCCGCGTCGCGACGAGAACACCGCATGGACGATGCCGGCGCGCGGGCGCCATTGCGGCAGCACGTCGACCAGCGTGCCATTGTCGAGGTCGGCTTCCACAACCATGGCCGGAAATTGTCCGACGCCGATGCCGCGCAGGGCCGCGAAACGCAGTGCCACCATGTCCTCGGTGATGAGGCGTGGTGTGTAGGGGATCAGCGCAGTGGCTTCGTCAGGGCCGTCGAGGCACCATTCATGATGCTGGTGAGGCGGCCCCCAGCCGATGCTTGGAAGCTTGACAAGATCGGCGGGAACTAGCGGGTGGCTCAGCCCCTTTAACAGTATCGGCGCTGCCACCAGCCGCTGCGTGCTCTCGGCCAATACCCGCATCACCAAATCGTTGTTTTCGAGTGGCGGAAAACGCACCCGCAGTGCGATGTCGATGCCATCGGCGATCACGTCGACCCGGCGCGGCGTGCTTTCGAGATGCACCGCAACGTCCGGACACTCGGCCATGAAGCGGGCGATCATCTCGCCGACCTGGAAATACAGAAGCGGCGGCGGACAACTCACGCGAACGATACCTTGCGGTTTGCTGCGCGAGCGCTCGATCAGTTCCTGCGCCGCATCGGCTTCCACCAGCATAGCGACGCAATGCCGGTAGTAGTCCTGTCCGATCTCGGTCACGCTGAAGCGCCGGGTCGAACGCTGGATCAACCGCACCCCGAGCCTGTCCTCCAGCATTGCGATGCGGCGGCTCAACCGCGAACGCGGCATCCCCAGCGCGCGGGCGGCGGCGGCAAAACCGCCATGATCGACCACCTGAACGAAGAAATACAGATCGTTGAGATCCTGCATCATCGTCTCATTAATAGGACAGTGATGGACGATATTGCCAGCTACCGGGGTATTTGTCCCACCTATATCCTTCGTTGCAACAGCGGTCGAACAAGGCCGCCTCACGGAGGTTCATCATGCGAAAGGTACTTGGTGTCTTTAGCGGTCCCCGGCAGCATTGGGTGGGCGACGGTTTTCCGGTTCGCTCGCTATTCTCGCACGCCAGCCACGGCGACCATGTCAGCCCGTTCCTGCTGCTCGACTATGCCGGGCCGGCCGACTTTACCCCGGTGGAGCAGCCGCGCGGTGTGGGCGTGCATCCGCATCGCGGCTTCGAGACCGTCACCATTGTCTATCAGGGTGAGGTCGAGCACCGCGATTCCACGGGCAACGGCGGCTTGATCGGGCCGGGCGACGTGCAGTGGATGACGGCAGCCTCAGGCATCCTGCATGAGGAGTTCCACTCCCGCGCCTTCACCAAGAAGGGTGGCACGCTGGAGATGGTGCAACTCTGGGTCAATCTGCCGGCCAAGGCGAAGAACGCCGATCCCGGATACCAGACCTTGCTCGACGCCGACATTCCGGCGGTGGATCTACCGGACGGCGCCGGCAAGCTGCGGGTGATCGCCGGTGGGTTCGAGGGCCGAAAAGGGCCGGCGAAGACCTTTACGCCGATCGACATCTACGACGTGAAGCTCAACCGCAACGGCGTTGCCACGTTCAAGCCGGCGGAAGGGCACACCGTCGCGGTGGTGGTGCTAAAGGGCACGGTGCTTGTCAACGGCAGCGAGATCGCCCGCGAGGCGCAGTTCGCATTGCTCGACCGCAACGGCGGAGAGATGACTATCGAGGCAAATGGTGAGGCTTCAGTACTGATCCTCTCCGGTGAGCCAATCGACGAGCCGGTGGTGATGCATGGCCCGTTCGTCATGAACACGGAAGGCGAAATCCGCCAGGCCATGATCGATTTCCAGAGCGGCCGCTTCGGCACTCTGGAGCCGGTCGCGGCCAGCGGCTGACGACGGTTGAGATGGACGCGATTCGGTTAGCCGGATCGCGCCTCATCCTTCAACATTCAGCGGCGGTGCACTCGTCCCGCCGTTGGTGCACCCGCGTCAATGTCAGCGAGCCCTTCAATGAAAGGAAATGACCCGTGGTCAGCGAAGCAATCCGTGATCCGGCAAAGGATGATCTTCTGACGCCGCAAAATTCCGCGTTCATCATCATCGACTATCAACCGGTGCAGGTGAACTCCATTGCATCGATGGATCGGCAGATCCTCGAACAGGCCGGCGCAAAGCTCATCAGTGTGCCGCAGCTCTTCTGCGAACTGCAACGTGACTGGAAGCGTGCCGAGACCGTTCCGGCCTTCATTAATTTGTTCATCGAGACGGGTGGAACGGCCGGTATTCAGTTCTCTTATGACAAACAGGGTTGAACCATCGCGATGCCTCAGTCCGTTGCTTGAAAATGCTTGGCCTCACGGCCCAGGCATTTCGTTGGTTCAGCGCCGAGATGTCACGTCGCGGCGTTAGGAAAGCTGTACCCCCTGAACTGTTCGCGCAGCGCCGTTTTCAGAATCTTTCCGGTGGCGGTGTGGGGAATGCTGTCGACGAATGCGACGTCGTCGGGCATCCACCACTTGGCTATCTTGCCATCCATGAAGCCGAGAATCTCTTCGCGCGTCGCGCTCTCGCCTTCCCTGACTTGGAGAATTAAAAGCGGGCGTTCGCCCCATTTGGGGTGGTGTATCCCGATTACGGCGGCTTCCGCTACCTTGGGATGTTCAACGGCGAGATTTTCCAGATCGATCGACGAGATCCATTCGCCCCCTGATTTGATCACGTCCTTTGATCGGTCCGTGATCCGGACGTAGCCGTACTCGTCGATGGTGGCAACGTCGCCGGTATCGAAGAAGCCCTCTCCGTCGAGGATATTGTCATTGACGCGGTAGTAGGCGCCGGAGATCGCGGGGCCTCGCACCTTGAGCCGGCCGGGGGTCGTGCCATCCCACGGCAGTTCGTTGCTGGCGTCGTCGGTGATCTTCATCTCGACCATGAATGGCGCGTATCCCTGCATCTGCAGCCGATCGAGCTTGGCGTCTCCCTTGAGGTGGCTGAACCTGCCTTGCAATGCACCGGCAGTGCCGCGTGACGACATCTCCGTCATGCCCCAGGAGTGGCGAACCTCGATGCCCATGTCGTCGAAAGCCTTGATCACCGAGCGTGGCGCCGCCGAGCCGCCGCAGATCACCACCTTGAGGTCCGGCAGCCTGAGGTTGTTTGTTTCCATATGCTGCAGCAGCATCAGCCACACGGTCGGGACGCCCGCTGTGAAGGTGACTTTCTCGCTCGACAGCAGTTCGTAAACCGATGCGCCGTCGAGCTTGGCGCCGGGCATCACGAGCTTTGTGCCCATGGATGGCGCAGAGAACGCTATTCCCCAACTATTGGCATGGAACAGCGGGACCATCGGCAGCATTGTATCCTTCGATGCCGCACCCAGCGCGTCAGCGCTGTTGACAATCATCGAATGCAACACATTGGAACGATGCGAGTACACCACGCCTTTCGGATTGCCCGTGGTTCCCGACGTGTAGCACATCGCCGCTGCGGTGTTCTCGTCAAAGGTTTTCCAGGTGAAGTCGCCGTCGGCTTCCGCGATCCAGTCTTCGTATGGGACCGCATTTTTCAGCGCGGTCTGCGGCATATGCACCTTATCGGTGAGGATGATGTAGCGTTCCACGCTTGGCAGCCTGTCGGCGATCTTCTCCAGAATCGGGATGAAGGTGATATCGGTCATCACGATGCGATCTTTCGCATGGTTGATGATCCAGGCGATCTGATCCGGAAACAGGCGAGGGTTTACGGTATGGCAGACCGCGCCGATGCCCATGATGCCATACCAGGCCTCGAGATGACGCCAGGTGTTCCAGGCGATGGTAGCGATGCGGTCTCCCAGCTTGATGCCTTGGCGATCGAGCCGCTGCGTCAGTTTCAGCGCGCGGCCGCGAATTTCGCCGTAGTTGGTTCGATGAATCGGACCTTCGACCGATCGCGTGACCACCTCGCGCCCGCTATGAACCTTCGCCGCGTGATCGATGATCCGATGACACAGCAGAGGCCAGTCTTGCATCAAGCCGAGCATTCGAACCTTCCTGTTGATCCTTGCTCTCTTTATCGGTCTCCTGGCGGGGATTTGCCATGAAGAAGTCTGGCGCGGGGATTTCAGGCGGCCAACTGCTGTGCGGTGCTTTAGCCCGCGACCCATGGGCCATGGTAGCGCTCGCAGTCCTTTTAATGCCGGGAACGGCATTGGCTGGGAGCAGGACGCCGTTGCCACAACCTCGTCCGGCCGCCGCGCCGGCGCCCGATGGCAAGGGTAGCACGCAGATGGCGGAGGATCGCCCCACGACGCCCGAGATTGCGCCGGAGCCTTCTCCCTGCCGCCTGGCGTTGACCGATTCGGTCGCCATCGCCCCGAGCATTCCTGCGATCGCGGGGCCGGGCGAGTGCGGCGGTGACGATCTGGTCCGGCTTGAAGCCGTGGTGCTGCCCGACGGTGGCCGGGCAGCGGTCAAGCCTGCTGCCACCCTCCGTTGCAAAATGGCGTCCGCGATTGCGGACTGGATTCGAAGCGACATGGCGCCGCTGGCTGAGGGGCTCGGTAGCCGGGTCAGCGAACTCGACAATCTCGACTCGTTTGAATGCCGAGGGCGCAACCGGGTCGCCGGATCAAAGCTGTCCGAACACGGGCGCGCCAATGCGCTCGACGTGGGTGCCCTCAAGCTCGCAAACGGGCGGACAATCGATTTGACGGATCGGGCGGTGGAGCGGGATTTGCGGGAAAAGGTGCTGGGCTCGGTTTGCGCGCGCTTCACCACGGTGCTGGGGCCTGGATCGGATGGCTATCACGAGAACCATATTCACCTCGACCTGATTCAGCGCCGCAACGGCTACCGGATCTGTCACTGGGAAATCTATGACCCTGTGCCGGCGGTCGCGCCGTTGCTGCCAACCGAACGTCCGGCGGAAGCGCCGCAGCGCGAAATGGCGGACGAAAAAGGCAAGGCGTCTGAAACGGTGCCGGAGCGCCGCGTGGTATCTCGCGCTGCCCCGCAAGCTGGATCTGCAGCGGCTATCTCGGCGGAAGTGGTGCCCGTGCCCCGGAAGCGGCCTACGACCGCCGACGCTGCGGGTAAGGTTGCAAAGTGGCCGCCGCCATCGGCTTCAAAATCGCCAACGCGGCGCTCAGCCGCTAACTCTGTGAAACGCAAAGGGAGGCTCCACAGCAATCTCCCGCCATTCCTCCGACCGCTATTCGACTGATTGACGGCTATAGGCGAAGCATATTCGCGAGTTTGCCCCGAGATGCGCACCAGTTCGCATGAAGAAGCGCCCCAAAACAAAGCTGAAGCGGCTTTGGTTCCATCAATGCTGGTATGGCCCGACACGCCGGGGGAAACAGACGGCAATAAAAAAAGCGCCGGAAAACCGGCGCTTTGCAGATTGAGAAATCGTTCGATCAGTTAAAGTTGCCGCCGCCATTCCACGAGGCCATCTTCGCGCCGTGCTTCGGCTCAAGCACAACCACTACCGTTCCCACCTTGACGCGATCATAAAGATCGATGGCGTCCTCATTGGTCATGCGAATGCAGCCCGAGGAAATCGAGGCACCGATATATTCCGGTTGGTTGGTTCCGTGGATCCGGAACAACGTATCCTTGTTGCCCTGATAAAGATACAGAGCTCGCGCGCCGAGGGGGTTATCCGGTCCGCCCGCCACGCGGGACGGCAGTCCCTCGATGCGCTTGTGAATATCGGCGGTCGGAATCCAGTCCGGCCACTCGCGCATGTTGCCGACCCTCGCCACGCCGGAGAACGCCAGCGCTTCCTCACCGACGGTGACGCCATAGCGGATCGCCTTGCCGTTATCGAGCACGTAATAGAGATAGTGGTTGTCGGAATCGACCATAATCGAGCCCGGCGCTTCCTTACGGTGATAATCGACGATCGCGCGGCGGAACGGCGCAGCCACCGGCGTTCGCGTGTAGGAGACCTTGGACAGCAACTCCTTGTCGCGCGGCTTGAAGTTGTTGGCGTTGGTGGCTTCGTAATGCGTGGCCTGCATGCAGCCCGACAGCATTAGCCCCGCGGCCAGAATCCCAAGTTTAATCCGAAGAGACGACATCGTTGTTTTCCAAATGCCCACTGAAATCCTGGCGACTTGCACCCCAGAGGCCAAGAATCTTCTAAACTCATTATTGTCGGAATTCCCTCGAATTCCAGCACTTAGAAGCCTCTGTCGCTACGCAAACTCGCGCCTGTGGTATTTTTGCCGCAAATGCCGATCCGCAAATCAGCGGCGCAGTATTTTAAGACGGTAGCAAGAAGCGTGTAATTGCTGGTTCCCAGCGTATCGGAATAACTGCATCCGCTGCAGCGGCGGCTGCCTTGCCTGCTTTTCAATGCTGCGATTGGTTCCTATTCCAATATTTGCATTCCGTTGCGGGCGGAGCCCTTGCAAAGGTCGGGATCAATCGGCCACTAGACTTTCAAGTTCGTTTGTCGGTTCGCAACAAAGTAGCTGGCGAATGTCAAATTCACTCCAGTAGCGTACTTCAGATTGTCCGTGCCCACGCCTTGAGTCCGTGCCGGCATCCTCGGAGGAGCCATGCTCTCGATCTTCGCGCCGGATGGCATGGCGCTACGAAAGACAGATTCGGTCGATCCCGCCGCGCTGCCCGACAGCGCCGTGTGGATCGATCTCGAGAATCCGACGCCGGGCGAGGATCGCGCTGTGGAGGGGCTCGCAGGGGTCGCGGTGCCGACCCGGGAGGACATGCAGGAGATCGAGATTTCCAGCCGCCTTTATGTCGAGAACGGCGCGCGCTACATGACTGCCAGTCTGATGTGCGGCAGCGAAACCGACCGCCCGCGCATCACCCCTGTCACGTTCATCCTGTCCGGCCATCGTCTCGTCACCGTGCGCTACGACGCGCTAAAGCCGTTTGCGCTGGTGGAGAACAAGCTTGCGCGCGCGGCTGCACAGGGTTTGTCCGGCGAGGGGGTGTTGCTCGAATTGCTCGACGCCGTGATCGATCGCTGCGCCGACATTCTGGAGCGCGCCGGTGCCGACGTCGATCAAGTCAGCCACGACATTTTCGAGCCGAATGAGTCCGCGCGCGCCGGCCGCGCCAAACGCTATTCCGAAATCCTCATCGTAATCGGCCGCAAGGGCGATCTCACCTCGAAAGTTCGCGAGAGCCTGGTCTCGATAGGTCGTCTCGTCACCTTCGTCGCGACCGAATCCAACAGCACCAAATGGTCTAAGGACATGCGCGCTCAGCTCAAGACGATGCAGCGTGACGTCGCTTCGCTCTCCGATCACGCCTCTTATTTGTCGAACAAGATCACCTTCGTGCTCGATGCAATGCTTGGAGTTGTTAATCTCGAGCAGAACAACATCATTAAACTGTTTTCGGTCATGGCTGTGGTGCTGATGCCGCCGACGCTGATCGCCTCGATCTACGGTATGAATTTCAAGATGATGCCAGAGCTGGACTGGTCGCACGGCTATCCATTCGCGCTCACCATGATGGTGATTGCTGCGGTGCTGCCCTACATGATCTTTAAATGGAAGAAGTGGTTGTAGGACCAACTCTCGAGCACCGGCCTTGCGACAGGGCTTGCCACAATTTTCCCCGTAAAATTTGAATGTTCGCCTGAACGCTTTTCAAGAAAAATTGCTGCCATAACCCGTGCATGACATCGCGGGAGTTACAATGGTTGAGAAAGTCGTAACAAGGGATCGCAACGTCCTCGATTTTCGCAGCTATCAACGGTTGCGCAGATTCAGTGCGGACAATGCTGCGGTCGCTCCCATACGCACATGCCGGCATTGCGGTGCAGCGTTGCTCGACGGTGAGAATGACGACGATTGTTCCAGCGCGGGTCTCGCTGCGCCGATATTGCGCGCGCCGTCACGAAGATCTTGCGCGGATTGAATTTAGCGTCCTCATCCCGGATACGCGATTTCACGTGAGCTCGGATTTCCATGGCGGGAGCTATGGAGTCCGACGGCGACTGCGGTTCCGGAAATGATACGTGCCAATGGTGCTTGTCCGCGTCCGGTCTATACGTGTTGGCCGCCGTTGATGTGGATCTCCGCGCCGTTGACATATGAACTCGTCTCCGTGCAGAGCACGTAGACGATTTTTGAGACTTCGTCCGGGGTGCCGAGGCGACGCAGCGGAATCTGGCGCTGGACGATCTTCTCGGTTCCAGGCGATAGGATCGAAGTGTCGATCTCGCCCGGCGCGATTGCATTAACGCGTACGCCGAGGCGGCCGAAGTCCGCCGCCATCTCGCGGGTCAGTGAGGCCAGCGCCGCTTTTGAAGTTGAATAGGCCGCGCCCGCGAACGGATGTACGCGCGAGCCGGCGATCGATGTGACGTTCACAACAGAGCCTTTCGCAGCCTTCAGTTCGCCGATCAGTCCGCGCGCCAGCATGATCGGCGCCATGAAGTTGACGCGGAATACCTTCTCCCAGGTCTCCATGTCGGTGTTCAGTGAGCCAAGCCGCGCGCCGCCCTCGCCCTTCGGCGAGATCGCGGCATTGTTGACCAGCGCGTGCAGCTTACCGCCTTCGAGCCGCGATCGGATCTCCTGGATGGCCAGCATCGTGTTTTCGGGGTCGGACAGGTCGACCTGAATGTGGTCTTCGGGGCCGGCATCCCAGGGGCACTGTTCCGGAAACGGATGCCGCGAGCAGGTGATGACCCGCCATCCCGCGCTGGAAAACCGGATTACGGTCGCGTGGCCGATGCCGCGGCTCGCGCCGGTCAGCAGCAATGTGCGGCGCGGGGCGTTGGGGTCGACCGCCGTTGCCATCTCGGTTCGAGGATTTGCCTTGTCGGGGGTCATGGGTACAGCCTTGTCTTGGTCCACGGCGCATCAGGCGCCGTGCGGCGGAATTCGATGCGGTCGTGCAGCCGGAATGGGCGGTCGTGCCAGAATTCGAATTGCGTCGGTGCGATCCGCCAGCCGCTCCAGCCCGCCGGTCGCGGCACACCGCCGATGATGTATTTTGCGGCTTCCTTCTCGATCGCCTGCTCGAACGCGAAACGGCTTTCCAGCGGCTGCGACTGCTTGCTGGCCGAGGCGCCGATCTGCGCCTGCTTCGGGCGCGTGGCGAAATAGGCATCGGCCTCCGCATCGGTGACGGGCGTCACGGGGCCGCGCACACGGACCTGCCGGCGTAGCGACTTCCAGTGAAACAACAATGCCGCTTTGGGATTTGCGGCGAGTTCGCGGCCCTTGGCGCTGGCGATGTGGCTGTAGAACACGAAGCCCCCGGCATCGAAGCCCTTCATCAGCACCATGCGCACATCAGGCAGGCCGTCGGCGTCTGTGGTAGCGAGCGCCATGGCATCGGGGTCGTTTGGTTCTGACACGACGGCTTCCGCGAGCCACGCCGCGAAGAGGGCAAAAGGATCCTGAGCTTCCGTGAAATCACCGGACGTTAACTGGCTTGTGTTCTTGATGTCCGTGGTGTCGTTCATACGGGGTCCACAGGTTGCGCCGGTCTATCGTCGAAAGTCCGTTGCGGTCCTTATACAGGGCAAACCTGTATAGGGCACGTCTGCGCGTTGGCCTATCCGCGATCGGACCTTTCGCCGCTATCGTGGCGGCGATTATGATCGGGGCGACGACCGGAGGCTGCAGTATGGCACGGAATCAAGCGGCGTTCGCGCAGATGGGAGACGATGAGGCTACCGGATCGATCGCAGCGCTCTCCCATGCGCGTCCGACGGACACCGATCTTGCTTTCGCGCGCACAGCCGCCTCCGACGTGCTGACTAAAGGGAATAAGGATGCGAGCCAGCCATGGGAAAATCCCTCGACCGGCGCGCGGGGCTCGGTGACGCCGCTGGCACAGGCCTATAGCGCCGAGGGGCGCACTTGCCGTGATTTTTTGGCGAGTTACGTTAACGGAAAGTCCGAAAGTTGGTTGCAGGGGGCGGCGTGCAGAGCCCGCGGCGGTCAGTGGGAAATCCAATCCCTCAAACCCTGGCGAAGCTGATGCAGAACGGCAGCTGCGAATAGCTGAACCACCTCGTTGCAAAAATGCCACGGATACCCCAAATGATAGGCACGGTGGGTCCGGGGGCTCATTGTCCAGATTCCTGAAGGAGACGGTACGGATGCGCGACCCCTATGAGGTCTTGGGGGTGCAGCGGGGCGCCAGCGCCGCGGCGATTAAGAGTGCCTTTCGCAAGCTCGCGAAGAAGCACCACCCCGACGCCAACACGAACGATCCCAAGGCCGCCGAACGGTTCGCGGAGGTGAATTCCGCCAACGAGATCCTAGGCGACGAGGTCAGACGCAAGCAGTTTGACCGGGGCGAGATCGACGCAGACGGCAAGCCGCGCTTTCAGGGTTTCCCAGGCGGTGGAGGTCGCGCTGGCGCGCGGCCGGGCGGCGGTTTCGAGCAGTACGGCTTCCGCGGTGGCGGTGGCCCCGGGGGTGATGGTGGCGGGTTTGAGGACATTATCAACAGCATGTTCGGCGGCGCGCGGGGTGGACGCCGGCCGGGCGCGCAGGCGTTTGACTTTGAGTCCAGCACGTTTGGTTCGCCTGATCTCGATCTCAATATCGCCATGACAGTCACGCTCGAGGAGTCGGTCAAAGGTGGCGAGAAACGCATTCGCCTGCCCAGCGGCAAGGAACTCAATGTCAGAATTCCGGCCGCCGTAACGTCGGGCCAGCAGATTCGGCTGAGAGGGCAGGGCGAAACCGTGCCCGGACATCGCCCCGGTGATCTCCTGATCACGGTAACGGTCGCCCCGCATCCGTTCTTCAAGATCGACGGGGGCGATTTGCGCGCCGAGCTGCCTATCACGCTCTATGAGGCGGTGCTGGGCAGCAAGGTGCGGGTGCCGACGCTCGGCGGCGCAGTTGAACTGTCTATCCCGAAGAACACTTCGGGCGGCCGCACCTTTCGCCTCAAGGGCAAGGGCATCCCGAAGGGGGGGGCCTCCGGCGATCTGTTCGTTACGACACGAATCGTCCTGCCCGACGGCAATGACGCCGAGCTTGAGGCGCTCATGGAGAAGTGGCGCGACGCGCGCTCCTACAGCCCCCGTCGCGATCTCGGTTAGCGCGTGTGCGGCGGGGAACCTGATCACGCGATGCGTTGGCCGGGATGTCCATCCCGGCTGTCGCGCTAGGCTCTATTGCAGTTGTCGACGAGCCCCCGTTCGCCTTTCTGAACGCTTAATCTCGTTTGAACCGATCGCGGCCTGCATCTCCTCATAGAGTTCAAGTTTCGCCATTTCCAGGAGGAGTTTCACCAAGCCGAGATCGAGTTGGCAGGACATTTCCCAAGCGTCATCGATCAACTGCTCAACCGCTGCATATCTTTCGAGACGTAACATTGTCGTGCCGCTCCAACGGGTATGGCCATGAAAAGATGATTGCTAGTGATCGAATCCGCCGAACATCCGGCACCGAAACGGGCCTGAGTTTTTTTGGCTAAGCACGAAGCCGCTGATCCGCTTCAGGTTGGGCAACAATGGCTTGGGCGACATTGCCCCTCATTTCCTGAAGTTTCTGCAGCGTGCGTCGATCGAACGCCGCGGTAACGGCGATAATTGAATCTTTCCCGATCTGCTGCGGCAATCCGAGGGGGGTTACGCGAAAGTTCAATTGCACCAAGCGAAGAAGCCATAACGGATTCATCTCGATGATGATCTTTCCGACGCCGCTCGCTAGGCCCCATTCGACGATAGACGACAAAAGCAGGTTTCCGGCCGGGCTCAAAATGCGTCCGCGATCGCGATGTTCTCGCGTCACGCAATAGCGCGTCCATTCCCAAATATGTGGTCCTACAGGGAAGTCGCCTTCGCACAAGTGCGGAAGCACCTCCGTGAGGAGGTGTGGGCGCATCGATGGCAGCATCCGTTGATATCCAAGGACGCGATCGTCTTCGATGTAGAGCATGTGGAGTGCGCGCCCATCGTCGAACTGGTCGATCTCTCGGCCGTCAGGCTTGCGCAGATCTTCCCACCCCATTTCGTCGACAAAGACATTGTGACGCAACCGATAGGCCTGTTCCATCTCGCACTGATAGGCACCGATATTCTCAGCCGTTACGATGTGAATCATTGAAGTTCTCCGCCATGTCTACGCCGAGTTAGGGCGAAGGAAGGGCGGCGAACAAGTACGGGAATCCGTACCTTGACCTATCGGATAAGGTTATGTCTGAGCGCGGTCGCGACGGTCTGGGTGCGGTTCGTGGCGTTCAGTTTGGCGCGAAGCTGACGTGCGATCTTGTCGACGAGGTGTTCTGAGACCTTCAGAATAACACCGATCTCCCAATCACTTTTTCCTTCCGCCATCCACTGTAGGATGTCCATTTCTCGCGGAGTCAGATTCACTGGGGCTGAGTTATATTTTTGCGCGAGGGCTCGCGCGAAAGCGTGCATGGCGATGAGTTGTAGCTGTCGCCGCACCTTGGGAGGGACTTCAGCACGCTCACTTGCCAGGGAGAAACCGGCCGTTTGACCATCGAGGGTGATCATCGGAACAGTGAATCCGCACCCGAGATTGAACTCGCGCGCTTCCCCCATGATGCGCGTCGGCGCTGGTGTGTTGCGATACGTTGGTTCAAGCTCGGACCATAGAAATGGTTCCGTGGAGGTGTTGACCCTATGGATGGTGGGATCGTCGAAAAGATAACCTTGCGTGAAATAGCGCTCGCTCCACGCTTGCGGCCATTGATGCAAAACGACATTTGAGATTTGCTGCTCTGCAGTCATCCCTGGAACGGGAATGATGCCTGCGAGCACATGCGAAAAGCCGAACGGGCGCGCGACGTCAACAACGACGTCGGCTATCTGTGCCAGGGTCGAAGCCTTATCAAGTCTCGCAATGCAAGTTAGGGTATCGTCCAGCGTCTGTCGCGACATTCCGGCCCCCGAACTGCCTATATAGGCGGCTGAGTACACTATCGAGCGACATTTGGATTAATTGCAACTGTTGTATGATGCGGCGTGTCGCTACGGCCGCTACAGCTAGGGCTTGGCTGCCCGGGTAACTTGGCGATTTCCTCAAAGTTCCCTAGATTCATCAGCTTCGCGATCCGTTCGCCTTGATCGTTGTCCAAATCTAGCGGTTCTGATTCGCTGCGCAGGTCAACCGTGTTGTCCGACCTTAGTTGAATTTGGAAGCGATGTTTTGAGCCAGTCGACGACGGTTTGCAGTTCCTCGATTCGGTAGGGACAATATTGGAGCATTTTTCGAAACTCACGGAATTTATTTTAGTACGGGGAGTTACGAATGGGTAGTGCTATCGCGGTGGGCCGATGACCTGAAAACGCCCCCTGCGGTCCGGGATGCGATATTGGCAAGCTAGCGGCTTCATAGCCCCTGTATTTCCGCTGAACCAATAGTGTATATGCGGTCATCAACCATCACCGCCTGTCCGACCTCGGGTCGGGCGTCAACGGCCCTCACGGCCTTGCAAGTGAAAACGTGGAATGACTTCGTTGATTCTAATCGGTCGTCAGTCCAGCCGCCCTTGATATGCCCACCATCTATTACATCCGTCACGGCAAGACCGAATGGAATGCCCTCGGCCGTTTCCAGGGCCTCCAGGACATTCCGCTCAATGATCTCGGCCGCGCCGAGGCGACGAAAGCGGGGGACATTCTGCGCAAGCTACTTGCGCGTGAGGATCGCGATCCCGTCGGATTGGGTTTCGTCACCAGCCCGCTTGTCCGCGCGCGCGCTACCATGGAACTGACGCGCGGCGTATTGAACCTGCCGCTTCATGACTATTCCGTCGACGATCGGTTGCGCGAGGTCGGTTACGGGCATTGGGAAGGTCTGACCCTGGCGGAGATGAGGGTCGCCAATCCCGATGTCTATGCCGCCCGTGAGGCTGATAAATGGGGCGTGGCGCCGCCGGGAGGCGAAAGCTACGCCTCAGCCACCTCGCGGTTGCGCGACTGGTATCATTCGCTGAGGTCCGCCACCGTCGCGGTCGCGCATAGCGGCACGGCGCGGGCGCTGATGGTCGTGATGGGGCTTCAGACTGCGAAAGCAGCTGCCAGTCTGCGCATCGAGCAGGGTGCGGTGTATGTGCTCGGCGAGGATGGGCTGGCCAAGCATAGTTAAGCAAGAAACCGCGCTCCCCCGGCGGTTCCTGAGGTGACAGAGCGGCCGAACCGCAAGCCGGAAAGTTGCGATTTGCGCAACATGCCGCTACGAGAAGTAGCGGTTTCGCGCTTTGGATTGTCGATGTCTCACAATACCTTCGGTCATCTGTTCCGGGTCACGACCTTTGGCGAGAGCCACGGGGTAGCAATCGGCTGCGTGGTCGACGGTTGCCCGCCGCAGATCGCCCTAACGGTCGAGGAGATCCAGCGCGATCTCGACCGCCGCCGTCCTGGCCAGTCGCGTTTTACGACGCAGCGGCAGGAGCCGGATGCGGTGAAGATTCTGTCGGGTGTTATGGCGGATCCCGAGACCGGCGAGCAGGTGACGACGGGTACGCCGATCGGACTTTTGATCGAGAACGCCGACCAGCGCTCGAAAGATTATTCCGACATCAAGGACAAGTTTCGCCCCGGCCATGCCGACTTCACCTATGAGGCAAAGTACGGTCTGCGCGACTATCGAGGGGGCGGGCGCTCCTCGGCGCGCGAGACCGCGATGCGGGTCGCGGCCGGAGCGATCGCGCGCAAGATCGTCCCCAATATGATCGTGCGCGGCGCGCTGGTACAGATGGGTCCGCACAAGATCGATCGTGAGAAATGGGATTGGGACGAGATCGCGCGGAATCCGTTCTTCTGTCCCGATAAGGACAAGGCCGCTTTCTTCGAGAGCTATCTCGATGGTATCCGCAAGAGTGGTTCATCCATCGGCGCCGTGGTTGAGGTGGTGGCCGAAGGGGTGCCGGCAGGACTCGGCGCGCCGATCTATGCCAAGCTCGACGGCGACCTTGCCGCGGCGCTGATGAGCATCAACGCGGTCAAGGGCGTCGAGATCGGCGCTGGCTTTGGTGCCGCCGCGCTGACCGGTGAAGAGAATGCCGACGAGATGCGCAGTTCTTCGTCCAATATGGGCAACTACGGTCCGGTGTTCACCTCGAACCATGCCGGCGGCATTCTCGGCGGCATATCCACCGGCCAACCCGTTGTGGCGCGGTTCGCGGTGAAGCCGACCTCGTCCATCCTGTCGCCGCGCAAGACCATCGATCGCAACGGCACCGATACCGATATCCTTACCAAGGGCCGCCATGATCCTTGCGTCGGCATCCGCGCCGTACCGGTGGGAGAGGCCATGGTGGCCTGCGTTCTGGCGGATCATTTCCTGCGTCACCGAGGGCAGGTCGGCGCGCGCTAGAGCTTTTCCGTTTCTGATTGAATCAGAAGCGAAGCTCCAGATTGTTGTTCTGACGCGTTTTCTTCACGCGAACCGGTATCCACTTCGCTCAAAATCGCTACAGGACGTGGCCCGCAGGACGAGAGCCGATCTATCGGCTCAGACTCGCGCCTCCAGCACCAGGTTAAACGGTGTTTCCGCCGCGCGGCGTAACTGAGAGAAGCCGGCAGCCTTGGCGACCTCGCGGAGCCTGGCCTCGCCGGCTTGTGCGCCAAGCGCGAGGCCGACCTCTTGGGCGATCGACGCTGGCGTGCAGACCATGGTGGACGCCGCGTAGAACAGCCGGCCAACCGGATTGAGGTTGTCTTCCAGTTTGTCCTGGGCGAACGGCTCGACCAGCATGCAGGTGCCATTCTTCGCCAGCGTCGCCCGGACGTGACTGAGCGCGCCGACAGGGTCGCCCATGTCGTGCAGGCAATCGAAGAAGCATACCAGATCGTAGTCGTTGGCCGGATACGCCTTGGCGGGCGCGACTGCGAAGGTGACACGCTGGTTCAAGCCCTCGCTGGTTGCGGCGGCTTGCGCGGCGGCGATCGAGCCCGGATGGGCATCGAAGCCGAAGAAATGCGAATTTGGATAGGCTTTGGCCATCAGCAGCGTCGAGATGCCGTGGCCGCAGCCGATATCAGCCACCTTGGCGCCGCGTTCGAGTCTGGCCACGACGCCGTCGAGCGCGGGCAACCATTCCTGCACCAGATGGTGCTTGTAGGTCGTACGGAAGAAGCGCGCGGTGCCGCAGAACAGGCATTCGGCGCGGTCGTTCCAGCCGACACCTTTGCCGCTCTTGAAGGCTTCCGAGACCTTCGGCTCATCGAGCATGATCGCGGCCATCATGTCGCCGATCGCGCCCATGAATACCGGGCTGTCGTCGTCGGCGAACACCATCGCCTGTTCCGGCAGCATCGAGAATTTCTTCGTCGTTGCGTCATACTCGACGTAACCCGATGCAGCCTGCGCCGACAGCCATTCGCGCACGTAACGCTCAGTAGTGCCGGTGGCTTGCGCCAGTTCGGCGGGCGTCATCGGGCCTTTACTTGCCAGCGCCTTGTAGAGCCCGAGGCGGTCGCCGGTGCGGATCAGGGCTGCATTGGCGGCCGCGCCGATATCGGTGACCATCTTGCCCATGAATTGATTCAGACGATCCATATTCATGTCCATGGAAGCCTCCTGTGAAGGGTCATCCCGGGTCCGATCGACCTGCTGTGATACGCGTGAGCCATGGCGTTGGAGGAAGCGATACCTCCGGATGATAAACGGAGCCCCTCGGTCGTGGGTCATTGTACGCCGCGAACGGTTCACCGCCGGCGTGAAAATTTCGCGACCAGTTCGATGTGCGGCGAATGCCGGAATTGATCGACAGGCGTTACAGTCTCCAGGTTGTAGCCCCCATCGATGAGGATGCGCGCGTCACGTGCAAATGTCGCTGTGTTGCACGACACCGCGACAACGACGGGAATCCTGCTGGCTGCGAGTTGTTTGCTTTGCGCCTCTGCGCCCTTCCGGGGTGGATCGAAGACCGCCGCATCGAGGTCACGCAGTTCCTGGGCCATCAACGGGCGGCGGAATAGATCGCGAATCTCGGCCTTGATCGGTTTCAGCCCGGGGACTGCTGTCGCCTTCTGTAACGCCGCCACTGCGGCTGCGTCGCTGTCGAAGGCCGCGATCCGCGCTCGGGCCGCCAGACGCAGCGCGAATGGGCCGACGCCGCAGAACAGATCGGCGATATGCCTGGCCTTGCCGCAATGTGCGGCGACCCGGGCCGCCAGCGTTTCTTCGCCGGCGACCGTCGCCTGTAGGAATGAGCCTGGCGGAAGGACAAGTCGGGACGCGCCGATCTCGATCACAGGCTGCGCGCGCATGAGTACCAGTTCGCCGTGACGGGTCAGCCGCGCCAGCCGGTGTGCCTCTGCGATACGCGATAGTGTTGCGACCAACGCGGCGGGCAGTTGTCCGGAGCCGCGGACGTCGACATCGAGACCATTGCAGGTCGCGGTCACCTGGATATCGAGCGGCTTGTTCGCAGGCTTCAGCGCTTCAGCTAGCTCGCGCGCTGCATCAATCGCGCCGTGGAGGGCAGGGTCGAGCACCGGGCACGCATCGATCGGCACGATGGCATGGCTGTTCGGCGCGGCGAAGCCCACGCGCAGCTTGCCGTCGTCGCTCCGGGCATGGAGGGTGATCCGCCGCCGGCCGGCGCCATGCGCGTCGATGAGTTCGTCCACCGCACAGTCGATGCGGGCCTGTGCCAGCGTGTCGATCACGATCTGCCGCTTCCAGGCGCGGTAGGCCTCCGGCCGCCAGTGCTGGATCGCACAGCCCCCGCATGCGCCAAAGTGAGTACAGAACGGGGCGATCCGGTCCGGGCTCGCTGTTGCGATGCGGAGGAGGCGTGCGCGGTCGGCACGGCCAGTGAGCGGTTCGATCTCGACGGCTTCTCCGCCCAGTGTGTAAGGGACATAGACGTTGCCGCCATCGGTCTGGGCGACGCCGTCGCCGCGATGACCGACGTGATCGATGGTCAGGTGCGTGTTGTCGATTTGAGGTTCCTGCCTAACCACGGCGGGCACCCAGGAAGAATTCGATGTTGCCGTCGCCCCCTGGAATCGAAGACGGGAAAATCTCTACCTCGATGCATCCCAGCGTTGCCGCGAAGTTAGCGATATCGTTGCACACCGCCCGATGCACCGCTGCGTCGCGGACGATGCCTTTTTTGATCGCGACACGCGGCGCCTCGAACTGTGGCTTGATCAACGCGAGCAGATGCATCGGAGCTGCCGCCAGCGACAATGCGACCGGAAGGATGGCTTTCAACGAGATAAAGCTCGCATCCATCACCACCACGTCCGGCCGTTGCGGTAGCCGCGTGCCCTCCAGCGAGCGGATGTCAGTGGACTCCATTGACACCACCCGGGGATGACCGCGCAGGCTCGGATGCAGTTGATCGCGGCCGACATCGACGGCGAACACCAGCGACGCACCCTCGCTCAGCAGCACTTCGGTGAAGCCGCCGGTCGAGGCGCCGACATCAAGACAGATATGGTTCTCGATTTCGATCGGATACTTCGCGAGTGCGCCGGCAAGCTTCACGCCGCCGCGCGATACGTAAGGGTGCGCGGGTCGCGCCTCGATCGCGGCATTGACGTCAATCGTCTCGGAAACTTTTGTCACCGCCTTTCCGTTGGCGGTAACGAACCCGGCCTCGATCGCGGCTTGAGCCCGCGCCCTGCTTTCGAACAAGCCGCGCTCGACCAGCAGAACGTCGGCTCGCTTGCGAGCGTGAGGTCCGGTATTGTCGCGCTTCGCCATGGTGAGCTCAAAGCCTTGAGACCGGCCGGAAACCGATCCGATGCGCGCGACGACTATACTGTCTTCATTGCGAAGAGCACTTGCGACGAAGCAAAAGCAATCGAGTCTTCGCCTGCAACGCTGGATTGCTTGACCCAGCGCAAAATTGGCAAGGGCCAATTTTGTCGCGTGCGTGCAATAACGGCGCGCGCATCATGTGATGCTCAGGCCAGCTTGACGGTCTCGGCGCTGACGTCTTTGCCGAGTGCCTCGAATACCTTGGTGACGATGCCTTTGGCATCAAGCCCGGCGTGAGCGTACATCGCGGTCGGGGTATCGTGGTCAAGAAACTCGTCCGGCAGGATCATCGAGCGTACCCGCACCAAGCCGTTGTCCAACGCGCCGTTATCCGTCAGCGTCTGCAACACGTGGGAGCCGAAGCCTCCAACCGAGCCTTCCTCGATCGTGACAAGCACATCGTGGTCCCGCGCGAGTTTCAGCACCAGGTCAACGTCGAGCGGCTTCATGAAACGGGCGTCGGCGATGGTGGTGGACAGGCCATGCGCGGCAAGTTCGTCGGCCGCCTTTTCGCATTCGGCAAGACGGGTGCCGAAAGACAACAGCGCGACCTTGCTGCCGTAGCGGACGATGCGGCCCTTGCCGATCGGAAGCGGAACGCCGACCTCCGGCATTTCGACGCCGCGGCCTTCGCCGCGCGGATAGCGTACCGCGCTGGGGCGGTCGTTGATCGCGACCTGCGTCGCCACCATATGCACCAGCTCGGCCTCATCGGACGCCGCCATGATGACCATGTTCGGCAGGCAGCCGAGAAAAGCGTTGTCGAACGAGCCGGCGTGTGTCGCGCCGTCAGCGCCGACGAGGCCGGCGCGGTCGATGGCGAAGCGCACCGGGAGCGACTGGATCGCCACGTCGTGCACCACCTGATCGTATCCGCGTTGCAGGAATGTCGAATAGATAGCACAGAACGGCTTGAAACCCTCGGTAGCGAGACCGGCGGCGAACGTCACAGCATGCTGCTCGGCAATGCCGACATCGAAGGTGCGTTTCGGGAAAGCCTTGTTGAAGATGTCGACGCCGGTGCCGGACGGCATCGCCGCGGTGATGGCGACGATCTTGTCGTCCTTCTCGGCTTCCTTGACGAGACTCTGGCCGAATACATTCTGATAGGCGGGTGCGTTCGGTTTCGATTTGGACTGCGCGCCGGTGGAGATGTCGAACTTGACCACGGCGTGATACTTGTCGGCGGCGGCCTCCGCTGGCGGATAGCCCTTGCCCTTCTGGGTCACGACGTGAACCAGGATCGGGCCGTTCTCCATGTCGCGGACGTTCTTCAGCACCGGCAACAGGTGATCGAGGTTGTGACCGTCGATCGGGCCGACATAGTAGAAGCCGAGTTCCTCGAACAGCGTGCCGCTGTTGGTCATGAAGCCGCGCGAATATTCCTCGACGCGCTCGGCGCGGTCGGCGATCATTTTAGGCAGGTGCTTGCCGAGCTGCTTGGCCGCCTCGCGCAGCGAGCGATAGGTCTTGCCGGAGTATAGCCGTGACAGATAAGCGGACATTGCGCCAACCGGCGGCGCGATCGACATGTCGTTGTCGTTGAGAATGACAATTAGCCGCGAGTTCATTGCGCCGGCATTGTTCATCGCCTCATACGCCATGCCTGCAGACATCGCGCCGTCGCCGATCACGGCGATGACGTTGTTCTTGCCGCCCGAAAGGTCGCGCGCCACCGCCATGCCGAGGCTGGCCGAGATTGAGGTCGAGGAATGCGCGGCGCCGAACGGGTCGTAGTCGCTTTCGGTGCGCTTGGTGAATCCAGATAGGCCGCCACCGGTGCGTAGCGTGCGAATGCGGTCGCGACGGCCGGTCAGGATCTTGTGCGGATAGGCCTGATGGCCGACATCCCAAATGAGCCGGTCGCGCGGGGTATCGAAGACGTAGTGGATGGCCGTGGTGAGCTCGACCACGCCGAGACCGGCACCGAAATGCCCCCCCGTCACAGAAACCGCGTCGATCGTCTCCAGACGCAACTCGTCCGCAATCTGCTGGACCTGCTCTACCTTGAGCTTGCGCAGGTCGGCGGGGGTGCGGATGGTGTCGAGAAGCGGGGTCTTATTGAAAGCGGTCACTGCGACATTTCCAATCTTGCATGTCCGGGAGCGGCAAACGGACGCTGGCGTGGTCACGCAAAAAGCGTCCAAGAGCCACGAAACCTCCCGCGCTGAGAAACGTGAGTCCGAAGTTTACCTGATGCTCCGGCCGGGAATTATGATAGGCGTCACTATGTGTCGGATCGCGTAGTCCAATCATTTTTGCAAGCTGCTTGAAGCACTTACTCCACTTGAGCGCCAGCGGCGGAGCCGGTTCGCATCGTTCCAGAAGCATTTACACCAAACCCGCCGTTAAAGCCAACGGTCCCCCCTTTCACTCGAGTAGAGGTGACTCTGCCGCAGGTTCAAGAGTTCCTGAACCGGGCTACTGAAATGTTAACGTGGTCGAGGAGCGTAGGTTGCAGCCTTGGAAGCCCTCGCGGGACCACAATAAAATGACAATTCATTCAAGGGTTTTTAATACCTCTTAATAACGTTGACCTTTTGACAGACCATATGAAGAGCACGCCATAGCGATCCGCCCACCTTTCCGCAACGCGCGGTGCTTCACTGTACGTCGAGCGGCTCGGTGCCTGTGACCTGGCCGGAAGCATCCGTGGTAATTTTCTCCACCCTTGCTTCTGCCCGGCGCAACAACTCCTCGCAGCGCCGTTTCAGCGCTTCTCCGCGCTCATAGATCGCAACCGATTCCTCGAGCGCGACCTTGCCGTCCTCCAGGCGCTTGACGATCGATTCGAGTTCCTCGATGGCATGCTCGAAGGAAAGCGTCTTCACGTCAGCAGGGGCATTTTCGGCCATCTGGGTTTTTCCGACTCGATTGTTTGGGCGGATTATGACGTTTTTCGGGAATATCGCGGCACATTGTCACGCACCCATGAGTGCGGCGACATGCGCGGCCACCGAATCCTGCAATCCTTTTAGATCATAGCCGCCCTCGAGCACCGAAACAATTCGGCCGCCTGCCGTTGCGTCAGCGATATCCATCAATTTGCGGGTCACCCATCCGAAATCGCTCGCGGACAGATTGAGATTAGCCAATGGATCGCGACTGTGCGCGTCAAAGCCCGCGGAGATTACCAAGAGTTCCGGCGCGAATTTCTCCAGCCGAGGAAGGATCAGGTTGTCGAACGCGGAACGAAATTTGGCCCCACCGTCGCCGGACGCCAACGGCGCATTGACGATGGTGTCGTGATCGCCGCGTTCGCTGATGGCGCCGCTGCCCGGGAACAGCGGCATCTGGTGCGTCGAGCAGTACGTGACCGATCGGTCGGCCCAGAAAATATCCTGCGTGCCGTTACCGTGATGCACGTCGAAGTCGACCACCGCCACGCGGTCGATCCCGTGCTTGCGCTGGGCATGCCTCGCCGCGATGGCTGCCTGGTCGAATAAGCAGAAGCCCATCGCTCTACCGGTCTCGGCATGATGTCCGGGAGGACGCGTGGCGACGAACGCATTGCTCGCATCGCCGGCGATGACGGCTTCTGTCGCCGCGATCGCGCCGCCGACGCCGCGCATCGCCGCCTCCCATGTCCCCGGCGACATTGAGGTGTCGCTGTCGAGATAAACCAGACCATCTGTCGGCGAGAGATGCCGGAGCTCTCCGATATAATGCTCGTTGTGGCAGAGAGCGACTGAATCCAGCGATCCTTCGGGGGCCTCGCCGCGCGTCAGATTCCTGAAGCGATCGCCGGTCAGCACCTCCTCGATGGCACGAATCCGATCCGGCCGCTCCGGGTGACCGGGCGGCGTCAGATGACCGAAACTGGCAGCATGCGTGAGAACCAGCGTTGTCATGCAGTATCCTGGCAGCCACGTCGGCATCGCGGGGCAGCGAAAGTCAATGGTATCGGGTTGGGCGAGGTTCCGAAAGTGCGCGTTGGCGCCTCATGGTACCATGGCTGGCGCGGCAAGAGCGAGGGCGAACCGCGGCTTGCGCTTTGGTCCTCCATGCAGGCGGGAGCCTCGTGGATCTCGCTATCGCTCGTCATCGCTTCTTGCGGGCGAAGAACGCCTGGAATGCAGCGATCGCTTCCTCCGAGCGCAACCGCTCCCCAAAAAGACGGCTTTCCAGGTCGATCCGGCGCGTCAACTCCTCCGGCGGCGGTTTCAGAAGCTTGCGCGAAAGCGCGACGGCTTCCGCCGGCAGTGCGCAGATTTCGCGGGCGATCTTTTCTGCCTCGGCCGCGGCTTCACCCGGCGCGACCACGGTATTGATGAATCCCGCCTCGCGAGCCTCATTCGCGTTGAGTGTGCGCCCCATCACCAGCATGGCGAAGGCGCGCTGATGACCGATCGACTGTGGCGCGAGCAGGCTGGACGCGCCTTCCGGAACCAGACCGAGATGGATGAAAGGAGTCGAGAACGTCGCCGAGCTTCCGGCGAGAACGTAGTCGCAATGGAACAGCATGGTGGTGCCGATGCCGACGGCGATACCTTCCACCGCTGCGATCAGCGGCTTGGTATTCTGCACCAGCGAGTAGAGGAATTTCACCGCATCGGAAGCGCGTTCATCGCCGCCGCCAGAAGTGCCGTCCTTCAGGAAATCGTCGAGGTCGTTGCCTGCCGTGAACACGCCGGAGTTGCCGGTGATGACGATGCAGCGGATCACCGGATCGTTCTGCGCGCTGTCGATGGCACCGCTCATCGCGCGATACATGTCCCGGGTGATCGCGTTCTTCTTCTCGGGGCGTTGCAGAGTGATGACGCGGATGGCGTCATTGTCGCTGACCAGGAGATGTCCCATGGGTTCGAGCCTGTCGGTGTCGCAGGAATTCAGTCCAGCAAGACTGCCTCGGCGCTGTTGATGGCTTCCGCACCGTCGATCACCGTGCGCTCCAGCGCTGGAGCCTGCACAGCGACATTCTCGGCGAAGAAGCGCGCCAGTGTAACGTAACGCAAAGGGTCGCCGAACCCCTCGCTGGAATCGAGCGCTGCGAGAGCTTCTTCCGCGAGTTTGCATCCGCCGAGCGTCGAGCCGAACAGCCGCAGATACGGCGTCGCGCCGGCCAGCGCATCGTTTGACGAGGAGGCCAGCCGTTCCAGAATCCAATTGCTCGCGCGTTCGAGCGACCCAAGCGCATCGCGCAGTCTCGCACCGGTCGTGCCGAACGCGGGATCGTTCGAGGCTTCGACGCGCGCGACGATCTTGGACAGTTCGTCGAGAAGAGCGCGCACCGCAGCGCCGCCGTCCGCTCCCAGCTTGCGTGTCACCAGATCGATCGCCTGGATGCCGTTGGTGCCTTCGTAGATCGAGGTGATGCGCGCGTCGCGATAATGCTGCGCTGCGCCGGTCTCCTCGATGAACCCCATGCCGCCGTGAACTTGAATGCCGAGCGATGCCACCTCGTTGCCGATGTCCGTCGAAAAGGCCTTTGCGATCGGCGTCAAAAGTGCGCCGCGGGCGACGGCGGCCGCGTGCACCTCGGGATCGGTCGCGCGCGCCGCGACATCCAGTGCGACGGCGGTGGCGTAGCAGATGGAGCGGGCGGCGGCGGTGAGGGCGCGCATCTGCATCAGCATACGTCTGACGTCGGGATGTACGATAATGGTGTCCATGCCGTCGCCGGATACGCCGACGGCGCGTCCCTGTCTGCGCTCCCGCGCATAAGCGAGCGCCTGCTGGTAAGCACGTTCCGCAATGCCGACGCCCTCGAGTCCGACGGCGAGCCGGGCCTGATTCATCATCGTGAACATGCACCGCATGCCGCGATTTTCCTCGCCGATCAGATAGCCGACGGCGCCGCCGTCATCGCCCATGGTCATGGTGCAGGTCGGTGAGGCGTGGATACCGAGCTTGTGCTCGAGGCCGCTAACGTGGATGTCGTTTCGCGCGCCGAGCGAGCCGTCGGCGTTGACGAGGAATTTCGGAATCAGGAACAGCGAGATTCCCTTGGTCCCGGCGGGCGCATCGGGCAGTCGCGCAAGCACGAAATGCACGATGTTCTCGGTCATGTCGTGGTCGCCATAGGTGATGAAGATCTTGGTGCCGAAGATGCGGTAGCTATCGTCGGGGGCGCGTTCGGCACGGCTGCGCAGGGCGCCGACATCCGAGCCCGCCTGCGGCTCGGTCAGTTGCATCGTGCCGGTCCAGTCGCCGGACACTAGTTTTTCGAGATAGATCGCCTTCAGCGCGTCGCTGCCATGGGTGTGGAGCGCTTCGATCGCGCTGAGTGTCAGCAGCGGACACAGGCCGAAGGCGATATTCGCCGCGCTCCAAATTTCGGTGCAGGCGGCGTTGATGGCAAGCGGGAGCCCCTGTCCGCCGAAATCCTCCGGCCCCGAGACGGCGTTCCAGCCCGCCGCCGTCCAGCGCCGGTAGGCGTCGGCCCAGCCGGGCGCGGTTGTCACGTGCCCATCGTTCAGCCTCGCGCCATGCTGGTCTCCGGCGCGGTTGAGCGGCGCCAAAACCTCGCTCGCGAACCGGCCCGCTTCCTCCAGTATCGCGGCTGTGATCTCAATATCGAAGTTTCCGTAGTAACCAGCCCCGACCGCGTCCTTCAGCCCGGCGCCGTGGTTGAGGGCAAGGAGCATGTCGCTGATCGGAGCGCGATAGGTCATGACGGTGCCTCGGGAGCTAGGGCCTGACAGGGGACGGCCTCCTGTCATATTATGAGTCGAGAGCAGTCTTTCCACCAAAACGCGCGGCTCTCAACCTTTCCAGGAAGGCGGGATGCGGTCCCGCATTGACGGGAAGGGGTTTGAAATGGGTCCAGCCTTTTCAGGCGTCGCCGGCCGGTTGAAAAGACAGGGCACTGTCTGTAGACCGGCGGGGCTCGAGAAAGTCTGCGAGACTATGTTCCGTGCATTTTCGGGCCGTTGGGGCGTAGCCAAGCGGTAAGGCAGGGGATTTTGATTCCCCCATTCGGAGGTTCGATCCCTCCCGCCCCAGCCATCCAGTCTGATATTTTCTAGAATCTCCAAAGGATTAGCGAAAAGCCCCGCCAATGGCGGGATTTGTGCGTTCAGCTTTCGCCTCCGTGCGCCCCCTTTCATGGTCGGAGGCGCTTGAAATGCCAAAAGTCTCCGGCTGTCGCCCCGAATATTCCCGTTTTTGGGAATCCAAGACTGGAGACATAGTTCGATCCGGACTGCCGCCCGACGGTAGCGGTCCATTCTTTCGCGTTTGAAGCCAAACATAATCAGCGAAAGCTTCCCCGACCGTCTCGCTTCACTATAGCGACACGTCCAAGCACCGCATTCTGATCTAAAGAGTAAAGCATCCCTGCATGCTGCGTTCGCAATCCAAGCATGGATTTGATCTCCGCTGCTAAGGCAAGTTTGCTGTGATCTGGTGATAATTGCGCAGCCTCAATTCGGCATTTTTTTGTTTTAAGAACATCCGCTAGATGTGGGTGGATTCCATCCCAATATTCACGTGCATCTGTTGTTCGGCGCGTACCGGCCAGTAGATCTTCGACTGGCTGTAAGTGGCCAGATGATTCCGCAATGTACTGAAAATGCACGGCGAGGCCGAGTAGCGCGCAGGTTCGAATGTCGTCGGGATGTGTCGCCGCGCCGCTCCATTCGCACCGCTTGGCCTCAACGGGCATACAGAATTTTCCGTAAGAGGACCGCACACCTTCTTCTTCCAAGAATACCGCATTTGATACACTGCTCGTGACCAGGTGTTCGGGCAGTACACGCTTGCTGCTGACCGAAGAAGCTGCGAGCTCACCGGGGAGCACGCGCTTGCCCGTGACAGCGCAGGGCTGAAGAACATCCGGAGCGACCATCTTGCCGGTCTTTGCGCAGCGCTCGGCTTCACGGGCGGCCAGCATACGCTTTGTTTCCTGGCACCGTACGAATTCCTGGGTGTGCCCGCGCGTGCCGGAGACTGCGGAGCTAGCCTCCTGGTCCAGCCGGTAGGGTTTGCCTGAAACCTCACTTTCCCTAAGCTGCTCCTTGAGCACATCTGTTTTCGTAAAGGCGCACTGGCCAAAGTATGTGGGTTCTCCTTTTCGTCCGCTGACGGCGCATGTTCTCAGCAGCGTTCGGTCAACCACCGCGTTCGTGATATCGGACATGCTCGCTTCGTCAACCAGCAGGAATTTTCCGGAAAGGGCGCAGTGGAGAAGATGTTCCGGCAGGGCGTATCGGCCGCTCACCTCCGAACGTGCGAGCCGGTGTTTCATGGCGCGGGTGCCTGATAATGCGCAGGTGGCAATACAGTCGGTTGGCACCGTCAGATCCGTAAGCGCGCATCGTTCCAGCGCAGGCGCGGTCTCAATGCGACCATCGGACGGTGCAATGGCGAGATCGCTCTCATAGGATGCTCCATCGAGCTGGTAGCGTACCTTGAGGTTCACGCGCCGGCTCATTTGTCCATCCAGAGCCACGAGTGTCGCATCGATCTGTGGCGTGAAGTCGTCTTCAAGTTTCTTGCGTTTGCGAGCGTCGTTTCCTGCCGCGCGCAATTCGTTCTCACGCCGTTCAAGATAAAAGCGATTGAATTCCACCACATTCGGATCGCGATGCGCCTCCTCCAGAATGCGGGCCGTATTGATGCCGGTTGCTTCGGGCTTCTGCAACAGATCCGGCAAGGCATCGAGGGCAGTGGTTGCTTGAACATGATCGGAAGGTTTGCAGGCGATGGTTACGAGGCGCTCGTAACTGTCATGACCAGTTGTCGCGCGTACGCGTGCGACGGCGTTACCTTCGAAGCGCCGTTGCACGCGCAGTACCGCGATGTCGCTGGGGGTCCCGCCGAAGTCAGATATCCAGCCCTGTGCGAGTTCCTCCACCATCTGCTGTGGGTCGTCGTCGGTATCGTGTACCTGATGGAGGCCTGAGGTGGTTACCCGATCAACGAGACGGAGGAATGCCGCGCTGCCAGGGCGATAAAGAGGTATCTTGGCATGATCGTCTGCAGGGTTATCGTTCAGCCGTGCATATTCGGGCGCACCCTTAATCGTGATGCGGAGGATCCCCGGTGCTACGTCCGTGATCGTGCCGCCAAGGCTGACAAAGGCCGCGCGGACGAACGGCTCGAATTCCATGGTGGGATGGACCTTTTCGAGCGTCGGCGTTTGCGGGCCCACATATTCGTAGCCATCCATGGCTCCAAGGGTAGTGTCGATATTCGCCTTTTCCTCTTCAAGGGTTTTCTTGGCAGCATCGATACTACGCGTAATCTTTTCGGCCGCCGCCGCCATGTCGCGTCCAGCAAGAGCCGCGACGACGAGTTCACGAATCTTTTCGTCGAAACCGGCACCTTCCTCGCCATCGCCGACACCCGATGCCTCAAGGAGCGATTCAATGTCGCCAATGGCGTCGGTCGCCATTTGCAGTTTGGTTATGAGTCGGCCGACGATGTATTCCTCAAACGTGCCGGCAAGCATCACATTGTAGATGACGACGTTCTTGTGCTGGGAGCCCAGGCGTTGAACGCGGCCGATGCGTTGCTCGACGATCATCGGATTCCACGGCAAATCGAAATTGATAAGTACGTTGGCAATCTGGAGATTGACGCCCTCTGATCCGGCTTCGGTCGAGACGATAGCCCGTATTTCAGGAGGATTAGCGCGAAAGCGCGCGATTGTATCCTGGTTGCGTTGCCCGGACGAACCGTTGATGATGCCGACCTTGAGGCCGAGCTCTTCGAGGAAGGCTTGGATGGTTGTCTGCGTTTCGCGCCGCCCGGTGAAGACGACCATGCGCCAGCCGGTGGGGTTTTGGTGCTGGAGCATGTCGACGAGCTGCCGAAGTCCCTCTAGCTTTGCGCTAGCACGCATCGGCGTAACGATGGCCTGGACGGTTGCGGCCAACTCCATCGGCACCGTTCCGTTCCGTGCCATGGTCTGCAGCTGTACCATAAGAGCGTGCGGGCTGCTGGTCAGAGCCTGGAGAATGCTTATTTGCGCAAGGCGATTGAGCTTCTGAATCGGTTTGGCAATGGCCTTGATAAGGACAAGCTCCTCCGATGAGGGCGCTACCTTATGCAGTTGGATCTTGCGCTCAGGAAAATCTAAGTTGGCGTCGCCGCGCCGCACGCGTGACATATAACCATAGACAATTTTGCGGAAATCCTCTCGTGCATCGGGTTTTAAGATGCGTGCCGTCTCGCGCTTGTCGGCGATAAAGCGGCGCGCGAACATGCCTTCGCTTCCGAAGGGGTTTTCATGGCCGCGTGCGGCGGTGAGCAGATCGATTAGGGAATAGAGGTCCCATAACCGATTCTGTATGGGTGTTGCTGTCAGCATCAGCACGTAGCGAAAGCGGCGCTGTTGCAGCGTCCGGTGAAAAACCTTTGCCACCTGCGGCGTCGGATCGACGCCGTAGAGATTTCGGAGCTTGTGCGCTTCATCTAGAACCAGCATATCGAAGCGGTCATCTGGTATTTTGTCGAGATGAGCGCGGGCCGAATGGTAGGTCGTGATGACAGCGCCGACCTCGTCGGGCTCGGCCGAAGCGAGTTTGCTGCCGGTGACGACCTCGCCCGGGATATCGAACTTGGCCTGCAACTCATCTTTCCATTGGGGACCGAGCAGCTTGGGCGCCACAATGAGAATCTTGGCAACGCGATTACGCGCAATCAATTCGCTTGCGACGAGCCCTGCGGAAATGGTCTTGCCGAGGCCCACATCGTCCGCAAGCAGGGTTACGGGCAAGCGGCGGCAGAATGTGATGAGGTTTTGAACCTGATGGTGAAAGGGCTCTAGCCGGTCCTTCCAGCGGAATTCGGATTTGAAATCGTCCCGGCTATCAATCACGATAGGATCGGTGAGACCCCATTCCAGCGCCGCGCGATAAACCATATATTCGCCGGGTGCCTTGGCTCGACGAAGAATCTTTGTCTGTAACTTTTGTCCTAACCCCATGGCACGCAGATCCTGCCTTTGGGAACAAGAGTGCCGCCAGGGACGGACCTCCGCAAGTCCAACTTTCGCTAGCCACGGAAGGGACGAAGACGTTTGCGCGGACACCCGCCGGGCGCGGATGTGGCTTTATCCTTCCCTGATAATCGGCTTAGCTGGGCTTTACCGGGGCCTTGTCGCTGCTTCGAGTTGATTCTGATGTGACGCAGATGGGTTGCGGAGGGCGGTATGGGAGAGCTGCCATGTCTGTTTGGAATCGTAGTCACATTGTCCGTCCGAAACCGCCCCAAGAAAGTCTGGAGAATCCGGACGCGTCTGCAGGTGTCAGGCTTAGCCAGAGATTTCGCGCCCTTTAATCGTGCGATCGATAGTAAGTTGCGGGGCTGCGATCTGACATCGCGCACTCGGCATAGTACGTGACCGCGGCGTCATCATCCAAATGAAGACCGATAGACCGGTTCAATCCGAGCTCTTTGTGGGTGTAAACGACTCGAGGGATGAGTGGGGGCTGGCATTTCTATCAACGTCGCTCCGGCGTTAGCACAGAATATTGCCTCCTTCAGGGTGCGAAGCTGTACTCGACAGCATCGGTTCACTGGAGATACGTTTGAACAAGCACGGAACGAGCGAATACGAACGGCCATGACGCAGTTGGGGGGAATTGCCGGTACAGGGCAAAAGGCAAACGTATCCGGCTCGGGCGAGGGGATCGTGACCCCGCTGCGTAACCGACGTCTCACCGGCGAACTTTACGAACGCGATCCAAAAATAGTGGCGCTCATCGGCAAATTGGAGGTTCTGCCACGTGATAAGTTGATTGCCAGGGCGGAAATCACCAAGCGCTCCGACCCGGGCTACATCCCTAGCGAATGTCTTGTCTATTTCATTCGCGCGAGCCGTCGCGACAACAACGAGGCGTGGTTCGAACGCCTCTATCGGATCCTGATCGGACGGGTGCTCCGTAGCTTGCCCAAGGCGGAAAGCTCTGATGGCAAGACGGAATCGCTGACGCGCGGGGTCGTGCGCGACAAGGTGTTCGGCCGGTTCATCGAGCTCCTTTCGGCGGATCGTGCCGACTATGTCGACAAGCTCGACTATTTCGAGGTGCGCTTCGATGGCGCGCTGGCAAGCCTGCGGCGCGATGCGCAGGAAAAGGCCTGGCGCGACGAAAACCGTTCCCAGCCCCTCCAATATGACGAGGAGAGTGGTGAACTGGCACCAGAGGTCGAGCCGGCCGCGGGGGCCCACGATCCCTTCGCCGCGTCGGATTTCGACGATCCGGCTTACCGGTCGCGGCTGGATGCGGCGATTGAGGCTCTACCGATGGAACAAAGCAGGATCGTTCACATGCTCAGACAAGGCTTCCCTATCGATTCCAAGGAACCGGACGTCATGACCATCGCCAAAGCCTTGGCTCGCTCCGAAAAGACCGTCCGAACCTACCGCGACAAGGCCTTCGCCGTCCTGCGAGCAGCCATGGCCGACGGAGACGAGCAGTGAGCCCCGGCGGCGAACGTCCATCCCGCGAGGCCGTGCTCGACGCGTTCGCGGTCGAGAGCGAGCCCGGCCGGTCGACTTTGCAACGCTATCTGTGGCTTTACCCAGAATATGCTGGGGAGCTCATCGACCTCTCGCGCGAACTCAGCCGCGAGACTTATGAAGATGCCGCGCCCCTCTCTGCTGCCGATCGGGCGCTGATCGATGCGGCCTGGTCGCAACACGCGAAGGCCGTGCCGGCGACAGCAGCCGACCCTTTCGCGGCACTGACGGTCGATGACTGGCGTGCCGTCGCTCAGCGTCTGGACGTGCCCCGGCAGGTCGTGACCGCGCTGCGCGAACGGCGGGTCTCTCTCGTCAGTATCCCGCGACGCTTCCTGGCGATGTTGGCTGAGGCGATGCGCAGCTCTATCGCGCAGTTGGAGTCGTCTTGGGGCTCGACCCAGTTGGCTGGGGCGCGCAGCTATAAGGCCGACAGCAAGCCGGTGGCCGGCGAACAGGTCACCTTCGAGCAAGTGCTGATCGATGCTGGCGTCCCGGCCGAGAGGCGCGCCCGGCTGTTGGCGGAGGCGGACTGATATGGACGGCGTGGAGCTCGCCAGGCAAATCGCCGCCGAGCTTCACGCTCGCCTCGTCGCATCCGGCGCTGATCCCTGGTCGCCCTATGAGTTTGCTGTCTCCGAGGCCAAGCGGCGATGGATCGACGTCGAGCCGACGGCGGCGGGGGCAGCTGTGCTCAACGGCGGCCGTGCGACCTTTGTCGCCGCCGACGATCTGATCCTCCATGAGAATATCGGATCTCGGTTTGAACAAGCCTTCCTCGTGGCGCACGAGATCGGCCATATCGAGCTTGGCGACGATCCTGATGGCGAACCGGCGCCGACGATTGATCCGGCCCGCGCGGCCGAGCCCTCGCCGGTCGGGATCGATCGGGTGATCGACTATGGGCGCAAGCAACGTCGCGAAGTTCAGATGGATCTGTTCGCGCGCGAGCTGCTGCTTCCACGCAACGTCGCGCGGGCGCTCCATGTTGACGACGGGCTCGCCGCGTCCACCATCGCCGCGAAGCTCGGCGCGCCGTTCGAGGTCGTTGCACAGCAGTTGTTCGATGCTTTGCTGCTGCCGCCGGTGCCTCCTGCCGCGACCGCGGCGCATGTCGAACGGCCGCTCAATCCGCTGCAAGCGGCGGCGGCGGCGCATCGCGGCGAAGCCTATCTGCTCGAAGCGGGTCCTGGCACCGGCAAGACACAGACACTGATCGCGCGTGTCGAAGGCCTTCTGGAGGAGGACGTCGATCCGAGGCGTATCTTGCTGTTGACCTTCTCGAACAAGGCGGCGGGCGAGATGGCAGAGCGGATCGCGCGCAAGCGGCCCGAGGCGGCGGCCGCGATGTGGATCGGCACGTTCCATGCCTTCGGCCTCGATATCATCCGTCGCTTCCACGCGGAGCTTGGCCTGCCAAAAGACCCGCGGATGATGGACCGGACCGAAGCGGTCGAACTTCTCGAGGAGGAGTTCCCGCGGCTGAGGCTCGCGCACTACCGTAATCTTTACGATCCGACCCAGATCATCGACGACATGTTGGCCGCTGTCTCGCGGGCAAAGGATGAGGTGGTCGACGCCGAAACCTACGCCGCGCTCGCCGGCGCCATGCTGGCGAAAGCACAGGATCCTGATGCGCGCGAAGCGGCAGAGCGTGCCGGCGAAGTGGTCCGCGTCTACGCGGTCTATGAACAGCTCAAGCGCAACGCGCATTGCATCGACTTCGGTGACCTTGTCGCTTTGCCGGTGCAATTGCTCGAAAAGGACGCGGCCATCTGTGCGGCATTCCAGGCGCAATATGATCATGTCCTGGTCGATGAGTATCAGGACGTGAACCGCAGCAGCGTCCGTTTGTTGAGCGCGCTACGGCCTGACGGCCGGAATCTCTGGATGGTCGGTGACGCCAAGCAGTCGATCTATCGGTTTCGCGGCGCCTCATCCTTCAACATGACCCGGTTCGGCAAGGAGGACTTCGCCGGCGGCAAGCGCGGTCGATTGAAGCGCAACTACCGCTCGGTGCCGGAGATCGTAGCGAGCTTCTCCGGCTTCGCGATCACGATGCGCGCGGGCGACCCAGACAGCGGGCTCGAAGCGGAGCGCAACGGCAATGGTCTAAAGCCCGAGCTCCGCACGGTGCAGCGTGCCGAGCAGCAGCAAGTGGCGCTGGCCGAGGCGATCGAAGCGCTTCGCCGTGATGGCTACGCCTATCGTGACCAGGCGGTCCTCTGCACCGGAAATGAGAAGCTGTCGACCATCGGGCAGGACCTGGAACGGCTCGGCGTGCCGGTCCTGTTTCTGGGCAGCCTGTTCGAGCGGGCCGAGGTCAAGGATCTGCTGGCCTTGCTCTCCGTCCTTGTCGATCGGCGCGCAATGGGTCTGGTGCGGATCGCCTGCTGGTCCGACTTCACCATGTCCTTCGCGGACGTGGCGGCGGTCTTCGAGCATCTGCGGGCGACCGAGCACAGCCCGGGCAGTTGGCTTCCGCACGCCGATACGATTCCGGGTGTCAGCGATGCCGGTCGCGAGGCGCTCGCCAGTCTCGCGGTCGTGCTCGACGGCTTCGACCAAACGGCCTCGCCTTGGACCGTCCTTGCGACGCTACTGCTCGATCGCACCCGCAGCGCCGCGCGCCTGGGCGCGTCCGAAGATCTCGCCGATCGCACGCGCGGAATCGCGATCTGGCAGTTCCTCAACTTCCTGCGGGTCCAGCCAGCGGGCCGCGGACTGCCGATCACGCGCGTGCTCGATCGCGTGCGCAGGCTTGTCCGGCTCGGCGACGACCGCGACTTGCGTCAGTTGCCGGCGGCGGCCCAGCATCTCGACGCCGTGCGGCTGATGACCATTCATGGCGCCAAGGGCCTGGAGTTCGGCGGCGTCCATATTCCAGGGCTCAACAGCGACACCATCCCGCGCACGCCACCGGCGCCACCCTGTCCGGCGCCCGATGGCATGATCGCAGGCGCCGAAGGCAGCGCGCTAGAGGCGTTCCGCGCGGGTCAGGCCGAGGAGCAAGAGTGTCTATTCTACGTGGCGCAGTCGCGCGCCCGCGACCGCCTGTTCCTTTATGCGCCGACCGAGAAGAGCAACGGCCACAATCGACCGTTATCGCCATTCCTCGACCGTCTCGGAGCCACCTTGACGCGCCGCTCAGTCTTGCCGGCGCAGCCGCTTCCCGTGGCCGCGGAAGCTCGGGATATCGATTTGGTCGTCGATGGGCGGTTGCGGTTCGATGCCCCGCAGATCGCTCTTTATGAATCTTGCCCGCGCCGCTTCTTCTACACGCACATCCTGCAGGTCGGTGGCCGGCGGACCGCGACCGCCTTCATGCATCTGCACGAGGCGGTTCGCGTGGTGGTCGAGGTGGTGATCGCGGCGGACCAGCCCGTGACAAAGCAGGACCTGGAGGATCGCACCGACGCGGCGCTGGACGGCCAGAGGCTCGGCGAGCACGGCTATCGCGCGGAATTCCGCGATCTGGCGCTGGCGATGCTGCGCTTCTTCCTGACGAACCGCGCCGAAGCAGTCGCCGAAGCGCCGATTGCGCTCAGCCTCAATTTCGGCGGCGAGGAGATCATCGTTCGGCCGGACGAGGTGCTGGTGCGGCCGGACGGTGTCCGCACTGTGCGCCGGATCCGCACGGGTCACATGCGGTCTGCCGAGAGCAAGGATGTCGGCGCGGCGGCGCTGATGCTGGCGGTCAAGCAGGCCTTTCCCGGCGCGGTCGCAGAGCTCGTCCATCTTTCCGACGGCGAGACGCATGCGCTTGCCTTGTCCGATCGGGAGCTGAAGGGGCGCAAGGACAAGCTCGGAAAATTTCTCGGCGACATCCGCGCTGGACGGTTTCCGGCCGAGGTTTCGTCGCGCACCTGTCCGAACTGCCCGGCCTTCTTCATTTGCGGGCAGACCCCCGACGGGCCTTTGCAAAAAAAGTTCGCCTGACCTTACCGGTCGGCGGATCTCGCTCCGATTGGACCCTTAGAGCCGCGGCCCTGCCTCGGCCGAACCTAAGGACCCAATCTTATGAACACCGAAGAACTTCCTGATTACGACGATCTCGGCGACGCCCTGCGCGAAGGCCGGGCGTTGCGTCCGGCGCGGGGGTATCGCTTTCTCCTCGCGCAGGGCGATCTCAACTTCCAGTCCCGCGTAGTGAGCGATCCGGTGCCGCTCGGCCGCCAGTTGCTTGAGGCCACGGCACTCGACCCGCGGGACGGTTACAGCCTCGTCGCGATCCTGCCCTCGGGCGATTTCGAGGAGGTGAGGCTCAACGAGCCTTTCGACCTGCGAGAGCGCGGCGCCGAGCGGTTCATCGCCTTCCTGACCGACCGCGACTTCAAGCTGACCCTCAACGACCACGAACTGCTCTGGGGCAAGCCGGTCATCAGCGGCACGATCCTCTACGGCCTCGCCAAGCCGGCAGATGGCGAAGGGGTTTTCCTTGAAGTCCCCGGCGGTGAAGACCGGCTGGTCGAGCCTGGCGAACTGATTGATCTGACCCAGCCCGGCATCGAGCGGTTCATCACGGCGCGGCTGACCTTCGAGATCATCGTCAATTCGCGGCCGCGCACGGTGAACGCCCGCACGGTCACGTTCGAACAGATCGTCCAGATCGCCTTCCCGGGCCAGCACGAGCCCAACGTCGTCTTCTCGATGACCTATCGGCACGCGGCGTCGACGCCGCACGCCGGTGAACTCGGGGCTGGCGGCTCTGTCGATGTCAAGACGAAGGGCACGGTGTTTAATGTCACGCGCACTGTTCAGTCGTAATCCGGACCTCAAGCGGCTATTGGAAGAGGGCTACTTCGTCCAGCAGCGGGGCGGGTATCTCATCATGCGCGAGGTGCCGTATGTCGATGCGCGCCGGGAGGTGCGCATCGGTACCCTGATCTCCAGCCTTACGTTGGCTGGAGATCAGACGCGCACGCCCGACACCCATGTCGTCCACTGGGACGGCGACTTCCCGTGTCACGCCGATGGTTCGCGCATCAACGGCATCTCGCACGCGGCCGGCGCCTTCGATCTCGGCCACGGCCTGAAGGCGACGCACAGCTTCTCCAGCAAGCCGGATGGAGGGTACACCGACTACCATCACAAGATGACGAGCTACGCGAACATCATCGCGGGTCCAGCCGCGGTGTTGAAGCCCGGCACGACGGCGCGCACTTTCCGTGAGCCGGAACAGGAGGAAGAAAGCGTCTTCAACTACGTCGAGACCGCCTCCGATCGTGTCGGGATTGGCGTTCTAACCGAGCGGCTCATCAACGAGCGGGTCGCCATCATCGGCGGCGGCGGCACCGGCGGCTACATTCTGGACTTTGTCGCCAAGACGCCAGTTCGCGAAATCCGGCTCTTCGACAGCGACGAGTTCTTGACTCACAATGCGTTTCGCGCGCCGGGGGCCCCGAGTCTGGAGGAGCTGCGAGAAGCGCCGAAGAAGGTCGACAATCTGAAGCGTATCTACAGCCGGATGCATCGGAACATCGTGGCGCACGACGTCGCGCTCGGCGTCGACAACATCCACCTCCTTGACGGCGTCACCTTCGCCTTCCTGTCCCTCGATGCGGGTCACGCAAAGCGGTTGATCGTGGAGAAGCTCGAGGAGATCGGTGCCACGTTCGTTGATGTCGGCATGGGGCTCGAGCTCGACGAAGGGTCGCTCGGTGGTATCCTGCGGGTGACCGCCAGCACGCCGGAGAAACGGTATCACGTCCGGCAGCGCGTCTCCTTCGTCGGCGGTGGCGCGAAGGACATCTACGCCTCCAATATTCAGATCGCGGAGCTCAACGCCCTGAATGCCGTCCTCGCAGTAGTGAAGTGGAAGAAGATCCGCGGGTTCTACCGCGATCTCGAGAGCGAGCATCACTGCACCTACACCACCGATGGCAATATGCTGATCAACGGAGACCTGGCGTGATGCGACACGAGCGACTCGGTCATCGTTTCGTCGAACACATTCCCGAGCGCCTGGAGCCAGGCGTTCTCTATGTCTCGATGGAATATGCGACATCGGCCCACAGCTGCTGCTGCGGTTGCGGTGAGGAGGTCGTGACACCTTTCACGCCAACAGACTGGAAGATGACGTTCGATGGCCAGACTATTTCGATTCGCCCGTCGATCGGCAATTGGACGCTGAGGTGCCGGTCACACTATGTGATCGACCGCGGCAAGGTGGTCGAAGCCGGTCCTTGGAGTGACGAGCGGGTCGAAGCCGAGCGACGTCGGCATCGCGCCGCTAGGGCGCGTTTCTACGATCACTCCACGGATTGAACCCTCCGTTTAGCCGCGTGGTCGAGGTCGATCAGGTAGGCCGTGGCATACGCGAAGAAGGCGTATCCATTGTGGGCGTCGGTCCATTGCGCGGCCGGGTCCGACGGCGTGATGAACTTCGGGTCTGTCTCGCTCGCGGCGCCTAAGGTGGCATCGCCGAGCGTGGTCAGATATTCGCGTGATGATCGTCAGGGACATGATCTTCGAGGCAGAAGTCGTAGACAACTGCCGCGTGCCACGACCTGCCTGCCCATCATTAACTCAGTCTTTCTCTCCCCGAAGAACTGAATCGGCCCAGCACCGCCCTCACAAGCACGCATTTTTACCAACACAATCGGTGCAAAGAAGACGTCGATCCCAGGCTCACAGATACTTTTCTGTCGCTTCCCGCTGCTTGGACCACGAGAGCGGCAAGGTTTTAGGGATCGCCACCAAAGTTGGCGTGTTTCCCGCTCCTCCTGTAATTGCCGCTTCTGTGATTGTCGGCGCCAGGAACGCGAGCCGAATCTGCTGGCGAATTATTTTAGGATGAAGTTTGACGTCTTCAGCGAGCGCCTCGATTGAGTCGTAGCGCCCTGAGGTGAGATCGTTGAGCCAAGCGTGGGCGCGGACAATAGCCTGGAGAAGCTTTGGGTCGGATTTACTCTGGTCCGTGGTCTCGATGACTGTGACTGAATTGGCTTTCGCTGCTTTCCAGGGGATCTCGATGGGCCGTTCGGCGTAAGCCGGCTTCATTGTGATCCGGATGTGTTTGGCGTTGATGACGGCGCGGTCGACGCCGTCAAAGATGTCAGATGGTGCGGCATGGGCGAGGTTGAGCTGCTTCCGAATGGCCTGCTCGATCAGTTGCTCGATCTCGGTGGCCGTCACCCGCTTGACCGATCCGGCAAGGTGCTGTCGCCCCCGCAGCGCCGTGCTGACGTAGAAGCGGTATCGGACGCCGTTCTTCCGGGTGAAGCTCGGGCCCATCCGGTTGCCGCGATCGTCGAACAGTTTACCGGTTAGGGGAGCATCGTTGGCTGACTGACCTTTTGGTCGGTCGATGGTGTTGGATTTGAGCTGGTCCTGGACGCGATTGAAGGTGCTTTGATCCAGGATCGGCGGATGCTCGCCCTTGAACCATTTGCCACCATGATGGATTTCGCCGAGGTAGATGCGGTTCTTCAGAAGGTAGGCGAGAGGACCATAGGTGAAGGGGATACCGCCCTGGTATTTCTTGATCTCGGTGTTGCGGCGCTTGGTGACAATCTTTCGCTTGTCGAGTTCGGGGATCAGTTTGTTGAGTGACGCAGTCTGCAGATAAAGCTTGAAGATAGTCCGGACGGTTTGTGCCTCCGCCCTATTAATGGCGAGCTTCCTGTCCTTGAGCTCATAACCAAGCGGCACCGTGCCGCCGGTCCATTTGCCCTTCTTGCGGGAGGCGGCGATCTTGTCCTTGACTCGTTCGGATGCGAGCTCCCGTTCGAATTGGGCAAAAGACAACAGCACATTCAGGGTCAGGCGGCCCATCGAGGTGGTGGTATTGAACTGCTGGGTGACCGCGACAAACGAGATCGAACGGGCGTCAAAAGTTTCGACGAGCTTGGCAAAATCAGCCAGCGACCGGGTCAGGCGGTCGATCTTGTAGACCACGATCACGTCGACCTTGCCGGCCTCGATATCGGCAAGGAGGCGTTTCAGGGCAGGACGATCGAGATTGCCTCCGGAATAGGCAGGATCGTCATAGCGAGCGGGAAGGGCTCGCCAGCCCTGCGAGGCCTGACTCTTTATATATGACTCGCAGGCTTCCCGCTGGGCATCGAGCGAGTTGAACTCCTGCTCAAGCCCATGCTCGGTGGATTTGCGGGTGTAGATGGCGCAACGCAAAATGCCCCGGCGTTCACTCGGCACTCGGCTCATCCTCCGAACCCGATGGCGCCATCGACGACCGCAATCCAAAGAAGCGCGGTCCATTCCATCTGGTGCCCGCAATCTTCGTGGCGATCTCGGACAGGCTGGCGTAGGTCTCGCCTTCAAAAGCAAAGCCATCCGCCACGACTTTTACCCGGTAGGTGGTGCCCCGCCATGTCCGCACCAGCTCCGAGCCGGCCTTGATCCGGCGGGGCAGCTCCAGCTTGCCGTTCGGTTTGCCCTTCACCGCCCTTATCAACTGCCGCAACAATCGAGCAGTCTCTGGGGACAATCCGCCATAGGCACGCTCTTGAATCCGCTGCGCGATGCTGCGACGGAGCAGGTCCGGACCGAAGGCTTTGGGCGGATCGGCCCGGAACAGCTCGCGATACCGCATTCTCAAGTTCGCAATCGGCATCACTGGGAGTTTAGCCAGTTCGGCTTCGACAATCCGATCGCTACCGACAGGGCGTACCGGGCGGATCATGACGACGTGCGACCCTTGATGCGATAGGTCCGATCACGGCCGTCCTTCCGTGACTCGACCCTGAGTTTGAGCTTCTTCTTGACAACGCCGGACAGAAAGCCGCGCACCGAGTGCGGCTGCCAACCGGTGGCCTCGGTGATCTCAGAAAGCGTGGTGCCGTTGGGACGCTTGAGCAAGGCCAGCACCGCGTCCTGCTTTGATGAAAACGGGGAGGAGCGATTTCGGCTGGCGGTCACAGACGTTTTTACCGATTTGGACTTCGAGCTCCCTTTTCGCTTTCCCAGATTGGCGCGGCTCGAACGAGCCTTGGTCGCGTTCATCACTTTCGGCTTGCGTTTACGAGCGGACATTTGATCCCCCTGTGTCATCGCACCATCAGGTGGTGCCACTGACCCAAGCCCCGCAATGTGCGAGGCCCAGAGGAAACGATTGCGGAGCCAAACTAGCTTTGCTCTCGGCTCAGGCGGTTCAAAAGTGATGCAGCATCCTGAAGTCGTCCGGCCTCGTAGATCAGCTGCTCGATATCCATGGAGACCTCGATGCCTTCAGCGATTGCACCGTTTTGGACACAGGCCTCCGCGGCCTTGGCAATGCGTGTCGCTTCGCTCAGGCGGGTATGAATCTCGGCAATGATGAGTTTGATCGCCGGTTCGATGCTGGCGCGCTCCATCGGGCTCTCCGTCAAAGTTCGACCCACTACCGCTCTGCCGCCGCACGAAGTCGAGCGGAACCTGGATAATCTTGTGACGAAGATCGGGGGCGCCGGATCACGATGTGATCGCAGGCGCCTGAATGTGGGGGAGGGTGAGCTATTTCGCCGATGCGCGCCGAGGCTTGGCCGGCGGCTTGCCGGCCATCAGATCCCGCAGCAGTTTGACGGGATCGGCTCCAATAGCACGTATGATCGCAACGAACTCGATGACGTCGATTCGGCGCTCGCCGCCCTCGTATTTGGCGACAAAGGATTGGGGACGCTTGAGGCGGCGTGCCAGCTCATGCTGGGTCAAGCCGGCCTGCTTGCGGGCGGCCACCATCAGGGCGCAGAAGGTGGCCTGGTCTGAGGAGTGGACGGTCTTGCCGATCCCGCGGGCGGAAATGGTCATCGCCCGGGCAAGCTGATCCCGAGACGGGATTATCCCAAAAAAGGATAATATTAACTCTGACCTGCTGTTCTGGGTCGGGACGCCCCTGATCTGCTGGCTATCTGAGCGTCACAGAGCGATGGCTTTGACAAGATCAACCATCGGAAAGGTACACAGAAGATGGCTCACCAGCAGAAAACGCCCTCTGATCGGGAAGAGGGGCGGTATGCGTCGCACTCAGGACCGGCTGCCGAAATAGCCGAAGGCGGAGCTGACAAGCGCCGTAAAAGAGAGAAGGCTGACGCGGCCGAACTACATGCATTGCTGTCGCGTCGCTTGACGGGCTATTCCGTCGAATGCGGACAAAATCTCCTCTATAAGATCGAGATTAACGTCGCCGGAAAACCGACGCATGAGGCAGAAAGCCTGCCGATGCGCGGCCAGCTTGCATTCCAGACCGATATTTTGGTCACGAAGGGGCCGACGCCGCTTGTGGCGATCGAATTGAAGTCGGGATCATTTTCGACCCACGACGTCATCACCTATTCGGCAAAGGCCCAGCGCCATAAACGGATCTATCCTTACCTGCGCTATGGTTTCATCGTGACGAGGTCGGCAGGGCTCGGTCGGCGCTTTGTCACGCATAATGAAGACTTCGACTTTGCGATGGCTTTGCGGGACGATGACCTCGATGAGGCTGCGCTTCTGGCTGTCATTCAACGACAGATTGAAAGCGCGGAACGTCTGATTTCCCTGACAAGCTCGCGTCGACTGAACCTTTGGTCTTATGAACAGGTGGTCGCCGTTGACCTCAAAGGAAGTTAAAGGACCCACTCGAGGCTCGCGTCATAGCCAAAGGCTTTGAATGCAAGCGCTTGGGTCATGCTGTCGACCTGATCGTCGTGCTTGCCTTGCGGAAACGAAAGAAGTTCTGCCTCGAGGTCAAGTAGAAATGGTGCATTTCGAGGAAAGTAGACGTTCCCCGCCTCGAATTTGGCCGCTTGAACGTAAAGCCGGGTGACTTTGTCGCGTTCGACCTGAATCGAATTCACCCGATATCGGCCGAGTTGTCGAAGCTCCTGTCCAAGCGCAATACCAGCTGACGTATCTTCGATGAGGATGGTCGTCGGATCGTATCGTTCGGCAAGGGCAAGTGCTGTCTGACGGAGCTTCGGGTATTCGAACCGGCCTCGTGTCACGTCCAGAAGATAATAGTCTCGTTTATCGACGACAAGCCACGTCGTGCAAACAGACCAGCTGTTTGCCGCGCCCTCCTTGCCGGCACAATCCCAGCTTTGGATTATCCGCATTCGGCTCGTTCGTTCAGGCGGCGTATCGTAGTAGCGCAGCCATTGCCGGCGAATCATAGCTCCTCCGCTGGGTACGGGGGCTTGCTGATACTGCGCCTGAAACAGCTCTGAGCCCATCTCTCGACGAAGCCTATTGAGAGTTCTGAGAGACTCATATTCGGGATGGAGCGCTTCGCCGACTTTACGAATATGGAATTTGTCGTTTCCGATCTGAATACGCTCGTCGGTCTCTGCAATGGCAGGAAGGCTGAGAACGGTCCAGTCGTCGGAATTCTCAAGAACATAGCCGGTGAGATCATTCAGATGGACGCGTTGCATGACGACAATGATCGCTCCACGTTCTTTATTGTCCAACCGGGACAACAAGCTGTTGGAAAACCATTGGTTGGCCTGATCGCGGAGTGCTTGTGACTGCGCATCTGTTGCCTTCTGGGGATCGTCGATGATGATGAGATCGCCGCCCAATCCTGTCAGCGTGCCACCAACAGAAGTGGTCTTGCGGAATCCGCGGAGCGTCGTGTGGATATCTGAATCGGAAACGCGCGAAATCTGAGTTCCAGAAAAGGCCCAACGATACCAATTCGATTGCATCACCGCCCGGCAATCGCCGGCATGCTTTGCAGCCAACTCCGCACCATAGCTGAGGCAAATAATGCGTCGCCTCGGATCCTGCCCCAACAGAAAAGCGGAGAACGCAACCGATGCCATGATCGATTTGAGATACCGAGGCGGAAGATTGATGATAAGGCGATTGATCTCGCCGCGCCTGATGCGCTCTAACTGGTAAACAATTGCATCAATATGCCAGTTCGGCACAAATTGGGCCCCAGGATTCACCACCAACACACAGCGATGCAAAAAGCTCTTGAGATCACTGCGGAGCAGGGCGTTGAAAATATCCCGCTCGTTCATGACGGCTCGCCCTCCTCATCCGACTTCTTGGGCATGAATTGCTTGAGAAAGCTGGTCAGGACAATCTGGTCGTCTTCATGCAGATCCTTATCTGCCGGTGAGTGTTGTGAGCTGAGCGCAGATTGCCGATTGAACAAAAGCGTTGCCGCTTTGTAATCGCCTTTGAGCGAATTTTCAGCGAGGCGATGATAAATCGCTTCTCTGACCGTGATTGTGCGCCGAAGACCGTTCTGCCGAGCGGGTATTTTGCGCGACATGATTTCATTTAGGATGGTTGCATCATTTTTACTGCCTTTGGGGCGTCCCTTGGGATTCCCGCTTTGGCCGGGCTGGAATTGATGGCTTCGGGGAGGTTTGCCAAACCCGACATCGTTAGAAGGAGACGAATTCAGCCTGACGCGCTTGATTTTTCGTGATTCATCCGACATCGTTTTGTTCTCCTCTAGCGACCATCGATACGATCGACGGCGACTTCACCGAATGTCTGTCCGGTGCCATCGAGGATCGCGTCTTGCCCTGTAAAATCCTGCCAACGACGAATGGTAACGTCGACGTAGGTGGGATCAATCTCAAGGCCAAAGCCCCGTCGGCCCACGCGCTCAGCCGCGAGGATCGTCGTGCCGGAACCCATAAAGGGATCAAGAATAATGTCGCCACGTCGTGAGCAGTCGCGCATCGCATCGGCCACCAGTGCAACAGGTTTGACCGTCGGATGAAGTAAGGATTCATTGCGACGGCCCGTCCCAAAAGTATTGACGCTTGGATAAGTCCAAACATTTGACCGGTTACGGCCGTGGCGCCCGAGTTCGATATTGTTCTGGTGAGCTGCGTCTCCATTGATGAAAGGAAAGATCAATTCGTGCTGCGAGCGATAAAAGCTGCCTTGGCCGGCGTTGGTCTTCGCCCAGACAATGAGATTCTTGAGCTGATGGTAGGCCGCTTTGCCGGCGGCATTTACTTCTTCCATGTGACGCCAATCCATGCATATGAAGTGTACCGAGCCATTGGTTGAGAACCGAGCACAATGATGCATCCAGCGCTTTAGGAAGGTTTCGAACTGTTCTGAAGACATCTCTCCTGACGCGAAGGAGAACTCACGGTATTTGGTTTTGCCGCGTCCCACCGTCTCACCAATTCGAACGTTATACGGCGGATCGGTGAAGACCATTGCTGCGTATGACGACGGTAGAAGTCTCCGGTAGCTCGCCTTGATGCGGGCATCAGCGCACATTATTCGATGCTCGCCTAAGCGCCACAAGTCGTTCAACCTACTTGTGGCCTTCGGAAGCGGGGGCGGACAGGCATCAGCGGGATCACTCTCCTGATCGATGAAATCATTAAAAAGCGCATCGATCACTGGCGTTGAGAAGCCGGTGATCTCAAGATCGAGATTCATTTCGGGGAGAAGACCCGAAAGTTCGCTCATTTCATGAGCAAGGGCCTTCCGGTCCCAACCGGCGTTCTCTGCAATTTTATTCTCAGCCAACATCAACACGCGCTTCTGAACTTCGTTGAGTCCGCTAAGGACAATGACAGGAATTTTCTTCAGCCCAAGTTCTTGGGCTGCAAGGCAACGACCGTGTCCTGCAAGGAGAACAAAGTTTTCGTCGACCAGTACTGGAGAGGTCCAACCGTGCAGCGAAATGCTGCGTGCGATCTGTTTAACTTGTTTTTTCGAATGCGTACGCGCGTTGCGCGGGTTCGGCTTCACAGCGCAAACCCTAACCCATTGAATCTCAGGCATGGCTTCTCTCCCATCGGCGCTCTGCGACAGACACAGAAAATCGCCGGCGTTAGCCGTTAGAAATTTCAGAGAGAATGGCTCCCAGAGCCTGTCCAGCTATTCAGCTAAGGCCATTATTCCATGAATGGCCAACCTCGCTGCTCTACCGACGCTATTCCTGCGCGGCCAGGAATCGCCCAGCTAGGTCCGGCGATTCTAGTGAGAGCATATGCAAGATTAGTCTTGAGCCGTAGGGTCGTCAACTTGGTAAAAGCAGATGATCGAGTGTCCGATATTCATCGATCGAAGCATAAGCGGCGGTATCGGCGATTCCTTGGAAAGGCGACGACAAGCCGACATCTGAATTTTTCTCAGTGCGGACATTTAGCTTTGCTGCTGCATACTTAGTTCGCAAATTAGGCGTTATGGAATGCGCGCCGTCATCGCGGTTGAACTTGAGGTTTCGACGATCTGGTTTTCGAGGTTTTGCCCAAATTTTCCCAAGGGCAAAGCGGAGGTGGTGCGTTTGGTTGTAGCTCATTCGCGGCGTGGTGATTAGGCATATCGCCAATGGCAAGCACCCGCGATTGACTTACGCGGCTCAACGTCGTCATCGGCCGGTCCTGCCGCTTTATCGTTACGAAAGGCGTCTCAAAATCGGCTGTTCCGAGCTTCGAGGGTTTTGACGGAGTTTTCAAACGCTCTTTTCAGAATGTGCCTGCCGATCGTCCCGAGGACAAAACCGAGTACCCATCCCCTTAAATTCTTGCCCTCGCGAACAACGGCTAAGTCGATGTCAGTCTTGCCATCAGTCCGGCGTGTGAAGGTATAGGTATGGCCCGACGCACCGCCCCATACATTGGAATCGGTCGTCGTGAGAACGACACGGCTGGGATCGGACCAATCGTAGTGCAGGCGTTCCCAGATGCCGCCCGAGCCTTCCGTGACATCTGCATGGGATCCGCTCCTGTGATGAACCTTGAGATACTCGTCGGCGCTGTTACCAAACAGCTTCGAGCGGCCCGGTCCGAAGTCAATGAGACCGCTAACGTACTGTTCGGGTGTTAAGGTGGTTGTCTGATGGAGATAGATCGTGGACATGCTGAACTCCTGGATAACCTGCCGTTCAAAGCCGGCAGCGGGATTGAACTTTCATGATGTCGAAGGCTCTCAGCTTCGTCCCTCAACGCAGTGGCGGACTGTCGATGGTACGGACTGCGGTTGGATCGATGGGCTCAATTTAGCAACCATTGGATTGCTCCTTTTGGTTGGCGGTTGTGCGATGATTCTTGGCGCTCAGTGAGCCCCGCCCACTGCCGTACTTTTCGGCTTGCCGGTCAGGAGCAGGGCAACGCCGGCGATCACCAGCACGATTCCGATCACGGCGAACGTATCGCTGAAGCCCATCACGAGCGCCTGTTGTTTGACGGTTCTGTCCAGAGCGACGATGGCTTGGTGGCGAGCGCCAGCCGGATCGGTCATGCCATGTGCCATGAAGTAGTCCGTTATCGCTGAAATCCGCTCGCGCACTTCTTCGCGACCGAGGTGGACGCTCTGGCCTATGATATTGGAATGGAATTGCTCGCGCTTGGTCACGATGGTAGCCAGTACGGCCGTCCCGACGGCACCACCGAGATTGCGCATCATGTTGGAGATGCCGGAGGCAGCCGGTGCATCCTGCGGGGCCACGCTTCCGAGTGAAATCGAGCTCAGCGGCGTCAGCAACAAAGCCTGGCCGATAGCGCGGACGATGTTGGGGATCAGGAACTGGTCGCCGGAATAATTCAGCGACATCGTTGTGTTCATGAAGGAACTCGCGGCAAAGAGGGCTGTTCCGGCGAAAGCGATCAGCCGGATGTCGAGGCGCTGCATGAGTTTTGGCACCAGTGGAATGAGCAACAGCTGCGGCAGCCCTGTCCAGGCTAGCACGGTGCCGATCTGCTCGGCGTTGTAATGCTGCACTTGGCCGAGATAGGCCGGCAGCAGATAGATCGAGCCGAACAACGCAAAGCCGATACAGACGCCTGCGATGGTGCCAAGGCCGAAGCTGCGCTGGGTCAGGAGGCGCAGGCGCAGCAACGGCTTTTCGATCAGCAACTCGTTCGCCACGAAGAGTGTCAGGCTGGCGGCAGCAATGATCGACAGCTTCATGATGAAAGGGGAGCCGAACCAGTCGTTCTTGTTGCCTTCCTCCAACACTGCCTGCAGGGCGGATAGACCGACTGCCATGGTCGCGATTCCGAACCAGTCGCCTTCACGAAGAAGGCCGAGGTTCAGCGGCTGCCGTTCAAGAGTGAAATAGAGCGCAGTAACCATCATCGCTGTCGGCACGACGTTGACAAAAAAGATGGTCTGCCAGCCGTAGTTCTCGGTGAGATAGCCACCGATGGTAGGGCCGATCGCGGGTGCGAACGTCACTGCCAGCGAGAACATCGCAAGGCCGATCGGTTGCTTTGTTTTCGGCAGTTTGGTGAACACCAGCGTGAACGCCATCGGGATCAACACACCCCCGAAAAACCCCTGAAAGGCGCGGAATGTAATCATTGTCGGCAGGTTGGTGGCGAAGGCACAGGCAACCGAGAACACAGCGAACAGGCTCGCGAAGCTCAGCATGATGTTGCGAAAGGAAAATACCCGGCTGAGATAATCGGTGAGCGGGATCACCACGATCTCGCCGATCAAGTAGGAGGTCGATATCCAGGAGCCGTTATCGACGCCGGTACCAATGCCGCCCTCGATATTGAGCAGCGAGGCATTGGTGATCTGGATGTTGAGGATGGCCATGAATGCGCCGATCATGGCGGCGAGGATGGTGATCCATATAGCCGGGCTGACGTGGTCGTGGAGAGCAGTTGTCAGGACCGGTGTGGCCGCGTTGCGGGATGAGAACGTGGGGTTGGTGAGGACGAGGTTTGACATGGCATCACTCTGTTCACCTTTGCGACGCGAGCACGGAGCGAGCTTGGTGAGAAGCTTCCGCGGTGACGACTCTGGTTTGAATGCGCGGAATGACTGACATTCCTGGCCGTAGGTCTGTGGCTTCGCTGTCGAGGACAATTCTCACAGGGATGCGCTGCACGATCTTGGTGAAGTTGCCAGTGGCGTTGTCCGGCGGCAGCAGTGCAAATTCCTGACCGCTGGCCGGCGCGATACTGTCAACATGGCCGTGCACGACCCGGCCGGGAAACATGTCGACCTCGATTTCGACCGGCTGGCCGGCGCGCACCTGGCCGAGCTGGGTCTCCTTGAAGTTCGCAATGACATAGGCGCCTTTTGACGGTACCAGCGCCATCAACTGTGTTCCGGCCTGGACAAATTGGCCGACACGCAGAGTGCGATTGCCGATAACGCCATCAATCGGCGCGATGATGGTCGTATAGGAGAGATTGAGCTCGGCCTGACGCTGCAGCGCCTTGGCCCGCGCGTTGGCTGCGACGGCTTGCGCCAGCTCGGCGTTCAGCAGTTCGACCTGCTTTTGCGCGGATGCAAGGTTCGCCTTGTCGCGCTCGATCAGCGCAAGAGCTGTGTTGTCTCGCGCCTGTGCGTTCTGCGCATTCTGTACACTGCCAGAACCCGTAGCGGCGAGATCGGTGTAGCGTTTATTTTCCTGAGCGCTGAAAACGCGCGCCGCGATGTCGACACGAAGAGTTGCCTGAGCAGCATCGATGATAGCTTGCTGCACGTCGAGCTGCGCGTGTTTGCTGGCAACCGCGGCATCGGCCGCGGCGACATCGGCTTTGGCCTGGTCGAGCGCGACTCTGAAGTCCCGATCATCGATGTGCGCCAGCACCTGGCCGACCTTCACCTGCTGGTTGTCTCCGACGAGGACCTGGCTGAGATAACCCGAGACTTTCGGGGCGATCGCGGTGTTGTCGGCCTTCACATATGCGTCATCGGTTGAGACCTGGAAGCGGCTAACTGTCCAATAGTCCCAGCCATACCAGGAGGCAGCTGCCAGCAAAGCAACGGCGGCGCCGGCCAGAAGAGAGCGTTTCAAGCCGCCCTTTTGCAGCAGGCTGGGTGCCGGCTCTATGGCGTCGTTCGCCGGAGCGCGGAAAAGCACCCGGGACTCTCCGGCTTCAGCCGGAAGCTTGGGCTGGAGTAAGGGGACTTCTGCCGTTGCTGCCTGAGTGCCCATGGCGGGTCTCCATATTTTGGAAACTTGATATTTTCCAAAATAGACCACATACTCGGACAGTCAATAGAATGACAGACATTTTTCGAAAGCACGGCTGGTCGATGGTCATCACGAAAGCGAGAGCACCTACATCGAAAGCATTACGTGGTCGTGGGCGACCGCCGATACGGTCGGAGGAAGAGACGCGCGCAATCATTTTGCACGCGGCGCGGCGCGAATTCGCCCTAACTGGCTATTCAGCGACTGCTATGGAAAGTGTGGCGCGCAGCGCGGGGATATCCACGAAGACGCTGTATCGGCTAATCCCAAACAAGGCGGCGCTGTTCGAGGCCACGATCGCTGATCGCCTCGACCGGTTTGCCTCTATCGTGCGACTGAAGGCCTGCGAAGGCAATGACATTGAGGCTGCGTTGCGCGAGGCACTCGTGGTATGCGGCGAACTGATTCTGGACAAGGACGTGATCGCGCTTCAGCGCATGATCCTCGGCGAAAGCGAGAAATTCCCCGAGCTTGCGGAGACGTTCTACCGCGAAGCGATCAGGCGCACCGAGAGCACGCTGGCGAACTGGCTAAGGACGCAGGCAAATCGTGGCCTTATTGCAATCGATGATGCTGATATTGCCTCTGGAATGCTGCTTGGCATGCTCGCGTTCCAACCACAGCGGGCTGCACTGTTCGGTCGCGCCGAAGTGCCGGGCCGCAAGGAATTAGAGCGGCGTGCGCGCCTTTCTGCCGAATTGTTCGTGAAGGGCATTAGGCAAGGCCGTCAATAGTTTCCACTGCTGCTCGATCTACTTACAAGCGACAGCGGAATGCGGTTCAGGCCGCCACGGGTCTGGATAGCGTCTGTCAGTAGTGGAATCACCGTCGTTCTCCCAGCCGTGCTCAAGGCCGCGATACCGCGGCCTGAGTTGCCGAACTTCGCTCCAGCGAACGGCCGATTGCTCCGCACCGGCCTGTTCATGTCGCTTGTTTTAGCAAGGTGCTGTCGATTGGCATCTTGCGCAGCCGTTTGCCGGTTGCCGCAAAGACGGCGTTGGCGATAGCCGGAACGATTGCGGATGTTCCGTTCTCACCAAGCCCGCCCGGTGGTTCGGTACTCTTCACGAGATGCACCTCGATCACGGGCGCCTCATTCATGCGCATGATTTGATAGGTATCGAAGTTCGTCTGCTCAATGCGCCCATTTTTGAGCGTGATCTCGCCGTAGAGCGCGGCGGTCGCACCGAAGATGATCCCACCTTGGATCTGCGCTTGCGCGGTATCAGGATTGATGACGGTGCCGATATCGGCTGCACAGACCACGCGCCGGACGCGGATAGCTCCGGCGTTCGAGACTTCGACTTCAGCGATCTGCGCCATGCAACTGCCGAATACGTTTTGCAGAGAGACGCCACGCCCGACACGTTCCGGCAGCTTCTGTCCCCAGCCGGCCTTCTCAGCCGCCAGGTCGAGAACCGCTTTGGCGCGGGGCGATTTGTCGAGCAATGCCCGGCGAAATTCAACGGCGTCCTGCTTAGCGGCGACAGCCATTTCATCGATGAAACTTTCGGTGACGAACACGTTGTGCGACGGGCCGACGCTGCGCCAGAACGCGGTTGGTATACCCGGAGGCTCGATCCGCACAAATTCGACGTGGAAGTTGGGGAAGTCATAGACCAGATCGATCGCGCCTTCGGTCGAGTCGGGATCGAGACCGTCTTTGAAGGCCGGCGGCAACCATCGTGCGATCACCGAAGACCCGGCGAAGCGGTTGTTCCAGGCGATCGGCTTGCCATTGGCATCCAGCCCGGCGGAGAGGCGGTCAAACCAATAGGGCCGATACATATCGTGCTGGATATCTTCCTCGCGCGTCCACACGACCTTCACCGGACCATCGACATGCTTTGCGATCTCGACAGCGCGGACGGCGCCGTCTGCTTCCAGTCGCCGGCCGAAGCCGCCGCCAATCAGATGGTTGTGGACGATCACCTTCTCAGGTGGCAAGCCTGCAACTTGCGCAGCCATCGCTTGGACGCGCGCCACCGCCTGGCTGCCGATCCAGATCTCGCATGCGTCCTTGCGCAGGTGCACTGTGCAGTTCATCGGCTCCATTGTGGCGTGGGCGAGGAACGGGACCTGATAGGTCGCCTCGACCTTGGTGACGGCATCGGCCATCGCCTTCTCGGCGTTGCCAAGGTTTTGCGCCACGGCTCCTGAATGAAGCGTCGCCTGCTTCAGTTCGTGGGCGACGTCCTGTGTAGAGAGCCGCGCATGGGGGCCTTCATCCCATTCGATCTTGAGGGCTGCGAGTCCCTTTTTGGCCGCTCCCATGTGATCGGCGACGACGGCGACGGTATCGTCGAGTTTGACGATCTGGCGCACGCCTTTGACTGCTTTGGCGGCCGTATCGTCGAGGCTTTTCACGCGACCGCCGAAGACGGGCGATTGCGCAAGGGCTGCGATCTTGACCCCCGGCGGGCGAGCATCGATGCCGTAGAGCGCGGTCCCATTGACCTTGCCGGGAGCATCAAGCCGTTTGGCCGACGTCCCAATCAGCTTGAAATCGGCTGGCGCCTTGAGTGTTATGCTTTGCGGGACAGGAATCTCCGCCGCTTCTGCGGCAAGCTCTCCGTATTTTAGATGTCGGCCGGTGGACGGGTGGCTCACCACGCCATCTTGTGTGTCGCAAGACTCGGGATCGACGCCCCAGCGCTTGGCTGCCGCCGCGACCAGCATCGCTCTTGCGGTTGCTCCGGCCTCCCGCAGCGGCTTCCACGCGCCGCGCATCGCATTCGAGTTACCGGTCGCTTGCACACCCAACAGCGGGTTGGCATAGAGCTTTTCGTTCGGGGGCGCGTGCTCAAGGTGCACCTGCTTCAAGCTCACCTCGAGCTCTTCGGCAATCAGCATCGGAACCGAGGTGTAGGTGCCTTGACCCATTTCGACATACGGCATCGTCAGGACGATCCGATCGTCGCTCCCAATGCGGATGAAGGCGTTCGGTGCAAAACTGTTCGAATTCGCGGCGTTGCTGCGATCCATCGGCAGAGTAAGACTCAATATTAGTCCACCGCCGAGGGCAGCGCCGGCAGTCAAGAAAGTGCGTCGCGTCAGGTCGGTGTTGTCAGAGCGAGAAACGTTGCGATCGAGAATCATGATGGGCTCCCCCTCACTTGTTGCCCTGTGCGGCAAGCTTGATTGCTTCGCGAATCCGGACATACGTCCCGCAACGGCAAATGTTGCCGCTCATCGCCTCATCGATGTCGGCGTCGGTTGGATGAGGTTTTCTGGCGAGCAACGCCGAGGCCGACATGATCTGTCCGGACTGGCAATAGCCGCACTGCACGACCTCACGGTCGAGCCATGCCTTTTGGATCTTCGCGCCGGCCGCTGTCGCGCCGATTGCCTCGATGGTCGTCACCTCCGACTTGCCGATGCTCTCGATTGCTGTCTGGCACGAACGCGTGGCGACGCCGTCGATATGCACCGTGCACGCGCCGCAGAGCGCCATGCCGCAACCGAATTTTGTGCCGGTCATACCGAGTACGTCGCGCAGAACCCAGAGCAACGGCGTATCACCGTCGACATCGAGATTGTGGGTCTTTCCATTGACTTTAATGGTAAAGGCCATGATGCCTCCTCCCTTGGTTTAGCCCCGCACGACGGGCAGCCGCGCGTGAGAAATTTGGTCGTCAGGTTGGTGCGACGAGCTGGCGCCGGCCATCAAGGCCGATGTCGCCTGGATGAATTTGCATGCCTCCGGCGGCTGGAAGTTGTAGCAATCGCTTCAGCGACGATCCTCCTTCGGCGCGAGCTGGTACTTGGGTGCTCTGGCCAATTTTCTGCTGTGCCGCCCGCTGGCGAAGCTGTGAAGCGGCGACCGCACCAATCCCATAGCACGCGCCGTGCCAGCAAACACGACGCGCCGTACTGGCGACCGCTGCTGCTGTTTTTCATGGTCCACTCAATTTAGCGTCGCTGTCCCCGCCTGCAAGCGTTACCGCCGCGCTCATCGCTTGCCATAGTCTGTGAAGACGGAATCCTTCGCCGCGACGATCGTGTGCCACGCATGGCCGCAATCGGTGCCGGTGAAGCCCGGCCTGAATGTGTCGGAAGCGGTGTCTTGGTCGGTCGCCGCACGGGCTGCCACCGCCACCGCAGAACGATCATTTGTCAGCATAGGTCGGGGTCGTTTACGGAGCAACAGCACGCAAACGCATGTTTCTCGGCCGTCGGGCCAACGAAGTGTAACAACGTCTAATGGGCATTTTCGGGAGCTTTGAGGAAGTATTGCTACGCCCCAACGCTAAATGGTGTACCCGTTTGTCATGGGCCATAACGATTCAAGCTCAGAAGGTGATCCCGGCCATGAAGTTTGACGCGGTCACTATCCCCATTCCGATGTCTATCGTGCCAAGGAGCAAAATGGCGGCCAATTGTCGTCGTAGGTTCGCTGCAACTTCATTCCCCTCGGGACCGTTTGACGCCGCCGCGTTGCAACTATGTACTGGTGACCGTGATGAGCAATCGCATTCTCGTCTTTTACGGGTCCTATCGGTCCGATCGGATGGGCATCCGACTCGCGCATTTTGTGGTTGAGCGGCTGCGGCTTCGGGGCGACGATGTTGAATTGATCGATGCAAAAGCAGTCGATCTTCCGATGCTCGACAGGATGTACAAGGAATACCCAAAGGGCAAAGCGCCTAAGCGCCTCGAGCAGTTGGCCGACAAGATCCGTGATGCCGACGGGTTCGTATTCGTCACCGGCGAATATAACTGGGGCATTCAACCTGGGCTAAAAAATCTCACGGATCATTTTCTGGAGGAGTGGTTTTGGCGGCCTGCTGCCATCGTGAGTTACTCGGCCGGCCGCTTATCCGGTGCGCGCGCTGCCACTGCCTGGCATGGTACGCTTTCCGAGATGGGGATGGTGGTAATCTCCAGCACGATCGCTGTTGGTTCCATTGGACAAGCTTTGTCAGCAGAAGGTGGTCCGATCGGTGAGAGCGGCAAGGCGCTCGAGCACGTGTTTCCGCGTTTTGCCGACGATCTCTTGTGGTGGATCGAGGCCGCCAAGATGCAGAGACAGCGTAAGGCGCCGCCTTATTGATAGGAATCGAACATTTTGTTCGTGCGCCGCAATCGTTCTGAAGCGCACGGACCGTCAGTAGATGATGATGGCGCCACTGCATTCTTCCGCTAGCAGGAAGAATGTCTGCCGACGAACGCGCATTCAATCTCTCCCAAATATCGCTAATCGTTGAGGGCATTCGAGTTGATTGATCAACTCACCATCTCTGAGCGCTGTCGCGCCAAGATCGTAGGGAGCTAAGACAATGGGAACGAATTCCAAGGGCACGGCCCTCATCACCGGCGCATCCGCTGGCATCGGCGCTATCTATGCCGACCGCCTGGCCCGCCGGGGGTACGATTTGGTTCTGGTTGCCCGCAACCAGTCGCGTCTGTCCGGTTTGGCCAGGCGGCTGGAAAGCTCGACTGGTCGATCCGTCGACACTGTCGCGGCCGACCTCAACGACAAGACGGATCTGGCGAAGGTCGAAGCCATTCTGCGCCAGAATGCTGATGTCACGCTGCTGGTCAACAATGCGGGTGTTGGGGCTACGGCGCTGCTGCTCAACGCCGACGTCGAGAAGATGGACGACATGATCCAACTCAATGTCGGCGCCCTGACCCGACTGACCTATGCGGCAGCTCCAGGCTTCGTCGCGCGCGGCGCGGGCACAATCATCAACATCTCGTCGATCGCTGCGATCTCTCCCGAAACGCTCAATGGTGTCTATGGCGGAAGCAAAGCGTTCGTGCTGGCTTTCTCGCTCTCGCTGCATTACGAACTCGCCGAAAAGGGCGTGCGCATCCAGGCCGTCCTGCCCGGCGCAACCGCGACGGACTTCTGGGACGTCGCCGGCCTGCCGGTCCACCATCTGCCGGCTGCGATCGTGATGTCCGCTGACGATATGGTCGACGCTGCGTTGTCTGGTCTCGACCAGGGCGAAGTCGTCACGATCCCGTCGCTCGCCGACAAGGCCGACTGGGATCGGTACGAATCCGCGCGCCGCGCCATGTCCAGCAAACTTTCCAGCGCTATTCCAGCTTCCCGGTACAACATCTCGACGTCAAGGGTTGCGGCAATGTCAACGTAACGGACCGCCTGCATTAAGGCTTGTTCGGAGCAAGCCGGCGACAGGACGTCAAGGCGGCGCATTGGACCCCATCCAATGCGCCGACAATCAAGGGTCGGAAGAGCTGTGCAGTTTGTTTCCGAGAAATGGCAGCGCTCGAGCGGTGCAGACTTATTCTGGCGGCTGACTTGCCGCTTGGAGGCAAAAGCCATGAACGAGTTGCTGACGAAGGTCCTTGCTGCTCATGGTAGTCTGGAGCGCTGGCGCTCATACAATAAGGTTGAGGCCACCATTGTCAGTGGCGGCGGTTTCTTTGGCCTGAAGGGCGTCCTACAGGACGCAAATCCGCGCCGCATGGCCGTGTGGCTGCACGAGCAGCGATCCTCCGTCACGCCCTATGGCGCCTCAGATCAGTGCACTATGTTCACTCCGGACCGGATTGCCATCGAGAAGCTCGACGGCACTGTCGTCGCGGAGCGACTTGCGCCCAGGGATTCGTTTGCCGGGCACCAGATGCATACACCCTGGGACCCTCTGCACCGCGCCTATTTCAATGGCGAAGCTCTGTGGACCTATCTCACGACGCCTTTCGCTTTTGCAATGGACGGCTTCCACATCGAGGAGACCGCGCCATGGCAGGAAGGAAAAGAAACTTGGCGGGTGTTGCGTGTATATTTCCCCGGTTCGATCGAGACACATTGCCAGATTCAGGATTTCTTCTTCGACGAGCGGTTCGAGCTCCGCCGCCATGACTACAGCGTCAATATCGCTGGTGGTTTCCTCGCGGCGCAACTGATGCTGGAGTATACCGAGGCAAACGGCATCCGCTTGCCAGGCAAGCGGCGGGCTTATGCGCGCGGTCCAGACCGGCGTCCGATCATGGACATGCTCATGGTATCGATCGACATCAGCGACGTTGCATTCACTTAGACGACGGGGTGGGGAGACCGGGCTCAGGGGCATGACTAGCCCGGGTTTACCAATCGTCGATGTCGCCACGAGCAGCGGCCTTTTCTAAGGTCACCGAAAGTCTCTAGTCTGAGTTTGTCATGTGCGGATTGCACTTGACAGGCTGTTGAAATCGCAGAGGTTGGACGCGATGAGGGCTGTGGGTGCTGTTTGGAATGGATCGCATCGACGCGATGAAAGTGTTTATCGCTGCCTTGGACGAGGGAAGCCTCGCCGGGGCTGGGCGTCAACTCGGCCGTTCGCCTGCCGCCGTCAGCCGGGCGATTGCGTTTCTTGAACAACAGGTCGGTGCAGCATTGCTGCATCGGACGACCCGCACGATCAAACTAAGCGAGATCGGCGAGCGTTATGCCGTGGCGTGCCGTCGTGTTCTGGTCGATTTGCAGGAAGCGGAGGCGGTCGCGGCCGGCGAGCATACCGCCCCGCGCGGCACCCTGACGATTACGGCGCCGCCCGTCAGCGGCGAGGAGATTTTGCGCCCGATCGTCGATGCGTATATCGGGGCTTTCCCGGCCGTTTCAGTCAATCTTGTTCTGCTTGTGCGCAGCGCAAACCTGATCGAAGAGGGAATCGACATCGGCTTACGGATCGCTGAACTTCCGGATTCCTCGATGACGGTCGTTCGGATCGGCGGCGACGTGAAGCCGGTTATCGTTGCCTCTCCACGCTATCTCGCCCGGCACCCTCGCATCGACGAACCTGGTGATCTCACGAAGCATAGTATCGTCGCCTGCACCGATTTTGGCAGCGACGCTTGGGTCTTCCCTCCGGCAAGAAACGGCTCCGTGCCGCGCTCCGTTCAGTTTAAACCGCGACTGGTCGTCAACAGTGTACGTGCCGCGCTCGGTGCCGCTGTCGGCGGGCTGGGCGTCACGCGTCTGCTGACGTATCACGTGGCCGAACGTGTCCAGGATGGTTCGCTGCAACTCCTGCTGAGAGACGCGGAGCCTCCTGCGAGGCCGGTTAATCTGGTGCTGCCGCAGGGGCGTAACGCAGTCCCGAAGGTCAGGGCATTCCTGGACTTCGCCGTGCCGCGGCTGCGTGCTGATTTCGCGCGTCTGTCTGCCGAAGCAGTCGCGATGCACATCTGACGGCTGTCATTCTTCCGGCGAAGGGAAGAATGTCTGCCGGACAACGGGCATTCAGACATTTCGCGAAATCCTCAAAATGATCCTCACCGAGCCAGACGGGCCGGACAGCAGCAATCCCGCTCGCTGGCAGGATCTGAGGGGCATCATGAGCAACGAACGTAAGGTCGCAATTGTCACTGGCGCGTCGCAGGGTATCGGCGCCGGGCTTGTCAAGGGATTTCGTGATCGCAATTATCGCGTCGTAGCGACGTCGCGCTCGATCAAGCAGACCAGCGACCGGGACATTTTGGCGATTCCCGGTGACATCGCTGATCCGAAGACGGCCGAGGTTGTGACCCGCGAGGCATTGGCTCGATTCGGTCGCGTCGACACGCTGGTCAACAATGCCGGTATCTTCATCGCCAAGCCTTTCACCGACTACACCGCCGAGGATTTTGCGGCCATGATCGCCACCAATCTTGCCGGATTCTTCCATATTACCCAACAGGTCGTGGCCGCAATGGTGAAGCAGGGCTCGGGCCACATCGTCAGCATCACCACCAGCCTCACTGACCATGCGGTCAGCAGCGTGCCTACCGTTCTCGCCAACCTGACCAAAGGCGGCATCAACTCGGCGACAAAGGCACTGGCCATCGAATATGCCACCAAGGGCATCCGTGTGAACGCGGTCTCGCCGGGCATCATCAAGACGCCTTTGCATGCACCGCAGACCCATGAGTTCCTGGCTGACCTGCATCCGGTAAAGAGCATGGGTGAGATTCACGACATCGTCGAAGCCATACTGTTCCTCGAGAGTGCAGGTTTCGTCACTGGCGAGATCCTGCATGTCGATGGCGGACAGAGTGCAGGTCACTGATCGAAGCTGAACAGAGGAGGCGTGTCATGCCGTTCGTTACCGTTCAAACGACTCGCGAGGGGACCGAACCAGGGATCGATCATGTCACCGCCGAACAGAAGGCCGCAATCTACAAGGGTATCAGCCAGGTTCTGTTCGACGTGCTTGGAAAACCACCAGAGTGGACTTGGGTCGTGGTCCAGGAAGTGGAGATGGAGGATTGGGGTTGGGGAGGCTTGCCCGTTGCCGAGTATCGGAAGCGATTGGCTGCCAAACCAGCGTGAGACTTCAAGACTCCAGAGCAGACGGGCGATGATGCTGTCTGAAATGATCTTTCCGGTTGGTCCTTTGCCACCACCGAGCCGATTGTCGCGGGACGTGTTGTCGATCGAAGTTGGCTTGGCTCCGCGCTTCGGCTGGCCTTCATGCTCGAAATCGTTGCGGTTGGTATTCCTGCTTTCAGTCTCGGGCACACATGGCTGATTGCGTCGAGTCTTGTGGTCGGTGCGTTCGTCACAGTCACTGTTTCGTTGGTGCTTGCGCGCATCGGCGAGCTCTTGCCGCTTTATCCGGCTAAGCAGAAGGTTTCCTAGAGTGTAGCGACCGCCTTCTTCGCTTTGTTTCAAGCCGCATCCGCTATGCGCTATCCTTTGTCTTTTTCTCAGAGCGGTGAAGATTACCGGATCCTGTTCCCGATTGGTGCGACGACCGTGGTCGTGGCGCTAGTAATTGATTTCGCCGCAGCCGTCACGGATCACGCGCCGGCTGGTATTCGCAGTAGGCACGAAACGTCGCCGAGGCGCGGCCCATGGGAACGATGATCGATGGACGCAAAACGGAGTGCAGATGGTCAGAACAGTGGCTTTGCTGCTGGTCGATCTCGTGATCGAGGAGGGGAGACCGGCAGAGCCTATGTCTTCTGCTATCGTCCTTCAGGTGGCGATGCATGAGCGAAGACGACTTCGACTGTCTGAACGCACCTTTATCATTCATACCACAAGGCAGAAGACCAACATGTCGCAGACTGAACTCCCCAAGCCCCTTTTCCTGGACGAACTCAGTGTCGGCCAGAAATTCACCAGCGCGAGTTATGATGTTCCCGAAGCGGAAATCAAGGAGTTCGCCTCTCGATTCGATCCGCAACCCTTCCATCTTGATGACGAGGCCGCCAAGTCGACTCTGTTCAGAGGAATCGCTGCGAGCGGCTGGCACACGGCCGCGATTACCATGCGGCTTCTCGTTCAGGGCGGCGCACCGCTCGCTGGCGGCATCGTTGGCGCGGGCAGCGAAATCGAATGGCCGTATCCCACGCGACCAGGGGATGTTCTTCACGTTGAGAGTGAGGTGGTAGAGATCATCCCGTCCCGTTCGAAGCCCAATCAGGGAATTGTCCGGATGCGCAGCGAGACGAAGAATCAAAACGGAAAAGTCGTTCAGGTGTTGACTGCTAAACTTATCGTCCCTCGCCGGTCGTAGGCACGATAGTTGATATATCATCTGAACCGAAGATCGGGCGTAACCGTGCCTTCAACGGCACTTGAACCATCCTTCACATAACGGATCATGAGGGTTAGCCGATGGCGAAGAGCATTCTTATCTTTGCGGACGGGACTGGCAACGAAGGCGGCTTGCTCCCTGACGAAAGCAGAACCAACGTCTACAAACTCTACTGCGCGACACGGACCGGGCCCGACAGCATCATCGACCCGAACAAGCAGTTGGCCTTTTACGTCCCTGGGATCGGGACGCCCACGCCGCGCCATAACTCATTGTGGGCTCGGACCAAAGAATATGTCCAGCAGGCGTTTGGGTTTGGCATCACAAAGAAAGTCATCGATTGCTACGTCGCCATTCTCGGCTCATGGGAGCCGGGCGATCGCATTTACCTGTTCGGCTTCAGTCGAGGGGCTTATACCGCCCGATGCGTTGCGCACGTCCTTGAAGTTTGTGGCGTTCCGACCCAGCAGCCTGATGGGTCCGCTCTCAACCTTGACCCCAAGTCGCTGCGCGCCATCGCCAAGGAGGCGGCGTCCCGCCTCTACATCGGCGGCATGCCGCGGAGCATCAACAGCGCCAACAGCCACATTGATGAGTTCCGCAAGAAATACTTGCCCGCGCTTGGCCTCGCGAAGGGCGCGTCAACTTATCTGATCGGCATCTGGGACACCGTTGCCGCCATAGGCTGGCAACGGGTGTTTCCCGACTGGACCTATGACCGGCATTTTTGCCGCGATATTCAGTATGCGCGGCATCTTCAGTCGATCGACGAATGTCGCAAAGACTTCAAACGGGTCGCCTGGGGCGGAAGCGGCACGGTCACCTGGCCCGACCGCAAGGATGAACCCGAGCAATTCGACCAGATCTGGTTTGCGGGAAACCATGCCGACATTGGCGGCAGCTACCCCGAGAATGAGTCTCGCCTGTCGGACATTACGCTCGCTTGGATGGTGAAGTTCATCAGCGAGGACATCCGGGAGGATGGCCGCGTTCTGGTGGATCGATCACAGCTGAACTTGTATCCTGCCTGCGATGGCATGATGCATGACGAGTGCATGGTCGGCATCGGCGGCACCCGCCTTCACTGGGACAAGGCACCTCGGGTGGTTCCGGATACGGCGACGCTGCACCAATCCGTATACGACCGTCTGGCGCTGCCTCGGGTACGAAACTTCACAAGCTTCGGACCATACCGTCCGATTGCGCTCCAAAATCACAAGAAGGCCAAGGCATTTTTCGAGGAGCGGGTCATTGAAAAATTTGGCGAGCTTGCTCCGAGTGTGGCCTCTCCAAACAGTTGAGGGAAACCTAGACGGTGCTATCTGACGATCGGCACAGTCAGCCGTTCCTCCCTAATCGAGGTCGACATTGTCGAACTCAGTGGACCGCACTAGACGCTCACCGCTTTTTACCCGTGGGCAAGTACGGGATGTGATGGAACATCAGGGCGCGACGGCAGCGGCGATACGTGCATACCTCAAACCCGGAGCGGCAGGAGGAGAAGGGATCGGGTTGCGCGCCCCCAGGAGCCACCTGCCGACGCGGACGCTCTGGCAAGCCGATGTTGCTACGCTTCCGGTCGGACTGGGTCGAGATCGACCATCTCGTAATGTGCCTCGTCGTAATCGAAGACCACTTCGAACATCCCGCCATGGTGACAGGCACGCGATTGCGTGTGGGCGAAACAAGATCGCCCGTCCGCCCGCTATAGAGCCGCACCTCGGCGCCGGGTTCGCGACGAATGGGCAGTGTGCTCAGCGGCAGGATCTGTAGGTCAGCGCTGTCGTCCGCGTCTCGGTCGGGAGCGCGATCCAGATTTGCAGAATGCGCGCCCAGCCGGTCGCGGTGAGATTCTCGCTATGGATGACGCCACGGCCGGCGGTCATCCACTCCACGTCGCCGGGCTCAAGTACACCGAACACTGGATCGTTAAGCGACCCCTCCAGCATCAGTGTCACCGTCTCGATACCTGCCTCAGCGCGCTTGAGTCAGATTGAAGGGAAGATACGGGCTCGAAGATGATGCAGAAATCCGGGCCGGACAAAGTGCCGGCAGACCAGTTTGAAGGACATCCGCCGACAGCCCCGTGGACACTACTCAACCGAAGAAAAGATCCACAAAAGCCAAAGGGAGGACAGAGGGCAGCCCCGGTGCACGTATTCTCCGGGCGGCTGCACGGCGAGTTTTGAAAACCTGCGGGTGTTGATCTCTGCCCACTGGTCACGGATGGAGGGTTTAAGTCGCGGTGCCGGTTCGATCTTCCACGATCGCGCAACCCTCATCGATCGCAAGTATGAAAATGTTTTTCAAACCAACGTCACGCATTATCTCGGCGGCGGCGTTGAACGACGACACCGATTTCCACTCCAGGTTTTCGCCCGGTGGCGGCAACTTTTCCGGTCCGAAGGCATATGCGGCGCGTTTCGACTTTTCGCCGGTCACACTCTGCTCAATAAACTTTTGTAGCCGACTCATTTGGTGACTCTAGATATGCGTGAAGCCCCCGCTAGACTTCAATGGGTGCGGCATTGGCGAGCGGAACTTCCTCGCGGCATTTGTTGCTAGCCGAAAGGTCGTTTACCCATGGTTTGTGACGGGCATAATACGGGAGGAACCGCCATGAGACAGACCGATGTCTCTTGCACTAAGTGCGGAGCCGGTTTTCGACGACTGGAGCTTGTGTCGTTGCTGCCCAATCAAGGCGGCGAATTCCGCTGCCCGATCTGTGGTGAGGTCTTAGAAGTTTTCAATGGTGACGAAGGGTTCGTCGGCTATCGTCTCACGGTCCCGCCCCGAAAGAAAAGGCCCGGCGCAATTACAGCGCCGGGCAAGTAGGAGCGGCTGGCCCAAAGGGGTTGGAGGACCTAGCGCCAAGCGATGATCTATTGATGATTCGTGACGGCCAGATTTCACGCAGGGGTTGTTGCCTTACAACTGTCTTTCCGGCCCGACCGGGACGGGGCCCGAGTTCTCCCGTGCCGAAGCCCGCCAGTGGCCTTCTGGCGGCGGCTTCGCAGTTTCAGACTTCGTTGTCCGGAAAGCCCTCACCCGCTCGAGGGCGGGATCGCGCAGGGATGATCGGGCAGCTTTTCTAAGAGTCAGTAATTCCACTGGACCTGGAATCTCACGACATCAGCTCTGAATTGGTTGTAAGGGGCATTCAGGACGTCGGTACGATTCATCATGTGATACTCAGCTGTAAGCTCAATTGCTTTGGTGACTTGCCATTCGACGCCAAACTCCCAATCATTGACGAGGTTTCTCGGGGCGTTGCGCTCGAATTTCTGACCGCCCTCGTAGTATTGCCATTTGACGAACGGGAACAGGATTCCCCAAGGTCCACTATCGTATTTGTATGTGGCCTGGACATACCCACCGTTCAGCGGGGAGTCCGTAATCAACCTCTGGGGTCGTTTAACTGAGGTCCCCGTCCCCAATTCCATTCTGCCTGCAATCCGAAGGGCTGCGGATAAAGGACAGCATGCACCGCGACACGCTCATCTACAAATCCTTTCGCGGGCGCGACCATGACCGGGGTAATACCGTTCACAGGACCGTTTGATGTAACGAAGCGTCCGTGTAAGGCCTCTACGCCTGCTTCAAAAATTTGACCGTTGTTGAATCGATAGGGGTAGGTGACGCGGGCCACCATATGCATGTCATTATTTAATTCGACGCGGTTGGCGCCCTGTCCATTGTAGACGCCGAAGGCGAACACGCCGTAATCGCCCGATCCTTTCAGATTGTTCGCCACCAGCTCTCTGAACCGCTCGCGTATTTCTGCTGGAGCCCAGTAGAAGAATGCGCCGATGTCACGCTCATCCCGACAGCACGTGTTGATTCCGTCAGCACGGTCAAGTGCAAGACGGTTTTGGCTGGATTGCATGTTTTCAAAACTGAACGGGATTTTTGATTGCCCGAGCCTGACACGGAATTCTTTCTTGTCGTCGAAGGAGATGTCGGCGTAGGCATCTCTTAACTGCCCGAAATTGCCTGTGGTGGAGCCAGACGGCGTACTGGCAAAATCAGGCTGGAAATACAGATAGAGATTATCAGTGATATCACCGTACAAAATCAGATGTGCCCGCCTGATCAAGGATGAGGTATCTTCGCCGACCGATCTATCAGGCCAATAAACAACCGCATCCTTGTCGCCACTCACAGTGGTACTATTGCGAAATTGCGTATACCCTCGAATGTGCATTCTGTCGTACCAGTGCTCTTCCTGGGGTTCACAGGCAGTGGTTCGTGTACGAAGCTTGGCCCTGGTTCGTTCTGGGCCTGCTGACTTGAATCTTTCCGTGCCTGCTGAACCGAATCTTTTTGTGCCTGCTGATCTGATTTTTTCTGTGCCTGGCGATCGGAGCTTTTCTTGTCCTGCCGATTGGCACCTTTTTGTACCTGCTGAAAAGAAGCTGCAGGGCGGCCTCGGCAATCTCAACGACATGCGTGTGCATCTGGAGCAGGCACGCGACTTCGCGCGGGCCAGCACAGCAGCACAAAAGGCGTTTGCGATCGGCTGTCTGATCGGCTGCGAGGAGAGTTCCGCAACCGACATATTCGCCGAGACGATTGCGGCGGGGAAGCGCTTGCGGAAGGCTGCCTAACTTCCTCTCTGCACGTACCGACTGCTTTCTCGATCCGGAAACCTTCGAGTAGGTACATCATACATCCGTCAGTGGTTGGTTGTAAAAATGACCTACCCGCGCACTCACCTTCTCGCTCGGGCGTCGGTCCGTGCACCGAAGCCGGTGATGAACCAGGCCTTCATGGCTTTGTCGTTTCGCTTCAATTGGCCGGCGCCGGCAGGACGCGCGACCAGAGATCGTTGAACTCGATGGCGTCGAAGAAGGCCGACGCGCGGATGACCCGCCCACCACGCATGCCGAAGAACCAGGCGTATGTGTTGACATAGGGTCTGTCGTCGAGCGCCATGGCGCGGGCGTCGAAGAAGATGACGACGGTGTCGCCGTCGGCACAGAGCGCGCGGACGGTCGGCTTGAGCGAGGACTTCATCCGCGCATTGAACGGCCAGATGACCTCGCGCATGAGCGCTTCTTTGGTCGGATAGGTTTTCGAGGCGACCGAATTGCCCTCGATCGTCCAGCGCGCATCGTCGGCGAGCAGATCGAACGGGCTGCCCGCTCCTGCGCGCCAGGCATCGAAGCTGGCGCTGACGGCAGCTCTGTTTTGATCCTCGACTTCGGAGGGCGTGCGGGCGCTGGTAGCCGGCCGCAGTTCCAGGAGAGCCGCCGCCGTCGCACTGACACCGAGCGCGGCCTTGTAGATATCGGTGACGCTGGATTGGAGATAGATCGACATTGGAAACTCCTATCGGGTGAGAGGAGGCGACGTTAGTTTAAGCGCGCCACCTTTCCGCGCGTGAGGTCAGATCCTGTTTTCCCAGGCTTGGAGCTGATGTTGCTTGAGCATGTCCTCGATCCCCTTCGGCACGACGTTGCGGAACTTTCCCTCGTCGGCCGGCACGACCTCGATCATGCGATCAATCATTTCCTTGGGGTCCATCTTGCCCTCGGGCGTCGCGAAGAAATTGTCGAAGCCCTTGCGCAGATCGGCGCGCTTGGTGAAGTTCACCTCGTCGTCGAGCCAGCGGAACGGATTGTCTGCCATCGTCTCGTTGTAGCCGGTGTAATAGGCGCCCGGATTGATCGTCTGGACCTTGATTCCGTAGGAGGCCAGTTCCTGCTGCATCGCCTCGGCGAAAGCCTCCAGCGCATGCTTGGTCGAAACGTAGGTGCCCCAGTTGGCCGGCGTGAACAGGCCACCCATGGAGGAGGTAAAGACCACCTTCTTGCCCTGAGCTTTGCCTTCACGCACCCAGCGCTGAACGACGCCCTGTGTCAGTTGCAGCGGCAGGAAGACATTGATCTCGTAGTTCTTGCGGACAAGATCGACGGGAATTTCCCAGACCGGTCCGGCTTCGCCCATGCCGGCGTTATTCCAGAGAACGTCGAAATCCCACTTTCGAGCCTGGCGGAGGTCGTAGGGGTCGGAGAGGTCGAGACGCTCGATGCGGATCTTGTTCGAGAGGCCAAGCGTCGCGACTTCCTCGCGCAGCGGCGTTACTTGCGAGGAGACATGCACGGTCGCGATGATGTTGTGACCGTTCTTGGCCATGCCGATGGCCGCGCCCTTGCCAAAGCCAGAACCTGCGCCAGTGATGAGGATCGTCTTGGTGGTCATGATCATGTCCTTCCGTTGTGCGTGAGCCGAGATGTGAGAGTGGGGGCGGCTGGTCAGTTGCCGAGGGCCGCGGCGGCGGCTTCGGCGATTTCGAGGTCCTGGGCGACCGCGCTGCCGGACACGCCGACCGCGCCGATCAATGCGCCGTTGGTATCCAGGATCGGCAGCCCGCCGCCGAATACGACGAGGCCGCCATTGGTCTGCTCCAGGCCGGGCGAGGTGCCACCCGGCTTGGAGAAGTCGCCGATGGATTCGGTGCGCATGCCGAATAGGGCGGCGGTGCGGGCCTTGCCGATGGCGATGTCGATGGAGCCGAGAAGGGCCTTGTCCATCCGGCTGAACGCCTTCAGGTGAACGCCCGCGTCGAGGACCGCGATGTTCACGGGAACGCCGATCCGAGCGGCCCTGTCCTCGCCGGCGGCGATGATCTTGCGGGCCTGGTCTATGGTTATCATGCCGTGTCTCCTGTCTCCGGGACCGCGCGGGAGCAGCAGTTCCGTCGCGATGAAGCAGGTTTAGACGGCGGGCGTTCGGGGGTATTTCCACATCCTGCGCGGTGATGCGCAAATCTTGCGGTCGTTGCGGATAGGGCCGGGCGGACTCAGGGAACGGGCATCAGCGCAGATGCAGATCGCGGTACTGACCGGGCGTCAGGCCGGTGGCCTTGCGGAAAACGCGGATGAAATTGGCTTGCGAGCCAAAGCCGGTGTCGAGCGCGATTTCGACCAATGAGGAATGGTTGATCGCTAGCTTGTCGCGCGCCGCCTGGATGCGGCGGTCGGTGACGTAGCGATGCGGCGTCTGCCCAATAGCGTCACGGAAGAGACGGGAGAAATGAAATGGGCTGAGGCAGGCTTCCGTCGCCAGTTCGTCCAGCGAAAGATCGGATGCCAACCGGGCTTCGATGAAATCGAGCACGCGCTTGAGTCTTTTTTGATCGAGCGACGGGCCTTTGGCACGCGGCTGCCACCGGTCGATCGTAAAATGGCCGAACAGGTGCGCGGCGAACGCGGTCTGCATGCCGTCGATGAACAGCCTGTCGGTCGGCTGCATGGGCCGGTTCAGCATGCCACGGAACGCCGTGCCAATCTGGAGAAGCATCGGGTCGGTGAAGCCGCCCGCATAGGCAAGCTCGGCTTTGGCCGGGTCGATATCGTAATCGGCCAGCGCGCTCCGTTCGATCAGCGTCGATGGCAGATAGATATGGAGGCACTCCATTGCCGCGCCGAGCTCGATCCGGCGTTCCTGCGTGCCGACTGGAACGACAAATCCCATACCTGGTTGAGCCAGCATTTCCTGAGCCTGCCCGTTGCCCGCGCGGTTGACGATGCCGCGGCCGGCGAGCATCAAAACGACCTCGGTGCACTCGTGCGTCACCGCGTTCTGCGGTCCCGCTTCGTGCAGGCGGTGTTCGACATGCAACATCGGCCATTCGGCGGCTGCGCCAAGCCGTCGGCTCAGACTATATTTGCGATCTCCATGCACCGGCAATGACATGCCGCTATAATCCATGGTGGGGATAAGATTCTCAACCAATTCGCTCTCACGTATTCAGAAGCGAAACTAATCGGCATCATCTGCCATGATGGAAGAGCTGAAAGAACTCGATCGACAGAAATGTCAGAGTTCTTGTTGGTCGCAATGCATGCACCGATCCTCTAGCTGCAGCCTTCTCCTCCCTCACGCCACCAAGGCCACCCGTCAAAGTTGATTTCACCGAAAGGCGCTGTGATAAATCGCAGGGCGCATACCGTTGTGCGTAGCGAGCAGAATTTAGTGAGCCGCGTCGGTCAATTCGGACGGGAGCAACTTCCTATCTCGACAGCCAAGGCATCGATCAGCATGCGGACCTTGGCAGGTACATAGGCGCCTGGCGGGCGAAGCGCATAGATGCCGTATTCGGGCTGCTCGAAATCGGGCAGTACCTCCTCCAGCAGGCCCGCCGCCAAAGCCTCCTCCGCAAGGAAGTTCGGCACATTGCCGATGCCCAGTCCCATGGTGGCCCAGTGTAGGATGGCCTTGCCGCTGTCTGTGCGCAGTCGCCCGGAGGGATGCACCGCAACCCAGCGGCGCCCCTGCCGGAACCGCCAATCGCCGCCGTCGGCATAGACAAGACACTCGTGGTCGCCCAGGTTCGCAAGGGTTGCAGGTCGGCCGTTGAGATCGAGATAAGCCGGCGACGCCACGAGCATCGCCCGGACGGGTGCTATCTTGCGCGCGATAAGGCTTGCCTCACGCGGCTCGCCGATGCGGACGGCCAAGTCGAAGCCCTCGCCCACCATGTCCACGACCCGGTCGCTGAATGCCACGTCTATTTGCAGGCGGGGATATTCGCGCGCCAGGTGGGCCAGCAACGGCATGACATATCGTTCACCTAGCGCCTGCGGCGCGGCCACCCGCAACCGTCCGCTAAAGTCGCCGCCCTTGCCGGAAACCACCTCTCGTGCCTCCGCCACCTCCGCCAGGATGAGGTCGCAACGACGGCGGAATTCAAGCCCGGCCTCGGTCGGAACGATGCCACGGGTGGTGCGGGTAAGTAGCTGCACGCCCAGATCTTCTTCGATCGCAGCGATACGACGGCTGACGATCGACTTCGACAGGCCAAGCCGCAATGCCGCGCGATTCAACCCACCCGTATCGATGACTTCGACAAGGCAGCGCATGTCGTCCAATCCGGTCGTCAAGTGTTCTTCCAGATGCAACAGTGTGGTCGATTTTTGCAATCTAGTGATGCAAATTACGAAACGATAGTTGGAGAGGGCAAAATAACCCTGCCTCCAAGGAGTTCCTACCATGACAACGGTACTCGCGATCCGCAGCAGCATATTGGGTGAGGCTTCAGCCTCGAACCAACTCGTCTACAGCGCCCTGTCGAACTTGCAGGTGGCCAATCCCGCGATCCGTATCGTCGAACGCGATCTCGGCACGGACCCTGTTCCTCATCTCGATGCCGACGCAGCTATCGCCTTGAAGTCTGACCCCATCAATTCGGTGCAGGAAAAAGCGCGTGCACTGTCAGATCGGCTGATTGACGAGGTCAAAAATGCCGACATCCTTCTGCTCGGGGCGCCGATGTACAATTTCGGCATCCCGTCGGGGCTGAAGAGCTGGTTCGACTACATCCTGCGCGCCGGCATTACGTTTCGCTACAGTGAGGCCGGTCCCGAAGGGCTGCTTTCCGACAAACGCGCGATCGTCGTCCTAACGCGTGGCGGGTTCTACAGCGAAGGTCCGGCCAGCGTCATGGATGCGCAGGAGCCGCATCTTCGCGCGCTTCTAAATTTCATCGGCATCTCCGACGTGACGTTTGTGCGCGCTGAGAAACTGGCCTTCGGCCCCGCGCACCGTGAAGCCGCAATGGCAAAGGCGCTGGCCGAGATCGTCGCGGAGCTTCCTGCCGCATTGGCTACGGCTGCCTGATCCCACTCCAAACAGGGTCCAGGAGATCAATACCGTGGAGCCTCCCGCGCCAAGACCGGAGAGCGTTACGAGGCTTTCGTTACGGCCCTTGGCCGCTTGGTCAAGGGACCGAAACTTCGACATGAAATTTCCGAGGATGTAAACGGCAACAATGATCAGCGCAGCAGTTAGCCGACGCTGCCTTGCGCCAGCGCCACGGCATCAGGACCGGCAGGAAAGCGAAGCTGTCCGGAAGCGTCGTTGGCCGCTCGCCAGACGGCCTCGGCGACATCCGCCTCAGTCGTCACCAATGCGGGCTGCGCGAATGCCGCGAAGATCGGCGCGGCGAATTCGGCATAGGCTTCGGGAATCAAATCTTCGACGCGCACCTTGGTGTTTGCAGTGAACCGCGTGGTCGGAGCGTAGCCCGGCTCCACCAGCTTGGCGCGTATGTTGAAGGCGCCCAGTTCATGCGCCAGCGAGCTGGTGAACCCCTCGATCGCCATCTTGCTGGCGGTATAGGCAGCCGCGAGCGGCATCGGTGTGAGCGTCACGCTGGATGTGACATTGACGATAACGCCGGACCTGCGAGCGCGGAATTGCGGGATGGCCGCCTGGGTCATCGCCATCACGCCGAATGTGTTGGTCTCGAATACCTTGCGGACATGCGACATGGGCGTGGCCTCGAAAGCGCCAACCACGCCGATCCCGGCATTATTGACCAGGGCGTCGATCGGGCCGGCGGCTTGAAGGCAGGCGGCGATACTGTCGGGCCGGGTGACGTCAAGCGCCAGAACGCGCAGGCGGTCGGACTTCGGCAGAATGTCCTCGCGCGGGGTCCGCATGGTGGCGATGACGGTCCAGCCCTCGTCGTGGAAATGGCGGGCGGTTTCCAGGCCGTAGCCTGACGAACTGCCAGTGATAAGCACGGTGGTCATGGGAATGCTCCTCTTTCGTGTTGACGAAAGAGGGATAGCGGGCAATATCAGTACTATCATCAATCTTAGATCCATATTTAGTTTGCGATAGTCCGAATGTCCGATCCGCTCACTCAGGTCATCGAACTGCTGCGCCCGCGCGCGATCTTCTCGAAAGGTATCAGCGGTGCAGGCCCATGGGCTGTGCGCTACCCCGCGTTCGGCCACCCCGGCTTTTGCGCGGTCCTGGAAGGACGGTGCCAGCTGATGGTCGATGGCGAGCAGCCCGCCACCTTGGAACAGGGTGATTTCGTGCTGCTGCCGGCGACGCCCGCCTTCACCATGTCGGGGTTTGAGCAGGCGACCCCGACGCATATCGATCCGAACAGCGTGTCATCGACGGCGGGGGAAACCCGGCACGGCCGCGCCGATGGCCCAGCCGACGTCAGATTGCTCGGCGGTTACTTCGCATTCGACACGCCGGACGCGGCGCTGCTAGTGTCCCTACTGCCGGGCATGATCCATATCCGCGGCGTCGAGCGGCTGACGACGCTGGTGCGGTTGGTAGCCGAGGAAGCGCAAGCGGAGAGCGTTGGTCGTGAACTCGTGCTGATGCGCCTGGCGGAGATCCTGCTGATCGAGGCGCTGCGAACGTCGGGGAGTAAAGACACGCCGCCTGGCCTGTTGCATGGCCTTTCGGACGCGCGTGTAGCGAAGGCCCTGCGCGGCATGCACAGAGATCCACAACGCACATGGACCGTGATCGAACTCGCGGATGCTGCTGGCATGTCTCGCTCGGCATTCTTCGACCGTTTCACCCGCGCGGTGGGCCTGCGTCCGATGGAATATCTGATGGCCTGGCGGATGGCCGTAGCCAAGGACATACTCCGGCACGACGATTTGCCTCTTGACGAGGTCGCAAGGCGCGTCGGCTACGGTTCGGCGAGCACGTTCAGCACGGCCTTCAGCCGCTATGTCGGACAGCCGCCAGGCCGCTACGCGAGAACGCGGCCCAACTAACGATCCATGAGTGTGCGAAGTCGCCGTATTCCGGTGTGCGGTGCTGCGCACCGGCAGGCCTGCCTGACCTCACAGCGTCCCCATGCCGCCATCGATCATGATTTCGCTACCGACAGTATAGGCCGCCTCGTCGGAGGCTAGGAAAACCACGGCCTTAGCGATCTCGGACGGCTCGCCGAAACGACCGGCAGGGACTTGACCTTTGATGCTCTCGGCAACGCTTTTCAGATCGGTCTCGCTGAAACCCAGCTTGCCGTAGAGCGGCGTTGCAATAGGCCCAGGGCTGACCGCATTGAGGCGGATGCCGCGGCCGATCAGTTCGCCAGACAACGTGCGGATGAACGATTGCAGAGCAGCCTTTGAGGCAGCGTAGACGCTCGAGTTCGGCATTCCGATATGGGCGTTGACCGAAGTGTTCAGCACGATCGAAGCCGGATTGGCCAGGATCGGCAATAGCGCCTGCAACAGGAAGTATGGGCCTTTGACGTTGATATCGAAGACACGGTTGAAGGCGGTCTCATCCCATTGTTCGACGGGTTTGAGCAGGGCAACGCCCGCATTGACGAAGACGATATCGAGGCCGCCGAAAGCTTGCTTGATGGCGTCCGCCACCGCTTTCTGGCCAGCGACGTCCGCTGCGTCGGCCTGGATGACCAGAACCTCCGGGCCGAGCGCCTTGCGTGCTGTTTCCAGCGTCTCGGGATTGGTGCCGGTCACCGCGACGCGGGCGCCTTCGTCAATGAATTGACGCGCCGTCTCCAGCCCGATGCCGCTGGTTCCGCCGGTGATGAGCGCACGCTTGCCTGTCAGCCTGTCCATGACCTCGGTTCCTTTTCTTCGGTGTTGGTCTTCGCTGCGGCTTTATGGAACTAACCATTTAATCCTCCTCTTAGTCCGACTTCGATGCGGTTAGGCAACGCGAAGTACGATCTTGCCATGTGACATGCGTCTTGCCGGTCCCTGTTCGCTGGGCGGAATTCCATGAACCCTTGGCAGGATCCCGACGATTTCCTCCCAGGTGTGGGCCACGTCTTCGAGCGCGTATACCGTAGCGACGTCCGCTTTTATCGTCCTCTCTTCTAGCAATCGCCCGATCCTGCCGAGCATCTCTCCTGACGGGGCTACCCTCATCATCATGCCGGACACACCCTACGCTGCGTCAGCGATTTTAGGTCTTTGAGGTGCTTGCTGTATCTCTCGTAAGCAATCTTGATCAGTCGCTTGTAGAGCTTGGTTTGGTTAGCGTTTTCCTTGTCCTCGCTACCCGAGCACAATGGCGAACTGCCGAGGGTTGAAGACGAAAGCAAAGCGCCAAACTCCATCGAGCCTGTACAGCGATGCCAAGATGACGACCGCGTTGCAAAAGCGATCAGCCTGTAGTGATCGTCCAGATGTGCTTGGGTTGCAAAGGCGGCTTTGCCTCCGTCAACTTCTGTTCCAGGACACTCGCCGGGTGGAATCTAGTTGATCTTGCAGGGCCATACTCCTCGGCTCAGTTACAGAGCAACAAACATGTCCAAATGACGTATTAGATCGGCTCTCCAGCGAAGGCGGCCCTCGCCTCTGGTCTGGCGGCAAGAGACCGGTTGCTTTTTGACCCACAAGAGCCCGCGCCTGAAGGCCACGGATGTCCGTCCCTCGGCAAATGTGAATATCGCGTGTTCGCGCGATGTGCTATGGTCCTATTCACTAGGCAGCCCGCGACCGCGGAGAGGGCGCGTGCCGATTGTTCTTACACTGCGCGAAATGATAACCGAGCGCGGTGGAGCACGGCAGTGTTTCCAATGTTCCGCGTGCGGCGTACTGAACAAACCACGACGATCGGATCGCTCGGTGGTACATCACTTGCACCACTTGCAAAACCGATTGTAGGGGTAACGCGAAGGTTGAGGACGATCGGTTCATACCGGAGGAGCCTCATGAGTCAGCTTGAGCCTGTCACACAAGCCTTCATCGACGGCCTTTTCGGCGCTGCACCCATCTACACGCTCTCGCCTGGGGTAGCTCGCGACGTGCTCGCCGGTGTCCAGAAGTCGGCGTCGGTAAAGCTCGCGCCCGCGCGCAGCGAGGACCGTATCCTCAATGTCGGCCCCAAGGGTCGCACCGACATCCGGATCTATCGGCCGGAGAGTGCCAAAGGTCGGCTGCCGGTGGTGATCTATACCCACGGCGGCGGCTGGGTACTGGGCGACCGCGAGACACATGATCGGCTGATCCGCGAACTGACCATTGGAGCGAACGCCGTTGTGGTGTTCGTCGACTATGATCGCTCGCCCGAGAGTCGCTATCCCGTCGCGGTCGAAGAAAGTTATGCCGTGCTCAAGTATGTGGCGGAGCATCCCGACGAGTTCGGCGCGGATGCCAGCCGTATTGGGATCGCAGGCGATAGTGTTGGCGGTAACATGACAACCGTGGTCGCGCTGCTCGCTAAAGAGCGTAAGGGTCCTGACGTCAAGGCACAGGTTCTTTTCTATCCGGTCACTGACGCCTCGATGTCAACCGACTCCTACAAAGAGTTTGCCGAGGGTCCGTGGCTGACCCAAAAAGGGATGGAGTGGTTCTGGGATCAATATCTGCCCGATCACTCGAAGCGCGCCGATATTCATGTCTCGCCGATCAACGCCAGTTCGGAGCAGCTCAAGGGCTTGCCGCAAACGCTTCTCTTGGTCGACGAGAACGACGTGCTGCGGGATGAGGGTGAGGCCTATGGCCGCAAGCTCGCGGCAGCCGGCGTTCCGGTCAGGTCGGTCCGCTACAATGGCACGATCCACGACTTCATGCTGCTCAATCCGATTGCGAACACGCCCGCGGTGCGTGGTGCCATCGATCAGGCGTCGGAATATCTGCGTGAGGTCTTCGCGGACTGATGGCTGCGAGGCCCCAACCAGTCGTGCCGCATGCTCCTGAGCGGTTGGCACTTTCAGAGGAGACAATTCCATGGACCTACGGTCGTCGACAAGGGAGGGGAAACCATGAAGATCGTCGTCATCGGCGGCACCGGCTTGATCGGCTCGAAGACCGTTGCCATTCTGCGTCAGGGCGGCCACGATGTCCTCGCTGCCTCACCCAACAGCGGCGTCAACACCGTCACCGGCGACGGACTCAAGGAGGCCCTGGCCGGCGCGCAGGTGGTGATCGACCTCGCCAATTCGCCGTCATTCGAAGACAAGGCGGCGCTGGAATTTTTCGAGACCTCTGGCCGCAACCTTCTCGCGGCGGAGGCCGCAGAGAACGTCCGACACCATGTCGCATTATCAATCGTGGCAATCGACCGGACAGATAATGGCTATTTCCGCGCCAAGGTTGCCCAAGAGAAACTGATCACGACTTCCGGCATCCCGTACACCATCGTCCGCTCGACCCAGTTCCTAGAATTTCTCCGCGGTATCGCCGATTCAAGCGCGGATGGAAACATAGTCAGGCTCCCGCCCGTCTTGTTTCAGCCCATCGCGGCGGATGACGTCGCTGCCAACGTTGCCGATGTGGCGCTCGCGCCTCCACGCAATGGCATCGTCGAGATCGCCGGCCCGGAACGAGCACCGTTCAACGAAATCGTCGCGCGCTATTTGAAGGCAGTCGGCGGCCCGCGTGAGGTCGTGAGCGACCCCGAGGCCCGGTACTACGGCGGCCGGGTCGAGGAGTACTCGCTCGTGCCGTTGGGCGAGGCGCGCCTCGGCCGCATCGGTTTCGACGAATGGCTCCGCCGCTCACAGGCAGCAGCCTGATCCCGCATCGGAGGTACGCCCAGTTTATCACGAGCGAGTCCCGGGTAACGAACGAAAGGGGCGACTATGACGATCAAACTCGTTGCGTTGGTTTCCATGCTGTGCCTCATGATCGGCACGGCGGCGGCTCAGGAGCCTAAGGTCACGTCACTCATGTCTAAGGATCTTCCAGAGAATCCTGACAGGGAAGCTCTGATGATCACAGTCGAGCACGCGCCTGGCGGGTCGAGCACTATCCACCGACACAATGCACATTCGTTTGTTTACGTGCTGGAGGGCTCCGTCGTGATGCAGCTGAAGGGTGGACAACAGGTGACACTGACACCAGGACAGACCTTCTATGAAGGCCCTGATGATGTTCACGTCGTCGACCGGAACGCAAGCGCCACCCAGCCGGCGAAATTCCTGGTGCTCTTGATAAAGGACAAGGGTGCCCCGGCGCTCGTGCCCGCACAGTAACTGTTACGCAATCCAAGTAGAAAAGGAACGATCAGCAGGAGGCAGACATGAGCTTGGACAACACCTCACACCCGGAGGAGGCGACTCCGCGTCCGGGTCCGTCTCTTGCGGGAGCTGGCGGCGAACCGCGGGTCGCTGGTGGCCTCACCTGTCGTTTCCGTCCGTGTGCCATGTGGCGGTCGCCTGGCGGTCGCCGGCGACGTCTTTCGTTGGGTACCGGGTCCCTGGGAGTACTGACCGCTTTTTCGGTTAGGGCCAAACAGACGACCTCATGCGTTTGAATAACTGATCAACAACGGGGACCTTCCATGATCCTAGGGATGTCGGCGGACGTCTTCACAATCTTGCACGTCATTATCACCCTTGTCGCAATCGGAAGCGGACTGATCGTTGTAGGCGGGATGTTTGCCTCGAACACATTGCCGGTCACAACTGCACTTTTTCTCTTCACGACGGCACTCACCAGCTTGACTGGATTTCTTTTTCCCATCAACGGCTTCACGCCGGCTTTGGGTGTCGGAATTGTGGCTTGTGTGATCCTAGCCGTCGCGCTGTTTGCTTTGTACAAAGAGCACTTGGCAGGCGCATGGCGCTGGATCTATGCAATCACCGCTGTTGTATCGCTTTATCTTAACGTCTTCGTTTTGGTCGTGCAGAGCTTCGTGAAGGTTTCGGCTCTCAATGCGTTGGCTCCGATGCAGACCGAACCACCTTTCGCGGTCACGCAGGCCGCTGTGCTGGCCATCTTCATTCTGATTGCTGTGATCGTCGTCATTAAATTCCGTCCCCCTCTTCAAGCGCAGATGTAGCAGTTTGCGATATCCGTTGTTTTTTGCGGATATTGTTGATTTAGTCGCCGACTTGCATCGGACTTGTCACTTCGCGGGGTCTCTATTTTCCGACCCGAAGTTTCGGAGCTGCCCTGCGCATGGAAGCATCGATCTCGGAGAGCATGCGCATTGTCATACTCCCACAGGACCGAGGACCGGCATTGGTCGAAGCTTTGCGAGCTTTCTCAGGTTCTGAGCGCTGGCAGTGAGAAGGAATTCATCTCGTGTGCCGCAGGGGCCGCGCAATCTCAGGCGGCTGAGCCTGAGGATAAGCTTGAGATGAGCGAGCAGCATCTCAAGCTTCTTGCGCCGATGCCGCGAACGTTCGTAAGCTGGAGTATTCACCAATGCTCGGGCTACATCGCGGGCATCTTCATCAATACAGCGCGGCACTTTGCGCTGCGGCGTGCTCGGACAGCGCCGTTTCTTGGATGTGCAGCCCTGGCAATCGGACTTGCTCGCGCGGTTAGAGTCGCATCCCGTCCCGTCCTTGGTGATGCCTGAGCGCGGTGTTGCGTAGGTCCGTCTGAACTGTACCAGCAACTTGCCCTGCGGGCAGGTGTAATGGTTGCGACCCGCGACGAAGTCAGATCGCGAAAATGTGCCGTCGGTCCGGTCAACTTGTCGAACATCGGATTGCGACTCGATCGATCTGCTGCTCCTTGACTAGCCAGGCGGGGTTCGCTGCCGAGCCATAAGCACTGTCGGCGGCAAGATGCCGGGGCTTGAAGATATCAATTTCGTTGCGCGGTCCAGTAGCCCGAGCATCGCTCATTCCCCTCGTGGCCGTTCCATGTCCCGCGGCCAGAAACACTGGAGAGTCGGCCGGAGCCGGAGGCGTATTTATCCTGAACGGTCACCGAAGCGCGAACCGCGCCAGATTTCGTGACATATCCTCTGAACCTTACGAGATTAGGATGCGTCACAACTCCGTTAGAAATATTGACGGTGAAGTTGTAGGTAGGATCGCACGCGCCTCGTTGCGTCACGAAGACGAGGTCCCAAGAACCATCGTAAGCCGATCGCGCGTTTGCGGTATGCGATAGGACAACAAAACAGATTATTGCCATCGCGCAGAGCGAAAGCATCTTCATAATGATTTCTCCCAACGTTAGCGTACTTCTTTAATGAAACTAGGTTCCTTGAACGGTTTTCAAAAGGCCTGAATGGCGATGCAGCCGCGGGAAGTTAGAGCAGGGTTATTCGTCGAAATTGCTTTGATCGCCCGGCTGAACCGCCCCGAAGGCGACAACGTAGGTCATGTTTGCCATGCTGTTCGCTGCGCCGCTGATAGCCATGTCGCCATGCGAGTGTCCGACCAAGACGACAGGTGTGGTGATGGTGGCGAGAAGGTTGCGCACGCTGTTGGCGTCGCGCTTGACACTTCGCGGCGGGTTGGCGGCTGCGACGACGGGGTAACGGTCCCCTTCCAGAACTTCGATGACGCCGTTCCAACTCGAGGAATCGGCGAAGGCTCCGGAAAGGCGGGTGACAGCGAGATCAGCTCATTGCGTCCGGCTCCCCTTTAATGTCAGCTTCCGCAAGATTTTCTGCCCCGCAATGCGCCCGGATTCCCAAGCCCCGGTCATTTGACTGGGGCACTTCTTCAGGCTTTGCACGAACGCTTCGCCTGCGAACACCAAATTGCCGACGACCAGCGGGTTACGGCGTTTGAAGCCGGGCAACATGGCCGAATAGGCGCCAAGGAAATTCGGATTGGTTGTCCAGTCGGTGATATGGATGCGGCCTTCCAGATTGTCGCGCGCACCGCTAAGATCCGGTTCGCCGACGCGATCGAGCAAATCGAGCATCTGGCTTTCCATGCCGGCATAGCGCGCCCCTTCCACCAGGTCCGACATTGCGCCCGAGGCAAAAATCGTGACAATCGGTTTGCCATCTGTGTGTAGATGCAAGAGCCAGGCATGGAGCTGATCGTAGATCGTGACGAATGTGTCCTGTGCGATCTTGCGCTCGGCAAAGAACTCAGGCCGTAGCGGCACAAAGATCTTGGTCAATCTGGCTGCCGTTATGCCCGCAAGAACCGGATCCAGCTGCGAGTGCACGTTCTTGTCGAATCGCACGGTGTTTGATTTCAGCACTCCAACAGAAAGTGTACTGAGGATGTAGTCAGCCTCTATCGCTTCCTGCTCGGTCACGATTTCAAAGTGCTTTCGAGTTTTCTTGACAGCTTGCACAACACGGCGGCGCCTTATGTCGGCCTTATAGAACTTAGCTTCGTTGGTCATGGCGGCGATGAGCTTTTCAATGCCATCCTGCAACTGCATGCCACCGGAGCCCGCATCATCGCCCCAAAATTCATCGCTCGAAACCTTCGCGGCGCTGTCGACCGCCATCCAGTTGTTGGCGCGTTCCTCGGCCACGGCGACGATCACGCGTGACCTAGACATTTCGGCCAATCGCCGTAGAGAAATATCTTCATCAGGATGCTGCGCCTTCCAGATCACGTACATCTCATAGAGCCGGTCCATCGCCCATTCGCGCTGCTCCGGCGCCATCCCACCATCGACAGAAGCACTGAAGCGGCGCGTAGCCGTATCGATGCTGATCGGCCCCAGATCGTAGTGCCGATCGCATGCCCACTTGTAGAACGGGTTTTTGGCACCGCCATGAAACCAGTGGGGACCGGCATCGACCGCCACGCCTGAGGACAATACATCAGTACGCGCCCGTCCGCCGATCCAGTCCGTGGCTTCAAGAATGGTCATCCGAGGTCGTGCGATTTTCTTGCCGGTCGCAATGAGTTTGTCGACACCTTCCCCGATAGTGATCGCGGCGGTGAGGCCGGAAATGCCGGCGCCGATGATAACGACATGTGCACGCATGGGCGGGAAGCTTGGAGTAAAGGAAGCCTTCCCTCAAGCTCCATCGCGTGGAACTGGCTTGCGGGAATTGGATTGTGAGTGCGGGCGTCCGGGGTGTGGCGCGTGTGATCGTCGCAAAGACGGTGCGGTTAGCTACTCTCACCGATGCCGTACTGGTAGCGATCGACGTGTCCCAGGAGGTGCTGATAGAGCGGCCTGAAGGCGGGCGTCGCCGACGGCTGACCGTGATGGCGACAAAGCCGGCTGAGACCATTGCGCCTGAGAATGCGATAGACCCCGACATCGCCAGTCAGTGTGCTGAAGCACCCGCAGCTTGTGGTCCACATCTCGCCGAAACTTGTGCATCCCAATCATCCTTCCTGCCTATAAGGCTCAAGAGAAAGGATGACTCGCAAGTCTGTACGTTCCTACAGGGGATCAAATCTATGGCGCGGTGGTCACGCGTTGATTGCGCGCCATGGGCATCCGGGACAAGCCCACCGCACCAGCTTCACCTTGGCAAATGGCTTTGCCGAACGGCTGATCGGATCGATCCGCAGGAATGCATTGATCATATCGTCATATTTGGTGAACGCCATCTGCGCCACGTGCTGCGCTCGCACATGAGCTACTACAACAGCACGCGCACTCACTTATCATTGATAAAGGACGCGCCGGTGTCACGTGCCGTCGAGACAGCCGGACGCATTCTCTGTCGACCGATTCTGGGCGGACTGCACCATCAATATGCTCGGATTTGATTTGCGGTAGATCCGGCTTCGAAACTGATTGTGATAGCGATTCGAAGGATGGCCTTATTTAACTGCACGCGTTCGGCACAATCGCCGCTCCGCCATAGCTTACGCGCCATTGTAACAATGCTGTCGTATAGCAACACTAAACGGGAACAATGGCCAAAGACCGAACTGCTGCTGAGGTGCGCCGCAAATTAAACCAAATTTTAACCAAGGGCGAGCACGCTTAGGCAGAAGACGTCTACTTCGAAGATGCGGCCGCACCGGGTCGGTGCGATCAAAGAACCAGGGCTGCCAGGTTCACTTTCAAACCGGAGTGGAGACGTTTGATGGGAAAAAGACAGTTCGCCGCTTTGCCGTTTCAACTGGATAACTCCGAACTCCGGGTGATGCTGATCACCACAAGGCGCAAGCGAAGGTGGAGTGTCCCGAAAGGATCACCGATGCGCAAGAAGAAGCCGCATTGTACGGCGGCCGCGGAGGCTTATGAGGAGGCAGGCCTGGTCGGCATCATAGAAAACCGCCCGGTTGGCAACTTCAAGCATCGTAAAGGAAAGGGTGAGCGCAAGCGGACCATAAATGTTGACGTCTTCCCCATGAAGGTACATGGGCAGGAGCGCTGGTGGCCAGAAAAGGGTGAGCGGGAAGCGATCTGGGTTTCGGCGAAAACGGCAGCGCGTCTGGTGCGCAAGGCGCAGCTCCGACGTCTGATCACTCGCTTCGCGGCCACGAGGGGAAATGCGTCCTCTGCCGTTGGTGAGGGAAGCCGGTCCTAAGAACCCCAGTCCAGCACCCCGGCGGATTGCGTCGCCCGCGTTCGCTTCGCAACCAGCTTCGCTCGCCGCGCGATTAGACCGCTCGGATTAGTTCTCGGCCTTAGGACGGCTCAGCCTTTGGAGGTCGCTGTCCTGAAGACGTCTTCCCGCATTACCTCTTCGGCCGCGTTGAATGAGGGCACCGCTCTCCACTCCAGATTTTCGCCATTGTCCCTACCGCAAACCATATCCGGCTGGTAGTCGATTGAGAATCGGGTGATGCTGTTGCGTGATGTTGGACCTGTGCAGACTGATCTGGCGGATGTTCACGGATCTTTTCCGGTCAAGAGCTACGCTTGAGGCCGAGATTTGGTATTGAGGCAACAATCAATGTGCTTCGACGAGGGGCGCCTCGCAAGCTTGCTTTCAACCTAATTGACCGACTGATTTTTATTGGTCTTTACCGGTTGTTCCCTCAGACCTGTAGTGCGCTTGCGATCGTTAAACCGGACACTGTTATAAGATGGCACCGCGCGGGCTTCCGATCGTATTGGCGCTGGAAATCGCGACGCCGCTGCGGCCGACCAACGGTGCCGTTGAAAATTCGTCCGCTGATCGGCGAGATGAGCCTTGCCTACCCGTTGTGGGGAGCGCCGAGAATCCATGGAGAGTCGCTCAAGCTTGGTATCGAGATCGGCCAGATCAGTGTCGCCAAGTATATGGCGCGGAGGAGGGCCCCTCCGTCACAAGGATGGAAGACGTTCCTTCGTAACCATGCAGATGGGATCGCGGCGATGGACCTGTTCGTGGTGCCGACAATCTCGTTCCGACTGCTCTATGGGTTGCTGATCATGGGCCACGGCCGACGGCAGATCCTGTGGTTTGGGGTGATCGCATCCATCGGCATTCGAGATCGTCCGACGTCTCCTCGCTCACCGTGGCAAAATGCGTATGCTGAACGGCTGATCGGATCGATCCGCAGGGAATGCGTTGATCATATCGTGGTATTCGGCGAACGCCATCTGCGCCACGTGCTGCTCTCGTACATGAGCTACTACAACGGCACACGCACCCATCTGTCATTTTGCGGTAGGCACAGGTGCCACAGCGGAGGAGAGCGGGTGTTCCGCCACCGGCGCTGCCACGGGCGCCGTGCTGATCGGGCCGGGCAACTTCCAGAACGGTTTGGCGCTCTCGAAGCGAGAATACGCCCTACGCGCGCGATCGAGCGCATTGCTGAGCTGCGCTTGTTGATCACCAATGATAAGTCCCGCAGCAAATGCGCAGTGGCGGCTTTTCTCCTCCGTCAAACCTCTTATTCGGCCGGCGATGATATCTTCGAAAAGCGCCTTGTGCGTGACGATGTCATTGGCCTTGCCCAGGCAATTCTGTAATTGCGTCAACGATACCCTGATTTTCTTGTGTTGCTTCGCGGGTTTCTTGCGATGGTACAGGCCGGCAAAGAACTCGATTGCATATCGGACTTTCTTGACCTGAATCCGCAGCCTGTGCAATTGCTCCGCATTGAGCTCGTCGATTCTTGCGCCTCGTCGCTTGATCCGTTTGCAACGGCGCGAAAGTTGTTCGGCGGCATAAAGCTCGATTGGCATGTCGCGCCGCGTGCGCATCGCCGCGTCTTCCGAAGTGCTCCATAAACCAGCCTCCACCCACTCCATGGTATTGAGAACGAGTGTACGGAATCGAGCGGACTGGACCGCCTCGTGCGCCTGCCGATAGCTCTTCAGGCGCTTGCGCGCGAACATGTTGCCGATGCTGGCAAGGCCGGGCTCATTGGCATGGCGCTTCCGTAGCGGCTTAATGACTTCGAAGAGAAGCGTATCCAACTCGCGTGCGGGGCCTAGTTCCTGTGCCAGCCATCTTAATTCGGTCCTTATCGCGCCGGCGCGGTCGTCGCCCACCAGCACGGAAAACAGCGAAATGGCGGCGCGCAGCCGGCGCAGTGCGACGCGCATCTGATGCAGCGCAGTCACGTCTCGGCCCAGCATGGCGGGTACATTCGCGACCAAGTGGCGTAAGCAGGCCCGTCCAATCAGGGTGAATGCGCGGCCCGTACTCGTTCCCGCGCTTAACTCTGGACTGCTTGCCGTCTCGGCCGCGACCGCCGTCGTCTCGACGAGTTCATAACCGCGGTCAGGTTTGCTCTTAAATTCGAGATGGGCTGGTACAATATCGACAATGTCACGCGCGACCTTGAAAAGGTCCGCAGTCTTGCCGTGCTTGAGCTCTAGTTCAATCTCTGAAACCGGGCGCGAGGAGCCGGTTGCGAGAATCTGGCCCTCGTCGATCGCCATGACGATATCGGCCCCATTTCCGTTCAGATGATAGGTCGTGCGCTCAACCCGGGTCTCAAAGATCGGTTTCAAGGGTTGGTGCGCTTCATCGACGAGAATTCGGCCAAGAGCCGTGTCGTTCACTCGGGAGAGGTCTGGTTGATCACCCTCGATCGTCTGTTCCCACGCGGATCGCTCGAAAAAGCCGGCGCCGCGATCGGTTGACTTTATGGTCTGGAGGTACTTGTCGCCGACACGGCACACCCGCAAGATCAATCCATGGTCACGCAGAAACAGATCGTCGGAATCAAAATAGGTCGAATCCAGCATTTCATGGGTCGGACTATCAAGAGAACCTATAAAACGAGGGTGGTTGCGAAGCGCGATGATATCTTCGGGTGTGACCCAAAGCTTTAGTTCGACTTCGGTTGGATTGCCGACCATGACCATTTGCCGATCGAGAGGGATACGAGCCGTCAACGAATCTGAGGGCAGGCATAGAACTATCACATGACAGCCGGCTGCGGCATGTGACTTTGCTGTCCCATTCAAATTCTGTTCGCGGGTTTGATTTGGCGGCGGAACTTGGGGCGACTGTTTTGCACCTTGGAGGTGAGTAATTATACTGTCGCTCGCGATTCCATAGAGCGAGCATCTTCGCTGCGATCTAAGCTTTGTGGGCATCGCGGTGGCTGGTATGGCGTTTGACCTTCTGGCATAGGCTTGATTGAAATTTTGCAGTGCATGTCCACAAAGCAACCGACTTGGCGTGCACTCTTCGGTCGCAATCGGGGTAAGCCGAGATGTTGCGGACAGCTCAATTCGCCAGAGAATGACCCCAACTCGACCTATCAGCCGTTCTAGAAACAGCTACCGTCCGTGTGAAGTGTCATAAAAATCATAAGAACGGCGCTTAAATCATTGGGGCTTTTCGCCGGCCTGTTCCGGGCATTGTGACAATTTCCACCTTAAAACGTTGCGGCTGGAATGCTGTAGATTGTCCATGAAAATATCAGGTCTCACCTGCACCTGCTCATCGGCTTACGAAGTCGCGGAATTAAGCTTGCTGGTTGGACGGTCGGGTGGGCTGGTTATGCGCTCTGCGGCCAACTTCTCGAGTCCTGGCAGGATGACAAGTTGCGAACCTACCGACTAGTTTTGTTGCCAGAACACAAGTAACGATCCGTCACTCCGCCGCCATCTCCGCGCAACGACCGCTTGACCTGACGACCGTCAGCGCAACGCGCTGTGTTATCGGCTGCAAGTACGGCGGACGGCATTATTCGATACGCCAACAGCTTGTCCGACCGCCTCCGGGGGCACCGATGGACTATTTCCGCCGCTTCACCTTCCTGTTCGCTGCCCCCGTCTTCGATACCGATGATCTCGAGGGTCTCCGTTTTAACCAAATCGTCGCGGAGATCGAGCGCTCCGGATTCGAGGTCGTAAGGGCACGAAAGCTCGAGGATGCGGAGATCGCTGTGCAGACCGATGCAGCGATCGGCTGCATGGTGGTCGACTGGGGCAAGAAGGGGCTGGAGGGCAAGACCGCTGCGCTGATCAATCTGATGCGGCGGCGGGGCCTCGACTTTCCGATCATCCTTCTGATCCGCCGCAAGCGGTTCGAGGATTTGCCGGTCGAGGTGCTCGACTTCATCGATGGCTACGTGTTCCTGTCGGAGGAGACGCCGCCGTTCATTGCAAAGAACCTGATCAGCCGCCTTAAGCAACATGCCGAGACGCTGAAGACGCCTTTCTTCGGCGCACTTGTCGACTATGCCGAGGAGGGCAACCAATTGTGGACCTGCCCGGGCCATAATGGCGGGGTGTTCTACAGCCGCAGCCCGATCGGGCGGGTGTTTGTGGAACATCTGGGCGAAGCGGTGTTCCGCGACGACCTCGACAATTCCGTGCTCGACCTTGGTGACCTCCTGACCCATGAAGGCCCGGCGCTCAAAGCGCAGAAAGAAGCGGCGCAGATCTTTGGCGCCGAAAAGACCTATTTCGTACTCAACGGCACCTCGACGTCCAACAAGGTGGCGCTCGGCGCGCTCGTCACCGACGGCGACCTCGTGCTGTTCGACCGCAACAACCACAAGGCCGCCCATCACGGCGCGCTGATGATCGCCGGCGGCATTCCAGTCTATATCCCGACGGTGCGCAACGCCTGGGGATTGATCGGCCCGATGCGCTGGGACGCGCTCGACGAGACCGCGTTGCGCGAGCGCATCCGCAGCCATCCACTGGTCAAGGACGCGGATGCCTGGCGCAAGCCGCGCCCGTTCCGCGTCGCCATGGTCGAAGCGTGCACCTATGACGGCATCATCCACAGCGCCGAGATGATCCTCGAGCGGATCGGCCATCTCTGCGACTACATCCTGTTCGACGAGGCCTGGGCCGGCTTCATGAAATTCCACCCGCTTTATGCCGGCCGCTTCGCCATGGGCCTTTCGGGCCTCGATGGCGAGGCGCCGGGCATCATTGCGACCCAATCGACCCACAAACAGCTCGCGAGCTTTTCGCAGGCCTCTCAGATCCACTTCAAGGACCGACACATCAAGGGGCAGAAGCGGCGGATCGAGCACCGCCGCTTCAATGAAAGCTTTATGCAGCACGCCTCAACGTCGCCATTCTATCCACTGTTTGCATCGCTCGACGTGGGCGCGCAGATGATGAAGGGCCGTTCCGGTGAGGTGTTGTGGGACGATACCATCCGGCTCGGCATCGAACTGCGCAAGAAGATGCGCGCGGTACGGCGCGAATTCGAAGAGAAGGAGCTGCGTCCGGAACGGCGCTGGTTCTTCGAGCCGTTCGTGCCGGACCGCGTGGCGATCCCCGATGTCTCCCGCGAGGGCGCGGTGCATAACGTCGCATGGGAGACCATCAGCACCGACCTGCTCGCCACCAACCCGTCCTATTGGCAGCTGCGGCCAGGCGCTGCCTGGCACGGATTCCCGGAGCTGGCGACGGGCCTTGCGATGACCGATCCCAACAAGCTCACGATCCTGACCCCGGGCTTCGACCACGCGACCGGGGACTACACCGACCATGGCATCCCCGCTCCGATCGTCGCGCAATATCTTCGCGAGAACCGCATCGTGGCGGAAAAGAATGATCTCAACTCGCTACTGTTTCTGCTCTCGCCCGGCGTCGAGGCCAGTAAGGCCGGCACCTTGATCAGCGGCCTCGTCGCGTTCAAGAAATTGCATGACGACAACGCGTTGCTGGAAGAGGTGATTCCCGAGTTCCATCGGCGCCGATCGGCTCGCTATGCCGGCGTGCGCCTGCGCGATCTCTGCCTCGAGATGCACGGCTTCTTCCGTGGCGCCAATGTCAGCGCGCTCCAGGGGAAACAATTCCTTCCCGAGCATCTGCCCGAGATCGCGATGTCGCCACGTGATGCGACGCGCTATCTCGTTCGCAATGATGTCGAATATTTACCGATCGATGCCATCGGTGGCCGCATCGCCACCACCCCGTTCGTGGTCTATCCGCCGGGCATCGCCACCATCGTGCCGGGCGAACGGCTCACCGAACGGGCGCAACCGATGATCGACTATCTCAAGATGTTCGAGACCTGCTTCAATATGTTTCCGGGCTTCGAGGTCGAGATTCAAGGCGTCTACAAGGAAGTCGATGCATCCGGTCGCACCCGGTTGCATACTTACGTGGCCTCGGAATGAATCGGCCGATGCAAACCAGGAACCCGGGCATGACGAACGAACTGCCGGTACTGGTCCGCCCTTCGCGCGACGGCGATGTCGACGCGATGCTTTCGATCTACCGCCGCCATATCCGCCGCGGGATCGAGGACAGTATCGACGACAGCATGCCGGAGCCGGAGGATTTGCACGACCGGCGCAAAAACCTGCGCAATCACCGCCTGCCGAGTCTGGTCGCGATCTCAGGCGGTGAAGTCGTGGGCTACGCCTATGCGGTACCGTTCCGCAAGCGGCCGGCGTACCGCTTCACCGTCAAGCATTCGATCTACGTCCGTCACGAGCATCAGGGTCGCGGCGTCGGGCAGCTATTGCTACAGCAACTGATCGACACCTGCGCGGCCTCTGGTTTTCGGCAGATGATTGGCTATATCGACGCCGACAATACGGCGTCGCTCGCCCTTCACGTGAAGTTCGGCTTTAGTGAGGCTGGCCTGCTGCCTGGCGTCGCCTATCGCTACGGCCGCTGGGCCGACACCATCATGGTGCAGCGGTCGCTGGGGGTCGGTGTAACCGAGCCGCCACTCCTTTCCAACTTCGGTCGCTGAATTTCTGCTGGTGGCGCTGGTTATGTCGCGCGCCACCCTGGTCTAGAAATACGTTGCAGATCCAGAAATTGCAGGATGAATTTACTATAATACGTGTCCCAAGCCTCCCAAACCTACCTGCGGTAGTCGAGCGCTCGTAATACCAAGGCTCGCTAATCAAAACCGGTGCGCCAATCACGCATTTCGACGATCGATTAGCCTGTTCCAAGCGTAGCAGCAGCAGTGGTTGACGATATCTTCGTAGGACTTGAACACGCGGTTCGACAACCAGTTGTCGCGCATGAACTGCCAGACGTTTTTCTGCGGATTAAGTTCCTGGCACTTCGCTGGCAGCGGCAGGATCGTGATGTTGGGTGGAACCATCACGAGGGCGGCGCCCTTGCCGTCCTTCGGGCAGATCGCACCAAAGATGTAAAGTGGAGGCGGTTCGCTGGTCGCGCGAGGGGTGGCATGGCGAACTCCCTCGTTCGCCATGTGGAATCAGCCCGCCGCTGATTTGAAAAGCTCCACAGAGTCACGCTCTCCGAGATTTAGTATAAATCCGATCTCGAGCGGGCGCGAGCCAAGCTTGAGATCGCCACGGCCGACGTAGAGCGGGGGACCCCGCTGATCAGCCCTCATAGCCGGGCGTATTTCCGATCGGCGCCTCGACGCCGGAAATCTGATCACGGGCGGCCAGAACGGGGCGACCTTGCTGACCGTGATTGTTTCCATCGATCCCATTCACCTCATATTCGACGGTAATGAGTCTGCACTACCTGTGTCTCGCCGCAGCTGGAGGGCGACGATCGTCGCGCGACGTGCCGAACCCGGTTTCCGTTCGACTCGCGGACGAGATCGATTTCAAGCGCATGGGCCGAGCGGCGAGCGAGTGCTGGCAATCAAACTTGGACGCTGACTGAAAGAGCCGCCATGGAAGTGGGCGCGCTCAAGCACAGGCTGCGCCTTAGTGTCGTTCATTGCACGTCGGGAGCCCTGTCCTCTTCCTTCATAGCAACCCGACAACGCAGACGAATGGCAGCTGGTTATGACAGGGCTCGCTGAGCGGCACCGGTGCATTGCGCCGGCTTCTGCACGAGAAATGATCTCGAGGTTAGGTGGATGCCCGATTCGTCTGCATATCCGATCGGCAGGGAGGCTACCGCAGCAATTACACTTGGCTGGTCGAGCGGGACGGGGCCAAAACGAACGCCACGATGCTTACAGCGCCTTGGTCCGCCGGAGCAGCCACCAAGTCAGTGCTCCCGCGGCGATCACCAGCAGCAGCGCGTACCAGGTGCCCCCGTCGCCGGTCTGGAACGGCATGTCCTTGGTGTTCATGCCGAAGAAACCGGTGACTAGCGTGGAGGGCAGCATGCAGGCGGTCAGGACCGACAGCGTGAACAGGCGCCGGTTGGTGATCTCCGTCATGCGGCCGGCGATTTCGTCCTGCAGCAGTCGCGCGCGCTCGTAGACCGCGCTCAACTCGTAGTCAAGCGCGTCGAACTTCTGCGCAAGCTTGCGCATCGCCGACAGCAGGACTTCGGATTCGACGTCGTCGCGGGTCTCCATGCGATGAAACAGCGCACGGACCTGCGAAAGCTGTCGTCGCGTGCGGATCGCCTTCAGGCGCACGCGGCCGAGCCGCAATCGCTCATCGTCGATCTCGTCGTGCAGCACGTGATTCTCCGCGACATCGAGTTCGTCACCTAGGCTCGCCGAATAGCGTCCGATCACGTCGGCGAACTGGTCGATGATCGCATCGAACAGTGACACTGGAGTGGGAAACTTGCGGCCGCCGTCGATCGCACGCCGCGTCAGCTCGATCGCGCGCAGCGGTTTGCGCCGGGCGGTTATTATTAGCTTCGACGAGATCGCAAAGTGCACCCGTAGGAGCTCGTCGCCCTCCTGCAAGAACTCCTGATGCAGGTCAGGCAAGACGCCAGCGATCTCCTCGTCGAAGATATCAAGGCGGATATGCTCGTCGGTATCGAGCAGGGTTTCGCGCGCAACATCGGACAGCTGCGCGCTCCTAGCGAACCAGTCGTAGCAGCGACGGTTGGACAGATTGAAATGTAGCCACAGCCAGCCGTGCGGATCAGCGAGTTCCGCATCGAGGTTGGCGATGTCGAGCTTCGTCGCGGAGCCGTCTCGCGCGAAGCGATAGGCCGAGATGATGCCGATTTCGGCGAGGGCCTGGTCCATCCGCCAACCCGTTGCTTGTGCGAGGCAGGCAATACGTCAATGCAGTGACGGTTAATGACAACTATCTAAACCCCATCGAGCGTCTTTGCCAACTTAAACGCTTCTAGCCGCCTGTCCCTACCGCAAACCATATCCGGCTGGTAGTTGATTGAGAATCGGGTGATGCCGTCGCGTGATGTTGGACCTGTGCAGACTGATCTGGCTGATGTTCACGGATCTTTTCCGGTCGCGAGCTACGCTTGAGGCCGAGATTTTGGTATTGAGGCAACAAATCAATGTGCTTCGGCGAGGGGCGCCTCGCAAGCTTGCTTTCAACCTAATTGACCGATTGATTTTCATTGGTCTTTACCGGTTGTTCCCTCAGACCTGTCGTGCGCTTGCGATCGTTAAGCCGGACACTGTTATAAGATGGTACCGCGCGGGCTCGTACATGAGCTACTACAACAGAACGCGCACTCACTTATGATTGAAAAAGAACGCGCCAATGTCACGTGCCGCCGAGACAGCCGGACGCATTCTCTGTCGACCGATTCTGGGCGGACTGCACCATCAATATGTCCGGATTTAAATCGCGATAAGCCAGGTAGGAGCGTGTCAGCGAGGCGTATTGCAAGAGCGAGGCGCGTTTAGATGTTGGTCTGCTCGGGCGGCACGCCTTTGGGGAGCTGCGCGGCTCCGTTTGCTTCTTCGCACGCCACCTCCTTCATGCCCACGCCGTAACAGGTCATCGACAACGATCCCATGGCATACCCGCGGAGCAGAGCCTGGGCATCCCTGTCCGCCGCGGCCAATCCCGCTGTATAGAGAAGAGGGATAAAATGGTCAGGTGTGGGGACAGCCATGTGAAAGTCGGGATGCTCGACCGCTGTCAGAATATCGGCAGGGGCTTCGGTCATCTGGCGAGCCACCATGTCATCGAAGCGGTGTGCCCAGTCGAAGCCGATGTCCGGGCGGCTCCGCTCAATGAGGCGAAGATTATGCACGACGTTGCCGCTGGAGATGATCAACACGTCTTGCTTGCGCAAAGCACTCAGCTTGACGGCGAGGTCAAGGTGATAGTCCAGCGGCTTTAGAGCGTTGATCGATAACTGGACGACAGGGACATCGGCTTTCGGAAAGAGATGGGCGAGCACGCTCCAGGTGCCATGATCGAGGCCCCATTGATCGCGGTCGGCACCAACCCAGTGCGGCTTGACAACCTCCGCCACCTCGCCAGCTAATTCCGGCAGGCCTGGTGCGGGATAATCGAAAGCAAACAGTTCATTGGGGAAGCCGTAGAAGTCGTGAATGGTGCGCGGGTGGGACATGGCGGTCACCGCGGTCGCCCCGATGAACCAATGCGCCGACACGACCAGCACTGCGCGCGGTCGTGGCAGCGTTTGTCCGAGCTTCCGCCACGCCTGTGTGTAGCCGTTATCCTCCAGGGTGTTCATCGGACTACCGTGACCGATGAAGAGGGCGGGCATGATGGCCACTTCAAAACTCCCGTTCAAATACTCTACAGGTTCAAAAGCGCCCGCGATGCCAGCATCGCCGTTCTAATTCAGGCGTCCCGGGGAAGGACCGACAGCACGCGCGCAATGAAGGCCGCGTACTCTTCCATGAAGCTACGCAGGAATTGCTCGGTTGATGGGGCGGTGACCTCCCCATCATCGGTAATGAGGTCGGGCGTGAATTGAATGTACGCTTCCGGGGCATTCATCTGCGGAGAATTGCAGAAACTCAGAACGCTGCGGAGACTTTGCTGGGCGACCGCGGTGCCGATCGCACCGGGGGAGGTCCCGATGACGGCCGAGGGTTTGCGCGTAAAGGAGTTCTTGCCGTAGGGCCGACTTGCCCAGTCGATAGCGTTCTTCAGGCCGCCGGGGATCGATCGGTTGTATTCGGGAGTGACGAACAGAACAGCATCAACAGCGGCGATGGCGTCCTTGAAGGCGCGCGCGGCCGGCGGAAAATCCGCATCGTAGTCGTAGCTGTAAAGCGGTAGTTCGTTGAAGGAGATCTCCGTCATTTCGAGGTGCGACGGCGCCAGCTTGACTAGAGCCAGAGCGAGTTTTCGATTGATGGAGTTCTTAGCAAGGCTACCGATCAGATATCCAACAGGATGCTTTTGCATGCTAACTCCTCGCTGTTCTGACGAGCCCGCTCGGCGCCTCTCGCGACTTCGTGGCCATGGCCGAAAGTGAAGCCCGTCGCGATGGGAGTCCAGCCGCTACAGCTTGGGACCGACTCCAGACTGCTTCAATATATTGGCAATTTCTTAATGGTTCCCGGGGTCCGTCGTCGGATAACCCGACTCCCCAATTTCCGGGCGGAGCATTACATTTCCCGCATGGCAAGTGGAGTATCGCGATGTCCAGTATGTGTTTCGTGTGTGGACGTCCCGTGGAATGCAAGAGTTTTTTCTTCGGGCTCGCGCATGTGGTCAAGCTCTTTCGTGTGTCCGGCCTCATGAAGCGGCTGTTCACACACCGCGGGCCTGTATGGAGATGCGCGGATCGGGTCCAAATCGGCGTGGCGCGCTCGAAGCGCTCCGAAACACACTGGTTTTCCCGACCCCGTCTCATTGACCGTTTGCCCTTACCCTTGATCGACCTGCTCACATTCTCGACGACCCCCAAACGCGATCAACGCCTCGCGCGCGGATCGCGTCCGAAGCTCTGTAAACCTTGCCCTTCGTCATCAAGGCCCAAGCGATCCGCGCTGTGCGGTTCGCGAGCGCCGCCGCAACGACCAAGCGAGGCTTTTTCTTCATCATGCGCCCGAGCCAGGATCCCTCGAGCGCTCCCTTGCGCGAAGCCCATCGAACGACCGTCATCGCGCCCCTGACAAGGAGCCGGCGCAGATCGCGCTGGCCCATTTTCGAGGTTCCGCCCAAGCGAGTCTTGCCGCCAGAAAAGTTTTGCCGTGGCGTGAGACCGAGCCAGGCCGCGAAGTCGCGCCCCCTTGCAAAGCTTTCCAGCGGCGGCGCAAGGGCCTCCATAGCGGTTGCGCAGATGACACCGATGCCTGGGATCGTCATCAATCGCTTGGCGGTTTCGTCTCGGCGTGCCCGCTCGCGAAGCTCGTTTTCGAGCAGCCCGATCTGTTCGGAGCCCAAACAAGCGTGCAAGAATGCAACGCTTACCAACTGTGCAAGTTCGCTCCCTGCTTCGAGGTTTCCTTTCCCTGTTCTTCGAACTAATTTCCCTGATAAGATTTGCAGGGAATTCTTCTAGAAGTGACTGCATCACGGACGTTTCTCGCATTGATTTTCGTCTCTGGCGCGCGAAACGGCCGAAATTCCCTGTAAAATTCCCTGTTAGCAGCGAATTTCAATGGAGATTTGGTTGCGCGTCACTGCGTCGCCAGCCATCCAGTCTGATATTTTCTAGAATCTCCAAAGGATTAGCGAAAAGCCCCGCCAATGGCGGGTTTTGTGCGTTCAGCTTTCGCCTCCGTGCGCCCCCTTTCATGGTCGGAGGCGCTTGAAATGCCAAAAGTCTCCGGCTGTCGCCCCGAATATTCCCGTTTTTGGGAATCCAAGACTGGAGACATAGTTCGATCCAGACTGCCGCCCGACGGAGGCAGTCCATTCCGATTAGTGATAATGGAATTCGGTTTGTTTGGGGCGTGGATTTCATCAATTCACAGCCACAGCCGGGGGGCGCAACTGGACGAATGAGCGACGCACTTGTCGTGACGTCGGTGCCCGACGGCATTGCTTGAGTTGGGCTAAAGAACCACTCGATCGGGGGCGCTGTAAAGAAAAGAGCTGAAAGGATATCGGATCGCTGCGATTGTGGGGTCTAATCCGGAGAGGTCACTCTCGAGTAGTACTCGTGGCGTCGTCGCGTCGATGAAAAGCTGGCTAAGTAATTTGCTGGAGGAAAACGTCAGTTATTAACCCCATAGCGGACGTTCTAGCCGAGCCTGCGCTTGAAGAACGAATGCTGGCTTGGATCGCAGCTGATGGCCATCGCGGCGAATTTGAATTCCTGTATCTATAGACGTCACGGGCGATCTTCACGCGCCCACGCTTCAGTTATCCACGAAAGAACTCAAAAAAATAAGAAAATAGTTCGCGCGAGACCGCTCTAGCGCAATCCATGGTAGAATGTGGCTTTCATTCTCAATGGATCCCATGGCATTCACAGCAGCAACGAAAAATCCAGTAAACGCGCCGAAGGGTATGCCAACTTCTCAAAAGGTGATTGCGGAAAGTGTCGCTAACGAACTCATTTTTGGAATCGTCGGTCACGTCGGATCCGGAAACACGACCGTCGCAGAGACGCTAAAGAAAACGCTCGAGGGAGTTGTCTCCGGTGGGAGCAATTACAAAGTCGCCGTCATTAAGGCGCGGACTGTCATTGAAGAAGGCATGAAAAGATTGGGGCGAACGATCGCCACGACCAAAGACAAAAAGTTCATTGCCGATGTGATCAAATACCAAGACGCGGGAGATGAGCTTCGGCAGAAAGATCATGCGGCCGTTGCTAGAGGAGCAGTCGCGCTTATCCGACGCGAACGCGCTATAATGCAAGGGTCGCAAGCTGAGCCAGAGAAGCCCGTCGTTCCTGACGGAAAGCCGCGCGCGTTCATTATCGACTCCGTCAGACATCCCGCTGAGGTCGGGCTGCTAAGGCGCATTTACGGTGACGCCTTTGTTTTGATTGGCGTTGTGTCTGAATACGAGGAGCGGCTCAAAAGGATCTCCAGCAAGTATGAAGATGCGGGCGAGGCGGCCGCGAAGAAGTTCATGCAACGGGATGCTAAAGCGCCGGAAAAGCATGGGCAGCGAGTTTCGGACGCATTTCATTTGTCTGATTTCTTCGTCGATAACACCGAGAAGCGAATTCTCCGGGATGGGAAAGGGAACCCAAAGTGGGAGGTAAGCCAGGATTTGGAGCGCTTGACCATGCTGGTCTCGCATGCCTCAGTTGCTCGTCCAACAACCGCAGAAACCGCAATGCACGCTGCAGCGGGTGCTGCAATGAGAAGCGCTTGTATGTCGCGGCAGGTTGGTGCGGCTCTTATCGACCGGGTTGGCAACTTGGTGGCAACAGGAACGAACGAGGCGCCAAAGGCGGGTGGAGGTGTTTACGGATCGGGCTTTGTACACGGAACGGAAGATCATCGTTGCGCCTATACGAACAAATACTGCAGCAATACCTCTAACCAAAAGGCAATCGCAGAAGAATTGCTCCAGGAGGTGCTTGGGGATGACGCGCGCCTGAAGGACGCGAGTTTTCGCGATGCTGCTTTGAAGCGAATTCGCGGGGGAAGGATCGGTGATCTCTTAGAGTTCAGTCGGGCTGTTCACGCCGAAATGGACGCGCTGCTAAGTGCCGGTAGAATGGGAGTAACTACCGTCGGTACCCGGTTGTTTGTCACAACTTTCCCATGTCATTATTGCGCCCGGCATATTGTTTCAGCGGGAATCGATGAGGTTCAGTTCATTGAGCCTTATCCCAAGAGTCAGGCGCTCACGCTACATAAAGACTCTATTCAGTTCGAAATGGGTCGGGAAGGCTGGAAGCCTCCAAGCGAACAGGTGGATGGTAATAAAGAGACTATCGAGCGCCGCGTTTTGTTTCGGCCGTTTACTGGCGTTGCGCCTAGAATGTATCGCCGCGCATTCGAGAAAGACCGCGAGCTGAAAAACTCCTTCACGGGGCAACTAGATATTCAAGATCCTGACTGGGAACTCCCTATGACTTATCGACGAAGAGTTATGCCGAGTTAGAGACCGCGCTCACAAAGGATATCTTGTTATGAGCGAGGGTCGTTCACGGCCTCACTTGCGCATTGTCAGAGTGCATGACGGCGTTAATCACTCACAGCCCCAATCCGCGACGATGCCCACGAGACAGCCGATGCTGTTTTCGGAATCGTCATCCTACACGCTAGGCTTCATAAAAGCAGGTGAGCTCGACGCAGAGCGCTTGGTGAGTTTGATCCAAGATGCAAAGCCGCGGATTATTTTTGATTTGAGGCCAGCTCCAAGTTTTGCTCGCGGCACAATACAACGGCGCACTCTATTCTCCCTATTTGCGAAAAACAGAGTCGATTATTATGACGTTGCGGGGGTCCTGGGAGTAACTGCTGCGCGAGACGGGCTTCTTAATCCCTCGCTTCTAATAGACGCTATCCAAGTCAATATTCTTCGCAAGAAAAAAGGTCTTTTTGGACCGATTTTCTTTTTTATCGACCACGATCTCTTCAGTGAAAATTATTTTACGGCAATCGCAAATCGCTTGCCGCACCAAGATGGAAGAGGTTGGGATATTGCATGCTGGCCTAACCAGGGAAGCCCGGATGAACATGCCGAGCGTGATCTCGTTTTTATAAGTCACGCAAATCCGGAAGACAATGATATGGCGACGTGGCTTTCTTCGCGTATTGCCGCGCACGGATATCAGGTCTGGTCGGACGTCACTCGCATTGTGGGCGGCGAGCTCATTTGGGACACTATCGAACACGCCATTCGCCAGCGCGCAGCGAAGGTAATCGTCCTGCTATCGAAGCGGGGGCATCAGAAGCCTGGGGTGCTTGATGAGGTTAATGTTGCTATCGCCACCGAACGCGCTGAGGCGCTTGAGCGTTTCGTTGTCCCAGTTCGTATTGATGATCTTCCTTTCACCGCGGTGCGCGCCAATCTCGCTCGAAAGAATATCATTGATGGCTCACTCAACTTGGCGGACGCGCTTCATAAACTTTTGAAGGTTCTTGATCAGGACCGGGTGCCCCGCACGAAAGGAACGGTAGATCTTGGTGATTGGACGCGCAATCCTTCGTCATCTTCAAGCGACCCTCAATGGGATTGGCTGTTCGAGAATAAAATCGCAATAACATGCTGGCCTACCGTCATCAGGAGGTTCAAAAGTAGTGTTGCCGCCTCTGAGCTGCCCTTTATTAATCATTCTATTCAGGGCGGAAATGTCACCTTTGAAACTTATGCAAACGCAGCTCAATCGTTCGGGGGGCAGATTCAGAAATCCGGTGAAACGGTGCTGTCAGTTAACGAGTGGCCCGGTTCGAATGATTTGGTGTTCTCAGATCGCGGAGAAATGTCGCGGAGTCTATCCAGCCTCGCCCGACAGTCCTGGGATCGCTATTGTGCTTCGATTGGGATGTCGAGCCATCAACTTGCCAATCGCTCAATTTGCTGGTTTGTAAAGCACACTGACAGGAATGGAAATCGCGTTCGGTTTAAGGATCATCAAGGCGTCGAGCGCACAAAAGCGATCGTCGGCCAAAGCCCGAGGCGTGGTGTTTATTGGCACTTCGCAGTCGAAGCGAGGCCAAGCATCGTTGATGGCTCCATAAGAGTTATCCCACATGTGCTTTTCTCTAGCGATGGTATCAGCCCCATACCAGACGCTGATAAGCAGCATTCTTTGAGGCGTGGCTTCTGCCGGAGCTGGTGGAATGCGAGATGGCGCGATCTGCTTGTTGCAATTCTTACCTACATTGCAAAAGGTCAGGATACCATACAGCTTCCAGTCTCAGACACGGAATACATTCGTATTTCGGCTCGGCTATCTGTTCACAATATATCGATTAATAGCGCTGTTGAACGACACGGGCTCCAGGTCCAGGGACCTCGTTTGCTCACGCTATCCGAGCCAGCAGTAGCGGTGGGCTACGGTCAAACGACGGATTATCCGAAGGAAGGGTTGATGCAGTTTGGCCCTGTCGAGTTTTCTCGGAATCCGACGGCGATTAGAGTGGGTGTCGTTGGAACGCGGGAGGGGGTCGAGCTCTTTCAACGTTGGAGCAACCAGTTTAATTCATTTAGGCGAGCACCTTCTGATGTAAGAAATTCGCCACCATTTCCGGGATTTGAAGCGGTGTTTGGTGCAGCGTGGCCACTTAGCCCGGCTCGAACGATTGTGCTTTCAAGAACCGATGTGATCAACTCGATCTTGCTTAAAGATCGTCATCAGGCGCTCTATCGCACAACGGGACTTTTTTCTGATGCGATCGAAAGTGCACTGAAGAATGACGACGTGAATGTAGATATTTGGTACGTCATAATCCCGGATGAAGTCTACATATATGGCCGACCAGAGTCGCGCGTTCCTCGTGCTATTGCTATAGCAACGCCAGGTGCACTAGGACGTCAAGCGGCGAAGAGATTTACAGAAGAGTCTGGCCTGCCCCTATGAGGTGGTCCGGTTTCAGTCTTAATGCATAATCGGCTTTTCGGCCATTGCTTGCGCTGCTGGCGGAAGCGATCCGGCTGGCTTTGAAGGCCAGGCGATGGCCTCTGGCGCCGGCGGTTTATATCCGAGCGATGAGTGTGGTCGCTCGGTGTTGTAGTAGCGCCGCCATGCCTCGATGATGACCTTGGCCTCGGCGAGGCTGTAGAAGATCTCACTGTTGAGCAGTTCGTCGCGAAGCTTCGAGTTGAAGCTCTCGCAGTAGCCGTTCTCCCAAGGGCTTCCGGGCTCGATGAACGCGGTCTTGGCGCCGACAGCTGCAATCCACTCTCGCACTGCCTTGGCGATGAACTCCGGCCCGTTATCAGAACGAACGTGGCCGGGCACGCCGCGTAGGATGAACAGGTCCGACAAGACGTCGATGACGTCGGTCGAGTTGAGCTTGCGATCAATCCGGATCGCCAGACATTCTCTGGTGAACTCGTCGATGATGTTGAGCATGCGGAACTTCCTGCCATTGTGGGTCCGGCCCTCGACGAAGTCATAGGACCAAACATGGTTTGGATGCTCGGGCCGAAGCCGGACGCACGATCCGTCATTCAGCCAGAGTCTGCCTCTCTTCGGTTGTTTCTGAGGAACCTTCAGCCCCTCCCGCCGCCAGATACGCTCGACACGCTTGGCATTCACCGTCCAACCCTCGGACCGCAGCATCGCCGTGATCCTGCGATAGCCATAGCGGCCGTAGCGTAAGGCCAGACTGATGATGTCGGTCGTCAATGCCTCTTCATCCGGTCGGCTTTGCGGCTTCTTGCGCTGGGTCGAGCGATGCTGGCCCAGAACCTTGCAGGCAAAGCGCTCCGAGACGGAGAACTTCACCATGACATGGTCGACGCAGCGGCGACGGCGGGAAGGGCTCAGAAGTTTCCCGAGGCAGCCTCTTTCAGGATCAGCTTCTCGAGCGTCAGGTCCGACACTGCCTTGCGCAGCCGGTCGTTCTCTTTCTCAAGCTCTTTCAAGCGCTTTACCTGATCGCCCTTCAGGCCACCAAACTCCTTGCGCCACCGGTAATACGTGAACTGCGTCACGCCGATCGAACGAACCGCTTCGCCAACCGATCTGCCTTGTGAAAGCAAAACATCGACCTGGCGCAGCTTCGCGACGATCTCTTCCGCCTTGTGCTTCTTCTGGGGCATTCCAATGTCCTCTCTAACGGCTAATAGCCTAATTCAGGGAGGACCACTTTTCAGGGGGCAGACCACTGAGCCGCAGGAGGATGAAGGCTCCAAGCCGCCGGAGCCACAACCACAGATCTCCGCGCCGCAACAACCTGCTCCTCCTCAGGTGCGCCGTGTGCAGGACACCGACGAACAGCAGAAGGCGCAGATTCTTAAAGCCGAGCGGGATCTCGAGGCGGATCGCCTACGCAAATACGTCAAGCGCCTGACCAAGAAGGTCCAGGCCCATCTGGTATACCCAGATGAAGGCCGCGGAGTCGGTCTGCATGGCAATGCGAGAGTGTCCTTCACGCTCGCTCCTAGCGGGCAGATCAAGCCCGGCACGCTGGCGATCGCGGAAAGCAGCGGCCAGTCGAAACTCGATGCCAGCGCGCTCGCGACCGTCCGCGCCAGCGCACCCTTCGAACCGCCGCCAAGTGAGATGAATGTTGCCTTCGTCGTCGGTTATGGGAAGAAGAATTAAGACAGGCTGTCAGCGCTCGATCGCATGACCAAAGAGGAGATACTTCCTTATTTCGAGGCGCTCCATGCTTCGCTCGCGATTCCGGTGCTTTATGTTAGCCATGACCTCTCCGAAATTGAGCGGCTGGCTGACCGCATGGTATTCTTGCAGTCCGGACGGGTTGTCGCCGCCGGCCCACTCAATGAACTGCTGACCGATAGCCACTTACCGCTCATGCGCGGCTCCGAGGCTTCGTCGGTTCTCGAAACACACGTTAGCGCCAATAATCCGGGAGATGGCTTGTCGGCGCTGGTCATTGATGGCGCGACGCTGCTGGTGCGGAGCCGAGTCGGAAAGGCGGCAACCTTGCAGCGTGTTCGGATCGCCGCGAACGACATCAGCCTTGCTGTCGAGGCTCCTTCGCCGACAACAATCTTGAACGTCGTGCCGGTGCGGGTGCAGGACCTGTACCCGCTCGACGACGCGCAGATCAATGTCATGCTCACGATCGGTCATCGTGAAAACGGCCCCAAGCTGCTCGCCCGTATCACGCGACGGTCGCAGCATGCGCTTGGCTTCATGCGCGGTCAGGATGTCTATGCGCAAATCAAGGCCATTACGATGGTTGGCCCGGTGCCCGCCACCACGATCAAAGCCGATCAATAAGTATGTATGGCAGTCGTCCCGGCGGAAGATACTCGCCTCACTGCCACATCGTGGCTGATGAGAGTCGAATCCGCAGCGTGTTCGCGACCACTATTCGCCGAGCCTCACTGCCGTCGGATTGTCCTGTTTTCGTGTTGGCGAAATCGTGGAGATCGGCGCTGCGACCTCGCCAGTCGTTTCATCGTTTCATTTCAAGGCGGCGAGCCCTTCTCGAGAAATACGCTCGCCGTATCTCCGAGCCTCACGAGAAAATCGCGATCGCCCCACCATTGGCCGACCAATAACATAAAGCTATGACCCACCTCGCGGCGAACCGAAGGGTTGGCGTCGAGGTACAGCGCAAGCTTTTCCTTCGGCGAGCACTTCTCGTCTGATTGACAAGCTACACCGCCCGCCTGAGACCGGACTACAGATTGGTGCCGGCCCACAGCGGTATCTGCTGTTGGGCCGGCATGATCTTTAGACGAAGAAACTTGTTTTAGAAGAAGAAGCTGGTCTGGAGATAGCCGTAGAAGGTGTCGGCTGTGGCAGGCGCGTTGGGGGCGGTTTGCAGAAATCTGCCTTTGATCAGGTAGGTGACCCCGGTATCCATCAGCCAGGCGTCCGGGATGAGCCAGTACCGCAGGCGAGTCTCGATCTGCTGGCCGGCGAAGTTGCCGGATCGGCCGGTACGGTCCCGTACCCCTGTGGTGGCGAAGGAGTCGGTCGCGTCCGCCAGGAAGAGCGGGCGGTAGGTGACGAAGGCATCCCAGATCGGGCTCGGCGTGACCTCCAAGCGTATGCCCGGCGAGATCAGGTTGGACCGCTGCACCGCGCCGTAAAGGCTGGTCGGACCGTATTCCCAGCGCCGGGCGCCGAACAACGTGTCGAAACGGGTGAAGGTGGCAGGGTTGGCGCTGTCGCCGCTGGCTTGATCGTATTGAAACGAGACCCGCGGCAGCCACGCCGTATTGAAGGTGTAGCCCGCCCACGCATGGAAGAAGTAGGCCGAGACATGGAGGTCGCGCCTGTCGGTGATGGCGGCCGTCTCCCGGGCGCGACCCGTCTGGTAAGTCGTTTCGACCTCCCAGTCGAACTGCGCAGGCTTCGGCGCCTTCCATAGCCGGAAACCGGGGGTGAACAGGCGGCGGTTGCGGGTCTGCAACGATCGCAGGCCTGACCCGGTATCATCCTCGTACAGGCCGTAGCCATAGAGCTCGAGGGTTCCGCCGAATACGTTCGCGAAGGTATAGGAACCGCCGTAAAATTGCAGATCCAGGTTCTCCTCATCCAACACGATCGCATTGTCGAGGATGCCCGGCACGTCGTTGGGCAACCGGTTGTGCGGCATGGTCCAGAACACGGTCATCTGATCCTTGTTCGCGCCCTGCCAGTCGAAGGACGCGCCGGTGAAGGCATTGATGGTGTTTCGGTAGTCGTTACGCGCCATGAGGCGGCGTGAGCCGACGTCCTTCGTGAACCGGCCGGTGGTGAGGCTGCTATTCGAACCATTGCCCGTTTGCTCGGAAAGATCGAACTTGAGATAGGCCTGGGTGAGCTCGAGGGCGTTCACCTCCGTGGTGGAGGCTGACGAGTTCGGTTTCTGCAAGTAGCCGCGGCTGTCGAACACTTCGCCGCCGATCTTGATCTTGTGGCCGGTATCGTACTCGGCATAAATGTTGGTGCGGAGTGCGAGTAACACGTCGTCCTGCGGAGCAGGTGACGGACGGAACTGGTTGTTGATCCCTTCGATGCGGGAGCGGAAACTGCCCCCGATCTTGAGATTCTCGGGTCGTCCCAGTGCGTCGTAGAGCGTGAACACCGGCTTCGTCGTGTTCGCCTTGAAGTAAGGAAACGTCAGCGCCTGGACCTGGGCTTCCGACCAACCCTGAGCATAGGTATCCGCCCAGCTCGGGGCGGCGAGTGGGGCATAGTCCTGCCTTCCCTGCGCCTGCCGCTCGGCCTGCGTTTTTGAACATACGTCAGGTTCGCTGCATCCGCCTTCATCGTGTAGTGAACGCGCCTGCGCAGGATTCGATGGGATGGCGACAAGCAGGACGGTGGACAGGAATGCCAGCCCCGCTGTCGAGCCGAGGAAAGAACTCTTCAAACTATTCATATCACCCCCCCCCCATGCTGCTCTGTCATGCGGGCTCGGATCCCCGCTGAGCTGCAACATTCGAAAAACGTTTCGCGCAGTCGTTGGCTGACCGCAGCCGTCCGCGCATGCCGGGGCGCTCCTCATTAACGAGGAACGCGCGCGACCACCCAGAACAGCGATCATCTAAAAACAGAACGACTCGGGATGCTCCCCGGCCGATAGCCTATCGATATAGTTTTCACTATACAGCCTATCGATATAGTTTTCGCTATACACCGAATCTCGTGTTGTCAACGACCAAGCAGCTATTTCAGGTGAATGAAAGGTCCGGGTGGGACTGAAAGGCAACACCAACGCCGGATCATGCAACCGATGATTGCCGTTCTGCGATCAACCATACTGCTTTTATTTGCGCATATATCTTTTGACCAGCCGCGAAATCCAACATGTTGACCGCTCCGCGCGTGATGCGAGCAAGCAGCTTCGGTCCTTCATCTCCGTGTCTGATCGTCACGACAACATTTGTCTACTGGTTATCCGGTCCAGTGCGGAAAGCGGCTTCATCAGCAACAGGCGCAGCTATGACAACAAGGCGCGGCCAAGAATCACGCGCTGCCGCTCACCGCCCGATATGGCGCCGTAGACCGATCAAGAAACGCGGCAATGCCCAGCAGCTCGATGACTTGATCCTGCCGGATTTTCTCTTTCGCACCGGACTTCAATGCGCATCGTGGCCCATAACTCGCCGACGGTGTGAGCAAAGCCCAAGCGTCACGGGTCATAAATCCTGGTCGCGCCAAGCTATGGTCGTGGGACCTCGCTTTTTGAGGTGCTTGGCGAGGCTGATTATACGCGTGCCTTTGCGTGCGTCCGATACGGAAGCGCGGACTTGCGCCGCCTGATTCTGCCACGCTGCTCGCGGACGGCTAATTGATGCAGTCAAAGGGGAGGGCTGAGACTATCTCGCCGGCGCCGCTAGCCTTTACGCCCGCAAATAGTCGTTGTATGATATTAACAGTAACGTGTGAGTATCCGTTGATTTTCTTCACGGTCGAGCGCGCACTCCCCGGAGGTTAGCTCAAATACGGACAGAACCGTTTGACATAGGCAAGAAAGCGTTCCGCCATAGATGGTACGCGGTCATTGCCTGGAAGGTGTCCGTAATGATTGTCGTATGCGGAGTTCATTAAAACTCTCCGAATGATGTAGAGTTTTCAGTGGGCGCTTGTATCTCTCAGATGCCAGTAGAATGTCCAAGGCGTCACGGTGCGTTTGGCAAGTTTCTATTTTGGCTTCGATATCTCGCTACAGACGACCAGTGCTTCCATCCGAGCGGCCTTAACAGCGATGTCGGTCAGTTCCTTTCGGCAATAAACCCCATTTGCTGCTGGCCTGCCCCTATGAGGTGGTCCGGTTTCAGTCTTAATGCATAATCGGCTTTTCGGCCATTGCTTGCGCTGCTGGCGGAAGCGATCCGGCTGGCTTTGAAGGCCAGGCGATGGCCTCTGGCGCCGGCGGTTTATATCCGAGCGATGAGTGTGGTCGCTCGGTGTTGTAGTAGCGCCGCCATGCCTCGATGATGACCTTGGCCTCGGCGAGGCTGTAGAAGATCTCACTGTTGAGCAGTTCGTCGCGAAGCTTCGAGTTGAAGCTCTCGCAGTAGCCGTTCTCCCAAGGGCTTCCGGGCTCGATGAACGCGGTCTTGGCGCCGACAGCTGCAATCCACTCTCGCACTGCCTTGGCGATGAACTCCGGCCCGTTATCAGAACGAACGTGGCCGGGCACGCCGCGTAGGATGAACAGGTCCGACAAGACGTCGATGACGTCGGTCGAGTTGAGCTTGCGATCAATCCGGATCGCCAGACATTCTCTGGTGAACTCGTCGATGATGTTGAGCATGCGGAACTTCCTGCCATTGTGGGTCCGGCCCTCGACGAAGTCATAGGACCAAACATGGTTTGGATGCTCGGGCCGAAGCCGGACGCACGATCCGTCATTCAGCCAGAGTCTGCCTCTCTTCGGTTGTTTCTGAGGAACCTTCAGCCCCTCCCGCCGCCAGATACGCGCGACACGCTTGGCATTCACCGTCCAACCCTCGGACCGCAGCATCGCCGTGATCCTGCGATAGCCATAGCGGCCGTAGCGTGAGGCCAGACTGATGATGTCGGTCGTCAATGCCTCTTCATCCGGTCGGCTTTGCGGTTTCTTGCGCTGGGTCGAGCGATGCTGGCCCAGAACCTTGCAGGCAAAGCGCTCCGAGACGGAGAACTTCACCATGACATGGTCGACGCAGCGGCGACGGCGGGAAGGGCTCAGAAGTTTCCCGAGGCAGCCTCTTTCAGGATCAGCTTCTCGAGCGTCAGGTCCGACACTGCCTTGCGCAGCCGGTCGTTCTCTTTCTCAAGCTCTTTCAAGCGCTTTACCTGATCGCCCTTCAGGCCACCAAACTCCTTGCGCCACCGGTAATACGTGAACTGCGTCACGCCGATCGAACGAACCGCTTCGCCAACCGATCTGCCTTGTGAAAGCAAAACATCGACCTGGCGCAGCTTCGCGACGATCTCTTCCGCCTTGTGCTTCTTCTGGGGCATTCCAATGTCCTCTCTAACGGCTAATAGCCTAATTCAGGGAGGACCACTTTTCAGGGGGCAGACCAGTTTGGGCTGGGGCAGGAGGAAGATCCGCTGGATCAGCTTCCGGATCGATCAGTTCGCCCAAGAGCATGTCGATCTCGGGTGCGGAGAAACCCGTGATTTCGATGTCGAGATCGATTTCGGGGAGCAGAGTGGAAAGCTCACCAAGCTCTCGAGCCAGAATCTGTCGATCCCAACCTGCATTGGCAGCAATTTTGTTGTCAGCTAGGATTAAAGCACGTTTTTCGATATCGCTTAGATGGCTGAGCAGCATCACAGGGACTTTCGTCAGTCCCATTTTCTGCGCCGCGAGCCAGCGACCAACACCACAAAGGATGTTTCCGCACTCATCGATCAGGATGGGATAAGTCCATCCAAATCGCTTAACGCTCGTTATAATCTGCTCGATCTGCCTTTTTGAGTGAATGCGTATATTGTTTTTGCCAGCGCGCAATTTGCCAACCGGCATTTCGAAGATTTGATGCAAGTCCATGATAGCCCCATTCGCTTGGGAATGAAGCCAGCTACATCCAACATTTTCTCGTGCCTTGCACCAATCTCGATTTCACTGGAATCATGTCAGGAAAGTGTCCTCAATCTCGAGTCGACTGATTGGTTCGAATGCCTATCTTTCGCAGCGTATCCGATATTTTTGCCAGCGAAGGCGTCGCTCCAAAACGCTTCAAAATCTGGTATTCGATCGCTTTTAATAATGGAATTGTGATTTTCTGGTCAGTGGCTAAAGCCCTAAATGCGGAGAAATCAACGAACCTATGATCAGGCACCATCTCCTGATACTCAAGGGGTATTCCTTGACGTAAAGATCGGTATATCCGGTCCTTTCCGCCAACCATTTTGATAAACGTATCAATGATACGACAGTCTTGCTCGCTCAAATTCGAAGGTAAGTTTACGGGTTGAGTTTCAACTGCGCGGAGGAAGGAACCATCAGCCAGTTGCACTTCGCCATCCGCGTTCACGGCAGCAGCGTGTAGATCGCAGACATTGATCATTCTCCGGTCTAATTCACCGTCGCGTATAGCTTGTACGGTTGCGCAGCTGGGCAACATGACCGCGAAATGCTTGTCGTAAAAGTTGCTTTCATAGATTAAGGCAAACGACCAAGCCGGTTTCGATCTTGGAGAAATCCGGACAACCGAAATCCTGGCCGTGTCAAGCTCCGAAAACCCAACTTCGACGCGAAGTAGCTCTAGGGCGTGCGCAATCGTTCTCGGCCTTCCAGCAGCAGGTACAGGGATAAAGCGAAGTCCGATCGTCATCATTCCCTCCATGTATGGGTCGATGACTATACCCCGGATCTAGAATTGAAGATGGGGCGCGCAGATCTTTTTCGCGCAATAGTCGTTATGGAATGCGGCCGAGCAGCGACGTGGCGAAGAGGCCGAGCGTATTGCGCGGTTCGACAAAATACTTGGCCGCTGCCAACGCCGTCGGGCGCCCGGTCGAGGTCCAGGCTTATGCCGACCGCATCGTGATCCGTCAGGATGGACGGATCGTCGCCGAACATCTGAGATCCTTCGGACGCGGCGTGATCCAGCGCTTCATTTGAAATCGACGCGCGTCAGGACGCCGTCCGAAGCTCGCGCTGGTCGTCCTTCGTGGCCGCGAGAGTGGCGTGTAGCGCTGCGACGACCTGTGCGCCTTCGCCAACGGCAGCGGCGACTCGTTTTACCGAGCCCGATCGAACATCACCGATCGCATAGACGCCGCGGCGATTGGTTTCGAGGGCGTGTCGGTTGGTACCATCCGCTGCGCCAGTCAGCACGAAGCCCTTTGCATCCAGCGCAATTCCGGTGCCGGCGAGCCAACCCGTATTCGGATCGGCGCCGATGAACAGGAATATGTGCTGGAGCGGCTGCCGCGTTTCGTTCTCCGTTCCCCGTCGACGCCAGCGGACCGCTTCCAAAACGCCGTCGTGTCCTTCGAGACCTGTTACATTGGTGTGCGCAAGCACTTCGATATTCGGCAGACCGGTGATCCGATCTACGAGGTAGCGTGACATGCTGTCGGCGAGATTCGCGCCGCGCACGAGCATCCAGACCTTTCTGACGCTGCTTGCCAGATAGACTGCGGCTTGGCCCGCAGAATTGCCCGCACCGACCAGCGCGACTTCCTCGCCCGTGCACAGCTTAGCCTCAAGCGGCGAGGCCCAATAGTGTACGCTTGTACCTTCGAAGGACTCGAGGTCTTCCACCGCGAGCCGCCGATAGCGGGCGCCGGTCGCCAGCATGATCGACCGGGTCCTGGCGTATTCGTTGTTGGCCAGTTTGAGCGTCAGCGGCCCGTGGCCGGAATCGCATCCGTCCAAGCGGACGGCCTCGTCCGGAATCGCCATCTCGACGCCGAACTTCTGCGCCTGGTTGTAGGCCCGGGCCATCAGCGCCATGCCGCTGATGCCGGTCGGAAAGCCGAGATAATTTTCGATCCGGGCCGAAGCGCCGGCTTGTCCACCAAAGGCCCGGCAGTCGATCACCAGCGTCGAAAGACCTTCCGAGCCGGCATAGACCGCCGCCGCGAGACCGGCCGGTCCGGCGCCTACGATGACGACATCGTAGAGCCGGTCGGGGTCGATCGGGTTCAGCAGGCCGATGCAGCGGGCAAGCTCCGCCTCGGTCGGATTATGCAGCATCTGTCCGCCCGGACACAGCACAATCGGCAGTTGGCTGGCGTCCACCTGAAAGCGATCGATCAGCGCCTTGGCGCACGGATCGCTCTCGGGATCGAGCTGCTGTTGCGGATGGCCGTTGCGCCGGAGAAACCCCTGAAGCCGGAGTACGTCGCCATTCCCGGCGCGCCCGATGATGATCGGTCCACCGGCCCCCGTTTCCAGCAGGCCGACACGACGCAGGATGAGCGCGCGCATGATACGCTCGCCCAGCTCCGCCTCGGCGATCAGCAAGGCGCGAAGCTGGTCGGACGGGATGATCAGCGCCTCGACTGCGTCCTCCGCGCGAGCATCGACGAGAGACGGGCGGCCGGTAAGCTGCGCTAGTTCGCCCATGAACGAGCCGGGCTCGTGGGTCACAATCGGTCGGCCATGCTCCGATTGGTCGTGCTGGGTGACATTCACCTGGCCGGTCAGGATGATGGTGAAGCCCGGAGCGACCTTGCCGACGTCCAGCAGGGCTTCGCCCGCCCGATAATGGCGTATTTTGCCAAAGCGGCGCATCCGCTCGATCTCTGCCGGCTCCAAAACCGGAAACATCTGGTGTCGGCGCGTTTCGATGACTGATTGCGGTGCTGGGGGCATGGCAAACAATCATAGCACATTCGGCCAGACCCTGCATGCGGCAACCGGGCTGCGCTTTCACGACAGGCGCGGGTTGAATGGGCTTCATTCTTTACTAAACTTTACTTTTCGTGCTCCGGTCGCGTAATGCGTTGGCAGGTAGCAGCACACTAATGCGGAAGCCGCGACTACTGCATTCGTCATCGAGATTCAGGAACATGCGTGGCTGCGACATCGCCTGCTCAGAACAGGGTGCTCGTGCTGCAACTTTCGATGCGGACGAGATGTTCGGCGACAATTACTACCTCGTGCAGGGTTGCAATCCAGCCGGCGAATGGACGATTGCAGGCGGGATCGGTGAGGTCGGTTTCGCATCCTGTTCGACGTGGTGACGGAGCTCCAGACTAACGAGCTGCTAATCGCCGACTTCGGGCAGCTCTACAACCAGGCGCGAACAAAGGACGAGGCCACGCTCAAGCGGGTGTCGAACTTCGTAACGAACAACCGCATCCGCGTTGAGGCCCATACGGCCATGACGCCGATGCGCGGGCGCCTCTACCAGCAGCATCGCCCTGACTTTATCCTGAGGGACGACCTTGAAAACGCCGTCACGGCGGACAGTCCAGCTATTACCGAGAAGATCATCAGGCTTCTCGACGAAGCAAAAGGCGGCATGGCCGGGCACGGCGTGTCGCTTACTCTCGGAAATTTCATACTCGAAGCGGGAGTCATGGGCTACGTGCGCAAAGCCGTGGACGGATCGGGAGGACGGGCGCGCTTCATCCCCGTCGTGAACCGGCAGGGAGAGCCGGCCTGGCCCGACAAATACGTCAAAACCGACGCTGACGCTGCAGTTTTCAATAACGATATCGCGGACCCGGGCAAACGCAAGATATCGCTTGAAAGCAAGCGGCGCGAGCTCAACGCCGGAGGCCGGCGCGTCTACGAGGTGGAGATGCTCCTCGATCCAGTCGCGGCCGGTTCCCCGTTCTTCGACCGCGCGGCGATTGAGCGCCTTATCGCGCAGTGCAAGGAGACGGCGGGCGAGAAAGCGGGCCTTCTCCTTTGGCAGGAACACAACCCCGCGCATCGCTACGCGATCGGGGCTGATACAGGCAAAGGCAACGGCAACGACCATAGCGCGTCGGTCCTCATAGACTTCTCGACGCTGCCCGCGCGGCAGGCCGCCTCCTACGCGAACAACCGCATCCTCGCGGACCAGTTCGCCTACGAGCTCAAACGGCAGGCCGACTTGTTCGGTTCCTGCCTCATCGCTCCCGAGAAGAACAGCGGGAGCGGCGGCTCGTGCCTCACGACGCTGAAGATGATATATGACGCGAACCTCATATACCGCCAGGTGCCGCTCGACCGGCTCAGCGACCAGCCTTTGGGAAGCGGCGAACTCGGCTGGGAGACAAACGGCGCGACGAAATACTCCATCCTCAACGACCTGCGCACGGCGGTGGAAGACGGTCACCTGCTCATCCAGGACGAGCGCATCCTGCTTGAGATGAAGAGCTTCACCTTCACGGACGCCACTCGCGCGTCGGCCACTTCACCAACCATTTCGATCTGCTCATGGCGACGGCTAGGGTCGGACCCATAAAATGATTTCGGCGCTGAGTCGCGATTGCTTTTGGCTAACGAAGGATCAGTTCGCCTTGCTCAAGCCGCTTCTGCCCAACGGTACGCGCGGCAAGCCACGGGTCGATGATCGGCGGGTCATCAGCGGCATCATCCAGGTGCTGAAGCTGGAAGAATTGTTTCTTGCCCGTCCTCTATCAAAGCCGTAACGCCATCGAGCGCATGTTCTGTCGTCTGAAGGACTTCCGTCGCATCACCACGATATGATCGCAACCAATTTTCCTGCAGCCGTCGTCTGCATCGCCGCGTAAACGAACTGTGACGAAGGAACCACTGTTCCGTCGGAACGTGCTCCAAGCGCGCTGGTTGTCCTAACCCCTCCCAGCGAAATGGAGATGAACATGAGTGATAGCCCCAACATGAGTGGGAGCCACACCGAGTTCCCCCCTGCGGGAGAACCGAAGGACGACCCAATGAAGACGCTCGGCAAGACTATGCAAGAGCTGACCGACGAGGCGGAAAGAGAGCTTGAGGAGAAGAAAAGGAAGGGTGGTGGATCCATCAGGTATGCCTAGACTGGAGCGAATGACATTAGTTGGTGACGTGTGAGATTGCGCTGTTTTGTCCCAGATCAAGACCATAAAAGCGTTGGCGTGATCGGTGTGTTGTGATTCACGTCCTCCGAAGGGATCGGGATAAATCGCGGTCAGTTCTTGGGGGGCTGAAGGACATGCAGTTTGAACTCCACCTGCCGACCACCATCAAGCAAGTGCTGAAGTCGCGGCCGCTGGGTCGATGCATCCGTCCAACCACGGGTCGAGGAATACACTCTGCAATCAATCAAAGGGTGTATGGACCAACGTTTTCCACGCGCTGACGCTCATGTCGCCCGCTCGCCTTTATGCTCACTGGCGGAAAGGCGCAGATTGCTCCACGGGCGCAGTACTGCTCGAAAGTCTTCTGATTCTGCTGGATTGCAACCCGATCCACCACACCGACTGCGACCGCTGGCGTCGTTCGCAGTGCTTGGTGAACGCGGCACCAAAAGCGGCACGATAACGGCTCCGACGATTTTTCGGAGATTTCCGACCGCCGTTGAGTAATACCCGGCACACGAGGTGTCCGGGTGAACTGCTATTTTGTCCGAATTATTGGCAGCCGAGACCTCGTCGGCATTTTCTTTGCCTGGGATATTGTCGAACTTGTCATGCTGATCGACGAATGTCTGGACCCTTCGATCTGTGAGTTCACGGAATAGCCACCGGGTTCGCTCTATTGGTCCGAACCCTCAACGCCGTCGGCGCGATCGACACCGAAACCTGTCTCAGGCTCAGCGCTATGTTCGCGTCAACGGCACAGGCAACGCTGCGAGTGCGTCGGGCCAAAATGCCATAGCCATCGGAGCCAATACCACTTCTTCCGGAATTGACGCGATTGCCATGGGCACCAATTCGACTGCCAGTCAGGACGGTGCCATTGCGATCGGAGCGACGTCACAGGCCACGGGCCGAAATGCCATCGCAATTGGTTCGAATGCCGTTGCCACCGGCTCGGTGGCGGTGGGCGTCAATGCGAGAGCGTCGAACGGCGGGGCGGCATTCGGTGGCAACGCAGTCGCGACCGGCGAAAACAGTTCGGCGCTTGGTCCCGGGGCAACTGCGACGGCGCCAAATTCCGTCGCAATCGGATCAGGTTCTGTGAACACAGCGGCCAACACAGTGACAGGCGTAAAGTTCGACAATCCGTCGAAGGTTGACATGAGTGAGTATTCGCGCTCGTGCGCGGGAAATCGCAACATCGCCGCGGCGCTTGTCGTCGCCCAGGCAAGCTTTAGCGATCCGGCAATCACGGTGATGCTGCTTGTGGCATCGGTGGTTGGACTAATCATACTGATCGGGCTTGCTAGATTGGCGCGGCAAATGGCGGCCAAGAGTCCGACGGTAGGCGACCAAAGCCAATAAAAAGAAGGGCGCGATCGGCAATACCACGATCTTGAGTCCGTTGTGCAGCACCAGCGGACTCTTCCGACTACTAAGCTTGCTATCTCAGTCGCTCGACAACCCTCGTTGTTCAGCCTCCAAATCGCGCATGTAAGGCCTATGACACGGAGGACTTCGTCAACGAGTTGCGCGCGATGAAGGTGACGCCGCACGTGGCGCAGAACACAAGCGGCCGAAGCTCGGCGATCGACGGGCGCACGACGCGGCACCGCGGCTATGCCATCAGCCAGCGTCTCCGCAAGCGCATTGAGGAAGCGTTCGGCTGGATCAAGATGGTTGCCCGCCAGGACAAGACCCGCTTCCGTGGCCGCGACCGCGTCGGATGGGCCTTCACCTTCGCAGCCGCCGCTTACAATCTGGTGCGATTGCCGAAGCTCATGGCGGTGCCAGCATGACCGCGCCGTCTCACGGCCACGCCAAACTGCTCAACGGCTCAATCCAGATCGCATTCGCCTATCACAACGGCGATCAAGCCATCCTCAAAGCCAGACAGAACACTTCTTCAACAGCCTGCTAGGACAGCGCCACCAACCCGCAATGGCCGGTCGCGGTCCTACTAATGCTCTAAATTCCCTTCCGCTTCCGGCGGCATAGCGGACATCGCCGGACTTGCTGCTGGCCCGGCCCCGTCGCGAATGACCCAAAGGTGACATTCGGTTGGGCCACTTGTCCAAATCGAGGCGGGAAATCCGCACGTTGTCGCGGGCTCCTGGCAGGAGTATCCTTAAGTCGAACCGCAATCGCCCTGCATCGTGAGCGATGGCGCGAGCTCCTCCCGATGTACGGATTGCTCATTGCAATGGAGGAACCGCCATGACCGTCGCCCCGACCTTGCAGAAATACCTGGATCAGACCGTCACATACGAAATGATCTCACACGACCCCACCATGTCGTCGACGCGCACGGCCGAAGCCTGCCATGTGCCGGGCGACTGTCTCGCAAAAGGCGTCGTGCTACGCCACGACGACGGCTACCTGTTGGCGATCCTTCCCGCCTCCCACCACATAGACATGTCAGACTTGAAAATGCAGCTCGGCCACCAGGTCTGCCTGGCGAGTGAACACGAGATAGCGCAATTGTTCTGCGACTGCGCTCGTGGGGCCGTTCCGCCGGTTGGCGAGTGCTACGGGCTCGACGTCATCGTCGACGATAGTATCGAGGCACAACGCGAGATCTACATCGAGGGTGGCGATCACACCACACTCCTCCATCTGGGCCGCGAGCAGTTCGCGCGGTTGACCGCGGAGGCTTGGCACGGCCGCTTCACCACACACGATTGAGGCAGCTTGATCCAGGACTGGATCGATCACGGTGTATGCCGCCTTTGAAAAAGTCTGGTTGCTGGCGACAGTAAGTTTCACATCTTAATGAAAGGTCGCCTTTCGTTCACGACTGGCGCGACTTGACCAGAGCGCAAGCGAGTTGCGCAACAAGCGCAGGTTCGCCGCCCTGCGATGCATGAGTCGCGCCTGATGGGTCACACAGTTGAGAAATATTTCCGGCGCGAGCGGGAGAAGGCAGTCCAGTCCTGGCGTCCCGAGCGGCCCAACGCGATCGAGCGCGACATCGGCCTCGAGGTCCATGTACAGCGAGAGATGCCGTTTTTCCTCACGCTCCGCGACAGGGAGGGCAATGCACTGACTACAGCGATGCTGCCACCCAGTGGCAAGGATCGCGGCGGGTTCCGGATCATCATCGTAGCCGCATCCAATGCCGATCCGTATCCTCAGCAGGACGCGGCCATCGCTGCACTGGGAGCGCATTTCGGTCTCACACTCGATCGCAACCGCTGTTTCCCCTACGGCCGCTAAGGAGCCTGACAAGTATCGCCGCTTGATTGGGAGCGATGTCGGCTTATGACCTTTTAGCGGCCGCTTATGATGGCACTGCGGCTCACATGGAGCAAGAATACGATAAAAGAGGTCGCCTTAGTAGGCGACCTCTTTCAGTACCAAATTGCTAAGTGCCGACTAGTTCGCTTTTTGCACTGCGGGCGGTTTCCACGATCCGTTGAGGATCGAAGGCGAACTCTCCTTGGGCCAATACATTCTCAGCATCGGCAGGAAAGCACCCTTCGGGGCCGGCAGCCAGTTGGCTTCCTTATCCGCTCCCGGCGAGTTGCTCTGAAAGTAGAGCGTCAGAGAGCCATCGGGGTTGAATTTCGGATTGTTGCGCATGCTGACAGTGAACTTGTTCAGCGGATTGGGCACGAACCACCAGCCGCCGTCGATCATGTACATGGTGATCGACCAGAAGCCATCGGCTGGAGGTGTTTCGCCTTTGGGGAAGGTCACGGTGTATTTGTTGGCTCCCGTCAACTTCTGGCCGGCCGAGTCGACCTCGGCATAAGGATAGACCGCGTCCTTCTCCTGGTTTGCCGGCCAACCGAAGGCCGCCACAGTGGCGCGTTTGAGGTAATCCGAAGGGCCATAGGTGCCAAGACCCTTTGACACTATCCAACCATTGACGACCTCGCCCATTCTATCCTTGTTGGCCTCGATCTTCTTCAGAGCGGTTTGTGGAATATCCTTCAGCGCCGCCTGCACGGACGGATCTAGCTTGCTCATTTCAAAGGGCTTGCCGGGTACAATACCGATCTTCGCCATGCTTGCGAGCATCGGCGCATCACCGGCCGCGGGCGGTGCGTCGCCGCCCAACAGCTTTGCCATGAGATTGAAGTATCCTTCGGTGCCCATGTCGAGAATGACCTTCTGCGGCTTGTCGGTCATGCTGAAGCCCGGGTTTGGATTCACCGGCGGCGCCACGGGCGTGTACGACTTGCCCCAGCTTGAAAGAGGCGTAATCCTGTACTGCGCCTGCAGCGCATTGACGGCCTTGTAATCCTCCTCAGTGCCATCGGCGTAGGTACGGCCCAGAATGACCATGTAGCGCGTCGCCATCGGGAAATGCTTCATTCCGGCAGGAACATCGCCTTTCCAGCCGGGACCGGTGAACAGGTAATGCGCAGCCTTTCCGTCAGCGGTGCGTTTACCGGGGGAGGATTGGGAATCCGACATCCAGAGATCGACGACCTCGAATAGATAGAACCGGTCGCCCATGTCGGAATGGCTAAATACCTGCGGTTCCGAGAGATCGAGCCAAGTCACCGAATAGAGTGTGTCGGCATTAGGCGCGGAGACGCCGCGATAGTCGGCGGGCGGATAGCGCGGAACGTTGACGAATTGACCCAGCGGACTGTTGAATCCCTCAACCTTCGGCACGTTGCTCATCTGAACGCGAGTCACATGGGTAGTGATCAGCGAATAGCCGTAAACATAGGCGTCGGTAGCGATCTGTTGAGCTTCGGCGGGCGCTATCGACTGAGCGTTTGTAGGCTGGCTCGTCCCGAAGCTTGCAATGAGACTTGCGGCAAGCGTCGCACCAACAAGCGATCTTCGAGTCCATTTCATGAGCGGCTTCCCTTTTGGGCTGGTTATCGAGGATTTGCTTTGTTGCGCCGAGAAATCCGTGTTGCGCCGAGAAATCCGTTAGTCGCTGCTCTCAATAAAAGGTTCAACACGATCAGGCGGATGTCACTATTGGCCCAAATCGGCGGTGGGCAGAGCACGTCCGCTCTGCCCTGGTGTTTCAGACATCAACTTGTTCCGCTATTGCCAATGCGTCATCGACCTCGATGCCGAGGTACCGGACTGTACTTTCTATCTTGGTATGTCCGAGCAGGAGTTGGACAGCCCTCAGATTGCCGGTCCGCCGATAGATCAAGGTCGCTTTTGTTCGTCGCAGTGAGTGCGTCCCAAAAAGCCTCGGGTCTAGCCCCACGCTTCCGATCCACTCAGACACGAGCCTGGCATATTGGCGCGTTGTCATACTGCGATCGTGACCGCGACGACCGGTGAACAAGAACTCGCCTGGCCGTTTTCTGGTGACCCTCAGATAGTCATCGACCGCCTGGCGGGTCTATTCGCTCAATTCAAATCTGACAGGCCGCCCGGTTTTCTTTTGCCGGACTGTTGCGCGATCCGCTGTGTATCCGCCGGCAGCGACATCCTCGACTCGTATGGCTACGACGTCACAGCCGCGAAGCTTGCTGTCGATCGCCAAATTGAACATCGCAAGATCGCGTGCGCGACCTTCGATCTGGAGTTTCGTCCGGATCGACCAGACGTGCTTGGGTTGCAGCGGTGGCTTTGCTCCCGTCAGCTTTCCCTTATTCCAGGGCACTCGCTGGGCTGCATTTACTTGATCGTGCATGGGGCCATCTCCTCGGCTCGGTTACAGAGCCGACAAACATGAGCCACAAATCTTCGCTTCGAAATCAGGTCGGTTCTCGGACGAAGGCGGACTTCGTCGCTGGCCCGGCGAAAAACGACCTGCAGCGATTGACCCGAAGCGGGCATCGTTGAATGGGTGTTGATATAGATCAAACCGCCCTCCGTATCGTGCGGCAAAACCATAGCGGTGAACTAGGGAGCGTTTTCACCGTAAGGGAACGTCGAAATGATTGCAGGAGCAACCTTTCGTCGCCCGACTATCGTGGCTGCGTCTTTTCTCACGATTGCCGCGATACCATCGGTGGTGCTCGCGCAAAAAAGTGCTGACGTCCTTGCAGCCTGGGTTCGCGACCTAAAGTCTCAGTGCGGAGCCGATCGCGATGCGCGTCAGGCGTGCATCAAGGTTCGCTTCAAGGAGTTTTCTTTGCGTTGCCAACTTGCGCTGGTGAAACTGTCTGCTGTCAAAAAGGCTTGTAACCCGGACGCAAAAAAGTATTGCGCGGATATTGTGCCGGGGAGTGGCCGTATAGAGACTTGCATGAAAGACCATTTTGCGGATTTGAGCGAAATCTGCAAAGGGACGATTTCGCAAGCGGGAGGCAAAAGCTAGTCCAGATATTTGTGGGCACGCAGATGTCGCGTTTGACCCCCGGTGCGGGCGGGATGTCGTCGTAATTTATTGGTCCAAGCGAGATACGGCACCGAAAAACCCTCGCCCGACACCGGCGACTTCTTCTAGCAGGCCGACCAAACACGAGCTGGGTGAGGCTAACCCGCCAGATAAACTGGTCACAACAATAATGATAGGAAATAATGATAGGAGATGACTGCAATGGGCTGGGTTCTGGTCTTTCTCATCGGTAGCACAACAGTGGCGAGTCCGATTGTTATCCCGATGGCGACGGAGCAACTATGCGTTGCGGCAAAAACCAAGCTATTGGAAGCCAACAAACAACACGGAACTATCAATTTTGCCGCCTACAGCGAGTGCCTGAGGGTTAAGTGAGGCGCACAGCGCCGACCAACACAAATCGCTTTGCGGTACTTCGAGCTTCGCCCTACGCAATGGCTTTGTTCATTTCGGATTTATTTTCAAAACGGACGATAAGCCGACCGATCTTCCGATCCAACAAGCAACAAAGGGCGAACCGATCGTCAACCTCAAGGCGTCAATCGGTCGCGCCGAATCATCGAATAAACGGCGGCGCATGTCGCTTATTGGCCCATCGCGTCATTTAGCTGCACTACAAGCTTTGGTCGCTATCGGCGCAGAGCGGACTCTGGCAAGTCGTCCGCCCGACTGATTTATGGGGTTACGGCCTAGCACTACTTTGGCAGATTTATTAGATGGATCGTCTCAACAGGATTCTCGAATCACGTTTTCAATGATTCATGGGTGGTCGGCTTTTTGGAGAGCTGACCATGGTTGAGACGACGTCGAGGTGGGAAGACGAGCTTGGACACTGGCTTAAGCCATTTCTGGATCGTTTAGGTCACAAGGCCCGGCGGCGGATGTGTCCGCTGTATGTTTCGGGGCTAATTGGACCGGGCGATCGAAAGAGCGTCCAACCGATGGCGGCGCGGCTGGCGCCGGGCGACTACGACCGGTTGCATCATTTTATCGCTGATGGTGTCTGGGATGCGGCACCATTGGAATCGGAATTGCTGGTTCAGGCCGATCGCCTCGTCGGTGGCAAAGATGCGGTGCTGGTTATCGACGACACGGCGATGCCGAAGAAGGGCGATCGTTCGGTTGGTGTCGCTCCGCAATATGCCCCTTCTCTCGGCAAGACGGCCAATTGCCAAACATTGGTGTCGCTGACGCTTGCGCGGGGTGAAGTGCCGGTCGTGGTGGCATTGCGTCTCTTCGTTCCCGAGAGTTGGACGAGCAATCCGGTGCGTTTGAAGCGTGCGGGCGTTCCAGTCGAGCATCGCGCGGCGCGGACCAAGCCGGAGATCGCGCTGGCTGAGATCGATCGCGTGATCGCCGCCGGTGTTCGCTTCGGCTGTGTGCTGGCGGACGCGGGATACGGATCGAGCGCGCCGTTCCGTCATGCTCTGAGCGAACGTGGCCTCTTGTGGGCAGTTGGTATGTCGCGGCGCCAGAAAGTCTATCCGAGCGATGTCACCATGATCTTTCCGACGGAGAAAGCCCGTAAGCCGCGCAAACACCATATCCCGGATATGTCGCCAGTTTCTGCCGAGACGATGTTGGTCGGCGAAAAGTGGCAGAAGATCAGTTGGCGCCGGGGCACGAAAGGCCCACTGACATGCCTCTTCACTGCACGGCGTGTCCGCATCGCGGACGGCCCAAAGCACCGCGTGTTCGATAAAGGTGTCGAAGCGTATGCCTGGCGATGAAGTGTGGATCCTGGGCGAACGACGATCGAGCGGAGAGCAGAAGTACTACGTCTCGAACCTGCCCGCTGACGTTTCGCTCAAGACGCTGGCAACCGCCGTCAAGGCGCGGTGGATCTGTGAACAGGCGCATCAGCAATTGAAGGAAGAGCTGGGGCTCGACCATTTTGAAGGCAGGTCGTGGGCTGGATTACACCGACACGCCTTGATGACGATGATCGCCTACGCTTTCCTTCAATCCCGCCGCCTCACCGCAGCAGGACGGAAAAAAAGAGTCTCAGGCCCTCCGCCACAGCCGAGCATGCCAGCCATCAGACAAGCCATCCTCGACCTATTCGTGCGGCCTCCACCGTTACGATGCACGCACTGTGAAATGCTGCTCGCAGGCCGCCTTCAGCAAAATCTGCCAAAGTAGTGCTAGTTCCAAGCGCTGTCACGTCGCTGAGGCCGCCCGCTAAGCTTTCGAGCTTAGGATAAAGGCGGTCGTTCGCCTGGTTCAGAGTTTAGGGGAGGGCGCGGAACGTATGTCCCGCGCCCTTTTTGTTGATAATCCCGCCAGTGATGCAATTCATCAACCATGGTCGGTGGTGAGGTTTGGTTCACCATCGCCGTTAAGCCCTTCTGGCAGGTCGTGTGCGAATAATACGCCACGATCGAAGATCAACTTCGACAGGGAGCGCGTCGGTCAGATCGTCCTGGCCATTGGTGATCAGCATGGCAGCGAAGAAATCTCAAAAGAAAATCAGCGGTCGGACAACGACCGCGGCTGCCGCTGCTAATTCGATCTCTGCCACATTGTTCGGCAGTATGATCAATATGGGCGTCATGGCGATAAGCTCAGGTTCAATCCTTCTGTTCCTTATCGCGGCCAAGCGGTTGATTTGAAGATTCGCGGAATCGCAGTTCCAGATCTAACCCGATTCCGAGACATCAAGCTTAATACCTGAGTTTCGTTGCGCGGGTGGTCAAGAACGAAAGCTTCGTGAAATCGGACATTGCCCTTCGTCCGGATCCGCCCTGGCGAAGCCGTCGGTCGATCATATTCCGCTCGGCGGCTTCGTTCTCGTAATGGAGGGTCTCATTTCAACAACGCCCAATTCGACGCTGAAGCCAAGTTACCCCCTCGGGCGCCGCACCAAGGGGCGGACCGCCATCAATCATGGGGCGGTAGTATTCTTTGAGGGGGACGCCGGCGTTCACTCTTGCCGTGTCTGTGATGTCACGAACGACGGAGCGTGCATACAGTTGAGCGGGCTCAATATCGTGCCTCCACTCTTCGATCTTTCTTTCGATAATTTTCGCACGACACGTCGATGCCGGCTGATTTGGCGAAACCGAGATCTCGTTGGCGTTGCCTTCGAAAGCTGACGACCATCCTGGCGCTTCCTCGCCATTTGCGAGTCCACCCAGTCGGGGGGCGGCGTTACGCGTGGCGGAATATCGCCCGCGTACGCCGACCGCGAGCAATCCTCGCATCTCTGGCTCGGGTTGTGATTGGTGCTATTTACTTTCGTCTTGGAATTAGAATGTCTTCGCGAGTAGGGGAGTCCTGAAAGCGGGCGAGCGCTGGTCCCGGAAAAATCTTCCCAACGCCAACTTGCAATCCGCAAAACACGTCATGCATCACGCTGGCTCCTTGCGGACATCACTTGACGACCTGACAGGTGTTGAGGCATAGATTCGCACAGGGAAGATTGTGTCCGCCGCTCTGGAGAAATCCGCGGGCGGTTTTTTAATGCTACGAAGGTTCAGGTGCAGCTCCAAGCTGGTGGGCTGACTCTGCGGAGAGATCACAGTTACTTCTTGCGTGACTTGGTCGCTTCCGATTGCATAAGGCCCTTCATGCTTGGCGCCGCTGCGCTCACTTTGGATTTTTCCTTTTTCGGCTTCTTTGCTTCGCGGTTCCCGCGTTGCTCACGTTTAGCCATGGCTTAGTCCTCCGGCCCGAACAGGCCATAGATCAAGACTAGCACGGCAGGGATAGGGCCGGTGTGGCATTCGGTATCAGTAAACTGAATATGAGCATCCAACTGCGAACCAACTACCCGACGTCCTGATTGGCAGTGCTACGGTATGCGGCTGCAAAGAACGCGCCGACGCCATCATGCGCGGCGTGGGGTCTGCCGCCAAGGGCGATCTGAGCCAGACCAAAACAGAGCTGAAATTCATCGCCAAGTCGGCGGCGCAGGATGCGGCGGTCGCGCTCCGACAAAAGACCGCTCAGATCAAGTCGAGGTTGATGCGCCGATGACTGAAGGTGTCTCGATAAATGTCGATGCCTCGTCGCTGACCCGGGTCAGTAACCTGCTTCACTCCGCCGGCAAGAACGCACCGTTAGCGATGATCAGCGGATATCGTCCGAAGCCGGCTTCGGTCGCGGAGTTTCCGACGTCATGCAGCGGTCACAAATTGACCCGGCTCCATTGGCACGAGCGAGTGCCGTCTTAAAAGCCGATCACCGGTCCTTTGGCGTGAAAAGGCAAGATGCACTCTTCCGAATTGAGATATTTGCCCCAATATCGTCGCCCGCTCTTTGAGGATGCAGTGAACATCTTGGTGAAGAAATCAATCGCGATAATCCTAGTTGCTTTCATATCGTGGAGCGGCAGCCCGGCGGGCGCGCAGGATGCAGGGGCCAAGCCGGACTGGAGAGAACAGTACGCCTACACGTTAGGCATGCAGGCATATGTCTTTGGCTTTCCCTACGTCTATTTGCCAAGTCTTCGGTGGAACTGGGTGACGCAGCCAAAGCCCGCGGATAGCATCACGCCTTACGCACCGTTGAACCACTTTTACAATGTGCGCAATCTTGCCACGCCCGCCTATCACGACGGCGGCTCGCCAAACAACGATACGCTCTATTCCATCGCATGGGTCGATGTGAGCAAAGAGCCTCTCATCCTTTCCCATCCGGACATGGGCGACCGGTATTTTACATTTGAACTTGCCGGGATTGATTCGGACAATTTCGCCTATGTCGGGACACGTACGACCGGTGGCAAAGCTGGAAGTTTCGCGCTTGTGGGACCGAACTGGAAAGGAACGCTGCCCGACGGGATGACAGCTCTTCCTCAGTCACGAAGCAACAGCATCTTGATATTGGGACGCACGCTCGTTGACGGTCCGACGGACTTACCCGCCGTCCACAAGCTTCAGGATCAGTACACGCTCATCCCGTTTAGTCTGTGGGGGAAGAAGGGCGCCGTGCTGTCAGTCCGCCGCGACGTTTGGGAGCCCTTCAACGTGAAAACCGATCCACTGGCTCAATGGAAGACTATGAACCGGGCCATGACTGAAAACCCGCCGCAGGCCCGGCTGGCGAAACTGACCGAATTGTTCGGCAAAGTCGGCATCGGCCCGGGGCAGGATATCGAAAAGTTGGACGCATCGACCAAGCGCGGTCTTGCACGGGCAGCCGTCGATGGGCATGCGCTGTTGAACGAGGTGATACGTTCAGGCGATCTCGGCAAACGGGTCAACGGCTGGAACATTCCACCGTCGCAGATGGGCCGTGCCGGTCTCAGCGACGATTTTTTGCTGCGTGCGTCCTTGCAATGTCTTGGCGGCATCATCTCCAACGACCCGGCGGAAGCAATTTACTTCAACACCACAATTGACGCCAATGGCAAAGCTTTCGAAGGAGGCAGGCGATACACCATGCGCTTCGCGCCAGGCCAGCTTCCTGACGTCAAGGCCTTTTGGTCGATCACAATGTATGATCCGACGTACAACCTGGTCGACAATCCGATCAACCGCTATGCGCTCGGCAATCGCACGCCGGACCTGAAGAAGGACGCGGACGGCGGCCTTACGCTCTACATCCAGAGCGACTCGCCTGGGAAGGATAAGGAACCAATTGGCTGCCAAGCACAAAGACCGGGTCGTTTCTCGTGATCATGCGGACATATATGCCAGGACCTGAAATTGTGGAGCAGAAGTGGGCGCCCCCGGCGGTCACTCCGGCGTTGTAGAGAAAGATTCCGTATGCGTTTTGTTGCGCCTCTTTCAAAGGAAAATGTCATGAAAAGATTTCTTATGAACGCAGCTTTTGTTGCCTTGCTTGTTGGCGTAGCCGGCTTTAGCGCGCCATTGCGGGCCGAAACTGGTCAGGTTTCCGTCGTATTCACGAAAGGGGGCTTCATCGTCGGGGTTGGCGGTGGCGAAGGCGTGCTTATCTTCAAAGGCAAGCGTTATCCTTTCGCCGTTTCGGGCATGAATATCGGATTTACGATCGGAGCCTCGACGACCAAGCTGGTTGGACGAGCTCTCAATCTGAATAGCCTGGCTGCGTTTGAGGGTAACTACAGTGCAATCGGAGCTGGTGGTGCAGTTGTGGCGGGAGCGGCAGGCGTTCAATTGCAAAATGCCAATGGCGTCATCCTACAGCTTAGTGGCCCTAAGGTCGGCGCTGAAGTGTCGGCTGCAGTAGGCGGGGTAACGGTCAGGTTTAAATAGGTATGATGCGGATCAGGTCGCATGGTGCGCTTGATGCTCACACGTGCGACTGGTCTGCTTCGTGTAGATGCAACAACAGGCTTTGCGGAACTTGGAGTTAAAACGTGTGCGATGCTAAATAGTCGCGGGTCGCGAGCAAATCGTTAGGATACTTTACAAGCCACTGTTCGTCTCGGAGAATTTAAGAACAGCAGCATCGGTGCTACTCGGTGGTGGGGAGTCAGTTGTCATGTCGACTTGGAGTGGCGGTCGTACGCTAGGCACAGTCGCCATTCTATTCTCATTCCTTTTGGTTGGTTGTGCTGCCAGACTTGGTTCGGAGGCTCTGACGCCGGTGGCGGCCTCGGTTGGCGGAAAGACTATGCAAATTTACGTGGCAACTACGCGCGAACGCGATTTGTCACAAAACGCGTTCACCGCGAACCTCGCCAATGCACTCAATTTTGCGAGGTTTTCCGTCTCAGTTCCCCCTAACCACAAGTCCGGCAACATTGAAATGCCGACCGCAACTCCAGATCCAGAAAGAGACTTTGCTGTCGTTGATAGGGCCGCACTTAGCGAACCCGAGTTTCGTCAAGCTGTTACTCATCAAAACAATATCCAGCGTAAAAAGCACAAAGTTTTTGTTTTTGTGCACGGGTTCAACAACACCTTTCAAGAGTCACTGTTCCGAATCACGCAATTACAAGCGGACATGAAGATCGACGGAATTCCGATACTGTTCGCGTGGCCATCGCAAGGTCGGGTAGGGGCTTATGAAATAGACAAGCAATCGGCAAACTATTCTCGCGACTATCTGATGGCTCTCCTAACGATGCTTAGCAGTAATTCCGAGGTCAGCGACATTATGGTCGTAGCCCACAGCATGGGTGCCATGTTGACCGTTGAAGCTCTGCGCCAGCTTCGTATTGAAGGCAAAGACCGGGTGATCGCCAGGCTAAGCCGGGTGGTGCTCGCGGCACCCGACATCAATGCAAGAACGTTTCGTACCAACGTACAAGCTATCGGTCCGCTAAAGCCACCTTTGCTTGTTCTGGTTTCCAAGGATGATGGTGCGCTTCGAGCCTCTAGTTTTCTTGATGGTGGTATTGCTCGTGCGGGAGACATCGATGTCGACAATCCCATTGTGCGCGAGGCTGCTCTGAAAGAGAGGGTTCAAGTCGTCGATATTTCGAGGCTCGCAAAACACGATGACCTCGGGCATGATCGGTTTGTAAGTGTTGCCGTGCTTTATTCAAGGTCGCACGAGAAAGCCTTGCGATACCGCAACACTGCTGGCACGTTCATCTTTACCGATGATGACACGTTCATACGGCCAGTCGACATTGGAGATCAGGTGGCTCAATGAACGGCTTGCGGTATTAAAAAGACCGTTCCTAATGGCGAAAGATGATCCCGCTGACCAGCCGCCGATCATCAACTCGCAAGACGCCGTTCGACAAAGAAAAATACGATTCGATCCGGCCCATCTGCGCCTTGGGTGAGCAGAAACAAATCGGACATCGGCGTCTCCCAGCAACGCTATTGAATCAGTCCAAACGCCTCTCGCAAGAAAATTACTAGGTCCTGAACCTAGCTTCAGATTCGTGTATCATCTGCAACTGAGCGATCGGAGAAGGCATCGCCTCAAGCCATCGGGCATACGAGCTTGCGCGTCACCCAGCGATACATGGACGCTGGCCAGGATGCTCAACGGAAGATCGTTGGATATGACTTCAGCGTCTGGCGATCAATCGGGCTGTTTTCGAGCAGGAGCGAACTGAGTTTCCGGAGGATTGATGGAATGATCCGAATCCCGCTTGGCCAACTCGGCTCGGCCGAAAGCACCGTTCGGGCTTGGGCAGTAGAGGATAGCCGGTGGCACAAGCGTGACTGACGAATAAGTCGACTCCCGATCTTCTATGGGTATGAACCCACCAGATCGAGGGATGTCCGTCCATGTGCACGTACCGGGCTTAAGTCCGACATCGGTGTCAGGTCTGCCAAGGCTACATCCGGACTTATGGCGTGCCGCATCATTCGTTAAGATCGGAGACGCTGTTACCGGGGATCGAAAAGTCGGGCAGAAAAAGGCACGGAAGTCATCCCGGTCCTAACCCCGTACAAGAGTATCGGGTGCAGTCCTGATAAACACCCCGACACTCGAACGACGGTAGCTGCTTCAGACGAAGACAGTCGCGATAGCGTGCACGACAGATGCTTATGCATTGCGGCTTGGCGGTCAGTCCGCGTGCTAATGTGCTAGTGGCGTCATCGGCATCGCGCGCATTGAGTCTTCCAATACTTGGGAACAGAGGCGATGCAAAGGACGGTAAACGACCGCTTGCTACACATTGGATCTGCTCCCATTGAGTCGAAAGTGGTACAACGACCGTCAGCGGATTCCCACGACTGCTTGTGACATAGCGACAATGCCTAACTTGGGTCAATCGCCATTTACCACTAACCTCGCCAACATGACCTCGTCATCAGTAATGTAGCGGTTGACGCGTTCGGTGGAGGATTTTGGCCGGCCAGATACACTTGCTCCGCATAGATATCGATTTTTTCTCAATTCACCGATGATGTAGTTGCACTCTGCATTCGTATCCGAGTCCGCGGCGAGGTGAATCCGAAATCTAGAGCGAGTTAGGGACAAGCCGGTGTCCCTCGTGCCGGCTCCCACCCACAGAGCGCGTTCATTGTCTGACGGGCCTTTGGTATTCAGCCAGAAGTCTGCTGCTCCCTAGGTGTCCCGGGCTCGGGTTAGGATGCCAACTGGTTCCGCCGGGCTCTCGTCAAACGTGGCATCACGGCCTCTATCCCATCAAAGTCAAACCGCAACAACCCGATTGAACATGACCGCGAACTCCATCGTCACCGCATTCACACCCGCTACGACAGTGTGCCCACACGTTCATGTCCGCATCTGCATTGCTGCCAGCGTTATCTTCTGGCTCTGATGAGTCCTATGCCTAGTGCATCAGGGAACGGTGGATACGCCGTTACCATTATTGAACGTCCGACATACCTCCGTCTTCGCTCTTCATCGCGAAAAGGATGCAGACAATGGGCGGGGCAGTTTTCAGAACGAGCGTGCGAATGGAGCGTTACCAAGTGACGTTGAGCCGGAACTGGCTTTTAAAGTTGTAGACGGGGTAGTCCCTGACGATGGGGACGCCGACCTCGATGGAGGCGGCGACTTGATCGGAGAACTTCTTTCCGACCCTCACGTCGAACGGCAGGAACAGGCGGCCGGTCTGACCGGCGACAGGATCGCCGAAATTGTAGCGGATGTCCTGGCTCGGGAAGAAGGTGACAAACCAGCGGTCCGGAAGCCCTATATTAAATGCGGGACCGAATTGCAGGTTGTTGATGTTCCGTCTGGTCGGATCGCCGGCCACGCTGACGTCGTAGCGAAAGATCGGCTCGAAATAGCTCGATTTGCTGATCTCAGGCAGCGCCACGCGAAAGCCTCCAATCGGCATTGTCCGCCACTTCCCCGACCCGAGAGGATCCGCTCCCGTCGGCGTGATCAGTCGCATCCCGAAACCGACCGCCCAGCGCGTGTCGAGGTCGTGGATCACCGCCGCCTGGATGTCGGCATCACCGATGCCGTACAGGTAGTCGCCATTGGGATTAGCTGAATTGATCGTGTTCCTGGCGAGCAGCGGTAGGTCGTTGCGTGTCACCACCGTCCATGTCGGCGACAGGTAGAACGCGTGGTCGTAGCGGAGATTGAGCGTGTCGGTCGTGACGTCGCGCGTGCTTCCGGGCGCAGTCCGGATTCCATACTGCAACTGGAACAGGTTAGGGGGTGGGCGGAAGAAATCGAGACCGATGTTGTCGGCTGTCGATGGCGACTGACCATAGGCAATTAACGGATACAGCATCGTGGCGAGCACTCCGAGAGCTAATGCGTAACCTGCCCTTGCCTGGGATGCAGCCATTTCAATACGACACGACCACTGATGTTTACGTCGCGCTTCTAATTTTACGGCGCCCGCTGACCTGATGGATATTTTGGCCAGCGGGATAGAGACTACTGCATGATAGCGCACTGATCTAGTTGAAGCAGTTGGGTCTCCGATCATCCAGAGATCAGTGTCGTACCGCGCGACCGATTGCTCGACTTCCAACCCAAGCATGTGAACCGTCCGCTTCCGCGGGTCGGTATGGCGTAAAATGGCAAGACGTGCCGTCGCCTTCGGTGCCGAATACGCCAAATGTGCGCTAGTTGTGGCGGGTGCCAGTGACGCACCGTGAGCCGTCGCTTCCAAAGCGACGTCGTGCGCAAATTCTGATTGTAGTTTCTGTCTGGGACCGGCGATCTCGCCTGAAACCGAGCGTGGGTGCTTCCTGATCTTTGAGGCAACTGTAGAAGGAAATATGAAGCGGATGAAACAACTTTCATTTCTATGGCTGGTGGGCGTTCTCACCATGGTTTTCATCCCGACGCTGTCCCACGCGCAGGATCCTGACAGGATTGTGAGGGCGATGTCGGATTATCTCGTCAAAGCGAAGACGATGTCGCTGACATACGATGCCGACATCGAGGTGATTACCCCCGATATTCAAAAACTTCAGTTCGCAAGCTCCGGCCATGTGCTCCTGAGCCGGCCGAATAAAGTACGAGCAACGCGCGTCGGCGGTTATGCCAATGTCGAACTGGTATTTGACGGAAACACCCTGACCGTGTTGGGCAAGAACATCAACACGATGGCTCAGGTCCAGGCACCTGGCTCCGTCGATCAACTCGTTCATAGGCTGCGCGACGAGTTTTCGGTCGCCATGCCGGGGGCGGATTTCCTACTGTCGAGTTCATACGACGAGCTCATGATGGGTGTACTCAATGTCAAGCATATTGGGCGCGGTGTGATCGACGGGGTAGAGTGCGAGCATCTTGCGTTCCGCAGCGAGGATGCAGATTGGCAGCTCTGGGTTGAAGTCGGCGACAAGCCTATTCCGCGAAAATATGTAATCACTAGCAAAGGTGTTGCGGCTGCGCCCCAGTACACGCTGCGCATCAAGGACTTCCGCGCGGATGTCGAGACCGGCGCCGACGCCTTTGCGTTCAAGGTGCCGGAGTCGGCGAAGAAAGTCGATATCACGGCGTTGTCCGATCTTGATGAAGTACCGCACGGTATCGTCACGGGAGGTAGAAAATGAAACGTGCTGCATATCGGGTTTTTCAACTTGGCGCGGCGATCGTAGTCGGCGGGGCCGTCCTATTCCTGAACGAGGGTGCCCCTCTTAACAATTCTGTATCGCTCATGAGCAGCGCACACGCGATCATCGGTCGTCCGCTGACGCCGCTTAGTTACGCCGGTGTCGCGCGGCGCACGACCCGTCGGGCCGTCGTGGCGGGTGCTGCGGTCGGCGCCGTGGCCGCCGCGCCAGTGGTGGTCGCTCCCGCCTCTGCGTGCGTTCAAGCCGTGGACGCCTATGGACGCATCTACCTTCGCTGCCGATGAGATGAAGGTTTTGGCACTGGTCGCCCGGTTCACCCTGAACCGGGCCACCAGGCCCGCTAATTCAGCAAGCTCTCTATCCGCGGCGGTGCGTCCAGGGTCGCCCGCCTTACCCGGCAGCAACGGCGAAATCCTCGCCCATTGCGCATCGGTCAACCGCTCCGAGCGGATCGAGTAGAACGCCTGCAACAGCATCGCCCTGAGCAACTTCTCGGGTGGGATCGACGGCCGCCCGAGTGGCGAATACAGCGCCGCGAACTCCCGCTCCAAAGCGACAAGCGCTTCATTCACAATTACCCGGATGGCGCGAAGCGGGTGATCGCGCCGAACCCGCGCCTCCAGATCAACGTAGCTGAACAACTCGCCAGTCAGATTGTCACCACCGCGCACCCATCAGATCCAAATCGCTTCAAAGCCAATGAATCATGCTCACAGCTCGGCCGCGACTGGCCTTTTTCAACAGCCTGCTAGAGCCTTTTCCGACCGGAATGAATCGTTGGGGATTCCCAAAACGGCGCGAGTCAGCTTAAGCTGCGTGCTGGCGAAGGAGGTCAGCATGTATGGCCAAGGCGCTTTCGGTTGATCTTCGTCGAAGGATGATCGCCGCGATTGATGGTGGCTTGTCCTGTCGACAGGCCGCCGAGCATTTCGGTGTCAGCGCGGCCAGCGCGATCCGCTGGCGCGGTCGCCTCAAAGAAGCTGGCAACATCGTTCCTAAACGCCAGGGCGGGGACCGCAGATCGCAGCGCATCGAAACATACTCACAATTGATTTTGGACGCAGTGGCAGTGAAGCCGGATATCACGCTCGCCGAGTTGCGAGACCTGTTGAAGCGTCGTGGGATATCGGCCGGCATTGCTTCGCTCTGGCGTTTCTTCCAGCGCAGAAAGATCACACTTAAAAAAGACAGCGCACGCTGCCGAGCAACGGCGCGGCATTAGATGCGGCGATGAAGCGGCTGCGTAGCGCGGATCAGTCGACAAAAAGGCCTGCCGGAGTTGGAGCCACAGCGGGCCAATTCGGGACGGAAATCTTAGGTTGGGCACCTATTCCGGCCGATCCAATTTTTGGCCCGGAAAGGAGTTCATATCAAGCCTTCTCTATAGTAGACGTTTGAGCCCTCGGTTTTTATACCCCTAGTTGCAAAATTTTTTACGTTCCAACTCGGAGAGCATGCGCATTGTCATACTCCCACAGGACCGAGGACCGGCATTGGCCGAAGCTTTGCGAGCTTTCTCAGGTTCTGAGCGGTGGCAGCGAGGAGGAATTCATCTCGTGCGCCGCAGGGGCCGCGCAATCTCAGGCGGCTGAGCCTGAGGATAAGCTTGAAATGAGCGAACAGCATCTCGACCGTCTTGCGGCGATGCCGCGAACGTTCGTAAGGTGGCGTATTCCCAATGCTCGGGCTACATCGCGGGCATCTTCATCAATATAGCGCGGCACTTTGCGCTGCGGCGTGTTCGAGCAGTGCCGTTCCTTGGATGTGCAGCCTTGGCAATCGGACTTTTTCCCGCGCGGTAGAGTCGCGTCCCGTCCCGTCCTTGGTGATGCCTGAGCGCGGTGTTGCGTAGGCCCGTCTGAACTGTACCAGCAACTTGCCCTGCGGGCAGGTGTAATGGTTGCGATCCGCGTCGAGGACGAAGTCAGATCGCGAGAATGTGCCGTCGGTCCGGTTCGACTTGTCGAACACCGGGATATGCGGCTCGATTTCCCGCTCCTTGACTAGCCAGGCGAGGTTCACTGCCGAGCCATAGGCACTGGTCGGCGGCAAGTGCCGGGGCTTGAAGATATCAATTTCGTTGCGCGGTCCAGTAGCCCGAGCATCGCGCATTCCCTGCGTGGCCGTTCCATGTCCCGCGGCCAGAAACACTGGAGAGTCGGCCGGAGCCGGAGGCGTATTTATCCTGAACGGTTACCGAAGCGCGAACCGCGCCAGATTTCGCGACGTATCCTCTGAACCTTACGAGATTAGGATGCGTCACAACTCCGTTAGAAATATTGACGGTGAAATTGTAGGTAGGATCGCACGCGCCTCGTTGCGTCACGAAGACGAGGCGCTCAACGGCGAGAGCTTCCTGGCTTATGGTCTGCCCCCTGAAAAGTGGTCCTCCCTGACTTAGGCTATTCGCCGTTAGTTGAGCTGCCCCGTTTTGTGGTCCAGATGTCAGGCAATTTCTCGAGCTGTTTGAGTTTGTCGTGCGAACTCGTTCGGCGTCAAGTTGCCGAGCGAGGTGTGGGGCCGATCATTGTTATAGTGGCACCTCCATTCCTCGATCCGTTCGATAGCGTCGGCCATCGACAGGAACCATGAGGCATTCAGGCACTCCGCCCGGACGCGACCGTTGAAGGCCTCGCAAAACGCATTGTCCGTTGGCTTTCCGGGTCTCGAGAAGTCGATCTCGACGCCATTGTGATAGGCCCACTGGTCGAGCATCTTGCCGGCGAACTCGGGGCCATTGTCGCAGCGAAGGGTCTTTGGCTTGCCGCGCTCCCTTGCCAGCCGCTCAAGAACCTCGACGACCTGGAAGGCCCTGAAGTTCGTTCTCGGAACGATCGCAAGTGATTCTCGGGTGTGGCAATCGACAACGGTCAAAAGCCGGAACGGGCGGCCGTTGAACAACGCATCCGACATGAAGTCCATCGCCCAGCAGTGGTTCACGGCGGCGATCTTTGGCCGATCGGAACGATAGCGCCAGGCCCGTTTGCGCTTCGGCGTTTTTATCCTGATCGACAGGCCTTCTTCGCGATACAGCCGGTAAGTGCGTTTGTGGTTCAAGCGATAGCCCCGCCCCGCTGCAAGCGTAACCGGTTCGTGCGCTGGAGCCGGCTCGGCGTGTTCAACAATATCTTTGCCGAGCTGGCACGCAAAGGTGGCAAGCCCTCTCTCCTGATGATCGATGCGACGCATCTGAAGGCGCATCGCACCGCCGCCAGCCTTTTAAAAAAGGACCTGTTCCCCGATGTATCGGGCGCACGAAGGGCGGCTTGAACTCCAAGCCGCACGCCGTCTGCGACGGTCAGGGACGCCCTGTCATCATGCTGCTCAGCGAAGGCCAGATGAGCGATTATAAGGGGGCGGCCTTGATGATCGATGCGCTGCCGCCCGGGAAGCAGTTGCTTGGCGACAAGGGCTACGACGCCAACTGGTTCCGCCAGCCGCTCGCGGCCCGCGGCATCACGGCCTGCATCCCATCGAAGGCCAGCCGCGCAAAGCCGATCGAACATGACCGCATGCTCTATCGCCAACGACACAAGATCGAAAATGCGTTCGGCAGGCTCAAGGACTGGCGCCGCATCCACACCCGCTACGATCGATGCTCACATACCTTCATGTCTGCCATCTGCATCGCTGCAGCCGTCATCTTTTGGCTCTGATCAATGAGTCCTGAGCCTAGATCAATGGGAATTTCGGTGAAGCGCTGAGGCGATGAGTAGGTCAGTAGAAACATTGGCGCGCGGGATGGTATTCACCGCCCAACCCTCGGACCACAGCATCGCCGTGATCCTGCGATATCCATAGCGGCCGTAGCGTGAGACCAGACATATGGTGTCGGTCGTCAACACCTCTTCATCCGGTCGGCTCTGCAGCTTCTTGCGCTGGGTCGAGCGATGCTGGTCCAGAACCTTGCAGGCAATGCGCTCCGAGACGGAGAGACGCCGATGTACGCTACTGCAATCGCACGGGAGAGACCACGAGGCAGCAATAAGTCGGGCAGCACCGTAGGCCCGCCAGCCCTGATGTGCGCATGATGTTTTGACTATGAGGGAGGTGGAATGTATCGCTAAGGCGTCACCGCTTCATGATCGCGGGGCAAACGCTTCAAGGGCTGATGACGATCGGCGTAGACATTTTCTCAATCGACTTTGTTTGTGCCGGTCTGTGATGCATCCCTCAGGCTCTCCAGCTTGCCGACAAGCATATCAATCACGGCATTACGCGTCCGATTTGGTGCGCCCGCGAAGTGCTCGAAGTAATGGACCACGTCGTCGATTGCATGCTGCGCGGCTTCCCTAAGGAACGCATCAGTCGTATCGTCCAGCTCTGTTGCAGCCATGGCCCTATAACTCCTGTCATCACCACGTATAGCAAAAAACGCGACCGCACCGTTCCCTGCGCCATGATTCATCCTGAGGCATCCATCCGACCCGTCAGGCGCTAGGTATTACATACTCAAATGATATCATGGACTACATTCCAGTCCAAGGCTTCTACTATCCGGGATCAGCGCCTATGGCACAGAATTGAGGGTATGATTTAAGAAGTGTTCAGTTCTCGTCGTCGACGAAGGAAGGAACATGAATGCGAAGTTGACTGGCGGCAAGCGCTCCGCCGAACATGTGGTCAAGGACATCCGCGGGGCGACGCGGCGTCACTTTTCATCGGAAGACAATTGAGATCGCATGAGGAAAAAACAGATTGCCTATGAAAACAGATTACCTATGATTGGCATGCAATGCACATCTTCATTCGGAGAAGTTAGCTCGTCTCCCGACAGCCCTATCAGGGTACGCGTCAGATCAATCTGCTGGTTAGGCGTGTGGAGAGCTTCGCCTACATCCAAATTCGTGGATATTTCTGTTTGGTGCGCTATTCGAGGGCGGCCTGCGCGTTCGTCATTCCACCAACCTACCGGATTGTGTGATGCCGTTTCCGGTGCCCTCACGGGTACCTGAGGGGGCGTGTCCCGCTTTCTCGTTTGCCTGCATCGGATTTGATAGCTCCAGAAAAGAATATCCGGGAATAACGATGCGAAGCGAGAATTCATCGCGGAATCGTTGGCAGATTGACCCGGATGAGCTCAGAAAAATCTGATTTCCCGTCGGCGGCCTGCGCGGCCTCATTGATGAGAGAACGTCGCCTCAGTTCTTCGAACGGCAACGTCGTGTCCACTCGGCCAGAGTGGTAAAGATAGCTATCGATCAAGCCGTTGAGCAGGTGGCGGATATCAAACCGCCCCTGTCTACCTGCCGCATTGGCGTAGCGGATAATATTGATGGTGCAGCTATTGGTCAGCAGGTGATAGAATTCAGGCGTATCGGCAAGTTCGTTGATCCGGTTCAAATAGACAAGAAATAGTCGGCGCGCACTCTCCGCAGAGGTATTCAGGCGATAAAGATATACTGGCTCGTGCCGGTGATTGGTACGCACGCCCACCAAGTCACGTTCGCTGCCGACTATGTAGATCAATTCAAATTGCTTGAAGAGGGAGGCGACGGGCGCAAAGCCTTCGCCAACCTCCGGCCGTGTTTCGATGGAGATGCTCACCGGCTCGGCATTGTCGAATATGAAGCTCACGAAGGTGTGCCCGACCGGCCCCTCAGCAAAGTAGGCTACGTAGAAGTCGAGACCGGTCAGATGAGATAGCTGAACATCCCGCTCCAGGTAACGGACCGTGAAGTCGCTCCGGCTGCGATAGTCGAAGTCGCGGACGCCAGTGAAGTGTACATTGTCGCCGTCGATGATGGCTCGTGGCATCACCGCGACTTCCTGTCGCCAGGGACGATCATGCGAAGGGGGAATGGCTATCCACCATGCGACCACGCCGACGAACAGCAGAGCTGCCATCACGGACATGCGTCGCCGATGGGAAAACCAGATGGCCCAAATCGTGAACGCTGCAAAGACTATCGCGAGCGCGATGCGCAGTCCGGGCCATGGGAGGTTTGAATAGTAGATGGCCAGAGTCGCCCATGTCAGGGCCAGAGCGAGACAGAAAGAGCCAAAAGCCTTCATCAGCCAGCGCAAAGATGAAGTCAGAAATCTCAAAAGCACACTCATGGCTTCTTCCACCAGCGTCGTCGAACTATCACGGATGCCGAACGCAAGATTGCATCAGATATCATGATTGAGGGCAAGGCAGAAGACGGACATCGGCCATGCCTTGCTCGCTAAGCGCGGTCTGCCGGATCGCTATTGCTTGACGCTTCAGCTTTTGCTGCCGGCTGCCATTGCGATTTTCGCCTTCGAGCGCTACATCGTCGCGGGCGTTCCGACACTATTTCTAAAGGCGTATAGCTGATGGAAGTTAGCAAGATAGTTCGAGATCGGCCGATACCGTTTCTGTATGGTTTGATGGTCGTTACCCTTGTGGCGTTGCTGCCGCTTCCTCCTTTGCTGCAGGATCAAAATTATCATCAGTTTGCCGACCAGCGCGAATGGTTCGGCATACCTAATTTCTGGAATGTCGCGTCTAATCTTCCTTTTATTGTTGTTGGCGTAATTGGTCTTGCGCAATTTTGGCGTAATGCAACGACCTTTGTGTTATTTGGCGGAATTTTTCTGACCGGATTCGGGTCTTCCTATTATCATCTCAATCCGAATGATCAGACGTTGTTCTGGGATCGATTGCCGATGACACTCTGCTTCGCGGCAATACTTTCTGCAGTGGTCGAGGAGCGTGTCGATGTGAAGGCCGGCGCGGCGTTGCTGCGCCCGCTGCTTGCAGCCGGCATTTTCAGTCTTCTTCTATGGCGCTGGACCGATGATTTGCGACTCTATGCGTGGGCGCAGTTTTTTCCGTTCACTGCATTGGTTTTGATCTTGAGTCTTTTTACACCGAAATATACAGGTGCTCCATATTGGGGTGTCGCCGCAGTGCTTTACGCATTTGCGAAATTGCTGGAGCGTTTTGATCACCAGGTCTATTCGTTTGGTGGGTTTTTGAGCGGGCATACGCTGAAGCACTTTGCCGCAGCGGCCGCTTGCTTCGCGATCCTGAGGCTATTCCAGGTAAGACGACCGCTGCAAACCATTGCTGGTCGCGTTTAGCTCCACTGCGTATCTCTCCGTTACTATCGCCTGGCGTCGATTCTGGTTAATTGCGGTGGACGATTGTTGCAGTGAAATCCTGTGCGCGGCCAATGCCGTAAGGTACAGCATTTTGCCAGCCACATTGACGTGCTCCCCTGAATTCAGGCCAAGGATTAAGTTGGGCCCCGGCTTCAGGTGAAGTGCTTTCCGAGTCTAAGCCAGCGAGCGCTGGAATTTTCCGGGGGTAGGGCTCATGTCGGCGTGGGCGTCGATGAGCCGTTCAACAGCTATATCGGCGCCTAGCAGGCTGTTGAAAAAGGCCAGTCGCGGCCGAGCTGTGAGCATGATTCATTGGCTTTGAAGCGATTTGGATCTGATGGGTGCGCGGTGGTGACAATCTGACTGGCGAGTTGTTCAGCTACGTTGATCTGGAGGCGCGGGTTCGGCGCGATCACCCGCTTCGCGCCATCCGGGTAATTGTGAATGAAGCGCTTGTCGCTTTGGAGCGGGAGTTCGCGGCGCTGTATTCGCCACTCGGGCGGCCGTCGATCCCACCCGAGAAGTTGCTCAGGGCGATGCTGTTGCAGGCGTTCTACTCGATCCGCTCGGAGCGGTTGCCTATGGAGCGGCTGGAATACGACCTTCTGTTCCGCTGGTTCGTGGGCATCGGCGTCGACGATCCAGCCTGGGACCATTCGGTGTTCTCGAAGAACCGCGACCGGCTGCTTGAGGGCGACATCGCGGCCAAGTTCCTGAGTGCGGTGCTGGCCCAGCCCAAGGTGGAGAAGCTGCTGTCGAGCGATCACTTCTCGGTCGACGGCACGCTGATCGAGGCCTGGGCTTCGACGAAGAGCGTCAAACCGAAGGACGGCTCTGGCGAGCCGCCGGCCGGCGGCGTCGGGCGCAATGCCGAAGCCGACTTCCACGGCGAGAAGCGGACTAACGACACGCATGCTTCGACCACCGATCCGGACGCAAGGCTCTACAAGAAGGGCAAGGGCAAGGAGGCGAAGCTATGCTTCATGGGTCATGGGCTGATGGAGAACCGCCATGGCCTGTTGGTCGACGCCTGCCTGACGCTGGCCGGCGGACATGCCGAGCGGGTGGCGGCGTTGCACATGATCGAACCTCGCGCCGACCGGCCCCTGGCCATCACACTTGGCGCTGATAAGGCCTATGACACGGAGGACTTCGTCAACGAGTTGCGCGCGATGAAGGTGACGCCGCACGTGGCGCAGAACACAAGCAGCCGAAGCTCGGCGATCGACGGGCGCACGACGCGGCACCGCGGCTATGCCATCAGCCAGCGTCTCCGCAAGCGCATTGAGGAAGCGTTCGGCTGGATCAAGATGGTTGCCCGCCAGGACAAGACCCGCTTCCGTGGCCGCGACCGCGTCGGATGGGCCTTCACCTTCGCAGCCGCCGCTTACAATCTGGTGCGATTGCCGAAGCTCATGGCGGTGCCAGCATGACCGCGCCGTCTCACGGCCACGCCAAACTGCTCAACGGCTCAATCCAGATCGCATTCGCCTATCACAACGGCGATCAAGCCATCCCCAAAGCCAGACAGAACACTTCTTCAACAGCCTGCTAGACCGGCGCGGCATTTGAGATCGGAGATTTAGGACGGTCTGCACGTTGCAGAGATTCTTTGCCTAACGGGATTCTCCGTAATCGTTTATACTGATGGCGGCTGGCGGAAGGCCTGTAGCCCAATGGTGGGCTCTACTATTTAAATGTTTGTCTAAATGCGCCTGAGAACCAGCAGCCCGATTGGTGCTGGAGAAAAGCGAGGGTGCCATGTCCTTTCAGAATTCATTGCTCAGTCCGAATCTTGGAAAGGCCTCTGGAGAGTCGAGGCGGATAGGTAAACTGAGGTCGGAGCTCGCTGCATTCCAGGAACAGCTTCATCGGCAGATTGCGTCGGAGCTGCATGATTCGACGTGCCAACATCTGGTAGCGGCGAGCCTGAGCCTGATGCAGGTGATGTACGCGCTCAAAGATCCACGGAAGGCTGAGGGACATTGCGAACAAGTCGACCTCTCCATTAATCTCGCTCTAAAGGAGCTGCGTTCTCTCGCATATTTGCTGCAACCCCTTTGCCTGTTCGAGGGAGGACTCAAGGCGACGATCGAGCAATACGCCGAAGGGTTTTCAGCTCGATCGTCGTTGATTGTCGAGGTCTCGATATCGCCCGAAGTAGACAGTCTGTCGTGTGAGCAGCAGCGATCGCTGATGAGGATCGTTCAGGAAGGCCTGACGAACGTTTACCGTCATGCCGACGCGACGAGGGTCGACATAACGATCGGAACGCGAGCACGGAAATTCAAGTTAGAGATTCGCGACGACGGCCGAGGCATGACCGCCAGGGATGGCGTCCATCGTGCGCCCTCACCGGCGCTTGGGACGGGCTGCGCATCATGCAAGCCAGACTGCAGGAGATGGGGGTAAGCTGGAGATATTGTCTGCGCTGACGACGGGACATCGAGGAACCGCTCTGCGCGCGACTTTTCCATACGTTTCTGCGATCGACCGGAACGACCGGTGAACTTAAAGGCTGTCAGGCGACAGCGCCCATCGTCAGTTTGGCTCTTCTCGACAACAGAATGCGGGGCTAGGTCCTCTCGTGAAGCGAATCCTCATAGCTGACGATCATCATGCTGTGCGCTCCGGACTGCGAGCGGTGCTGGAGCAGCGCCCAGGTTGGAAGATAGTTGCCGAAGCGTCCGACGGAAGAACGGCATTCGAGGCGGCTCTCGAGGAGCGGCCGGATGTTGCGATTGTCGACTTTTTCATGCCGCGCATGACGGGAGTGGAAGTCGCAAGAAGGATCAAGAAGCATCTTCCGGAGACGGAGGTCTTGATTTTTACCGTGCATGAATCCGAAGTGCTGGCGCAAGAGGCGTTTCAAGCCGGCGCTTGCGCATTCCTGGCTAAGTCCGACGCGAACAAACTGCTGTTGGCGGCCGTCGAGGCCGTCATGGCACGCAAGCCCTTCGTTGACGGACGATTTTGCGTTGAATCGCGCCGAAAGTCGGTGGACGTGGGCGAAGGACATGCGAAGCTTTCGCCACGCGAGCGGCTCGTCGTCAAGCTCGTGGCCGAAGGGTATAGCAACAAGGGTATCAGCGCGATTCTGAATTCGAGCGTGAAGACCACGGAGACGCACCGGGCATCGGCGATGGGTAAGTTGGGCGTCAATTCAATCGCTGGGCTGGTGCGCTACGCGATCAGGGCCAATCTGATCGAAAACTGAACGACCAGTGACGGCCCTTACTCGACAAGTTTGTCGAGGAGAAGCTGTAAAAGGCCAAGAGGAGCCTCGGAAGAACTCACACCTTGCCCTCTTTGCGGCGTGGGAATTCGCCGGCTAGGGTAAACGCATCCTCATTTTCTCCACCCAGGCCAGCTGGGTCCGCCCGGGGATTCTCTGTAGAGGCCGGGGGCAGGAAATCGGCATCTCGAGTTCGCTGCCGGGCCGTCTAGCAGGCTGTTGAAAAAGGCCAGTCGCGGCCGAGCTGTGAGCATGATTCATTGGCTTTGAAGCGATTTGGATCTGATGGGTGCGCGGTGGTGACAATCTGACTGGCGAGTTGTTCAGCTACGTTGATCTGGAGGCGCGGGTTCGGCGCGATCACCCGCTTCGCGCCATCCGGGTAATTGTGAATGAAGCGCTTGTCGCTTTGGAGCGGGAGTTCGCGGCGCTGTATTCGCCACTCGGGCGGCCGTCGATCCCACCCGAGAAGTTGCTCAGGGCGATGCTGTTGCAGGCGTTCTACTCGATCCGCTCGGAGCGGTTGCCTATGGAGCGGCTGGAATACGACCTTCTGTTCCGCTGGTTCGTGGGCATCGGCGTCGACGATCCAGCCTGGGACCATTCGGTGTTCTCGAAGAACCGCGACCGGCTGCTTGAGGGCGACATCGCGGCCAAGTTCCTGAGTGCGGTGCTGGCCCAGCCCAAGGTGGAGAAGCTGCTGTCGAGCGATCACTTCTCGGTCGACGGCACGCTGATCGAGGCCTGGGCTTCGACGAAGAGCGTCAAACCGAAGGACGGCTCTGGCGAGCCGCCGGCCGGCGGCGTCGGGCGCAATGCCGAAGCCGACTTCCACGGCGAGAAGCGGACTAACGACACGCATGCTTCGACCACCGATCCGGACGCAAGGCTCTACAAGAAGGGCAAGGGCAAGGAGGCGAAGCTATGCTTCATGGGTCATGGGCTGATGGAGAACCGCCATGGCCTGTTGGTCGACGCCTGCCTGACGCTGGCCGGCGGACATGCCGAGCGGGTGGCGGCGTTGCACATGATCGAACCTCGCGCCGACCGGCCCCTGGCCATCACACTTGGCGCTGATAAGGCCTATGACACGGAGGACTTCGTCAACGAGTTGCGCGCGATGAAGGTGACGCCGCACGTGGCGCAGAACACAAGCAGCCGAAGCTCGGCGATCGACGGGCGCACGACGCGGCACCGCGGCTATGCCATCAGCCAGCGTCTCCGCAAGCGCATTGAGGAAGCGTTCGGCTGGATCAAGATGGTTGCCCGCCAGGACAAGACCCGCTTCCGTGGCCGCGACCGCGTCGGATGGGCCTTCACCTTCGCAGCCGCCGCTTACAATCTGGTGCGATTGCCGAAGCTCATGGCGGTGCCAGCATGACCCGCCGTCTCACGGCCACGCCAAACTGCTCGACGGCGGCTCAATCCAGATCGCATTCGCCTATCACAACGGCGATCAAGCCATCCCCAAAGCCAGACCGAACACTTCTTCAACAGCCTGCTAATAGTTTGGCAAACGATTAAATGATGCCTTAGCTATCTGGTGTTGCCTCTACTCGCCGCGATGCGTGAGAAGAGAACTTCCTCTGTCAAAATCTGGACAGCGCCGAGTGTGAATCTCAGCGCGCAGGTCTCGTCTCAGTTTCTGAAGAGTCGTCGACGACGCTTACAGGGCTTCTACAGATTGCAAGCCCGGTGAGCAGGGTCGGACGACCTGATGGTCTTCACAGCAACATTTTCGAGTAGGTTCAAGATGGCGATGTGACCCGCGAGCGGATCGGCGCGGTACAAACCGCATGACGTCTTCGTATTTGGAATTATACTAATTCAAATCTGCGCGCAGAAACCCCTGTGCGGCAGGCATAAATGCAACATTTTGGATTTAAGCTGCATGTTTATAGATACTCTAATCGTCGATCGGTCGACAGTGCAGAACGCGGTGTTTAGGGAGACCCCTGCAGGTCCGGATAAGCGGGCGAAATGTTGGGCTGGTCACAATGCTGTTAGCGAATTTGATGTTGAGAGCGAATTTAAGATCCGTATGTCTGGGAACGGTCAGTATCGTCGCACTGTCGATAGGTTTGCCGGATGAGGGCTTTGCGCAGTCCGAGCTGCCGCCGGTCACGGTCGTCGCGCCGCAGCAGCGGCCGGTACGCCGGGCAAAACCCGCTCGGGCTACGGCACGTTCGCAGCAGACGAGCCGCGCGGCCGCGGCGTCTACGCAACGTCAGGTGGTTGTCCCGCAAGACAATGCCGGCGCCGGTGTCGAACGAGCAAGGGGGCATGTGAACGGTTACCTTGCGAATTTCAGCGCGACAGCGACCAAGACCGATACGCCGATCCTGGAGACACCGCAGTCGATCTCGGTGGTCACGCAGGACCAGATCACCGCACAGGGCGTGCAGAGCGTCAACGATGCCTTGCGCTACACGCCCGGTATCTCGCTTCTGAGTTTTGGCGCCAACACCTTCTTTGACTCCCTGAGGCTGAGAGGGTTCGATGCCCCGCGTTTTCTCGACGGGTTGCGATTGCCGAACGATGCCACGACATTTGCGGTGCCGCGCATTGAGCCTTATGGCCTCGAGCGACTAGAGGTGCTGAAAGGGCCGTCGTCCGGGCTTTACGGTCAATCCAATCCCGGCGGTCTCATCAACATGGTCAGCAAAAGGCCGACGGAAACGCCGCATTACGATGTCTTAGGCACTTTCGGTTCGTTCGGACGCTTGCAAGGGGCGTTCGACGTCGGCGGTCCCGTCGATAAAAACGGTGAGTTCCTCTATCGGCTCGTCGGCCTCGGTCGCGATTCCAACACGCAAACCGACTTCATGACCGACAACAAGATATTCTTTGCGCCTAGCCTGACTTGGCGGCCGACCGCCGACACCAGCTTCACGATCCTGTCGCAGTACTCGAAGATCGACAACAAGGGTTATCAACAATACGTGCCGGGGCAGGTGTCGTTCCTGCCGAACCCCAACGGTCACGTTCCCTACAGCCGCTATATCGGCGAGCCGGGCCCTGACCGCTTCAAGCTGGAACAATGGGCGGTCGGATACGAATTCGAACACCATTTCGACAACAACCTGCAATTCAGGCAGAACTTCCGGTACACCAACGTCGATAACAACCTTGCTTCGACCCGGAGCGAAGGAATGCTGGGCAACCGACTCGTCACGCGCACCTATAACTATGTCCTCGCCAACGCCAGCAACTACACGCTCGACAACCATCTGCAGGCGGATTTCAGAACCGGGCCTCTCGTACACAAGGTCCTGGCCGGGTTCGACTACTTCAATCTGTCGGCAGGCACTGACTACCGTAGCGCGGGAATTGCGCCGATCGACGCCTTTGCCCCGGTCTATGGCGCGGCAGTTCCGTCGTTTGCCTCACTGTCGCCGTTCATCCTGCGCTCCGATAGCCAGAGTCAGGCCGGTCTCTATTTGCAGGACCAGATCAAGTGGGATCGCCTTGGCCTGCCCCTATGAGGTGGTCCGGTTTCAGTCTTAATGCATAATCGGCTTTTCGGCCATTGCTTGCGCTGCTGGCGGAAGCGATCCGGCTGGCTTTGAAGGCCAGGCGATGGCCTCTGGCGCCGGCGGTTTATATCCGAGCGATGAGTGTGGTCGCTCGGTGTTGTAGTAGCGCCGCCATGCCTCGATGATGACCTTGGCCTCGGCGAGGCTGTAGAAGATCTCACTGTTGAGCAGTTCGTCGCGAAGCTTCGAGTTGAAGCTCTCGCAGTAGCCGTTCTCCCAAGGGCTTCCGGGCTCGATGAACGCGGTCTTGGCGCCGACAGCTGCAATCCACTCTCGCACTGCCTTGGCGATGAACTCCGGCCCGTTATCAGAACGAACGTGGCCGGGCACGCCGCGTAGGATGAACAGGTCCGACAAGACGTCGATGACGTCGGTCGAGTTGAGCTTGCGATCAATCCGGATCGCCAGACATTCTCTGGTGAACTCGTCGATGATGTTGAGCATGCGGAACTTCCTGCCATTGTGGGTCCGGCCCTCGACGAAGTCATAGGACCAAACATGGTTTGGATGCTCGGGCCGAAGCCGGACGCACGATCCGTCATTCAGCCAGAGTCTGCCTCTCTTCGGTTGTTTCTGAGGAACCTTCAGCCCCTCCCGCCGCCAGATACGCGCGACACGCTTGGCATTCACCGTCCAACCCTCGGACCGCAGCATCGCCGTGATCCTGCGATAGCCATAGCGGCCGTAGCGTAAGGCCAGACTGATGATGTCGGTCGTCAATGCCTCTTCATCCGGTCGGCTTTGCGGTTTCTTGCGCTGGGTCGAGCGATGCTGGCCCAGAACCTTGCAGGCAAAGCGCTCCGAGACGGAGAACTTCACCATGACATGGTCGACGCAGCGGCGACGGCGGGAAGGGCTCAGAAGTTTCCCGAGGCAGCCTCTTTCAGGATCAGCTTCTCGAGCGTCAGGTCCGACACTGCCTTGCGCAGCCGGTCGTTCTCTTTCTCAAGCTCTTTCAAGCGCTTTACCTGATCGCCCTTCAGGCCACCAAACTCCTTGCGCCACCGGTAATACGTGAACTGCGTCACGCCGATCGAACGAACCGCTTCGCCAACCGATCTGCCTTGTGAAAGCAAAACATCGACCTGGCGCAGCTTCGCGACGATCTCTTCCGCCTTGTGCTTCTTCTGGGGCATTCCAATGTCCTCTCTAACGGCTAATAGCCTAATTCAGGGAGGACCACTTTTCAGGGGGCAGACCAGCCTGTCCCTCCAGCTTGGCGGCCGGCAGGACTGGGTCAGCTCCGGGTTCACCAGCGCCGCGTTCTTTCCGCCGGCGGGGACCTACAGGACCCTCGATTCCGCGCAGACCGGACGCGTCGGCTTGAACTATCTGTTCGATTTCGGGCTGGCCCCCTACATCAATTACTCGACCTCGTTCACGCCGAACCTCGGCGCCGATCGCTTCGGCAATGTATTCAGGCCGACCACAGGCGAGGGCAAGGAGATCGGCGTCAAATACAAGCCGAACGGCATGAACCTCATGCTGAGTGCAGCCCTGTTCGATGTCAATCAGGACAACATCCTTACCGCCGACCCGGTCAATCCCTTCCTCAACACCCAGACCGATGCGGCGCGGGTGCGCGGATTCGAGTTCGAGGCGCGGGGCAACGTGACCCGCGAGTTTGAGGTGATCGCGGGGTACAGTCACCTGGATCCTCGGATAACCAGGAGCATTGCAGGCAATGCCGGCAAGTATTTGCAGAACACGGCGCTCGATCAGGCATCGCTCTGGGCCAAATACACTTGGTACAACGGGCCGCTGGCCGGATTTGGCGTCGGCGCGGGCGTGCGCTATGTTGGCGACAGCTATGGCGATGCCAGAAATACCTTCGTGGTTCCGCCCTACACCCTGTTCGACGCAACCATGAGCTACGATTTCGCTTATCTGCGGCCGGATTTGAAGGGCTGGAAAATGCAGGTCAACGCAACCAATCTCGCGGATCGTTTCTATGTCCAGTCCTGCCTGACTGGATTGGCATACTGCGCGATGGGCACGAGCCGCACCGTGCTCGGCACCCTGAGATATAGCTGGAATGCGGATGACCCGCATCCCGCGCTGATCTCGAAGTGAGTTAGTGAGCTAAAAGGATGACACCAAAAGCCTTGCGCAAATGGAGCTGGACCCACAAGTGGTCCAGCATCATCTGCACCTTGTTCATGCTGATGCTGTGCATCACCGGCCTGCCGTTGATCTTCCACGAACAGATTGACGAGCTGCTGCACGGCCAGGTCGAGGCGGCCGTCGTCCCCCAAGGCACGCCGCCGGCGAGTCTCGATCGCGTGGTGGCAGGCGCCGTGGCGGCGATGCCCGGGCAGGTGCCGCATTTCTTGATCTGGGATCGCGACGACCCGAACGCAATGCTGGTCAGTGTCGGCAAGAGCATCGATGCCGATCCGGCCGACAACCGTATCGTCCGGGTCGATGCCCACACCGGCGCCTATCTCGACGCGCCTGACGTCACCGGGCGCTTTACGTTCATCATGCTCAAGCTGCATACCGATATGTTCACCGGCCTGCCCGGGAAGCTGTTTCTCGGGCTAATGGGCATTCTGTTCTGCGTTGCAATCATATCAGGTGTCGTCGTCTACGCGCCGTCGATGCGCAAGCAGAGCTTCGGGGTCTATCGTTCTGAGCGTCCGCGCGTGGTGCGCTGGCTCGATCTGCATAACCTTGCCGGCATCCTGCTGGTGATGTGGACGCTGGTTGTGGGATTCACCGGCGTCATCAACACCTGGGCCGACCTCGTGCTCAAGGCGTGGCAGTACGGCCAGCTCGCCGAGATGACAGCGCAATATCGCGACCGCACCTTGCCCGCGCACCCGACCCCGGTTCAGGCGGCGACGGATGTGGCCGCGCAGGCCGTGCCCGGCATGACGCCGTCGTTCATCGCGTTTCCCGGCACGATCTTCTCAAGCAAGAGCCACTATACGGTCTTCATGCGCGGCGATACGCCGCTGACCTCACGGCTGCTTAAGCCGGCGCTGATCGATGCAGAGACCGGCAAGCTCACCGACAGCCGCGATATGCCCTGGTACGTCACTGCACTGTTCATCTCGCAGCCGCTGCATTTCGGCGACTATGGCGGGATGCCGCTAAAGATCATCTGGGCGCTGCTCGATGCCATGACCATTATCGTCCTCGGAACGGGCGTCTATCTGTGGCTGCGCCGGCGCAAGCCAGGCGAGAGCAGCGTGTGCGAACCCGCAGGCGCCGCCTTCAAGCGGCCGATGTTGTCGCCATGATGCTAGCACGTACTCGACATCGGACTGGCCTGTCCCTATGAGGTGGTCCGGTTTCAGTCTTAATGCATAATCGGCTTTTCGGCCATTGCTTGCGCTGCTGGCGGAAGCGATCCGGCTGGCTTTGAAGGCCAGGCGATGGCCTCTGGCGCCGGCGGTTTATATCCGAGCGATGAGTGTGGTCGCTCGGTGTTGTAGTAGCGCCGCCATGCCTCGATGATGACCTTGGCCTCGGCGAGGCTGTAGAAGATCTCACTGTTGAGCAGTTCGTCGCGAAGCTTCGAGTTGAAGCTCTCGCAGTAGCCGTTCTCCCAAGGGCTTCCGGGCTCGATGAACGCGGTCTTGGCGCCGACAGCTGCAATCCACTCTCGCACTGCCTTGGCGATGAACTCCGGCCCGTTATCAGAACGAACGTGGCCGGGCACGCCGCGTAGGATGAACAGGTCCGACAAGACGTCGATGACGTCGGTCGAGTTGAGCTTGCGATCAATCCGGATCGCCAGACATTCTCTGGTGAACTCGTCGATGATGTTGAGCATGCGGAACTTCCTGCCATTGTGGGTCCGGCCCTCGACGAAGTCATAGGACCAAACATGGTTTGGATGCTCGGGCCGAAGCCGGACGCACGATCCGTCATTCAGCCAGAGTCTGCCTCTCTTCGGTTGTTTCTGAGGAACCTTCAGCCCCTCCCGCCGCCAGATACGCTCGACACGCTTGGCATTCACCGTCCAACCCTCGGACCGCAGCATCGCCGTGATCCTGCGATAGCCATAGCGGCCGTAGCGTAAGGCCAGACTGATGATGTCGGTCGTCAATGCCTCTTCATCCGGTCGGCTTTGCGGCTTCTTGCGCTGGGTCGAGCGATGCTGGCCCAGAACCTTGCAGGCAAAGCGCTCCGAGACGGAGAACTTCACCATGACATGGTCGACGCAGCGGCGACGGCGGGAAGGGCTCAGAAGTTTCCCGAGGCAGCCTCTTTCAGGATCAGCTTCTCGAGCGTCAGGTCCGACACTGCCTTGCGCAGCCGGTCGTTCTCTTTCTCAAGCTCTTTCAAGCGCTTTACCTGATCGCCCTTCAGGCCACCAAACTCCTTGCGCCACCGGTAATACGTGAACTGCGTCACGCCGATCGAACGAACCGCTTCGCCAACCGATCTGCCTTGTGAAAGCAAAACATCGACCTGGCGCAGCTTCGCGACGATCTCTTCCGCCTTGTGCTTCTTCTGGGGCATTCCAATGTCCTCTCTAACGGCTAATAGCCTAATTCAGGGAGGACCACTTTTCAGGGGGCAGACCAGGACCCTGCGCGAGATTTTTGCATGGCCGGCCATCATCGCCGTCCTGAGTACGGTCGGATTGATGTCAGCGTTACTCGGCGATGGCATCTGGGACGGCGTTTCGTGGATCGTTCTGGCCGTTCCTGTGGCGCTGTATTGCGGCTTCTTCCAGCGCGGAACGTAGGCGGTCGCGCGGCGTGGGTAATAGGAGGACGGCCCAGGCGCATCTTCAGCCGGCCGCACTTGGCGCTCGGCTTCACGCCTCGACTGCGGCCGGGCTTCCCCTTGCCGCCCGCATGGACTAAGAGACCGCGATACTTCTTTTGCGCAAAAAGATCGCATGATCCGCCTCGACAACGTCAGCAAGCAAGCTGGCCACCAGATCCTTTTCATCGAAGCCTCGGCGGCGCTCAACAAGGGCGAGAAAATCGGCCTCGTCGGTCCGAACGGGGCCGGCAAGACCACGCTGTTCCGGATGATCACAGGCCAGGAACTGCCCGACGAAGGGCAGGTCTCGATCGATCGCGGCATCAGCATCGGTTATTTCAGCCAAGACGTTGGCGAGATGTCCGGCCGCAGTGCCGTAACGGAGGTGATGGACGGAGCGGGACCCGTCAGCGCGGTCGCCGCCGAACTCCGCAAACTCGAGGCCGCGATGGCCGCCCCGGATAGCGCCGACGAGATGGAGACGATCATTGCGCGCTATGGAGAGGTGCAGCATCGTTTCGAGGAGCTCGACGGCTATGCACTTGATGGCCGAGCGCGCGAGGCGCTGTCAGGCCTGGGGTTTAGCCAGGAGATGATGGAGGGCGATGTCGGTGCGCTCTCTGGAGGCTGGAAAATGCGCGTGGCGCTGGCGCGTATCCTTCTAATGCGCCCCGATGTCATGCTGCTGGACGAGCCGAGCAACCATCTCGATCTCGAAAGCCTGATCTGGCTTGAACGCTTCCTCCGAGATTATGAAGGCACGCTGTTGATGACGTCGCACGATCGCGAGTTTCTCAACCGCGTGATCGCCAAGGTCGTTGAGATCGACTCTGGTTCGCTGACGACCTATTCCGGCAACTACGAGTTCTATGAGCAGCAGCGCGCACTGAACCAGAAGCAGCAGCAGGCCCAGTTCGAGCGCCAGCAGGCCATGCTCGCCAAGGAGATTAAGTTCATCGAGCGATTCAAGGCGCGTGCCTCGCACGCTGCGCAGGTCCAAAGCCGGGTGAAGAAGCTCGACAAGATCGAGCGGGTGGAGCCGCCTCGGCGCCGTCAGACGATCGCATTCGATTTTCCGCCAGCGCCGCGCTCCGGCGAGGATGTTGTCGCCTTGAAGAACATCCACAAGGGGTATGGCGGCAAGCGGATCTATGGCGGGTTCGATTTCATGATCCGCCGGCGCGAGCGCTGGTGCGTGATGGGCGTCAACGGAGTCGGCAAGTCGACGCTGCTCAAGTTGGTAGCCGGCGCGAGCGAGCCCGACGCCGGCACGGTAGCCGTAGGGGGAAGCGTCAAGATGGGCTATTTTGCCCAGCACGCCATGGAATTGCTCAATGGCGACCGCACGGTATTCCAGTCACTGGAAGATGCGTTTCCGACCGCCGGGCAGGGTAGCCTTCGCGCGCTCGCCGGATGCTTCGGCTTTTCCGGCGACGACGTTGAGAAACGGTGCCGGGTTTTGTCGGGCGGAGAGAAAGCACGGCTAGGGATGGCGAAGATGCTGTTCGATCCGCCGAATTTTCTGGTTCTAGATGAGCCGACCAACCATCTCGATCTTGCGACCAAGGAGATGCTGATCTCAGCACTGTCGGATTTCGAGGGCACTATGCTGTTCGTCTCGCACGACCGACATTTCCTCAGCGTCCTCTCCAATCGCGTGCTGGAACTGACGCCCGAGGGCATCCACCAGTATGGCGGTGGCTACACCGAATACGTCGCACGCACGGGCCAGGAAGCGCCGGGGCTGCGCAGCTAAACGCGGCGGCCGCTTCTTGACGCAAACCTGCCGCTCGACAGCATGATGCCCCGGACTCTCCTTCAGTCAACGCCGAGGAGTGTTTTGCAACGGCCTACGTTTCCTGCGGCGTCGGGCAAGTGCCGGACGGTCTCGATCCGACAAAAGCCACGCGGCTTCGTTTCTTCACCCTGGAGCGGAGAGACACGCTTCATTCTCGGGCTTGCTTTGCCTAACGGAAGCCTCGACCCCTGCACGGCCAGTCTCGACCATGCACACGGCCAAGACCCAAATCATTCGCCAGCCACACGGGAATAGTTGTCTCCTGAGCCCCATATCGCATGACCGGCACGACCGGTCCGCCACATGGATCTACTCGATCGTCCTCGGGTCGATATCGATATCGCGGAACGATATAGGAGTCCCAGTAGGGTTGCGGAGTTGGAGGCGTGACGATGATAACCCGCCTGGGCTTCGCATCGGCTGCGGTAATGAATGCCCCCGAGCAACACAGCAACAAAGCCGATACGAGAGCGAACGCGACGGTCAGTATCTTCATCCTCGATCTCCTTGCCGAGCAGTGCCTCCAATCCGGCGAGCATATGCCTATGGTATCATTTGGCAATGACAGCAGCACCGGCCCCGGCGGGGAAAGCCGGAATTTTGACACCCCAGTCGCGGGTTTCGGGAAATTTGTCATTGGACGATAGCTACGGGAGCGGCAGCCATGACTTTTGAGAAGCCATGACTTTTGAAGAGGCAATGGACTATGCGCTCACTCTCCCCTGCACCGAGCGTTCGGCCAGCTATGGTCGACCTTGCGTCAAGGCGAATGGCAGCGGCTTTCTTTTTGTCGGGCACGAGCCACAGGAAGCCTTTGCGCTGCTGCATATGGAGATGACCACCAAGCAGATTGTTTTGGAAACTCATCCCGAGACTTTTTTCCAGACGGCACATTATGCCGGCCATCCGACCGTGTTGGTTCGTTACGACGTATCGGATGACGATCTCATCCGTGAGGATGATCCGGCGGGCCGCAAATTGGGCGCGAGCTAAAGCGCCGCCCCGGCCCCGTAAGAAGCGGCGATTGTCGCGGAAGCTATAAACCTGCTGCCGCAAGTTTTGGGAGCGAAAGCTCAATCGAGGGTCGCGAGGCGCCGTCACAGCGCCCTTCCATCCGGCCGGAAGCGCATCGTGAATTTGGCGCCATGGCCGGGCGCGTCCTCGACGGAGACACTCCCCTCGTGCGCTTCTACAATTTTTTCGACGATCGATAATCCCAGGCCTGCGCCTCCGGCAGTGCGCGGGGATCGCCGCCAGAATCGCTGGAAAATTGATTGGCGATCCGCCAACGGCACGCCATCGCCATTGTCGATGACGCTGATCGAGCCGTCCGCGGTAACGATGATCTCGATGGTCGTTTCCTGGGGAGTGTGATGAAGAGCGTTCTCGACGAGATTTCGTGTTGCGCGCCGGATCATCTCCGCGTTTCCTTTGACGAGAACGGGCTCATCGGCGCACATCAATTCAATGCTCTTTCCTTGCTTCAGGGCCAATGGCGCGATGAATTCCGCAACTTCGACGCAAACCTCGTGAATATCCGCGACCGCATCCGGATCGACCACGGCTGTCTCGAGCTCCGTCGCGTCAAGCAACTGGCCAACAACACGGCTCATGTTGTCAACGTCCCGTCCTAAGGCATGGCTTGCCTCTCCATGCGGGAGGGTCTCGATCCTCGTGCGAAGGATGGCAAGTGGCGTTCGTATCTCATGTGCTGCATTGGCGGCAAACTCGCGCTGAGCGAGGAAGCCATGCTCAAGCCGATCGAGGGCCTGATTGACGGCTTCCACGAGCGGCAGAATTTCGGGAGGCATGTCGTCGGTCGGTAAACGGACGTCAAGACGCGTGGGACTGATATGTCTCGCTCGGCTGGACGCGCGATGTAGCGGTCTAATCGCCAGACGGAAGATGATGATGTCAGCAGCAAGCAGGAGAAGAAGAACTGGAACGATGATCCAGACAACCTGCCGGAGGAAGTTGACCAGGATATCGTCGACGACCACGTCGTTATGCGACAGCTCTTCTGCAACTTGTATCCAGACTGGATGGTCGCCAATATCCTTGCGCGCGCTGGCACCGGCGATCGTTTTGGCTTCGCCCCGGGTCAGGGCGTTGTGCGGAACAATGCCGTTCGCGTTCAAATCGATGGCAAACAACGGATTCTTGCTGGGACTCGATGAGAAGATCACCGAACCCGTATCGTCAATGATTGCATATTTGTAGCGGCCATAGGCTTCCGAATACTGATCGCGTGCGCCATCAGGAAGGCTAAGCGACCATCCTCCCGCCGACGAAGGCTTTAGATTTCGGGCAAACATCTCGATTTGGGCCGTCATCTTGTTCAGCTGGAATTTGGCGACGTCCGTTGCCAGCGACCAGTGCAAGATGGACCGCAATACAAGCGCTGCAATGATGATCGCGACAACATGAAGGACGACAATGCGGGACAGGATTGATCTTCGCAGCGGCATCTAGGTCCCGATTCCGAAGTTCGCATACCCTTGCAGCAACCTTTGATGCGAACTTCGGAATCAAAGGGACACTAGCAACCTTATAATTCTAGTGTGGGTTTAGGTTCAGAAGTTCGCCTGGCAGACTCGTTGGACGCTGAAAGCGAACTTCCGAACCACCACACTAGTCGCTCTCCATCATCACATAGCCGACGCCGCGAATGGTGCTGATCTTGACCTTTGCACCAATGTCCAGGAGCTGTTTGCGCAGACGATGGACATAAACCTCGACGGCATTGGATGCGACATCTCCGGTCAGGCCGAAGATCTGATCTTCGAGAAGCTTCTTGGAAACGACGTTGCCCTTGCGGCGCAAAAGCAACTCAAGCACCGCGATCTCTCGGGCGGATAGGTTTTGAGGCTTCATGTCGACAAAAGCTTGCCGGCCTTCGCTGTCGAAGGTCACGTTAGCAAGCCGCAATGAGCTGCCGAGCAACTGCCCCGGCCGCCTGAGCAGCGCTTCGAGCCGTGCCACCAGCTCGTCAAAAGAAAAAGGTTTGACAAGATAGTCGTCTGCTCCGCTTCGGAGCCCGCTCACTCGATCCTCCACGCCCCCACGTGCCGTGAGTATAAGGACAGGGATCGGATCCTTGCGGTGCCGCAGTTCACGCAGGATCGAAAGTCCATCGCCATCGGGCAGACCGAGATCCAGGATCAATGCCGCGTAACGATTGGTTTCCAGTGCGCTGGAGGCATCGGCGACATTGGTGAGAAGATCGACCCCGTACCCGGCCGCCTGCATTCCCTTCGCCAGAAGGTCGGCCAGTTCTTCGCTGTCCTCGACGACCAAGATTCTCATGGGCGCGAACGCTCCCTTCCCCCTTCTGCTGCCGTGACTTGCAGGGGGCGAGCGGGTACTGGTGTCTTTCCGGCCGCGCCGAAGCCTGACTGTAAGCTCTGTGTAAGCGTCATCATATTGCCGTTGTAAGGCTGCCGTAAGATGTTAAATCTATATTATTATATACGGTCGCGTGATGAGGATTCATCGCCCTCATCGGCGACAAGCGCTGGGACAGGCAAGGCCTTGAGCCAGCATAAAAATCATTGGTTTTTGAGGGGACAGGCTTGCCTCACCAATCGGCGGGGCAAGGGGATACGGGATCATGCGTAGTTTGGCGTCACTCTGGCGTGTGATGACAATCCCTCGGATTGTCATCGGTCTCACGATCGCATTGGCCCTTGTCGGGACGGCTGCAACCGTCCTGAGAGTCGATCGCGGCAGCGCCGCCCGCAATGCAGTGCTGGACAGCGAAATCAAAGGGGCTGACGGAAAGCTGCGTTTGACGGCATCGCAATGGGACACCGTGGCGGTGCAGCCGGTCGAGGAGCACGTGTTCCGTTCCGAATTCCGTACCGAGGGGAAGATCGCACTGGATCAGAACCTGTCGACCCGCATCTTCGCACCCTATGCGGGCCGGGTAACAGAATTGATGGTCGCGTCCGGCGATCATGTTGAGAAAGGCCAGCTTCTTTTTGTGATCGCGGCGGCCGATTCCGTGGATGCTCAAAAAGATTTCGTCGTCGCTCTGACCACCCGGAACAAGGCAGTTTCCCAGGTTAACCTCGCGCAGATCGTCGAGCGAAGAATGTCGAGCCTGGCAAAGGATAAGGCCGCGTCGCAGAGAGAATGGCAGGAAGCTCAGGCCAATCTCACTTCTTCGGAGAACGATTCCCGATCAGCAGAAGTTGCGCTTGAGGCCGCGCGCAACCGGTTGCGGCTCGTTGGGAAAACCGACGCGGAGATTGAAGCATTCGAGAAGACGGGCGCGCTCACGCCCGACGCTCCCGTATACGCGCCGCTGGCCGGAACCGTCCTGCAACGCAAGGTTGGGATGGGACAGTATGTCAATGCCGGGGCAAGTGAGAGCGATCCGGTGTTCCTGATCGGAGACACGTCGAAAGTCTGGATCGTGGCCTATGTCCGCGAGACCGATGTTGCCAAGGTGCAGATCGGCGAACGTCTGATGTTCAAGGTCCTGACGCAGCCCGACCGTGTGTTTGAGACCCGGATCGACTACGTCGCACCGGGAATCGACCCAGACAATCGGCGGCTTCTGGTACGCGCCACCGTCGATAACGCGGACGGCCTGCTCAAACCCGAGATGTTTGCGAGCGTCACGATCGTTGACAGCGACGGAGAGCTAATGCCGGCGGTGCCTCTTGAGTCAGTGATCTATGAAGGAAGCAATGCGCATGTCTGGGTCGTTGGTGACGATCAAGGCGTCGAATTGCGTCAGATCAAGTTAGGTCAATCAAGCGCTCGGCTGATCCAGGTGCTGGATGGGCTCCGTCCGGGCGAAAAAATCGTCACCCGCGGCAGTCTGTTCATCGACCGGATGGCAGTCGCCAAACAGACCTGACGAACGGTAGCTCGCCATGATCAATCCGATCATCGCGTTTGCATTGAAGCAGCGCGTTCTGATCCTGGTCCTCTTCATTATGACCCTGGCCGGCGGGATCGCCGCGTTCAGGGTCCTGAATATCGAAGCCTATCCCGATCCCGTTCCGCCTATGGTGGACGTCATCACTCAGAGCGCCGGACTTTCGGCCGAAGAGATCGAACGCTACATCACGATTCCGATCGAGACGCAGCTGTCCGGTGTGCCGAACCTCCGGGTAATGAGAACCATTTCTCTTTACGGACTGTCGGACGTCAAACTGCAGTTCACCTATGCCTATACCTACGATGAGGCGCTCCAGCAGGTTCTCAACCGTTTGGCGCAGCTCAACGGATTGCCGGATGGCGCTCAGCCCACCATCAGTCCCGTCAGTCCCGTCGGCGAAATTTATCGTTACAGACTAGTCGGCCCGCCCGGCTATAGCGTGCTCGATCTGAAGACTCTTCAGGATTGGGTTCTGCAACGCCGCTTTCGCGCCGTGCCCGGGATCGTGGACGTCATTGGCTGGGGGGGGAAAACCAAGACATTTGAACTGCAGGTCGACCTCGATAAGCTTGTCGCCTACAGGCTGACCCTGCCGCAATTGCTGCAGACGCTGCGCGGAAGCAACCTGAATGTCGGCGGAAATATCGTCAATCTGGGCACGCAGTCGGCAGTCGTGCGGGGTGTCGGGCTGATACGGTCGAGCGATGACATCAACAATACCATGTTGACGCAAGCCGAAGGCAATCCTGTTCTGGTTCGAGACGTTGCGACGGTTATCATCGGGCATCAGCCTCGCCTCGGCATTGCCGGCCAGGACAACGACGACGATATCGTCGAAGGCATCGTTCTGATGCGCCGCGGTCAGCAAAGCACTCCGACCATCGAGCGGTTGAAGGCCGAAGTCGAGCGTATCAATGTCTCCGGGATTTTGCCGCCCGGCGTACGAATTGAGCGCATTTACGATCGTCAAGATCTCATCGACACCACGACGCATACTGTCTTGCACAACATGACGGTCGGCATTCTGCTGATCTTTGTATTGCAGTGGGTGTTTCTCGGGAATCTTCGCAGCGCGTTGATCGTGGGCGCGACGATTCCGTTCGCGTTGTGCTTCGCCATCGGGATTATGATTCTGCGCGGCGAATCCGCCAACCTGCTATCGGTCGGCGCAATCGATTTCGGTTTGATCGTCGATGCCACTGTGATCATGGTCGAACGAATATTCCGGGAGCTTGGGCATAGCGGCGAAAAGACTTTGCCTGAGGACGACAACGCGTCCGGATTGCGTGGAAAGCTTCTCGCGATTTATATTGCGGGCATCAGCGTCAACCGCTCAATCCTGTTCGCGACCGGCATTATTATTGCGGGGTTCATTCCGCTTTTCACCATGAGCGGCGTCGAAGGGCACATCTTTGGCCCCATGGCCAAGACCTACGCCTACGCCATCGCGGGAGGCCTGCTCGCAACCTTTACCGTGACACCGGCGCTCAGCGCACTTCTGCTGCCGGAGCATGTTCGGGAGACGGAAACATGGCTGGTGCGCACCCTTCACCGTTTCTACAGTCCGGCTTTGCGAGTCACTGTCGCGAACAGAAGGGTGACGGTCGCCGTGACGCTGGCGGTGTTCATTCTGGCGGGGATTGCGATACGATTTCTGGGGTTGGAGTTTCTTCCCAAGCTGGAGGAAGGCAATCTGTGGATACGCGCCACCATGCCGGCAACGATCTCCCTTCAGGAGGGGAATGGCTATGCCAACCGGATGCGCAAGCTGATCCGCAGCTTTCCCGAGGTAGAGACAGTCGTGACGCAGCATGGCCGTCCCGACGACGGCACGGACGCCGCCGGTTTTTTCAATGTCGAGTTCTTCACTCCGCTAAAGCCGATCAGTCAGTGGCGCCATGGCGTGGATAAGGAAAAGCTGACCGAAGAAATCCAGGGACGGCTTAAGATAGAATTTCCGGGAATCGAATTCAATTTCTCGCAGTATCTGCAGGACAATGTGGCCGAGCAGGTGTCGGGTGTTAAGGGCGAGAACTCGATCAAGGTATTCGGCAATGATTTGCAGGAACTCACGGACACAGCCGACAAGATCAAGGCCGTGCTCGAGAAGGTTCCGGGTGTGACAGACCTTGGCGTTTTCACGTCGCTTGGCCAGCCGACAATACAGATCGATATCGATCGTGAGCGTGCCGCACGCTATGGACTTTCGCCGGGTGATATCAATTCGATGATCCGGACGGCTGTCGGCGGAGAGTCAGCGGGCGATGTTTACGAGCACGGAAGTGATCGCCATTTTCCGATCGTCGTGCGGCTGGCTCCCGAGTATCGGCAGAGCGCGGAAGCTATCAGCAAGCTGACGATCGGCGTATCAGGGGCTAAAGGAATAACCCAGATCCCGTTGGGCGAGGTCGCGCACATCCGACTCGTCACCGGACCTTCGTATATTTACCGGGAACAACAGCAGCGATACCTGCCGATCAAGTTCAGTGTTCGTGATCGCGATCTCGGTAGCACCATCAAGGAAGCCGAACAGCGAATTGCGCAGGACGTGCAGTTGCCTCCCGGAAACCAGCTTCAATGGGTCGGCGAATTCCGCAATCTGCAGGAAGCGATCGCGCGTCTGGAGATTGTCGTGCCGCTCAGCCTTGCCGTTATCGGGCTGCTGCTATGGATCAATTTCACATCTATACGGGACACGTTGCTGGCGTTGAGCGTCATTCCGATGGCGGTGATCGGTGGTGTCTTCGCGTTGTTCGTGACGGGCATTCCTTTCAGCGTCTCGGCCGCCATCGGCTTTATCGCACTGTTCGGCATCTCGGTGATGAACGGGATTCTGATCCTGTCGCAATACAATCAGCTTATCGAGTCGGGCCTGCAGCGGATCGATGCGATCATAAGAGCCGGAGAGGCTCAAATGCGCCCTGTCCTGATGACGTGCGTAATTGCGGGAATCGGCTTGTTGCCCGCCGCCATGTCGACCGGAATCGGATCGCAGGTGCAGAAGCCGCTGGCTGTCGTCGTGGTCGGTGGAATGATGGTGGCTCCACTTGTGATCCTCGTCGCGCTGCCAGCTCTCATCGCGCTGTTTTCTCAACGAAAAACGTTGGCGGCTGCTCCCGAATCGGCGTTCGATCCGGCAGAATAGAAAGTCGGTTCGTGTGAAACCGTGGTTGAAGGGGCATCTCGTGCGGTCAAGCCAACAGAATGGATCGGTGGTTCATTCACCGAGAATAGGATGGGGGTTGGCGTTTTCCCGTGTGCGATGTTTCATCGTAGCGTTTTTGGCTGCCGCGTCGCCTGCGCTGTCAGGCTGTGCGGTTGGACCTGACTACAAACCTCAGGCGCCTCCGGAAACTTCCAGGTACTTATCCGATCCCGCCGGAGATCGTGTGCCTGGACATCCGATCGTGCGCACCGCAGAGGTTCCTCCCCAATGGTGGGAGTTGTTTCGTTCGCCTGCGCTGAACCAACTGGTGGAGGATGGTATCACGCACAATGCGGACCTCGCCGCTGCGGAGGCTGCGGTCAGGATGGCAGAAGCCAACGCGCTCGCCCAGCGCGGTTTGCTGTTCCCTAACGTGACGGGAGGCTTCAATTCGTCGCGCCAGCAGGTGCCGGTCGATCTGCAGTCTCCTCTTGAGTCCAACGCCCACCTTTTGAGTCTGCACACTGGCCAAGTGACCGTGTCGTACCTTGCCGATGTGTGGGGAGGGACGCGGCGTTTGGTCGAGTCCACGGATTCGCAGGCCGAGATGCGCGCATTCCAGCGCGAAGGAGTCTACCTGACATTGGCCAGCAACATCGCACTTGCGGCGATCGAGGAAGGTCGGGTTCGGGGACAGATCGCGGCGACCCGTCGCGTTCTTGGTTTGCAGACCGAGGTTTTGAAGTTGCTGCGACGGCAACAGGAGCAGGGGCAGATTGCCCAGACGGATGTCGCGGCGCAAGAGACTTCGGTTGCGCAGACCCGGCTGTTGTTGCCGAATCTCGAGAAACAGCTCGCGCAACAGCGTCATTTGTTGTCATTCCTGACCGGTCGTTTGGCGAGTGACGCTCCAAAGGAAACATTCGATCTCGGGTCATTTCGAATGCCCCGCCGTCTGCCACTCAGTCTTCCGGCCGATCTCGTAAGACAGCGCCCTGATATTCAGGCTGCCGAAGCGAACCTTCATTCGACCAATGCAATGATCGGAGTGGCGATCGCCAATCGCCTTCCGCAGATAACCTTGATGGCAAGTGGTGGTGCCGCGGCTGCCAAATTTTCGCAATTGGCCACTCCAGGAGCGGCCCTCGGGATGATCGCTGGCAATGCTGCGCAGACCATTTTTGACGCAGGGACGTTGGCAAACAAGCAGCGTGCGGCGGAAGAGGAAACGAATCAGTCACTCGCTCAATATAGGAGCGTTGTTCTCGCGGCTTTTCAGAACGTTGCGGATGTCTTGCGAGCCCTTCAGGCGGGCACGCGTGCGATCAGTGCGGCGACGGACGCGGAACGATCGGCGACAGAGAGCATCACGTTAGTGCGTAAACAGGTCGATCAAGGACAAATCAGCGTGCCGCTCCTCCTTGCCGCGCAGCAGGCGTATCTGCAGACCTCCCTTGCGCGCCTCGATGCGCAGGCCGCGCAACTGGCAAATACGGTCGCGCTGTTTCAGGCGCTTGGCGGTGGGTGGTGGAACCGAGACGGTCATAAGCAGGCAGACCTGGGTCATGGACCTGTAAAACGGGATTCCGTTTGAAGTCATTGTCGGGGATCTATACGCTCGTAAACGCCCTACCATCCCGTGCGGACACGATTTTGTCCTTCGACGAAGCCGCACGTCCTGCGCATACCAAGCGGGCAGTTTGCCGCGCCATGTCGATTCGAATCTGATTGGGTCCGGGTTGGTTCGAAAATTGAAGCCGGTGCCGGGGCGTTTCCTGTAAAATCTTACGCTTTCCGGTGGGCGCCGCGCGATCGCTTGCCATTGCGCCGCCGCTCGGATTTTATGCCATATGTGATTGACGGGAACGCAAGCGGAAATTATTGCCGTGCAATAAAGGAGACAAGCGATGACCGCGTTTCGGCACCTGACCCTGGCGGTTGCTGCTATGGGCAGCCTGATGCTCTCGGCCACGCTCGGCTTTGCGCAGCAGGCTACGCAGCAGGTCGATGGCGATCAGCCCGGTCTCGTTGCCGATGATTCGTTCCAACTCGACCCGGAATTTCGCAAGCAGGTGGTGCTCTATCGCACGACCGAGCCGCCTGGCACCATCATTATCCAGACCGCAGAACGTCACCTTTATCTCATTCAGGGCAACGGCCGCGCGATTCGCTACGGCATCGGCGTTGGTCGCGCGGGTTTTCAGTGGCAGGGTATTCTCAATATTTCGCGAAAGGCGGAATGGCCGGATTGGACCCCGCCTCCGGAAATGATCGCGCGCCAGCCCTACCTGCCGCGCTTCATGGCGGGCGGCCCCGGCAATCCGCTCGGAGCACGCGCGATGTATCTCGGCACGACAGTATATCGCATCCATGGCACCAACCGGCCCGATACCATCGGAACTGCGATTTCCTCGGGCTGCTTCCGTCTGGTCAACGCCGACGTTGTCGATCTCTATGGTCGCATTCCGGTCGGTACCCGTGTGATCGTGCGGCAGAAACCCAGTCTCTAATCATCGTCACGTCATTTGCGCCGATACTTTCCGATATTGCGAGAGGGGCTATCCATGCGGACATTTCGAGGCGGCCTCCTGATAGGCCTCGCCATCGCCACCGCTATCGCGGTGATGGCGATCACCTATGAGCGCTACGATACCAAGACCCTGAAACGAACGCTTCGGCGCGACGCCGTGCTGTGCGGCGTCAACGCCGGCCTTCCCGGGTTTTCGAATTCGGACGAGAAGGGCAACTGGTCGGGCTTCGATGTGGATTTTTGTCGCGCCGTCGCGGCCGCCGTCTTTGACGATCCGGCGAAGGTGAAGTTCGTTTCGCTCGAGCCCGACGAGCGTTTCAAGGAATTGCAAAGCCGCAAGGTCGACATCCTTGCGCGCAACTCGACCTGGAGCATGTCGCGCGAAACCAATTACAACCTCTACTTTCCGGCGGTCGCTTACTATGACGGCGAGGGCTTCATGGTCCGTACCTCGCGTAAGGCTGATTCTGCCCTTGACCTTGGTGATACGAAAATCTGCGTGCAGGACAACACGACCACGAAACTCAACCTCGCCGACTATTTCAAGGCTAACAACCTAAAATATGAAGAGATCAAGTTCGGTAAGCTGGAAGACATGTTAAGGGCCTATGACGAGGCCAAGTGCGATGTTCTGACCACCGATGTCTCTCATCTCTATGCGCTGCGGCTGCGGTTGACCAAGCCGAACGAGAGCTTCATCCTGCCTGACGTGATCTCGAAGGAGCCGTTGGCGCCTGTTGTTCGCCAGCGCGACGACGACTGGATGATGATCATCAAATGGACGCTCTATGCGATGATCAATGCCGAAGAACTCGGCATCACTTCGAAGAACATCGACGAGGCGATGAAGTCGAAGAAGCCAGATGTGATGCGGTTGGTTGGTACCGACGGTCAGTATGGTGAGGGCCTCGGATTGACGAAGGACTGGGCGGCACGCATCATCCGCCGCGTCGGCAACTACGGCGAAATCTACGACCGCAATATCGGCAGTGATTCAAAGCTGAAGATTCCACGCGGCTTGAACCAACTCTGGAACGCGGGCGGCATCATGTATGCTCCGCCGCTGCGGTAATCCCGCGGGCCGGGGAGGCGGCTACGACGCTCATCCCTGATTTCGTTCGAACGCAAGGATCAGATTATTGGCGGGCATTTCGGTGATGTCCGTCAGCGTCAGGCCATTTTGCTGCGCCAGCGTCGCCACCTCGTCAACGTCGCGTACGCCCCACTCTGGATTGTTATTGCGAAGGCTGGCATCGAACGCCTCGTTGCTCGGCGCGGTGTGTCGCCCGTTTCGCTTGAACGGTCCATAGAGAAACAGCCGCCCATCAGGACGCAGACAGTGTGAGGCGCCCGCGATCAGGCCCTCGGCGACGCGCCACGGCGCGATATGGATCACATTGGCGCAGAACACCGCGAGCAACGCGTCGTGGCCATCGTTCATTTCCGCCAATTGGCATGAATTCGATAGGTCGATCCGCTGGGGCGGCCGGACATTGGCTAGGTTCTCGTGAGCGGTCCACGCTGCGATGCTCCGAAGATGATGGTCGTTAAGATCGGTCGGCCACCAGGTAATGCCGGGCGAGTGCCGCGCGAAGAAAACGATATGCTGTCCGGTGCCGCTGCCGGCCTCGATCACGTTGCCTGTCTTGCCGCGCAGGAATTTTTCGAGAACCGTCCAGATCGCGACATGGTTGCGGTGAAACGCAGCCGCGTCGAGCCGTTCATCGGGGGCTCCACGCCGGCTGTCGTTGCGGAATTCACCGTAGTCGGGCATGGGCGGATACCTTCATTCCAAGGGAATCCTGCAGGATCGCTGGTCCGGGCATCATTCCAGCTTGCCGGACATCCAGTATTCTGCCGACGGAATCGTGGATGCACTAAGCGATCCAGATCTAACATGTGGGCCGTGAAGACGGAGATCAAGTCGGGGATTATGCCGAAGCTACTCGGCCCCGTTCCGCTGTAATTTGGCAGGCTTCTGCACGGCGGTTCGCGCAAGCTGGCTTTTCGCAAAGGCTGGACTGCTGGAGATGCCGGCAGGGCCGATGCCATCACTCGCGCGCGGCGGCATAGATGCCGCTCTCAAGCTTTGGGGCTAGCTCAGAGTGGCGCGACGCCGTCATCGATCGGGCCGATTGGAGAAATTGCTCGGGTGTTCAACCTTGAGCTTGCCAAAGGCAATGTGCGCGACGTACGCTACTGTTACCGGCGTTCTCCGTGCTGCTCGAGCCTGATCCCGCGAGGATTTGTTCGAGAACACGCAGGCGCCGACACAGCGACCGTGCCCAGAAGATCGCGACGGCTACAGGAGGTATCTATGCGCCGATTTATGCGTCCTATCATCGCCGCAGCAGGGCTGTTGATCGCATTCACCTCGCATGGTTTCGCCGCCGAGCCGCAGCATCGTCTTGTGATCCAGGTCGACCAGAACGATCGGCGCACCATGGACTTCGCGCTGAACAACGTCACAGACGTGATCGAGCACTATCGCGGACTGGACCAGACGGTGGCCGTCGAGATTATGGCGTGCGGCCCGGGTCTCCACATGCTGCGCATCGATACGTCGCCTGTGAAGGAGCGCATCAAGCAGATCCGGGAAACGGCATCCCCCAGCAGGATCCAGTTCTCGGCCTGCAACAACACCAAGCAGAGTATGGAGAAGAAGGAAGGCCATCCGCTTGAGATGCTGCCGGGAACAACGATTGTGCCCTTGGGCGTGGTGCGGCTATTGGAGTTGCAGGAACAGGGCTGGAGCTATCTGCGGCCGTGATCAACGGCTGACGGCGACGCTCTGAAGCACCGCATTCGCGGCTGTTGTTGATCGCTTCGGCCTGCTGGAGGTGCTGCGTAACTGTTATGCTCGCCGCCGCGCTGTGATCGAAACCAGTTGACTCCGTAACGATAGAGGCCAGCGCCAGAGCGGCGGTCGAGTGATCAGCGAGCTGGACTTGTGACCGGTTGCAATCGCCCGCCGGCAGCATAAGTTTGCTGGAATACCTCACGGTAAGAAAATCTGCACAGGAGGAGGGTCGTACGATTATGATCTTTCGCCAGTTGTTCGACAGCGTTTCCGGCACCTACAGCTACCTGATGGCGAGCCGTGCTGGCGGCGAGGCGTTGATTCTTGATCCGGTGCTGGAAAAGGTCGGCCGTTACTGCCAGTTGCTGCGTGAGCTCGATCTCAAGCTTGTAAAGGCCATCGACACGCATCTTCATGCCGATCATGTCACCGGACTAGGTGAGCTGCGTGATCGCACCCAATGCGTCACCGTGATGGGCGAGCAGACCAAAGCCGACGTGGTTTCGATGCGGGTCAGCGACGGCGATAAGATCCAGATCGAGGGCATCGGCCTCGACGTGATGTACACGCCGGGCCACACCGACGATTCCTACAGTTACCTGATGGGCGATCGTGTCTTCACCGGCGACACGTTGCTGATCCGAGGCACCGGCCGCACCGATTTCCAGAACGGCAGTGCGCGTGCACAGTACGATTCGATCTTCAATCGGCTCCTGAAGCTGCCCGACGAAACCATGGTGTTTCCCGCGCACGACTACAAGGGCGATATGGTCTCCACCATCGGAGAGGAGAGGCGCTACAATCCGCGGCTTCAGGTGCGCTCGATAGACGAATATATTGAACTGATGAACAATCTGAAATTGCCGAATCCGAAGCTCATGGACGTGGTGATTCCTGCCAACATGCATGTCGGCCTCAGGCAGGACGATCTGGCGAAGCAGGGACTGGCGCTGACGCCGCGCGAGGCGATTGCCCGACTCGGTCAGCCCGATATCCTGCTGGTCGATCTTCGCGAAGCCCATGAGCGCGCCAAGCACGGCACACTGACTGGCGCGCTGCATGCGCCCTATCCTGATATCGCCGACAGCCTGAAACCAGGCGGAATGCTACGCGAGGTAGCCGCCGCGACCGGGCGCCGCATCGTGTTCTTCTGCGCCTTCGGCGAGCGTTCGGCCATGGCCGTTACCGCAGCGAAGGACGCCGGCCTGACCAACGCGGTGCATATCGAGGGCGGGATCGATGCCTGGAAGAAAGCTGGCGGACCGGTGGTCGCGGGCTGACCGGTCACGGTGGGCGTGCGTACCAAGACCATGACGAGCGTTGACCGTCAAAATTTCTCAGCAAGGAAGGTCATCGCCCGTGTCGAACAGTCGACGACTGTCCCAGCGTTCATTCGGCCTCTATTGCTTTCTGAAGGTCCGAGCAAGCGTCGTCCGCGTCGCGATTGAGAATGAAGAGGCTGTCTGCCGGTCCGAAAGCAATGTACTCGCCCGGCCCCTCCGTTACCCGCGCCTCTGTTCGCATGTTGATGTCGTCATCGATGTAGACCTTCAGTCCGTTGTCGATGGTTTCAATTATGAAGATGCCGCCTTCCGCATCGAGATTCTCGCCAGTCATGTGGCAAGCGATGCCGTCCGCATGCGGGTAGCCTGAGACGATGGCGTGCTCGTCGGCGCGGTTCGCTTGCTGGTCAAACGCGCATTGCCCGATAGCTCGCCACGGACGGGCGTCGTTACGCCGCATGATTTCCAGCCGGGCGAATGTTTGGAGCGGAGTGTCAACACTGTCGGGATAAGTTTCGCGCCGCAGCGCGAACCGCATGGAAGTCGTCTTCTGAGTTGGTTTTTTTGCCAGATGAGCAGCATCGTAACTGCGGGTGAAGCAGGCTTGAGAGCCGGCTGCGTCGTCAATAAGATCGGGCGCGGCGTGGACGTCAGGGGCTGCAACCAAAATGGCGATTAAAACGAAAAGTGCTTGTTTCTCCATGCTCGTCTGCATTTTCATCCCTGCTTACCAACTCCATTCAGGGGACGGAATATAACGAAGAGAAGTTAGCGGGGCAGCCGTTATTTATAGCGCTTCGAGCGAAGACCGGTTCGCGTGAAGAAACACGTCAGATCAAAATCATGAGCCCCGCTTCTGATTCCGTCAGAGCCAAAGCCCTAATAGAAAGTGGTTCTAGCTAGAATGTCTTTTGCGTCAGCCGGCGACGCTGCCGCGATTGTCAAATGTCGACAAAGTGTTGAGTTCGGTGCGCAGACGATCCGGGTCGGAGAGCTCTTTTTCGATTTCCGCATGAAGATGTTGCCAGATCGGCACCGCCACAGTCAGAACGGCCCGGCCATGAGGCGTCAGCTGCAACAGTCGGGCACGCCCGTCCTTTGGGTCGGCCATTGTTTTGACAAGACGCCGGCGCTCCAGCGGCTTGAGATTGGCAGTCAAGGTTGTCCTGTCCATCGCCAGCAGCGCCGCTACGCTGCTGAGGTTCGGTGGCTGCGGCCGGTTGAGCGACATGAGCAGGGAGAACTGTCCGCTGGTGAGGCCAACCGGCTTCAACACGATATCGAAGCGGCGTGCGATCGCTCGCGCTGCTCTTTGGGCATGGAGGCATAAGCAGGTGTCGCGCACCAGAATCGTGGTTTCAAAAGCAGGATCAGAAAGCGTACGCATCAGGGAGCTTGACTCCGCGGCTACATTACGTTGATATCAACTTATGTAGGAGGTCGTCAATCGACGTTGGCGGCGTGTCCTGGCAGCTCAATCTTTCATAATGTGAGTCAACACCCCTGTCAGAAAGGAGCCAGCATGAAGATCGTGACCAGCCTCAGCTTCCGGGGCCAGTGCCGCGAGGCATTCGAGTTCTACGCCAAAGTTCTCGGCGGGACGATCAAGGCGGCCATACCCTATGGCGATGCGCCTCCGGGCATGCCGATCACGGACGAGAAGTACAAAACCTGGCTGATGCATTGCTGGCTCGATGTCGGCGATCAGGCGCTGATGGGCGCCGACATGGACGTCGGATGGGCATCTAACATCGACAAACCCAAGAACGGCTTCGACGTTACCCTGCACACAAATGACATGGCCGAGGCCCGGCGCTGGTTCGATCAACTTTCTCAAGGCGGCAAAGCAGGCATGTCGTTCGCCGAAACCTTCTGGTCGCCCGGCTTCGGCACGCTGACCGACAAGTTCGGCATCCCCTGGATGATCAACGTCATTCCATCGGCTGACTGGAAACCGCCGCAAGGCTGATCGCATGCCTATAGCGTTTCGAGCGAAGCACGCCCTCGGGCTTGACCCGAGGATAGGTAACGGTTCGCGTAAAGAAACGCGTCAAACAAATCATAGAATCCCGCGTCTGATTCCATCAGGCGCGGGTTCTAAACACCAGGAATAAAAAGCAGGCGGCTGTCGGCACCGACCGTGCTGATGCGTCCTTGGGACATCGGGCGGGCAGGCCGCCCGATGGAGCAGGGGCGTCGGGCAAGGACCATGAATCATTACTATCGCTGGGTGATCGTTGCGGCGGGCGGCCTCTTGGGCTGCGTCGCGATCGGCGCCATGTTTTCGTTGCCTGTCTTCCTGCGGCCGATGTCGCAGGACACCGGCTGGTCCGTCACCGGCATATCCACGGCGATGACGATCGGTTTCCTCGCCATGGCCGCGGCCAGCATGGTGTGGGGCAACCTCTCCGACAGGTTCGGCCCACGCCCGGTGGTGCTCACGGGGGCGGTCGCGCTGGCGGCGAGCCTGGCGCTCGCCAGCCGGGCGGAATCGCTAATCGCTTTTCAATTTCAATTTGGTCTTTTGATCGGTGCGTCAACCGCCGCCATCCTTGCGCCGATGATGGCTTGCGTGACCGGTTGGTTCGATACGCAGCGCGGTCTTGCCGTCTCGCTGGTCTCCGCAGGCATGGGCATGGCGCCGATGACCATGGCACCGCTTGCAGCCTGGCTGATCACGATCCACGACTGGCGGACATCGATGCTGATCATCGCTGCTCTCACCGCGGTTCTGATGATTCCCGCCGCACTGCTCGTGCGTCGGCCGCCGGCGTTGGAGGGTGGACCGGCCGGGATGACGATGAGCGAGCCGCAATCGGACATGACCGTCCGGCAAGCGGTGAGTTCACCGCAGTTCATCATTTTGATGCTGGCGAACTTCTTCTGCTGCGCCACTCACTCAGGCCCGATCTTTCATACGGTGAGCTATGCGGTGACGTGCGGCATACCGATGATTGCTGCGGTGTCGATCTACAGCATCGAGGGGTTAGCCGGCATGTTCGGTCGTATCGGGTTCGGCCTTGCGGGAGACCGGTTCGGTGCGCAACGCGTTCTGGTGGTCGGACTGATGGCGCAGGCCTTCGGCGTACTCGCCTATGCTTTCGTCAACCAGCTCGGCGGCTTCTACGCCGTGGCAGTGGTCGTCGGCCTCCTTTACGCCGGAACGATGCCGCTCTATGCCGTGATCATCCGGGAGAATTTCCCGTTGAAGATGATGGGCACAATCATCGGCGGCACCGCGATGGCCGGCAGCCTTGGCATGTCGACCGGCCCGGTGCTGGGCGGGCTGATTTACGACCATTTCGGCAGCTACGCGCTGATGTATGTCGGCTCGTGGGGCATGGGCCTGATGGCTATGCTGATTCTGATGAGCTTTCGGCCGTTTCCTAGGAGGGAGGCCATGGCGGCGGCTTAAGCCAGGCGCGGGTGCTTCCGGTTTATCCGGTCGGCGTTCTGCGGTCCCGTCAATCCCACGCAAGTGCGCCGCCATTCTGGTATTCGATGACGCGGGTCTCAAAAAAGTTTTTCTCCTTCTTGAGATCCATCGCCTCGCTCATCCACGGAAAGGGATTGTCGGCCTCGGGAAACACCGGCGCGAGTCCGAGCTGAGCGCAGCGGCGGTTGGCGATGACGTGCATGTAGGTCTCGCACAGCGCGGCATTCAGGCCAAGGAACCCGCGTGGCATGGTGTCCCGCCCATACGCGGCCTCGAGCTCGGCGGCATTCTTCAACATGGCGCGCACCTCTTCCTGGAAATGCTTGCTCCAGAGATGCGGGTTCTCGATCTTGATCTGGTTGATGATGTCGATGCCAAAGTTCAGGTGGATCGACTCGTCGCGCAGGATGTATTGATACTGCTCGGCGATGCCCACCATCTTGTTGCGTCGGCCGAGCGAGAGGATCTGCACGAAGCCCGTATAGAACCACATCCCTTCGAACACGACGTAGAACGCGACGAGGTCGCGCAGGAACGCCTGATCCGCTTCCGGCGTGCCGGTCTTGAAGCCGGGGTCATCGATATGCTGCGTGTGTTTGAGCGCCCAGGCCGCCTTGTCGGTGATAGAGGGCACCTCGCGATACATGTTGAACAATTCGCCCTCGTCGAGACCAAGGCTTTCGACGATGTACTGGAAGGTGTGAGTGTGGACGGCTTCCTCGAAGGCTTGACGAAGAAGATATTGCCGGCATTCGGGATTGGTGAGGTGGCGGTAGATCGCCAGCACGATGTTATTGGCGACCAGCGACTCAGACGCCGCGAAGAATCCCAGGTTGCGTTTGATCATGCGCCGCTCGTCATCGGTGAGGCCATCCTTCGATTTCCACAACGCGATGTCGGCCTGCATGGAGACTTCGGTCGGCATCCAATGGTTATTGCAGCCGGAGAGGTACTTCTCCCAGGCCCAGCGGTACTTGAGCGGCAGGAGCTGGTTGACGTCGGCGCGGGCGTTGATCATCCGCTTGTCGTCGACGCGCACCCGCGCAGCGCCGCGATCGATTTCGCCGAGACCGGTGGCATCGACGGAGGTATCGGTCATTGTCACGCAAGGCGATGAATCAGACGCCACGTCGTTAGGCGCGAGCGTCTGCGGCGGAGCGGATCGTGCCGGTGCGGAAGAAGATGTGTCGGACCAATCGAGCATGGGGATGTTCCTGATTATGTCTTCTTTGTGCAAGCGACGCGCGCGAGCACGAAATGAGGCTACTGACACGCCTCGCAGGTGGGATCCTCGATACGGCAGGCTTTCCAGCCCTCAGTGTCGGCGGAACGATTGACATGTCCATTCGCATCGAGCGCTGCGGCGGACACGACCGCGGACACGGCGTTGAGCTTGCCGTCGGTGCCCTTGAGCGTGGATTTTTCGACATGCGTTGCCGATCGCGATCGCAGGTAATAAGTCGTTTTCAGGCCGCGTTTCCAGGCATGGCGATAGAGCGCGTCGAGCTTCTTGCCACTTGGATTGGCAATGTAGAGATTGAGCGACTGCGCCTGGTCGATCCACTTCTGCCGGCACGACGCGGCGTCGATCAGCCAGCCTGAGTCAATCTCGAAGGCGGTAGCATAGAGTGCCTTGAGATCATCGGGAACGCGGTCGATCTGACCGACGCTGCCGTCGAAATATTTGAGATCCGAGATCATCACCTCGTCCCATAGGCCGCGTGCCTTGAGATCACGCACAAGGTGTGCGTTCACCACCGTGAAGTCGCCGGACATGTTGGATTTGACGTAGAGGTTCTGATAGGCGGGCTCGATCGACTGCGACACACCGCAGATGTTGGAGATCGTCGCGGTCGGCGCGATCGCCATGCAGTTCGAATTGCGCATGCCGACGGTCATGACATTCTGGCGCAGCGAGTCCCAGTCGAGACGGCTGGAACGGTCGATCTCGACCGCCGCGCCGCGCGCTTCATCGAGCAGCGTGAGGGAATCGAGCGGCAGGATACCCTTCGACCACAGCGATCCTTGATAGGAGGGATAGCGGCCGCGCTCGGCCGCGAGATCGACCGAGCCGGAGATCGCGTAGTAGGCGATTGCTTCCATGCTTTCGTCGGCGAAGGCGACGGCGTCGTCCGACGCATAGGGTATGCGCAGGATGTTGAGCGTATCCTGAAAGCCCATGACGCCGAGCCCGACCGGCCTGTGCCGCAGGTTCGAGGTTCGTGCCTCTGGAATGGTGTAGAAATTCACGTCCAGTACGTTGTCGAGCATGCGCATCGCAATCTTGACCGTGCGCGCGAGGTGCTCGTGGTCGAGCTTGTCGTTGTGCAAGTGGTTGACGAGATTGACCGAGCCGAGATTGCAAACCGCGATCTCCGTTTTTGAGGTGTTGAGCGTGATCTCGGTGCAGAGGTTTGAGGAATGCACGACGCCGCAATGCTGCTGAGGCGAGCGCAGGTTGCAGGGGTCTTTGAAGGTGATCCAGGGATGCCCGGTCTCGAACAGCATGGTCAGCATACGCCGCCACAGGTCGACGGCGCGGACCTGCTTCGTCACCCGTAGCTCGCCGTCCGCAGCCTTCTTTTCGTAGTGAGCGTAGCGTTCAGCGAAAGCCTTGCCGGCGAGATCGTGCAGGTCCGGCGTTTCGTCGGGTGAGAACAGCGTCCAGACGCCATCTTCTTCGACGCGCTGCATGAAGAGGTCCGGCACCCAGTTCGCCGTGTTCATGTCATGGGTGCGGCGACGGTCGTCGCCGGTGTTCTTTCGCAGGTCGAGAAATTCCTCGATATCGATATGCCAGGTTTCGAGATAGGCGCACACCGCGCCCTTGCGCTTGCCGCCCTGGTTGACGGCGATCGCGGTATCGTTCGCGACCTTCAGGAACGGCACCACCCCCTGGCTTTCGCCGTTGGTGCCCTTGATATGGGCGCCGAGCCCGCGCACGCGCGTCCAATCGTTGCCGAGCCCGCCCGCATACTTGGAAAGCAACGCATTGTCCTTAATCGCCTTGAAGATGCCGTCAAGGTCGTCGGCAACAGTCGTGAGAAAGCAGGACGAGAGCTGCGGGCGCAGCGTGCCGGCATTGAATAGCGTCGGCGTCGAGGCCATGAAGTCGAACGAGGAGAGCAGGTCGTAGAACGCGATCGCCTTCTCTTCACGATCGATCTCGCGCAGCGCGAGGCCGCAGGCGACGCGCATGAAGAACGCCTGCGGCAGCTCGAAACGCACACCGCGGACGTGCAGGAAGTAACGATCGTAGAGCGTCTGGAGTCCGAGATAGTCGAATCGCAGATCGCGTTCCGGCTTCATCGCAGCCGCAAGCCGGTCGAGGTCGAAACGGCCGATCTCCGGATCGAGCAGTTCGTTGTCGATGCCCGTTCGCACATAAGCGCGGAAGTAATCCGCGTAGCGCTCTGCCATCTCGGCTTGCGTGGCCTGCTCGGACCGTCCCGAGACAAAGCTCAAAGCCTCGCGGCGCAGTTTGTCGAGCAGCAACCGGGCGCTGGCCTTGGCGTAATCGGGATCGGTTTCGACCAGCGTGCGGGCGGCAAGGATCGTCGCCAGCGCCAGTTCGTCCACGCTGATGCCGTCATAAAGGTTGCGATGAGTTTCAGTCAGAATCGCGGAGGGGGAGACATCCTCAAGCCCCGCGCACGCCTCCTCCACCACGGCGGCGAGGCGTTTGGTATCGATAGGTACCATCGATCCGTCAGCCAACTTCATCCGCAGCACTGGCGTCACCACTGCCTGGATGCCCTTCTTTGCCTTCGACCCTTGCGCCTTCGCCCGTTCGCGAGCGCGCTCCTCGCGATAGAGCACATAGGCGCGCGCGACCTTGTGATGCTCGCTCCGCATCAGCGCGAGTTCGACCTGATCCTGGATGTCCTCGATGTGGAAGGTGCGCCCCGCATCCGAGCGCCGCGACAGGCTGGCGACGATCTGGCCGGTCAACTCAGTGACGATGTCATGGACCCTGCGCGAGGCGGCGGCGCTGGTCCCCTCGACCGCAAGAAACGCCTTGGTCAACGCGACGGCGATCTTCGAGGAATCGAACGGCGAGACCGACCCGTTGCGCCGAATGACCTGATACGCGGGTTCGCTGGGCGGCATCGCAGCCGCAGCAGGCAAAGACGGACGCACAGCACGCGCGGCAGCTTCGGTTGCGAGAGACATCGGCTTAAGACCCCGGTTTTGTTGCGAGCCGGGGTCAGGCGGAGACGCGCGCAGGAAATCTCACGGCGGACGCCGCGATTCCCGTCAAGCGACCCGCTGGGACACCCCGCCCAGGGAACGTTTCGGCTGTCACGGCAGGTTTCCTGGCTTGCGGGGTCTCAGCGTCCGTCCGGTCTTCCCAGGGCCTTGCGGTCCCAGTGACACTCAATGGACTTCGGCTCGCCGCTTAACAGTTGCGGGGGCAGCGCCGGCATTACCGGCTTCCCTCTTTCGCTCTCGGTATTGCGACTCGAGAGACCGTGACCGCCATATCTAGTAGCCGCGCCAAATTCCGAGTCAACAGATCGTTTCGACTCCGGGCTTCACAATTCTCGTAATTCACAGTTCGGCGAAAAACGCTGTGCAACCATCGCTCTGTCCAACTCTTGACGCTTCGATCATACAGACCATTATCCAGAGAGATTTGCCGCGGCGTTTGTCTCGCGGCTCAACCGCCGAGTCCGCCGTGATCGAATTCGTCCGACCGAACCTGACGCCCCCGAACGGGCAAAAGAAGGTATTGCTGCATTCCTGTTGCGCGCCCTGCTCGGGCGAAGTGATGGAGGCCATGCTTGCATCGGGGATCGATTACACGATCTTTTTTTACAATCCGAACATCCATCCTCTGAAGGAATACCTGCTGCGCAAGGACGAAAACGTCCGCTTCGCGGAGAAGCACGGCGTGCCGTTCGTCGATGCCGATTACGACAAGGACAACTGGTTTGCTCGCGCCAAAGGGATGGAGTGGGAACCTGAACGCGGGGCGCGCTGCACCATGTGCTTCGACATGCGCTTCGAGCGCACCGCGCTTCATGCGCATGAGCATGGTTTCCCGGTGATGACGTCGTCGCTCGGTATCTCCCGCTGGAAGAACATGGCGCAGATCAATGACTGCGGCCATCGCGCGGCCGGACGTTATGACGGTCTGTCATATTGGGATTTCAACTGGCGCAAGGGCGGCGGCGCGCAGCGAATGATCGATATCAGCAAGCGCGAGCAATTCTATCAACAGGAGTATTGCGGCTGCGTCTATTCGCTGCGCGATACCAATCAGCACCGCCGGGATCAGGGCCGGTCGCCGATCGTGATCGGGACGCAATTCTACCGGCACGGCGAGGATTCGGACCCGACATAAGAGCGCGGTGCCGGTTGACGGCCCGTGGACGGTGGCCCATAGGGTTGGCGTCGAGGTTCTCCGGGACAATTCAAGCCCGGAGCTAAGAGGGAAGCCGGTGCGTCTTCGGACAAAGCCGGCGCTGCCCCCGCAACTGTAAGCGGTGAGCCGTGGTCCATCAGTGTCACTGGGAGCAATCCCGGGAAGGCCGGACCAAAGCTGAGACCCGCGAGCCAGGAGACCTGCCCCGACAACATAGTCGTCCTCGGGCGGGGTGTCCCGGTGGTGCGCTTGCGGTTTTCATGGCGAGCACGCCATGAATCCCATGCCGCGTCGCTAAGGCCCAGCCCCCAACATATGGGGTAAGCCGTGTCAGTTTCCTCTCTTCCTGTTGCTACGCTCGGCACGCCGCGCATCGGTCCGCGCCGTGAACTGAAAATTGCGCTTGAAAGCTACTGGTCGGGCAAGTCCGACGAATCCGCGTTGCTTGAATCGGCAGCCGGGTTGCGGGCCGCGAGCTGGGCGCGACAGAAGTCGCTCGGCGTCACCGTCATTCCGTCGAACGATTTCACACTCTACGATCATGTGCTCGACACCAGCGTGATGGTCGGCGCGATCCCGGACATCTACGGATGGAAAAGCGGGCCGGTGCCGCTTGCAACCTACTTCGCGATGGCGCGCGGTGCGCAAGGCGAAGATCACGCTTCGAGCTGCGCGCATGGTCATCATGGCGACGGTCACGCGCATGGTGCGCCGGCGCAGGAGATGACCAAGTGGTTCGACACCAATTACCACTACATGGTCCCTGAATTCACCAGCGGCCAACGGTTTGAACTCTCTTCGCTCAAGGCCGTCGACGAATTTCGCGAGGCCAAGGCGCTCGGCTATCAGACAAGGCCGGTGCTGCTCGGTCCCGTCACTTATCTGAAGCTCGGCAAGAGCAAGGACGCGAATCTCGATCCGCTGTCGCTGCTCTCCGGCCTGCTGCCGGTTTATATCGATCTGCTCAAGCGGCTTGCCGCAGAGGGCGCCGCATGGGTGCAACTCGACGAACCCTGCCTCGTTCTCGATCTCGACGATGCGACCCGCAAGGCATTGCGCGCGACATACGAACAGCTCGCGAGCGCGCTGCCGAAGCTGAAGATCATGCTGACGACCTATTTTGGCGGTCTCGGCGATAACCTCGATACCGCATTGTCGCTGCCGGTCGCGGGCCTCCACCTCGACCTCGTTCGCGCCCCGGAACAACTCGACATCGTGGTGGCAAAGGCGAGGCAGGATCTGGTCTTGTCCCTCGGCGTGATCGACGGCCGCAATATCTGGCGCGCTAATCTCCCCGCATTGCTCGACCGTCTGGAATCCGTGGTCGCCAAACGTGACATCGATCGCGTACAGATCGCGCCGTCCTGCTCGCTCCTGCATGTGCCGATCGACGTGGCGTCGGAAGCCGATCTCGATGCCGAGTTGAAGAGCTGGCTCGCGTTTTCGGTGCAAAAGATGGGTGAACTGGCGACGCTGGGTGAAGCCCTGGCCGGAGGCCGCGCGTCGGTTGCCGATGCGGTGGACGCATCCGCGAAGGCCGCGGCGGTCCGCAAAATGTCGCCGAAGGTCCACGATGCGAAAGTCTCGGCGCGGATCGCAGCCGTCACCTCGGACATGGCACGGCGCAAGCGCGTATTTGCAGATCGCGCGAAGTTGCAGCGCGAACGCTTCGGCCTGCCGTCGTTCCCGACCACCACGATCGGTTCGTTCCCGCAGACTGCCGAGGTTCGAAAGGCGCGTTCGGCGCACGCCAAGGGGGCATTGAGCGACGCCGACTACGAGACGTTCCTGCGGGAGGAGACGGCACGAACCATCCGCTGGCAGGAAGACATCGGCCTTGACGTGCTCGTGCACGGCGAGTTCGAGCGCAACGACATGGTGCAGTATTTCGGCGAGCAGCTGTCCGGATTCGCTTTCACCAGGCACGGCTGGGTGCAGAGCTACGGCTCGCGCTGCGTTCGTCCGCCGATTTTGTTCGGCGACGTGTCCCGGCCCAAGCCGATGACCGTCGGCTGGTGGAAATACGCGCAGTCCCTGACGTCGAAGCCGATGAAGGGCATGCTCACCGGTCCCGTCACCATTCTCAACTGGTCGTTCGTACGCGATGACGTGCCGCGTCGTCTCGCCTGCCGGCAGATTGCGCTTGCTATCCGCGACGAGGTCGCGGACCTGGAGGCAGCCGGAGCGTCGATGATCCAGATCGACGAGGCCGCGCTGCGCGAAGGATTGCCGCTGCGCCAGTCCGAATGGAAGACGTATCTCGACTGGGCGGTCGAATGTTTCCGTCTGTGTGCGAGCGGCGTCGCCGACGCAACGCAGGTTCACACGCACATGTGCTACTCGGAGTTCAACGACATCATCGACGCGATCGCGGCGATGGATGCTGATGTCATCTCGATCGAGACGTCGCGCTCCAAGATGGAATTGCTCGACGCCTTCAAGACCTACAAATACCCGAACGAGATCGGCCCCGGCGTCTACGACATCCACTCACCGCGGGTGCCTGCGGTTGATGAGATGACCGGCCTGCTCAAACTTGCACGCCAGCGCCTTTCCGACAGGCAGATCTGGATCAATCCGGATTGCGGGTTGAAGACCCGCAAGTGGGAAGAGGTCAGGCCGGCGCTCGTCAACATGGTGGAGGCGGCGAGGCTGATGCGTTAACGCGCTGGCCGCGGACGATCGGCTGCGCCGAACGCGCATATATAGGGAGAGAGATGGGCACGGCCGTCTCTCTCCCGGCGATTGCGACGTGCGCGCTCCGTGTGCAGGGAGCGATCGAAAATGCGGGAAACCTCGTATGAAGACGAAGAATCGAGCGCACGCGGCGAGACCTGACGATCTGAATGCACAAGACAATGCAACGAGACGCACGCTGTCTTCAGCGACGTCTTTTTTGTTGCACAGGCACCACATCCCCCGATTTCTTTAGACCTCTAAGTGGACTCTGCGTTGCAGCGTGTATTAGGTGGAACCAGTCTTTTTGAATGACCTGGTGCTTTTCCATGACTAACCCGTTGATCGCGGCCAAGTGGTCCGCGTTTGCAGTCCAGCAGCTTTGCTTCCCGCGTAATTGCCCGGACCGGAAGCGTCGTTGGCATCTGTTCACAACCTCATCCCTTTCCTCGGCCTCGGTTGCCGTGGCTTTGCTGACGCTTCAGTTTGCTGGACCGGCGCTGGCGGATGGTGGCGCCGGCGGCCAAGGTTCAACGCTTAGCTCGCACGGCGCTGGCGGCGCGCCGGCGGCACCGGCTTCGGGGGCGCCGCGGGCAGCGATGGTGGCGGTGCTGGCGCGTTCTATGGCGGCGGTGGCGGCGGCGGCGGAGCAGGCGGCGGAGCAGGCGGCGCTGGCGGGCTCGGCGGCTTGCCCGTTTCAAATGGCGGTGCTGGTGGCGCTGGTGGAGCGCATGGTTTTTCAGGCGTGACCATCAACAATATGGCGCCGCTCACTGGCGGCAATGGTGGCGATGGCGGGGCCACCGGCAGCAGCGGAGGTGGTGCGGGCGGAGGTGGCGGCGGCGGTGGCGCCGGCGGTTATGGCGCCGTCATCACCGGGACTGGCGTCAACAATAACAGCAGCTCGCTCGCTGGAGGCAATGGCGGAAACGGCGGAACCAGCGGCTTCGGCACCGACGGCAGCGGCGGCGATGGCGGAGTTGGATTGGCTTTCAGCAATACCGGCGGCGTCACCTTGAACAATAGCGGGAGTATATCGGGCGGCAATGGCGGCGCGGCGGGCGCGAACAACGGTGTTGGCGCTCCAGGTCAGTCCGGCCTCGGGGGCGCAGGCGTTGTTGGCTCCAATCTCACCATCAACAATAACGGCACCATCGCGGGCGGCACCGGATTCGGTGGCCAGGCCAACGCGATCACGTTCACAGGCGGGACCAACGTGATCAATTTCGGGGCGGCCACTTCCGGCCTCACCGGCAACGTTGAGGTGACGGCTGGGACCGTTCAGATGAATGCGATCGCGATCGGCACGACGGTTGCGAATGTTATCACGGGCGGCGGCGGATTGATCCAGAACAGCGCCAACACGCTGACCCTGTCCGGGGTCAACACTTACACCGGCGCAACGACGGTGAACGCCGGAATGCTCTCGGTCAGCGGTTCGATCGCATCGTCGTCGCTGACGACGGTGAACCCGGGCGGCACGCTGGGCGGCAACGGCATCGTTGGCAACACCACAATCAATGGCGGCACGCTGTCGCCGGGCAATTCGATCGGCACGCTGACGGTGGCGGGCAATCTGGTGCTGACAGCGGCGTCGACCTACATGGTCGAAGTGTCGCCAACCGCGTCTGACTTCACTCATGTGACCGGCTCGGCTGCGCTGGGTGGCGCGACGGTGGCGGCCAGCTTCGCGCCCGGCAGCTATGTCGAGAAGCGCTACACCATTCTCACCGCCGACGGCGGCGTCAGCGGCACGTTCTCAGGCCCGGTGAACACCAACCTGCCGACCAACTTCAAGAGCTCGCTGGCTCATGACGGCAACAACGCCTATCTCGATCTGACTTTGGATTTTGTCCTGCCCAGCGGTCTCAATCGCAATCAACAAGCGGTTGCAACCACGCTGACCAACTTCTTTAACAGCACCGGTGGGATTCCGTTGGCGTTCGGCGCGCTGTCGCCGCAGGGGCTGACGCAGGTTTCCGGCGAACTGGGCACCGGCACTCAGCAGGCGACATTCAACGCGATGAACCTGTTCATGGGCGTGATGACCGACCCGTTCATGGCCGACCGTGGCGGCGATGGCGCATCAGTCATTCCGACGGCCTATGCGGACGATACCACCGCACTCGGCTATGCCGCCAACGGGAAGACGCGCAGCGCTTCGGAGCGCGATGCCTATGCCGCGATTTACCGCAAGGCGCCTCCCTTGGTGCCGACCTTCGGTCAACGCTGGAGCGTTTGGTCGGCAGGCTTCGGAGGTTCGCAGACCACGACCGGCAACAGCGTTGTCGGCTCTAACACCGCGACCAGCAGTGTTTATGGTGGCGCCGTCGGCGCCGATTACCGGGTGTCGCCGGATACGATGTTTGGCTTTGCAATGGCTGGCGGCGGAACCCAATTCCGCGTCGACAACGGGTTCGGTACGGGGCGCTCCGATCTGTTCCAGGTCGGTGTCGACGCGCGTCACCGTCTCGGCAATGCCTATTTCAGCGGCGCGCTGGCCTATGGTTGGCAGAACGTCACCACGGATCGCATCGTGACGGCGAATGGCATCGAGCGGCTGCGTGCGAATTTTAACGCCAATGCTTTCTCAGGGCGGCTCGAAGGCGGCTACCGCATTGCCACCCCATTGGCGGGCATCACGCCCTATGCCGCGGGGCAGTTAACCAGCTACGATCTGCCGGCCTATGCCGAGCAGGGCGGCGCCGGCGGCAATCTGTTCGCGCTCAACTACGCGTCAAAAAATGTTACCGCATCACGCTCCGAACTGGGCTTGCGCACCGACCGGTCGTTCGCGCTCACCGATGCTATCTTCACATTGCGTAGCCGAGCGGCCTGGGCTCATAATTTCGGCACCAATCGCTCGATCTCAGCGACGTTCCAGTCGCTGCCCGGCGCGTCGTTTGTCGTCAACGGCGCGGCACAACCCGCCAACGTTGCACTGGTCACGGCTGCCGCTGAAATGAGCTGGGTCAACGGCTTCTCGGTCGCCGGCACCTTTGAAGGCGAGTTCGCCAACACGGTTGAGAGTTATGCCGGAAAAGGGGTGCTAAGGTACTCTTGGTAAGCGGCATCGTTCAGAAGCCGCATCTGAAGAGGGGGCGCTTTCCAAACACCCTCGAACTCCGATCGCGCCAAGGCCAGGGTAGCCAGAAGCAATCGGCTCATGGGAACGATGATCGATCAGGCCGTGCGGTTGCGGAATACGACAACCACAAACAGCGCCATAGCCAACACCATGACCAGCGAACCAACGATGGGTGCCGCTTTATAGGCTGTGCCTCCCACAATCACGAGGGCTATTCCGGCTGGAAGCAGAATGCCGCCGAGAATGTGAAGCCAGCCCTGAATCCGGGCCAGCGTTGTTCTGCCTGCGGCCGGAATCAGCCGGTAGTAAAGGCCGAACAGAAACAGCAGGACGCCGCCGACTAGGTTGAGGTGAGCATGAGCCGGCGCAAGGACGAAGTTCTGCTGGATCCCCATTGCGATGCCAGCAATCATGCCCACAAGCAAAATCACCACGCTCACGCACATCATCAATGATCCGATCATTGTCCTTTTTCCTATTGATGCCAGTCTAAATGGATAAACTTAGCGCGGTCCGCTTAGCGTGATCGTTCGCTCATTCACAAACTAACTTATCTCTTCATAAGGCGTCGTCCAAACCGATCTATATCGACCGACTCACGACGCACCGGCAAGCCTTCGGCCGATTCTTGTTAGATAGACTTTCGCTGCGAGCCACCGCCCGTCGAGACGGTCCCTAAAGCTGAATCGTGTCTGGCGGTAGCGCGATTTCATAGACGCGCCACGATCCGTCGCCTTGTACTTGCCTGCTAAGTGTATGAAAAACCTAGATTCTGATGCAAAATATTGCATCTCGTGAATTTTTGGTAGCGTCATTCGTTGGCATTTTTCCGTGGAGATTGAGAAATGGACTTTGAAATGGTTTTCGCAGCCGCATTGCTCACTGATGACATACTCGCTGCAATTCATGACCTGCATGCCTACGCAAACGGCGGCGGAACGTCCATTAGCCGTAACAGACTTCGCGAAATCGTCGATAAATACGTGACTTATGACGAGAAGGATTTTGCAGAACTTCGCAGGGACGTGGATTGGAGCGCTGTTGTATCGTATTGGCGCGAAGCGGTCGCGCACATGGAAGAGGCGATCAAGGGAGAAGTTCCCGTGTACAAATAAGTCTCGGGACAAATTCGAAAGTGCGCGCGCGAAGCAGTCGATTGCGCCGGCGCAAATGCTACGAGACGAGATGCCGAGCAATGGCGTGGGCTAAGGGCATCTCGATGTAGTGGAAGCAGTACTGACAGCGGTGAGTTCGCGAGTGCGGTCGTGCTAAAAGTATGGTGAACCGCCAAGGGATCATCGGCACTTTAAACGGTGCGCGACGTACTGCTCTCTGCTCGCGCCGTTCACGTGCTATCAGGGTAGGCGCCGTGAATCATCCTACCTATACCGCAGCGCCTCACAACGTAATCTGCTTGCCAGCGTCCCAACTTCGTTGAAGGGCGATTCCCGTGAACACGGTGAGGCCGATACGGCAGTTAACCCATTCACTCTTTAGTGCCCTGGTTCGTCCGTGCTGCCAACTCGCGAACATGTTCGCGGTCCGCTTCACCCGATCTCAGATGACTGACTCGGGCTATCGATGCGTTCGGCAAGTTCGTGCAGGCATTCCACCGCGTGGCTACGTTCCACACCTTGCAAAGTGGTCAACCAATCTTCAACGGCGCACATCACACCGAATGAAACTTCGTGGTCCGAGAACTTCTCGAAGCTCTGCAATTTGCTCAGAAATAGCTTCGTTTGATCTTCAACGATCTCTGAGTTCCAAACGATATCTGAGTTCCGCATAGCATTCTTCCTTTTGGATCGACTCAATTGTTACTTCAAAAGGCAAACGTGGCAGAACAATAGCGATGACGTCGATGAATGACTCACGAAATATTACCCGAGCACCCTTTTTGAGTAGCAGAGTTGTGCAACGATTTGGTTAAGCGCTCGTTCCATCTGGATCTGGAATCTCTTTAGCGTTTCAAGCACGCCGTCCGGCGTTTCTAAACCAATGCTCGTGGCCACCGGAACCGTTCCTGGCGTCTTTATCCGTGGCAGGATTATTGGCGCCGCTCATGATGACGTTAGTCGGATTGGAAAAAAGTAAGGAGCGGGTGACGCTTTCGGATATGGTCAGAGTACCGAATGCGGTACGACCTTCACTGGGCTGCCGGTCTGATGGAGCCGCATCCTCCACGGATCGGCAGTCGTTGCTCAGCGAATATGAGGGCTTGATGAACGAACACCACGCACTGGTCTCTATCAAAAAAATGATAAAGGCAGCGAGCGGCCTCGATGATATCGAAGCCGTTCGGGATCAGCTCCATACAATGCTCCTAGTCGCGAATTATGCGCTTCCTCCTGTTCAGCGCAAGCCGACGAAGAAATAGAAAACCTGTGCCGGGAGCGTTGTGGCGGTGAGCGCTCGTTTCGCCGCCTTCGTCGTTTAGATGGCGTTTGGCGCCTGTTGGATCATTGCTCAGAGAGAGAGCCTGTTTGATCGGGACTGCCGGCCCGGTACCAACACTGGGGGGATGGACCGGCAGCCCCTAGCCGGACGCCTCCCGGCTCTCCGATCATATTCGAAAGGTCACCGGAGAATCCATGCGACGATCCGTCATCTTGGCGGCGATGGTTCGTGGTGACGGCCGCGCAACTGCGCGGCGCTACATACTTCAAGGCGATGTCTGCGGCGACCTGTCAGTGTCACGATGGCTCCGCGATGCAACATCCGTACGGATGTTGCGATGATGTCGGTGCAATCCATGTTCGCAGTGCGGTAGGTCTTGATCGACCGCAGCACCTGAGTTTTCATTTTGCCGATTTCCTTCCGCGACATGGCGATGTACTTGTCGATCGCATCGCCCAGTGCGGAGTGTGTTCAGTCCACAGCGCCTCTTCATCCGCGCTGTAAGATATTGGTTAGAATGAAAAAAACCGCGAAGAAATATGAATCCATATTTAGTGTCGCTCCGATGATGGATGGGAAACGGGCATGTTTCAATAATTGAAGTTAGCCGTATTTCATCGGCATTTCTTGCATTTTTTCGGTGTTTTCGGAAAATAGCGAGTCGTACTGATTTTCGTGGTGCGGCGCTTGGTCGCTCCCATCAAAAAATCGCCGTGCGAGACTCTAGCCGTTTAGCTGCCGATATTCTCTCAGCGCCGCCTCGCGACGCGCATCAAGATAGTCGGCCAAGTCTTGCAGGTGGATTCCCTTGGCACACTTTTGGCTGTTCTCCATTCGCACCATGGGAATCTCGATCTCGCCAGCGCCAACCTTGCGAATGAACTTGGCCGGGTCGAGATGCGAGAAATAATCGCGGCACACTTCCTCAACCGGAATGATGGCTTTGCCGCCGTACTGCGCCATGAGCAGGAAAGCGGTGTTTAGGGTAGGGGAGTTGGCGGCGCTCTTCATCATGGGAAGATGCTAGCGCGGCGTGCGGGTGACTCAAGCGGTTCTGGTAGCCTCAATGACACGCCGCATGGTGAGTAAGGGCCCCGAAATTGAAGTTTTGCCGCTGGGCGGCCCGGTAGCTTGCGACGGCATGACGGTTCACGTCGAAATTTTTCGACCCGTTGAAGGAGACGAAAGATGGACGCTTGATGGAAGGGCCTGCGATCGGATTCTCCACCGGGTGGTAACCCGCCGCCTTCGCGAACACCGGCTCAACCCAACGGAAGATAATGGGCAGCAATGTCAGGCCTGCTACTCGACCGGCTTCACCGCGCGCGGGCCTGAATGCGAAGGGTAGGAACACTCGTTGACGGCGAGCATTGAATCGCCCGGAACGGGCTCGATTTCCTCACCTGTTCCGGAACCCGAGACTGGCCCGCTGTGAGCTGCACCTCCGGCGAGCCTTTTCATTGGCAGCCTAACGACAGTGCAGATCATCTCGAACGATGGCTATGTCCGATGCAAACGCTTGTGGCCATTCTCTCGTTTTTCTTTTTTGGAACGGTCGTTACGACGGCCGGTTTGATCAGCGTCGCTAAGGGACTGCGCCCGAGACGTCGCTTTCGACGTCGCCGAGACGCTGCAGCCGCCCGCCAGAAATAGAAGACCCCGCCGGGGCGGAGCTATTATCCTTCCTAGCTAGCTGCCTTTGCGGCGACGGACCATTCGATAAACGCCGTAGGCAACAAGAAGAGGAAGCCCAGCCGCCGCCCCTATTAAGGGGCCTGGAGCTCCATGAACGCCGCCAGGCTTCCACCCCGATGAAGAGCCGAACAGATCGGTTGGCAAACCACCATTGTAATAAACAAAACCAGTGCCGGCTGAAACAATCAGGGCCAAAATAATTCCCCAAAAAGGTTTAGTGCCAAGAAACGCTGCAGAGAACATCTGAACCTCCCACAAAGTTCGAATCTCAACGTAACAACTACAGTTTGTATCTTATACGACTGCTCAACCGGTTCCTCGATAACATTTAAGCGAGAATCTTTGCTAACAGCGTCAGAGGCTGTCCTCGACATGGAACGAAGCGAAGGCGCTGGAGCGACCCATGCCAGACGGATCGCTTCTCTTTCAAGGTCCGATCATGATGCCGGACCGGCAGCGGAGTACGCCACCGGCCTGCCTAAACAATCACCAATGCCTAGCGTTGGCTGCGCGCCGCCATTGCGCCGGCCTTTATTGAACCGATTAAGAATCCGTAAACCATTAATGCTTTCTATTTGGCCGGACTCAAATCTTCGGCTGTTGGCGCTTCCTTGCCTGCCACAAACGCGACGAAATGGAATTGGCACGATGCAACATTGTTCGACTCCCAAAACAGAAAGTCTTAGCGGGCTACGAGATGCGCATTCAGCGGGGGTGGCTGCTGAGTTGCCTCCTCGCGGCAATCCCAATTTGCTCGCGGATATCAAGCTCATATTGCACATCGAGACGGCGCTCGTCGAAGGACTCAACTTAATAGAGCCATAAGAACGACGACCGGTTCACGATCGGGTACTGACCCTATCCAATCTATCCCGCCGGAGCGGGGTTGAGTTTGCAAGTTGGCGCGCCGGGCGGAAAAGCAAATGACCCGAAGCAGCATTGCCCGGGCCATCCACATCGCGAGCAAGCGTACATCCGGCTCAGCTCACCTAAATCAAATCATCAACCGACACGTAGGTTCTCCGCGCTAGTCTTGCCTCGCATGCTGTCCGTCTTGGCTTCGAACGAAACCTTCTGACCCTCGTTGAGAGAGCTCAAGCCAGCGCGTTCGACCGCGCTGATATGAACGAAGATATCCTGCCCGCCATCGTCGGGCTGAATAAAGCCGAAGCCCTTTGTCGCATTGAACCACTTCACAGTACCTGTAGCCACGTATAAATCTCCCCAATCATTCAGGAAGGCAGATCACAGACCAAGCGGTGATCCGATGCAAGGAAAACCCGCCGGTGGGGAGCCGGCGGAAGCGTCCTCTTAGCTAAGGCTCAGCTTGCCCTGTGGCGGCAATCCTTTGGCAGTACGATCTTGATGATCCACTTCTTGGGCTCGCTCAGCGCATCTTCTCGGATGGAGTGGACCAGGCCAGTCACGGACACACCCGACAGGCTCATTCGCGTTGGTATTCCCCTGAACTGGGCAGCCCGACAACGTCTTGCTTCAGAGGGTTGGGTCGTTTCGAACGTCTGCATATCCGACTCCCTTCGCGCGCATGTCCGATCGGAATCGAAAAAGGCCGGCGGGCGTGACGCCGCCGACCTTTCGATGCGATTGCCGGCTCAAGAATCCGGTGCCGTCGCGGCCTGTGATAATCGTGGCCGCGTATGCTTAATAAAAGATTATCACCTGCCTCGGTGGCAGAATCCGACATCGCCCTAATAGCAGCCGACTCGGCGTAACCCAGCGCGTGCAAGCTTCTGTTCCGCCGCACGGAAAGAAACCGCACATGACCTGATGGCAGCCGTCGATCATTGAGTTGGCAGCCTTCTTGCCAAGTCGTGCTCAAGGCCCGGGTTGGGCCTTCGAGTTGCATCAAAGCGGTGCAGTCAGGAGTACTCAAATGGCACAAAGCTTCGGTTCTAAGACGGACGGCATTTCCGACGATGCCAAGGTAGCCTCGTTGATTAGCGACCTCGACGGGACGGCCCGACAACTCGATTGCGACATTCTGGCGGAAGAGAAGAGAACGCTCGTTTCCGATCCCAACGACATCAAGTACCCGCCGCTGGCGCGTTCACTGCGGACGAGACGCGACAATCTCAGGGCAACGATTGCCACACTCGAACTGAAAGCGGGTGTCCCCGCGATCCGATCGGCGGCTTAATAACTAAATTGCTTTTGATTGTTCCGGTTAAGGCGGCGAAAACCATCAATGATCTCTAAATGTATAGCGTCAAATCACTGCCTGATGTCGCGCCTTATTTTGCCTACAACAAAAAGAAAACGAGGCCGACACGATGCAGCAATATTCGATCCAAAAGACGGGAAAGCAGTATGTCGGGGCCGAAGGTAGCCGAGTTGCTGTTAAAGGACCGCCTTGCTCCAATGCCGATGTGCTCGCCAAAGCAATTTTGGATATCAAGCTCATTTTGGACATTGAGAAAGCGCTTGCGGACGATCTCAATTTCGGAAAGCCTCGAAATTCGCAACCGGTTCAAGATCAAATATTGACCATTATCGACGAGGCGGATGCAGTCGACGCCGCCAAGCGAATACAGGCGGGCTTTCGCGATCTCAAGGTGGTGAGGTAGCGAGGGATCGCGCGCGGCGCACTGTGGCGTCAAACTTCGCGATGGCGTCCAGCAATGCCAGCGCCAACCATGCTCACGCACCCCGCCGATTTTCGACGGGGTGCGCAGGTTCGCTCACGACCGGGGCCAGTGAGCCTTGCCCCCAGCAAAAGCGGGGGGCAGATGAATGCCGGACAGTGGTGCTTCGTAGTGGCCGGCACGAAAGGAAACGCTCCCAGCCGCTTCCCGGTCAGGGTGCTTGCGGTGAAGCAAGGTCGCTGGCCACATCATGGACACCTATGGCAGCGGAAGATTGAGAAAATCATACGATGAGATCGTGAAACGCTTGCGCGATCAGTTCGAAAAATGATCCTCTTTCCTGATAGGCAGAATCTACGCTTATCGAGCATTCGCATCATCCGAACACCCGCTAGGCCGTCCGCCGTTCCTGATGCACGCACGGTACGCCCACGGCACAACATACGATCCGGCCCAAACACCACGGCCCCTGCGCTCCGCCTCCTTCTGAGCGCCTGCATACTTTCCGTTTGAGTACCTGGGCCAATCGAACGCGAGCCCATTACGTACAAGCCAGCCCGCAACGTCTTCGCCATCAATCGAGCATATCGCGACCGTGCGTCCATACTGATCCATGCCGACGCTCTCGCAGCTTACGGGCCTGCCCGCGATATGCTCGTCAAGTTCATTCGCCGCCTTGGCCCCGCAGCGATATTGCAAGCTGTCGTCACCGCGACAAAACTGATCGGACTCAGGTGCGTCGATACCTGACAGGCGGATTCGCTGCCCGTGAATTTCGAGCGTGTCGCCGTCGATAACGGATGCGTGGCCTGTGATTGTCTCTGCGAGTGCAGGCGATACAACAAGCGTGGCAAGCGCTGCGATCAAGAGACGACGCTTAAGTCCTGAGGTCACTTCGCCTGTTCCTTGGGCCAAGTCAACGAAGACTCGGGTCACGTAAGCAAGCTGATAAAGCATTTCACTGCGCCCATCGATCTGTCACATAGGTGACGATCAACCTGTGCGTCATCGCCGCGATGCATAATATCGTTTCGTATGGCAACCAGTTGCTTTATGTCCTTGAGGCACTGCCCTGCTGTTGGAAATCCGGAACGATCCCAATTTTCGAGAATTTTGGAAAATCGCGGCTGCCTCTTTTTATTCTGTAGGAGCGGAAACCGTCTAACTACCGCTTCGGCAGTGATGGCTAAGTCGATTATGCATTCCCTGAAATCAGCTACTTCGAGACGGCGTTGAGCGCTGGCAAAATATTCATTCCAAACCGGGGGCGTGTCTCCGAAAATTAAGGCGTCACTAATCGCCTGCCAGGTCTCTGGAGTTAGGACGGTTCGCGGTGGCACAACAGCTGTTCGGCCGATCCTTGGAGAATAAAAAGCTCCGCCGTGCTGCAAGTTGTACAACCTCCCTCCATTGTACGACGAGCCGTCTGGCCGGTAATCGACATCAAGCAATCCCATTCCGGTTTTCCATCTCGCTATCCGAATCCAAACATCGACCGCTCGCCTCGCCATAAAGTAAAGTGCATCAGATCGATGGTCGAGTTCCTTCGCTTCTGCACTGCTGAACAGACCAGTGTTGACATGTTTGTGTTTGGCGGCGACCATGGGAATGGTGAATGAAAGCTCTGCAATAACGACAAGTAGGGCGTAGATATAGACGGCATGGATGTTGCCGTGTTTGTCCCAAGTATCCGCTTCCGCTTCCGTATCTTCAAAGCACTTCGGTTCGGCCTCTGGTAACACCGGCAGGCGAATTTTGACGGCATGATCGTCGAGACAAAAGGACATCACCTTTCCTTGAAGCGATGGCTCCATGGCCAAGTGTTTGACCCTTAGCTTCTCTCGATACTCCGCTTTGACAGTAGCGTGGGTCATTTCGCCGGTCGCCGTCCAAACCGATCCCTATCAACCGACTCCCGTAACTGCGGTAACCCCTTCGGCCGATCTGGATAAATAAACTCTTCGCCGCGAAGCCATCGCCCGTCGAAGCGGTACCAAAACTGAATGGCGTCTAGCTGAACAGCGAACTCGTAGACGCGCCATGAGCCGTCGCGTTCGATGCTCTCGCCTGTCCCGTCAAATGGGATGCTATTCATTCTACAAACCGCGTCGATGAATCCCCAATGCGCGCGAATGTATTGATTGATCGTGCTGACAACAATTATGATAATACTTTTCCGACCTAAATTCTGTTGACGGGGCAGGGCGCGCACAAATGAGATTCCGAGACAAGGCTGCCATATCTTCAATTTCGTCCGCCGTGATTTCGATTCTGAATCTTCCGGTAAACTCGGACGATATGGAACGCTACCGTAAGAAGGTTCTCGTCTGCATGTGCAGAGAATTAGAAAATTTTGTCGTCCTTCGAAAGTCGGTTGCCGCTCAGGCTGAAGCTGACCGCCTGGGAATTGGAGACCTTGCGCGGTTTCGATACTCGGACCGAAAGAGCAAGAAGATGGGCGGCGACAATAGTATTTTCTACTTCGAACACGTCGTTCCTGTCTCATCATTGGTCGATGAACTTATGGCGCTGGAGTCTCCTACGTTGGAAGCGGTTGCCGCGATAATCGGAAAAGCTGACGTTGCGTGGATAACGCGGGACGAGAATGTCGCCCTCGACAGTAACAAAACACGTTCAAACCGACCGAACCCATTAGAAGCATACGAAAAGGCAAGAATAGAATTGTGCCTGGATTAGGCCATTGCCGATGCAACGTACTACGTAGCGCTCCCATTTGGTACTGCCTCCGATGGCCCCGAGCCTCGCGAAGCTGTCGAATGCACAAGCGCGAATGCGGCGATACGAAGCGCTGAGCGAATGGCGCGGTCTGATCGGCGCTGTGGCGTTCAGCCGAACAAGCGATCCGGGCAACGGTGAGTTTGCTGATGCGGTTTTGATAAATGAATTTGACGATGTGCCGAGTGATTTGAGCGCGCTCTAGCAGGCAGATATTCTGAACTTCGCAAGCAAACCGGACAATTAAGGTGGATTTCGCACCTCGTCCCACATTGAAAGAGCTTTTCCTCGAACCTTGCTTCAGCGTATCATTTCAATGGCGGATGAATATCACCGCTATTTTCGAGGCACACTCTATGCTCAATGTGAGCCCGGAAGCGGGCGGGAATCAGAATGAAGCATTCCCTTTTCGCGGCGGCGAGATCGGTTCGCTTATTCGTGCGTTCGACTTTTCCAAAACCGGCTTGGGGCCGATTTCCGGATGGCCCGCGCATCTGAGGAACACCGTTGGGTTAATGTTACCTACCAAGGCGCAGATCGTGCTGTTTTGGGGCCCGGAGTTCTTAGCGTTGTATAACGACGCCTATGCTCCGACCATTGGCAACAAACACCCAACGGCGTTTGCTCGACCAGCACGAGAGAGCTGGACGGAGTTGTGGAGCGACCTTGAACCGCTGCTAACCCGCGTTCTTCTTACAGGCGAAGCGGTGTCCGCCAAGGATCGACCGTTCGAGATCGAACGACACGGTTATCTCGAAACCGTCTACTTCAACATTTCATATTCTCCAATCTCCGACGAGGCAGGCCGCATCGACGGCGTTCTGTGTATCGTCGAGGAGACGACGCAGCGCGTCGTCACCGACCGGGTGTTGGTGAAAGCGGAAGAACGGCTCTCCTGCGCGCTGCAGGCGGCCGGCATGATCGGGACCTTTGATACCGACTTCCGAACGGATACCGTCTATTCGGATGCCCGCTTTGCGACGATGTTCTCGGTACCGCCCGAGAAGGGTGCCGCTGGTGCTCCGCTCGCCGATTACCTTGCGGGAATCCATCCGGATGACGTCGGACGAGTCAGCGATGCCATACAGCAAGCGATTGTGAGCGGGGAGAAATGCGTTTTGGAATACCGCGTCCAGAAAACGGATGGGACGGTTCACTGGCTTGAGGTGCATGGCCAATGTCTCTATGACGAAACTGGCAAGCCTTTGCGGATGCCCGGTGTTGCAGTGGACATCAGCGACCGAAAGCGAGCCGAGTTAGCGAGCGGGCATCTTGCCGCAATCGTCGAGTCTTCTTGCGACGCGATCATCAGCAAAAATCTCGATGGCATCATCACGAGCTGGAATACCGGCGCAGAGCGATTGTTCGGCTATTCAGCCGAAGAAGTCGTAGGCAAACCCGTCACCATCCTAATTCCGGATGATCGGCAGAAAGAGGAACCCGACATCCTGGCGCGGCTTCGCAGGGGCGAACGTGTCGAACATTTTGAGACGGTCCGTCGGCGAAAGGACGACAGTCTAGTCGATCTATCGCTGACGATTTCACCGATCCGAAGCAGTGACAATCATATCATCGGTGCTTCCAAGATTGCTCGCGATATCACCGATCGCAAGGTGGCCGAACGTCTAAATTTTACTTTGCTTCGTGAGATGAAGCATCGACTCAAGAACAATCTGTCGACCGTGCTCGCGATCGCACGGCAAAGCTTCGGCGGTCATGAGAGTGAAAGCGAGGACTTTCGCAAATTCGAGGCACGTTTGCTGGCCTTGTCGAAAGGTCATGATCTGATCACTCGCGAGGAATGGGACAGCGCAGAACTGCGGGATATCGTTGCGCAGATCGTCACTGTGCATGGACGCCGGCGATTCCAGATCGAAGGGTCCGATCTGCGGCTCTCTCCAAAATCCGCACTGGCATAGACGTTGGCACTGCACGAGTTAGCGACGAACGCCGCCAAATATGGTGCACTGTCCGTCCCGACTGGCAGAGTCACGATAGGGTGGGGGATCGAGCAGCGCGACGTCCCATGGTTTACCTTTCGTTGGCAGGAGCAGGATGGCCCGGCTGTCTCAGAACCCACTCGAAAGGGATTCGGTTCGCGATTGATTGAACGTGTGCTCGCGCTAGAACTCAGCGGCGATGTTCGGATCACTTATGAAACATCCGGCGTCGTCTGTGAAATCGTCGCTCCCCTTGCTGCCGACTGGGAAGAAAAATCGCAAACCTAGAGAAAGATTCGCGATCTGTCGGCGCGGCCCCCGTGGTAAAATCAGCCGGACATGGTTGGGAACACATTGAACCGAAATGGAAATTTGGCGCGCGCCGAGGATAGTTTCGATTTAATTAGCGTCGAACATTAAATACCGCTAAAATTCAATTCGTGCGTTTGAGCGAACCTGGAAATTTGGAGCAATCGAATGAAAGCCGCACTTCAAACTTTATCGGCAGCAGCCTTCGTCGCCGTCATTGCTTCACCTGCTCTGGCCTGCAACGGCGGGGGCAATTGCGAAAACGCACCAGGCCAACTTAAAAAAAATGGGGTGCATGGAGCGCCTGGACCGCTCGTCGGCGCTGCCGGCCTTCCAGTTCTAGCCGTCGGTTACGGAGTCTATTGGTTGGTAAGGCGTCGACGCAAATCCGCCTGACATTTGGGCGCTGTCGGATAGCCTGTCCAATCGGCGGGGCTTGATTTCCAGGCTGCAAACTTTTGTGACTGCCAATCCAAGGAACGAACGCGGGCTCTAAGCATTGGTGTGGCGACGGGAACAGCCCCCAATGTTACCCGTTTCAGGACCCAGAGCCCGTCGGCGCCCCCTCGTCGGCGGGCTCGCGCTTTGTTTTGAGGCGAGTGGGCGAGCGGGGTTGAAGGCGAGGCAACTGGACGCCAGTGGCACCTCGCCTAACGGCAACAAGGTGCCAGACGAGAGCCGACACATGCTCTTGCCTTCGCCGGCATTTGGACGAACTGGATAATCTGCGTCCGCAAAGCCAAGGAAGGTGCGCTGTCAGCGAACCCCGAGGTCGGCAAGGTGCATCCGAAGGCTATACCAGTGATTGTAACCACTGCTAAGGAGCACGACGTGTGGATACGGGCCCCGTGGAATGAAGCCAAATCGATACAATGACCTTTACCCAGACGAATCCCTCCGGATCGTCACAACCGGTGATAAGCAGGATGGTATGACGGGGGTGAACTGGTCCCGCCGCTTCGACAATTCTGTCCCGGTGCCAGACGGCAGCACCATTCGCACGCTTGGCGAAGCGGCCGAATATGCGATCAGGCGGCCAAAGAAGGCCCGCAACACCGAGCCCTGGCAGCGGGCCGCCAAGGGGCTGCAGTTGGCAGCGCAATACGGCGGTCCATTTATATTTAGAGCACAGATCTACTTTTGCCGGGCCGTGCACGGCGCAATCTCGCGCGACCGATTCTTGCCAGGAACAACTTCCGAGTACTGAAGTTATATGCGTCCCGCATTCGTGTCCTGAGCAATCCAAATGAACAGCTTCTCGATCGATCAAGCTAGACAGGCATCGCTTGCTTGTTCCCTTACGCATCTCGCCAGTCAACAGCACAATCTCGAGCTTGAAATGGCCGCTATCCAACAGATGAGGCTTAAACTCCGCGAAGCATTCAATGCAGTTCCGCAAAAGAAGATGGTTGCAGGTCAGAGGGTTGGAGTTCACAGTTTCGAATGAGGAACAAACTCAAAGCCAAGCGTGTTTTGGCTCTCCGTTGAACAACGGAGAAACGCATCAATGAAGAAAGTTATTCTGAGCGCGGTCATTGCATTCGCAGCCACGTCGGCGCTGGCGCAGACGGCGACGGTTCACGAGGAATATTACGTGGTGCGCGATCCGGTGACCAAGCATTGCACCATCGTGGACCAGAAGCCCACCGTTACGACGACCATCGTCGACAACGACATCTTCGGCACCCGGACCGAAGCCGAAGCCGGAATGAAAACGATGAAGGTCTGCACGGACGTACACGACGACTGATCCAATCGCGCCATGCTCGCCCTGCCGGTTCGCTCCGGCGGGGCTTTTTTATGCATTCAATTCCTAAGGCGACCCGCTCGGTGAGCGGCGAGGCGCACGGCACGGAGGACCGATCGGCATTACAACCGCGTGCGCTTTTGATCTCGCGAAATCCGAGGCGAACGTGAACAAGCTGGCCCAATGCGCGTTCGCATGCGGAGCCACGCACCCTTTGCGCAGCTGCCCATTACTATGTCGTTTCCACCACGGACAAATGCTCGATCGTCGAGCAGTCAGTTTATCCGGCTGGCCCGCACCAGCCCGGCAGGTAGATCGCGTCCTTGCTCTTGGCCAGGCCCAACCCTTGCTCGATCGCGCTCTCGAAATCGGCCTCGACCGTTTTTCTTGACATCCTACGACGCAAAAAATCGGCCCAGAGAAATTCGCTGAATGGCGTCGTATCCTTGGCGAAGCCACCCACGCGCCGTAATTCGCCGGCGAGACTGCGGAACGGGTCGTCCTTGAGATCGGCCACCGATTTGGGAATGTCCTTGAAGTGACAGCGCTCGCCTTTGGAATTGTACGGATAAACCCAGCGCCGGTTGTCCATCACCACCCAGAAGGCATCTCGATCAACCATGGAGAGATCGGCGATGACGGTAACAAGGACGTCCTTCACACCTTCGTCGTGCAGCGCCCGTGCCAGATGATGGTGATCGACAACGTAATGGTGTTGGTTGGGGCCGAGCACCACCGGGATCATACGCTGACCAAGCGACTCGGCGCGCTTCTTGTCGAACTCCTGCGCGCGCCAGCCATGACACGACAGCCCACCGGTACATCCGAGCTTGATCGATTGGGTAGCTCTTTGCTCAGTCCGGCAATCACGCGCGGATCATTGCGCGCCCATGATGTTGATAGCCGGACTGAGGGGGCCGGCCGAGTTCGCGCTTGCTGGCTATTGCCAACACCGGTTTCGCATTGACACGCGACCTATATTTCGATAATCGTTGAATTATGGAAAAGACGGATGCTGTGGCTGCTCTGGCAGCGCTCGCTCAAGATAATCGACTCGACGTGTTTCGTTTACTCGTACAGGCGGGGCCGGAGGGTTTGAATGCAGGGGCTGTGGCGACCACGCTCGATCTCCCGCCAAACACCCTCACGTTTCATTTTGACCGACTCCGCATGGCGGGCCTTGTCACCTCGCGGCGCGACGGGCGTTCTGTGATCTATACGGCGCAATTCGACAAGATGAACGCGCTCTTGGGTTTCCTTACGGAGAACTGCTGTGGAGGAGCATCTTGCGCCCCCGCTACCCAATGCAAACCATCTCGCCGTCGCACGAAAATGTCAGCCTGAAAGGAAAAGCTATGAAGCGCCTTCACGTTCATGTGGCCGTCAGCGACCTCCAACAGTCGGTTGGCTTTTATTCTGCTCTATTCGCCGCTCAACCTACCGTCCTGAAATCCGACTACGCGAAGTGGATGTTGGACGATCCTCGCGTCAACTTCGCGATCTCAACGCGCAGCAAGCAAGCGGGGCTGGACCATCTCGGCATTCAGGTCGAGGACCAGAACGAGCTGCAGGAAGTGTATGCGAGGCTCCGCAACGCGGGCGGGGAGATCATTGCACAGGGAGAGACAGCGTGTTGCTACGCCAAGTCGGAGAAGTCGTGGGTCGATGACCCGGCGGGCATCTCATGGGAAGCCTTCCTGACCACTGGTGAGAGCACCGATTATGGTGACGGCACAGGGGAGCGCGCCGCGCGCGTTGCGCACGGAAAGGAAAGTGCCTGCTGCGCTGCTCCGGCACCCGCAGCGACACCTTGTTGCTGATCCGGAGAGGCTCTGCTGATGTCCATCTTCGAGCGGTTCCTGACGGTCTGGGTTGGGCTTTGTATCATCGTTGGCGTTGCCCTCGGCCACCTGATGCCGGGCACATTCGCTGCGATCTCGGGTTGGGAGGTGGCGAAGGTTAACCTGCCGGTGGCAGTGCTGATCTGGTTGATGATCATCCCCATGCTACTGAAAATCGACTTCAGCGCACTCGGGCGGGTGGCCGAGCATGCGCGAGGGGTTGGCGTGACGCTCTTCGTGAACTGGGCCGTGAAGCCGTTCTCTATGGCGTTGCTGGGCACGTTCTTCATCGGCCATGTCTTCGCGCCCATGCTGCCATCGGAGCAGGTCTCGTCCTACATCGCAGGGCTGATCCTGCTTGCTGCCGCGCCATGCACCGCGATGGTGTTCGTCTGGTCCAACCTTGTGGACGGCGAACCTCACTATACGCTGAGTCAAGTCGCATTGAATGATCTGCTGATGGTGGTCCTATTCGCTCCGCTAGTCGGCCTGCTGCTCGGGGTTGCGTCCATCTCGGTACCATGGGCGACGCTGGCACTGTCTGTGCTGCTCTACATCGTGGTGCCCGTAGTCCTTGCGCAAGTCTGGCGTCGGTCGCTCCTAGCTCGTGGTGGTGATGCGCTCGGTCGTACCCTCGGTCACCTCCAGCCGCTCTCCCTGGTGGCTCTGCTGGCGACACTGGTGCTGCTCTTCGGCTTTCAAGGCGAGCAACTTCTGGCGCAGCCCATCGTGATTGCGATCCTTGCTGTTCCCATCCTCATTCAGGTCTACCTGAACGCCGGTCTGGCCTACGTGCTGAGCCGTCAGCTTGGTGTGGCTTGGTGTGTCGCAGGCCCGGCTGCTCTCATCGGTGCGAGCAACTTCTTCGAGCTGGCGGTTGCTGCAGCCATAAGCATCTTCGGCCTGAACTCGGGGGCTGCTCTGGCGACGGTGGTAGGCGTCCTCGTCGAGGCGCCGGTGATGCTTTCGGTCGTCAAGATCGTGAAGGCTTCTCGCGGCTGGTATGAGGCCGGAGCCAATCAACCTGCTGCCGATGTGTTGAAGGTGAACTGATGACGATCACGATCTACCACAACCCCGACTGTGGCACGTCCCGCAACACACTGGCGATGATCCGACAGAGCGGCGAGGAGCCGGAGATCATAGAATACGTGAAGAACCCGCCGTCGCGAGCCAAGCTCATGGAACTGCTCGCGGCCATGGCGATGTCGCCGAGGAATCTGCTCCGGGAGAAGGGGACGCCATACCGCGATCTGGGCTTGGACCGCTCTACGTGGAGCGACGACGAACTGATCGACCAAATGCTGACGCACCCTATCCTTATCAATCGGCCAATCGTCGTGACGGACAAAGGAGTGGCGCTCTGTCGTCCTTCCGAAGTCGTCCTCGATCTTCTGCCGAACCCGCACATAGGCCGCTTCGTCAAGGAAGACGGCGAGATCGTCGAGGCTCGCTGAGGCGCTGGAAGCCAAACGGCTGCTTCGGGCAAACTTCGCGAAGGTGTCGGCATTGCCGACGCCACCGCCAACCGTTCCTACACCACCCCGCCGATTTTCGACGGGGTGCGCAGGTTCGCTCACGACCGGGGCCAGTGACTGACAGCCCCAGGTTCCTCGGTGGTGTTGTTCCTCAATGGAGCGCAGCATGGTAATCTAAATTGCAGTCTCTCTAGGATGAGGAACACTAATGAGTAGCGTCAAAACAGGGTGGATTATCGGAGGTGCGATCCTCGTGCTGCTAGTCAGCGTTTCCACCGTCTACACCGGGCGCGGCACGCATTCGGCGAGCACCGCAGCGCAGACGCAGAGATGAGCTTGAGCTTGATGCGCCACCACGTTGTCGCGGCGATCATCGTAATAGTTGGACTTTGCATTGCGTGGCTTGGCTTGGTTTGGTCTCTCGGCGTTCCTCCATATGTTTATATAGCGAAGTTTCTCTATAACGATGTTCCAAGAATAGAAGTGCCGGTTAGGCTGCGAGCTAACGAGCCGTTCGCATTTCAACTTCGAATACTTGAGAAGAGAAATTATCTGCTCAATCTTTCCGCTCATTTCGATAGTGACGCCGAGCGATCTGCTGCGCGAGCCTTCATTGGAGGTCCTCTTAGTGCGCCGCATAACTTGGCGCATCCTCCCGGTACGCTCACGGTATTTAATATTACTGTCTGCGATTCAAAAGGACGCGTTCTTCACGAGAGCCATATCAGTTCCGATGGTCGAAATTATATTACTGCAAAGAGTGTAGGTCGGAAGATCGGTGAGTTTGTACTTGATCCGGGAATTTACGATATCAGCGTGACTCTCCTAAACGATATTCCAGAGCTCACGAAACTAGAGACATCATTAGAAGTCACTTATAGCCCAAAGTCATTCGCAATTCGTTGAAGGATACGTTTAGGGGGAACCATTGGAAAAAGCTGAACCTCACGTGGTTGATCTACGGTCACATTGACTTGCCGACGCTCGCACACCCCGCCGATTTCTCGACGGGGTGCTTCAACGATCTCACTGGCGCGGCCAATGCCACTTGCCGCTTTTCGCGAAGCCGGGCGGCAACCTCACACCTTCAAGCGAGTCCTCGTAACGAGGGGCCTTCGGTCGGGTTCGAGAAACTACCATTTCGCGCTTTTCCAACGTCGGCGTGATGATGATCTCTCGGCCGTAGTAATTGTGAATCTCGGTAGCGCCGCGCACTGGCTCGCCATCCGGGCCAATGGCTGCGCGTCGCACTTCCTCGCGCGGTGCTTCATACTGATACTTCGTCTCCTTCGTGTCGGGGGGGCTACCCGGATAGCGGTAAATCCAGCATGGCACCTTCGCGCGCTGTTCCGTGCCTTCGGTGCCGGGGGTGGTGCGGTGAATGTCTACGTAGCTTCGCACCGGCTCGCAGACGGCGTTGGTGCGCAGCTCTTTGTTGATAGCCTCGCGTTCAGCGTCCATCGCTTTCAGCTTGGCGATGATTTCGCAGATCGCGTTGGCGTGCTCGTCATAGGCGGCCAAAAGCTTCGCGGCTTCCTTTTCGTTCGCCTTCCGGCACTCGTTGGTGCGCTCGATCAACACGGCGTCGGCGGTTGCTTTTGCGGCCGCTTCTTCCGCAGCGAGCACGGCGGGGAGTTCTGACTGCAGGTGTGCAATGCGCGCGTCGAGTCGCTTGATCGCTCTCTTGGTGACGGCGATATCCGCCTCAGCCCTTACATGCTCCGCGTCGGTCATCGTCGCGATGGCCGCAAGCTTCGGACTGATCTCTGCGTTGAGCCGGATGATTTCAGACTCGCTGTAATCGATTTCCGCCTTGATGGTTGCCGACGTGATGGCGGTCTTGGCGGGGAAGAATTTTTCGAGGATACCCATAGTTTGTCTTCTTTCTGTCAGGTGTTGAGCGCGGCGAGTGTGCGCTGATGGTGGGTGCGGGCCATGTATTCGGCGGCAGAGAGTTCGAGCGTGTCAGGTGAGTGAAGCGCTCTAGCGGTGGTCAGGCGGCGCAGAGACGCGGCATAAGCTTGCGATGCTGCACGTGCCTCACGGATAGTGTTCTTGCGGGCCATGCCTTTAGTCCCGGCAGGCCTGGAATGCTTCGCTCGCTTTGAGCCAGGCATTGAACGCTTCGGCCTCGATATGTAACGCAAGCACGACAGGTCCGTCGCCGGTCATGCAGGTGCGCGCGCGGAGTCGTGCACCCTCAAGAGATTGCCGCGCGGCGGTAAGCCGTGCCGTGGTCGTCGCGACCGACTGAAACAGAAGTTTCTGGTTTGCAGTCATGACCGGGATTTCCTTTGGAACATGCCGCGCGGCTGGCGCTGGCGCGGTGATTTGCTGTGTCGGCTTCGCTGGGGAACGCTCGGCTGCGCGGCGTTCGGCGGCTGCTGCCCTCTGTTCGGCGGCGATGGCGCGACGTTCAGCCGCTTCTGCACGTTGCAAGGCCGCATCCGCACGACGCGTCTGATCAGCTTCGGCTGCCGGCATTGATGCGCCGGCCCGCTTTTGGCGAGCAATGAACTGGCTCAACGGTTCGTCGAGGTAAGCACTCAGGCCCATTGCGAGTCTCCATGCATATTGTCTGCTAACCACCGATCGAGCGCGCCCTCCGGGTAGGCCGGGCGATTTCCGATCAGCAAAAACGGTGGGCCTTCGCCACGCTTGGCCAGGTTGCGCATGGTGCGGTGGCAGCGCCCGCAGCGCCTGGCCGCTTGGGTGCGAGAAAGAAAGCGAGTCATCGTGTCCATTCCAAAAAATGGCCGGTGCATTGCATATGAAACGCACCGGCCCAGTCTTCACTGGCGTTACTTGGTGAGGAAATGAACCAAGCAACGGTCGGAGTATGGGAAAAGCTGAGACGCTTGTCGGGGCGGTTCGAGATACCCTTAAGCGGCGCTCTTGCGGCGGCGGCGCTTTACATTGTCGTTCGCGGCGTGGCGTGCCGCGCGTTCAGCATCAAGCGCGGCAAGGATACGCTCGCCCTCGGCGGTTGAAGCAAGTTGAAGCGCGGCGATCTGTACGGCAGCGCTCCAAACCTCGCCCAATTCCATCTTCGCGAACGCTGCGAGTTCGGCGGCCTTTGCGGCAACGGCCGGCGGGAGCATTTCCACATGAGCAGGCACAGCGACAAAGTGGAATCCAAGGCTGTTCAGCACCGCTTCGAGAGACTCAAGGCTAGGTGCGTTCTTACGACGCCATTGCTTGACGGTTGGCCTTCGCACCCCACTGGCGGCTTCTAGTTCGTCATAGGTCCGCTGTTGCCGAGCTAGCTCTGCGAAGACCAGCTTCACATGAGGGCTGACACGCTCCGGCATAGTGACCGCGCGCCGGTAGCCGGGCCGAAGGTTCTTGTAACGGTGTAGCGGCCCATCTTCGCGAGGGTCATATGGGCGGTAGCGACGGCGCATTTTTAAAAACCTGCGTCAGTGAATCTGCACGCAGGATGCGCCCTGGGACTATCTCGCCACAGCCCAAAGGAATATCCCTTCAAACGCACCAGCCACCGCCGCCAAACCTCATATCGAGAACAACAACCTACTTTTATTTTTTTTCACCTGGACGGACGTCGGGGTTGTCCGTCACCCGCACCCCCACCCCCGTCTGGAAGTACCTTTTACCTTTGTGCATCGCAATAATAGAATAAATGTCTCTCAATAAAGTGTTTGAGAGAATTATATTCAGATGCGTTCAGGTTGATGAAGGCTACGCACGACCGTCACCGCGTGGTCGCGGATCATGGCTGCGGGCATGGTCCGGTCGCTCCGCATCGCGCGGTCGGCTGAAATCGAGCGATTTAAAACGCTTCGCTTTCAATTGCCTTCGATCCGCGCTGCTTCCGATCTTGATCGGCTTCAATCCTTCGCCGTGCGAGCATTCGTTCGTTGCGCTCGCGTTGACTTTGCGCACCTTGGCAGCGTTGCCTTTCGCACTATTTTAAGTGGGCGGGGCCCCCACGCATATGGAGTCTGCCGATGGCCACTTGTACCGAAAAACACCATGAGAGCCATCCTCATCGCCATGGCCCCAATTGCGGACACACCGCGGTTCGCCATGACGGCCATGTGGACTATCTTCACGATGGTCATCTTCACCATATGCACGAGGATCATGTGGACGAACATGTCATCGCGATCGATGCCGCAAATCCCGTGAACTGCACCCCTCAGGTCCACTGCTCGCATTCTCACGGCCCAGGCTGCGGACATGTAAAGGTGCCGCATGGTGATCATGTCGATTACCTCGTAGACGGCCGGCTGCACCATCCGCACGGTGATCATTGCGATGATCATGGGCCTCTGCAGTTAGCCTGAGGGCGCCTACCCATCGAGCCGAATGAGGGAATCAGCGATCCGCCCCCAGACTTATTTCTTTAGGTGCGCGGTAAAGAATTTGTCAGCTTCGGCCTTCGATTCCTGATCCGCCTTGGCGTCGTACCTGAGCGGCAGGTTGAATTTATTGCCAAGCTCGGTCGCTTCAGGGTTTGTGAACGCGTGCACCGCGCCGGGATACTGGATGACCCGATAATCGACCTTTGCTGCGTCGAAGTCCTTCTTCAGCGCATCGTACTGCTCACGCTTGAGGAGCGGGTCGTCCGCGCCGTTAAGTATGAGAATTTTCGCTTTAACGGCTCCCGGCCTGGGCGCGGGCGTATTGAGACCAAGTGATGCGTGAAAGCCCGCGACAGCGGCGAGGTCCGCGCCGGCGCGTGCCATGTTCAGCACGACCGTGCCACCGAAGCAATAACCAACGGCGCCGATCCGCTGGGAATTGACCGACGGTTGCTTGGCGAGTTCATCCCGAGCTGCATTGAAGCGCGACTCCATCACCGTCGGGTTTTTCATCACCGACGACGAGAGCGCGCCGGCGTCCTTCGGGTTGTCGGCGGTCTTGGCGTCTCCGTACATATCAGAAATCAAGACCGTGTAGCCCTGCTTTGCGAAGTTTCGTGCCTCGTTATGGATGTGCTTGGTGATGCCCCACCATTCATGCACCATCACGATCCCGGGCCGCTTGGCTTGGGTTGTATCGTCGTATACGACGAACCCCTTCATGGTCGTCACGCCGTCCATATAGGTGACCGGCTCCTCCTTGATCGCAGCGTTTGCGCTCCCGGCCATCGCGACGGCGCAAAGTGCTCCCACTATGTTCGTCATATTCATTCGCATACTGACCTCCGTCGGTTTTGTGCAACTACGATGGCATCGCCGCGATTTTACGCCAGCCCGCGAAAGCGGTACAGGCGCTCTCGCAGGCTGCGAGTAATGCTTCAGGTGCTCGGACGTGAAGAGGCCGGGTGTGTCAATATTGCTTGGCTCCTGTTGCGTTAGCGATGAACTGGCTAAAAGCATTTAACGATCCTGCTGTACCAACTCGACGGTGATGCCGTCGCGACCCACGAAGAGCCGCAGCTTTCGGTTGATGTAGTCCATCTCGTCGCTGAGCACTGTCACGCCATTAGCCACGAGGTGTGCAGTGGTTGCCTCAAGGTCGTCGACGCAGAAGGCGAGATGATTGAAGTCTCGTCGTCGCAGGTTCGTTGGGTGGGGATCTCGACCAACTTTACGAGCATCGCGCTTGCGGCGACCACCGACGCCCCTTCGGCCATGACGGTGATCGCGAGCGTGACCCGGCGTAGTTCTTATGTGACTGTTCCCTATGAGGCGACATCTTCTTGAAGCGTCATGGTCGCGATCACCGATAGGGGCGGGTTGTAATTGCTCACGGGAAATATTCTCTCCGCACCCTTGCGCGCGATCGGCGAAACCCGAGCTCCGGACTGTAGTGCGAACGTCGCTGAGTTCGGCGGTTCTGGCAATTGTAGGTCCTATGAGGGTGACTAAGCGCCGCATGGCCCTCGCTTATCGTGCCTGCTGCCCTTGCGGGGGCTTTTCTCTTAGGCGCCGAGGTGTAATCTCTCACTACCCACAGGCAATACAACCGACAAGCTTACGGCCAACCCTACGTTGCGGTAGGAGGTCAGCATCTGAGTTTAGACAATGAACCGTCATGATCTCGATTTTATGTCCGTAGATGAGCTTTGGTCGCTTCACGAGCTAGTCGTTTCGATACTTACGCGGAAGATATCTTCCGAACGATCAGAGCTAGAGAAGAAATTGCGCGCGCTCGGTCAAAATATACCCGCCATCATTGCAAAGGCGAGCCACCAATCGCGACGCCCATACCCGCGGGTTTTTCCAAAGTACAGAAATCCTGCTCGGCCGTTGGAAACTTGGTCCGGTCGCGGAAAACGACCACGCTGGCTGACTGCAGAACTCAGGTCCGGGAAAAAGCTCGATGACTTCCGGATCATCGACCGGTGTCAATCGGACACTGCGCCGCTCGCAAGATAGTGGCTACTACCAAAGCCAAAGATCGCCCACAAGGCTGGCTTGATGCTGGGCAAAGCTTTCGGCGGAAGGGTGAGATTGCTGTGGCCGCGCACGGGTAGGGCGCGGTGGCTGGGGTGGCGGCGGCCCTTATGGGTATGGGAATTATGGTTGTGGGGGTGGGGCGGGTACGGCTGCTACCAGCCCTATGGTTGGTATTGATGCGGAGCGTGAGAGCCGGCGGGTTAGAAGTTGAGCATGCAAAGCTCAACGGACCTGCCGGGTCGCGCTCGTTAACTAGGCCAAAATCTTAGCTGAACCGATAGTACAGTTTACACCCGACCGGCTTCGCGATCTTCATGACATAGAGCATGTCGACGGCTTGCGATCATGCCGGTGTTAGCGAGCGACCAATCACCACGAAGGGGTGAGGCTTGCCCTCCTGATTTGACCCGATCCGGGTTTTTTCCAAAATCCGACCCCTATATACTCTCGCCCATCGAGATAGGGTGGAAACACACCTACCTGGAAAATACTGTAAAAACTCTCTCTTTGTATCGTAAGTACATGATTTACTTTTAGTTTTTGTCTCTGAGTTTTTACAAAAGCCGTCTGGAAAAAACTGGAAAAAACTCCGAAAGAACTCCTCCGGTGGACGCCTTGAAGAGTTCTTTCCGAGTTTCTTCTGAGTTCTTTCGGAGTTTTTTCCAGACGGTTTTTGTAAAAACTCCCCGCGAATAACGGTCGCCTGCGCTGACAAAAAAGGGCGGTTATGAACCGCCCTGAACCACCTTTCCACCGGCCCGATTATTGTCGTTTGCGTGGACGAACTCACGGGCAATGTACCGCTTGCTGGGCCGACCCCCACCAGGCGGCTTGATCTCGTGCAACTGAACGCGCCCGGTCAAGCAAAGCTCTTCGCTAATTTCTCTCCAGTCCGCTCTCCGGATCGCGCCACGGAATCGATCTAGCACCCGGCTTGGTTGAATCCCCTCGGGCCCAGCCTTGCGGATGTGATCGTAGATCAGATTGTAGACTCGCTGCCGATCGTTATCGGCAATCTTGGATTCGGCTTCCCCGATCATGGTGCACGTTGAGAGCCACGCCATGTCGATTGCCCACCGCATGTGCACCGGGTCGATCACGGTGGTTTCTGGCCTGTCACCGACTGCGATGACCAACGAGAGTTTGATAGCGTGCTCAAGAGCGCGACTAAGGAATGGATTGCGCCTGGCCTCGTCCTGCTCCAATGCGTCCTTGATGCGGCGTTCAAAGTCGTCAAGCATAGCGCGAGCCTCGTCGGTGCAGCCGACATATCTCGGCCGAACCTTGGATGCGCTCGCCGCGTGGATGCCGGTAAGATTCCCGTCGCCATGCACGGCGTGATAGAGAGCTTGCACCCGCTCAATCAATCGAGGTGGGGGCTTCCCTTTCGACGCCGTTGGCGTCACCCGAGCGGGCTTGGGACTATCGATACTGAAAAGCATGAACCGTGGCAAAAACCCGTCGGCTCCGCGCGCCGAAGTTACTGCCGACCAAAAATCGGAAGGCGTGCTCATGCCAAGAATAGAAAGATTAGGATTGTGAATCTTCTCAGTTAAGCCGAGCGCGTAAGCGGTGCCGGTATAGACGCTCTCCGCGGTCGAAAAAAATTCAAGCATGTCCGTCCGGATCGTCGCGTTGTGAACGCCGACATTTGGCCCGTCAATCTGTCGGAGGAAGCCGCCGTACTCATCCTGAATGCAAAAAACAGACGGTTGTTCAGCGACAGTCTTTCGCAAACCGGATGCGCTCGCGAACCGCGACGGGCCAAGGAATTGATCCAACCCAGCCTCCGTCAAAAGGTTTTTCGCGCATGTCCCAGGATGATTCTTTCCGTATCCGCTCTCCGCTAGCAGGATCATGTAAAAGTTCGTTCGCGCCTCACTTGGTGAGGCCGCAATCCGGCGACCAATGATCGTTGCGACGATACCGATTGCAGCGCCAAGGGCCGCTTCCCGCGAGGGATATTCCGCCGAGGCCTCAATCCAATCGATGATTTCACCCACCAGGCCGGGAGGATGCGTCAGATCTGCGAGCGTGAGTTCGGACTTCGGTGCGGCAACGGGCGGCTCGATATCATCGGGGTCCGTAACGACCGGAGGCCCGTTGAAGGCAAGCTCCAGCACTGCGGCATCACGCGCTCTAATCCGCTCAAGCGTCTTCGGTCCATTGACGAGTTCAGCTTCGGAGAAGTCATAGCCGAGCTTTCCGCCCAGCCATTCAACGGCAGTGTCAAGCGATGACTCGGGGATTTCGAGCGCCTTCATGACGAGGTTGAGCGGCGTGAACCGCTCGCCGCTCCCGAAGTCCTCGATACCGCCAGGTGAGATCGAAAGATTGGTGCTGCGCCGTGCCATCGGCCGGCCCGAGCTTGACCCTCGCCACGGCGCGACGGCGCGGTACACGCGGCCTTGGAACCTACCCTTCGGCAGCTTCAGTTCCGGCACCCATACATGCAGGTTTGCGAGCGCATCTTCGTTGAGCTTGCGATAGAACTGACCAACGCCGGCCGGCCTCTCGTCGATGTCGAGCGCCACCGCCATCTCGGCGCGGTCACGATCATACCCGAACGGCTTCAGGACTTCGGCGATGCGGTCTGCGATGTCATCCGGCAGTTCAGGAAGCTCAGACAAGGGCGTGTCGCAGAGCGTCGCATCCGTCCACCAGAAGTATGGCTCGTTGGTGTCGGGATGGATTGATGGCGGCAAGATGGTTTGCTTGCCCTCGGCGAGCAGATCGAGCAGGCCGATGCGCTCTTCGGTGCGATAATTGCGAGACCTAATCTTCTCGGTGTCACCACGATAGAACAGTGAGACGCCCTTGCGCCCCTTCTTCTGCACCGGGCTCGACGGGAGGATCGCAAGGATCGGATCAAGAAGGAACTCCTGATCGATGTCGATGCAGATCAAGCCTTGCCCGCAAGCGACGCCGACCGCCGCCTCGGGCCAGGATGACCACTGACTGATGTGCCACTGCGTCGGCCGCTCAAGGCACCAAGTATTCCATCCCTTGTAGAGACGCCACGAGCCTTCAATGAACTGCCCTGGCATCTTCGACGCCGGCATGATCGGGATCGGCGAATATCCACGCGCAAAGAGAGCGGGGCCAGCTTCAGCAAAGGGAGTCATTGGTGCGTGCCCTGACTTGCGAGCCAGCGTTCCGAGTCGCTACAGCGGTGCGGGTCAGCGAGCATCCGCTCGCACTCTGCAAACATCCAATCGCGCGGCGTGCCCTGATTCGAGTCGTAGTATCCCATGTCCGGCGCGTCGCCCTCGGCATAGACATCGGGGTCCCGCGTGGTGATCGTGAAAGTGAAATAACCCTGGTAGAAATTTCTCGGTCGTACCATCAATCGGAACTTCGCATCCGGATGTGAGGCAAAGTACTTTGCGTCACTCTCAGCTCGCGAGAACACGACTCGCCACAGGCCCGCGATACATCACTGCAAACGTGCCGGGCGACACGTCAACCGGCCGCCAGCGGCCGTTCTTCAGGTAGATCAAATATTGAGGGCTATCGGAGCGAGTTGCGTCGTTCGTATTTTCGATATACATGTTGCGTGTTCCTTACTACTTTATGTCTTCGCGTCACCTGCACACCGGCCAGTGTGCGGGTTTTGCATTTGTGGGTTATGCGGCGTTAGACTCGACTCTTCCGGCGTTGATGAACGCTACAATATCGTCAAGGTCGAACATTACCCGGCCACCGATCCGGTGATACGCGGGGCCGGTCTTCTTAGTCCTCCAAGCCTCAAGACACTTCACGCTGCAGCAAAGAATTTGCGCGCACTCGGGCTGTCCGATGTACGTCTTTCCGTCGATAACCATTCGCATTTGAATGCTCCGCTGAGTTGATAGAATCAGATTACCCGGTGCTGCCAAATATTCTGCCACATATTCGGAGAACTTAGGAGGCGTTTCGATAGCCCATGAAACACCTGCGCCGCAGCGGTTTCTCGTGCTCTCGTTGATAAGTTTGTTACTTCTGTCTCAAAAATGTTTCTAAGAAAAAACCCCGCCGAGGCGGCGGGGTTTGGGGTTGATCACTCTGCTTTAGCCAGCAGATCAGACACTCGATGCGAGTCGGCGTAGAGCCATAACCGCAAGCCTGCTGTCTGTCGGACCAAGAACGTTTTCATCGCGTGATTCCAAGTCATCCGCGAGCGCGGCGGCGTAAGCAGCGAGTGTTGCTCCGGGGTCGAAATCTTTAATGATGCTGAAGTCAATGTCGTCTTTCATATCGTTCTCACCTTGGTTCCGGCCATAGGCCATCGTTCACGCCGAACCATTCGGCGCGTTGGTAATGCTCGATTGTTGGGATTGCCCGCTGGGGCGGGCTGGCGGGCTAGGAAGTGTCAGTGATCAGCACGTCGGCATCGTCCACCTTCTGAGTGACAACCGCGAGCCACTTCCATCCCGCGTACTTGTCGCCCGACGCGCGAATGTGCGAGTAGCGTTGAAGGCTCTGCCAACTTCGATGTCCTGAGACAGTCGCGACCTGCGGTATCGAGCGACCCATCTCAAAGAGGCGCGAAATGCCTTCATGCCGCAGGTCATGAAAGTGTAGGCGCTTTTCATCTGGCATCCTGTCGGTGGTAATGCCTAGCAGCAAGCAAGCGCGCGTGAACGCTGCGCCGATTGCGTCCGTCGAATACGGAAAAATGCGAGCATCGATGCGGGGCATGGTTTTGACGATGGCCAAAGCTTCAGGAGGTAAATCGACCCATACATCGTTGCCGATCTTCTGGCCGGGGTTCTTCATATCGCGGACAAGGACACGGGAATGCTCTTCATCTAGGTCTGCCCAAGAGATGCGCGTGATCTCTTCCTGCCGACGGGTCGAAAACAGCGCAAACGGAACGATCATGTGCATCGGAGTTGAGCGCGGAGCCCGCGCCTGCATCTCGACAAAGTGCCGCATGATCGAGTCAAGCTCAGCAAGGGTAGGGCGGCGGTCGCGCTTGGCGCTCTTGGACGTGATGCCCATGCTGCTCAAAACGGCATGGGCATCCTTCATGGCCTGGTAGTCGAGAGGAAACCGCCACGCCGGCCGCGCGAGTCGAAAGATTGCGCTCAAGTGCGAGATATAATTGCCGACCGTCTGTGGCTTGCGCCCGGCCGACAATTCCTCAGCAAGTGCGATGATGTCGGTGCTTCTGATGTCGGCGCAGTCCATATCGGCAATGCTGTAGGTCTTGATCGACCGCAGCACCTGAGTTTTCGTTTTACCGATTTCCTTCCGCGACATGGCGATGTACTTGTCGATCGCATCGCCCAGCGTGCCCTTTGGAGTCTGTGCGCGCTCAAGTCCACCGGGAGCGGCGATATCGGCCTCGCGCTTCTCGATCCACGCCTTTGCCACCGCCTTTCGGTCGAACGTTCGCGACTCGCGGTGTACGATCCGGCCATCTTGTTTCTTCAAAATCTGTGCAAGATAGGCGGTCGAGCCATCAGCTCGGCGACGCGGTATTATGGTGCCCATCTTCGGTACAACACAGTCTCTGTTTCGGTACGACATGTTGTACTAATGTGGGAAAATAGTCAAGATCGGTCAAAAATGATCTATATATAGTATGTACGATCGGTCGACATAGAAGCAGTGATACGAAACATGATATTGAAAATAAAAGATAATTCAGTAAAAAATTACGAATCCATATTTAGTGTCGCTCCGATGATGGAGTGGACCGATCGGCATTGCCGCGTGTTCCATCGCCTGCTCGCGCGCAACGCGCGGCTCTACACCGAAATGCTCACGACCGGCGCGGTGATTCATGGCGCGCGCGATCGGTTGCTTGGGTTCAGCGACGTCGAACACCCGGTCGCGCTCCAGCTTGGCGGATCGAATCCGGTTGATCTCGCTACTTCAGCAAAGATCGGCGAGGATTTCGGTTACGACGAAATCAATCTGAATGTCGGCTGCCCGTCAGACCGGGTGAAGGACGGCCGGTTCGGAGCTTGTTTGATGGCTGAGCCGGACGTCGTTGCCGAGACTGTCAACGCCATGAAACGCGCAGTGTCTATTCCAGTCACCGTGAAGTGCCGAATCGGAATCGACAACCAGGATCCGGAAACAGGCCTTGACACATTCGCGCGCAAGGTCAACGACGCCGGCGTCGATGCGCTGATCGTCCACGCGCGGAAAGCCTGGCTCCAGGGATTATCTCCGAAGGAAAACCGAGATATCCCGCCGCTGGATTATGACAGGGTTTACCGGTTGAAGGCCTCGCTTCCCGACCTGCCTATCATCGTCAACGGTGGCATCGGCGGGATCTCGGAAGCGAAACAACATCTGGCGCATGCCGAGGGCGTTATGCTAGGTCGCGCCGCCTATCACGAGCCGTGGCTTCTGCTGAAAGTCGATACCGAGCTCTTCGGCGAGGCAGCTCCACATGCGACGATGAAGCGTGCGCTGGAGGCCATGATACCCTACATCGAAGATCAACTGGCAGGCGGCGCGCGGTTGCATTCCATCACCCGGCATCTTGTCGGCGCGTTTCATGGCGTGCCGGGGGGACGGGCGTTTCGGCGCTATCTTGCCGAGAACGCTGTGAAGGCCGATGCCGGTGTCGATATTCTGCGGGAGGCGATTGCGCTGGTGGACGAGCTTCCGGCGTATTCCGTAAGAGTGGATAGCTCGGGGTCGGAACGCGCTGCTCAAAGCGCGCGCGTGATCAGGACCATCACCAGCACGCCGAAGCTCGTCACGTCGGCATAGCTGGCCGACATAAAGCGGAAGGAATACATCTTCGGGCGACTGCGAGGCATTCGGCCTGCCGAACGAAATTCAGAATCGGAATCCTTATCCGCGCGACATGCCACTACGTCGCGTTCGTGAAGCATGACCACGTTTTATATTACGCTTCGTTCAGCAAAGGTGGCAATCTGACGATTACGTCAGCATGGCATCGAGAGCCGGTGTGGTCAGTTCAGTGATGGCATCGCCGTGCCTAAAGAGGACAAGCGCCGCAAGCTGGTGCTTGACGGCAAAATCGACACCGGCGTCTGGTCCCAGCACCATCAGCGCCGTGGCGTAGCCATCCGCTTCCATGCACGAGCGATGCAGGACCGTCGCAGTCATCATGCCGTTAGCGATCGGCCGTCCGGTTCGCGGATCCAGGGTGTGGGAGAAGTGGTCCGCGCCGCGTGTGAAACCGCGTTCGCATCCGGACGTCGCGATCGCAAGCTGGTGCAATGCGACCAGAATCGGTTCGGCAGCGACATCGGTCGTCGACCGCTCCGGTCGGTCGATCTCGACCCACCACGGGCTGCCGTCCGGTTTGACGCCGTTGCCCCGCAATTCGCCGCCGATCTCTACCAATGCGTTGTGAATCCCAAGCTCGCCCAACGTTTCCACCACCAGATCGACCGCAAATCCTTTGGCGATGCCACATAGATCAAGCGGTCCGCAATTGGATCGCCGTAGGCGTCGGGCGCTGGTATCGAGGTCAAGCTGTTGCCATCCGCATTCTCGGTGGCGTCGAGCAACCTCATCCGGCGGTGGCGGCGAGACGCGCGAGCCGCTCGGGCCAAAACCCCAGAGATCGACCAGCGCTCCCATGGTGGGATCGTAGGCGCCGCCGGATTCTGCCGCGATGCGCAGCGCGCTCGCCATGACGCGGCTGAATTCCAGTGGCAGATCCTGCCATTGGTTCAGCGCCAAGCGGTTAAACCGGCTGATGTCGGATTGGCTTTCCCACGGGCTCATCTGCGCGATCACGCGCTCGAGGGCCAGCGGAATCATCCGATGCACCGTTTGCACGCTGGTCGACGAGCCAACAAACTTGACCGACCAGGTGGTGCCCATGGTCGAGCCGGCCAGCTCTCGGATGCGCTGGCCCGTAGGTGCAGCGTGCGGCATCTCCGGGATTGTCGGGATAGCCACACGCCGCGTGATCGACGCCGTCATTGGCGTGGTTACTGCGGCAGCACTTCGACCGTGGTGATGTAAGTGCTGCGGCGCTGGGCGTCCTTGATCTTGCTCTTGTCGTCTTGCACTGATGCTTTCATCCAGTAGAAACCGGGATCCGGGAAGGTGATGCTGAAGGTACCGGTTTCGTCGGTCGTTGCCTTGCTCTCGTTCAGCGTATCGCGATAGCGGATTCCGCCGGGAACGATTTCCACCGCGACACCAGTGGCGGGCTGGCCGTCCATTACGAGGCGGAACGTCGCCTTCTCTCCCACCATCAGACTGTTCGGATGCGTCACCGGGATCATTTCGAGTCCGACGCCGGTTGGTTTCAGTGTGTCAACTGAGGGCTTCCCCGATGTAACGAAGGATTCGATTCGGCTGCGGTTTTCCGTGACCTTCACGTCGGTCGCCTTGGCGGGAATGGCCTTGGCCAGTTCGTCAGGCTTGCCGCGCCAGCGCTTGCTCTCTCCGTCCAGTTTATAGCTGGCGAACAGACCCTGGTTGGTCAGGATCATTTTGTAGGTGCCGGGTTGTGCCAGTTTGAAATCGAAGGTGTTGCGGAAGTGGCCTTTAGTTAGATTCTCCGGCGCGACGGCTTTGCCGTCGGGGCCCTCGATCGTGAGGTTGTCGAGTGGCAATGGGTTATGCTCAAAATAGAAGAGGTCGTTGGAGATGGCGCCATCGACCGTGACCCAGAGGTCAGGGCCGGACAGTACGGTTGCCGATGGTAGCAGCCAGGGGCGGTGAGCCTGCGCGGGCGGGGCAAGCAGCGAAACCGCCGCAGCGATCAATGCGAGCTTGAGGTGGTTGGTCATGGCGAAATCCTTTCCATGAAAGCTGTGAAAGCGATAAATGCACGGCGTCTTCGTGGGCGCGGATCAAAGCGTTTTCGAACGACGTGAATACCGGTTCTCGTGAAGAAAACGCGTCAGATCGAATTGAGAAATTTCGTTTCTGATTTCATCAGAAGCGAAAGCTCTATGGGGTCAATTTCAATGTGACCGTGCCAAGCTCACGTTCACCCTTGGCTTCGCTGGTTGCCGGGGCTTTCGGCGGCCATTCGAATGGGATTTTCAGCAGCTCACGGCCGCCGACTTCGCGAGCGGCCTCGATGACGAGCTGGTATTTGCCGGGGGTCAGTCCTTCGAGCGGCTTGCCGGCGCTATCAAACTTGATCTGATGGGTACCGGGCGCGCGGGTTGGACTGGACAATCCATCGACGGGCATCGTCAGTTCGCGGCCCGAGCGGCGCCACCACTGCCGCATGTCCTTGAGGTACTTCGTACCTTCGTTTTTTTTGTGGTTGACCTCGTACCACACAGCAAGATTGGTGATCTTGCCGCCGTCGGCCTGTTCCACCCACATGGCGACGTAAGGCTTGTGGTACTCGGTGACGGCGAGCTGGGGAATATCTATGCTGATCGTCGCCTCGGAAGCCAGCGACGAACCTGCGGCAAGGGTCGAGAGTGCGGCGGAAATCAGGAGACGCATTGTTTACCTTCTAGCCATGAATGAGAAGAACAACGAGCAGGGTCGGAATAATCAGTCCCATGGTCACGACGGGCCAGGTGGCCGGGCGCCGTTTTGCATGAAGCTGCAGAAGCAACAGGCCGGTGAGGCAAAAAATGATTGCGGCGGCGGCAAACACGTCGATAAACCAGCTCCACGCCTTGCCGGTGTGGCGACCCTTGTGCAAATCATTGAGATAGGCGATCCAGCCGCGGCTGGTGACCTCATACGACACCGCGCCACTGTCGCGCTGGATGCTGAGCCATGCGTCGCCGCCAGGCTGAGGCAGGGCGACATAAACCTCATCGGGCGACCATTCAGTGTCGCGTCCGGCGGTGTTGACGTTGACCTCGCGCCGCAACCACTCGCTGATACTCGGCGGCAGAGCCGCCTTGGTTTGGCCTGGATCAGACGTCAGGTCGGCGATCAGCGCTTGTGGCAGTTGTGCCTGACGCATCGTAACCGCGGGCTTGGATTCGATTTGACCGGCATTGTTTAGCGTAATTCCGGTCAGGGCGAACAGCAACATACCGATCAAACAGAGGCCTGAGCTGATCCAATGCCACTGATAGAGCTGATTAATAAAGAAAGCGCGACGCTTCTTTCGCTGCCAGAGCTCGTTGCCCTCGACAGTCAATCGATCCGGATTGTCCATTTATCTCGTCGCCGGGCCAGAATTCCGCAAATCCAAGAGGTGCGGGCGGCACCCCTCAGGTAGGCGAAAATTGTTTAGCGAAGCCGACCTCGCTTTACTACAGAACAAAATTAGGTTTGTTCTAAACTGGTGCTCCAAGGCGGCGGTAGTCACGAATTTCCCCGAACATGGGCTGGCATAGTTTTGTTTCGGTTTGACGATCGAAGAGTGGTTCGATCGAGCTCCTCACCCTTCCCGTTCGGCTGACCGGTCGGGCTAAGGGCAGGCGCGAAGCACTGGAATGGCACCCACATTTTTTCTATATCATCCCCGGTTCCGGTTCCAGAATTCGCGTATCCTTTGCAAACCTATGATGTGAACTCATTGTCAAACAGATACAGCATCTTATCGTGTGAAAGATTCAGAATCTTCGCTTGACCGGATCCGCGGAAACAACAATTTCAAGTTCTGAATCACGCTGATTTTTGCGTCAAGTTGATCGAGGGTAAACAATATGACTTCGACAATCGACAAGGATGGTGCGGCCGAAAGCCGGGTGTTTGAAGCGGATGTGGCCAAGCTGCTCCAGATGATGGTGCACTCGGTTTATTCCGACAAAGACGTGTTCTTGCGGGAGTTGATTTCGAACGCGGCCGACGCTTGCGAGCGTCTGCGTTATGAAGCGATCAGCGATCCCACATTGCTGGCAGACGAGACTAGGCCGCAGATTTGCATAACCATTGATGCGGAACGGCGGCAACTGACGGTCGAGGACAACGGTATCGGCATGAGCCGGGACGAGATGGTCGACGCCCTCGGAACGATCGCCCGGTCAGGCACTAAGGCTTTCATTGAGCAAGCTCAGGCCGCAGAGTCGGGCGACGGCGTCACTCTGATCGGTCAGTTCGGGGTCGGCTTCTACTCGGCCTTCATGGTGGCGGATCAGGTCGATGTGATCTCACGGCGTGCGGGCGCCAAAGAGGCATGGCGCTGGTCATCGGATGGAAAGGGCACATTCACGGTTACGCCTGTGGATGAAAGCGAAGCCCCTGCGAGAGGAACCCGTGTGACGCTTCATCTTACCGAAGACGCCACGGGATATACTGATCGGTTGAAGCTTGAACAAATGATCAGGGAGCAATCGGGTCATGTGCCGGTCCCGATCGCACTTGTCGAGAAGCCCGGCGCCGCTCCGACCGAGATTGCTGATGGCGCGGCGCTTTGGACCAAGCCGCGTGGCGAGATTAACGCTTCCGAATACGCCGATTTCTATCGCAGCGTCGCAGGCCAATTCGATGAACCCGCGCTGACGGTGCATTTCCGCGCCGAGGGACGACAGGAGTTCACGGCGCTCCTGTTCGTACCGCAAACCCGACCTTTCGATCTGTTCGAGCCGGATAAGAAGCACCAGGTCAAACTTTATGTGAGGCGCGTCTTTATCACCGAGGATGCCGATCTGCTGCCCCGCTATCTGCGGTTCGTGCGCGGTGTCGTCGACTCGGCGGACCTTCCGCTCAATATCTCGCGCGAAATGATTCAGGAAAGCCCGATCCTGGCCGCAATCAAGAAAAGCATCACCGGCCGTATCCTCAGCGAACTGGAGAAGCTTGCCGACAAAGACGCGCAGGCTTACGGGAAGATCTGGGAGGCCTTCGGTCCGATGTTCAAGGAGGGCATCTACGATGCCGCGGACCGGCGCGACACCATCCTGGGGCTCTCACGCTTCAAGACCACGACCGGATCGTTGCGAAGCCTCAAAGACTATGCCGGCGCGCTGAAGGAAAATCAGACCTCGATCTACTATCTCGCCGGGCAGGATGCCGCGCGTCTCGAAGGCTCGCCCCATCTGGAGGGCTTTCGCGCTCGCGGCGTGGAGGTCCTGCTGCTGTCCGATCCGGTCGACAGCTTTTGGGTCACGTCTGGAGCGAGCTTCGAGGGCAAGCCGTTCAAATCCGTGACGCAGGGAGCGGCGGATCTGGCGGCGATCCCGCGCCTCGACGCGAGCACCGAGCCTTCGCAGGAGGTCAGCGCTGGTGTCGCGGAGTTTCTCTCCTTCCTCAAGACGACACTCGCGGACCTGGTTTCGGACGTTCGCTCGTCCGAGCGTCTCACCGACAGCCCGGTCTGCCTTGTCGCGTCCGAGTCAGGTTATGATCGGCAACTGGAAAAAATTCTCGTCGGTGTTGGACAATTGGCCGGCGTATCCAAGCCGGTGCTCGAGGTGAATCCGCGTCATCCGCTGATCGCTTCGCTGGCAGCGCTCGGGGAAAGTGATAGCGAGTTCAAGAAGGACGCCGCGCGAATGCTGCTCGACGACGCGCGCGTTCTCGATGGAGATCGCCCCAGTGATGCACTTGAGTTTTCCAAGCGCCTTGCCCGCATTGTCGAGCGGGGACTGCGTCGTTCGACGGCGGAGGGTAGCGATTGATGGTGCCCGATGTGAGCGATCAAACCTGTGAATGATTGTGCGGTGGCATGGCTATGGCGTTTTCGAGCGAAGCATGTCCGTAGGGCTTGACCCGAGGATGGAACAGTTCGCGTAAAGACGCGTCAGATTGCATCAAGAGGGAAGGCTTGAACTGATGCGGCCGAGAAGAACGTCTCTCAAGACCACCGCATTGTTGCGTGTTTCATCGTGGGCCGCAAATACAAGCGTTATCCGGCCGGCCCGCGCGCAGGTGCGCAGTTCGCCGAGCTCTTCCGGGTGTCTCTGTATCTCATCCGCGTATCGCTGCCGAAATTCCTGCCAGCGGGCGGGATCATGTCCGAACCATTTGCGCAGATCGGTGCTGGGCGCGATGCCTTTTACCCACCGATCGATAGCGGCGTCCGTCTTTCGGAGGCCCCTGGGCCATAAACGATCAACCAGTATCCGCGTGCCATCATCCGTATCGGGAGCCTCATAGGCTCGCTTCACGTTGATGTTCTTGACCGCAAGCACCTTCGCTCAGTCGCCCTGACCGGGATTTGCCGAAAAATACTGTTCCAGCTTGTCCGCAACGCCGTCGAAAGATTTCGCGTCGGCGGGAGCATCGCGTTTGATCGTAATGTTCGGCCAGACCGCGGCATATTCGGCGTTCAGCTTGAGCCAGTTTTCAAGGTCCGGCTCGGAGTCAGGCTTGATGGCTTCGGCCGGACATTCAGGCTCGCACACGCCGCAGTCGATGCACTCATCAGGATTGATGACGAGCATATTGTCGCCTTCGTAGAAGCAGTCGACCGGACATACCTCTACACAATCCATGTATTTGCATTTGATACAATTTTCGGTGACAACGAAGGTCATCTCCAAGACTCCGCGAAGGCAGGATAGAAGCGCGATGGGCATTCGCGGAACCTGACGTAAGCGCGATTCCGCGAATACCCATGCCTGATATAGGTCGTATACCTAAATAAAGACCGCAGCCAAGATGATCATGTCACCCTGCCAGCAGGAACGCTGGCCGACCCGGTACGGGACGACGACGATATAGGACCGGATCCTATGCCTTCCGGTCGTTCCAAGGCGAGATTTCCCGGCGAGGCCGAAATCCAGAACGCTCTTCTATAAGATACATTGTGAATAACTCTTATATGCTCGATTCAGCCAGGAAGCAACATTTCATGTAGTTTTTGCGGTGGCAGATACCGCTTCGCCCGAAAAACGGATCAATGTGAAGCGAGCGAATGTTCCAATCGCAAAAAGGAGACAAAAATGGCCAAGCGGCTGTCGGAGGAAGAACAAAGAACAGCGCTCAATGAGCTGTCGGGTTGGTCGCGGGTCGCGGGCCGCGAGGCCATTACGCGTACCTTCACGTTCCGGGATTTCAACGAGGCTTTCGGTTTCATGACGCGTGTCGCGCTGGTTGCCGAAAAGAGCGATCACCATCCGGACTGGCGTAATGTCTACAAGACGGTGGAGGTCGTGCTCGCGACCCACGACGCCGGCGGCATCACCGAGCGCGACATCAAGCTCGCCGAGGCGATGAACGCGATCGCAAAACAGCCCCAGGGGGCCTGAACGGGCCAATGCCGATCTTGTAACGGAGAAACAAAGTTCCCACGTGGTAAAGACGATTTTAGCGAACCGCGCCATGACGTTTCAGGAACCCGGATGATGGCATCGAAACATAGTGTGGGATTTGAGCCAGCCGACCGGCTGGCGCAGGATCGCGACAGCGTGCGCCGGCGGTTCTGGAGCAAGCTGAAGCGCGTCGTGGCTCATGTGCCGTTCGCCGAAGACCTGTTGGCCGCCTACTATTGCGCGTTCGACAAGCAGACGCCGCGTCATGTGCAGGCGTCCCTGCTCGGCGCCATCGCTTACTTCGTCCTGCCGTTCGATTTTGTTCCCGACATGTTGCCGGTGCTCGGCTTCACCGACGATGCCGCGGTACTTGCGACGGCGATCAGGATTGTGGCTGCGCATATCACGCCAGAGCATCGTGAGGCCGCGCGCGCGGCATTGAAGCGCGGAATAAAGAACGAAGTGGCGTAACCGCCTTGAACAATGCTGCGCTTCATTGCGAAGGCGACGCTTTCGTCGCGGTCGCTATGGATGCCTGATTCCCTCACGCGACCGTGCTCGACTTTATTGTTGCAGCCCAACGAGGCGAGGCGGAGAGCTTGCGAATCGTGACGCAAGCCGCAAGGATGGACCGCCTTCACAAATCAGGCGTTTCCAGTTATTCCCGATGATGTGTGATCCGCGCACGTCAAGCCATCTTCCAGTCACAAATGATGAAGGACGAGATTTGATGATGTCTATGCGGCAATTGCTGACAGTTCTGGTGGGAAGTCTGCTCGCAGGTGGGCTCGGCCTTGCTCCCGCATTCAGCGCACCGACAGCCGGCAGTTCGGAGCCAACGCTGCTCGGACAGTTCGGCGCGTGGGGTGCGTATACCGCGTCGTCTAGTGGCAAGAAGGTGTGCTTCGCTCTCGCCAAACCGACATCCTCAAAGACCAATCCGCCCAATCGGCCGCGCGATCCGGCCTACGCCTTCGTTTCGACCCGGCCGGCCGAGAAAGTGACGAACGAAGTGTCGGTCACGATGGGCTATACACTCAAGCCGGGTTCCGAAGCCACGCTCGAGGTCGCCGGTGCGAGCTACGCAATGTACGCCCAGGGCGATGGCATTTGGATCAAGAACGCCGCCGATGAAGACCGGCTGATCGATGCCATGCGCAAGGGCACGGACGCGACTGTCAAAGGCGTGTCTTCCAAGGGGACGCAAACCACGGACGTCTTTTCGCTCAAGGGGCTGTCTCAGGCGCTGGACAAGATCGCGCAGGATTGCAAGCACTAGCGCTGTTACCATTGTAGCATTTGTCGGCTTTTCAGCGAGGCCTGGAAAGCTTATGTCATGTGCATGAATGAGACGCCCGGCAACCTGAGCGCTGTTTCGACTGAGATCGCCATCGCCGCGAGCAAACCGGTTGCGCCCGAAACGGCGACCGGTGGCGCTCCTTTGGAGAAAGTCGCACTTGAAACCTACGTGCCGCCCGCGAAGCCGTCACTGATCGGCCTTACGCGCGCGGAGATTTCCGAACGGCTCGCCACCATCGGCATTCCGCGGGAGCAACAAAGGATGCGGGTGCAGCAGCTCTGGCACTGGATGTATGTCCGCGGCGTCCAAACTTTCGCCGAAATGACCAGTGTGTCGAAAGACCTGCGCGCCGAACTTGAAAAACACGTCACGGTCGATCGGCCCGAAGTGGTTGCCGAACAGATTTCGAGCGATGGAACGCGCAAATGGCTGCTGCGGCTGCCGAGCGGTCATGATCTCGAGAAGCCGCATGAAGTCGAATGCGTCTATATTCCTGAGACCGACCGCGGCACGCTGTGCGTATCGTCGCAGGTCGGCTGCACGCTGAACTGTTCCTTTTGCCACACCGGAACCCAGCGCCTGGTGCGCAATCTGACGGCGGGCGAGATCGTTGGCCAGATCATGGTTGCACGCGATCGTTTGAACGACTGGGCCGACCGCGAGACGCCGCACGGCAATCGTCTTGTCACCAACATCGTTATGATGGGAATGGGCGAACCGCTTTATAATTTCGACGCGGTTCGCGATGGGCTTTTGATTGTCGCCGACAATGAAGGCATTGGCATCTCGAAGCGTCGTATCACTTTGTCGACGTCCGGCGTGGTGCCGAACATCGTTCGCGCCGGCGAGGAGATCGGCGTCATGCTGGCGATCTCGCTGCATGCGGTGCGCGACGAGCTGCGCAATGAACTGGTGCCGTTGAACCGCAAATATCCGATCGCCGAACTGATGCAGGCGTGCCGTGATTATCCGGCGGCCTCCAACGCCAAGCGGATCACGTTCGAATACGTGATGCTGAAGGGTGTCAACGATTCGCTCGATGACGCCAAGCGGCTGGTGAAGCTGCTCAAGGGTATCCACGCCAAGATCAACCTGATTCCCTTCAATCCGTGGCCCGGCACGCGTTACGAATGCTCGGACTGGGATCAGATCGAGAAATTTTCTGAATACGTGTTCAATGCCGGGTATTCCTCCCCGGTACGTACGCCGCGTGGCCGCGACATTCTGGCCGCCTGCGGGCAACTCAAGTCCGAAACCGAGAAGCTGTCGGCTCGTGAGCGTCAGGCGCTTCGTGCCATGGCGATGACGGATTGAGGTATGATCCCGAAAAGTGGGAACCGGTTTTCGGATAAGATCATGCCCAAAAACCGATTGAGTTTCTCTTGTCCCTGATAGGCCGGCTATTCGCGATTCTGTTCGGACTCCTCGCGGCGTGCCTCGTTGCGGGCACCATCATTGTGGTCGCGTTGCTGTATCCCGAGTTCAGCAGTCTCGACGTCGCACCGCCCAACCCGGATACGCTGGACATCGTTCTCGGATTCGGATTCATCTTCGCTAGCGGTTTTGCGTTGCTGCCGGCGATGATCGTGGTCCTCCTTACCGAAGCCTTTTCTATCCGGAGCGTACTGGCCTACGCCGCTGGCGGCGCGATTTGCGGTGCGGCCTGTTACCTTGGCTTGATTCCGTTCGACCCTGGGACGATGCATTTTGAGGGCATCGTGCGCCGCCATCTCGAAATCATGGCCGGGGCCGGGGTCGTCGCTGGCTTTGTTTATTGGCTGATCGCGGGGCGGAATGCCGGCGTGTGGCGGAAAGCTCCACGCGATCCGCGGCCTCCGGATTTGCCGTTGCGGACCTGAGCCGCCTTGGCCTTTTCATGCCTGTTGCCGTCGGCTAAACCGCGCTCATGAACCGCGCCGGATTAATCATTGCGCTTGGACTTGCGCTCGTGATCGGGGTCGCGTTCGGGATCCATCCCGAATACGACCTCCGCCTCGCGGCGCTGTTTTATGATTCCGCGACCAGGACTTTTCCGCTCAAGTCAGATGGGCTCGCCTCGTTCGCGCGCAATGCCGCGATGTGGGTGGCTTGGGGGTTCGCGGTCCCTGCGATCATCGCGCTGGTCGTCAAGATGTTCCGCCCGGATCGTCCGCTGATGATGTCTGGTCGGGCCGTTGCGTTTTTACTCATCACGATGCTGCTCAGCGCAGGAATCCTGACCAACCTGACGTTCAAGAGCTATTGGGGTCGGCCGCGGCCGGTGATGGTGACGGAATTCAATGGCCCCTGGAAATTCATGCCGTGGTGGGACCCACGCGGCGAATGCGGCAGAAACTGTTCCTTCTTTTCCGGCGAGGGTGCGACCGCGTTCTGGACCTTGGCGCCGGCGGCGCTGACGCCACCCGTTTGGCGACCGCTGGCCTATGCGGGTGCGATCACGTTCGGCGCAGTTACCAGTGTGCTGCGGATGGCCTTCGGCGGTCATTTCTTCACCGACGTGGCGACGGCGGGTCTGGTGGCATTTTTGGTGGTCTGGCTGGTTCACGGCTACATCTACCGCTGGCCATCAACTCGCAAGAGCGACGCAGAGATCGATGCCGCGTTGACCCGCTTCGCCTGGCCCGGCTATCGGGCGCGGCAGCGATGGCGAGGCCGTGATGTCGGCCCCGTACCCGCGCCGGAGAAGCCGGTATGAGCCTTCGGACCTTGCACGGGGTCCGGTTCCGCCTATAGTCCCGCCGAATTTTGTAGTTACAGAAATCCATAGGGTTTTCATGAATAAGAATGTGAAGAAGGTGGTGCTCGCCTATTCGGGCGGGCTCGACACCTCGATTATCCTGAAATGGTTGCAGACCACCTACGGCGCCGAGGTTGTGACCTTCACTGCCGATCTCGGTCAGGGCGAGGAACTGGAGCCCGCTCGCAAGAAGGCGCAGTTGCTCGGAATCAAGGACGAGAACATCTTCATTGAGGATCTGCGTGAGGAATTCGTTCGCGATTATGTATTCCCGATGTTCCGCGCCAATGCGGTCTATGAGGGCCAATATCTGCTCGGCACCTCGATCGCGCGGCCACTGATTGCGAAGAAGCAGATCGAAATCGCCGAGAAGGTCGGCGCTGACGCAGTGTCTCATGGCGCGACCGGCAAGGGCAACGATCAGGTCCGATTCGAACTCGGCTACTATGCGCTAAAGCCTGACATCACCATCATCGCGCCGTGGCGCGAGTGGGACTTGCGCTCGCGCGAGCAACTAATCGCATTCGCCGAACAGCATCAAATTCCGATCGCCAAGGACAAGCGCGGCGAAGCGCCTTTTTCCGTCGATGCCAATCTTCTGCACGCTTCCAGCGAGGGCAAGGTGCTGGAAGATCCGGCGCAGGAGGTGCCGGACTATGTGTATTCACGCACCATCGACCCGGAGGCAGCGCCGAATCAGCCGACCTACATCACGATCGATTTCGAAAAGGGGGATGCTGTTGCCATCGACGGCACGAAGATGTCTCCCGCCACCTTGCTCGCGAAGCTGAACGAACTCGGTCGCGCCAACGGCATTGGCCGACTCGACCTGGTCGAGAACCGTTTCGTCGGAATGAAATCGCGCGGCATGTACGAGACGCCGGGCGGAACCATCCTTCTCGTCGCCCACCGCGGCATCGAGCAGATCACGCTGGATCGCGGCGCGGCGCATCTGAAGGATGAGCTGATGCCGAAATACGCCGAGCTGATCTACAACGGATTCTGGTTCTCGCCGGAGCGCGAGATGCTGCAGGCCGCGATCGACCAGAGTCAGCGATACGTCACCGGTCAGGTTCGGCTGAAGCTCTACAAAGGCAATGTCATTCTTGTCGGCCGCGACAGCGAATATTCGCTGTACGATCAGGACCTTGTCACCTTCGAGGAAGGTGCTGTGGCCTACGATCACCGCGACGCGGCCGGTTTCATCAAGCTCAACGCGCTACGGCTACGCACGCTTGGCCAGCGCAGGAAGAAGCTGGGTTTGTAGCAACGAGGCTTGCCCGCCAACTGTATAGCTGAGCCAGCTGGCGGGTTGGATCATGAAAAAATGGCCGGGGTTATTCCCGGCCATTTTCATTTTCTTCTGATCTCGATCAGTCGCGCGGCGGCGGGGATGCCGAGGCCTGCCCGCCGTTTAACAGCGGCGTGATGCGACGCGCCGTGACGCGCCGGTTCTCCCGCGAGGGACCGTCAGTCTGCACCTTCAGGTTCTGCTCGCCATAGCCCTGCGTGACCAGGTTCTCCGCCGGCACCTGGAATTGCTGCGTCAACAATTCCGCAGCAGATTGCGCCCGGCGATCCGATAGCGACAGGTTGTCCACGTCGTTGCCCACCGCATCGGTGTGGCCTTCGATCAGGAACACCTCGCTCGGATTGCGCGAGATCGCACGGTTGATGCCGTCGGCGATCACTTGCAGTTTCGCGGCCTGATCGTCCGGGATATCCCACGATCCAGTCTCGAAATTGATGGTGTCGAGATCGATGCTCGGCATCCGCGCGCGCACCATCGGGCTGTAGCGGATTTCGTCGAGCGTATAAGGACGCTCGATCGACTCCACGGGCGGCGCCATCAAGGTGTCGTAGATCACCTCGGGCGGGGCACCTTCCGCCTCGACAATGTAACGATCCTGCGGAATTCCAATTTGAGGCGGAGGCAACGATACGAAGTAGCCGCCGATCGCACCTGCCACCATGCCGGCGGCGACGCCTGCAGCGAGCGCACCGCCTCCGCCGCCGTAACCGCGACGTCCATTGTCGATGATAACGACTTCCTGGCCGCGCTGGTCACGGCGGATTCGTCGCAGCATCCGCCCATCGCGATCGTTGACGGTGATGATCTGCGTGCCGTCTGGTCGCACCACAATGTTACGGGTGTCGTTGCCGATACGCTCCTGTCGGAAATCCCGCGCGCCGCGACGGAAACGATCACTTTCGTTGTGCTGGATGAACGAACGCCCGCTCGGATCGCGCACGATGACGCGGCCCGGCTCGGTGATGATGGTGCGGCCATCCTGCTGGGTCTCCCGCCGCGCAGCGCGGAAATCCTCGATGCGGCGGGGCCCCTGTGACGACGCTCCGGGTGCGACGACCTTGTCGGCGACCGGCGGCGGCGGCGGCAAGGGCGCTGCGACGGTTGGCGGTGCCTGACGGGAGACTGGCGCGCCTGCTGGCCCCGCGGTCTGGCCGCCAGCGGTGGAAGGCGCAGTTCCAGCCTTGGTCCCGTTCTGGCTGGTGGAGGGGCTGGTGGCAGGGGCTGCCGGAGCGGCCACGGGTGGAATCGCCGGCGCGGATGGTGGCGAGGCTGGCGCCGCGCGGGGTGACGTTGGGGCAGTGCTTGGCGCGACCGGAGTCGTGCCGGGTGCCGGAGTCGTCTGCGTGGGCGCTACGCCCTTTTGGCGGTCACCGGAAGCTCCAGGTCCGCCGGGATCGCGGCCGGACCTACCACGGCCTCGTTCGTCGCGACGCATTGTATTCGGCTCCGCGCTGGCAGGCGGCATCGAGGGTTGCGCGGTCGGAGCAGGGGGTGTCGGTGCCGATTTTGTCGCGGCCGGAGGCGGCGCGCTCTTTAACTGAGATGGCGGTGCGGCGGCTGGGGGCACGGGCGGCTTCGGAGCGGCCGGAGGTGTAGTCGGCGGCGCCGTTGGCGCAGCTTTCGGCGCGGGTGGTGGAGCGGGAGGCGTTGCGTGTTGAGGTGGTGCCGCCGGCCGTGACGGCACAGCCGTCGGCGGTGTCACATGCGGTGGTGGCGGCGCGGTCGGCCGTACGGGAGCTGGAGGTGGTGGCGCTGGGGGCGGCGGCGCTGCATGGGGCGGGGGAGCCGCGGGTCGCGCAGGTGCGCCGGGCGGCGGGATCGGATGAGCAGGTGCAGTTTTCGGCGGCAGTTCTTTCCGCTTTGTCTCTTGCCCGCTTTCAGTGGGTGGCGCAGCCTGCGCAAACTGGACCGGCGCAGATTGAGCGTGCGATGGCGTCATCATCAGCGAGGAGACAGTGAGAGCCGACGTGGCGAGCAGGACCAAGCGAAAATTCGTCATGACAACTTTTTTCCAAGAGAAAAATTTCGGCAACAGACTCAAGCCTGCTGCCAGTGGCAGGAACGCGATCAACCGATAGCGATAAGGCTGCAATGTGGCAGCCATCATGAGCGACGCTCGATTTATTTCGTGCCTACGGATCAAGCGCACGCGACATCATCAGCCGATATGGGCCGCATTTCCATCGCATTCACGTTCGCTCGGCGACTACATCGTGGCGGGAGGTTGCGCTGGTGGCGTCGGAGGACTCCGCGGCGGCAATTCATCCGGCTGCTGACCGGGTAATTCCTACGGAGGCGCGGGCATGTCCGGTTCTTGCCTCTGCGGCGGAATGTCTGGACCTGGCTGGGGACTTCCGGGCGGGTCTTCGCGGGGCGGCTCCGTCGGGCGGCCTGGTTTCGGGTGCGGCACTTCCGTCGGTTCATCACCCATCAAGCTCTCCATTCGCGCTCTTTGTTCAAGTAGCTAACAACTTCCGCGGTGTGATGTTCCGAGGGCCGCGTATTGCAATCGCAAGTGCTGGTCATGAAACTTACAGGGAGCGTTGGTATGAAGGATTCTTGGCCATGGCTTTACCGTCGGCGATGATTGCGAACATGCTATCGCTTAAGGTTGAGATCAGGCGCTTACCGCTGCACGCGTGGGCTGTCAGTCGTACTTGATGAGGATCGCGCAACAGCAGCAGGCCGCGGCGATTGGCGCGGGGCTGGCAGTCGCAGGGTGAATGGCGATGCCTTCATTCGGATCGCCCGCGTTCGTGTGGCCGACCGCGGATTTTCTGACCTGCACTGAAACGGTCCAGACAACGTGTGGGCGTCGCCTCGGCGGCGAATCCGCTATCGTGCTATGAGCACTTTTGGCTCATGGAGATCGCTGCTCGTGGGGACCGCATCGAGCGGGAATCAAACCTGGCGCTCGACCAGCTTCAGCTTCAGCATGGCGATGGCTTCCGACGGATTCAGATTCTTCGGACACGCCTTGGTGCAGTTCAGAATGGTGTGGCAACGATAGAGCCGGAATGGATCCTCAAGATAGTCCAGCCGCTGGCCGGTGGCCTCGTCGCGCGAATCGGTGATCCATCGTGCCGCCTGCAGCAGCGCGGCAGGACCGAGAAAGCGATCACTATTCCACCAATAACTCGGACATGATGTCGAGCAGCAGGCGCACAGAATACATTCGTAAAGACCGTCGAGCTTTTCGCGGTCCTCGCGGCTCTGCCGCCATTCCTTCTGCGGCGTCGGCGTCGCGGTCTTCAGCCACGGCTCGATCGAGGCATACTGCGCGTAAAAATTTGTCAGGTCAGGGACGAGGTCCTTCACAACCGGCTGATGTGGCAGCGGATTGATCTTCACCGCGTCGCCGGAAACGTCGTGGATCGACTTGGTGCATGCCAGCGTATTCTGGCCGTTGATGTTCATGGCGCAGGAACCGCACACGCCCTCACGGCAGGAACGGCGAAAGGTCAATGTCGGGTCGATGTGGTCCTTGATCCAAATCAGACCGTCGAGCACCCTCGGGCCGCACTCATGGACATCGATATGGAAGATATCGACTCTTGGATTTTCGTCGTCGTCCGGGTTCCAGCGATAGACCCTGAATTCGCGCGTTTCGGTCGCGCCTTCCGGCTTCGGCCAGGTCTTGCCGCTGGTGGGCTTTGAATTTCTCGGAAGCGCGAATTTAACCATCGGTGCGTCCTTGCTGTCTGTCCGTCATTGCCAACTTGATCCGGCAATCCCTCTGCTCGCGAAGGTTATGGATGCGCGGGTCAGCGCGGATGACATTTGGTTTCGGATCAATACACCCGCGCCTTCGGCGGAATGTATTGAACGTCGTTGCTCATCGTGTAGTCGTGTACCGGTCGGTAGTCGATCGTGGTAAGGCCGTGATCGCTGAGCCGGACCAGCGTATGTTTCATCCAGTTTTGATCGTCGCGATCCGGGTAGTCCTCGCGCGCGTGGGCGCCGCGGCTTTCGGTCCGGTTAGCGGCGGAATCCATTGTCACCACCGCTTGAGAGATCAGGTTGTCGTATTCCATCGTCTCCATCAGGTCCGTGTTCCATACCAGCGAGCGATCGAACACGGCGATGTCGGCACTTCCCTCGTAGACTTCGTGAATCAGCTTCTGGCCTTCCGTCAGGATATCGCGGGTGCGGAAGACTGCGCAGTTGGCCTGCATCACGCGCTGCATATTCTCGCGCAGCCTGGCGGTCGGCGTGCCCCCGGAGGCGTAACGAAATTTGTCGAGGCGGCCGAGCGCCATCTCGCTGGAATTCGCAGGCAGATCGGGTTGCTTGTCCTTGGCCGTGAGCTTTTCGGCGCAACGCTGGGCGGCGGCGCGGCCGAACACCACGAGGTCGATCAGCGAGTTGGAGCCGAGGCGGTTAGCGCCGTGCACGGAGACGCAAGCGGCTTCGCCCACCGCCATCAGGCCCGGCACGACCGCATTGTCGTCGCCGTTCTTTTTGGTGACCACCTCGCCGTGGAAGTTGGTTGGGATGCCGCCCATGTTGTAGTGAACGGTCGGCAGGATCGGTATCGGCTCGCGGGTCACGTCAACGCCGGCGAAGATCTTCACCGACTCTGAGATGCCCGGTAGCCGCTCGTGCAGCACTTTCGGGTCGAGATGATCGAGGTGCAGGAAGATGTGGTCTTTTTTCTTGCCGACGCCCCGGCCTTCGCGGATTTCGATCGTCATCGCGCGCGACACGACGTCACGCGAGGCGAGGTCCTTGGCGGAGGGCGCATAGCGTTCCATGAAGCGTTCGCCCTCGGCGTTGACAAGGTAGCCGCCTTCGCCGCGCGCACCCTCGGTGACGAGACAGCCCGAACCGTAGATGCCGGTCGGGTGGAATTGGACGAACTCCATGTCCTGCAACGGCAGGCCGGCGCGCAGCGCCATGCCGCCGCCGTCGCCGGTGCAGATGTGCGCCGAGGTGCAGGAAGCATAGGCGCGTCCATAGCCGCCGGTTGCGAGAATGGTGGTCTGGGCGCGGAAGCGATGTAGTGTGCCATCGTCGAGCTTCAGCGCGATCACGCCGCGACAGGCGCCCTGATCGTCCATTATCAGGTCGATGGCGAAGAACTCGATGAAAAATTCGGCATCGCGGCGCAGCGCCTGGCCATACATTGTGTGCAACATGGCGTGGCCGGTACGGTCGGCGGCGGCGCAGGTCCGCTGGGCCTGGCTCTTGCCGTAATCGACGGTCATGCCGCCGAATGGGCGCTGGTAGATCTTGCCGTCTTCGGTGCGGGAGAACGGAACGCCCCAATGCTCGAGTTCGTAGACCGCCTCCGGAGCGTTACGCACCATGTACTCGATGCTATCCTGATCGCCGAGCCAGTCCGATCCCTTCACGGTATCGTACATGTGCCAGCGCCAGTCATCCTTGTGCATGTTGCCGAGCGAGGCGGAAATACCGCCCTGTGCCGCTACCGTGTGTGAACGGGTGGGAAAAACCTTGGTGATGCAGGCGGTGCGCAGGCCGGCCTGACCGCAACCCACAACGGCCCGCAGGCCCGCCCCGCCGGCCCCGACGACGACGACATCATAAGTATGGTCCTCGATGGGATAGGCCTTGCCGTTGACGGCCGCCGCCGCGTTGCCGTTTCCGGCCATGAACTAAACTCCGGATGACAGTTTGAAGATGGCATAAGCGGCGGTCAGCGCCAGGGTGGCGGAGAAAAAGTTGTTCGCCATGATCGACGCCAGTTTCAGCTTCTCGTCGTGTACGTAGTCCTCGATAATCACCTGCATCCCGATCTTCATATGCCAGATGCTGGCGACTGCGAATAGCAGCATGATGATGGCAATCGGCGGCGAGCCAAGAATCTGCGCTGCGCCTGCCTGGTTGCGGCCGAGCAATATCATCATGACCACGACCATCGGTACGATGAGCAAGATCATGGCGACCGACGTGAGCCTCTGGCGCCAAAAATCCGTTGTGCCGGAATGGGCCGAGCCAAGGTTACGAACCCGCCCCAGCGGCGTCCGCATGGACTTCGCGCCGGGTGGCGGCGGTGCGGTCATCGTCCTCCGCCTCCGATCGCATAAGCGGCGATCCAGAGCAGTACCGTGAGTAGAATGCCGCCGATCAACGCTGCCCGGGTCAGCCACTCACGCTCGGTCGGCTTGAATCCGTAACCGAGATCCCAAACGAGGTGACGAACGCCGCTCAGCATGTGATGCATCAGCGCCCATGTGTACCCGAATGCGATCAGACGTCCCGCCCAACTCGACGTAAAGGACTGGACCGCGGCGTACGCGCCCGGCCCGGATGACACGGCCATCAACCACCAGACCAGCAGCAACGTTCCGAAATAGAGCGCCACACCGGTGGCGCGATGAACGATGGACAATGCCATCGTCAGGGTCCAGCGGTAAATCTGAAGGTGCGGTGAAAGCGGGCGTTCGATCCTGACGGTCATCGATGGCTTCGCTGGTTGCGGGCAAGCGGCGCAAGCCCGGTTGGGATCCGCGACAAGCAATTCTGTTCATATATTTATGGAGTTAAGCCAGCCTGTGCAACGCTCAAAATCGCCATTTGCGAATAGTCGTTCAGAACTATGCCTTCACATTTCATTAACATCATGCGGCCGAAAGCTGCCAGAGTCTTTGCCAAGCGACGGTCTAGCTTTGCTTGTATAGACCGGCATAGGCGTCACGCAGGATGTTCTTCTGCACCTTCCCCATGGCGTTGCGCGGCAGTTCATCGACAAAGATCACGCGCTTCGGCATCTTAAACTTCGCCAGCCGTCCATTCAACGCTTCCAGCACCTGTCCCTCCGCGAGACCTCCGTCCTTGCTGCGAACGACGACCGCCGTAACGCCCTCCCCGAAATCCGGGTGAGGTACACCGATGACGGCGCTCTCGATCACGCCCGCTAGCGCATCGATTTCGCTTTCGATTTCCTTCGGATAGACATTGAGGCCTCCGGTGATCACGAGGTCCGTGCCGCGGCCGAGAATATGCACGTAATCCCTCTGATCGATTTTGCCGATGTCGCCCGTTATGAAGAAGCCGTCGCCGCGGAATTCGGTCCTTGTCTTCTCCGGCATCCGCCAGTAGCCCTTGAACACGTTCGGACCCTTGACCTCGATCATGCCGACGCTCTCGCGCGGCAGTTCCTTTCCGGTCTCCCGATCGGTGACGCGGACCGAAACTCCTCGCAGCGCAGGGCCGACGGCACCGGGAACGCGCTCGCCGTCATAGGGGTTTGATGTGTTCATGCCGGTCTCGGTCATGCCGTAACGTTCGAGCACGGCATGACCGGTGCGGGCCGACCACTCGCGGTGAGTGTCGGCGAGTAGCGGAGCCGAGCCGGAAATAAACAGTCGCATGTGCCGAGTGGAATCTTTCGTCACTGCCGGATATTGCAGCAGGCGAGTGTAGAAAGTTGGAACGCCCATCAGTACGGTGGCTTTAGTCATCATCCTGATGACAGCATCCGGATCGAACTTCGGAAGAAAAATCATCGAAGCGCGGGCAAACAACGTGACGTTGCTGGCAACGAACAATCCGTGAGTGTGATAGATCGGCAGCGCGTGGATCAGCACGTCCTTCTCGGTGAAGCGCCACGCATCTGCCAGGCTTAAAGCGTTCGATGTCAGATTATCGTGCGTCAGCATCGCCCCTTTGGATCGCCCGGTTGTGCCTGACGTATAGAGGATCGCTGCAAGGTCGTCGCCCCCGCACACAACCGTGATGAAGTCCGGCTTTGTTGCCGTGGCGGCGTCGGTCAGTGATCCCTTGCCCTTGGCGTCCAGCGTCTCGACCTTGGCATTTACCTTCGATGCGATCGCCTGGATACCCTCCGCCTCCGAAGGGTCGCAGACCACCAGCGACGGCTCGGCGTCGATGATGAAGAAGTCGAGTTCGTTGAGCGTGTAGCCCGGGTTGAGCGGCAGGTAGATCGCGCCGGCACGAACGGTCGCGAGATAGAGTGCAAGATTTGGCACCGACTTTTCGACTTGTACCGCCACGCGATCACCCGGACTGACGCCACGGGCCACCAGGACGTTAGCCAGCCGTCCCGAGAATGCGATCAGATCGCTATAGCTAATGCGGCGTCCTTCTAGGGTTTCGATCGCGAGTCGGTCCGCGTCGTCGAGATCGTCGAACAGGCGCGAAAACAGATTGGCGTTCATGACGGTTTCCCGTTAGCGATCATACATCTGCGGCGCGATCACGGTGGCGGCGGCAGGTTTGGATAACAAGGTTGTTCTTTGCAAGACAGGGCGGTGAGCGGGCAGGCGGCCGGCTCCCGTTTTTGTGAAGCGGATATCTCGCACGCCGGAGATGATGTGCGGGAATGCTGTCGAGTTCTATCGTAGAATATCTACAGGCTTCCTTACCCGACGGGGCAAGTGAATATCTGGATGGAGCCATGACGAGAATTTCAGCCGATGATCGCCTGGCCGTATCTCAACCCGCCAAGGCGATTCAGCCGGCGTGGGTGCGTATTTTTCACTGGATCAATGCCGCGGCGATGATCGTGATGATCCTATCCGGCTGGCAGATCTACAACGCCTCGCCGCTGTTCGATTTCACCTTCTCGCCTTTTGTCACCCTTGGCGGATGGCTCGCGGGCGGACTGTTGTGGCATTTCGCGGCGATGTGGCTGTTGATGGTCAACGGCCTGATCTACCTCGTGCTTGGTCTCGCCACCGGACGCTTTCGTCGCAAGCTGCTGCCGATTACGCCCTCGGGCGTGGCCGCGGATGCCAGGGCCGCGCTGACCGGCAAGCTGCGGCACGACGATCTATCGCGGTATAACCAGGTGCAGAAGCTCTTGTACGTGCTCGTCATCGTCGTCGGGATCGTGGTGGTGCTGTCGGGTCTTGCGATTTGGAAGCCGGTCCAGTTTCAATGGCTGACCGCCGTGTTCGGCGGTTATGACCTCGCGCGCTATGTGCATTTCATCTGCATGGCGCTGATTGTGGCCTTTCTCGTCGTACATGTCGCGCTCGCGCTGCTGGTGCCAAAGAGCCTGCGCGCCATGATCGTCGGGCGTTAGTGGAGCATTGAGCTATGCGCCGTTTCCGTTCGCTTCTGATCCCGGGCGTCGACAAGCAGCTTCTGGTGAAGGACGCCGCGAAATTGCTACCAGATCCGGCGCGCCGCCGCTTCATCTCGGGCGGGGCGAGCCTCGGCGCACTGACCTTGCTGACCGGATGCGAGGTATCCGACAGTTTCTCGGCGGAACGCCTGCTGATTCAGATTTCGAAATTCAACGACAAGGTGCAAGCTGCAATTTTCAACCCGAACACGCTGGCGCCGACCTATACGAAGGCCGACATCACGCGGCCGTTTCCTTTCAACGGTTACTATCCCGAGGCAGAGGCGCCTGATATCGACGGCCAGGACTACAAATTTGAAGTGCGCGGCCTTGTCGACAACAAGAAACCATGGGCGCTCGATGAACTTTATCAGCTGCCGGAAGTCACCCAGATTACGCGGCACGTCTGCGTCGAGGGCTGGAGCGCGATCGGAAGCTGGAGCGGGACGCCGCTGCGCGATTTTCTCAAATTGATCGGCGCTGATACGAGCGCGAAATATTGCTGGTTTCAGTGCGCGGATGTCGACGGCTATAACAGTCCGCTGGACATGGCGACAGCATTGCATCCGCAGACCCAAATGACATTCAAGTTCGACGGAGAAATCCTGCCGCGCAAGTACGGCTATCCGATGAAGATCAGGGTCCCGACCAAGCTCGGATTTAAGAATCCGAAGTATGTGATCGCGATGGAAGTCACCAACGACTACAAGGGCGGCTATTGGGAAGATCAGGGTTACAATTCCTTCAGCGGTCTTTGATGTGACTGGCCGCCGTCGGTGGCTGCTGCTATATAAGGGCGACAACATCGACGTTTTCCCGAAGTCCTGATTCCGCAGCGGAGATTTCCCATGATCGCTCGTGCCCTGTTCGCGACGACGGCTTTTCTTGCCTTGAGCGTGACCGCGGTTTCTGCCAATTCGGCCAAGGCTCTGCTGAAAAACGCCGAAGGCGCCGACGTCGGGAAGGTTGAACTGATGCAGGTCAATGACGGTGTTCTGCTCAAGGCCACTCTGAAAGGCCTGCCGCCCGGCGATCACGCATTCCACATTCACGCGGCCGGCAAATGCGAGGCGCCATTCACGTCGGCAGGGGGGCACTTCAATCCGGATAGCAAGAAGCACGGCATGATGGCGGCGGATGGCCATCACGCCGGAGACCTGCCGAACATCGTCATACCTGCCTCCGGCGAATTAAAGCTCGAAGTGGTCAGTACCGCCATCACACTGGATAAGGACAAGCCGAATTCGGTTCTGAAGCCGGACGGCACGGCCATCGTCGTTCACGCGGCACCCGACGACTACAAGACCGATCCGACTGGCGAGGCCGGGGGCCGCATCGCCTGCGGCGTCATCGAGTAGAACTGCCAAAGATTGCGACTCGCTGTTGGCCGTGGGCGTTTCGCCGCGACGGCTCCGATTCTTGCCGGCCACATCGATGTTGCGTGCATTGTGACGGCGAACAATACGGCGCAAAGGCGTCTTGCCAACGGCGCAGCACCGTCCTAGCAATCGGCACAACATGCGATGTCATCATCGGCCTTGCGTCGGGCATCCAGGCGGTCCTGCCTTGCAGGCAGGTGGTTAGCCTGGGTTCGGCGGCAATCCACGCTCGCTTTCCCGGTCATGCCGAAGTTCTGAGGATTTGTGATGGCGACCTACAAGCTGCTTCTCCTGGCCGGCGACGGCATCGGCCCCGAGGTCATGGGGGAGGTGAAACGGCTGATCGGCTGGCTTGACGCGCAGGGGATCGCCAGGTTCGAGACCGAGGAAGGATTGGTGGGCGGCGCATCCTACGATGCCGACAAGGTCAGCATCACCGACGCCACCATGGCGAAGGCGCTCGCCGCCGACGCCGTGTTGTTCGGCGCGGTCGGCGGCCCGAAGTGGGATCCGGTGCCCTACGAGGTGCGCCCGGAGGCCGGCCTGTTGCGGCTGCGCAAGGACCTCGCGCTCTATGCCAATCTTCGTCCGGCGATCTGCTATCCGGCGCTCGCGGAGTCTTCGAGCCTGAAGCCCGAGGTGGTCGAAGGTCTCGACATCATGATCGTGCGCGAACTGACCGGCGGCGTCTATTTTGGTGAGCCGAAGACCATTACCGATCTCGGCAACGGTCAGAAGCGTGCCGTTGATACGCAAGTCTACGACACCTATGAAATCGAACGTATCGCGCGCGTTGCCTTCGATCTCGCGCGCAAGCGCCGCAATAAGCTGACCTCGATGGAAAAGCGCAACGTCATGAAATCCGGCGTGCTATGGCACGAGGTCGTGACGCAGGTTCACCAGCGCGACTACAAGGACGTCGCGCTGGAGCATCAGCTCGCGGATTCCGGCGGTATGCAACTCGTGCGTTGGCCGAAGCAGTTCGACGTGATCGTCACCGACAACCTGTTCGGCGATATGCTCTCGGACATCGCGGCGATGCTCACCGGCTCGCTCGGCATGTTGCCGTCCGCGTCGCTCGGCGACATCGACCCGACAACCAAAAAGCGCCGCGCACTCTATGAGCCGGTGCACGGTTCCGCGCCCGATATCGCCGGTCAGGGTGCCGCGAATCCGATCGCGATGCTGGCCTCGTTCGGCATGGCGCTGCGTTATTCCTTCGACATGGGGGAACTGGCTGACAAGCTAGACGCCGCGATTGCTGCGGTGCTGGCGAAGGGTCTGCGCACGGCCGATTTGAAGTCCGAAGGTTTGACCGTGGTCAGCACATCGCAGATGGGTGAAGCGGTTGTGAAGGAGCTTCAAGCGCTGCACGCATGAACGCAAACCCGGAGTCATCCCTCGCAGCCAGACATCTCGATTGGGCGAGTTCGTCCGGGCGGTGCCCGCGAAGGATATGATCAGTAGAGCGGGAATCTGGTCGGATATCCGCCGAGATCGGCCGGCGAACTGAGTGGCTGCCGGTCGATCGGCCGGTTCAGGTTCTCGCGGGCGAACGAGGGATAGCCGACGGCAGGCGGAAAGGCATAGTCGGTGTATTTGCGCTCGCCCGGCAACACCTCGGTGCCCGCATCCAGCCATGAGCGTTTGGAAATGTAGATACGAGTGCGAGGGCCGGACTGGTACGACACGTTGGGGCCGCTCGGACCGTAGGCGTCGCCGCGGTCGTGCCTTGGCTGGGCACTCGCGCCGGAGGCGCTGAAACCGATGAGGGCGGCCGCCGCAAGCAACAGCGCGATGGTTTTCGCAGCCCCGGTCGCGGTGAAGTATTTCAAGGTCATCACGCCCTCATGAATCCGTGTGATCGCCTTTTTACCGTCCAGCGGCCTCGCGCCACAAGCCCAATCGGGCCACACATAGCGAGAATAATGCCGATCAGGACGAAATGTTGCTTCGAATCCGGAGCGGTCCTGGTTCAACAGTTTCGGAAGTCCGCGTTGAGAACTCGCCGCCGCCTTGAAGTGGATCGCCACCCGATCGGTTGATATGGTTTAAGTAGCTGTTTTCAATGAACTATCGAGCTTCGATGCGGGCGTGTGTCCGTGCGCTCGCCCATCGCCCACAAGATGCGTCCTGTATTGGTGAGCTGATGCCCCGGGACCGTGCCCCCCGGATGGAGAAGCCGCGCTAACCGGGTGGACTTTGTCAGATGCGCGGTTGAATCGGTTACGTCGGAACGACGGCCGGCGTTGTCTTAATGACGTTTCTCGCTTAGAAGCGCAGCGTCTTCCCTTGTCTCGCGCCGAGGCGACAAGGGAGCGATTTTCTTCGGAGAGTGAACGATGGGTTACAAAGTCGCGCTGGTCGGAGCGACCGGCAATGTCGGGCGTGAAATGCTCAACATTCTGGACGAGCGAAAATTCCCCGCGGACGAGGTGGTGGCGCTGGCCTCGCGCCGTAGCGTCGGCACCGAAGTCTCCTACGGCGAAAAAACCCTGAAAGTCAAAGCGCTGGAAAATCACGATTTCGGCGACACCGATATTTGCCTGATGTCGGCTGGCGGCGCCGTGTCGAAGGAATGGTCGCCCAAGATCGCGGCGGCCGGCGCGGTCGTCATCGACAACTCGTCGACCTGGCGGATGGACCCCGATGTGCCGCTGATCGTGCCCGAGGTCAACGCGGACGCGGTCGCGAGCTTTGCCAAGAAAAACATCATCGCCAATCCGAACTGCTCGACGGCGCAGCTTGTAGTGGCGCTGAAGCCTTTGCACGACAAGGCCGTCATCAGGCGCGTCGTGGTCGCGACCTATCAGTCGGTTTCAGGCGCCGGGAAGGACGGGATGGACGAGCTGTTCGCGCAGACCAAGGCGGTCTACACCGCGAGCGAGCTCGTCGCCAAGAAATTCCCGAAGCGTATCGCCTTCAACGTCATCCCCGAGATCGACGTGTTCATGGAGGACGGCTACACCAAGGAAGAGTGGAAGATGATGGCGGAGACCAAGAAGATTCTTGATCCCAAAATCAGGCTGACCGCGACCTGCGTGCGCGTGCCGGTGTTCATCGGCCACTCGGAAGCGGTCAGCATCGAGTTCGAGAATCCGATCACCGCGGACGAGGCGCGCCGCATCCTGCGCAATGCGCCAGGTTGCCTCGTCATCGACAAGCACGAGCCCGGTGGCTACGTCACGCCGTATGAATCGGCGGGAGAAGATGCCACCTACATCAGCCGCATCCGCGAGGATGCGACGGTGGAGAACGGTCTGTCGATGTGGGTCGTGTCAGACAACCTGCGCAAGGGCGCGGCGCTCAACGCCATCCAGATCGCCGAGTGCCTGATCAACCGCAAGCTGATCAGCGCCAAGCAGAAAGCCGCCTGAGGTCTGGAGTCTTTCGCCGTATGGAAACGGTGAAAGACTCTGTCTTTTGATTTGACGCGTTTTCTTCACGCGAACCGGATTCCACTTCGCTCGGAAACGCTAATAGGAGCGTTTTCGGGCCGAAGCGTTTGTTTCGACTGTCGAACGGACATTTCTCGCTTCTGATTCAATCTGACGCGAGGCCGTGTCGTGGAGCCGGGTGATCGACTCCGTGTCGGCGGAAGCGGTCAGGCCCAGGCGCGCTCGCGCTTCGCCTTCTCCTCGTAGGCGTCGATCGCCGGCTTCTTTTCCATCGTCAGGCCGATGTCGTCGAGACCGTTCAGTAGGCAATGCTTGCGGAACGGGTCGATTTCGAATGTCGCAGTGCCGCCGTCCGGCCCCCGGATTTCCTGCTTGACCAGATCGATGGTCAGCGTCGCGTTGGCGCCGCGTTCGGCGTCATCGAACAGCTTGTCGAGGACGGCTTGCGTCACACGGATCGGCAGGATGCCGTTCTTGAAGCAGTTGTTGTAGAAGATGTCGCCGAACGAGGTGGAGATCACGCAGCGGATGCCGAAGTCGAGCAGCGCCCACGGCGCGTGCTCGCGCGATGAGCCGCAGCCGAAATTGTCGCCGGCGACGAGGATTTTGGCGTTGCGATAGGCTGCCTTGTTGAGAACGAAATCCGGATTCTCGGAGCCGTCCTCCTTGTAGCGCTGTTCCGAGAAAAGTCCCTTGCCCAGGCCGGTGCGCTTGATGGTCTTCAGGTACTGCTTCGGAATGATCATGTCGGTATCGACATTGATGATCTTCAGCGGCGCCGCGACGCCTTCCAGCGTTGTGAACTTGTCCATGACCGGAGTCCTCGTGAGCAGCCCGTTCTAGCCCGATCCCGGCCTCGATCCAAGGTCCAATCATGCAGGGCTAGAGCATGATCCCGACCCGAAGGGCCGCGCCAGCGCAAAGTGGAAACCGGTTTTCGGTTAAGATCATCCTCAATCAAAAGGATGAGGCCAGAGTCTTGCTCAACCGAGTTGGACCAGATCCTAGCCTGCCGCCTGCGCCTCGATCGCTTCCATGTCGGCATCGGACAGCCCGAAGTGATGGCCGATTTCGTGAATCAGCACATGGGTGATGATATGGTCGAGCGTTTCATCGTGCTCGGCCCAGTAGTCGATGATGGGACGGCGGTAGAGCCAGATCAGATTGGGCAGCCTGGCAACGTCATCCTGGCTCTGGAACGGCAGGCCCGTGCCCTGGAACAATCCCAGCAGATCATATTCGCTGTCGGCTTTCATCTCGTCCAGCACCTCGTCGGTCGGGAAATCCTCGACGCGGATGATGAGGCCTTCGCACAGGCGCCGGAAACGCCCGGGCAGGCGCGCAAACACCTCGTGCGCCCTGGTTTCCATGTCGGCCAGCGAGGGGGCTTTGGCGGAGGTCCACATGGCACTTTGTTTAACTCGCGTTTCACCGTGAGAGCAGGGTTTTTTGCGGTCCGGGCCGTCTTGCGGTTGACGCGGTCGCGGCAATCGGAGACCGTTCGCGGGGAGCAAGGGTGATCGGGGCGCAGCCATGGATGTCAGGATGACAGGGGGGGGGCTTGTGACGGGAGCTGCGACGCTGCTGTTGCTGCTGGTGCCGGGGGCGTTGCTGTTTATGTACAGCGCTCAGGCTCAAACCACCGCGCGGAGCGCGGATCGTGCCGTATCGTCTGACGCGTCGGCCCCCGCCCGCAAGCGGCGACCGCGCGTCCGGATCTATCGCGAGGATGAGCGCGGGGTTTATCCGAGCTATAATCCGGGTTCCGACGCGGTACGCGACTGCACCGCGCATTACGTGCAGGAATTCCGACCGAGCGGGACAGTGATCGTTCCGAGAATGAACTGTTACTGGCGCCACGGCTGACTCTTCGATCCAAGCGTGGTTTTGCCGGATGGCCGTGAATCGCGGGAATTCGGTAACGCTAACCGCACATACAGTGCATGTTTGCCGCGGGTATATTCACGTCGCGTTCACTTCCCCGCTCATAGCCTGTCACTCGCGTCTCGCTCGCGCGTCGCGGCGGCGATGGAATGATCTGCTGACGTCGCGGTTACTTGTTCCACCCACGGAGGTCTAAATGTTTTTGAAGAAAATTTTAGGATTGGCCGCTCTCGGCGCGCTTCTGATTGCCGCGGCTCCCGTGCAGCAGGCGCAGGCGGCGACTCCGGTCAGCCCAGGCATCGCCGTCGGACAAAGCGACGCTGGCAAGCTGACAACCAAGGTGCACCACGTCAACGGGCAGCCCCACCATCACCACCATCAGAACCACCATGGGCGGAACCTAAGCCATCGTCAGCAGCATTGGCGGAACCATCACCATCACCATCATCAGTATAATCACCATCATAACCACCATAACCACCACCATCATCACCAGCATAACGGTCACTGGCAGTGATGATACCGGTTGGAGCTCATGGCAAAGCCAGCTCCGTACATGGTCGAACAGGCCCGCTATGCGGGCCTGTTTTTTTGAAGCGGCGCGGATCTCCTGAGAAAGAGTGTCATAACGACAGTACGCGTCGACCCACGGAGAAATCGCCATGAAAAGATATCTGGGCGTGAGTCTCGCTGCAGCGATCGTTGCGTTGTCTGGCATCGCATTAGTTAAAAGCGCGAAGGCCGCCCCTCGCTTGGGCGCTGTCGCCACGCAGCCGGTGACACCGACCGAGATTGGCTCGGTTCGGAGTACCCATCGTCCGCACCAAGAAAGTCGCCACAGGCATCATCGCGCGCGCGTGTACGTACGTGGCCCTTATCGACCTTACTATGGACGGCCAGATTACTACGCGCCGCGACCGGCTCCGTTCTTTCCGTTCGGCTTCGGCTACGGCCTCGATCCGTCCTGGTGAGGTGAGGGCTGCTGTCGCGACTCATCCAAATCGCGACCGCATATTTTCTCTGTAGGCTGGAAAATCCGACGCCAAGTGGTCGGAGCCGGTGTCAATGCCGATCAGATCGGTAGCCGCGCTTTCTTCGCCGCATCGTAGATTTCGATACGCAGGATCGGGAAACGTGACTTTAAGTCGGTCGCGGCCTGCTTCGCCTGGGCCAGCGTCTCGAACTGGTTTTTGAAATGCCCATCCACCTGCAGCGTAAAGCCGGCTTCGGGCGGTACGTCGGCACGCAGGGCCGGACGGGATACCGGTTTGGTCGTCGTAGCGGCAGGCGTTGGCGGCACAGCCGTGGGCGCCGGAATCGGCGCGGTGATTGTGGGAGCCGGTTTCAGCGGCAAGGTCAGAGCATCGCGCGGCGTGGTCACAATCGGCTTCTCAGCCGCACGCGGGGCGGCCTTGCTGCTGCGCTTCACGACCTCCACCGGCCTCGCGACTTTGACTTTTGCGGACGCCAGCTTGGCAGGCGTCCTTGTGGACGTCTTTGCCGATGCCTTCGTATTGCCGGATGGGCGCGACATTTTTTCTGCCTTGCGGGCAGGGGTTTTGGTCTTGGCTGTTTTCATGACGTCGTTACGACTGACGGAATTTCCCGGCGAAGGCAACCCACCAGTTGAGGCAAGCTTGATTCGCCGTCGCATCCTCGTTGATAGCTTGTTCGATCGGTGATCGAGCGGAACTGATCGGAAGGCTCGCCTTGCCAGACGAATGTGCACGGGGTTTCCGGACACCTGTTTCGTTCGACAGAAAGCGACGCGGCACGCTCGCCTCGATCACACGGCTGTGTTGTGCTTCATTGCGGTGTCGAGTGCAAGACCATCGCGCAAACTGCGGCAATAACTTTCTTTCGAGTTATCGATCCCTCCGTCGTCCGGAGCCGGCTTAACACCACTGAGCGAAAGAACGCTCAATGCCATTCGCGGATATCGACGAAATGTCCTGCGATTGCGGCCGCTGCCGCCATTGAGGGCGATACGAGATGCGTGCGGCCCTTGAAACCTTGCCGACCCTCGAAATTGCGATTCGAGGTCGAAGCGCAGCGTTCATCCGGCTTCAGCTTGTCGGGATTCATCGCAAGGCACATCGAGCAGCCAGGCTCGCGCCATTCGAAACCAGCCTTGATGAAGATCTTGTCGAGGCCTTCTGCCTCCGCCTGTTCCTTCACCAGCCCTGAACCTGGTACGACCATGGCATTGACGTTGCCGTTGACCGTCCGGCCATCTGCGATCTTCGCAGCGGCGCGCAAGTCTTCGATGCGACCGTTGGTGCAGGAGCCGATGAAGACGCGGTCAAGCTTGATGTCGGTAATTCTCGTGCCAGGGCTTAAGCCCATGTAGTGCAGCGCACGTTCCTTCGACAGCCGCTTGGCCTCGTCCGCGATGTCGGCGGGGTTCGGCACCTTGCCCGTCACCGCGATCACGTCTTCAGGGCTTGTGCCCCAGGTCACGATCGGCGGTAGCCTGCCGGCGTCGAGCCGGATCTCGTGATCGAAATGCGCACCGTCGTCGCTGCGCAGCGTCTCCCAGTATCGCATCGCCGCATCCCAACTGGCGCCCTTCGGCGCTTTCGGCCGGCCTTTCAGGAATTCGTATGCCTTCTCGTCCGGCGCTATGAGGCCGGCGCGCGCACCGCCCTCAATCGACATGTTGCACACCGTCATGCGGCCTTCCATCGACAGCGCGCGCACCGCCTCGCCGGCATACTCCAGTACGTAGCCGGTTCCGCCCGCGGTGCCGATCTCGCCGATGATGGCGAGGATGATGTCCTTGGCGGTGACGCCGTCCGGCAGCTTGCCGTCGACCACTGCGCGCATGTTCTTCGCTTTTTTCTGGATCAGCGTCTGGGTCGCCAGCACATGCTCGACCTCGGAAGTACCGATGCCGTGTGCCAGTGCACCGAATGCGCCGTGGGTCGAAGTGTGGCTGTCCCCGCAGACGATGGTGGTGCCGGGCAGGGTGAAGCCCTGCTCAGGGCCGATCACGTGAACGATGCCCTGTCGCTTGTCGAACTCGTTGTAGTACTCGATGCCGAAATCGCTGGCGTTCTGCGCCAGCGTGGCGATCTGCTCGGCACTCTCAGGATCGGGATTGGGCTTTGAGCGATCGGTGGTCGGTACGTTGTGATCAACCACCGCGAGCGTCTTCTCCGGCGCATGAACCTTGCGTCCGGCGACGCGCAGGCCTTCAAATGCCTGAGGTGACGTCACTTCATGGACGAGATGACGGTCGATGTAGATCAAACAGGTGCCGTCCTCGGCCTCATGCACCAGATGATCGTTCCAGATCTTGTCGTACAGGGTTGTCGGTTTGGACATGGACGTAAACCTATTGGAATTCTTTGAGCAGGTCGCGCGAGGAGGCGCGCGGGACAATCGCCGACGCGAGTGAGCGGCCTCAGGTCGCCGAAGTCGCGAACCGTCCGAAGAAGCGTCCGGGCAAACGGCTGCGGTCGTCGAGCACGATGCGGGCTGTGAACCGGCCGATGTCGCTGCTGATCTGATCCGTAACCATTGTGTCTTTTACCATGGTGGTAGCCGCCGCGACAATCAAACGACCGACAGCGTTCCGGATAGATAGTCGTGCTCGCGGCAATAAAAAAGCGCGGCCGGCGCCGCGCTTTCGGAAACCTTGGAAGCGAGTCGGCCTGCGCTCAGCTCGTCGCGGCCGCGCGGTCCGTCTTCTTTTCAACAATGCGGGCCGACTTGCCGCGCAGTTGGCGCAGATAGTACAGCTTGGCGCGACGCACCTTTCCGCGGCGCACCACCTTGATCGAGTCGATCATCGGCGACATCACCGGAAACACGCGCTCGACGCCCTCGCCGTAGGAAATCTTGCGGACCGTGAAGCTCTCATTGAGTCCGCCGCCGGAGCGGCCGATGCAGACGCCTTCATAGGCCTGCACGCGGGTCCGCTCGCCTTCTACGACCTTGACGTTGACGATCACGGTGTCGCCGGGGCCGAACTCCGGAATGGTCTTGGTCGCCGACAGCTTGTCGAACTGCTCTTTTTCGAGCTGCTGAATGATGTTCATCGAAATCTCCATCGGCGGCGCGCCCCTCCGGCCGAGGGGGCTGCGCGGAATTCGTCTGTCCAGTGGCGCGCATTTCGCAAAAGTGGATACCCGGTTTTGCGAAAAGAATACGCACAGCTCAACGAGCTAGAGCATTTTCTAAAGGCAAACCGGATTCCACTTTGCCTGAAAGTGCTCGCTGCGCGGATTTGGGCTCCTATACGGCAAAGCGGACGCGTTGTCACCCGTCTGTCTTGCTTTTTGGCGGATTTTGCCTGTTCCTTGCCGCCCAGAGGTCCGGACGGCGCGCCTCCGTCAAAGCTTCGGCCTTGGCCCTGCGCCAACCGGCCACCTTGGCGTGGTCGCCGGACAGTAGAATGTCCGGAATCGGCCGGCCCTCGAACTCCTGCGGACGAGTGTACTGGGGATATTCGAGAAGCCCGTGCGAAAAACTTTCATCCTCACTCGATTCCGCCTTGCCCATCACCCCCGGCAAAAGCCGGACGCAAGCGTCGATCAGCGCCATCGCCGCGAGTTCCCCTCCCGACAGCACATAATCTCCGATCGACACCTCCTCGAGCCCGCGGGCTTCAATGACCCGCTGGTCCACCCCTTCGAAGCGTCCGCAGACGATCAGGGGCCCGGGACCGGCCGCGAGTTCCACCACCCGCGACTGGGTCAATGGCCGACCGCGCGGACTCATCAGAAGGCGCGGTCGGTCCGGCGAGGTCTCCACTGAGTCGATGGCCTTGGCTAGCACGTCGGCACGCAGCACCATACCAGGGCCGCCGCCGGCTGGGGTATCATCGACGCTGCGGTGGCGGTCGGTGGCGGAACTGCGGATGTCGTGGATGTCGAGCGCCCATAAGCGGGTCGTCAGCGCTTTTCCGGCAAGGCTGATGCCGAGCGGCCCCGGAAACATCTCGGGAAACAGGGTCAAGACGGTCGCGCGCCACATGGACTAGCACCAGGAGACAATCACGTAACGGCGTCATACGTGGGCTTGACCCGCGTATCCATCAAACGATGGATCGCCGGATTAAGTCCGGCGATGACGGCAGAATACGAAGCACCCGCCGGGTATGTCACGCCTGATCTGGCTCCTCGCCATCAATTTCGCCGGGCATCTCGATCACTACGCGTCCGCCGGCGATGTCCACGGTCGGCACCACGGCATCGGTGAACGGCAGCATCAGGGTCGGACCGTGCGCACGCGCCATCTCGATGATGTCGCCTGCGCCGAAGTTGTGAACGGCGGCGACCGTTCCGATCATCGCGCCCGCCGCATCAAAGGCGGCGAGACCGATGAGATCGGCGTGGTAAAATTCGCCTTCGTCCGTCGCGGGCAGTCTGTCGCGCGCGACGTAGAGTTCAACGCCGTTGAGCCGCTCGGCCTCCTCGCGCGTGGTCACGTCCGTGAGCGTTGCAACGAGGTGATCCTTGGCCGCGCGCGCGTGCGTTACTTCAAGCTGCCGCGCGCCATCTTTCGTCGAGAGCGGGCCGTATTGCGTCACCGACATCGGGTCTTCCGTGAACGTCCACAGCCGCACCTCTCCCCGCAGGCCATGCGCGGCGCCGATCCGGGCGACGCACACGCGCGCCGTCATGCCGCTTCAGCCTCAGGACTTCGCGGCGGCTTCGGCCTGCGCCTTGCGCTCCTTGCGCGGCACGGCCTTCTCGGGGTTGTTGCGCGGCGTGCGCTTCTTGACGCCGGCGGCATCGAGGAAACGGGCGACGCGATCCGACGGCTGCGCGCCCTTGGCGAGCCAGGCCTTGACCTTGTCGAGGTCGAGCTTGAGCCGGTCGGCATTGTCCTTCGGCATTAACGGATTGAAGTGGCCAAGCCGCTCGATGAAACGGCCGTCGCGCGGATAACGCGAATCCGCGGCGACGACATGATAAACCGGCCGCTTTTTGGTGCCGGCACGGGCGAGGCGGATCACGACGGGCATAAGGTTCTCCTTTTGAAGTCTGTCTGGTGAGTTCGTTGTGTCGTTATAGCGTTGGCGAAATGTGTGAGGCCGTTCGTCTCATTTCTTCTTCCGGGGGAAGCCGAGACCGGGCAGTGTCGGCTTGCCGGTCAGTCCGGTGAGGCCGGGAAGATTTGGCAGGCCACCGCGCAATCCGGCCGGCAGATCCTTCGGCAATTGCGGCAGACCATCCGCGCCTTTCGGCATTTTCTCCGCAAGCGCTTTCATCTGCTCGGGACTCGGCATGCCGCCGCCGAAGCCCATGGCCTGCGCGATGCCGGCGAGGGGGCCGCGCTTGCCGGTCCCCATCATCTTCATCATGTCGGCCATGCCGCGATGCATCTTGAGGAGCTTGTTGATCTCCTCGACCTTCTGGCCGGCGCCGGCGGCGATGCGCCGTTTGCGGCTGGCTTTGAGGATTTCGGGATGCTTGCGTTCCTGCCGTGTCATCGAGTCGATCACGGCGACCTGACGCTTGATGATCCTGTCGTCGAGACCGGCCGCGGCCATCTGGTTCTTCATCTTTGAGACGCCGGGCATCATGCCCATCAGGCCGGAGATGCCGCCCATTTTGGACATCTGCAGCAACTGCTCGCGCATGTCGTTGAGGTCGAACTGGCCCTTGCGCATCCTTTCGGTGGTGCGCGCGGCTTTTTCGGCATCGATGTTGGCGGAAGCCTTTTCGACCAGCGAGACCACGTCGCCCATGCCGAGGATGCGGCCGGCGATACGGGAGGGATGGAAATCCTCCAGTGCGTCGGTCTTTTCGCCGGTGCCGATCAGCTTGATCGGCTTGCCGGTGACCTGACGCATCGACAGCGCGGCACCGCCGCGGCCGTCGCCGTCGACGCGGGTCAGCACGATGCCGGTGAGGCCGACGCGCTCATCGAACGACCGCGCGAGATTGACCGCATCCTGTCCGGTCAGCGAATCCGCGACTAGCAGTACTTCGTGGGGGTGGGCGGCGGTTTTGATGTTCGCCGCCTCCGACATCATCTCGTCATCGAGCGTGGTGCGGCCGGCGGTGTCGAGCAGCACCACGTCGTAGCCGCCGAGCTTGCCGGCCTCCAGCGCGCGGCGAGCGATCTGTTCAGGTTTTTGCCCCGCGACGATCGGCAGCGTCTTGATGTCGAGATCGCGTCCGAGCACCGCGAGCTGCTCCATCGCCGCCGGACGATAGATGTCAAGCGAGGCCATCAGGACTTTGCGTTTATCCCGCTCGGTCAGCCGCCGCGCCAGTTTCGCGGTCGTGGTGGTCTTGCCCGAGCCTTGCAGGCCGACCATCATGATGATGATCGGCGGCACGGCATTGAGATCGATGGTCTGGCCGTCGGAACCGAGCGTGGCGATCAGTTCGTCATGAACGATCTTCACCACCATCTGGCCCGGCGTCACCGATTTAACGACGGTGGCGCCGACCGCCTGTTCGCGGACCTTGTCGGTAAAACTGCGCACCACGTCGAGCGAGACGTCGGCCTCCAGCAGTGCCCGGCGCACCTCGCGCATGGCGGCATCGACATCGGCTTCCGTCAGCGCGCCGCGCCGCGTCAGCCGATCGAGAATGCCGCCGAGCCGTTCCGACAGATTGTCGAACATGCCTGCTTTTCCTTTTTACCTCGCCCTGCTCTTTTGCGGGGAGAGGTCGCCGCGTCTTCGCGGCGGGTAGGGGACCCAGGTACCGCGCTCAACTCGTCCGCGGGATTCGCGGGAGAAAACGCTCACCCCAGAGCTATCGCGTGTTGATTTTGGGCGATCGTTAAAATCAACAGTCATTCCAAAACACATTCACGCCCGAGGGCGCACAGCGCTGTCGGACGTTGACCTCCGGCCCCTGCGGCCGGTCGGCGGGTCGAAAAGAAACTCTTTTCGAGAATTCAGGCGGATTTACAGGCACCCGCCTGCCCGAGTCAAGCTGATCAGCGGGCCAACCTTATGGCGCCCCCTTGATCTCCCAGGAGACGCCGACCGTCACGCGGAGCGTTTCTTCGCCGGGCGCGATGGCGGCCTCCGCGGCCATCGGTGCCGCAGCACGGCGGTACATCACCGGCACCGCGCTCCCGTGCTCCGCAATGCTGATCGGCCCGCCGAGCGAGACGCCCGCAGCCTTGGCATAGATCTCCGCCTTGCGCCGGGCGTCGACGATCGCCTCGGCCCGCGCGTCGTCGAGCAGCTTCGATGCGTTGGAGACCATGAAATTGATACTGCCAATGTCGTTGGCGCCGGCCGCGGTGACCGCATCGATCACCCCGGCCATTTTGCTGATGTCACGCAGCTTGACGGTAACGCGGTTGGTGGCGCGGTAGCCGGAGAGGACGTTGGATCCCGAGCGATTTTGATTGGTAAATTGTGGCTGCAGCGACAGCTGCGAGGTCTGATAGTCTTTTTCGGCGATGCCCGCGCTTTTCAGCGCCGCGAGCACCTTGCCCATGGCGGCATTGTTGGCTTCGAAAGCGTCGCGCGCATTCTTGGCGTCGGTCGTGACCCCTGCCTCGATCTGAGCAAGATCGGGCGGCGCGGAGATTGTGGCCTCGCCGGTTACCGAGATTGCTGGTGGTGGCGCATCGGCTTGCGCGGGCACCGAGATCAAAACGGCGATAGTAGCAGCGGCGATGGCGAGCTGGATCCGGTTCTGCATGACGGTTCTCATTTCAGCGGGACATAGACATCAATGATCAGATTGTCTTCCTCGGTCTTCAGTGGATCGGTCTTGTACTCCTCGATGAAGGTGTCCTTGGCCTCAAGCTTCTTGTCGTCGAGGGTATTCGTAATCGCCTCATAGGTGTTGTCCATGTTGTCGTAGGAGCCGCGATGTACGAACTTCAGCGCCTTGCCCTCCGGTGATTTGCCCATGCTGACGTTCTTGGGCAGATCCTTGATCTCTTGATCGACGGGGATTTCCGCCAGAAACGAGAAGCCGTTATCGTCCGTTGAGGTATAGACGATCATCATGTTGCCGGCAGGCTTGACGCCCTGCTTGTCGAGAACGGCGGCCAGCGACTTGAACGAATCAATGAGCGTCTCGAATGCGTTTTCCCAGGTGGCGTTGTTGCGCAATGTCAGGACGGTCTTCGGGACCAGCGTATGCTCTTCACCGAAAGGGTCGGCCGTCTGCACCGGCGCGGTAACCGGCGGCTTCGGGGCTTCGGCGGTCGGATTTTTCGGCGTCTGCACTTCGGCAGGGGGCGGGACCGGCGTAGCCGGTGTCGTCGTTCCGGGTGGGGTAGGTGTGGCTGGTGGAGCCTCTGCGGCGGGCGCCGTCGCGCCGGGAGGTGTCGCGGGCGGCGTCTCGGCCATCACGGCAGAGAGCCCGAACATCAAGGTCGCTGGGATCATTGCGATCGCGAATCGGCAAAAAGGGCGGGGACGATTCATTGGTAGGGTCTCCCTGGTCGTGTTGGCCGATGTCCGCGAGACCCGGTCCTGAGCCGCTGTTACGGGCTGACTTATTACGATGCTTAACACGCGACGCTGACGTTCATCCCATGACAGAACAAAACAGATATGTCATGCCGCATCGTGGCGGGTGTGGGGCGCTGACACGGATTTGCGTTAGCGATGGCGGTCGTGAGTGACACTGGTCAACTGGCGCGCATTCGCCATATAAAGTCGCGGAAGGCGGATGCCGGAAAAGGAACGCCGGAAACTGGAAAACCAATGGGCGCGCTCGCAAATCATGCTTTCAGCAAGATGAATGGGATCGGCAACGAGATCGTCGTTGTCGATCTTCGCGACAGCTCCGCCGCGGTCACGGCCGAGGAGGCGCGTGCTGTCGCATCACCGGCGGGCGTTCCCTATGATCAATTGATGGTTCTGCAACCCCCGCGGACATCAGGCACCGAGGCCTTCGTTCGCATCTACAATAATGATGGCTCGGAAGCCAATGCGTGCGGCAACGGCATGCGCTGCGTGGCGCGCCAGATCTTCGAGGCGACAGGTAAGGCCGCGCTGACCTTCGAAACGCGCGCCGGTCTTTTGAACTGCTGGCGAGACTCCGCGCCTGGTCTCTACACCGTCGACATGGGATCGCCAAAATTCGACTGGAGGGACATTCCGCTCGCCGAGGAATTCCGCGATACCCGCTATATCGAGTTACAAATCGGGCCGATCGACGCGCCGGTGCTGCATTCGCCGTCCGTGGTTAGCATGGGTAATCCCCACGCGATCTTCTGGGTCGACGACATCGATGTCTACGATCTCGCCCGTTTCGGGCCGCTGCTGGAAAACCATCCGGTCTTTCCCGAGCGCGCCAACATCACGCTGGCGCATATCGTAGATCGCGATCACATCACGATGCGGACCTGGGAGCGGGGCGCGGGCCTGACGAAGGCTTGCGGTTCAGCTGCCTGCGCGACGGCGGTGGCGGCGGTGCGGCTCAAGCGGACCAATCGCATCGTCCATGTCACGCTTCCCGGCGGCAGCCTGACCGTCGAATGGCGCGAGCGCGATGAGCATGTGCTGATGACCGGTCCGGCCGTATTCGAATATGAAGGTACCTTCGATCCGGCGCTGTTCACGTCGGTGGCCTAATGTCAGTCGACGTCATTACCTTCGGTTGCCGGCTCAACGCCTTCGAATCCGAAGTCATCCGTCGCAACGCGGAAGATGCCGGCCTTGACGAGGTCGTCATCATCAACAGTTGCGCCGTGACCAACGAGGCAGTGGCGCAAACACGGCAATCGATCCGCCGCTTAAGGCGCGAGCGACCCTCGGCGCGCATCGTCGTTACCGGATGTGCCGCGCAGATAGAGCCGGCGATGTTCGCGCAGATGGCCGAGGTCGATCGCGTGATTGGCAACGATGACAAAATGCGGAGTGAGGCGTGGCGTGCCGCACAGGTCGCATTAGCCGCGCCTGATGTGGAAATCACGGCCGAGAAGAAAATCGCGGTGGCCGATATCATGGCGGTGACCGAGATGGCGCCGCATCTCGTCGATGGCTTTCAAGGCGGACTGCCACGCGCTTTTGTGCAGGTACAAAACGGCTGCGATCATCGCTGCACCTTCTGCATCATTCCTTTCGGACGCGGCAATTCCCGCTCGGTGCCGATGGACGCGGTCGTCGATCAGGTCCGCGCGCTCGTCGAGGCCGGTCACGCCGAGATCGTGTTGACCGGTGTCGATCTCACAAGTTATGGCGCCGATCTTCCGAGCGGAACGCGGCTGGGCGGACTGGTAAAGCAGATCCTGCGGCATGTGCCGGAGATGAGGCGGCTCCGAATCTCGTCGATCGATTCGATCGAGGCGGATCGCGATTTGCTGGATGCGATCGCGAACGAGGAGCGGTTGATGCCGCATTTGCATCTCTCGCTGCAATCCGGAGACGACATGATCCTGAAGCGGATGAAGCGGCGGCATTCGCGCCGCGATGCCATCGATTTCTGCGCGCAGGTGCGGCGGCTGAGGCCGGACGTGGCCTTCGGTGCCGACATCATCGCCGGCTTTCCGACTGAGACCGACGACATGTTCGCGCGGTCGCTGGACCTCGTTGCCGAATGTGATCTCACCTTCCTGCATGTGTTTCCATATTCGTCGCGGCCGGGGACGCCTGCGGCACGGATGCCGCCGGTCGCGGCCGAGGTGATCAGGGATCGCGCCAGGCAGTTGCGGGCGGCGGCGAGCGCGGCGCTGCGGCGGCGGCTCGCGGCGGAGGTCGGCGCGACGCGCCGAGTGCTGATCGAAAGCGCCATCCAAGGCCGTACCGAGCATTTTCTGCCGGTCGCAATTGTAGGAGCCGAGCCCGGCACCGTGCAAATGATGAGATTTTCAGGGCACGATGGTACTCGGCTGCTGCCTTGATCTTGTTTCCCCGAAAACGATTTGGATGACTGAGCCTCGCGCCTCGCGGAGAGGCGCATTGCCACAGACGAATGAGGGCGAGCGGACCTTTCATCATAGTGAACGATCGGCGGGCCGGACTCCGTTAACGATCGTCTCCGGCTTTTGCAACTGGAGGCGGAACCATGCTGGCGCGGCACGATTGATGTGATGCATCGTCAGGGCGGGACGCTGCTGTTAATGGTGAGACCGGCCAATGTTGCGAATGGTTATTTTCCTGATTTCCGGGTAGGCGCGTGGTTCGGCTGGGTTTCGTCATTGGGTTCGTCGCCGTCATCGGAATTTTTCTTTCCGGTCTTGCGGCATGGCGGGCTCATGATCAGGAGTTGGCAATCGACAACATTGCGCTGTCGCGCGCCATCGACGTCCACGCCAGCCTGGTTCAGGAGCGTCTCATCGAGCGAGAGCTTTTGGCGCGCGTCGCCTCGGGGCTGTTCCGGTCGCCATCCGCGGTGCAGGCCAACATGCTCCACCCATTGCGTGCTTCGATCTATGCCTTCAAGACTGATTTTGTCATTGCCGGGTGGGTCGCATGTCTTGAGCCGAGCGAATTTCCGCAGGCCCATGCTGTTCTGGCAGCGGCTGGATTTCCAGATTCCCAAATCCGGAGTTTTGACGACACCCCGCGCGATCTGCGGTCGATCGACAAACCGATCGACGTGATAATGGATGTCGAACCGCAAGATGCGCAAACCGCCGCCTTCTTGGGTCGCTCGCTCGATCAGCACCCGATCTTGGGGCCGATGTTCGCCCGAGCAATGCAAGCCAAGACTTCCGTCGTATCGGATCCGCTCAATCTGATGGGGCGGGATGGGCCGATCGGGCTGGTCATCGCAACACCGGTTTTCCAGGAGGACAGCGAGACAGCCGCCGGCTTTGTTACTTTCTCCTATAAACTGGCATCCTTGATGCTGACGAATGATGAACTGTCGCTATTTTCCGTCGTCCTGAAAGATCCGCGCAAGCCGGGCTCGGAATTGATTGCCGACGACAGCGGCAATGTCACCTCGCGTCTCGGTTGGGGGGCTAGTCCCGTTCCGATGGTGCTCCGGACGGTGATCTTCGGCGGCAGGGACTGGTCGCTTGGCTATTACCCGAAAGTGAATGCCATGCACCGCGCGCAAAAACTGGCCGCGGTGGTGGCCGCGATCGGTCTTGCGTTGACAAGTATCATTTGCGGACTGTTCGGATATGTCGCCTATAATAATTTGCGGTTGAGCCGGGAGATTCAGGTTCGGATCGGCTTCGAGCGGCGATTGACCGCCGTCATCGATGAACTCAATCACCGTGTCAAAAACATTCTCGCGGTGATTCAATCGATCGTCACGCGTACGATGCGGCACGGGTCCGACATCGAAGTCGCCCGAGAATTGCTGATTGGCCGGATCCATGCCATGTCCAATGTGGTTTCGCTGCTCAGCGAGAGTCAGTGGCAGGGCGTCAAACTGAGGGGATTGTTCGAGGCTCGCGCCATCCCTCACGTCGACCGCATCGCGATCCATGGTCCTGATATCACGGTCAGCGCGCGGGCGGCTCAGAGTCTCTCATTGCTGTTCTTCGAGCTGGCATCGCATTCCGACGAGGGACTCTCGCTGGTCGGCAAGCATCCGAATATTGTGGTGCATTGGGGGATCGAGGGCGAGGCCGACGAGGCGTTGTTTCATTTTCGGTGGGAAGAATTCAACACCAGTGCGGCGACAAGACGCGAGGATAGCGATTTTGGCATCATTCTGCTGGATCGCGTTGCGCCGGAGGCGCTGGGCGGCGTCTCCAAGCGGTACTTTACCGAGGTGAGCTATGTCTATGAACTCGCCGCTCCCATGGACACCGTCGTGGATTTGACCGAGCGAGATCGTACGATGCAGATTTCGAATCCAGTAGTTTGATTCAACCGCGTTCATCTCAGATTTAGGTTTTATCCCAAAGCCTGTTCGACAAGCTCCGCGGTTCGACAAGCTCCGAATGAGCGGCGATCGTCACCACTACCGCTCTCGGCCATTTGGATGCGCGGCGAGAATTATCGGCCGTTGCCGATTACAGCCCTGACGGTGTCGTCGGGTCCAAAATCCTCCGTGCCCTCGACATAAAGCAGGGCGCTCAGCTTCGATCGCGCGCGGTTGACGCGACTCTTGATGGTGCCGACTGCGCATCCGCAGATCTTCGCGGCATCCTCGTAGGAAAATCCTGAAGCCCCCACGAGGATCAAAGCCTCCCGCTGGTCCTGCGGCAATTTATCGAGCGCCGCCCGAAATTCTTCGAACTCCAGGTGAGCATTCTGGCTCGGCTGCGATTTCAGCGTTTTCGCATAGTTGCCATCTGAGTCCTCGACCTCCCGCCGCCGCTTGCGGTAGTCGGAGCGGAACAGGTTGCGAAGGATCGTGAACAGCCATGCCGGAAGGTTCGATCCTGGCTGAAATGAATCGATATTAGCAAGCGCGCGGAGCAGAGTTTCCTGCACGAGGTCGTCGGCTCGATCGCCATTTCCGCTTAACGAAATCGCAAAAGCGCGCAAGTTCGGCACCGATGCCAGAATTTCCTCGCGTAATGAATCTGTGAGAGGCATTAGTCCCTCCCGTCATTTTTTGCATCGAGATCGCCCGTTGGGGTTATGTGTGGTTTCCCGGGCTCAGATGCATCGAGCTTTCGAATTAATTCGGCAAACCGGTCGGGAACACCCTGCCTCACGACGTCGTCATACATGGCGCGAAGCTGATGGCCGATTCGGGATTGAATCTCGGCGTTGAGGCCGTCTTTGGCGGATGATGGCTTTGAATCTTTCATGACTTCGCGCCCGAGTTTCAAGATATTGAAAATACTGGAAATCCCTGTATTTCGCGCCGCTTCCACGGAACTCGTATGAAAGCCTAATTCAATGATGATGCGAAAGTTCCGGGTCCGGGGAACTTTTGTGATGCTCGGGAGTAGATAGGCGAGGGGGGCCGGGATGCGGCGTTTGCAGTGCTTACGCCAGACGGTTTGTGGTCCCGAGCATGAGTTATCTCGAAAAGGATGGACGGGAATGTTTCGATCACAGGTCGTTGCTGAACATTTGCCGCTTTTGCGCCGTTATGCACGCGCCCTGACAGGAAGCCAGGCGTCTGGTGACGCCTATGTCGGTGCCATGTTAGAGGCGCTGCTTCAGGATCCGACGCTGCTTGACGAACAGCACGGGCCGCGCGCCGGTCTGTTCCGACTGTTCACACGAATCTGGAATTCAGTCTCGATCAACGGAGGCGCCGACGAGGTGCCGACGCTCGCGCCGACAGAGCGCCGGTTGACGAATATCACCCCGCTTCCCCGTCAGGCTTTCCTGCTGCTGTCGCTGGAAGGTTTTTCGGAGGAGGAGGCCGCGTTTGTTCTGGAGGTCAACGTCGCTGAAGTCCGCAAGCTAAGCGGTATCGCCGGCCGCGAAATGGCGGCGGAAATCGCAACGGACGTCCTCATTATCGAGGACGAGACGTTTATTGCGATGGATCTGGAAAGTCTCGTCAAAAATCTAGGGCACCGTGTGATCGGTGTTGCACGTACCCACGCCGACGCGATCGCCCTCGCCAAGACCAAGGAGCCGGGCCTCATTCTGGCCGATATCCAACTCGCTGACGGCAGTTCGGGATTGGACGCTGTCAACGAACTTTTGCGCGTGGTCGAGGTGCCCGTTGTCTTCATAACAGCCTATCCCGAACGCTTTCTGACCGGCGAGCGGCCCGAGCCGGCGTTCCTCATCTCGAAACCGTTCCAACCCGCCATGGTTTCGGCAGTAGCCAGTCAGGCGCTGTTCTTCCAACGGAATTCGCGCAATCGCGAGCCTCGTGCCGCTGCGTCGTGACGTGATAACCTCCACGGAAGGACGCGGCTGACTTTATCAACGACATCGTCATCGCCGCTCAATCCGGAAAGGACCGGCGGTCAAGGCAATGCGGGTGCTGACAAGCGGTCCGCTCCTGTTTTTTCTCAAAACATCAGTGAACGAAGTCTGCCGAACGGCGTTGTTGCTGGCGGTTCAGATCCGCGAGCGCGATAGCTTGAGGAAAGAGGCGACAATGATGTTTCAGACATCCGCAGGATTCCTCGCCGGTCTGGCGGCGACCCTGTCATTGGGCGCGGTGCATCTTGAGTCAGGCCATCAGGCGGCCAGCCCTGACGCGACTTCCGCGGTCTATCGAGCCGTTAAGTCCGATCTCGGCATTGTCCCATCTCCACACGCCATCGGCCGCACCATTTCCATTAGGATGGAAAGCCTGCCGCATATGTCAATCGTATTCCGGATTCCGAGAAGCTCCGGTCAGGAAGTGAACGATCACATGACGAAGCGAGATTCGCATCACGCGCCCGCGATGCGGGTCAAGCGAACGATCGCATGCGAACCGGTGGTGAGTACGCTCACGGACGTTGCAGAACACCTTCAGCCTGGTCGCTGCGTGACATGAGGGTTGCCGTCGTCTCCGTTATCAGTCCCGTCATCGCGGTTACGTCCCCGAGCGAACAGTCCGAGCGCCAGGCCGCCGACGGCCAGGATCGGAATCAGCTTCTTCACGCCGACTGCGCGCGCCAGCTGAAGTCCCGCCGCCACGACCATCGGATCGGCGAGAAAGTTCTGCGTCGCGGCTTTAGCGTGCTGTGCCGCTCGTTTCTTAGCGGCCTTTCGTCGAATCACTAACGTTACGACTGCGATCAAAGTGATCAGCAAGAAAATCGCTGCCCCGCTCAGACACGCTTCGATCAAGCCGTAGTTTTGATAAACGAAGACGAACGCGGCTGCGCAAAGGAACACGATCGTGACAAAGGCCGCAAACGCAGCCACCAGGGCCAGGCACGTCAGCCGCATAGCACTGCCTGCGCTTTCCTTGAAGTCATCGATTGTCCGCTGAAACATTCAATGCCTCATCTGAAACGAAATCATTTGTTGAAACCATTGGCGCGATCGGCCGGGTGCGGGCCGATCGGCAGAATTTAGTGGATTCGTCTAGACGGTCATCGACGCCACGTGACGCCGATCAGAAATCCTAGACCCACTGCGAGGCACACTGTCGCGAGGGGGCGCTGCTGGATGGCCTCTTCCAGGGTGTCCTCGATGGTCGTGACGGCGCTTTGCGCAGCGTCAAGGGCTGCATTGCTGCGATCGGAGACATCGGAGAGAACGGAATCGACATTCGCCCTCGCCTGCCTGTACCCGCGGCGGGCCTGCTTCTTGGCGGAGCCGGTCAGCGTATTGAGCGCGTCCGAGACTTGATCGGCTAATGCGGTGATTTCGTTCTTTACGGCTGATAAATCTTTCTCGAGCCTGTCGTAGGTCGCTTTGTCGGTCAGGTTTTTTATCGCATCGCCATCGCTCGCCATCCAACGCTCCTGAAAACTGAGGGATATGACCCCCAACGTGCTGTTGCGGCTAAAGTTCCGCGACGAGGCTAGCGGGTCATGTGCCACACGGATCGAGCGAGGTATTGTTAGGAAAGTCTGACCTTAACGGCGTTCCGACTCCAGCCGACTCGTTTGATCGGAGCAGACGGTCGCGTCGAGAGGCATAGACTGTGCGCCATATCGGCGTGCAACTGACGCGACGAGTGATCTGCCCCGGGAGACCCGCCAGGTCATTCGCGGGATCGTACCGTCAATCCAACGCGCTCCGTCTTGGCCTCGCGCCGTCGTTCGGTCAGGATGTATTCGGTATATCCGTTTGGCTGCTCGCGGCCCTTGAACACCAGATCGCAGGCCGCCTTGAAAGCCACGCTGTCGAAATTCGGAGCCATTGGCTTGTAGAGAGGATCGCCTGCGTTTTGTTCGTCAACGATGACGGCCATGCGCTTGAGCGAGTCCATCGTCTGATCGCTGGTGACGACCCCATGATGCAGCCAGTTCGCCAAATGCTGACTGGAAATCCGCAGCGTAGCACGATCTTCCATCAGGCCGACGTCGTGGATGTCCGGTACCTTCGAGCAGCCCACGCCCTGATCGATCCAGCGCACCACATAGCCGAGAATGCCCTGACAGTTGTTGTCGATTTCCTGCTTCACGTCTTCGGGCGTCCAGTTCGAATGAGACACCGGGATGGTGAGGAGATCGGACAGTGTGGCGCGCCGCCCGCTCGCCTCCAGTTCCTGCTGGCGCCTTGGCACGTCAATCTGATGGTAGTGCAAGGCGTGCAGCGTCGCCGCGGTCGGCGACGGCACCCATGCGGTGGTGGCGCCCGCTTGCGGGTGACTGATTTTCTGCGCGAGCATGTCCGCCATCCTGTCGGGCGCGGCCCACATGCCCTTGCCGATCTGGGCACGACCGGGCAAGCCATCGATCAGGCCGATGTCGACGTTCCAGTCCTCATAGGCCTTGATCCATGGCTGCGCCTTCATCTCGCCTTTGCGGATCATCGGGCCCGCTTGCATCGAGGTGTGAATCTCGTCCCCGGTGCGGTCGAGAAAGCCTGTATTGATGAAGCAGATGCGTTTCGATGCGACCTGGATGCAGGCTTTGAGGTTGACCGTGGTGCGGCGTTCCTCGTCCATAATGCCGATCTTGAGCGTGTTCTCCCGCAATCCGAGCATCGTCTCGACGCGGGCGAACAATTCGCAAGTCAGCGCTGCCTCGTCGGGGCCGTGCATCTTCGGCTTGACCAGGTAGACCGAGCCGCTACGGGTGTTCCGCGTCTGCGAAACTCCATTGAGATCATGAATTGCGAGCAGGCCTGATACGGCTGCGTCAAGCAGGCCTTCCGGAATCTCTGCGCCGCTCTGATCGAGCACCGCGTCGATGAACATGTGGTGACCGACATTGCGGATCAAAAGCAGGCTGCGTCCGTGCAGCGTGAGTTGTCCGCCGTCCGGCGCGGTGTAGAGGCGGTCGGGGTTGAGGGCGCGGGTGACGGTCTTGCGGCCCTTTTCAAAAGTGTCAGTGAGGGTGCCGTTCATCAGGCCGAGCGTATTACGATACACCTGAACCTTGTCGTCGGCATCGACAGCGGCGACGCTATCCTCCATGTCGAGAATGGTGCTGATGGCAGCCTCGATGATCACGTCGGCGACGCCGGCGGGATCATCCTTGCCGATGAGGTGGGCGCGGTCGATCTGGATATCGATGTGCAGGCCGTGATTGACGAGCAGGATCGCGGATGGAGTACGCGCATCGCCCTGGTAGCCCGCGAACTGCGACTCCCTCATCAGACCAGTCGTGTCGCCGTTTTTGAGTTTGACCGACAGCTGCCCGTTGAACACGCTGTAGCCTGCGACGTCAGCATGAGCACCATTCGAAAGCGGTGCTGCCGAATCGAGGAAAGCCTTTGCCTTCGCAATGACCTTATTGCCGCGCGCCCTGTCATAGCCTTTGGCCTCGTCGGCCTCGTGCGCAATGGCGTCGGTGCCATACAGCGCATCGTAGAGGCTGCCCCAGCGCGCATTTGCGGCGTTTAGCGCGTAGCGCGCATTGGTCAGCGGCACCACCAGTTGCGGGCCGCAGATTTTTCCGATCTCGTCATCGACATTGGCGGTCTCGACCCGCCGCGTCTCCGGCTCTGGTTGCAGATAGCCGATCTCCGTCAGGAACGCCGTGTAGGCGCCCATGTCGAACGGCGTACCTTTATTGGCGCGATGCCAGTCGTCGATCTTCGCCTGTAGTGAATCGCGCACCGCGAGCAACTCGCGGTTTCTCGGTCCGAGATCGTGGACGATGGCGGCAAGTCCCGCCCAGAACGCATCGGGCGTAACGCCGGTCCGCGGCGTCGCTTCCTCGGCGACAAAATCGAACAGGACGGGTGCGATCTTCAGTCCGTGGGCTTCAATTCGGGTCATGTCGGCGGGCTTCTCGCGAGAAACGGCTGCGCTGTTTCAAGGCCGGTCGGTCGCCCAAATACGGGCGCTCGACTGTCATTTAGCGCCAAAGCCGACGCCGTGAGAAGCCCTTCACACGAGTTGAATGATCTTAGAGCCTTTCCGCTTCTGATGGAGCCAGAAGCGGAACTCTACGATTTTGATCTGACACATTTTCTTCACGCGAACGGGTATCCACTTCGCTCGAAAACGCTATAGACCGAGACAAGCCGCTACATAGCCGCGCAGGGTCCGCGGCTATGGCCCAGTATTCGCAGCCTCAGATGTTGGCGGCGACGTCGGTCAGTTCGTCGAACAGAACGCCGGTTCTGATCAGCATCTGCTCGATCTCATCGGCGGCATCACTTACCGTGCGGGACGAGGTATCGATCGTCAGCTCCACCGTCTCCGGGGGCTGATAGTCGTTTCCGATGCCGGTGAAGCCATGCAGCACACCCGCGCGTGCCTTCGCATAGTGCCCCTTGGGATCGCGGCGCTCGCAAACATCAGCCGGTGTTGCAACATAGACTTCGCGGAAGGTGTCGTCGGCGATGCGCCGCGCCGCGGCGCGATCCTCCCGCGACGGAGAGACCGCAGCGACGATCGCGAGGTGACCATTGCGCGCGAGATGCGTGGCGACTTCCGCTAGCCGGCGGATGTTCTCAGTGCGATCCTGCGGCGAGAAACCGAGGTCGCCGTTCAGCCCGGCGCGCAACGTGTCGCCGTCGAGCAGGATCGGCGAGCCGCCGTCGCTGAACAGCTTTCGCTCCAGCGCGCGGGCCAGCGTGGATTTACCGGAGCCCGGTAATCCCGTCAGCCAGACGACGGCGCCGTTGTGGCGATAGCGGGCGGAGCGCTCGTCGGTCCGCAGCGCGGATTCCACCGGTACGATATCGACCGGAGCCGCGCGCTGTCCTGCATCGACGCTGAGCACCAGCCCGCCGCCGGCGATGCGGCCGTTGACCTCGAGCACGAGGCGGCCGGTGCGGGGGTTGTCGACATACGGGTCGGCGGCGAGAGGCTGCGATAGCGAAATGTCGATTTCACCGACATGATTGCGCGCGATCGCCTTGGTTTCTTCGCTCGAGAGTTCGCCGGGATCGACGGCTTTCTCGATGGCCACGACGACGGCGCGCGTTTCCTTGTTGCCGAGCCGCAGCAGAATGGATGCGCCAGCTGCGAGCGGTTGCTCGTGCAGCCAGAAGATGCGTGCCCGTATCCTTCGGGTATCGCGCGGGGCCGACCCCACATGGGCAATGACATCCCCGCGCTCGACGAACAATTCGCGGTCGAGCGTGATGCCGACCGAGCGGCCGGCCCCCTGCGCACTTTCCGGACTCGAGGGCCAGCCTTCGACGCTGCGGATCTTTGCGATCTTTCCGGCCGGCATGATCACGATCTCGTCGCCCGCGGTCAGGCCGCCCGACTCGATACGCCCGGCCACGATGCGGCGATCATCGAATTTGTAGATCGCCTGAACGGGGAGGCGCAGCGCCAGTTCATCGAGCGGTCGCGCCGGGTGCAGTGCATCGATGGCCTCGACCACGGTGGGACCGCTGTACCAGCCGATCTTCGCAGTCCGCTCGGACACGCCGTCGCCGTCGCGGGCCGATATTGGAATCACGGCCGTCGGCGCGAGGCCGAGGCCGGTCAGGTGTGCCGAAATTTCGTCTCGAATGGCGCCAAAGCGTTCGGCGCTGAAATCGACGCGGTCCATCTTGTTGACGACGACAGCGACCTGTTTGACGCCGAGCAGATGCAGCAAATAGCCGTGCCGCCGCGTTTGGTCGCGCACGCCTTCCAGCGCGTCGATGATGAGCACTGCGCCGTCGGCCTGTGCCGCGCCGGTGATCATGTTACGCAAAAATTCTGCATGGCCGGGAGCGTCGATCAGCACCACGTCGCGCGAGCGCGTACGGAAACGGATCTGCGTGGTATCGATGGTGATGCCCTGATCCCGCTCGGTTTGCAGGGCGTCCAGCAGGAACGACCATTCGAACGGCATACCGCGTCGGGTGCTGACCGCTTTCAGCATCTCAAGTTTGCCGTCGGGCAGGCTGCCGGTCTCGTGCAGCAGCCGCCCGACCAGCGTTGACTTGCCGTGATCGACGTGGCCGACAATGACGATGCGGACCTGGGGGCGGGTCGTGCCGTTGGGCGTCGAGAGGGCAGCGTTCGACGCGAGGTTAGGTGCGATCATGTTCATTGGAAAAGCGCTCGATTCGATTCAGATCAGAGATAGCCGGCGACACGAAGCCGTTCGAAAGCGTCTTCGGTCTCGTGGTCAAGCGCGCGCCCGGCGCGTTCGGGAATCTTGGTGCCCTCGAGTTCGATCAGAATCTCGTCGATGCTCGATGCGGTCGAAGGGACGGGGAAGGTGATGTCGGCGTCGCCGAGCGAACGATAGCGTTTGCCCTCCTTCGCCAGATAGAGCGGAATGATCGGGATGTTCTCGCGTTTGGTGTAGGCCCAGATATCCGCCTCGGTCCAGTGCAGGATCGGATGGATCCGCAAATGCGCGCCGGGAGGCGGCGAGGCATTGAACTGATCCCAGAATTCGGGCGGTTGGTCGCGCACATCCCATCCGCCTTCGGTGCCGCGTGGCGAAAACACCCGTTCCTTGGCGCGGGTCGCTTCCTCATCGCGGCGGATGCCGGCGATCAGTCCGTCGAAGCCATATTTGTTGAGGGCGAGTTTCAGCCCCTCGGTCTTGCGCGCCGCGGAGCGTGCGGCGGGCGGCAAGGTCGGGTCGATCGCTTCGACCGGCGGGCAGTAATCAACCTTGAGGTCGAGATCCCACTCCTTCGAGTAGCGATCACGAAATGCGTACATCTCAGGGAATTTCTTCTCAGTGTCCACGTGCAACGCCGGGAACGGCACCCGGCCGAAGAAGGCCTTGCGCGCCAGCCAGATCATCACGTTGGAATCCTTGCCCAACGACCACAGCAGCGCGAGCTTTTTCAGGCGGGCAAACGCTTCCCGGAAAATGTAGATACTCTGCGCTTCAAGCGCATCAAGATGGTCCATTCCAGGCTGCATGGCCTGCTCCTTAACTTCGTTTTTCGTCGTTCACAGTCGACGGCTGTGCCGCTGATCGTCAAAGTCAGCGGCTGCCAGAATTGCGGATTCCGGAGGCTGAGAAGATGCATCTCGTCCGGGTGGTGTTTTGAAGTAGGAAATTCTATACCTAGGTCTTCGCATAGAAGAAATAATTTTCTGTTTTGTCATCTTGTCAGATACATAAATAGAAAATAATTTCAGTCAACCCTATCCAGGGGAGTAGAGAACACCAGATGAAGTTCCTCCCGATCTTTCTCGATCCCAGTGCCGGTCCGATCCTTTTGGTCGGAGCTGGCGACCCGGTTCGGGCCAGGTTGCGCCTGTTGCTTGCGGCGGGAGCGCATGTACGCTGGCATGCCACCGACGGTGACTTCGCGGTTCCCGGTCTTGAGGCGGCTACCGCTTCGCGGATCGAGAGAGTGGAAGCCAATCCGCGCGCGGTTGATCTTAGCGGCATCGTCGCGGTGTTCTGCGCGAGCGCCGGGGAGATCGGCGAGCACGTGGCGGCGCGTGCGCGGTCGGCCGGTGTGCCCGTCAATGTGATGGACGATCCCGCGCATTCGAGTTTCATCGTTCCTGCGATCGTGGATCGCGGCGACGTGGTGGCGGCGATCGGCACCGGCGGCGCATCACCCGTGGTGGCGCGGCGCGTGCGCGAACGTATCGAAGCGGCTTTGCCAGCGCGTATAGGCGACCTCGCGGCTATGATCGGGCGCTGGCGCAGGTCAATTCATGACCACATTCCCGACCTCCCGTTGCGGCGTCGCTTTTGGGAGCGCGTGATCGACGGCCCGATCGGTGAAGCGGTTCTTGCCGGCCGTTCCGATGAGGCCGAAGGCTCACTGAAGGCGATTGTCGATCCGTCTATTTATGCGGGTGCATCTATTCCGGGCGAGATCGAAGGGCGCATCACGCTGGTCGGCGCTGGGCCGGGCGATCCGGATCTGCTCACCATCAAGGCGCTGCGAGCGCTACAGGATGCCGACATCGTATTCTACGATGAACTCGTCACGCCTGAGATTCTCGATCGCGCGCGCCGCGACGCGGTGCGTGTGCCGGTGGGTCGCCGTGTCGGCAAACCCGGCATCGGGCAGGACGCCATCAACCGGCTACTGATCGATGCCGCCAAATCCGGTCAGCGGGCCGTCCGCCTCAAGGGCGGCGATCCCTTCATTTTCGGCCGCGGCGGCGAAGAAATAGAGGCGCTACGAGAGGCCGGTGTCGCCTGTTCGGTTATTCCTGGAATTACGGCCGGGCTCGGCGCGGCTGCGGAATTCGAAGTGCCGCTCACCTACCGCCATGAGGCGCTGCGCATCACCTTTCTTACCGCGCATAAGGCTCACGACGCTTCGAACGTCGACTGGTCGGCACTGACCGACCGTAAGATGACCGTCGTGGTCTATATGGGAATCACGGCGGCGGCGGCGATCCGTAGCGGGCTGCTGGAGGCCGGGCGTTCGCCCGAAACGCCGGTCGGCGTGTTCGCCCGCGCCACCCGTCCCGATGCCAAATCCGTCATCGGTATACTTGATCACCTTCCGGCGCTGGTTCGCGATGTCGAGGGTGGCCCCGCTATCCTTGTGATCGGTGACGTCGTTTCGCACTCTGCGCCGTGGCGCAATGCGAGCCAGAATTCCTCCCTCCAGACATTTCAGATGGCTGCAGAATGACCTCTCTGCTTGAACGAAAGGGCGCCGCGACCGGTGCGACGGCGCAATCTGCTCCAGCGGCAGAGGTCTCCGCATTGCCTGCTGCGGCCGCGCTAAACGAGTCCTTGCGCAACGCTTCCCCCGCGGATGTGATCAGTGCGGCGCTTCGCACGGTTGGTCGAGACAGGCTGGCGCTGGTCTCGTCGTTCGGCACCGAGTCAGCTGCGCTGCTCAAGGTGATGGCTGACGTCGATCCTGCCATTCCCGTGATCTTTCTCGATACCGGATGGCTGTTTGAAGAGACGCTGGCCTATCGCGATACATTGATCGCCGCGCTCGGCCTGAAGGATGTTCGCTCTATTCAACCATCCGAGGATGCGTTGAAAAGCGAGGATCCTGATCGCGAGTTATGGTTCTCCGATCCTGATGCCTGCTGCCGCATCCGGAAAGTGGAGCCGCTCGCACGCGCGCTTCAGCCGTTCGACGCCTGGATCAACGGCCGCAAGCGGTTTCAGGGCGGCCTTCGCGCCGACATCCCATTCGTGGAAGATGACGGCGCGCGGCTGAAGTTCAATCCGTTCGCGAACGCCTCGCGCGCCGACATCGAGGCGATCTATGCATCGGCGAAACTGCCGCCGCACCCGCTTATCGCATCGGGATTCCTCTCCGTCGGCTGCATGCCATGCACCTCGCGCGCGACCGCGAATGAAGACGCACGCGCCGGCCGCTGGCGCGGCAGAGCCAAGACGGAATGCGGCATCCACACGATGAAGACTTCGTAGAGGAATAACTCTGCACCGCTGCAAACATTGAAATGTCGTTTCGTTGACTTGAAGCTGCCCTTTGACGAGTTTCTTCATGGGTTCTGACGCTAATGGTCGTCGCGTGAGCGGGCCTTATGGAGATGGGAATGCTTCGTCGAAGCTTTATGGTTTTGGCTGGATTGATATGGGCTGGTTCTGCCTACGCGGCCGACGTGTCGTTGCTGAATGTCTCATACGATCCGACTCGAGAGCTTTATGCTGATTTCAACAAGGCGTTTGCGGCGCATTATCAAAAGGAAACCGGCAAGAGCGTCGAGATCAAGCAGTCTCATGGCGGCTCCGGAAAGCAGGCGCGTGGGGTGATCGATGGTTTGCAGGCCGATGTGGTGACCCTTGCGCTCGCCTATGACATCGATGTGGCGGCGGAGCACGGTCTGTTGGCAAAGGACTGGCAGAAGCGGTTGCCGGAGAACTCATCTCCCTATACGTCAACGATCGTTTTTCTGGTGCGTACCGGCAATCCCAAAGCTATCAAGGATTGGGGCGATCTGACCAAGCCCGGTGTCAAAGTCATTACGCCGAATCCCAAAACCTCCGGCGGCGCGCGCTGGAATTATCTCGCGGCATGGGGTTTTGCGCTGAAAAAGCTGGGCGGCGAAGACAAGGCTAAACAGTTTGTGGCCGACATTTACAAACACGTTCCGGTGCTCGATACCGGCGCGCGCGGTTCTACCGTCACCTTCGTCGAACGCGGCGTCGGCGACGTGCTGCTGGCATGGGAGAACGAAGCCTTTCTCGCGCTGAAGGAGTTCGGAAAAGATAAATTCGAGATCGTGGTGCCGTCGATCTCCATTCTGGCGGAACCGCCGGTTGCTGTCGTGGATAAAGTGGTAGACAAGAAGGGTACGCGCGCCGTTGCCGAGGCGTATCTGAAATATTGGTATACCAAGGACGCTCAGGATATCGCTGGGCGAAACTACTACCGTCCGACTGACCCGGAAATAATCCAGAAATATGCCGATGCATTCCCCAAGGTTGAACTGTTCAAGATCGACGACGTGTTCGGCGGTTGGGCCAAGGCGCAGAAGGTGCACTTCAGCGAAGGCGGCATCTTCGATCAGATCTACCAGGACTGATTCAACGGGGCGGAGCGGGACGACGTGAAAGGAGGATTGGGACGACGTCGGACGCTGCCGGGATTCGGCCTCACCATGGGGCTGACATTGACCTGGCTTTCGATCATCGTTCTGATCCCTCTTGCGGGATTGTTTCTAAAGTCATTTGAACTGAACGTTGCCCAGTTTCTCGATATCATCACCAGCCGGCGAACATTGAACGCGCTCAAGGTTTCATTCGGACTCGCGTTTCTTGCCGCATTGCTCAATCTGGTGATGGGCAGCGTCATCGTCTGGGCGCTGGTGCGCTACCGGTTTCGGGGTCGCCGAATTCTCGACGCGATCGTCGACATTCCCTTTGCGTTGCCGACCGCGGTGGCCGGCATTGCGCTGACGACGCTATTCGCGCAAAATGGCTGGCTCGGCGCACCGCTGGCCGAGCTGGGCGTCCAGGTGTCGTTTACACCGCTCGGTATTTTTGTCGCGATGGTGTTTATCGGGATTCCTTTCGTGGTGCGCACCGTGCAGCCCGTACTGATCGATCTCGATCCGGAGATCGAGGAAGCCGCTGCCAGTCTTGGTGCCAGTCGATGGCAGACAGTGTGGCGTGTTGTTCTTCCAAGCCTTATGCCGGCACTGCTCACGGGGTTTGCGCTCGCATTCGCACGCGCGGTCGGTGAATACGGCTCAGTGATTTTCATCGCCGGTAACCTGCCGAACGTGTCGGAGATCGCGCCGCTTCTGATCGTAATCCGCCTGTCGGAATTCCGCTACGCCGACGCGACCGCGATCGCCGTGGTCATGCTGGTGGTGTCTTTCCTGGTGATCTTCGTCATCAATCGCTTGCAGCGCTGGGCTCGGTCGCAAGAGCAGGCGTACTAGAGGTGGCGTTGATGTCTGAAGCCGCGATCGCGTTTCCGCTTGACCGGACCGATGCCCGCTCCGAGCCGCGCTGGGTGCGTGGACTGTTGATCGGCCTTTGTATTCTGTTTCTCACGCTGTTCATCTTGCTGCCGCTGGCGATTGTGTTCGCCGAAGCGTTGGCCAAGGGCGGGCGGGTGTATCTCGCGGCGCTTGCCGAGCCGGAAGCGTTATCGGCGATCAGGTTGACGTTGACGGTTGCGGCGATCTCGGTGGGTCTCAATCTGGTGTTCGGATTGATTACCGCATGGGCCGTCGCCAAGTTCGAGTTTCCCGGAAAGACGCTGCTCATCACTTTGATCGATCTGCCGTTCTCGGTCAGCCCGGTCGTTTCCGGTCTGGTGTTCGTGCTGTTGTTCGGCGGACAGGGTTTTCTCGGGCCTTGGCTACAGGATAACAACATCGAGATTCTGTTTGCGTTGCCGGGCATCGCATTGGCGACAACGTTCGTGACTTTTCCGTTCGTGTCGCGGGCGCTAATTCCGTTGATGCAGGAGCAGGGGACGGCGGAAGAAGAAGCCGCGCTGTCGCTCGGCGCCTCCGGACTGCAGACTTTCTTTCGCGTTACGCTTCCGAATATCAAGTGGGGCTTGCTCTATGGCGTGTTGCTCTGCAACGCGCGCGCCATGGGCGAGTTCGGTGCGGTATCCGTGGTTTCCGGTCACATCCGGGGTGAAACCAATACGATGCCGCTGCTAGTTGAAATCCTGTATAACGAGTATCAATTCGTGGCGGCGTTCGCGGTGGCATCGTTATTGGCGTTGCTCGCATTGATCACGCTGGTTGCCAAAACGATTCTCGAAGGGCAACTCGACGAGGGACGGCAGGCGCGTGAGCATTGAGCTAAAAAATATCGTCAAGAGATTTGGCGCATTTTCTGCGCTTGGTGGTGTCGACCTGACGATCGCCGATGGGGAATTACTAGCGCTGCTTGGCCCGTCGGGTTCGGGCAAGACGACGCTGCTGCGAATTATCGCCGGGCTCGACTGGCCGGACGGTGGCTCGGTGTCATTTGACGGCGAGAACGCTCTGGCGCGCGGGGCAGGTGAGCGTGAGGTGGGCTTCGTATTTCAACACTACGCTCTGTTCCGCCACATGACGGTATTCGAAAACGTCGCGTTTGGGCTGCGGGTGCAGCCGCGTGCCATTCGCAAGGACGAAGCCAGCATCCGCGCGCGTGTCAGGGAATTGCTCGATCTGGTGCAACTCGACTGGCTCGCTGACCGCTACCCGAGTCAACTCTCCGGCGGCCAGCGTCAACGCATCGCACTCGCCCGAGCGCTGGCCATCCAGCCCCGCATCCTGCTGCTGGACGAGCCGTTCGGCGCGCTCGATGCCAAGGTGCGGAAGGAGTTGCGTCGCTGGCTGCGCTCGTTGCATGAGGAGATTCATGTCACGTCGGTGTTCGTGACTCACGATCAGGAGGAAGCGCTCGAAGTCGCAAACCGCGTCGTGGTGATGGACAAGGGCAGGATCGAGCAGATCGGCAGACCGGGTGAGGTTTATGACAGCCCGGCGACCGCGTTCGTCCATGGCTTTATCGGCGAATCGATTGTCCTGCCCGTCGATGTCCAGGACGGTGTGATTCGGCTCGGCGGCACACCGCTGAATATCGCCGCGGAGTGCGGTGTGTCCGGGCCGTCGAAGCTGTTCGTTCGCCGCCACGATATGCAGATCAGTCCGCCCGGCTGGGGCGGCCTCGAAGGCACCGTGCGGCGGGTGCGGACCTTCGGTCCGATCCAGCGCGCCGACATCGCATTGTCCGACGGCCAGGGTGAAACCATCATCGAGATCGATGCGCCGCGTGATCGCGAGCTTCGGGATGGCGAGGTCGTCGGATTGCGGCCCCGGCGTTATCGCATTTTCGCGGATCCGGCCTAGTGTGGTTTTGGTTCAGACCCTCGCTTCATTGTCTCAGCGAGTCCGTCAACCGAACCAATCTAGAATCATAGGATCGCTTGTGTCCCTTGATCCGGCATTCATATCAAAGATTGCCGCAAAACAGGCGAAAGCCGGTGTCGGGCGCTAGGGGTTTATTCACCTTTCAGCCACCATTGATGTGCAACACCTGCAACTGATTGGGGACTAGTGGCCCGATTCCGACATCGCATGCCGTTTTCAACGCGCCTTTGGCGAATGTTAAGATCGATGGACCTCTAGCAAGTATAAGTTGCTCGCGCCCTTTCGAATCCGAAGTTCGAAGGGCGCAGTGCAGAACTTCGGATTCGGGATACGAGGATGATCCGCACCTTTGCCATGCTTCTTGGCCTGCTGACCGTGGCCGGATGCGTTACGGATAAACCGCCGTCTGACGAGCAGCCGGCGTTCTATCTCGACATGGCCCATGGCGGAGCCAAGCTGGATGCCGCGGTGGCGGCCTCCATGATTTCCGGCTATCGCGCTAATAACAGCCTTGGTCCTGTGACGGTCGATCCCGAACTCATGAAGGTCGCCGAAACCCAATCGATGGTGATGGCCAAACGCAACAAAATGGATCACGACATTGCCGGCACGCTGCCCAAGCGGCTGGCGGCGGCCAGTTATCCGGCAACGTTGGCGGTCGAGAATATCGGTGCCGGTTACCACACCCTCGCCGAGGCCTTCTCTGGCTGGCGCGATTCGCCCCCGCATCGGGCTAACATGCTCAAGAACGGCGTCACGAAATTGGGCATCGCGGCGACCTATGCTCCGGATACCAAATACAAGGTGTTCTGGACGCTGGTATTGGCTTCCACCGACGCGCGATAACGACTGCGTGGAGCAGGTGTCGCCGTGCGACCTGGGCGCGACCGACGTCACGGGGCGGCCTCAGATGGCGGACTAGCGTGGATCCGGCTTGATCGGCAACACTGTGTGCCCGTGCTTTGAGAGAAACACCGCGCCGTCGATGATCCGCGGTTCCGACAGGAGAAGGCGATGACGAATTTGAAAGGCAAGACCGCGGTCGTGACCGGATCAACCAGCGGCATAGGGCTGGCCTATGCCCGCGCCTTCGCCGGCGTCGGCGCAGATATCGTGATCAATGGGTTTGGCACTGCGGCAGAAATCGAGAAGGAGCGCTCCGGCATAGAGACGGAGTTCAAGGTCAAGGCGGTCTACTCGCCTGCCGACATGACAAAGCCCGCCGATCTCGCGGGCATGATCGAACTGGGCGAAACAACCTTCGGCTCGGTCGATATACTCGTTAACAACGCGGGCATCCAGTTCGTTGCGCCGATCGAGGACTTTCCCATCGAGAAGTGGGACGCGATCATCGCCATCAATCTGTCGTCGGCCTTCCATGCCATCCGCGCCGCCGTGCCTGGCATGAAGAAACGCGGTTGGGGCCGCATCATCAATACCGCATCGGCGCATTCGACGGTGGCTTCGCCCTTCAAGTCGGCCTATGTGGCCGCCAAGCACGGAATTGCTGGCCTTACCAAGACGGTGGCGCTTGAGCTCGCGCCGCACAGGATCACCTGCAACTGTATCAGCCCCGGCTATGTCTGGACGCCGCTGGTCGAGAAGCAAATCCCCGACACCATGAAGGCGCGCAACATGACCAGGGAGCAGGTCGTGGACGACGTGCTGCTCGCGGCGCAACCGACCAAGCAGTTCGTCACCGTGGAGCAAGTCGCCGCGCTGGCGCTCTATCTCTGCGGCGACGATGCCGCTCAGATCACCGGAAGCAACCTGTCGATCGATGGCGGCTGGACGGCAGCGTAAGCGATCTTCTTCGCTGAACGATGGATTTGTTTCGTCCATGTCCCGGAATAAATCCGGCCACGACGGGTGACGTTTTTATATAGAGGCCCGCTTTCCAAACGCCAGCACATGCAATCCGAGTCTTCGGCGGACGATCCAAAACAGCAGTACCGTTTCGAACGCGAGCGAGATTGAAGTGGCGGCGGCGGCGCCATGGCCGCCGTAGCGCGGGACGAATGCGAAGCACAGCGCGACGTTCATGCCGAAGGCCAACGCATATGCGGATGCACAGGCGTGCTGATGGCCAAGCATGTTGAGCAGCCGCTCGACCGGGCCGATGGCGGAACGGACCACGAGCCCGATCGCGGCGACGAACATAATGCTGTAGCCGGTGACGAATTGCGGACCGAATAGCCACAGCATCGGTTTGCCGAGTGCGAGCAGCAGCAGCGTTGCCGCAAGCGAGGGCCAGAACGTCCATTTAATCGCATGGGCGAGGTAGGCCGCCAATCGCTCGCGGTCGCCCGCGGCATGGTATTCAGTGAAGCGGTGCGCGGTTGTCGCCGACATGGCGTAGTGAATGAACGACACCAGCGCCAAAGTTTTAACGACGGCGAAATATACGCCGACCTCCTCCGACGAGCGAAACTGCTGCAGCACGAGTACATCGGTGTAGGACAACAGAAGATAAAAGCTCTCGACCAGCAAAATGGGCAACGAGACCGAGAGCCAGCCGCGAAAATCGTGAACCTTCGGCCCGGATGCTACGATCGTGCCCAATCTGCGATTGAGTACGATCATCTGGCCGATCATGGCAATCCAGACCGCCGCTACGCTGGCCAGCATGGCGACGGTGGCGCTGAGGTGAAATCCCAGCGCGAAAGCGCCGGCAGTGAAGCCGATAATCAGCGATTGCCGCACGATGAATTGCGGCATCAGTCCGAGCCGCATCCAATCGTGGGAGCGCGCAATGCCGTCCTGGGTGTTGGCGACCACGAATGCCGGTAGCGTCAGGCAGCCGACATAAAGCGGCACGACCGTCGCCGCATCGATCCACGGCGACAGTACTCTGACCAAGGCCGCGAGCGATATCGAGATCAGCGAGGCAACGATGAATGTCATCCAGCGGCTGCCGCTCAGGAATCCGCGCAGCCGTGCGTCGTCGCCGCTCGCGCGATATTCCGGAATGATCTTCTGCGCCGAGGCCGAGATGCCGAAATCCATCATGCTGCCGAGCAGCAGAACCCAGGTCCAGACATACACGTAGACGCCGTAGTCGGAACCGCCCATCCAGCGCGCGAGAAGGATTTGCGCTAGGTATGCAAGGCCGGCGCTTATGACCCGGATGATGAAGATCGTGCCGGCGAGCCGCTTGGTCAGCGAAGCCTCGCTCGAACCTCCCATTATTGCGCGCAATCGTCCGGTCAGTAAGGGCGATCGCTTCGCAGGGGCGGGTTGGGCGTCCGTCATGGCCACGGCGAAATCCTCGGCGCGGGAAGCGCGCCATGATCCGGACTTAAGCAACGATTCCTTAAGATTCTGTTGGGTGAAACAGATAGGCTTGCATCGCCTCTGACGGTTCGCCATCAATTCAGATTGATATTGAATTCATAGGCGCTTTTGTCGCCGACCAGGGTCAGCTTCAACGCGGCGCCTTCAGCATTCGCGTTCGCCGGTAGGCCGTCGAGCTTGAATGAAAATCGTTTCACCCCGCGCGGCGCGTGCTCGTGCCGGGTCGGGATCGGCAGCGACCAGTCCGGCGTCGGGCCTTCGACGAACAGGTTGACCTCGTCCTTGGGATTCGAGGTTGCGACATCGACGATCACCGTGGATTTTTCGTCGCGCCTGACGTCGCGAATCGTCAAGGGATTAGGGTCCCCGATCCGGGCCGGCTTTGGCACCATATCGAGCGCCGCGGCAAGCGCGCTGTCTTCTGCGCTGGCGACGCTGGCGAAAGCAAGCTCCATAGTGGCTTCGGCGGGAATGCACAGCTTGGCGCATATCGCGAAATTGACGGTTGCGCGCAGCGTGATCGGTTTCTCAGCATTGGTAGCTGCGATCCGCAGCGGCAGCACGATCTGCTCCTTGTAGCCGAGCGCATGGCCGCCCGCGCCGTCGGGAAATTTCGATGGCGCGGGCCACAGCACAGTCACAGCATCGACGTTGTCCGACCGTGAGAAGTCAAACCGCGGCGGCACGCCCGAGTCGCCCGGTGTCCGCCAGAAGGTTTTCCAACCCGGTTCGAGCTGAAACGCGATGCCACCGAGCAGTACCGCTCCGCTGCGCGAGCCCGCGAGCAGGCGGACGGCGGCGTGGCTGCCTTGCTGCCATGGCGAGGAATCTTGGGCCGTCGCAGGAGTTGAAAGCGCACAACCCAGCAATGCGACCGCAACGCAGGGCACCGCGTAAAGAGGAACTTTGATGATCATGCAGCGTCTTTTTACAGGTTGCTCCAAAGCCAAACTATTGAATTGCTTGTGATGTGCTGTTTAGCCGTGGCGGGATGGTTGATTGACAGAATGGGCGCCCAATATCAGGATGGAAGGGCAACATGAGGGTCATTTGCTGATGAATCCAGCGCGTAAAGGGCCTGGCAGGGACCGTCGTCACGCCGACGATGCAGACACGGAGACTGATGACCGCAACTATCTCGACGGCCAGCTGCTGATTGCTATGCCGGTGATGGAAGATGAGCGGTTCGCACGATCCGTGATCTATGTTTGCGCGCACTCGTCCGAGGGAGCGATGGGTATTATCCTCAATCGCCCTGCCGGAAGCGTCGACTTCACCGATTTGCTGGTGCAACTCGACATCATCAAGCGAACCGACCAGATCAAGCTGCCGGAAACCGCCGAGACGATGAAAGTGATGAAAGGCGGCCCGGTCGAAACCGGCCGCGGCTTCGTTCTGCACTCGAGCGATTTCTTCATCGAAGATGCGACGCTGCCCATTGACGAGGGCATCTGCCTGACCGCGACGCTCGATATTTTGGAGGCTATTGCCAAAGGCACCGGGCCAAAACACGCGATCCTGGCGCTTGGTTATGCCGGCTGGGCGCCGGGTCAGCTGGAGACGGAAATCCAGGACAACGGATGGTTGCACTGCCCGGCTGATCAGGACCTGATCTTCGGCCACGATATCGAGGATAAATATACTCGCGCGCTGCACAAGATCGGCATCGATCCGGGCATGTTGTCGAACGAAGCCGGTCACGCCTGAGCGAGCCGAGGTTTTGCCTTTCGGGCGTTGTGCACTGGCCGGTCTCAGCTTGCCGCCTCAAGCCGCTCCTGGGCCAGGAGTCGCATCGTTGCATCGGCGTCCATCGGCTCGCCGAATGCGAAGCCTTGCGCGTACTCGCAGCCCATTTGATAGAGTTCTACCGCATCAGAGTCAGTTTCGGCGCCTTCGGCGACAACGTCCATGCTGAGATCGTGCGCCATTGCGATGATCGACTTGAGAATGACAGGCCGCGTACCCTGGGTTGTGGTGCGCACGAACGATTGGTCGATCTTGATGGTGTCGAGCGGGAAACGCTGCAGGTACGATAGCGAGGAATAGCCCGTACCGAAATCGTCAAGCGAGAGCCCAACGCCAAGTTCGCGAATTCGTTGCAGCATCTGCGCCGCATGTTCGGGATTTTCCATGACCAGCGATTCTGTCAGCTCAAGCTTCAGTGTGCCGCGCGCGATTGATGAGCGCGACAGCACCGAGCGGATGTCGTGGATCAGATCATGCCGCAGCAATTGGCGCGAAGAGACGTTGACGCTGGCGAAAATCGGTGGTTGCGACCGGATGGTGCGCTGCCAGACCGCAAGTTGGCGTGTGGTCTGGTCCATCACGAACGTCCCGAGATCGACAATCAGGCCGGCTTCCTCGGCGATGGTGATGAATTCGTCCGGCGCCATCCGCCCGAGCTTGGGGTGATCCCACCGTGCCAGCGCTTCGAAACCCGCGATCGAGCGGTCCTCCAGCCGGACGATAGGCTGGTACAGGACGGCGATCTCACGCCGCTCGATGGCGCGCCGCAACTCCGCCTCGAGCGTTAGCCGATCGTTTTTCCGGGCGCGCATCGCGGGCTTGTAAACGTCGATCCGATCGCCGCCGATCCGTTTGGAATGGTACATCGCAAGTTCAGCGTCCTTGATGATCTCCTCCGTCAATTGCGTCTGAGGGTCGCTCAGCGCCAGACCGATCGACGCGGTCAGGAAGATTTCGCGGTCATTGAAGGTGATCGGAGCGCGGATGGTCTTGCGGATGGTTTCGGCGAACGCGGTGATGCGGGGCGGATCTTGCTCCGACAACAAGATGAGGCCAAATTGATCGCCGGCAAGTCGCGCCAGCGTATCCTGTGGCTTGAGGATGCGCGTCAACCGCCGTGCCAACGTCAGCAGGATCGAATCCCCGACCGCGATACCAACGGAATCGTTGACCTGCTTGAAACGGTCGAGGTCGATTACCATCAAGGTCGGCCGCAGGCTCGGCATGGTCTTGGCGAAGGTCGCGACCGCGTTGAGACGGTCGATGAAAAGCTTGCGATTTGGAAGGCCGGTCAGGTTGTCGTGCACCGAATCGTGGAGCATCCGCTCCTCGGCTTTCCTGGTCTCGGTGACATCGGTGAGAGTTCCGACCACGCGTGAAACCTCGCCGTCGGACCCGACCACCGGGCGCGCTTTCAGTGCGAACCACATGAAGTGGCCGTCGGACATGCGCAGCCGGAAGTCCTGCACAAGCCGTCCCCGACGCTGTTCGAGTACACTGTCTAGCGCCGCGCGGAACCGGTCCTGATCGAGCGGATGCAGCACCTCCAGCCAGGTAGCCGCCGGACCCTCGAGCGCACCGCGTTTCAGGCCGAGCAGGCTTTCGGTCTCGGGACTGGTGAAGACCTTGTCGGCGGAGACGTCCCAGTCCCAAACCAGATCGCCCGCGCCGGTCAACGCGAGAGCGCGGCGCTCGACGTCGGATACGACGCCCGAGGTGCTGCCTCCGCCAGCGAAAGCATGCTGCATGACCGTGAATCCGATCAGCATTACGATCAGCACGAGGCCGCCGAGCAAGGCGGGGCCGACGATGTCGTTGACGACTTTGCCTTCGATCGCCATTCCGGCTGCGCTGACCCACACCACCAACAGGAACCAGGTCGGGATCAGCAATACGGCGCGATCGAAACCGTGAACCGCGAGATAGACGATCAGCCCGAAGCCGAATATGGCGATCAGGGCGAGCGACATCCGCGCGATGCCGGAGGCCACCGCCGGATCGAACAGGGCAAGCGCCACCAGAGAGCCGAGGAAAGCCAGCCAGCCAAGGGTGATATGCGAATAGCGGACGTGCCAGCGATTGAGATTGAGATAGGCGAATAGGAATACGAGCAGCGTTGCCGCGAGAATCGCCTCGCCCGAGGCGCGCCAGACCCGTTCAGCACCGGCCGACATGTCCAGCACCTTGCCCCAGAAGCCGAAATCGACGCCGATATAGACCAGCACTGCCCAGGCAAGCGCTGCGGCGGCAGGAAACATGATGCTTCCCTTGACCACGAACAGGATGGTCAGCACCAGCGCCAGCAACCCGGAGATGCCGATGACGATGCCCTGATACAAGGTGAAGGAATTGACCTTGTCCTTGTAGGCGTCGGGCTCCCAGAGATAAAGCTGCGGCAGCTTGTCGGTACGCAGTTCCATAACGAAAGTAATGACTGCGCCCGGATCGAGCGTGATGCGGAAGACGTCGGCGGTGGCGCTCTCCTGCCGCTCCGGACGATCACCGGTCGAGGGCGTGATGGTCGCGATGCGCGATTGTCCGAGATCCGGCCAGAGCAGTCCCGAAGACACGAGGCGGTAATGCGGTGCGACGATCAGGCGATCCAGTTGATCGTCGGTGTTGTTGGCGAGCGCGAAAACGACCCAGTGCTGGCCGCCTTCCCGCGCGCGCACCTCGATGCGGCGAATGATACCGTCGGTGCCGGGCGCGGTCGAGACTTGAATGCGGTCTGAGTCGCTATGCTGATGATCGAGGATGGCGGTGAGGTCGATGGCGGGCGCGTCGCTGCGGACGCTGACGGCGTCGACTGCGCGTGCCGGCGATGCCGCGACGAAAATCATGAGGGCCAGCGAAAGACACGCAAGCCACCTGATCGCACGCAATGTCATTTCCCCATGTTCAACATACAGTCCCGCCTTTTTGCGCGGGAGGAGATCGAGACCCGCGCGGAGACGATCCTGGATGTCACAGACCTGGACGTCACAGACCTGGACGTCACGGACCTGGACGTCACAGAAATGAAAGCGAACCCGTGCAAACCCGTCACCTGCTCTCGCCGAACCAGCCGACCGCGCGAGATAGATGACATAATTTCAAAAGGAATTATAGGCTCCCGCAGGTTCGCAGGAATCTAAACTGTCAACACAATTTTGCCCACATGCGCGCTGGTTTCCATCCGCCGATGAGCTTCCGCTGCCTTGTCGAGCGGGAAGCTGCTGTCGATCAGCGGCTTGATTCGTCCCTCGTGCATCAAGGGCAGCACTTTGGCTTCGATGGCGCCGACCATCAAGGCCTTGTCTGCAACCGACTGCGGCCGCAGCGTCGAACCGGTATGGTGCAGCCGCTTCACCATCAGCCTGGCGAAATTAACGGTTGCCTTCGCACCATTGAGAAATGCGATCTGCACGATGCGGCCCTCGAGCGCGGCGGCATCATAGTTCTTCTCGATGTAGTCGCCGCCGACCATATCGAGGATGAGATTGGCGCCTGCGCCGGCCGTCATCGCCTTCACCTCCGCGACGAAATCCTGGAGTTTGTAGTTGATGGCGTGGTCGGCACCAAGGCTAAGACAGGCGTCGGCCTTCTCCTTTGATCCGACGGTCACGATCGTCCTTGCACCGAACGCCTTGGCGAGTTGAATCGCCATAGTGCCGATGCCCGATGAACCGCCGTGTATCAGCAACGTCTCGCCTGCTTTCAATGCGCCGCGTTCGAACACATTGTGCCACACCGTCATCAGGGTTTCCGGTGTAGCGCCGGCTTCAATCATGGAGAACCCGAGAGGGATAGGCATCGCGATCGATTCATGCGCGACGCAGTATTGTGCGTATCCGCCGCCCGAGACCAGCGACATCACTTTCTCGCCGAGTTGATACTTGCTCGCGCCTTCGCCAAGCGCAGCTATCTCGCCGGCGACTTCCAGGCCGGGCAGATCGCTGGCGCCGGGTGGTGGGGGATAGCTGCCGGAGCGCTGTAGGATATCCGGCCGGTTGACGCCGGCCACCGCGACCTTGATCAGGATTTCGTTTGTGCCGGGTGAGGGAACCGGGCGAATCTCCGGCAGAAGAACCTCCGGGCCACCGGGCTTGCTGATGCCGATGGCGGTCATTTGCGCTGGTGGCTTATCCATGGGTCGTCACCGGAGAAACCGCGGGAAAGACGGTCCGATGCTGACTATAGCGTTTTCAAGCGACGTGCGTACCAATTCGTGTGAGAAGCCCGTCACCAAACAAACTCGTCACGGTCAGGCTTCGGATTGCATGAGAAGCGAATAAGCTCTGGACAGCCGGCCGCGAACTGGAAAAATCTGTGACGACGGGCTCTTGAGCTGCAGCGGGACGGGCGCATGACCATCGACGACGACGAACCCAGGAAAAGGATCACGCATGACATCGGGCAGGATCTCTCGCTGCTTTCGGTGAACGAACTCGAGGAGCGCATCGCGCTGCTGACGGCCGAGATCCAGCGCCTGCGGGCGGCTGAAGTGAAGAAGCGTGCCTCGAAGGATGCGGCTGACCGTTTTTTCAAGTCTTGAGAGATGTCTTCTGTCCGGACTGGTCCAACCGGTTCCCCGGTGCCTGCACGGCCGGGGAGCGCCATGCCCAAACTGCAAACAAAAGCTGAAGAAATTCGTTCGTTTACGATTAATTAAGCTTTCCCGACTATGACTGAAATGTCCTTCATTGGACACCGAGTGGCTTCCTGTCCACTCTGTTTGACGCCTCCCTGTTATCAACTTCAGGCCGCCGGAAACGGCGGCTGTTTTTTTGCCTGCGGCATCTTACTGCGTCATTTTGCTGGGCGTTATCCTCGTAATGTCGCCTTGAACATTAACCCTTATTAATCCTTGCCGATATCTGGCGCTGGACTCCCGCTCCGCGGCGCGCAATGATTTGTTCATCATAAGTCGGCGCGAAGAAGCCGGCGGGCGGCCAAAGTGTATTCGCAAAATGGATACCGGCCGTCGCGATCAGGGTGTACGTAAGTTATTGATTTGATGAATTTTCTTGCGGTAACCGGGTTTCACTTGCGGAAACTGCGTGAGGCGTGAACCATGTTCGATCCATCGGCAGGCGACAGCGGTCTTGTCCAGTTCAGCGAACATCTCGCCGGCTCTTCCGTATTCACCGCCTTGTTCCGGGAAGGCATGGATCTGGTCGAGGAAACCGCTGCCTATCTCGATGGTGATGGCCGCACCGAGGCGAAATCGCTCGAACGTTCAGTCAGCCTGACCTACGCCACCGAAAGCATGAGGCTGACCACTCGGTTGATGCAACTTGCTTCGTGGCTCTTGCTGCATCGCGCTGTGAAGGAAGGCGAGATGACGCTGGCACAGGCCAATCGCGAAAAGACCAGGGTCAAGCTGTCGGCGGCGGATCCCGGTGCGCAGGACATGATCGCAAAATTGCCGTGGCAGTTGCAGGATCTGATCGAGCGGTCGATGAATTTGCAGGCGCGGGTACGGCGCCTCGATACCACCATCCATGCGCCACCTGTAGAGCATGGGACGGCCGGTAATCCGCTGGTGTCGCAACTCGACCGTCTCAGGGAAGCATTCGAGCGCCAGACCGGCTGACCCTACCGAGAAAGTCGCAACGGGACGGTCTCGGCTGTCGCTTTGATGCCGCATGTTTTTTGAAGGCGTAGCGCAACGAGAGCGCTTCGCCTCTTGATGGAACGCTCATTTCCGATGTCATGCGAGCCGGCTGGCCGGCCAGCCGATACAAAGACCCGCTAAGCAGTCTCCTCAGAACTTCCGGATTGTTCCGGCGTGATGCGCCTCGCAATGACGCGATCTCTGATTGAGTTTTAAACTCAGTCCTTCTTGAGGAAGCCCGAGAATTTTTTCTGGAACCGGGAGACGCGGCCGCCGCGGTCGAGAATCTGTTGGGAGCCGCCGGTCCATGCTGGATGCGACTTGGAATCGATGTCCAGGTTCAGCGTATCGCCGTCCTTGCCCCAGGTGGAACGGGTCAGATATTCTGTTCCGTCGGTCATCACGACCTTAATTGTATGATAATCCGGGTGAATTTCGGCTTTCATGACGTGTCCTTGCAGGGCGGATGGTTTTAGGCGGATTTAGTCCGCTCTATATCGCACCAAGGTTTGACGGACAAGCGCGCCTGTGCATTTGCCAGCGTGCGCGGGGGGGCATATTAGGTTGCCTTATCAGCAATAGCGTGGTCAGGCGATGAGTCCGGTAGAAGTGCGTGAGAATACCTCGAAATCCGCGGCCGTCACCCTGCCGCTCGATGGTCCCTCAAAGGCCGGACCCCAGCCGGCCGGACCTGTCATGGCGGATCAGGCCTCGCCGCCGGATGCCGGCGCCCGCGGCGGCACCCGGTTGCGCCCGCTTCTCGCGCTCTTGCCTTATATCGCCCGCTACCGCGGCCGGGCGCTGCTTGCGCTTGTCGCCCTGGTCGTCGCTGCGCTGACGACGCTGGTCGTACCGCTCGCAGTGCGCCGGATCATCGACTTCGGCTTCACGTCCGAAGGCGTCGCGATGATCAACAGCTACTTCACCATGATGATCGGCGTTGTCGCCGTTCTCGCTGGCGCCAGCGCGGCGCGTTATTTTCTGGTGACCACCACCGGCGAGCGCATCGTCTCCGATCTGAGGCGCGACGTTTTCGCCCACCTGATCTCGCTGTCGCCGGTGTTTTTCGACACCGCCCGCAGCGGCGAACTGGTCTCGCGGCTGACGGCCGATACAACCCAGATCAAGTCCGCGGTCGGTTCCTCGATATCGGTTGCGCTACGCAACGTCGTGCTGTTCCTCGGCGCGGCCTCGATGATGGTTATCACCAGCCCGCGTCTGTCCGGCCTGGTGCTGGCGGCTATCCCGCTGATCGTCCTGCCGCTGGTCGCATTCGGACGCTGGGTGCGCCGCCTGTCGCGGAGCGCGCAGGATAATCTTGCGGAAGCCACGGCCTATGCCTCCGAACTGGTCGGCGGGATCAGGACGGTGCAGGCCTATACCAACGAGCGGCTCGCCGATGTCCGTTTCGGCGGCGAAGTCGAGCAGGCCTATCTGGCGGCGCGCAATTCGGCGCGCGCCCGTGCCGTGCTGACCGCGATCATCATCTTCATCGTTTTCACCAGCGTGGTCCTGATCCTCTGGATCGGTTCGCGCGACGTGCTGAGTGGCGACATGACACCGGGCCGTCTCGGCCAGTTTGTGCTGTATGCCGCGTTCGCCGCGACCGGTCTCGGCCAGCTCAGTGAAGTCTGGGGCGAGGTCGCCGCCGCATCCGGTGCGGCCGAGCGCCTCTTCGAGTTGCTTCGCGTCAAGCCAGTGATCGCGGCGCCGCCATCACCGCGCGCTCTACCGGCGCCAGCGCGGGGCGATGTCACGCTGGACAACGTCAGCTTCGCCTATCCGTCGCGTCCGCAGGTCAAGGTGCTGGACGGTGTCTCGCTTGCCGTGAAAGCAGGTGAGAAGGTTGCCATCGTCGGCCCGTCAGGTGCGGGAAAAAGTACAATATTTCACCTGCTGCTGCGGTTCTACGATCCCGCCGCCGGCACCATCTCGTTCGACGGCGTTCCGCTGCGCACCGCCGATCCACGCGAGGTTCGCGCCCGCATCGCGCTGGTGCCGCAAGAATCGGTGATCTTTGCCGCGTCCGCCCGCGAAAATATCCGCTTCGGTCGGCCGGATGCGTCCGATGCCGAGGTCGAGCGTGCCGCCGAGCTGGCCCATGCCACGGAGTTCATCTGCCGGTTGCCCGGTGGCTTCGAGGCGCTGCTCGGCGAACGCGGCGTGACGCTGTCCGGCGGACAGCGTCAGCGCATCGCCATCGCCCGCGCAATCCTGCGGGACGCGCCTCTCTTGCTGCTGGATGAGGCGACGTCGTCGCTCGACGCCGAATCTGAGACTTTGGTGCAGACCGCGCTGGAAGAACTGATGAAGCACCGCACCACGCTGGTGATCGCGCATCGTCTCGCCACGGTACTTTCCTGCGACCGAATCATGGTCATGGATCAGGGGCGGATCGTGGAGCAGGGCACGCACGCCTCGCTGGTCGCCGCTAACGGACTGTATGCGCGCCTAGCGCGGCTGCAGTTCGAGGGTGTGTGACGCATATGCTGCGTCATGCCCCGCCACGACGATTCAATACGGGCTTCACGGTTTCCATTCCATACGGTTGACCAGCCGCCCCGACGTCGGATTCACCTCCTCGCCTGCGTGGACGAATCCGTTGCGCGCGTAGAAGCGGATGGCGCGCATGTTGTCAGCGTTGACCAGCAGCGTAATTCCCGCCGGCGACAGCCGTTTCGCCTCATTCATCAGTGTATCGGCGATGGCGCCGCCCCAATGCGCGGGGTCGACCACGAGCTGATCGAGATAACCGCCCGCATCGATGGTGATGAAACCTGCCAGCTTTCCGGATTGTTCGGCAATAATGATTTCGGCGTTGGGTACAAGCTCGTTGCGCCAGCGTTCGCGCCACCACGGCACGCGCGCCGCGAAATCGATCGCGGGGTAGGTTTGTTGCCACGTCGCCTGCCACAAAGCGATCGTGGCGTCTTCGTCGGCTGGCGCGTAGGGTCTGAGTTTGAACGTCTCGGTTTCTAGTTTGGGCATGATTTCCCCGACAACCGGAGTTCCACCTTTCGGGATCACCGCTCGGTGAGCTTCAGTTCGATACGGCGGTTGCGCTTGAAGGCGTCTTCCGTCGCGCCGGGATCGAGCGGCTGGAACTCGCCGAAGCCCGCAGCGACCAGACGTTGCGGCGGCACGCCGAGCGACACCAGATACTGCACCACCGAGATCGCGCGCGCCGCCGACAAGTCCCAGTTCGACTTGAAGACCGGGCTGTTGATGGGCCTGACGTCGGTGTGGCCGTCCACGCGCAGCACCCAGGCGATCTCGCTCGGGATCTGTTTGTCGAGATCGGTCAGCGCGCCGGCAACCTTATCGAGTTCGGATTTTCCTTCCGGCAGAAGCGTCGCCTGCGCAGTATCGAAAAAGACCTCTGACTGGAAAACAAAACGGTCGCCCACAATTCGAATATACGGCCGGTTGCCGAGAATGGCGCGCAAGCGTCCGAAGAATTCCGAACGGTAGCGAGACAGCTCCTGCACTCGCTTTGCCAGCGCGACGTTCAGCCGCTGGCCGAGATCGGCGATGCGGTTCTGCGACTCTTTGTCTTTTTTCTCGGAGACGTCGAGTGCGTTCTCCAGCGCCGCCAGTTGTCGGCGCAGCGCGCTGATCTGTTGTGTCAGCACCTCGACCTGCGCCAGCGCGCGAGCCGAAAGCTGCTTTTCGGAATCCAGCGCCTTGTTCAATTGGCTGTTGCGGCCCGCGGCATCGTTACCCGCGCCAGCGAGGCCCTCATAAAGTCCCTTGATCCGATCGCGCTCGGCTTCGGCCGATACGAGACCCGCACGCAACTGGCTGACCTCGTCGCCGAGGCTGACCTTGCCGAGCTTTTCCAGCGACAGCAGATCGGTCAATTGAGCGATCCTGGCATTGAGTTGCTCCAGCGCCTTGTCCTTGCCCGAGACTTCCTGCGACAGGAAGAACTGCACCACCAGAAACACAGACAGCAGGAAAACGATCGCGAGCACCAGCGTCGAGAGGGCATCAACGAATCCCGGCCAGTAGTTGAATCCGCTCTCGTTCCGGCGCCCGCGTGCTAGGGCCATGATGTTTCTCTTAAGATTGTGCCCCTCCCTCTGCGGAGGAAGGCGCCGGCCGCGAAGCGGCGGTCGGGGTAAACGGGACGGTCAGATGGTCGTCATCCGGCGGTTGTGCAAGGTACTGAAGCAGCTTTTTGATCTCGCGGTTTTGTTCGCCCTGTTCGTCCGCCCATTCGCGAACCAACTGCTGTTCGGTCCGCATATGGCTGACGAGCCCCTGAATGGCTTCTGCAAGGCTCGCCATTGCGGAGGTAGTCTCATGGCCGGATCCCGTCTTCTCGACGGTGACGCGAAGCCGCTCAATCGCAGCTTTTATTTCGGCGGTGGGGTCGGCCCGGGTCTCGCCGCTATATTCGCGAACGGTGGTAGCGAGCCAGTCCTCAAGGTCGGTATAAAAGCGGTTCTGCGCTTGACTGGATTGCAGATCGAGAAAGCCGAGAATTAGCGATCCGGCGAGACCGAACAGCGACGACGAAAACGAAATGCCCATGCCGCCGAGCGGCGCAGCGAGACCTTCTTTCAGCGTCTCGAACATGGACCCGGTGTCGCCGCCGATCTTCAGGCCGTCTATCACCTTGCCGACGGAGCCGACAGTTTCGATCAAGCCCCAGAACGTGCCGAGCAGGCCCAGGAAGACCAACAGACCCATCATGTAGCGGGAGATGTCGCGAGCTTCGTCGAGCCGGGTGGCGATGGAATCGAGCAGGTGCCGCATCGTCTGCTGGGAGATCGACACTCGCCCGGTGCGTTCGCCGCCGAGAATCGCGGCCATCGGAGCCAGCAGTCGCGGCCTCCGGTCAGTGGTCCGGCCCGGATTGGCGACGCGGAAATTGTTGACCCACGCGATTTCCGGATAAAGTCGGATCACTTGCCGGAATGCAAAAACGATTCCGATCGTCAGCACGCCTACGATCAGCGCGTTGAGACTGGGGTTGGCGAAGAAGGCGGAAACGGTCTGCTTGTAAAGAACGATCAGTACCAGCGCGCACAGCACAATGAAAACGACCATGCGGACCAGAAATATCCGGGGCGGCGCCAGCTTGGTCGGTTCGATCTCCGGTGCGGAGCGGGGAGCGGTGCCTTGCGCCATGAGCGAACTTGCTTAACCCATCAAGGAGAGGCGAGGAAGTCGAGACAAGCCGCATTATGGCACGGTGTCGCCGGCAAAAAATAGCTCTTCCAACTATTTTGTCGTCGCTGTTTTGCAGCACCAAGAGCTTTCAATCGTTGCGTTTCTTTTGTGTCGAAAACTTCGTGCTGACTACTGTGAGGCTTAGAGGCAGGTCGCGGTTTCACCTGTGCGGACCGACCCGACTCGATGAGATGGCCTTCGTTACCTCGCGGCTCGTCGGTCTCGTGCCGAAAGGCGCGTTACCATTTTCGTTCAATTCGAATGGAACCTGATCACGACTGTTTGAATCCGAGAAATCGGAGCGATCTCAAATCGATAGTGTCATGTGACATTGCGCCGCCAACGAATCGTATTGCGTCGCAGTCGTTCTCGTCTAACCTGCTTCAGGGGATATTGATACGGATTCGCGCATTAGGCTGCGAAGCATAGCGCTTCGCGGACAGCGGATTCGTATTTCATTTTGCGGATATGAGGTTTCCAAGTTCCAATGCCAAGATTCAATTTACGTCTGACGTTGGTGGCTATTGTGCTCGCCGGATTGTCGCCGCTCCTTGGCGGCTGTGATGAGCCCGCTACGGCCGAAGCTTCGGTGAAAGCGGTTATCCCCGAAGTCAGCGTGGTCACGGTGGTTCCGAAACCGCATGCGATCGTTCGCGAACTGCCGGGCCGCATCTCGCCGTTACGGGTTGCAGAAGTGCGCCCACGGGTTTCCGGCATTATTACCAAGCGGCTGTTCCAGCAGGGCAGCGAAGTGAAGGCGGGCGCCTCGCTGTATCAGATCGATCCGGAGCCTTTCGCGGTCGAAGTACAAGCCGCGGAGGCGTCGTTGGCAAAGGCTAATGCCGTATTCGAACAGGCATCGCATCATGCGAGGCGTATCGAGAAACTGACCGCCCGCCATGCCACCTCGGAGGCTGAAAACGAGAGGGCGATTGCCAACATGCGTCAGGCAGCGGCGGATGTCGCTGGGCGCAAGGCTGACTTGGCGCGAGCTCGGCTCCATCTTGACTACACCACCATTCGCGCGCCGATCGACGGCGTGGTCGGCGCGGCTCAGGTGACCGAGGGCGCGCTTGTTATTCAGAATGATGCGGCGAGCCTTGCGACTGTGCAGCAACTCGACACGATTTATGCCGACTTCACGCAGTCAGTGTCGGAGCTAAATATTCTGCGTCGTGCATTCGAGACAGGTGAACTGGAGCGCATCGCACCGGGCGCTGCAAAGGTCCGCCTCGTGCTGGACGATGGAACGCTCTACCCGGTGCCCGGAAAGTTCCTGTTTTCTGAAGCTAAGGTCGATGCCTCGACCGGCCAGGTGACGCTGCGCGGCGAATTTACGAATCCGAAGCGCGAGTTGCTGCCAGGCATGTACGTTCGCGTGCTTTTGGAGCAGGGCGTCGACAGCGACGCCATCGCCGTTCCTCAGCAAGCGGTGCAGCGCGATGCCAGCGGCGGCAGCGAGGTCTATATCGTCAGAGACGACGGTCGCGTCATCGTGCGTCCGATCCGGACGGCTGCCGTCCAACATGGCCACTCCATGGTGAGCCACGGGCTGAAGGCGGGCGACCGTGTTGTGGTGGAGGGCTTCCAGAAGTTCACGGTGGGCGACAAGGTCAGCGCCGTGACGTGGGCGGAAGCCGATGCTTCGCGGGAGACCGGAGCGCTGGCGGGCGAGACAGCGTCCGCGCGGCGGTAACGCATGCCGGCTTTCTTCATCGACCGGCCGATCTTCGCGTGGGTCGTCGCGCTGTTCATCTGTTTGATCGGTACGATTTCGATTCCATTCCTGGGCATCGCGCAGTATCCGATCATCGCGCCGCCTTCGATCTCGGTCGCGACCGTGTATCCCGGCGCCTCGCCGGAGAACCTTTATAACAGCGTCACGCGCCTGATCGAGGAACAGCTCAACGGCGCGACGGGCATCCTCAATTTCGAATCCACCAGTGATTCTCTGGGGCAGGTTGAGATCACCGCGTTCTTTGTTCCCGGCACCTCCACGGCTCTCGCGTCGGTGGACGTGCAGAATCGCATCAAGCGCATCGAGGCTCGCCTGCCCGCGGCCGTGCTGAAGGAAGGCATCCTGGTCCAGGAAGCCTCGAGCGCGGTGTTACAGATCATCACGCTGCGTTCGACAGACGGCAGTCTGGATGAGGTCGGCCTCGGCGACTTCATGACCCGTAACATCATCGGGGAAATCCGGCGTATTCCCGGCGTCGGCCGGGCCACACTGTTCTCCACCGAACGCTCGTTGCGCGTCTGGCTCGATCCAGAAAAGCTCGTTGGCTACGATCTGACGTCGGAAGACGTCACCAAGGCGATTGCGGCGCAGAACGCGCAGGTGGCTTCGGGCAGTGTCGGTGGACCGCCGAGCCGCGATGGGCAGAAAACTGCGGCGCTGGTGCTGGTAAAGGGGCAACTCACCACGCCCGAGGAATTCGGTTCTATTTTGCTGCGCGCCAACCGCGACGGCTCCACGGTGCGCCTGCGCGACGTGGCGCGGGTCGAGGTCGGCGGCATGGATTACCGATTCACCACCCGCCTCAACGGCAAGCCGACCGCGGGTCTTTCGGTGCTGCTCGCGCCGGGCGCTAACGCGCTTGCCACCGCGAGCGCGGTGGAAGCCAAGATGAAGGAACTTTCGAAGTTCTTTCCGGCGAATATCGCCTACGGTATCCCTTACGACATCACGCCCGTGGTGGAAGCCTCGATCGAAAAGGTCGTGCATACGCTGATCGAGGCGGTGGTGCTGGTGTTTCTCGTGATGTTTCTGTTCCTGCAGAACATCCGTTACACGATCATCCCGACCATCGTGGTGCCGGTAGCGCTGCTCGGCACCTGTTCGGTGCTGCTAATCGCCGGCTATTCCATCAACATGCTGACAATGTTCGGCATGGTGCTGGCGATCGGCATTCTGGTCGACGACGCCATCGTCGTGGTGGAGAATGTCGAGCGCATCATGGCGGAGGAGGGACTGCCGCCCAAGGAAGCAACGCGCAAGGCGATGTCGCAGATCACGAGCGCTATCATCGGCATCACGCTGGTGCTGATGGCGGTATTCGTGCCGATGGCGTTCTTTCCGGGCTCTGTCGGCATCATCTACAGGCAGTTCTCCGTCACGGTGGTTTCCGCGATCGCTTTCTCTGCTCTGATGGCGCTGTCGCTGTCGCCGGCGCTGTGCGCCACGCTGCTCAAGCCCGTAGAGGCCGGACACGCCCACGCCCGCGAAGGCTTGTTCGGCTGGTTCAATCGCACGCTGGAGGGCGTGCGTGGCCGCTATGTCTCGACCGTCGGCTGGTCGGTGAGGCGAACCGGACGCCTGATGTTGATTTACGCCGTTCTGGTCGGTGCTCTCGTCTGGGCTTTCGTTCGATTGCCTGCCGGCTTTCTGCCGGTGGACGATCAGGGCTTCATCACGACCGACGTGCAGACGCCGGCGGATTCGTCCCACGGGCGCACCGAAACGGCTGTGGAAGCGGTCGAGAGATACCTGGCCAAACGGCCGGGGATTCAAGATGTCACGTTCCTGACCGGGTTTGCCTATTCGGGGCAGGGTATGAACACGGCGCAGGCGTTTATCACCTTGAAGGACTGGTCGGAGCGTCCTGAGAAAGATTCAGCCGCCAATATCGTCGCTGACGCCAATCGCGATCTGTTATCGCTGCGCGACGCCAAGATCACCGCGCTGCAGCCGCCGCCGATCGACAACCTGGGCAATTCCTCGGGTTTCAGCTTCCGTTTGCAGGATCGCGGCCAAAAAGGCTACCCGGCGTTGTTGCAGGCGACCGCTCAGCTGATCGCCGAGGCCAATGCCAGTCCGATCCTGCAGAATGTCTATGTCGAGGGTTTGCCGTCCGCGGGACAGGTCAATCTCACGATCGATCGCGAGAAGGCCAGCGCCCTGGGAGTTACGTTCGAGGACATCAACGATACCATGTCGACCAATCTCGGCTCGACCTATGTCAACGACTTCCCCAATCGCGGGCGAATGCAGCGCGTGATCGTGCAATCGGATCGCGACGGTCGCACCACGGCGCACGACATCCTCAACTACAACGTCAAGAACAGCAGTGGGGGGCTGGTTCCGTTTTCGTCGTTCGCCTCGATCGAATGGTCGAAGGGGCCGACACAGGTCGTCGGCTTCAACTACTATCCGTCAATGCGCATCACCGGAGAGGCGAGGGCTGGCTTCACTTCCGGCGATGCGATCGCCGAGATGGAACGGCTGGCCGATCGCCTGCCGCGCGGCTTCGGCTATGAATGGACCGGTCAGTCGTTGCAGGAAAAGTTGTCGGGGTCACAGGCGCCGTTCCTGCTCGCGCTCTCGGCGCTAGTGGTGTTCCTCTGCCTGGCTGCGCTTTATGAAAGCTGGACCATTCCGCTGGCAGTGTTGCTGACTGTGCCGCTCGGGATCTGCGGCGCGGTGCTGGCGGCAACGACGCGCGGGCTTGCCAACGACGTCTATTTCACCGTCGGACTCGTCACCATCATCGGCCTGGCGGCCAAGGACGCTATCCTCATCGTCGAATTCGCCAAGGATTTGCGCGCGCAGGGCAAGCCGCTCATCGAAGCCACGATGGAGGCGTGCGCGCTGCGCTTTCGCCCGATTTTGATGACCGGCCTTGCATTCGTCTCCGGCGTGCTGCCGATGGTCGTTGCAAGCGGTGCAGGCGGAGCGAGCCAGCAGGCGCTAGGCACCAGCGTGATGGGCGGCATGATCGCGGTGGTAGTGCTGGCGCTCTCGATGGTGCCGGTGTTTTTCGTCGTTGTGATGCGCGTAATCGGGCGGGACAAGAGCGGATTGGAACCGGTGGGCGAGCCGGAAATCCACGGGCCGCCGGCACCGCTGCATCCAGCGGAATAACCGGCGGAGTTTCCGTGCGTCGCGGCAGCGGTTAACGATCCTGGGCCGGTGCGGTATGCGTGAGATATTTCCGTCGTCGCGCTAACAATCGTCAGTCATGACCATTGTCCTCGCTGACTTCAGTTTTCGCAGCGTGGGTGTCAGAATCGCTTTGCGTCGAGCAAACGCCTTCATTGGCCTGGGCCGCTATCCCAGCGGCTTGAGGATTTTCACCAGTTCGGCGTGGACGAACTCGTTGCCGCAGATCACATCGCCGGTCGCGAGCGGATCGTCATCGCCCTGGATGCCGCTGACGATGCCGCCGGCCTCGCGCACGATGATCTGTCCGCCCGCAATATCCCACGGCTGCAGGTTGCGTTCCCAGTAGCCGTCGATGCGTCCCGCCGCGACAAAGACGAGATCGAGCGAGGCCGCGCCGAAGCGCCGCAGGCCCGCCACCTTCGGCTGCAGGGCGGCCATCTCCCGTCGCGACAATTCATGGTCACCGCGTCCGATATGCGGCAGGCCGCAGGCGATAACGCAGTCGTTCATCTGGCGGCGCCCCGACACGCGCAGCCGCTGATCGTTGAGAAAGGCACCCTTGCCGCGCTCCGCTGTGTAGAGCTCGTCATTGGCGGGATTGTAAACGAGGCCGGCAATCAGCACGCCGTCACGCTGCAGGCCGATCGAGACCCCGAAATGCGGAATGCCATGCAGGAAGTTGGTGGTGCCGTCGAGCGGATCGACGATCCAGGTGTGGCTCTTGTCCGTGCCCTCGCGGTTGCCGCCTTCTTCGCCGAAAAAGCCGTAGCCGGGACGTGCCTTGCTGAGCTCCTCATACAGGATGTCCTCCGCGCGCTTGTCCGCAAGACTCACGAAGTTCGCAGGTCCCTTCAGTGACACCTGAAGATTCTCGATCTCGCCGAGATCGCGTTTCAGGCTCCGGCCGGCGCGGCGCGCAGCCTTGACCATGACGTTCATGAGAGCGGATTGCAGCATGATTGAGCTCGGGTGGATGATGAGGTCTGGGTGCCCTGCGGGAAGGTTCCCGTCAAGCGGTTCATTGGACTCCGAGCCATTTGCGGGCGGCGCTCTCCGCCTTGGCGCGTTCTTCGGGCGTTGCCTGCGCCATCGCTTCGTCGAGCATCAGATCGCCCTTGCCGGCGGTCTTCGCCACGATGTGCCATTTCAGGCCTTCGATCTTGTTTGTTGGCACGCCCATGTCCGTGACGAGAACCCGGGCTAGGCGATTTTGAGCGATCGCGCTGTTTTGCCTAGCGGCTTTGCGCAGCAGCGATACCGCGGCGGCCTCGTTCTTCTCGGTGCCGCTGCCGTTGAACAGCGCGATCGCATACTCGACTTCGGCATCGACGTTGCCTGCGAGCGAGGCCGCCTGCAACAGCCGCACTGACTTGTAGAGATTCTTTTCGAGGCCGTTGCCCTCCTTGTAGAAGGTCGCCAGCGCATATTGCGCCTCCGGGGTGCCGGCGTCGGCCGCGGATCGCAGCAGTTCGGCGGCGCGCTTGAAATCCTGCGGCAGCGTTTGTCCGTCCATGTAGAGAAGCGCAAGGTTATAGGCGGCCTTGGGCTGGCCTAGCTTGGCGGACGAAGCCAGCCATTTCACGGCGCTCGCCCTGTCGGGTGGTCCGCCGCGTCCGCTGATGCGAAGCATCGCGAGCGCGAACATTGCTTCGCGATCCCCCAGATCGGCCGCGCGCTGGTGCCACTCGATTGCCTTGCCGTAGTCGCGCTTGACCCCGAGCCCATTGGCGTAGAGCTCGCCGAGCATGGTCATGGCGGCGGGAGCCTTGTTTTCCTGTGCCTGTTTCAATGCGAGATCAAACGCGGTCTTGTAGAGGCCGCGCTGATAGGCACCGTAGACCAGATCCGCATTCGGGTCGTCAGGGGCTTGCGCGCTCGCCTTGTTGTCCGGTTCGGGTCTGGCGGGTGGCATTGGCGGGACCGATTTGATGGTCTTCGTCTTCACGTTCTTGCTGGCGGATGGCGGGTCGGCCGCCGGCGCTGACTGGAGCTGCGCCAGGGCGCTTTCCCCGAGCATGAGAATGCTGGCGACGATGGCAGCAGGACGCAGGAAGGTCATCCGGCGTCCCCACTAGGATGGTCCGCACGTTGCGCGGTTCCTTGCGATCCGTAACCTTGGCAGATTGCGGTTGCGACATCCGTGAGCGCCAGCGCCGCGCCGCGGGGGTCGTTCCAGACGATGTCGTCGACCAGCACGAAATCCGCACCCGATGCTGCGAAAATCTGTGCTCCATTGAGGTTCGCGGCGTGGGCGACGCAGGGCGGCTCGAACAGTTCGGCCCACCATGCCAGCCGATCAGCAATCGCTTCCGCGGACGGCCGATCACCGGTCTTATCCGGCTCGCCGAACAGCACGTAGTCGGCGCCGGTCTCGCCAGCGACCATGGCGTCATGGCGTGTCGACAGGCCGCCAACGCCGACGATGCGGTCGGGCTTCAGTGGCGGCATTGCCTCCTGCAGCGCCTCGATACCGGTAAGATGTGCGCCGTCGGCGCCGGACCGCGCGACCAGATCGGCGTGACCATCGAGCAAAAGCGCAGCGCCGCTATTCTGGATCAACGGCGCGAGAACCTTGATGCGCGACATCATTGTGCGTGGATCGGAGGGCGCGAGCCGCATCAGCACTGCGGCGACATCCGCGGACGCCAGCGCATCGGCCAGTGGCGTCATGATCCTTGCCGGATCGTCGATCTCCGGCGTTGCCAGATAAAGACGCGGCGCGGGCCGGAGGGGGGCTGATTTCGCGAGCATCGGAGGGCCTCGGGTAGCCGGACAGGTGAAAGTGAGGGGCTCAATGTCAGGACATTTTCGTCGAGTTTAGCGTGAGCAGCAGGGGAAAGTTTTAGCGGCGTTCGACCTGCTGGTAGATCACGTTCATCATTCGGATCGATCTGATCCAAAATCATCGCGATATCAGGGCGCAGCACCTTCTCCGCGCCCGTGATCCAGGCATCGACCCTCAAAAACAGTTGCGGCGTCGCATCGCAAGGGCAAATCATGGACAGGCGGTTGGGCGGCAATCCCTCACGCAGCTTTCTCCTCGAGGTCGGCTCTCCACTCTCCTTTGCTTGCGAGCGAATTCATCCGCGCCCGGTGAATGAGCGCCCGTTGCCCGGCTGCGACGTTCTCGGACTTGCCGGACCACGCCTTCTGCGGCGCCGCCTGTAACGCACGGCCGTAGGAGAAGGTGAGCCTCCACGGCAGGTTGTCTATCCGATTCATGGCATCGAGATGGGCTGTGGCCTCCTCGTCGGACTGTCCGCCGGACAGGAACGCGATACCGGGGACGGCGGCCGGCACGCAGGCCTTCAGCATGCGCACCGTCCTTTCCGCGACCTCTTCGACCGATACATTTTTCCCGCTCTTTTTGCCCGGGACCGCCATATTTGGCTTCAAAATCATACCTTCCAGCGCGACGCGCTGCTTGCGCAATTCCTGGAATGTCACGTTAAGTACGCGCGTCGTGACCTCAAAGCAGCGATCGATGTCGTGATCGCCGTCCATCAACACTTCCGGTTCGACGATAGGTACGATTTGGGCAGCTTGGCACAGCGCGGCGTAGCGCCCCAAGGCATGAGCATTGACGCCGATCGCCGTCATACTCGGGATACGATCTGCCGTGTTGATGTCGATCACCGCGCGCCATTTCGCGAAGCGTGCGCCCTGAGCGTAGTATTTTCTCAGCCGCTCCGCGAGCCGGTCCAGTCCGACGGTCACGAGTTCGCCGGGACATGCGGGTAAGGGTTGCGTTCCTTCGTCGACCTTGATGCCGGGAATGGCGCCGGCCTGCTCGATCAGCTTGATCAGCGGCGTGCCGTCCTTCGCGTTCTGCCAGATCGTTTCGTCATAAAGGATAACGCCGGAGATGTATTTCGTCATGGCGTCGGTGGCGCGGAACATCATCTCGCGATAGTCGCGCCGGTTTTCATCGGTGGATGCCACGCCGATGGCGTTGAACCGTTTGGTGATGGTGGGAGACGATTCGTCGGCGGCGAGAATGCCCTTGCCCGGCGCGACCATGGCCTGCGCCACTTCGTTGAGGTCAGCGAGATTCATCAGCGGCTCCTCCTGCATACCTCATCCGACCTCCGATAGGGTCGGAACTTGAGGATCATGCAGGCATGAGAGTTGCGGTTTTCTGACACCGCAACTCATTTTGCCGCGAGGAGCAGCGTCATTTTGCCCTTAGCACCTCAACGCCGGGCAGCGGCTTGCCTTCCATCCACTCCAGGAATGCGCCGCCGGCCGTTGAAACATAGGTGAAGTCACCGGCTACACCAGCCTGGTTCAACGCCGCGACCGTATCGCCGCCCCCGGCGACCGACACCAGCTTTCCAGTCTTGGTGCGGGCTGCCGCGTGTTTTGCCGCGACGACGGTGCCGTGATCGAAAGGGGTCAGTTCGAACGCGCCGAGCGGGCCGTTCCAGACCAGCGTTGCGGCGTCGTCGATGGCCGAATGAACGCGCTCCACCGACTGCGGTCCAACATCGAGAATCATCCCCTCCGCAGGAATAGCGTCGAGCCCGTAGGCTTGGGACGGCGCGTTGGCGGCGAAATGGAATGCCACGGTCGCATCCACCGGCAGGATGATGGCGCAGTTGGCGGCTTCGGCCTTTTCCATAATGCGAAGCGCGGTCGCCGCGAGATCTTTTTCCGCCAGCGATTTGCCGATGTTGATGCCCTGCGCGTGCAGGAAGGTGTTGGCCATGCCGCCGCCGATCACCAGCGCATCGACCTTGCTGACGAGGTTTTCCAGGAGGTCGATTTTGGTCGAGACCTTTGCGCCGCCGATCACGGCGATGACGGGTTTGGTCGGTGCTTCGAGCGCTTTGTTGAGCGCTTCAAGCTCGGCCTGCATGGTGCGTCCGGCATAACCCGGCAGCTTATGGCCGAGACCCTCGGTCGAGACGTGGGCGCGATGCGCGGCTGAGAAGGCGTCGTTGACCCAGATATCGCCGAGCTTGGCGAGTTCGGCGACGAACGCCGGATCGTTCTTTTCCTCTTCCTTGTGGAATCGGGTATTTTCCAGGCAAAGGATGTCGCCATCCTTCATCGCGGCGATCGCCTGTTGCGCCGGCTCGCCGACGCAGTCATCGGCGAACGCGACCGGTTTGCTGAGTACTTTGGCAAGTTCCGCCGCGACCGGCCGCAACGAGTTTTTGGGATCGGGACCCTTGGGCCGGCCGAAATGCGCCAGCAGGATCGCTTTGCCGCCCTTGTCCGCTATTTCCGTGATCGTCGGCGCCACCCGTTCCAACCGCGTGGTGTCGGTAACGCGCCCCTGCTCCATGGGGACGTTGAGGTCGACGCGCAGCAGGACGCGCTTTCCTCTAACGTCAACGTCATCAAGAGTGCGGAAGGAATTTGTCATGGTCTGGATGTCCCGAACACGGTGCCGCGTCAACGGTGCGCCGCAAACCGGGACCGCCACGCAGGAAAAGTTGCGGTATTGAATGGCGCCGGGCGCATCGCGGCGCGTGCGCCGCGATGCGCCCGGACACGTGGTCTCAGATCAGCTTCGCCATTGCTACGGCGGTGTCGGTCATGCGGTTGGAGAAGCCCCATTCGTTGTCGTACCACGACAACACGCGCACCAGCGTGCCGTTCTGCACTTTGGTCTGGTCGATATGGAGCGTCGAGGAGTGCGAATCGTGGTTGAAGTCGCTCGAGACATTGGGCTGGTCCGTGGTGCCGAGGATGCCCTTCAGCTCCTGTGATGCAGCCCGCTTCATCGCCTCGTTGATGTCCTTCGCTGTGGTCTCCTTCTTGGCGATCACCTTGAGATCGACCACCGAGACGTTTGGCGTCGGCACGCGGATCGCGACGCCGTCGAGCTTGCCCTTCAACTCGGGCAACACCAGGCCGATCGCCTTGGCGGCGCCGGTCGAGGTCGGGACCATCGAGAGAGCTGCGGCGCGGCCGCGATAGAGGTCCTTGTGCATGGTGTCGAGCGTCGGCTGGTCGCCGGTGTAGGCGTGGATCGTGGTCATGAACCCGGTTTCGATGCCGACCAGATCGTTGAGGACCTTCGCCACGGGAGCGAGACAGTTGGTGGTGCAGGAACCGTTCGAAACGACCAGATGGTCCTTCGTCAGCTTGTCGTGGTTGACGCCGTAGACCACGGTCATGTCGGCGCCTTCGGCCGGAGCCGATACCAACACGCGCTTGGCGCCGGCAGTGAGATGTGCGGAGGCTTTTTCTTTCGCGGTGAAGAGGCCTGTGCACTCCATCGCGATGTCGATGCCGAGTTCCTTCCAGGGCAGTTTCGATGGGTCACGCTCGGCGATCACCTTGATCTTTTTCTTGCCGATCACGATGCTGTCGCCTTCGACCTTCACCTCGAAAGGGAAGCGGCCGTGCACCGAGTCGAAGCGCAACAGGTGCGCGTTGGTTTCCACCGGGCCGAGATCGTTGATGGCGACGATCTCGATTTCGTCGCGGCCGGCCTCGTAGACGGCGCGCAAAACATTGCGGCCAATGCGGCCAAACCCGTTGATTGCGACCCGGACTGCCATATCTTCATTCTCCTTCAAATGGGTGACGTTCCCTGCGCGCAACCACAATTTGCGCGCGCAGCGTCAACGCCTTTTCGCCCGGTTCTGCCAGGCCACGACCATTGGTAATGTCTAGCGGTCCGATTTTAACATTCGAATGCCCATTTCAGCGAGCATCTTTCCGAATGTTGAAATCACAGGGACCGCCAGCAAATGCAAGTTGCCAGCGGAACTTTGGATTCTCCATTCGCATCCAGGGCCCATAATTGGCCGAGCAGCGAATGGCCAAATCCATTCCACGGTTTTTAGCTAGCGCCTTTTTGATATTGAGGCAATCTCAACCTCAACCAAGGCGCGTTTCCACCGCCTTGACCACAGCTTCGGCGGTAATGCCGAAATGCTTGTAGAGGTCCTTGGCTGGAGCGCTGTGACCGAAACCGTGCATGCCGACGAAAAGGCCGTCAGCCCCGATTACAGCGTCCCACCCGAAGCGCACAGCCGCTTCCACGGCAATCTTGACAGGCGCCTTGCCAATAATGGCTTGCCGGCGATCCTCGGGCTGCTCGAGCAATAGCTCCAGCGAGGGCACCGAAACCACCCGCGACGCGATGCCGCGCTGGGACAGTTGCTGTTGTGCGGCGACGGCGATCTCAACTTCGGATCCGGTCGCGAAAATCGACACCTTCGCCTCGCCATTGGCCGCGACCAGTTCATAGGCACCGTGCGCGCAGCGATTGTCCGCATGCGCGGTCTTGCGCACCGGCGTGAGGTTCTGACGGGACAGCGCCAGAACCGTCGGTCCCTTCGGTCGCTCCAGAGCGAGCTGCCAACACTCGGCGGTCTCGACCGCATCAGCGGGGCGGAACACGCGCATGTTTGGCATCGCGCGCAAGCTTGCCAGATGCTCGACTGGCTGATGGGTCGGGCCATCCTCGCCAAGTCCGATCGAGTCGTGGGTCATGATGTAGATTGTGGGAATATGCGCCAGCGCCGAAACACGCATCGCCGGGCGAGCATAGTCGGTGAAGCACATGAAGGTGCCGCCGGCCGGCGCGTATCCGCCATGCAGTGCGATGCCGTTCATGGCCGCGGCCATGCCGAGCTCGCGGATGCCGTAGTGGATATAGCGGCCATCGTAGTGGCCAGGCTGCACTTCCTTTAGACCCTTGGTGCGGGTGTTGTTGGACGGCGTGAGATCGGCGGAGCCGAGCAGCAGTTCCGGAACCGCCGGAACCAGCACCTCGAGCGCCAATTCGCTGGCCTTGCGGGTGGCGACCGTCGGCGGCTCGGCGACCAGTTTGTCCTTGAGCTTGCGAATCACTTCGTCGAGATTTTGAGACGGCTTGCGGTCAATGACGCGACGCTTGAATTCGCTTCGCTCCGCCTCTGGCCGGGCTGCGAACCGCGCGCGCCACTCCTTGTTGTGCCGCTTGCCCTTGCGTCCAGCGCTTCGCCAGACCTTGAGGACATCGTCGGGAATTTCGAAGGGACCGTAATCCCAGTCGAGGGCTTTCTTCGCGCCTGCGAGTTCTTCCGCGCCGAGCGCTTCGCCGTGCGCCTTGGACGTGCCGGCCCTGGTGGGGGCGCCGAAACCGATAATGGTCTTGCAGGCGATCAGCGACGGTTTGTCGGATTTTTGCGCCCGGCGGATTGCGGCGGCGATTGCCTTCTGATCGTGGCCGTCGATCCGTTTTGCGTCCCAGCCGCACGCCTTGAAACGCGCCACCTGATCGACGTCGTCGGCCAGCGAGATCGGGCCGTCAATGGTGATGCCGTTATCATCATAAAGGAAAATCAGCTTGTTGAGCTTGAGGTGACCAGCCAGCGCGATCGCCTCATGGCTGATGCCTTCCATCAGATCGCCGTCGGAGCACAGCACATAGGTGTAGTGGTCGACCACTTCACTGCTGAACTCCGCGGCCAGCAGGCGCTCCGCCAGCGCGAAGCCGACCGAGGTGGCGACGCCCTGGCCGAGCGGGCCGGTGGTGGTTTCGACGCCGTCGGTGATGAAGTTCTCGGGATGGCCCGGCGTCTTGGAGTTGAGCTGCCGGAAATTCTTGAGCTGATCAAGCGTCATGTCCTTGTTGCCCGTCAGGTACAACAACGCATAAAGCAGCATCGAACCGTGGCCGGCGGAGAGGATGAAGCGGTCGCGGTCCGGCCAGTGCGGATCGGCGGCGTCGTATTTCAGGAACTTGGTGAACAGCACCGTGGCGACGTCGGCCATGCCCATCGGCAGGCCGGGATGGCCCGATTTTGCTTTTTCTACACCATCCATCGCGAGCGCGCGGATTGCATTTGCCATACGGGAGGAATCGACGGTCGGCATGGGAGATATCCGATCCTGATAGGGAGGTGGGCTGACGGTTTGCATGGGAATCCGATGGTGTCCAAGGGGGTAAAAACTAGCTTGCCGGGGGCATAGCACCTGCGTCGGCGGAGTCCAAGGGGCGGGAGGCCCTCCTTAGGGCGAGAATGTTTTGCGGTGCATAGTTTTGCAGCGACGTTGCGTTGGCCTCGTCCGCCACGTAAATTTCGGTCTCTAAGGGCTTGCCGAGCCGCACCTTTGTAGTCTGGCCGGCAGTTGGCCCAAAGGCGCGCAGGACGAACATGAACGACCAACCGGCCAATCGTTCCGGCAGTGCTGAACCGGCCAATAGTGGCGGAACCGATGTCGACGCTGCAACTCGGCGGCTGACGGCCGCGCTTGATGCGCTGGAGAGAGCGGTGGAGCGACGGCGCGATGCCGACCGCAATGAGGACGAGCTAGCGAGCCGTATTCAGGCTTTGGGTGCAGATCGTTCGCGCCTTGCGGATGAGCTCGACGGATCGCTGGTGCGCACCCGCAAGCTCGAGCGCACCAATCGCGAGATCGCCGAAAAGCTCGACGCGGCGATCGGCACTATCAAGTCCGTGCTCGAGGCGGCGGGAGAGAAGCCATGAGCCACGTCAACGTAACCATCAATAGCCGCCAGTACCGGATGGCCTGCGAGGATGGCCAGGAAGACCGGCTGCTGAAGCTTGCAGACGATCTGGAAAGCCGTATCGGCCAATTGCGCGGCAAGTTCGGCGAGATCGGCGACCAGCGGCTCGAGGTCATGGCAGCGCTGGTAACCTCCGACGAACTGCTGGATGCGCAACAGCGCATCCGGGCGCTGGAGGAAGAGCTCAAGGCATTGCGCGATGTGCGCGCTGCGGCCGCCGAGCGCGCACGCGCTACGCAGACAGCGGTTGTCGCCGCGTTGAACATGGCGGCCCACCGCATCGAGAAGACCACGCAGATGTTAAACCGCACCGTCGGCGGCGGCATCGCCATCGGGTAAGCAATCGAATGACAGGCCTTTACTGATGGCAATCATGAGATGCCTGCCCAATGGAACGCGCACGCACATATGCAGTGGGCGGAGCCTGAGTTATCCTGAATCTGGATCGGTTTGCGATATTGGAAGTGTCTCGCTTCAACACTGATCTGGTCGAGGTGCGCGCGTTTCTAGACAGCAACCATGAAAGTTCGTGCCCGATAGCGTGTCGCACTGGCGCTCGCTGCTCATCGTAGATACATTCCGCAATGCGAGGCTGCATCGCGCGTCAGGAGCCACACATCCCCGGGGCCTTATCGATCCTTAAGGGAACTGTCCCTGGCCGGGTCCGTGGACCCGGACATATGGTGCCCACCTACTTTCGTAGGGAACTCCGGGATCGAGCGCTCCAACGGCGATTGCGGCTTCGCACTTTACCCTTTGCGCTATTCGATTGTTTTGCCCGCCACGGCAGTCGCAGACTGTGTAAAATGGCAGTCGCAGACTGTGTAAACTTGTCTGCATTGCCGGGTTTCTAGTTTCATGTCGCTCGCTTTGAACTGTTACTGGATTGATGATGACGATGAGCGACTCTGCTTCTGACGGGATCAGAAGCTAGGCTCCGTGATTTTTGGTTTGACGCTTTCGTCGAACGAACCGGTCCTCCCTATGCTAAAAAAAGCTATAAACATTCTGCATGTCGATTTCCTCTGACGCTCCACCCAAGGACGAATTGCGCACCGCCGCACTTGCCCGTCGCGATGCGTTGGACCCGGAGCAGCGCGCCGGTGCGGCGGTCGCGATTGCGGCACGGATGCCGCCCCTCGATATAAACTCATCAACAGTCGTCGCCGGCTACGCGCCGATTCGCAGCGAGATTGATCCCGTGCCGCTGATGCAGAGCCTTGCCAGGCAGGGCGCGGCGCTTGCGATGCCGGCGATCTCACGGCCTGACGCAGCGCTGGCGTTCCGTGCGTGGAAGCAAGGTGAGACGCTGGTGCCCGGCGCGTTCGGGATTTTCGAGCCGTCCGCCACTGCGGCCGAGGTCGTCCCGGATATCGTGCTGGTTCCGCTCGTCGCGTTCGACCGCGCCGGCCATCGTATCGGCTATGGCGCCGGCTATTACGACCGTACGCTTGAGGCTCTGCGGCGACATAAGACCCTTGTCGCGATCGGTCTTGCTTTTACGGTGCAGGAGATACCGCAGGTGCCGGCACTGCCCCACGACGTCCGGCTCGATTATGTGCTAACCGAAACCGATCTGTTCGATTTCCGGAGTTTATAAGGTTGCGGATTCTTTTTATCGGCGACGTCGTCGGCAAGACCGGGCGCACCGCGGTCAACGAACACCTGCCAGCGATCATTGCTGCATGGAAGCTCGATCTTGTCGTCGTCAACGGCGAGAATGCGGCCGGCGGTTTCGGTATCACGGAGACGATCTACCAGGAATTTCTCGACGCCGGTGCCGACGCTGTCACCCTCGGCAATCACGCATGGAATCAGAAAGAGGCGCTGGTATTCATCGAGCGGGCGCCGCGGCTCATTCGTCCGCTGAATTTCCCGCGTCATACGCCGGGACGCGGCGCAATGCTGATCGACACCAAGGATGGCCGCCGCGCGCTTGTCATCAATGCCATGGCGCGCATCTTCATGGAGCCGTACAACGATCCCTTCCGCGCTATCGATCGTGAGTTAGATGCCTGTCCGCTGCGCGAGGCGGCGGACGCGATCGTCGTGGATTTCCACGGCGAAGCGACCAGCGAAAAGCAAAGCATGGGTTTCTTCTGCGACGGCCGCGTCAGTCTTGTGGTGGGAACGCATACCCATGTGCCGACGGCGGATCATCGCATCCTTTCCGGCGGCACCGCCTATATGAGCGATGCCGGCATGACCGGCGATTATGACTCCGTGATCGGAATGCAGAGGGATGAGCCGCTGCGCCGCTTCACCACGGGCATTTCGAGCGCCCGGTTCGAGCCGGCCAATGGCGTCGCCACCTTGAGCGGCGTTGCGGTCGAGACCGACGACGCGACGGGGCTCGCGCTCCGAATCGCGCCGGTGCGGCTCGGCGGACGGCTCGAGCCGGCGGAGCCGTCGTTCTGGACGGCATGAATGCCCGGAGATGTCGAGACGCCCGCGGATGTAGTCGTTATTGTGTCTCCGCTCCGGTTCGATAGTTGCGATGATCCGTGGTTCGCGTTGCGCCGTCAGCGGAGGGATTGTTGAATGAAAGAATCGCTGGGCGGCCTGTACCACTACGACTCCGTCGCCAGGTCGTTGACGCAAGTGGTGACGGGGCAGTCGATTCGATGCCTGGATGTCACGGAAGAAGGCGATTTCTGGTTCGAGTATGCGGACGATGAGACGACATTGGATTTTGTCGTCGAGAAACACGCGGTAAATGGCACGGCAACTGTCGCGCTCCTGAATTTTGGCCGGCCGGAAAGCGCTCCGGTTGTGCATGGCTATGGACTCTGGCGGCGGGTCACATTCTTTCTGCTGGACAGTCTGCCGGTCTGGTTCTTTCACACCGCGGCATCGGGCGAGCGCTTTTTGCGCGTGGACGTTTTGGGGGCGTGGGTCAACGCGACATGGGATGCTTCTGCCAGAATTCGGGCGCAGATCGTGAATTCCAACAGTGCGAACCTCGGAGCCTCGGCGTCGACCTTTAAGGTCATAAATCCCTATCGGCTGGTTCCGCTGAACCTCATCCCCGTTTCCTGGCAATACAACGCACATGATGCGCCACAGCTGGAATTCTCGCTTTTGACGGAGAATTCGGGTTTGAAGGGCGTGCCTCTTTTGTCGCGCGCGGTGCCGGTTCAGGAGCAGCTGAAGGCGGTGCCGCACTTCTCGCGTCGCGACGAGTCCGCTTTTCTTTTCCATCGATATGTCGAGGCCAATTTTCACAGGGGCGAGGATTATGATCCGATTCCCTATTACGGGTATGTCAATTCGCGTTGTGCCGTTACATTTCGCGCGATGTCTTCGTACGGGGTCGATTCATTTTTGGAGCCGGTCCTGGCTGATTCCAGCGTTTCTTTCGGCGAGTGCTTTCATGCGTGGCCATCAGGCTACCTTGCAACGGTGGAGCTGACGGCTCCACTGCGGGAGGAATTGTTATTCGCCTTATTTGGTATTTTCGCGCTACGAAAAGCAATGCTTGCTAGAGGTCCCACCATCCCCGAATGGGACAGCGAGGACCTTCGATGTTACTTGAAACGCCAACCGCAGTATTTTCGAAGTCCGCGGGGGATTCCGTTTGGATTCCATCTCGGTCAACTGGATGGGCTTCCACTAACCACGGCGCTGGGCATGACGCGGATATGTTTCCCGCATCGTTCGGACCAGACGCCTGCGCCGCGTAAAGTGACATTTAGCTGAGCGGACTTCCCGCTCGTGTTCTCGCTCATTCCACCTTTAATTCCGCCCGGTCCCGTCTTATAACGCCGCGCCGCTTCCACTTTTGCAGAGGCCGCCCGATGCGCCGCCGCCGGGCCTGCCCCGGATTTGAGAGAGACCCTGCCGATGGCCGGACATTCCCAATTCAAGAACATCATGCACCGCAAGGGCAGGCAGGATGCCCAGAAGTCAAAGCTGTTCAGCAAGCTCGCGCGCGAAATCACGGTGGCGGCCAAGCTCGGCGCGCCCGATCCGGGGATGAATGCGCGGCTGCGCGCCGCCATGATCGCGGCGCGGGCGGAAAATATGCCCAAGGACAATATCGAGCGCGCGATCAAGAAGGCCAGCGGCAACGACGCCGAGAGCTATGATGAGCTGCGTTACGAAGGCTACGGCCCCGGTGGCGTCGCCGTCATCATGGAAGTGCTGACCGACAATCGCAACCGCGCCGCCTCCGACATCCGCTCGTATTTCACCAAGTCCGGCGGCAATCTCGGTGAAACCGGCTCGGTCTCGTTTATGTTCGACCGGCTTGGCGTCATTGAATACGACGCGGGCAAGGCTTCGGCCGACGACATGCTGGAAGCTGCCATTGAAGCCGGCGCCGACGACGTGGTGTCGGGCGAGGGCGGCCACGAAATCTATGCCTCGCAGGACACCTTCCGCGAGGCCGCCAAGGCGCTGGAAGCCAGGTTCGGCGAGGCGCGCAAGGTCGCCCTGATCTGGAAGCCGCAGAACACCGTTGCGGTCGATGACGATACCGGTGAGAAATTGCTCAAGCTGATCGACCTCCTGAACGAGCACGACGACGTGCAGAACGTCTATGCCAATTTCGAGGTGTCGGACGCTCTGATGGCGAAGCTGGGGGGCTAGGACAGCAGCCGAAGGCAGCGGGACTCTGTAAAAAAGCCATTGCAGACCTTTCGGTTCACAAAGGGAGAACCGAAATTGAGCCGTTTCGGCTCTGGTCGGAGGAATAGGGAGTGTAATGGCAAGGCTCATCGCACTGGCAGGTTTGCCCGGCGTCGGCAAATCAAGCATTGCGCGGCATCTGGCCCGGTGTTTCGGCTCGATCTGGTTACGAATCGACTCGATGGATCAAGCAAGTTGGTCATCGGGCACGGCGCCGAGCGATCTTTTCGACTGGACCTATCGAGCAGCCCAAGCCGTTGCTGAGGACAATTTAGCGCTTGGGTTGGATGTCATCGCGGACTGTGTGAACGATTGCCAAGAGGTACGGGAAGGCTGGGAAACTACCGCCCAGCGTACCGGAGCCGAAGTTCGATGGCTTGAGGTGGTGTGCAGCGATCCTGTCGAGCACCGTCGGAGAATTGAGACGAGATCAAGCGACATCGTGGGACTGGCTTTGCCAGACTGGGATGCGGTTGTCGCCCGCGTCCACGATAAGTGGAATTGCGACCACCTTGTTATCGATACGGCACACCGCAGTCTCGAGATGTGCCGAGAAGAGGCGTTCAATCTCCTGCGCAAATCATAGCTGCTCTCTTTTTTCTTGACGCCGTCCGGCTGAAGGATCATGTCAGCCAAGCGGGATGCTTGCGGCCTCGGTCGCACGCCCATCACTGGAAACCACGACATTATGCCAAGCGACAGTCCAGGTACTTTGCCAGGTACCTCGCCGACAGCGGCGCCGGTCTGAGAGCTTGATGAGCTCGCCAGGCCTGCCGTTGCCGGCAGACCACGAAGGTGAGCTATGACGGATACCTACACCGCCACAACGGACGGCGACCTTGATGTGTACGCGCTGGCCTCGCGCCTGAGCGGCGGCCATGTCGCCGATAACGTCGAAATTCTCAACCAACTCGAACCGCAGGACGCCGCGGCGGTGCTGGTGCTTCTGCCGGTCGATACTTCGGTCGAGATTCTCGACAAGCCGGAATTATATCACGGGGCGGAGGTCATCGCCTCGCTACCCCGGCGCACCGCCATCATCCTATTGACTGAAATGTCGGCGGACGTCGCCGCCGATATCGTCCAGCAGCTCGATGAGCCGGCGCGCAGCGAACTGATGCAGGGGCTCGACCGAAACACGCGGGCCACTATCGAAAATCTGCTCACTTACCCGGAAAACACCGCGGGCGCGATGATGACAACCGAATTCGTCAGCGTCACCGCGACCTGGACAGTGGAGCAGACCCTACAGCATATCCGCCAGGTCGAACGGACCCGCGAGACGGTCTACGCCATCTATGTACTGGACGCCTTCACGCGAAGGCTGGTGGGCGCGGTGTCGTTGCGGCGGCTGATCGCCGGTGAGCCCTCGGCCCAGATCGCCGATCTGGCGCGCGCCCCGATCACCACCTCCCCGCTAACGGATCGCGAAGAGGTCGCGCGGCTGATCTCGCGGCACGACATGCTGGCGGTGCCTGTCGTGGACAAGGCCGGGCATGTCCTCGGCATCGTCACGGTCGACGACATCATCGACGCCATCATCGAAGAAAACACCGAGGACGCCCAGAAATTCGGCGGCATGGCGGCGACTGACGAACCGTATCTGCAGGTTGGGCTGCCGGGTATGATCCGCAAGCGCGGCGGTTGGCTCTGCGTGCTGTTTATCGGCGAGCTATTGACCGCGAGCGCCATGCAGCACTTCGAGGGCGAGCTGGAAAAGGCCATCGTGCTGACGCTGTTCATCCCACTGATCATGAGCTCGGGCGGCAACTCCGGCTCGCAGGCGACCTCGCTCCTGATCCGCGCGCTGGCGCTGCGCGAGGTCAAGCTCGGCGACTGGTGGCGCGTGGCCTTGCGCGAACTGCCGACGGGATTGATCCTCGGGGCCATGTTGGGCGTCATCGGATTGATCCGCGTGGTGGCTTGGCAGAAGCTCGGCATTTACGACTATGGCGAACACTGGATGCTGATCGGGCTGACCGTCGCGGCCGCGCTGATCGGCGTCGTTGTTTTCGGCTCGGTGTCCGGATCGATGCTCCCGTTCATGCTGCAACGCGCCGGCTTCGATCCCGCGAGCGCTTCGGCGCCGCTGGTGGCGACGTTGGTCGATGTCACCGGGCTGATGATCTACTTCAGCGTGGCGGTGCTGATCCTGAGTGGGACGCTGCTGTAGAGCCTTGGCGCTACGCGTTCGTTGAGGGCGCATGCCTAATCATTTACGCCAACCTCCGTCAGAAGGAATCCGGTTGGCGTTCTGGTGAAGGTAAAAATGCTCTCGCCGCAGATGACAAAGTAGTTGTCGTTGTTCTCGCCATCTCGACCGTATTCCGCTTTCTTCCGCTGGATGCACGCGCGATCTTTCGCGGAGAAGAATTCCGGATAGGCCTTCGCCCGAAACTGTGCGGCATCCGCGTACGCCTTGTCACCCATGAAAGGCAGCTTGGTCATGCTGGCGACGGCCGTCGGATCGTTCGCTTTCAAAGCCGCCCGGAACTTGGCGATAAAGGCATTGAATTCCGCCTCCAAGACAGGAGACGCGACGGGTTTTTTTCGGCGCTTGCGCGAGTGCAAGCGCAGGGCTCGTGAGGACGGACGCAAGGACGATTCTGAACAGTATATTCATTGTGGTGAAAACCCCGGCAGAATGCGGTTGAAGGGTTAGCTCGACGCGCGACCTGACTGGCCGCCTCAATTCTTTTGCTAATATTCTTTTCGTCCGTGCTCCAGCACCGGCGGCTTACGCTTGCCGGCCTGTTGGCTTGATCTGCCGGTTCATCATTCGGCGATGCCCCGCGCGATTTCTTCCGCGGCCTTGGTACTCACGCCGCCGATCGTCGGTTTGTCCTTGCCGCATGCGAACGATGGCGCCGCATCGGCAAGCGCATGCGCAGCCTCATTGGCGTTAGGGTTTGCTCCCGCATCGACGGCGCCCATGACGCAGGCGGTATCCTGTGTGATCCGGATCACGCCGAGTACCTGGTCGCCCGCAACCGGCAAACCCTGTTTCTGGAATTTCATCCTGACGATGGCGGCATAAGGCTCGAATTCCTTGCCCTTGCCAGATCCGCGCCAGTCGACGGTTAATCCGGCGGACCATGCTTCCACCGCCCAGATGATCGTTTGCGGGTGAGTTCCCTTCGGCCAGCGAAAGCCTATCCGCAGACGAGTTCCCAGGGCGTTGACCAGCACCTGCGCGCCACCGACGCCAGGACATGTCTTGAGCTGGTCTTCCTCGTCGCCCGGCTCGTCGCCGATCGGAGCGAAAGTGCAGTCCTTGTTGGCAATGGACGTGAACCGGTTTTGCGCGGCGGTTGACGAATCGGCCGAAACAGCGGTGCTGACGATCGTCATGAAGAGGAAGAAAACGGCAACTGCTATCCGCATGACGCTTGATATTCCTCTTCGGTCCGTCTCGGAGACGGATCTGCCGCCCCTTATGACGTGGCCATCCCGTCTCGGAGCGGACCATGCTCAGCCGAACATGGATCGATCGGTCGGACGGCGGATACGGCTTTGTCGTTACCGGAACGGGCAAGGTTCGACAAACCAGGCCGCAACGTTGCTCATCATGGGTCTGCCTCGGGAGACTGTCTTGGCCCGTGATCGCGTTGAAACGAATAGAGCCGGAGCCTGCTTGGGGGACGCAGCGGGAAGCTTTGCGCTAACATGGGCCATGACCTCCTCACCGATTCGCATTCTGGGCATTGATCCGGGCCTCCGCCGCACCGGCTGGGGCGTGCTCGACATCGAGGGCAATCGGCTGATCTTCGTCGGCTGCGGCTCGGTCGAGACGCGCGAACACATGGCGCTGGCCAGCCGGCTGCTGGCGATCCATGCCGGGCTCGGCGCGGTGCTCGACCGATTCCGTCCCAATGAGGCTGCGATCGAGCAGACCTTCGTCAACAAGGACGGCGTGGCGACGCTGAAGCTCGGGCAGGCGCGGGGCGTTGCGATGTTGGCGCCGGCGATGTTCGGCATCGCGGTGGCGGAATACGCGCCCAATCAGGTAAAGAAGACCGTGGTTGGCGCGGGCCACGCCGACAAAACCCAGATCCAGGCGATGCTGAAAATCCTGCTGCCGAAAGCCGATCCGAAAAGCGCCGATGCCGCCGACGCGCTCGCTATTGCCATTACCCACGCGCACCATCGTGGAAGCGCGATGCTCGCATCGCGAATGAAGGCGGCGGGCGCATGATCGGCAAGTTAAAAGGCATCATCGACTCCTACGGCGAGGATTACGTGATCCTCGATGTCGGCGGCGTCGGCTATCAGGTGCATTGCGCCTCGCGCACGCTGCAGGCGCTGCCGTCGCCGGGCGAGGCGGCGGTGTTGTCGATCGAGACCTATGTGCGCGAGGACCAGATCAAGCTGTTCGGGTTTCGCACCGACCACGAGCGCGAATGGTTCCGTCTGTTGCAGACGGTGCAGGGCGTCGGCGCGCGGGTGGCGCTCGCGGTGTTGGGCACGCTGTCGCCGGCCGATCTCGCTAACGCCATTGCGCTCCGCGACAAGGCCGCGGTGGCGCGCACGCCGGGGGTCGGACCGAAGGTGGCCGAACGCATCGTCACCGAACTGAAGGACAAGGCGCCGTCGTTCGCCAATGTCGATCCCGCTGTTGTGCATCTCGCAGGCGCCATCGATGACCAGCACGCGCCGCGCCCGGTGCGGGATGCGATCTCCGCGCTGGTCAATCTCGGTTATGGTCAGCCGCAGGCGACCGCGGCGATCGCGGCCGCCTCGCGCGGTGCTGGCGAAAATGCGGAGACCGCGCAACTGATCCGGCTCGGCTTGAAGGAGCTGTCGAAGTGACCACGCCCTCCCGCATCGTCACGCCCGAGCGCCGCGCCGACGATGTCGGCGACACCGCGCTGCGGCCGCAAAAGCTGGCCGAGTTCGTCGGACAGGCGCAGGCGCGCGCCAACCTCCAGATCTTCATCGATGCTGCCCGTAAACGAAAAGAGGCGCTCGATCACGTGCTGTTCGTCGGCCCTCCGGGCCTTGGCAAGACCACGCTGGCGCAGATCGTCGCCCGCGAGCTCGGCGTCGGCTTTCGCGCCACCTCGGGCCCCGTGATCGCCAAGGCCGGAGATCTCGCGGCACTTCTGACTAACCTCGAAGAGCGCGATGTGTTGTTCATCGACGAGATTCATCGTCTTTCGCCGGCGGTGGAGGAGGTGCTGTATCCCGCGATGGAGGATTTTCAGCTCGATCTCATCATCGGCGAGGGGCCGGCGGCTCGCTCGGTCAAGATCGAACTGGCGAAGTTCACGCTGGTCGGCGCGACGACGCGCGCGGGGCTTTTGACCAATCCGCTGCGCGACCGCTTCGGGATTCCAGTGCGGTTGAACTTCTATACCGAGGATGAGCTGGAGAGGATCGTCAGCCGTGGTGCCCGTGTTCTCAATGTCGGCATGACGGCGGACGGCGCCAACGAGATCGCCCGCCGCGCCCGCGGCACTCCGCGCATTGCCGGCCGCCTGCTGCGCCGGGTGCGCGATTTCGCGTCCGCCGCGGATGCGGCGTCGATCGACCGGAAAATCGCCGATCACGCGCTCGGCGCGCTGGAAGTCGATGTCGCCGGCCTCGATGCGATGGATCGCCGCTACCTCACGACCATTGCGCTGAACTATGGTGGCGGACCTGTGGGTGTGGAAACCATGGCGGCGGCGCTGTCGGAGCCGCGCGATGCCATCGAGGACATCATCGAACCGTTCCTGATCCAGTGCGGCTATCTGCAGCGCACACCGCGCGGACGGCTGCTCACCTCGCACGCGTTCCGCCATCTCGGCCTGACTGAGCCCACGCGTGATCCGCAGTTCGGCCTGTTCGGGCAGGACGAAGATCAATGAATGTGTCGCCGCAGACCCGCCATCTCGACGGCGAGATTCGCGACGGCAGGCATCACATGCAAGTCCGCGTCTATTATGAGGACACGGATTTTACCGGCCTCGTCTATCACGCCAATTATCTGCGCTTCATGGAGCGTGGACGTAGCAACTATCTGCGGCTGCTCGGCGCCGACCAGCGCGCGCTGTTCGCGGAGGCCGAAAGCGAAGCGCCCGGTTTTGCCTTCGTAGTGCGCGCGATGCAGCTCGAGTTTCTAAAGCCCGCGCGGATGGACGATGTGCTCGACATCGTGACGCGGCCACTGGAAGTCCGGGGCGCCTCGATCACCTTGCATCAGGAGGTGCGGTGTGGCGACGTGCTGCTGCTGGACGCGAGGGTGAAGGTGGCGTTCATATCCGGAGGGCGGGCGAAGCCGATACCCAAGGCGCTTCGTGTGGCAATGAAGGCAGATCAGGTTTGATCGCCGGGGATCAAGATTTAAGCGCGCCTCACGCCGATATTCCAGACCGCCACGTCCCGACGGTCACGATGATTTGCATAGCCGACAATGGCGGGACGTCGCCGAATCCAGGCGGAAAATGTCTGATGTGAAAATCCCTTAGTGATATCGATCGCGGCCGTGCCGTTCGTCCTTGGGCCACGGCCTTGCGGAACCCGACGTTTGCTGGCGGGTTGCCTCGCATCAACCGGGGCACGCAATAATGGAGCCCACGATGCCCAACATCACCCCGTTCCTTTGGTTCGATACGCAGGCCGAGGAAGCAGCGAAATTCTACACCACCGTGTTCAGCAATTCGAAGATCGTCGAAACGACCTATTATGGCGAAGGCGGCTCGAAGCCGCCCGGAACGGTGCTGACCGTCGCTTTTGATCTCGAGGGAAGGCGGTTCATCGCGTTGAACGGCGGCCCGCATTTCCAGTTCAGTGAAGCTGTCTCGTTCAGCATCGACTGTAAGTCGCAGGACGAGGTTGACTACTACTGGAACAAGCTCACCGCCGATGGCGGCGGACCGCTTAAGTGTGGGTGGCTCAAGGACAGGTTTGGCGTGTCGTGGCAGGTGGTACCCGATATGATGCCGCGCCTGTTGCAGGATCCGGATCGCGCCAAAGCCGGTCGTGCCATGAAGGCGATGTTGAAGATGAAGAAGATCGTCATCGCCGATATCGAGGCGGCGGCGAACGGGTAGCTTCTTTATCTCAAACCCGAACCCGTATCCTGGTTGTGGGCCGGGACGTCAAAAGGCACGTTTCCATAACTCAATGGTCGCGTCGGCTATGCAAGGGCGTTTGGACCTTGCGCTTACTGTCGCCCAAAAATCCCCCCGGAAATTTTGTTGGGTCATGTGTCGGCTATCGGCATACTGGTTCGTCCTGAGAGGAAGAAGGACCATTGCGCATGCTCTATGCCCTACTTTGCTACCATAACGAGGATGTCGTCTGTTCCTGGAGCAAGGAGCAGGACGCCGCCGTCATGCAAAAGCTCGCGGTCGTACAAGACAAGTTGAAGAAGCAGGGCCGGCTCGGACCGGTGGCACGGCTGCTGCCGACCACCGCGGCGACCACCTTGCGCAAGGAAAACCCGCCGTTGATCGTCGATGGTCCGTTCGCTGAAACCAAGGAGCAGTTGCTCGGGTTCTACCTGATCGACTGCAAGAACCTTGAGGAGGCGCTGGAGGCGGCGCAGGAACTCGGCGAGGCGAATCCGGGTGGCTCCTATGAAATCCGTCCTGTCGGCCTGTTCGATGCCGGAGGGGCTCTGACATGACCGACGTCGCCTGGATCGATGCGGCCCTGACGGCGGCGCGTCCCCAGGCGCTCGGCGCGCTTTTGCGCTATTTCCGCAATCTCGACACAGCCGAGGAGGCGTACCAGAACGCCTGCTTGCGGGCGTTGAGGAACTGGCCGGAAAATGGGCCGCCGCGCGATCCGGCGGCGTGGCTGATCATGGTCGGGCGCAACGCCGCGCTTGACGAGGTGCGGCGGCGCGGCAGGCAGCAGGAACTACCGGACGACGATGTGATCTCCGACCTCGGCGACGCCGAGAGTGAAATCGCCGAGCGGCTCGACGGCTCCCACTACCGCGACGATATTTTGCGTTTGCTGTTCATTTGCTGCCACCCCGATCTGCCTGCGACGCAGCAGATCGCGCTGGCGCTGCGTATCGTCTCGGGTCTGACGGTGAAGCAGATCGCGCGTGCATTTCTCGTCAGCGAAGCTGCGATGGAGCAGCGCATCACTCGTGCCAAGGCGGCGGTTGCGAAAGCCGGCGTCGCGTTCGAGACGCCTGGCGCGGTCGAGCGAAGCGAGCGGCTCGGCGTCGTTGCCGCCATGATCTATCTCGTCTTCAACGAGGGTTATTCGGCGAACGGCGACACTTTCGGGGTCCGTGCGCCGCTATGCGAGGAGGCGATTCGCCTGGCGCGGCTGCTGCTTCGGCTGTTTCAGAACGAGCCGGAGATCATGGGACTGACGGCACTGTTGCTGTTGCAGCATGCCCGCGCCGCCGCACGCTTTGATTCCGACGGCGAAGTGATCCTGCTTGAGGATCAGGACCGCAGTCTGTGGAACAGAAAGATGATCACGGAAGGCACGGCGCTGATCGACAAGGCGATGCGCCATCGTCGCGCCGGCCCCTATCAGGTACAGGCGGCAATCGCGGCGCTTCATGCAAGCGCGCCAAAGCCGGAGGAGACCGACTGGCGCCAGATCGATCTTCTTTACGCGACGCTAGAGCAATTGCAGCCGTCGCCGGTGGTGACGCTCAATCGCAGCGTGGCCCTCTCTAAGGTGAAGGGGCCGGAAGCGGCGCTCGCGCTGATCTCGCCGCTGGAGCAGCGCCTGTCAGGCTATTTTCACTTCTTCGGCGTGAAGGGCGCATACCTGATGCAACTCGGCCGCGACGAGGAAGCCCGCGTTGCATTCGACCGCGCCATCGCGCTCGCCAATACCTCGGCGGAGGCGGCGCATATCCGCATGCATCTGGATCGGCTGATGAAAGACGGCTCGCCTCGCACCAGGGCGGCGGAGTAGGGTTCTGGGGGCTGATTCAAAAAAGTGTTCGGCCGCTGTCTGGATGTCGCCTCGCCGTTCGTCCTTGGGCTGTCCTGTTTTATTCAGACTTGAGGGATTGCCATGTTGAAAGTCCTTGCCGCCGTCATTGCCGTCATCGTCATTGCCGTCATCGTCATTGCTCTCGCCGTTGTTCTAATACTGGCTTCGACCAAGCCCGATACGTTCCGCGTTGAGCGGTCCGCCGTCATCAAGGCGTCGCCGGAGAATATCTTCCCGCTGATTGCCGACTTCCATCAGTGGGGACGGTGGTCGCCTTATGAGACCCGCGATCCCGCGATGAAGCGGACCTACGGCGGCGCCGAACGCGGCAAAGGTGCGACCTACGCCTGGGAAGGTGACAGCAACGTCGGTACGGGCCACATGGAAATCCTCGATGCGCTTGCTTCCCAGAATGTCGTCATCAAGCTCGACTTCCTGAAACCCTTCGAAGCGCACAACACCGCCGAATTTACATTGCAGCCTCAGGGCGATGGCACCCGTGTCACATGGACGATGCAAGGGCCGACGCCGTTCATCGGCAAGATCATGCACGTGTTCATCAACATGGATCGCATGGTCGGTACTGATTTCGAGGCGGGTCTCGCCAATCTGCGCAAGGCAGTGGAAAGCTGAATTAACCGCTCATGGCTGGGGGAGCAGGATGAAAATCAATTCCTATGTCCCCTTCGAGGACACATGCGAGAGATTCGCTTATTTTTCCTCTCGCGCAGCCGTGTTCGCGGTGTCGTGACGGCGGCCGAAGAGCTATTTCACGTAGAAGACGCAGGCTGCGATCACCAGCAGCGCCGTCACCGCCATGATATGCGCGAACATATCGGCGAGCGTGCCGGAAGCCGTCCGCTTTGTGGCATCGGTCATGATGTCCTCCCCCATTTGGTTTTGGCCAGTGTGGTTCGGGCATGACTCATCACGGCTTGCGCGCGAGCCAAAATTGAATCGATGTTTACGCGGAACGCCCCTTGGAATTGCTGCGCCCGCATCTTGTCCCCGCGGCCGAAGCAATGACGCAAGCGTGATCAAGCAATGCGGCAGGAATTTGTTGCGACGGAAAACGCGCGATACGCGCTCATGTGCGCTTGACGGCGCGTGATAGTTTCGTCTTGCGTCATCACATGCAGTGCTGCAAAGCGCTCGCTGACCGGGAGAACATCATGCCGCTGACGCTGTACATGCATCCGCTGTCGTCCTATTGCCACAAGGCGCTAATCGCGTTCCATGAGAACGCGACGCCGTTCACGGCTATGTCGGTCGATCTCGGCGATCCGGACGAGCGCGCGGTGCTGCTGAAGCTGTGGGGTGTCGGCAAATTTCCGGTGTTGCAGGATGCCGCTCGCGGCGAGGTGGTGCCGGAATCCAGCATCATCATTGAGTATATCGACAGGTATTATCCGGGCGGGACGCGGTTCATCCCGCAGGATCGCGACGCGGAGCGCGAGGTGCGGCTGAAGGACCGCTTTTACGATCTGCACATTCACAACCATATGCAAAAGGTGGTCGGCGACCGGCTACGGCCTGCCGGTAGCAAGGACCCGCACGGCGTTGAGGATGCGAAAACGCGGATGCGCGCGGCTTATGACATCGCCGAGCGCGAGATGGCATCGCGCAGCTGGGCAGCCGGCGACGATTTCTCGATGGCGGATTGCGCCGCCGCGCCGGCGTTGTTCTATGCCGCTAGGGTGCTGCCATATGCTGATAGCCATCCGCATCTTGCCGCCTATCTGGAACGTCTCAAGGCGCGACCGTCCTATGCCCGCGTGCTGAAGGACGCCGAGCCGTATTTCCACATGTTCCCGCAGGGTGACTGAGGAATCAGCGCACGCGTCGAAAAATTTCTATTGGACATGTCGGAGAGGCCGCAGTCCGCCCGTCTTCATTGCGGGGCCGCCAAGAAACGGCCTGGATCACTGGATCGAAGGAGAATCGCGATGCGTTTCATGGTGATTGTGAAGGCGACGAAGGAAACCGAAGCGGGCGAGATGCCGAGCACCGAAATGCTGACCGCGATGGGTCGGTTCAACGAAGAGATGGTGAAGGCCGGTGTGATGCAGGCGGGCGAGGGGTTGCATCCGACCTCCAAAGGCGCGCGCATCAAATATTCAGGCGCTGCACCTGTGGTGACAGAGGGCCCATTCCCGGTGACCAGTGATCTCGTCTGCGGATTCTGGCTGATCGAGGTCGGTTCAAAAGACGAGGCGATCCAATGGATGAAACGCGCGCCTTTCGCACCCGGAGATGAACTCGAACTGCGTCAGGTGTTCGACGCGGAGGATTTCGGCGAGGCGTTCACGCCGGAACTGCGCGAGCAGGAAGAACGGCTGCGCGCAGAGGTCGCGCGCCGATAGGCTCCGTATCAGGCCGCCACGGCCATTGGCCGACTCCCGACGAACTGGCCTCGTTTGACCGGAGGTCGAGATTGCCGACGGTTTGCGGTTCTTCGTGTTGGATTTCGTCCTGCTTCTCGAATGGAAGCAGGACGAAACGAGTGGCGTTTCCCTCGTGCTCATGTAAAAACTCTTCACATGAGTTGGCGCAAGGACCATCGCCGCCCCGAGCGGGGCTACCATCACGGCAATCTGAAGGAGGCCCTGCTGGAGGCGGCACTCGGCCTGATCGCCGAGAAAGGCGCGGCGGGTTTCACTTTCGCCGATGCGGCGCGTTCCGCAGGCGTCAGTCCGGCGGCGCCGTACCGGCACTTCCGCGATCGCGATGAACTGCTGGCGAGCATCGCGCAACGCGGCTTCGAGCAGTTCGAGGCGGTGTTGACTAAGGCATGGGATGACGGACGCCCGGATACCGTCCGCGCGTTCGAGCGCGTCGGCCGCGCCTATCTCGCCTTCGCCCGCAACGAACCGGCTTATTACTCGGCGATGTTCGAATCCGGGCTGCCGACCGATGTCAATCCGATGCTGTCAGCCGCGAGCGAGCGCGCCTTCAGCATCATTCGTGCTGCGGCGGAACGGCTTGCAGCGCTGACACCGCCGGGCGTCGCGCGACCACCGGCTTTGATGATGGCGCTGCATATCTGGTCGTTGGCGCACGGCATAGCCTCCCTGTTCGGCCGCGGCGACGCGGCGCGGCGCAAGCTGCCGATGTCCGCCGAAGATCTGCTCGAAGCCGGCGTGCTGATTTATCTGCGAGGGCTCGGCTTTCCGACCGAACGCAGGCCGCCTGAGGATCCGAACGCTCCGGCCAAGCCGCCGCGAGGGCCGTGGGATCAAAAGTCCGCGACCTGACCAACCGATTCATCTGTGCGTATACCAGGACTGGATTTTATCCTGCGCTCGCGGCAATCGGCCAAGAGCTTCTCATGGATAGGCTTTTTGGTTTGCTCGCCAATATTTGCCGCTTTCAATGTGACGAGACCTTACAACGGCGGGAAACGGTAGCACCGCCAAAACCCGGCATTTCCAGGCAAAGTCACGCTTGACAAAAGCCTTTAGTGGGCTACCTATGTAAATGTTATTTACATTCACGCGGCATGACGCCGTTCATGGAGAAGGCCTATGGCCCACACCGCTGACTATGATCGCTGGAATGGCCCCAACAATGCGCGGGGCCAAGGTCAGCCCCCGTATTCCCGCTGTTTCACGGACGCGCCCTGGCATCCATTCCGGATTGTCCTGATCGTGCTGGGCTTCATGGTGTGGTGGCCGATCGGTCTCGCGATTCTCTTCTTCACTCTAGGGAGCAGGAAAATGGGCTGCTGGAGCAACGACCGGTTTGAGAACAAAATGCAACGGATGCAGTACAAGATGGACCGGATGCGGGACCATATGGAGCGCCGCGGTTTTGGCTTCCGCGGTTTTGGCGCGCCGTCCAGCGGTAACCGCGCCTTCGACGAGTATCGCATGGAGACGCTGCGGCGGCTTGAGGACGAGCAGAAGGAGTTCAAGGACTTTCTCGAACGGCTTCGTCACGCCAAGGACAAGGAAGAGTTCGATGCCTTCATGGCCCAGCACCGCACCCATCCCACGCCGCCGAACGATAGGCCGCAAGACCAGTAGTCACTAATCGGACGCTGCGACCGGCGCTGGTTTTGATGCTGCCCGGCTTCCACCAACCGATAGGAAAGCCCGCCTGTCCCGACAGGTGGGCTTTTTCTCATCTGCGGGTCTGAAGCCTCTCTCGATTCAGGCGTCGGATCATCGCCACACGCCCACTGAGCCGGAACTCCCATCCTGGGGAATAATCGACGGTCGGTCACCTCCCACCCGCTCCCGCCGGGCACGGCTCACGGTGAACAAGGATTGGAATATAAGGCGGATTTCAGAGCCTCTTTGGTAACCTGGTCTTAACCATGATTAGCGTTTGGTTACAGCCGTAAAGGCGCGCCGTTAGCCCTCGTTTTGACACGTTGGCAGGGGATGCAAGCTCCGGCATTGGACGGACCCCCCAAGTGACTCAACCGGCTTGTTACGTGGCGCTTTTACGCCGCGTGAGCTTCGTGGCCGCGAAACTGGCGGCTTGAGGTCGCGCTCCGCGTCGATAGGGATACTTGCGTTGAGAGGAAACTGCTCATGAATCCGGCCGACGTGGCGCAGTCAGCCTTGCCCCTAGCTTCGGCCGACGTGTCGCTGATTACGCTTTTTTTTCACGCTCACTGGATCGTGAAAGCAGTCATGTTGGGCCTGTTGGCCTGCTCGGTGTGGGTGTGGGCGATCGCGATCGACAAGATCTTTCTTTACGCCCGCACCAAGCGAGCGATGGACCGTTTCGAGCAGGCCTTCTGGTCAGGGGAGTCGATTGAGGACCTGTACCGGGCGTTGTCGGCCAAGCCGACACAATCGATGGCGGCCTGTTTCGTCGCAGCGATGCGCGAGTGGAAACGTTCTTTCGAAAGTCAGGCGCGCTCGATTGCTGGGCTTCAGATGCGGATCGAGAAAGTGATGAACGTTTCCATCGCGCGGGAGATCGAGCGGCTGGAACGGCGGTTGCTGGTGTTAGCGACCGTGGGCTCTGCCGGTCCTTTCGTCGGCCTGTTTGGGACCGTATGGGGCATTATGTCGAGCTTCCAGTCGATCGCCGCATCAAAGAATACCTCGCTCGCGGTGGTGGCGCCGGGCATCGCAGAAGCGCTGTTCGCAACGGCAATCGGCCTTATCGCCGCCATCCCCGCGACTATTTTCTACAATAAGTTCACTGCGGAAGTGAATCGTCAGGCCCAGCGCCTTGAGGGTTTCGCCGACGAGTTTTCCGCGATCCTCTCACGTCAGATCGACGAGCGGGCGTGAGGTCAAGCGGCATGGAAACGGGCGGTCCATCATGGCAATGAATCCGGCAGCGGCTTCCTCCAGCGGTGGTGGACGAAGAGGACGGCGGCGGTCACAGCCGATGGCCGAGATCAACGTCACGCCCATGGTCGACGTCATGCTGGTGCTTCTCATCATCTTCATGGTGTCGGCGCCGCTTTTGACGGTGGGCGTTCCGCTCGATTTGCCGCAGACCCAGGCCAAAAGCCTCGAGCAGGACAAGACGCCCTTGCAGTTGTCGGTTGATGCTCAGGGACGGATCTTTATCAACGACACCGAAGTCACGATGGAGGAGTTGGTTCCGAAATTGACGGCGATCACCGATGCACGCGGCGGTCTTGACGAACGCATCTTCATGCGCGCGGACAAGAAGGCCGACTACGGCACGGTGGCGCGAGTGATGGGTCGGCTGTCGGGCGCCGGGTTCAAGCGTCTGGCGCTGGTCACCGAAGTGGAGCAGGGATCTTAAGGTTGAAGATCAAGGTCGATAAGACACTGGCAGCATCGGTTGCCCTGCACGTCCTTGTGATCGGGTGGGGGCTGGTGTCGTTTTCGTCGAAGGCTTTCGAATCGGTGCCAGAGGAATCTTTGCCGGTCGACATCATCTCCGCCGATCAACTTGCCCACGTCACGGCGGGCATGAAGACCGGCAAGAAGGAAAAACCGAAACCCCTGGTCGAGAAGGTCGCCGAGGCCACACCTCCGCCGGAGGACACTGTCGGCAAAATCGACGACAAGAAGCCGCCGGTCATGACCGACGTGGCACCCAAAGAACAACCAAAACCAGATGACAAGGCCGCTGCCGAGGTTGCTGCAGCAGCAGCGAAGGCCGAGGCGGCAGCCAAAGCAGCCGACGCAAAGGCCAAGGCGGATGCGAAAGCCAAAGCAGAGGCCGCGAAGGCCGAGGCGGAAGCCTTAGCTGAGGCAAAGGCGGAGGCTCAAGCCAAGGCCAAGGCGAAGGCCGAAGCGCAGGCGAAAGCAAAAGCCGAAGCGAAAGCGAAGGCGGAAGCCAAAGCCAAAGCCAAAGCCGAGGCAAAGGCCAAGGCAGAAGCCGAGGCGAAAGCCCAGGCAGAGGCGAAGAAGGCTGAGCGCGTGTTCGACCAATCGAAGATTGCGGCGCTGCTTGACAAGCGCGAGCCCACCCGCCGCTCGGTCACCGGAGACACGCTGAATCCGAATGCCGCGCTCGGCCTCGCCCATGGCAAGGCCGCGGACAATTCCGCGACCTGGGGGTCGATGTTCAAGTCCCAGGTCGAGCGCTGCTGGAAAAAGCCCTATGGCGGGCTCGAAGCTCAGATGACCGAAGCGGTGTTCAGCATCAAGCTGAAGCGCGACGGCACGCTGGAGACAACGCCGACCGCGATCAGCAACCCGTCGACACCCTACTTCCGCGTTTATCAGGAAAGCGCGCTGCGCGCGATCATTGAATGCCAGCCGTACAATCTGCCTGCGGCTTATTTCGACGAATGGAAGTTTTTCGAGCCCGTATTCACAGAACGAAAGTCGTAAGCAACGAACGTTGCGGATGAAAAGTCTGACCGATGATCGAGAGAAATGGATTGCAGAGAATGCCGTTCCGCCTGAACCGCCGACACATGATTTCCGGGATGGCATCGGCTGCCGTGTTGCTGGGCGGCCGGCAAGCCTTCGCCCAGGCGCGGGTCCAGATCACCGAGGGCAACGTCGCGCCGCTCCCGATCGCCATTCCGAATTTCATTGCCGGTTCGCCGTCGGATAGCGAGGTCGGTGCCGGCGTCGCCAAGGTCATCACCAACAATCTCAAGCGCAGCGGGTTGTTCGCGCCAATCGACCAGGCCGCGTATATCCAGAAGATCACCAATATCGACGTGCCGCCGCAGTTCGCCGACTGGAAGACCATCAATGCACAGGCGCTGGTGACCGGACGCATGACGCGTCAGGGCGACGGGCGGCTCAAGGCCGAGTTTCGTTTGTGGGATGTCGCGACCGGCCAGCAGCTTGCAGGCCAGCAATATTTTACATCGCCGGAATATTGGCGGCGGATCGCGCACATCATCTCGGATCAGATTTACGAGCGTTTGACCGGCGAGAAAGGCTATTTCGACAGCCGCGTGGTGTTCGTCGATGAGTCGGGAACAGCGCAGCATCGCGTCAAGCGGCTGGCCCTGATGGATCAGGACGGCGCCAACGTGCGCTACCTCACGCGCGGCGCTGACCTCGTGATCACGCCGCGCTTTTCGCCGTCGACCCAGGAAATCACCTATATGGAATTCGGGCAGGGCGATCCCCGGGTCTATCTGTTCAACATCGAAACCGGACAGCGCGAAATCGTCGGCAACTTCCCCGGTATGTCGTTTGCGCCGCGGTTCGCGCCCGATGGCCAACGCATCATCATGAGCCTGCAGCAGGGTGGAAACTCGAATCTGTTCGTGATGGACATTCGCTCGAAGTCGACGACACGTCTGACGGACACGCCAGCGATCGACACGTCGCCCTCGTATTCGCCGGACGGCGCCCGCATCTGTTTTGAGTCGGATCGCGGCGGTAAACCGCAAATTTATGTGATGGGAGCGACCGGCGGCGGGGCCCAACGCATCTCGTTCGGGGAGGGCTCCTACTCGACTCCGGTCTGGTCACCCCGCGGTGACTACATCGCCTTCACGAAGCAAGGCGGTGGTCAGTTTTCCATCGGCATTATCAAGCCGGACGGTTCCGGCGAACGAATTCTGACGTCGGGATTTCACAACGAGGGTCCGACCTTCGCGCCTAACGGGCGGGTCCTGATGTTCTTCCGCGACCCCGGCGGCAACGCTGGACCATCGCTTTATACGATCGACGTCTCCGGCCGCAACGAATTGAAAGTTCCCACGCCTGGTTTTGCGTCCGATCCGGCATGGTCGCCCCTGCTCTCATAAAGCTGGATGTGCGAGCCAAAACCGGATCGGCGTCGGTTGGATCTTGATCCTGTAACATTCTGTTTTACAGGATAAATTCGGCCTTCAGGTGGCCGGGTCAAACGTCTCGCTAACGATGTTCGCTCAGAAAGGCTTCACTAGCGGCCGGTAACACTGCGCGCGCGGAAAGGAAGCGCGCGCAGCCGATGCAGTTGGCCGACCACCATCGCGATACCGATACGATGTCGCCAGCGATATATGCGGCGCTTGTGGGTTCGCTATTCCAGAATCCGGCGCCGATGTTGGCTGGCGCGGTCTGCGCTGCGATCGCGGCGGTCATGACCGCATTGAAGACCGGCAACCATCTGCTGTGGCCATGCGCGGTGCTTCTGGTCCTGATTGGCATGCTCCGCACTTTCGACATGGCGAAATACAAGAATCGCCGTTCGGATCTGACCGTAGACGAAGCCGCGCGCTGGGAGGCCCGCTATCAGATCGGAGCGGTGCTCTACGCAATTGTCCTTGGCGCATGGTGCGCCATCGCGCTTCTGATGACCGACGACGCCGTCGCGCACATGATCTGCATCTCGGTCACCACGGGATATGTGGCGGCCGGCGCCGGCCGCGCCTACGGACGCCCATGGATTTTCCACCTGCAGATTCTGCTGACCTGCGGGCCGATGGCTGGGGCGATGGCGCTGAAAGGCAGTCCTTACTACCTTGGGATGGCGCTTCTCACCCTGCTGTATTTCCTTGGTCTCGAGAGGATCACGACCAGACTACAGCAGATTTTTCTCCGCGCCTTGATCGCGCGCGAACGCGAAGCCGCGCTCGCCGCCCAGTTCGACACCGCGCTGAACAACATGCCGCATGGCCTGTGCATGTTCGGCGCAGACGGTCGCCTTGGCGTGATGAACTATCGTTTCAGTGAAATGATGCATCTCGCCGACGACTTCGTGCATCGCAGCGTCGGCGCAGCGGATGTCATCGCCGCATGCGTGGCCGCCGGAACGATGTCGTCCGAAAACGGGCGGACGATTATCTCGGAGATCGAGAATTCGCAAGCCGGCGCAATCGTGACCACCGACGTGGATATGGAGCAGGGGCGGGCGCTGTCGTGGACGTTCCAGCCGATGGCCGTCGGCGGCACGGTCGTGCTGGTCGAGGACATCACGGAGCGGCGGAAGGCGGAAGCGAGAATCAACCATCTCGCTCGCTTCGATCTGCTTACCGAATTGCCCAACAGGCTCAGCTTTCGCGACGAAATCGAACGCCTGCTGACGATCTCCAATAGTGCGCCGAGGCTATCGGCGCTGCTGTTCATCGATCTCGATCAGTTCAAGCAGATCAATGATACGCTGGGTCATCCCTGCGGGGATCGCCTGTTATGCATTGTCGCCGACCGACTCCGGGGAATGCTTCGCCCGGAGGACTTCGTTGCGCGATTCGGCGGCGACGAATTCGTGGTGTTTCAGCAAAACATCCAGTCGGCGGAGGAGGCGGCCGCGCTATCCCGCCGCATCGTCGAACGGCTCACCGAGCGATATGAAATTGATCGCCATCTTGTCGAGATCGGCGCGAGCATCGGTATCGCAATGACATCGCCTGGCATCACGGCCGACAACATTCTGAAGCACGCCGACATGGCGCTCTATCGTGCCAAGGCCGATGGCCGCGGAACCTTCTGCTTCTTCCGCAACGAGATGGCTGAAACGGTCGAATCGCGCCGCGCCCTCGAACTCGATCTACGCAACGCACTGGCCAAGGAAGAGTTCGAACTGTTCTATCAGCCGCTGGTCAATCTGAAATCGGGCCGGATCACCGCTTGCGAGGCACTGCTGCGCTGGAATCATCCCTCGCGCGGTACGGTGTCGCCGATGGCCATCATTCCGGTGGCGGAGGAGATGGGGATCATCATCGATCTCGGCCGCTGGATTTTGCGCAAGGCCTGCATGGAATGCATGACGTGGCCGGAGGCTGTCAGCGTCGCCGTCAACTTCTCGTCGGAGCAATTCCATCAGCGCGATATCCTGAGCGAAGTCCGCTATGCCTTGGAGGTTTCCGGTCTTCCGGCGCACCGCCTCGAAATCGAGATTACAGAATCGTCGTTGCTGCGTAACACGCAGTGGACTCACGACGCGCTGAGCCAATTGCGCTCTGCGGGCGTGAGGATTTCACTCGATGATTTTGGCACAGGGTATTCGAGCCTTAGTTATTTGCACAATTTCCCGCTCCAGAAGGTCAAGATCGATCGCTCGTTTCTGGAGGGAATCGATACGGACCGGCCCCTGATGCTATTGCGTGGTGTGGCTCGGCTGAGCGCCGATCTCGGCATGGCCGTCGTCGTCGAAGGCATTGAAACCAACGAGCAGCTCGAGCTCGTCAGCGTCGACGGCACGGTGACGGAAGCGCAAGGCTATCTGTTCAGCCGACCGGTATCGGCGGCGAGCATTCGTCAGCAGCTCGACGCCTCTCATGGACGTCGTCTGTGTGATGGCAATGTGAAGGGTGTCCGGTCGATCGCTTAGATTTCTCCTTGAGGACGCCACCACCTTCGAGTCGAGCGTCCCCGTTGAAAGAATGTGAGGACACACTAACATTAATGTTTTGTTATCTTTTCATTTCATTAACGAATCGTTAACTTTCGATTGTTTGCTGGAATCAGGCGGCGAGGGTGCTCCCAATGAGTTCGGCTCTAACAGTCGCTAAGCCTGTAGACCGAAGTATCGAACTTCTGGATCGGGTTGATTATCGCCTGGTGGAAACGCCGGCAGATAGGGATATCATCTACCGCCTTCGATATCGCGCCTACCTGAATGAGGGCGCGATCGAGACCAACCGCGACCATAAAATCTTTGATCGTTTCGACGAAATGCCGAATTCCTGGATTTTTGCCGTCTATCTGGACGGCGCGCTGGCCAGTTCCATTCGTCTCAGCATTTCGTCGCCGGAGCATCCGCTCAGTCCTTCGGTGGATGTGTTTAAGGATTATCTCCAGCCGGAGGTCGATCGGCGCAAGGTTATGGTCGACCCGACCCGCTTCGTGGCGGATCCGGAGCTTGCGGGTCGATTTCCTGAATTGCCCTACATCACGCTCCGTCTATGCTTCGTCGCCTGCAGTTTCTTCAATGCGGACCTCGGTCTGGCCACCGTTCGCGCCGAACACCGGTCGTTCTACCGGCGTTTATTTGATCACCAGCCGTTGAGTCCGCCGCGCCGGTATCCTGGTCTCGTCAAGCCGATCTGTCTGATGGCGGTCGATTTTCCGGCCTCGCGCGAAAAGGTCTTCGCCCGCTATCCGTATCTCCGTTCGAGCTATTTCGAACGTCGAATGTTATTCGAGCGCAAAGCTGGCACCGCAACTCTGGTGCCCACCGATTCTCCGTTTTCGTTCGCGCGACCCTCGATCGTCCCGAGGTCCTGATATCCGACCTAATTGTTGTGATGTGGGTTCAGGGGCGGACTCCGCGGACCGCGCGGTTGTGAAATCGCTGTCGGTTCACCCTCGCGCCACATTTGCGGCTTATTAACCATCGCGGGCGCTTCTTTCGCAAACATGGCATTTGATGCAATCGAGCAACCTCTCATCAAGGTTGACGGAACGTTCGCTTAACCATCACCCTGTAGAGCGGATAACAGTGGAAAACGCGAGCGTGGAGGCTCCGGAATGTTAAATCAGAAGCGATTCCTCCGGGGATTGAAGCTCGCTGCCGTGGTTGCGGCGGCGCTGTCGATGGGTGCTTGCGCCAATAAAAATCCGATGGACGGGAGGGGCGGCGGGATGGCCGGCGCTGCGACCCCGGGCAGCCAGCAGGATTTCGTGGTCAATGTCGGCGACCGCGTTTTCTTCGAGAGCGACCAGACCAGCCTGTCGCCACAGGCGATAACGACGCTGGAGAAACAGGCGCGTTGGCTGCAGACCTACAATCGCTATTCCTTCACCGTCGAAGGCCATGCGGATGAACGAGGCACCCGCGAGTACAACATCGCGCTCGGCGCCCGCCGCGCGCAGACGGTTCGTTCTTTCCTTGCGTCGCGCGGTATCGATCCGGGCCGGATGCGGACCATTTCCTATGGCAAAGAGCGCCCGGTCGCGGTCTGCAACGACATTTCCTGCTGGTCCCAGAACCGCCGCGCTGTCACGGTGCTCAACGCCAGTTCCTGAGGCGTCCCTTATCTTATTTTGTTTTCAGCCGGCGCTCTTGGGGCGCCGGTTTTTTTGCGCCAGGACGATCGATGAAATAAAAGCCGGCTTCTGCCTTCTGTCTTGACGATGCAAACCGGCTGTTATCTGCAGCTCAAGCCAGAGGGCGCTGTTTTTTTCACGCTTAACGCCACGAAAATATTTAAGGAGAAGACTGACCGGCAAGATCGTCGTAAAGTGATTGTTGTTGTTAGACCAAGTCACATTTTCGGCGTACTCAAGTTTTCAATGGGTGCGCTTTCGATGTGACGTTTATTCAGTCGACAGGCCAAAATGTCATCCATACCTCCGAGGCTTGCACGCGCAATGGCCGTTGCCACGATGCTCGTGCTTTCGTCACATGTCTCCGCGCAATACGACGTCGATCCTGAACTCCGCATCCAGCAACTGGAACAGCAGCTGCGAACCCTGACCGGGCAGAACGAAGAGTTGCAGCACCGGAATCGGATGCTCGAACAACAGCTGCAGCAGTTGCAGCCTGGAACGGCATCACCTGGCGTCGCGGCGACTGCGCCGGCAAATCCAAACGCCGGTTCGCCTCAACCGAATTACGATCAGCGAGGAAGCCAGCCACCCCTCGTGCAGGAGCAGGTCGTACCCGTGCCTGCGCAAGGTCACCGGGGTGATGCCTTCAACCCCAGCCAGAACCCTAACGCCCCCGGTGCGCCGCGCGCGCTCGGCGGCGGACAGATGCCGATCCCGACGACGGCCATAGGCTCGCCCGGCGGCCGCGAAGCCGGCGCTCCGCTCGATCTCGCCAACGTCGGTCCACGCTCTTCGGGGAACTATCCGGCGACCGGCAACGCTCCGCTCAATTCGGGTGGCCTGACAACACTGCCGCCATCGGCGACGCCGCGGGACGAATTCGATCTTGGCATTGGCTACATGCAGCGCAAGGACTATGCGCTTGCCGAGGAAACCATGCGCAATTTCACCCAGAAATACCCTTCCGATGCTCTGACGGGTGACGCGCAGTACTGGCTCGGAGAAAGCCTGTTTCAGCGCCAGAAATATCGCGAGGCTGCTGAGTCTTTCCTGGGCGTGACCACAAAGTACGACAGTTCGGCAAAGGCGGCCGATGCGTTGCTTCGGCTCGGACAATCGCTGGCCGCGCTGAAAGAAAAAGAGGCCGCCTGCGCCGCGCTTGGTGAGGTCACGCGCAAATATCCCCGCGCCTCCGCCGGAGTGAAACAGGCCGTGGACCGTGAGCAGAGGCGGGTAAAGTGCTAGCGCATGATCCGCCAAGTGTGAGCGGTTTGGCGAAAGATCATGCGTATTCTCAATATTTAGAGTGCGATCGGACGCAAAGCCGGAATCCACTTTTGTGGATCGCGCTCTAGAGAACATGCGCCGGATCGCGTAAATTCGGGCGGGTCTCCGACTATAAGGAGCGTGTCCGATGAGCCTTCATGCCCCGCAATTTTGTTCGGCCGCGACCCTGTTCGTGGTCCAGGACGTCCCCAAAGCCGTTGCCCATTATCGCGACGTCCTTGGCTTCAAGGTCGGCTTCACCTACGGTGATCCGGTTTTCTACGGCGGCGTCGAGCGGGGCGACGTTACGATTCATTTCCAGGCCGCGAACAAGGCGCCACGCGAATCCGGCCAAGGCGCCGTCAACGTGTTTGTGACCGAGGTCGACGCGCTGCACGATGAGCTGAAGTCACGCGGGGCGACCATAGTGCATCCGCCGGGCGATCGTCCCTACGGCATGCGTGATTTCGATATCGACGATCTGGACGGCAACCGCCTGACGTTTGGGATGGGCATCGGTGGTTCGGACTAGATCGACCGCACAAGCGATGAAGCCACCGAAAACGGGCTCCGCTTTGCCGATTTCGGCAACGGAAGCGAAAACGCTGTTCGCGGACTGGAAAGCGGCCCACGCACTCGTCCTCGCCGTATCCGGCGGCCCCGATTCCATGGCGCTGATGTGGCTCGCGGCACGTTGGCGGCGCGCCATGACAGGCGGTCCCGACCTCATTGCCGTCACCATCGATCATGGCCTGCGGCGTGGCTCCGCGCGCGAGGCGCGACACGTCAAGCTGCTCGCAACCTCGCTCGGCGTGACACACCGCATCGTGCGCTGGAGCGGCGCCAAACCGGAATCCGGATTACCGGCGGCCGCGCGAGACGCCCGCTACCGCCTGCTGGCGCGAACAGCCCGTGTCCACGGCGCATTGCATATCCTCACCGCTCACACCTGTGATGATCAGGCGGAAACCGTTCTGATGCGATTATCGCGTGGCAGCGGCATTGCGGGCCTCTCCGCAATGGCACGTGAAACGATGCGTGACGGGTTCATCCTTGCCCGGCCGTTTCTGAATGTTCCGAAGGCGAGGCTGATTGCGACGCTGAAGAAGGCAAAAATCGACTACGTGGAGGATCCGACCAATCGCAACCTCAATTTCACGCGTCCGCGTTTGCGTGCTCTGATGCCGGCACTGGCGGAGGAAGGATGCGATGCCCATAACCTGACGCGGCTCGCATCGCGTCTGGCGCGAGCTAATACAGCGCTGGAACTCCTCGTCGACGGCGCGGAGCGTTATCTGGCCTTGCAGGATGACGACGCGCAGCATCCGGGCTTTCGAACGGAGGCGTTTGCGGTCCTCTCGGAGGAGATCAAGGTTCGATTGTTGTTGCGGGTGATCGATCGTATCGGCTGCGAGGGACGGGCTGAATTGGGTAAGGTTGAGGCTCTGCTCTTGGCACTCGAAAGCGCCGCAAATCATGCGGATTTCGGTCGACGCGTTTTGCTCAGAAGGACGTTGGCGGGGGCGCTGGTGACGCTTACCTCCGAGCGGATCAGCGTCGAGCCGGCACCGCCCCGGCGTCGGACCAACTAATGCGGCTTGGTTAATCGCCGCGCAGAGGACCCTAGGCTGCAATCCAAAGCGGGTCTCACTTCCGCCTCGCGTCAAGTTCCGTCAAGCGCCACCATGCTTCAAAATATGAAGCGACCGCAGACCTCCGCCGGGCGCAAGCTTGAAAAATGAAGCGGATCAAAGAGGTGATAAGCAGAAATATTGGAAATGCGAAACCTTGTGTCAACTGCCAGGGCCGAATAGGTTTTATTTAATAAGAGTTTCACCCGGTTCCCTTGGCAGGGGCAACCTCCGTGCCTAGATTGTATACGTCTCGGCAACCCCCATCTATTAAGTCGATGCAGGGATATCCGGCTGCGATCCGCGCGGCCTCGAAGGAAGATCGATGAACGCCAATATGCGCAACTTCGCCCTCTGGGTCATCATTGTCTTGCTCCTGTTGGCATTGTTCACATTGTTCCAGAGTCCTGGTCACCACACGACCGCGCAGGATATTTCGTTCTCGCAGTTGCTGACGGAAGTCGATCAGAACAATGTTCGCGATGTCGTGATCCAAGGGCAGGAGATTCACGGCACCTTCACCAACGGTTCCAACTTCCAGACCTATGCGCCAACCGATCCGGGGCTGGTGAAAAAGCTCTATGACGCCAAGGTGCAGATCACAGCCAAGCCCCCCGGCGACAGCGTTCCATGGTTCGTTTCGCTGCTGGTGTCGTGGCTGCCGTTCATCGCGCTCATCGGCGTGTGGATTTTTCTGTCGCGCCAGATGCAGGGCGGCGCCGGCAAGGCGATGGGTTTCGGTAAGTCTCGCGCCAAGATGCTGACGGAGGCCCACGGCCGCGTTACCTTCGAGGACGTCGCAGGCGTCGATGAGGCCAAGCAGGACCTGCAGGAGATCGTCGAGTTCCTGCGCGACCCCGGCAAATTCCAACGCCTCGGCGGGCGTATTCCGCGCGGCGTGCTCCTGGTCGGCCCGCCCGGCACCGGCAAGACGCTGATCGCGCGCGCTGTCGCGGGCGAGGCCAACGTGCCGTTCTTCACCATTTCGGGCTCGGACTTCGTTGAGATGTTCGTCGGCGTCGGCGCCAGCCGCGTCCGCGACATGTTCGAGCAGGCCAAGAAGAATGCGCCCTGCATCATCTTCATCGACGAAATCGATGCGGTCGGCCGTCACCGCGGCGCGGGTCTCGGCGGCGGCAACGATGAGCGAGAGCAGACGCTGAACCAGTTGCTGGTCGAAATGGACGGCTTCGAGGCCAATGAGGGCGTCATCCTCATCGCGGCGACCAACCGCCCCGACGTGCTTGACCCCGCGCTACTGCGCCCGGGCCGCTTCGACCGTCAGGTCGTGGTGCCGAACCCGGACGTCGTCGGCCGCGAACAGATTCTCAAGGTTCACGTTCGCAAGGTGCCGCTGGCACCCGATGTCAACCTCAAGACCGTCGCCCGCGGTACGCCCGGTTTCTCTGGCGCGGATCTGATGAATCTCGTCAACGAGGCGGCGCTGACGGCCGCCCGCCGCAACAAGCGCATGGTGACGCAGGCCGAGTTCGAGGAAGCCAAGGACAAGGTGATGATGGGCGCCGAGCGCAAGTCGCTCGTCATGACTGAGGAAGAAAAAATGCTGACGGCCTATCACGAGGGCGGTCACGCCATCGTCGGCCTAAATGTCATCGCTACCGATCCGATTCACAAGGCGACCATTATTCCGCGGGGCCGGGCGTTGGGCATGGTGATGCAACTTCCCGAACGCGACAAGCTGTCGATGTCGCTGGAGCAGATGACCTCGCGACTTGCGATCATGATGGGCGGCCGCGTGGCGGAGGAGATGATTTTCGGCCACGAGAAGGTGACCTCCGGTGCTGCGTCCGACATCGATCAGGCGACGCGTCTTGCGCGCATGATGGTGACGCGCTGGGGCCTCTCGAAAGAACTCGGCACCGTGTCCTATGGCGAGAACAATGACGAGGTGTTTCTCGGCATGCAGGTCAACCGCCAGCAGAATGTGTCCGAGGCGACCGCCCAGAAGATCGACTCCGAAGTCAGGCGTCTGGTCGAGACTGGTTACAAGGACGCGACCCGCATTCTTGGCGAGAAGCGGGCCGATCTTGAGACGCTGGCCAAGGGCCTGCTTGAGTTCGAAACCTTGACCGGCGATGAGATCACCGATCTGCTCAACGGCAAGAAGCCGAACCGGGAATCGGTGCTGGAGCCTGCGACACCGCGCACGTCGGCGGTGCCGCCTGCCGGCAAAACACGTCCGCGCCCAGAGCCCGATCCAGGTCTCGAACCACAGCCACAGGCCTGAGCACCGAACGTTCGGTGCTGCCCATCGGCGTCTAAAATCAAAACAGCCCGGCGCAAGCCGGGCTGTTTTTGCGTCGTGCTCCGAACTTGAATTGTACGTCGATATCACTTCAGGACAAGGCAGTTCGCGCAGCTTGCGCGGCGTTGTCGAAACGTGGTGTAAGGCCCGCACGATTTCCCTTACGAGGAATGGTTTCAAACCATGGCCAAAGCTGCCTCGAAGTCGAAAAAGCCTGCAACGAAATCAAAACCATCTACAAAATCCCGGGCGAAAAAGCGAAATTCCGCCGGCAAGGGGAAGGCGACGAATAACGCAACAAGAACGCCGCCAGCGAGGAGCAAGTGGGTCTATACGTTTGGAGACGGCAAGGCGGAGGGCAAAGCAGAACTGAAGGAGCTGCTCGGCGGCAAGGGTGCCAATCTCGCCGAGATGGCCAACCTCGGTTTGCCAGTGCCTCCCGGCTTCACGATTACCACCTCGGTATGCGCGGTTTTCTATGCGCGTGACGAATCCTATCCGAAGGAGCTGAAGCCGCAGGTCGAAAAAGCACTGAAGCACGTCGCAAAAATAACCGGCAAGGTGTTCGGTGATGCGACCAATCCGCTTTTGGTCTCGGTGCGATCGGGAGCGCGCGCCTCGATGCCCGGCATGATGGACACGGTGCTCAATCTCGGTCTCAATGACAAGACCGTCGAAGCTATGGCCGCGCTCTCTGGCGATCGGCGATTTGCTTATGATAGCTATCGCCGCTTCATCACTATGTATTCGGATGTCGTGCTTGGCTTCGCGCATCATCACTTCGAAGACATCCTGGATACGTTCAAGGATGGCAGGGGCTATTCGCTTGACACGGACCTGACCGGCGACGACTGGGTCGAGGTGGTGGGCAAGTACAAGGCGGCTGTTGCACGCGAGACCGGCAAGAATTTTCCGCAAGATCCTTATGAGCAGCTGTGGGGTGCGATCGGCGCAGTGTTCTCGTCCTGGATGAATGCGCGGGCGGTCACTTATCGCAGCCTGCACAATATTCCGGAGTCGTGGGGCACCGCCGTCAACGTGCAGGCCATGGTATTTGGCAATCTGGGTGAGACATCGGCAACCGGCGTGGCGTTCACGCGCAATCCGTCCACCGGCGAAAGCCGGCTCTATGGTGAGTTTCTCATCAACGCTCAGGGCGAGGACGTGGTGGCAGGCATCCGCACGCCGCAGGACCTCACCGAGGCGGCGCGCAAGGAGTCCGGGTCCGACAAGCCGTCGATGGAAACGGCAATGCCCGAATCTTTCAAGGAGTTGACGCGCATCTACAGGTTGCTCGAAAAGCACTATCGCGACATGCAGGACATGGAGTTCACGGTCGAGGATGGCAAGCTGTGGATGCTCCAGACCCGAAGCGGTAAACGTACCGCGCGCGCCGCGTTGCGCATCGCGGTCGAACTTGCCAATGAGGGCCTGATCTCCAGGAAGGATGCGGTGGTCCGTATCGATCCGGCCTCGCTTGATCAGTTGCTGCATCCGACCATCGATCCCAGCGCACAGCGCGACGTGGTTGCCACCGGCTTGCCGGCGTCGCCCGGCGCGGCTGCGGGTGAGATCGTGTTTTCTTCGGAGGAGGCAACCAAGCTGCAGGCCGGCGGCCGCAAGGTTATCTTGGTACGGATCGAGACCAGTCCGGAAGACATCCACGGTATGCATGCCGCCGAGGGCATTTTGACGACGCGCGGTGGCATGACCTCGCACGCGGCGGTGGTCGCGCGCGGCATGGGCAAGCCCTGCGTTTCCGGCTGCGGCAGCATCCGCGTCGATTATGGACGTGGCACCATGGCAGTCGGAGATCGCACCTTCAAGGGCGGTGACGTCATCACCATCGACGGTTCGCTCGGCGAGGTGCTGGCGGGACAGATGTCGATGATCGAGCCGGAGCTGTCCGGTGAGTTCGGTACGCTGATGGGCTGGGCCGACGAGATTCGCAAGCTCGGCATCCGGGTCAACGGCGACACGTCAGCCGACGCGCGAACGGCGGTGAGGTTTGGTGCCGAGGGAATCGGCTTGTGCCGCACCGAGCACATGTTCTTCGAGGAGACTCGCATCCGTACGGTGCGAGAAATGATTCTGGCCGAAGACGGGCAAGCGCGCCGCGCCGCGCTGTCGAAGCTGTTACCAATGCAGCGCGCCGATTTCGTCGAGTTGTTCGAGATCATGAAGGGCCTGCCGGTCACGATCCGGTTGCTTGATCCTCCGCTCCATGAATTTTTGCCGCATACACAGGCCGAGATCGAGGAAGTCGCGCGTGCGATGAACACCGATCCGCGCAAGCTGGCTGACCGTGCCCGCAATCTCGCCGAATTCAATCCAATGCTTGGCTTTCGTGGGTGCCGCCTTGCCATCGTTTATCCCGAGATCGCCGAAATGCAGGCGCGGGCGATCTTCGAGGCGGCGATCGAGGCCGAAAAGCGCACCGGCAAGGCCGTCGCCGTTGAAGTCATGGTACCGCTCATCGCGACCAAGGCGGAGTTCGATCTGGTCAAGACGCGGATCGATATGACCGCGCAATCGGTGACACGCGAAACCGGCGGCAAGCCGGCCTACCAGGTCGGCACCATGATCGAATTGCCGCGCGCCTGTCTGGCGGCAGGAGAGATCGCCAAAACGGCGGAGTTCTTTTCGTTCGGTACCAACGACCTCACGCAGACCACGTTTGGCATCAGCCGCGACGACGCGGCGAGCTTCCTTGGCGCCTATATCGCGAAGGGAGTTTTGGAGATCGATCCATTCATCTCGGTGGATCGCGGCGGTGTCGGAGAACTGGTGAAGATTGGCGTCGCGCGTGGCCGCAAGACCCGCCCAAATCTCAAGGTGGGCATCTGCGGCGAACACGGCGGCGATCCCGTTTCGGTGGCATTCTGTCACGAGATCGGATTGAACTATGTGTCATGCTCACCATACCGCGTGCCGATCGCGCGTCTGGCCGCCGCTCATGCGGCGCTCGGCAAGATCGTCGCGAGCCGAGTGGATGATGAACGGTCATGATCGGAAGGCCTGCCGGCCGCCTAAATCAGATCCCGAAAGCAGAAGCAGGTTTTCAGATAAGATCATGCTCTGTCGGTGAACCGCCTGCGCGTCATCCGCGGCGAATTAAGCGTTGACCGTATCTTTACTATTTCGCTCGAGGCGTTGTTTACCAACGCTCCCGATATTCGCGCGCGCTTTCGGATGCCTCTTGCCTGTTGTGCACTTGCATCGCCGATTAACGCCCTCGCAACTTTAATTGGATATTACCGAGATCGATCGAAATGGACTAAACGTGCAAATCGATCACGTGTGTGGCGTTGCGTGAGCGTGTCGATGTCTGTGTTGCGTAACCAACCGAAGAGCGCGCGTCTTGCGCTCTTCGGTTTCGGTCTCTGCGTTTTCGCATTGATCCCGAACGAAATCGGATATCAGGATATTGCGTCCTTGCTTGCGAGGCAGCCGGGTGTCGCCGAACGCTGGCAAAGGCGTGTTTCCGCTAACGCGGTCAGTTCCATTCAGGTCGCGACCTTCAACTTCGGACGTCCGGTCGGCACATCGGTGCCACGCGCGGCCACACTCCTGCTTGCGAGTCTCGATGAGGGCGTTGGTGCTGCCGCGCGCAGTCGGCTGACGCGGCCGCCGCCACGCTATAGCGCCTCGGATTTCCCCAAGGTCAATCGAACGCTGAAGGGCGACCGTTTAACCCTCGTTGCGCCGGAGCCGCCGTCCATTGCGCCGACGGATGCTGCACCGCAGGACCCCTCAACGTCCAATGCGTCGGTGTTCGGGGCAAAGACGGCGACGACCCGTCACGACGGGGAACCCTCGGGGCTCGATCCCGAACTGGCGGAAGCCCTGAACGCACCTCCTTTGCCACAATATGATAGTCCGCTCGATGGGCAGCCGTCAGACGAAGCGGCGGAGAGGTCGGAACCTTCCACCGACGAGTTCTCGATCAAGACGGCAAGCCTGTACTTCGGCAGTTCGGCGCTGGGTGTCGCAAGTGAAGGTTTGGAACACTGGCGCCCCGGCGAAGAACCGATGATCGTGATGCCGGCGCTGGCAGCGGATCCCGACATGAAGGCATCCCGGCCGCCGCAGCGGGATTCTGCAAAAGCCGGCGAAACCGTGGTTGGCAAGGGCGAGGTCAAAACGCCGGCCGAGCGGCTCGGTCTTCTGGATGACAAGAAGCGCGCCAAGCAGGAAAAATGCCTCGCGGAGGCGGTTTATTTCGAAGCGCGCGGCGAAGCGGTTCGCGGCCAGATCGCGGTTGCTCAGGTGGTTATGAACCGCGTGTTCTCGGGTTACTATCCGACTACAGTGTGCGGCGCAGTCTACCAGAACGCAAAGCGTCGTTTGGCCTGCCAATTCACGTTTGCCTGCGACGGCATTCGCGACGTCGTCACCGAGCCGGACATGTGGGATCGCGCCCGGAGGATAGCGAAGGCCACTCTTGACGGACGGCTGTGGCTGTCGGAAGTCGGCAAGTCGACGCACTATCACGCCTATTGGGTGCATCCTTCCTGGGTGCGCGAAATGAAGAAAATGTACCGCACCGGTGTTCATACCTTCTACCGTCCGCGCGCGTGGGGCGACGGCAGGGATGCGCCGAGTTGGGGCACAACGGCTCAGACCGCCGAAATCTCCGCCAGACTCGCCGAAGCAGCTCACAGTTCGGCTGAATTTGGTGGCTCCGCCCGGCGGTAGAGTCGCTGGCGCAATTGCCAACAGACGGGCACTGTCATTTTGGATCCTAGGCGGAGTAAGGCGCGGATCAAGGACGGTTGGCTGGCGGTTTGCGAATGATCTCTATTGTTATAAATATATGAAATAACTAATGAAATTTGTCTGGAAGCGTTGATCCAGCCGTCACCAGGATTTCTCGCTGGCGAAGTTCGCGGGTGCCTCGTGGTGAAAGTTTCCTAGGATATTCAGACTTTACCAACCAAGCTGCTCCAATGTTGCCACGGTTAGTATGGTAAGGAGCGGGTAAAGGTCAGCCATCGGCGCCATCCCGCGATCAAGTTGTCGGAGTTGCAGTATGCTCGCGCGTTTCGTGTCAGGAGTCCTGGTTGCAGGTGCGATTGCCGCACCGGCAATGGCCGGTCACCTCATGAATGCCAACGAGGCTAAACGGTTTGTAGCCGGCAAGGTTTTCGCGTTCACCTGCTTCGACGGTACGCGTGGCGCCGGCCGGGTGTTCGAGGACGGGGGCGCGGCCGGCGCGGTGCAGTTCAGCGGCGAAGGTCCGGTTCGCCACATGAGGCTGCCGGGCAATACGCTACAAGTGCGCGGTCAGGCGGTTTGCGCGTCGATCAAGGGTCTTCCGTTCGAACCGTGCTTCAACCTCGACAAGAAGAGCGAAGCCAGCTTCCGCGGTTCGGTATCGGGCATGGGCTTTGCGTATTGCGACTTCGACCATCAGGGGGGTAGGCAGATGCTGCTGGCGCGCGCCGCTGCACACCCGTATGCCCGTCGCAGGGTTTCGCGCACGGCCGATGCGTCGAACACGGAAGTGCCCGCGCGTGTCGAAACCCCGAGGGTCGAGAGTGCCAGGCTTGAGCCCGTCAAGCCCGAAGCCAGGCCGGCCAAGGTCGAAGGCCCTTTGGAACTGCGCCGTTCCACCGATTAAGTTCTAGACACACCGGTTGCGCTGGGTCGCGAACCGTTTTTCCGCGAAAAGCGTAATATGGATTATTCCAGATCGATGCGGAACGGTCGCCCTTCGATCGTCATGTCGCCGGGACCCATTTCGTCGACCGCGCGAAGCATCCGTCCTCCACGTCCAAGAGCTTTGTCGGCCAGTGCCACGATCAGGCGATTGGGCTGCGCGATTGGCGAGGCCGCGCGAATCTGACGTGCGATGGAGATCTCGTCGCGATGCGGGTTGAGCGCGCAGGCGGCGGTGAAAGCGCTCGCGGTCGACCGGCTGATCCCGGCGTAGCAATGCACCACCAGCGGCGCCTTGCGATCCCAGCTACGGATGAACGTCAGAACCTGCATGATATGATCGTCGTTCGGCGCGACGAAACCATCCACGGGCTCGTTGATGTCGTCCATCGACACCTTCAGATGATTGGCCTCGAGAATCGAGTGCGGCCGCCGCACCTGATCGACGTTTGCCATGACGGTGAGGACATGGCTGGCACCGCTGGTTTTCACGGTTTGCGCAAGCGCGGCAAGCGAGCAGACGTGGATCATGGCGTTCCCGAGTTTTCGGGAGATTATAGGCCGGAGCGCCTTGGGACAAAAGGCGGTCCGCGAAGGTGATGCGGTTCCGATATTTTTGGGCGGGACGCAGGCGGAAAACCGCCAAATACTTATCCTGATCCCACTCTAACCGCACAGGCTCTGGAATCGCGCTAGGAACCGGTTCTCGGCCTCGCTCGCCGGCCACGGCGTCAGATAATCGTCGATCATCGCCTCCCGAAGGCCCGGATCGCTGCCGAACAGCCGCTTCGCCTCGGGCTCCGAGAAGCCCGCGAGATGGGTCGCTTCGAGATAGGCCGCGCCCATGTCGGCATCCTTGATCTGCTGCTCGATGTCGGCGGGCAATGCTGGTTGCAGTCCGAAGCGGATGTGGATCGCCGACAGCAGCCGCTTCTCCACCGCCTTGTAGGAACCGCCGATCACCGCCTTGAATGGCGAGATCATGTCGCCGATGACATATTCGGGCGCGTCATGCAGCAGCGCCGCCAGCCGCACGCGGATATCGACGCGTGGCGTGTGCTCGCGCATCACGGCCTCGACCAGCAGCGTGTGCTGCGCGACCGAGAAAATATGCGCGCCGTGGGTCTGGCCGTTCCATCGCGCGACGCGGGCGAGGCCATGCGCAATATCGGCGATCTCGATGTCGAGCGGCGAGGGATCGAGCAGGTCGAGCCGCCGCCCGGACAGCATCCGCTGCCACGCGCGCGTGGCGGTTTTCGGAACCCGCGCCGTCATGGCGTTGCGGGACGTGGCTTGCGCGTCTGCTTGCCGCATGTCTCACGGCAATGGCATGTCACCAGATGGTCGTTGACCATGCCTGTTGCCTGCATGAAGGCATACACGATTGTCGGCCCAACGAATTTGAATCCGCGCGAAGCCAGTTCCTTAGATATCCTGACCGAGAGTGGTGTCGAGGCCGGTACGGTCGCGGTGGTCTTGAACCGATTGACCTTCGGTTGGCCGTCCATGAAATTCCACAGTAGCGCGGAAAAGCCCGGACCCTGCTCCATGATCGTCAGGTAGGATTTCGCGCTGGTGATGGCGCCCTCGATTTTAGCCCGATTGCGTACGATGCCGGCGTCGTCCATCAGCGCGTGGACCTTCTTCTCGTCGTAGCGGACGATTGCCTCAGGGTTGAAACCCTCGAAGGCGCGGCGGAAGTTGTCGCGCTTGCGCAAAATCGTGATCCACGACAGACCGGCTTGAAAGCCGTCGAGGATCAGCTTTTCAAACAGCGCGCGGTCGTCATATTCGGGTATGCCCCATTCAGTATCGTGATAGGCGAGATAGAGCGGGTCGTCGCCGGGCCACGGACAGCGGGCGAGGCCGTCGGCATGCATACGCGCGGATTGCGTCATGCGACGGTATTCTTCGCCGATAGCTTCAGGTCGTCCGGTTCGGCGACATGGATCGGAACGCCGCCTGCCGTCAACGGAATCCCGGCCTCGATCGCGTCGGCGGCGCGATCCAGCCGCAGCAGCGCAAGACCCTGGTCCGCTGCCGACGAGCCCATGGTGCCTACGGACTTCTCCCCCGCGACCACGGCCGCCCCTGGCTCGGGGGCGCTATTGTCCAGGCGCACTCGCACAATCCGGCTGCGCGCAGTGCCGCGATGCTCCATACGTGAAACCACTTCCTGACCGACATAGCAGCCTTTGTCGAAATCGACGCCGTGTAGCCGGTCCATATTGGCTTCATGCGGAAAGGCATCGCCGAACGTGAAATCTAGTCCGCCGCTCGGCACGCCCACGGCGATCCGGTGAGCCTCATAGTCGGCGCTTTCGACCAGTTCGGCACCGATCACATTGGCTGCTCGGGTCGCGAGTTCTTCCGGTGCGAGAATGCGCCAGCCGAGCTTGTCGCTGCGCGGGTCCGCAAAGGTCAAGTCGGGGTGCATGGCGGGTTCGCCGTCCCAGGCCGCCAGCACGCCGAGCTTGCCCGAAAGGTTTTCGACCGTGACCTTGGCGCGCAGCTTGTAAAAACCCAGCTTGGTCGCGAGCGGCTGCGCTAGCGGCAACGGGCAATCGATAAGAAAGCCGCCGCCGTGACCGGCCTGCGCTTCCGTAATGAGGAAATCGAAGGTGATCTTGCCTTGCGGCGTCAGCAGCGCGCCGAACCGCCCAAGGCCCGGCTCAACCTTGGTCACGTCCGTAGTCACCAGACCGTTGAGAAAATTGCGGGCGTCGTCGCCGCTGACCTTCACTACGCCCCGGTCGGGAAGAAACGCTGCTTTCATGACACTTCTCTTGGTTCGGGCGTTGCTCTCTTGGCGATTCCGGCACAGTAACCGCCGGGGAAACCTGCGTGCCGGATTTCGCTTTCGGAACGTAAGCCGCTAAGGTGCGGGCAACAAGGTCCGCGCGGCCGCGCGGAAAGCTTTTGGGAACAATGACCAAGACATTTGACGTGATTCTGAGATCGGGCACCATCGTCAATCAGGACGGCGAGGGGGTCGGTGACATCGCCGTTTCAAACGGCCGCATCGCGGCGATCGGCGGACTTGGCCAGGCCGACGCGGGCGAGGTCATCGACTGCCGGGGGCTGCATATCCTGCCCGGCGTGATCGACACCCAGGTGCATTTCCGCGAGCCGGGACTGACGCACAAGGAAGACCTCGAAACCGGCTCGCGCAGTGCGGTGATGGGCGGCGTGACTGCGGTGTTCGAGATGCCGAACACCAATCCTCTGACAGTCACAGCGGAGACCTTCGCCGCGAAGATGAAGGCGGCGCATCATCGGATGCATTGCGATTTCGCATTCTTCATAGGCGGCACCCGCGAGAATGTGCAGGATCTGCCCGAACTGGAACGCGCTCCCGGCTGCGCCGGCGTCAAGGTGTTCGTCGGATCGTCCACCGGTGCGTTGCTGGTCGAGGATGACGACAGTCTGCGAAAAATCTTTAACGTGATCCGCCGCCGTGCCGCGTTTCACGCCGAGGACGAATACCGTCTGAACGAGCGCAAGAATTTGCGCGTCGACGGTGATCCGTGCTCGCATCCGGTGTGGCGCGACGAGACCGCCGCGCTACTGGCGACGCAGCGGCTCGTCACTCTCGCCCGCGAGACTGGAAAGCGCATTCATGTGCTGCATATCTCGACCAAGGAAGAGATCGAGTATCTGCGCGACCACAAGGATGTGGCCTCCTGCGAGGCGACACCACATCACCTGACCATGGCCGCCCCCGGATGCTATGAGCAACTTGGCACGCTGGCGCAGATGAATCCGCCGGTGCGCGATGCGGCTCATCGCTCGGGGATATGGAAGGGCATCGAGCAGGGCATCATCGATGTGCTCGGCTCCGATCACGCACCGCATACGCTGGAGGAGAAGCAGAAGACCTATCCTGCGTCGCCGTCGGGCATGACCGGCGTGCAAACGCTGGTGCCTTTGATGCTGGATCACGTCAATGCGGGCCGCCTGTCGCTGGCGCGCTTTGTCGATCTCACCAGCGCCGGTCCGGCGCGGCTGTTCAACATCGCTTGCAAGGGACGGATTGCGGCTGGCTACGATGCCGACTTCACTGTGGTCGATCTCGGCCGGACCGAGACCATTACGAACAAATGGGTGGCGTCGCGCGTAGGCTGGACGCCCTATGATGGTGTCGACGTGACGGGCTGGCCGGTCGGCACTTTCGTGCGCGGCCGCCGCGTGATGTGGCAGGGGGAACTGGCGACCGCATCCACGGGCGAGCCGGTGCGTTTTCTGGAGACGCTGAAGCCCTAGAGCATGATTCCGAAAAGTGGATACCGATTTTCGGATAAGATCATCTCAATCAAAAGGATGGCCGGAACTGGGCTTATTGCTTCGCCAGCGCGATCGAGAACTCGCCGTTGCGAACGCGGCCCGCAAGACCTTCGACGAACGTCGCCACGGCATCCTCGCCATAGGTGCCGACGAGTTCGGCGAAGGCGGCAAACAGGCTGGCCTGCGCCAGACAATCGCCATCGACACCGTCGTGCCGCGCCTCGGCCCATGCTTCATTGAGGTAGCTCAGCGCAGCCTGCTTCTGCTCATGGTCGGGCAGTGAATCGCGGGCCGGGCTGAATGCAAATGGCGGGCGCATGAAAATTCCGAATACGTCTGACGAGGCGAACGCTCAACGGCCGTGGTTTAGCACGCGATTCGGGGCCGGACAGCCAGTTCTTTAGGAAAGGTTAACGCGCCTTGGCGCATTTGACGTGCAATCCCGGCGGCAGGATCAGTTTGCGTATCTGGCGGTCAGGTCACGGGAAATTTTCGCGCCTTCTTGGACATACCGACGGATGGCGACATTCGCGGCTGGCGTGCATACCCGGTAAGTCTGCTGGAACCAGTTATAGCCGCGGTTGAAGGCAGCGATCATCCTGGAGCGGCGTTCGCCCGAGGGCGTTTCGGCATCGATCAGGGCCTGCATTTCGCTGCGCCATTTCGCACCGTCGTTGGCGGCGCAGATGTCGCGAAGATAATGCAGCGTGCCGAGGATTTCGGCCAGACGTTGTAGATCGGCGTCAAAGGGCGCGGCCCCGTCTTGCGCGCGCGCGGGCATCGCGCCACAGATCGCAGCCACCAGAACAACCGCTAAAACCGATTTACGCATGAAGAGGCCCGGATCCGCCGTGATATGCCCCTTCAATGCGCTGGAAGCAAGGCGGGGACGATCTGCACAGGGCTTTCAACCCCGGTTCAAACCCCGACGAGCCGCCGTGCGGAATCGATGATGGTTTGCAGACCTTCGGTGAGCCGCAATTCGCCCGGCAACTCGGGGGCAACCCAACTGAAGGCGTCGAGTTCGTCGTTCAAGATGGGGTCGCCTGCGATCCAACGGGCCGCGAACGACATCACGATGTAATGCCCGTCGCCGGGCCGGGTCGGCATCACCTCCCGCCAGCCCACGAGACCGATAATCTCGATCGTGAGCCCGGTTTCCTCCGCCACCTCGCGATGTAGCGCGCCAGCGACGGTCTCGCCGAATTCGATTCGTCCGCCGGGTAGAGAGTGCAAGCCTTTGCCGGGCGGCCGGGCGCGGCGCACCAGCAGAATTTTGCCGTCGCGGAAGATCGCGGCGCTGACGGCGAGCTGCGGAAACTGACGCGCGGGAGGCATCAGTGGCTCATAATGTAATCGACATCGGTTTCGCCACCCTGACCATTGATGATGCCGCCGGCCCGCATGACCATCGGCTTGATCCAGCCGACCGCCTGGGTCGCAAGCGCGGCGCGTGTCTCGTGCTGGCGAACCTCCTTCATCGCGGTAGCCACCGCGGTCAGGATTGAGGTCATGGTGGCAGTCAACTTATCGAATTTGGCGCGAATGTCGGGGTTGGCGTTTTCATAAGCCTGGATCGCCTGCTCGCGTGCCTTGAAATTCGAGGCCATGAAATGCTCCCGGTAGGTCAAGGGTCGCCAATTTAGGAAATCTTCCACGCAATCGGGCATGTCTGGTATCATTTCCAGCAGCATGATGGCTTCGTTGAAGTGATTGAGATAGTCAGTCGCAAGGCCGCTTTGCGGGTTGATATTGGCGGCCGCCAGCGCGGCCGCGCTGCCCGCCCCGTTCTGGTCGGTTTGCGTCGCGATCGCTGGAGAGAAGGGTGATTCGTTGGCCGTCGATGTCATTCGTCCCAGTGTTGGACTCCGATATTAAAACGGATTGAATGTCGCATCTGTTGGGACGATGAAATGTGCGGGCGCTATGTGATCTTGTCGCCGCCGGAGGCGATGCGTCAGGTTTTTGGGTACGCCGAACAGCCGAATTTCCCGCCGCGGTACAATATTGCGCCGACCCAGCCGGTTCCTGTCGTCATCCTTGAGAATGACGCCCGGCGTTTTCGTCTCATGCGGTGGGGTCTGATTCCGGCCTGGGTCAAGGACCCCCGGCAGTTCGCGCTTCTCATTAATGCCCGCTCCGAGACGGTCCTGGACAAGCCCTCTTTTAAGAACGCGATGAAACGGCGTCGCTGCCTGCTTCCGGCCGACGGCTACTACGAATGGCATCAATCGGAAGAGCGAAAGCGGCCGTTCTTCATCCGGCCGGGCAATGGCAGGCTGATCGCGTTTGCGGGCCTTGCAGAGACCTGGGTCGGGCCGAATGGCGAAGAGCTTGATACGGTCGCCATCGTCACCGTGGCGGCGCGCGGCAATCTCGCGACCTTGCATCCGCGCGCGCCGGTGACGCTCGCGCCTGCGGATCACGCGCGCTGGCTCGACGGCGCGGCTATCGAATCCGAAGAGGCTGCGCTGTTGCTGCGCGCGCCGGAAAACGGCGAATTCGTCTGGCATGAGGTGTCGGCGCGCGTGAACCATGTCGTCCACGACGATGAGCAACTGATTCTGCCAATCTCAGCAGAGCAACTGGAAAGCGAGGCGAAGCAGGCCGCAAAGAAGCCGGCGGCTCGCGAGGCTGCGTCCGCAGCCTTAAGGGACGATGGTCAGGGCTCGCTGTTCTGACGTGGAAAGCAACATTTCGTGGCCATTGCGCCATTTCAAAAAGCTGCCGTTTGCCAACCCCTCACAGCACCTTGCCCGGATTCATGATGCCGAGAGGGTCGAATAGCGCCTTGATGCCGCGCATCACTTCGATTGCCGTCTTGTCCTTCACGCCGGGCAGATCATCGCGCTTCAGCACGCCGATCCCGTGTTCAGCGGAAATCGAGCCGCCCATCCCTAGCGCGATCTTGAAGACGACGGCATTGACCTCCTGCCACCGGGCGAGAAATTCCTGTGTCGTCATCCCGCTCACGGGTTGGCTGACATTGTAGTGGATGTTGCCATCTCCGAGATGGCCGAACGGGACCGGGCGCGCGTCCGGAATGAGTTTTGCCACGGCGATATTGGCCTCGGCGATGAAGGCAGGTACGGCGGCGACGGGCACAGAGATATCGTGCTTGATTGAGCCGCCCTCCCGTTTCTGTGCCGGCGGGATCGTCTCGCGCAGCTTCCAGAGCGCCGCGCGCTGCTGAAGGCTGGCCGCAAGAACCGCATCGCCGACGAAGCCGTTCCTTATGCCCCGCTCGAGAACGGCCTCAACGGTCGCAGCCGCATCGTCACGCGACGATGAGATTTCCATCAGCACATACCAGGGATGGCGGTAAGCGAGCGGATCGCGGATGTCGGTGCCGTGCTTGAGGCAGATGTCGACGCAGATCTCTGCAAGCAGTTCGAAACTTGTCAGGCTCCCGGCCGCTTCGGCCTGAGAGATAGCCAGCAGTTTCAGAGCGTCGGCCGGCGATTTCAGGCCAACAAAGGCGGTTTGCACCGAGCGCGGTTTCGAGAACAGCTTCACGACCGCGGCGGTGATGATACCGAGGGTGCCTTCGGCGCCGATGAACAGGTTGCGCAGATCGTAGCCGGTATTGTCCTTTTTCAGCTTGGACAAACCGTTGAGGATGCGCCCGTCGGCCAGCACCACCTCGAGCCCGAGCGCCATGTCGCGAGCCACGCCATACGCCAGCGCGCCGGTGCCGCCGGCATTGGTCGAGAGATTGCCGCCAATGGTGCAGCTTCCTTCGGCGCCGAGCGACAAGGGGAAGAAACGATCGGCCTCGTCCGCGCGCCGCTGGATTGTCTGCAGGATAACGCCGGCCTCGACCGTCATTGTGTTGGAGGCGGTATCGACTTCGCGGATTCGGTCCATCCGCCGCATCGACACCACGACCTCGCCGCTGTGCGGGGTCTGTCCGCCGACGAGACCGGTGTTGCCGCCCTGCGGGACCAGCGCGATTCGATGTTCACTCGCGAGCTTGCAGATCGCCGATACCTCTGCCGTCGATGCGGGACGCAGCACCAGCGGGGAGCGGCCATGAAACAGGTTGCGCGCCTCCGTGAGGTATTGCGCCAGTTCCTCGGCGTCGGTCACGGCATATTTGTCGCCGACGATGGCCGTGAGGCGCGCAATCAGATCGGGCGACAACGGCGGCTGCGAGAATTCTGGCCTGACGATCGGCACGTCCATCAGCCTTTCGGGGCGGCGGCGCGGCGCAACCGGTCGTTGATGGCTTCCCCGAGCCCCTCGTCGGGAATCGGCATCACCGCGATGGTCCGCGCACCGCTGGTATCTAAGGCGCGAAGACAGCCGAAAAGATTGGCCGCAGCCTCCTTAAGATCACCGCGTTCGGACAAATTTATCACAGCGGCCGCGGTGTCGACACCCAACAGATCGACCCGACCGAAAGCCAGCAGCGCCTCGCCGCGCGTAGCGCTCGCAGCGTTGAGCCGCATCCGGGCGCGTGGCGCGTAGTGTGAGTCCAGCATCCCTGACGCCAGCGGCCGTCCAGCGGCCGCGCCGGGATCTGCCGAGGTCAAAGTGTGGCCCAGCACGCGCTCGATATCAGCGCGCGGAATTCCGCCGGGCCGCAGTAACGTCGGCCGATCGAAACAGCCGATGATAGATGACTCAATGCCGACCTCCACCGGTCCGCCGTCGACGATGAGGTCGATCCGTCCCGCGAGATCGCTTTGTACATGCGCCGCCGTCGTCGGTGAGACGTGGCCCGACAGGTTGGCGGAGGGTGCGACAACCGCGCCGCCGAAATCACGCAGGATAGCGCGCGCCACTGGATGGGCGGGAACCCGCAGGGCGACGGTGTCGAGGCCCGCGGTGGCAAGATCGGCCACCGGGCAGCGAGCGCCCTTCGGCAGCACCAGCGTCAGCGGACCCGGCCAGAACGCATCGGCGAGCGCGAGGGCGGTGGCATTGAACCGGGCGGTTCGTTTCGCGGCCGCAAGGTCTCCGACATGGACGATCAGCGGATTGAATGCGGGCCTGCCCTTGGCCTGGTAGAGCCGTGCGATCGCTTCCGCGTTGACGGCGTCAGCGCCGAGCCCGTAGACCGTCTCAGTGGGGAACGCGACAAGCCCGCCATTTTGAAGGACCCGGGTAGCCGCTGCCGCCGCCACTTCGCCGGCCGGTTGAATCTGCGTTATGAGGTCCACAGTCATAGAATTTCAGTTCTCGATTTCAGCTTCTTGCGGCGCGCGAAACCCAAGGCTATAAGCCGCGTCTTGTCGGAGTGTGGCTCAGCCCGGTAGAGCACTGCGTTCGGGACGCAGGGGTCGCAGGTTCAAATCCTGCCACTCCGACCATCATTTCAATGACTTATAATTTCGATGCGCCAGCCGCGCAATGCGGCGCGCGACGAATTGACCCCTCATGCGTGCGGTGGCCGTATGCTAGGCGCTAGTGCTTGTTTACGTCGGACCGCTTGTTACGCGGCCGCGAGATCGTCTGGCATGAATTTTCCGGTTTCAGTGTCCCGTTTTGCGTCGACTTCGGTCTTTCGACGCGGAAGATCAGAAGCGTTGACACGACGCATTTTGCGTCAAGATCGCGCGGTGGTTGCTCACGCGCGAACCTGCCGGGGCGATTCACCTGGCCGGCGCAGGCCCCGGATCAGGGCAGCCGCTGCTGAGCGGCGCCTGTGGCAGGAACTGCCTGCCGTTCTCGACCAGGAAATCGAGCATTTCTTGCGCCGGAGGAAGCAACACCTTGTCTTTCCTCCTGACGACGAACCATTGCCGAATAATAGGAAGACCGGTGATGTCGAGCGTGATCATCCGGCCTTCCTTAAGTTCCACGGCCACGGTGTGCGCCGAGATGAAAGCGATCCCGAGACCGGCGATGACCGCCTGCTTGATGGTCTCGTTGCTGCTCATCTCCATGCCGATCTGCGGCTCGAGATTGCTGTTCTCAAAAAACTGTTCCATGAGGAATCGTGTACCCGAGCCCGGCTTGCGGGAAACGAACCTTTCATGTGCCAAATCGACCGCCGAAAGCCCGGACGCGTTTGCAAGCCGGTGTCCTGTCGGCGCGATGACGACATGCGGATGGTCGCCGATCAAATGCCTGTCCAGTTCGATATCGGGAGGCGGGTGGCCCATGATTGCAAAATCGAGCGCATAGCTGCGCAGAGCCTGACGTATGTCCTGGCGATTGACGATCGTCAGACTGATGTCCATCCCCGGATGAAGCTTCGAAAACGCGGAAATCGCAAATGGGACAAAATATTTTGCCGTACTGACAGCGCCAATCGATATGCGCCCGCCGGTTCGACCGGTGATCATGTCGAGCGACGTTGCGCAACTTTCGATCGCAGCTTCGATGCGCTCGAAAAGCGTGTACAACTCCTGTCCAGCAGGCGTGAGAACCATGCCGTCGCTGGTTCGCTGGAGCAGAGGCAGTCCGCAGAGTTGCTGAAGATTCCGCAGTTGCAGCGTGACCGCAGGTTGAGTCAAATGCAATTTGTTGGCGGCGGCAGTGACGCTACCTCCTACCGCAACCGATGCCAAAGCACGAAGCTGCCGAATTGTAACGTCGCGAAGCTTCGTGATCATATAAGAAAATTTTTGCCTCTATGAAGGATATTGAAATTGTACTTATTACATGCAACGAGTCAATTCTCGCGATGCTCTGGAAAGCGGCAAATCGGCTGTTTGGAGATTGCGGCCGAGGGGGAGTCTGAATGAGCCAAGAGCTGACACTGCAGCAAAGGATGGATGGCGAGGCGGGTTCGGATCCGCTCCGCCAGGCAGTGAAGGAAGCAGTAGCTGCGCTTGCGCGGGCTGCGGTCGATATTTCCGATCTGACCTGCCGCGGAGCGTTGGCCGGGATCACCGGACAGGCACAAGGTCGCAACACCGACGGGGACATTCAAAAGGATCTTGATGTTCGCGCCGATCAAATTATTCGCGACGCTCTCGGCAAGCTGCCGATCGCAGCGCTCGCCTCCGAGGAAATGGCGGATCTGGATATTTTGAATCCGGGCGCGCCGATCTGCGTTGCATTCGATCCGTTGGACGGTTCGTCGAACATCAACACGAACATGTCGGTAGGTACGATTTTTTCAATCATGCCGACGCCTTCCGATGTCAATGCGGCCTTCAGGCAAGCAGGAAGTGCGCAGCTTGCGGCCGGTTTCGTTGTCTATGGTCCGCAGACCTCTCTCGTTCTCACGCTCGGGCGGGGCGTCGATATCTTCACGCTTGACCGAGCCGACAGGGTGTTCAAGCTCACCGGATCGTCAGTGCAAATTCCGACGGACGCAAACGAGTTCGCGATCAATGCATCGAACAGGCGGCACTGGGACCTGCCGGTTCGCGCCTATATCGATGAGTGCCTTGCGGGAGCCGATGGCCCCTGCGGCAAGAATTTCAACATGCGCTGGATCGGCTCGCTCGTCGCGGAGGCTTTCCGCATTCTTATTCGCGGCGGTATTTTCCTCTATCCCGGAGACGCTCGGGACGGCTATGAGGAAGGGCGCCTGCGCCTGGTTTACGAGGCGCACCCGATGGCTTTCATCGTCGAGCAGGCAGGCGGTGGCGCGTCGACTGGACGAAAGCGGGTTCTCGATATCGTACCCGACAGCCTTCATCAGCGAGTGCCGCTGATTATGGGTTCGATCAAGAACGTCCAGCGGCTCGAACATATGCATACGGTCCCCGACGTCGCTCTGGAAGCGAATGCGCCGTTGTTCGGGAACCGCGGTTTGTTTCGCGTTTGAGGGGCTGATATCGTGTCAAGGAAGCATCCCATCATATCAATTACGGGTTCGTCGGGCGCCGGTACGACGTCCGTCAAGCGAACCTTCGAGCAGATTTTCCGCCGCGAGAATGTCGTTGCGGCCTACATCGAAGGCGACGCTTTCCACCGTTACAATCGCGCTGAAATGCGCACCCGCATGGCCGAGGAATCGGACAAGGGCAACAAGCACTTCAGTCATTTCAGTCCTGAAACGAACTTGTTCGCCGAACTTGAGGGTGTGTTCCGTAGCTATGGCGAGACCGGAACGGGCAATACGCGATACTATGTTCACGACGATGCGGAATCGGCGCTGCACGGTGTTCCTCCTGGAACGTTTACCGACTGGCAGCCTCTGCCCGACGCTTCGGATTTGTTGTTCTACGAGGGTCTTCACGGGGCCGTTGTGACCGACAAGGTGAATGTCGCTCAGTACGCGGATCTCAAGATCGGTGTCGTTCCCGTCATCAATCTCGAATGGATCCAGAAGCTGCACCGCGACCGGAATGCGCGTGGCTATTCCACCGAGGCGGTCACCGACACCATCCTCCGGCGTATGCCGGATTACGTCAATTATATCTGTCCTCAATTCGCTGAGACGGACATCAATTTCCAACGCGTGCCGACGGTGGATACTTCGAACCCGTTCATCTCCCGGTGGATACCGACGCCCGACGAGTCGATGGTCGTCATCCGCCTTAAGAATCCGCGCGGGATCGATTTTCCGTATCTGCTGTCGATGATTCCGAGCAGCTTCATGTCGCGCGCCAACTCGATCGTCATCCACGGCTCCAAGCTGGATCTCGCGATGCAGTTGATCCTGACGCCGCTGATCCTTCAGCTCATCGAGCGAAAGAAGCGCGCATGATTGGAATCGTATATCCGAAATCGTCAGCCCCTGCGGCGTCGAGACGGGGCGTGGCCAACAATACGATCGCGCTAAACGCGACATCTTTTCACGATAGCCAGATGGGGAGGGAACCGACATGGCACGCATAACTTTGAGACAGTTGCTGGATCACGCTGCAGAGCATGGCTACGGCGTGCCAGCGTTCAACATCAACAATATGGAGCAGGGGCTTGCCATCATGGAGGCTGCGGCCGCCGTCGATGCGCCGGTCATCATGCAGGCTTCGCGGGGCGCGCGCTCTTACGCCAACGACATCATGCTGGCGAACATGATCGACGCGCTGGACCAGATGTATCCGCACATTCCACTGTGCATGCATCAGGATCACGGCAACGAGGAATCGACCTGCGCCACCGCGATCAAGTACGGCTTCACCTCGGTCATGATGGACGGCTCGCTCAAGGCCGACGCCAAGACCGCAGCGGACTACGAATATAACGTCGACATCACCCGCCGCGTCGTTGACTTGGCGCACTGGGTCGGCGCCTCGGTGGAAGGCGAACTGGGCGTGCTCGGCTCGCTCGAGCACGGCGGCGGCGAGCAGGAGGACGGGCACGGCATCGAAGGGCCGGTCAGCCACGATCAATTGCTGACCGATCCGGATCAGGCCGTCGATTTCGTCCGCGCGACCAAGGTCGACGCTCTGGCGATCGCGATGGGCACTTCGCACGGCGCCTACAAATTCTCGCGCAAGCCGGACGGCGACATTCTCGCCATGAAGGTGGTCGAGGAAATCCATCGCCGCCTTCCCAATACCCATCTGGTGATGCATGGCTCGTCTTCGGTGCCGCAGCATCTGCAGGATGAGTTCAACAAGTTCGGCGGCGAGATGCCGCAGACCTGGGGCGTGCCAGTCGAGGAAATCGTTCGCGGCATCAAGCATGGCGTTCGCAAGGTCAATATCGACACCGACTGCCGTCTGGCCATGACTGCGGTATTCCGGAAAGTCGCGGCCAGTAACAAGAGCGAATTCGATCCACGCAAGTTCCTGAAACCCGCGATGGATGCAATGCGCGACCTCTGCCGCGAGCGTTTCGAGCAGTTCGGCACTGCCGGGAATGCCTCGAAGATCAAGGTGATCCCATTGGCTGAAATGGCCAAGCTTTACCGCACCGGTAAACTTGATCCGCGTATCGGTGAAACAGCCGTCGCGGCCGAGTGATACGATCCTGGCTGGCGCGGCCCGGCCTCCGGCTTGACCGCCGGAAGGCCGATTGCCGCAACATCGCTACACCACCGTCTCCCATGCGGTGACCGCACGTCCCGAGGGCCCGTCTGGCATCTCGTGACATGCCTCCATCCGGTTCCAACTAGGACGATTCATCCTCCCGATCGTCCAGCCCCGGATGTACTGCTCCGTCGTCTTGCATGGCGACGGAGCCTTTCTCCCGGAAATGCCTTGAACATCCAGGAGAAAATACGAGGGTAAGCCGATCGGCACGCCCCATGCTGCCGTATCTGACGCGTGATCTCACAGCACAATGCGGTGGCGTTCTTTCACTGTGCCGATCGGGCTTCGCGCCATCGAAAAGGAGTACGAGCGGTCTGGTTCCGAGATTCAGGGAGCGCTGAAAAACAGGATGTGATCGCTGCCGAAATATTCGATGGACTTACAATCCCCGCAATCGGGTTCAAACAGTCGCTTCAGTCTCATTCAATCGCATTGTATCAGGCTGAAGCGTTCCTTTCATTTGACCATGATCTCATCGATCTTATCGAAAGTAGTTCTCACCTTTCGGGATCATGCTCCAAGCTCTGGCAGTCGGGGGGACGATCATGGGAGGACGAATGACATCCACGCGCCACGCGGCCATCGTTCTGGCCGCACTGTCACTGGGCGGATGCGCTAATCTTGAGCGCCACAATTCGAACGCGCTGTCCCAGACCGATGACGATGGCTATTGCCAGGCGCAGGGCGGACCCCAGGGATCCGCAGCCTACACTGCCTGCCGCAAAAATCGTGACGTTGCCGCCACGCGATCGGATCGGATGGAGCGCACCCACCGCGATCTCGCCGAGCGGATGCTGAACGGGCAGTAATGGCCATTCAGCGACGCGCCTGTCCGTTGGCCGTCTCAGCCATGGAAGCGATATCCGGTAGGTTGCAGTGTTCGGATTGCTGACATTTCCCGCGTACGGAACTCGCGTGCGCCGAGAAACGGCAAAGTCTTGAGCGTCTTTATTCTTTTTCCTCCTCCTCGGCCTTCTTGCCGCCGATCGTCTTCAGCTTGGCGAATACGGCATCGACGTTGAGATCGTCCTGCTGCTTTTCGGTAGGTTCGAATTCGCCGTCCTGACGGGTGGTCTCGGACGCTGGTAGCAAGGTAGCGCCGCCATACTGCTGATCGGTCGGCTTCTCCTTGGCCGCGCGTTGCACCTCGAAATCGAGCTCGATCTGCGAGCAAAGCCCCAGCGTCACCGGATCCATCGGAGTCAGAGTCGAGGCGTTCCAGTGGGTGCGGTCGCGCACCGCGGCAATCGTGGTTTTGGTCGTGCCTACCAGACGCATGATTTGAGCGTCCTTCAATTCCGGATGATTGCGCACGAGCCAGAGGATCGCGCTTGGCCGCTCGTGGCGGCGTGACACCGGGGTGTAGCGGGGTCCCTTTTTCTTGGCTGCCGGGGGCAGCACCACCCGGCTTTCGCTCAGCCTCAGCCGGTAGTCCGGGTCCCTTTCGCCCTTCTCGATCTCGTCGCGGGTGAGTTGGCCGGTGGAGATCGGGTCCATGCCCTTGATGCCCTGGGCGGCATCGCCGTCGGCGATGGCGCGGACCTCCAGGGGATGCATCTTGGTGAAGTCGGCGACCTGATCGAACGACAGCGCGGTATTGTCGACGAGCCACACGGCAGTCGCTTTCGGCATCAGCGGCGCATTGCTCATGGCAAATCTCCTTTGCGCTTTGCCCACCCCTCAGAGCAAAGCCTTTTGGTCATCGACGATGACGGGAATTGGAGTCTATATATGCTGTCGGAGGTCGGCCGCGCAATGGTTTGCTCTGTCGATCCCTGGTTTGCGGAACCTGCCTTGACAGCGCCCGAAAGCCGTCCAAAGTCATCACCTAAGTATTGGCCGTTCCCGCCCTGCCGGTGTGGGGTGATTCGGCACGGATCCCCTCATGAATGCTAAACCAAAACTTAAAATCGTGCTTTGCTCGCCCCGCGGCTTCTGCGCCGGGGTGGTCAGGGCGATCGATACCGTGGAACGTGCGCTGACGCTGTATGGCGCGCCGGTCTATGTGCGTCACGAAATCGTCCATAATCGCTATGTTGTCGATAGCCTTCGCGCCAAGGGAGCGATCTTCGTCGAGGAACTGGCGGAGATCCCCGACGACACCAAGGCGCCGGTGGTTTTTTCTGCCCATGGCGTGCCGAAGTCGGTTCCTGCAGACGCTCAGAGGCGCAATTTCTTTTCGCTCGATGCCACCTGTCCTCTCGTGACCAAGGTTCATCGTGAGGCGGCGATCCATTTCAAGCGCGGTCACGAGATTCTGCTGATCGGGCATTCCCATCACCCGGAAGTCGTCGGCACCGTCGGGCAATTGCCGGCGGGTGCGGTGACTCTGATCGAAACCGCCGAGGATGCCGAGAAATTCACGCCGAAAGATGCCAGTAATCTTGCTTTCGTGACTCAAACCACGCTGTCCATCGACGACACCGCCGAGATCGTGGCGGTGCTGAAGCAACGCTTCCCGGACATTCATGGTCCGCACAAGGAAGACATCTGCTACGCCACCACCAACCGCCAGTTGGCCGTCAAGAAGGTCGCGCCGGTGGTCGACGCGCTGATTGTGGTCGGAGCGCCGAACTCCTCCAATTCGCAACGGCTGCGCGAGGTTGCCGAGCGCGAGGGTTGCAAAGTATCCGTGCTTGCGCAGCGCGCCAGCGATCTCGACTGGAACATGTTCGAGGGGATCAGAAGTCTTGGCATCACCGCGGGCGCGTCGGCACCCGAAGTCATCGTCGAGGAAATCATGGACGCATTCGCTGCGTGCTATGAACTCGAGGTGGAAACAGTTTCGGCTGCGGAAGAAAACGAGTTTTTCCCGCTGCCCCGCTCGCTGCGGCCTGACGCCGCCTAGGGCCTTTCCGCTTCTGATGGAATCAGAAGCGAGGCTCTATGATTCTGATTTGATGCGTTTTCTTCACGCCAACCGGTACCCACCTCGTTTGAAAACGCTATAGCACGACCGGGACCGGAACGGGGATACGAGATGGCGGTCTACACCGACGTCGCCGCCGAGGAGCTTGCGGATTTTCTGAAAGCCTACGATATCGGCGAGGTACTGTCCTACAAGGGTATCGCCGAAGGCGTCGAGAACTCCAACTATCTGCTGCACACCACCTCCGGATCGTTTTTCCTGACGCTCTATGAAAAGCGCGTCGCCATCGACGACCTGCCGTTCTTTCTCGGTTTGATGGGTCATCTTGCGACCCACGGTATTGTGTGTCCGCAGCCGGTCAAGGCGCGCGGCGGCGAAACGCTTGGCCGCCTCGCGGGGCGTCCTGCCGCCATCATCGATTTTCTCGAGGGCGTGTGGCCGCGGAAGCCAAACGTCGCTCATTGCGCCGCGACCGGTGCTGCGCTGGCGAAGCTGCATCTCGCCGGCCGCGATTTCCCCATGAGCCGCGCTAATGCGCTGTCGGTGTCCAGTTGGCGGCCGCTGTTCGAACAGGCCGGTGCTTGCATCGATACCGTGCAACAGGGTTTGCACGATTTTCTCAAGGCTGAACTCGACCACCTTGAAGCACACTGGCCGGAGAAGCTGCCGGCTGGCGTGATCCATGCCGACCTGTTTCCTGATAACGTGCTGTTTCTCGGCGAGAGGTTGTCGGGGCTGATCGATTTCTATTTCGCTTGCAATGATTTCTTGGCCTATGACGTCGCGATCTGCCTCAACGCCTGGTGTTTCGAGCCGGATCATTCCTTCAACGTCACCAAGGCTCGGGCGTTGCTTGCCGCCTACAATTGCGAGCGCACGCTGTCGGAGGCCGAACAGGCGGCGTTGCCTTTGCTCGCAAGGGGCGCCGCGTTGCGGTTTCTGCTGACGCGGCTGGTCGATTTTCTCAACGTGCCCGCCGGCGCGCTGGTGAAACCGAAAGACCCGCTCGAATACGTCCGCAAGCTGCGTTTCCAGCAGCGTGTCGGCAGCGTCCGCGACTACGGCGTCGCGCTCTCGGGGCTGGTGGCGTGAATTCGCCCGCGCTTCCGCATGTCACGATTTTCACGGACGGCGCCTGCTCAGGCAACCCGGGCCCCGGCGGCTGGGGCGCGATCCTGCGGTTCGGTGAAATCGAGAAAGAACTGAAAGGTGGCGAACCGCATACCACCAACAACCGGATGGAGTTGCTGGCGGCGATCTCGGCGCTGGAGGCGCTGAAGCGTCCGGCGCTTGTCGATCTCACCACCGACAGCCAGTACGTACGGCAAGGCATCACCGGCTGGATTCACAACTGGAAGCGGAACGGCTGGCGTACCGCCGATAAGAAGCCAGTGAAGAACGCCGACCTCTGGCAGCGGCTCGACGATGCGTTGAAGCCTCATGACGTGCGCTGGCACTGGATCAAGGGTCACGCCGGCCATGACGAAAACGAGCGCGCCGATCAGCTTGCGCGCGAAGGCGTGGCGATGGCGCGGCTGAAGTAGGTCACTCATCATTGCCGGACTTGATCGGCAATCTATTTCAAAAATCCTACGAAGAAGATGGATGCGCGGGTCATAGCGAGCGGGAGCGACCCCGTTCTTCGAACGGCTATGCCCGCGCATGACATCAATTTTTACAACTGCCCGACCAACGTATCTCCGCCGGAGACCTCGACCTTGCCGGGCGAGTCCTCGACGTTCAGTTTCTTCACCACCCCGTCCTCGACCAGCATGGAATAGCGCTTTGAGCGGATGCCGAGACCCTTCTCGGAGCCGTCGAACTCCAGGCCGATCGCCTTCGCGAACTCGGCGTTGCCGTCCGCAAGGAACACCGCCTCGTTACGCTGGTCGGTATCGCGCTTCCAGGCGCTCAGGACGAACACGTCGTTGACCGAGACAATGGCGATCTCGTTCACGCCCTTGTCCTTGATGGCGCGAGCGCTGGCGAAAATACTCGGCAGATGCTGTTTATGACAGGTACCTGTGTAGGCGCCGGGCACGGCGAACAACGCTACTTTCCTTCCTTTGAAGATGTCGCCGGTGCTTTTGGTCTGGACCCCGTCCTCGGTCATGATACGAAACGTCGCATCGGGCAGGCGGTCGCCAACTTTGATGGTCATCGTCAAATCTCCATGGAATGGCAGCGTGAGAAGGAGGAATGGAGGTACAATATTCCAACAGCGAAACAGCAGCGGCTACCCGTTCACCGTACCTCCATAACGCGCTTTCGGGTCTACATCGCGAAAACGTCTCAAGCATAACGCTAACGTCCAGGCCTTGATCCATCAAAGTCAAAACAGCGCTAGCCTGCAAACCCGCCCGCGTCGAGAAACGTCTGCTCTTCGGCGCTCGTCGTGCGCCCGAGCACAAGATTGCGATGCGGAAAACGGCCGAACCGGCGAATGATGTCGGCATGGGTTTCCGCGAATTTGAGGTTGTCCGGTCGGCCGCGGGCGCGAAACAGCTCAATGCAGCGGTCTTGATCCGCGAGCCGCTCGGAATGCATGAGGGGCATATAAAGGAACTCGACAAGATCGTGCTCTATGCGCGTGTCGGCGCCGCCTGCAATGGCACGAACGGCGACAGCTAGCGCCTGATCGTCGGTCGAGAAGGTCTGGGCGTCGCCGCGGAACATGTTGCGCGGAAACTGGTCGAGCACGATGACGAGCGCCAGCGCGCCGTCGTCGGTCTCCTCCCATCCCATGAGTTCGCCATCCTGAGCAGCTTCCCAAAGCCTTTGAAAGCGACGGCGCACCTCGGCGTCGAACGCGTCGTTCTTGATATACCATTTGGACATGCCGGCCTCTCGCCAGAAGGCGAGGATATCGGCGGGAGAGGGGAGATTTGTGTCATTCATGATCGAACAGGCGTTTTCCTGAACCCTGTGCTCCAGGAGAGGGGATTTCTAAGCGGGGTCTTTGGCTTCGTCGCGCAATGCGCGGCGGAGAATCTTGCCGACATTGGTTTTCGGCAGAGTGTCGCGGAATTCGATTCGCCTCGGCACCTTGTAGCTCGTCAGCTGTGTCCGCGCGAACTTGATGAGATCCTCGGATGTGAGATTCCGATCTTTCCTCACCACGAAAGCCTTCACCGCCTCACCCGATTTCTCGTCCTTGACGCCGACCACAGCGCATTCCAGCACGCCCGGATGACTCGCGATCACGTCCTCAATCTCGTTCGGATAGACATTGAACCCGGAGACCAGGATCATGTCCTTCTTGCGGTCGACGATCCGGGTGTAACCGTCCGCGGACATGATGCCGATGTCGCCGGTACGGAAGAAGCCGTCCGCCGTCATCACCTTTGCGGTCTCGTCCGGCCTATTCCAGTAGCCTGGCATCAGTTGTGGGCCACTGACGCAGATTTCGCCCGGCTCGCCGAGCGGCGTTTCCTGGCCGTTATCGTCCCGGATGGAGACGTATGTCGAGGGCATGGGAAGCCCGATCGAGCCGGAGAATTTGGTGCTGTCGGCGGGATTGCAGGTCAGCGTCGGCGAGGTTTCCGAAAGGCCGTAGCCTTCCAGCAACGGGCATGCCGTCGTTTTCAGCCACCTCTCCGCCACGACCTTCTGGACGGCCATGCCGCCGCCAATCGACACCTTGAGTTTCGAGAAGTCGACACGGTCGAGGCCGGGTGCGTTGAGAAGGGCGTTGTAGAGCGTATTCACCGCCGGGAAGACGTTGATCTGATACTTCATCAACTCCTTGACGAGGCCCGGCATGTCGCGCGGATTCGGGATCAGGAGATTGACGCCGCCCGCGCGCATCCCCAGCATGAAGCACGCCGTCAGCGCGAAGATATGATAAAGCGGCAGAGCACAGACGATGAAGACCTGGTCGATCATCGGCGGCTTCGTCAGCGCCGGCTGCAGCCAGGCATCGTTCTGCAGCACGTTGGCGAGAATGTTTTGATGGAGCAGCGTCGCGCCCTTCGAGACGCCGGTTGTGCCACCGGTATATTGCAGGAAGGCCACATCGTCAGCCGCGAGTTCGGGCCGGGCAAGCGTCATGTTGCGCCCCGCGGCAAGGGCGTCGTTGAACTTGACCGCGTGCGGGATTGATGATGGTGGCACCATCTTTCTGACGTGACGAACCACGAAGTTGACGATCACGCCCTTGAAACCGAGCAGATCGCCCATGCTGCCGACAATGACGTGCCTGACGTCGGTTTTACCGATCACCTGCTGCACCGTCGACGCGAAGTTCTCCAGCACGATGATCGCTTCCGCGCCGGAGTCCTTAAGCTGATGTTCAAGCTCGTGCGGCGTGTAGAGCGGGTTGACGTTGACCACGACATAGCCGGCGCGCAGCACGGCTACTGTCGAAATCGGATATTGCAGGACGTTCGGCATCATCAGCGCGACGCGAGCGCCCTTTTTCAGTCCCCGGCCTTGCAGGTAAGCGCCGAGGGCAAGCGACGTCTCGTCGAGCTCGCGATAGGTTATCGCCTTGTCCATGCAGATGAAGGCCTTGCGGTCGCTGAACCTGGCGAAGCTCTCCTCCAGCAACTTGATCAACGAAGCGTACGGCGACGCGTCGATGTCAGCGGGCACGCCTGCGGGATATTGCCCAAGCCAGATGCGATCCATGTGACGCCCCCGGTGATCCTTGTTCAAAGGGAGAGAAAATGTCGTGGTCAGGGAATATCGGGCAAGGCGCCTGTCCAAGGCAAGCAGTTGCGCAATAACGACGCATGGTGCCGTCGCCGCAGGCTCGAGGGGCTTATCTTGGCGTGGTTGGCCCGCGATGGTTTGATGGCCAGCGCCTACGGCTTGGACTTGTCTTCGGCTGTTTTCGGCTTGGCGGAAGCTGGCCGGGCACCGGTGCGCTTCGCATCAGGCTTTTTGCTGGCGGCCGGCTTGGTATTGGCTGGAGGTTTTGTGGAATTGGGGTTGATGGTTACCGAGACCTGGTTTTTCGATTTTTCACTAGCTTTGGCTTCCGACGTGGCGTCGCCGCGTTTGCCGTGGGCAGTCTTGCTGCGCTTACCGGCTTTTGGCGGAGCATCGCGTGCAGCATCGGCTTCTGCTGCTGCGGCGATGGCAGCACCGGTTCGCGTCGGCCCGGTATAGACAACGACCGGATCCGAGGGCGCGGGGGCGGCTGCGATCATGTCCACCGGCCGCAACGTCGGTGGTTGAACGCCAGTCGAAAGGAACGACATCACGGCGTTGCCGGTGGCTGTCGAATTGGCGACGACATCGTCGTCCTCGTCGCTGGCAGGATGCTTGCGTTTGGGTCCGCACATTTCATCGCGCAGATTGGGAGGTGTGGCCGCGATCGGCGCCAGATTGTCAACCGTGCCGAGCGCCGGACGCAGCCACGACAGCGTGTTGTTGGCGAAGCCGCGCTCCAGCATTTGCGCGACGCGCACCGCGCGCATCGTGCCTGACGAGGCGCCGAGCACCACTGCGATCAGGCGTTTGCCATTCTGCGTGGCCGAGCCGACGAGATTGTAGCCGGACGCGCAGATGAATCCGGTCTTGAAGCCGTCGGCGCCGGGAAAGCGTCCGATCAGCTTGTTGAAGTTATGTGTCACCCTGCGGCCGTAGCGGATCGAAGGGATGTGCATGAAATATTCGTATTCAGGCAAATCGTGAATGATCGCGCGTGCGAGAATGGCGAGATCGCGCGCCGAGGTGATCTGGCCGTCGGCGGGTAGCCCATTAGGGTTGACGTAGCTCGTCTGCGTCATGCCGAGCCGCTGCGCGGTCGCATTCATTTCGGCGGAGAAGCCGTCGATCGAGCCACCGACGCCTTCCGCCAGCACCACGGCCATGTCGTTCGCCGACTTCACCAGCATCATCTTCAGCGCGTTGTCGACGGTGACCTGCGTGCCCGGCCGGAATCCCATTTTCGAAGGCGACTGCGCGGCCGCGGTCGGCGATACCGCGAACAGCGTGTCGAGTGTGATGCGTCGCTGCTTGACCGCGGTCAGTGTGACATAAGCGGTCATCAGCTTGGTGACCGAGGCCGGATACCAGGGATAGGTGGCGTTCTCGGCCTCCAGCACCTTGCCGCTGTCGGCTTCAATCAGCAGATGCGCTTCGGTAGCGTGGGCCGCGCGCAGCGGCGCGACCGCAACCAGCAATCCGGCCGCGAGGATCATCCAGATCGGCAATGATTTACGAAACAGGGCGATGGCAGGATGCACGGTCGTTCCGGTCCTTTGAGACCTCACTTTTGGCAAGGAGGCCTGCTTCTCGAGTTAAGGGGAGTCCGACTTAACCGTAAGAAATGCTCTCAATGAGTAACTGCGCGTATTCTGATCGCAAAACCGGTATCCACTTTTGCGGAATGCGCGCTAGGTTTCAAGCGTGTCCGGGCGCCGGCGACGCGGCGGCCCCAATCTATACCGGCCTGGCAAGCCAGAACAGATGGCTCGCAGCCTAATTCCCCAACGAAAGGGGCCGAATTTCGACGGTCGGGCTGGTTCGCGACGATGGCTAGCCTGCTGGGGTACTTTCCTGCGTCATGAATTGCGCTTTCGCAAGTTGAGCGAAGTGGCCACCGTTTGCCACCAGTTCGTCAAAGGTTCCGTTTTCGATCACACGCCCGTTCTCGAAAACCAGAATACGCGTGGCGTTGCGGATGGTGGACAGCCGGTGCGCGATGACGAATGTCGTGCGTCCTTTCATCACCTCGTCGAGCGCGGCATTGACCCTGGCCTCGGTCACGGCGTCGAGCGCGCTGGTTGCCTCGTCGAGGATCAGGATCGGCGGGTCCTTCAGCAACGCGCGGGCAATCGATAGCCGCTGCCGCTCGCCGCCGGACAGCATTCGCCCGCGCTCGCCGGCATGGGTGTCGAATTTCTTCTCGCCGCGTTCGATGAAGTCGAGCGCCTGGGCCCGCTCGGCGGCGAACCGCATCTCCTCCTCGGTGGCGTCAGGCTTGCCGACGCGCAGGTTCTCCGCGATCGAGCGGTCGAACAGCAGCGCCTCCTGGAACACCACGCCGATGTTTCGCCGCAACGAGGTCAGCGTCAGGCCGCGGATGTCCATGCCATCGATCTTGATGCTGCCGGACTGCGGATCGAACGCGCGATGCAGCAGCGCGGCGGCGGTGGACTTGCCGGCGCCGGTCGGGCCGACCAATGCGATGGTCTCGCCGGGCAACGCGACGAACGACAGATCCTCCACCGCGGGCCGCTTGCCGTCATAGGAGAACGACACGTCATGGAATTCGATGAGTCCCTGCAATCGCCCGGCGTCGACGGCGTCGCGACGGTCGCGCACCGCCGGAACGGCGTCGAGCACGTTGAAGAACTCCTTGAGCCGCGGCGCCTCCATGAACACGCTGTTGATGAAGGCTACCACTTGCTCGAGCCTCTGGATCAGCATGGTGGCGAAGCTCACGAACATCACGATCTCGCCGACCGATGTCATCCCCCGCTGGTTCAACACGATGCCAACGGCGAAGATCGCCAGGATGGTGATCGTGGTCGAGGCGCGCGTCATCACGGTGACGACGGCCCACCACGACAGCACCGGCATCTGCGCCGCCAGCAGCTTGTCGACGACGAACCGCAGACCCTGAACCTCGGCATCGACGCGCACAAAGCTCTGCACCAGTGCGACGTTACCGAGGGCGTCCGAGGCGCGCGCAGAGAGGTCGCTGAAATGCGCCTCCACCTCGTTCTGCATATCGAAGGTTCTGCGAACCACCAGCGTCGTCAGCATCGTGAATACGATGCAAAGCGCGAACAACAGGATCGCCAGCCGCCAGTTGATATAGAGCGATAGCGGCAGCAGCACCACGAGCGACATCATTGCCGCGAAATGCTCGCGGAAGAATCCGAGCCACAGCCGCCACAGCGCGTCGGTGCCTTGCAGCATCACCTTCATCAGCCGTCCCGAATGGGTGCCGGCATGGTAGGTGAGCGGCAACTGCATGATGTGCTCGAAATAGCCCGTCAGCACGGCCTGGCGCTGGCGATGCGAAAGACGGTCGGCCTGCAAGGCCACGATCACGCCGCACAGGATCGTGAAGAGGCCGAAGGCCACCCAAACCGCCAGCAGCGGCCACGGCGAGGTCGAAGTTGTCCCGAAAGGACCCGCGGCGGGATTGCCGGAGAGCACGTCGACGATGCGGCCGAACAGCACCGGCTCGGCGAACTGCGCGCCGGCCAGCAGCAGATTGGCGCCGGCTAAAATCCAGCCAAGCCGCGCTTCTCTGCCAAGCAATTCAAGAACGCGCGTATAAAGGCGGACCATCGACATTGGAGAAGAGGCTCTTGCGGATCGCGACACTATAGCGGTTTCGAGCGAAGTGGATACCGGTTCGCTTGAAAACGCTATAGCCGGGCTGGCTGCGGAATACAGCTTCCTCGTGCCACTTACTCGGCCTGCGTGATCTTGCGGTCGCTGGCCGGTGGTAAAAAACTGCTGTCAAAAATATCCGTGGCCACCGGACGATTGCGGAACTTGAAATTTTCGGCGATCTGGTCGAGCAACGTCTCGAACCGGACCGGGTCGATACCGCCGATGCCCCTGTGTCTGACCTCGCTAGTCAGAATGTTGTCGCTCAGGACCGCATGCAGGCGTTCCAGTTCGACGGCCCGTGATCCGCTAGCCATTTGACCCAGCACGTCATCGACAGCCTGCGCGGGCTCCCTGATGGTAAGTCGCAGACCAGCGATCACCGCGCGCACAAATGCCTTCACCGCTTCCGGCTTGTCGGCTGCGAATTCCGGGTTGACGATCAGGGCCTTGCCATAGGCTACGCAGCCGTAGTCGGAAAATCGCAGCACGGCGATATCGTCGGCCGGAATACCGCGATTGCGCAGGTCGATCGCCGACAGGTACGACAGGCCGGATATGGCGTCGAGCTGGCCCGCCGACAGCATCGGTTCACGAACAGCGGGACCGATCTGCTGCAGCTTCACGGCCTTGAGTTTTAATCCGTTCCGCCGCGCGAGCGCTGGCCATAGTCTGATGGAAAGATCGCCATCGGTGACGCCGACCGTTTTGCCCTCGATGTCGGCAAGCGTGTTGATGCCCCGGCTCTTGCGCGCAATGAAGGCGTAGGCCGTTTTATCGAACAGCACGAACACCGCCTTGATTGGCCGCACGCCTGGCTGATCCCGAAAGCGGATCAGGGCGTTGAGGTCGGCGAGCGCCAGTTCGCTCGTGCCGACCGCGACGCGTGCGATGGCGTCCGCCGTGTCGGTGGCGGCCATCGTCGTGACATTCAGGCCTTCCGCGCTGAATAGCCCCCTGGTCGATGCCAGAACGACCGGAGCCACGGCGGCATCGATCGGGCGGTCGAGCGAGAATTTGATCTCGGTTGGCGCGCCGGCGTCGGCCCGGCCGCCCGCAACGCCGAGGTATGCAACGCCGACCGCGCTCACGAGCACAAGGAGGGCGTACCAGAGACGGATAGAACGCACTTGCATGGAAGATACTGCGGCGGATCAATTGTGGCGGCCGCAACGCGCGACCGTAACTCGGTTGCAGTCTATCAGAGGCAATTTAAAAGCGCGATGACCGCTGCAATATGTCGCGCTTCCAGGTTGCCTTTTATACTCCGTCGGGAACCGATGGGTGAGTCGACCGGCGGCTCCAGTTCGCTGTGCAAGCACCGCTGAATCTTCGCATCAGCCATGGACAAATCGGCTCTGCGATGGTTGATCGCGCCATGCTGAGACGGACCTACAACTGGTGCATCGCCGCCGCTGACAAGCCCTATGCGCTCTGGATTTTGGCCGCAGTGGCTTTCGCTGAAAGCTCATTCTTTCCAGTGCCGCCCGATGTCATGTTGCTGCCGATGGCGCTGGCGCGGCCACAACGGGCCTGGCTGTTCGCGACCGTATGCACGATCGCCTCGGTTGCCGGCGGCGTGCTTGGCTATGCGATCGGCGCATTGCTCTACGACTCGGTCGGCCAATGGCTCATTCATCTGTATGGACTTGGCGACAAGGTCGAAGCGTTTCGCGCGTCGTATGCGCATTGGGGCGCGTGGATCATCATCGGCAAGGGCCTGACGCCGATTCCCTACAAGCTCGTCACCATCACATCGGGTTTCGCCGGATACGATGTCTGGCTCTTCATCCTGTGCTCGATCATCGCCCGGGGGGGCCGCTTCTTCATCGTCGCGATCCTGCTCGATCGCTTCGGCGACGCCATTCGCCACGAAATCGAAAAGCGGCTCGGTCTTTGGGTGTCCATCGGTGCTGCCGTTATCGTCCTGGGATTTGTGATCGCATTCCGCTTGATCTGAAGAATCCTCCCGGCCCAGCGGGCAGCAAAGCGCATGCGCGCGAAGCGTTTGCATTGATGAACAGGGCAGAGTTGGAATAGATGGAGCCGCAATTTCGGGCGAGATCGCCTTTTAACGGTGGAGGAGGGAGGGCAATAAAATGACGGTCAATGATGACCTGGAAAAATTCAGGCAGGCGAGGGCGATGGCCTTCAAACGTGGCTTTGTTGTTCGAAGGGCGGACGATCCGGATGATCCCAAGCCCTACACGCTGGTTCGCCTAGCCGTGGAAACGCATCTTGCGACTATCGATGAGGTGCTGGAGGAACTCAAACGGACCAAGTAATTGTGCCGGACGGCATCGCCAGCCTCGTGAACTCGTCGTGGGGAGTGTTCCACCGGCGGTTCGTTCCAAGTCCGCTCTGAGCGGAACCAGAGGACTCCTTTGGGGGCGGTTCCGTTGTTAAGACCTCATTAACCACGATCAGACACCTTGTCCGAGACCGGTATGTATCTGCCGAAAGAGGCCAGATACCGTTCGGGCGGGCATAAGGCCGATGGAACGCGACATCGCGTCGGTAAGAACACCGGCGACCATCCAGGAATTGCAGGCGCGAGTGACCGCGGCGTTCGGCAGGCATCCATTGTGCCGCGAGGTGCAGTTCGACATCGTCAGCACGCCGAAGACCCGCAGAGGCGCCAACTGGACGGTCAGCATGAACGCCATCCCGCCAAATGCAATCTGGGAAGTATCCGAACTCGTCGCCGACATCCAGGACGCCTATATTCTGGCGGCCTGACTGCCGGCCACCGCGTCCCGAGATTCGGATTGCGTGTGAATATCGGCCGCCCAGCCCGGTCCTGCGCAGGCAAGCCTTGATTCATATCGAGTTGTGAGGATCAATCGGCTGCGCTCGTGAATTGAACCGGAGGCCTTTTTGACGCGGACGATGACGATCCTGGCGCTTGCGTGCTGCGTTGTCACGGGGGTGGCGCTGGCGGCGATATTCGGCCGCGGCAACGTTCTGATGGTCCGGTTTGTTGCAACGCCGTCTCCAGTGTCCGTGGAATCAGAACCGACGGAGCTGGCAGCCAATCGCGAGAGCAAGGCAGACAGACTTCCGGTCCAGGCCGCGGTGCCTGACGCTGGCGCCGATCTGACGTTGTCAGGATCGCTGCGGCCGGCTGTTGCAACCGAGCTTCCCCTCGACACCGAGATTACGCCGTCGATGCCACCGATCGAGGACCCGCCGCTGCCACGTCCCCGACCTAAACTCGCAAACCAGTCCGTTCAGAAGGACTACTCGCTGCTTAGCGATATGCAGATCGCTGCGTTGAAAGGAAGGCTGCGACTGACGCCCGGGCAAGAGCCCTACTGGCCAGCCGTGGAAAGCGCATTGCGCGATGCCGCCCATAAAATCCACGAGCGGCGTTCGGCGCCGGGCAAGAACGCTTCGCTCGGAGCCGGTGAGATCGAGCAGATCAAGGTCGCGGCCCAGCCGTTGTTGACCAGGCTGCGAGAGGACCAGAAGCAGGAGGTGCGTGCGCTGGCGCGCATCATCGGGCTGGAGGCGGTGGCTTCGCTGATCTGAGGCTGTTCGCCATTTGGCGTCCGGTTATGTCCAGTTGCGGAAGCTGGACGTCTGACGGACAAAGCCGCCCTTTTCGTCCTTGGACTGGACCGGTTGCCAGTCCGATGTCCATTTTCCATTCACCAACATATTGGAGCCTCCAAAAATGCTCGACAAACAAGCAGAGAGGCTGAGATCATGGCCGCCGTTCGCGTACCGTTGCAAGCGCGCGGGTTTCGGCGCGAATGCGGATACTGAGCACCAGCGCGTTCAGGACAGTGAAGACAAGCGCCAGCAGATACAGATGAAGCGCGAGCGGTAACACTGCGATTTCCGCGACAACGATCGCATAGTTCGGATGCGACATGTATCTGTAAGGTCCCGATGTCACCATCGGCGCATCAGGTAAGACGATGATGCGCGTGGTCCATCGTGGTCCGAGGGTTGCGAGCACCCAAAAGCGAAACACTTGGAGCAGAATGAAAACCGCAAGGGCGACGAAATTGACATCCTGATCGCGGCCCCACGCCCACAATGCGATCAGCCAGGCGGCATGGGTCGCGACGATCAGCGGATAATGACCAGGCGCAATCTCGATTGCGCCCTGCGCCAATAGTCTCGCGGTATTGTAACGGGACAGGATGAGTTCGCCTAGCCGCTGCACTGTAACCAGCGCGAGAATGAGAGCGGCGAGAGTCACGCGGCGTGACGCAGCGTGACGCAGCTAGCGGTAAAGCCCGGGCCCAGCGAGGTCACAAGCGACCGCGAGGGCAGGCCCTGCGCGCGGGCGCGTTCGAGCACAAACAGGACGGTGGCCGCTGACATGTTGCCGTAATCGGCGATAACGCTTCGTTCGTGATCGAGGGTTCCCTGATCCAGGGAGAAAGCGCGCTCGATCGCGACGATGACCTTTGCACCCCCGGGATGGCAGATGAAGCGGTCGATGTCTCCGATCGAGAGACCCAGCCCGGACAGAACTGCGGTGACGCCCGGCTTCATGTGCGCGAGCACAAAGTTTGGAATCGTGCGCTGGAAGATCACGCCGAATCCTTCGGGGTCTACGCGCCATCCCATAATATCGAGGGTGTTCGGCCAGAGGTACTCGCCGGTCGCCTCGATACGTGTTGCACCTCCATCTCCGGCGCGCAGCACGACGGCCGCAGCCCCATCGCCGAACAGGCTGGCGGCAACGATATTGGCCTTTGTCAGTTCGTCGTGGCGAACGGCGAGCGTGCAAAGTTCGAGGACCACGAGGAGTACGTTGGTGCCTGGCCGGGCTTGCGCCAATCGCGATGCAATGGATAGTCCCGCGACGCCGCCGGCGCAGCCAAGCCCAAACACCGGCACGCGCGACACATCCGTTCGGAAGCCAAGCCTGCCGGCGACGCGGGCCTCTAGCGTCGGGGTGGCGATGCCGGTCGAACACACCGTAACGACGGTGTCGATGTCAGTTGCGCCAAGATCGGCCCGCTCCATGGCCTTTTGCGCGACGTCGACGAATAGTGCTTCCGCGCCGTCCAGAAAGGCTTGAGTTCGCTCCGGCCAGCCCCGCGGCTCGCAATACCATTCAATCGGCTTCACGCCGTAGCGGTGCTGGATGCCAGTGTTGGCGAAGAGAGAGGATAACGTTTCGAACTGCGGGTATCGCGAGCCTAAGATGAAACGCGCCGCGTCGAGAATTTGCGACTGATGAAACACATTGGGCGGAACCCCGGTCGCCATTGAAAGCAAAGCGGCCGTGTGTTTCATATCATCGCTCCTGCTCCTATTGTCTGCTGATACGCGCAGCCGCCGCGAAAAGCTTTCGCAGCTGACGTCTCTATGCGCGCGCGGATGGGTTCAAGTTTCAATTCAGGTCTCAGTCCGCCTAGGCCAACGAACCGGGTTGAAGTGGGAAAGCTGTTCTGGGGTGTTGATCATGGAGCAGAACGGCCAGACGGCGCCGGACGTCAGGATCATTTGATGCAGCTTCGAAGATCTGCTCCTGAACATCCCGAGTAAGTTCAGGCCAGAGCTGCAAAACCGCACGACCAAGCAATTGTTCGAACTCGTTCATTCATATCGCCCTCGGGCCGTGGATGAGATGGACGGTCATAGAAGCTGCAGGGGCCTAACTCCTCCGATCAATGTGTTTCTCTAAAAACCGGCGGCATAGTAGTCGTCGACCGCCTTAGTTCGAGCCGGCTCTGACCAATTCCAGTTGCTTTCGACCCGATATTTCGGGGCACTTTGGAGTTGTTCGATGGTCACGCCGGTCCGATAACCGCCGAGTAGAATGGCATATTTCAAGGTATGCCAAGGCAAAGGATAATGGTCGTCGCCGCTTCCAAGGAATCCGCCAAAACTCAAGACGGCATACGAAGCACGACCGCTTGCCTTTTCGATCATAACCCGCTCGATCGAACCGATCTTTTCGTTGTCGGGGCCAAAGACGGCCGTCCCTTCGACTTTGTCGCTGCCGATCAAGTTGCTGGTTTCGTTTTCTTCCAAGGCATCCTCCCAGGATAGAAAACAGAAGCGTCGAACGCACCAAAAGTTCCCGAGCGGTCTGTTCCGGAAAGCCGGTAGCTCGACAGAGAGCTGCTTTCGGCATCAGGGCCAGAGGCATTTGAGAAGTCTCCGCCCTGCGGGCTACAGCGTTTTCAAGCGAAGCGGATGCGGTTCGCGGGAGCAAGGCCCCGGCGACCATTCCATCGGTCGTTATCGGTTGCGCGAGCGTCCGACCGAACTGCCTGATCGGCCATTCGCCATCGCGATCCGGCGATGAGCTTGACCCTTGATTGGGCCTTTTCGGGAAATCGATAGACGCGAAGCTTGCCGCGAGTTACTATGTCAATCAGTTGACATAACGACGCCAAGAGTCCCCATTTGGTGTCGCCCGGTAAGTTGGCGTCGCGCCGGCGATACAGAAGTTATGATGAGGAGCGACCGTGGAAAATACAAATGTCGGGGCTAACCAGGCGGCAGAGCCGTCCGGTAACCCAAGGGTGTTGTGGATATCGACCGCGGCATTCTCCCTCGGTTTTGCAATTTGGGGAATGTTTTCCGCGCTCGCGCCATTTTTGATCGAGTGGTATCATTTTACAAGCACCCAGGTGCTGATCCTCGCTGCGATGGAGCCGCTTTTTGCGGCCGCTATCAGCATCCCGCTCGGCATCTGGGCTGACAAATACGGTGGCCGGACGGTTTTCACGCTTTTGCTTGTGGCTCTCTCTGTTGTCCTGATTTTGGGGACCTTCGCCGAGAGCTATTACGGCTTCCTGTTTCTGGGAACGATGCTCGGACTTGGCGGCGCGAGTTTCGTGGTCGGCAATGCCCATGTGTCGTCCTGGTACCCTAAATCCAAACAGGGAACCGCGCTCGGCCTTTTTGCTATGGGCAATGTCGGGATTACGGTCGGCATGATGGCCGTCACGTTCCTGATTACGAACGTTTTTGACAAAAATGATCCGGACGGATGGCGGATGATATTCCCGATATTCGCCATTCCCACGTTGTTCATGGCGGCGGTCTACATGTTCTTTACGTCTGATCCGCCGAACCGGGTGCTCAAGAATACGTCGATGAGCGAGATCTTCGCCGTCTACCGCTCGGGCATCGTCGTGTGGCTCGTTCCCGGTCTTTACTGGGTTGCGTTTGGCACGTTGGTTTTCTTCGCGTCAACGATGCCGACTTATCTGGTTGATCATTGGCGCGTGGATCCAACGACTGCGGTCGCGGTCTATACGCCGATTCTGGTGGTCTGCGTTGCCATTACTCGACCATTGGGGGGCTGGCTCGCCGACCGTTACGATGTTCTCAGCATCTTGAGCATAATGTTCGGATTGATGTCGGCGCTGGCGGTGCTCTTGGCCTTGCAGATCTCGCTGAACATCGAGCTGTTCGCCATTTACGGGCTTGCGCTACTGTCCGGTGCAGCCGCGGCGGCAGTCATCAAACTGATCCCGATGTACTTCGTGCACGTCGGTGCGGTTAGCGGACTGGCCAAGGCGGCCGGCGCAGCATGCGGGTTCACCATGACCACGATCCTCGCCGGCAGCAAATTTCTCATGGGCGGTTACACTTTGGGTTTCTTCATCTGGGCGCTCATGAATATCGCCGCGTTCTATGTCTCCTTCTCGCGCGTGGGTTTCAAGAACGTCAAACCTATTCACGCGATTGCGGAATCCGCGCCCGCTCACTGAGGTGAGGTTCGGAAAGGATGAAACGCGATTAGGCCCGGCTCTGTCCTTTGGACACGCCGGGCCTTCAACTTGAATACGGACAGAATCGTTTGACATAGGAGAGGAAGCGCTCAGCCATCGTTGATTTGCGACCGCTTCCCAACCTGGACCCGCGATCGTTGCGTTGTGCGTCGGCCATCGGTATCTCCAGATGCGAGATGAATGGCATAGAACGCTAAGGCAGAGCGTCTGTTCCTAAGGTTTTTGGCACATCCGCCGCTCCGCATGCCGACGGGTCAGGTATTTTTGTGCGATCGGTGTGAAATTCCTCACTTGCTCTGGAAAATCCGCGGGCGCCTTTTAAGGTTCGACTCTGCGGCCACACGGCCACCTTCGATACAGGGCTATTCAGCAGCGAACAGATTGCGCGCGCCTCGCCTCAGAGGAATTCCGCCGCTGATTATGTGCTTCAGCGACATCATTTCGTACAAATCCCAAATGATTCAGTTGTCTAAGGTTGCGGTGCTTTGCAGATCACACGAATACCTTGAAACGACCTAGCTTGCATAAGGTAACCATCTCGATCATATTTCGGCGTGATTTTTAGTCCACGCACGGTCCACGCTGAACCCGCTCTTTGTGTCTGTCGTACTGTGTCTCTGTCGTACTATGTCTCTGTCGTGCGTTCACGCCGCCGAGACAAGGTAAAGCCGTTCGGCTCATTTTCGAATTATCCTTTAGCAGGGGGCCAGATCATGGACATCAAGCGTAGAGATTTTGTCAAAGGGTGCGCAACTGTCTCTGTCCTGTTGCTGCCGGGGATCGCCAGCGCTGCGAGCGGGGAAAACACGAATCGGGCGCCGGCTTTGGCATCCCGCTCGCAGGTCGAAAAATCGATCAAGGCCAACTTCGGTGGTGGTTTCTCTGTACGGGATTACTCGCGATCAAACGGACGGACTTACGCCAACATCGAACATTTCGGTAACCGGTATGCAGTCGCCTCCGCAGACCTGCTGGATTGGAAAATCGTTAAGGCATCGCTCTAAGCAATCCAAATTTCTTCCGTCAAAAGTATTATTTGATCCTCCTTTAGGTGAGGATGCGTGGATATTGATGTTTCCGGTGCTCTTTCCGACAATAGGGAGTTCTGGAGACAATGAGCTGTGGCCGAGAAGATCAAGAGCATTCGCATTCATCCCGGTATCGGCATCGCTCGTCTGGGCACCAGTGACGAGTTTTACATCGGGCCAGAAACACCGGGCGTTGTCGTCGATCCCGGCGGGAGCAATGGTCCCGGACCAAACGGTGGAACCTACCGCGATAGTAACGCGCGACTGAAACGCCAAGCGCAGCGATATCGAATCTATGCTTACGACGCCAACGAGAAGGTCGTCGCAGAACTGACGTCCCATTCCGACGTCGTGCAATCCGTTCGCTGGCGGGTTCATGTCAGAAACATGAAAGCGGCGAATTATGCATTTCAGGGCGCATATCTGTTCGATCCGGACAAGTTGCGAAACCCTTCCATCCAGCCCGGTATGAAGCCGATCGAACGCGACAAGCTGATCATCGACCCGGGGGTGCATACGATCGGCTCCGGGCAAACCGGACCGGTGATCATGAAAGGTGATGTTTTCAGGGACATCGAGAAGGGGACGTTGCCGGGCGAATTGCGGTTTGAGGGTTTCACCCCAAAGGATCCTTCGAAAGAAGTTGATGTCACTTACAAAGCCGCCAGGGATATCGAACTCGGGCAGCTTCGTTTGGATTCGAAGGACCGGCTGCTGTTCGTTCCCGCGCCCGGAAAGGGCGAATGTGTCACCACGCCCAAGGTCGTGTTGTCGAACCCAAGCGAAACAATGAGCCCTCCGAACGGTCCGGAGGACGGTAAGAATCCGCTGACGAACCAGTTCGCCTACTTCAACATTCCGGGTTGGTGGGACGACACGTGCTGTGGCGAAATCGACGTCACCGTCACGCTGAAGGACGGAACTGTACTGAGCACGCGCGACAACGTGAAATCAGCGACGGACGAAGGAACGCGGAATCCGCGTGCAGGAGCCTGGATCGTTACCGCGCCACCGAAGTTTGCACCTCACATGTATCATGTGGTCTCTATCCTGGATCGCGTTTACGAGGCTTTTCCTGAGTCTTACCCCCACGTATGGAAGAAGACGAACTTCTACCGAGATGTCTTCCCGATCTTCGCCAAGGCAGTTAGCTACAGCTGGGTGAACGCGGCGGCAGGGGGCGTTTCACCTGACACCAAGGACGCTGCTCACGGTCCGGGGCAGCCGGGCAACCTGCTCAGTGCCGAGCACATGACTGCTTTCACGGATCCGAGCGAGGACAGCAAGCCGACGCGGCAGATGATCTATGCATTGATGCGGCATGCGCCCGGAAAGCGCGGACGGCTGGTTGATTCCCTGATGCCGCCGCCGCCAGCGCGTCCAACCAGCTGGCAGAACGACGAATTTAAGGGCGACGCAGGACCCCTCAAGATGCCCAGGCTGTGGGGCACCGGAGGCAAGCCGTTACAGAATGAGCAATTGGGACTCAGCTTGCCCGATCAGTTTCTCAGCCTGACCGATCGGCAACTCTATCACCTGAAAGAATGGGCCGAAGGAGACTTCGAGGTTGGCACTCCACCAAAACCCGTTGCGCTTGAGACCTTGCCGCTGGCCGAGCAGCCGCATGCACTTGACAGCTCGGCGCTCGAACCCACGATCGGCGGCGGTTTCCACCCCGGAATCGAATTCCCGTATCTGATCCTCTATCGGGAAAATTTTGCTGAGGCGTTTCGCGTCGACAAGGGCATCGAGCCTGGATCGCTCTCCGCCTACATGTCGAGCCCCTGGCAAGGCGACTTCTGGTCGTGCAACGTGGCGTGGTGGCCGACGCAGCGGCCGGATATCGTTTTCGAATACGACAAGACAAACCAGACCCGAACCTACAAGGAATGGTTCCGCGGATACGATGAGCACGGTGAACCGCTCTCGTCTGCCGATGGTTACCATCAGATGGCTTATGCCTGGTCAAGATTGGGGATGGTGCTGCCGGTCAAGAATGAGGATGGTAGCTTCCTGAGAGCTAACGGTCAGATCGTGTTCGCCGAACAAGAGCGTGATCCGGCATTGAACCGGCCGCCCGCCAAGAGCAAATGATCAGTGGCGTCGGCGCCGTTGCTCGACCCGACCGGGACAACATGGGACGTCGTGATTGTTGGCTCCGGACCTGCGGGGGCCGCAATCGCCATCACGCTGGCGAAGTACGGGCAGCGCGTCCTGCTGGTGGAGAAGCGTGCGTCGCCCAGCTTCAAGCTTGGCGAGTCCCTGCCGCCCGCGTCGATGGGTCTGGTCAGACACTTCCTGGGAGATCCTGAAAGTCCCGAGCAGCAACTTCCTGGTCTTTTCAGAACTGCCGGCAACATCTCGCTATGGGGGACCGAACAGGCCGAGATCGCGGATTTTTTCTTCGCGTCGGCGGGCCATGGCCTCTGCGTCGACCGGCTAGCGTTCGATGAAGCGCTGCGTACGAAAGCGGTCGCGGCTGGTGCAACCTTGCTCAAGGATGTCTGTTTCCAGTCCTGCACGCGGATTGAAGGCGGCAATTTCAATTGGCAACTGACGCTTACCGCGCGCAACGGCAGTCGGCACGATCGCGCCCGTTATCTCGTCGATTGTTCGGGTCGCCAAGCGGTCGTGGCCCGCATACTTGGTGTCCCGACACTGAGTCATGGCGATCGGCTGTTCGCCTATGCGCAATGGTTTTCCTGCTCGGGCGGTGATGATGACCGTTATACCCGCATCGAGGCCGTGCCATACGGCTGGTGGTACAGCAACCGCTTGCCCGGCTTCGATGACAATGAAACCCGGCGGCTGGTGGTTTTGCACACCGATAAGGATTTGCCGGCGGCGAGGCTGGCGGCGTCGCGGCAAGGCTTCGATCAACTGCTGGACGGTTCGACACATATTGCGCCTTTGCTCAAAGCCGGAGGGGTATCACCCTTGCGGGATCATCCGGGGAGCGCCGGCCAACGGCCAGCGACTACGAGACTTTTGCGGCGACGCCTGGATGGCGGTGGGTGATGCGGCACAAGCCTATGATCCGCTGTCGTCGCAAGGCATCGACAAGGCGCTCAGGACGGCGAGCCATGCCGGGCATATGATTCACTACGCGTTGACGGACGCTCCGCAGGGTGCTGCGGGATTGGACGGCCGCAATAGCTATATCCATCGATACGATCAACAGCAGCGCCAACTCTGGCAGACGTACGTGTCGCAACGAGATTTCTACTATGGCATCCAGTCCCGCTGGTTCGATCAGCTGTTCTGGCAACGTCGGCGGCAGCTGGCGAATGAAGCCGGTCGCTAGATCTCGTGCCTAGGCGACTTTTTTCTTTTGGAATCGACCTTAAAATCTTGCAACGGCGGCGCACATCAGAAGGAGCAATGCGCAGTGGTCGCATCTGGGCCAAAAGGTTGAGTGATATGAAAAGCGAGATGAAAATTGAGGTGCTATTGGCCGCAATTCTAGTCGCTGCAGCTTTGGTTAGCGTCAACGCGCTGGTTTCGGCGGTTCAGAAGGCGGAGCGCGGGGCGGTTGATCCGGCGGCGATAGATAGCACCAGCCACAGAAATTGACGTCGCTGTAGATCTGCCGTCTTTACTGTAGGTCATGCTCATTGGCGCAAGTCAGGACGCGTTTGATCAGTCCGATGTGCTGGCGTGCCCCTTGCCTTTCCGGAACGGAGCGCTAGTGGCGGCGTTGATGTTCCGCAGCTTCTCAATTCAGAGGCCACGATGGCAGATTGAGAAACTCTTATCGGCAGCGACAAGGTGGAAGGCACCGCCGTCTACGGCCGTGACGGGCAAAAAATCGGCAGCGTCGAGCGCGTGAGAGCTTGTAGCTATATAAGAGGTGTCTCCATGAGCAGGAACAACGACATCGAACGGATCTGGGACATCATTGAAAAAGTTTGCGTTTGCATGCTGACGACACGGCGATGACATTCCAAGAGCACCGATGCTGGATATCCAGAACCTGACCAAAACCTATCGTTCGGCGCAGGAACAGATCGCCGTTCTTCGCGGGGTCTGCGTGCACGTTAGCGCCGGTGAAAGCGTCGCGCTGACAGGGGAATCGGGAAGCGGCAAGAGTACCTTGCTGCACCTGATTGCGGGTCTCGATGAGGCGGACGGTGGCTCAATCCGGCTTGATGCCACCGAGGTAACTGCACTGGCGGACGGGGGCCGTGCGGCGATCCGCCGGGACCGGCTCGGATTGATTTTTCAGCAGTTCAACCTGATTCCTTCTCTAACCGTCGCCGATAACCTAGCTTTTCAGTCGCGCCTCGCCGGTCGCCATGACAGCCAATGGCGAAACGAACTTGTCGATCGGTTGGGCCTCGGCAATCTGCTGAAACGATATCCCGAACAACTCTCAGGCGGCCAACAACAGCGGGTTGCAATCGGGCGCGCGCTTGCGGTCAGGCCGCCTCTGCTTCTTGCTGACGAACCGACCGGAAACCTTGATGAGGCGACGGCCGACGATGTCACAGATATCGCGCTTGATCTCGTCAAACGGACCGGATGCGCTTTTCTCATGGCGACGCACAGCACACGGCTTGCCGCGAAGCTGGACCGGACAGTTCGACTGAGCGCTGGACTGATTTCGTGAAGCAAGGGTATTGGATCCTTGCGGTTCTGCTCAGCCATTGGCGTCGGCATCCGCTGCAACTGACGACACTCATGGTAGGTCTGATCTCCGCGACGGCATTGTGGAGTGGCGTGGAGGCATTGAACCAGCAGGCTCGCACCAGCTACGATCGGGCCGCGGCGGTCTTTGGCGGTTCTCGACCTGCGATGCTGGTCGGGCAGCGTGATTCCACATTTTCTCAGCAGCTTTTCGTCGATCTCCGGCGGGCGGGATGGCAAGTCTCACCTGTCGTCGAAGGACGAATTCGCATTCAGGGAAGGCCATTGCGTCTGTTGGGAATCGAGCCGGTAACGTTTCCAGCGCAGGCAGGGTCGATCCCGGCGATCGGCGCGGCGGATCTGAAATCGTTCATCGGGCCTCCTGGCGAGACTTTAGTCGCGCCGGAGACATTGATCGCGCTGGCCCGGACGGAAGGAACGGTCCTTCTCACGGATGACGGGGCGCTACTGCCGCCGCTCAACGTTCACGCGCAGCTCGCACCGGGTGTCGTGATCGTCGATATCGGATTGGCGCAAAGCATTCTTCACCTGCAAGGTCGGCTCTCGCGTCTGTTGATTGGCAACACGCGCAGCCAGCCACCGCCGCTTGAGGCTGTCACTGGCGACATGCTCAGGTATGTCGCGGCGGACGCCGAAACCGATCTTGAACGTCTGACAGATAGCTTTCATCTCAATCTGTCGGCCTTCGGGCTGCTATCGTTTCTTGTTGGACTCTTTATCGTCTATTCGGCGGTCGGCTTGGCCTTCGAGCAGCGCATGCCGATCCTCCGCACCCTGCGCGCTTGCGGCGTATCGTCCCGGAAGTTGAACGGTGTGGTGCTGATCGAGCTGATGATCCTGGCCAGCGCCGGCGGCCTGGTCGGATTGGTCTGCGGATATCTGATCGCCGCGGCGTTACTGCCCAATGTCGCTGCGAGCCTGAACGGGCTGTATGGCGCGCGGGTTTCCGGGGCCCTGGCTCTCAGACCCGAATGGTGGATCGCGGGCCTGGCAATGAGTGCCGCCGGTACATTGGCGGCGTCGGCGATAAGCCTCTTGAAAGTCATCCGTCTTTCGGTTCTCGCGATGGCGCAACCGTATGCATGGCAGCAATCACAGCGGCGATGGCTGGGCTATCAAGGCGTCATGGCCGTTGCGATGCTTGTCGCGGCAATCACCGTTCTGTTAGTCGGCGGCTCGCTGATCTCGGGATTCGCGGTGCTGGCGGCGCTGCTGCTGGGTGCGGCGCTTGCGCTCCCTGTGCTGCTCGAAGTCGTGCTGCGCATCGGCGAGCGAAGCTCGCGGCAGCCGCTTGTGATGTGGTTCTGGGCGGACAGCCGCCAGCAACTTCCCGGACTGTCGCTGGCACTGATGGCCTTGCTGCTCGCGCTCGCGGTTAACGTCGGCGTCGGAACCATGGTGGAGAGTTTCAGTAAGACCTTCGCCGCATGGCTGGACGGCCGGCTCGCTGCGGACGTCTATGTGAACGCCTTCAGTGATGCCCAAGCTCGCGATATCGAAGCAAGGCTGCGCTCGCGACCGGAGGTCACTGCCATCCTGCCGAGCGGCCGCGCCGAGATCGAGATCGGGGGCTGGCCGGTGGAGGTTCTTGGCCTCGCCGATCACGCCACCTATCGCGACCGTTGGCCATTGTTGGAGTCGCGGTCGAATGCGTGGGATGACGTCAAGTCAGGCGAGGGCGCCCTCGTGAGTGAGCAGTTGGCACGGAGACTGAAACTACGGCTTGGTGGCCGACTCGACCTCAGTACTCCCAGTGGCATCTGGTCCCTGCGTATCGCAGCCATCTACGCTGATTACGGTAATGCTAAAGGGCAGATCGCCGTCAATATCGACGCCTTCACAGACCGATTTCCAGATCTGCCGCGGACTCGGTTTGGCTTGCGCGTGACTCCCGGTAAGATCGGGCCGCTGATTGATGACATGCGCAAGGCATTTCATCTCGACGAAAGCCGCCTCTCCGATCAATCGACGCTGAAGATGGAATCGACAGGGATTTTCGACCGCACCTTTGCGGTGACCGCTGCACTGAACACGTTTACGCTCGGTGTCGCCGGGGTTGCGTTGCTCACTAGCCTGCTGACTCTCGGCAGTTCCCGTCTTCCGCAACTGGCGCCGTTGTGGGCGCTTGGGGTGACAAGACGGCAGCTGGCCGGCATTGAGCTTCTCAAGACGATGTCCATTGCGTTCATCACCGCGATGCTGGCGCTGCCGCTCGGCTTGCTGGTGGCGTGGTGCCTGATCGCGGTGGTCAACGTCAGAGCATTTGGCTGGCGTCTTCCGTTCCATGTCTTTCCGCTGCATCTCGCCGAACTTCTCGGCGTGGCGATGCTTGCGTCGCTGCTGGCGACGCTGATTCCGGTCGTCCGGCTGATGCGCATACCTCCAGCGGTGCTGATCAAGATCTTTGCCAATGAGCGCTAGTGCAAAAATTTCGCGCCGTGCGTTTGCGACGGGGCTTGCCGTTCTCGGTTTCGGACGAGGAACCTCGCTGGCTCAGAACTTCGCTGGACTTGGTGGTGATGCTTCCGGATTTGCTTCGGTGGTACCCGGCAAGAGTTTCGAATTTCCACACGATCACGGTCCGCATCCGGACTACCGCATCGAATGGTGGTATCTCACCGCCAATCTCAAAGACAGCGCAGGCCATGCGCTCGGTGTGCAGTGGACGTTGTTTCGTCAGGCGATTCAGCCAGGACCGCAACGCGAAGGTTGGGCGAACCAGCAAGTCTGGATGGGCCATGCTGCCGTAACCCGCGCCGATACGCATCGCTATAGCGAAGCGTTTGCACGCGGCGGCGTGGGCCAGGCCGGCGTGGAAGCGGCTCCCTTTCACGGCTGGATCGATTCATGGCAAATGCGCGGGATCGATCGTATGTCGGCGATGAACGTCGCGCCGCTTGAGGTCAACGCATCGAGTGCAGAGTTCAGTTATACGCTGAGGCTTGAGGCAGACAGAGCTCTCGTGCTCCAGGGCGAGGCCGGCTACAGCGTGAAATCCGAACGCGGGCAGGCGTCCTACTATTACAGTCAGCCGCATTTCACGGCGGCGGGGACCGTCACGATCGACGGCAAGCCCGTCAATGTTACCGGACAGGCCTGGATGGATCGCGAATGGAGCAGCCAGCCGCTGACCTCCGATCAGACAGGATGGGACTGGTTCTCGCTGCACCTTGAGACCGGCGAAAAGCTGATGCTGTATCGCCTGCGACAAGCCCAAGGTCAGCCCTACCTTACGGGTAACTGGATCGGATTGGATGGGCAGTCGGTTGCGCTCGCTTCCAGGTCCATTGAAATGATCCCGACCGCCACGACGGAAGTCGCGGATCGCATGCTGCCGACAAGCTGGCGTATCGTCGTTCGCGATCGGGCACTGACGATCGAAACGGTCCCGCTGAATCCAAAGAGCTGGATGGGGACGCGTTTTTCCTATTGGGAAGGCCCGGTGAGCTTCACGGGCACCCACCATGGTGTCGGGTATCTCGAAATGACAGGTTATTGATCGAAGGTGCCTCCTTGATTCCCTCGACCATGCCGGAGGAGGTCGTGACCGACTTTGGCAAGCAGGTTCCGATGAGGCGCTCCGGGCAGCCCGCCGAACTGGCAACTGCCTATGTCATGCTGGCTGATCCGCTCTCGAGCTATACGTCCGGCACCACCGTGGCGGTGACCGGGGGTAGACCCCTTCATCTGAAAGTGAATGAGGCGGCGCCGGTGCGAGGAGACGATTTTCCTTCTTCAACGTTGTTAGTTCGCAGGAGAGAGGGAAAGAACAATGGTATACGCTTTATTCTATCAGGATCAACGCATCGGTGCAGCCGCGCCCACCGAGCTTGAGGCATGGAGGCGAGCGCTGCACTCAGGTCTGATTACGAATATCCCCGTCTCGGATCACCGGAAAGTTCAAGTGTTGCAGCGTGGTCTTTACGTCAAGCAGGTGAACGAAGACCTCGAGCACCGGTCCGACCGGGAACTTTCGACCGAAATCTCCTAGGCTGCCGACGCGGGAATGCCCTGCATCCTTTTATATGCTCACTTCGCGCGGGGCTCTTGCGGCGCCCCCTTGTCCAACAACGGACTAGCGATGCCGTCTTTTGCATTTCGCTGAAGCGCTCCGTCGTTTTCGAATTTATCCCGAAAAAGTGCAGCATTGACCAGAATCATCAGGCCGATCGGGGTCGTTGCGATGACGAGAACAATGATAAGGAGCTCATGCAGGACCGGACCCGTTCCTAGCGCGGAGAAGTAGATCATCGACGCGATGGCGATGAAGGCTGTTCCCAAAGTGGTCCCCAGGGTAGGCGCGTGGACCCGTTCGTAAAAGGTCCGGAGGCGTAGCAGGCCGAGCGAGCCGACCAACGTGACCGCCGCTCCGCTGACCAGGAAAACCGACGTCAGGACGGCTGGCAGCGCAGAAAGTTCGCCTGCTGCACTCACTCGATGACCTCCCCGCGAAGTAGGAATTTGGCAAGGACCACAGTACTCACGAAACCAAGCAGGGCGATGATCAAGGCTGCTTCGAAGTAAAGCGTGCTGCCTGTTCTTATGCCGAAGGTGAGAAGCAGCAGCATCGCATTCACATACAGGCTGTCGAAGCCGACGACGCGATCCTGCGCCCTCGGCCCCCGGAGGATGCGGAAGGTGGCGCATGCCATCGCGCAGCCGAGCAGGATCTGTGCCGCGGTGACTGACCAGGCGAGCATCATGCTCATGTGAAGATCTCCATCAGCCGCCGTTCGTAACGCTCCTTGATAAGGCCGACCCATTCGGATTCATTGACCAGATCAAGGACATGGATGGTCAAGATGCCGCTTGCTTCGTTGAAGTCCACCCATAGCGTCCCCGGCGTCGATGTGATGATGCAAGCGAGCGCCGCCAGCCCATAAGGATCGCGAAGTTCAAGCGGGATTTCCACAAAGCCCGCAGTTCTTTCTTTTCGTTTCGTCCCGAGGATGATGCGGGCGACGGCGATATTGGACTTCACGATGTCGACGAAGACGAGAGCAGCGAAAAGGAGAATCCGATCCGGCCGCCGTGGATGCGCTTTCGGCGGCTGCAATGCTGCGAGCCCCCATCCGCCGATAAGAGCCACGGCGCTGCCTAAAAGAATGTGCCCCGGCGAAAGCGTCTGATTGAGCAGCAGCCAGAAAGCAAGGAGACCGACGCTAACTATGGGGAACGGCAGCAGGCGGGTCATGTCGGCCCCCTTGAGTGGTCGGGCTTGATCGGAGAATCCAGAACTCCCCGGACATAGTGGTGAGGAGCATGCAGCGATTGCGCCGTCGCCTGCATGAATCGCATAACCGGACCCGCCTTAACCGTCTGAACTGCGCAAAGCAGCAAGAGGGCCGCAACAGGCGCCATCTCGATAAGGCGGACGCGTGGTATGGTGCGTTCCGGCGAAACCCAGAACGAACGGATGCCGGCGCGCGTCATGGCGATCAGCGCCGCAAGTCCTGAAACGATCAACAGGAAAAGAAAAATCCATGTGGCCGGGGAGAGGACGCCGATCGGAGAGTGGAGGGTGGCCGTCAGGATTGCGAATTTAGCGACGAAGCCGGAGAGGGGCGGCAAGCCCGAAATGACGACGGCGCAGCCGATGAAAGCCACACCAAGGATGCCGATCGTCGCCGGGATCGCAATTCCGGTTTCCGGCAAAATCTCGGAATCATCCTCATCGCCATAGAGTTCCCGGGTTACCGCAAGCACATCAGCACCCGGTTCGCGGCCACGCTCCACCAGTTCGATCAGGAGAAAAAAAGCACCCAGGCCGAGTGTCGAGCTGATGAGGTAGAACAGGGCGGCGCCGGTCACGCTCACTTGTTCCAAACCGATGGCGGCCAGTATTGTGCCCGACGATACCAGCACCGAGAAGGCGGCGAGTCGCGCCATGTCCTGCGACGCGAGGCTCCCGATCGCACCGAACGTCACGGTCGCCATGCCACCCAGCAGCAGCAACTGATCGCCGAATTGCGCCGACGCTCCCGCATCATCACTGAACAGCAGCAGCGATAGCCGCAGCACGAGGTAGGCGCCGACCTTCGTCAGGACGGCGAAAATCGCAGCCACCGGCGGCGGCGCGGCCGCATAGGTGCTTGGGAGCCAAAAGCACAGCGGCCACATTCCGGCCTTGACGAGAAACGCAATGCCAAGGATGCCCGCTCCTGCCTCCAGCAGTCCGCGGTTCGCCGCGCTGACCGCCGGAATGCGCGTGGCCAGATCCGCCATGTTGAGCGTGCCGGTCACGCCGTAGATCAGGCTGACGCCGATCAGAAACAGCAGCGACGCCGCGAGGTTGACAACGACATAATGTAACCCGGCCTTGACCCTGGCCGTTCCCGAGCCGTGCAACGCCAGACCGTAGGAAGCCGCAAGCAGAACCTCGACGAAAACGAACAGGTTGAAGAGATCGCCAGTGAGGAAAGCACCGTCGATTCCCATCAGCAGGAGCTGAAACAAGGGATGGAACAGCACCCCCGCGCGATGCCAGCGCGCCAGAGAGAATACAGCCGCCGCCGCTGCGAGGAGACTGGTTAGCAGCAGCATGAGCGTGGCCAGCCGATCCACAACGAGTACGATGGCGAAGGGAGCGGGCCAGCCGCCCAGGCGATAGACGCCCGCGACGCCCGTCGGAGCAACATCGGCGGCGCGCAGCAATATGATGGAAATCGCCACCAGCGCGAACGTCGTCACGATACTAAGTGCGGCGCTGACGTTGCGGCGCTGCTCTCCTCCAAGAGCCAACATGATCGCGGCGGCGAACAACGGCAGCACGATCGGTGCGATCATCAGATGGTTCACGACTAGGGCTCCCGTCCGTCGACGTGGTCGGTCCCCGTCAGGCCGCGGGATGCGAGCAGCACGACCAGAAATAACGCAGTGGTCGCGAAGCTGATGACGATAGCCGTGAGAACGAGGGCTTGTGGTAACGGATCCGGAAGGGTGGTGATGTCATCAGATGCGTGCGTCCCCAGGATCGGAGCGGCGCCGATTTTAAGCCGTCCCATCGCGATAATGAAAAGATTGACCGCATAAGAGAGCAAAGACAGGCCGATGATCACCTGAAACGTGCGCGGTCGAAGCAGCAACCAAACGCCGGAACCCGCAAGCACGCCGATGCCAATAGCAAGTACGATCTCCACTACCCCACCTCAGCCGTTGGAGAGGCGGCGGACGCACGGCTGGACGGCGTCCGATGACTGCGCACGGTCTGATGCGCGATCGCGATCAACATCAGGACGGTGGCGCCGACGACCAATGCAAATACGCCGATGTCGAACAGCAGCGCGCTCGCCACAGGAATCGAGCCGATCCAGGGAACTTCGAGGTATGAGAACGACGAACTCAGAAAAGGCCGTTCGAACAACCAGGCGACCGCTCCCACGCAGGCCGTTATGAGTAGGCCCGCGCCTATCCAGTGCACAGGCAGAATGCGTAGATGTGCCTCCGTCCAGGTGGTTCCGCGAGCGACGTACTGGAGAATGAATGCCACGGCCATCGTGATGCCCGCGACAAATCCCCCCCCGGGCAGGTCGTGCCCCCGCAGAAGGAGGAAAATCGCGGTCGTGCAAGTCACTGGGAAAAGCATGGCCATCATGAGCCGAGGAATGGTCATCGCGCTCTTAAGCGTGTCACCCTTCTCACGACTGGGTTGAGCCTCATCGTAGAGATCTTGACTGTGCTGCTGCTCCGGCACGGAAATGCTTTCGGCAGCAGGCCGAAATCGTCGCAGCAGCGCATAGACGGTCAACGCGACGATGCCGAGAACGGTGATCTCGCCGAAGGTGTCGAATGCGCGAAAATCTACGAGGATGACATTTACAATGTTGGTCCCGCCGCCTAGCGCGTATGCGTTCTCGACAAAGAATCGCGCGATGCTGTCAGGCTCCGCTCGTGTCATGACCGCGTAGGCTAGCGCCCCCAACCCGGCTCCGAACGCGGTCGCGATGCCGATGTCGCGGAAGCGGCGCCAACTTGAATCGCGTTCCGGCGCGTCGGCCGCGGAAAATTTCTCGATGCGTTTCGGCAGCCAACGCAGCCCGAGAAGGAGCAATACAGTGGTGACGGTCTCGACCACCAGCTGGGTCAGTGCGAGATCAGGCGCGGCCAGCCAAACGAAGCTGACACACGTCACCAGACCCGCGCCGCCTACGAAAATGAGAGCTGCAAAGCGATGGAATTTGCCCTGGTAAGCCGCGGCCAGCGCGCAGGCGCATCCGATAACCCAGATCAGCGCGAATGCGACATCGAATGACGTTCGCGCCTCTCCTCCAAACTCGATGCCGTGAGCGAACATCGGCACCAGGCCAACCAGCAAAGCCGCGCAGAACAGCAGCCGCAACTGTGGCTGCAAGCGGCGCGTGCCAAGCAACTCCTCTAACCGTCTTGCGAACTGCCACGAGACGGCGACGAGCACGCGGTCGAAAATGCGCTGACCTTGGATATACCGCAGCAGTGGCGGTCCTTCCGCAACGAGCAGATATGACCTGAACGTCAAATAGATGGCCACGCCGCCGGAAATCGCGACCAGGCTCATCAGGAACTCGGGAGTAAAGCCGTGCCAGATTGCAAGGCTGTAAGTGGGAATGGCGTCGCCGAGGACAGCGTGGAGCGCGGTTCGGAGCAGGGGGCCGATTGTAAGGCTTGGCACAATGCCAACGAGGAGACAGGCAAGGACGAGGAGCCCGACGGGAAAGCGCATCAGGAACGGCGGCTCATGCGGTGTGCGTGACAACTCCCGCGGTGGGGGACCGAAAAATACTTCGGCTATGAACCGCAGCGAGTAAGCGACCGTGAACATGCTTGCCATGGTGACGATGTAGGGCAACGCCTGATCCAGCAACGAGTTGTCGTGAGTCTCGATTGTCTCGGCGAAAAACATCTCCTTGGACAAGAAGCCGTTCAGCAACGGGACGCCAGCCATGGCGGCGGCAGCGACCATCGCGAGCGTTGCCGTGATCGGCATGAAGCGCCGCAGGCCGCTCAGGCGGCGCAGGTCGCGGGTGCCGGTTTCGTGATCGATGATCCCGGCCGCCATGAACAACGACGCCTTGAATGTCGCATGATTCATGAGGTGAAAGATGGCGGCGACCTGTGCGAGCGGTGAATCGAGACCGATGAGAAGAGTGATGAGCCCGAGGTGACTGATGGTCGAGTAGGCGAGCAGCCCTTTCATATCCTGCTGGAAAAGAGCAATGAACGCTCCAAGTATGAAACTGATAAGTCCCGCCGAACCCACGAGCCACAGCCACTCGTTTGTGCCGCCCAGCGCAGGCCAGAGTCGCACCAGAAGAAATACCCCGCCTTTGACCATCGTGGCGGAGTGAAGATAGGCTGAAACGGGTGTCGGTGCCGCCATCGCCTGTGGCAGCCAGAAATGGAACGGGAACTGTGCGCTTTTCGTCAAGGCTCCGAGAAGAATGAGGACAAGCGCCGGGATGTAAAGCGAATGCGCCCGGATCCTGTCGCCGGACGCGAGAACGCGATCGAGGTCGTAACTGCCGACGATATGTCCGAGGATCAGTATGCCGGCGAACAGGCAAAATCCGCCGGCCGATGTCACAATCAGAGCCATGCGCGCGCCATCCCGTGCCTGCGCTGTCTGGTACCAATAGCCGATCAGCAGAAAGGAAAAGAGGCTGGTCAGCTCCCAGAAGAAAACCAGTTGGATCAGGTTGCCAGAGAGGACGATTCCGAGCATCGCTCCCATGAAGGCGAGCAGGAACGAAAAAAAACGCGGCACGGGATCTTGGGGGGACAAGTAGTAGCGGGCGTAAATTACCACCAGGAACCCGATGCTGGCGATCAGCGCGGCGAGCACCCAGGCGAAACCGTCCATCCTCAGATAGAAATTGAGACCGAGTTCGGGCACCCATTCAACGGTATGTCGGATGACTCCTCCGTTGACGATATGGGGGTAGCTCACGACCAGAAGCATCAGACAGATCAGCGAAATCGCACCGGCCAGCCACGCTTCGGCGTTGCGCGCGTTGCTCTGAAGGAGCGCTGCAAGACAGCTTCCGGCGAAAGGGAGCGCGAGAACGACGATGAGGATCGTTTCATATAGCATCGTCATTCGTGACCTTTTCGGGACGAGAACTCCAGACAGTGATGTCGGCCGTGGACAAGATATGGTCGATTTGCAGGTGCGAAGGCAAGCTGGCGTCGAGTCGCGGGGCTCCAAGGGCGGTGAGACGCTCCGTCCTGCCGCTCTCATGCAACGTATCGACACTTGCGAAAGGCGTCGGACAGGTTCATCTTTTTTCGCTGAATCACGCGATGTGCCGCCGGCGAGACCCCGATGAGATTGACAAGCTTTTTCGACTACACTCTCCGACTGCTGATGTATGCGGCCACCCATGGTGATCGGCTGGTCACGATTGAAGAGACCGCAAGCGTTTACGGAATCTCCCGCACCCATCTCATGAAAGTGGCAAATCAGCTCACGCGCGCGGGCTATCTCAAAGCCGTACGTGGCAGATCTGGCGGGCTTATGCTTGCCAAACGGCCGAACCGGATCAAGCTCGGCGACGTTTTATGCGCCACCGAACCGGATTTCGCGCTTGTGGAATGCTTTTCCTCAAATAACCGCTGTCCAATCACGTCGAGCTGCCGGTTGCGAGCACCGTTGAGGGAAGCGCTGACAGCGTTCACCACGACGCTCGATCGCTATACGCTCGCCGATCTCATTCTCAACCCGAAAGATTTCGGGGTCCCACCGGCTGCCTGAGCGGCGCGCGATCCATCATTGCTCTGGGGATATCGACAACAGCCCGCCGCATGACGGCTCAGTGCCGCGCCTGAGTGCTGAAGCGAGATCACCTCATTTGAAGCAAGGTCGGACACCGCCGATCGCCGTGCATCGGCCTGCTACCGTCTGTCGCTGTTGCCCATGAATTTTGGGACTATACAAACATACATTATATGTGCATGTTTATTCCACATTGCACGTGAGTCAGAAGATTTGGATCTATCCGCGGCCTGGGGCATGAGGAAAGCACCTGCAATTCAAACGCAGAATTCCAGGGGCTGGTTAAAGCTGTGCATTGGGTCCTCGGCTGCGGGAGCTGCGGTTGGCATAGCTGCCGCGGTCTGGCTCACGCATCAATCACCTCTCACCACACACCACATAACCGTTCCGCTGAACAGTGCGGCCACGACGTTGCCGATGCCGCTTGAAGGCTTGCTCGACTTGCCGAAGCTGCTAGCTGCGGAGCATGCGAGCCAACCCTGGGCGATCATGGGTGGTGCATTGCTGCAGCTAGGTCTTTCTCGTTTCAGCATTCCGGTGATCGAGCGCGCGATCGAAAGTGATCCCGATAACAGCGTGCTTCATGTTGCATTGGGGGAAGCGCTCGCGCTGGCGGATGGTGGCGTAATTTCAGATCGAGCCAAGTCGGAATTCGAACTCGTGCTGAAAAGCGACCCAAACGATCTGATCGCGCGATTCTATATGGGACGGTGGTTGCTGCAAAACGGCAAGGCAAAGCCGGCATTGGTTAAATGGGTAGGCTTGATGCGGACGGTGGGAAACGATCAGACCTGGAACGATCGACTGTGGACCGTGATGCCGATAGCGGCGCAGGAGGTCGGCATCAGCCAACTTACGCTGCAAGCTCTTTGCACCTCGGGGATGTAGTCGTTGTGCAGTGTAATCGGCCTCGTCGCGCATTCTGTGAAATGTACACAACGCGGATGCGATCGTCGTGTATTCCACACTCCTCACGAGTTGTTAAAAGATGAATTTTAAATATTGCTTTATGGCGCTGAAGATGGCATTGATCGATTGTAGTCAGTTCGAGGTTGGGGTTCGCGCGTCATGATCATGAGCACTGTTCAGCTTCGGCGGCTCCAGCATGAGCGAACGCCTGACGGATAAGCGTTTCGCGTCGCCTATGCCTTGGTAGTGGCTTATCGAAAAACATCAATATGAAATGCATGATATCCCCATGATCCTGCAACGCTGTGCGCTGCGCGCGCATCTCGTGAAAGTCATTTTCGCTGCAAGTGCCTCGTTGTGCATCGTGAGTCCGTGCACGGCGCTTGCTGAGACAAGGCAATTCTCGATGGTCATCGAGGATACGATCCTTAAGCTCGTCGACAAGCAGACCTTCTACGCCTTCTCGTTCAACGGCCAGAGCCCCGGGCCGCTTTTGCATGTGAAGGAAGGCGACGATGTCGAGATCGAGATCGAAAACCAGACGACGTTGCCCCATACGATTCACTGGCACGGCCTGTATCAGCGCGGCACCTGGAAGAACGACGGCGTGCCCGACGTTACGCAACCGGCAATTCCTCCGGGCGAGACTTTCACCTATCGCTTCAAGGCCGAACCGTCCGGCACCATGTGGTACCACTGTCACGTCAACGTCAACGAGCACGTTGCCATGCGCGGCATGTGGGGTCCTTTTATCATCGATCCGAAAGATCCGCCGCCGGTCGAGAAAGAAGTCACCAAAGATTACATCATGATGTTTTCCAGTTGGGCGTCAGCCTGGGCGAAAAAGCCCGGCTATGGCGGCGTTCCTGGTGATGTGCCGGATTTCTTCACCATCAACGGCAAGGCTTACCCGGATACTCAACCGTTGCGGATCAAGGAGGGCGATGTCGTTCGCATCCGCCTGATCGGCGCCGGCGACGAACTGCATTCCATTCACATCCACGGTCATCTCTTCGAGGTTTACGCCAAGGATGGCCGGCCCCTCCCCAATCCCTACCTCGCCGACACGATCCTGTTCGGTCCGGGTGAGCGCTATGACCTGATTCTGCGCGCCGACAATCCCGGCATCTGGATGGTGCACGATCACATCGACAAGCACACTACGAATGGCAGCTCTCCGATGGGCGGCATGATGACCACTATCGAGTATGAGGAAATCCCGTTGAAGGATCAGTCTTTCTACAAATGGAAGAACAAGGAGTTTGTGCCCGATTTTTACTACGAGGAATCGATGAAGAAGCCGCTCGATATGCACGAGAGCCCTGCCTTCAAAGGCGATCCCGCGCCCTGAGTTCAATCGAAAGGAGAGTCGACATGAAAGGGCTTTTGCTCGCCGTCGCGGGCTTGACCGCGGCATTACTGAGCAGCGCAAGCGCCGCCGACAAGGTTGATCAGAGCTGTTCCGGTTGTCATGCGCTGGTTAAACCGAGCGATGCTTCGCTTGACAGGTTGCTGACGCGCAAAGGTCCCGACCTTTGGTTTGCGGGTAGCAAGTTCAAGAAGGAATGGCTGGTTTCCTGGTTGCAGGATCCCAAGCCGATACGTCCCGCCGGTTACCCGTATTTCAACATGGTCAAGAAGGGCGACAAGAACGATGTGCCCGATCCGTCCAAGATCATTGCTCACCCGAAGCTAAAGAAGGCCGATGCCGAGGCTACCGCGGAAGCTCTGATGGCTTTGAAGGCTCCCGCAGATCTCGTTCCGGCAGGCATTTTCAAGGGTGAGATGAAAGGCGCACGGATGGGTGCGCTTGCGTTCGTCAAATTTCGCGGCTGCGTCGCCTGCCACCAGGGCGAAAAAGGAGAAGGGGGCCTCTCCGGGCCGCGATTGACCGATGCCGGCGCACGGCTGCAAGCGGATTTCATTGCCGCCTATACCGCAGATCCGCAGCGTTTCGATCCGCATATCTGGATGCCGACGTCGAATCTGAAGGATCAGGATATCCAGCGACTGACCGCGTTCCTGGTTCAATTGAGCCAAGGAGACAAGTGATGAAAACGCAAACGTTGGCGGCTTTCGCCGGTCTGGTCCTGCTGCTCGTGTCATCGACAAGCCATGCCGATCAGTCGATCGAGCAGATTTATGGGATCTATTGTGTGCAATGTCACGGCCTCCAGCGCAACGGGACGGGAATCAACGTGCCCGCTCTTTCCGTGAAGCCGCGGGATCACACCGACGCGAAAAGTATGGGCGACACACCAGATGATGAACTGTTCAAAGCCATCAAGGAAGGCGGGCTTGCCGTCAACAAGTCGGTGCTGATGCCAACCTGGGGTCACGTCCTGTCCGAAGAGCAGATCACAGGCTTGGTCAAATATCTGCGGCAGGTCTGCAAATGCGGCAAATAGATTCAACAAGAAAGCCATACCAAATCATGAAGGGGAGAACGATTTCAATGACCACCGCACATTTGAAGAACAGCGCCATCGTGGGGAGCATGGCAGCAGTCATGGTTCTTTTCGGCGCCGCGATTGCCACGGCGCAGGCCAAGACCGTCAAGATCGAATTGATAGCCAAGGAAACGACGGTCCCGCTTGATAACCAGGGCAACACCGTGGCCGCCTGGACCTTCAACGGTCAGGTTCCCGGTCCGGTGATCCGGGCGACGGAAGGCGACACCATCGAGTTCACCTTGAAGAACGATGCCGCGAACAAGAAATCGCATTCGATCGACATGCATTCCGCGCGCTCGGATGTTCTGACGGATTTTGCGTCGATCAAACCCGGCGAGACCAAGACCTTTTCGTATGTTCCGGAACATCCAGGTGTGTTCTTCTATCATTGCGGATCTGATCCGATGATCCAGCACATCGCCCGGGGCATGTTCGGGGTGGTCATCATCGATCCGAAAGACCCTAATGCGATGCCCAAAGCGGACCGTGAATATGTCCTGATCGAGCATCAGATGTTCGAGAATCCCGAAGATGTCGACAGCATGATGGCGAACAAGTGGAAGCGTAACGCCTTCAACGCCGTGCCCTTTCAGTATGACCCAGTGCATGATGAACACGCGACGCAAACTCTCGAGGCCAAGCCGGGTGAGCGCGTGCGCGTCTATATGGTCAATGCCGGTCCCAACGAGTTTTCCGGATTTCATCCGATCGCTGGCATTTGGGACAGGGTCTATCCCTCGGGCAACCCGAAGAACTTGATGGTTGGGATGCAGAATTATACCTTAGCGCCGGGTGACGCGGCGACCTTCGACCTCATTTCACCGAAGGAAGGCGCGTATGCGCTGGTGGATCACTCTATGCGCGCCGCGCTTACTGGCGGTATCGCGGTCCTCATGATCAGCAATAAGGCTGATCCCTCAATGGGCCGGGGAGACAAGATCCTCGTGCGCTGATGTTTGGCTTTGGCGTGGAGCGTCATCGGCGCTCCACGTCAAAGGTTTTTCTGAACGCAAAATCAGGCGAAACTGGATTATTTGTTTGAGCCGCATCTGTTCAATAGCTCAGTATATCCAGCCCGTGGCGCCAATTCTTCTCTGATTATCGCGAGCGCAGCTAGGTCTTCGGAACGGAGAATTTCGTACCCCGGTTCATGCATTGGTAACAATATACGAAGCTGATGTGAGCGGCGCTGCATTTGGTGTGGAAAGTGTGGCCGTGTTTATGCGTCGGATTTAACTAAACCTACAACGTGGCGGAGTATTCCTTCTTGTGAAGGCAGAAGGTGACGCGCGGTATTGACCGCGACCACCGTTCCTGCCCGCAAGAGCCTGAAAGTCCGGTAGTTTCCCCTTTCAGACGCGGTGAAGGTTGGGAAGTTCATGTCCGGTGCGCCTGAGCGAAACGAATTTTCTGTTGTCGCCAGTGAGAGTGAACCGAGACCTCCCGATGGGCCGGAGACCAGCCGAAATGACTTCCCGCTCGAGATAAGGGATTCCTCGCGACTAAATTTCCTGAATGAAGTTGTCGGATCGCTTCCGACAGCCGTGACGGTTCAGGACGAGCAGGGAAACTTCGTGTTCGTGAACGCGGCCGCCGTGGCCCAGTTCAATGTGCCGGCGCGGGACATCGTCGGAACGGTGTCAGGTACGCGGCTCCCTTCAAAAGAGTTGAATGATCGCATAAATCTCGCTCGCGGGGTTCTGCAGTCGGGCGGGAGCAGGATATCCGAAGAGTACATTCGAACGGATCATGCGACGAAGATCTTTCTGACGACGCATGAGCCTGTGGTGATTTCGAACAGAAAGCTTGTTTTGTCGAGCTCGGTTGATATCAGCCGTCAAAAGGCCGTTGAGGAAGAGCTTTTTCGTTGTGCGTACTATGACGAGCTGACGGGCTTGCCGACCCGGCGCGTCATCGAACAGCACGCCAACAGCCTCATCCGCGAGGGTGAACATTCCGTTAGATTTGCGGTGGCGTTTCTCGATATCGACAACTTCAAACACATCAACGACTACTACGGCCACGCATCCGGTGACGGGCTTCTGATCGAAGTTGCCAGACGCTTAGACCTCGGCCTACGTGCCACCGATATGCTCTCCCGGATCAGCGGCGACGAGTTTCTGCTCCTGCTCAACCCGGTCCAAAGCGACGTCGAGCTCGCCGAATACATTGAGTTTCTATTGCAGCGGCTTAAGGCGCCATTTTTCATCGACGGATCGGAACTGTTCGCGTCCGCATCGATCGGAGTGAGCATCTATCCGGATCACGGCGACACCTATGAGGTTCTGCGGCAGAACGCCGACACCGCGATGTATCAGATCAAGAACGACACAAAGGGCGGAGCTGCCATCTTTGATTCCGGAATGCAGCACGAGGCATTGACCCGAATGAAAATCGAGCAATCGCTGCGGCTCGCGATTCTCGACAAGCGGTTCTGTTGCGCGTTCCAGCCCAAGGTGGACATCAGAACCGAACAGATCAAAGGCATTGAGGCGCTGGTTCGGCTGCGCAATGATGACGGTATCATTCAGGCGCCTGGAACGTTCGTTGATCTCGCGATTGAACTCGGCTTGATCGATGAGTTAACGCATCTGGTTCTGGCCGAAATCATGAGGTCAATCGATCTCATCGACGATGCGTTCGGCACCGACGTTAGCATTAGCATCAACGTCGCCGCCAAGCAGGCTGGCAACGTGGTATTCATGACGTCCTTCGCGCGAGCGCTGGAGAAGACCGGTTGCGCAACGCGATTCATCGTCGAGGTCACCGAAGATGCGTTCGTGGCGAAAACCCGTTTCCAGACGGAGATTTTGCCAGTCCTGCGAAGGCTAGGCGTCAAAATCTCCATCGATGATTTCGGGATCGGATATTCGTCTCTGTCGGCCCTCGCCGATATCACCGCTGATGAAATCAAGATTGACCGGTCGTTCATCGTCGATATCCACAAGCGTCCGCGCAGCCAGGGTATCCTTAAGGCGATTGAATCTCTCGGCGATGCCTTGGGAATGGCGGTGATCGCAGAAGGCGTCGAGAAATTCGAGGAGCTCGCTTATTTGCAGGCAGCGACGCGGATAAAATATGCGCAGGGCTTCTATTTTTCCGAGCCCGTCTTTCTCGAGGATATCGAACCGGGAAAACCCGCGGTGAGTAAACGAGGCACCAGCTCAGGCAGTCGGTCCGTGCAGGAAACCCGTCCGGCTTATTCTCGCGCCAACGGCTATAGCCGCTAGGCTCAGGACCCATTAAATCTGTTGCGAGAGGACTGGCGGGTTGATTCAATGGCGATGTTTGGGGGACATCGCCATGGCCGATTTGTTGTTGCTGTCGGAGGCTCAGATGCGCCGGATTGAGCCGTATTTTCCGCTGTCGCACGGGATTGCGAGGGTTGACGATCGACGGGTGATCAGCGGCATCGTCTTCGTCATCAGAAACGGTCTGCGCTGGCGCGATGCGCCGCCCGGCTATGGTCCGCATAAGACGATCTATAACCGGTTCGTGCGCTGGAGCCGGCTCGGCGTGTTCAACAATATCTTTGCCGAGCTGGCACGCAAAGGTGGCAAGCCCTCTCTCCTGATGATCGATGCGACGCATCTGAAGGCGCATCGCACCGCCGCCAGCCTTTTAAAAAAGGACCTGTTCCCCGATGTATCGGGCGCACGAAGGGCGGCTTGAACTCCAAGCTGCACGCCGTCTGCGACGGTCAGGGACGCCCTGTCATCATGCTGCTCAGCGAAGGCCAGATGAGCGATTATAAGGGGGCGGCCTTGATGATCGATGCGCTGCCGCCCGGGAAGCAGTTGCTTGGCGACAAGGGCTACGACGCCAACTGGTTCCGCCAGCCGCTCGCGGCCCGCGGCATCACGGCCTGCATCCCATCGAAGGCCAGCCGCGCAAAGCCGATCGAACATGACCGCATGCTCTATCGCCAACGACACAAGATCGAAAATGCGTTCGGCAGGCTCAAGGACTGGCGCCGCATCCACACCCGCTACGATCGATGCTCACATACCTTCATGTCTGCCATCTGCATCGCTGCAGCCGTCATCTTTTGGCTCTGATCAATGAGTCCTGAGCCTAGGTTCTGATTCAACGCGGTAGACGCGAGCAGCTGCCCTAAGCGGTGGATCGCAATGGGTACCCGCGCGTTCGCATCCAGTCGCTCGTTCTCCATTCACATGACATTCTTTTCCAGAAAGTTCACCAGGCGGGATGGCCAACCACCCGGCGATGAATAATATTGGCGTTTCGTCAGTTTGTTTTCAGCTCACCTGCCGAGTTCTGCAAATTGCCCAGCAACATCGAAGACTATGGAATCATCGGCGACGGCGAGACCGTCGCGCTCGTCGACCGGACGGGGTCGCTCGACTGGCTTTGCTGGCCGTGCTTCGATTCCGACGCCTGCTTTGCCGCCCTCCTGGGCGATGAGCGTAACGGCCATTGGCGGATCGCTCCTTCGGAAAAAATCGAGCGATCGAGTCATCAATATCGCGGAGACGGCCTTATCCTCGAAACCCGGTTTGAAACCACCGGCGGCGCTGTGACCTTGATCGATTTCATGCCGCCGCGCGGCACGGTGTCCGACATCGTTCGCCTCGTGCGGGGGGACCGCGGCCGCGTGAAGATGCACATGGATCTGGTGATCCGGTTTGGTTTCGGGAAGAACGCGCCATGGGTCCGCCGCACGGAGGACAGGGCGCTGCTCGCCATTTGCGGACCGGACATGCTGGTGTTGCGCACGCCGGTCGAGACGCACGGCGAGAACATGACCACCGTCGCGGACTTCGAGGTCAGCGCCGGGCAGACGATTCCGTTTGTCATGGCGTACGGCGCGTCGCATCTTGCCGTTCCACCCCCGATCGATCCTGCGAAAGCGCTGCGGGACACGGAGGCGTTCTGGAGCGAGTGGTGCGGAAAGTTTGACTATGACGGTCCGTATCGTGATCTCGCAATGCGCTCGCTGGTTGTCCTGAAAGCCATGATCTATGCGCCTTCCGGCGGCATCGTCGCGGCTCCGACAACCTCACTTCCCGAAAAGCTTGGCGGCGCACGTAACTGGGATTACCGGTTCTGCTGGCTGCGCGACGCGACCTTTACGCTGCTCGCGCTGATGAACAGCGGCTATTACGATGAGGCGTCGGAGTGGCACGACTGGCTGCTGAGATCGGTCGCAGGCTCGCCCTCCGACATGCAGATCATGTATGGCATCCTAGGACAACGTCGCCTGACGGAATGGGAGGCAGACTGGCTGCCTGGTTATGAGGGCGCGCGACCGGTCAGGATCGGAAATGCGGCGCATGCCCAGCTCCAGCTTGATGTCTACGGCGAGCTGATGGACGTGTTTCACCAGTCGAGGGAGGCCAACCTTAAGCTGAGCGAGCCAACCTGGGCGCTGGAATGCGAGCTACTTGAGCATCTCGGCCGGATTTGGAATGAAACAGATTCAGGTATCTGGGAGCTAAGAGGACCTGGCAAGCATTACGTCTCGTCGAAGGTGCTTGTCTGGGTGGCGTTCGACCGCGGCGTCAAGAGCGTGGAGCATTTCGGCTTCGAAGCGCCGGTCGAGCGTTGGCGTGAACTGCGCGATACGATCCATCGAGACGTCTGCGAAAAGGGTTTTGATCGCGAACAGAATACCTTCGTCGTATCCTACGGCTCGAAGCTGCTTGATGCCAGCACGCTTCTCATCCCGTCGGTCGGCTTCCTACCGGCGTCTGATCCGCGTGTTGTGGGAACGCTCGCAGCAGTGGAGAAGTATCTGATGCCGGATGGCTTCGTGCTCAGGCACGATCCGCGCGCGGTGTCAGACGAACAGCCGCCGATCGAGGGAGCCTTTCTGGCCTGCACGCTCTGGCTCGCCGATGCCTATGTCCTGAGCGGCGATATCGAGCGGGCCGAGATGTTGCTGAAACGGGTTGCGGGAGTGGCGAACGACCTTGGCCTGCTGTCGGAGGAGTACGATACGGTTGCCCGCCGCATGACAGGAAATTTTCCGCAGGCACTGACCCACATTGCCCTGCTCAACACCATCCACAATCTCAACGCGGCACGCAAACCGGCGATGCAGCGGGCGAGGGCTTAGCGGCTAGTCGAGGGCGATGATCTGATCGATCGCCTTGGCGAAACCGTCGTTTTCATTGCTGTCGGTGACACGAGTGGCTTGCGCCTTCACGTTGTCTTCGGCATTTCCCATGGCAAATGACAGGCGGCTTTTGGCAAACATGGCCAGATCGTTCTGCATGTCTCCGATGGTCGCGATGTTACGCGTTGAAATGTTGAGGCGCTTCGCTAACGCCTCCACGAATGTGCCCTTGTCCTCTCCGGCAGGTGTGATGTCGAGATAATAGCTCTGCGACCGGACAACCTTCGCCTGGCCGGCGAGGGCCACCTGCATCGCCATCTCGCAACGGGCGAGCTTCTCGGGATCGGCGCTGACGCCAACGATCTTGGAGGCGTCGTCTGTGAATTCCTCAAAATCGGAAACCATAACCGGAGCCATTCGGATTGTGTGCTGCTCATGCGGAACGTAGCGGCCATCGTCGCGCGTGATAAGCCAACGGTCCGCGGTGAACAGCCAAATGTCGGTTTCGGAAGTTTTCAGCGCGTCGATCGCTTGTCGTGCGGCCGACGCTGAAATGGCAGTCCTTCGAAGTATCTTGAGGGCGGGATCGATCATCAGACTGCCGTTGAATGCGCCGAGCGGCAGTTGGATATTGAGCGGCTCGATCAGCATTCGCATACCCAAGGGAGGGCGGCTGCTGGTGATCGTGAAGCCGATATCTCTTTCGGCAAGTCGTTTCACCGCCTGGATTGCAGCTTCCGTCAGACGTTTGTCGGGCGTTAGCAGACTTCCGTCAACGTCCGAAATCACGAGGGAAATGCTGTTCATGAGAGTATCCAGCCCGCGTCGAGCATGGTGACGATTCGATCGGTAATTTCGTCCACGCTCGCATCGATGTCGACAACGATCGGCCGCTCATCCTCGGTAGGCTCCTCCAGTGTTGCGAGCTGGCTCTCGAGCAACGCGTGCGGCATGAAATGATCGCCTCTCGCCTTGAGACGGCTCATGATCAGGCTTCTGTCGCCGCGCAGGTAGACGATGCGGGTGTCGCTATGACCTTGCACGAGAATGTCGCGATAGGCGCGCTTGAGTGCGGAGCAGGCCATGATCACGCTGGTGCCGTTTGCACGCCTGCGGCCGAGCTCCACGGCGATGGCGCGTAGCCACGGCTGCCTGTCGTCATCGTTCAATGCGATGCTGGCGCGCATTTTATCGATATTGCTTTCCGGATGAAAACGGTCGGCATCCTCAACTATCCATCCCAGTCGTTGTCCCAGCGCAACCGCAATGGTGCTTTTGCCAGATCCCGACACGCCCATGACAATCAACGTGCAAAAGGCGGCATCTCCGCCCGCATTCATGCCGGCGATCCTGCGGCCGCAGCATCGGTCAGCCATATCGTGATGCCGCTGGAATGTGCGCGTGTACCGGGCAGATCGGCGCCCGCCATGACTTTCGAGAGGATGCCTTGCTTGGCTTCACCGCTGACGAGAAACAGCATCTCGCGTGAGGAGGCCAGTGCTGGGAGCGTCAGGGTGACGCGGGGAACAAAAGGCTCGACGTGCGCGTGGTCCACGCCGACGACCCATCGTTCGGTCTCGTCGAGCGCTCGATCTCCCGGAAATAACGAGGCGGTGTGACCGTCTGGTCCAAGCCCCATCAACACAAGATCGAAAAGCGGTTTGGCTGCATCGAGACGACGCGCGTTGTAAAAGATTTGGAGTTCGCGCTCGTAAAGCCGCGCTGCCGTATCCGGATCGCGAGCGTCCGTCGGCATGGGATGGATATTTCCCGGCGGGGCGCAACGGTCCAGAAAAAGGTCCCTGGCCATCGCCATATTGTTGCGCTTGTCGTCCGCGCTCACGAAACGCTCGTCCCCAATGAACCAGTGAACGCGATCCCACGCGATCCGCGAACGATAGTCTGGGCTTCCCAGCAGCGCGTAGAGCGCTCTCGGGCCGGAGCCGCCGGTCAGGCAAATCGCCAGCCGCGTTGCATTTTCCGTAATCCGGAAGATCATTCGTTCCGCTGCTTCGGTCGCGACTGCTTCCGCATCTGGGAGCACCTGAAACCTGCGGTCCGCCGCGTCAGCGGATGTCATGTCAGCTCGCGCCACTGGTTGCCGTCCCGCGCCAGCAGCTCGTCGGCCTCATGGGGGCCTTCGCTGCCCGCCTTATAGCCCACCAGCCCGTTGGCGCCGGCCTTCTTCCAGGCGTCGAGGAACGGCTGCACCGCCTGCCAGCCGGCCTCCACGCCGTCAGCGCGCTGAAACAGGATGTTGTCGCCGGTCATGCAATCGTAGATCAGGGTTTCGTAACCGGTACTCGGCGCAGCGTGGAAGTAATCCTTGTAGCGGAATTTCATCTCGACGCCGTCGATCGAGATCGTGGGGCCAGGTACTTTGGTATTGAATTGCATCGTGATGCCTTCGGCAGGCTCGATGCCGATGACCAAATAGTTGTGCGACAGCTGGTCCACCGGCGTGCAGCGAAACATCGCGAACGGCGCCTGTTTGAACTTGATGGCCACCTCGGTGCGCTTGAGGCCGAGAGCCTTGCCGGTCCGCAAGTAGAATGGAACGCCGGCCCATCGCCAGTTGTCGATGGTCAGCTTGAGCGCCGCGTAGGTCTCGGTGGTGCTGTTGGGCTCGACGTTGGGGGTGTTGCGATAATCGACGATCGCCTCATCGCCGACCTGCCCGGCGCAATATTGTCCGCGCACAGAATTTCTCAGCGCCTCCTCCGGCGTTTGCGTCTGGATTGCGGCCAGAACTTCCGCCTTCTCTGAACGCACTGCGTGAGCTTCGAAGCGTCTCGGCGGCTCCATCGTCACCAGCGACAGCAACTGGAACAGATGGTTCGGCACCATGTCTCTCAGTGCTCCGGTCGCGTCGTAGAAGCTGCCGCGATGTCCGACCGACAGCTTTTCATCGACGGTGATCTGAATATGATCGATGTGGTTGCGATTCCAGATCGGCTCGAACATGCCGTTGGCGAAACGAAGAACAAGGATGTTCTGGACGGTCTCCTTGCCGAGATAGTGGTCAATCCGATAGATCTGATGTTCGTTGGCGATCTTTAGCAGTCTGGCGTTGAGCGCTCTGGCAGACGCAAGGTCGGTGCCGAAAGGCTTTTCGACCACCAGGCGGCGCCACGTGCCGTTTGTCTCTCGCAGGAGACCGACGCGGCCGAGTTGTTCTGCGATCGGTGCAAATGCTGTCGGCGGCACGGCGAGATAGAACAGGCGATTGCCGCATGTCCCCGTTCTTGTCTCAAGCCTTTCACAGGCATTGCTCAGCGTATCGAATGAGGACGGATCGGAGGGGTCGGCTTCGACGCACGTCAGGCAATTAAGCACCTTGTCGGCAATTTCGGTTTTGACCGGCCGCGTGGCATGCCTTTTCAAACCCTCCATCAGGCTTTGCCGAAGATCGTCTTCCGACATCTGCTTGCGGACGATACCGACGAGGCAAAACTGCTCCGGCAGCAAGCCGGATTCGGCAAGATTGTAGAGTGCCGGAATAACCAGGCGATGGGTGAGGTCTCCGGTGACACCAAAAATGACGAAGCAGCATGGCTCCGGGTTGCGCGGCTTGTTGCTTGCGACCGTCATCAACTCGCGGTCCTCCCCTTTGTGGATGGATCGGTCTCTCCTGGCTCCTTGTGCCCCCCGAATCCTTCTCTCATCGCCGAGAGGATTTTCTCTGCGAACGTATGTTGCTGACGCGAGCGAAAACGCGCGAACAGTGCGGCCGTTAGAACTTCGGCCGGAACGGCTTCATCAATTGCGGCGTTAACCGTCCAGCGACCCTCGCCGGAATCTGCGACAAATCCCGAGTAAGCCTCGAGAGTCTCGCTGCGGGCCAACGCAGAAGCGGTGAGATCGAGCAGCCAGGATGAAATCACACTGCCGCGGCGCCACACCTCGGCAATATCTGCGAGGTCAAGCTTGAACCGATGATGCTCTGGCAGCGCATTGGTGTTTGCGTTTTTAAGAATGTCGAAGCCTTCGGCAAAGGCCTGCATCAGGCCGTATTCGATCCCGTTATGAACCATCTTGACGAAATGGCCGGAGCCAACGGGTCCCGTGTGAAGGTAGCCTTGCTCGACGCGCGGATCGCGGCCGTCGCGGCTCGGCGTTCCCGGAATGCCGCCGCGTCCGGGCGCCAGCGACGCGAAAATCGGGTCGAGACGATCAACCACGGCCTTGTCGCCGCCGATCATCATGCAATAGCCGCGTTCCAGGCCCCAAACTCCGCCGCTGGTGCCTACATCGACATAGTAGATGCCCTTGTCGCGCAGCGTTCTCGCGCGCCGGATATCGTCCTGCCAGAAGGTATTGCCGCCATCGATGATGACATCATCTTTATCGAGCAGCCCGGCGATCGTCGCGATGGTGGACTCCGTAATCGCTCCGGCGGGCAGCATGATCCAAATGGCGCGCGGCTTTTCGAGCTTGCGGACGAAGTCTTGGAGATCAATCGCGCCTAAGGCTCCCTCCGCGGCAATCGCGGCGACGGCCTGGTCGCTGATGTCATAGACGACGGCCTGATGGCCTCCCTTTTTCATCAGACGGCGAACGATGTTGGCCCCCATTCGCCCCAGCCCGATCATACCTATCTGCATTGGTCCGATCCCTCCTCCGGGAGCAGGCTCGTGGTCTGGACATTCCACGGGCGGTCCGATGGTTCAATGATGCGTGCGGTTCACGGTATGGCCCAACACCTCGGGTGTTTCAGGAAGATTGAAGAACGTGGATCGAGATGAACGACGGCGAGGGGTAAGATCCCAGCATTACGCGGCTGGCGAACGTTTGTTGTCTGACGCAGTGTCATAACCTGACGCGTCATCGCCATGGTCACATGAGAGCTCGGCTGATCGCCTCGTCGAGCCGCGACAAGCCGGATTGAAGATCTCCCTTGAGATGCACGCGAAGCGCTCGCCGTCCCCGCCGGGTGAGCACATCGAAATCGCCGCGCGCCTGCGCAGCCTTGATAATACTGAAGCTCGTTTTCCGGCCGGGGATCTTCAAATCCCGTGGGTCGTCGGCGGTGATCTGAAGAAAAACGCCGCTGTCGGGACCGCCTTTGTAGGCCTGACCAGTCGAATGCAGGAAACGTGGGCCGAACTCGGCACAGGTGGCGACTTTCTTCCGGTCGCGAACGGCAAGGCGCATCCGCTGTAGGGTACCGATGTGTTCGTCATCGCGCGCGACGTAAGCCAGAAAGGCGACATAATCGCCGGGCTCTGCGCGCGCGAGGTGTGCCTTGAGCCACGAGGATAGCGCGCCGTCGCCGCCCTTCTCGCGTAACGCGCGCGCATTCTCAGCATTGGTGTAAAGATCGAAGCCGGCGGCGGAAATCGCCGGTTCTTCCTTGGGAAGCCTGCCCGTTTTCTCGAAGGCTGACGTCAATTCGCGAGTCCTGACCTTCGCAGCTTCGACGTCAGGCTGATCGAACGGATTGATGCCGAGAACCGAGCCGGCGGCCGCGACGGCTATTTCGAACCGGAAAAATTCCTGACCGATCTGATCGACCGAGTTCATCACGATCCGAACCACCGGATGTCCGGCGCTCTCGAGCGCGCGTAATTTCTCATCATGAGCGGCATCCTTTTCGTCTGCCGTGCGGATATCGATGAAGAAGCGGTCATTACCGTAAAGGTTCGCATCGGCGAGCGGTTCGCCGTCGATCGGGATCAGGCCCTTGCTCTCCTTGCCGGTCGATTCGGCGATCAGTTGCTCGGCCCATGCGCCAAAATCAGCGATTTTCGGAGACGCCAGAATAGTGACCTTGTCACGGCCTTCGCGCCCCGCGAGACCCATGGCTAATCCGAGCTGGACACCAGGATTGTCATGCGGTGGGACCTGGGCGCCACAGGATCGTACCATGACGAGTGCATTCTCGAGCAATCCTGTCACATCGATTCCCGCCGTGGCCGCCGGGACCAGGCCGAAAGGAGACAGGATCGAATAGCGGCCGCCGATTGCGGGATCGCCGTGGAAGGTGCGCGCGTAGCCGAGCTTCGCCGCTTCCTCGTCAAGCGAGGACCCCGGATCGGTGATCGCGATGAAGCGGTGGCCGGCTTTGTCGGCGCCGATGGCCTTGGCCACCCGCGCATGAAAATAGTCTTTCAGTGCATTGGGCTCTGTCGTTCCACCCGACTTGCTGGACACGATGAAGACAGTCCTGGCGACGTCGATCGCGGTTTCAAGCGAGCGAATCTGGGCGGGATCGGTTGAGTCCAGCACATGTAGTTTCGGGAAACCTGCTGCCTTCGGAAAGGTCTTCGCCAGCACCTCCGGACCCAGGCTTGATCCGCCCATGCCGAGGACGACCGCGTCGGTGAATTTTTGCTTCTTCACTCGCCGCGCGTAGTCCTCGTAGTCAGCCGCCCGATTAAACTCGGCGGCAGGACTCGTCAGCCAGGCCAGCCATTTGTCTTCGTCCGCACCGGTCCACACCGACTTATCCTGCTGCCATAGCTTGCGGACGGTGCCGGCGGCTCGCCAGTCATCCGCCTCTGCTTCGACGGATTTCGCCATGGCGGGGTCCAGCGACAAGGTCTGTCGGTCGATGGCAGAACCGAGAATCTTTTCCCGCTTCCGGGCGACGGCGCCGAGCAATTTGTCGGCCGCGTCCGCGAACAGCCGCACGCCCTCTGTCACGAGGTCCCGGGTGATCGCATCGAGCGAGATTCCGGCTTCCGCGAGCGCGGTGAGCACTTGCCGTGCGTCATCCAAACTTTCCTCGAGGCTATCGCGCGGCTTGCCGTGATCGCGGAAGGCCTCAAGGGTCGCCGGCGGCACGGTATTGACAGTGTCTGGACCGATCAACTCCTCAACGTAGAGGACGTCACGGTAGTCCTTGTTCTTGGTCCCGGTCGACGCCCATAGCAGCCGCTGCGGTCTGGCGCCTTCGGCTTCCAGCTTTTGCCAGTCTTCGCCGGCAAACAGCCGCTTGTAATCCTGATAGGCGAGCTTGGCATTGGCAATCGCGACCTGGCCCTTGAGCGCGGCAAGACGCGCTTTCTCCGCAGGATCGTTGGCTTGCGCGATCTTTTCGTCGAGCTGCTTGTCGGCGGCGCTATCGATCCGACTGACGAAGAAGCTGGCGACGCTTGCAACATGCGCGGGATCCCCGCCATTTCGGACATATTCTCGAAGTCCGGCCTGATACGCCTCAGCCACCTCGACGTAGACCTTTTGGGAGAACAGCAACGTGATGTTGATGCTGATGCCCTCGGAAATCAGGTGACGGATCGCGGGCAAGCCGTTCGGCGTCGCCGGCACCTTGATCATCAAGTTTTTGCGGTCGACGGCCTTCCACAGTCTCTTAGCTTCGGCAATCGTCGCCTTGGTATCGTTCGCAAGATACGGCGAAACCTCAAGACTGACGAAACCATCCGCGCCATGGAGCCGATCGTAGACCGGCCGCAATACGTCGGCTGCGTGCTGGATGTCCTCTACGGCGAGCTGTTCGTAGAGATCGGCGACCGATCGGTCGCCGTTTTTCAGCAGGCTGACTATAGCGCTGTCATATTCGTCCGAACTCCCGATTGCCTTCTCGAAAATTGAGGGATTGGAGGTAACCCCGCGTATTCCGTCGTTCTCGACAAGATGCTTCAAATCACCCTTGTTTATGAAACCGCGCGCAAGGAAATCGAGCCAGATGGCCTGGCCGTGGTTCTGGAGTTCACTGACAGGGTTCATGACGTTCTTCTTTGTTCGAGGACGCGCGCCGTTTAGGAAAATTCCCATAACCCGCTGCAAGCCAGGTTATGTCGACATGACGAAGAAAAGATGGCCTGATCAAGAGCGGGACTCGGTGCTAACGTTTGAGGCGGAATATTGATCCGCGTATGGATTACTAGGAGCTTGAAACGGGACGGACGCAATTTTGCGACAAATAAAGCCTATTGTAGTGCAGGCTTGTCGTTCGATAAAAAACTTGTGAGAACGGCGGACTCAAGGCCCACCCCGTTATGGATTGTTCATGCCCCGATATTTTTTTAACACCCGCATCGGAAGCGACCTGATTCTGGATCCGGAAGGCGAGGATTTGCGCGATCCCGACCAAGCCTGGCGTGCCGCCCGAACGACGATCCGCGAAATTCTCAAGTCGGACGGCGAACAGAAGGCGATCCTCAATGCAGTGCTGGAAGTGACCGACGCCACCGGTGAAATCGTTCTCGAATTTCCGTTCACCGAAGCCATCCTGGACCAGGTCAGCCGGTCCTCCACGCGGCATTGACCGGCACGGAACGGTCGCCCGATCGTAACTTGATCGAAAGGTTGTTGAATGGCCAGCGTCTTTGATTTCTGCGCGAGCACGCTGGCCGGCGAGCCCTGCGCGTTGAGACAGTTCGAAGGCCGGGTCCTTTTGATCGTGAACACAGCGAGCGCCTGCGGCTTCACGCCGCAATACAAGGACCTAGAAGAACTATATCGCGCGATGAACCCGCGCGGATTTTCCGTTCTTGGCTTCCCCTGCAATCAGTTTGGCAAGCAGGAGCCGGGGGCATCGACTGACATCCAGCAGTTCTGTGACAGCAAGTACGGCGTGACTTTTCCGATGTTTGAAAAGATAAATGTCAACGGGGCGGACGCGCATCCGTTGTTCAAGCATCTGAAGAACGAGAAGCCGGGTCTGCTGGGTGAGTCAATCAAGTGGAATTTCACGAAGTTTCTCGTGGACCGGCAGGGGAGGGTGGTTGCCCGCCACGCTCCGACCACCAACCCCAAAAAACTAACGGAAGAAATCGAGGCCCTGCTTTGACCGACCAGACCGCAAATGACCGGCTGCCCGACCGTTTGTCGACCGATCCGCGCAGCGCCTATTACAATGCTGAGATTCTGTCGCGCGATATCGGTATCCGTTTCAAGGGTGTCGAAAAAACCAACGTCGAGGAGTATTGTGTCAGCGAAGGCTGGATACGTGTTGCCGCCGGCAGTGCCAAGGATCGCCACGGCAATCCGCTGACCATCAAGCTTAGCGGCACGGTTGAACCCTACTTCCGGACTGGGGGGTAGGATTTGTTCCTATCGGTACGGCTTTGGGCATACGTGCAGCACAGTTCCTCCTCGCTTGCTGTGGGTTCACGCTGTAAGCAGGCCTAGAGTCTTTCACCGCTTCATGGAAACAGTGAAAGACTCCAGCTTTTTGATTTGACGCGTTTTCTTCACGCGAACCGGATTCCACTTCGCTCGAAAACGCTAGCTTTACTCCGGTCGTTTCCGAAAGTTCAGCCATGCCCATCGCGATTCCGTCGTGGCTCCTGCCGATCCTGATGCTGTTCTGCTCGAACGTTTTCATGACTTTCGCCTGGTATGGGCATCTGAAATTCAAGGAAAGCCCGCTTTCTCTGGTCATTCTGGCCAGCTGGGGTATCGCGTTTTTCGAGTACTGGCTCGCGGTACCAGCCAATCGCTGGGGCAGCTCGGTCTATTCGGCGGCCGAGCTCAAAACCATTCAGGAAGTAATTACACTTGTCGTTTTCGCCGGCTTCTCCGTGCTGTATCTGAAACAGCCGTTGAGCTGGAATCACGGTCTGGGCTTTGCGTTCGTTGCCCTCGGCGCATTTTTCATTTTTCACAAGTGGTGATTGCGCACTGTGGCGCGGCTAGATTAGCTGTATCCGCTGCAATTCATTGATTTCCTGACGCTCGATCGCTGCTTGGTCGGCAAAGCCGCGCACTCGCTGCTCGCAGCGCCAGGCGTTTCCGTCGCGTGTGATCGAAAACAGGTTGTAGGCGGCAGGTGGATAATGGCGATGCGGCATCGCGGATGCCGACGGCACACCGATGGCGGGGATCCGGCCGTGCGGTCCCTCGAACCACATCGTCGAATGGATATGATCATGGCCATGCAGGATGAGATCCACGCCGCGCCGCTTCAGAAGAGCCAGAAGTGCGTCGGCATCCGTCAGTCGTTTGTACGAATCTTTCGAAGACAGCGGATGGTGGATCAGCAGCACGCGAAAGTTCGGATCGCTCTCAAGCTGTGAGAGACCGCGGTCCAGCGCATCGAGCTGGTCGGACCCCAGCCGCCCGGTGGCCATGAAGGGACCGGTCGGTACCGACGAAGACACGCCGATCAGCGTCAGCGGCCCTCTGCGTCGCAGGAACGGAAAGGAAAGCGGCGTCCCTTCGCGGACGCTATCGCCACGCATATATTCTTTCCATTCGGAAATCTGTTTTTTCGTCGGGCGAACGTAGGCATCGTGATTGCCGGGCACGAGGGTGACGTCGTGCGGAGTGCCGACGTCGCCCAGCCATGCGCGCGCTTGCGTGAATTCATCCGGAAGTGCGAGATTGATGAGATCGCCGGTGACCGCGATGTGGTCGGGCGATTGCGCCTTGATATCGGCGACCAGAGCGTCCAGCACATCGCGCCGATGGATGGCGTGCCGGCCGCGCTTCCAGTTCAGATAGCCAAGCGCGCGCTTGCCTATGAGTTGATGCAGGCGCGGCGGAGGCAGCGGCCCAAGGTGCGGATCGGACAGGTGCGCGAGCGTGATGGTCGTCATCAGGGGCTACCGATCAAAGCGCCGGCGAGGTGTGTCATCGCGCCGCCGCCTGCGATCTTGAATGTTGCCCGCCGCGATGGCGAGCCTCTGTCCCTGTCATGAAGCTGCTTCACTTTTACCTCGTACCCGGTATCTCGTACCCGGGAATATTCTGAAGTTTTGGCAAGAGCACCGCTAGGATGCAAGCGATCATGCAAGAGCGAGTCGTCGCGTTGCGGATTCGGGGGCTAAGCGTCATGAATTTCCACCGTCTGCGGTGCTTTTGCGAGCCCGCGTTACGCCGGCTATTTCACCTGTACTTCCGGTTCGCCCGCGGCATGACGCTCGGCGTGCGCGGCGTGGTGCTCGACGCCGACAACAGGGTCTTTCTGGTCAAGCATGGCTATGTGGCGGGCTGGCATCTGCCCGGCGGCGGCGTCGAGGTCGGCGAGACGTCGCGTATGGCGCTGCAACGCGAACTCATTGAAGAAGGACGAATCGAAATACACGGCGAACCGGCGTTGCACGGCATTTTTTTCAACAGCCACGTTTCGCGGCGCGATCACGTCGCTGTCTATGTCGTCAGGGACTTCCGGCAGGATCGCAAGCCCGAACCAAATCGGGAGATCATCGATTGCGGTTTTTTCGCCGTCGATGCCCTGCCGGCCGAGACCACGGCCGGCACGCGGCTCCGAATCGCGGAAGTCCTTCATCATGAGCCGCCGGTACTCACCTGGCGCAGGTGATCGGCCCGGCCGCAATCGGCGGCAGGCGATGGACCGCGCCCGTGACAGATGCTATCCGCCTCCTCATGTCCGATCTCTCCCTCACTCTCCTGACCGAAACCGCCAATGACGCGCAGGCTATCGAGCGCCTGCACGAACGCACCTTCGGTCCCGGTCGTTTCGTGCTCAGCGCTTACCGCCTGCGCGAGCATGTCGATCATTTGCTAGACCTCTCCCTAACCGCCCACATCGGCACTCTGCTGGTCGGCTCGGTTCGATTGTTGCCGGTCTGCATCGGCGACACGCCGGCGCTGCTCCTCGGTCCGCTGACGGTCGAGCCGCCGTTCCGTGGCCGCGGCATTGGCCGCGCGATGCTCGAGCGCGTTCTCGGCGACGCGAAAGCGAAAGGGCACCGTCTCATCGTGCTTGTCGGCGACGAATCGTATTACGGTCGCGTCGGTTTCAAGATGATCCCGAAAGGAGAGGTCGACATGCCAGGTCCGGTTGACCGGGCACGTCTGTTGGTATGCGAGCTGGCTCCTGATGCGTTTGACGGAGTTTCGGGCATGATCCGGCCTGACTGGAGGTTCGCGCGGGAGGGGACGGACCAGAGCAAATAGATTTGAAATCAGTATTTCACGTTTGCGAATATCCGTACGTTCAGTCCCGGCAGCAACACCTGGTCCTTGTTGAAGGCGACGGCATTGCGAATTTGCTCGTTCAGCAGATTGTCGCCGACCAGACCGACGGTCACCGGCTGCCCGCCCAACCAGTTGTTCACGGGCAGCTTGGTCGTATAGCTGACCTCGGCTCGCAGCCGGTTGTAGCCGGGGGTAGGCGTCTCGACGCCGCTCACGTCGTTCTGTGCGAAGGCATGGAGCAGGTTGATGCGAGCCAGCCAGTTAGCGTCGCGGTAGTAGATGCCTCCTCCCAGACGCTGCGGCGGAATCCGCGGTACGTTGGAGCCGTCCGTGAAGGTCGCGCGGACAATGTCATACTGTCCCTCGATGCCGAAGAGGCCGTTCCACACCGGCAGAACGTCGTATTGAAACTGGAATTCGCCGCCGCGGAAAACGGCATCGGTCTGGGAGTAGATGGCCTGCTTCAATTCCAGACCCGGTCCGGCCACGCATGCCGTTTCGTCGCAGGTGTTGCCGGTCAGGCGCCGGTAGATGAAGCCGTTGAACCGTGTGTAATAGCCGGCCAATTCGAACCGCAGAGGCCCCGTCGCTCGGCGTAATCCGGCCTCTATCGACTTCGCGGTCTCGATGCCGAGATTCGGATTGCCGATGTCATAGGTTATCGTTGCATCATGCACGCCGCGGGAGAATAGCTCCGCTGGCTTCGGGGCGCGTTCGACGTATTGTCCGGTCAGGCTCGCCACGAGATTCCAGGGCAGGTTCTGAATCAGACCGACACTGGTGCTTTTTGGCGTGAAGTTCAGGGCCCGCGGCGTTGCGGCACCGATCACGCTCGGATCGACGGTGAGGTCGAACAGTTCGGGCATGGTGCTCGGAGTTGAGCCGTTGAGGTTCACGTGTTCGATCCGACCGGCGACCTGTGCCTTGGTCGTGTCGCTGAACGTGAACTCGTTGAAGATATAGCCAGCGAACCTTCCATTGCTGTTCGGATCCCACAGGCCGTTGAGCGGGCTTAACGGATCGTCGGGACTCGGCGCGGTCAGTTCCTGGTGCGACCCCTGAACGCCGATCGCGGTTGTCAGAGCAGCGAAGCGCAGGTTGGTCTGAGCGAACTGCACTTCCATCCGGCCTTCTTGCTCCTTGTTGGTGAACGTCTGGCGAACGCCGTCGCTGGCCGGATCAGCTGCGTCGGCAAGGGCGAGTTCGTTGTGCTTGTAGTCGATCGCGCCGACCCAGAACCGTATGGCATCGATTGCCGCCGCATCGGGCCGATATTCACCTTTTGCGGTGAATTTGGTCTGATGCGCGTCGATCCGGGTGCCGAGCTCTTCGCCCTCTTGGCCTGGAATGTGGTACAGGCTGTTGTTCTGCGTGATCGCGGCTCCGACGAATCCGCCGTCGAACAAATACGAGCCGCCGACTGAAGCTCCATTGGAGTCGGTCGCGGTGTTTTTCTGCACGCCGCCGGGGATCGCATAGTCCTCGGTTCGCCGCGCGAAGGCGTCGGCGTGAATCGCCACGTTGTTGCCGCCGGCATCGAGCAGAACCGCGCCTTCACGACCGTTGTTCACGCTCGAGACCGCTCCTCGTGTCTCTACGTTCACGCAGCCAGGGGGAGTCGGCAGTTGTGGCGCCTTGACGGCATAACCGTAGGTTTGCGTTGTCAACGGTGTCGCGCATGGCGTGGTTTCGGGAATGCGATTGTTACTGGCGCTGACCATTCCGCCGATGGCCGTCGAACCGTAACGCAGCGCCGCCGGGCCGCGAATGACCTCGACCTGATTGGTCGAAAGCGGGTCAATCGGCACGAAATGGTCCTCGCCGAGATCGGACGCACCGTTGCTTCCGATACCGTTCTCCACGATGCCGACGCGATTGTTGTCGAGGCCGCGGATGATGGGCCGGCTCGATGCGCCGGGGGCGAAGGATGAGCCGGTGATGCCCGGCTTGTTGTTGAGCAGGTCGCCCAGCGTTGTGGCCCCGTTGCGCCGAATCTCTTCGTTGGTGACGACGGTTACGGTCGCGAACTGATCGGTCACGATGGGCAACGTGCCCTGCAGATTGGCGGGAGTCGCCGGCGCCGCAGTGCGGGCTACCTCGGGTTGCCGGGGCTTAGAAGTCCTGGTCGTGCCGCGGCGAGCCGTACGCGCGGGTGTTGTCCGAGTCGGCCGTGCATGGCGCACGATCGGACTGGGCGCGTTGACCACGATTCCAGGCAGAGCTGTCTGGGCGGAAACGTCATCGGAGAACACCACGGCAAAGGCCGGAAGCGACACTGCGCTGAGGCGCGCCAGTGTGAGAAAACGACTGGGAAAAAAGGACATCCTGCGGATCCTGATACGGCCGACTTCCGCTCATCGGCGTTCGTATGGCCGTCAAAGTCGATAAACTTGCGAAGTTCGTCGGCAATGGGTTGCGCAGCGCGCTATTGCCGGATCGACATCAGGACGAAGGAGGAGCGCGTGGCTGGAAGGCGATAGGCCGCGATTCGAGGTGATTGAACTCGGCTTCGATCACAAGATGAAGGAAATTACAGGCGTCGGGCAACAGCAAAACAGGAGGCCCGGTGAACAGCATCGTGCCCGCGAGCGCCATAATGGCGCAAACGGCGCATCGGTCGCGGTCCTGATCGTCACCTGTCGGTCCAGCCGGACTCGTGACGAGCGTTTTGGCGGAATTGGTTAGAGCTGCATGTTGCGAGTCTACGGTCGCGCCGGGTGGGGCAGCGACCGGGTCGCTGGCTGGCACGGATGCGCTGGTTTGCACCGAGATGGTCGGTGCGGCGGCAGCCCCGTGATGATGCCCGAACGACAGAACAAACTGGATCGCAAGCGCGAACAGCGCGAGCCGCGATCCGTGTTTGATGTTCGACCGGAACCACTTCATTGCAACATGTCCACGCCTTCGCGGTATCTCAGACGTTACAATATAACATCCGGGTTCCGGCCGGATGTCAACGGCGACCTACTGAGACGGCCCAACGATGTGGTCGCCAATGCGAAACTGTGTGGTTTGTGCAACGGATCACAGGAGTGGATTGGAGGTCAGCGTCCTTCCCGAAGCCAGGTTGCGGCAAAGGCGCCGAGCAGCAACAGCAGGCCGATCACTCCGGCGAACACAGGCAGCACGCCGACGCCGCGGACCACGCTGGCGTCACGAATCCGCACGCCCAACCAGCCCTCGCCGCGAAACACGCTTGAGGCGCGCACCGGAACGATGCGCGGAATGTCGATGCTCGAGCCGTCCGCGATCCGCCGGGCGTCGCCACCGCTGGCTTGCGCGAGCGGTTTAATCTCGTCCACGGTTGACGTAACCGCCGAGAATTCCTTCGGATTGGCCGGGCCGACATTGACCAGAGCTTTCAGCGTGCCGTCGGTCGCCTGCCATAATCCGAGTTCGTCCGCCATCAATCCCGTTTCCCACAAGCCGGGTTCGGCGGCCTTCAGCAACAGTTCGCGAGTCTTGCCGGAGGGCGAGGTCACGGTGACCGGAGTGACGGTGTCGGCCATGGTCTGGCGCTGCACGACGAGATCCTTGCCGTGAACTTTAAGTTGCAGCGTCTCTTCCTCGAGTTCGGGCTGCTTCATCAGCCAGTGCGACATCCGCCGGAGCAGATCGAGATGCGGGCCGCCGCCCTCATAGCCCCGTGCCCACAGCCAGATATGATCCGACAAGAGCAGAGCCACCCGGCCTTCGTCATACCGCGACAGCAATAGTAAGGGCTGGCCGTCGGCACCGGTCATAACTGGCGGCACCGAAACGTTGCGGGTGTCGACTTCGCGGAAAAATCGGCTCCAATGCGGCGGATCACTCGCGGAGCCTTCGAGCCCCCGGGTGACAGGATGACGCTTGCCGGCGTCGCTCAGCCGAGCATGGAACGGCTTTTCAGTGACGCCGACCGGTTCGGCGGGCAGCACGGTGTCCAGCGGCGTCCGCCAGATGCTGGTGGTCGAGGCATAGTCGGGGCCGGCCGAAACCAGCACCGCGCCCCCCGCGCGCACGTAACGCGCGATGTTGTCGAAATAGGCGGTCGGCAGCACGCCCTGGCGCGCGTAGCGGTCGAAGATGATGAGCTGAAATTCGTTGATCTTCTCCTGAAACAGCTCGCGCGTCGGAAAGGCAATCAGGGACAGTTCGTGGATGGGCGTCCCGTCCTGCTTCTCGGGCGGACGCAAAATCGTGAAGTGAACCAGATCGACGCTGGGGTCCGACTTCAAGAGGTTGCGCCATGTGCGTTCGCCCGAATGCGGCTCGCCCGATACCAGCAGCACTCGCAGCTTGTCGCGGACGCCGTCGATCGGCACCACGGCGCGATTGTTAACCGGCGTCAGTTCGTCCGTTAGCGGCGAGACTTCGATCTCGACGATGTTCTGCCCGGCATGTTTGATGTCGACATCGACGTTGACGGTTTCCCCGCTCAGAACGGTACGCTCGCTGATGACTTCGCCGTCGCGGCGCACCACTGCTTTCGCGCGCTCGCCGCTGACGCCCTGGTCGTCGAGTCGATAGGTGACGGTCTGAGTCTGTCCGACAATGCCGAAACGCGGCGCGGCAACGATCGCGACGCGGCGGTCGCGTTCGTCCGTGTGGCCGGTGATCAGGGCATGGACCGGCGCCTTAAATCCCAGGGCAGAGACGTTGCCCGGAATGTCGTGAACGCGCCCGTCGGTGATCAGGAAGGCGCCGGCGACGCGGTCGGTGGGCACATCTGACAGGGTCGAGGAAAGTGCCGAGAACAGCTTGGTGCCGTCGGTCTCGCCGTCCGCCTGGCCTGCATCGACGACGCGGACTTCAAGCCCCTTGATCTGCTTGAGGCGATCGACCAGCGCTTCGCGCGCCTTCGCAGCCTGATCGGTGCGGTCGCCGAAATTCTGGCTCGGGCTTTTGTCGACGATGACGGCGGCCACCGAGGACAGCGGTTCGCGCTCCTCCCGAGTGAATGACGGATTGGCGAGCGCGAGCAGGATCAGCGCCAGCGCCGCCACCCGTACCGCCGCGCCGCGCGCGCGGCCAACCAGGAGCAGCACTGTGATCACGACAATCGCGGCGGAGGCGCTCCACAGCACGATCATGGGAACAAGGGGGGTGAAGGCGATGCCGTACTGCATGCTGCGGTCCTATTGCCCCAGCCGTTCGATTAGCGCGGGAGCATGAACCTGATCGGCCTTGTAGTTGCCGGTCAGCGTATACATCACGATGTTGACCCCGGCACGGAACGCGAATTCGCGCTGACGCGGCTCGCCCGGCGAGAGCGGCAGCATCGGTTGGCCGTCGGGACGCATGGCCCAGGCGCCCGCGAGATCGTTCGAGGTGATGATGATCGGCGAAACGCCGTCGCCGCCGCGTGCCGGCCGTGAGCCCGCTTCGTCATCCTCATTGCGCGGCAGGGCCTCGACCCAGGTCTGGCCGGTGGTGAAGCGGCCTGGAAAATCGTGCAGAAGATAGAACGTCTTGGCCAGCACATGCTCGTGCGGCACCGGCTCGAGCTCGGGGATGTCGAGCGACGTCAGGATGACGCGCAGTTGTTGCATCCCAGGCGTTCGGGATTCGCCATCCGGCCCCGGCAGCGCATCGATCGCGTCTCGGGTGTCGAATAGAATGGTGCCGCCCTGCTTCATGTAGGCGTCGATCTTATCGAGAGCGTTTTGCGGCGGCTTCGGCGCGCCCGGCACGATGGGCCAGTATATCAGCGGGAAGAATGCCAGTTCGTCGCGCGCCGGATCGACGCCGACCGGATCGCCGGCTTCAAGCGCTGTGCGTTGCGCCAGAAACAATGTAAGCCCGCTCATCCCGGCCTTGACGATGGAGTCGACCTCCGGGTTGCCGGTCACGACATAGGCGAGCCGGGTCTGGGAGGTGGCCTTCGTGGCAAACTCATCGCTGGCGCTGTCGGCGCGTGAAAGTGAAGGCGCCATCGCCATCGTCGTCAGAGCAAGCGCGACGACCCGCGCCGCTTGAGCCGCGCGGCGACGCAGCAGCATGGCCATGCCGCCGCCAAGCAGCGCCACGATGACGGCGTCGGCCAGAAACAGCGCGAGCGCCGAGGACAGCAGGATACCTCGCAGATCATGCGGTTCGGTGTTGGTGAAACTCGCCCGTCGCGCCGTCAGGTTCGAAGTGTCGAGCGGCACGATCCGGTCGGTTGCCGCCAGCGTGTTGACAGCAATCGGCCCGTCGGCGGGGCCGTAGAACCCCGGTGGATGCTCAATGGTGCCGCGGCCGCGATAGTCGGCCCGCAAGGGTTTGACGGAAGCGGGCGGGGGTCCGAACGTGCCGAAACCGTCGAGCGTCCGCAGCGGCGCGACGGTTTCCGCCTTGGCATCAGCGTTTGCGGTTCTGCCTGTGTTTGCGGTGTAGCCGGAAACATCCACGATACGCCGCAGCATCTCGACGAAAGTGCCGGACATCGGCAGATCGGACCAGCGCATGTCGGCGCTGATGTGGAATAGCGCCAGCAGGCCTTTGCCGCGGCGCTCGCCGGTCACCAGCGGCGTTCCGTCGACGAGGGAGGCCCAGCTCTTGGCCGCCAGCGTCGCATCCGGTTCGGCGAGCACCTGCCGGTTGACGGTTACGTCATTCGGCACCGGAAGCGCCGCGAACGGTCCGTCCGCGGCGAAGGCGGCGAGATGCTGCGGGTTTTCCCAGGTCATGCTGCCACCGAGGCTGCGGCCGCCGTGCCGCAATTTTACGGGGACCAGATCGTCGTCTGCCTGCGCCAGGCGCGGCCCCGCGAACCGCACCAGCACGCCGCCATGTTTGATCCAATCGTCGATCCGATGGCGCAGTTCCAGGGACAGCGCTCCAACGTCGGCCATTACGATCATTGACAGCTTCTGATCCAGAAATTGGGTGATGATCTGCTGCGGGGCTCCTTTGTCGCCGAGCCGGACATCGGCGAACGGCGCCAGCGCGCGGCTCAGGTAGAAAGTCGATGCAAGCAACGGCTGCGCCCTCTCGGTGCTCGATCCGCTGACCACGCCGATGGCGCGTCGGCGCCAGCGCTTGTCGAGCAATTGCACCGCGCCCGCTGATCGCTCCCCCGCGATCTCCAGCCGGGCGATATCGTTGCGCAACTCCAGCGGCAGGTCGAACGCAGCTTCCGTTTCGCGATCCTGAGGCGCAAACGCATATTGCGTCTCGCCGATCGGCGCCCCTTTCTGGTCGAGCGCACGGACAACCCCGGCGGCCGGGCCGTTCGCGTTAGCGCGCAGCACCTTCACGGTCATCCGGGCCGCGGCATTTTCCGCCGCGGTCAGCGCACGGGCGGGCAGCGTGCCGCCTTCGACGATGGTGAGGGAACGGTCGCCGATCACCTCGCGAAGTCCGTCGACGAATTCCGTCCCACGCCCGCTGTCGATGCCATCGGTCAGCCACGCGATATCGCTGTCACCCGTCGCGTTCAGGAAGCGTTTAAGCGCCGGCAGCGTTTCAACGCGGTCGACCGCGAACGGCTTCGGAGCAAGCTGCCGCAGCGTGACGCGCGCGGTTCCGGCAGGCGTCAGCGTGATGCCTTGCGCCGGGTCCGATAAGGGCACGATAGCAACGCCCCGCCGGTTGCTGTCGGCCTCAGTGATCAGTTGATCCGCCGCCTTGATCCGCATCTCCCAGCTCGATGCGGCGCTCCAGCCGTCGTCGAGCAGGATCGTCAACGGCCCGGTGCTGCGGGCCGGTCCGTTGTTGGGATTCCACACCGGGCTAGCGGCTGCGAAAATCACCAGCGCCGCCGCCGCAAGCCGCAATGCCGTCAGCCACCACGGCGTGCGCGAAGGCGTTTCTTCCTTCGGTGCGATATCGAACAGCAGTCGTGTCGGCGGAAAATCGATGCGCCGCGGGCGCGGCGGCATCACACGAAGCAGCCACCATAGAAGCGGCAGGCTGAGCAGGCCGAGCAGCATCAGCGGTTGCAGGAATGACAGCGGAAGCGCCGACATCATGCGGTGGGCCCCGCTTTGGCCGCGATGACGCCGCTTCCCCTACTCGCCATCATGCCGCCGTGGAGGAACAACAGCAGGTCCGCGGCGGACCGGTCGGTGGTGTGGGTAGAGAACAGCCAGTCGAGCGCTCTGGTTTCCGCGCGGATCTGGTCGCGATGCAGCGCCACGCGCGCGACGTAGTCTCTAGCCCATCGTTCGGCGCGGCCCGCAGTGATGGCCCGCCCATCCTCGGGTTCGACGAATTCGACGCGCCCCGAATAGGGGAATGTCTCCTCGGCGGGGTCGACGACCTGTAGCAGCGTGCCGTGCGCCCCGGAAGCCGACAATCCGGCCAGCATGGTCCGGATATCGGCGATCGGTGACCAGAAGTCCGACAGCACCACGATCTCCGACCGGGCCGATGGCACGAACGACGGCGGCAGACTGGCGCGCGCGAGATCGTCATGGAGCATCGCCTGGGCTATTCGGTCGATGACGTTGCGGTTCGCGGTCGGATTTATCAGCCCGGGAACGCCGACGCGTTCACCGCCGGCCACCAGCAATTCAGCCAGTGCGAAGGTGACGATCAAAGCGCGCTCGAGCTTGCTGTCGCGCGCATTTCGAGAGGCAAAGGCCATCGACGCCGAACGATCGGGCCACACCCACACGGTGTGCGCGGCCTCCCACTCGTGCTCGCGGACGTAGAGATGATCATCGCGCGCGGAGCGACGCCAGTCGACGTTCTGCGACGGCTCGCCAGAGACGAAACGGCGGTATTGCCAGAAGCTTTCACCCGAACCGGCGCGGCGGCGGCCGTGCAGGCCGTGAATCACATTGGCGGCGATGCGACGGGCTTCCAACACGAGACGCGGCAGCGACGCCGCCAGCGTGCGGCTTTCACCATCGGCACGTCTGACTGCTTCGATTTCCTGCCTGACGTGCCCGGCTGCTGCGACCATCAACCGATCCGCGTTTTAAGTTGTTTAATGACATCGGAAATCGTGCGACCTTCGGCACGGGCCGTGAAGGTCAGCGCCATGCGATGCTTGAGCACCGGCTCGGCGAGGTCGAGCACGTCGTCAATCGACGGCGCAAGACGTCCGTCGAGCAGCGCGCGGGCGCGCACGGCCAGCATCAGCGACTGGCTGGCGCGCGGCCCCGGTCCCCACGCGATCAGTTTTCCGATTTCGCCGCTCTCCGGTCCGGGGCGCGCCGAGCGCACCAGCGACAGGATGGCTTCGACCACGCTGTCGCCGACCGGCAGCCGCCGCACCAGCCGTTGCGCTGTGAGCAGGACATCGGCGTTCATCGCGGCTTTCGCCAGGGCCTCCTCGGCGCCGGTGGTCTCGAACAGGATGCGGCGTTCCGCGTCGCGATCCGGATAGTCGACATCGATCTCCATCAGGAAGCGGTCGAGTTGCGCTTCCGGCAGCGGATAGGTGCCTTCCTGCTCCAGCGGATTCTGCGTCGCCAGCACATGAAAGGGTTTGGGCAGGTCGTGGCGCACGCCGGCGACGGTGATGTGCTGCTCCTGCATGGCCTGCAACAGCGCTGATTGCGTGCGCGGGCTGGCGCGGTTGATTTCGTCCGCCATCAAAAGCTGTGCGAATACCGGTCCGGCAATGAAGCGGAACGAACGCTTGCCGATGCTGCTTTCGTCCAGCACCTCGGCGCCGAGGATGTCCGACGGCATCAGGTCCGGCGTGAACTGGACGCGATTGGCGTCGAGTCCGAGCGTCACGCCGAGCGTCTCCACGAGCTTGGTCTTGGCAAGGCCGGGAACGCCGATCAGAAGCGCATGCCCCCCGGAGAGGATGGTCACCAGCGTGTTTTCGATCACCCGGTCCTGACCGAAGATGACGGTGGAAATCGCATCCCGCGCCGCGCGAATTTGCCCGGCGACTTGCTCGGCCGAACGGACGATCACGTCTTCGAGTTTCTCGACACTCTTGTCCGAGTCCATAGCCATCCGTCACTCCTTGCGCGAGGCTACGCAATTTGCGTCGTCGCGCCATGAACTGTTAAACATACGCAAACGGCATGTATTCATTGAACTAAACTATTCCCACAATATCTGGTCTCTCGAGCTATGAGCGGCATCACGAAGCGGCGAATAATCGCGTCGATTTCGGTGCCCGATCCGCGCCCAGTGCCTCGATTCCGAAGTTCGTATGTTCTTGCAGCGACATCTAATCCGAACTTCGGAATCAAAGGGGCACTAGCAACCTTATGATTCTAGTGCGGTTTGGGTTCAGAAGTTCGCTCGACGGACTTGCCGGGAGAATGAAGCGAACTTCTGAACCACCACACGAGTGGTCCGATTCTAACGTTCGCATCCCGTTTCAGCAGGTGTTTTTGCGAACGTTAGAATCGCAGGACCACTAGCAACTATAGGTTTCTAGTGGAGTTTTGGATTTGACATTCGCATTTCGGTGCCCGCGGCAGATGGGTGGCGAATGTCAAATCCGCTCCACTAGTGGGTTGATGTTCCCCTTTGTGGCAGAAGAGGCGACCAGCGTCGGGGTAAACCATGGCGAAGCAAGGGCGGCCCGCTACTCGGACACTGGATGGCCTGACGGCCTCAGCGCGCGATGCCGCGGGCTCGCCCGGCAGTGGATTGCCGCCAGTCCATCTGTGGAATCCGCCGTTTTGCGGCGATCTGGACATGCGAATCGGCGGCGACGGCACATGGTATTACACGGGAACGCCAATCGGCCGGCCTGCGCTGGTGCGTCTGTTCTCCACGATCTTGAAACACGAGGATGGCAAATACTTTTTGGTGACTCCGGTAGAGAAAGTGGGCATCAGCGTCGATGACGCACCGTTTCTGGCCGTCGAAATGATCGGGAATCGGGACGAAAATGGTCGCCTGCTGAGATTCCGTACCAATGTCGGCGATTGGGTGCCATGCAATTTTGAGCACCGGCTGCGCTTCGAGTGCTCGGAGGGCGGCGGATTGAAGCCTTATCTGCACGTTCGGGCCGGTCTCTGGGCCAAAGTGACAAGGGCGTTGTATTACGATCTTGTTGACATGGGTGAGCAACGGATGGTCGATGGTCAAATGATGTTCGGGGTCGAATCGGGCGGTGAGTTCTTCGCGATGGCGGATGCGGAGCAGGTGAGGGACGCAGGTTGAACGTTCCGATGATGAAGACAGGCGTCGCGTTCCCCGATGTCGGCACTGAGGCGTTTTTCGACCGCGCACGGGCACGGTTGCGTTTCGATATCCCGCCGGGGCTGACAGACGCCGGCATCGTTCCTTTGACCGGTGACCATGACAATGATGCCGTGCTCCGGACGATCGCTCAGGAAAAGCCGATCCGGCCGGCGGCGGTGCTGATCCCGGTGGTCGCGCGCGAGCAGCCGACCGTGCTGCTGACGCAGCGCGCGGCTCATCTTAGCGAGCACGCTGGCCAGATCGCGTTTCCCGGCGGCAAGATCGACGCGACCGATGCCTCGCCGGTCGATGCGGCGCTGCGCGAGGCGTGGGAAGAAATCGGACTGACCCGCGACTTTGTGGAGCCGATTGGATATCTTGATCTTTACGGCACGAGTTTCGGGTTCCGTATCCTGCCGACGGTGGCGCGCGTGAAACCCGGATTTGATCTTCGCATCAATACGGATGAAGTGGCCGACGCATTCGAGGTGCCGCTGTCGTTTCTGATGAACCCTGTCAATCACAAACTCGGCCGGAAGCAATTCCGCGGCACAACGCGCTCGTTCTACGAGATGCCGTTCGCCGAACGAAATATCTGGGGCGCAACTGCCGGGATCCTGCGCGTACTGTACGAGCGAGTCTATCTGAAATGATCCGTCCAGTTTTAATGGAACTCGGAATCTTCCTGATTCCGTTCGCGATCTACGCGGCATATCTAATCGCCCACCGTGTGGACTTCATGATCGCCGCCTCATGGCCGCCGCACATCGTCGTGAGGCTCTCGCTAGCGGCGCTGGCGCTGGTTGTCGTCAGCTTCGTTCTGTTGGCGAATTTCTCGGGCTCGCCGCCGGATTCGACCTATGTTCCGGCGCATCTTGAGAACGGCAAACTTGTGCCCGGAGTCGAGAGGTGAACCCGGCCCGCTCGCTATGCGATGCGGGCTGGCTGAAATCAGGTCCGGCGGTACGCGTTCTGGCGCTGCTCAGTGGAAACGGCGAGGAAGCGCGGATCGTCGGCGGCGCGGTTCGCAACGCCTTGTTGGGTCTGCCCGTGGGCGAGATCGACGTGGCCACCACGGCGCTGCCCGAAGAAGTCATGCGCCGCGCGGCCGCGGCTCGCATCAAGAGTATTCCGACCGGCGTTGAGCATGGCACCGTCACGCTGGTGGTCGAGGGCCGGCCGTTCGAAGTCACGACGCTGCGTGAGGATATTGAAACCTTCGGTCGCAAGGCCAGGGTTGCATTCGGCCGGGATTGGGCGCGCGATGCCGAACGCCGCGATTTTACCATCAACGGTCTGTCCGTCGAGAGCGATGGCACAGTGCACGATCATGTCGGCGGACTCGACGACATCGCCGCTAAGCGGGTGCGCTTTATCGGCGATCCGGATCGGCGTATCGCGGAGGATTACCTGCGTATACTCCGCTTTTTCCGGATCCATGCCGCCTATGGTGGAGGCGGACCCGACCGGGACGGCTATCTGGCCTGCATCCGCGGCCGCGCCGGACTTGCCACGCTGTCGGCCGAACGCATGCGGGCGGAGATACTGAAGCTGCTGGTCGCGGAGGGCGCCGTGGAGGCGCTGGTGGCGATGGAGGACGGCGGCTTGCTGCTGACCATTCTCGGCGGCGTGGCGTATCGCGGTCCGCTCGCGGCGATGATCGTGGCAGAGCGTGCGCTGGAACTTGCGCCGGATCCGATCCGCCGGCTCGCGGCGCTTGCGGTATCGGTTACCGAAGACGCGCGGCGGGTTGCGCAGCGATTGCGGCTCTCCAATGCCGAGGCGAAACAACTGGATTCGATGGGCCATCGCTGGTGGCGGCTGGGCAGCATGGACGAAGCAACCGCGCGGCGGCGAATCTACCGGCTTGGGGCGCCGCGCTTCCGCGACCGGCTGATGCAGGCCTGGTCGCGGGCTGGCCTCGGCGCCGATCCGGCGCCGTGGCTAAACGTCGCAACCCTGCCGCAGCGCTGGCAGCCGCCGGCCTTCCCTTTGAAGGCCGAGGATTTCGTGGGACGCGGAATCGCGGAAGGTCCGGCGCTCGGACACGTTCTCGCGATCGCGGAAGATGCCTGGCTTGCAGAGGATTTCCCGCTCGACTCCGCGCGACTTTCGGCGATTGCCGATCAGACCGTCGCGCGGTTCACGCGCGATCACCGGCTGTGAGGGCGGCAATATTCCGCCAGAGCGGGATGGGGAAAAGTGGATAGCGGTTTTCCGCCCGCATCCGGCTTCTCGTTCGTGATTTTGAATTGGTTCGGTCCAACCGGATCTAAGGCCATTTCACCTCGGGAGGCATCGACGAGAGGATCGACTCGACGTTGCCTCCGGTCTTCAGCCCGAAAATGGTGCCGCGGTCGTAGAGAAGATTGAATTCAGCATAACGTCCGCGTCGGATCAACTGTTCCTCGCGATCGGCCGCGGTCCACGGCGTGCCGAAGTTGCGACGCACGATCTCGGGATAGACCTTGAGCAGCGCTCGCCCAACATCCTGCGTGAAGGCGAGGTCGGCATCCCAGTCGCCGCTGTCATGCCAATCATAGAAGATGCCGCCGATCCCGCGGGATTCCTTGCGGTGCGGTAGATAGAAATACTCATCGCACCAGGTCTTGTATTTGTCGTATGCGGCGATGTCGGCATGGGCGTCGCAGGCGGACTTCATCGCCGCGTGAAACGCGAGGCTGTCGGCATCCTCCTGCGTGCGCCGCCGCATCAGCACCGGCGTCAGGTCGCCGCCGCCGCCGAACCATGCTTTCGTGGTCACCACGAAGCGCGTGTTCATGTGAACGGCGGGAATATGCGGATTGCGCATGTGGGCGATCAACGAGATGCCCGACGCCCAGAATTTGGGGTCGGCCTCGGCCCCCGGAATCTGCGCACGAAACTCCGGCGCGAATTCGCCATGCACGGTCGAGCAGTGCACGCCGACCTTCTCGAATAGCCGCCCGTGCATCATCGACATGACGCCGCCGCCCCCGGGTTGGCCGGTGTGGTCGGTACGCTCCCACGGCGTGCGGACGAAACGTCCCACGTTACTGGGATAGAGCGAAGCGGGCGCGTCGTCTTCCAGCTTTTCAAAAGCCGAGCAGATATTGTCGCGCAACTGCTCAAACCAAGATCGCGCGCGGGCCTTGCGGGTCTCGAGCAGGGAGGCGTCCATCGGATATTCCTTGAGAGACTCTGTCATTGCGAGGAGCTTAAGCAACGAAGCAATCTAATTTCGCTGGTTTTAATTCTGGATTGCTTCGCTGCGCTCGAAATGACAAGTGAGGGTTTCAACTTTCGGGTCCGAAATAGGTGCAGCTTTCGCCGCAACTATCGCGATGTACGCTGACGCGTGTCACGTATCCTGCGTGCTGGACATGATCCCAGATGAAACGCGCCAGATTTTCCAGCGTCGGCGGACCGAGTCCTTCGACGTTGTTGAGGAGCTTATGATCGAGCTTGCTCTGGACCTCGCCCATACCGCGCTCGAGCAGGCCGAGATCGAGCACCATTCCGCTCGCGGAATCAGGCTTGCCGCGGACGCTCACCTCGGCGCGGAACGAATGGCCGTGGATTTCCATGCTCGCGGTGCCCAATGTTGTTCCCGGCAGCGAATGCGCGGCCTCGAAGCGGAATGATTTCGTCAACTCCCACATTCCTGAAAACTGCCTCTCATCCAAGTTTGCTCCGCCGGGCGCGATCCTTCAGTCCATCCGTTTTCGACGTGGATGGGCGGCCTGCAACGAACGCATTTATTCATTCTGTTAGGGATTCATCTACCTTATTCCGATCGTCTTGTGTGTCTGCAAGCTGAGCCGCCACTGCGGATGCCGCAGACAATAGTCGATGGCGCGCACCGTGTTGTCTGCCACATCCGGCCCATCCATCGGCTGCAAAGAAAACCGTTCGAAGGTGAGATCCTTGAAATCCTCGGGCCGGATATTGGTTTGTGGATAGACGAGCTTGAGTTCGTGCCCCTTGGTGACCAGCAAAACGGCGCCGGCCTTGGGGCTGACGCACAGCCAGTCGATGCCGTCGGGCGGCGCGATGGTGCCGTTGGTCTCGATTCCGATTTCGAAGCCGCGGGCGTGCAGCGCATCGACGAATGCCTTGTCAACCTGCAACAGCGGCTCGCCTCCGGTCAACACGGTGTAGCGATGGGCGGCCAGTCCGATCCATTGCGCGGCAATGGTTTCCGCCAGCGCATCAGCAGTATCGTAGCGGCCGCCTAGCGTTCCGTCGGTGCCCACAAAATCAGTGTCGCAAAACCGGCAGGTGGCCGACGCGCGGTCTTTTTCGCGGCCGCTCCAAAGGTTGCAGCCAGAGAAGCGACAGAATACCGCAGCCCTGCCGGCATGAGCACCTTCGCCCTGCAGCGTCAGAAAAATCTCCTTAACCGCGTAACTCACGAAGACCTTCCCGTTACGGCCGACCTCGTCTGCCGCAAGGCCTCGCCCACTGCCATAGCCGCCGCCATGGCGACGTTCAGCGAGCGCAGGCCGGGCCTGACCGGTATTACCAGGGTTGCATCCGCGGCCGCCGCAACAGCATCCGGAACCCCGGCGCTCTCACGTCCAAATAGCAAGATATCTGTATCGGCAAAGCGATGGTCCAGATAGGGGCGTGCACCCTTGGTCGTAAATAACACCAACCGGCCGCCGTCTTCGGCGCGCCATTGATTGAATTTTGGCCATGAATCGTGGCGCACAATGGTGACCTCGTCGAGGTAGTCCATGCCCGCACGACGGAAATGCCGGTCCGAGACCGGAAACCCGGCCGGTTCGATGATATGGGCTTCGACGTTGAGGCACGCACACAGACGGAGAATTGTCCCGGTGTTCTGCGGTATATCAGGTTGGAAGAGCGCGACCCGCATGAGCTCAATGCTTTCCGAGATGGCTTCGTGGCTATGGGCGGATTTGTGCACTGCACGAGTGACGGATAGCGCACTTGCGCTGATCCGGCGAGGGTGCCAATAAAACGGCCGCTCGAAAGACGTATCTCGCCTGGGAGTGGGGTACACCAATAGCAACAAGACGGGCAGCGGATAAGAAAGGGTTGAAATCGTGACGACATCGTCTTCGGCAGGACAAAGCCGCCGTGATTTCCTTTTCGTAGCAACCGGCGCCGTCGCCGCCGTCGGCGCGGCGGCCGTCGCCTGGCCGCTAGTGGCCCAACTTAACCCGGATGCGTCTACGGTCGCCGCCGGCGCCCCCATCGAGGTCGATCTCGCTCCGATCGCCGATGGGCAAGACATCAAGGTGTTCTGGCGCGGCAAGCCGATCTACATCATGCACCGCACCAAGAAACAGATCGAGGAAGCCCGCGACGTCAATGTCGCGAGCCTGCCTGATCCGCAGCCGGATTCCGCGCGCGTCAAGGAAGGCCATGACCAGTGGCTCGTCGTAATCGGCATCTGCACCCATCTCGGCTGCATTCCGATTGCGCATGAAGGGAACTACGACGGATTTTTCTGCCCGTGCCATGGTTCGCAGTACGATTCCTCAGGCCGTATCCGCCAGGGGCCGGCGCCGCTCAATCTTGCCATTCCGCCTTACGCCTTTATTTCCGACAGCAAGATCAAGATCGGATAAGGCCGAAAAGCCCCGAACCGAACGCGTCGCTTCATTCTTCAGGATCGCATCATGAGCGGACCATCCAGCTTCCAGCCGCAAAATTCCGTCCTCAAGTGGATCGAGCGGCGTTTGCCGATCTTCGGCCTCGTCCATTCCTCGTTCGTCGCCTATCCGACGCCGCGCAACCTGAACTACTGGTGGACGTTCGGCGGCATCCTCTCGTTCATGCTCGGGGTGCAGATCATCACCGGCGTCATCCTGGCGATGCACTATACGCCGCACGCCGACCTCGCTTTTAACTCGGTCGAAGCCATTGTGCGCGATGTCGACTACGGCTGGCTGCTGCGTTACCTTCATTCGAACGGCGCCTCGATGTTCTTCATCGCCGTTTATATTCACATGCTTCGCGGTCTGTATTACGGCTCCTACAAAGAACCGCGCGAGATCCTCTGGATCCTCGGCGTCATCATCTACCTCCTGATGATGGCGACCGGCTTCATGGGCTACGTGCTGCCGTGGGGCCAGATGAGCTTCTGGGGCGCGACCGTCATTACCAATCTATTTTCCGCCATTCCCTATTTCGGCGAAAGCATCGTGACGCTGCTATGGGGCGGCTACTCGGTCGGTAATCCGACGCTGAACCGCTTTTTCTCGCTGCACTACCTCCTGCCTTTCGTGATTGCCGGGGTGGTCGTGCTGCACGTCTGGGCGCTGCACGTCGCCGGTCAGAACAATCCGGCCGGGGTCGAGCCCAAGACCGCGAAGGATACGGTGCCGTTTACGCCTTACGCGACCATCAAGGACGGGTTCGGTCTTTCCTGCTTTATCCTGTTCTACTGCTGGTTCATCTTCTACATCCCGAATTATCTCGGCGATCCAGACAACTACATCCCGGCCAACCCGGGCGTGACGCCCGCGCATATCGTGCCGGAATGGTACTATCTGCCGTTCTACGCGATCCTGCGCTCGATCCCGAACAAGCTCGCAGGCGTGGTGGCGATGTTCAGCGCTATCCTGATCCTGGCCTTCCTGCCCTGGCTCGATTCCGCCAAAACCCGCTCGGTGCGTTATCGCCCTCTCGCCAAGCAGTTTTTCTGGATCTTCGTTGGTGTTTGTCTCGGCCTTGGTTATCTGGGCGCGAAGCCGCCGGAAGGCGTCTACGTCGTTGCCGGACGTATCCTTACGGTGTGCTATTTCGCTTATTTCCTGATCGTGCTGCCGATCCTGAGCCGTATCGAGAAGCCGCGAACTGTACCCAATTCGATCGCCGATGACGTGCTGGGAAAGAAAAAAGTCGTGGCTTCGGCCTTGGCGGTGTTCGGCGCTGTCGGGCTGCTGGCGCTGGATAGCGGCTCGAAGGTGAGGGCGGCCGACCATGGCTCGACTCCGCCGTCGTTGAGCTGGTCGTTCGCTGGCCCATTTGGAAAATTCGACCAAGGCCAGTTGCAGCGCGGCTACAAGGTCTACAAGGAAGTCTGCTCGGCCTGCCACTCCATGAATCTCGTGCACTATCGTAACCTGACGGACCCGGGCGGTCCGGGCTTCTCTGTTGCCCAGGCCGAGGCGCTGGCCTCCGAAATCAAGGTGAAGGACGGCCCCAACGATGCCGGCGACATGTTCGAGCGGCCAGGCCGGGTCGCCGACAAATTTCCGTCGCCGTTTCCCAATGAGAACGCCGCTCGCGCAGCCAATGGCGGCGCGGCTCCGCCCGATCTTTCCCTGATGGCCAAGGCGCGCGGCTATGAACGCGGCTTTCCTCAGTTCATCTTCGATGCCTTCACGCAGTTTCAGGAAAAAGGCCCGAACTATATCCATGCCATCCTGACCGGTTTCGAGGATAGCCCGCCGGAAGGGTTCACGATGCCGGAAGGGTCGACTTACAATAAGTACTTCCCCGGTCATGCTATGAAGATGCCGAACCCGCTGGCGGACGATCAGGTCACCTATGACGACGGGACGCCGCAGAAGGTCGATCAGTATGCGAAGGACGTGTCCGCTTTTCTGATGTGGGCCGCCGAGCCGAAGCTCGAGGAGCGCAAGCGGATCGGGTTTCAGGTCATGATTTTCATGGTCATCCTTGCCGGGCTGCTCTATTTCACCAAGAAGGCGGTCTGGGCCGACGCGCATTGAATGACGCGCAGACTCTTCGCATCAAAAAGGCTCCCTCGCGGGAGCCTTTTTGAGTTGATGCCGATGCAGGCGACGGCGGGACATTAAACGTTTGTATCGTCTCAGCGCTTGAACAGACCCATCACCGCCGATTTCGCCAGTGTGTTGAAATGAAGCTGGAAACCGATTACCGCCGCTGATGTGTCGGCATTGGCGTTGATGTTGCCTCCGACCGCGTACACGGTGAAGAAATAGCGATGCGGATGATCGCCTTCAGGGGGGCAAGGGCCGCCGTAACCGGCTGTGCCGAAATCGGTGCGGGTCTGTAGCGCGCCATTGGGAAGCTTGCCGCTCCCGGGATTGCCGGCGTCGAGCACAAGCTCCGTCACCGAGGCCGGAATATTGATGACGACCCAATGCCAGAAGCCACTGCCGGTCGGCGCATCCGGATCAAAGCAGGTTACGACGAAGCTCTTCGTGCCTGCCGGCGCGCCGCTCCAGCGCAAGTGCGGTGATCGGTTGCCGCCCGCGCAGCCGAAACCGAAATCCGCCGACAGGATATGATCCTTGTCGAGGTAGTCGCCATCCTTGAAACTATTGCTCACGACTTTGAACGTCATGATGTTCTCCCGGTGTCGAGTCAGGTCAATCTAGCGCGCGTTGTTGGGGGCGCAACCGCCATGGCGGCGGAGCTGATCGCGGCAATGCGGTCCGAGTCCGGCCGTGAACGCTCTTGACATCGCACCACCGGAATGATGATTTCGTGGCATGAATCCTGCCATCCGCCCGTTCCGTCTCTGGTGGGCCACCTTCTGAAGGTGGCCGGTGCGATTTTGCTTCAATTCTAATCGTCGAAGGCCGTCATGCAGAGCGACGGCCTTTTTTGTTTGTCCTGTGTGGCGCACTCTCCGCAAGTCTCGTAAGAGGACTGCATGAACAGGACCGTCTTTTCCCTCCCCGCGCAAAGCGAGTACCTGACCGCCGGCGGTCTCTCGATCAGCCGTTCGATCGAACACTTTACCGGCGGCAGCAGGCTCGACGACCTGATAGGTCTGCTCGACAGCCGTCGCGGCGTAGTGCTGTCGTCCGGTACGACGGTGCCGGGCCGTTATGAGAGTTTCGACCTTGGCTTTGCCGATCCGCCGCTCAAGATCGAAACCACGGGATTCAATTTTGTCATCGAAGCCACCAATGTTCGCGGCGAGGTGCTGATCGCTTTCCTTGGTGAAACCCTGAGCGTACCCTGTGCGGTCGTCACCGAAAAAACTGCCTGCCGGATCGCTGGCCATATTGTGCGCGGCGATGCTCCGGTGGAGGAAGATCAACGCACCCGGCGCGCAAGCGTGATGTCGCTGGTGCGGGCGCTGGTGGCGGCTTTCGCGTCGACGGCAGATCCCATGCTCGGGCTGTACGGCGCGTTCGCCTATGACCTCGTGTTCCAGATGGAAGATCTGGTGCAGAAACGCGAGCGTGAAGGCGATCAGCGCGACATCGTGCTATTTATCCCGGACCGCCTGCTCGCTTATGATCGCGCCACCGGCCGCGGCGTCGTACTGTCCTACGATTTCGCATGGAAGGGCCGCTCCACCGAAAAGCACCCGCACGATACGCCTGACAGCGTTTATGCGAAAACACCGCGCCAGGGTTTTACCGATCACGCCCCGGGTGAATATCAGGCCACGGTGGAAACCGCGCGCGCCGCGTTTGCGCGTGGCGACCTGTTCGAGGCGGTGCCCGGACAGTTGTTCGCCGAACCCTGCGAGCGCTCACCGGCCGAAGTGTTTCAGCGGCTGTGCCGGATCAATCCGTCGCCCTATGGCGGGTTGGTCAACCTCGGAGACGGCGAGTTTCTAGTCTCTGCCTCGCCGGAAATGTTCGTGCGCAGCGACGGTCGCCGCATCGAGACCTGCCCGATTTCCGGGACCATCGCGCGCGGCGCCGATGCCATCGGCGATGCCGAGCAGATCCGCGAGTTGCTCAACTCGGAGAAGGACGAGTTCGAGCTCAACATGTGCACCGACGTCGATCGCAACGACAAGGCGCGCATCTGCATGCCGGGAACGATCAAGGTGCTCGCGCGCCGCCAGATCGAGACCTATTCAAAGCTGTTTCATACTGTCGATCATGTCGAAGGCATTTTGCGGCCTGGCTTCGATGCGCTCGATGGGTTCCTCACCCACGCATGGGCGGTGACAGTGACGGGCGCGCCGAAGAAGTGGGCGATCCAGTTCGTTGAGGACAACGAACGCTCGCCGCGGCGCTGGTACGCCGGCGCATTCGGTGTCGTCGGCTTCGATGGCTCGATCAACACCGGCCTGACCATCCGCACCATCCGCATGAAAGACGGCCTCGCGGAAGTGCGCGTCGGCGCGACCTGCTTGTTCGACAGCAAGCCGGAACTTGAAGACCGCGAGTGCCATACCAAAGCCGCGGCGCTGTTCCAGGCGCTACGCGGCGACGCGCCAAAGTCGCTTTCGGCGGTGGCGCCGGACGCAACCGGCTCCGGAAAACGCGTGTTGCTGATCGACCATGACGACAGTTTCGTACACATGCTGGCGGATTACTTCCGGCAGGTCGGCGCGCGCGTCAGCGTCGTGCGCTATGTCCACGCGCAGGATATGCTCGACAAGCAAAGCTATGACCTGCTGGTACTGTCGCCCGGACCTGGTCGTCCTGAGGATTTCGGCATGGCCCGAACCATCGGCACGGCGCTAGAGAAGAACCTGCCGGTGTTCGGCGTCTGTCTTGGCTTGCAGGGGATTGGTGAATATTTTGGCGGCCGTCTCGGCCAGCTGGCGCAGCCGGCGCATGGGAGACCATCGCGCGTGCAGAGTCGTGGCGGACGGCTGATGTGCAACCTGCCAAATGAGATCGTGATCGGCCGCTATCATTCGCTCTATGTCGAGCGCGATGGCATGCCCGACGTGCTGGAGGTGACGGCGAGCACCGACGACGGGGTGCCGATGGCGATCGAGCACAAATCGCTACCGGTGGGCGGCGTGCAATTCCATCCCGAATCGCTGATGTCGCTTGGCGGCGAGGTCGGCTTGCGGATCGTGGAGAACGCGTTCCGGATGGGGAGGGCGCGAAGCGCAACGACGTGAAAGAGCCTCATGCGCGGGCTTGACCCCTGCAACCGTGATCCTCAAAAGGATGGATTGCCGGATCATAGGCGAGCGAAGCGCCGCCGTTCTTCGAACGGCTATGCTCGGCAATGACGAAGGCAAAGCGCCGCTCCAAATTTGTTCTCCGAAAGAGATTCGATGACCTTCGAAGATGACTTGCAGGCCTCCGTCCGCACCATTCCGAATTACCCCAAGCCAGGGGTCATGTTTCGGGACATCACCACGCTTCTCGGCGACGCACGCGCGTTCCGTCGCGCCGTCGATCAGCTCGTGCATCCGTGGGCCGGCTCGAAGATCGACAAGGTCGCCGGCATCGAGGCACGGGGCTTTATCCTCGGTGGCGCGGTGGCGCATCAGGTGTCCGCAGGCTTTGTGCCGATCCGCAAGAAGGGCAAGCTGCCGCACCAGACCGTACGCATGGCCTATACGCTTGAATACGGCACGGACGAAATGGAAATGCACGTCGACGCCATCGCCAGGGGCGAGCGCGTCATTTTGGTGGATGATCTGATCGCCACCGGCGGCACAGCCGAGGGCGCGGTGAAGCTGTTGCGCCAGATCGGCGCTGACGTCGTGGCGGCCTGCTTCATCATCGATCTGCCGGATCTCGGCGGCGCGGCCAAGCTACGCGCGATGGATGTCCCCGTGCGGACGCTGATGGCGTTCGGCGGACATTGAACTCAGCGAACGCAATGAATCGCTCACCGCTGTTGCGACAGTTGCCGTTCGATCTCACGAAGGCTGGAATAGTTGCAGCGGATCCACTGGTGCAGCTCGGTTGAAGAATCCGTCTCCGTTTGCAGATATTCGGTGAACGAGAAGGTCAGCCGTTCGATGTAGGTCGTGAGAAACGGAGGAAGCGCTGCGATGCGCATCACCCAATTCTGCATGAACGTTTCGGGCAGTTTTCCGCGCAGAACGAACTCATTATCGACCGTCACGATGGCGTTGTACGGTAGCGTTGCCCGCAGTGTCTGGTAGCCGCGCGCGGAAACACGGTCGCTGTCGGCGATGAACAGCACAACTGGCGTCACCCCGCTCCGCGCAGATTCCTTGACGAAGCCGATTTCCTCGATCATCCCGAAGAATTCGTCGAAGGAGGGGTAACCGAGGTCGACGACCTTGGCGAGACCGTCATTGACGATCAACTGGTCCATCAGCGCCATCTTGCCAAACATATCGTCGATCTCCGCGGTCTCCGTGAGACGCGGCAGATAGTCGACCAGAGACGTCTCCTTCAGGTTGACGTCAAAGGCGAGGACATCGCCCCGCTGCAAACGAAGAAATTCGCTGAGCTGCCGCGCGATCAGCGTCTTGCCGACCTGCGGACGTGGCGAACAGACAATGTAGACAGGAGTGCGAGGCATAGGAGCTACATCGGAGCGACGATCCCGATCTAGCAGGACGCCGACAAACTCTCCACCGACATTCTTGATGAGCCACTATCAACTGATAGGTTCCGGAATGACGGAAAATCAGTTACTTGTTCGATGCGCGGGAAGCGCTCTTCTCCTTTGAGGCGACAATGTCAGTGAGCTTGATGCGGTCGTATTCGCTCCACACATTGGCGAGCCAGTGGCGAACATAGCCGCGCAAAACGAACGAGTAGTTCGCGGCTTCGTTCTTCGGTCCCTTATTGGCCACGAACCTGAGGAAGGGCACCGATGACACCTCGACCTGCTCGTACGCCATCTCGTTGAGCTTCGGGATGGTGATTTCGGTCGCATCCTTGATCTTGCGGAAGTAGGCGTTGTAGGTCGCCTGGTCCCACTCGAAGAAGCTCGTGTTGTTGATGAAGTTCTTCACCAGAAAATATTTTGCGCCGGACATGAATCTGGCAGTTTCCGCGATCTCATCCAGGGAGGCGATGGAGGGGCCAAGAATGTGGAATACCGCGAAGGTAATCTGCCCCGTTTTCGCCGCGTCGAGAAAACCGATGTCGCGAAGCGAGGCCAGAGCCGAAGACATGAGTCCGGCACGGACGTCAATCACGGTGACGCTAGCCTTGGCCGTGTTGAGCGTATCGAAGATCTTCATCTGATCTGCGGTCGACGTCATGTCGACGATCTCAGTGACATCTGGATGAAAACGCCTCAGCGTGCCACGAGGCGATTCTGTGTCGAAGGCTCTGGTCGGTAGGTTGTTGGCGCTGAAATAGTCGAGAATGGTGCGGGAAACGGTCGTTTTGCCGACGCCGCCTTTGTCCGCGCCAACCACAATCACTGCCGGCTTCGCCATGAGACCCCTTTGAGCAAGCTGAAATCGGCGACCGCGTATGGTCGCGCGCCCGGGCTGTCCCCCCAGTCGTTGCTTGGAGCGGGACCATGGCAGAAACGAGGGAGAATTCAATTCGATATGTCAAATCTGGCAAAATTCGTTGAGCCGTTGAGCATTCGTGGCGGCTATATTTGCGTTTTCGAGCGAAGTGGATACCGGTTCGCGTGGAGAAAACGCGTCAAATCAAAATCATAGAGCTATGCGTCTGATTTTATCAGACGAGGAAAGCGCGGAGCGTGCCTGCAAGCCGGAAACGGTCCTGGAATCGGCAAAGATAAAGATCAGGAGCGATGGCTCCAGGGGCCGGGAACGGGCGGCGTCGCGGCGTCCGGCGGCGCCGGATTGCTCCAAGGTCCCGGCGGAAGCTCGGGCAATTTCTGATCGGTCGCGGCGCGCTCGGTATCCAACCGCATCGGTCCGGGATCGTGGCCGCCGGCATATGTCACCAGCGCGCGCACCCGCGTTTCGATGGAAGGATGGGTGGCAAAAAGGTCGGCGAAACCTTGACGCGGATTGTCGACACACATTTCCATCACGGCCGAGGTTGCGCCCGGTAGTTCGCCACGGTTCTCGATCTTGCGCAACGCCGAGATCATGGCGTCGGGATCCTTGGTCAGTTCAACCGAGCCCGCGTCAGCCATCAGTTCGCGCGAGCGTGACAGTGCCATCCGTATCGCTTGCGACAAAAACCAGGAGAGCGCGATCAGCACCATCGCCAGGATCACGGCGATGACGGCGCCGCCGCCCTTGCTGTCGCCGCTGCGGGAGGAGGATGAGCGCGACGAGCCGCCGCCGATCCGCACGCCACTGTTGAAGAAGATGCGGAAGCACAATTCCGCGACGAAGCCGACCACGCCCGCGATGATGACAGCGACCACCATCAACTGAACGTCGCCGTTGCGGATGTGGGTCAGTTCGTGACCGAGCACCGCTTCCATCTCCCGATCGTTAAGCTGGTTCATCAGGCCGGTGGTGACGGTGATCGCATATTGACGGCGATTGAGGCCGGTAGCGAAAGCGTTGATCGCGTCGGTATCGATCACCTTCAGCTTCGGCATCGGGATGCCGCGCGAGATGCAAAGGTTTTCCAGCAAGTTGTAGAGCTGCGGCTGCTCCTTGCGGGTGACATCATGGCCACCGGTGACCGCATCGATGATCGATTGATGGAAGAAATAGGCGATCACGATCCACAGCGCTGAACCTGCTGTTGCCCAGGGGAGGGCGGCGATCAGGTCATGCCAGGCGATCGTGATGTAGAACGCCGCCGGGTAGTCTGCGCCGCGCCGAAACACCTCGGCAATCAGCGCGCCGGCGAACACCATCACATAAATCAGGACGAACAGCCCGGCGAGCAAGAACATCGAACGAATCTTGTTCGACGCGATGTGGGTGTAGAGACCGTAGGCTGCCATTAGGCGAATCCGTTTGCAGCGCTTGTCGCGCAGACGATCCGTTTCCTTCCCTCAGGTGGCAGTGGGTGAAGGACGGAGAGGGGGATGCAACAAAATCGGAAAGGGATCGAGCCAACGACAAGATCGATCTCGGTGACTGGATAGCCGTCTCCACCTCCGAAGAACGGAAAGAGGAGTCCGTTCTGCCCGCTTCGATCCATGGCAAAAGCCTCAGAATTTCACCTGAGGCGTCTGTTCTACGGTCGCGCGGTTGGCACCGAGATCAAAAAACTCCTTGTGCGTGAAGCCGAACGTGCTCGCGAACAACGCTGCCGGCAGTTGCTGGATAGCGGTGTTGTATTCCTGAACAGCGTTGTTGAAGAAACGACGGCTTGCGGCGACCTTATTTTCGATGTCGGACAGTTCGCCGGCAAGCTGTTGGAAATTGGCATTGGCCTTGAGATCCGGATAAGCCTCCGACAACGCGATGAGCCGGCCAAGCGCGCCGCTCAACTGGTTTTCGGCGGCGCCGACCTGCGCCGGCCCCTGCGCCGACATCGCGACGTTGCGAGCCTTGATGACGTCATCCAGTGTCCCGCGCTCATGCGTAGCATAGCCCTTCACGGTTTCGACAAGGTTCGGGATCAGGTCGTGACGCTGCTTGAGCTGCACATCGATGTCGGCGAAAGCCTGGCCGACGCGCTGGCTGAGTGCGACCAGTCGGTTATAGGCGACAAGCGCAAACACAGCGACGGCGACGATGACGCCGAGAACAATCAAGCCGGTCGACATGAGAAAAGCTCCTGATGAGAGGACGCGAACGCGGTCACCGTAGACGATATTCCGCGCGAACGGCAGGTTCCGCCGGGAGACGGCGTCCTTTGGTCGGTAAAACTCTTAGAAAAGTTCAAGTTGTCCGGTATTTTGTTCTGTGTGAAGCAGATGTAGGGTGTGGATGTGGTGGATCAGGACGACGAGCGCATGATCGTGGACGAGCAATCTTTTGGCGCTGGCGTGGCCAGTGCCGTCGATCCGCGCACCAGCACGTCGCGAATGATGCGCGGCATTTTTCTGGTGCTGGGTATCTGTTTCGTCGCGCTCGGCTTTATCGGTGCGTTCCTGCCGGTGCTGCCGACGACGCCGTTTCTGATTTTGGCTGCCGCCTGTTTCGCCCGTTCCTCGCCCCGGCTTGAAAACTGGCTGTTGCAGCACCCACGTTTTGGCTCGCTGCTGCGTGGCTGGCGCGAGCGCGGCGCGATCCCCGTAAAGGCCAAGCTGATGGCGCTGGGCGGCATGGCGATCGGCTTTGCGGGATTCTGGTTTGGTAGTCATCCCGGCCCTTGGCTCACGGCGGCGGTGGTACTTCTGATGCTGACCGGGCTGGCTTACGTCTTTACGCGGCCGTCCTAGTTTTCAAAAAATTAAGTCTCGATCAGGTTGACGGCGTCGCCCCAGCCGACCCGGCGCACACGGGAATAGCTGGCCTTGTCACGACGGGGAAATGTCGCGACGCCGGCGCTCCCATCGGGCCGACACAGCTTGATCCGCATTGCGGCCTTGGTGACCAGCGGTGGCGCTAGCACCCGTGCCGGACGTTGTCGGGCGGGCGTTCGGGCCAACGCGACATAGCTGAATTTTTCGTCCTCGAAAGGAAGCTCCACGCCCTTGATCTGCTTATGCGCGCGGGACCGCGGCAGCCGCTGCACGAAATGGCACCAGTCCGGCACAGCTTTTTGTTTTGATGCATTGTCTTCACGCGAAATGCCTGCCTCGCTTGACAACAACATGAGCGGACATTCGCCATCATGCGGGCAGGGGGCGATGACATGCGCGCCGCGCGCGACCAGCCTGCGTCGCAGATCGAGGATTCGCCGGTAGCCGGCAGGCGTGCCGGGTTCGACGACCAGTAGCGTGTCGCGCGTCGCCGCCCACATCAAATCCGCGAGCGCGGCTTGCCGATCGGCGCTGAGTTCGCCGATGACATAGCTCGCGAGCACAAGATCGGCGCTCTCGGCTGCATTGTGAAGCCCAGCTGACGCGTCGTGTTGCACATAGCTGAGGCCGTTCAGTCGCACCTCATCGGCAGCGAGGTCCAGTGCGAGCGAACGCAGCGCCGGATTGGCGTCGATCGCCGAGAATGCGTCGAGGGATTCGAACGCCTGCGCAGCGGCCCAGGTCGCCGTTCCGGGTCCGGCTCCGACATCGAGCAGGCTGATCGGTATGAACTGTGGACGTATCTCGCGAAGCGCATTGAGGCTGGCTACCACGGCCGCATAGGTCGCAGGCATCCGCGCCAGCGCATAGGCTAGTGCGTCAGTTTCGTCTCGGATCGTGCTTGAACCGCCACCGCTCCGATACGTTTGCGATATCGCGGCCGCGCGAGCTGCGGCATCGCTGCGGGTCAGGCCCTGCGCTTTCCGCTGTAAGGCAGCCTTCAGTTCGGCAGGAAGATCGGGCGGGATCATGGCGGTCTTTGTTCCTTCTCCCGCGACGGGAGAAGGAAGAGGTCACGCGACGTGCTGGTCGAGAATTTTCACCGCGTTTTCGAGATCGACCGACACCAGTTGCGAGACGCCACGCTCGGCCATGGTGACGCCGAACAGCCTGTTCATCCGCGCCATGGTGATCGGATTGTGGGTGATGATGATGAAGCGCGTCTCCGTGGATGACGTCATCTCGTGCAGGAGATTGCAGAACCGTTCGACGTTGTGGTCGTCGAGCGGCGCGTCGACTTCGTCCAGCACACAGATCGGCGACGGATTGGTGAGGAACACTGCGAAGATCAGCGCCAGTGCTGTCAGCGCCTGTTCGCCGCCCGAGAGCAGCGACAACGTCTGCGGCTTCTTGCCCGGCGGCTTGGCGATGATCTCAAGGCCGGCTTCCAGCGGATCGTCGCTCTCGATCAGATGCAGTGCCGCCTCGCCGCCGCCGAACAGATCGGTGAACAGCCGCTTGAAATGGGTGTTGACGGTCTCGAACGAGGTCAGAAGCCGCTCCCGCGCCTCGCGGTTGAGGCTCTGGATGCCGGTGCGCAGCTTCTTGATGGCCTCGACGAGGTCGTCGCGCTCGGTGGCGAGCGAGGTATGCTGGGTTTCGACCTCGCGCAATTCCTCCTCGGCGCGCAAGTTGACAGCGCCGAGACGGTCGCGGTCGCGGCGCAGCTTTTCGAGATCCGCCTCGATCTCCGGCAGCGGCGGCAGGTCGACGCCGGACTGAATTTCGGCCAGTGAAGCCACCGCGTCGGGTTCGACCTCGAGCATGTCGCGGATTTCGCGTTCGGTATCTTCGAGCCGCCGCTTGCTTCCGTCCATCCGCTCTTCGGCGCGTGCCGTAGCCTCGCGCGCGCTTGACAGCGACTCAAGCGAGATTTTCGCGGCACGGTCGGTCTCTGCCATCACGGCTTCGGCGGCGGCGAGGGTATCGGCCGCGTCGCGGCGATCCTTTTGGGCGTGCTCGATCTCGCTGATGATTGCACTACGCTTTTCTGCAAACAGCGCAGGCGCGTTGTCGAGATCCGCGCGCTCGGCTCTGACCTCGGTCACGCGCGCTTCGATGGTCGCGATCTGCGAAGCCGCGCTTTGCTTACGGGTTTGCCATTCGTTACGTTCCGCCGATATCGCCTGCAGGCGGCGATCCGCGAGTTCGGCTTCGCGTGCGAGCGCTTGCGCCTCGGCGCGCACTTGCGCGGCGGCTCGCCGATGGCCGTCGATTTCTGTCCGTACCTCGCCGAGTTTGGTCTCGGTGTCGAGGCTCGGCGGCAATTCTCCGAGTGCGGCGGTCGCGGCTTCATGAGCGGCGGCGGCCTCAAGGCGATCGTTGGTCAGGCGGCTGTGGGCTTCGGTCAGCGCCGAGCGGCGCGCCGCGTGGCGATTGATCTCGCGCTCGGCACTTGCATGACGTTCGCGCGTGGCATCGACCTCGCGCTGTGCCGCGCGCCAGGCATTACGCGCCTCGCTCTCGGCCGACGCGGCGGCGGTGACGGCCTGGCTTGCTGTGGCGACGGCCTGCTGCGCCGTTTCCAGCGCCAGCCGCCGTTCGGAGACCTCGGTGCGTGCGCGCTCAATCTCGCTCTCGATATCGGCGAGCCGCGTGCGCTCGGCGAGGCGGCGCGCCGCGCCGGTCGGTGCATGGGCCGCGGTCACGAAGCCGTCCCAGCGCCAGACGTCGCCTTCGAGCGAGACCAGCCGCTGGCCGGTCTTCAGATGGGCAACCAGTTCCGCACCACGCTCTTTGGCGACGATGCCGATTTGCTTGAGACGCCGGGCCAATTCGGGCGGCGCCTGCACATGGGCTGCAAGCGATTCCACGCCTTCGGGTAGCGCTGGATCGTCCGCCGTGACGGCCACCCCGGTCCAGCGCATCGGCGCGGACTGATCCACCGGTGCGTCGAGGTCGTCACCGAGCACGGCGCCGATCGCCTTCTCGTAGCCTTTGTCGACATTGATGCCGTCGATGATCGGCGGCCACAGGTTTTTGCTTTCGCCGTTGAGAATCTTGGCGATGGTTTTGGCTTCGGTCTCGAGCCGCTGCGCGCGCTTGTCCGCGTCCTGCAGCGGTCCGCGCGCCGCTTCGACGCCGGAGCGGGCGGCCTCGAGCTGGCTGCGTGCGGCGGTATGTTCGGCCTCGCGCTCGCGGCTCAGGTTTTCCGATTGCGCCAGCGCTTCCTGCGCGCACTGGATCGCCGCGGTGAGGGCATCGAGATCGCCGAACCCGCTGGTCTGCTGCGCCAGCGCTTCGGTTTCGCGCTGCACGTCCGTGATCTGCTGATCGACGCGAGCGAGGCGATCGCGATGGGTCCGCACGTTCGATTCAAGCTGGGTGCGCCTGGCGGTGAGGTCGGCCAGTACCCGTGTCAAATCAGCAAACGTGGCCTCGGCCGCAGCAAGCGTCGTTTCCGCCTGTGCCGCCCGTTCGTCGACGCCGCTGCGCGTCTCGACACGCGATTTGATTTCGTCCTTCAGCTCGGTGTCCTCGACATCGAGCCGCTGCAAGGCGGCGTCGGCGTCGGATGACTGTCGCTGCTCGCGCTCGACATCGGAAGCAAACTGTATCAGCCGCCGATCGAGTTCGGCGACGCGCGCCTTCGCGCGTTCCTCTTCGCGGTCCAGCGTCTCGCGCGCGCTGGTAAGGCGCTGCAGACCGGCGGCGGCGCGGGCTTCCGCCTCGCGTAGCGCCGGAAGTTCGGCCGCGCGTTCCGCCTGGAGGCGGGCGGCTTCGGCCTGCTCGCGGGTGCGTTCGGCCAACTCGCGGACATTGAGGTCGTGGGTTCTGGCGGCTTCCGTCACCTCGGCCTGAGCTTCGAGCCAGCGCAGGTGGAACAGCATCGCTTCCGCCTTGCGCACTTTCGCGGCGACGTCCCGATAACGGATCGCCTGCCGCGCCTGCTTCTTGAGCCCCTCCATCTGGCCGGCGAGTTGGCCAATCACATCCTCGACGCGCGTGAGGTTGGTTTCGGCGGCCTTCAGCCGCAACTCGGCCTCGTGACGGCGAGCATGCAGGCCGGCCACGCCGGCGGCGTCTTCCAGAACGCGGCGGCGCTGTTCGGGTTTAGCCTGGATGATCTCGCCGATCTTGCCCTGGTGCACCAGTGCCGGAGAGCGCGCGCCTGTGGCTGCGTCGGCAAACAGAATCTGCACGTCGCGGGCGCGCACGTCCTTACCGTTGATACGGTAGACCGAGCCGGCCTCGCGCTCGATCCGGCGCGAAATCTCTAGCGCTTCGGAATCGTTGAGGGCGGAGGGCGCAGAGTGATCCGAATTGTCGATCGACATCACCACCTCGGCGTGGTTACGCGCCGGACGGTTGCCGCTGCCTGCGAAGATCACCGCGTCCATGTCGGCGGCGCGCAGCGATTTGTACGAGGTCTCGCCCATGGCCCAGCGCAGCGCCTCGACCAGATTGGACTTGCCGCAACCGTTCGGCCCGACCACGCCAGTGAGACCTGGCTCGATCACGAAATCGGTGGGTTCAACGAACGACTTGAAGCCGTGAAGGCGAAGGCGCGTGAGTTTCATGGACACTCTACTGTGCTTGCAAGACGCGAATCACCCCACAGCCACAATACCACACGTACTGTCAGCAGCCCTGAGTCGCGCGCCTCGCGAGGTTCGACAATGGCGATAGCGACGTACCAGAGCAACCGCGCAGACAAGCTTTTCCAAAGGCTTTTGCAGGGGTTATAGCGTTTTCGAGCGAAGCGGATATCAGTTCGCGTGAAGAAAACGCGTCAGATCAAACCATAAAGTTCCGCTTCTGATTCCCCGGAAGTGGAAAGACTCTGGAACCTCAGCCGGTGTCCGCCAACGTTTGTTTGCTACCCTCAGTTTTTCAACAAGGGATCGATCTTCTTCTGGAAGTCCTCGAATGCGATCTCGCCCTTCACCATGTCGCCGTTGATGAAGAACGTCGGTGTCGAATTCACCTTCAAAACCTCATTGGCGTATTTCTGGTCGGCCGCGATCTTGTCGAGCAAGGCCTGATCCTTCAGGCAGCTTTCAACCTCATCTCCCGTAAGTCCGGTCTGCTTGCCGATCAGTTTCAGCGATTCCGTGGTATTTGATCCGGTCCATGCGTCCTGCGACTTGAACAGCGTGTCGATCACGGCGAAATATTTTCCCGCATCGTCCTTGGCGATGCAGCGGGCCAGCATCGCGCCGGCGGCGGCCTTGATGTCGAGCGGAAACTCGCGGAACACATAGCGAATCTTGTTGGTGTCGATGTAGTCCACCTTGATCTTCGGAAATACGTCTTCCGCGAACCGCGAGCAATGCGGACACGTCATCGAGGCATATTCGGTGATGGTGACGACGGCGTCCTTGGGGCCGAGCGCCATGTCCGGCAGCGAAACGGGTTTGGCCACGTCCGTGGCGGTGGCGCTCTGGGCCATGGCCTCGCCGATCAGGCGCAATGGCGAAAGACCTACGAAGGCGGCGAGTCCGCCCAATGCGAGGGCGGCATTAACGGCGCGGCGCGTAATGATCAACGGTCTTCTCCCGAAAACGGCGCAAGCGCCCTGACGACAATTGTTCGCTAGCTTGAAACCAGAATTGTGGCAATGGCGCGCTGTCGGTGTGCTCCACCATCGCGTCAATTCCGCTTGATCGAGGCGCCGAGTCGCGCCAGCGCCGTACGCAGATCGTTGTCCTCGATCGAGGACAGCGTTTCCGCCACCTGTGCCACGTCCGTCGCGTCGGGCAGCCGTGAGGCATACCGCACGGAGTTGCGCGACAAAGGGGCCTGGCGCAAGGCCAGCCGGCCGACCGCGTTCCAGCCGAAGAACCGATTGACCCTTTGCAGAATGACATCGGAGGAATGCTGGATTTCCAGTGCGACAGGACCTTCGACCCGCAATACCAGCGTCGCCGGTTCCTGCTTCTGCCCCTCGATCGGACGAGGCCACTGGATCTTCATCGGTTCGGAATGCGCGGCGATCTCGGGGCCGGCGATTTCCGCCCAGCGGGTCACCAGTTCGCGTGAGGCGAATCCCTGCCGCGCATAGGCATCGGAGAAGACATCACCGAGCAATGCCGACAACGGCTTGGCTGAGATTGGGCCGGGCTTGGACATCACCGCTTTTATAGCATGTCGGTTCTCATTTGGGATGCGGTTGAAAAATATGCCGTCATGGCTAGGCTTGTTCCAGCCTTCCACGTACGGAACGAATAAAGACGTGGATGTCCGCGACAGGCGCGGGCATGACGGTAAGAGAATTTCGTCGAACGCCTCGAGTCGGTAAATGGCGCTATCCGTGGAAAACAACGAGCGAAGGGAAGCTCCTGCGCCAGCGGGCCGTCCCACGCGGCTGCTGGCCTGGTACGACCGCAACCGCCGCCGGCTGCCGTGGCGCGCGCTGCCCGGCGAGACTATCGATCCCTATCGGATCTGGCTGTCCGAGATCATGCTGCAGCAGACGACCGTGAAGGCGGTCGGGCCTTACTTCGAAAAGTTTCTGGCGCGCTGGCCGGACGTTGAGGCGATGGCGCGCGCGTCGCTCGACGATATCTTACGGATGTGGGCCGGGCTCGGTTACTATTCGCGCGCGCGCAATCTTCATGCCTGCGCTGTTGCGGTGCTGCGCGATCACGGCGGCCGGTTTCCCGATACGGAAGAGGACTTACGGGCGCTGCCGGGGATCGGTCCCTATACCGCGGCGGCGATCGCCGCCATCGCCTTCAATCGCCGCACCATGCCGGTCGACGGCAATATCGAACGGGTCGTGACACGGCTGTTCGCTGTGGACGAGCCGTTGCCGAAGGCGAAGCGGCGCATTCAAACGCTTGCCGCGACGTTGCTCGGACCCTCGCGAGTCGGGCGCGACGGCAACAGCCGCGCTGGTCGCGACGTGAAAACACGCGCTGGGGATATCGCGCAGGCGCTGATGGATCTTGGCGCCGCCATTTGCACGCCGAAGAAGCCTGCCTGCGTGCTGTGTCCGCTGAACGATGATTGTGCCGCACGAGCTCGCGGCGATCAGGAGACCTTCCCTCGCAAGATACCGAAGAAGGCGGGCGAGTTGCGGCGCGGCGCGGCCTTCGTTGTGAGGCGTGGCAACGACGTGCTGGTCCGCACGCGGCCGGCAAAAGGCCTGCTTGGCGGCATGACCGAAGTTCCGACATCGACGTGGCTCGCCGCGCAGGATGATGTGGCTGCTCTGAAGCAGGCGCCATGCCTTGAAAGCGCTCCGCGCTGGCAGCGCAAGGCTGGCACGGTCACGCATGTTTTTACGCATTTTCCGCTGGAGCTTGCGGTTTATACCGCAACCGTTACCGCGCGAACCGCGATGCCTGACGGCATGCGCTGGGTGCCGATCGCGCGACTGAAAGATGAGGCGTTGCCCAATCTGATGCGCAAGGTCATTGCGCATGGCCTGGGTGAGGATAAGGAATTCAGTGTCGCTGCAAAGCGCCGCAAGCAACAAAAAGACCCTCCTGCGTGAGCCGAAGGGTCTTTATTCCTCATGAAGCGACGGATCAGGCCACCTTCGTCTTCATGTGGCGATACAGGAAGCCCAAAGCGTCCTCATCGTTTTCGGTCTTGAAGGTAAACTTGTCCTTCAGCACGCTCGCTCTGGCCGCGGCCGGGCGCGCCGAGACCTCGTCGAGCAGCCGCTTGAAGTTCGGATATTTGGCGACGCTGCTCTCGCCGATAATGCGGGGCGCCATGCGCGCCCAGCCCCAGAACGCCATATCGACAATCGTATATGTGTTTCCGACCATGTAGCGGCTGCCCGCGAGATGATCGTCGAGAACCTTGTAGTGACGATGCGCCTCAAACAGGTAGCGGTTGACCGCATAGTCCATGCCCTTCGGCGCGTAGTCCTTAAAATGCACGGCCTGTCCGGAATACGGCCCGAGGCCGCTCGCGATGAACATCATCCACGACAGCAGTTGCGCGCGATTGGCCGGCGTGTTGTCCGGCATGAACTTGCCCGTCTTTTCGCCGAGGTAAAGAAGGATGGCATTGCTGTCGAATACGACCACGCCCTCGTCGTCGATGGCCGGTACTTTGCCGTTCGGATTCACTTTCAGGAATTCCGGCTTGAACTGGTCGCCCTTGCGGGTGTCGATCGGCACGAGTTCGAAAGGGAGACCGGCTTCTTCCAGAAATAGCGCAACCTTGTTGGGGTTCGGCGCGCCATTGAAATAGAACTTGAGCATCATAAGCCTCTTTGTTCTTGGCTTGAGTTGGGGACGCGGCTGGCTGTCCGCGAGCGGCCATTCCATGCTAGGATTTTTCGACCAAATGCAACCGAGGATTTGGCGCTTACCGCGCGGCTATCCGATGCGTGGACGGAACGCGTTCGGAACGCCTTAGCCTGCCGCCATCTGGTTGCGGATTTCGGCCCGTAGCTCGTCGATCAGCCGGAGACCTTTGCTGGTTTCGATGTGCCAGAAGGTCCAGCCGTTGCACGCGCCTGCGCCTTGCGCCATCGCTCCGATCCGATGAATCGAGCCGACCTTGTCACCGAGCATGATGGCCCCGTCGGCGCGTACCAGAGCGCCGTGGCGCTTCTTTGCATCGACGAGTTTCGCGCCGGGCGAGATCATGCCGCGCTCGATCAATTCGGAAAAAGCCACGCGCGGTGCCTCGCGCGCCGTCATAAAAGGAGCAAGGGTCGCTTCGGGAAGCGGTTCGATCGCCGCGATGCGTTTCTCGGCGGCGGCCGCGTAGGTTCGGTCGCGTTCGAAACCGATATAGTTGCGGCCGAGACGTCTGGCGACCGCGCCTGTGGTGCCGGTGCCGTTGAACGGATCGATGACGAGATCGCCAGGTTTCGACGACGAGAGCAGCACCCGCGCCAGCAGACCCTCGGGCTTCTGGGTCGGATGAACCTTGCGGCCGTCCTTGTCTTTCAATCGCTCGTTACCGGTGCACAGCGGAATCAGCCAATCCGAGCGCGCCTGCACATCCTCGTTGGCGGCTTTCAACGCCTCGTAGTTGAACGTGTAGCCTTTGGCGTTTTCATCGCGCGCAGCCCAGATCATGGTTTCATGGGCGTTGGTGAAGCGGCGGCCGCGGAAATTCGGCATCGGATTGGTCTTGCGCCAGACGATATCGTTCAGCACCCAGAAGCCGAGATCCTGCATGATCGCGCCGACGCGGAAGATGTTGTGATATGATCCGATCACCCAGATGGTGGCCGACGGTTTCATGGCGCGGCGGCATGCGAGCAACCAGGCGCGGGTGAAATCGTCGTAAGCAGCGAAAGACGAGAACTTGTCCCAGTCGTTGTTCACCGCATCGACATGCGATTCGTCGGGACGCTTGAGCTCGCCCTTGAGCTGCAGATTGTAGGGGGGGTCCGCAAATACCAGATCGACCGATCCGGATGGAAGCTTCGACATCTCGGCGACGCAGTCGCCAACGATGATGCGCGATGCGGGAGAGTCAAATTTGGTGCGGGGCGCCCTTGCAGACGCCCCGCGACGCGACACACCCATGACTCACATACTCTGACTCAGGCGACGCTGTCGGCGACGCGGGACCAAACAACCGACTGGCGCTACAGTGACTTGCCAAAGTAAAAATCGACTTAATTGTAGAGAGCTTTCGTTCGGCGAAATGCAAGTTTGGCAATGATGCGCAGGTTTCAAAAGCTGGTGCGCGCAACCATTATTTGGTCTGCCCGCGATGGCGGGTCGTGGTTTCATCGTCGGCGCTGATGGAAAGAATTTCGTTTGTGGTATTTTATAAGTTCGCCAAGTCCGTTTTTCTGAACTTGAACCACGCTTAAATTGTAGCACCATTGGTGCCCGCGTGGAATCCGAAGTCCGCCTCAGATTGTCGTCGCGAACTTCGGATTAGCGGTACTATCTTTTTGATTGGACGCGTTTTCTTCACGCGAACCGGATGCCACTTCGCTCGAAAACGCTATAGGCAATTCTTGCCGGGCAGGCTATTGAATAACGAGATCTATATTTGAGTTGGGCGCCGCCACTTGCGGCTAGGTTAGCGATCGATCGGACACGAGGACGGACCTCATGCGTGATGACGATTTTCGCCAGAGCGACAACATCGACGACCGTCGCGAGGATGGCGGATTCGGCGGCGGCGGCGGTGGATTTGGCCGACGTGGTGGCCTCGGCATCGGCACCATTATCATCCTCGGCCTGGTCGGCTATGCATTCGGCATCGATCCGCGCCTCCTCATCGGGGGGGCGGAGATCCTGACCGGTGGCGGCCAGTCGCCGAGCTATCAGACGGACGACCGCCCGTCACCGGGCAAGTCCGGTGCGCCGACCGACGATATGGGCAAGATGATCTCCGGCGTGTTGGGCGAGATCGACGATCGCTGGCACGAAATCTTTCAGGCCAGCGGGCAAAATTATTCCGGCCCCCGTATCGTGCTGTTCCGCAATGCCACAAATGGCGGTCGCTGCGGTATGGCGCAGTCCGCGATGGGACCGTTCTATTGCCCGCCGGACAAGCAGATCTTCCTCGACACCAATTTCTTCAAACAGGTGGAAACGCGCTTCCGTGGTTGCTCGGGCAGCGCCTGCAGGTTCACCGCTGCTTACATCATTGCGCACGAGGCCGGGCATCACATTCAGAACCTGCTCGGCATTCTCCCGAAGGTGACGCGATTGCAGCAGCAGGCCGGCAGCAAGGCAGAGGCGAACGAACTGCAGGTCAGAGTCGAACTTCAGGCGGATTGCCTTTCCGGCGTTTGGGTCAATCGTGAGGCGAAGAAGCGTCCGAACTTCCTCGAACCGGGCGATATCGACGCTGCGCTGACCACGGCAACGGCGATCGGCGACGATACGTTGCAGCGGCAGGCGACCGGCCATGTGGTGCCGGACTCGTTCACGCATGGTTCGGCGGCGCAGCGCAAGCGCTGGTTCATGATCGGCTACCAGCAGGGCAGCGTGCAAGCCTGCAACACCTTCGCGACGGACGATTTGTAATGGTGTTGGCAACGCTCGATTCCTTTTACCTCTCCCCGTTGTTACGGGGGGAGGTCGAACTTCTCGGCGGCGCAAATGCGCGCCTGAGCAGTTCGGGTGAGGGGATCTTTGCAACGTCGGCAGCCCCTCACCCTAACCCTCTTCCCGCGAGCGGGGAGAGGGAGCGCGCTGTGCCTTGATCACGGGACCGCCATGCCGTCCATCGATGAGACAAAGCCTTTCGTCCCCCTGAACATCGCGGTGCTGACCGTCTCTGACACGCGCTCGCTTGAAGAGGACAAGTCGGGTGCGACGCTGTCCGAACGGCTGACCGTCGCGGGTCACAAGCTCGGCGCGCGCGACATCGTCACCGACGACGTCGAGGCGATCCGCACCCTGATGAAAAGGTGGATCGCCGACCCGGGCATCGACGTCATCATTACCACCGGCGGCACCGGCTTCACGGGGCGGGACGTCACCCCGGAGGCGGTCGAGCCGCTATTCGACAAGCGGATGGACGGCTTCTCGATTGCTTTCCACATGCTGAGTCACGCCAAAATCGGCACCTCGACAATCCAGAGCCGCGCAACCGCCGGCACCGCAGGTTCCACCTTCATCTTCTGCTTGCCGGGATCCCCGGGTGCCTGCCGGGACGGCTGGGACGGCATCCTTGCGCACCAGCTTGATTACCGCACCCGTCCCTGCAATTTCGTCGAGATTATGCCGCGGTTGGATGAGCATCTTCGCCGGCCGAAGGCGAGGGGAGCGTCGGCCTGATAGCTTCCCGATTGGACAGAACATTATGTTCTTGATTTGTTCCGGTTGGGTGCTATGTTCTCATCATGAGCAGCGCTTCTCTCGCCCGCAGGAACCCGCCAGTCACGCCGCCCCCCGCACCGGCGTCCGCCTCGCCCTTTGCCGAGATTGAGGTCGCAATCGATCACGAGCGGCGGAGGGGGCGCGGCGCACAATCCAACCTCAGCGGTCGATACGAGACGGAGGCGCGAACGGCGTTCGACGATGGCTGGCAGAGCCTCGACGATCTGCCGCCGTTCAAAACCACGGTCGCTGTTGATGCCGCGCGGAAAGTCATCACCCGCAACGACTCGCCTGACATCAGTTTCGACCGCTCGATCAACCCTTATCGGGGTTGCGAGCACGGCTGCGTCTATTGTTTTGCAAGGCCGACCCACGCTTATCTTGGCCTGTCGCCGGGGTTGGATTTCGAATCGAAGCTGTTCGCGAAGCCGGACGCACCGGCATTGCTGGAGAAGGAACTGGCCGCGGAGGGCTACGAGCCGAAGATGATCGCGATCGGAACCAACACCGATCCCTATCAGCCGATCGAGCGTGACCGGAAAATCATGCGCGGCATTCTCGAAGTGCTCGAGCGCGCCTCGCATCCGGTCGGCATCGTCACGAAATCGGCGTTGGTGACACGCGACATCGATATCCTTGCGCGAATGGCGAAGCGCAATCTCGCCAAGGTGGCGATTTCCGTGACATCGCTCGATTCCCGGCTCGCGCGCTCGATGGAGCCGCGAGCATCGACGCCAATGAGGCGACTGGAAGCACTGCGCAAACTGTCGGAAGCAGGCATTCCGACCACGGTGATGGTGGCCCCCGTAATTCCGGCGTTGAATGACTGCGAGATCGAGCGGATTCTCGATGCTGCTACATATGCCGGCGTCAGGGAAGCCAACTATGTGCTGCTGCGCCTCCCGCTGGAAGTGCGCGATCTGTTCCGCGAATGGCTCATGGCGAACTATCCGGATCGCTACCGTCATGTGTTCACGCTGATCCGCGACATGCGCAATGGCCGCGATTACGATTCACAATGGGGTACACGGATGAAGGGCGCGGGACCGATCGCGTGGATGATCGGCCGCCGCTTCGAGATCGCTTGCGAGAAACTTGGGCTCAATAAGAAGCGCTCAAAGCTGACGACGGACCATTTCGCCAAGCCGAAATGCAGCAGCGGGCAGCAGTTGAGCCTGTTCTGAGCAGAGCTGAGGCCGTTGCGGGACGAGCAAACCGGTGGCCATTAGAAATACGCTTCAGGAGAGCGGGCATAAATCCGTTTCGGCATTGTCTCCGGGTTTCCCCACCCGCACTATCTCCGAATGATTCGGGGTCGATCCAGGGACAATTTGGGGAAATCGCCGGCCGTCGCGCAACCGAGCTTCCGGCGCGAGCGTGAGCTGATGCAGCGTGGCGTTTGGCCGGTCGCGGGTTGCGACGAGGTCGGGCGCGGGCCATTGGCAGGACCGGTGGTTGCCGCCGCGGTCGTGCTGGATCCGAAGCGTATTCCCAAAGGCATCGACGATTCCAAGCGACTGACCGCTGCGCGCCGCGAGGAGTTGTTCGAGGAAATTGTGGCGACCGCATCTTTCGGAGTGGCCTGCGCGCCGATCGCGCGGATCGACCGCGACAATATCCTGCGCGCGTCGCTGTGGGCGCTCGCACGCGCGGTCCATGCGCTGCCGGACACGCCGAAGCACGTGTTCGTCGACGGTCGCGACAGAATCGAGATCGCTTGCGAGTGCGAGCCGGTGATCGGTGGCGACGGGCTCGTGCTGTCGATTGCCGCCGCCTCGATCGTTGCCAAGGTCACGCGCGACCGGCTGATGTGCAAGCTAGCGCAGGACTGCCCCGGCTACGGCTTCGAGACACATAAGGGTTACGCGGTCCCCGGGCATCTCGAGGCGCTTGGCCGTCTCGGGCCAAGCCCTCATCATCGCAGCTTCTTTGCGCCGGTTGTTGCGGCGCGCGAACGTCACCGCGTGTCGCCCACCGGGGAAAGCGTCTCCGCGAGCGAAAAGTCGACCCGAGGAGCGGTCGAGGCGGCAATCTGACCTGGTAGATATGACCTGGCAGGCTGGTTGCTTCGCCAGTTCATGCGCCGTATCACTCGCAGCCGTCTTACTCCCGCGCACTTCGGAACTCCGCAAGACCCGCCGTCATCAGGTCCTTCATGCGCTTCACATCGCTGGTTGTCGAACTGATCCGCGCCAGACCGCTTTTGGTCTTCTGGATCGTGGTGCTGTTTCAGGCAGCGATGTGGCTGCTGGTGCCTTTGCTGCTGTATCCGGCTCCGCCAGGAGACCTTGCGACCGCGCTGGCGTTTGGCCGGGAATATCGGGTCGGAACGGATCTCGGGCCGCCTCTCGCGTTCTGGCTCGCGGACATCGCCTATCGCGCAGCCGGCAACCACATTTTCGGCGTCTATCTGCTGTCGCAGCTTTGCTTCATCGTTGCATTCCGGGTTCTGTTCGAACTGGCCCGGACTATCGTCGGCAGCCAGCAGGCTGTTCTGGCGGTTTTGCTGACCTTGACGGTCACCGCGTACGGGGCGCCCGGCCTGACGTTCGGCCCGTCGGTGCTCGCTTTGCCGTTGTGGTCGCTGCTGCTGCTGCATGGCTGGCGGATCGTCGGGCAGGGCCGCAATGCATGGTTCGCGCTATCGATCGAAGCCGGTCTGCTGCTGCTGACCACGCCGGCCGCCGCCGGGTTGTTGCTGGCCCTCACCCTGTTCGCCTTGGCGACGGAGCGTGGCCGAAATGCCCTGGGTTCGGTCGATCCGCTGTTTGCGTTGCTGGTGATCGCGGTGCTCGCGTTGCCTTACCTGATCTGGCTGGTGCGCGCGGACGTACTCGGCGCGCCGCCTTGGCCCGATATTTTCGAACTGCATTTGCGGCTGTTGCGCTGGAGCGAACTGCTCCTCGCGCTCGTGTTCGCGACGGCTGGCCTTTTGCTGCTGATTGTCCTCAATTCCAGTTTCGTCAATCGGAAGCCTGAGGACGCGCCGGTGATCGTGCGGCCGCCAGTGGATCCGTTGGCGCAGACATTCGTCTATGTCTTCGCCCTCGCGCCGGCCCTCGGCGGAAGTCTGGTGGGGGCTCTGTTCGGGGTCGATTACGTCATCGGAGGCGCACCGATTGCGCTGTCGATGTCCGGCCTGGCGGTCGTCCTGCTTTCCGGCGATCTCATCCATCTACGCCGCCTGCGTGTGCTTCGCGTGGCGTGGCTCGCCACGGTCGTGGCTCCGGCGCTGGCTGTGATTGCGACTGTCATGGTTCAGCCGTGGTTCGCCAACACCGAGGTTGCGACATCTATCCCGGCATCTGCCATCAGCGCTTTCTTTGGCGAGAATTTCGAGCGTCGCACCAATCGCCCGCTGCCGGCAGTCGCGGGCGATCCGCTGCTTGCGGCCCTCGTCGCGCTCGGTCCCTCGCGACCCCATCTCCTGCTCGATGCGAGTCCCGAGCGCACGCCATGGATAACGCTGGCAAAGTTCAACGAACTCGGGGGGGTCGTGGTCTGGCGCGCGTCCGACACCGCGGGTACACCGCCCGAAGCCATTGCCAAGCGGTTTCCGGGCATTGTGCCGGAGATTCCGCGCACGTTTGGGCGTCTCGTCAACGGTCGGCTGCCTTTATTGCGGATCGGTTGGGCCATCGTCCGGCCGAAAGCGCTGTGACGCCTTCCCTCAGGTGGATGCCGATTGCTCCAGCGTCTTATCTTCCAGTGCCTTGGCGATGGCGCGTAAGTCTAGCCACGCCATCCGCTTATAGGATGGGGAGCGCAGGAGGTACGCCGGATGGAACGTCGCCATCGCACGGATCGTTCGCGTGCCGGTGTCGTAGTCGAACCATTTGCCGCGGGTCTTCATGATCCCCTCACGGGTCTGCAGCAGCGTCTGCGTCGAGGGATTGCCGAGGGTCACCAGAACGTCAGGGTTCACCAGTTCGACCTGGCGTCGGATGAACGGCAGGCAAATCTGAGTTTCCTGCGGCGTCGGCGTCCGGTTGCCGGGCGGGCGCCATGGAATGACGTTGGCGATGTAGACGTCGCTGCGCTTGAGGCCGATCGCCCCTATCATCCGGTTGAGAAGTTGCCCTGAGCGGCCGACGAACGGCAGGCCCTCGATGTCCTCGTCACGTCCCGGCGCCTCGCCGACGAACATCAGCCGCGCCTGCGGGTTGCCGTCGGCGAAGACCAGCCGCGAAGCGGTGAATTTCAGCGCGCAGCCCTCGAAGCTCTCGAGCAGGGCCCGCAGGGCCTCGAGTGAGGGGGCGGTACGGGCGGCCTCGCGCGCGGATTCGATCGCAATGTCTGGCGGCGGGGCAATTCCGGCGCGAGATGCTGCCGTGGCGGTCTGGCGAGGCGGCTGCCGTGCCGCGACGGGAGCGGTTCCGGCCTCAGCTGCGGCCGGCCGGTCGGGGGGTGTCAGATCGGGCGTGGAGAGGCGGTCGATCGGCTCATCCCCCAGCGCACAGTCGACCCCCGCTTCGAGATAGAAGGTCAGGAGTTCCCGCACAGTGATCGCTTGATCTGATGTCATGTGGGATCCACGATTTGCCGGACACTAACCTGCAAGGGGGTCTGCGTGGAACGCAGGACAGGTGCTTCCTGGTTGTTCTCGAGTAAAAAATCGGAAACAACAAGCCGCAGAAGCATTACAAACGCGAAGGTCGCCGGTTGCGGAAGCAGAACATGAGCAGCGACGAATTGCCACCGCGCGAGTCGATGGATTTCGATGTCGTTATCGTCGGCGCGGGACCATCTGGCCTGTCGGCGGCGATCCGGCTCAAGCAGTTCGATTCCGATCTGAGTATCGTCATCGTTGAAAAAGGGTCGGAGGTCGGCGCCCATATCCTGTCCGGCGCGGTAATCGATCCTGCCGGGCTCGACAAGCTGGTGCCGGACTGGCGCAGCGATCCCGATTGCCCCCTCAAAACGCAGGTCAAAGACGACCGGTTTTACTGGATGACGCGGAGTGGCGCGATCCGGATTCCCGGCTTCCTCATGCCGCCGCTGATGAACAATCATCACTGCTACATCGGCTCGCTCGGCAACGTCTGCCGCTGGCTTGCGCGGAAAGCGGAAGCGCTCGGTATCGAAATCTATCCCGGCTTCGCGGCAACGGAAGTGCTCTACAACGACGATGGCGCGGTGCGCGGCATTGCGACCGGCGACATGGGCGTCGCGCGGGACGGCTCGCGAAAGAGTTCCTACACACGCGGCATGGAACTGCTCGGCAAATATACGCTGTTCGCGGAAGGCGCCCGGGGCAGCTTGTCGAAGCAGTTGATCGCGAGATTTGCTCTCGACAAGACCAGTGAACCGCCAGAATTCGGCATCGGCTTCAAGGAGGTCTGGCAGGTCGACCCCGCCCGGCACCGCAACGGGCTGATCCAGCATTCGTTCGGTTGGCCGCTGAACAATTCCACCGGCGGCGGCTCGTTTCTCTATCACTATGACGACGATCGCGTCGCCGTCGGTTTCGTGGTTCACCTCAACTATGACGATCCGTACCTGTCACCGTTCGATGAGTTCCAGCAGTTCAAGACCCATCCCGCGATCCGGAGCGTGTTCGAAGGCGGCAAACGGCTCGCCTACGGTGCGCGCGCCATCACCGAGGGCGGCTACCAGTCGGTGCCGCGCCTAACCTTCCCGGGCGGCGCGCTGATCGGCTGCGCGGCGGGATTCGTTAACGTTCCGCGCATCAAGGGCGTTCACAACGCAATGGGCAGCGGAATGCTGGCCGCGGAGCACGTCGCTGCGGCGCTCGGCAGCGGGCGCGCCAACGACGAGATCGCCGAGTACGAGAATGCCTGGCGCGGTTCCGCGGTCGGCAGGGATCTGTTCAAGGTCCGTAACGTCAAGCCGCTATGGTCGAAGTTCGGCACCCTCGCCGGGGTGGCGTTGGGTGGCCTTGACATGTGGACCAACACTTTGTTCGGTTTCTCGTTGTTGGGAACTTGGCCGCACGCAAAGCCGGACGGTCAGACGCTCGACCCAGCCAGATCCCATGTGCGGATCGTTTATCCGAAGCCGGACGGCAAACTGACCTTCGACAAACTTTCGTCGGTGTTCCTCTCCAACACCAATCACGAGGAGGATCAGCCGGTTCATTTGAAGGTCGCCGATATGACCCTGCAGAAGACCTCGGAACACGACGTGTATGCCGGTCCGTCGAACCGTTATTGTCCTGCCGGCGTTTATGAATGGGTGGAGGAAGGCTCGACCGTGCGTTATCAGATCAACGCGCAGAACTGCGTCCACTGCAAGACCTGTGATGTGAAAGACCCAAATGGCAACATCACCTGGGTGCCGCCCGAAGGGGGCGGTGGACCCAACTACGAGGCGATGTGAATCTGCGGGCGCCTGCGATTATGAGCGCGGCCCTGATAACGCCATACTTGGCGATGCAAGCGGTTGGGTCGCCGCCGATCCTTGCCGCGGGAGGTCAAACGCGGCATTGTCGCGCGGCTGGTTGAGAGGTCGGTGGTGAATACCCAAGACAACAAATGTCAATCCGGCCCCGATCCGGGCTTGCGAGCGTTCCTTGATTTCGCATTTGCAAAGACACTCGCTGAAACGCGGCGCGAATGTTAGAAGCGGATCATGCAATGGTGCCGGCCGGGTTGCATATTGAAAACCCTGATGGTCGTGCCGTGAAATCTGGAGCTACGCGAATCCCGATGTTGTCCAATCGTTTCAATCGCCTGGCGATGATTGTCGTTGCTACGACATTGTTGGCTCCGTCCGGTCCGGTGGCGGCTCAGACGCCGGACCATCCGACCGAAACCGCGCAATTTCCGAGTGCCAAGGATCTGCGCACCATGACGACGTCGGGCAGCTATCTCGCTGCGCGCCATGCCAGCGTTGAGCGCGACGCCATGTCTGCGGCGACGTTCTATCGTTCGGCGTTGCGTACCGATCCGAAAAACAACGAGCTTCTGGATCGAGCGTTCATTTCGTCGCTGGCCGAAGGCGATATCGCCATCGCCGTGAAGCTGGCCGACCGCATTCTCGCTATCGATAAATCCAACCGGGTCGCGCGGCTGGTTGTCGGCGTCCATAATCTGAAGTTGAAGAAGTACGCGGTCGCCCAAAAAAATATCAAACAGTCCATCCGTGGACCGATCACCGATCTCGTGGCGACGCTGCTGGCGGGCTGGGCCGACTATGGCGCGGACGACACTAAACAGGCCGTCGCCAACATTGACGCGCTGACCGGTCCGGAATGGTACCCGATCTTCAAGGATCTGCATTCGGGGATGTTGCTCGATCTTGCGGGCCGGAACAAAGAAGCCGGCGCTCGTCTTGAGCGCGCTTACAAACTCGACGATTCGGCGCTTCGCGTGGCCGATGCCTATGCGCGGTGGCTGTCACGCAACAAGGACGGCGCTGCGGCGTTGGCCGTGTATGAGGCGTTCGACAAAAAACTGGCGCGGCATCCGTTGATTCAGGAAGGCATCAAAGAGATCAAGGCCGGCAAGAAGCTGCCGCAACTTGTTAGCTCGCCGCAAACCGGCGCCGCCGAAGCCCTTTACGGCATTGGCGCGTCCCTGACCCGGCGCGGCGGCGAGGACCTGGCTCTGGTCTATTTGCAGCTCGCACTTTATCTCTCGCCCGATCATTCGATGGCGCTGTTGTCACTCGCCGATCTCTATGAATCAGTGAAGAAGCCGGAGATGGCGATCGGCGTCTATCAGCGTGTACCGGTCGATTCCCCGCTGAAGCGCAATGCCCAGATTCAACTTGCTACCAACCTCGATGCCGTTGATCGCAGCGACGAGGCGATCAAAATTCTCAGGGGTGTCATCGAGCAGGACTCGAGCGACCTGGAAGCCATCATGGCGCTCGGCAACGTCGAGCGAGGCCGCAAGAAGTTTGCCGATTGCGCAAAGACCTACGGCAAAGGCATCGACGTCATCGCCGAGACCAAGGGCAAGCCGAACTGGGTTTACTACTATTTCCGCGGTATCTGCGAAGAACGGTCAAAGAACTGGGACAAGGCGGAAGCCGACATGAAGAAGGCGCTTGAGATTCAGCCCGAGCAGCCACATGTGCTGAATTATCTCGGTTACTCCTGGATCGACCGTGGCCTCAATCTCGATGAAGCCATGAAGATGATCAAGCACGCCGTCGATCAGCGGCCGGACGACGGCTATATCGTCGACAGCCTCGGCTGGGCCTATTACCGCATCGGTAATTACGAGGAGGCGGTCAAGACGCTGGAGCGCGCCATCAACCTCAAGCCCGAGGATCCGACGGTGAACGATCACCTTGGCGACGCTTACTGGCGCGTCGGCCGGACGCTGGAAGCAAAATTTCAGTGGGCGCACGCGCGCGACCTGAAGCCGGAAGCCGAAGAGTTGCCGAAAATCGAGGCGAAGATCGAAAAAGGCTTGCCGGCGGACGAAACTCCGTCAGCCGCCTCGGCGGACAAAAAGAAGGATGACGGCAAGGGTGGGTAAGAAGGGCGGCTGATGGCACCGGCGCATTCCAGCCGTCGTGGCGGCGTCGCTTGCTAAATTTACACCTCCGTCGCGAACCACGCCCGCCTAACGCAATCGCAAAAATCATTTGATTCATGCGCCGTTTTTGGATTTGACATCCGCTATGATCGTCACCGGCGCTACGGATCTGGAAACGGCCACACCGGCGCTGAGCGAGACGGCGCGCGCCAAGGTCAATCTGACGCTGCGGGTCGTGGGCCGGCGCGCTGATGGTTTTCACGATCTCGAAAGCGTGGTGGCATTTGCCGACTGCGTCGATCGTCTCACTCTGACAGAGGGCGCGAATCTATCGCTGGTTGCTGGCGGCCCGCGGGCGCAGGAGTGCGGCCAGACAGCCGATAATCTCATTCTCAAGGCGGCGCGGCTATTCAGCGAACGGGTTGCAAATCTGAAGGCAGGCGCCTTCGCGCTGGACAAGCATTTGCCAGTCGCAGCCGGCATTGGCGGCGGATCAGCTGATGCGGCGGCGGCGTTGCGGCTTCTGGCGAGGGTCAACGGCATTGCGATGGGCGATCCGCGATTGCTGGAGACGGCGCGACTGACCGGCGCCGACGTGCCGGTTTGTGTCCGCTCGGCAAGCTGCGTCATGACGGGCGTCGGCGAATCGTTGCTGCCGCTGGATCTACCGGCGATGCCCGCTGTCCTGGTCAACCCTCGCGTTCCCGTCGCCACAAAGGAGGTCTTCGCCGCACTCGGCCTTCGCAAAGGTGAACTGAATGTCGGCGTCAACGATGTGATCGAGGCTATCGTGTGGCCAAAGGCCGGTGCTCCCATGGACGATTGGCTCACCATGCTGTCGGACGGCACCAATGATCTCGAAGCACCGGCGATCCGCATTCAGCCGGTGATCGGTGAGGTGCTGGCGAGGTTGCGGGCAACCGGCGCGCGGCTGTCACGGATGTCGGGCTCGGGCGCGACGTGCTTTGCGATCTTCAGCGACGAGGCGGATGCGCATCACGCCGCGCAGACGATCCGGCTCGATCGCCCGCAATGGTGGGTTCATGTGGGGATGTTGGGCGGAGGCTCGTGACGGAGCTTGACGGTTCTCATTCTGCGGCACGGGCGGACATCATCGCTCCGGATCGTCAGTGCGACCGTGCCAGGCAGAATGCGACGACTTGTTCCAGCGCGCTCTTCATCGGCGATGGCGGAAACAGCGCTAGCGCATCGACCGCCATCGCGCCGTAGTGCTGAGCACGGTTGAGGGTATCCTCCAGCGCGCGATGCTTGGTCATCAGCCCAATGGCGTAATTGAGGTCGTTGTCGCCGATCTTGCCTTCCTCGAGCGCCCGCACCCAGAATTCGCGCTCGACATCGTTGCCGCGTCGGAACGCCAGCACGACCGGCAAGGTGATCTTGCCTTCGCGGAAATCGTCGCCGACATTCTTGCCGAGCTTCGCTGACTTTCCTCCGTAATCAAGCACGTCATCGACAAGCTGGAAGGCGATCCCGAGGTTCATGCCGAAACTGGCGGCGGCCGTTTCCTCGGCCTTTGGACGGCCGCCGAGCACCGGACCGACCTCGCAGGCGGCGGCGAATAGCTCGGCTGTCTTGCCGCGAATGACCGCGAGGTATTCGTCCTCCGTTGTGGCGGTGTTCTTCGCCGCCGCAAGCTGCATGACTTCGCCCTCGGCGATGGTGGCCGCCGCCGAAGACAGGATGTCGAGCGCGCGTAGCGAGCCGACCTCGACCATCATTCGGAACGCCTGCCCAAGCAGAAAGTCGCCGACGAGAACGCTGGCCTCGTTGCCCCACACCATGCGGGCCGAGAGCTTGCCGCGGCGCAGCTCGCTTTCGTCGACCACGTCGTCGTGCAGCAGTGTTGCGGTGTGCATGAATTCCACCGAAGCCGCGAGCTTGATGTGACCTTCACCGGAATAACCGGCGAGATTGGCCATCGCCAGCGTCAGCATCGGGCGCAGCCGCTTGCCGCCGGACGAGATCAGGTGGGTGGCGACATCGGGGATCATCGTGACTTCGGACCCGGTCCGCGACAGGATGGTGGCGTTGACGCGCTCCATGTCGGTGGCGACGAGTTCGACGAGTTGGTCAATGGAGCCTGTCGAGTGACTTTCGAAGGGGACGATGACCGCCAAGCATGGATCTCCGGTTTGCGAAATTCGTCTCATTTCTATCGCTGCACCATAGAAAGTGCCGGTCGGCCCGGCAAGCGCAGGTAGTGGTTGACATGGAGGTGTTGACATGGGCCACAGGGGAGTGAAGCTGGTTACGCCGGAGAACGTGACGTTGCAGGAATTGGTTCGAACCAACGATCTGGTGTTGGTGTCGGCGATCGGCGCGTTGCTGGACGGTGCCGGGATTTTTCACCTGGTGCTGGATCAGAACATGAGCGTGATCGAGGGGTCGCTCGGGGTGCTGCCCCGCCGCATTCTGGTGAATGAGGATGACAATCGCGCGGCGCGACAGCTTCTCACCGAGGCCGGGCTTGCTCACGAGTTACGCCCCGATGACCGACAGTCGATCTGAAGTCGGAGAGGATGCGTTTCTCGGCGGACGGCTGCGGTTGTATCAGCCTTCGTCCGGCCATCGCGCCGGCCACGACGCCATGCTGCTCGCCGCCGCCACGCCGGGCAGGCCCGGCGATCGTATCGTCGATTTCGGAGCGGGCGTGGGCGCTGCCGGGCTCGCGGTGGCGACGCGGATCGACAACGTCGATCTGGTGCTGGTTGAGCGTGACGAAATCCTTGCCGTTCTGGCGCGCCGAAACGCGGTTCTCAACAGCCTCGCGGCGCGGGTGTGCATCCTCGATATCACAGCGGAGGCGGAGACGTTTGCAGGTGTCGGTCTTGGTCCCGACACCGCCGACGTGGTATTGATGAATCCTCCCTTCAACGATGGCGTACGGCACCGGCCGTCGCCGGACCAGGGTCGTCGCGCGGCACATGTCGCGGAACCATCGGGTCTGGGCATCTGGACTCACGCCGCGCGGCGCATGCTGAAATCCGGAGGCGTGCTCAGCCTGATCTGGCGCAGCGACGGTCTGGCCGAGGTGCTTAGCGCGCTCGATCGCGGCTTCGGGGATATCGCGATCCGGCCCGTGCATCCGGACCCCCGCAAACCGGCGATCCGGGTTCTGGTTCGCGCAGTCAAGGGGAGCCGGGCGCCGCTCAGACTTTGCCCGGATTTGATGCTCAGCGATGAGATGGGCCGTCCCACCAAAGAGGTTCAAGATGCTCTCGTGGGCGGTCAGGCTCTTGCCCCCACGGGGGCGCTCCGGTGAAGCGGCTGTGCTGAAGGCGCAGTGTCCCTCCGCCCGTCCATTGCAGAGGAGCGCTGGCTGCCTCGCGGACCTGACGCGAATTGTCGCAAGAAGGCTACCGGTGAGTGCCTCGGGTAGATAGATGCTATCTTCATCTTAATCAGGCGATTGGATGATGACGAATTGCCGAGGGAAACGCCATGAGCGGACGGATAAAAGCAGCGCTGATAAAACTGGTTCCCAAGCGATGGCAGCGCGGGGCGGTGGTGCCGGTGGTGCGGTTGTCCGGCGTGATCGGCGCGGTCACGCCGCTCAAGCCTGGCATGACGCTCGCCGGCGTCGCCAAAACGCTGGAGCGGGCGTTTGCGGTGGACAACGCCAAAGCGGTGGCGCTGGTGGTCAATTCGCCGGGCGGTTCGCCGGTTCAGTCGCGCCAGATTTACCTGCGTATCCGGCAGCTCGCGCAGGAGAAAGAGCTTCCGGTGCTGGTCTTCGTCGAGGACGTCGCCGCCTCGGGCGGTTACATGATCGCCTGTGCGGGGGACGAGATTTTTTGCGATCCCTCTTCGATCCTGGGCTCGATCGGCGTGGTCGGCAGCAGCTTCGGCTTCACCGAACTGATCAGGAAAATCGGGGTCGAGCGAAGGCTATATACGGCAGGCGAACACAAGGCGACGCTCGATCCCTTTCTTCCGGAAAACCCCGACGATGTGGGGCGGCTGAAGGCGATCCAGCGTGAGATCCACGCGACCTTCATCGAACTGGTGAAGGCAAGCCGCAGGGAGCGGCTGAAGGGAACGGACGACCTTTTGTTCACTGGAGAATACTGGGCCGGCGAGCGATCGGTTGCGCTCGGCCTTGCGGACGCGGTCGGCGATCTCCGCTCGACGCTGCGGGATCGGTTCGGCGATAAGGTCAGCACGCCGCTGATAGCGCCTTCGACCGGTCTGCTATCGGGGCTGTTTGGCCGCAAGGCGGGAGCTGGAACGACGACCTCGTTTGATGGCATCGCGGGACTGCCGGACGGGCTGATTTCCGCCCTCGAGACCCGGGCAATCTGGGCCAGGTTCGGATTTTAGGCCGCCGGAGGGCTGCCGAGCTCCGGTGTCATCAATTTGAAAACATCGATTGCGGGAACGATCAGGTTGCGCAAGAATATGGGCAATTGGGGGCCGACAACGAAGGAAGAGGATCGACCGATGCCGCCGCTGATTGCACTTGCAGCTACTCTGGGTGGACTAGTCGTGGTCCGCTGGTTCTACAACACCGCCAAGCGGGTCAATCAGGAGCTCGAGGAAGCACGGATGGCTCGCGTGGCCGAGCCCGTGCGCCGCGATATCCCGACGCTGCGGCGCGATCACACTGGCGCCTACCGGCCTGACTAGGATTGTGCGACTCGCCTTGAGGTCGCCGGACTCGGGCAGATCCCGTTAACCCTTAGCGGTAAGCGCTCGTCGTCGCCTTGATTTGAGGAACGCGCGCCGATACGGTCGCGTCGCGTCGACCCATTTCGCGAATTCCCAAAAGACGATGGATTCCTTGCCCCCGCATATGCGCCCGGAACGCTCGTTCCAGGGCCTGATCCTGACCTTGCAACGCTATTGGGCGGACCACGGTTGCGTCATCCTGCAGCCCTACGACATGGAAGTGGGGGCGGGCACCTTTCATCCGGCGACCACCCTTCGCGCGCTGGGTCCGAAGCGCTGGAACGCGGCCTATGTGCAGCCATCGCGCCGCCCCAAGGACGGCCGCTACGGCGAGAATCCCAACCGCCTGCAGCACTATTACCAGTTCCAGGTCATCCTAAAACCGTCGCCGTCTGACATCCAGGACCTCTACCTGAAATCGCTGGCCGCGATCGGCGTCGACAGCGCGCTGCACGACATTCGCTTTGTCGAGGACGACTGGGAAAGCCCGACGCTGGGGGCGTGGGGGCTCGGCTGGGAGTGCTGGTGCGACGGCATGGAAGTCAGCCAGTTCACCTATTTCCAGCAGGTGGCCGGCGTCGAATGCGCGCCGGTTGCGGGCGAACTCACCTACGGGCTTGAACGGCTGGCGATGTACGTGCAGGGCGTCGACCGCGTCTACGATCTCAATTTCAATGGCCGCGAGGGCGCGGAGAAAGTCACTTACGGCGACGTATTCCTTCAGGCCGAGCAGGAATATTCGCGGCACAATTTCGAGCATTCCGATGCCGAGATGTTGTTCAAGCAATTCTCGATGGCGGAAGAGGCTTGCAAGAAATATCTCGACGCGGGCTGGCAGGATGATCCAAAGCAGCCTGGCAAGCGCGAGGCGCATCTGATGGCGCTGCCCGCCTATGACCAGTGCATCAAGGCGAGCCACGTCTTCAATCTGCTCGACGCGCGCGGCGTGATCTCGGTGACCGAGCGGCAAAGCTATATCCTGCGCGTACGCGAACTGGCGAAAGCCTGCGGCGAAGCGTGGCTCCATACTGATGCGGGCGGTGTCTGAGCGATGCCCGATCTTCTGCTCGAAATTTTCTCCGAGGAAATCCCTGCGCGCATGCAGGCGAAGGCGGCGGACGATCTGCGCAGGATGGTCACCGACAAGCTCGTGGCCGAGGGCCTCGTCTATGAGGGTGCGAAAGCCTTCGTCACGCCGCGCCGCCTCGCGCTCACCGTGCACGGCATTCCGGCGCACCAGCCCGATCTCAAGGACGAGCGCAAGGGACCGAAGGTCGGCGCGCCCGACGCCGCTGTGCAGGGATTTCTAAAAGCCGCCGGTTTGAAATCGCTGGAGGAAGCCAAAATCCAGCGCGATCCGAAGAAGGGCGATTTCTACGTCGCGCTGATCGAGAAGCCGGGACGGCCTGCGATCGATGTGCTGGCGGAATTCCTTCCCGTGATCGTGCGCACCTTCCCGTGGCCGAAGCAGATGCGCTGGGGCGAGCGTTCGGCGAAGCCGGGCGCTCTGACGTGGGTGCGGCCGCTGCATTCCATCGTCGCGACCTTCGGCATGGAGACCGAAGAGCCCGACATTGTGCGCTTCGACGTCGCCGGCATCGAATCTGGACAGACCACGCGCGGTCACAGATTCATGGCACCGGGCGAATTCAGCGTGCGCCGCTTCGACGATTACGAAGCGAAGCTGCATGATGCGAAGGTCGTGCTCGATCCGCAGCGCCGCAAGGACATTATCCTCGCCGACGCGAAAGAACTGGCGTTCGCGCAAGGCTATGAGCTGGTCGAGGATCAGGTGCTGCTTGATGAGGTGTCCGGCCTCGTCGAATGGCCTGTGGTGCTGATGGGCTCCTTCGATAAGGAATTTCTGTCGATACCGGGCGAAGTGATCCGCGCCACCATCCGCAACAACCAGAAGTGCTTTGTCGTCAACGATCCCAAGACCAATAAGCTCGCCAACAAGTTCATTCTCGTCGCCAACATCGAGGCATCGGACGGCGGCAAGGCCATCGTCGCCGGCAACGAGCGCGTGATCCGCGCGCGGCTGTCGGACGCGAAGTTCTTCTACGAGACCGATCTGAAAACCAAACTCGAAGACCGGCTGCCGAAGTTCGATCAGATCGTGTTTCACGAAAAGCTCGGCACGCAGGCAGAGCGCATCGCGCGGATCGAGCGCTTGGCTGCCGAGATCGCGCCGCTGGTCGTGCCAACCGCGCAAGGCGCGGAAAAAGAAAAGCTCGTCGAGAAGGCAAAGCGCGCCGCGCGGCTGTGCAAGACCGATTTGTTGACCGAAGTCGTTGGCGAATTCCCCGAACTTCAGGGCCTGATAGGGAAATACTACGCGCTCGCGCAAAGCGAGGATGCTTCGGTCGCTGCCGCCTGCGAGGAGCACTACAAGCCGCAGGGTCCGAACGATCGCGTGCCGAGCGATCCCGTGAGCATCGCGGTGGCGCTGGCCGACAAGATCGACACGCTGGTCGGTTTCTGGGCGATCGATGAAAAGCCGACAGGCAGCAAGGACCCCTATGCGCTGAGGAGGGCAGCGCTGGGGGTGATTAGGCTGGTGCTTGAGAATCAGCTGCGGGTGAATCTCGCAGATGTGTTCTTGGAGCGCAGGATGCAAGGGCTCGATTTGGAGGAGAAGTCTGCGTTCGTGCGAATTCTGGATAGTGTCAAACATGACCATGAGGTTGCGAAGGAAGTTTTCGGGGATGTCGCTGCAATCGAAAAGTTAGCGCCTGATGAAACCGGTTTGAATTTTGACGCGTTTTTGGAGCTTGTATCCAATCCGGAGAAAAGGTTCGAAATTCCAGAGGAGTTTGCAAATAAGCTTGCATCCGCAATGGCCCAACGCAGCATGCGGATAGAGTATAAGACGGCTAAATATATTACCGACGACCTCCTCTCCTTTTTCGCCGACCGCCTAAAGGTGCAGCTCCGCGAGCAGGGCGCGCGGCACGATCTGGTCGATGCGGTGTTTGCGCTCGGCAATAGGGATACCGAAGGTAATCCCGTCTTGGAAAATGCTCAGGACGACCTCCTCATGGTCGTCCGCCGCGTCGAGGCGCTCGGAAAATTCCTCGACACCGACGACGGCAAGAACCTGCTCGCTGGCACCAAGCGCGCGTCCAACATCCTCACCATCGAGGAGAAGAAGGACAAGCGCAGCTTCGACGGTGCGCCGGATGCCTCGCTCTACAAGTTGGATGAAGAGAAGGCGCTTGCCGCGGCCATCGACGATGTGAAACGTGAGGCGAGCGCTGCTGTCGCGAACGAAGACTTCGCCGCCGCGATGTCCGCGATGGCGAAGCTGCGTCCCGCCGTCGATGCCTTCTTCGAGAAGGTGAAGGTCAACGACGACGACGCGAAGATCCGTGAGAACCGCCTCAAGCTGCTCAATGAAATTCGTGCGGCCACGCGCACGGTCGCGGATTTCTCGAAGATACAGGATTGACGCGCGGCATCCGGTCGTCACGATAAACCGAAGGCCGCGACATCGTCGTTGTCGCGCGGACCGATACCCGCGCGACGCACTTTTCGTTATCTGCTTAGCGGATTAGTCGATCACCTGCATGATGCGCCGCGTGCGCGGCTCGATCAGCACGGTTTCGCCGTTCACCACGGTGTAGCGATAAGGCGTCGCGTCGAAACGTTGCGGTACGTCGTAAAGGGTAACGCCTTCTTCGGCTAGGACGGTGCCGACGCCGATGTGTTGCGAAACCGTGTAAGAGGGCACGCGCTCGGTCACGACGTATTCGCGAAACGCGGGGCGTTGCTCGATTGTAATTCCCCCATCGGCGCTCACTTCGACCGGCTGGGTGACGACCACATCGGTCGAGGGCGCAGCGCCGATCGTGGTGCCTTGCGCATGAGCGCTGTATCCCGCGCCGAGCGCAGTTATCAGCGTGGCAAAAGCCAGAGCGGTATTCCGCATGGTAGCCTCCATTGAGGTCGGACGCGCTTTTTTTTACGCTGTCCGTTCGACGTCATGCCAATTCAATTCGCCAGCGATCGTTCCGCGCGCAAGTTTGGCATTTCGGGGGCGGGTTTGTGGCGCGGCAAAAGACGAAAGCGAGGTGAAACTCGCCGGAATCTCAGACCATGCTGTCAAGAAGCGCCAGCGGCGGATAGAGTTTCTGCGATTCGCAAACAGCATCGGTGGAGGTTTCTTAATGGTCATCACGGCAGCGCATATCCAACCTATCGTGGCGTTGGTCGCGGGCGTCTTGATCCTGCTGATGCCGCGTTTTCTCAATCTGCTCGTTGCCATCTATCTCATCTTCGTCGGCCTTTCCGGCCTTGGCGTGTTCAAGATGCTGCATTTCTAACTTCTTCGAATAACTGCCCGATCGATGGCCTTCGCGGCGGTCAGCGCGCGCAATCGTCGTCACGTCAGCGACGTTGAGGTCTGCAGGCTGCGAAGGTGAAAGGCTTTGAGGGGAGGCTGTACGGATGCCGATCGATGCGGCGCGCCACAGAGACTGCGTGCTCTCGTTATCGCCGAACAGAACCCAAAGCGATCGCGGTGCTGCCGAAAAAACCCAAGGAAGGGCTTACCGTGCAAAGCCGCTTGCCTTGCCTTCTGAATGGGTGTTCAGTTTTTCAGCGAGCATGTTCGCGGACTTCGTAGCGGTTTGAAGATGCTGATCTCGCGCCGCTCTTGATCGCGGGGCGAGGGACTTGGAACCCGCATGGTGTATCGGCGGACTCAGCAGGTCATGAAGCGTCTCGCGGCGCGCCGCCGCGCTATTCTGACGGCCGCACGGGATATGGCCAGCACTGGGGGCATGGCGGCGGTGCAGATCGCGCCGGTCGCGCTGCGTGCCGATGTCGCCGCCGGGACGGTCTATCGTTACTTTCCGTCGAAGGCCGATCTGATTTCCGAATTGATCGCGGAGATAGCGCGGGATGAACTGGCGGCAATACGCGGTGCCGCTGATGCCGCGCCGGGGCCATCCTCGGCGCTTGCGGCCGCCATCGCCACCGTCGCTGTGCATATGGTCTCACACAGGAAGCTCGCCTGGGGCATTCTGGCGGAACCGGTCGATGTAGATGTATCCGCGACCCAGTTGGCAAGCCGCCGCGAAATCGCTGGCGAGATTGAAGCGCGCATCATAGCTGCGGTGAGTGCCGGACATCTGCCGCAGCAAGATACGTCGCTCGCGGCGACCGCGCTGCTTGGCGCGCTGCATGAAGCCCTGGTGGGTCCGCTTGCGCCGGATAACTTCGATGATCAAGCGGCGTTGCGTGATGTGGTGCAGACCGCGACCTTGCTGGCGTTGCGTGCGGTTGGCGTGACGGATGCGCGCGCGCGTGGTCTTGTGGTGCAGGCGGCCCTGCCGGCAAGAATGCCGGCAGGGGAGTAAGGTGGACTGAAGTCTGCGTTACTTCGCCTTGACCTTGCCGTCCTTGTCGAACTGCGACACGTAGGCCCAGAGGTTGTCGAGTTCGCTCTGCTTGGCGATGCCGGCAAACACCATTTTGACGCCCGGTACCTTGGCCTTGGGATTCTTGATGTATTCTTCGAACTCCGCCTGGTTCCAGGTAATGCCGGAATTCTTCATGGCATCCGAATAGGCATAGCCTTCCAAGGTGCCGGCCTTGCGTCCGTCCAGGCCATTGAGTTCCGGTCCAGCCTTGTTCTTTGCGCCTTCGCCAATGGCATGACATGCCATGCACTTGTTGAAGGTGGCCTTTCCGGCCTCTGCGTCCCCCGCGGACGAGGTGCCCACGCTTGCAAGCGTCATGCCGAGAACAGTCAGTGCGGAGATGGCGAAGGTTTTCATGGAGACCTCTTGAGTCCTTGTGAGGGGCTTCAGGCTGAAGCTGATGGGGATTGGCCGCCTCCCCGGAAGGGAAGGGGTGTTGATGGCTCTGTGGCTTCGCAGATCACTAAACCTATGATTACGAGCCGCAGAATCGGAAAGATAACACCGATCTTAGAACGATTCGAGTATGATTTGGTTCCAAACGTGCTTCGTGTGCCACAGCCTGCCTACAACGCGATGGTACCATCTGCTTCGGTCCGGGTCCGAGTGGGCCTACACAACACGGACAAAATATGGTTGATTTAGAAGGTCTTGTGACGATCGGCGCAGTCTGGTCGCGACAGCGGAGCGCCTGCCGATGACCATCATGATGCCCGCCCCGGATCAGATGGTCCTCGATCGCCGCGACGCCATTGTCCGGGATTTTCGCGAAATCGTGCCGGGCGAGGGCGTCATTTCCAGCGCAGCGGAAATGTTGCCGTATGAATCGGATGCTTTGACCGCTTATCGTCAGCCGCCGATGGTGGTGGTATTGCCGGAAACCACCGAGCAGGTGTCGCGCGTTCTGAAATACTGCTTCGATCACGGCATCAAGGTGGTGCCGCGCGGCTCCGGCACCTCGCTGTCGGGTGGGGCGTTGCCGTTGGCCGACGCGGTGCTCCTCGGCCTCAGCAAGTTCAAGCGCATCCGTGAGATCGATTTCGACAACCGCGTTGTCGTCACCGAGCCCGGCGTCACCAACCTCGCGATCAGCCAAGCTGTGGCCCATGCCGGGTTCTACTACGCGCCGGATCCCTCGTCGCAGATCGCCTGCTCGATCGGCGGCAACATCGCGGAGAATTCCGGCGGTGTTCACTGCCTGAAATACGGCATGACGACCAACAACGTGCTCGGCTGCGAGCTTGTGCTGATGTCTGGCGAAGTCCTGCGCATCGGCGGCAAGACGCCCGAGCAGGCGGGTTATGACCTGATGGGTATCATCACGGGGTCCGAAGGTTTGCTCGGCGTCGTCACCGAGGTCACCGTCCGCATTCTGCGGAAGCCGGAAACCGCGCGGGCGCTGATGGTCGGATTCTCGCAGGTAGAAGCGGCGGGTGAATGCGTGGCGCGGATCATCGGCGCCGGCATCATTCCCGGCGGCATGGAGATGATGGACAGGCCGGCGATCCACGCCGCCGAAGCCTTCGTCAATGCCGGTTATCCGCTCGACGTTGAGGCGCTGCTGATTATCGAGCTAGACGGTTCTTCAATCGAGGTCGACGAACTCATCAAGCGGGTCGAGGCTATCGCGCTGAGTTGCGGATCGACAACCTGCCGGATTTCCGGTTCGGAAGCGGAGCGCGACCTGTTCTGGGCTGGCCGCAAGGCGGCGTTTCCGGCGGTTGGCCGCATCTCGCCCGACTATCTCTGCATGGACGGCACCATTCCGCGCGGCGCGCTGCCGCGGGCGCTGGCGCGCATTCGCGATCTCGGCGAGGAGTACGGCCTCGGCGTCGCCAACGTCTTCCATGCCGGCGACGGCAATCTTCATCCGCTCATCCTGTACGATGCCAACAAGCCCGGTGAGATGGACAAAGCGGAGGCGTTCGGCGCAGACATTCTGCGCTGCTGCGTCGAACTCGGCGGCGTTCTGACCGGCGAGCATGGCGTCGGCATCGAGAAGCGAGACTTGATGCCGCACATGTTCAGCGAAGTCGATCTCAACCAGCAGCAGCGGTTGAAATGCGCGTTCGACGCCCGGGGGCTTCTCAATCCAGGCAAGGTGTTTCCGACGCTGCACCGCTGCGCCGAACTCGGCCGCGTTCATGTGCACGGCGGCAAGCTGCCGTTTCCGGATCTGCCGAGATTTTGATGACAAGACGACGGTCTATCCGCATGCTCCGTCATGCCCGGCACTCAGGTCCGGCTTCGCCGGCCCGAGCACAGGCCCATTGTGCCGGGCATCCATGTTTTCCTGCGGACCAGGACGGGGATGGCTGGGAGCCCGGGCATGCCGGCCATGAAGGCTTCGCCGCATTGAGGCAGCCGTGAACATCCTGAAGATACGCGACGCCGCAGACGTTGAGGCCGCGGTGCGCACCGCCATTGCGGGCGAACAGCCGCTTGAGATCATCGGGCACGGATCGAAGCGGTCGATCGGCCATGTGATGACGACCAACGCGGTGCTCGATGTGTCGGCGCTGAACGCGGTGACGTGCTACGAGCCGAGCGAACTCATCATCACGGTGCAGGCCGGCGCACCGTTGGATGAGGTGCTGTCGCTGCTCGATTCCAAGAATCAGGAGTTTGCGTTTGAGCCGATGAATCCTGCCGTGTTGTTAGACTCCCGGTCTGGACGAGGGACCATCGGCGGCATGATTGGCGCCGGGTTAGCTGGACCGCGCCGTATCAAGGCCGGTGGCGTGCGGGACCATCTGCTCGGCGCTCACGCGGTTTCCGGCTTCGGCGACAGTTTCAAGGCCGGGGGCAGGGTGGTGAAGAACGTCACCGGCTATGATCTCTGCAAGTTGCTGGCCGGATCGTGGGGCACGCTGGCGATCATGACCGAGGTGACGCTCAAGGTGATGCCGAAGGCGGAGGCCGAGCGCACGTTGGTGTTGCGCGGGCTTGATGACCTCGCCGCCAACCGAGCAATGACGGCCGCGCTAGGTTCTCCTTACGACGTTTCGGGGGCGGCGCACGCGCCGCGCTCAGCTCTCAAGGCGGAGCGAGGCGCGCTGGCCGGTCTCGCATCCATGGGACAGGCTGCGACGCTGTTGCGGCTGGAGGGTATCGCCGCCTCCGTCGTTCATCGCGGAGCGGCGCTTGCAGTTGACCTTGCGTCCTTCGGCGCGGCCGAATTTGTTGAGAACGCTGAATCGGCGGCGCTGTGGCGCGAGATTCGGGACGTTGCGCCCTTCGCGGCGGATGGCCCACTGGGCGCTTGGCCGGTGTGGAGGATCGTCTGTCCTCCGGCATCCGGGGGAGTCTTCGGACAGACGTTGACGCGTGAGACCGGCGGCGAGGTGATCTACGACTGGGCTGGCGGATTGCTCTGGGCGACGCTGCCGCCCTCGGTCGATGCACATGCCGCATCGCTGCGTCGTCGGCTCGCTCCGCTCGGCGGGCACGCGACCCTGCTGCGGGCCGACGAGGGATTGCGCCGAGCTGTCGATGTATTTCATCCGCAGGCAAAAGGCGTCGCAGCGCTGGCCGAGCGGGTGCGGCAGAGCTTCGACCCCAAAAGCATTTTTAATCGCGGCAGGCTGACGCGGACGCCGATCTGATGAAAACCGAATTCACGCCCGCTCAACTGAGCGATTCCGATATTGCCGAGGCGGACAAGATCCTCCGTAAGTGCGTCCATTGCGGATTCTGCACGGCGACGTGCCCGACTTATGTGTTGCTCGGCGACGAACTCGATAGCCCGCGCGGCCGGATTTACCTGATCAAGCAGATGCTCGAAAAGAACGAGCCACCAACGGTTGAGGTCGTCAAACACATCGATCGCTGTCTATCGTGTCTTGCCTGTATGACGACCTGCCCCTCCGGGGTCAATTACATGCACCTGGTGGATCAGGCGCGTGTCAAAATCGAGAAGGAGTATGCGCGCCCGGTTTCCGAACGGCTGCTTCGAGCTGTTCTCGCTTTCGTGCTGCCGCGGCCGAGAATCTTTCGGGCCAGCATGACCCTTGCGCGCTTCGGACGGCCATTCGCAGCCCTGCTGCCGGGCTCGAAGGGGGGCGTGACGCCGACGTTGCTGCACAGGATCAAGGCGATGCTGGCGCTCGCGCCCGCGTCGCTGCCCTCTCCCGGAGCGGCTGCGGGAAGTGTGTTTCCAGCGACGGGTATGAGGCGTGGCCGCGTCGCTCTGCTGCAAGGCTGCGCCCAGCAGGTGCTGGCGCCGCGCATCAACGAGGCCGCGATCCGCCTGTTAACCCGTCACGGCGTCGAGGTGGTGCTGGTGGCGGACGAGCAGTGTTGTGGCGCGCTGACACATCACATGGGCGACGATCGGGACGCCCTGGCGCGTGCGCGGGCCAACATCAGAGCCTGGACCCGCGAAGCGGAACGGGATGGTCTCGATGCCATCCTGGTCACGACCTCTGGCTGCGGTACAGTCATCAAGGATTACGGTTACCTGCTGCGGGAGGACCGCGACTTCGCCGGGCCTGCCGCGAAGGTTTCAGGCTTGGCCAAGGATATCACGGAGTATGTCGCCAGCCTCGACCTGCCGCCGCCGCCGAGCCGCAGCGAGCTTGTCATCGCCTATCACTCCGCCTGTTCGCTTCAGCATGGCCAGAAAATCACGCAGCTTCCGAAAGATTTGCTTTTCAAGAATGGATTCATAGTGAAAGATATACCCGAGGGTCATTTGTGTTGCGGTTCGGCGGGGACATACAACATTCTCCAGCCTGACATTGCGGGCCGACTGCGCGACCGAAAGGTCGCCAACATCGCAAGCGTCAAGCCGGACATGATTGCTGCCGGAAACATCGGGTGCATGATTCAGATTGCCGGCGGAACGTCGGTCCCTGTTGTTCACACGATTGAACTTCTCGATTGGGCGACGGGCGGCCCCCGGCCAGGACTGAATTGATCGGCGGCAACAGGAGGATCACGATGGCTAAGAAAGCTAAGAAATCCAGCAAGGCGAAGGGCGTTAAGGCCAAGAAGAGCAAGAAGAAGGCTGTAGCGGCGAACAAGAAATCCACGAAGAAGTCCGCAAAGAAATCTGGCAAGAAGGCAGCGAAGACGGCTTCAAAAAAGAAGGCCGTGAAGAAGAAGTCGGCAAAGAAATCAGCGAAAAAATCCGCCAGAAAATCTCCAGGGAAATCCACCAAAAAATCCACCAAAAAATCTGCCAAGAGATCCACCGGTAAATCCGCAAGGAAACCGGCGGCGAAGCGCAGGGCCTCGACGAAAAAGGCAGTGGCCAAGCGCGCCGCGCCAAAGCCCACCCCTGTGCCGGACACGAGTTGGGCGATGGCTGAGCCTGCGGCTCCGTCCTATGGCCATACGGATCACCCCCCCGGGTCGGGAGAGGACGGCACTTAAAGCAGATGAGGTTGGTTGAACCGACCGCCTCGTCATTGCGAGCCGGAGACCGATTAATTGATTTGCGCCGGTTTGCGCGTGAAACGAGACAATCCAGAGGTTGAAGAAAGCTGGGTTGCTTCGTTGGCGTTGGGACGGCGCCACACGTCGCCATCGGCCGGCTCGCAATGACGTTGATCGAGCCTCAACGCACTATAGCGTTTTCGAGCGAAGTGGATGCCGGTTCGTGTGAAGAAAACGCGTCAAAGAGGCTCTTAGCATGATCCCAACCCGAAGAGCCGAGCAAAGTGGAAATCGGTTTCGAGAAGATCGCGCTCGATTCCAAAGATGACGAGAGGCTGATTCCAGTCCGTTCAACTTGCAGAACGGCGACTGGTTCTATCAGTCTCAGCTCGTTCAATGAGGGCAGATGGCTGCAAGGTTTGGGTTCGTGTTGGGTGCGGTCCTGGTCGCGCTGGGAGCCGCCGGCGCGTGGCCGGCGTCGGCGCAGGATGGATTTCCGTTCGGTTTCGAGATGACGCTGGATGCACCGCCGCAGCCCGGTTCAAAGCGGGTGCCATCGCTGGACATTGACGACAGTGGCGGGGTCAAGCTCGAATTGTGGTGCAAAGGCGGGCGAGGCCAGTTTTCGGTTGCCGGCAACACCGTCATCTTCGCCGCCGATCCGCTGGAGGATCGCTCCTGTCCGCCGGAGAAAGCTCAGGCCGATGACGATCTGGCTGCGGCGCTTTCCGCTGCCGTGACCTGGGAGCGACAGGACGATGAGATATCGTTTGTCGGACCGACCACGCTGCGCTTTCATCTCAATACCAACTAGAGCGCTTTCAAGCGAAGTGGATCCGGTTCGCGTGAAGAAAACGCGTCACAAAGGTAGAGTCCTTGCACCGTTTCCGTGAAGCGGTGGAGGATTCTAGATTGTGGGTTATTCCGGCGTGTACGGATCGCGATTCCTTTGCCGCGAAGACCGGATACCCGCTATTTCCAGGCCGATTTGTCGACGTCCCAGCGCTGGGCTTTGAACTGTTTCGCCAGCGCATCCAGCGTGCCGCTGTCATTGGTCTCGTTACTCTCGCCGTCGTCCGCTGACAGATCGTCGGTGAGACCGAGTCTCGGCCCATCGGTTTCGTCCGCAGTGCTAGTCGAGGGAGCGCCGACCCAGAGCATGATGCGATCGGATTCATCGGGCCTGTCAGGGCCTGGCAATGCTGTCACTTTGATGGTGTCGGTCAACCCGAGCGCCGGAACCAGCACGCTGGGGCGTTTGAAGGTCAACGTCAGTTTGCCGGTGTTGTCACTCCATTTTGCTGACGCCGGCTTTGCATTCAAAGTTTTTTCCAGCACACCGGAGACAGCGGTTGCGAGCTTGTCGCGATTGAGCTTGCCCTTGTCACGCCATTCCGCGGCCGGAAACCGGATGGTGCGCTCCATGTCGAACATCCCGGCGCTCCAGCCCGCGGCGACCACGCCGGGCGTTGCTTTCAACCGAGCGAGAAGGGAGGGCGCGCGCTCAGGATCGACGTTGATGTCGATGACCTGCGCTCCCGCCCGCAGCGCCTCGCAAGTCACCTCGAGGCTGTTCAGCAGCACCTCGACATTTTGTTCTCTCAAACTTTTGAGCAGGTCGATCGCGGTGTCGATCTTCACTTTCACGGCGATTGCTTCGGGAGATACCTCGGTGAAATCCTTCGGCGATGCGCTGATGCCGTCATCGGTCATCCGGGCATCGTTGAACTCAGCCTCGCTGAGGTCGGAATTGTCTGTTGAGGTCACGTCGGTAACTTTTTGGCCGACGCTGATCCTGCCCCCGAACTCGAAGGTATCGCCTGTGGGCTTGCGTGTGAGCTTCACCGTGACCGGTAGCTTGTCGGCGATGCTTTGGGTGCTGCCGGTCAGGGTCGAACCGTTCACCGCGAGGTTGGCGACGAAGCGGTCCTTGCGGCTCGAGCCTTTCTCCGCAGGGTAACACACATCGAGAACGGCGCCCGTGACCGTCTTGCCCTGGCGGGTCTCTTTAAGGATAACGTCCGCATTGCCCTCCATCAGTCCGTCGATGGAGGTGAAGTATCTCACCTCCGCGCCGGGCGTGGCTTTGGGAAGCGGCCGGTCTTGCGCCCGCAGAGGTCCCGGTAAAGCCATCGTTAGACTGATCAGGCACAGCCGCAGCGCGCGCATGGAGAATCCCCGCTTGTCGAATCGGCCCTTACCCTAAAACCCACTTCGCGAAAAAAGAAGGCCGCCCGGAGGCGGCCTTCTGACGAAGTCGTGCCGTTGAAGGAGCTCAAAAGCCCATGCCGCCCATACCACCCATTCCGCCGCCGCCCGGCTGCATAGCCGGAGGCTCTTCCTTGGGTAGTTCGGCGACCATGGCTTCGGTGGTCACGAGCAGTCCTGCGATCGACGAGGCATCCTGCAAGGCGGTGCGCACGACCTTGGCGGGATCGACGATGCCCTTGGCGATCATGTCGACATATTCTTCCTTTTGGGCGTCGAAGCCGAAGGTCTCGGTCTTGTTTTCGAGAACCTTGCCCACCACGATGGAGCCCTCGACGCCGGCGTTTTCCGCGATCTGACGGATCGGCGCTTCCAGCGCCTTCAGTACGATGTTGATGCCGGCCTGCACGTCCGAGTTGTCGTTGTTGATGCGGCCGACCGCCTTCTTGGCCCGCAGCAGCGCCGTGCCGCCGCCGGGCACGATGCCTTCCTCCACCGCGGCGCGCGTGGCGTTGAGCGCATCCTCGACGCGATCCTTCTTTTCCTTGACCTCGACCTCGGTCGCGCCTCCGACACGGATTACCGCGACGCCGCCGGCGAGCTTGGCCAGACGTTCTTGCAGCTTCTCGCGGTCATAGTCGGAGGTGGTCTCCTCTATCTGCGCCTTGATTTGTCCGACCCGTGCCTCGATGTCCTTTTTCTTGCCGGCGCCGTTGACGATGGTGGTGTTCTCTTTGTCGATCAGCACTTTCTTGGCGCGGCCCAGCATATTAACGGTGACGTTCTCGAGTTTCATGCCGAGCTCGTCGGAAATAAGCTGGCTGTTGGTCAGGATGGCGATGTCCTCCAGCATGGCCTTGCGGCGATCACCGAAGCCCGGTGCCTTCACTGCTGCCACTTTCAGGCCGCCACGAAGCCGATTGACCACCAGCGCGGCCAGCGCTTCGCCTTCGACATCTTCCGCGATGATCAGCAGCGGCTTGCCGGATTTCACGACCGCCTCGAGCACCGGCAGCAAAGTTTGGAGGCCGGTCAGCTTCTTCTCGTGCAGCAGGATGTAGGCGTCGTTGAGTTCGACCGCCATTTTCTCCGCATTGGTGATGAAGTAGGGGCTAAGATAGCCGCGGTCGAACTTCATGCCCTCCACGATATCGACGTCGGTCTCGAGCGACTTGTTCTCCTCGACGGTGATGACGCCATCATTGCCAACCTTCTGCATCGCTTGTGCGATCATCTTGCCGATCGAGGCGTCGCCATTGGACGAGATGGTGCCGACCTGAGCGACTTCGGCCGAGGACGCCACCGCCTTCGCGCGCTTCCCGATGTCCTTCACCACGGCGGCGACGGCGATGTCGATGCCGCGCTTGAGATCCATGGGGTTCATGCCGGCGGCAACTGCCTTCGCGCCCTCGCGGACGATGGCCTGTGCCAGCACCGTGGCGGTCGTGGTGCCGTCGCCGGCGAGATCGTTGGTCTTGGAGGCGACCTCGCGCACCATCTGAGCGCCCATGTTCTCGAACCTGTCCTCGAGTTCGATCTCTTTGGCAACGGTGACGCCGTCTTTGGTAATGCGGGGCGCGCCGAAGCTCTTTTCGATCACGACATTGCGGCCTTTCGGGCCGAGGGTCACCTTCACCGCGTCGGCGAGGATATCGACGCCGCGCAGCATGCGTTGGCGCGCGTCGCCGGAAAACTTGACGTCTTTGGCGGCCATTGAATGTTACTCCTGGTTTGTTGTGTGCCGCTTCCCTTGGGCGTCATTGCCGAGCATAGCCGTTCGAAGCACGGCGTCGCTTCGCGCCTATGCCGGCAATCCATCGTTTTGAAAGATGGATGCCGGGATCCAGTCCGGGCATGACGCTCCAATCGGAGCGGTTGATTGCGGAGGGACGCTAGCCGACGATGCCCATGAGGTCGGATTCCTTCATGACGAGGAGATCCTGGCCGTCGAGCTTGATCTCGGTGCCCGACCACTTGCCGAACAGCACCTTGTCGCCGACCTTGACATCGATCGGCGTGAGCTTTCCGGTTTCGTCGCGTCCGCCGGGACCAACGGCCACGACCTCACCCTGGGAGGGCTTTTCCTTTGCCGTTTCGGGAATGATGATGCCGCCTTTAGTTTTTTCCTCGGCATCAATCCGTTTGACCACAACACGGTCATGCAGCGGACGAAATTTGGTCTTAGCCATAACGCTCCTCCGGGGGGTTCGCAGGACTCTGAATTGCCATCGATGGATGCATGCGCTCTGAATTCAAGACGGCCGAGCGATTCGTATCTTTTTGGCAATCATATTCCGAGAGTGCTATTCGTGGGCGGGGATATGGCTTGGCAGCCATGCTGTCAAGCAAGCCTCTTAAGCCGTTGGTGAGGGCGTGTAGGATAGACGCAAGTATGTCGTAGCTTCTCCACCTTGGCGAGTGCGGGTGCTGCGATCTCATTTTTTAGGTCCGGCTGCTGGGGGCACAGCGGTCGGAAATTCGGTGGGGGTATTTATAATGGTCAAATCAGACGGCGGACGCGCGGCTTTGAACCTTGGGGCGGCCGCGGCCCTGGCGGTGTTTCTCGGCGGATGCGGGTCGTTCGGCTCGATCGGACTGTCGACGCAGCCGGCGCCCCCGCCGCCCGTCGAGCCAGAACTCCCGGCCACGGTCCGTGCCGAGGAACTGGTCGGACGGTGGGGTCTTGCGTCCTATCAAAATCCGAACGACCGGTCTCGGACCGAGGCCGCGGCCAGGGCGCAGTGCAAAAATCCTTACGTGATCAGCGCAGGCGGCAATGGCGGCGTCATCATGCATCTTGCCGACGAGGCGACGCCGCAGGAGTTGCGGCTCAAGGGTAGCCAGAGTGGCAAGAACTACATCGGGCCGGAAGGCCCCCCCGGCGGTCCAAAAGATCGCGAGATCGTCTCCTTCGACGGCCACGTGCTCATCACGCGCTTCATCGACTCGGATGCGGCGACGCGCTACGGCAACATGGTCTATATCCGCTGCACGCCTGCGGCCGCGTCGGCCCCCCGCCACACGGCGGCAAAGCCACAGGCCCATTAGCCGGGGCTACGCGCGATCGATTCAAACCAAATGCCCGGCGCGACGGCCGGGCATTCTCAATGAGGGATGTGACGCTTCCTGAGGCTAACCGAACAGCGCGTCGATATCGTCCTGGGACGCGTGTCCCTCGTCGCCTTCGAGCTTCGGACCGTTCAGCAGCTTCGCATCGCCGACGCGATCGTCGACGATCGGTGGAGCATGGGCACGGATGGCGTCCACACCTCCCCAGATATCCATCATGACATTGATATGATGCTCGATGAACTTCATCGTGCTCATCACCTTGGCAATGCGCTGGCCGGTGAGATCCTGGAAATTGCACGCCTCGAAAATCGAGATCACGCGCTCCTGGATCTCCTCGCTCAACAACCGAGCCTGCTCCGGCGATGCCGCCTTCGACAGCGCGCTGGCCGACTGATCGATCGCCTCAGCCGCCTCCAGGATTTGTTGGGTCGCTTGCTCGGTACCTCCTACCACGGCGCCAAGCTCGTCGGTCACCTTCGCCATCTCGTCGCCGCTGAAACTCTTGCCATGTAGAACCGCGATTTCCTGCTTGGTGCGGCTGATGGCGTCGTAGATCAGATCGAGTTCGGTCTTGAGCTTTTCGCATTGCTCGATTTGTGCGCGATAGGTTTGCAGCAGCATTTGTGCTTCGGCGACCTCGCGGCTGGTGGTCCCGTCATTGGCGGTTCCGGCCGCTTCGTCCGGGCCGTCGAGGCTCGGAGCTCCCATCTGTTGGCGGATCGCCCGCAACTCCGCCATGATTTCACGATGCACCGGCATTGGCGCATCGTCGACGACGGCTGTAATAACCGGCGTGCCGCCGTTCAGGATTTCCTCGACGCGGAAGCGCTTGCGTTGAACAGCCATCATATTCCCCGGCTTTTGGACTCGATTGGCTTTTACACCGGGGTGTTTTAACGCCCGGTTCATGCGGGAACTGTTCGCGACGAATCCGCACGAATCCGCAGCGCGCGGAGCGTTTTCGTTCATGGAAAATAAACGCTACGGGAAAGAACCCCGTTATATCGACGGCGTGGTGAATCAAGCCGCCGTTCCGTTTACCAAACCGACGCGGTTTTAATTCTTAATCGCTGTGCGGGAGGGATGCGCCATTGACGCGACTCCCAGCGACCATCCACGGCAAAACAGTGCAGAGTACGTCGATGTTCAGACACATATCCTTCGCGCTCCTTGCGGGCGTGTCGCTTGCCGGCCTCGGGATCCAGCAGGCTTTTGCAAGAGATCCACAGACCAGGTTCTTCACCCAGCCGACCGCCGTCTACGCCGATCAATCCACGCCGCAGCCGTCCGAGCAGCGCCTTGTATATGCCGAGCGGTCCAACATGGGCGGCGGCTTCATCGAGTCGCTGTTTGGAGATGTTCAGCAACAGGGATCGCGTTATCCGCAACAGCGCTATGATTCGCGCCCGCTCTATGCGCCGCAACCGCAGCGGATCATGCTGCAGCAGGACGCGAGCGAAGCCGCTCATCCCGCGTTCGATCCGAAATTCGAGAGGCAGCTCGTCGAATATCACGGCAAGGAAGCCGCCGGCACCATCATCATCGATACGTCGAGCAAGTTCCTTTACCTCGTGCAAGGCGGCGGCACGGCGCTTCGCTACGGAGTTGGCGTCGGCAAGCCCGGTTTTCTGTGGGCGGGCGTCAAGACGGTATCGGCGAAGAAGGAATGGCCCGCCTGGACCCCGCCTGCGGAGATGCTGAAGCGCCGCCCCGATCTTCCGCGCCACATGGAGGGCGGCCCCCAGAACCCGCTTGGCGCTCGCGCGATGTATCTCGGCTCATCGCTCTACCGCATCCACGGTTCCAACGAGCCGTGGACAATCGGCACCAATGTATCGTCCGGCTGCATCCGGATGCGCAACCAGGACGTCATCGATCTCTATGATCGGGTTCGGATCGGCGTCAGAGTGGTTGTGATCTGACGCCCGATCACCTTCCCAGATGACAACGGCCACCTAAGAGCCCGTTTCTGACGGAATCAGAAGCGGGGCTCTCAGATTTTGATCTGACGCGTTTTCTTCACACGAACCGGTATCCACATCGCTCGAAAAGGCTATAGGGAGCCGTTGTGCTGTTGAGGACCGGAGGCGTCAGATGTCCTCGCCTTCGTCGAAGTCATCGAAATCGTCGAAGTCTTCGGAATCGATATCGTCATGATCATGATCATGATCATGGTCGAGTGAGTCAGTCTGCGATGGGTTGCCGTGCCGTTGCGATCCGAGGTCGTTCACACCGGCATCGCGTGCCAGATTGCTTCCTGATTGATCGCCGGCGCCGCCCGACGGGTTGGACGACCTGCCGAGGCTGCCGGAATCGCCGAAGCTGCTGGCATGGGCTTCACCACCGCCCATCATGGAGCGGATGCTATTCAGAAGCAGACCGCCGCCCACGGCTCCCGCGGCGGCGGCCGCCGCCGTTCCGAGGAACGAACCGCCGCCTGCTTGCGGAGGCGGGGTGCCATAGGGTGAATGGCCAGGTCCCTGATCGTAGCGTCCGGCTTGTCCGGTCTGCTGCAACGCCTCACCGGTATTCCAGGCCGGGCGGCCAGAAGGCGCGGGGGGGACGTTCGGGACCGAGCCGCGCGGCGCGGGGCCGCCGAATAGGGTGTCGCGCATCTGATCGAGAAATCCGCCCCCCGAGACAGCCTGATTGCCGGCTCCGCCGGCCTCAAGCTGCTGAATGCGCTCGTCGGCGCGCTTCAGGGCTTCATCCTGCACCAAAGCCGTTTGCACCAGCGTGTAAAGCGCGTTGGGCGCGCGCCGCAGGCCCTCGGCGATAGCTGCCGCGGCGGCGGGATCGCGCGGCGTGTTTTCGACGCTGGCGAGGCGGGTGAAGAGGTCGTCAACCAACTGTCGTTCTTCCGGCGTCATGGCGCTCTCCCAAAAAGGTGGCTGTCGGGATGTAGTGGCATTCTGTGTCGCAAGTAGTGCCGCCGGAGAATATTTTCGCGGCGGACGGATCAGCCCAATGTCACCCGGTTGGCAACCAGCATATCCCCGAAGCTATCCCCGGCCAGGAATTCGTATTCCCGCTCGCGCTGGTCGGTGAGGGGATCGAGCGCGAGCAAGATTTCATCGACGAAGCCGGGGTGGCACATGATCAGACCACCATCCGGCAAACCGTTCAGAAATCCCTGCATCAGTGCGGCAAAGTCAGACTGCGCGAAGTCATAGGCGCCGGCGAAGGCCGGATTGAAGCGGATGCCGGCGCGCGCGGCATGGCGACGAAATCCGGCGCTTAAAAGATCCAGGAGCAACGCCTTCGGCGCGGCGAGTTGTTGCGTCAGCGGGTGTCGGCTGCGGCCACACTGCCGCACCCATGCGTCGGGTGTGGCAGTCTTGACGGCGGTCAGGAAGGCGCCGCGCACCTGAGGAAAAATCTGCACATGCTGATGGCCGTCGACATACTCGGGCGCGCGGCCGAATCGTTCCACAAACGCCCCGATCTGCGCCGTCACCTCGTCGAAAATCATCTCGGGCTCGAGCCGGCGCGACAGGCTGGCGCGCAGCATCTTCGAGAGCGGGAGAAACAGCCCCCCATCCAGCGGCCGGTAATGCAGGGTGAGCGGATGAAACGGCGCGGTCAAAGTGAGGTGCAGCCCGATCGCGCAATGCGGATGGCGCGCGCACGCCACCTTCAGCGCCTCCACCTCATCGCGTCCCGCGGCGGGGCCAACCACCATCACCGACGTCGCGTTGATACGCTCCCGCTCGATTAGATCGCGGATCGCGCGGTTGACGCCCGGACTGATTCCGTAATCGTCTGCGCACAGCCGAATCCGGCGTTGCGGTTCATCGCCGCTCATTCGGCGACGGTCCGGTGCGGCCCGCCGTCGGCCGGCTCGGGTTCGGCCTGCTTCATGCTTTGCTCGGCGACGACGTAGATCGGCCGTGCCTTCAGTTCCGAGAGAATCTTGCCGATGTATTCGCCGACGATGCCGATCATCAGGAGCTGCACGCCGCCGATCGTCATCATGCCGACGAATAATGACGGATAGCCGGGAACCGACTCGCCGTCGACCCAGGTTTCCCAAAGGATAGACAAACCGAACAGGAAGGCTGCAAGCGCCAGCAGCAGGCCGAGCAGGCTGGCCAGCCGCAGCGGCGCCACCGAAAATGATGTCAGCCCCTCGATCGACAGACCGAGCAGCCGCGCGGCATTGAAGGTGGTCATGCCGTGGGTCCGAACGTCGGGCTCGTAGTCGACGCGAAACTGGCGGAAACCGATCCAGCTCGCGAGGCCCTTGAAGAAGCGGTTTCGCTCCGGCATCCGGCGCAGCGCCGAAGCGGCGCGGGGCGATAACAGGCGAAAATCGCCGGCGTCTTCGGGAATCCGCTGGCGCGCGCCCCAGTTGATGATCGCATAAAAGCTGTGCACGCCGATTCGCCGCAGCAACGACTCGTTCGCCCGGTGCGCCTTCGCGGTGTAGATGACGTCGTAGCCGTCGTTGATCCAGTGATCCACCAGCCGTTCCACGAGATCGGGCGAATGCTGGCCGTCGCCGTCCATGAACAGCAGCGCGCCGCGCTGCGCGTGATCCAGGCCCGCCATCAAGGCGGCCTCCTTGCCGAAATTGCGCGACAGCGAAACCACCTGCACGTCCAGCGCGGTGGCGGGAAGCGCGCGGGCGAGGTCGAGCGTGTCATCGGCGCTGCCGTCATCGACATAAACGACTTCGCAGGCGAGGCCGAAGCGCTGCCTCAGCTTTACAGCAAGCGCACTGAGACGTTCGTGCAATTGCTGGAGCCCGGCGGCTTCGTTGTAAACGGGGACGACGATCGACAGACCTTGCGCGGACGCGGTGGTCTTATCTGCAGGCAGACCTGGAAGGCTGGTAGCTGGAGTCATCGGTCGGTTCCGACGGGGTCAATTCATTCCAGTTTGTATGGTAGTAAGTGCCAGCATGCGCTTCAACGGGCGGACGGCACGATTCTACGTCCGCAGGAACGCTTCCAGCTTCGCGAAAAGCGGGTTCTCGCGATCGAACACATAGTCAAGCGAGGCGATCGACACCGTTTCAGCACCGTGTTGCCTTAGAAAACCGGCGAGCGCGTAAAGCCGGTCCGGCGGGCAATGCAGCGTAACCATCCCGGAGGATGTTGGTCCTCCGAACGGGGAGACGACGCCGAAGCGATCATGTGCCTCTGTGAAGAGTGCAGTATCGCAGCCGGTGAAGCGGGTTCGCACCTCGCGGTATTGGCTCGCGCGGGCGCGGGCGGCGATGTGGTCGAGAATGATCCGCGTCGTTTCGCGTGCACCGCTGGACCAGTCCGCGTCGCGTGACGCGACCAGATTGGCCTGGCTGCGCAGGATCACGCCGTCGTCCAGCACCCTGAGGCCGTTGGCGGTGAGCGTTGCCCCGGTGGTCGTGATATCGACGATCATCTCGGCGGTGCCGACCGCTGGTGCGCCTTCGGTGGCGCCAGCGCTCTCGACGATGCGGTAATCCACCACGCCGTGCGAAGCGAAGAAGGCGCGGGTCAGGTTGATATATTTGGTTGCGATCCGCATCCTTCGGTTGTGCTGGGCGCGAAACCCGGTCGTCACGTCGTCGAGGTCGGCCATGGTACGCACATCGATCCAGGACTGCGGCACGGCGACAACCACGTTGGCGCTGCCGAAACCGAGGCCGTTGATCAGCGCCACCCGTTTGTCGGCGTCGACGATGCTTTCGCGGATCAGATCTTCGCCGGTGACGCCGAGATGCACCAGGCCGCGCGCGAGTTGTGACGCGATTTCGCTCGCAGAGAGATAGGCGATCTCGACGTTATCGAGCTCGGCGATAGTGCCGCGATAGTCACGTACGCCCCGCGGTTTCGAGAGCGTCAGCCCGGCGCGGGCGAAAAACGCCTCGGCATTTTCCTGCAAACGGCCCTTCGAAGGCACGGCTAGAACAAGTGGCGTGGTCATTGCGCGCTCCCGCCGATCCGGCTCGCGGAAGATACGTCTGCGGACCGCGTCAACGCCTCGATCCAGACCGCGAAGCCGACCGCCGGGATCGGTGCGGCTGCCCCAAGTCGCGTCATAAGGTCGTCGTAGCGCCCGCCCGCAACCAGTGGCTCGTCCTGGTCCTTGCGCTGCAGTTCGAATTCAAAACCGGTGTAGTAGTCGACACCGCGGCCGAAGGCGGTAGCGAAGCTGATTCTATCAGTTTCGACGCCCCGCGCGGCCATGAAGCCGGTACGGCTTTCGACTTGATCGATTGCACGGTGAATATCGAGCCCGGCGTCGGAGGCGAGCGCGCGCAATTGGTCGAGCGCGTCATCCGGATCGCCCGATATCGCAAGAAACCGCTTGATGATCGTCAACGCCTCGTGCGGCAGCGCGCCGCTCTTCAGGGTGGATTGTTCGAGGAAGCGGTCGGCGATCTCATCCAAAGAGCGGCCGCCGACAATGGTCGCGCCTGCGATCGACATCATGTCGGTCACCAGCGCTAAGGCCGCCTTGCGATCGGAGCCTGCGAGAGCCGCCAGCACGCCCTCGTATTCCTTGTGCCCCGGTCCGGACGCCAGCGTCAGTCGTTCAATATCCAGCGCGAGGCTGACCTTGCGGTTGAAATCCTTCATCAGCCGACGCCGCCATACCGGATAAAGGTCGAGCGAATCGATTAACGCGGTGAACAGCGCAACGTCGCCTGTACGGACGTCGACGTCGGCGATGCCGAAAGCTGCAACGGCTTCCAGACCGAGCGCGAGCATTTCGGCGTCGGCGGCGGCGCGGTCCTGGCGGCCGAATGATTCGATGCCGGCCTGCGGGAATTCGCTTGAGCGGCCGCCACGATAGCGAAACACGGGTCCGAGATAGCAGAAGCCCGCCGGCTTACCGGCCTTGCTGGACGCGAGATAGTCGCGCGCGACCGGGATGGTGAGGTCGGGACGAAGGCACAGTTCCTCGCTTCCCGAGTCGGATGTGAGGTAAAGGCTCTTGCGGATATCCTCGCCCGAGAGGTCCAAAAACGGTTCGGCCGGTTGAAGGATGGCTGGTTCGGCCTTGATATAGCCGGCCTGCATGAACGACGACAGCAGGGCCGCTGCCCGGGAGGCGGTTCCGGTCGCCCCAAAGGCGTGCGTGTCGGTCATCGGCATCGTCCAAGCTTGCGCGCCGCCCACGGGTGTCGCGCCTCCTGCCTAACATATTGAAATTCGATGTATATCGATGGCATGGCGAAGTCGCCGCGCCGCCGGTCAACATCATTGCGGCAGCCCATAGCACGGCGGGCGGTGAGTTTCGACCTCGTTCCGCCGGCTATTTGCCGAGAAGGTTGACGGCGACGGACGGCGCCTTGCGTCAGAATTTCATCGACGCGAACAGGCGTACGTTGCGGCCGGGCTGCAACACCTCGTCCTTTTTGTAGGACTGGTGGAAGCGGATGTCGTCGTTGAGCAGGTTCTCGCCCTTTAGGCCGACGGTGAGCGTCACCGGCCAGTCGCCGTTCGGCAACGTCGTGGTGTGATTGATTTCGGCGTTGAGCAGGTTGTAGCCCGGCGTCGGCGTTTCGAACGCGCCGAGGTTGTTTTGGGCGAAAGCGTGCAGCAAGTTGACGCGCGCGGTCCAGCTTGCGTCGCGATAATAGACCCCGCCACCGAGCCGCTGCGGCGGAATTTTCGGCACGAAACTGCCGTCGAGGAATACCGCGTGGACGATGTCGTATTGCGCCTCGACCCCGAACACGCCGTTCCACATCCGCGCCACGTCATGCTCGATCTGGATTTCGCCGCCGGTGAAGCGGGCGTCGCGCTGCGAATAGATGATCTGGTCGTAGGTCGCGCCCGGCTTGCCGCAGGATGCGAAACTCTCGCTACAGCGGACACCGGTGAAGTTCTTGAAGATGAAGTTCTGATAGCGGGTGTGATAGATCGACAGTTCGAAACGGGTATCGCCACGTGCGCGCTTGAAACCGAGTTCGACGGTGTTCGCCTTTTCCAGCGTCATGGTCGGATCGCCGATCTCGAACGTGCGCGGCGTATCGTGTGGTCCCTTGTAAAACAGCTCGATGGGATCGGGCGCGCGTTCGACATGCTGCACCGTGGCGCGCGCGACGATGTCGTGCGTTAGATCGTAGAGCAGCCCCGCGCTGGCGCTGACTGGCATGAAGCGTCGATCGACCGGAAACACCGTGGGTTGATTCGGCGGTGGCAGGAACGTCGGGGGAAACCGTGCGCCGGTGCCGTCGGTCTCGGTCTGCTCGATACGAAATGCCGCCTGTGTTCGCAGATTTCGCGTGACCTGCAATTCCTCGAACAGGAAGGCGGCGAGATTGGCATTCTGCGCCGGTGCGAGCAGGGGATCGGTCGCGCCGGCGACCGATAAATTGCGCCGGCTCCATTGCACGCCGCCGGAGCCACGCAATTCGCCCAGCATGGTGGCGAACGGCAGTTGCGTGACCTCGACGCGGGATTCCAACTCCTGGTTCTTGAATCGCGAACCGATCAGCGCGGCGGCGCCGACGCCGTTGATCTCGTTGTGCTTGTAGTCGGAGTAGCCGAGCCAATAGCGCACCGTATCGATGCCGCTTTCTCCCACGCGCCACTCGCCGCGGCTCGCCCATTTCTGCTGGTGCAGGTCGATGTGGTTCTTCACCCTGGCGGAATCGATGCCGGGGATGAAGTAGGTCATCGCCGTTTCCTGAAATGACATGCCGACGAAACCGCGATCGAAAATGTAGGAGCCGCCGACCGCGTGGCCATCGGAGCGATAGCTGGAATTGGCCTGAATGCCGCCGGGGATACGATAGTCGTTGGCCTGCCGGGCGTATGCGTCGGCATGGATCGCGACGTTGCTGCCGCCGGCATCGAGTTGTACCGCGCCGTCGCGGCCGGTGCTGACACTGTTGAGGCCGCCGCGTGCCTCGAATGCGATGCCGTTCTTCGGAATTGTCGTTGGGATGCGGTTGTTGCTGGCGCTGACCACACCGCCTGTCGCCTGCGAGCCAAAGCGCAACGTGCCGGGACCGCGAATGACCTCGACGTTCTGTGCCGATAGCGGATCAATCGTCACGGCGTGGTCTTCCCCGAGATTGGCCATGTCGCCGGAGCCGATGCCGTTTTCCTGGGTTCGCACCCGGAAACCGCCGAGGCCTCGGATCACCGGGCGGCTCGCCACCGGCGAGAACGACGTTGCCGAGACGCCGGGCGTGGTCCCGAGCGTGTCGCCGAGCGAAGCGGCGCCGCGCCCCAGCACCTGCTTCGCCGTGAGCAGGCTTGCTGAGGCGAGGGGCACGTCAGCGCGAGGTTGTTCCGGCACGGCGGGGAGCGGCGTCGGCGCCTGCACTGGCGTTCGCGTTCGAGTGACGCGCCGAACGGCGACGCGGACGCGGCGTTTGGCGCGCTTCGGCGCGTCGACGGTGATTCCGGGCAGCAGCTGCCCTTGTGCCCGCGCCTCCATGGTTGGGGAGCCGATCAGGCACACCATCCCCGCGACCACACCCAAAACTACCCCACGCATACTTTTACTTTTTCCTGCGATTAATTTGCAATTGCATATAAGATGCAGATGCAATTCACTTGCAAGTAGAAAAAATGGTCGGAAGCCGAGAGAGGCAGGAATACGTCATGGCAGGGGCTTGCTCCGACCATCGGCGGGACTGTCCAGTCGGGAGGGCCGAAATAGGCCGACCATTACGGGCGGCGGCCGAAGCAACCTGACTTTGTCTCGGTGCTTCCCTTATTCCGGCTGCCAGTCCCCCAGCACGGTCTGGACAAGGGCGAGGACGGCAACCGCGGCGGTATCCGCCCGCAGGATGCGCGGTCCGAGCGACAGGCGCAGAATATGGGGTTGGTTGAGGAGGCTTTCCCGCTCGTCTTCCGCGAAGCCGCCTTCGGGACCGACCAGAACGTCGATGCCTTGCGCGGCGCCGCGCATCGGCTCCAGGGTCCGCGCCGGATTTGCCGTCAGAGCGGCCTCGTCGCAGAATACCAGCAGGCGTTCGGGCGCGCGCCGGCCGAGCCAACGATCCAGGGACACCGGCTCCTCCACCGCAGCCAGGCTGAGGATGCCGCATTGCTCGGCCGCTTCGATGACATTGGCGCGCATCCGATCGCCGTTGACGCGCCCGACCTGCGTGAAGCGGGTCAGCAGGGGCTGCAGAGCGCAGACCCCCATCTCCACAGCTTTCTGAACCATGTAGTCGAGCCGGGCATGTTTCAGCGGCGCGAACGCGTAGCGCACGTCTGGCAGATGGTCCTGTTTCCTCGTCACGGCGACGATTTCAAGATTTTCCGGACGCTTGCGGCCTGAAATCGCTGCGTGCCACTCGCCGTCGTGGCCGTTGAAGACCAGAACGTTTGTCCCGGTCCCAAGGCGCAGGACGTTACCAAGATAGTTGCCCTGATTGCGGTTGAGCGGGATTCTGTTGCCCGCCGCAAGCGGTGCATCGACATAGAGCCGGGGACTGCGAAAGTCGGTATGAGGCATGCAAAGAATCCTGCGCGAGCACTTTACTAGAGCAGGGCGAGGAAAATTGCGTAGCGATTTCCGTTCCCATCAAACCCGATGAACAATTTGCCTTGAACAAAGCGGGCTGCGGCATCATTCCGATGGAAATGTGCGATATTGGGGACATTGCTGATTGCGGCGCGACCAAGCGTCGCGCTCTCGCCCAATTCGTCGGGTTGTTAGGAATCGGCCGCGATCGTACAAATCGGACATCAAGGCAGGTCGTTTGTTGGTAAAGGTTGGCTTGGGCGTTTGACCCTGCCGGAGGAATGCTGTGATCATTCTGCGCATGATCGTTCCGCTGACGCTCGCGGTTTTCGCCATCGGCACCACGGGAGCGCTCGGTCAGACACCGTTTCCGGCACCATTGCCTAATAGCGCAACCGGAACGGTCAACGATCCGGCTTTTCCGCCGGTCAACGGGGCGCCCGCGCAAAAGACTGCCGCGCCTCAGGACTCGCCGTTTCCCCCCGTCAACGGGGCGCCCGCGCAAAAGACTGCTGCGCCTCAGGACTCGCCGTTTCCTCCCGTCAACGGAACCTCTGCGACGGCAGGCGCGCCCGCTTCGTTTCCGTCCGGAGGCGCGGCGCCGATGGGTAGTTTTGGAGCGCCTGCGCGCCAGCAGGCGGGCCCGCCCGGTGGCGAGGATTGCATGAAGGAATTCATGCCGCTGCGTGACGCGGCTGAGAAACGCGGCAAGTTGATCCAGACCGCCAGCGCCCGTAAGGCGCCGCCCGACGAAGCCTGCAAATTGATCGGGCAATATTCGCAGGCGGAAGCCAAGATGATCAAATTCATCGATACGAATTCCCGGAGATGTGGAATTCCCGATAATGTCGGGACGCAGATGCGCAACAACCACAAGGCGACCGAGACGATGGAGCAGAAGGTTTGCGACGTGGCGAAGCAGGCGCAGATGCGCGGCCCGGCCGGCCCGAGCCTCAGCGAGGCTCTAGGGTCGGCATCCGGCGGATTGCCTGAGGCAACCACGCCGAAGAAGGGCGGCAGCACGTTCGATACCTTGAGCGGCAACGCTCTCACACGATGACGGGATTTTGATGAGCGATGCGGCTGCGCGCGTCGCGGACTCGGTCGGCAATTGGGTCGACAGCCGCGCGCCGTTGTGGGCGCGCCCCTATCTCAGGCTGTCGCGGCTGGACCGTCCGATCGGGTCGTGGCTGCTGTTGATGCCGTGCCTATGGTCGACGGCGCTGGCTTCGCACCTCGCCCGTGACGTGAGCCAGCTTCCTCTCACGATCGCGCTGTTTCTCATCGGCGCGTTTGCGATGCGCGGCGCTGGCTGCACCTGGAACGATATCACTGACCGCGATCTCGATGCGCGCGTGGAGCGTACGCAGTCGCGCCCTATTCCGGCGGGGCAGGTTACGGTGACGCAGGCGCTCGTGTTTCTCGTTGTGCAGGCGCTGGTCGGGCTGGTGGTGCTGCTGCAGTTCAACCACTTTGCCATTGCAACGGGAATTGCCTCGCTCCTCATTGTTGCGGCCTATCCTTTCATGAAGCGCATTACCTATTGGCCGCAGGTCGTACTCGGCCTCGCGTTCTCCTGGGGCGCACTGATGGGATTCGCCGTGGTGCTGGGCCACATCGATGCGGCCGCGCTGGCGCTGTATGCGGGGACGGTCGCATGGGTGATCGGCTATGACACGATCTATGCACATCAGGACGCAGACGACGACGCGTTCATAGGCATCAAGTCCACCGCACTGCTGTTTGGTGAGCGCACGCGCTTAGCGCTGGCGATCTTCTACGGGCTGGCCGTTGTTCTGATCGGCGTTGCCATGCATCTTGGGGGCGCGCACTGGCCGGCATGGATCGGCCTTGCGGCCTTTGCCGCGCATCTCGCTTGGCAGATCGCCCGGATCGAGATCGGCGACTCCCGGCTCTGCCTGTGGATTTTCAAGTCCAACCGCGATGCAGGACTGTTGTTGTTCGCAGGGTTGCTGGCCAGCGCGTGGCTATAGCCGGGACATGATCCCGAAGCGGTTCTAACGCCCTGCAATGAACGAATAGCCGAGGATGCTTTCTCGAACGTTTAGTGTCGCGCGATGATCTCGCGTTCGTCCCGATAGATTGCTGCGGGGTTGAGCAGATTACCGCTGCGACGCCGCATCAGGAAGGTCGGGCGTCGCCCGCTGATGGTATTGCTCCGTCGCCGACGTGGCGCAGGATCGCGCCTGTCGTCGGCCAACTGAGGAAGCGCGAGGATTTCGCTCCAGGCTTGCCACGCCACGGCACGTTCATTGGCGTCCTCGGTCACAAGAAGGGGAATGACAAGCGACGGATCGCGGTGAAGCAGCACGAGCGCTCGGCCGTCGGCCGTCTCGCGCACGGTGACGCCGATGAATTCGCTGACGCGTACGCTGATTGTCATTTTCATGCCGCGCACCGCGCGGTGCAGCGTCACGCACTCGCGATGAAGTTCGATCTGCCGGATGCCGCCGTCGGCTCGGCTGTCGCGCGCGGCGAAACTGACAGGCAGTGAAAGAGGGTCGAGCCGCAGGCTACGGCTCGACCCAGCGGGATTGATCCCGCCTGTTGCTGTTTGACGCCTCACGGCTTCACTCTCCCCGCCGGAATTATGTTTCCGGTCGATGGGCGAGAGCTTGCCAGAGCGCGGTCCGGATTTGCTTAAAAAGGCTGGTTAATCGAAGGTAGCCCGCCTACCATTCGCGCGCATGATTGACAGACCGTTGGTCGACATGCTTGACGGGTTCTTGCCGGGGCGCGGATAATCTTTAATACCCGCTTCATTGAATGCTTGAAGTCCGCGTAGAATAAGCACATCTCATGACCGACCCGCTTGCGCGCCGGTCTTGTCGAAGACCCGGGATTTTATTCGTGATATCTTCACCAAATTCATCGACGGAATCCGTCGTATCCGAACTGTTCGATCAATCCGCCCTCAGTGAACTCGCCGGGCGGCTGGTCGAGGCGGCGAAGCGCGCAGGCGCTGATGATGCGGATGCGATTGCCGTGCGGGGCGTCTCACAAGGTGTCGAGGTTCGCGACGGCCGCGTCGAGGAATCGGAGCGGTCGGAGGGCGATGACGTTGGACTGCGTGTGCTGGTTGGCAGGCGGCAGGCCACCGTCTCGACCAACGATGTCGGCGGCGACAATGTTGCGAAGCTCGCCGAACGCGCTGTCGCGATGGCGCGTGTCGCGCCCGAGGATCGCTATGTCGGACTCGCCGACCCGTCATTGCTGGCACAAAATTTCCCCGATCTCGATCTGCTCGATCGTGTGATGCCGTCGACGGCGGAACTCGAGCGCCGAGCGGTCGTAGCTGAGGCGGCAGGTCTTGCGGTCAAGGGCGTGACCAAATCCGGCGGTGCGTCGGCGTCCACCGGCATCAGCGGCATGGTGCTGGTGACGAGCACCGGTTTTCACGGAAGCTATCTGCGTTCGAGCCAGGGCATCTCGATGATGGCGATCGTCGGCGACGGCACCGGCATGGAACGCGATTACGATTTCAGTTCCGCGCTTCATGGATCTGATCTCATGTCTCCGGCCAGCATCGGCCGCAGCGCGGGCGAACGCGCGGTAGCGCGCGCCAATCCGCGCAAGGTTGCGACCTGCAAGGTGCCGGTGGTGTTCGATCCTCGCGTCGCGGGCTCGCTGGTCGGCCATGTCGTGAGCGCTGCCAATGGTGCGGCGGTCGCGCGCAAGACCAGTTTCCTGAAAGATCGGCTTGGCCAGCAGTTGTTCGCGAAAGGAATCCGGATCGTCGACGATCCATTGCGGATGCGTGGTTTGCGCTCGCAATCCTTCGACGCCGAAGGGGTCGCGACCAAGAAGCTCGCGGTGATCGACGACGGCGTTCTGACGTCATGGCTATTGGATTCAGCGACCGCGCGGGAGCTTGGACTGACCACGACCGGTCACGCCCACCGTGGCGTCTCATCGTCGCCGTCGCCGGGATCGTATAACCTGCATCTTGAGGCGGGAGAACTGACGCCGCGCGAATTGATTGCGGACGTCGAACAGGGTTTCTACGTTACCGACCTGATCGGCTCCGGCGTCAACGGCGTGACCGGCGACTATAGTCGCGGCGCTTCCGGATTCTGGATCGAGAATGGCGAGATCACTTATCCAGTCAGTGAGATCACCATTGCCGGGCATCTGATCGAGATGTTCAAATCGCTGACACCTGCCAACGATCTCGCGTTTCGCTACGGCACCAACGCACCGACCGTCCGCATCGAAGGGTTGACTGTTGGTGGGTTCTAGGGGGCCGATTCTGAACATTCGCATCGCGTTTCAGCGAGCGTCCTTGCGAATGTTGGAGTCAGAGAACCACTAGAAATTATAAGGTTCAAGCGGGATTCTGAATTTGACATTCGTATCGGGAGATTGCGGTTCAGGTGAGTAGCGAGTGTCAAATCCACTCCACTAGCTCCGACGGCCGCGCCGACCTTCTAGCGCGGGACCGCGCCTTACTGATCGAGACGGTGCGCGAGGCGGGATTGCTGGCGCTTGCGATGCGTCGCACCCAGCTGCGAACCTGGACCAAGGGAGTGTCGTCCCCGGTTTCGGAAGCGGACATCGCCGTTAATGACCTCATTGCCAGCAAGCTGCGCGCGCTTCCGGATTACGGCTGGTTGTCCGAGGAAAGCGCCGACGATCTCTTGCGGCTCGGCAAGAGGAGGGTGTGGATCGTCGATCCGATTGACGGCACGCGCGGCTATCTCGCCGGCCATGACGAATGGTGCGTCAGCGTCGCGCTGGTGGAGAATGTCTCGCCGCTGCTCGCGGCTGTGTTCGCGCCGGCTACGGACGAGTTTTTTCTTGCCGAGCGCGGGCAGGGCACGACCTGCAACGGTCTCCCGGTTCGGGCGACCCCCGGCGACGATCTGGATTTTTCAAGAATCGCAGGGCCGAAGCCGCTTCTGGAAAAACTGGACCTGCGGCCGAACGATGCCGCCCTTTGTCCGAGGATCAGTTCGCTGGCGTTACGACTATGCCGCGTGGCGAACGGCAGAATCGACGCGGCGTTTGCCGGCGGCCAGAGCCACGATTGGGATCTCGCCGCGGCCGATTTGATCGTGCATGAGGCGAATGGTAAAATGACCTCGCTCGGGGGCGAGCCGATCCTCTATAATCGTGCCGAGGTGACGCACGGCGTGTTGGTCGCGGCCGGCCATTCTCGCCACGCGCGCATTCTCGCGCATGTTCGGGAGCGTCCGCTGGCATAGGTTGGCTGCTTTGATGGTATTTGCCTGACGGCCGGCGACATAGTAGGACAACGGGCAATGCAGCCAGACAGTCCGCCCCAGCAGTTGCTCCATCTCGTGATCGGAGGCGAACTGACCGATCTCGCGCAAACGACCTTCAAGGACCTCGACGAGGTCGAGATCGTCGGCCTTTATCCGAATTACGCATCGGCCCATGTCGCTTGGAAGGCGAAGGCGCAGCAGACGGTCGATAACGCCCACATGCGGTATTTCATCGTGCACCTTCATCGGCTGCTCGATCCTGGTCAAGATACGAAGCCCGCCCGTTGAGAAAACTGCTTCGCAATTTGCTGCGCTCCCGCGGGTTTCAGCAGTTCGCAGGCCTTCTGGCCGCGGGCTTTTTATGGCTGGTTTGGCGAACCAACAGGTTCAGCTATGATCCCGAGGATGTTTACGACATAGTCGAGCCGCAGATGCCGGTGATCCTCGCGTTCTGGCATGGACAGCATTTCATGACGCCGTTCATCAAGCGGGCGGGGCATCGCGGCAAAGTTCTGATCTCGCGTCACCGCGACGGCGAGTTTAACGCGCTCGCTGCGGAGAGGCTGGGGATTGAGACCATTCGCGGCTCCGGCGACCACGGCTCCGCATTCAATCGCAAGGGTGGCGTCGGCGCCTTCAAGGAAATGGTCCGTGCACTCGATGAGGGCTACAACATGGCCCTGACCGCCGATGTGCCGAAGCGCTCGCGGATCGCCGGTCTCGGCATCATCATGCTGGCGCGTGAATCGGGGCGGACTATCATGCCGTTTGCAATGGCGACGAGCCGCTTCATCCGCCTGAATAACTGGGATCGCACGACGATTAACCTGCCGTTCGGACGCGGCGCCTTGGTTGGCGGGGAGCCGATTGCGGTTCCTGCCGACGCCGATGCGCAGACGATGGAGATGCTGAGGGCGCGGCTGGAGGCGACATTGAACGATGCGACGCGCCGCGCTTACGCGAGAGTCGGCCGGCCCGAACTCGAGGCTGGTCCCGAATACGAGGCGGGTCATGCCTAGTACCGCCGATTTGAAATTCCTGCACCATTTCATCTTCGGGAATTTCGAATCGAAAGCGGTACTAGAATCATAAAGTTGCTGGTACCCTTTGCTTTCCGAGGTTCGTTAAGGGGGTGTTGTGATGTCTCACGAACTTCGGAAAGCTGGTACCAGCCCGATGCCGGCGACGCTGCGCTTCTATCGCAGGCTGTCCGCCGCTGCCGGGCCGCTGACGCCCATTCTTCTGAAACGGCGTTTGAAACAGGGCAAGGAAGACCCGGCGCGCATCAATGAGCGTCGTGGCATCGCCCGACAGCCCCGCCCCGCAGGCCCGCTGGTCTGGATCCACGGGGCCAGCGTTGGCGAAGTGCTGGCGGCAGCGGCGTTGATTGAGCGGCTACGCGCGCTCGGAATGGGCATTTTGGTCACGTCGGGCACGGTCACGTCGGCGGCCGTCGCCGCGAAGCGGTTCCCGCCGGATATCATTCACCAGTATATCCCCTACGACTCGCCCCGCTTCGTGGAGCGTTTTCTCGATCACTGGCAACCCGGCCTTGCGCTCTTTGTCGAATCGGACTTGTGGCCCAATCTGATTCTGGCTGGTGCGAGGCGCCATATACCGATTGTGCTGATCAACGGGCGGATGTCGCGCCGCTCGTTCCCGCGCTGGCGGCGTGCGTCCCGAACAATCGCGGCGCTGTTGAGTCGGTTCGATATCTGCTTGGTCCAGTCCGAAATCGACGCGGAGCGCTTCACAACACTCGGGGGGCGCAACGTCGTCATCACCGGCAATCTCAAGCTCGACGTACAGGCACCGCCGGCCGACGAGGCCAAGCTGGAGCGACTGCTGTTCGTCACCCGCGGCCGTCCGGTGGTGGTGGCGGCTTCGACCCATCCGGGCGAGGAAGAGATGCTGCTCAACGCGCATCGAAACTTGGCCAATCATTTTCCATCGCTGCTGACGGTGATCGTTCCACGCCACCCGGATCGGGGCGAGGCCATCGCCCGAATGGTGGTGGCGTCCGGTGCGCAAGGGACGCGGCGCTCGCTGGAGCAATTGCCGACGGCGAGAACGGACATCTATATCGCCGATACCATCGGCGAACTGGGATTGTTCTACCGGCTGGCGCCAATCGTTTTCATGGGGGGGTCGCTGGTGCCGCATGGCGGACAGAATCCGATTGAGGCCGTCAAGCTCAATGCATCCATCGTGCATGGGCCGCACGTCTTCAACTTCCCAGATGTTTATTACGCGCTCGACCGCGCGGGTGGCGCATGGCGGGTTGACGACGGCGATGCGCTGACGAAGCAGTTTGGCTACCTTCTCAACGATTCCGCGGCCCGCGATGCGGCGGCGGCCGCCGCGGCTCAGGTGGTGGAAAGGCTCGGCGGGGCACTGGATCGCACGCTGACCGCGCTCGAGCCGTATCTTCTGCAGTTGCAATTTGAACGACGGGCGGCCGATGCGTGAGCCGGCCTTTTGGCACAGGCAATCATCATTGCTTTCGCGGTTGCTCATGCCCGTTGGCGCGCTTTACGGCGCGATCGCCGCGCGGCGGCTCACACGGACGGGTCTGCGCGCGGGGGTGCCGGTGATCTGTGTCGGAAACTATCATGTCGGCGGCGCGGGCAAGACGCCGACCGTGATGGCGTTGACTGGCATTCTCCGCTCGCTCGGTGAAACGCCGGTGGTGCTCAGCCGCGGCTATGGCGGACGGCTGCGCGGCCCGGTGCGCGTCGATCCGCACCGGCACGCGGCTGCCGATGTCGGCGATGAGCCGTTGATGATGGCACGGACGATCCCTGTGATCGTGTCACGGCAACGGAGGGCGGGCGTCGCGCCGGCCCGCGCGCTGGCGGCCAGCGTGATCTTGATGGACGATGGCTTTCAGAACCCGGCGCTCGCGAAGGATATCTCGCTGATCGTGATCGATGGGGATCGCGGCCTCGGTAACGGCCAGGTTTTTCCGGCCGGACCGTTGCGGGTACCGCTGCCGCCCCAACTGGCCCGCACCGATGCGCTGGTGATCGTCGGCATTGGTGTCGCCGCAGACGAAGTTGCAGCACGTGTGAAGGCGCGGGGAGGACCTGTATTTCGGGCACGGGTTGTCCCGGATGACGCTTCGGTTGCGGCCCTTTGCGGCAGACGTGTCCTAGCCTTTGCTGGAATCGGCGATCCCTCGCGGTTCTTCCGCAGTCTGCGGGACTGCGGCATCGATGTGGTGGCAGAGCGCGCATTCGCGGACCATTATCCGTTTTCGCAACGCGACGTGGCCGAGCTACAAGCCGCTGGCGAGCAGGATAGTTTAACGTTGGTGACGACGGAAAAAGATCTGGCGCGGCTGCGCAATAGTGAAAGTCTGGCCCCGTTCGCGCAGACAGTCGTGCCCTTCGCAGTCAGGCTAGCCTTTGACGATGAACCGGTGTTGCGGTCGTTCCTGACCGACAGGCTCAACCTTGCGCGGCGATAGAGCGTTTTCGAGCGAAGTGAATACCGGTTTGCGTGAAGAAAACGCGTCGAACGCAAATTATAGAGACCGCTTCTGATTCCATCAGAAGCGGGTTCTAGAGTTATGAGGACGTCTTGAATGCGCCCGGGTAATGGCGCTGCAAGACTGCGCTCGGGAGAGCGTAGGCTTCCTGCAAGTCGACGCTCCAGTATTTCAGCTCGTCGAGTGGAATGCGAGCGTCGGTGACAGCGCAACGGACGTAGGTTCCCGGCGAAATCACCCGGAAATCGCCATCGAGATACTGCACACGCGCTTCGCTCTGACTGGATTGACCAAATTTATTCAGCACTGCTTCTCTCCAGGATCACAATAATTCATTGCCATCCGGCCGCCTTTCGAAGTTAGGTCTCATCAGTAGCATATTGGACCATGCGGCAACATACACCAGCCTGCTGCCGGCGCTCACGCTTCAATTTGGCGAATGATCCTTTTAGAAAAGATTTCCTTGATCGGCAGGCTTGGTCGCGCGCCTGCCGGATGCCGGTTTGGGCTGGCTCTTGGGGCTCGACCCTGGACTGGATGATGTCGCTGCGGTTCGATCGGCGTCGGAGGTTGCGTTCACCTGTCCGTCAGCGAATTCCAGCGTGAGTCGTGCGCCGGAACCGACCGCCGCTGCGGACCGCAGGGCACGTCCGGCGTCGTCGCGAACCAGTGCGAAGCCCCGCGTGAGCACGCCCCGATAGGAGACCGCCGCCAGCAACTTGGCCGAATGCGTCATGCGTGTCTCATGCCGCTGTAGCAAGGTGACGACCGCCCGTCTCGCGCGCTCGAAAAGCCGCCGGGTGCGCTCGTCGTCGCGCGTGATCCGATCGCGCTGCGCTTGGGCGTTGGCGAATCTCGATGCCCTGAGCCGGACGGCCAGTCCCGCAAAGCGGTCGCGGCGGTGACGCAGCCCGACCTGCGTGCAGTGTGAGAGTCTCGCGCCGGTTGCGGCGACGGATTGTTTTGCGTGGGCGACCTGAGCGCGCAGCACGCGCAGCGTGAGTCCGCCAGAAATCCGCGTGAAGTGGCGATGATGCACGTGCGTGCTTGCGCGCAAGGCGCGCGGTAGCGCTGCCGCGGCGCTGTCAACCTTCTGGCGGGGAATGGCGAGCAGCTCGCTCGCCCCTGGTAGCGCGCGGGCGGCGGAGCGCAATTCGGTGCGCCGGTCGTCGTGACCTCGTTTCCACGCGACGAGGGCGCGGGCCGCGAGGCTAGAGACTTCGACCACCAGATCGGACCGGACCGGCACGGCCATTTCGGCGGCCGCGGTCGGTGTCGGCGCCCGCTGATCGGCGGCGAAGTCGATCAGCGTCACGTCGGTCTCGTGACCCACCGCCGAGATCAGCGGGATCATGCTGCCGGCTGCGGCGCGGACCACGATTTCCTCGTTGAACGACCAGAGATCTTCGAGCGAGCCGCCGCCGCGCGCGACGATCAGGAGATCGGGGCGCGGGATGTGTCCGCCGTCCGGCAGCGCATTGAATCCGTCGATGGCGGCGGCAATCTGTTCCGCCGAGCCTTCACCCTGCACCCGCACCGGCCATACCAGCACGCGGCGAGGAAAACGATCCTCCAGTCGGTGCAGGATGTCGCGGATCACTGCGCCGGTTGGGGAGGTCACCACGCCAATGACCTCAGGCAGCCAGGGAAGCAGCTGCTTGCGGGCTTCATCGAATAGTCCTTCCGCCGCGAGCTTCTTCTTGCGCTCCTCCATCAGCGCCATCAGCGCGCCGATTCCGGCAGGCTCGATCGCCTCGATCACGATCTGGTATTTCGACGAGCCTGGATAGGTGGTCAGCTTGCCGGTGGCGATGACTTCTAGACCCTCCTGCGGCTTGAACCGCATTCGGCCGTGGACACCTTTCCAGATCACCGCCTCGATCTTGGCGCTTTCGTCCTTCAGCGCGAAATAGCAATGGCCCGAAGCGTGCGGCCCGCGAAAGCCGGATATCTCACCGCGAACCCGCACATGGCCGTAGGTGTCCTCCACGGTGCGTTTCAGCGCCGAGGACAACTCGGAGACGGTATATTCCGGCGAGTTCGCCAAAAGCTGTGCTGGGTTTGCGGGCATCAGGCTCACTTCTGTTGCTCGTCCGCATTACCATGCTAAACCGCTTCGAAACCACACGAAAGGCTGGATCGGCGGTCGTTCATGAACATTCTTCTGCTTGGTTCCGGCGGCCGCGAACATGCGCTGGCCTGGAAAATCGCCGGTTCGCCGCTGCTGACGAAACTCTGGTGCGCGCCGGGGAATGCCGGGATCGCGCGCGAGGCCGAATGCGTGGTGCTCGATATCGCAGACCATGCCGCGGTGATCGCGTTCTGCAAAACCAACAAGGTTGATCTGGTGGTGGTCGGTCCGGAAGCGCCGCTCGCTGCAGGTATTGTCGACGATCTCGCGACTGCGGGCATCAAGGCGTTCGGCCCCTGCAAAGCCGCCGCGCAGCTCGAAAGCTCGAAGGGCTTCACCAAGGATATCTGCAACGCCAACAGCATTCCGACAGCGGCCTATGGACGCTTCAACGATGCCGCGGCGGCGAAGAGCTATATCCACGCGCAGGGCGCACCGGTCGTCATCAAGGCCGACGGGCTTGCAGCCGGCAAGGGTGTCGTGGTTGCGACGACGCTGGACGAGGCGCTGGCGGCGGTCGACATGATGTTCGAGGGCGGCTTCGGCGACGCCGGCGCCCAGATCGTGGTCGAGGAGTTCCTGCGTGGCGAGGAGGCTTCGTTCTTCGCGCTGTGCGACGGCGAACACGCGCTGGCGCTGGCGACGGCGCAGGACCACAAGCGTGCGTTCGATGGCGACCAAGGGCCGAACACCGGCGGGATGGGCGCTTATTCGCCGGCGCCCGTGATGACCACCGAGATGTGCCGTCGCACCATGGATGAGATCATCGTTCCAACATTGCGCGCCATGCGGGAAAAAGGCGCGCCCTTCAAGGGCGTGCTGTTTGCCGGCCTGATGATCACGGAACAGGGACCGAAACTGATCGAGTACAACGTCCGTTTCGGCGATCCGGAATGTCAGGTGCTGATGCTGCGGATGATGTCGGACATCGTGCCGGCGCTATTCGCGGTCTGTGACGGACAGTTGAAGCATTTCGATCTGCGCTGGTTTCCCGATCCGGCATTGACGGTGGTGATGGCGGCGAAGGGTTATCCCGGCAATTACGCGAAGGGAACGCGCATTGAGGGACTCGACGATGCCGCCAAAGTTGAGGGCGTGGAGATTTTTCACGCGGGAACCAAGGAGGAGGGCGAGCACATTCTCGCGAGTGGCGGTCGCGTCCTGAACGTCTGCGCGTCAGGCAAGACCGTCGCGGAGGCGCAAGCCCATGCTTATGAGGCGGTCGATCGCATCAAATGGTCTGAGGGTTTCTGCCGCCGTGATATCGGCCTTCGGGCGGTGGCGCGGGAGAGGGGCTGATAGATGCGAATCTTTACCGCCGCGCCTTAAAGAAATCCCGCAGCAGCGCCGCCGCCTGGTTTTCGCCGACGGACGGATACACCTCCGGCCGATGATGGCAGGTCGGTGCGGCAAAGAATCGGACGCCGGACTCCACCGCGCCGCCTTTCGGGTCTCCTGCGCCGTAATAGAGCCGCCGAATCCGCGCGAACGAGATCGCCGCCGCGCACATCGTGCAGGGTTCCAGCGTCACATAGAGATCGCAGTCCGTCAGTCGTTCGCTGCCAAGAACCTGTGCGGCGGCCCGGAGGGCCAGAACTTCGGCATGGGCGGTGGGGTCGCGATCGATCAGGGTGCGGTTTCCTGCCGATGCAATGACTTCATTTCCCCGTACGATCACGCAGCCGATCGGCACTTCCCCTGCTTTGCCCGCCTTTTCGGCGGCTCCGAGCGCTATGTCCATGAAAGATGGTGCGGTCATGCCTCGTATCCCGCCGCGAACCCTGTTAAGAGGCGCTCTCACTCAGTCGGACCTTGTGCCCGTAGCGAGATCATTCATGCCCCGCGATAACGATAAAGACAATGCGCGCCCGCGCGGCCGGCGTGATCGGCCCTCCGGCGGCAAGGACAAGCCCAAGAGCCGATCCGGCGTGGCGCGAGGTCCGGAAAAGAAGCTCGCCAAGCGCGGCTTGGCTGGCAAGTCCGACAGAGGCGATGGTGACAAGCGGCCTTATGCCGGTAAATCCGATGGCGCGAAGCCTTCTGGCAAGAAGCCCTATGCCAGGAAGCCGTATGCGGGTGCGGGCAAACCCTACGCGGGCAAGCGTGAGGATGGCGAGACCGCGCGGCCTCGGTTCAATCGCGACGACGGCGGCGCGAAGCGTCCCTACACGCCGCGCGGGGATTCACCTCGCGGCGAGCGCTCAGCCTTCAAACGTGACGATCGCGCGCGTGACAGTGGCGACACACGTCCTGCAGGGCGTTTTGCCGATAAGAAATTTGGCGAGAAGCGTCCCTACACCCCACGCGGTGAGGGGTTTCGGAAAGACGGCGACCGTCCGCAGCGTGCGCGGCCGCAAGGTGATCGGCCTTATAGCGCGCGTCCGCCGCGCGAGGGTGGCGGCGAGAAGCGTCCGTATACGCCGCGCGGAGATCGCCCCTTCGGCGACAAGAAGTTTTCACGTGGGACACCCGACCGCGGCCCGCGTGGACCGCGCAAAGAGTTTGGCGATCGTGAGGGCCGCGACAGGGGCGACGAAAAGCCGTGGCAGAAGCGCGACGCTGGCCCGCGTGATGATCGCGGCGGCGCAGGGCGTCCACGATTTTCGAAACCACGCGAGGATCGCCCTGAGCGCGCTGCGGGTGCCGATCGCGGCCCCCGCAAGTTTGATCGTCCGCAAGGCGACCGTCCGCGTTATGATCGTCGCTCCGATGATCGTCCTCGCTTCGATCGCCCGCGGCAGGATCGTCCCGATGGCGACCGTCCTCGTGGTGCCCGCAATGCTTGGCAGGAGCGGCCACGCCGCGACGATGGCGAGGATCGTCCCCGTCGCAATGATCGCGACGATCGCCCGCGTCGTGACAATGAGGACGACAGCAAGGTTTTCGCAAAACGTCCGGCGTTCGGGGGACGCGGCGCCTATCGCGAACGCAAGCCCGACGACGAGCGGCGCGGCGCGCGACCCGAGCCGAAGCCGAAGAAGGCCGGCGAACGCATCGCCAAGGTGATCTCGCGCGTGGGTCTCGCCTCGCGCCGCGACGCCGAGGAGTGGGTCACGCAAGGTCGCGTCGCCGTCAACGGCCGCATCATCAATTCGCCAGCGCTTGATGTGACCTCGCGCGATGTCATCACGGTCGATGGCCAGCCGTTGCCGGAGCGCGAGCGCACGCGGCTGTTCCTGTATCACAAGCCGCGTGGCCTGATGACGACCCACGCCGATCCCGAAGGTCGGCCGACCGTATTCGACAACCTGCCCGAGGGTTTGCCGCGTCTGATCAGTGTTGGCCGGCTCGATTTCAACACCGAAGGACTGCTGCTGCTGACGAACGACGGCGGTCTGGCGCGCGCGTTGGAACTGCCCGACACCGGCTGGCTGCGGCGCTATCGTGTTCGCGCCCATGGTGAGGTGACGCAGGCTCAGCTTGATCAGTTGAAAAACGGCGTTGAGGTCGATGGCGTCAAGTATGGTTCAATCGACGCCACGCTGGAACGCGATCAGGGCGCCAACGTGTGGCTGACCTTTGCGATCCGCGAGGGCAAGAATCGTGAAGTGCGTAACGTGATGGCGCATCTCGGGCTTGAAGTGAACCGGCTGATCCGTATCTCCTACGGGCCGTTCCAGCTTGCCGAGATCGCGGAAGGTGAGGTCGAGGAGGTCAAGACCCGCGTGCTGCGCGAACAGCTTGGTGAGAAGATTGCCGCGCTCGCCAACGCGAATTTCGCGGGCGCGGCCGCCGAAGCCGACACCGAACCAAAGCTCGGCCGCGACGGTACACCGTTGCGCAGCAAGAAAGACAACAAGGCAAGAACCAAGCGCGCGGTGATCGCGGATCGCAAGGGCCGCAGCGTCGTGGTGCAACGGACCGGCAGCGATGAGGCGCGGGCGCGCAACGAAGCTGAGGCCAATGGCTACGGTCCGCCTCGCCGGCCGAAGCGTGGCTATCACGGCAAGCGCGATCTGACGCCGCGGGACTGATCGATGCGCGTCGTCGGCGGGCGGCTGAAAGGCCGCAATCTCGCATCGCCATCAACACAACAGATCCGGCCAACGGCCGATCGGCTGCGCGAGTCGCTGTTTAACATCCTCGTTCATGCCTATGACGATCCGGTCGCGGATGCGCGCGTGCTCGATCTGTTTGCGGGCACCGGTGCGCTCGGCATCGAAGCGGCGTCGCGAGGAGCGAAGTTCACGCTGTTCGTTGATAACGGCGCCGAGGCGCGCGCGCTGCTCCGCAACAACGTCGAGGCGCTCGGGCTCGGTGGCGTGACGAAGGTCTATCGCCGCGATGCGACCAATCTCGGGCCTGCGCATCCCCTCACACCGTTCTCGCTTGTGTTTCTCGATCCCCCGTACCGGATGCAGCTTGCCGACAAGGCGCTCGCCTCGCTGCGCGATGGTGGCTGGCTGACCGACAAGGCGCTGCTCGTTGTCGAGGAAGCCAAGGCCGCGGGCTTCGCAGCGCCAGAGGGATTCGAGCAACTCGAGCGGCGCGCCTATGACGACACGGAGTTCGTTTTTTTGCGGAGCACATGACTGTTGCCCGAAGCGCAGGCTTGGTCGGATGTGCAGTCCGCCCGCCGCATCGCTATATTCTTATCGCCGTCCGAAAAGCTTCTCGATATCGGCGAGCTTCAGCTCCACATAGGTCGGGCGGCCGTGGTTGCACTGACCTGAATTGGGCGTGGCCTCCATCTCGCGCAGCAGCGCGTTCATTTCCTCCGGCTTGAGGATTCGTCCAGCGCGCACCGAACCGTGACAGGCCATCGTGGCCGCGACATGCATCAGCCGCCGTTCAAGTGGAAGCGCCTCATCCCATTCCGCCATGTGTTCGGCGAGATCGCGCAGCAACGCGGCCGCATTGGTCTTGCCGAGCAGCGACGGCGTCTCGCGCACGGCAACCGCGCCGGGTCCGAAGGACTCGATGGCGAGCCCGAACTTTTTCAGCTCAGTTGCACGGTCGATAAGCTTTTCGACGGTTGCCTCATCCAGTTCGATGATATCGGGAATGAGAAGGATCTGTCGCTGCACGCCGTCCCGCTCCAGCGCTGCCTTCAGCCGCTCGTAAACGATGCGTTCGTGCGCGGCATGCTGGTCCACGACCATCAGGCCGTCGCGGGTTTGCGACACGATATAAGTTTCGTGAATCTGGGTGCGCGCCGCGCCGAGCGGCCGATCGATCAGATCAAGCGGAAGATGAGCGTCAAAGCGCACGTCCGCGCTGGGCGCGCCCACATCAAACGCGGTTTGGCCAGCCTCGGCGAAGGTGGTTGCAGGCGGTCCGCCCATCCATGGCCGCGCCCCGGCAGGCGAGGCAGGCGATTGCCGCCAATCCCAATCGGCAGGGCGCGGGGACGTCGCGGGACGAAAAGCCGTGAGCACCGCGCCGTCGCTGTTCGCGGCCGTGCGCCGTCCTTCGCGCGCCAGACCTTCCTTCAGCGCATGCACGATCAGCGCGCGCACCAGCCCGGCGTTTCGGAATCGCACTTCCGTCTTCGCGGGATGGACATTGGCGTCGACCTCTTGCGGGTCTGTTGTGACGAACAACGCCACCACCGGATGACGGTCGCGCGGCAGGTAATCGGAATAGGCCGCGCGCACCGCGCCCAGAATCAGCTTGTCACGCACCGGACGGCCGTTGACGAACAGATACTGGCCGAGCGCATTCGCGCGCGTCAGCGACGGCGCGGCAGCGAACCCCTCGACGAGCACGCCCTCGCGTTCGGCGCGCACCGCGATGGCGGCGGAACGGAAGTCTCCGCCGAGAATGTCGCCCAGTCGCGTCAATCGTCCAGCCGCTCCCGGCAGCGCCGCCGTCCAGGTCGCTGGCGCACGCCCTTCGCCTGCGAGGGTAAATCCGATATCAGGCCGCGCCATTGCCAGCCGCCGGACCACCTCGCGGATCGCCTCGGCTTCCGTCCGATCGGTCTTGAGGAATTTCAGCCGCGCGGGTGTGGCATAAAAGAGATCGGCGACTTCAACGCGCGTGCCTTGTGTCAGTGCGGCCGGCGTAATCGCGGATTTTCGTCCACCTTCGACGGTGAGCGACCACGCATGCGGCTCGCGGGCGTCGCGTGTGGTGATGCAGAGCCTGGCTACCGCTCCGATTGACGGCAGCGCCTCGCCGCGAAATCCCAGCGTGCGGATGCCCAACAGATCTTCGTCATCCAGTTTCGAAGTGGCATGGCGATTGACCGCAAGTGCGAGGTCGTCCTTCGCCATGCCGGCGCCGTCGTCGGTGACGCCGATCCGTCGCTTACCGCCGCCGTCGGTGAAGACGTCGATGCGGGCCGCGCCGGCGTCAATCGCGTTCTCAACCAACTCCTTGACGACGCTTGCCGGACGCTCGACCACTTCGCCCGCGGCGATGCGGTTGACGACAGTCTCAGGAAGCTGGCGGACGGGCATGGTGTGGCTCGGTTCTGGTTGCGAGCGAGTTTAGGCGTTCGCAGCGCCGATTGCATGGGGGCAAATCCGGATGTCCCGGGTTGATTGAGGGGCTGCGTTCGGAGCGCGGCGGTCGCGTGCAACGCGCGTTGCTTCGCTTCCGCCGCATGGGTCGGCGGTACGACTGCGCGGGGTTAGAGCGTTTTCGAGCGAAGTGGAATCCGGTTCGCGTGAAGAAAACGCGTCAATCAAAAAGCTAGAGTCTTTCACCGTTTCTGTGCAACGGTGAAAGACTCTAGTCCTCGGAAGACGTCCGTCCACGCCTCGCCTTCACATCGCCGCGGCGCTTCTTGCTCTCAAGCCGGCGTTGCTTCGAGCCGAGAGTTGGCTTGGTAGCGCGGCGCGGGGTCGGTCGAATCGCAGCCTGGCGCAGCAATTCGATCAGGCGGTCGGTGGCGTCCGCGCGGTTGCGCTCCTGGGTCCGAAAGCGCTGGGCATGGATCACGATCACGCCATCCTTGGTCAGACGCTGCCCGGCGAGCCGGACGAGCCGCGCGGCGATGTCTGGGTCGAGCGCCAAGCGGCGAGTGTCGTAGCGCAACTGCGCCGCAGTCGAGAGCTTGTTGACGTTTTGGCCGCCAGGGCCAGAAGCGCGAATGAAGCTGATCTCAACGTCGTTTTCGTCGATGGCGATATTGCGGGTGATCCGCAGCATGGTACTCACCTGGATTCGCCTGTCCGACGGCAGGAATCAGGCGGCGGCACCATACCCCGTTTGTTGCCTGCCTGCGCAGTCAATGCGCGGCGGGTTGAGGCGCGGGCTGAGCTGCAGTCGGCTGCGCCGCTGCGGGTTGCGCTTCCGTCTGAGGTGAGCGTCCCACGATCACGGTGAGAAGCCCCTGTCCCCACAGCCTCTTCGCGACTGCTCTCGCCTGGTCGAGGGTGACGGCATCGACGATGGAATTGCGCTTCTCAATGTAGTCGATCGGCAGATTATCCGTCTGATATTGCAACAGACCTGTAGCGAGCTTCGAAGAGGTATCGAGCTCCAGCATCTGCGATCCCTTCAGATAGGATTTGGCTTCGTCGAGCTCCTTCGGCGTCGGTCCGTTTTCGGCAAAGCGCTGGATTTCCTTGTTAACGGCCTCGATGCTCTCGCCGGCGCGGTCCGCGCGGGTCCCGGTGGTGCCCGCGAACAGCGCTGAATGGTCCATCCACAAAAGAGATTGCGAGATGGAATAGGCGAGGCCGCGCTTTTCGCGCACCGCGCGATACAGCCGCGACGACAGCGAGCCGCCGCCGAGAATGTGGTTATCAATGTAGGCGGCCATGAAATCGGGGTCGTGACGCATGACGCCGGGGCCTCCGAACATGACCACGGTTTGCGGCACGTCGAGCGGAACGAATGCACTTTGCGGCGGCTTCGCGGCGAGGATGTCAGGAACGGGTGTGAGATCGCCCTTCGCGGGTAGACCTCCGAAAGTTTGATCCAGCATCTTTGCAAGAGTCGCCGACTCGATGTCGCCCACCACCGCGATCTTCAACTTGTCTCTCGCCAGCACCCGCCGCACGTAATTTCTGAGATCGTCGGTCTTGATCGTTGGAATGCTTTCGAGCGTGCCGTGCGAGGGATGACCGTAGGGATGATCGCCGAATGCGAGCTTGGAAAAATTGAGGCCGGCAAGTGCATTCGGATTGGTTGAGTTGTGGCGCAGGTGGGACAGGACCTGCGCACCGATGCGCTCGACGTCATCAGCGTCAAAGCGCGGCGAGGTTAAAGCGAGCTGCAGCAGGCCAAATGCTTCGCCACTGTGTTCCTTGAGCATTCGCAACGAGCCGCGGAGCTCGTCGCGCTGGATCGTAAAGCTGAGCTCGATGGCGCGGCGATCGAGCTGTTCACGAAAGGTCTTGGAGGGGAGATCCCCGGCGCCCTCGTCGAGCAGGCTGGCGACCATGTGGCCGACGCCCGGTTTGTCGGGCGGGTCCTGCGCCGAGCCGCCAGAGAACGCATATTCCATTGCCACCAGAGGTACGGTGGCGTCCTGAACGAACCAGGCCTCGATACCTCCCGGCGTCACCAGATGCTGGATTTTCGTCCCGGCGAACGAGGGACCAGCAGCAAAGCAGATCCATGCGAAACATACGGTGGCGAGCAGGCTGCGCCCCGCTCCTGTCCGGGGGCGTCTCACGATCGTTTCTCCTCGTGCGCCGGCGTCGAGTCCTTGATGAGGTACCCGGTGACCGAGCGCGTTTTTACCAGCCACTTCTGCGCGACGTCCCGAACCTGCGCGGCGGTCACCGCACGGATGCGGTCCGGCCAGTTCCTGATCTCGTCGACGCTCAATCCAACGGTTATGCCCGTGCCGTACCAGCGTGCCAGTGTCGTTTGGCTATCTTGAGCGTAGACGGCCTGCGCGATCAACTGAGTCTTGACGCGCTCGAGATCCTCCGCGGGGATCGGGTTTTTGATGAGATTCTCGATTACGGTATCGATGGCCTGCTCGACCTTGGCAAAATCGGCACCCGGTTTCGGCGCCACCGCGATCGAGAACTGACCCGGATCGAGCGCGGTGCCCTGATAGGTCGCGTTGGTGGCGACAGCCAGCTGTTTGTCGACAACGAGCGCGCGGTAGAGATAGGCGTTGCTGCCGTCGCCGATCAATTGCGCAAGCACATCCAGCGCGGGACTTTCTCCCGCCGCAGCGGTGGTCACGGAGGGCACGAGGTAGTACCGCCGTAGCATCGGCTGCTCGACGCGCGCGTCCGCAAGCGTGACCGTCCGCGGCGCGACCGGCAGCGGCTCCTGCGGACGGATACGAGCGCTCGGAATAGCGGGCTGCGGCGGCACATGGCCAAACGTCTTTTCGATTTCAGGACGAATGTTCTGTGCGTCCACGTCGCCCGCGATCACCAGCGTTGCGTTGTTCGGGGCGTAAAATCGTTTGTAGAAGGCAAGCGCATCCTCGCGGGTGAGCTTCTCGATTTCATGACGCCAGCCGATCACGGGGCGGCCATACGGATGGTTGAGATACAGCGCGGCCATGATCTGTTCGGTGAGCCGCGCGTCCGGATTGTTGGCGACGCGCATGTTGTATTCCTCGAGCACGACGTCGCGCTCGGGCAGCACGTTTTCATCCTTCAGCACCAGGCCGGTCATGCGGTCGGCCTCGAACGCCATCATGGTCGCGAGTTGATCGCGGGTTACGCGCTGATAGTAGCCGGTGTAATCGAAGTTGGTGAAAGCATTCTCCTCGCCGCCGACGCGCAGCACGGTCTGGGAAAACTCGCCGGCCGGATATTTCGCGGTGCCCTTGAACATCAGATGCTCGAGGAAATGCGCGAGTCCCGATTTACCGGGCGTTTCGTCCGCCGAACCGACCTTGTACCAGATCATCTGAGTGACCACCGGCGTCCGGTGATCGGGAATGATGACGACCGCGAGCCCGTTGGCCAGGGTAAACGTGACGGGAGGTTGGGAGGTGACGGTCTGCGCCATTGCTGCCGGCACGGCCAGAAGGACCGCAAGGCACACCGCCAGTGCCGCGAAAGCGGGGATGGCCACTCGTCGCGCTGCCATCATGGCGCATCTCCGGCGATTTGTCTGAGGGATCACGTTATCGTCAGTCCTTTGCTGGAGCGTTTTACGAAGTGCATATGGTTGGCATGGAGAAACACGTCAAATCGAAAACGGAGATATCGCTTCAGATCCCATCAAAAGGGGACGCTTTGGTGGGAGGGAATTTGACATTAGCGCCCCACGAGCCGCGCGTCTTGGACGCGATATCGATTCAAACTCCACTGGCGACGTGCATTACGAGCGGTCCGTCGACTCTGACATTCGTGAGAAGGCTCGCTTAAACGAAATGCAATGTCAGGATCGGACGATGTCAGGATCGGACTACGGCAGCGAATGTAGTTATTCCGGTGGAGTGTCGTCCGCTCCTGCCTAACGCCGAAGACGGCCTGCATCATGTTCTGCGATCGGCAGGAAAACGTGGGCCGTCCGGTCGCGTGATCCGCTGCCGGCCGCGATCGGTTAGTAAGTCCGTTCTTTGCCGCTGTTGACGTCGATATAGGTGTTGCCGAGAGCTTCCTTGGGTCCTGTGCCGTAAGCGAAGTTCGGCGACGGAGTCTGATAGCCCACCGGCGGTTGCGTCAGTTTTTCACGATCAGGCTCGCCCGTGAACGGGGCAGTCTCCGTTTTGTTGCCGCCGAATAGATTGCTGAACTTGCTCGCGAAGCCAAGTTGCGTGGGGCTGAGTGATGGATTCACATTATCCGCCGTGCCCAAGTGACGCGTCTCAGCCTGTTGTGTGGCGGTGGCCGCCGAACCATTCGTCGCGAGCTTGCTCGGCAGAATCGAATGTCCGCCTTCCGATTGTCCGCCTTGCCAAGGCGATGGCTTGCGGTCCTTCTTGGCTGCTGCTGCTTCCCTGCGACGCTCAACGTCGGGATCCTTGGGCCAGTTCGGGTCCCCGGCTTCAGCCACGCCCGAGCCGGGCTGAGGCAATTCGGTGCTGGGTGGAATCACCAGCGGCGACCGCTCGCGATACTCGATGCTTGAGTTTTCCATATTGGTGGCGCCGAGGCCGTGCATGATTTTCGTGATGATTTTGTCTTCGAAGCTGGCGTTTTCATCGTCTTGGGCACGGGCCATGCCCGCCGACAGCACGATGGCAACGCCCGTGGCGACCGCGGCCAGACGAACGCCGCGCAGCAGTGTTGCCGTGGCCCCGAGCACGTCCCAACCGTTTCGTTCGGTGTTGCGCATCACGTTCATCCTGTTCAGCTTCTCAGCGGATCGCAGCAAAAGCCGCTATCACCCCGAGTAAGCCCTAATCGTCCGTGATCAGGGCGCTTTTGCGGCGGAAGTCCCGAGGAAAGAATCATACAACAGGGCTACCACCCCGACAACGATCGCCACATCGGCAAGGTTGAATACGTACCAGTTATAGGTTTTACCTGCGACCTGGACGTGGAACAGGGCGAAATCCACCACTGCGCCATAGGCGAAGCGGTCGATAGCGTTGCCGATAGCTCCGCCGATAATAAGGCCGAGGCCAATTGTCGCCATACGGGTATGCGACCGCGCCATCCAGACCGCCAGCAAGACCACTGCGACAGCCTTGATCGCGAGCAGGATTGCGGCAGCCGCCGGACTTTCGGTTTGGAACCAGCCATAGCTGATGCCGGTGTTCCAGGCCAGCACGAGGTCGAAGAACGGCGTGACGCTGACGGCGCCACGGCGGCCGATATCAAACGCAAACAGAAGCCAGAGCTTGGACGCCTGATCGGCAATCAGCGCCGCGATGGCCGCAACGATGCCGGAGCGAACTGCTGGCGTCACACAGTTACTCCCAGCACCTTCCATTCCCGCAGCGCCTGCGCGTCGCGTGGCGATACGTCGGGATACTCCCTGTCGCTGCCGACGGTCGGCAGGATCTTCCACGATCGGGCGCACTTGGCCCCGGCAGCTTTCTCGATCACCACGGCCACGCCGGGGACGCTCGGCAAACGGAACGCGTCGGCCGGGGCGTTACCCTCGCGCACTTCAAAATTTGAAGTGATGCAGACCTCTGCGAGATCGACGTCGAACAACACGCCAAGCATCGCGCGGTCGGCGACATAGACAATCGGCGAGGCTTCGAGCGAGGAGCCGATCCGCTTGGCGGCACGCTCAAGCTCCAGCGCGCCGGTGACGACGCTGCGCACCGCGCGGACGGTCTCCCATTTCGTAGCCAGGGCGTCGTCGCGAAAGTTGTCGAAGCTCCCCGGGAACAGCGTTAAATGCACCGACGGTTCTGCATCCGGCCGATAGAGCCGCCACGCCTCTTCGGTCGTGAACGAGAGCACCGGCGCCAGCCATTTCAGGATTGAATCGCAAAGTTTGTCGATCACGGTCAGCGCGGCCTTGCGCGCCGTCGATGACGGCGGTTCGCAATAAAGCGTATCCTTTCGGATATCGAAATAGAACGCCGACAGTTCGGTGTTCATGAAAGCCGCGAGACTTGCGACCACCGTCTTGTAGTCGAATTCCGCATAGGCCTTGCGCACCACGGCGCTCTGTTCTGCAAGCTGGTGCAGCATCAAGCGCTCAAGTTCGGGCATGTCGGAGATCGCAACCGCCTCGCCGCGATTGAAATGATGCAGCGTGCCGAGCATCCAGCGAATTGTGTTGCGCAGCTTGCGATAGGTCTCAATGGTGTTCTTGAGAATTTCCGGACCGATGCGCTGATCGTCGGCATAATCCGTTGCGCAGACCCACAGCCGCAGGATGTCGGCGCCGGAATCCTTGATGACTTTCTGAGGATCGACGGTGTTGCCGAGAGATTTCGACATCTTGCGGCCGTTCTCGTCGAGCGTGAAGCCGTGGGTTAGCACCACATCGTAAGGCGCGCGGCCGCGGGTGCCGCAGCTTTCCAAGAGCGATGAGTGAAACCAGCCGCGATGCTGGTCACTGCCTTCCAGATACATCACGGTATCCTGGCCGCCGTCGGCCTTGCGTTTGATGTCCTTCAGGCCGGGGAAGTGCAGGGGATCTTCCAGCACGAAAGCGTGGGTCGAGCCGGAGTCGAACCAGACGTCGAGAATGTCGTCGACCTTGCGCCAGTCCTCGTTGGCGCGCGATCCCAGAAAACGCTCGCGCGCGCCATCGGTGTACCAGGCGTCCGCGCCTTCCGTTTCGAAGGCGTTGGTGATGCGCTGGTTGACGGCGTCGTCGATCAGGATTTCGGCGGAGCCATCGCCCGTCTCGCGCACGAACACCGCGATCGGCACGCCCCATGCGCGCTGGCGCGAGATCACCCAGTCGGGACGGTTCGCGATCATGCCGGTGATGCGATTTTGCCCGGCTGGCGGTACCCATTGGGTGACGCTGATTGCTTGCAATGCGCGGGCGCGGAGGGTGTCGCCGTGCTTCGCCTTGCCGTTGTCGGCAATATCCCGGTCCATCGCGATGAACCACTGCGGCGTGTTGCGGAAGATCACCGGCTTCTTCGAGCGCCACGAATGCGGATATTGATGTTTTAAACGGCCACGGGCGAGCAGCATGCCGCGTTCGACCAGCGCCTTGATGACCGCTTCGTTGGCGTCGCCCTTGTTGCCCTTGTCGTCGATGACGCGCTTGCCTTCGAAACCCGGCGCCTGCGCGGTCAGCGCGCCGTTCTCGTCGACGGTATAAGGAATTGTCGAAATGATTCCGCGCGTCTCAAGCTCGCGCGCGTTGTGAGTCCAGATGTCGAAATCCTCGCGACCGTGGCCGGGCGCGGTGTGGACGAAGCCGGTGCCGGTATCGTCGGTGACGTGATCGCCTTCCAGCAGCGGCACGATGAATTCGTAGCCGCCGGAAAAGCTTTTCAGCGGATGCGCGCACTCCACCGCATCTAACGTGTCGGCGGGAATGTCGCGAATCTTCTCGAATGCGGTAACGCGCGCCTGCTTGAACACGTCCTCGGCAAGTTTGTCCGCGAGGATCAGAAGATCGCCGGTTTTCGCCCAGTTGTCGGCGGGGGCGTCGGTGACCTTGTAAAGACCATAGGCGATCTTGTTCGAGAAGCTGATGGCGCGGTTACCCGGCAGCGTCCACGGCGTCGTGGTCCAGATCACCACACTCGCCTGTGCCAGCGCGCCGTGCGCCGGCGAGGTCACCGGAAACTTCACCCACACCGTATCGCTGGTGTGGTCCTCATACTCGACCTCGGCTTCTGCCAGCGCCGTTTTTTCCACCACGCTCCACATCACCGGCTTGGAGCCGCGATAGAGTGTGCCATTAGCGGCGAACTTCATCAGTTCGCGCGCGATCTGCGCCTCGGCCGGATAGGTCATGGTGGCGTAGGGATGATCCCAGTCGCCGATGATGCCGAGACGCTTGAACTGCTGGCGCTGTTCGCTCAGCCAGTGTTCGGCATAGGCGCGGCATTCCTTGCGAAACGCCACCATCGCTGCGGGGTCTTTGAAGTTCGGCTTCGTCTTTCCCTTGGAGCGGTAGTTCTCTTCCTCGATCTTCCACTCGATCGGCAGGCCGTGACAATCCCATCCAGGCACGTAGTTGGAATCATGCCCCAGCATCTGCTGGCTCTTGGTCACGACGTCCTTGAGGATCTTGTTGAGCGCGTGGCCGATATGGATGTTGCCGTTGGCGTAGGGCGGGCCATCGTGCAGCACGAATTTGGCGCGGTCCTTTGCGGTCTTGCGGAGCTGTCCGTAAAGGTCAATGTCTTTCCAGCGCGCCAGGATCTCCGGCTCGCGTTGCGGCAATCCCGCACGCATCGGAAATTCCGTCTGCGGCAAAAAGAGGGTTTTGGCGTAATCGGGGGCGTCGGCTTTTGCGGCGGATTTCTGCGACTTGTCGGACATATGGCTAGGCTTCTGGCTTTGGCTGAATGGCGCGGAAAGTGGGGTGGTCCCGGTCTTGCGCCGAGCGAAGCTCAGGCGAAAGCCGGGCCGCTAATGCTTGGAATGGTGCGCCGCGCAAACATGGGAATGTCCATAGCAGTCAGCCGAGGGAATGGCAAAGCGCTGGGTCGTGATTCAACTTCCGCTCCGGAGACGACGCGCAGGATTTCCCGCCACCGTAACGCCTGCTGCGACATCCCGCGTCACCACGCTGCCGGCGCCTATGACCGCTCCGTCGCCGATAGCGACGCCTGGAAGGATGATCGCGCCTCCGCCGATCCAGACATCGGAGCCAATTCGAACAGGCCTGCCGAACTCGAGCCCTTCGTGTCTTGTCTGAGCGTCACGGGGATGGTCGGCGGCATAAATCTGGGTCGCTGGACCGATCTGGGTGCGGTCACCGACCGTGACATGGACCACGTCGAGGATAACGCAGTTGAAATTGAGAAATACGCCGTCGCCCAGAAAGATATTATAGCCGAAATCGCAGGAGAACGGAGGCCGGATCACGACGCCTGCGCCGACGCGGCCAAGGTGCTGCGTGAGCATTGCGTAGCGTTGGGTTTCCGGAAGCCCCATCGCCGCGTTATAGCGCGCGAGCCATACGCTGTTCGCATCTTGCTCGGCCTGTATCTCCGGGTCGCCGGGGCGATACAGTTCGCCCGCAAGCATCTTCTGTTTTTCGGTCTTCAGCCGATCTCTCCCAGCTTCGGAAATGCATCAGGCGCGGCGGCGAGCTGGGTTTTGGCACGGATGGCGTCATCGTCCATTTGACGAACCAGTGCCTCGACACCATCAAACTTCAGTTCGTCGCGGATGAAGCCGATGAAGGCGACGTCCAGTATGGTCCCGTAGAGGTCGCCCTGGAAGTCGAACACGAATACCTCGAGCAGTGGCGCGCCATTGTCGAATGTCGGACGGCGGCCGAAGCTCGCGACGCCGTCCAAGCGGTGGAGATCCTTTCCCTTGCTGCGGCCGACGCGCACGGCATAGATACCATGTTTGAGGCCGCAATCCTGATCGAGGCGGATGTTGGCGGTGGGATAGCCGAGGCTGCGACCTCGCTTCTCGCCGTGGATCACCTCGCCGGTCACGAACCATGGCCCATCGAGCATCGCGGTGGCGTCCGCGATCCGGCCTTCCGTAAGCGCCATGCGGACGGCGCTGGACGAGACCGCGCGTTCGTCGATGTCGACAGGAGGCTGCACGTCCACCTCGATCCCGAGGTGCGGGGCTTCGCTAACAAGCAGGCTCGGCGATCCCACCCGGCCCTTGCCGAAACGGAAGTCGTATCCGACGGCGATGCCGCTGACTCCAAGGCGTTCGATCAGATCATGGTGAATGAAATCTTGCGCTGTCGTGCCGGCCCGCGCGGCGTCGAAGGTCATGACCACGGCGCCGTCGAGACCTGTGCCCGCCAAAAGCCGCAGCTTGTTGGTTTCGTCGGTCAGGCGAAACTGCGAGGCATTCGGACTGAAGAACTTCCGCGGGTGTGGCTCGAAGGTCACCGCGAAGGCAGGCTTTCCGCGGGAGCGGGCCATTTCGAACGCAGCCGCGATGACCGCGCGGTGGCCGAGGTGCACCCCATCGAAATTTCCCATTGCCACCACTCCTCCTTTAGGAATAGCGGCAGCGGGAGCGATATCGCGGATAATCGTGAATCCCGAGGCCATTATCGCGTTCATTGAAGGGTTTCAGTGGCGGACCGTGACGTTGCGGCCGGATCGAAGTCAAGTCGGCTTGGCGTCCGACGGCACCTTTCGGCGGCCGGTTAACGCGCTGTTTAAGGGCTGGTGGTAATCATGCAACTCTACCCGCGAGGCGAGTGACCGGCGGAAAATACCGGTATTTGCTTCGAGGATGGTCCGCTTCAGCGGGCCTTTGGCGATTTCGGCGCACATAGAAAATCTGACGCAGGGGGCTCGAGATGGCGGTTGATTTGGCGATGTCTGTTCTGGTGGTGGATGATTACAACACCATGATCCGCATCATCCGGAATCTGCTCAAGCAGCTTGGTTTTGAGAATATCGACGACGCCAGCGACGGTTCGGCGGCGCTGAACAAGATGCGCACCAAGAAGTACGGTCTCGTGATCTCCGACTGGAACATGGAGCCGATGACCGGCTACGACCTGCTCAAGGAAGTCCGTGCCGATGCCAATCTTGCGATGACGCCGTTTATCATGATCACGGCCGAGTCCAAGACCGAGAACGTCATCGCCGCCAAAAAGGCCGGTGTGAACAACTACATCGTCAAACCGTTCAACGCCGCGACGCTGAAGAACAAGATCGAAGCGGTATTTCCCGACAACGTCCCGGCGTAGCGTTTCCGGCGAGCCCAGGTTTGCGATCAGAATACGTGCGACGCAACGGCTTCGCCGCGTCCTGTTCGTCTACCATCTCAGCTCGCGCATCAGCGCCAGAGGCGGATGGCCGAATAGTTCCTTGACCGAGGCCGGATCGAGCTGGTCGATGCCGGCGAATTGCTCGGAATGGATGCCGCGCGTCAGAAACAGCAGGTCGATGCCGAAGGCGTGCGCACCCATGAGGTCGGTGCGTACGGAATCGCCAATGGCCAGCACCCGGTTTAACGGCGTGTCTTTGCCGCGCTGCTCGCGCGCCAAGGCCATGGCGCGCTCGTAGATCGGCCGGTGCGGTTTGCCGTAGAAGACCACCTCGCCACCGAGTTCGCGATAAAGTTCTGCGATGGCGCCGGCGCAATAAAGCAGCCGGTCGCCGCTTTGAACGACAATATCGGGATTGGCGCAGATCAGCGGCAGCTTGCGCTCGCGCGCTTGCATCATAAGGGCACGATAGTCCTCCGCGGTTTCGGTCTCGTCGTCGAAGGGGCCGGTACAGACGATGTAATCAGCGTGCTCGATCGGCGCGAATACCGGATCGAGGCCTTGGTGGATCGCGCTGTCGCGCTCAGGCCCCAGCCAGAAAATCGCCTTGGCCGGATGCTCTGCGATGAAGTTGCGCGTTAGGTCGCCGGAGGAAGCAATGCCATCGTAAGCATCGTCCGGAACTCCGAACTTGCGCAACTGCCGCTGCACTGCGTCGGCCGGGCGCGGCGCATTGGTGATGAAAATGACGGTGCCGCCCCGGCTGCGGAACGTTTTCAGCGCGGAGCAGGCCTCCGAAAACGACATGACACCGTTGTGGACGACGCCCCAGACGTCGCAGAGCACGACATCCCTTTCGGCGGCGGGTTCGCGCAGATGATCGATAAAACGAAGGGCAGTCATTCAGTCGGATGCTTTCAGGCAGCGCCGCCAGCGCGACGTGCCAGGGCAGCGTTGCCGGTCACGCGAGACGAACGTTCGGGCTTGATCGCGTCAGTTTTCAGGGTTCCGGCTTCACCCGGTCTGGCTGCGCTGTTGGCGCGCGACTTTGCCTTGTCAGTTGTGTCCTCCGCCGCATCCTGGCGTAGCGGCCGCGGCGCGGCGAATAGGAAACCCTGGCCAAAGCGAACGTTGTAGTCGAGCAAATCGACGACCGCCGCTTCTTCTTCGATCCGCTCCGCGATCAGGTCGATGCCGAAGCGTCCCAGCAGATCGGATATGTCGGCCGGATGGATATCGGAGGTCGACGTTTGTTTCTGGTCCAGCAGGAGCGAGGCGGGCACCTTGATGAAGCGGACGCCGCGGTCGGCCAGTTCGCGCGGTTCAATTCGCAGATTCGCTACATGGTCGACCGAGAACCTGTAGCCGAGCTGCGTCATCGCGGCCAGGCGTTTGCTTCCGGTGATGTCCAGAGCGCGCAGCGTATCGTGCTTGAATTCGAGAATCAGCGAGGGGGCCAACGCACGATTGGCTTCGAGAATGTCGAGGCACTGCGCGAATGTGGTGGGGTTTCCGAGCGTCGCCAAGGCGACGTTGCAGAACAGGCCGGCATCCTTGTTGCGCGATTGAAGCCGCTGCAGAACTTGCATGCAGCGGAACAAGATCGTGTTGTCCAGTTGCCCCATCAAGCCCACAGATTCGGCGGCTGGAATGAACTCGCCGGCTGCGAGGTATGCGCCACGGGCATTGCGCAGCCGCGTCATCGCTTCGTAGTAGCGTATCTTGCGCTGCGGAAGCGTAACGATCGGTTGCAGGAAGGTATCAATGCTGCCGGTCTCAATGGCGTTTTGGATGGCCAGGATCTGTAGGTCGGTGTCGGTCCGTGCGGAATTGATGGCCGTCCGAGTCAATGCCGGTGCAATCGCCCTCGCGGGGGGCTCACGGTGGGCGGGTCTCTCCGGTGTCACCGGTTCGAACGCGGGCGCGGAAGCGGCTGATGGCAAGTCGGTCAGCTTGTCGTCATGGGCGGCGACCGTGGCGGCGAGCTGCTTGACCAGCCCGCCGAGTTCGTTGATTTCACCAAGCGCGGATTGAAGTCCGGATTGCGTGCGGTCCGAACCAGCGGAATTCGCCGAGGCAATCTTGCTTTCGGCTGCCGCGAGGCGGCGCCCGAAATCGGAGACCTGGCGGGCAAGGTCGGCGACGCCCTGCGACAGGTCCGCGATCTGGCCTTCGGCGTTGTTGTCGCCGCGTAACCGCATGGACACTGCATTGTAGAGAATAAGGAATGCCAGGACCGTCAGCGCTACGATGGCTGACTCCGACGCGCGCAGGGCCGTAACGGTGTAGAGCACGATGCCCACCGAGGCGGAGACCAGCACCATGCAGAGAGCAATGAATATCGTGGAAATACGAATCATCTGGCGTAAATGCTTCCGGCGTGGAGCGATCTGCGGCGCTTCCGATCCCCCGCACTACCATTGTTGCTGATTCGGCGGATGGGTCTTTCTGAAGTTGTCCGCCGAAAATCGGGCCGATGGTTCAGGTGACGGCGCGAATCACCTTGGCGGTCTTTTCGATGATTTCGCCGACCTGATCGTCGCTGACGATCAACGGCGGGGTAAGTGCCAGCGTGTCGCCTGCGACGCGCATCATCAGATCGTAATCGTGGAACGCGGATCTCAGGGCCGCAAAGCCGCGGTCGCCCGGCCCGTTTTCGTTGGGGGCGAGCTCGATGCCCGCCGTGATGCCGACGGTGCGGATGTCCACCACGTTAGGTTCGTCGCGCAGGCTCATCATCGCGTCCGCGAACTTCGGTTCCAGGCTGCGAGCACGCTCGAAAAGCTTTTCGTCGCGGTAAATATCGAGCGTGGCAAGCCCTGCGGCGCAGGCCAGCGGGTGTGCTGAATAGGTATAGCCGTGGAACAGTTCCACGGCATTCGCCGGGCCGGTCATGAAGGCATCGTGGATGGTGTCGCGCACCAGTACGCCGCCCATCGGGGCCGCGCCGTTCGTCACTCCCTTTGCAAAGGTGATCATGTCGGGGAGCACGCCATAGCGCTCGGCGGCGAAGGCGTAACCGAGGCGTCCGAAGCCGGTGATGACTTCGTCGAAGATAAGGAGGATGCCGTGCTTCTGCGTGATCTCGCGCAGCCGCTTAAGATAGCCTTTCGGCGCGGGTAGCACGCCCGTCGACCCGGCCATCGGCTCCACGATCACGGCGGCGATGGTTTGGGCGCCGTGCAGATTGACGAGGCGCTCCAGCTCGTCGGCAAGTTCCGCTCCCCATTGCGGTTCGCCTTTGCTGAACGCCTGCTTGTCGCGGTTGTAGGTGGATTGCAGATGGTCGACACCGGTGAGCAGCGCGCCGAACATTTTGCGGTTGCTGACGATGCCGCCGACCGCAGTGCCGCCGAAGCCGACGCCATGATAGGCCCGCTCGCGGCCAATCAGGCGGATGCGGTTCCCCTGACCGTTGAGCTGGTGATAGGCCAGCGCGAGCTTCAACGCGGTGTCCGCGGCCTCCGATCCGGAATTGCAGAAGAATACGTGATCGAGCCCTTCCGGCGCGAGCTCGGCGATGCGGCTTGCCAGTTCAAAGGCTTGCGGAATGCCGAACTGGAACGGCGGTGCGAAATCCAGCGCCTCGGCCTGTCTGGCGATCGCCGCCGCGATCTCGGCGCGGCCGTGACCGGCGTTGCAGCACCACATACCGGCAGCGCCGTCGAGGATTTTTCGGCCGTCGGTGGTGATGTAGTGCATGCCTTTTGCGCCGGCGAGCAGCCGTGGCGCTTTTTTGAAGGCGCGGTTGGCGGTGAAGGGCATCCAGAACGCAGCAAGATCGTTCGGCACGTTGAGGGCAAGGCTCTTGTCTAACATCGGGGATCCCTCATTTTTTCAGCGCGTTGCAGATGATGTTCGGACCCCCGCCGCGCAACATCAGCGTTGGTGGACACTTCAACTACGCTGCGCCTTCGGTGCCGACTCAGGATTTGAAAGGACTAGAGCCAACTCAACGATTCCAGCGTGTTCGGGTTCAGAAATTTGCTTGCCTACAGCGAAAATGAACCGAACTTCTGAGCTTGAACCACCCTAGAACTTTTTACGCGCCTGCGAAACGCAGTTTGCGTGATCGATCGCGTGCTGAAAATGCCGGGACATCTGCGGCGTCGTCAGGTGGCGGACGCGCGCTCACCTTACGGTCGAGACATAATATACTACTATTGGTTGATTTATTATTAATACACACTTAATAGCTGTGTGGCTCAATAAACCGCATGACAGACTTGCCACGCCACGCCTTGTGCCTTCCGCGCTTCGCCCGCTGCATCCGCGCCGCGTCCGCGGTCGAATTCGCGATACTTCTGCCGCTGTTCCTGGTGCTGGTATTCGGCATCGTCGTGTTCGGCGCCTACTTCACCATGGTGCATGGTGTGCAGCAACTTGCCGCGGAAGCGGCGCGTTCGTCGGTCGCGGGCTTGAGCGAGACAGAGCGCATCAGCCTTGCCGAAAACTACGTCACGACGAATGCCGGGTCGTATCCTCTGCTGCAGCCCGGACATCTCACCGTCAACGCGGCGACCTCCGGCAGCGACGTCTTCGTCGTCACTGTCAATTACGACGCCTCCGACAACCTCATTTTCACGTTGCCGTTCGTGCCGACGCCGCCTTCGACCATCATCCGCTCAGCGGCGATTCCGTTCGGCGGCTTTTGAGGAGACGCATGATGCGGAACCTGCTTCGGCGCTTCATTTCGGATACGCGCGGCAATTTCGCGATCATGGGGGCCGGGTGCATGGTGCTGGTGCTCGGCTGCACCGCGCTCGGCGTGGATGTCGGGTCGATCTACGCCGACCGCCGTAAGGCGCAGAGCGCCGCCGACCTTGCGGCTATCGTCGCCGCAGGCAACCTTGGCAAAGCCACGAGTGCGGCCGCCGCCACCGTGATGGCCAACGACTATCCGGCGAACGCGCTGCTTTCCGTCGAACTCGGCACGTTCACCGCGAATGCAGCGCTGGCGCCGCAGGCGCGCTTCGTCACCCCCGCGACCAGCGCGCCCAACGCGGCGCGGGTCACGCTGCGTACCGAGACGCCGCTTTATTTCGCGCGCATGTTCACCGGCGGCAGCAGCCACTTCGATATCACCAGCAGGGCAACGGCCGCGAGCACGGCGCTTGCCTCGTTCGCGATCGGCTCACGGCTGGTCTCGCTCAATGGCGGCCTGCTCAATGCAATGCTTGGCCGAATGCTCGGCACGACGCTGTCGCTTTCGGCGATGGACTATCAGGCGCTGATCGACGCTCACATCGACGCCTTTGATTTCATCAACGCACTGGCGACGCGGCTCGACCTGACCGGCGTCACTTACGACTCCGTGCTGTCCGGCGACGTGAAGGTCGGCGACATCGTGGCGGCGATGCTGAGCGCGCAGCAGGCGGCGAACGGCATGAACGCCGCGACCACGGCGCTGTCGAACGTCTCGCTGGCGCTTGCCGGGCTAACCACCACCATCGTGCCGGGGAAGCTGATCGACGTTGGCCCCTATGCGGCGATGACGGTCGGCTCGAAACCGAAAACAGGCGTCAGCGTCTCGGCGTTCGATCTGCTTTCGGCGACCGGTGCGATCGCCAATGGCAGCAACCAGATCGCGGCCTCCGTCAATCTCGGACTACCCGGCATCGCCAGCGTCACCGTGATGGCGACGGTCGGTGAGCGCCCGCAAGGGACAAGCTGGATGACGGTCGGGACTGAAGGCGCGAGCGTGCACACCGCACAGACCCGCGTGCTGGTATCGATCAAGTTGCTTGGCAGCGGCCCGGTCGCGGCCGTCAATCTTCCGGTCTATGTCGAGGTCGCCTCTGGCACGGCCACGCTGAACGCTGTGAGCTGCGGCCGTCCCGATATCAGCACATCCAACGTTACGCTGGGCGTCACGCCCGGCATCGTCGACGCCTGGATCGGCAACGTGTCGGCGGCCGAGATGACCAACTTCACCAGCAAGCCGGACCCAGGCGCGGCGATGCTGGTCAATCTCGGCGCAGTCACCGTGACAGGCCGCGCTCATGCCGGCATGGGCAACACCGCGCCGACGCCGGTGTCCTTCAGCTACGCAGACATTGCCGCGCAGACGAAGAAGACCGTGACCACAACCGATTTCACCTCGTCATTGACCGCGAGCTTGCTCGGCGATCTCTCGCTCAAGATCAATGTGGGGCCGCTGGGCCTGCCCATCCCCGGTCTCGGGCCCGCCGTGACGGGCATCATCAGCGGCGCCACCGCGTCGATCGATCAGGTGCTGGCGCAGGTTTTGGCGACGCTCGGCGTCGGCATCGGGCAGGCGGATGTCTGGGTCTCCGGCATCCGCTGCGACGGGGCTGTGCTGGTGAATTGATCTCCCGCAAGGGGAGAGGGATAACGAGTTCGCCTTGCCCGCTTGCCCGTCGGCTGGTAACCCGACGCTGATTTTGTAGACGACGGAAATCTACAAACACAGCAGCGAGTCCCATGTCCGACAAGAAACCGAAAAAGCCGCAAAAACTCCGCGCCCGCCTGCCGCGCGGGCTGGAGGATCGCGGGCCCGCCGCTATCGCCGCCACGCGGCAGATGGTGGAAAAAATCCGCGCGGTCTACGAGCGCTACGGCTTCGAGCCGGTCGAAACGCCCGCTTTTGAATACACCGACGCGCTCGGAAAATTCCTGCCGGACCAGGATCGCCCCAATGAGGGTGTGTTCTCGTTTCAGGATGACGACGAGCAGTGGATCAGCTTGCGCTATGATCTCACCGCGCCGCTGGCGCGTTATGTGGCTGAAAATTTTCAGAACCTCGCGCTGCCCTATCGCAGCTATCGCGCCGGCTATGTGTTCCGCAACGAGAAGCCGGGACCGGGACGCTTCCGGCAGTTCATGCAGTTCGATGCCGATACGGTCGGCAGCGCGTCGCCCGCCGCCGACGCCGAGATGTGCATGATGGCCGCGGACACCATGGAAGCGCTCGGCATCCCGCGTGGGCAATACGTGGTGAAGGTGAATAACCGCAAGGTGCTCGATGGCGTGATGGAAAGCATCGGGCTTGGTGGCGACGAGAACGCAGGACGCAGACTCACGGTGCTGCGCGCGATCGATAAACTGGACAAGTTTCCGATCGGGGAGGTCGAGAAACTGCTCGGCGACGGTCGGTGGGACGGGGGCGAGGAAGGCAAGGGCGATTTCACCAAGGGTGCGGGTCTAGATGTTATCGGGATTTCTCGAGTCGTGAATTTTACCGGATGGCACGGTGAAACGTCAGGCTCTAAAAGCACCGTCGGCTCAAACGAAGTAACGATCGCTAATTTCGAAGATGCCGTTGAAGGTAATGCTCTGGGAAAAGAAGGCGTCGCCGAGCTAACGCAAATCAAGAATTTGGTTGCTGCTTCCGGCTATGACGATGGCCGCGTTTTGATTGATCCCTCCGTCGTGCGCGGTCTCGAATATTACACCGGTCCGGTCTACGAAGTAGAATTGCTGCTCGAAACCAAGGACGAAAAGGGTCGCCCGGTGCGCTTCGGCTCGGTCGGCGGCGGTGGGCGTTACGACGGTCTCGTCTCGCGCTTCCGCGGCGAGCCGGTGCCGGCGACCGGTTTCTCCATCGGCGTCTCGCGTCTGCAAGCCGCGCTGACCATGCTCGGAAAGCTCGACACAAAACCGCAGCCGGGTCCGGTGGTCGTCACCGTGTTCGGCGGCGACCTCGCGGGTTACCAGAAAATGGTCGCGGCGCTGCGTAACGCGGGAATTCGTGCTGAGCTGTATCTCGGCAATCCCAAACATTCGCTCGGCCAGCAGATGAAATACGCAGACAAGCGAAATTCGCCGTGCGCGATCATTCAGGGCAGCGACGAGAAGGCCAACGGCAAGGTGCAGATCAAGGACTTGATCGCGGGCGCCGGGCTGACCTCGATCGAGGACCGAGCTGAGTATCTGAAGAAGCAGGCTGAGGCGCAGATTGAAGTCAGCGAGAGTGATCTCGTCGCCGAAGTGCGGAAGCTGCTCACGCGTCACGGCGTGAGGTGGGATTAGCCATCGTCTTGCCTGCGCAGGCTCGCGCGTTTTTCGAGCGAAGCGGATACCGCTTCGCGTCAAGAAAGATCCGGGTTTCTGATTCTGTCCCGCAGCAGAAAGGCTCTAGTGCGGCACCATCGACTTGTATTTTTCAAAGTCGCGCACGTTCATCTTGAAGCCGCCGGGCATCACGACATCGCCGGGTTTCTGGCCCTCCTTGCAAGGGCCGGCCCATTTCGCCGCTATGGTGACCTTGTTGTCTTGGCTTCCGAGCTTGCCGCCTTGGCTGTGCGAGGTGACGTTCACCGTGTAGGCGGAGTTGAAATCGCCTGAGGTTTCGGCGTGCGATGTCACGGTCGTGCCGGCCATGGTGCAGACCGAATCCATCACGTAGCCGGTTGCGGCTTTCTGGATGTCGGTCTTGGAGCAGTTCTGCTTGGCGGAGGGGGCGAAATCCGACATGAACTCGCGGTCCACGGCCTCGCTGGTGCATTGCTGAACCACAACCGCCGGCATTCTGCCGCCCTCGTGGTCCAGCTTGATGTCCCAAAGCCCGGCCTTGCGCAGCGGCAGTTGCACCTCCGCCAGCGCTGGTGCTGCGGAGAGAAGAAGTAGCGGCAGGAGAGAAATCGAGAGCCGAAGAGACCGTCGCATCGCAAGCTCCGTCGGTGGGATGTCGTGGCGCGGACCTGCCATTCGTATCCCCTTTGAATAGCCGGGGACAGCCACACTAAAAAGTTTTTGATTGGGAGTCGCTTGCAGCGTTTGCTGTAAAATTGGCAGCGAACGCCGAATTCACTCCACAAGGGTGCAGGCTCAGTAGCGCGTCTGCAGCGGAGGCTGATCCGGACCATAGGGCACCCAGCGGCAAGCGAACGAGATGTAGCCGCCGGGATAGGCCTGGACGCCGAGGAACTTCGCCACTTTGCCGTAGCGCGCACAGTGATCGACCGCAATCACGCGAAAATCTGCCTGATGCGCCAGCGAATAGGAGATAATACCGCCGGTGTCGTTGCCTTTGAGCGGCGGCACCCAGTCGGCCTGCGCTGATCCGCAAACCAGCGCGCTGGTCATCGCCGCCAGCAAAGCCGCTCCGAACAATCTCATCCTCATCTCCATCGTTGCGACTCGAACCTTAGAACGCGGAGCGGGCTGTGGAAAGAACAGCGAGCCGTTCCTCATGGAGTTAGGCTGCGGGTGTTGCCTTGCCGCACTTGACCTTGCGCGTGCTTCGCGGCACCGTCAGAAGGCTTAGATTCATCGGCGGAACTCCATGCGCAACCTTATCACATCCTTGAAGAAACCCGCTGTCGGCACGATGCTCGGCGCAGCATTGGGGCTGTTCGCGACGATGCCGGTTGCGCACGCATTCAATTTTCCTGTGTTCGGGCCGTCCTATGAGGGGCGGTTGCCGGGCTGTGAGGCCGGGTTGCCGACCATCACGACGCAATTTTGGGAGAAGGAAAGGAAGTTCTGGAATTCCCCGCTGCGCATCACCGCCTATGGCAACGTCCATGAAAAGGCGTTCCGGCCCCGGGAGTCCAACAATATCCCCCGCCGCTACTGCACCGCCGAGGCGATGGTCAGCGACGGCAAAGTCCGCACCGTGCATTATTCCATCATAGAGGACGGCGGGATTGCCAGCATGGGGCAGGGCGTCGAGTGGTGCGTGGTCGGCCTTGATCGCAACTGGGCCTATAATCCGGGCTGCCTAACCGCCCAACCATAAATAAGAAGGGCTTGGTTCTGATCCCGGAAGGGAAAGGCTTGACCCGTGTTCTCATCGCGAGGGCGGGCGGAAACCCCTTATACACTATCCTTATAGAGCTTCAGAGATGTCCCGGCCTCGGGTCGTTATGCTATGGTGGCCTGGTTCTCGTCGGATATCGCGCGAGGACCGGATTCCGGCTGGGGCTGAGGAGTTGGCGTCATGAAGTGGGTGTCTCGCGCGGCGGCCGCGTCTATTATGTCGTGGCTGATCCTGCTTGCGGGGTGGACGGCCGATGCGGCGGCAAAAGACCAACGACAGAATGCGCCCGGCGCATTCGATTTCTATGTGCTGTCGCTGTCATGGTCTCCGTCGTTCTGCGCTGCCGCGGCGGAACGCGGCAGTTCCAGCCGGTCGCAGCAGGGCCAGTGCGGCGAGCGACCGTTCTCTTTTGTGGTGCACGGCCTTTGGCCGCAATACGAGCACGGCTTTCCCGATTATTGTCAGCGTCCTGCGCCGCGGCTTGATCGCCGCATCATGACCTCGATGCTGGATTTGATGCCGGCGCCGGGTCTGATCTACAGCCAGTGGGATAAGCACGGCACCTGCTCAGGGCTCAGCGCAGAGGCTTACTTCGAGACTGTCCGCAAATCACGCGCCGCTGTGAAGATTCCGGCGGAATTCCTCGATCTCGCCGCACCGAAGAGCACGACGCCCGATGCTATCGAGAGCGCCTTCATCAAGAACAATCCGGGCCTCAGCCAGTCCGCAATTGCGGTGATCTGCGACCGGACCAGGCTCAGCGAGGTGCGAATCTGCATGAACAAGGACCTGCAATTCCGCGCGTGTGAGGAAATCGACCGGCGCGCCTGCGTCCGGGACCAGGTGGTGATGCCTCCGGTGCGCGGCGGGTAGTATTTCGTCTCCTTCCGCGCGTATTGGAACGGTAAGACGTCTGGCCGGACTTAATGGCGTTGCTCCGAGAAATACCAAAAGAACTTCAGCACCATGAATTACCGCCACGCCTTCCACGCCGGTAACTTCGCCGACGTCATCAAGCATATCGTGCTGGTCCGCGTCCTGACCTATCTGCACGAGAAGCCGGCGGCCTTCCGTGTCATCGACACGCACGCGGGCGCGGGCGTCTACGATCTGACCGGTGAGGAGGCAGATCGCGGCGGAGAATGGCTGACCGGCATTGCGCGGCTGATGCAAGCACGCTTTTCCGACCCCGTTGCTCAGTTGGTTTCGCCCTATCTTGATATCGTCAGGGCCTTCAATCCCCACCGTGACCTGAGCTGCTATCCAGGATCACCCTTGATCGCGCGTGCTTTGCTGCGGCCGCAGGACCGGATGGTCGCCTGCGAAATCGAGCCTGTTGCACGCAAGCACTTGATCGGAGCGCTGCGCCGCGACACCCAGGCTAACGTGGTCGATCTTGACGGCTGGATGGGGCTTGCCGCTTTCGTGCCTCCGAAGGAGCGGCGCGGGCTGGTGCTGATCGACCCGCCGTTCGAGCGCAAGGACGAGTTCGAACGCCTCGCCGGCGGATTCTCCGAAGCCTTCGCCAAATGGCCGACCGGCTGCTACCTGCTCTGGTATCCGGCAAAGCGGCGCCGGGCGACGGACGATCTGGCCCGCAGGGTCGGCACCGTCGCGGGCGGCGACGCCGACAAATGCCTGCGACTGGAATTCAGCGTGGCGCCGCAGACCCCGGACGGGCCACTCACTTCGGCCGGGCTTCTGATCGTCAATCCACCATGGACGTTGAGAGCCGAACTCAAGTCCATCCTTCCCGAACTGGAGAAACCGCTGGGCCAGGGCGGCGCCGCCCGCTTCAAGCTTGAGGCGATCACCGATTGAGCCGGCCATGCCTGGGCGGATTGCCGTCAAAAAAAACCGGCCGCGAACGGCCGGAGGTTGGTGTGATGATTATTGTTCTCGTTATAGCGTTTTCGAGCGAAGTGGGATCCGGTTCGCTCGAAGAAAACGCGTCAAATCAAAAAGATCTCTAGAAGTGATAGTTTACCCCGGCGCGGACCATTCCGGATTGGTAGCTGTGAGGCGCGCCCGTAATCGTGAAATTGCTGCTCGACAGATCGACATACAGATACTCGACCTTTGCGGTCCAGTTCTGGTAGATACCAACTTCAGCGCCTACTCCGACCGTCCAGCCCGCATTGGTGTGGGATTCCGACAGAGCGAAGGTTTCGGCGCGCAGTTTACCGAAGGCAAGACCGCCGGTGCCGTAAACCAGGACGTTGTTGAACGCGTAGCCGACACGGCCGCGCACAGTGCCGAACCAGGGATTTGAGAATTTCCAGGCCGCGAAAGTATCGTTGGCGGCGTTGGCCTGGATGTCACCTTCGAGGCCGAACACCAGCGCACCGCTCTGCCAGTTGTAGCCGGCCTGCACGCCGCCAAACACGCCGTCCGGCCTGGTGAGGCTGTTCTGGACGCTGCCCCAGGCATATCCCAGGTTGCCGCCCAGATAGGGTCCCGCCCAGCTAAAGGCATTGAGCGGCTGGTTGACGGTGTAGGGCGCCCGGTAGGAGAAATCGGCGGCCTGCGCGGTGCCGATCAGCGCTGTGGATGCCACTGCAGCCAATGCTGCGATCATTGTCTTGGTCATCTCGGCACTCCAACCCTTTTACCGTTCCCACCGTGACATCGCGCGAGCCAGGTCCGTATGGCTACGAAATGCTAAATTCGATACGTAGGATTTATCGAAAGTTTTAAGTTAAACGGTCCTTAAGACGGTGCCCCCGCCGACTCTTGTCCTTAAGAAAGTGTTATCGGCATGGCCGCGCCGGGAACCGGTCGCGTGACGCTTTGCGCAGAGCCAAAGCCTCGCCCTGCCTGGGAGTGGATCGCTGGCATCGGCCGGCTTCATCGCTTAACTGAGGGACATGACGACCGATTCCTCCGATCCTGCGAAGCCGATCGGGCCAAGACAGCCGCCTGGTTCCGGAGCGGACATGCGGCGGCGCGGCGGGGTGCCGACGGAACAGGACGTCGATCCCGCAACCATTGAGACCGACGAGGACGACGAGTCGCGGCTGCCTGATCTTCCGGACGATACGTCCGATACGATCGCGGAGGCTCCGCTCGCGATCGGACGTGCGGCGATCGAACACGCGATTCGCCATGCGCCCACCTCGCCCGGCGTCTACCGTATGATGAATGCAGCGAGCGACGTGCTGTATGTCGGCAAAGCCAAGAACGTGCGCAAGCGTTTGTCGTCCTATGCGCGGCCGACAGGCCAGGTGATGCGCATCGCGCGCATGATTGCGGCGACGGCCACCGTCGAGATCGTATCGACCGAGACCGAGACCGAGGCGTTGCTGCTCGAAGCGAATTTGATCAAGCAGTTGCGGCCACGCTTCAACGTGCAACTTCGCGACGACAAGTCGTTCCCCTATATTCTGATCACTGGCGACCACTGGGCGCCGCAGATCCTCAAACATCGCGGCGCGCAGTCGCGGCCGGGCCGCTATTTCGGGCCTTTCGCGTCCGCCGGCGCCGTCGGTCGCACCATTACGGCGTTGCAGCGGGCGTTCCTGGTGCGCTCCTGCACCGACTCCTTTTTCGAAAGCCGAACGCGGCCTTGCCTGCTGTATCAGATCAGGCGTTGCGCCGGTCCCTGCACCGGCGAGATCGATTTTCCCGGCTATACGGCATTGGTTCGCGAGGCGACCGATTTCCTGTCCGGTCGCAGCCGTGCCGTGAAGGAGGAGCTGGCGCGGGAAATGGAAAAAGCCTCCGACGATCTCGCCTTTGAGCGCGCTGCGCTCTATCGCGACCGACTGGCCGCGCTGTCGGCGATCCAGTCGCAACAAGGCATCAACCCGCGCACGGTGGAAGAAGCGGACGTTTTCGCCATTCATCAGGAGGGCGGCTATTTCTGCGTCGAGGTATTCTTCTTCCGCACCGGACAGAACTGGGGCAACCGGGCCTATTTTCCGCGCGCGGAGAAATCGTTCACGCCGGAGGAGGTGCTTGGATCATTCCTCGCCCAGTTCTACGACGACAAGCCTCCGCCCAGGTTGATCCTGTTATCGCGCCCGATCGAGGAAAGCGAATTGCTCGCCCATGCGCTGTCGATCAAGGCTGGTTACGGGGTCAAGGTCTTAATGCCGCAGCGGGGCGAAAAGAAGGAGTTGGTCGCACACGCGTTGACCAACGCCCGCGAAGCGCTGGGCCGAAAACTGGCGGATACCGCGACGCAGTCGCGGCTGTTGCAGGGGTTGGCGATGGTGCTCGGCCTGCCGCAGGTGCCGCAGCGCGTCGAAGTCTACGACAACAGTCACATCCAGGGCACCAATGCGGTAGGGGCGATGATCGTCGCCGGTTCCGAAGGCTTTCTCAAGAATCAGTACCGCAAGTTCAACATCAAGTCTGATAACCTGACGCCCGGTGACGACTACGCGATGATGCGTGAGGTGTTGGAGCGCCGGTTCAAGAGATTGCTGACGCAGAAAGCTGAATCGGAACGGGACGCCGTTCCGCAATGGCCCGATCTCGTGATCATCGACGGCGGCCTCGGCCAGCTCAATGCCGCCCGCGGGATATTCGAGGCGCTGGGTCTGAGCCGGGTCTCGTTGGTGGCGGTTGCCAAGGGACCGGACCGTGATGCCGGCCGCGAAACCCTGTTCCTGCCGGATCGTCCAGCCATCAAGCTCGAACCGCGGGATCCGATTTTGTATTTTATCCAACGGTTGCGTGATGAGGCGCATCGGTTTGTCATCGGATCGCATCGTAAGCTGCGTAGAAAGGACATCCGAGAAGCCGGATTGCAGGAAGTTTCCGGTATTGGCCCCGCGCGTAAGCGCGCGCTGCTGCATCACTTCGGGACGCTAAAGGAGATTGAGCGGGCGTCGCTGGCAGACCTCGGCAAGGTTCCGGGCATAAGCGCCGAAAGTGCCCGCAGGATCTTCGATTTTTTCCACGCTCGGCCGGCGTAGGGGATTTGTTATGATATCCGGTCTTCTTTTTCGTATCAAGATCAATGAATTAAGACTACGGCAGCCGCGAGGTCGGCAAAATTGAGCGGCGCGGCCGGTTGACGTTCGCCCTGTGACAGTATTGGTAAGATGAAATGAGCACCGTAACCAGCCAGGCGACCGCGAAGCACATGCTGTCGCTTCCGAACATTCTCACCTGTGCCCGGATTGCCGCCATCCCCGTGGTGGTCGGCTGCGTTTATATGCAGTCGATCGTGGATGGGCCGCTATGGCTGCGCTGGGTGGCGCTGGGCGTGTTCATCGCGGCTGGCATCACCGATTTTTTCGACGGATATTATGCTAGAATTTGGGACCAGCAGTCGGCACTCGGCAAGATGCTCGATCCGATCGCCGACAAGCTTCTAGTGGCATCGTGTTTGTTGATGCTGGCGGCCGACGAAAGCATTCATGGCTGGACGCTCTGGGCCGCCATCGTGATCCTGTGCCGCGAAATCCTGGTGTCGGGTCTGCGCGAATATCTCGCGGAGCTGCGCGTCAGCGTGCCGGTAACCAAGCTCGCGAAATGGAAGACGACCGTGCAACTCGTCGCCATTGGCTTTCTGCTGGCGGGCGACGCCGCCAATCTGGTATTTCCGTTCACGACCATGATTGGCCTGGTCTTATTGTGGATTTCGGCGATCTTCACCATCTATACGGGCTGGGACTATTTCCACGCCGGTATTCACCACCTCATGGCGGAGGATGAAAAATGAAGGTGCTATATTTCGCCTGGGTGCGCGAGCGGGTCGGCAAGGCCGAGGAGGCGCTCGATCCCCCGCCGGCCGTCGCGACGGTTGCCGATCTGATCGCATGGTTGTCGCAGCGGGGCGATGAATACGCCCACGCATTCGAGAAGCCAAAGGTGATCCGCGCCGCGATCGACCGGATGCATGTCAATCAGGACACGACGATCGCGGGCGCGCGCGAAATTGCCTTCTTTCCGCCGATGACCGGCGGCTGATCTGTCAACTCCGGCTCCGTCGATGACCGTTCCCGTCACCATACGCCTGCAGGAAACCGACTTCGACGTCGCGCGCGAAGTCGCGGCGCTGTCGCGCGGCCGCACCGACATCGGCGCCGTCGTGAGTTTCTCCGGCATTTGCAGAAGCGACCAGGCTGGCGGCGAGGGTGGCGATGCGATCGCCGCGCTGATGCTGGAACATTATCCAGGCATGGCGGAGGCTGAGATCGCGCGTCACGCCGAGGAGGCGCTCTCGCGCTGGCCGCTCACAGGCATCACCATCATTCATCGTTACGGCCGGATCGTCCCTGGTGAGAACATCGTTCTCGTGGTCACTGCGTCGTCGCATCGCGAGGCGGCATTTCAGGGCGCCGAATTCCTGATGGACTATCTCAAGACGCAGGCGCCGTTCTGGAAACGCGAGGAGGGCGCTGCCGGGGCCAGCTGGGTGGATGCCCACGACCGCGACGACACCGCTGCGGCGCGCTGGGCCAAATCCTGATGGCGAGGACCGCCGCACGCGGCGGACGATCCAAAGTCGCGGCCGCCGGCTCGAACCGAAAACGCCCGCCGGAGCGAGCCACAGCAAAGGCTGCAAACTCTGCCGTTGCCAGAGCCTCGACTCCGGAACTCGAGACGATTTTCGACTATGTTCGTCATGCAGCCGCAAGGCTTGAGCGCGCGCATGTCATTTTCGCGCACGGCACCACCGATCCGGTCGCGGAGGCGGCCTTCCTGGTCGGCGAGGCCATGCACCTGCATCCGGACGAGGTCGAACCGCAGGCGGCGCGGCGCGTGCCGAAGGCGGCGGGCCGGCGCATTCTTGGCTGGATTGAGCAGCGCATCGCAACCCGCAAGCCTGCCGCCTATCTCGTCAACAGGATGTATATGCGCGGCTTGCCGTTCTATGTCGACGAGCGCGTGATCGTGCCGCGTTCGTTCATCGGGGAAATTTTGGATTCGCATTTCGGCGACGACGATGTGCTGCGTTTGCGTCATCCCGCAACCGTAACCCGTGTGCTCGATCTATGTACCGGCTCTGGATGCCTTGCCATTTTGGCCGCGCGCGCATTTCCGAATGCGACGGTCGATGCGACTGACCTGTCGGCGGACGCGCTCGCGGTCGCAGCGCGCAATGTACGCGAGCACGGCCTTGCCGATCGCATCCATGTTGCGCAGGGCGATCTGTTCACAGCAGTCAGTGGCAAGCGGTACGATCTCATTATCTCGAACCCGCCTTATGTCGATGCGAAGGGCATGGCGGGCCTGCCGCACGAGTGTCTTGCGGAGCCGCGGATGGCGTTCGACGGCGGTGCCGATGGCATCGATCTGGTGCGACAGATCATCGACGGCGCCAATACTCATCTCGCGCCCGGCGGCGGACTGTTGTGCGAGGTCGGTCGCTGCAAGCCGGCGATCGAAAAGGCTTATCCGCGCGCGGATTTGCTCTGGCTCGATACCGAGGAGTCCGAGGGCGAGGTGTTCTGGATCGAGGCCGCGCGGCTTGCGGATAGGTCTGCACATTCGGCCGGCGCGGCATGAGTGTGTGGCGTGTTGCGTTTATTCCTGCGTAACCGGCGCCGGATCGTTTGAAAGCGCTATAAGCGCGGTCAATGAACGAGATACGACACCTCCGGCGACACGGTGAGAGGTGTCCGTCGTCCCGATATTGTCTTTCTGCCCCGATTGCCGTGTTGATGACGAAGTCGCCATGCTTTTTGACGCTCGCCATAGCGCACTCTCGCGCGATGTTTGGCTCGGAGAATTCCGGGCCACCCTGACGCTCGGTTGGCCTCTGGTCCTCACCAACCTCGCGCAAATCGCGCTGACCACGACAGACGTGATCGTGCTGGGCCGCGTTGGTGCTTCCGCGCTGGCCGCCGGAACCCTTGGCGTCAATCTGTACTTCGCGATCCTGATTTTCGGCATTGGCGTCGTCACCGCGACCTCGCCGATGATGGCCGAGGCGTTTGGCCGCAAGCTGCATATGGTGCGCGACGTGCGGCGGACGTTTCGGCAGGGGATATGGGCGTCGGTTCTGATTGCAGTGCCGAGCTGGGCACTGCTCTGGCATACCGAAGTGATCCTTCTTCTGTTTGATCAGGAGCCGCAGCTTGCAGCCGAAGCTCAGGTGTTTGTGCGCGCTTTGCAGTGGGGCATGCTTCCGACGCTCGGCTTTATCGCGTTGCGCTCCTTCTTTGCCGCACTGGAGCGGCCGCTATGGGCAATGACCGTGACCGCGGTCGCGATCCTGTTCAACATCGTCGCGAACTGGGCGCTTGTGTTCGGTCATCTTGGTCTGCCGGCACTTGGCCTGCGCGGCTCCGGCATCGCGACGACTTTGTCGAACACCTTCCTGTTCGCCGGGCTGGTGCTGGTGGTGAGCTTTGGCCACAAGTTCCGTCGCTATCATCTATTCGGGAACTGGTGGCACGCCGATTGGCCGCGTCTCGTCACGCTGTGGCGCGTCGGTCTGCCGATTGGCGCGGCGCTCGGCTTCGAGATCACCGTGTTCAATGCCGCGGTATTCCTGATGGGACAGTTCGGAACAGCCTCGATCGCGGCTCATGCCATTGCAATTCAGATCGCGTCGGTTTCCTTCATGGTGCCAATGGGACTGGCGCAGGCGGCGACGGTACGTGTCGGTCGGGCGTACGGCGCGCGAGATTTCGACGGGATTGCCCGCGCAGGATGGACGTCGTTTGCCCTGGCGATTGCATTCATGGTGAGCACCAGTGTGTTGATGATTACCGCGCCACGATGGCTGATCGGCGCATTTGTCGACGTCAACGATGCGGCAAACGCCGAGGTGATCGGACTTGCGGTGTCGTTTCTCACCTGTGCAGCGGTATTTCAGATTGCCGATGGCGCGCAGGTGGTCGGCGCCGGTATGCTGCGTGGTCTGCAGGATACCCGCGTGCCGATGATTTATGCCGGCCTGGGCTATTGGGGCTTCGGCATGTCGTTGGGTTTGCTTTTTGCCTTCAAACTCGGGTTTCAGGGCACCGGTATCTGGATCGGCCTGGCGTCGGGCCTCGCAGCCGTGGCCATCCTGATGATTTCGCGCTGGGTCAGACGTGAGCGGATCGGTCTGGTGCCCCTAAACGGCAGGCAGTTTCGCGAGGTCTTGGCCGCGAAATAAATCGCGTGAATGCGCTGGTCACAGCACCTTGCGGGTCCAGTTGTGCGGGTCGGTCGCGCGGCCATACTGGATGTCGACCAGCTTCTTGCGAAAGCCCATCGCGACGGACCCGGCGGCGCCGCCATTGATGGTGAAATCGCCGTGCGCCGAGCACACCTTGCCGATCGGCGAGATGACGGCGGCGGTGCCGCAGGCGAACGCTTCCCGGAGCCTGCCGCTGGCGGCATCCGTGCGCCACTGATCGATTGTATAGGGCTCCTCGCGCACGCTCGTGCCGGATTCCCTTGCGAGTGTGATGATCGAATCGCGGGTGATGCCCGGCAGGATGGTGCCGAGCGGCGGCGTTGAGAGCGAACCGTCATCGAAAACGAAGAAAACGTTCATGCCACCGAGTTCTTCGACATAGCGTCGCTCGACCGCATCCAGAAAAACCACCTGATCGCAGCCGCGATCGATGGCTTCGGCCTGCGCGCGCAGGCTGGCGGCATAGTTACCGCCGCATTTGACGGCGCCGGTGCCGCCGACTGCCGCGCGCGTGTAGTTTTCCGACACCCAGATCGAGACTGGTGCGGGGCCGCCCTTGAAATAGGAGCCGACCGAAGAGGCGATGACGGCGAAGATGTAGTCCGCCGATGGCTTGACGCCGAGGAAGACCTCGTTCGCGATCATGAAGGGCCGCAGGTATAGGCTGCCTTCACCGCCAGGAATCCAGTCCTGGTCGATGCGCACGAGTTGCTCGATGGCCTCGATGAAAACGGTCTCGGGTAGTGGCGCCATCGCCATGCGCTCGGCCGAATTGCGGAAGCGTTTCGCATTAGCGTCGGGACGGAACAGGTTGACGCCACCGTCATCACGCTTGTAGGCCTTGAGGCCTTCGAAAATCTCCTGCGCGTAGTGCAGGACGGCGGTCGCAGGATCGAGCGGGAAGTTGGCGCGCGACGCGACCCTCGCTCCGTGCCAGCCTTTCGCCTGATTGAAGTTCACAACGGCCATATGATCGGTAAACACCCGGCCAAAGCCAGGGTTCGCAAGTTTTTCGGCGCGCACGGTCGCCTGCGTCGGATTGGCCGTCGGTTGGATATCGAATCTCAACGACGTCCCGCCATCGATCGTATCAAGCGAAACTCCCATGAACATTCTCCCGGCTTTGCAGCACCTTGTCTGCGTGCCCCTGCCTGCCATGCGAAGGCGGTTTCCGCTTTGGCGGAAGGCGCGAAGTCCAGTATGTTAACCGAAATGCCGCCCGGCAATCGCACCGATCAGAATTCCGGGCTGCGTGGTCTCGTACGCTCGTGTCGGGGGTCGATAAACAGTCGGGCTCCGGACGAAACGTTATTATATTTCGCATCAGACAGCCGACTTGTAACATTGAAACCAGATATGTCAATATGGCTGACATAAAACTCTCGGCGCCGACCGCCATGGTCACTTCCGGCCCTGAGACGCCCGGCAGGCGATCCGCGGAGACGCGTTGGGACATCATCGAACTGCTGTTCTTCGCCTATCGCGATTTCGTTGACGATCCTGATCATGTGCTTGAGGAATTCGGCTTCGGCCGCGCGCATCATCGAGTCATGCATTTCGTCCATCGTTACCCCGGGCTCACCGTCGCCGATTTGCTCGATGTTCTGCGGATCACGAAGCAATCGCTAGGGCGAGTGCTCAAGCAACTCCTCGACGAGGGCTATATCGTGCAGAAGGCCGGCGACGCTGACCGCCGTCAGCGCCTTCTTTTCGCCACCCCGAAAGGCGAGGCGCTGGTGGCGCAGCTCGCGGGCCTTCAGACCGATCGCATCAAACGCGCGCTGCGGGGCCTCGACGCATCCGGTGCCGAGGTGGTGCGCAAATTTTTGCTCGGGATGGTCGACCACGATGATCCTGACAAGGTGCTGGAGGCGATCCTGCGAGCGGACGGCAAGATGGTGAAGGCATGACAGTAACGCAAACGGCAGGGACCGCGCGAGCGCAGGTGAAGCTGGCCGACGACGCCCCGCATCTGCTGCTGGTCGACGATGACCGGCGCATCCGGGATCTGTTGTCGCGTTTTCTGGCGGGGGAGGGCTATCGTGTCACCACGGCCATGAGCGCCAAGGCCGCCCGCTCGAAATTGCTCGGTCTGCATTTCGACCTGTTGATCCTGGACATCATGATGCCCGGCGAAACCGGCTTTGATCTCGCCCGTTCCATCCGTGCCTCGTCCCCGGTGCCGATCATCATGCTGACGGCCCTGCACGAGGCCGAGAACCGCATTGAGGGTTTGCAGATCGGTGCTGACGACTATCTCGCCAAGCCGTTCGAGCCGCGCGAACTGGTGCTGCGGATCGGGAATATCCTCAAGCGCACGATGCCGCTGCCGACGATGCGAAGCGAATCGATTGCGTTCGGACCCTATGTCTATCATCTGGAGCGCGGTGAGCTGCGTCAGGGCGACGACGTCATTCATCTCACTGATCGCGAGCGCGAGATGCTGCGTATGCTCGCGGCCACCCCGGGCGAGACGGTTCGCCGCGGCGAACTCAACGGCGGCGGCACCGTGAACGAGCGCGCCGTCGATGTCCAGATCAACCGGTTGCGGAGGAAGATCGAGCGCGATCCCGCCAATCCGCTATTCCTCCAGGCGGTACGCGGGGTAGGCTATCGCCTGGTCGCAGCTCCTTGACGTCGATCACGACCACCCTCGATGCCGGTCTGACGCTAATCCGCACGGCGTTGCGACGGGTCATGGTCGTCAATAGCCGGATTGGGCACGCGTTCAAAAAGTGGATGCCCGAGGGCCTTTATGCCCGTGCGCTGCTGATCATGATTGTTCCTATGGTTGTGCTGCAATCGGTCGTGGCCTTCGTGTTCATGGAGCGCCACTGGAATACGGTGACGCGACGTCTGTCGGCGGCAGTCGTGCAGGACGTCGCCGCGCTGATCGATGTGTACAAGGATTACCCGCAGGACAAGGACCGTACGGCGATCCGGCGCATCGCACAGCAGCGGCTCGGATTGGTCGTCGATTTCCTGCCTGCGGGCGATATGCCCCCGCCCGGGCCGAAACCGTTCTTCTCCCTGCTCGACCAATCGCTGTCGGTGCAGATCAGCAGGCAGATTGGCAAGCCGTTCTGGATCGATACGGTCGGACGGTCCAATCTGGTGGAAATCAGAATCCAGCTCGACGACACTGTGATGCGGGTGTTTGCGCAGCGCAGCGCCGCCTATGCGTCAAATTCGGAAATCTTCATCTTCTGGATGCTGGGCACGTCGTCGATCCTGCTGTTCGTCGCGGTGCTGTTTCTTCGCAACCAGATCAAGCCGATCCTGCGGCTGGCGGACGCTGCCGAGAGTTTTGGCAAGGGCCGCGACGCGCCGAACTTCCGTCCGCGCGGGGCGCGCGAGGTCCGCCGCGCGGCGCATGCGTTCATCGAAATGAAGATGCGTATCGAGCGCAGTATCGAGCAGCGCACCGCGATGCTGGCCGGCGTGTCGCATGACCTGCGCACGATCCTGACCCGCTTCAAGCTGGAGCTGGCGCTGATCGGCGACAGTCCGGAAGTCGATGGCATGCGCAAGGATGTCGACGAGATGCACGGGATGCTCGAGGCTTATCTCGCTTTCGCGCGCGGTGACAGCGGCGAGCATGCGCAGCCGACCGACATGGCCTCCGCTCTCGAGGAGTTGCGAAGCGATGCCGAGCGCAACGGTCACGCAGCAACGGCAATATTTAACGGACTTCCCGTCGCCACCGTCAAGCCGGCAGCGTTCAAGCGCTGCCTCGGCAATCTGGTGTCAAACGCGGCACGATATGCCGACTCCATCGCCATCAACGGCCATCGCGATCACCGATGGCTAACCGTCATGGTCGACGATGATGGCCCGGGCATCCCGCGGGACATGCGCGAGGAGGTCTTCAAGCCGTTCCTGCGGCTCGACAGCGCGCGCAATCAGGACGAGGGCGGCTCCGGTCTCGGCCTCGCTATTGCGCGAGACATCGCGCGCTCCCATGGCGGTGACATTACACTCGGTGACAGTCCGATGGGCGGTCTGCGCGCGACCGTGCGGGTGCCGGTGTAGTGTAGGAGTGTTCTCTCTGCGCTTGGATCATGCCTAGCTTTCCCGGTTCTGAGGTCCCACATTGAATATGAGCTCGTTGCGGTCTGGCTAGGAGGAGCGCATGATGCTCTACGGCCTCGAGCACACTCGAACTGAGGGAGCGGGTGACATGGACGGCTCGGTTAAGCTGGAAATGCGCTATGGTGCCTCCAACTATGCGCCGATGCCGGTCACCATCGTGCGTGGCAAGGGCGTCTACCTGTGGGATGAGAGCGGGCGACGCTACATCGATATGATGGGCGCCTATTCGGCTGCAAGCTTCGGACATTCTCATCCCCGATTGATACAGGCGCTCACCGACCAGGCACGACAATTAGACACGATTTCGCGCGCTTATTTCAACGATCGTCTCGGAGCCTTTCTCGCCCGCGCTTGCAGCTTGACCGGGATGGACTTGGCGCTGCCGATGAACAGCGGTGCCGAGGCGGTGGAGACGGCGCTGAAGGCCGCGCGCAAATGGGCCTACACGGTCAAGGGGGTGTCGGCCGATCGCGCTGAGATCATCGTATGTGACGGCAATTTTCACGGCCGCACCATCGCTATCGTCGGCTTCTCGTCTGTGGCGCAATATCGCGACGGCTTCGGTCCATTTCCGCCCGGTTTCAGGTCGGTGCCGTTCGGCGACGTGGCGGCGCTTCGAGCTGCGATCACGCCGAACACCGCGGCCTTCCTGGTCGAGCCGATCCAGGGCGAAGGCGGCATCAACGTGCCGCCGCCGGGCTACCTTGCCGAGGTCGCGCGCATCTGCCGGGAGCACAATGTCCTGCTGATCTGCGACGAGATCCAGTCCGGTCTCGGTCGCACCGGGCGGCTACTGGCTTGCCAGCACGACGGCGTGACGCCGGACGCGGTGACACTGGGCAAGGCGTTGGGCGGTGGACTTCTGCCGGTGTCGCTGTTCCTGGCGCGGCGCGAGGTGATGCAGGTATTCACGCCCGGCGACCATGGCAGCACCTTCGGCGGTAATCCGATTGCGGCCGCGGTCGGATTGGCTGCGCTTGATACGTTGATGGACGAGAGACTGGTCGAGCGGTCCGCGCGCCTCGGCACGCATCTGCTCGCACGGCTTGGCGCGATCGAAAATCCCATCATTCGCGAGGTGCGAGGACGGGGGTTGTTCGCGGGCGTCGAGTTGGATCGCGATTTAGCCAACGCCGCCTCGGTAGCAACGCGACTGTTGCAAGCGGGCGTGCTGACCAAGGACACTCACCGCAACACCATTCGTTTTGCGCCGCCGCTGATTATCGAAGAATCCCAGATCGATTGGGTGGCGGACCGGGTCGCCGAAGTGCTGGACGAATTCGCTCGCGCGGAAGCTGATCCCTAGAGCCCGCTTTCTGATGGGATCGGAAGCGGGCTCCCGATTTTGGCTAACCGGATTCCACTGGAAAATACTCTCCGTCTCAATCGATGTCGAAGCGGACGCCTTGGGCGAGCGGAAGATCGTCGCCGTAATTCACCGTGCTGGTGGCGCGACGCATGTAGGCTTTCCAGGAGTCGGAGCCGGCCTCGCGGCCGCCGCCCGTTTCCTTTTCTCCGCCGAATGCACCACCGATCTCGGCGCCGGAGGGGCCGATGTTCGCATTGACGATGCCGCAATCGGAGCCCGCCACTGAGAGGAACTTCTCCACCTCGCGCATGTCGGTCGAGAAGATCGAGGACGACAGTCCGTGAGCGACCGCATTGTGCTGCTCTATCGCCGCGTCGAGGTCGGTATATGTCATGACATACAAAATCGGCGCGAAGGTCTCCCGCAGCACCGGGCCGGACTGCGCCGGCATTTCCACCAGCGCCGGCCGGACATAATACGCGTTGGGAAACCGTTTCTCCTCGACACGCTCGCCGCCGTGGACCCGCGCGCCGTGCGCCCGTGCCTCTTCAAGCGCGCGTTGCATATTCTCGAAGGCGGCTTCGTCGATCAGCGGACCGACCAGCACCTCGTCGCTTGCAAGCGGGTCGCCGATCCGGACCGAGGCATAGACGCGTTTCAGCTTCGCTACGAATTCGTCGTGGATGCTGTCATGAACGAACAACCGTCGCAGCGTGGTGCAACGCTGGCCGGCGGTGCCGATGGCGGCGAAGGCGATGGCCCGCAGCGCAAGATTGAGGTTTGCCGAGGGGCAGACGATCGAGGCATTGTTGCCGCCGAGTTCGAGAATGCTGCGCGCGAACCGCCGCGCAAGCTGCGTGCCGACCTCGCGGCCCATCGCTGTCGATCCGGTCGCGGAAATCAGCGGCACCCGTGGATCGTTGACCAAGGCTTCGCCGATATCGCGCCCGCCGATCAGCACGGTGCATAAGCCGTCGGGGATGTTGCCCGCCTTGACGGCGGCGCGTTCGAACAACGCCTGCACCGCCAGCGCCGTGAGCGGGGTTTTTTCCGACGGCTTCCAGATCACTGGATTGCCGCAGACCAGCGCCAGCGCCGCATTCCACGACCACACCGCGACGGGAAAATTGAACGAGGTGATGACGCCGGTTGGGCCGAGCGGATGCCATTGCTCCATCATGCGATGATTGGGCCGCTCGCTGGCGATCGTGAGGCCGTAAAGCTGGCGGGACAGGCCGACCGCGAAGTCGCAGATGTCGATCATCTCCTGCACCTCGCCACGGCCTTCCGAGACGATCTTGCCGGCTTCGATGGTGACCAGGCGGCCCAGAACATCCTTGGCGGCGCGCAATTCAAGGCCGAGCAGGCGAGCCAGTTCGCCACGCCGCGGTGGAGGGACCCCACGCCATGTCCGGAATGCCGCTTCAGCGAGCGCGATGGTTTCGGCCGCACGTTGCGAACTTGCATCCTCGAGGTGCGCGATGGTCTCGCCGGTCAGAGGCGAGCGTACGGCGCGTGTGCCGTGCCGTCGATCGGGCGAAACCCCGAGATGATCGAGCAGGGATGCAACCTCGTCGGCAAGCATGTGAGCTTTCTCCCAAACGGGTCCGGGTGGCCCATGTTGCGGCAAGTCATGGCAATTCTTCAAGCCGGATGAGCGTTCCCGCAGCATGTTGCGACGATGCGTCAAGCGCTCGCGGAAATCCTTCGGATCGTCAGGGGCGCTTCAGTCCTGTAGCAAAAAACTACTTCGCCAGTTCCTGCGATCGCTTAGTCGCGGCGGCTACCGTGCGCGTCATCAGTTCTTTCAGACCGTGCTCGCCCATCAATACGTTGAGCGCCGCGGCCGTGGTGCCGCCGGGGGAGGTGACGTTCTGGCGTAGCGTCGCGGCGTCGAGATCGGATCGATGCAGCAATTCGCCTGACCCGGCGACAGTCTCGCGGGCCAGCTTTGCAGCGAGATCGGCAGGCAGGCCTGCGCTGACGCCGGCGCGCGCCAGCTCCTCGGCGAGCAGGAAGACGTAGGCCGGTCCCGATCCCGACACAGCCGTGACGGCGTCCATCAGCGCTTCGTCATCGACCCATTCCACCGCCCCGGTCGCGCGCAGCAACGCGTCGGCCATGGTGCGCTGTGTCTCGTTCACGCCTTTCGCGGCGACCGCCACCGTCATGCCGCGGCCAATCGCGGCAGGCGTATTGGGCATCGCGCGGACGATGTTGCCGCCGCAGGCCGTGTCGAGCATGGCAATCGTTGTGCCCGCCATGATCGACACCACAAGTGTCGGAGATCCCACCAGCGGCCGCAGCGCTGGAGCGGCATCGCCGAAGTTCTGCGGCTTGACCGCGATCACGAGCGCTGCGACGGCACCGATTTCCTCGGCTATGGGATTCAGCCGAATGCCGCCGGCGGCGAGCGAGTGGATATCGGCGGAAGGATATGGCTCGATGACAATGACGCGCTTCGGATCCAATCCGCGCGCGAGCCATCCCGTCAGCAATGCGCTGCCCATCTTCCCGGCGCCGGCGAGAACGACGGTGCCCGAAATATCCGCGAGAGTTTGCATGTCCGGCGTTATCGTCATGGCGGGTTCCTGATGGTCAAAAAGACCCGTCATCGCGGGTTGAGTACGAAGCACATCTTCGCACGGACAACCCGGCGATCCGTCATTCATTGAACGAATTGCAAGAAGATGGACAGCCAGGTCAAGCCCGGTCATGACGCAAAAAACAATTGCGCGAGATTACGCCTCGCCCTCGGTGTCGAACATCGCGGCGGTCATCGCTTCGGCCGCCGATTTACCGGCCCAGACCACGAATTGCAGCGCCGGGTAGTAGCGCTCGCAGGCGTGGATCGCACCCGCCATCATGGTCTCGCACTGCGCGTTTGACGCAATCAGCCCCTCGGGAAGGACAAGCGAATGACGGTACATGATCGTTCCGGTCTGGGTCCAGATATCGAAATGGCCGACCCACAATTGCTCGTTGATCGCGGCGATCACGCGCTGGGCCTCGCCGCGCCGGGCGACCGGAATCTTCATGTCGAAGGCGCAGGCGAGATGCAACGCATCGATCTCACCCATCCAGGTGAAGGTGAGGTGATAATCGGTCCAGTTGCCTTTCGAGACGATTGTGATTTCGTCTTCGCCGGAACGCTCGAACGCCCAATCGTTGGTGGCGGCAATGTCCTCGACCACCGCCAGCGGATTGTTCTTGGAATCGATAGCGCCTTCGAGCAGCGACATGCCGTCCCGATCCTTGCTTTTGCTTGAGTTGATACGCACTCATAGAACGGCCGGTGCTGGCACGCGGCGGATATCAATCTTTCAGACGATCCATCACACGCGTTGGTCGAATGAGGATGATGTCCTGCGCGGATCAAGTGATGTGATTTGCGGAATCGGCGCAACGCCGCCTGGAGTCCGTCCACAGGCAAACCGCGCGTCGTCCACAACTGATCGAAAGGAGAGACGGTTTACGCCGTGAACAAAACGGACTCGGGACTCGCGTTGCGCGAGTCTTGCGGTTGCGACTCGCCTGCCGCGAGTCCGGCATCATCCGATGATCGACGAAAGATTCCGACGCCGGATGATGTCTACACCCTCGGCGATAAACGAGGTTGGTGTGTTGCACGGTTGCGCCGCTCGCTCTCAAAAGGAGCGATCAATCGCTTCATCTTCGAAAATTTTTCGGATGTTGATCCTTGTTCCAGCAATCTCTCGTTACGATGCATCGGTAGGACCGAAGCGCCTTCTCGGGCGGGACCCTGGATCAGCCTTTTCTCAATATCTCCCCGACGCGGAAGGATCAGCCTGTCCGACGGCTAAAAGCGACTTACGCGACAGCCGGAGAGTTCGAAAAACTCAGCCCAATTTCTTGTTATTTCGGGCGTTTGCGGTTAGAACGCCGCCACGTCTCATGGCCCCCGCACCCCTGGAGGCTTGCCGGTGACGTGCAACGGGCCGCAATTGCGGCCTTTAACTTTTTGAAAAGCAAGGATAAATCGATGGCGACCGTCAGGGAATTGAAGGCGAACGCGCGTCCGAAGAGCGGCAAGGGGGCCGCCCGGGCTGAGCGTCGCGCCGGCCGAGTGCCGGGCGTGATCTATGGAAATAAGCAGCCCCCGCAGCCGATCTCGGTCGAAGAAGCAGAACTGCGTCAGCGCATTCTGGCAGGCCGGTTCCTGACGACGATCTTTGACATCAACCTGGACGGCAAGAAGCACCGCGTGATTCCGCGCGACTTCCACCTCGATCCGGTCAAGGATCTGCCGATCCATGTGGACTTCATGCGGCTCGGCGAAGGCGCCACCATCCGCGTCAGCGTTCCGCTTCGCCTGCTGAAGGCGGATGTCGCGCCCGGCGTGAAGCGCGGCGGCACCGTCAATCTCGTGACCCACGCGATCGATGTCGAGTGCGCGGCTGAAAACATCCCGCAGTTCATCGAGGCCGACGTCGGCGCACTGGAAATCAACCATTCGCTCCATTTGTCGGACGTTGCGTTGCCGCCCGGCGTGAAACCGCTGGCACGCGAGGACGTCACGTTGGTGACCATTGTGCCGCCGTCAGGCTACGCGGAAGAACTCAAGGCAGCCGCCGCCGCTGCGGCCGGCACCGCGGCTCCCGCCGCCGGTGCGGCTCCAGCTGCTGCTGCTGCAGGCGCGGCCGCCGGTGGCGCGAAGGCGCCCGCAGGTGGTGGGGCGAAAGCGCCCGCAGGTGGTGGCGACAAAAAGAAGTAAGCGGCCGGTGGAGCGGATTTGACATTCGCGACCCCGCCTGCCGAGGTTTCGCAACGCGAATGTCTTACAGCTAACCGGATTCCACTTGGCCGGAAAATGCTCTAGGGGATCCGCGTCATGCGCCTGTTCGTCGGACTGGGAAATCCCGGCACGAAGTATCAGGGGAATCGACACAACATCGGGTTCATGGTCGTGGACGAGATCGCGCGGCGTCACGGGTTCGCACCGTGGCGCCGCCGCTTTCAGGGCGAAGCTTCCGAAGGCACGCTCGACCGGGAGCGAGTCATTCTGCTCAAGCCGACGACCTACATGAACAACTCCGGCAACGCGGTTCAGGACGCCGCGCAGTTCTTCAAGCTGACGCAGGGTGATGTCGTGGTGTTTCACGACGAGATCGAACTCCCACCGGCCAAGGTTCGCGTCAAGGTCGGCGGTGGCATTGCCGGACACAACGGCCTGCGATCGATCTCGGCGCATGTTGGCAACGACTATCGCCGTGTCCGACTAGGCGTCGGTCACCCGGGCATCAAGGAATTGGTGCATGCGCACGTGCTGAACGACTTCACCAAAAGCGAACGTCCCTGGGTCGAGGCGCTGATGGATGTCGTTGCGGAAAACGCGGCGCTGCTCGTCGCCGCCAGGGATTCGGCATTCCAGAACAAGGTGCATCTCGCGATGCAGGCGAAGGGATTTGCCGAGAAGGATAAAGAGGACAACAACGGCGCCAAGTAAACGGCCAGCTCAGATCGTCTTCATCGCCAACGGTCCGGCGATTGGCTCCTCGAAAAGGTGGATAGGCGGGTGAGCCCCGCTTATGGCGATCCGGGTCGGTTGCGCAATCCGCGCCAAATATCGGAATGAATCATGGGTTTCAAATGCGGTATCGTCGGGTTGCCCAATGTCGGCAAGTCGACCCTGTTCAACGCGTTGACGGAAACGGCGGCGGCGCAGGCGGCGAACTATCCGTTCTGCACCATCGAGCCTAATGTCGGCGCCGTGGCGGTGCCGGATTCTCGCCTCGACGGACTCGCGGCGATTGCCAAATCGGCGCAGATCATTCCGACGCAACTAACGTTTGTGGATATCGCCGGTCTGGTGCGCGGCGCATCCAAAGGTGAAGGGCTCGGCAACCAGTTTCTTGCCAACATCCGGGAGGTCGATGCGGTCGCGCATGTCGTGCGCTGTTTTGAGGATTCCGACATTACCCATGTCGAGGGCAAAATCGCGCCGCTCGCGGACATCGAGACCATCGAGACCGAACTGATGCTGGCCGATCTCGAAAGCCTCGAGAAGCGCGTCGATAATCTTTCGAAAAAGGCCAAGGGCAACGACAAGGAAGCCAAGGAGCAGCTCGATCTGGTCGAGCGTGCGCTCAAGCTCCTGCGCGACGGCAAGCCGACGCGCGGCATGGAGCGCAAGCCTGAGGAAGAACGCAATTTCCGCATGCTCGGATTGCTGACCTCAAAGCCGGTACTCTACGTCTGCAACGTCGAGGAAGGCTCGGCGGCGAGCGGCAACGCCTTCTCGCAAGCCGTGTTCGAACATGCGGCGAAGGAAGGCGCGGTCGCGGTCGTGATTTCCGCGAAGATTGAGTCCGAGATCGCGACGCTGTCGCGTGAGGAGCGCGCCGATTTCCTTGAAACGCTGGGGCTGGAAGAGGCGGGTCTCGACCGCCTGATCCGCGCGGGCTACGACCTGCTGCATCTCATCACCTATTTCACGGTAGGCCCGAAGGAAGCGCGCGCCTGGACCATCACCAAGGGCACCAAGGCCCCAGGTGCGGCGGGCGTCATTCACACCGACTTCGAAAAAGGTTTCATCCGCGCCGAAACCATCGCTTGCGCCGACTATATGGCGCTCAATGGCGAAGCAGGCGCACGCGATGCCGGCAAGCTACGGCTGGAGGGGAAAGAGTATGTCGTCGCTGACGGCGATGTCATGCATTTCCGGTTCAATACCTAGAGTCCGATTCAACTGCGTTGAATCAAGCTTTGCTTATTTCTTCCGGCTGAGCATGCTCTCATCCGGACCGGTTTTCACGTTGCGCTGGCGCGGCCCTTCGAGTCGGGATCATGCTCAGGGCATGAATCCCGAAAGAAAACCGATCCTCGGATCGGATCATGCTACGACCGGGTCGCGCCCTGATCGCGAATAGCACCGAGATGTTCGTTGATACGAAATACGATCAGGATCGACTCGGCTGCGATCCGCGAAAACACGATGCCAACGAGGACGCCGGCGACGTTCAGAAGGATCGTGATGAAACCACTAAAGGGACTGACGGCCATCGAGGTCAGGCCCGCGAAGATGCCGGATAATCCCGACAGCACGATCAGGACAATGACCAGCCAATAAAATACCTTGATGATGGTGGGCGTGATGAAGCGATCCCACTGAAACAGATCCCGGATTTCAAACATTTGCCGTTCCCCTCGCGCGTCGCGCGGCCGTCATAAGCCGGGCGGCACTTACCCCAAGGGCCGCTCCCGGCAAGCTCGCGCCGCGGCATGCTGGCGTACGGTTGAGATTGCTGCAAATAGCGGCCACAATCGGGCATCCTTCAACAGGTCTCGCCATGACCCTGACATTTGAAGATTTCTCCCTCGGCCATTTCGGCACTTTCGGGCCGCGGCATGTCGGTCGTGACGAAATCATCGCATTCGCATCCGAGTTCGATCCGCAGCCCATGCATCTCGATGAGGCGGCGGCGAAGCATACCATGCTGCGCGGGTTATCGGGTTCGGGCTGGCATTTGTGTTCGCTTATGATGCGCATGATGTTTGACGGCTATATCGGACGGACCGCTTCGCTCGGCTCTCCCGGCGTTGATGAAGTCCGCTGGCTGTCGCCACTGCGGCCGGGCGACGATCTGATGCTGGACGTGGACGTAACAGGGGCGCGGGCGTCGCGCAGCCGTCCGGAGATGGGAATCGTGACCTTCGCGATGCGCATGCGCAATGCTTCCGGCCAGGTATTGCTCGAGGCGGTGTCTCCGATCATGATCCGGCGCCGTGCGGAGCAGACGGCGCGGAGCTGAACCCTTGGGTTATTTCGAAGACATGGGGGTCGGGCAGCGTCGTGATCTCGGTTCGTTTATCTTTACCGGCGATCTCATCAAGACATTCGCGTCGCAATTCGACCCGCAGCCGTTTCACCTCGACGAGGATGAGGGCCGCAAATCACTGTTCGGCGGTCTGGCAGCCTCCGGCTGGCATGTCGTTTCGGTTTGGATGAAGCTGATGGTCGCGGACAGTCAGCGTGAGGCGGCGGAAGCCACCGCGCGCGGCGAAAAGCCCGGGATGTGGGGGCCCGTCGCCCGGATTTCGCGACCTGCGCTGGCTGAAACCGGTACTGGCGGGGGATACTGTCAGTTATGCCAGCGAAGTCGAATCGCTGAGAGCCTCCCGCTCTCGTCCGGAATGGGGCGTTATGCAAATACGTAACACCGGCACGAACCAGCGCGGCGAACTGGTCTTTTCCTTTTTGGGCTCAGTTTTCGTCCCGCGCCGGCTTCCGCAGGATTGAGGGGTTGCACGATTGACCTACTTTGGAGGAATTTTATTAGAAAACGAGCCTCTTTTAAGGAATTGTGAACCCTCAGACAGTCTTGTCGAAACGCGTCAGGGTAAGGGGCAGGGGGACGCCATGGCAGATCGCGCTGGATTGAAGATCGTCGGCTTGCTGTTCGCGAGCGTGACGCTGGCCGTAACGCTGGCAACGTGGACCGTGGTGAAGCGCTACTCAGATGGCGTATATTCGCTGGACAGTGTTGCAGTCGCGCACATCCCCGCTCGCTGACCCTGCTGAAACATCCGTTCAGCCGGCCGGGCCAAGTTTGGCTTCAAGCGCGGCGATCCGCTCCTTCAGCGTCTCATTGTCCTCGCGCGCAAGCCGCGCCATCTCCTTCACAGCCTCGAACTCCTCGCGCTTGACCAAATCGAGGTCGCGCAGGATCTTCTCTGCCTGATGGCGGACCACCGCGTCGACCTCACGCTTGAGCCCCTGAGCCACTCCGGCGGTATCGTTCATAAGCCGTCCAATCTCGTCGAAAAACCGGTTGCTGGTCTGGGTCATCTACTATCTCCGGTTAGCGGCAAGATCGCCATGTCACCGAGAGAGAATGGCGATCCCGGCACGGCAGTTCAAGCCCGCTTGATCTTTCGAACCGCCGCAAGCCTTGTTGGGGCCGGATTTCCCTTGCAATCGTTACGGGGTCGTTCGAGAGGTGGATACCCACGGCAAGCGCGGGCATGACGCCTTGGATAGAACGAACGCGATGTTTCTCCTCATCACCTATCCCGTCTTCGATCCCGTTGCCATTTCGCTCGGTCCGATCGCGATCCGCTGGTATGCGCTGGCCTATATCGGCGGTATCATGCTCGGCTGGCTTTATGCGCGGGCGTTGCTCAGGAGCGAGAAGCTCTGGGGCGGGCCGGTGCCGATCTCGGTGGTGCAGCTCGACGATTTTATCCTGTGGGTGACGATCGGCATCATCGTCGGCGGCCGCGTCGGCTATGTGCTATTCTACAATCTGGATTTCTTCATCCACCATCCCGCCCAGATCCTTCAGCTCTGGAACGGCGGCATGTCGTTTCACGGCGGCTTCATGGGCTGTGTCGCGGCGGTCATCCTGTTCTGCCGCAGGCACGGCCTGCCGATCCTGTCGCTTGGGGACGTCGCCACCGCGGTCGGGCCGATCGGCCTTTTTCTTGGCCGTATCGCCAACTTCATCAACAGCGAATTGTGGGGGCGTCCGGCTGACCCGAGCCTGCCCTGGGCCATGGTGTTTCCTAACGGCGGCCCGCTGCCGCGGCATCCGAGCCAGCTTTACGAGGCCACGCTCGAAGGGCTGGTACTGTTCACGATCCTCGCGCTGATGATCCGCTTCGGCGTGCTCAAGCGGCCGGGGCTGATTCTTGGCAGCTTCATCACGCTGTACGCGCTGGCGCGAATTGTCGCAGAATTCTTTCGCGAGCCGGATCCACAGCTCGGATTTCTGTGGGGCGGATTGACCATGGGAATGCTATTGTCGATACCGATGGTTATCGCTGGACTCGCTATTGTCTATGCCGCCTGGTCCCGCGGTTCGCGGGCGTCAGACGCACGAGCGATTCCGAATCCGGGCAAGGTCGATCGTGGCTGAACCTTCTCCGCTGCTGGCCGACATCAAGAAGCTGATCAAGACGTCCGGTCCGCTGCCGGTCTGGCGTTACATGCAGCTTTGCCTGACCCATCCCCAACACGGTTACTATATCGCGCGCGACCCATTGGGGCGCGAGGGTGATTTCATCACGTCGCCCGAAGTCAGCCAGATGTTCGGCGAACTGCTCGGGTTGTGGGGCGCCTCGGTGTGGCGGTCGATCGGCTCTCCGGCCACGCTGCGGCTGATTGAGTTCGGTCCCGGCCGCGGCACTATGATGGCGGATGCGCTACGCGCGTTGCGGGTGCTGCCACCCATGTATGAGGCGCTCAGCGTCCATCTGATCGAGATCAATCCGGTGCTGAGGGAAAAGCAAAAGGCGGTGCTGTCCAGCGCGCCGAACATCCATTGGCACGCGAGCTTGGACGAGGTGCCGGAGGGACCGGCAATCATCCTCGCCAACGAATACTTTGACGTGCTTCCGATCCATCAGATGGTCAAGCGCGACGACGGCTGGCACGAGCGGGTTGTCGATATCGATGGCAGCGGTCAACTCGTGTTCGGCGCCAACGCTGCGCCAACGTTGCGCTTCGACATGCTGCTGCCGCCGCTGGTGCGCGCGGCGCCGGTCGGGGCCATTTTCGAGTGGCGCCCGGATGCCGAGATCATGTCCATCGCAACCCGCGTTCGCGATCACGGCGGCGCTGCGCTGATCATCGATTACGGCCATGTGCGCAGCGACGCCGGCGATACCTTTCAGGCCATCGCAAGGCACAGCTTCGCCGATCCGCTGAAATATCCCGGTCAGGTGGACGTGACAGCCCATGTGGATTTCGAGGCGCTTGCCCGCGCAGCCGAGGATGTCGGCGCCCGCGTGCACGGGCCGGTGACGCAGGGAGAATTTTTGCGACGGCTCGGCATCGAGTCCCGCGCCGTCAACCTGATGGAGAAAGCAACTCCTGAAATATCCGACAGCATCGCGACGGCGCTGAAGCGTCTAACCGAGGGGGGCCGTGGCGGCATGGGGTCGATGTTCAAGGTGATCGGCGTCTCCGATCCCGGTCTCACCGAATTGGTGGGACTGAGCGATCGGGAGCGTCGCGGTGGGATGAGGGCGCCGTGACGCTGGCATCCACCCTGCTTTCGACGGTTTCCGGGCTGCGGCATGCCTTTTTCACCCGTGAAGGCGGCGTCTCCCAGAGCATCTATGCGAGTTTAAATGCTGGCATCGGTTCGCAGGATGATCCGGCGCATGTCACCGAGAACCGGCGCCGCATGGCCGAGATGATGGGCGTTGCGCCAGGGAATTTTCTCTCGCTCTACCAGTTCCACTCGTCCGATGCCGTAGTCGCCGACAGGGCTTGGGACGTGTCATCCCGGCCGCGTGCGGACGCCATCGTCACGCGAACCCCCGGGCTTGCGATCGGCGTGACCGCGGCCGACTGCGGCCCGATCCTGTTCGCCGATCCGCAGGCCCGCGTCATCGGCGCGGCACATGCCGGCTGGAAGGGCGCGCTGACGGGCGTGCTGGAAAAGACCATCGAAGCGATGGAAGCGCTTGGCGGCCGGCGCCGCGACATGGCCGTTGCTATTGGTCCGCTGATCCGCCAGCAAAGCTACGAGGTTGGCGCCGAATTCGTCGTGCGATTCAGGGAAGCCGATCCGGACAATGAGCGGTTCTTCATTCGGTCGGAGCGCGACGGTCATGCCATGTTCGATCTCGGCGGCTTCATCCGGATGCGGCTTGAACGCGCTGGCGTGCTGACGATCGACGATACCGGTATCGATACCTATTCAAACGAACGTTTCTTCAGCTATCGCCGCTCGGTGCATCGCGAGGAACCGGATTTCGGCCGCCACGTCCACGCGATCGTGCTGGACGTTGATTAACCGCGCCGGATGCCGACGGTCGACGATCGCGCATGCCGTGTGGCGAAGCTCCGTTCAGGGCAGAACGGGCGCGTGCTACCACCCGGCAACCGCAGGACGGCCCTTTTTCGCAGACGGCAGATGTCGGCGAGCGTGGTCGGCTTCGCCGCATTAAGCTGTCATTGACGTCCGATTCCGCGGGATCTACGCCGGATTCCGCAGGCGGCGTATTGCCAGACTTGGCCACTCCTTGATACACCGCCTCCGCGGGATCGGAGAGGCTCTCGGGAGACGGGATGTTGAACGTTGTATCCACCACATCGCGGGGAGACGCGTCGATGTCCGCCAAGAACGGCGCCGTCAAGCTGGTCGCCGGCAACTCCAATCTGGTGCTGGCGCGGGAAATCGGCAGATGGCTTGGGCTTGAACTCACGAAAGCCAGCGTCCGTCGCTTCGCCGACAACGAGATCTTCGTCGAAGTCCTGGAGAATGTGCGCGGCTCGGACGTTTACGTCATCCAGTCGACGTCGTATCCGACCAATGACCACCTGATGGAGCTTTTAATCATCACGGACGCTCTGCGCCGCGCCTCTGCGCGCCGGATCACCGCGGTGATTCCCTATTTCGGCTATGCGCGGCAGGATCGAAAGGTCGGTTCGCGCTCACCGATTTCGGCCAAGCTGGTGGCCAACCTGATCACGCGCGCCGGGACGGATCGCGTGCTGACGCTTGATCTGCACGCGGGGCAAATTCAAGGCTTTTTCGATATTCCGACCGACAATCTCTACGCGTCTCCGGTGATGGTCCGCGATATCAAGGAGCGGTTCGAACTCGGCAAGCTGATGGTGGTATCGCCTGACGTCGGCGGGGTGGTGCGCGCGCGCGGTCTTGCCAAGCGCATTAGTGCTCCGCTGGCGATTATCGACAAGCGCCGCGAGCGCGCTGGCGAATCCGAGGTCATGAACGTGATCGGCGATGTCGCGGGCTATACGTGCATTCTGATCGACGACATCGTCGATTCCGGCGGCACTCTGGTCAATGCCGCCGACGCGCTTCTCGCTAACGGCGCCCGGGACGTCTATGCCTATATCACTCACGGGGTGCTATCCGGCGGCGCCGCCGCACGCATCGCCGGCTCAAAACTGAAAGAGCTGGTCATTACCGACTCGATCCAGCCGACCGACGCCGTGAGCAAGACCGGCAACATCCGCCTGCTGTCGATCGCCGGATTGATCGGCGAGGCGATCAACCGCACTGCTGCCGAACAATCAGTATCGAGCCTGTTCGACTGAACGGCAGATTGAAGTGAGGACACTAAAGTCTGATCCAGGCTCGATCTGGATCAAACTTTAATATCCTCGCTGCAAGAGCAGTATGCTCACTCGTTGCGCAGGTTCTCAGCTGTGCGTTTCCATTGCGCGACGTTGTCCGCGATTATCCGGGTCGACTTCATCGCGGCCTGACTCAACTGAGCATAGCCCGAGATTTCGCGCTGGACCCGCTGTCCTTCCGCATGAAGCAGATCGCGGAGGCTTTCAAGTTCGGTCACGAGGTTCTCGATCTCGGCGAGCGAAGTTCCGGCGACACGCTGGATCAGCGAGTTGACGTTGTTCACCGTTGCTTCCGTGTTCGGCTCCAGCTTCGCGTCTGGGTTCGGAGCACCCGCGGCGGGACCGGCAGCGGGACGGCGCAGATAGGCGATGTCGTTGCGCACGAAATCGCGAATACCCGCCTCTACCTCCGAGACGGCGGCGAGGTTCGTATCGGCTTCGGGCACGCTTGGTTCTTCTTTTTCAGATGGAGTGGCATTCATCGGCTTGTTCCCTGTTTCGCGTTGAGCGAGCGCGGTTGTCCCCCCGCACGACGAGTTCTAGCTACGGTATCAGGGCTGCTGATTTTGACAACATCGGGGCCGATCTGCGGCGAGCAGCGTTCAATCCCCGAAATCAGCCGCGCTGGCGGGCTCACCACTTACGCTTGAACGCTGCGGTCAGGCTCGCGTTCGGGGGACCTTGCGGCGTTTCGCTGACCGAGCCGGCGACGCTGATGTCGTCGAACAGCTTTTGTTCGGCACCGATCCTGCGAAGCCATTTATTATCGTTTGTTGAAAGCGACTGTCCCGCGATCAGGCTGGTGCCGGTGTCGGTCAGGCTCAGCTTGGCCGAGTGGTCGGTTTTATACTGTCGCGTTCCTTTGATGCCTGGGATCGACAGCGCGTCCTGTTGAGTGACGTTGTAGCCATTCTGAAGGGTAACCGCATAGCGGCCGTCGCTGAGAGGCAGGGATTTGCTCAGCGACGTATCGAGCATGGTTTGAGCCCGGGCGGGGTCGATCCGTGCTTCAAGCGCGGTCTTGTCCCAGATCTGCCCCAGGCCGGGCGCGGTAGCGGCCGCCCATGCCTGACCCGAGGACTGCGATGGGCGGGCATCGGTTGCAAGTTTGTTCGCTGCCGGTTCCGACGCCGTCAGCGGCGACGGTTGACGTATGACGGTCAGGTCGGTCCCGATCCGTGTGTCCCAGAGCGGTGAAACCGAGCGTCTTGCGGTAAGGGCGGCGGAGCCGTCCGCATTATCGCGGGAGGTCCAGGCAAGTTCGGGGTCGGATGCGGGTTGCGACGATGACTGTGAATGACGAACCTGCGGCGGCATTTCCTTCGAGAGGGCAAAGCCGTCGGTCTCGAGTTGGCTCCAGTCGATTTCGGAATCCGCGGGTAGGTCGCCATCGGGAGCGATGTGCTCCGCCGGGTTGCCGGGAGGGTCGGCATCTCCCGATCGCGCCGATAAGGTTCCGGTTATCCAGCCGGCAGCAACGGCCAGAAGCAGTAAACCCGCACGTCGTATGATCCTCGAAGCCATGGGTTCTGCCAGTCCGCCAATCCGAAGCCGTACATTGCGGCCGCGTGTGTTCGAAATTATGGCGCGCGAGCATGCGCGCATCGGCGCGATGCCTATATGCTCATCATGGTAAATTCTATCTCGCCCGCGACCGCGCGGTTGCGTTGGTCTTCACCGATACTGATCTGCAGGAAATATTAGAATCGATCACGTTCGATTCTGACGCGTTTTCTTCACACGAACCGAAAAAGCTATAAGCGTCAGGCCTTCACCGTTTTCCGTTTCGCTGTCTTGCCGGATTTTTTCTTCGGCACGACGGCCTGTTCCGCCGCGAACGTATCCGCCGCCCGCCGCATCGCGCGTGCGTAGCTGTCGGCCGCGTTGTCGGCCGACATTTGCAGCCGCCTCGCGGCAGCGGTGCCTTCTTCGAACGCGTGTTTTGCCATTTGTCGCAAACGCTGCTTGCCTGCAACATCCTTCGCTTTCGCCGCAAGAGCGAGATAGCGGTCGCGCCGAGTCTTTACAGCCGCCGTCAGGCTTTTGTGTTGCTGCTTCGCAAGCTGCCGGATGATGACGTCAAGATCGGCATCCGCCATGGCTGGTGCCCCCGCACAATGATGTGATGAGAAAATCGCTTCATGCTTAGAGCATGACCACGAAAAGTGAAAATCGTTTTTCGGATAAAGATCATGATCAATCAAAAAAGATAATACTGGCTTCTGATTCAACGACGGTTGAATCAGAAGCCCGCAAGCGGCGAGAAGTGTCGCAATCGCGGGATCGTTTTGACACGATGTTGCTCTTGAGATCGAAAACAAGTCTCAATGCCCACTCATGACCAGCGTCTTGACAGGAAGCACAAGGGCTTGGATGCGCAACAGCATGGCATGCACGATCCCCACGGCGTCTACGGCGTGGAGCGCGAAGCGCTTGAAGGCCCCGGTATCTTTTGACGCGATCTGGTCGTGGTTGCTGGTGTAGGCGTTGACGATGCAACTGCTTCCCGGTGTGATGCCCTCCAGGCCGCCTTTGTAGAGCGGCTCGAGGAAGACGAGAATCGAGCCTGGACGCAGAGTTTGTCCCGCCTCGACGAGCTGCTCGCCGCCACGGAACTGACCCGCCGCGATGTAGTCTTGTACGCTGGTGATCACCATCGGAATAATGGTCCACGGCTTCGAAATGCAGGTGGCCTCCGCCACCATTCCGACCTTCATCACCTGCGCTTCGATTTGGCCGAATCCCGCCGACAGGACCCGTTTGCCCGCGCCCTCCGGGATCAGGATTCCCGCCGATCGCATCATCGGGTTGACGATATCACCAGGCCGTAACAAAAACTGCTCGACGCGTCCGTCAACGCCGGCGCGAATGTAGGTCTTGTCGAGATCAACCTGCGCCTGTGCCAGCGCCGCCTCGGCGCTGGCCTTCTCCGCGGGAAGAAGCGATGTCATGCGGGTCATCGCGGATTGTTTGGCCGCATTGGCGGCATTGACGGTGCCCTCCCGTCCCGCGAGCAGGACCTCGAGTTTCTCGATGTCGCGTTGGGGGACGATCCCCGGATTGCGCCTTTGCAGTTCGCGCTTCACGTTAAGCTCGTCGGACGTCTGTTTGTATGCGCTTTTGGCTTCTTGGATCTGGGCATCCGCCTTGATGATATCGACCTGTGCAGCGCCAAGCGCGGCATCCACCTCAGCGATCTTGCGCCGAGCGGTTTCCAGCGCTGCGTCCTGTTTCGTGCTGTCGAGCTTGAAAATCACGTCGTTCTTTTTCACGGGCGCGCTGAAATCGACACGAACCTCGGCCACCCGCCCGATTGTCTCGGGGATGATCGGGACGGTCCTGAAGTACAGGGTCGCTGTCGTCGTCGAGGGATGGAAATAGAAGATCACCGTGATCAGAGCGACCGTGAGCATCAAACAGGCGGTAATGCCCCACCTCAGCTCGAACCAGACGGAGTAGAGCGTGATTTCGCGGCCAAGCCGCTTTCCCTGCGCGTAGCGCCGGTAAAGATAATCGGGGACGATCGTCAGCAGAGAACAAAGCATTAGTTCAAGCATGACCCGGCAACCCGCTAGCGCCGGCGTCATCCTCGCCGGATTCCTTTTTGTCGGACGCCTTTGCCAAATCCGGTTTCGCCAAGTCCAGTTTCGCCAAGTCTGGTTTCGCCGAGTCTGGTTTCGCCAAGTCCGGTGCGTCGGCGGTCGCGATATCTTGCGCCGGTCGGGGCGTTTCCGTGCCCGGCTGGACGCCGGCAATTGTCGCCACGGAGCCTGCGATGCTGCGCAGCGGGGTGCTGAAATCCGGCAGGTCGATCATCGCCAGCAACAGTCCAGCCACCCAGAACACATGCATATGGGTAAACAGCGCCAGTAAGCCGAGAACGGCGACAATCTCGAACTGCAGCTTCTGCGATCTGTGCGCCATCCGCTCCGGCAGGGTATGCAGTCGCAGATAGATATTGCCGACCGCCAGAACGGCTCCAAGCAGGATGACGCCGACAGCCACCATCAGGACATCCGTGTCACCGGGCGCTGTAATGAACGAGGGAAGATCGTGGGGGGCGTTTGGATGAAGCAACTCGCTCAAGCGGTCCTCCATTCCGGAAACAACCCACTGAAAAAGTATAGCCGGCATTTGCCGAAGGCTGACATCATTGCACAGGCTTGGAATTTGGCAAGTACGATAAGCGACGCCGGCATTTTTGCGGCGTCGGTATCCGTCATGTCGAGAGCACGGTGAGCTTTTCGTGATTGCTTGGCCGACGGCGCCCGGTCACTTCTTCTTCCAGCCGCCGCGGTGCCCCGGTGCGCCGCCGGATGAGCGCGGCCGTGGACCGAATTCAGGTCCGGATTCGCGTGAATTGGTTGGCTGGAAAATCTTGCTTTCGGTCCCCGGACCCATTTCGTCGAGCGTCGGTTTGCGCGGCTTCGGACGTGTGCCGGTCGGCTTGACCTCGTGCCAGGTGGCGATACCCATTTCGTCGAGCGAGGGTTTATGGATTTTTGAGGTTGAGGAGGCGCGCTTGCCAAACTTTCCGGACGGCCTGCCTTGTGCCGCTTTATCCAAACGCGCTGGCAGATTCGCCGCATCTCCGTATTTCTTCGCGCCGGCATAGGCGCCTGCTTTTGCCGCGACCCCGCGCTGCTTGATGGTGGGATCGTCGACCACGGCCAGCTCGGTGGCGCGTAGCCGCTTGACCTCATCGCGCAGCCTTGCGGCTTCTTCGAAGTTCAGGTCGGCGGCGGCTTCGCGCATCCGCGTTTCGAGGTCGGAGAGAACCGCCTCGAAATTGTGGCCGATCGCGATCGCGTCGTCCGCAATGCCGCCGTCGCCGATCTCCACCAGTACATGATCGCGCTCATAGACGCTGTTGAGAATGTCGCCGATGGATTTCTTGACGCTTTCCGGCGTGATGCCGTTGGCGGTGTTGTATTCCACTTGCTTTTCGCGGCGACGGTCGGTCTCGGCGATGGCGCGTTGCATCGATCCGGTGACCTGATCGGCATAGAGGATCACCCGGCCGTCGACGTTGCGGGCCGCGCGGCCGATGGTCTGGATCAGCGAGGTCTCGCTGCGCAGGAATCCCTCTTTATCCGCGTCGAGGATGGCGACCAGCGCGCATTCCGGAATATCGAGACCCTCGCGCAGCAGGTTGATACCGACCAGCGCATCGAAAGCTCCAAGCCTGAGATCGCGGATGATCTCGATGCGCTCGATGGTGTCGATATCCGAGTGCATGTAGCGGACGCGGATGCCCTGCTCGTGCAGATATTCGGTGAGGTCCTCCGCCATGCGTTTGGTGAGTACCGTGATGAGCGAGCGATAGCCGTTCGCAGCCGTTGCGCGGACCTCGCCCACGAGGTCGTCGACCTGCGTGCGGGCAGGGCGGATGTCGACCGGCGGATCGATCAGCCCGGTCGGACGGATCACCTGCTCGACGAACACGCCGCCGCTCTCGTTCAGCTCCCATGCGCCCGGCGTGGCGGATACCGCGACCGATTGCGGGCGCATCATGTCCCATTCCTCGAAACGCAGCGGCCGGTTGTCCATGCAGGAGGGCAGGCGGAAGCCGTATTCGGCGAGCGTGGCCTTGCGGCGGAAGTCGCCGCGAAACATGCCGCCGATCTGCGGCACGCTGACGTGGCTCTCGTCGGCAAACACCAACGCGTTGTCGGGGACGTATTCGAACAAGGTCGGCGGCGGCTCGCCCGGGCGGCGGCCGGTGAGATAGCGTGAATAGTTCTCGATGCCGGCGCAGCTTCCGGTCGCCTCCATCATTTCGAGATCGAAGGTGGTGCGTTGCTCCAGCCGCTGCGCTTCCAGCAGGCGCCCCTGCGCGTGCAGTTCATCGAGCCGCATCTTGAGTTCGGATTTGATCGACTTGATCGCCTGCACCAGCGTCGGACGCGGCGTCACATAATGCGAATTGGAATAGACCTTGATGAAATCCAGTTCATCCTGCTTGTGGCCGGTGAGGGGATCGAACTCCTCGATGCTCTCCACCTCGTCGCCGAACAGGTTCACTCGCCAGGCGCGGTCTTCGTAGTGCGCCGGGAAAATATCGATGACGTCGCCGCGCACGCGGAAAGTGCCGCGGGTGAAGTCGGCCGATGTGCGTTTGTATTGCAGCGCCACGAGGTCGGCGATGAGCTGACGCTGGTCGATGCGCTCGCCGCGCTTCAGGGCGAAGGTCATCGCGGTGTAGGTCTCGACCGAGCCGATACCATAGATGCACGACACCGAGGCGACGATGATGACGTCGTCGCGCTCCAGCAGCGCGCGCGTCGCCGCATGGCGCATGCGGTCGATCTGCTCGTTGATCGAGGAATCCTTCTCGATGTAGGTGTCGGTGCGCGGCACGTAGGCTTCAGGCTGATAGTAGTCGTAATAACTGACGAAGTATTCCACCGCGTTGTCGGGAAAGAAGTTCTTGAACTCACCGTAGAGCTGCGCTGCCAGCGTCTTGTTTGGCGCGAGGATCAGGGCTGGGCGCTGCGTGGCTTCGATCACCTTGGCCATGGTGTAGGTCTTTCCGGAGCCGGTGACGCCGAGCAACACCTGGGTGCGGTCGTTGCGTTGGATGCCTTCCACCAGTTCGCGGATTGCCTGTGGCTGGTCGCCTTTGGGCTGATACTCCGACTTGATCTCGAACCGCACGCCGCCTTCGCTCTTCTCCGGTCGCGGCGGCCGGTGCGGTGTCCACACTTTCATCCCGCCATCGTCGCCGCGAAATTCGGGGCGGCCGTCGCGGATCAGATTCTCTAGTGCTTCAGCGGTCGCCTTGACGCCAAGGCCTTCCATCTTGCTACGCGGTGGCCGCGCCAACGCTTCATCGTCATCCTCGGCGGTTGGTAGGCCCAACTGCCGCGCCAGTTCCGGATCGAGCGTCGGAATGGTGGCGGCCGTGCCGTAGTTCGGCGTCGCGAATTCCGCTTGCGGCGCTTCGTCGAAGCCCTTTTGCTTTACCTCGCCCTTGAGGGGAGAGACTTCTCTGTCTCTGTCTCTGTCTCTGTCTCTGTCTCTGTCTCTGTCACTCGCTCCGCTGGCGGGAGGGGAGCGAGACGCATCCCGTTTTGCCGTCGCGTCGTCCTTGCCGCGCGTGGAGGCTCGTGCGCGATGCGCCGCAGCCTCGCCGCCGGAGCGGCGGTCCCACGAATTATCCGGTGGCGGTTGCAATCCGGTGCCGGACCCAAGCCCGGCGTCGCCGCGGTTAATCGCCGGATTGAGCAATTCCGCGAGCGCAGGTCCGATCGGCTGCACCTCGGGACGATGTGCCTTCGATTTCGGGGCTTTAGACTTCTGAGCGCTCGGCGGTTTACCGGGTTGTTTAGGAGGATTGGGAGGCTTCGCCATGCCGGCAATATGGGGCGAATCCAGCCCGCAAGAAAGAGCGCAATCACACGGATGCACATACCGTGATCACGCCTTCGGCGATGATGACCTCGACACGGCCTTTCGCAGGCAATCGCGGCACAGGCAATCGCCGCCTTCGGTCGGCATTGGCAACCGCTCGGTTTCCTCGGCGCACCAGCAGTTGCCAGATGGATCGCAAGTGAATTCCGTTCCGCACCCGGAACAGGCGAGGCGGCGAATGGCTTGCTGTCCGGTCGGGCCTGTCATGGCGGCGGGTGTGCTCTCATAGCGTTTTCGAGCGAAGTGGAATCCGGTTCGCGTGAAGAAAACGCGTCAATCAAAAAAACTAGAGTCTTTCACCGCTTCCGTGAAGCGGTGAAAGACTCTAGGCCGGGTTGATCGATGCGCAACCATAGTTCCGGATCGATACGGATGAAATCCTGCCCGCGCATTCTTTCAGGGGTGAGATTATTCCGCCGCGCGAAGGCGATGGATCGGGAGACGCCGGTCGCTTCCGCGCAGTGAGAGGTAGTAGTCGGCATCCGCCGGATTGTCGGTGCGACGAATGAGATCGGTCACCGGCGCATAGCTCAGCATTCGGCCGCCGTCCGGAAGCGCGGTACAAATGAAGCGCAGCACCTCGCCGTTTCTGAGTTTGATATTTATCGGGGTCGGATCGCCCGCGCGTACCATCCCAACGCGCTCGGCGATGAAATGGCTAAGCTCGTCTTGCGGCAGTTCATACGCGCCGGTATCGCGGCCATGATACATCAGCGCGATAAACGGCGGTTTGCTGTCGGCCTTCTCGTCAGGCAACGAGAAGTAATTCCGGAACGCGCGGTTAATGAATTCGGCACGGGTGTCTGCGTCGAGCATGACGATCCCGATGTCGGTCTGGTTAAGGGCGGTGGACAGCCGTGCCGCTGTCGCGTGCCGCTCGCGCTCCCGTCTGAGCGCATTCATCATCCGCAACCGCAACAATCCGGTGATCAAGGCGGTGCCGCCGGCGGTCAGGGTCAGCAATCCAAGACGCAGGACGATGGAACCGTCAGCGACCGTGGCATTGTAGTCGCTAAGAATTCCTGCGGAGGCTAAAACGGCTATTCCGGCACTGATCAGACCGGAAACTGTGCCACCAAGCGATCCGGCGAGTGCGACGACACAAATATATAGCGCTGACAGGTCCGGAAAGGCGGCAACGTTGCGATCGGCATAAATCGACGCGCTTGCGATCAAAATCGCGAAAGCCGGACCCATCATTATTCGCCAGTCGATGTGCATCGCCGTTCCATGATACCGAATGAGACTAAATCCGGTTCGCGAACAACTAGTTGCACGATCGCGAGATTTTCGTCGCCAGCGTTAATGGCGCTTAACGCGGCAGCGCGCGATTTGAAATGAATCCAAGGAATCGGGCCGCGTGGGTTTGCCCGCCACAGTCTGAGGTCGCGTGATAATCCTCGCCCCTTGATTGGCGTTCTGCAAAGCTGCCTTCAGGGAATCATTGTGTGAGATGAGAGTTTCGATGAGCGACCGATGCCTTCCGTTGATGTTGATGATCGGGCCCCTTTATATGCTGGGCCTAGGCGCTGCCTTGGCGCAGGACGTTCCCGGCATTGAGATCTGCACCGTCGAAAAGACGATGGAGAGGCGGACGAGTTGCTTGCAGAGCAACATCAATTTCCTGCAAACCACCCTCGGCAGATATGTCACCGATAGCAGGCAGAAAATCGATGCGGCCAACCGACAGATGCAGGTGCTAGAGAGCACAGTTGCGGAACTGCGGAAGGCGGTTGCTGAGCTTCAGGCGGCGAGCAAGAGACAGCCGCAGTCCCCGACCAAGGAGGACGGAAAACATCCAGCGAAGGAGGAGGGGAAGTAGTTCAGGCGTTATCTCCGATTTCATTCCAGCCGCTGACATCTGTCCCGTACTCGTTGTCAAGACCTGAAGTCAGGCAAAATTGCTTTTGCAAATTTTGTGTCGAGCGCACAAATGGCTGTAAAGGAACGGAGTACACCATGCCCTGGCTGCAGCCGGTCACGCTCGAAGGACCTCATGCGCGGCTCGAGCCGTTGTCGCAAGATCACCGCGAAGCCCTCGTTGATGCGGTCAAAGACGGCGAGATCTGGAAGATCTGGTACACTTTCGTTCCGGCACCGGAGAAAATGGGGGCCGAGATCGAGCGGCGGCTTTCGCTGCAAGCAGCCGGAACCATGCTGCCCTTTACGGTGCGGGATGCCGAGGGACGAATCGCCGGTATGACGACCTACACGAACGTCGACTCTGCGAGCTGTCGCGTCGAGATCGGCTCGACCTGGTATGCGAAGCGCGTCCAGCGCACCGCCGTCAATACCCAGTGCAAGCTACTGCTGCTCACCCACGCGTTCGAAAAGCTGAACTGCATCGCCGTGGAATTCCGTACTCACGTTTTCAATCATGTCAGCCGGCGTGGCATCGAGCGGCTCGGCGCCAAACAGGAGGGTACCCTGCGCGATCGTCAGATGTCGCCAAACGTGACGGTGCGGGACACCGTCGTCTATAGCATCCTTCCCGGAGAGTGGCCGAAAGTGAAGGCGCATCTCACCTACGAACTCAATGAAAAGCGTCGCTAGTCCCGGCCGTCCCGCCGAGTGAGCGACTGCGGCGCCGGAATATAATGAGCATCACAATGATCTCCATTCTCGACGATCCTCTTGTCTCCACCGAATGGCTGGCCGCGCATCTTGGTGACGTCAAGGTCATCGATGCCTCGTTCAAGATGCCCGGCGTGCTACCGCTGGCTGTCGATGATTTTCACGCCACGCACATTCCCGGCGCGATGTTCTTCGATGTCGATGCCGTATCGGATCGTGCGTCGCCACTTCCGCATATGTATCCGGATGCTGCGCAGTTCGCGCGTGATGTCGGCGCGCTGGGGATTTCCTCGAAAGATACAGTCGTTGTTTATGACTTTGGAGGCTGGGTTGCCGCGCCGCGGGTGTGGTGGATGTTCCTGTCGTTCGGTCACGCCGATGTCCGGGTACTTGACGGCGGCCTGAAAAAATGGCGTGCGGAAGGCCGCCCGGTCGAATCCGGTAAAGTTTCGCCGAAGCCGGGCCATTTCAACGCGACCTTCGATCCGCTCTATGTGCGCGGCCAAGCTCAGCTCGTGAGCAACCTGTCGTCGGGTCGCGAGCAGCTTGTCGATGCGCGCGCGGCTGGTCGCTTCACCGGCGCCGTAGCGGAGCCGAGAGCCGGGCTGCGTTCGGGTCACATCCCCGGTAGCCGCAACCTGCCGTACAACGAGCTGTTCGATCCTGGGACCGGCGTTATGAAACCGCTGGACGATATTCGTGCCGCGTTTACTCGCGTCGGGTTGGATTTGGCAAAGCCCGTCGTCACCACCTGCGGCTCGGGGGTTTCGGCCGCGGTGCTGACGCTTGCGCTTTACCGCCTGGGCGTGCGGGGCTCGGCGCTCTACGACGGGTCATGGTCGGAGTGGGGATCGAGTGAAGGGCCGCCGATCGCCACCGGACCTGTCTGAACAGACTCACTCCAATTCGAACGGCGACCCCGAAAGCACGGGCTGCGATGAACGATCTGACTGCCGGATCACACTGCGATGGTGATGTTTCTTAGCAGCACGCCGTGGTTTCGTGGACGATCGTTTGGTGGTGGGCGTCGCCGGATCGGCGACCTGCGTTTTCTGTACAGGACGGCTTGCCGGCAGGGGTGGCTTGGAATGCTCTCCGAACGGCGATGTCATCGTTTCCGTGACACCGGATGTTTTTCCGTCAGTTGAGGATGCGTCGCTTTTCGCGACCGCGGGTTTGACGGCCTCGCCTGCCTCGCCTGCCGTCTCGCTGCCTCGCGCTGGCTCCGATAGTTCTGGCGCGGCCGTATTGGCGGGAGGCGTCGTGTCCGCTATCGCTGGGACGGGCTCCGATTGTGGCGGAGAAGCTGTCGGCTCGTCAGTGTCGGCCGAAGCAGAAGGTGCGTCCGCGGCAGGAGGCGCATCGGCCGCGGTTTCCGGCTGCGCATCCAATATAGGCGTCACCGTGTGCTGTGCTTCGGCCTGGTTTGATTCCGGTGTGGCAGCTTCGGCGGCGGGTGGTGTATCGACCTGCAGCACCGCTAACGTGGGCTGGTCGGCCTCTTTCGATCCAAACGTAACTTCGGGTATCGGCTTGAGAGGCAGACTTGCGAACTCTTCGTGGGTTGCTCGCAGCAAAGCTGCGGCCCCCAGGCCGAAGATCAGCATTGAGATCGCCAGCGTGACCGCAACGAATAGGGAACGAAAGCCGGGTAGCATGAGTGTGGTTGCGCCTTCCCCGCGCGTCTACGACGGTGATCGGGCCATCAGAACGCGATTGAACACACGCCTGATCGACAGGGTGCACCGGCAGATCCGCCGAATCAGGGCCTATCGAGAATACCGCAAGGGACGCGGTCGTGCGCTCCAAAAATCCACCACAACAATCGTCCGTCGAAAGTTTGCAGGAAATGGTGATGCCTAGAGGACACGGTTCGCCACGATCTGGAATTATGACCGAATCGGGGAGGCTTTTGTCTGAATCGTCTTGAATGCGCCGCTATCCTGCGCGATGTGCCGTTAACGATCCGGTGTCTTGTTGGATTTATACAAGGGCGATGATGATCAAACGCATTCTTACTGTTTTTGCGGCGATCGTAGCTGGCGCAGCGGGAACCTCGTTAGCCTCGGCGCAAGGATACCCACCCGCGCCAAGCCCGATCTATTCCACGCCGCCCTCCGCTTATCCGGACGAAGACGACCGTCAAAGAGGAGCCGATGTGGTTCCCAATTTCGATCCGGTTGACGACCAATCGGCGCAGCGCGACAATTCCGCAGCGTTGACACCGCCCGGTCCGGTGATGTCGCCGGATGATCCGCGTTACGGCCGCGCCAGTTCTACGCCGGTCTATTCGAATCGCGACCTTCCGCCAGGCCCGGTGATGTCGCCCGAGGATCCTCGTTACGGGCAGCCCGGCCCCCCACAGTATCAAACTCCGACGCGTGCGCCGGAAACGGTCGCTTCGACCGGCGGAGCGACTGACGGCCTCACGCCGCCGGCTCCGGTAGGTGCGGATGGTAGGCCGGCCCCAATGTCGGCGCTGCCGCCGGACGAGCAGCCGGAGGCTGATCAGGGCGGTGAGAAACAGCTGGCGCCGAGATTGCGTCGCACGGAAGTCACGTTCGCCACCAAAGAGCCGGCGGGCACCATCGTGGTCGATACGTCAAATACGCACCTGTATTATATTCTCGGTAATAATCGCGCGATCCGCTATGGCGTGCGCGTTGGCCGCGACGGCTTCACCTGGGCCGGCGTGCAGAAGATCAGCCGCAAGGCTGAGTGGCCGGACTGGCATCCGCCGACCGAAATGATCGAACGTCAGCCTTATCTGCCGCGCTTCATGGCAGGCGGTCCGGGCAATCCGTTGGGCGCGCGCGCCATGTATCTCGGTTCGACAGTATTTCGTATCCACGGCACCAATCAGCCTTCGACGATCGGCAAGTTCGTCTCGTCAGGTTGCATCGGGATGCTCAACGAGGATGTGTCGGATCTGTTCGATCGTGTGAAGGTCGGCACGCGCGTTGTCGTGCTGCCCGGCGGTCCACCGCACACCGATACGACGGCCTCCACTCAGCCGGCTCCGGGATCGGGCGCGGCGCCGGCTCCTCAGCCGCCGCAGACAGCGAGCTTGCCCGGAACCCAGCCAACCTCGGTGCCGCCGCTGCCGGCGCCGGTTACGATCCGATAGGCGCAGCGCTTAAGCCGCGCGCCTGCGTAACGGTTTTCCTGCGCGGCTCTCTTAGAGCCTTCCGCTTCTGACAGAGTCAGAAGCGTGGCTTTATGATTTTGATCTGACGTGTTTTCTTCACGCGAACCGGTATCCATCCTCGGGTCAAGCCCGAGGACGTGCTTCGCTCGAAAACACTTTTTAATCCACCTTAACTCACCGCAGCGCGCGTACCCGTGCGCCCTTGAGCCACGCGGCGATATTCCCGACCATCTCGATGTAATAATGCCCGTAGTTCGGCGTGATCTCGCAGCCGGGATGAGGCGTTCTTAAGTGCCTATCGCGCCTGCGGAGCGGATGATTGAGGTGCAGGGCTTTCTGCGAGAAGGTATTCGGTCGGGGATCGGCGATCGACGCGGTCGTGTGCGATGTTGCGTGATGCCAACTGCGGATGCGCGGCCTACTCATTGGGCGCTCGCTCGCCGTGCTTGGCACGCCACGCGGGTCCGGGTCCGCGCATGTAATGCAGTTCGGGCCGGTAGGAGCTGAACGCGATCGCGGTGAATTCGCGCCATAACGCGCGAATGCCGTGAAGCCCTCCGCGCGGATGATCCTGTCTTTCGGTCCGGTTGGACGCTGACGCCGATACGCTGGTCGCCATGGTGTTACTGCCTTGTTGGGTCGCAAGCTTCCTGTTGGGAGGCCCACGATGGCGCTGGTCTCGCTATCCTTCACGGATTTAATTAAAAGGCGGTTCGAATGAGACGAAACGGAATATTCCTTCCGTCAACCTTTCTGCGTGGTTAAGGCAAGGTTGCCCTTTCCCCACCGCGCGGCTACATCAGCGGCAGTAAACTTTCCAGAAAACGGCGCCTCCTGAATCCCGAAGTTCAGCCCCTGCGGCCTATCAGCGACGTGGATTCAAAAGAGGCGCACAACCTTCGGTCGGCGCGTGGTCTGGTTCAGAGGTTCTCCTGACGATTTCGCCGCAAGGCGGGAGAGAGCGTCTGAACACCGCCGCGACGCTTTCAGGAATCACCTTTAGGAATCACGCTTTCAGGGATCACGATGGCGCGCCAGTTCATCTACTTCATGCAGGGCTTGTCCAAAACTTATCCGCCGAACCGGAAGGTGCTGGATAACATCCACCTGTCGTTCTATCCGGACGCCAAGATCGGTGTGCTCGGCGTCAACGGCTCGGGTAAATCGACGCTGCTGAAGATCATGGCGGGGCTCGACAAGGACTACACGGGCGAGGCCTGGGTCGCCGAAGGTGCCCGCGTCGGTTATCTCGAGCAGGAGCCGCAGCTCGATCCAGCCAAGACGGTGCGCGAAAACGTCATGGAGGGCGTCGCCAAGCAGAAGGCGATCCTCGATCGCTATAACGAACTGGCGATGAACTACTCCGACGAAACCGCCGACGAGATGACCAGGCTGCAGGATGAGATTGAGGCTGCGGGGTTGTGGGATCTCGACAGCAAGGTCGATCAGGCGATGGACGCACTGCGTTGCCCTCCCGATGATGCCGACGTGACGAAACTCTCCGGCGGCGAGCGCCGCCGCGTCGCGCTATGCAAGCTGCTGCTCGACCAGCCGGACCTCTTGCTGCTGGACGAACCGACCAACCATCTCGATGCTGAGTCGGTGTCGTGGCTCGAAAGCCATTTGCGCAATTATCCGGGTGCGATCCTGATCGTCACCCACGACCGCTACTTCCTCGACAACGTGACGGGATGGATCCTCGAACTCGATCGCGGCAAGGGTATTCCCTACGAGGGTAACTATTCGGCTTGGTTGAAGCAGAAGCAGAAGCGCCTCGAACAGGAAGGCCGCGAAGACGCCGCGCATCAGAAAACGCTAGCGCGCGAGCAGGAATGGATCGCCGCCTCGCCCAAGGCGAGGCAGGCGAAATCCAAGGCGCGCTACCAGCGCTACGAGGATCTGCTCAAGCAGGCCAGCGAGAAGCAGAGCCAGACGGCGCAGATCACCATTCCCGTCGCCGAGCGTCTCGGCCAGAACGTGGTCGATTTCGAGGGCCTGAGCAAAGGGTTTGGCGACCGCGAACTGATCGACGATCTGACCTTCAAGCTGCCGCCCGGAGGCATTGTCGGCGTGATCGGCGCCAACGGCGCCGGCAAAACCACGCTGTTCCGGATGATCACCAAGCAGGAGACGCCGGACAAGGGCACCATCACCATTGGCGAGAGCGTGCATCTTGGTTATGTCGACCAGTCGCGCGACAGCCTCGACGCCAAGAAGAATGTCTGGGAGGAGATCTCCGGAGGTAACGAGCTGATCCTGCTCGGCAGGCGCGAGGTGAACTCGCGCGGCTACTGCTCGTCATTCAATTTCAAGGGCGCGGATCAGCAGAAGAAGGTAGGCAGTTTGTCGGGCGGCGAGCGTAACCGCGTGCATCTGGCCAAGATGCTGAAGTCCGGCGCCAACGTGCTTCTGCTCGACGAGCCGACCAACGATCTCGACGTCGATACGCTGCGCGCGCTGGAAGAGGCGCTCGAGGATTTTGCCGGCTGCGCCGTCATCATCAGCCACGACCGCTGGTTTCTCGATCGCATCGCCACGCATATCCTGGCCTTCGAAGGCGACAGCCACGTCGAATGGTTCGAGGGCAACTTCCAGGACTACGAGAAGGACAAGATGCGCCGGCTCGGGCAGGACAGCATCATCCCGCACCGGGTGAAATATAAGAAGCTGACGCGGTGAGAAGAGTGGTAACGCATTGGCTGCCTGGACCCCTTAGCTCACTCCGACAAGCTTCTTGCGATGGATGGCGTTGAAAGGGACATAGCCTTGCGAGCTGAAGAATTTCTGCGCGTCGATATTGGCTGTCCAAGTGTCCAAAGCAATTTCGTCGATGCCTTCTGAAATAGCACGCTGTTCAATATGGCGCATCAGAATCGTGGCTACGCCACGACGACGAGCTTCTGGCATGACCGAGATGTGATGCACATAGATGCGAGGTTGAGGGACCGTAAAAGGCGTTTCTGACCGCTCCTGCATTTCAAACCAGACATAGCCGACGGGCGCCCCCCGGTCGGTCTCGACAATCGCTATCGAGCTCTTTGGGTCAGCCATTCGCTCGGCAAAGAAAGCTCTCGCCGCAGGGGGATCAGCTAATCTTTTGAAAGCGTCTGGATATAGCGCAGCATGTAGACTCTGAACCACCTCATTGAGCCGGATGAGCGTGTTGATATCAGCATGAGTAGCATCTCGGACGTCCAATGACATAAAGGCACCTCCGTTCAGGCGAAGCTGTGTGACCGTCTGCTTTCCACCTGCAGCCTCAACCCCCAGACATCGCCGACTCTCCGGGTTTTTAGAGGAGGGCGATGCGCCAGCGGCGTAAGTGGGTAGGAACGGACGCCGACGTTCAATGGAACCAAACCGGCCCCGCGATCATTGATGATCGCGGATATTTGGGGTCGTGGCGGCTGTGAGTTTGGATCTGGATGCAAGAGTGACGCCACGGATAGCCGGAGGTTTCGGCGACGGGGCGATGGCAGCGGCGGTCATCGCCGCCCTTGTTATCTGCGGACTGTATGTCGGCCGTGAGATTTTCGTCCCCATCGCGCTGGCGGTGCTCTTGAGCTTCGTGCTTGCCCCGCTGGTGGAAATTCTCGAGCGATGGCATTTCCCGCGTGCCGCCAGCGTTCCCCTGGTGGTCGTGATCGCCTTTGTCGCGATCTTCGCGCTCGGTAGCCTGATCGCGAACGAAGTCAGGCATCTGGCCGAGGGTTTGCCCCGATACCAGCAGACCATGCAGCAGAAAATCCAGTCGCTGCGAGCATTGACGTCAACAGTGGCGCTCGATCGTGCCGCGGATATTCTTCAGACTCTCGGCAAGGAAATCAACGTACCGCAGACGCCGTCGCCGTCGCCTCTGTCCGAAACGCCCGGCGAGGCCAAGCCCATCCCGGTCGAGGTGCGTTCTCCGCCGCCATCCGCTCTAGAGAGCATCCTGGCGCTTATCAGTCCCCTGCTGCATCCATTGGCGACGGTAGGCGTGGTGATCGTGTTCGTGGTCTTCATCCTGTTTCAGCGGGAGGATCTGCGTAACCGCGTCATCAAGCTCGCGGGCTCGAACGATTTGCAGTCCGCGACCGCGGCGATCGATGACGCGGCCGGTCGCCTCAGTCGTTTCTTTCTGATGCAGGTTGCGCTCAACACCAGCTTCGGCGTGTTGGTGGGCATAGGCCTTCTCGTGATCGGCGTTCCCAGCGCGATTCTCTGGGGGATCCTGGCTGCGATCATGCGGTTCGTACCCTATGTCGGCGTCTTCATCGCGGCGTTCTTTCCGCTGACGCTGTCTGTGGCGGTCGATCCGGGCTGGTCGATGTTGCTATGGGCCGGCGCGATCATTTTCCTGACGGAGCTTGTGATCGGTCAGGTGTTTGAGCCTTTGCTCGTCGGGCACAGCAGCGGATTGTCCCCGGTGGCCGTTGTTGCCTCGGCGACATTCTGGACTGCGCTGTGGGGGCCGATCGGTCTTGTCCTTGCGACGCCCTTGACGGTCTGCCTGGTCGTGCTGGGCCGCCATGTCGAGCATCTCAGGTTTCTCGATATCCTTCTCGGCGATCGTCCGGCGTTGTCTCCGCCGGAACTGTTCTATCAGCGGATGCTGGCCAACGATCCGGCGGAGGCCGCGGACACGGCCGAAGAGTTCTTGAAAGAGGGCTCGCTCGCCGAATACTACGAAACCGTCGCGCTGAAGGGATTGATGCTGGCGCAGGCCGACCTCAGGCGCGATCGTCTGTCGCCGGACCGTCTGGCTGAAATCAGGGACAGCGTCGCCGAGGTCATCGACGGACTGGCTTCGGAATTCGATGACGCGATGGCGAGCCGCCACCCGAAGAACGGAGCCCCCACTGATGCAGCGGACGTGGCGGCGGGTGCGCCGATGCCGGAGCTGCCGTTCATCATCCGCGAAGGACTGCCCTCGGAGTGGCAGGCCGCACATCCCGTGCTCTGCGTCGCGCAGCGCAGCGATCTCGACGAAGCGGCTGCGATGCTTCTGGCTGAGATATTGTCGAAACACGGTCTTGGGGCGCGAGCCGCAAGGAAAGAGGAGACGTCGCCGAGCGGGATTTTCCAGCTTGACGCCTCGGGCGTGATGCTCGTGTGCATCTCGACGCTCGATGACGGCGGCGCGGCGCAAACGCGTCATCTGCTGCGCAAGCTTCGCCGCAAGATGCCGCGGGCGCGCATCCTCGTTTGTTGCTGGGGATGCAGCAACAGCGGAATGACGAAAGACCACCTCAAGGCCGACGCGGTCGCAGACAATCTGGGGGAAGCCGCCGCTTATTGTCTGTCGCTGGTCGACCAAACGGCCGCATACGATATTATACACAAAGATGCTGCAGGCTCGCGGGAGCCTGGACCGCAGATCCCGCCAAAGCAGACCGACGGGAGTGCCGATCGCCGGGGCTCTCCGCTACGCACATCTTCCCTCCGTGATCGGCGTTGATCGCCGATCTTGGTTGATGTCGAAAGGAGGACGTGTAGACGCGATGGATGATTGGAGCGCCCAGCAATATCTGAAATTCGAGGACGAGCGAACGCGGCCGTCCCGCGATCTGTTGGCTCAGGTTCCCCTTAGCGCGCCGCGCAAGGCCGTCGATATCGGCTGCGGTCCCGGTAATTCTACCGAATTGCTGGTCGAGCGCTGGCCGCAGACCGAGATCATCGGGATCGATACATCCGCCGACATGCTGCGGCAGGCGCGCAACCGGCTGCCAGGACACACATTTATAGAAGCCAACGTCGCGCATTGGGTCCCGCCGGCGAACACCGACCTGCTGTTTGCCAATGCGATCTTCCAGTGGGTGCCGGATCATCTGTCTCAGTTGCAGCGACTGTTGAGCGTACTTCCGGCAGGCGCCGTGTTAGCTCTGCAAATGCCCGACAATCTCGATGAGCCCAGTCATGTGATGATGCGCGAGGTGGCTCATTCGGGACCGTGGCGAGAAAGACTTGCGGACGCCGCGCGGGCGAAAGACCTGCTGGCGCGGCCCGGAGCTTACTACGATGCATTGCAGCCGTTGTGCGAACGCATCGAGATCTGGCACACGATTTATAATCATATCCTTGAAGACACCACGGCAATCGTCGAATGGGTCAAGGGTACGGGATTACGGCCGTTCCTCGGTCCGCTGGAGCCGATGGAAAGGAAGGAGTTCCTGCGTGAATATTCCGCGCGGATCGCTGCCGCTTATCCGCTGCAGGCGGACGGCAAGGTGCTGCTGCGGTTCCCGCGCATTTTCGTGGTCGCGATCAAATAGGTCGTGGTTTTGAGCAAGTCAGGCCGGAGCGCTCGCGTTGCATTTTGTCGCGGCCAGACGTCTCGATTCCATCATAGGGAATCGAATAAAACGCTCTCCCGTCACGACGAGACCCATAATGTCCCCGATGCCTGAATCTCCGGCCCCGAAGGCTGCTTTCACTGCCCTTCGCCCGCTGCCGATGTTGATCTTTTCCTCGCGCTGGCTTCAGCTTCCGCTTTATATTGGCCTGATCATTGCCCAAGGGGTTTATGTCGTCCTGTTTCTGAAGGAACTGTGGCATCTCATCGGGCACTCTTTCGATTTTTCCGAACAGCAGATCATGCTGGTTGTGCTTGGCCTCATTGATGTGGTGATGATCTCGAATCTTCTGGTGATGGTCATTGTCGGCGGCTACGAGACCTTCGTGTCGCGGCTCAATCTCAAAGGCCATCCCGACGAGCCGGAGTGGCTGGGCCATGTCAACGCCAGCGTTCTCAAGATCAAGCTCGCGATGGCGATCATCGGCATCTCGTCGATCCATCTCCTGCGGACCTTCATCGCGGCCGGAAACCTTGGGACCGAGCGCGCCATGAGTTATACGCAAACCGGCGTGATGTGGCAGACGATCATCCATGTCGTGTTCATCTTTTCGGCAATCGGCGTTGCGCTCGCGGATCGTATCGCGAGTGAGGCGAATGTATCGAACGGCGAGGCGAGGCATTAGCATGGCGGCGACCGTCCTGGACATCCTGAGACGGTCGCAATTCGCGATCGTGTTCCTGTTGTCGTTCACGTTCGGAGCCGTCGTGTCGCCGGTGCACGCGGCGGACGACGGCTTCACGCGTTTCCTCGCCGCGGTCTGGCCGGAGGCGCAGCAGGCAGGCGTTTCGCGCGCGACGTTCGATTCCGTCACAGCCGGACTCGAGCCCGACTATAAGCTGCCCGACCTCATTCTGCCCGGTCGGCCCGCGACTGGTGCGCCGTCGCAGGCGGAATTCGTTCAGGTGCCGGCGGATTATCTCAAGGAGAGCAGCATCGCGCGGCTGGCGGCTGAAGGGCAGCGGCTGACGAGGAAAAACGAATCGACATTGGCCGCGATCGAAAAGCGTTTCGGCGTACCCGCCACCATCATCCTTGCGATCTGGGGTCGGGAAACCGATTACGGTCGCTACACCCTGCCTTATGATGCGATGCGCGTGCTGGCGACCCAGGCTTATGTCGGCCGCCGCAAGGACCAGTATCGTAACGAATTCATCGAAGGACTGCTGTTGCTGCAGCGCGGTGCTGTCTCGCGCAAGAATTTCCGCGCGTCGTGGGGCGGGGCCACCGGGCTGACCCAGTTCCTGCCGTCCGAGCTTGCAAAGCATGGCGTCGATTTTGATGGCGACGGCCGCATCGACATCTGGTCCTCGGTGCCCGATGCGCTGGCCTCGGCCGCGCAGCAACTTGTCAACAAGGGCTGGCAGCCGGGACTGCGCTGGGCCTACGAGGTACGCGCACCGGAGAACGCCGATTGCACGGAAGGCGTGCCCGAGGTGAGGAAGCCGATCGATAAATGGCTGCGCGAGGGGTTCTTACCAGTGCGCGGACAAAAGCTGACAGCAGTTGAGCGGGAACAGTCGGCGTCGTTACTGCAACCCGAGGGCAGTCATGGCCCGTCGTTCCTGACCACGGCGAACTACTTCGTCATCAAGGAATACAATTTCTCCGATCTCTATGTCCTGTTCGTCGGCCATCTCGCCGACCGCATGACCAGTCCGTTGCCTTTTGCGACACCGTGGTCGGCCTCGACGCAGCTGCGCAGCCGCGACGTCGAGGCAATGCAGCGCCATTTGACGCGGCTCGGTTTGTACAAGGACAAGATCGACGGCAAGGCCGGGATGCTGACGCGAGCGGCGCTCGGCGCCTATCAGAAGTCCGCTGGCCTCAGGGTGGACTGCTGGCCCAGTGACGGGGTGCTGCGCGCAATGAATGCGGCGCGCTGAAATCATCGCGTCACCAACGGAAACCCGGCCACGCCGCCGGGTTTCTCAGATCGGATTATCCGAACAATCGGATCAGTCGCACACCTGGACGCGACGGAAACGCCAGCCATATCCGTCCCAGAACCTCTCCCGCACCATTTGGCATGGCGGCCCGTCCACATAGGCCGGTGGAGGCGCGGCGTAGACTGGAGCCGGTGCGGCGTAGGCCGGGGGGCTGTTCGCGATTGCGCCGCCGATGATGGCACCGGCCGCCAGACCGCCGAGAACGCCGGCTGCCACCGCTCCCCCGTCGCGAGCCTCTGCCTGCGGAGCCGTCGCTACTGAACCGGCCGCAACCGTCACAGCCGCGAGAATGGCAAAAACTGTTTTCTTCATCTTTCGAATCTCTCCTGAGGGGTCGCGCCGCGGTCGGCGCAGGGTTCAAGGTTACTCGCAATGCCGTCGTTCAAGCTGGCTGTTTCACCCGGTCAACCTTCGCAGGTCGGTCGCTGGAAAAAGCGGCTTTTTCAGGTTATCGCGCGCGGCATTCCGGGGAAACACCGACAATATGAACCGGAGCCGTTTATCAGACGGGATCAGCCGCACACCCGGACATTCCGGAGCCGCCAACCGAAGCCATCCCAAAAACGCTGCCTCTGCCAATAGCAGCCCGGGGTTGCGACATATCCCGGACCGTAATAGCCGTAGCCGGGTCCATAGTATCCCGGGCCGCCATAATAACCGGGGCCATAATATCCCGGACCGGCCAGCGCTCCGCCGACGGTCGCGCCGCCGATCAGTCCGCCGGCGACCCCTGCCGCGATGCCGCCGCCGGCCTCGGCTGCTTGAGGTGCGGCCACCGCTGTGACCATGGCAACTGTCGCCAATGCCATTAATGTTCGTTTCATGGCCTCACCTTTCTCATCAATCGATACCGCAGTGCGTTGTCGAGCGATGATTCCCACACCCGGTTTGAACGATCAATGAACGAAGTAACTGAATCCTGCCACGATGCGGACCCAAATGTGACGATTAAAATGATGAATATCAAGATGTTATGGCAATTCCGGAGCTGCCGCTCGCGGCGGCTTTTCGGGCAACTTGGAATAGTTTGAAATAGCGGGTTTTCCCTTTGCGTTTCGCGAGGCGGTCCAACAATATCGGCCCGTTCGCGTGCGGCAATTGGGTTCCGTTTTCATGATTGTGTGTTCCTGTAACGTGCTAACCGATGACGACGTCCGCTCTGCCGTGACGGGAACAGACGACCTGCGGCGTTCGCCGAAGCAGGTTTACGGATGTCTCGGATGCAGCGCGGAATGCGGACGGTGTGCCCGGACGATCAGGACCATCATCAAGGAAGCGCTCGGCGCCTGCGCCCGGCGATGTTGCGACGGGTGTCCCCACTCTGCGATGGAAGCGGAAGTCGAACAAAGTCACACCGAAATCACTCTTTGACCTTCTGGATAGCGGCATTTGGATAGCAGCCCAGCATTTTTGGGGGGTTGTCGCGCGGCCGAATCTCATTTAGAAGTATTCTAAATTAGGCGAAAGCGGGCGATAGTCGGCCGCCGGCTTTAAAGCACAGACAACAGGAGCTGCTTCATGAAGGGCGACCCGAAGGTTATCGACTACCTGAACAAAGCGCTCCGCCACGAACTAACGGCGGTCAACCAGTATTGGTTGCATTACCGGCTGCTGGATAACTGGGGCATCAAGGATCTCGCGAAAAAATGGCGCGCGGAGTCCATTGAGGAAATGGAGCATGCCGACAAGTTGATCGACCGCATCATCTTCCTCGACGGCTTCCCGAACATGCAGGTGCTTGATCCCCTGCACATCGGCCAGAACGTCGGCGAGGTGATGGATTGCGATCTCAAGGCGGAGTATTCGGCCCGTGCTCTCTATGAAGAGGCGGCGACGCATTGCCACGCGGTGAAGGACTACGTCACCCGCGACATCTTCGAGAAGCTGATGAAGGACGAGGAAAGCCATATCGACTTCCTCGAAACCCAGATCGATCTCATCAAGAAGATCGGCGTCGAGCTCTATTCGCAGAAGCACATCGGCGAAATGGATCACGACTGATCCTCATTCGGTTCTCCATCGCAAAAGTCGGCGTCGTTGTGCGCCGGCTTTTTGCGTTTCTATGGATGCGCAAGAGCTTTTCCGCTTGAGGGATCTTGAAGCGGACCTTTACGATTCTGATCGAGGCGTTCCTCACGCGAAGAGGCCCCTAGATAATAGCTCTCGCTAGCTAGCCAGCCGGATCGTGCTTCACCGCCCACAGAGCGAAGGCGTAGGCGAGGGCGATCTCGTCGAGCCGGTTAAAGCGGCCGGACGCGCCGCCGTGTCCCGCGCCCATGTTAGTTCGCAACAGAACAGGCCCACCTGACGTCATGGTGGCGCGCAACCTTGCGATCCATTTCGCCGGCTCCCAATAGGTGACGCGCGGATCGGTCAACCCGCCCATAGCGAGAATCGTCGGATAGTCTTTCGCCGCGACATTCTCGTAAGGCGAGTAGGACAGGATGGCGCGGAAATCCTTCTCGCTCAGGATGGGGTTGCCCCATTCCGGCCATTCCGGCGGGGTCAGCGGCAGTGTGTCGTCGAGCATGGTGTTGAGCACGTCGACGAACGGCACCTCCGCGACGAGGCCGGCGAACAACTCGCCTGCGCGGTTGGCGACCGCACCCATCAGCATGCCCCCGGCGCTGCCGCCGTGGCCGACGATGTTTTTGGCTGACGTATAGTTCGCCGCGATCACCGCGCGAGCACAGGCGGCGAAATCGTCGAAGCTGTTGGTTTTCTTCTCGCGCTTGCCATCGAGATACCAGCCCCAGCCTTTGTCCGCGCCGCCGCGGATGTGCGCGATGGCATAGACGAAACCGCGATCGACCAGCGACAGCCGGTTGGCCGAGAACGAAGCGGGCATGGCGTGACCGTAGGAGCCGTAGCCGTAGAGCAGCAGCGGCGCGCGGCCATCTTGCGCGAAATCCTTGCGATGCAGGATCGAGACCGGCACGTCGGCGCCGTCGTTCGCCTTGGCCATGATGCGGGTGGTGACATAGTCCGCAGGATCATGCCCTGACGGAATCTCCTGGCGCTTGCGTAAGGTTCGCGAGCGGTTCGCCATGTCGTAATCGAACACCTCGGAAGGCGTCGTCATCGACGAATAGCTGAAGCGCAAGGTTGTGGTGTCGAACTCGTAGCCGCCATGGGTATCGAGCGAATAGGCGGCCTCGTCGAAGGCGATTGCGTGCTCATTTCCTGTCGCGAGATCGCGGACGACGATCGACGGCAACGCATTGGCGCGCTCAAGCCGCACCATGTGGCCGGAATAAAGTTCGAGATCGAGTACATAGGTTCCGGGACAATACGGGATCAGGTCGCGCCAGTTCGCGCGGTCCGGCTCTGAGAGCGGCGCGGTCATGATCTTGAAGTCAATCGCGCCGTCGGCGTTTGTGAGGATGAACAGTTCGTCGTTGCGATCGGCGACGGAATACTGCACGCCGACCTCGCGCACTGCGATCACGCGCGGTACGGCCTGGGGCGCGGCGAGATCGATCAACCGCTGTTCGGACGTTTCATGATCGCCGCCGGCGATCACGCAGAAGCGGCCGCTCGCGCTCTCATGAATATGCGTGAACCAGCCGATGTCCTGTTCTTCGTAAATCAGCACGTCATCGGATTGCGGTGTCCCGAGCCGGTGGCGGTAGACCTGCATCGGACGATGGTTGTCGTCGAGCTTGACGTAATAGAACGCGCGTGAGTCCGCGCTCCACACCACGCCGCCGTCGGTTTCCTCGATGACATCGGCGAGATCGGCGCCGCTGTCCCAGTCGCGGATACGGATCGTAAAATATTCCGAGCCGCGATCGTCGGCGCTCCACGCTTCCAGGCGATGATCCGGAGAATGACGGGCTTCGCCAAGCTGAAAAAACTCTTTGTTTTCTGCAAGCGCATCGCCATCGATAAGAAAACGGGCGTCGCCGCCGTGGCGCGGCTGCCGGCCGATCATCCGGTGCTGGCCACCCTCCCGGTATTTCGTGAAATAGGCAAATGGCCCGTCGGGGGAGGGGACAGTGGAATCGTCCTCCTTGATGCGGCCGCGCATTTCGGCGACGAGCTGCTTTTGCAACGGCTCGGTCTGCGCCAGCACGGCGTTCGAATAGGTATTCTCAGCCTCAAGGTGGGCGCGGATCTCCGGCACCAGCAACGAAGGTTCGCGAAGCACCTGCTGCCAGTTCGCATCTTTCAGCCAGGCGTAGTCATCCGTCAGGGCGATGCCGTGGTGCGTATAGCTATGTGAGCGGCGGTCGGCTTTCGGAGGTGTCGGTGTTGATGTCATGAAAAAAGACGCCTGGTCGAAGCGCAGGCTGAGCGTGCGCGAGAACTGAACGTTATATTTTCGTTCATAGGAGGGCGCGCGCGCAACGGCAAGCCGGTGTGTCTCGAAAGTCCGATTTGATGCGGCGTTCGTAACCGGACGCATCTATCATTCCGCCAAGATCAGCCGTGATCGGGCACGTCGATTCCCATGGTCGTATACTGCCGTATCTTGTTGCGTAGCGTACGTACCGATACGCCCAGTACTCTTGCTGCGCGGGTGCGGTTGCCGTCGCAACGTGCCAGCGTTTGCAGCACGAGCTCCCGTTCGATTTCGTCGACCGTGGAGCCGACCAGCAGCGGAATCACTGCGTCCGGCGTGAGCGCAGTCTGATCCTGTATCGAACACTGGTCTTTGATCTGGAATTCCTGGTTCATCGGTCCCTCCCCGAAGCGCGGCTGGCGTCCAGCCGACGGATTGAGACCCCCATCCCGGCGACAAGGCTGGTATGATATGGTTACCAGATCATTAACAATCCTGGATTCGTCGGAATTCCTCATAAAACAACGGGAAAACCACCGATCCGGCGCCAAAATGCGCGTAACAGTTGAATGTTAAATTTGGAGCGATGCTAACGCGAAGTGTGTTTCCTGCCGGCGCAATTGTCGATTGCGCTGTGCCCCGCAAGGGATGGAATCGATTCGCCGGTTGGCCCGTCAACAGATCGGTCGGACCGGGAGCGACGTATAGGATTGCTCGCGCAGCGCCTGCCTCTTACGCTTGCGACAGTTCCGAATCGCCTCCCGCCTTCTCACGCTCAGGAGACTTCCGCATGTCGTCATCGTCGCTGTTTCGCGCCGCCTTGCTCGCGCTGGCTGTCTGCTTCGGCCTATCCTCTTCTGCCAGCGCTGACAGCGGCACCGTGACGCTGACCATCTACAAGGGTGGCTGGATCATCGGCGCGTCCGCTGGCGGCGGTACGCTCACCTTCCACGGACGGCGATATCCGCTTTCGGTTGGCGGATTGGATTATGGCTTGGTGTTCGGCGGATCGAAGACCGTGCTGCGCGGCCAGGTCAGCCGCATCAGCCGGCCGTCCGATGTCGCCGGCGTTTACGGCGCGGCGGGCGCGGGGTTGGCGATCGGCGGCGGCGCCCGCGCCATCGTGTTGAGCAACCAGAAGGGCGCGGTGCTGGAGCTTTCCGGCCGTCAGGTTGGCCTGATGGCCAACGCCGATCTCTCCGGCCTTGCCATTACGATGAAGTAGCGGTCGCAGAGCGGCGAACCCGCTCTTCACCGTTTCCGAGAAGCGGTGAGAGACTGTTAGATGTGAGCGCCGCGGTTATAACCCTCGATCAACTGGTTGTAATCGCGGAGCACCCGCGGCGGCGAGCCCTCGACCATCCAGCCGCCACCACCGCCGAGCATCATGCGGTCGCCCTGACTGTAGGGTATCTTGTCACGGATGCGGCGCATCAGTTGCTTCGCCGAGGTCAGATATGATTTGGCGCTGCTGACGAAGAACGAGCCGAGTTTCGCATCGCCGTCCTTGCCCGATGCCTCTTCGGCTGCTTTCACCGTGGTCTCATACTCGGTCAGCGCCTGCGTGATCGCCGCGATGTCGGGCTTGTCGGTGTTTTCCGCGCGTAACAGGCGCTTGGCCTGAATCATCAGCGCCTCGACGTAATAGTGCACCTTGCGGCCTTCCTTCGCCTCGATCGCGGCGAGTTGTTCCGCCGCCTGCTTGTCCTTGATGGCCTCGACACCGGCGCGGAGTTTCTTGTCGGCATTTGCGAAGGCGTCCCACGCCGCGACGAGGCGCGGATGCATCTCCTTGCCCTTGGCCATCTTGTCGTCCTTGTAGTTCTCCTGCTCGTAATACTCGTCGGCCTCCTTCAGGAGCGGCTCGAGCTTGCCGACGGCGTCGGCGTAAGCGGAAGCAGCAGATTCGAGTTCGGCGTCGTGCGGCTCCGCCGCGTTGGCCTTCTCGACGTTCTTCTTGCAGTCGGTCGTGTCGTAGATGGTGTAGGTGCCGTAGATGATGCGCTCCTTGCCAGTCGGGCCGGTCTTCTTCGCCCATGAGAAGTAACGGTTGCGCGACTCATACGACCGCTCCGAGAGGCGGTTGATGCAGCCGACATAGGCGTTGAGCTTTTCGATGAGCTGCGAAGGCGGCGGGGAGGGGGACGTCTTGTCTTGAGCGGCAGCGGACGCAAGGGACATGCCGAAGGCTGCGGCAGACAACAGGGCAATCGCCCGAAACGGCGTCATGGGTTCTGTTCCTCGAAGATGCTGACAGTCCCGGTATTTGTCGTACGAATCGTGACGAGGTTCATGTGGTGCTTGCTCATGCGATCGGAAAACCGGCGGATTACGCTTCGCGGATCCGTCGTACTGGCTGCGTCTATCAGGCCATGATAATCCAGAGGATAGCGTGATCTATCTGGGGATAAACGTTGGTGACGCAGCGGCAGCAGGTCCTCGAGTTCATTAGCAAGTTTCCGGATCGGGACGACGATGAAATTGCCGCAGCTTTGAAGCTTCCACAGCGACAGGTAGTCAACCTCATATGCCGTAAGCTGGTGGTCGAAGGGCTTTTTGATCGTGTGGTAGGCATTCGAGGAAAGCTTGTAAACAGGTTGAGAGCAGAGATATCCGTACCATCTAGTACGACGGTGGATACGGAAACTGAAATTTCTCTCAAGCCGAAGCGGCCACCGCTGAGTGTCGAGGCATTATTGAAGGCAGGCTTCCAGCAGAGTGGGACATGGGTGCTGGGTAGTGATGGTCGCCCATGCGTTGAGGGGGAGATTCCGAGCGGTAAGGGTGTGTATGCTTTTGCCTCGAGGGAGACGGTGTTCTACGTCGGCGTAGCCGGTATGGGCTTGAGGAAGCGTCTGTACTTTTATGGAAAACCGGGTTCTCAACAGGCGACCAACATCCGCGTCAATGAGCTAATCCGACTCTCGCTCGTGGAGGATGGGACGGTGACAATCTTGACCGCAACTCCTCCAGACTTCGAATGGGGTGGATTGGTTGTAAATGGTCGAGCTGGCTTGGAAGTTGGCCTAATCGAATCGTTCTACCTGCCTTGGAATGTACGCGGAGCAAGGTGAATTGACCCGCAGGGCGCAATAACGCAGGCGTATTGTGCCAATGGTTGCTGAAAGGAATTGACGGATTACGGATTCGTTAATCCGTCCTACATATTCACAACACCTTGTTACTCTCCTTCACCTTCTCCGCGTCGAGATACACGTTTCCGCCCATCTCCTTGAACTTCGCGCTCATCTCCTTCATGCCCGCCTGTGCTGCGTCCGGATAGAGCGCGGCCTTTTCGTTATCTCCGAGCGTCGCGGCGTAGTCGCGCACGTCCTGCGTGATCTTCATCGAGCAGAACTTCGGTCCGCACATCGAGCAGAAATGCGCGACCTTGTGCGCGTCCTTCGGTAGCGTCTCGTCGTGGAACGCCACTGCCGTCTCGGGATCGAGACCGAGGTTGAACTGATCCTGCCAGCGGAAGTCGAACCGCGCGCGGCTCAATGCGTCATCGCGCAGTTGTGCGGCCGGGTGGCCTTTGGCGAGGTCGGCGGCGTGCGCCGCGATCTTGTATGTAATCACGCCGACCTTCACGTCGTCGCGGTTCGGCAGCCCCAAGTGCTCCTTCGGCGTGACGTAGCACAGCATCGCGCAGCCGAACCAGCCGATCATGGCGGCGCCGATGCCCGAGGTGATGTGGTCGTAGCCCGGCGCGATGTCGGTGGTCAAAGGCCCGAGCGTGTAGAACGGCGCTTCGCCGCATTCTTTCAGCTGCTTGTCCATGTTGATCTTGATCTTGTGCATCGGCACGTGGCCGGGGCCTTCGATCATCACCTGGCAGCCTTTCTTCCATGCGATCTGCGTGAGTTCGCCTAGGGTTTCCAGTTCGGCGAACTGCGCGCGATCGTTGGCGTCGGCGATCGAGCCGGGGCGCAGGCCGTCGCCCAGCGAGAACGAGACATCATACTTGCGCATGAGGTCGCAGATTTCCTCGAAATGCGTGTAAAGGAAGCTCTCCTTGTGGTGGGCGAGGCACCACTTCGCCATGATCGAGCCGCCTCGCGAGACGATGCCGGTGACTCGGTTGGCGGTGAGGTGGATGTAGGGCAGGCGCACGCCAGCGTGGATGGTGAAATAATCGACGCCCTGTTCGCACTGCTCCACCAGCGTGTCGCGATAAAGCTCCCATGTCAGCTTGACCGGATCGCCGTCGCATTTCTCCAGCGCCTGATAGATCGGCACCGTTCCGATGGGGACGGGCGAGTTGCGCAAGATCCATTCGCGCGTGGTGTGGATGTTTCGGCCCGTCGAGAGATCCATCACGGTATCGGCGCCCCAGCGGATCGCCCACACCATCTTGTCGACTTCCTCTTCAACCGAGGAGGTCACCGCGCTGTTGCCGATGTTGGCGTTGATCTTCACCAGAAAGTTGCGGCCGATGATCATCGGCTCGAGTTCGGCGTGGTTGATGTTCGACGGAATGATGGCGCGGCCGCGCGCGATCTCCTCGCGCACGAATTCCGGCGTAATGAAAGCGGGAACGGAGGCGCCGAAGGACTCGCCGTCGGCCAGCGCGGTTTCGGCGCGTTCGAGTTGTTGTTTGCGCCCGAGGTTCTCGCGCTCGGCGACGTAAATCATCTCCTTGGTGATGATGCCTGCGCGGGCGAATTCGAACTGGGTGATCGGCGCATCGCCAACACCCCGCAGCGGCTTGTGGTGTGCTGTGAACGCGGCTGCGGCGTGCTTTGCTCCGACATTGCCGTTGTCTTCGGGCTTGATGACGCGGCCGTCATATTCCTCGACGCCGCCGCGTTCCTTCACCCAAGTAAGGCGCGTGCGCGGCAGGCCGGCGTTGACGTCGATAACGACGCTCGGATCGGTATAGGGACCGGAGGTGTCGTAGACCGGCAGGTTCGGCTCGCCTGCGCCTTCAGAGAGAATGATCTCGCGCAGCGGCACCCGCAGGTCCGGCGCAGCATCGGGCGCGGAGAAAATCTTGCGGGACGAGGGCAGGGCGCCGGTCGTGACGGCGGGGCGAGTGGTGTCCGGATTGGGGCGAATGTTCATGGCGTTTCTCCGGTTCGAGACGGGTCGTTAGGGTTCAATGCGAATAGCCGAGAAGGCAGAAGATGGCGCCTCATGCGGTTTCAATCACCTGTTCGAGCCAGGCTTTCACCCGCGCATCGGGATCTGGGTTCTGCGTGATGTCGCTGACCACCGCGATCGAGTCCGCGCCGGCGGCATAAATCTCTGGCGCCTGCTCCAGCTTGATACCGCCGATCGCCACCAGCGGGACGTCGCCGACGCGCTTCTTCCATTCGGCGATTTTCGGAATTCCTTGCGGCGCAAAGCGCATCGCCTTCAACGTGGTCGGAAAGATCGGACCAAGCGCGATGTAATCCGGCTCGGCTGCGAGCGCGGTTTCGAGCTCAGCCTCGTCGTGGGTGGAGAGGCCGAGCGTAAGCCCGGCTTTGCGGATCTCGTGAACGTCGGCCTCCGCCAGATCCTCCTGGCCGAGATGAAGGTGCTTCGCTCCGGCGACGATGGCGGCGCGCCAGTAGTCGTTGACCACGAGTCGCATCGGCGTGCCCTTGACGATCTCCAGCGCATCGCTGACGAGCTGCAGTGCTTCGCCATCGTTGAGGTCTTTTGCGCGCAACTGCACCGTGCCGACGCCGAGCCCGATCAGGCGGCGCAGCCAGTCCAGCGTGTCGACGACAGGATAAAAGCGATCAGGATACGCGCGGCGATCAGGATACGGCATGCCAGAACGGTGTCCCTACGACGGGGGTTGATGGCGAGGCGAAGTCGCGGGCCTCCATCAGGCCCGCCTCATAAGCGCTGCGGCCGGCTTCCGCCGCCAGCTTGAAAGCGCCAGCCATGACAACTGGATCGGCGGCCTTGGCGATGGCTGTGTTGAGGAGCACGGCGTCGTAGCCCAGTTCGAGGGCTTGCGCCGCGTGCGAAGGCGCGCCGAGTCCGGCATCGACGACGAGCGTGATATCGGGCAAGCGTTCGCGCAAAAGCTTCAAGGCGTTGGTGTTGATGATGCCTTTCGCGCTGCCGATCGGTGCGGCCCACGGCATCACCACCTTGCAGCCCGCCTCAACAAGCCGCATCGCGACGCCGAGATCTTCGGTGCAATAGGGAAACACGTCAAAACCATCCTTGATGAGGACGGCGGCAGCTTCGACGAGTCCAACCACATCAGGCTGCAGCGTGTCGTCGTCGGCGATGACTTCAAGCTTGATCCAGGACGTATCGAATAGTTCGCGAGCAAGTTTCGCCGTCGTGACGGCTTCGCGCACACTTTTGCACCCGGCGGTGTTCGGTAGCACCGTGACATCGAGTTCGCGGATCAGCGACCAGAAGGCGTCGCCGGTTTTGCCGCCTGCGGTCTCCCGCCGCAGCGACACAGTGACGATCTGGCTGCCCGCGGCGCGGATGGCGCTCTGCATAATCCTGGGCGATGGATACAGCGCCGTTCCGATCAGCAGCCGGGAGGAGAATTCGCGATCGTAAAATTTCAGCATGGCTCGGCTCGTACCGGTAAAGGTAGGGCAGTAAAATTCGCGTTGTTCATTGCGATCTCACCCTCCTTGCCGCGGCGTGATGATCTCGATCTCATCGCCGCTCTTTAGCGTCGTATCCGCCCATCGGCTTTTCGGCAGCACGTCAAGATTCAGAGCGATTGCGACGTGCGTGCCTTCATAGTCGAGCTCGCGCAGCAGGGCGTCCACGGTCTGCGCTGCGATCTCGCGCCGTTCGCCGTTGACGGTCACTTGCATTGCATCACCTCGTTGTCGATCTCCCCGCGCGCGACATAGCCGAGCGTCAGTTCCGCGAGCGCCGGAGCCAGCAGGAAGCCGTGACGGTAAAGCCCGTTGACCGCGATCCGATTCTTGTCGATCGCGATGCGCGGCAGGTTGTCGGGAAAGGCGGGCCGCAGGCCTGCACCGATCTCCACGATCCGCGCCTCGCCGAACGCCGGATGCACCGCGTAAGCGGCGCTCAGAAGTTCCAGCGCGGAACGGACGCTGACGCCGTCGTCCTCGCATTCGATCGAGGTGGCGCCGATCATGAAGCGGTGGTGTTCACGTGGAATGATGTAGAGCGGCCATCGCGGATGCAGGAGGCGTACCGGGCGCGACAGCACGATCTCGTCAGTTTCGACGATAATCTCCTCGCCCTTGACGCCCCGCAGGTCCGGAAACGTGTCGCGCGCGGCGAGGCCGCGGCAATCGATCGCCAGACCCTCAATGTCGGTTGGCTTTGGCGCGCTGCCAAATTCGATTTGGCCGCCGGCTGCGCGGATGTGCGCATGCAGTTCAGGTAACACGCGGCGCGGTTCGACATGGCCTTCGTCCGGAAAGAACAATGCTTCACGAAATTGTCCATCGAGCGATGGTTCGAGTTTGCTCACGTCGTCGCGCTGAAGGTGCCGGTGTCCCGATGTCATTCGCGCGAAACGCTCGAAATCGGAGCGGTCGCGTGGATGCGCCACCACAAGAGAGCCGTTGAAAGACGTATCGGGAGCATGTTCGCGCCATAGCGCGAGCGAGCGAAGGCCGAGACGCGAGACGAGAGGTTCGGACACCTCGGATTCGCACCATGGCGCGAGCATGCCGCCGGCCCAGTGGCTGGTCGCATGCGCCATCGCGTTGTCGCCGCGTTCGTGGAGCGTGACCGCGTGTCCAGCCTTCGCGAACAGCAACGCCTGCCACGCGCCGGCAATACCTGCACCCCTCACCGCGATCGGGGGCGCCCCCCGCTTCTCCCGCGTCTTCTGAAGCATCCCTGTCCCTTCGCCGGCATGACCCGGATCAGGTTCAAAGGGTCACCGCGGTCCCTGCAATCCATCTTCGGATTACGAGCTTGCGGTATCTCAGCTCCCTGACGGAGCACCCCTCGGAACATCCCTAATCTAGACCGAAAGGCAGGAGTGTCAACGCGCGGCAGACGCAAATAATGGAAGCGGTTCCATGATTGGCGTTTTGCGGGACGTTTTCGCGGTCGCCGCGCTCGGCGCGGTTCGCAGCGCTCCGCAACGGAGCAATCGCGCATCTGCCTCAGCCAACCGAGGGCAAGTTTCCATCGCTGCTCGACAGCTACCGTATCGACGCGACGCTACTCTATCCCGCAGCGCTGGCAGTTCAGTGCGGCACGATCGATAGCGGCGCGCCGGGGATTCGCGCATCGGCGCTCATGGTCTCGTGCGTGGCGCGCTGGAGCCGTTGCCGCTTCGCCGCGTAGTAGTAACCGCCTGCGTAATAAGCCACCGCGCGGTCATGGTTGCCGTGAGCTGCCTGGTATGCGCCCGCGAGATATTTGACAGCATAGGTGAGGTTGGTTTCAGGATCGAGCAGGCCTTCAGCGGTGCCGGTGTAGCCGAGGCCGCGAGCGGTTTCGAGCTTGATCTGCATCATGCCATAGTTCCCGCGATGAACCACGCGTGGATTGTAGCGACTTTCACGCATGATGACGCGGTGAACCAGCTCGACAGGAACGCCGTTGGCTTGCGCATGTGCCGTCACCATCGGTGCGTAGTCCGCGTGTTGCGCGGTCGATGGCTGCGGCCATGCCATCGCGACAAAAACAAGAAGCGGACCGAATTTGCGTAAATTTGTCACGGGCACCCCTTCATGATCCGCTTTTTTACCGCCTCAATCTTGCCTTTCCTATGGCAAAATGGACGAAATAGGAAGCTCATGAATTCAGCCTGCCGAGGGCGTATTGCCAAAGGAATTCTTTGAGATCGTGTGGCGTCGTGTTGCGGCGTTTAGCTACACGAGGGGCGTTTGCGGAATGTCGCAAATTTGTCGCGAGAGGGAGTCAGGATCGAGCAATGCGAACTCTCGGCGAGTTGTGCTCGCTACAATTCGCAGACAAAAAAAGCAGATGGGAGAAGCGTCATGGTCGCTGCCGTATCTGATGATTTACCCCACCAAAATCCTTGTGCGCAGTGCGGTCGTCTGATTGCCGCGCCAGTATGGTTTGAAAACGGACCGCGCCGAACAGCGTATCTCTGGCAATGCGTTCACTGTGGCTATCAGTTCGAAACCGTCGCGTTCTTTCGCGAGGCGAACGACGAGCCGCATGCACACGCTGCTTAGCGGCGTCGTTTCGACCGGCTGCGCTGTAAATCTTGAGAAACGCAGATCTTGAGAAACGACGGTGTCGCTGTTTGCGATGGCACATCGCTCTCGGTCATTGGTCGCGCTGCGCGGCGGCGTAGCTTGCGTGCGTCGTTCGAAATCCACGCACATCTTTGTGTTGTTTTGTCCGATTGGAACGGGATTTATCGAAGGTGTTCCGTGGAACCACTCTTGGCATCATGGGTTCTCGCTACTCCATTTAAACTGAAGGAGAGCACACTGATGATCTCGAAACATATGACGGTCGCGTTGATTGGCTCCGCGCTGTTGGCGACGACGGCGGTTGCTCAGACGCCAAACACCATGACGATGAATGCTCCAGCCGCTACCACATCAGTGTCAGGCTATCATGGCACTTGGCGTTCGTCGAAGTTGGTCGGTCTTAACGTTTATAACGATACCAACGACAAGCTCGGCTCGATCAGCGATCTTCTGTTGGACAAGAATGGAACGATCAAAGCTGCGGTGATCGGCGTGGGCGGCTTCCTAGGCGTTGGTGAGCGCCTGGTTGCGATACCGTTCGACAAGCTAAAGTTTGTCGATACACCTGCGCAGGCATCGGCCTCGGGAAGCGGCGCAGGTACGGGGACGACCACGGGCTCCGCGACATCCGCGCCGGCTACGGTCAATACGACGAAAGCGGACAAGAGTTCATGGTACCCGGATCACGCAGTCTTCAGCGCGACCAAGCAACAGCTGGAGGCGATGCCTGAATTCAAGTACTCGACCTGAGCCGCCAGATAGACGGCAGAATAATCAACGCGCCCGGTTTTTACCGGGCGTGTTTATTCGTGCCTAGCTTCGTTTGGATGGAGGAGGGACGCGATGAATGCCGGGGAGCATCAGGAACTTGTCCCTCACAACGCCGGCAATGTCTTGAGCTCGACGTTCACGGTGCCTACCGCTTCGGCGATCACGCGCAGCGTCTTTGAATCGAAGGCGATGCCCGCAAGCTTCAGGCTGCTGATCTCTGCCGTGACCTTGGCGCCGTTCTCGCTTCTCTGAAGATCCGCGATCATCGCGGCGATCTTCTCTCGCGCATTCGATGCGAACGGTTTGAGGTCGAGCACTGTCTTCTCGGCCAAGGCATGTTGCAGATAGGGCAATGCCGTTTGCGCGGCGGCGCCGAGCAGGCCGAACGCGGCTTCGGACTCAACCGCAAGCTGGATGTCTGTCAGACGTACGATCTGCTGGGCCTGGTCGAGAACGGGTCTACCCCTGATGTGGATTGTGGCCTCGCCGCCGAAACCGAACCAGCTCTTCTTCTCTTTCGCATGAACAAGAAGCGAGATCAGAAGGCGGTCGCCCGCGGCCGCGACGCTGACTTGTTTGACAGTGACCTCAGCCGCGCCGCTATCATCTTCGGGGAATGTCTTGCCGGCGAGTTGTGCTCTGAGGATCTTGGTAATGTCGGTGAAGGACATGTCGATCGGAACGCCGATATTCAGTTTTCCCGTCGTGGCCGGAACGATGGCGAGCGTCTGGGGAAACGGACAGTCGGGTTTGGTCGCCGCGGTCGTGATCCGCGTCTCGGCTTCGACGCCAAGTGTCAACGTGACGTTGCTGGTGTCAATGCGCGGTTGAGCCGCGATGGCGCGCACCGGCTTCAGCTCGAGGTAAAGATCCTGAAACCCGGCTGCCCCCTGTAATGGGATCGAGCGGCACATCTGCGTCCACTGCCGCCGCGCGTTGCGTTCCAGAGCGGGATCGTTGCGGATGCGCTGCTGCAGGCTTGCGATCTGTTCGTTGACTGCCCTGTCGATGACGGGCTTGACCTGTGACGGCACATTGAGGCGCGCGCCCGCGACCGAGAGGTTGGTGTCCCCAAGATTGACCTGCGCGGTTATACCGGGATCGATACGCCAGTTTTCGGCCAGCGCCGGCCGTGCCGTCATCACGACGTTGCCCTTGATCTCGGCATTGGCGTTCAGATTCTTGATGTTCACGCGGCCGACACGTTTGGCGATGTCGCCGCCGAGTACGCCCGCGAGCGCGTTACCGACCGCATCCTGAGCGTTGGCGGATAGCGATCCAGTAACCTTGACAGCGCCGGTCAACGGCGTCGACAGCGACAGCACGCCGTTGACGCCCGTGGCGCTGATCGCGCCGCGGGATGCGGTCCAACCGATGTCCGCGTTCTGGAGAATCTGCGCCGCCGGATTGTCGGCCTTGCCAGCGAAGTTATGCGGAGCCGCGCGCTCGGCGGCGTCGCGAATGAGCGTCAGGGGTATCTTGATCGGCGCGACGATGCTCGAATTGCGGTTGACGGGGGGGAGCGGCGGCAATGTCGCTAGGGCAGGCTTGTCAATGGCGCGCGGCGACAACCAGTCCACGGCCTTGAGACCGACAAGAAACGAGACCGCAAGGATCACGATGCCGAGCAGGATGGTCTTGAGGTTAAACCCAGGCCGCATTGGCTCCCCGACTTAATCACCCACCGATGCGGGGACCAGATGCGGGAAATTTGGCTAAAAAACGCCCAGCACGATCGCGCCCACGAAGGCGAGTGCGATGTAGGCGGTCAGGATGCTCATGTGGCCCGCGAAAGTCATGCGACCTCACGCCATTTGTTCGTCGTCGTAACGCAGCGTCCTGCAATCGGTTCCGGTCTCGCCACCCATCTTCTATTGCGCACCGCAACGGCGTGGTTAAAAATGACTGAAAACAACACATTGAAGAAGCTTTAAATAAATTCGTTGAACGTGCGCGGATGACGCGCAGAGTTGCCTTGTATTTTGTCGGCTCCCTCGTCCTCGTATCGTTGGCCGGTTGCGGGCGCGGTTTTTTTCAGACTGCGGAGCGCGAACCGTGGCGGGCCGAGGCTGAAGCTGCATGTCTGAAATCCGGCGAAGTCAGGGAGAGTGCCGATCTCGTTCGCATCCGTCCGATCAATGGCCCCGGCATTTGCGGCGCGGAATTTCCCCTGAAGGTCTCGGCGCTCGGTGAAAACCCGGCGTACGGCTTTGCCGACGAGGATCTTAGGCCCCCCGCGTCAATCGGCCGCCAGCCGCGCTGGCCGATCGCGCAGCCCGCCCACCGGACGCCGCCGCCATCCTACCCCGAAACACCAACTCCTCAGCCCGCCTCCGGCGACGGATCGAACGGGCCGGTCTCGCTGACCGCGCCCGGCGTCTATCCTGCTGAGGGTCGGATCGAGTTGCCGCCGGACGGACCGCAGGATAATCACGCATCGCCGAACGACCATTACGGACAGTCGTATCCGCAGCCTCAGTCCTCTAGCGGCACACGGTCCTCCGCGTATCCGGCAACGCCTGCGCTGGATTCGTCACAGAACTCGCTGCGTCTCGGACCTGCGCGCGGGACCGTCACCAGCGCGGTCGGCCCCGTCGTGGTGAAGCCCTCCGCGACGCTTGCATGCCCGATCGTTTCGGCGCTCGATCGCTGGCTAGCGGATGCGATACAGCCGGCGTCGATGCGTTGGTTCGGCGCGCGCGTGGTCGAGATCAAGCAGATCTCGGCCTATTCCTGCCGTGGCATGAACGGCAATCCGCGCGCGCATATTTCCGAGCACGCCTTCGGGAATGCGTTGGATATCGCTGGTTTCACGCTGGCGGATGGACGATACGTTTCAGTGCAGCACGGCTGGAAGGGTCTGCCGGAAGAGCAGGGGTTCCTCCGCGATGTGGAAGCGTCGGCCTGTCAGCGCTTCGCCACTGTGCTGGCGCCTGGCTCCAACGTCCATCACTACAATCATATCCATGTCGATCTGATGCGCCGCGCAAGTCGCCGAATGGTCTGCAACCCTGCTGCGGTATCGGGCGAGGACATTGCCGCACGCGCCGCGGCGCGCGGTTCGTATGCCAGCCGCGAGCCGGCTGTCACGGGATCGTTTGGCGGTCGCAAGAACCATTCGCACAGTTACGCCAGCGAGGCGGATTACGACGAATAGTGGCGTCGAGCGTCGGCTGTCTTATTCGCTGCTGTTTGATTTTCGGCGGAGTCAGTCATGATCGTCTTCCTCCTGCCGCCTCCTGCCGCGGAGTTTCGTTGGCGAGGGGTCCGGCGCGCCGAACCCCTCATTCACAGTGAAACACGCTTTCCTCAAGTGAACCGCAAGTTCACTTCGATTCAAAACGCTTTGCGGATATCAGCCAGCCTGTAAGCCGGGTTCTGTAGGGCACCGCACACTTACGTATACGATACGTGACGGCCATTCCTCTGGGACAACGTTTGCACGTTGCCTCATGCAACCTACCCGGACAGCGAGCCCGACATAGCCCTGCGATGTTATCGCCCAAGGCGAACCTCTCGCGACGCCGTCCCTATTCGGTTTTGCTCCCGGTGGGGTTTGCCATGCCGTCTCCGTTGCCGGAAACGCGGTGCGCTCTTACCGCACCTTTTCACCCTTACCGCTCTCGCCCCCACCTTCCGGCAAGCGGAGGAAGAGGATGGAAGCGGCGGTTCGTTCTCTGTGGCACTGTCCCTAGGGTCACCCCCGCCGGATGTTATCCGGCACCGTATGTCGATGGAGCCCGGACTTTCCTCCCCCGCAAGCCTTTCGGCCCGTGCGGGAGCGGCCGTCCAGCTGACTGACGCGGTACGCATGACCGCTGTGCATCGCGCCGTCAAGTCGAGCTGTAATAATTCGGATACTTGCAAGGGAACTTGTATTGCCCTCCCGCCATTGGAGTATTGCGGCAATGTCTGCATGGGAGGTTGTAATGACCGATTTGCACCTTTGGCGTCCTACCCACGGAGGGGTCGAGGACATGCGCGGGATCGTGCCGGAGGAAAAAAACTACGCCATCGGCTGGACGCTCAGCGCTTTCCTGACGCTGACGGTGGTAAGCGTCGTTTGGACGTTCGGATTCTGAGTTTGATGAAGAGATCCGGGGGCATTTTTTTGCGAGACGTCTGCGCGACATCCCGCCCCCTTGTGGTGCCATGACAAATCAACATCTTTTTGTCATGGAGCGAGACGTGAGCAGTGATCACCGTGCGGAACTGGATCGGCATCTTGCCTGGTTGGAAGGTAAAATGCCGCCACGACTTGCGAAATTTATGGGTTGGGTGCGTAAGCCCTCCTCGCGGCTGGTCCGCGTTCCGTTGGCGATGGCGTTGATCATCGGCGGCATTTTCAGTTTTCTACCGGTTCTCGGGCTGTGGATGTTGCCTCTCGGTCTTATTTTGATCGCGCAAGATCTGCCGTTCTTGCAGGGACCGATGGCCCGGATGCTGGGGTGGATCGAGCGCAAATGGTTGGAGCGAAAAGCCGCGAAACGCATGTCGTAAGGCTTCGCACGACTATTCCATTTCGGGCTCTCTGGAGCCAAGACCGTCTCGATATCGGACAGGGACGCGGCTCAAATGCCCAAAAAAGCATGAAAAACAGGCCCGTGCCGGTGAAAGACGGTAAAAATTGTCTTTAACGAATCAGTATGCTGATTCATTTTATTCTCCTGGGTCAATCGGGAGACCAAGGTATGAACGTTATTGTTTTCGCATCGCGTAAAGGCGGCTCGGGCAAAAGCACCCTGGCCGCCCATCTTGCCGCACAAGTTCATAAGGCTTCGAGGCCCTGCCTGCTGGTCGATGCCGATCCGCAGGGATCACTGACGCTTTGGCACAAGTTGCGCGGCACCAACGAGCCTCCGATCCGGACAGCCAATCGCTCCGTCACCGAAATCATCAACGCCGCGAAGCGTGACGGCTTCGAGTGGGTCTTTATCGACACGCCTCCGAATCTGACGGCCGTCGTCGATGACGCCATCCGGAATGCGACCATGGTTGTGATTCCCGCGCGACCCGGCGTGTTCGACGTCAACGCCGTTCAGGGCACCATCCAGAGCTGCCGGTCTGCACGGAAGCCTTACGCGGTGGTCATCAATGGTGCGCCGGCGATGCGCGATGGCTCCGAAAGTCCGATCGTTACCATTGCGCGCGAGGCTCTGGCGAAATTCCGCGCTCCGGTTTGGAGTGGCCAGATTACAAATCGCGCCGACCTGCTGCTGGCGCTTGCACACGGCGAAGGGGCACGCGAATACGATTCCCAGGGCCGCGCTGCCTCGGAGATCGGACGATTGTGGGCAGCGATTGAACGGTCCGTCAAGGCGATCCGCGGGTCTGTGTCCTCGGGCGGAGCCATGCACAAGCAGGCTGCCTGACCGTCGCTCGGTGTTGGTGACAAAGCGCGCGGGTTTCGCGCGTTTTGTCTTTTTGCGCCAGAGCGTTTCGAGCGAAGTATGTCCTCGGCCCTGACCCGAGGATGGATACGGTTCGCGTGAAGAAAACGCGTCAGAGCAAATCAGACAGAGTTCGATCCGATCACGACGGCCAGCGTTGCGCTTTGCTGACGACGAAATCTCGGAAAGCCTGAACCCGCGCCACGGATTTCAGCTCTTCCGGATACACGAAATAAGTATCGAGCTGAATCGAATCGGATTCGCGAAACAACTGAACCAGCAGGTTGTTCCCCCCGACCAGATAATCCGGCAGCGCCGCTATGCCGAGACCTTGCTGACAGGCGCTGAACAGGCCCAGTATGCTGTTGACGGTGAAGTAGGGTTCGTGCGGTCCTGAGCCGTTGCGAGCGGCATCGATCAGCCAATTGCGGTTCTGGAGATGGGGCGATGCCTGCGTCTCGTTGAGCAGGATGATACGGTGCCCACTGAGTTCCTCAAGCGTTCGCGGGGTGCCGAAACGCTTGACGTATTCGGTCGAACAATAGGCATGGAAACATATCGCAAACAGCTTGCGCTGAATCAGGTCGGGCTGGGTCGGCTTGTATGTGCGGATCGCGATATCGGCTTCCCGCATCGACAGATCGAGCTCTTCGTCCGTCAAAAGCAGTGAGATCCTGATCTCCGGATACAGCGAGGTGAATTCGCCAAGGCGCGGTATCAGCCAGTTGATGCCGACTCCCGGCGTGGTCGTCACCTTGAGGTCGCCGCTTGGTCTTTCCCGGCTGTCGGCGAGCTGGGCGCGCGCCGCCTGTAATTGCATGAAGACATCATGCGCGGTGCGGAACAGCAGGTCACCCTGTTCGGTCAGGATCAGCCCCCGCGCATGACGATGAAACAGCGGGACCGAGAGTTCCTGCTCCAGCGCGCCGACCTGTCGCGATACGGCAGATTGTGACAGCCCGAGCTGTTCACCGGCGTGCGTGAAGCTCCCAGCCTCTGCCGCGGCGTGAAAGACTTTTAGCTTGTCCCAATCCATGTCGGCACACTGCGCGGTTATTCTGCCGCAGCGCGGTCGCCCGCGTGCGCAGCGAGAAACCGCTCGGCTTCCAGCGCGGCCATGCAGCCCAGGCCGGCGGCCGTCACGGCTTGGCGATAAACTTCATCCGCGACGTCGCCGGCGGCGAACAGCCCTGGCACGGATGTTGCTGTCGAGTTCGGCGCAACTTCGACGTAGCCCGACGGCTTCAGCTTGACCTTGCCGGTAACCAGTTCGGTCGCAGGTGCGTGGCCGATCGCGATGAACACGCCATCGGCTGCGACTTCGGTGAGTGCGCCGGTCTTGACGTCCCTCAGCCGCACATGGGTAACCTTGGGAGGATCCTCGCCGCCACAGATCTCGTCGATGGCGCTGTCCCAGACGACCTTGATCTTGGGATGCTTGAACGCGCGATCCTGCAGGATGCGTTCGGCGCGGAAGTGATCGCGGCGATGCACAAGGGTGACCTGTGAGGCGAAATTGGTAAGGAAGAGCGCTTCCTCGACCGCTGTGTTGCCGCCGCCGACTACGATCACGTTTTTACCACGATAGAAAAAGCCATCGCAGGTAGCGCATGCGGATACACCGAATCCCTTGAACTTGTCCTCGGATGGCAGCCCGAGCCAGCGCGCCTGCGCACCTGTTGCGAGGATCACGGTTTCGGCGAGATAGACCTCGCCGCTGTCGCAGGTTAGCCGGAACGGCCGCTGTGACACATCGAGGAAATTCACCGTATCGGTTACGATCCGGGTACCGACATGCGTCGCCTGCTTCTCCATCTGCTCCATCAGCCAAGGCCCCTGGATCACGTCGGCGAAGCCGGGGTAATTTTCAACATCGGTCGTAATGGTGAGCTGGCCGCCCGGCTGGATGCCCTGGATTAGCACCGGCTCCAGCATGGCGCGTGCCGCATAGATCGCCGCCGTATAGCCCGCCGGCCCGGACCCGATGATGACGACCTTGGCTTGGTTAGGGGCGGACATGGAATTGGAATCCCTATCGTAAGAAAATGGCTTTGCGCGCAAGGCACAAAATGGCCCGCGAAGGCTCGTAGAGGCGTGAGAAGCGTCGGGATCGACGCCTTCGATATCTGGCTAGCTATGCGAAAAATGCAACCCGCCGCTGCAACAATTCCTCTAAGCACCAAAGTGAACCTGGCGCAATAAAATTACGCAAGCGTCCCCATTTGCGTTAAGTAAGACCTACCGGGGATTCGACCTTTGCCCCGGTTTTCGGGATTGGATGCGTGTGTCGAAAAGTCTGGACCAGATCGATCTTAAGATTTTGAACGAAATTCAGGCCGACGGCCGGATCACCAACGTCGAACTGGCGAAACGGGTCGGCATTTCGCCGCCGCCGTGCTTGCGCCGGGTTCGGACGCTGGAGGAAGATGGTTATATTCAGGGGTATCGCGGACTGCTCGATCCCCAGCGGCTCGGTTTCGAGGTTACGGTGTTTGCGTCGGTGCATCTGTCGAGTCAGGCGGACGCCGACCTTCGCGCGTTTGAGGAGTTCGTGCGTCGCGAGCCGCTTGTGCGCGAATGCTGGATGCTGTCAGGCGAGGTCGACTTCATCCTGAAATGCGTTGCGCCTGACATGGCCACATTTCAGGATTTCGTCGCGCATCTCACCGCTGCGCCGCATGTGCGCAACGTGCGGACCTCACTGGTGCTTCACAATTCCAAATACTCCCCGGCGGTGCCGTTGGAGCTGAAGGTGCCAGGCTAATTTTATCGCTGAGGTCAGACCTTTTTGCGCAGTATCGCATCGAGGCTGATCGGGCCGCCGCCAGCGAACACCAGGTAGAAGAAAACAAAACAGTAAAGCGCGGCCAGTTCGCCGTGATTGACGATCGGCATGAAGTTCTGCGGCGCATGCACCATGAAGTAGGCGACCGCCGTCATGCCCGACGTGATGAAGGCCGCGGCCCGCGTGAACAACCCGACGACCAGAAGCCCGCCGCCAACCAGTTCGATGACCCCGGCAGCCCCGACCATCGACGCGATTTGCAGGTCGGCGAACATCGGCAGGGACGGGAAGCCCAGGAGCTTGGCGGTCCCGTGTTGCATGAGCAGGAGCCCGCTCATGAAGCGAAGCAAACTGAGAACAGTCGGCTGCCATTTGGCGAACATCTGGTCCATGTGTCAGGTTTCCCCCGGTTACGACGTTCGAACATACCCGCTCGTCACCCTGTCGTCACAGGCCGACGCAGAACTCTAACACCCCAGACCCTCGCTCGGTTCCAGAACTGGAACACGTTGATTTCCGTAACTTTGGTCTTGGCGTCCTGGCCGCGACCGGACAGGAAAAACGTCAAGGCCGCAGGCATCGCACGGGTTTGGGTTGGCAGGAAAAACCGGCGTTCGAGCAAATTGGCGGCGAGCCATCGGAGCCGCGTGCGCAATTCACGCAGTCGTCGGTCCATTGGCTGCAATTCGGCGGCCCTTTCTGCACCGGGATATCCGTCGTCGGCGGAGGTCGCGGGATATCCATATCGGCGGCGAGAGCGGCTCCGGCGAGGATCGCCAAAGCCATCGCGGGAGCGAGACATAAACGGAAAAGCCGCATACCGCGTCCTGCTCTGCGAAAATAAATCAAGAAAACGAAATCCGGCGGGGATTAATCGGACAGCATAAAGACGGCTTAGACTATCGCCACTCGACCTTTGCAATCTCGTAGGCCTTGGCGCCGCCTGGCGCGACGACTTCAACGGAAGAGCCTTTCTTCTTGCCGATCAGGGCGCGCGCGAGCGGCGAGGTGATTGAAATGCGGCCTTGCTTGGCGTCAGCTTCGGCTTCGCCGACGATCTGCCACACCGCCTTCTTGTCGGTGTCCTCGTCGATCAGCGTCACGGTAGCGCCGAACTTGATGGTATCGCCGGACAGCTTGCTAACGTCGATGATGTCGGCGCGTGCCAGCTTGTCTTCGAGCTCGGCGATACGGCCCTCGTTGTGCGACTGCTCTTCTTTTGCGGCGTGATACTCCGCATTCTCCGATAGGTCGCCATGCGACCGCGCCTCGGCGATTTGCTCGATGATCCGCGGCCGGTCCACCGACTGGCGCTTTTTCAGTTCGACTTCGAGGGCGGCATGTCCCCCTCGGGTCATCGGAACCTTATCGATCATCTCACTTCGTCCTTCGCTTCATCGGCGGCGTTGCCGCGTTGTGCGAAGCGGCTTTCCGTCCGGGCCCCCGGCCGTAAAATCCGCATTCGCCTATTGTTTCGGCTCCGACGCTCGCATGCCTTTGCGGCCCCTTTAGTGCAAACTCTTAAGGGAATTCGAAACTCTATGAATCCAATGCAATTGGGTTCAGAAGTCGCTTTGGACCCGTCGAAGCAATGGAGCACCGTCTTGATCGCGACAGTAGCCAACTGGCTGCTGCCGCGACAAAAACCTCCCCGCAGTCTGCAGGTTCCACTTCTTTAGGGCTCCTGCAGACCGATTATCGGGCCGATCAAGTCCGATTGGGGCCTAAGTCTTGGGAAAATAGCTCTGCAACGTGCGAACCTCAAGATCTCCGCCCAGATAGGCGCGGATACCCTGCGCGGCCGCCACGGCTCCCGAAAGAGTGGTGTAATATGGCACTTTATGCAAGAGGGCGGCGCGCCGCAACGAGCGGCTGTCAGCCAGTGCCTGCGGCCCGTCAGTGGTGTTGAACACCAGTTGCACCTCGCCGTTGGTGATGGCGTCCACGATATGCGGCCGTCCCTCCAGAACTTTGTTAATCTTTTCAGCCGGAACGCCGCTATCGGTCAGGTAGCGCTGCGTTCCCGACGTGGCCATCACCCTGAAGCCGAGAGATGCCAACAGCTTCACGGCCGCCAGGATACGCATTTTGTCGCTCTCGCGGACCGAGACGAACACCGTGCCCTTGCGCGGCAGATGCGTGCCGCTGCCGAGTTGGCTCTTGGCGAAGGCGATCTCGAACGAGCGGTCGATGCCCATTACCTCGCCGGTCGATTTCATTTCCGGACCGAGCACGGTGTCGACACCGGGGAAGCGCGCGAACGGGAAGACCGATTCCTTGACGCCGACATGGCCGAGCTTTTGTGCCCCGAGTTTAAAGTCGGCGAGTTTCTCGCCGGCCATGATCCGCGCCGCAATCTTGGCGACCGGAAGGCCGACTACCTTGGCGACGAACGGCACCGTGCGTGAGGCGCGGGGGTTCACTTCCAGCACGTAGATCTCGCCGTCCTTGATGGCGTATTGCACGTTCATCAGACCGATGACATCGAGACCGAGCGCGAGTTCGCGGGTCTGCCGCTCCAGCTCGGCGATCGTGGCTGCATCAAGCGAACGCGGAGGCAACGAGCAGGCCGAGTCGCCGGAATGGATGCCGGCCTCCTCGATATGCTCCATGATGCCGACGACATAAGTGTCCTTGCCGTCGCCGAGACAATCGACGTCGATTTCCGTGGCATCGGAGAGATAACGATCGAACAGCAGCGGGTTGGTGCCGAGCACGGTGTTGATCTGGCCGGTCTTGTCGTTCGGATAACGGGCCTTGACGTCGACCGGCACGAGTTCGGGCAGGGTTCCGAGCAGATAGTCGCCGAGCTGGCTTTCCTCGCGGATGATCTGCATGGCACGGCCGCCCAACACATAGGAGGGGCGCACCACCAGCGGCAGGCCGAGATCGGCGGCCACCAGCCGCGCCTGCTCCACCGAATAGGCGATGCCGTTTTTCGGTTGCTTCAGTTTCAGCCGGTCGAGGATCCGCTTGAATCGGTCGCGGTCTTCGGCAAGATCGATGGCTTCGGGCGAGGTGCCGAGGATCGGCACATCGGCCGCCTCCAGTGCGCGTGCAAGTTTCAGCGGCGTCTGGCCACCGAACTGCACGATCACCCCATGCAGCGTTCCGTTCTGCCGTTCGGTGTCGATGATCTCCAGCACGTCCTCGGCCGTCAGCGGCTCGAAGTAAAGCCGGTCAGCGGTATCGTAGTCGGTTGAGACCGTTTCCGGGTTGCAGTTGACCATGATGGTCTCATAGCCGGCATCCGACAGCGCGAAGCAGGCATGGCAGCAACAATAGTCGAACTCGATTCCCTGGCCGATGCGGTTGGGGCCGCCACCGAGGATAACGACCTTGGTCTTGTCCGACGGCGCGCTTTCGTCGGCGACCGCGCCTGCGAACGGCGACTCATAGGTCGAGTACATGTAAGCGGTCGGTGAGGCGAATTCCGCAGCGCAGGTGTCGATGCGTTTGTAGACGGGGCGCACGCCGAGGGTGCGCCTCAGCGCTTTGACCTCAGCTTCCGTTCTGCCTGAGAGCACCGCGAGTCTCGCATCCGAGAAACCCATCGCCTTGACTGTGCGCATCCCGAAGGCGTTGCCCGGCAGGCCGTGGGCACGGACCCTGTTCTCTATCTCGACGATGCCGCGCAACTCAGCGAGAAACCAGGAGTCGATCTTGCAGGAATTGAAGATTTCCTCGTCAGTCCAGCCGAGCCGCATCGCCTGCGCGACTTGCAACAGGCGATCAGGAGTCGGTGTGCCGAGCGCCGCGCGAATTGCGTTCTTGTCGTCGCCCCTGCCCATGCCCTCGATATCGATTTCGTCGAGGCCGGTAAGGCCGGTCTCCAGGCCACGCAGCGCCTTCTGAAGGCTTTCCTGAAAGGTGCGGCCGATCGCCATCACTTCGCCGACCGATTTCATCGAGGTCGTCAACGTGGTTGAAGCGCCCGGAAATTTCTCGAACGCGAAGCGCGGAATTTTTGTGACGACGTAGTCGATGCTGGGCTCGAATGATGCCGGTGTCGCGCCGCCGGTGATGTCGTTGGCGATTTCGTCGAGCGTGTAGCCGATCGCCAGTTTCGCCGCGACCTTGGCGATGGGGAAGCCGGTTGCTTTTGATGCCAGCGCCGAGGAGCGCGACACCCGCGGATTCATCTCGATGACGACCATGCGTCCGTCGGCAGGATCGACGCCGAACTGCACGTTGGAGCCGCCGGTTTCGACGCCGATCTCTCGCAACACCGCCAGCGAGGCGTCGCGCATGATCTGGTATTCCTTGTCGGTCAGCGTCAGTGCTGGCGCCACTGTGATGGAGTCGCCGGTGTGAACGCCCATCGGATCGAGGTTCTCGATCGAGCAGATGATGATGCAGTTGTCCTTCTTGTCGCGAACGACCTCCATCTCGTACTCTTTCCAGCCGAGTACGCTTTCTTCGATCAGCACTTCGTTGGTCGGCGAGGCATCAAGGCCGCGTTCGATGATGTCGAGGAATTCGTCGCGCGTGTAGGCAATGCCGCCGCCCTTGCCCCCCATGGTGAAGGAGGGGCGGACGATCGCCGGCAGGCCGATCTCGGACAGCGCCATCAGCGCTTCCGCCATCGCATGTTGTTGATAGCGCTTGCGTCGCTCGTTCTCGCCGAGCGTCCATTGCCGCTCATGTTCCGCCAGTGCATCGCCGGAGAGGGTTTCCTTTCTGGCCAGATATTCGTCTCGGTATTGCTTCTTCAGCGCCGAGGCATTGGCGAGGCGGGATTTCGGCGTCTCCAGACCAATCTTGGTCATGGCCTCGCGGAACAGTTGCCGGTCCTCGGCCTTGTCGATGGCATCCGCTGTCGCGCCAATCATCTCGACGTCGAAATCATCCAGCGTGCCCTGCCGTCGCAGCGACAATGCGCAGTTCAGCGCAGTCTGACCGCCCATGGTCGGCAGCAGCGCGAAGCCGCCGGGAATGACGTGGCGTTCCTTTTCGATGATCTTGCCGACGATTTCGGGAGTGATCGGTTCGATGTAGGTCGCGTCCGCCAGTTCTGGATCGGTCATGATCGTCGCCGGGTTGGAGTTGACCAGGACGACCCGGTAACCCTCCTCCTTCAGCGCCTTCACCGCCTGGGTGCCGGAATAGTCGAATTCACAGGCCTGTCCGATGACGATCGGACCGGCGCCGATGATGAGAATGGTCGAGATGTCGGTGCGTTTAGGCATCAAGTCCCAGGATGAAATCGGGCACAAAAAAAGGGCGCGCGAGCCGCGCGTCCCTTAAGCAAGAGCGCGATCTTCGCGCGCGAGCTGTTTTTAGACCAGATTTCCCGGGTGGGGAAGGATTATAAGGGCTTCATCAACCGGCAATTCCCGGTTTGGGGACGCAAAAATCCTTTGCGCCTATTCCCAGGTCGGGCAGGGTACGAAAATTCAGCTGCCGCCGACGAATATCCGCGGTGTTACGCCCCGTGCGAGCGACCGCGTAGCCGAGTTTCGGAGTCTTTTTATGGCAGGTTTTGCACAAGCTGCGACCGATCTGGTGACAATGCAAAGCTCGCACGATTTCGAGATTACGCTGGATCAGCTCGAAACGGCGGTGAAGGATAACGGTCTGAAGGTCTTTACGCGCCTCGATCACGCCGCCGCGGCCAAGGCTGTCGGTCTTGAGATGCCTCCGGCGACGGTTCTGGTGGTGGGCAGCCCACAAGGCGGAACGCCGCTGTTTCTTCAACATCCCATGTTGGCCATCGATTTACCGCTAAAAATGCCGGTCTGGCAGGACCAGGCCGGCAAGGTCTACGTCAGCTATAACAACGCGACTTACATTTCGGCTGTTTTCGCCCGCCACGGTTTCGATGCGAATAGCGACAAGCTCTATGCGGCCGCGAAGGGGCTTGAGAGCAAACTGGCCGCGGCAACCGCTGCCGCGATCGGTAGTCTCAAAAATGAGGCCCCGCTGGACTGAACCAGAACAACAAGCGTCGCTCCGGCGTCGAACTTCTGCCGCCTGCGGGTGGAGCGGTTTGCAATGTAACGTTAATTCTAGCTTCCGGCGCAAGAGTATCGGCGATATGCTATGTTCGTAGTTGCGCGGATTTAGCTTAGTGGCAAAGCAGCGGCTTCCAGGTCGCAGACCGATGTTCGATTCATCGAATCCGCTCCGTCACCATCAGGGTTCGTCCTCGCGTGTTATGACGCGCGAATTGCCTTTCGATCTCGCTTAGCGCGGGAGCGGACTCCGACATGAATGTGACGGCTGTCAGGGTAGTCCCGGCCCGGAAAGCTCAAACTCAGGCTTCGGAAATGTAAGCGGCAGCGGTTGCGCCGACGAAAATTCGACGAAGTCCTTCATCCTGTATTTTGCGGAATTACCCTTGAGATTCAGCTTTCCGATAGATGGGGAAAGCAAGGCGCTTCTATCGCTTCCGCCGTTGGTCGTGGCGTCAAGCGATGCAGGTCGCAGCGCGGCACGACATTTCACCGTCACCGGCATCATCGCGGTTTAGACAACCGGGAAGCCCGCGCTCGCGAACTCTTTCTTGGTGAGGATGGGTATGCACTTTCCGGAAGCTGCGCTGCAGCGTCACGTCGGAGACTTATGCACGTCTTATGTTATGCACGTAAAGAAGTTTGGAGGCCCAGCCTGGACTTGAACCAGGATAAAAAGCTTTGCACAGCTCCCGCGTTGAACTTCCGCCACCGGGCCGACCACAATATTCCGCAACAATCGTCGGGTGGCGAGTCTTACCGCCGCTTAACGTTAATACCGACCTAGCATCTGTCTATCCGCGGCCAGCCTCTGGAACACTCCACCGGCTCGCGAGTTAGCGCACTTGTCGCGGAATAGCGCGTTAGTCTGCAGCGACTGTCCGGCCTCGCCGAATTCTCGAATCTCGTAACAGGAGGGTGCATCGTGTCCCAAGCCAAAAGCTCCGCTTTGCGGAAAGTAAACCCTGTACTCGACACACCGACCGATCTCTCACAGGAGGGCGTCAACAAGATATCTGACGCCCTTAATACTATCCTCGCCGATACCTTTGCGCTCTATCTCAAGACCAAGAACTTCCATTGGCACGTCAGCGGCCGGCATTTCCGCGACTACCATCTGCTGCTCGACGAGCAGTCGGAGCAGATATTCGGCACGACCGACGAAATAGCAGAGCGGGTTCGCAAGATCGGCGGCACCACGCTGCGCTCGATCGGGCAAGTCGCCAAACTGCAGACGCTCGAAGATAACGACGAGAGTTATGTCCCGCCGCGGGAGATGTTGCGCGAGCTGATGAACGACAACAAGAAAGTCTCCGCGGCCATGCGCAAGGCCCATGATATTTGCGACAAGTACGAGGACGTTGCGACCGCAAGCCTGCTCGAAAACTTCATTGACGCAGCCGAACGAAGAACCTGGTTCCTGTTCGAGGCGAGCCGCCAGGAGGGCAGCAACGAAGCCTGATCGAGCAGGGTATTCGCTGCTGGGCTGCGCAATGTCGGCGTAAATCTACGCCGACTTGTTCTCGCGCATCAGACTGGCAAAGCGCTTGAATAAATAGTGCGAGTCCCGCGGTCCCGGCGAAGCCTCCGGGTGATACTGGACCGAGAATACCGGCTTGCCTTCGAGTTCGATGCCGCAGTTGGAGCCGTCGAAAAGCGAGACGTGAGTCTGCTTCGCGCCTTTGGGCAGCGTCGCCTCGTCGACGGTAAAACCGTGGTTCATGGAAGTGATCTCCACCCTGCCGGTTGTCTCCTCCCTGACCGGATGGTTGGCGCCGTGATGACCCTGATGCATCTTCTTGGTTTTCGCGCCCACCGCGAGGCCGAGCATCTGGTGACCGAGGCAGATACCGAAGGTCGGCGTGCCCGACTCGATCACTTTTCGAATCATTGGCACGGCATACTTGCCGGTCGCTGCCGGGTCGCCGGGGCCGTTCGACAGGAAGACCCCATCCGGCTTCATCGCCAGGATGTCTTCCGCCGAGGTGGTTGCCGGCACCACCGTAACCTTGCAGCCTTCACCGGCGAGCAGGCGCAGGATGTTTCTCTTGATGCCGTAGTCGACGGCGACGACGTTGAATTCTGGGCTATCCTGCCGGCCGAAGCCCTTACCCCACTCCCACGGCGTTTCGTCCCAGGTGTAGCGCTGGCTCGATGTCACCATCGGCACGAGGTCCATGCCCTCGAGGCCGGGCCACTCGCGCGCCTCCTTTTTCAATCCATGCAGATCGAACCGTCCGTTCTTCGCATGGGCGACCACCGCGTTTGGCATGCCGCGGGTGCGGATCAAAGCGGTCAGCGCGCGGGTGTCGATGCCCGAGATGCCGATGATGCCGCGCGCCCTTAGCCAGGCGTCGAGGTGTTTGGCGGCGCGGTAGTTCGACGGCGAGGTGATGGCGCTGCGCAGGATGACGCCGCGCGCGCCGGGCGTCGCCGCCATGTTCACGGTTTCGATGTCCTCGTCGTTGGTGCCGACGTTGCCGATATGCGGAAAAGTGAAGGTGATGAGTTGCCCGGCGTAGGAGGGATCGGTGAGAATTTCCTCGTAACCGGTCATCGCGGTGTTGAAGCAGACTTCTCCGACCGCCTGGCCTTCCGCGCCGAGGCCGAAGCCTTTGAGCACGGTCCCGTCGGCCAGCACGAGAAGCGCGGTCGGCTCAAGGTCCGGCCAAGCTGAAGCATTTTCCGATGGGGTCATGAGCGCATGACATAGCCCGGCTACTGCATCGCGTCAAACCCCGGTTCCAGGCACGCGAATGTCCAATTCAAAACTCCACTGGAAAGCTAATAGCTGCTAGTGGTCCTTTGATTCTAACATTTGCGAGAACCCGGCCGTAACGGGATGCAAATGTTAGCATTGGACCACTAGGGGAGACTTCGATGCTGCGCGATGACATCAACAATGCCGTCAAGGAGGCGATGAAGGCCAAGGACGAGCGCAAGCTCTCCACGCTGCGCATGGTCAACTCCACCATCAAGAACGCCGATATCGAGGCGCGCGGGCAGGGCAAGCCGCCACTGGCGGACGGCGATTTGCTCGGCGTGTTGCAGAAGATGATCAAGCAGCGCCAGGAGTCGGTCGAACTCTACGAAAAGGGCAACCGCGAGGAACTGGCAGCGCAGGAGCGCGCCGAGATCGCTGTCATCTCGGCCTACCTGCCGAAGCAGATGTCCGACGACGATGTAAAAGCAGCCGTCGCCGCGGTGATCGCGGAGACCGGCGCGAGCGGCATCAAGGACATGGGCAAGGTGATCGGCGCACTGAAGGCCAAATACGCCGGTCAGATGGATTTCGGCAAGGCCAGCGGTGTCGTGAAGGCCGCATTGACCTAAATAACGACATTCATTTCTTTTCGACCGGACGACTCAAAGCCGATCTTTCACTCCCAACCGATCTTTCGCTCCAAGGACGATTGCTCGCCTCGAAGCTTCGAGGCGCGCGCCCTTGCTGAATTGGTTCCACTTCAGCGGCAATATTAGTTCGGTTCCTGCTTGGGAACGACCTTCCGCTCGCCGCGTTGTCGCCTCACTAAAACGGAGGCGAACATGGGAATCGGACGCGGACTTCTTCTCTGGCTAATTGGGATTCCGATCCCGCTGATCATCCTCATCGCGTTTCTTATGCATAACTGAGCTTGAGCGAGGGACGACATGAGCATTGGCACAATCATTCTGATCATTCTTATTATTGCGCTGCTAGGTGGCTTCAGCGGTGTCGGCGGCGGTCCGTTTTACGGCACCGGCTATTACGGCGGCGGTGGCCTCGGCCTGGTGATCGTCATCCTGCTGATTCTGATTCTGATGGGACGCATCTAGTTAATGCGTCAACAGACTGAATCCGTCATGCGAAGGAAGCAATCCGTCCGGTGCGCCGAAATCGGATCGCTTCGTTGCGGACGCTGGTGGCAGCGTCGAAGAGGATGAGCCCAAGAAATCTACGCTTAGGACGATAGCGCTGTAATCGGCGCCGTTTCGACATCGCGGAGCAGCCCCGTCAAGCGCCTGGCCCATTGTCCGCGCCTCAAGTGCTGTCATATTGCGCGCGCTAATCGAATATCCACCTCGCGCTCCACATAAGTCCATTCGTCGGTCGCGCGCAGGACCCCGACGAGGTCTTCGAACATCGTTGCATGCTCAGGCGCGTATTCGAACCAGGTCAGGAAATCGAACGGCTCGCCCAAATCGCGGCAGTGATAGAGCTGTCGCGCGATGGCGGGCAGGTATTTGAGGCTGGCGGCGATATGGTGCGACTTATCCTCGAAGATTTTCCGCCGTTCTTCCTGCGTCAGATCCCACCACGCGGCCGACTTTCTGATGGGAATGAGTGCCGCTTGGGTTGCCTCGGCGCGTCCCAGTCCAGCCTGTACCGAGGTCAGCGCAATTTTCTCGGCGCGTTCGACGTAGCGCACGTGGCTGGTGAAGCCGCGGAACTGCCACGGCGCCGCGGAGGTGCCGCCCAGCAAGGCGCTCGGCGCGATCTCCAGATGAGACGCTGGTCCGAGGCTTTCGCCGGTGACGGGAGCAATGGACAGGATATTCCAGGCGCCGGTGTTGCCGGCGGTGAAGACTGTGAACATGATTTCACTTCTGGTCTTGGTGGACATTCTGGGGAAAGAGGGGATATCTCGAGAACGAATAGTGTACAATACTGGCAAAGATTGCGCTGATTCGCGAGGCTCGCCGGCCGTCCGACGGCTTCGCATCTGAAATGTAAAATGCTTTGAGTGAGACGGCGTATGCGTTTCCCGCCCAGCTTTATTGATGAGGTCAAGGCGCGCCTTCCGGTTTCGGAAGTCGTGGGCCGGCGCGTAAAGCTGAAGCGAGCGGGCCGCGAATTCAAGGGGCTGTCGCCGTTCCAGCAGGAAAAGACGCCGTCGTTCACGGTGAACGACCAGAAGCAGTTCTACCACGACTTCTCCACCGGCAAGCACGGCAACATCTTCGACTTCGTGATGGAGACCGAAGGCGTTTCCTTTCCTGAGGCGGTCGAGCGGCTGGCGTCAATGGCGGGGCTTCCGCTTCCGCGCAACTCAAGGGAAGACGAGCAGCGGGAGCAGCGGCAGAAATCCCTGTTCGAGGTGATGGAGCTTGCGACCAAGTTTTTTGAGCAAAATCTCGCGTCGCGTGTCGGCGCGCAGGCGCGCGGCTACCTGTCGGACCGTGCCATCATCTCCTCAAGCATTATCGAGTTCCGGATCGGTTACGCGACCGCCGATCGCTTCGCATTGAAGGAATATCTGGGATCGCAAGGCGTCCCGGTCGCGGACATGATCGAAGCCGGTTTGTTGGTCGCCGGAGACGATATCCCCGTTCCTTACGATCGCTTTCGTGACCGGATCATCATTCCGATTCACGACCAGCGGGGTCGCGTCGTGGGATTCGGCGGCCGCGCTCTCAAGAAGGACGTACAGCCCAAATATCTGAACTCGCCGGAAACATCGATCTTTCACAAAGGCTCGATCGTTTTTAACTTTCATCGCGCGCGCCAGCCGGCTCACGAGGCCAATTCGGTTGTTGCCGTGGAAGGCTATATGGATGCCATTGCGGTCTATCAGGCGGGGATCAAGGCCGTGGTCGCCACCATGGGGACCGCGTTTACGGAAGAGCAGATCGCTACGCTGTGGAGACTGTCTCCCGAGCCTATCGTTTGCTTCGATTCCGATCGCGCGGGTGTCGCCGCGGCTAATCGATCCGTCGACCGCATCCTGCCCTTGCTTCGTGTCGGCAAGACCTTCCGCTTCGTGTTCATGGACGAGCAGAAAGACCCCGACGACCTGATCCGGGAAAAGGGCGTCGAGGCATTCAGAAGCGTTTTGTCAGGCTCCTTGCCGCTGTGGGACGTGCTCTGGCAGCGCGAGACGGACGGTCAGGACGTTCGAACGCCCGACAAACAGGCTGCGCTGGAACAGAAGCTCTATACGCTGGTCCGGACGATCCAGGACCCGGCCGTCAACACGGCGTTCTTCAGAACGTCACGGATGCAGCTCGCCAACCTGTTCTGGCAAGTCAATCGGGGGCCGACCCGCAATCACAAGGAAGCAAGCTCCAAATTCGTTCGGAGCGAACTCAAGTTTCGTGGCGAGGATCAGCGTTCGGGGCTGCAAAAGGTCATTTTGGGGATGCTCGTCGAGTATCCCAACCTGCTCGAGGATAAGCGGGATGCCGTTTTGAACCTGTATTTCCCCGAGAAGTTCGATCGTTTTTTGACGCGCCTATTTCAGTTGCTTTTTACCGAGGCAAAGCTGTCGGTCTCGGTGATTTGGGACAAGCTTGGTGGCGAATTTTATGACACGTTGCAATTCGTCCATGGAGGAGCGGGCAATGGGAAGCGGCTAGGGCACCGGTTGTTCGAGCGTTTTCCGATCCTGAAGAATGATCCGCCATCTAATTTCATTTCGGCATGTCTAGATCACTTCATCAAAATCCTTCACTGGCATCAGCTGGAGGACGACATTCAGCGGGCTAGGCTCGATGCCGGAGAAGGAGACGAATCGGCCGTCGCGCGCCTGCTGAATCTGGTTCGGGAAGGTCACGTCGAACAGGAAAGCATTAGCGCCGAGGGAGTGGCGTTGTCGGAGTGGGCGGAAGACATCATCCGCATTTGGGCGCCCCAGGGCGGGACGATGCATCTTGCCGCATGAGCTATCCGGCGCCAATCGGCGAATCCTGCACGAAAAGAGACGCCGAAAAGGACAGGGATAATGAGGGAATAAAGCAGGTTGCCGCGGGTTTGCGGCCCGTCGGGAACAAAACGCGGTCACCTCCGCCCATTTTGGTCGCAGATACCAAGCGGACCGGCTTGTATCATCAGCAGCGCTTCTTACTTAGGGAATACTCTATAATAGCGTTTTCGAGCGAAGTGGAATTCGGTTCGCGTGAAGAAAGCGTGTCAAATCAAAAAGTTAGGGTCTCTTCACCGATTTACGTGAAGCGGTGAAAGACCCTATGGCGCTGGAACGCCGCTGAACCTGCGGGAGGGGAATGCGCTTGTGCGCGGATGGGATCCGTCGCCGGGCTTGAATCGTCTGAAACAAATGATGTTGGGACGATGGCACTCGGAACCATGATAAAGACTCGCCAAATCCGAGGTTTGGCGGCAAACAGGGTTAATTAAAAGTCAAGGGCTGGCAGGCTAAGTCATCCGACACGTAGTCCAACGCGGGTACGATCATTCGAGAGAGGGTTGACGGGGTGGCGAGAGGTTGCGCCGCCCTTTGTGCGTCATGAGCGGCGCAGATCAGGAGCGCCGGGCGCGGCGCGGATTTCACGGGGAAACGGGCGCGTTTCCGCATGAGTGCGTTTCAGGAGCTGTGAATGGCGAGCAAGGCAAAGACGCTGCAGGTCAGGGAAAAGGAAAAGGACGACAAGGCCGCCGACGCTCCCGAAAAGGATGTCGCGGATGCGCCGTCGCCGTTGCTCGACCTCAGTGACGCCGCCGTCAAGAAGATGATCAAGCAGGCGAAAAAGCGCGGCTTCGTCACCTTCGATCAGCTCAATGAAGTGCTGCCGTCCGACACCACCTCGCCGGAGCAGATCGAGGATATCATGTCGATGCTTTCCGACATGGGCATCAACGTGTCAGAATCCGAGGATGCCGACAGCGAGGAGGAAAACAAGGAAGAGGCTGACGAGGAGACCGACAACGAGTTGGTCGAGGTCACTCAGAAGGCCGTCACCGAGGTCAAGAAGTCGGAACCCGGCGAACGCACCGACGATCCCGTGCGGATGTATCTGCGGGAGATGGGCACCGTCGAACTGTTGTCACGCGAGGGCGAGATCGCCATCGCCAAGCGCATCGAGGCCGGCCGCGAGGCGATGATCGCCGGGCTGTGCGAAAGCCCGCTGACCTTTCAGGCTATCATCATCTGGCGTGACGAACTCAACGAAGGAAAGATTTTCCTGCGCGACATCATTGACCTCGAGGCGACCTATGCCGGACCCGAGGCCAAGAGCGGCATGAACCCGGCGTTGCTTGGGCCTCCGACCGGTCCCGACGGTCAGCCGTTGTCGGCTGACGCCTCCGATGCCGCCTCGGGTGAGGACGGCGTTGGATCCACGGTGACCGCGCCCCCTTCGGCACCGCCGTCACCGACCCCATTCCGTGCCGCCCGCGCGCCCGCCGGGGGCTCTGACCTGGACGAGAAGGATCCGGGTGCGGCCGCGGCGGAAGGCGATATGGAGGAGGACGACTTCGACAATCAGATGTCGCTTGCAGCCATTGAAGCCGAGTTGAAGCCGAAGGTGGTCGAAACATTCGACAAGATCGCCGACAACTACAAGAAACTGCGCCGCCTGCAGGAAGCCGACATCTCCAACCAGCTTCAGAACGAGTCGCTCTCGCCGAACCAGGAGCGCCGCTACAAGAAGCTGAAGGATGAAATCATCGTCGAGGTGAAGTCGCTGCGCCTGAACCAGGCGCGTATCGATTCTCTGGTCGAGCAGCTTTACGACATCAACAAAAGACTGGTCTCGTTCGAAGGGCGCCTGTTGCGGCTCGGAGACAGCCATGGCGTGGCGCGCGAGGATTTCTTACGGAACTACCAGGGCTCCGAGCTCGATCCCCGCTGGCTGAACCGGGTGTCGAAACTCTCCGCGAAAGGCTGGAAGAATTTCGTCCACCACGAAAAGGACCGCATCAAGGAATTGCGCGGCGAAATCCAGCAACTCGCGGCGCTGACCGGGCTTGAGATCGGCGAGTTTCGCAAGATCGTGCAGGGCGTGCAGAAGGGCGAGCGCGAGGCGCGTCAGGCCAAGAAGGAAATGGTGGAGGCGAACCTGCGCCTCGTCATCTCCATCGCCAAGAAATACACCAACCGCGGCTTGCAGTTCCTTGATCTCATCCAGGAAGGCAACATCGGCCTGATGAAGGCGGTGGACAAGTTCGAGTATCGCCGCGGTTATAAATTCTCGACCTATGCGACCTGGTGGATTCGGCAGGCGATCACACGATCGATCGCTGACCAGGCGCGCACCATCCGCATCCCCGTGCACATGATCGAGACCATCAACAAGATCGTGCGGACCTCGCGTCAGATGCTGAACGAGATCGGCCGCGAGCCGACTCCGGAGGAGCTGGCCGAAAAGCTCGGCATGCCGCTGGAGAAGGTACGAAAAGTTCTCAAGATCGCGAAAGAGCCGCTGTCACTGGAAACACCGGTCGGTGATGAGGAAGACTCACACCTCGGCGATTTCATCGAGGACAAGAACGCGGTGCTTCCCATTGATGCTGCGATCCAGAGCAATCTTCGCGAAACGACGACGCGCGTTCTGGCGTCGTTGACGCCGCGCGAAGAGCGGGTGCTGCGTATGCGCTTCGGTATCGGCATGAACACCGACCACACGCTGGAAGAAGTCGGCCAGCAGTTCTCGGTGACGCGCGAACGCATCCGCCAGATCGAGGCGAAGGCGCTGCGCAAGCTCAAGCACCCGTCGCGCTCGCGCAAGCTGCGGAGCTTCCTCGACAACTAACTTTCGCTTGTCCCGGGCGCGTGCAACACGAAGTGTTGCGCTCGCGCGACGCCTTAGTCCGGCTCGCCCGGTGGATGGTGCGGGTCGTAGTCGTGCGGCCGGTTGGTGCCGATCTTCTTCCAGAACGGCCAGATGAACGTGGCCCCGGCGGTCAGCGGGCCGAGCGCGCGCCATTCGTGAAAGTCCACCACCAGCACCGCGGGTGTCACCACGAACAGCAGCAGCGCGAGGACGCCGAGCGCCAGCATCGCGTTGCGATATCTCTGCGAGACGCCGGCGGTGAAACGGATGCTGCCTTCCGGCGCGTCCTCCAGGCGCTCGTGCAGCGCGCGAATGAAATCGTGATAGACCGGCGTGCGGAAGCGGTCGGCCTTGCCGTTAAGGCCCGCGTCGGTGACGACGAGAAAACGGCCGCCGCGAAAATCGATGCGGCATTTGTCGACGGCATCCTTGCTGTCGGTGTCGGGGATATTCACGGCGACGATGTTGGTCCAGAGCTGACGGCCTGCCTCGCCGTCTTTGTCGCGCCAGGCGATGGCGGAGTCGCGCCCCGCGTCGATCAGCGACACGCCATGGCCCGCGCTGCGCCAGAACAAGCGCTCGCCGTTCACCAGATAATATAGGTCATAGGCCATCGAGGCCATGACGGGTGCTGGCTCGATCATGTGCGGAGCATAGCGGATTCTCCCGCGACGTCGAGGCTGGTTTTCACGCTGCAATGCAACGCGCGACAGGCGCGAGCGCAGCAGCGTCGGGTTCCCGAATCGAAACCCAAGCCTGCTTCAATAGCGTTTTCGAGCGAACCGGATTCCACTTTGCTCGAAAACGCTATCAGTCCATCAATTCGCCCGGCGGCTGGCGCGGGTCGTAGCTGCGCGGGCGATTGGCCTCGATCACTTTCCAGAACGGCCAGATGAAGGCCGCGCCGGCCGCGAGCGTGAGTAGCACGCGCCAATCCCGCACGATGAACACCAGCACCAGCGGCGTGCCGACGAAGAACAGCGCGGCAATGACGCCCGTCACCACCATGACGGTGTGGCGTCCTGCGGATGCGCCGACATTGAATGCGATGGTGCCCGCGGGCGCCTGCGCCAGCCGCAGGTGCAATGCCTGTACGAAGTCGCGGTACACCGGCGTGCGGTCGTGATCGACCTCGCCGGAGGGGCTGCCGTCGGTGACGATGAGAAAGCGGCCATCGCGGAAATTGATGCGGCAATTGTTGACGATGTCCTTGCCGCTGGTCATGGAGGTCATGTTCACCGAGACGATGTCGGTCCAGAGCTGCCGGCCCGCTTCGCCTTTTTCAGGTTGCCAGAGAATAGCGGAGTCGCGCCGATCGTCGATCAGCGTCACGCCATGGTTCGGATTGCGCCAGAAGAAGTGTTTGCCATTCTGCAGGTAGTAGAGGTCGTAGGCGGTTGAGGCGGGGGTAGGGGAGGGTTCGAGCATGGTCATGCGGGAGAAGAAAACTCACCTTTGCTATGGTTATACACTATCGCGTCGAGTTTATTGTCAGAGGACGAATGACATTCCAGATCGCCTTCAGATCTGATTTGCTTGGATGAAAACTCGGATTGTGAACATATTGATGCATCGAATGGGCGGAAACCAACGGCTTATCACTTTCGAACTTGCGAATGATACTGCGAGCCTTGGGATCGATCAAATCTCTGTTCAGCATGGAATCTGCTACTGATGCGACCTGCTTGGCAAAGGTATCGTTACGTTGAAACACAGTTCCTTGCTCTCGCGAGTAATGCGTTATTGCTACATCAAGTAGTACTCGCATGAGAACCGCGATCGCGTTGTCGTGCATTTCGAATTCAAGATGAAATTGAAGTTCGCGCCAAATCTGCTCTGCGCGCTCACAGTCAGCATTTCCCATAAATGGATTTTGGTCCGCCCGCGAAATTAGATTCTTTTCTTTGGGAGCGCGTCCGCGCCTGCCCTGGAGTGGACGTGTCGGCTTTATCTGAGCTGAATCATCTTCCGATTTTCGACGCGACGGACTCTTGTCAATGGCAAACCCTGCGTTCTTCAATTTATCTAAATATCGGCCTTTGGCAGTATTATTCCAGATGTCGCCGAGAACAAGTTCTTTACGGGACAGATCGGTAGCAATCCTTTGAAGGGTGCGTACGTTTTCAGATTTGTCGCCCAAGTATGTAAGAGAGCCCGCTGAAAAAGAAACTCCAATACGCTTACGTATGGGTTCTGAACTCAAAAGTCGTTCTAGATTGGACCAAGGTAGATCAGCATCAGAGGGGATTAGACTCTCTTTCTTTAGAATTCTTTCGATTGTTTGGCCGAGTCCAACGCTGTCCTTCCCGGTGCGTTGTAGAAAGTTAGACTTTCCTTCTGGATCCCATTGGCTTTGTCCGACTCCGTCTTGGCTACTGGTCTGCCCCCTGAAAAGTGGTCCTCCCTGAATTAGGCTATTAGCCGTTAGAGAGGACATTGGAATGCCCCAGAAGAAGCACAAGGCGGAAGAGATCGTCGCGAAGCTGCGCCAGGTCGATGTTTTGCTTTCACAAGGCAGATCGGTTGGCGAAGCGGTTCGTTCGATCGGCGTGACGCAGTTCACGTATTACCGGTGGCGCAAGGAGTTTGGTGGCCTGAAGGGCGATCAGGTAAAGCGCTTGAAAGAGCTTGAGAAAGAGAACGACCGGCTGCGCAAGGCAGTGTCGGACCTGACGCTCGAGAAGCTGATCCTGAAAGAGGCTGCCTCGGGAAACTTCTGAGCCCTTCCCGCCGTCGCCGCTGCGTCGACCATGTCATGGTGAAGTTCTCCGTCTCGGAGCGCTTTGCCTGCAAGGTTCTGGGCCAGCATCGCTCGACCCAGCGCAAGAAGCCGCAAAGCCGACCGGATGAAGAGGCATTGACGACCGACATCATCAGTCTGGCCTTACGCTACGGCCGCTATGGCTATCGCAGGATCACGGCGATGCTGCGGTCCGAGGGTTGGACGGTGAATGCCAAGCGTGTCGAGCGTATCTGGCGGCGGGAGGGGCTGAAGGTTCCTCAGAAACAACCGAAGAGAGGCAGACTCTGGCTGAATGACGGATCGTGCGTCCGGCTTCGGCCCGAGCATCCAAACCATGTTTGGTCCTATGACTTCGTCGAGGGCCGGACCCACAATGGCAGGAAGTTCCGCATGCTCAACATCATCGACGAGTTCACCAGAGAATGTCTGGCGATCCGGATTGATCGCAAGCTCAACTCGACCGACGTCATCGACGTCTTGTCGGACCTGTTCATCCTACGCGGCGTGCCCGGCCACGTTCGTTCTGATAACGGGCCGGAGTTCATCGCCAAGGCAGTGCGAGAGTGGATTGCAGCTGTCGGCGCCAAGACCGCGTTCATCGAGCCCGGAAGCCCTTGGGAGAACGGCTACTGCGAGAGCTTCAACTCGAAGCTTCGCGACGAACTGCTCAACGGTGAGATCTTCTACAGCCTCGCCGAGGCCAAGGTCATCATCGAGGCATGGCGGCGCTACTACAACACCGAGCGACCACACTCATCGCTCGGATATAAACCGCCGGCGCCAGAGGCCATCGCCTGGCCTTCAAAGCCAGCCGGATCGCTTCCGCCAGCAGCGCAAGCAATGGCCGAAAAGCCGATTATGCATTAAGACTGAAACCGGACCACCTCATAGGGGCAGGCCACGCTTCGCTGGGTGCAAGTTCTGGATTGAGGAGCAGCTTTATGCAGCAGGTCCTACGATTGCCGTCAAAGACCACGAAGCTGTCTTGTTCATGACGCACTAATGGAAGTGCAAATAGCCTCTTTGATTGCGCCAAATCGGCTGCAAGGGCTCGCATGTGATTTGTTCGATTTTCGAGGAGCCAATGGATAGCTGCCGTCTCGTCCCGTAAAGGGCCATGCCGGTCATTGTGTGGGTTCAGTCTCAACTTGCCGGCTGGCAACTGGAGCAATTCCATCGTTATTCCAAAAGCTGCATGCAGGGGAGCGAGCAACTTTGCTTGGGCAATTTATTGCGTCAAGAACGTTTCCTTGACAAAACTGATATGGGATTATATTCCCAATTATATACTTTACACCACAAGGTACAAAATGTACGGTGATGACGCGGAAGGCGTAGCGCCTGAAGCTGGCGCGCCCGAAATTGAGGTTACCCCAGAGATGGTTGCGGCTGGGGTTAGCGTTCTGGCTGGCTATGACGGTTTGATGGACGGTGACTGGGTAGGAAAAATCTACGCTGCCATGGAGCGCGCACGATCTACAGGACGCGTGGATGATCGGGATACTTCGCAATAGCACTCAGGTGTCCGGCCATCATGTCGGCTGTCGAAATGAAGACAAATCTTGCGATGCCGTTCTTGAATGGCTTTGTTGAGTAATCGCCTGGCCCAAATAGTCGCGTTTGGAAGCCTAGAGCTTCAGCCTTGATCCTGATTTCCTTATGGTCAAACGTTGCTGGTTCGGCCCAATGAGCGAAATCATTCCTAACTTTTGCTAGGATCTCTAAATCATCGCGGAATTCCTTACTATATAGGGACAATAGATAGCCAAGCTGAAGTTTGGCGCCCATTGGCCCAAGTGGGCCGGTTGGCTTGAATAGACGCTGGAAGGCGTCCTTGTCTGACTTGAGGCAGGTTCGGATGGCGCTCGTTAGCTTGTCTTCCACGTATGCTACTGCAACAATAGCTGCCGCCCGATCAGACGCGCCCACAAGCATTTCACGGGCTAGGATTTCGTCTTTTTCGCCTCGGATCTCCATGCGAGCCCTAATTGTGAATAAGAAAACGGAAGATCAATTTAGTGAGAAGGAAACTCAGAAGCGTTTCGAAGTCGCGCTAAAGGGCGCGCTTAAAACGCCGCACAAGCCACTGAAGAAAAAGATTACAAATAAAAAGCTCGCAGCAAAGGCGAATAAGCCTCACCCCTCTCGGTAAGGTGTAGGGCGAAGTCCTTTATGCGAGGGATCGGCGGAGCCGTGAACATAAGCAAACCAACCACAACCATTACATACAAGCATGTTGCAGCGCCCCGGATTCCAAGTTTCTCTTTTGAGTCGCGACTTGAAACCGAACTCATAGCAGGCGTCACACAGGTTATGCTTGGGCTCTCCGTTCTCCATGCCCTCTTTTAAGGTGCGGGCAAAAATATTAGGTTCGATTTCGGTAAGTTGGTAGCGTTGTTTTTCTGCGTCCCATGATTCAAGGCGAGTAACTTCTTTTTCAAGCTTGCCTACACGCTCCAGCAACGCAAATTGCGCCGCTTGTGCCGCGAGAATTTCCTTTTGGAGGTCTATAATAGCCCTGTCTCTAGCGACGGTTTCGTGGATACTCTCTAGAGCCTTCGCCATATCAAACGCGGTTTTGACAGCGCCAAGCCCCGCAATCGTTTCTGCGAACATAAGTTTCCGCCTCCCGTTGAGCGCGTACCTTAGCGAGTCCGCCAGTATTTGACGAATCGAGGCTTTGGCTTCGGGAGTTTGGAGCGCCAACGCAGGAAGCGTCCTGCGGCTTTGCTGTAGTCAGGCTTAATGAGATTGCCGGTACGTCAGACGCTTGCCAGTCGCACCTTTGATTGCAAGGTCTGCACGTTCCCCATCGTTGTAGCCGAGCTTAACCCGGTAATTGTAGCGGAAGTCGTATTCTGAGAGGTAGCGGTGCAGGTGCTTCTCAGCGCAATGCTGATAGACGCCCTTCATGCCCCGCTTAAAGATTGAGAAATAACCTTCGACTGAATTGGTTGTCACGTCGCCGCGAGCGTATTCCTTGTGGCTGTGATTGACGGTTTCGTGCGTTGCGAAGTTCGCGCCTACTTTTGTGTAGAGGCGGCTTTCATCGGTGTGCAGGCGAATCTCGTGATGAATGTTCGCGGTAACGATACCGGCAACGGTCGAAGCGTCTGCCACGGCGACATGGAAGGAACGAACGTTACCGCCTCGCTCAACAAGCGAAACGATGGCGCGCTTATTTGACGGGCCTGTGCGGCCCGATTTTGTAAAAGGGCGGCCACTCGTAGTCTTAGTACGGCGCTTGGACTCAGGGACGTTGCCAAAATAGGTTTCGTCCGCTTCAACTATCGAACCTTCGCCTCCCATGGGAGCGACAAGGCCACCAGCGCGCATTGCTTCGCGGATACGATGCGACAGGAACCAAGCGGTTTTATAGGTCACACCAAGGGCGCGGTGCAGTTGATGGGAGCTAACACCCTTCTTTGAAGAAGCCATCAGGTAGAAAGCCTGAAGCCAGATGTGCAGCTTGATATGGCTGCTTTCCATCACGCTTTTGGTTGTGACGCTGAAATCCTTCCGGCATTCCTTTTCGCGGCAGCGATAGACGCCGGGCTTTTTGGTTGCGAAGGATGCAAGTGAACCACAATGCGGGCAGACGCGCTCACCACTCCAGCGCAAAGCCTCTAGGTATTCGCGAGCCGCTTCGACGGTCTGGAAATGGGCTGCGTTGAACTGGCTCATGGCAGGGCGTCCGGTTTGTGTAGCCGGACCATATACCTAGTGAGTGTGGTGTCAAGTATATAATTGTGATTATATTCCTATTCATCCCGTCCCACTGAGAGGGGCGGCTCGCGATCGTCACGGTCTGCGGGGCGGGATGCGGTGGGCGCGCGCGGCGTTCGATGTCTCGGATCGCGCGGGGGTAACCTCGCGAGTGAGAAGAGACTGACGACCACGCCGGGCGCGAACGGCCCAGCGCGCGATATCCCGGCGCATCGCCTTGCGCCATGGGGCAGCCTTGCGGGCCGTCTCCCTCAACGGGAGCGGCGGCGAGGTGCAAGACCCCTGGAGTGATCGTCACCTCAGGGCCGGCGGTCGGGGGTTTTCGCGCAGCAAGCCGTTAACACCATCGCGCGCGGAACGCCGGATGATTCCGGTGTGACCGTGGCGACGACACTCGTGTGCTTTTACTTTTGCACACGGGGCCATGGGTGCATCGAGCACCCGGCGTTCCGCGCGCCCTCTCTCGAGAGCGCAGAACGGGATCACGACGACGGCGTCCCCGCGCCGCTAAACAATAGGGGTATTTTGGCACGCCCGAAGGCCGGCGCGAATTGTTTCTGGCGCGAACGGCGCAGGCGCCGCGCGCTGTCGTTAATCATCGCGTTGCCATAGTCATGCTATAACGCGCGACGATTCAGCAAAAGGGATTGCAATGAAAACCCGTTTCGCCATCGCCTTCGCCGCCGCTCTTCTCGCCGCTCCCCTCGCATCGACCGCCGTTTCCGCCGCGCAATGCGGCGGCGACTTCAATACGTTCGTGGCGTCGATGTCGCGGGAAGCCGCGGCGGATGGCATCTCGCAGAACGTGATCTCGCAGGCGCTCGGCGGCGTGCAGCAGGATCAGGCGGTCCTGAATTTCGATCGCCGCCAGCGCGGCACCTTCCGCAAGAGTTTTGAGCAATATGCCGCGACCCGCGTCACCGGCGGCCGCATCAAGGGCGGCAAGGCGATGCTGGCGCGTAATGGCTCGCTGCTGTCGCGGATCGAGAAGCAATATGGCGTGCCGCCGGAAATCGTCGTCGCGATCTGGGGACTGGAAACCGATTTCGGCCGCGGCGACATGGGCAAGCTGCCGGTGTTCCGGGTGCTCGCGACCATGGCGCATGATTGCCGCCGCACCGAACTATTTCAGCACGAGCTGCTGGCGGCGCTCAAGATCCTGCAGCGCGGCGATCTGCGTCTCGGCGACATGGTCGGCGCCTATGCGGGCGAGATCGGGCAGACCCAGTTTCTGCCCTCGTCCTATATCAAGTACGGCGTCGATTTCGACGGCAACGGCCATGTCGATCTCCGGCATTCGGTGCCGGACGTGCTGGCTTCGACGGCGAACCTGTTGAGGGTCAACGGCTGGAAGGCCGGCGGCGACTATCACGAGGGCTCAGCCAATTTCGAGGCGATGCGCGAATGGAATCGCTCCGAGGTCTATCGCAAGACCATCGGCCTTTTCGCCGACAAGCTGGCCGGGCAGTAGGGATAGCGTTTTCGAGCGAGTGGACACCGGTTCGCGTCACCGGCTTTGATTTCATCAAAGCCGGGATTGGCTCTACGGCTGCACCAGTTCGACCCGGCGGTTGAGCGCGCGGCCGCTGTCGGTGCCGTTGGAGCCGACCGGGGCGAGGAAGCCGACGCCGGCGGTGTTGAGCCGAGGCTTGGCGATCTTGTAAGTGCGCACGAGGTCTTCGGCGACGGCTTCGGCGCGGCGGCGCGACAGGTCGAGGTTGTGGGCCGGGGCGCCCTGGCTGTCGGTATGGCCGACGATATAGACGTTGAGCTCCGGCTGGCCGTTCAGGAGCTTCGCGATCTGGTCGAGGGTCGGCCGGCTCTCCGGTTTGAGCGTGGCCTTGTCGGTGTCGAAGTAGATGCCGTAGAGCGCGATGTGTCCGCTCTCGCCGAGCCCCTTGGCCATCGCAGCCGCATCGACCATCTTGTTCTGCATCGCGTCGCGTTCGGCGACGGTGAGCTGCGCGAAGATGTCGTCGTTGTTCTTGCTGACCAGCACGCTGACATAGGTCTCGCGCCCATTCTCGACCTTCCGGCCGGCATAGTAGCGGTAGTCGAAGCCGTCGACCCACATCTGCGGTATCGGCAGCGCGCCGATTGTCTCGCTGAATGGAATTCCGCCGCAGGCGTCGACATCGCAAGCGAGCAGCGTCTCGAACCCGGCGTTCGCCAGTTGGCTCTCGAAATTGCGGGATACTTCAAGAATCGAGGGACCGGGCCCTGTGCGGTAGGCGATACGGGAGATACGGCCTTCCACTCTGCGCGGGTCGGTGGCCTTGCCGTCCTTGAACGGGGCGGCCTGCAGGATTGCGCCGTCGAAATCCTTCACGTCATAGCCGGTGATGACGCTGCCTTTGAAGCGGCCGATACCGGGATAATCGTGCGACTTGGCAACATCGCCCACCGCGGCTGCGGCCGGTGCGGTCAGGCTCGGCATCAAGTGAATGACGATGGCAGCGGCAACAGCGAGGGCCAGACGCGGCATGAATCAAACCTTTTGATAGCGTCACATGAAAACGTCACATGAAATAGCAGGCAAGGGATCCGCTTCGATCGCTTGCTGCTCCGGCTCGAGAGAAAAAATATTCGTCCGCAATCGTAGCGGATCATGCCCCGTCATCGAAGGCTCGGGCGAGCAAGTCCGCCCGAGCCTCTGAGACTACTTCTTCTTTTTCTTTGCGGTTTTCTTTGCGGTTTTCTTCGCCGCTTTTTTCGCTTTCTTGGCCATAATGTCCTCTAAGGGTTAAATGGTTGAACGCGACTTCGAGGCGTGTTCAAGGGGACAACCGCACAACAGCCTCGAGCATCGATCCGAGCAGATTCGGATGCGCCGCGTCGCGTCACCAAGGCGTCGTCATCCTGTTATCCACAAGGTTGCTTGGCAATCTTCTCAGAAGCGGGTGGAGACGCCGATGTAGCTAACAACGTCGGGCGTATTGCGATTGAGGCCGATATTGGCTCCGATATCGAACTGCAGCGTTGAGTGCGGCTGCCAAGCCAAGGATAGGCGATGTTTCACTTGACATACCCAACCACGAAACCTAGAATCTTGGCCATTGGAGATGTCCATGGCCAAATCTGTTCTGTCCGATGCTAGGTTTCACAATGAGGTAGCGGCCTTCGCTTACGTGGAAGCGGAGCTTTGGCCGGACGGTCCCGTTTGCCCGCATTGTGAGAATGCAGATCAAACCAAAATTGGCCGCCTTCAGGGCAAGACGACCCGCGTCGGCCTTCGCAAGTGCTACGCCTGCCGTAAGCCCTTCACGGTTCGTATCGGCACGATCTTTGAGGATAGCCACCTGCCGCTGCGCCTTTGGCTTCAGGCCATCCATCTGCTTTGCAGCAGCAAGAAAGGCATCTCCACGCGCCAGCTACAGCGCCTCCTTGGCTGCGGCATGAAAACCGCTTGGCATCTTGGGCACCGTATTCGTCACGCCATGACCCCGGATAACCCGGATCAGCTTGGCGGGCTCGGCAAGACCGTGGAAGCTGACGAAACGGAGCTCGCCAAGTCTCGCAAGACTAAGCGTCCGGCAGACTTCCGCCGTAAGATTCACAATCCAGTCGTGGTGAGCCTTGTTGAGCGCGGCGGTGATATTCGTTCCACCTTCCTTGACCACCGTAGCGTCGTTCGCGTGGTCCGGGAGAGCGTGCATCCTGATAGCCGCCTCGTTACCGATCAAGCTCAGCATTACAAGCACGCTCCGGTAGCGGATCATGAAGCCGTGGACCATTCCAAGTTCGAATGGACCCAGGGTGACGTTTATACCAACACGCTAGAAGGGTTCTTTTCGGTTCTGAAGCGCGGCCTTGTTGGCATCTATCAACACGTCGATAAAAAGCATCTTGATCGCTACTTGGCCGAATTTGACTTTCGCCAAAACACCCGCGCCAAACTCGGTATAGATGATGTGCAACGCAGCGCCATCGCTGTGCGGGGGATGGCTGGCAAAAGGCTTATGTACCGGGACTCATTCGTAGGGTAGAATCCCTCATCCCCACTCGCATTGTGGTGCGGTTTATGGCCGATGATGACCGGATCACGCTGATAATTGAGGGCTTGCCCGAAGATAAAGGGCAGGTGCGCCTTGGCGCGTTCATGAACCAGCTTCAAAATCTCAATGCGACCATCACGAAATTAGATCGAGAGGCCAACCAAGGTAAGCAAGCGACCGTATACAAAATAGCTGAGCTTTCCTACGCGAGTCCGGTCCGAGTTGTTTTGGAGCCGTTTGCGTTACCAAAGCACCCGTATGTCGGGCATGCGATCATCCAGAGTCTAGGACGGGTAGCGGAAGCTCTCGAAGACGACTCCGATTTGTCCGGCCTTGATGCTGATCTGCTGGAGGATATTCGCGGGCTTGCGAAACCCGTTGGAAAGTCTGTGGCTAACGTAACTCTGCTATTCAACGACCACAGGTTTGATTTGACGCCAAAGGTTGCGGCCCGAGTCGATACCGCTTTGGCGGTTGAAGAAGAATGTACTGGCTCTATCGAAGGGATGCTTGAGCAAATCAATTTGCATGACGGCGCGAACGTCTTCCACATCTATCCTGAAATAGGGCCTCGCAAAGTAACCTGTCATTTCCCAGCGAAAATGCTTGATGACGCAGTATCTGCCGTTGGCCGCAAGGTAGAAGTGTACGGCATGCTTCTTTATCGAAGCGGGGCTACCTTCCCGCATTTAGTTCAAGTCACCGAAATTGAAGCGTTCCCGCCTGATAGTGAGTTGCCCGATTGGGACGACGTGCGAGGCATGGCTCCCGACGCGACGGGAGATTTGAGTAGCGAAGCATTCATTAGGAGGCTTCGTGATGGCTGGTACTGAACCGGTCTATTACTGGGACGCGTGTCTTTTTATCGCTTGGATCAAGGACGAACAGCGCCCGACAGGCGAAATGGATGGCGTGCGTGAGATTGTCCAGCGCGCGAGGCGACGCGAGGCCAAAATCATCACGTCTGTGCTTACTGTAACAGAAGTCTTGGAAAGTCAGCTGCCTGCCGGAATGAAAACGTTGCTAGACGGCTTGATGAGGCGGGTTAGTCGCGTCGGAATGGAAATTAGAGTTGCAAAGATGGCGCACGACTTGCGCGACTTTTATACGTCGCGATCTCAGGAGTTTGGAGGAAAGACGCTTGGTGTTCCTGACGCGATCCATTTAGCTACTGGTATTCTCCATCGCGTTACCGAATTTCACACGTTTGACAACGGCGGCACCGGCAAGGCTTTAGGGCTCTTGCAGTTGTCCGGCAACGTTGGCGGTCATAGGCTCACAGTATGCAAACCAGAAGCAAGAAACCCGGGCCTCGATCTGAGAAGGTCGCCAATAAGCAGGACGACCCCGAGCAATCCAAACGATTCTTAGAGGCCGCGAAGTCCGCTGGCGCGGATGAGACCGCCAAGGGCGCCGAGCGCGCCTTTAAGTCGGTGGTAAAGCCGCGGAAGGCGAAATGAGCGGCTGGCAATACTTCGTTGAGCGGCTGTCTCATCCGCTTACCAAGGTCGACGCGCGGATGGAGCGCTCAATAGAGCAATTGCGGATGGCGGTGCTGGCCTGCCCCTATGAGGTGGTCCGGTTTCAGTCTTAATGCATAATCGGCTTTTCGGCCATTGCTTGCGCTGCTGGCGGAAGCGATCCGGCTGGCTTTGAAGGCCAGGCGATGGCCTCTGGCGCCGGCGGTTTATATCCGAGCGATGAGTGTGGTCGCTCGGTGTTGTAGTAGCGCCGCCATGCCTCGATGATGACCTTGGCCTCGGCGAGGCTGTAGAAGATCTCACTGTTGAGCAGTTCGTCGCGAAGCTTCGAGTTGAAGCTCTCGCAGTAGCCGTTCTCCCAAGGGCTTCCGGGCTCGATGAACGCGGTCTTGGCGCCGACAGCTGCAATCCACTCTCGCACTGCCTTGGCGATGAACTCCGGCCCGTTATCAGAACGAACGTGGCCGGGCACGCCGCGTAGGATGAACAGGTCCGACAAGACGTCGATGACGTCGGTCGAGTTGAGCTTGCGATCAATCCGGATCGCCAGACATTCTCTGGTGAACTCGTCGATGATGTTGAGCATGCGGAACTTCCTGCCATTGTGGGTCCGGCCCTCGACGAAGTCATAGGACCAAACATGGTTTGGATGCTCGGGCCGAAGCCGGACGCACGATCCGTCATTCAGCCAGAGTCTGCCTCTCTTCGGTTGTTTCTGAGGAACCTTCAGCCCCTCCCGCCGCCAGATACGCGCGACACGCTTGGCATTCACCGTCCAACCCTCGGACCGCAGCATCGCCGTGATCCTGCGATAGCCATAGCGGCCGTAGCGTAAGGCCAGACTGATGATGTCGGTCGTCAATGCCTCTTCATCCGGTCGGCTTTGCGGCTTCTTGCGCTGGGTCGAGCGATGCTGGCCCAGAACCTTGCAGGCAAAGCGCTCCGAGACGGAGAACTTCACCATGACATGGTCGACGCAGCGGCGACGGCGGGAAGGGCTCAGAAGTTTCCCGAGGCAGCCTCTTTCAGGATCAGCTTCTCGAGCGTCAGGTCCGACACTGCCTTGCGCAGCCGGTCGTTCTCTTTCTCAAGCTCTTTCAAGCGCTTTACCTGATCGCCCTTCAGGCCACCAAACTCCTTGCGCCACCGGTAATACGTGAACTGCGTCACGCCGATCGAACGAACCGCTTCGCCAACCGATCTGCCTTGTGAAAGCAAAACATCGACCTGGCGCAGCTTCGCGACGATCTCTTCCGCCTTGTGCTTCTTCTGGGGCATTCCAATGTCCTCTCTAACGGCTAATAGCCTAATTCAGGGAGGACCACTTTTCAGGGGGCAGACCAGTTTCCCCCGTACCCCGTCCGCGAGGCCACCCCTTGCGGCAATGGGAGGAGGGGTTCAATCTATGGCCTTCTCTGATACGGACCAAGCCTCATGATTTCGATCCCATTGGTACTCGTATTCGTTGGTGCCATGCTGTACTTCGGAGCGAAGACCGTCCTGGGCTGGATGCGGCCAAAGCGCCGTGAGTGAGGCTGCTCCTAGGTGCCACCACCCTCAAGCGCCCGGTACACTGATGCGCGGGCGATCTTGAGAGCCTTTGCGATAGCTGCCGGTCCGACCCCTTGCGCCTTCATGGCTCGCACCTGGGCAACATCAATGCTCGGCTTGCGGCCTTTATAGACCCCGCTGGCCTTGGCCTTGGCGATCCCTTCAAGCTGGCGTTCTTTCCTCAGGTTGGTCTCAAACTCTGCGAACACGCCAAGCATATCGAGGAACGCTTTACCCGCTGCCGTGCTCGTGTCTATCGGCTGCTCAGTGGCCTTGAGGCTCGCACCCTTGGCCCGCACCGCGCGGACGATGTCTTGAAGATCACCGATGCTGCGGGCGAGGCGGTCAATGCGGGTGACCATGAGTGCGTCACCGCTCCGTAGAAACTCAAGGATGGTCTGAAGCTCGGTACGGCCGGTGGTGGTGGTGCCACTCCGCTTCTCCGACCGGATCACCTCGCAGCCAGCCGCGCGGAGTGCCGCCTCCTGTATCTCTAAGTTTTGGTCCGTGGCGCTGACACGGGCATAGCCGAACACCGTCATCGTCAAATCCTCCTCAATTGTCTCATATGGCTCTAGACCCTGAGAGGATGATGTCTCACAAAGAGAATGTCAACCCTATTGAGACACGAATTGCGTCTCAAGCTGATGCCTCGTTTGCGTATACCCTAGTGAGACATGAGGGTGCGAGATTGTCATACGGCATGTCAGCCATATTGACGTGCCATCGTGAGGAGGGGGCGGCCTAACTAATGTCCCGCTGGGATGAAAAATCTCTTCGGTAGATCAATTGCTTATAATTTGTAGCCTCGAAGAGAGAAGCAGATTCCAAGACTCGGCCTCTTATGTCCCAGCGATACGCCGAATTCACCAGTGGAAACAAGGCACTCTGGTTCGCTTCTACTAGGAAGAAAAGGCGCACGGGTCCGACCTTACCGCTTATGTCCCAGTATGACGCTAAATTCTCTTGTAAAAACAACGTGCTATAATTCCCTTGTACTAAGGTAAGCTCCGTTTCACGCTCCACTAAGGCGCGGACTTTAGTTCCCACATACTAAGAGAAGCCGCACCGCGCCGCTTCACCCGCTACCGCCACCTCCAGCCGCTTCACACCAGCCGCTCTACAACCACCACCGGCCACTCGAAAGAAGGAAGCCACACACCATGGCAGCCAACGATGACGCACGTCCGCAGGCCACTGACATCCACCCATCATCTCAGGCCACACCGCAGGCCGAAGGCCAAGGGCTCCCGCCTGAGGCATTCGACGCCATCGTGCAGCATGCGGACACGTTGCCTGATGCGCCGCAAGCGGCCCCAGCCCAGCCTCCTCAGGAACCGGACATGGACGCCCTTATTGACGGGTTCTCCATGGATGACCTCATAGACAACTACCAGCCGCCTTCAGACGAGTATGCGGCGATCAACAAGAACATACACCAAGTCAGTGGCGTGCTCGGCTCGGCAGCCCTAGGCGCGGCCAGCAGTACCCGGCCTTGCGCAATCCGCTTAGCTCTTACCTTGCGGCCAAGCCTGATGACAGTGAAGCCGAGGGGCGCTTGAAGAATGCGCTTGAGGGCATCGTGCTTGATGCGGGTCTATCTGGTGCGTTGGTCCTTGCAGCGAAGGGCATCAGGGAGTTTCGCGCGGGAAACCTTGAGGCCGCGAACAAGGCGGCGAGTGAGGCCGATGAGGCATTCAACGGTGGTCAACAGGCGAGAGGAGACGAAGCGCACCCCTTGCAGGACGAATCCCGCAACGATACGGTTTCGGCCGAGCATATCACTGAAAGAGGAGGCATCGATGCTGGAGAAGATCAAGGTGCCTTCACTCCCGACGGCAGTGGCCGTCTCAATCCTCGCAGCGATAGTGATGTACGCGCTGGGATACCCGGCGATGATGATCTCGGAAATACTCCTCATCCTGGAGACACTGCAGTACGTGGTGATAGCCGGTTATTCGGCGCTGAAAACGATCTTGCTCGGGATCGTGGTCTTCGGACTTCTTCTCGGTCTTCTTCTACCGGTGTTGGCGGTGTTGCGGCGACGAGTCCAGAAGGAACAGAACGGGCCGCCCTCTACCGTCTCAAGTCCGACATCTCAGCCCTCATCCAGCACGGTGGACGCGACGGAGCAATAGACGCGGGGTACACCTTCAGCCCTCGACCGTCTAGCGGCCTCATCCCGTGGCAGAAGCTGCACACCACCGAGGATACGCAGACGTGGATGGCCTACATCATCCACAACCAGGCGGACTACATCAACGCGCGGCGCGGTGGTGACGCTTCTGGCGTGATGTCTGATGCCGACATGGCGTCCATGCTCAAGGACCGCGCCAAGGTGTGGAACGAAGACCCGGCCGACCTCGCGGGCATCCTCAAGGCTGCTGGCGATGATGCTCCGAACCTTGCCACCAACATGGAGACCTCTTTCCTCATCGCCAACAAGGCGTATCAGGATGCCTATGAGCTAGCCTCACGCATCAGCGCCGAGAACTACGCGGGGTACGGATCACGGGCAGAAGCGATAGCCGCCATGCAGCACATGACCGCTCAGGCCACCGTCATGTACGCCAACGGCAAGGCCATCCTCACCAACGCCGCGCGGTCCATGCGGAGGATGAGGAGCGAGTTCAAGTTCACCCCGGAGCAGCTTGAGAACATTCGCACGGCGGACCCCGAGCAACTGCTCAAGCTCATCAACGAGACCAAGGGCGACCCGAAGCTTTTGGCGAAGGCTTCACAGATCACCGCCTTGAACCGCGTCATCGACTGGGCAACCGGGCTCCATGCCGCCAACCTCTTGTGGTCGTGGAAGACGCAGGTGGTCAACGGCTTCACCTCCGCAGCCATGCTCGTGTGGCGTCCGCTTGAGACGGGCATCGGGTCATACGGGCTCAAGGCTATCGGCAAAGTCCGTGGCGATGAGGCGATGATGGCCAACGCGGACAGCATCAGGCGGCAGAGTGTCCGCGAAGTGACATACCTTGGCTCCATGCTCAGCGATGGATGGAACGCATCCCTTCGCACGTTCATGGAGGGAGACAGTATCCTTGCCCCGCGTACACAGGAACACCTCTCCACCTCATCGCTCACGGGAGACAACCTCAAGGACCTTGCGTCGTCGTTCCGCCCGATGAGCACCATTGACGATGTGGTGCACAATGCCACGGCCGCAGGCATCGCGCTTCGAGCCTCGCTCACGGGCGACCTGAGGCTGATGGGCGGTGTGGATGAGATGGTCAAGCAACTCCGCTACCGTGCGGTGGTCGCATCGAAAGCTAGCCTTGAGGCCGATGATGTTGGCCTTATTGCAGGATCGCAAGCCCATAAGGACTACGTGACACGCAAGCTTGAAGCATCCTTTGATGTTGCGGGCAGGGGCATAGACAAGGCCCAGCTCAATGGCAGCCTTTATAGGTCTCCGCGTGTTGATAGGGAGGGTTAGCTCCCCCACCATCCTGGACCCGACACAAGGCACCAGCCTAATGGCACCACCTCAAGGTAATCCCCCGAGAGGAGGTCGAAGTGCAGTGGCCTTGGGCCTACAGTGCCATGAGCTTGGGGGACCTTTAAGGCCGACGTCATGCACTCATGAAGGAGACCCGCCATGGGGAGGGGACACCGCATGCATCCCGAGGAGGACTCCACCGAGCCACCACGATGGGGGCCATGATCTCGAAGAGGTTCAATGCGAGATTGAGCATCGCGCCTACCAGCGACAGGACCGCGTTGCCCCGGCCATGGACGGTGCGCCTTGAAGAGATAAGCTACGAAAGGCAGGAGATTATGGGGAAGCAAGCACGAAAACATCATTACGTGCCGCAAATGTATTTGTCCGCCTTCGAAAATACGAATGGACAAATCTGGGTCACCGATGCCTCAACATGCAAAGCATTCAGCAGGGCCTCCGAAAACATTGCCGCAGAGCGGGACTGGAATAGGGTCGACTTTCCAGGCGTGCCCATCGACGCGCTCGAAAAGGAGCTGGGCAAATTTGAAGGCCTGATCGCGCCCGGCATCAAAAGAGTCCGCGACACCGCTTCATTTGGCGAACACGGAAAAGATCGGGAGGACATCATCAACCTAGTCACACTCTTAGCTGTGCGTAACCCACGCACTCGTGACTTCATGCACGGGTTCTACGCCGACGTCCTGCGAACGATGGTCGCGATGCCGTTTAATGACCCAAAACGTTGGGATGCAGTCGTAGAGCAAATGAAGGGTCAAAACATATGGCCGAAGGGAGCCCCTACGGACTTCGAAGGGCACAAAAAGTATGTCTGCGAAAACCTAGACAAGCTCTACGCTCACAAGAATATGACGCTAGAATTGGAGCTCGAGGCCCTGACTTCGACGTATTGGTTTTACGATTCCAGACGCTGGCGAATTCTGAAAGCTAACGCCGACACCGGCGGATTTGTCACCACAGATCATCCGGTTTGCATTCACAAGCCGGCAGCTTCTGCAAACTATGGCCAGATATATGCTCCGGGTTTCGGCATGGCGGATCGGGACGTTATTTTTACCCTTTCTTCCAGTGTCTGCTTAATTGGTCGTGCGGAAGGCGAGGAGGATTTGGTCGAAGTAGGCTTGCACAATGTCGCCAGTGTGAACGCGACGTTGATAGGCTTCGCCTTAAAGCAAATTTATTCGATGGACGACCAATTTTACTATACGCGCTCGCCACACGAAGCGATTGGTCGTGGCTTCACACTCCTGGAGGACTCGCACTTCAAAACGCGGGACGGATAAAAGCAATTTCAATAGTTACACCGAAACTAATTGCCCGGTGGAGATCCGCTGCATAGCGCGCACTTGTGGTGAGCCTAGGCCATGGTGAGCCCTATGCAATGATCGGAAACTTCGCGATGGCATTGGCCTTCGCCTTGATGGTCACCTCGCCGTAGCCCTCCGAGATATTGCGCGGGGCGTGGCCTTGGATCGCATCTGTTTTGGGTCAGCGTGCTTTCTTGGCCTCATCGAATAGCGAACGAATGGGCGTCTCTAGCGCTCTGGCGACATGCCAAAGGCTAACGACGGTCGGATTCCGATTCCCTTGCTCAAGACCGCTAATATAAGACCGGTCTACTCCCACGAGGTCGGCAAGCTCTGCCTGTGTAATTCCAGCCGCCAGCCGGAGCCTCTTAACGTTGTTTCCCACCAATTGCCGCACGTCTTCAGACATGGGGCTAAGGCGACAACTTGTTGCAATCTAATGCGACGCATTATAATGCACATTGATTGCAACTGATAGCCGGGAGCAAGCAGTGACGAAAATTACTCTGGACTGCCGAACCATCAGCCTTCCATACGATCAAATGATTAGCCTTCGAAAATCGGGGCATCTCAATCTCGGAATAGATAATACCTTGGCGGCTCAAATCTCGGCTGCGCGGGCGGGCTCGAAGATGGCAACCGCGTCAACGGCGCATACGTTCTGGAGCCTCGCAGCCCTTGGTGTTGCGATCTTCGGTATTTACCTTTCGATCACTTCGCAATGGTGGTGGTTCATCGTAGGCATTGTCGGTGCCATCGTCATCAGCAAGTCGAACCAACAGGGAAACGCTGAGAACGTGCTGGACGCAGCAATGATTGATCGCGACTTCTACGAAAGGGTCAGGAAATTCAATGGCTGGCAGTATCAGATCGATGAGGCAGAAGCGCAGAAATATCGGGCGGCCTAACCTTGGAGGGTATGGCCTGCCCCTATGAGGTGGTCCGGTTTCAGTCTTAATGCATAATCGGCTTTTCGGCCATTGCTTGCGCTGCTGGCGGAAGCGATCCGGCTGGCTTTGAAGGCCAGGCGATGGCCTCTGGCGCCGGCGGTTTATATCCGAGCGATGAGTGTGGTCGCTCGGTGTTGTAGTAGCGCCGCCATGCCTCGATGATGACCTTGGCCTCGGCGAGGCTGTAGAAGATCTCACTGTTGAGCAGTTCGTCGCGAAGCTTCGAGTTGAAGCTCTCGCAGTAGCCGTTCTCCCAAGGGCTTCCGGGCTCGATGAACGCGGTCTTGGCGCCGACAGCTGCAATCCACTCTCGCACTGCCTTGGCGATGAACTCCGGCCCGTTATCAGAACGAACGTGGCCGGGCACGCCGCGTAGGATGAACAGGTCCGACAAGACGTCGATGACGTCGGTCGAGTTGAGCTTGCGATCAATCCGGATCGCCAGACATTCTCTGGTGAACTCGTCGATGATGTTGAGCATGCGGAACTTCCTGCCATTGTGGGTCCGGCCCTCGACGAAGTCATAGGACCAAACATGGTTTGGATGCTCGGGCCGAAGCCGGACGCACGATCCGTCATTCAGCCAGAGTCTGCCTCTCTTCGGTTGTTTCTGAGGAACCTTCAGCCCCTCCCGCCGCCAGATACGCTCGACACGCTTGGCATTCACCGTCCAACCCTCGGACCGCAGCATCGCCGTGATCCTGCGATAGCCATAGCGGCCGTAGCGTAAGGCCAGACTGATGATGTCGGTCGTCAATGCCTCTTCATCCGGTCGGCTTTGCGGCTTCTTGCGCTGGGTCGAGCGATGCTGGCCCAGAACCTTGCAGGCAAAGCGCTCCGAGACGGAGAACTTCACCATGACATGGTCGACGCAGCGGCGACGGCGGGAAGGGCTCAGAAGTTTCCCGAGGCAGCCTCTTTCAGGATCAGCTTCTCGAGCGTCAGGTCCGACACTGCCTTGCGCAGCCGGTCGTTCTCTTTCTCAAGCTCTTTCAAGCGCTTTACCTGATCGCCCTTCAGGCCACCAAACTCCTTGCGCCACCGGTAATACGTGAACTGCGTCACGCCGATCGAACGAACCGCTTCGCCAACCGATCTGCCTTGTGAAAGCAAAACATCGACCTGGCGCAGCTTCGCGACGATCTCTTCCGCCTTGTGCTTCTTCTGGGGCATTCCAATGTCCTCTCTAACGGCTAATAGCCTAATTCAGGGAGGACCACTTTTCAGGGGGCAGACCAGCTGTCCTTGCCGATTTGCCATCCTTCGTGGATCTGGAAAATCTGGATGCTCGGGGTGTTGATGCCAATTTCTGGCGTGTCGATGAATCGCACGACTACGATGCAGACATTATGCGTGGCGAGATTCTGGCGGATCAAGCACTGGCCTATTGCCGGCAGCATTCAAACCCAATGCTGATCGGCTTCACGCTGCGCAGCATCGTTTTCAACGGCCGCATGGGGCCGCTTGAATGCGGATTTATCGGCCGTATCGCTACGGCGGCGGCCGTTGGCTCACACAATTAGAGGCGCGTAATGGCCCTGCAAGACACAAGCAATTTTTCTGATAGTGGACGGATGACACCGGAGACCATTGCGCGCCGGACTAAAGTTGCCGAGGCGCTTTATGGGGACGCGGTGAGGCCGAAACCTATCCAACATTGGACGCAGGGCCTCGCTCAGATGGGTCAGGCTGCTTTTGGGGGCTGGCAGCTGAACAAGCTGGAACAGGCCGAAAAGGCCAACGCGACGGACAGTGCAAGGTCGATTGCAGAAGCGCTTAGCGTCGCTCTCGGCTCTGCTCCGGGTGCAACTAGCTTGCCCGGTGGAAACGCGCGTCCTTCGTTCGGCTCTCCGCCTATGGCTCCCTCAACGACGGGCAAGATTTATAACAACGATGAGCCTTCTCCGCTTGATCCGCCATCCGGCCAGGATCGGGACCTTGCTGTGCGGACCATGATTGCGGAGGCGGGGGACCAGGGGCCGGTAGGGCTGAACGCGGTTGGGAGTGTAATTCGCAATCGAGCTGTGAATGCCGGATTTGGCGGGGATACGCCGCAAGGCGTTGTGACTGCCAAAAACCAGTTTGAGCCGTGGAATACGCAGGGAGGTCGCGACCGCATGGCAGCGATTGACCCCAATGGTTCTCAGTATGCGGCGGCCGGTCACGCGCTTGACCTAGCCTATGCCGGCAACGATCCGACCAATGGCGCGACGATGTTTTACGGGCCTAAGGCGCAAGCCGCCCTTGGCCGCCGTCCACCTTCATGGGACGACGGAACGGGAGTTGATATTGGCGGGCATAGGTTCTTTGGTGGAGCATCCTCGGTCGCTCAGCCTTACGACGTAGCGGGTCCTGCCGTTGCAGCTCCGAGTGGGAGCAACTCTGTAGCTGCTGCTTTGTCAGGTCCTGCCTCGACAGGCAATTCCTCTCCGGTCGCTCAGGCTCTCACGCCGCTCATCAGCACGATTGGCAATCCTTACATATCGCCCGATGCCCGCAGCACGGCGATGATGGTCTTGCAGAGCCAATTGGCGGCTAACAAGGTGCAGACTGTCGATCTTGGCAACGCGGTCGGGATCATGGATGCGCGCGGCAACATGCTACGTTCAATTCCGAAGGGAGAGCCGAACAAGGGTCCGGAGTTCGGCGAGGTTGGCACCAATCAAGCCACCGGCGAAAAGATCATGGGCTGGCGCAATCCGCGCGACATGAGCGTGACACCCTATGCTCCACCCCAGCCTCAAGGCACGACGCCGTCCGTCGTCCCGCCCGTTCCAGCAGGTGTTGATCCTAAGGTTTGGCGCGAGGAACAGTCCAAGCGGGCCACCTCCGACGCCATGCCTGCCGATACCAAGACCGTCGCGGCCCTTCGTAACGAGGTGCAGGGGTTGCCGTCCTACAAGAACCTTGCGCAAGCGGCTCCCGTCTATCGCACAATGGTGGATGCGGCGGGGCGCGACAATCGCGCGGCGGACGTGAACCTGATTTACGGGCTCGCGAAAATCATGGACCCGGGTTCGGTAGTCCGCGAAAGCGAGATGACCGTGGCGCAGGCCATTGCGACGCTTCCTCAGCAGTTGCAGGCCGGAATCAAGTCTCAGTTGGCAAACACGGGCCGACTGGCCCCAGACTTGCGAGAAGCGATCATGACGGAGGCGCACAGCCGTGTTGGCGCCTATCAATCCATGTTCGATCAGGATACGAATATGTATCGCGGCATTGCTCAACGTGGACGCATGAACGCGGATGATGTTCTGCCGAATTTCGGCGCATTCGATCCCTGGACCCGGCCAAAGACCACTGGAGACGTTTCCAAGCCGGGTGGTCACACACAGTCTGGCCTACAGTGGAGCGTCGAATAATGGCAACGCTTAACATCGGTGGCCAGCGCATCTCGATTGACGACGGCTTTCTGCAATTGGCGCCCGAACAGCAACAGGCAACCGTGGAAGAGATTGCGGTCTCTTTGCCTAAATCCACGCCCTCAACGGATTCTGGCAGCGTCCTGGGTGCGATCGATAGTGGCGCACGGCAGCTTGTGAAAGGCATTCCGGTGCTTGGCGGCGCGATGGATAAGATTGCGGCTGCTGGGGATGCGGCAACGTATTCGTTTCTAGGGCGCGGCTCTCCGGGAGAGAATTTTTCGGAACGGTACGCCAAAAACAAGATTTCAGAAGCCGGCAAGGATGCCGCCTTTGAAACTGTACATCCCAACATCTCGACCGCGCTGCAGCTCACGGGTGGCGTCGCCGGCACATTACCCCTGGCAGCCACAACTATCGGAGCGCGCGGTCTTGGTCTGGTTGGCTCGACCGGGGCGCGTGTCGCGCAAGGTGCTGCGGGCGGCGCTGCAATTGGCGCGGGTGATGCGGCAACGCGAGGGAATGATGTTGGCGCCGGCACGTTGGTTGGGGGCGCTCTTGGTGGATTCTCTCCTTTCCTGGGTCGAGTGGCGGGCGCGGCGGTCGAACGCTTCGCACGCGGGCCGACGCCAGACGCGCTGCAAGGCTTCCAGCCCAAAGCAGTCGATAAGGTGACGCGAGCACTGACCGACGACGCAGTTGATCCTGCGGCCCTACAACAGCTTGGCGCTGTTCAACGTGGTTCGCAGACCCGCGGCCGGCAGGCTGCTGGCGCAGAGTTTCCGAGCAGCGTCGCACCTGTCACGCTTCCGGGCGGCGACCGAACTCTGCTGGGTATCGCAGAACAGGGTATCCGCGGCATTGCTCGGATGTTGGGCACACAATCCCGTCAGGCTGGTCTGGATCGACAAAGCTCCGATGCGGCCCGTCTGCTGTCCTCGCAGGGCACAGACCGCGACCGGGTCGTGCAGGCATTGATAGACAGCGCGGCACGGCGGCAACGCCTCCGGCCACGCGCCGATGCGACGCAGGACATTGCAACACTGATCGGGCAGTCAGGGAATAACGATGTCAGGCGGCGGGTTCAGCGATGAGGGCTGAGCCTGTCTTGGCGGTCGAACCAGAGGCCGCCGGCCAATGCTACCGGCAGCATAAGCGCCAACGTCCACAGACCAATTCTGTCATAGCCCCACATCGCAACCACATACACGCCATACATCATGGCGCCGTAAAGAACCGTAGCGGCGATCAATTTGACCGAGCGTGACATGATCGACCTTGAGGACATATGAGCGGCAATCGATCTACTGAAAATACAGCAAAACAACAGCGGGGGACACCCTTTCAGAAAGGTCAGTCTGGTAACCCGAACGGACGACCTATCGGCTCCCGAAACGCCACGACGTTAGCCATGGAAGCCCTGCTGGATGGTCAGGCGAAAACATTGACGCAGAAGGCCATTGATATGGCGCTTGCCGGCGACATGCAGGCGATCATGCTCTGCATTGACCGGATGCTGCCGCCACGCCGAGATGTGCCGGTCTGTTTTGATCTGCCCGAACTAAAGTCGTCGGCTGACATCGCTGCGGCCACGTCGTCAGTCCTGAAGGCCGTAGCGGTCGGCGAGCTGACGCTGACCGAAGCGGCAGAACTATCCCGCATCATCCAATCCTTTGCCCGAGCCGCCGAGACAGCCGAGTTGGAAGAGCGCATCAGACGCCTTGAACAGGAGTGTCAGAATGACCCTAAAAGCTAGGTTGGAAAAGCTGGAGGCAAGTAACAATGGCGGCGGCCCTCACATCGTTTCGGGACGAGACGGACTCGACTTCAAGGCCGAGCTTGAAAAGCTGACAAAGAAACTCGGCAAGGCCCCAGATGGCCTGATCATCTGTGTCCGGCGTTTCACTGGAGAAGCAGCATGAAGACCGATCTGGTGAAGCGGTTGGAGGTGATGGAGCGACGTCGGGCTGTCATCGAGGATAACCGAGTCAGCGTCATGCTGGTGTTCGGTGGCGACCCGGAACCCGTGCATACGCCCGGTGAGAAGGTCATCCGCCTGGACTTCGCACCATGAGTGATTCACTGCATCGCAGAGTGGGAGGAGCGCAAACATGAATGCTGCTGCCTTCACTCTTTTTTCTATCGGCTACGCCGCCGATAGCCTTAACTTTGCATTCATCCGACCATGAGAATCTAAGCTCAACCCGAGAGGGCCAGTATTCGTGCGTACAAAACCCGCTGCCGGCTAATCCCGGTGGCGGGTTTTTTTGCCTTCCCCGCCAATCCCTCTATTTGCCCACTAGGCGTGTAAGCTTCGCATCGCAGGCGACTTCGGCATCGTCGAAAGACTTAAATGGTGAGCCTGTGATTTCGGCTGCGCCATAGCCTCCGTAAAGCGGGCGCCAGGATGCTACGTAACCTGGTTTCCCGTGAAAGCCGGGACCGGCAAAGCTTTTGAAGTAACTGATGGTGAAGGAAAAGCCGTCGCTATTCGCGCTCCAAATTTCCATCTCCTCGACGGCGCGCTGGAATTGGAGCGCCGCCATTCGATAGGGCAGGTCTCTCAAGGTACTGGACATCGCGATACTCCACATGCGATGCGGAAAATGTAATGCTCGCGCCAGCAAATGGGAGTCCTAGATTGAGCGTGATTGAATGGTTCAGACGGTGCCAAACACCGTTCCGCAAAGGCCGTGAAGGACTTTACGCGGGTCGTGAAGGCTCAAGGAGCGCTGCTCGACTTTGATCGAGACAAGAGGCTTGCCGAGCTGCTGAGCAGCGACGGCGATCCGGCCGCGAACTTCGACGAGATTACCAAACTCTTGGGTCAGTCGGAAACGGCCCCCAAGCCGTAGCGGCTGGACTCCCATCGTGGCCCGTTCCACTTTCGATCATGACCACAGCCGAAGAGCATGACATCTGGATGCGCGCACCGTGGGATGAAGCGAAGGCGCTGCAAAGGCCACTGCCGGACGGCTCGCTCCGGACCGTCGCAACTGGCGAGCGAGAGGACGCTGAGGCGGCAGCCTAGCTCCCTACGCAAAAAAGCCCCGGGCACTGCCGGGGCTTTTGAACTCATCGATTAGGCCGATTAGTACATCGAGCCGGCTGGGCCGCCGAACTTGTAGTTGATGCCAATCTTGGCGATCGAGAGCTTGTTCTTGAAAGCCACGTTGCCGGTGGCGGCACCTGCGCCGAGTCCCCCAAGCGCCGACAGATCCAAAGCAGCGTTCTTCGAGTCGAACTCCATGTAATCATATTCGAGGAACGCGCTCCAGTTCGGGCTGAAGGCATATTCCGCGCCCGCACCAATGAGCCAGCCAAAGCTGGTGGTCCCAGTGCTCGCCGTGCCACCGACGCCGAGACCACCAATGCCACCGATGCCAACCGCAGGGAGTGTGACGCTGTGCGTGGTGTTCAACCAAGCCGCACCGCCCTTTGCATAAACCAGCGTCTTGTCGGCTACGACGCCGCCGATGCGACCTGTCGCCGTCGCCAGCCAATCGCTCTTGGCCGTGCATGACAACACGGTGATGCAGGGCGTCGTGCCCTTTACATCCAATCCCGCGATGTCGGCCTGAACACCGAAGACAGCCCAACCAGACTGATAGTTATAACCAATCTGTCCGCCACCAAGAAAGCCGCTTCGGCTGTTCTGCGCGATCGGAAGGTTGACTGGCGTAACAGGAACGCCCAGGCCGGAAATCGAAGTCAATGTTGATTCAGTAGTGCCCCAGCCCGCTCCAGCGTGCACACCTGCATAAAATCCCGTCCAGTTCCAAACCGGCGATGGCGCCCCGTAAGGCGCCTTGACTGCGAGATCGGCAGCGGAGGCCGAAGAAAGGCCCATGGCCGTTAAACCGGCAGCAGCGAGTAGGATGATCTTGTTCATGCTTGCCCCAAAGTTAGAAGGAAGAACCGATGGAGGAAAGCTTGCAATAAAACCGTGGAACTCGCTGTAGCAGGTAGACCACAGTGTACAACTTATGCACGAGCCTCCTCTCGCGAGGAGCGCTTTTCTGCCCTGCGCATCGAAGCAACTGGAACGGGTTGATCCTCACAACCCTTTGAGATCCACCCGAGCCCGAATTGGCCCGCTGTGGGTTCATCCGGCGGGCCTTTTTGTGGACCTGGTTCAGCGCATCCTCCGCGCTCAATTGGACTAGGTATCCGACGTTTGAGGCAGCGGACCGCCACCGTCCAAGGTACGGATTCCCGTACTTGTTCATCGCCCTTGCTTCGCCCTTACTCGACGAAAAACGACGGCGAGGGAGGGACTTTTCGTGAGTGACGCTCAGCGTATCTTAGTAGTCGGACTGCTCTTGATGGTCGGCGCAACGATGGTATTTTCTTTTTTGAATTTTGGCCAAGGCGCTTTCAGCCGTGGGGATCGTATCGCTATCCTTGTTTTGTCAGGCCAGGACAAAGATTCAATAATGGGACCCGGGTATGGACTTTATACGAAGAAGGGGATTCCCGGCGTTCTCTTCGGGTTGATAGCCCCGATCTGCCTATTTCTAGTTGCCGTTTTTGTCGCGCTCGGTGCGAGAAAGCGAGACGAGCGAGCAACGGCTCGGTAACAGGGGCCATGTGTGCCCCAGCGCTGGCTTGATCAACTTCTGGGTCGCGGGGCCATCTAATTGCTGTTTGCTCTGCATGTAGATAGAGCGGCGCGACCAGCGCGCCCGAGGGACTGATTATTTGCCTGGCGGTCGCCGTCCAAATTGATTCATATCAACCGGCTCGCGAAGCTGCGGCAGCCCCTTCGGCCGATCTGGATAAATGAACTCTTCGCCGCGAAGCCATCGCCCGTCGAAGCGATCCCAAAACTGAATCGCGTCTAGCTGAACAGCGAACTCGTAGACGCGCCATGAGCCGTCGCGTTCGATGTGCTCGCCTGTCCCGTCAAATGGGATGCTGTTGAGCTTACAGACGGCGTCGATAAATCCCCAGTTTTCCCTGATGTAAAGGTCAGCCAGACATCGCACCGATTCCTGCGATGGCGATTGCTTGCATTCATCGGGCGCGGTATTTGAATTGATGTTCAAAAACCCCAGAAGCCTCTACGAGGCCGCCTTGATGTCGGTAGCCGGATCACTCTTCGTCGTTGTGCTTCTGAAAGCGGCGTTCGCATTTGGCTTCGGCTGAGCGCCAGAGTCCGAAACATGGTGCTTAGATGAGTAAGAGACTGGGAAACGTTCTCTACTGGGCTGGCTGCATTCTAGCTGGCCTTGCCGTCTTATTCGGCGTGACCGTGTCCATCATTCTTTGGAAAAGTGGGAATCCTAATGACCACGAGATGTCCTGGTTCCCGGCCGTCTTCGCAAGCGTTGGCGCGCTGGTTTCGTGGCTGATAGGCCGAGCGCTTCAATACGTCTTGTCTGGCAAATAACCAGCAACCTCCTCCGGCGGCGATGGTGCTGATCATCGCAGTTGGTGCTCTGATAGCATGGCGGGTCAAAGACTTGCTGTCGCAAGCGAGCTCCGTTGGCTTAAACATGCGGGTCAGTTCACGCGACTAGAAATAGAACCTCGCGTCTATCATCCGGGCTTGCTTCATCCACGCTTCGCCTCGTTTAGCGCGTGCTCCAGCTTCGCCACGGCCATGATTGTGGGCTTCAGCGCAGCGGAAGCATCGTTGAATCCGCGCTTGTTCAGCCGGCTCAGAACGCCATTCGGCACACATTCCCAATTCGACGGGTCTGGATTAGACCTGTTTCCGTCGATGCATTTGAGTTTGTGTCCCTTGGCTGTTGGCCCGTTCTTCTCCTCCCAAAGCAGAATATGTTTGGGACGCCATTGTTCTCTGCGGCTTTTGCTTTTCCGGTCAGTCTTGACACGAATGTAGCCATCACTATCGACGACTTCGAACCCAACAGGTCTATCCAGTCGCCAAGTCGAACTTCTGAGTCCCCTGTTTTTTGCGCGATAGTACAAAGCCTCTTTGGTAAGGTCACTTCTACCGAATTTTTTAACAAACCCTTCGTGCAATGCGCGAGGCGGCAAATCGCACCCGTTCTCCAAGAACCGACGTTCTGACGGACTCATGTCGTGACCATAACAAAGGTGACCTCTACCTCCACTCACTGCCTTAAGTCCGAGTTTTTGACAAAGGACCTTAAACTTACTGTAAGTGACGTCTGTTCGGCCGAACTTCTCTACAAACAACTTGTAGAGCCGTGGTCGCGGAGAGTTCGCGGGTAACCGCCGATAGGTCCGCTTAATGAACGCAATCTCGGCCTTGCTGTATGAAGTTGATACTGTCATCGGCGTTCAACCAGCTTAGGCGCTGTGCCAGTCGCCGGCTTTTCCATCATCGACAGATACGGGCGCGGATCACTGCCGTCGTGGTCATTCACGAGCTTGGCGGCCTGTAGCTGGACCGCTGCGGTCCGCAGGATTTGATCAGCAACACCCACCATCGCCTCGGCGCGCTTGTGCTCTTGGTCGATCTTCTCTGAAGTATTATCCTCATCGGCAAGTCGCTCGATCTGCGCGAAGAGATGGTCGTTGAGGTCAGAAAGTCTATTCTTGGTCATGCTGTTTCTCCGATGCGATGAATGCATCAGATGGCAGGTCATTGGTTCCCGACAGATCGAGCTCACGGGAACTCTCTAAATCCTCGATATCCCTCCACAGAGAGGAGTGGGATGTCTGGGTGCGGGCGCTGCTTGGGTCGGACACTCCGGCCGATCAGCAACCCGGAAGGCCAGAAGGGCCACCGCTGAAACGGCATCCAAGCGATAGGAAGTCCGTCCGGCGAGCCATTTGCCGAAGAATGAAACCAATTTCCTATTCCCATGAAGTCTATCTGAAACATTGGGCGGCTACGTATCCCTCGAATTGTAGGGAAGCGTCATGCTTGAAGCCTCAGTTGCCGCACTGTTTTTGGTCAGCGTCGCCGTATTCATTGCTCAAGCATACGACGCGATGCGCACGCATTGATGCGCGGATAGTGACACGACAGGAGACAAAAATCTGGTGAACGGTTCCACCGCTTCGCCGAAGGCGGCATATGCGATCACAAACAGGAAAACTCTTCCAATGAAATCCTTATCGACCGATCAAGCTAGACAGGCATCTCTCGTTAGTTCCCTTATCTATCTCGCCATTAAACAGCATGAACTCGCAATTGAATGGGCGTCTATCCAACAGATGAGGCTTCAACTCCGCAGCGCGTTCAATGCAGGTCCGGGAAGCGACGTATGCATGACTCGTGCATAGGAAGCCTGCCTCCCGACCATAACCGTCGTACAAAAGATTTTCTCCATCAAACCAACCGCGAGCACGCCAGCCTTTTTGTTAGGAAGGGGACCAATCTGGAGCAAAAAATGAGCAACAATGCCGAAATTCTTGCCAAGACAATCCTCGATCTCAAGGCGATGCTGGACAACAAAAGAGTGCTTTCTGAAATTGAAAGCGCGCTAGCGGATGAGTTGCCCGGCATCGCGAAAAACAGAAATCAAGAGCTGATCCAAGACCTACTGTTGACGATTGACAATGCCGATGCGGTCAGCGCCGCTGAGCGTGTACTGGCTCGATCTTATCGTCCGAGGCTAGTGATATGGGAAAATCACTGTGCGTGATCTGCCAGTGCCAGTAACCCTAAAAACACCAACAGCGTCCATTGGGACCTTAGAACCTGGCGCGGCTCGGCGAGCAATGATTTAACCTTGGCAAAGCCAATTTGAGCCGAAATTTATTGCAGAGTGAAAAAATTATGTGGGAACGCATACGCGCCGGATCCGGCCTGTTGAAGATTAGACCCCAAGAAGAAGCGGACCTCGATCCTTTTTTGGTTGATCACCTGACGGCACAGGCGAAACAATTGCTGTCAGAAGGCAAGTTGCACAGCGACACGGACGTCACCATCGCGGTAGACAACCTACAACCGAACACCACGGAGACGGTAGACGCGTTTATCGTCGTTGCCAGCCATATTGCGCATAGTTTCGGGCCGAACAATCTTCTGGCTGTGATAAGCCTTCGCAAGTGGGCGGATCGGAACCGCGGGCCGGTTATGGTTAGCTGTTAAAGCCGCTCCACGCTCTCGTCTCGCGGACCACACCGTATTGAAAGTGAAACGTCGTTGTCTTCTGCTACAGCGAACGCTGCGGTCGCCGTTTCGTCGCTATGCGATGACGTTGACCCCATCAGGGCTTAAAGCGGTCGCTTGGCGAAAACTCTTTTCAACTCCGGAAAGCCGCGCATCCGGACGAGGCCCTGCTGGCGTATGGCCGAGAACTGGACCGATGCATCCATGACCACAAAACCACATGCGCGAAATATCGCCCTTTGTGGGACGAGCTAAGCTCTCGCCTGCATCAGGAGGAACTTCACAAAAGCGAGGACATCGGCACTCTTCACGAGCGACTCTATGCCGAAGTCGGCCTGAAAGCGCTCAATGAGCAAGGCGAGCATCCGGACGATATCATTAATCGCTCTGACGCCCCTAGCCGCGCCATCTTAGCTATCCCGGCCACGACATTAGCCGGACTTGCGGTCAAAGCGCGGCTCGCAAAGTTCGGCGCTTCACACATCTGGGATGAGTCCGACGAAGACGCTGACTGGGATCATCTAGTCCTGAGAAACCTCGTCGATGCTGTTTTGGAATTGGCGGCGAAAGACGCAGCACGATGAAGGCGAACCGAGAGCTGAATGTGGATGAGGTTTTGAAACGCTGCGAGTGGGGCGTTCCGGTCAACGTCAGTATGGAGGTGGCAATAGAAGCGCACCGATCCGCAGCCCAATCATTAGGCGGGTTTGCGCTCCGAGCTGTCATCCTGGCGCGGACGCCAGAGGTTGCCGACCTACAATGCCAGATCGATTACCTTGCTGGCCTTCCAGGCGAGGCGTGGGATGCGCTTGGATGCGATCAGGATGTGCGCAGCCTGACGTTAGATGCCATTCGGCGGCAGATTGCTTGGATGCAGGATAATTGACAGCTGGGGACGGCCCGCCGGTTCACGCTGGCGGGTTTTACTTGCACATGCCTGCCGCCCAGGGTTGTATTCGCGGCGTTTCAACTATTGGGGGTACTAAGGTGGCTACAGGAACTGTGAAGTGGTTCAATCAGCAAAGGGGCTATGGCTTCATCGAGCCGGAAGCCGGCGGCAGGGACGTATTCGTTCACATCTCGGCAGTGGAGAAAGCCGGTTTCAACAGCCTGCCAGAAGGCGCCAAGGTGTCTTACGAGATCATTTCGGACCGGGGCAGGGAGAGCGCAGGGAACCTGCGGATAGGTTAGCGAGCTGAGCCGGATGTACGCTCGCTCGCGATGTGGATGGCCCAGGCGATGCTTCGGGCCATTTGCTTTTCTGGAATGTGTTTTTTCCGTTCATTCAGGAAGTGGGGGCTTCCGCCGACCGCGGACTGGCTCTTGATCAAAACGTGCTCGTGCAATGCCTTTGCCTGAACCCCTATTGACGTTCGGCCCATTAATTTAGCGATCAAGCGGACCGGCTTACCTTCCGCTGCCAGCTTTTGTAACGTCTCAATATCATCCGGCGTCCAAGGCTTTTGCGGGCAAGGCTGTTGGGATTGCGGCAGCCGCCGCGACTGCGAGCAACCCCCGTCGAGACGTGACAGCAGTAGCGCTCATTTCTCTTTCCTCCTTTAGTCTGACAGACGGGTGATTTCGGCGCGAGCGGCATTGATCTCTTGGGAGGCCTGCGGCCAGCTTTCGCTATACGAAGCCAGTTCAATGGTGCGGTTGAGAACGGCGATGCGTGCCGCCTTTTCGTCGGCCGGGATGTCGGCAATACGCGCAGCTTCGCGAGCCTCGGCCCATGCTTTTCGCAGTGCCCATCCGAAACATTTCCAGCCGATGCTGGAAAATTTGATGGCCGGATATTTGTAGGTCTCACGGAAGATGGCCCACGCATGTGCCATGATGGCCTTGCGGTTGAATTTGGGCATAGCTCCGCAGTTCACCGTGATGGTGTTGTTCGTGGTCATTGGGGTTGTCCTTAGATCGTCGGCCTGATACAAAAGGATCATACATGATGATCTAAAAGGATCAATAGGGGATGGTAAGTTTTTTTCAGCTTAGAGCAGGCCGGGCGCTGACGGGGCTATCTCAGGCTGAGGTGGCCGAAGCGGCAGGGGTCTCCATCCCAACGCTCAAACGGGCCGAGGCCGGCGGCACGATCAAAGTCGCCGATGACACAATTGCAGCCATTGCCAAAGCCCTCGAAAAGGCCGGCGTCGAGTTCATCGCGGAGAATGGCGGTGGGGCGGGGGTGAGGATGAGGAGGCGAGGGAAGAAATAGTCGCGCGTGCCAGTTTGCTCTCCTCAGGTCACGCCCTTGTCGTGGAATGGGGAGAATACGTGCGTCTAAAAAGGGAGCTTTTCGCATCGTTCGATGTCGAGGTTCTTATAGTCAACAATGAGATCAATGCGAATACTCTCCCGAACTGCCACGTCTTCTTGCAGTATAACGGGGACATATATCACGCTGGCGCAATCGTCATCGCCAGCTTCCTTGCTGTGTACGTAGAATTTGAAATTGGCGCTTAGGTTCGAAAGCATAATGTCGACGAGTTCCCGACGCTTCTTGTCGTCTCCGTCGAACTTGAGGTTGATACCTCCCGCATAAAACATCGAAGATAGCTCTGATAAGATGCGCCGCATCGAGGTCTTCTGCAGAGCCTCTTTAAAGTTCACGCCTACTGTGAAGACAGGCGAGAACTCATCGCTAAACCATTGCGAAAGTGCTCCGCTTTTTTCGTTGACACTCGTATATTTGTCGCCTGGACCTCGCTGACCAACACTTAATGTTCCGGTCGCGCCGACTGTGTCTGTTACGTTGATCCATATGCTGCCAGCATCGCCGTCTTTGTTACCGACGTCTGGGAATGGTCCGGCGAATTCAGGATAAAAAGAACTAAGCGGGCGTCCAGACTTGGAGTAGTAGATGATGAACATCGCGTTCCTTGGCGGCTTGTTTAGCGTGAAGTAGTTGAGCTTCGCATCCCGCAAATCACGAGTAATCGCCGCATCATTTAGGTTTCCGCTTATCGTTCGAGGTGATCCATTAAAAAGGACCACGATTAAACCAATGCAGAAATAAAAAAACAGAAGAATGAGAGCCAGTCGAATCAGTTTTGCAAGAATCCCCGGCAGGTGCCACGGCAAATCGAACGAGGGGAGCGAGTAGAAAGTTGGGGTGCCAACGTCCGCTGGATGTCTGAAGGTGACGCCAATCGTATTCTTGATCTCGGAGTAGATTAGCGCGTCTTTACCGACCGGCTTCGAAAGTGATGTGTGATGGGCTCTGATCGGGATTGGCCGGCAATTGGGCAGACCCGGATCCGAAGAAGCCGGGTCCACTATACGCCCCGCCGCGGTGTTCTGGGTCTCGTAGTAAACGACGTGCTGAAGATCAGATCGTCTTTCCGCGACTCCTCGATAGCCTGTGTTAAGGTTTCTCAAAGTGGCATTGTTGGCGACCAAATCTTTCGCTGAGTTTGAGCCCCATGCGAACAGTCGAAATCGCTCCAGCCACGTCGCTTTTCCCGATCCGGTATGTGGCGTACCAAGAAACATCACGATTTTTGTGCGCCTAAATAAGCTCTCAAGAGTTCTGTCTGAGTCCGCGCGCTCGTTTGCGTCGCGTAGAAACTGTTTTATTAGCAGGCCGCCCAGGCTGTGGCACACGAAGACAATCGGTCCACTGGATAGCTCTGCTTCGTTTGCGAGTAGCCGGCTTATACTTACAGCCTCGTCTAATATTGGCAGCGAAGATCCAACCCAATTTGAGGCGGGCGAGAAATAGCCGAGGGTGAAAACTGTTGCCCCAGGAATATCTTCTGCCATCCAGCGTGGCCAAAAGTTTTGGCGAGATGAGCCATTCTGCCAAGTTCCGTAGGGGTGACCGCCCAAGCCATGGACAAAAACGATGTTAATGCGCTTCTCGCCGGTCCAGCTAGCAACCTTGATCAACTGCGTCATTCTACATCTCAACGAGGCAACGCTGAATTTGGCTTCATTATAAACGTGACTGACAAGGCGAAGCCAAAAATCCGGGTAGAGCACTGTCTGTCGACGGCGGGGCATGCCTTCTCGGCGGCTTCAAGCCGCCTCATGCAAGCAAGGTTGCTATCTTGGTTTGTTGACGACGCACATTGATCTCGTCGAGGACTTCCCCGAAGACGACATCTCGCATTGCAAGTACGTTCGCGGATTCGACCTCAATCATTTTGACCCCAGATGCCTCTATCCCAGAGGAAGACAACGGGCTGTCGATATCATTGGCTTGTTGTTTAGCTCCCGCTCTGCCAATCGTGGCGCGGTAGTAGACGCCGTTGCGGCCAGCATGAACATAATGGCCCTTAGGCCCAGTCCCGAATCGAAGTCCTTTTGTGTCGACAAGAACACCAACGCCGCCTTTTGAAAAATTGAAGCGAAAGGGGCCGCACTAATCGACTTTCGCAAATAGAAAGGCATTCGCAACCTGTCTTCCGACTAATAATGAGAGGACGTTCACTGCGAAGGTTGAAAGCCCTTCGACTAGTCAGGCGGCGATCAGCCGCCGCCAAGCATCGTCCGGCGCGTCCGCACCAAGGGCATTGCCGGCTACGCGTGACAACAGCGAGACCAAGTGAGGATCTGTGCGGGATACGTCGGTCAGGACGGCAGCGCCGCGACGTGCCGGATCCTGCGCTTTAACGTCCGTGAACTTCGATATGGTAGCGTACACCGCATTCGGCCGCGGGCGTACCAAATCGAGCAGATAGATAATGTTGCCTTCACGCTCGACTCCGGCGCTAAACTCCCAAGTACGACCGCTGGCGCCAATAATTTCGGGCTGCCGAACTACCTTCTGGCCTCTGAACGTGATCTCGATCTTGCGGTCGAATATTTCTCGACTTGCCGCATAACGAATCTCTTCTAGGCGGATCGCTGTCCGGCGCACAGCTTCTGCGCTTGCATTCGCAACAGCAACGACAGCGCCTGGCAGTTCGTCGCGAGTAGCCTCCACCACGAAAAGAAACCGCTGGTCGAATCCAATGCCGGTTCGTTCGGCGACAGTCTTGGCGACGCGCTTGAACGTAGACGAGGCGCCCATCATATCGGCTTCCTGCGCCCCGTACCCATCGTCCGAGACAAACCAACGGTCGTTCATACCGTCGATGCGCACAATGGTGTGAGCTCCGCTCGGATAGGTGACGGGCGTGGAAATGAAGGCGGTACCGTCTTTGCTCTCAGTTGATACGAGAGACTTGGCGATTTCCGCAGCAGCGTCGGTCGCAGTAAATGTGCTGATCATAGGAACCTCGCTTGCCATGGAGGCACCGGGAAATCGGGACGGTCGAGCCGCCATACAGTCCCGAGAAAACCCGTAAAATCCGTAAACGTTTCAAGGCAATCAGGCAACTCCACGCCGATCAAAGGCACCGTTTGAAGTAGCCCGGGAATTCCTAGCTTGCGGTTCTCGCGATAGGAGTGATGCCTATCGAGCAATGTCTTGCCACGCAAACTAGCCGGTGCGGTGAACGGATTGGTGTGTGGCCTATTCGGGCGCCATTCTACACGTTCAAAATGTAGGAGCCGTTCAATCTCAGGGCACCAAAGCTCCATCTGGGCATGGACGTCGCGTTCCGCCATATCTGCCCTGGCATTTAGGCGTGCCTGCAATCCAGACGCTGACACCGTCAATAAGTAAGGGGATGACGAGTTCAAGACAGTGGTTGGAACGATGACTTGGGGCTGGCGACCAAGCGGGCAAACCGCCAATGGTCTTCGTTGCATTCATTGCAACGGCAACCCGGTCAAGAATATCGCGCTCAAGGTCAGCCCTCATCGCCCACCATAAGGGCTCAAACCCTCTAGCGTCAGCGCCGCGACTTCCTTCGTAGCGACACGCCTTGAATGATTTCCAGCTTACCCAGTGCTTACCCGTAGGATCGTCGCTAAATTCAAGTATGCTTTAAGTGCTTGATTTTATTTGGCGCTCCCTAGGGTTGGCGAGCAACCGATTGATATCAATGAATTATTGAAGGCGCTGGCGTCGCTGATTTCCAACGCATCCCATAGCGTCCCTTCACAAAACGAAGTGGCTACGGTCAAGGAAGACTCGGGCGAACCGAGTGACAACAAATCTAACCACAAGGAACCTCCCAAGTGAAGATACTGAACGTGCGCCCGTGTTCGGGCGGGCGGCGCATTGCCGCGATTGATGTCGAGATCGCACCAGGAGTCCGCGCCGTCGATGTGAGCTTGATTCAGAAGGCGGATGGCAGCCTGAGGGTGTTCGGACACTCGCTCACTTTCGACCGCGCCACGGCAGATGAACTTGCCCGCGCCGCGCTATTGGCCGGGGGCGGCGTGCATGATCGAGTCTAAACCTTATTCCTGGACCGCGAAGCCCGAGTCGCTTGAGGCCAAGTTCAAGTTGATGTGTCGCCTGCCTTACGACCCACGGGTGAAGCGGCGACATATGCTCGTGTTCGGCTTCATTTTGGACTGGTACCACTCCGGCTATGGCAACGCGCTGGCCTCGTACCGGCACGTCTATGACACCATCCGCGACCGCGACCCGGCGGGCATCGGCCTTTTTATGGGTGACATCCACGGCGCCCTGACCGACCTTGTGTCGTGGGGATACCTCGACACAGAGCCCGGCAAGGGCCGACGCGCCTCCCGGTATATGCCGGTTTGGGAACTTAGCGTTCGGGATTCTCTGAACACTACTAGCGTTCGGGAAACTCCGAACATTAGCGTTCTGGAAACCCCGAACACTACGGGCCATAGCGTTCGGGAAATCCCCGAACTAAGACCCACTTACCAGACCCGGTCTACAGACCCGGGTACTGGTAGTGATATAGATATCCGGCCGGGTTCGGCCGCCGCCGAGGGCGCCGCCCGGGCCGGGGATGGGTATGCTGCCTTAGCCGCCGCATATGCCAAACCCGGCGATAATCTCCATAAGGCGGGCCTCGTCTATACAGACCTGGCGCCAGACGCCTCGGAGCAAGCCCGCATGGTGAAGGCGGCCACGTCGTGGAAGGCGAGCGCGAAAGGTCCGCGCATGTCGCTTGAGCGCTGGCTGAGAGAAAAGCGTTGGCTCGGTACCGAGGAATTCAAGCAAGACAACCGAAGGGCGAGCCGATTCCCCTCCTGCGTAGTGACCTACATCAAACCCGTGGGGGGTGAAGGAGCGCGGATTAAGTATCGTGATTACAGCGGCACGCTGCAAACGCGTATGCTGGACGCTGACGAAATGGCTGAATTCCAGGACTACTGCGCGAGTGACAGGCCACAAGTTGCGATGGCAAGCGACGACCTACACGAGTTCGTCGGTGCCCGTTTTCACGTCGATGCCGAGGACGGCACCTTCGGCGGCTATCTGGCGCCGGACGCGGCGTGATGCACGAAAGTTGATACCGACTTCGCTTAGGGTGATGGGTGAATTTAGCTCGGGTTCTTTTCCAACCCGAGCACGCATGGCGTCGCTACCAGGCTTAAGAAGGCCGGCATCACGTTGGGCGCGCATCATCTCGCCGAGACGGCGCTCGGCCTTTTGTTGACCAAAACAGCGCGTCGAACGCTAGATACATTGGCGTGATTATTCTTCTTGTGCTCTTCCGAACTGTAGCCCATTCGTCTCAGCCTTGGGTGTTGGCGGCGGTCGCCTTGGTTTCCCCCTGTCTCAGCCATACTTAGTCTTTGTCGTCAGACCGCACGACTCTCTGAGACAGCCGAGGTAGTTACCCTGCATATCGGCCCTCGTGGCTAACGGCACCGCATGAATGGTGCCGCCGCGATTCCGGATTCTATAAAACTAAAGGTTAAGCGCAGACGGCCGCATCAAACGTCACGAGGAAACATTTGCCCAAAGCAGCAAACGACAACGTCGAACAACCCATAGCAGCCGACCGCGTTATCGAGGCTCGCCCCGGCCCTGACGAGCTTAACCGCGTTCTGCATCGCCGCTTCCCTGGAATGGGGCCAGCCTATGGCGCACAACTCGACGCGGCGGCGAAGGCGACGTTCAATGCCGATATGACGAAATGGCTTGGCCTGGACGGGCGCTGGCATTCAACGCAAGAGAAATATCGCCAATCCAAGGGCAAGCGCCGGCAGTCAAAAGCAAGTGCGAAGGTGGCTTCACAATGGGATGAGGCTGAAGTCGCTACCAAACCCGTGCGCGATGGGTGGATGTTCACGGAGGCTGTGGCTTGCCGGTGGCGCGAATATGCCCCGGCCGTCGCGGATGGTGCGCTGGACATCGTCGGCAAGGTAGTTCCAGCGACATCTGGCGGCAGGCTACTGCAGTTCGGCGCGGTGGAGGACGCCATGATTCGTGCCATAGACGCAAAACGTTTTATGGCACGGGTGGCCAACGATAACGTGCAGATTGAAACTCATCGTCGAAACCGGCCGCGTCTAAGACAGGCTGCGTAAATCCAGATTTCGCCACAGTCCGGAACGTATCCCTTCAGAGGCTTGCGATTTGCAGCCCTCGACATGACGTGACGCAACTTCGGTGCGGGCTCAATCCCCGTGCCACCTATTTTTTGTAAGCCGCAGGACGGCTTTTTATTTCCACCCTCAATCGACATTTTGAATAAAGGAGATGCCAACGTGGCAACACTTGCCGCATGCTTGTCGGCAATCAAGCCTTTGGGATTCGACCATCCTCGATCTAGCGCAATCGCTCGCCGCTTAAGCGAGGCGGGAGCAATTCCTTCCGGTGGACCGGCTAGGCCGCCGGAACTTGGCGAAGACGACGCGCTTAGATTGATCGTCGCCATCGCCGTTACTAGCAAGCTCCGTTTGGCCGATACGGAGTCCGCTGAATACCTTGCGCTCGTCCCCGCCGGCACCGCTATTCCTGACGATGCGCCCGCGGGCATTCCGCGAAACGCCGCGGAGGCTATCGACTACACCGTCGACGTGGCGCGGCGCGGCGATCCAGATGCGAGGCAATCGTTCGTAACGTTCGTCAGATCTTGGCCCGAGGTCTCGATCGAACAACCTCGCAGCGTGGTCCGATTTCGCAAACCGGGCTCCAATGCCAGCCACTGGGAGTGTGACGGTCGTAGAACTGTGACGACGATTCCGGTCGCGGCGGTCGCGAACATTTTGGATGAAGTTTTTGGGAAAGTGAAGTGATGGCGAAGAAAGCAGTCGAAGGATTCCGCGTACCGAGCTTAGTCGAGGTCAGTCCTGCTTATACGGCCTTGCTGCAGAAGCAGTTAGAATTACAGACACGCCAATCTGCGTTGCGGGACGAGCGACGTGCCTTGGAAAAGCAGCTCGATGCGCTGCCGCAGTCTACTGTTCGAGTGTCTTCGCGCATTGCTGAGCTATTGGGCGATGAACAGGATTCCGCACCGATGCTACGCAAGCAGATTGCCGATCTTCGCAGCGTGGAGAGAGATGTTGAGGCGACTTTGGAAATCACTCTGCGTCGAATTTTGGAGGCGAAGGGGCCAGCCAGCGCGCTCGTGGTTGCTGCTACACGTAACGAATATGCGAGCCGTGTTGCGGCCGTAACAAAGGCAGCGGCTGCTCTCCACGAAGCGCGCATGAATTATCTCGATTTGCGTTGGCAGTTTGAGGCGGAGGATGTCGCTTGGACCGCCCTTGGTCCGTTGTCGATCGCGTTCCTAGGGGATCACACTGATGGGCATTTGGTCCGGTTGATCCGAGATGGTGGCGCGAATGTTTGAAACAGCCGAAAATACCCGCGAGAAACGGCAGAAGAGCAGGCGGCACATCAAGCTTCCTGGCAAACCAGCAAAATACGCGAACGATGATCCTGTCGATATCGCACGTGAGTTGCGGTCGAAATCTCGCCTCGGTCGGAAGGAGGCTAAACTTGATGCCGCGGAGAAGAAGCGTGGCTGACAACGTTATCAGCGGGTTTGCTGTGCGATTTAACGACGAGACTGTGATTGCCGGCGAGTTCCGAGAGAGGATTGCTCCCGGCGCATTTACACGAACGCTAAAAGAAACGCCAAGCATTGTTATGCTTCTCGACCATGACTCCGGCCGGGTACTGGGTCGCACCCCGACCACGCTGTCCCTACGTGAGGATCGTGCAGGCTTATATTTTTCGCTCCAGGTCGATCCAACCACGCCAGAGGGGCAGACGGCTCTTGGCACCGTTGGCCGGCGGGATGTGAAGGGATGTTCATTCGGATTTCGAGTGCGTGCTGAGGAATGGAGTGATGGTGGGGACCGGCTCCCGTTGAGGACGATCACAGATTTGGATCTGTATGAGCTGACTCTTACAGCCTTTCCCGCTTACCCAACGACCTCAGCCTCGCTTCGCTCGGACAACGCCGCTGTTGCAGCCCTCCGCAGGTGTGAAGCCAAGATGAAAGTCAGAGGAATCTTGAGATGAGCTACGCAACCAAAGTTCACCGCGACATTGGCGGCGACAGCATCACGCTCGATCCCAATGGCAAGATCGTATTTGGCAACGTCACGTTTTCGGTCAATGCTGCAGGGAAGTTGGTTGTTACCGGCCTTCCTACCGCAGATCCCCACGTAGCCGGCCAGCTTTGGTCGAATGGCGGCGCGTTGACGCTTAGTACTGGTTAATGACCGACCACCGTAGCGATGAAGCTAAGCAGTGGCGCAAGTTATACTCTACTGCGCAATGGCGCGCGATCAGAGGGGAACAGTTGGCGATCTACCGAAGTGCATCACACCGAGCCGCACCGTGGCGACGTGGACAAGTTCTGGAATGGTCCATTCCTCTCAACTTGTAGATCTTGTCATTCCAGCCGCGGTCAACGCGAGGACTTAGGTCAGATCGTCGTCACGTTCGACGCATCTGGCTGGCCCGCCGAGGGGTAGTGGGGTGTCAGATGGGTTTCCTGCCTTTTGCCATGGATACCGGCGGCACCCAACAACACACGCTCGCGCTGCCCCGGTTCAAACAAAAATCTGGAGACCTATGTGACTTCACCCAAACCACCGGCTCATCTCCGACCACCGACTGCAAAGTGGTGGCGATCTGTGACCGCAGATTTTGATCTGGACCCGCACCACGTCAGATTGCTGACGCTCGCGGCTGAGGCGTGGGACCGCGGGCAGCAGGCGCGTGAGATCATCGAAAGCGAGGGAATGACCTACGCCGACCGGTTCGGTAGCCCCAAGCCTCGGCCAGAGGTTGCAATCGAACGCGACAATAGGATCGGCTTTGCCCGTCTGCTCAGGGAATTGGCGCTTGACGGTGTAGACGCCCCAGAGACGCCGCGCGCTCCGAGGACGGCAGATTATGGGAATCGCCGATAATGCCGGTGCGGAGACGGCGCAGCATGAGGCGCAACACGGGCACTCTTGATGACTGGGAATGGGCGCTCGAAATGGGATGGCCGTGCACAGGGGATCTGGACGGCATCTGCGAACTCGACGATAGCGGTTATCCTAACCGGGAGGAAGCGCGCCGCGCGTGGAAGCTCTACGGGGCACAAATCATGACCAGGTGGAGCGCCGAGCACCCGAATGGTTCGCGGTACGCCTGCTGGGGATACGAACAATTCGGAGAGCCGTGATGCCTGTTCGAATGCGTAAGAACAGGCGCAGCAGTTCCACGCACATAACCGCAGAGGCGGTGGCTCTATTCAGACGCGGCATGCCGGAGCGCGATCCCTACGAACTGAGAGGCATAAAACTCAGGCTCGCCGCAGCGCTCGGCCGAAGCAAATTCGCGGCCTGTCCGCTAGATCGCAAACCGCGCTCGCTAATCGGTTGCGACACCGAGCCAACCGAGGTCGCGCTCGGGCTTCGGGCGGAGTTGATGAAGAGAGCCGTCACCAAAACTCCTTCTCTTCCTCGAGATCGCTGACAGCAATCTCGTTTGGATGAGGCGGGTTAAGGAGTCGCAATCGCTCGCTTTCTGCGGCGGCTTCGGTCGCAATGATCCGAAATGCTTCCTGCGAGCGGGTGCCATTCGCGGCTGACTGTAGAATCCGTTCGGCCATCAACGCTTGAGTTGATGGATCCGGGCGAACGTCGAGTGTGGCTTGCGCAAGCGCGCCTCGCATAACCGCAATTAGCTCTGCATCAGACATCTTGAATCTCCGTCTTTGACAGCGCTGTACCGCGCATTTGTGACGGTTGTACCGCGGAAGTCGGACGATGATGAGTCGAGCGAGTTAAACTTCGGACAGGTTGAGGCACATCGTCACACGACGAAGTGATTGCTCATTCACATTACCAACCCCACCGCGTTTGCACGGATGTACTGCAGCCGCGGCATTCTCCCGACAGGAGTCATCATGACCGACGACGCACCGAAGCCAACACTTGCTGAGGCTATTGCCAAGCTCAAGGCGATTATTGCCGAGTGCGAAGAGAATCCGGATCGGATCCCGGTCTACTTTGGAAGTTTTGAGACGTCAGAAGGAAATCTTTGAACGATGGTCGCGTTTCCCACTTACGAATTCGGTACCGTGTCAGTCGCCAACGGCGGAACAACAGTTACCGGTGACGGAGTTATCTGGTCCGGTGTGAATGCTCGGGCTGGAGATTCCATTTCCATCGATGGCGGCGCTTTCAACCGGATCAGTGAAGTCACGGATGACTTCCACTTCGAATTGGTGCTCCCGCAGAACGGCGCCAAAGCCAACGCATCGTATGTCATCGTTCAGGACTCCCCACAGCGTCAAACTAGTTGGCAGCAAGGCGCCGACGTCTCGTTCCTTATCAGCGTTCTGAACTCCAAAGGGCTACTCTGGTACCTTCCGCAAGGATACACTGACCCGAACGACATCATGCCCGCGCTTACCGCCGATGACGGGCAAGGCATCCTTAGAATTGACACTGGCGCGCTGTGGGTGATGACAGGCGGGACTTGGGCATCTGCGGGAACGTACAAAGGGTTTCAGTACAAAGGTGCTTACAACCCGGCGACCGCATACGTCGCCAATGACGTCTTTACGTCAGGTGGCTCCGCCTACATCGTAACAGCCTCGACGACCGGTAACGCTCCCCCGAATGCGTCTTATTACGACGTATTCGCGAGCAAGGGGGATACGGGAGCAACCGGACCCACAGGCGCAACTGGTCCAGGTTACAGCGCGACTTCGACCACATCGCTTGCAATTGGAACAGGCAGCAAAGCGTTCACCACGCAGTCTGGTCTAGCCTATACCAGTGGCGCCCGAGTACGGGCATCATCCGCGGCGAATACAGCCAACTGGATGGAAGGTCTTGTAACGTACAGCGGCACGACGCTGACAATGACATCCGCAAAGACTAACGGCTCTGGCACGCACGCTGACTGGAATCTGAATGTCGTCGGCGAGCCTGGTGCCGGCGATCTGTCATCGGCGAACAATCTATCCGACCTCGCAAGTGCGCCCACTGCGTTGACCAACTTGGGCGGGACGACGGTCGGCAAGGCTGTATTCACTGCGGTCGATGCGGCTGCAGCAAGAGCCGCGATTGGCGCTGGTGCTGTCGATTTCGTCCAAAAATCAGACGCCCTTGCTTATTCGCCGTCAACAGACCCCGGCTATATTCGGTTCCTGTCTCAATCTGGCCTCGCTCCTAACAACGGTGGAGAAGAATGGCTAGGCGAAAAGGTTGCTGTTGCGCCATCACACGATAACTACATCACGATAGGCAGTGGGGCGATTTACGAACGAGTACCCGCTGCACCGCACACACCGGCAAACATCACAGAGCTTGGATGTTCTCCTGGCGGCATCGGCTTCGATAACGGCGTTCCTTTCAACAAGGTGTTGATAGCAGCGCGACAGAGCGGATTTACTGATTGGTTTGTCCCGCCCGGCGCGTACCATTTCAACACCCGAGCGTCTGGCAATATCGATTTCAACGGCTTCACGTTGCGCGGCTCGCAAAATCAGAAAGCTACGCTATACAAAAACTTTCAGAGCAGCGGCACCAACGACGGCATAATCAATTTCCGAGAGGGGCAGGGCGGCACTATTGCCGACATGAGCCTGATCTCACTGGCTGGTTCTCAGAACGGGTCATCCATCGGAACGGGTTGTCTGATTTCCATCGTGTCAGGGTCTTCGTACGTTGCAGGTTACATCAACCTGTCTCGGCTTGTTCTATCCGGCGACTCAACTCTTGGGGGCGGCACCCAGGCGTCGACGTACTTCCCGCTGGTGGTGGACGGTACCGCAAGAAACACTGCTCCGCACGGCGCGCGCAGTGTGATGCTACAGGACGTTCTAATCTTCGGAGGCGAGATTGGCTCGGTCAAACTCAACGGCGCTGTTCACTTTTACTGGCACGGCGGCGAAGCGGTTCTGGCTGGCGGAAAGACTGGCCGCATATTTATCATCAACGACGGTTCGTGGGGCGGAGTTAAGTCCGAGGACATTAGGCTGTCGCTTGCGTATGCCGATGCTTTGACGATGAACCAGGTGAATGGCGCAAACATTAGCGTGGCACGTCTCGGTGGTTCTATTGACGATTTCACGGGGGTGACGAACTGCCTTGTGATGGGTTCGGTTGGCGGGGCGGTAGCTGCCGGGGCTAGATCTGGTTCAAATCGGGTTCTCAATTATCGAACCGTAAGCAATGAAGTCACGGTTTCCGGTGCGACTTCGGTATCCACCTCGGCTACCGGAATTAGTTTCGGGGTTACATTTGCCGCTTCACCGAAGGTTACTTTGACCGTCATCAACAGCACTGCCGCCTACGCTTTTCTGACCGGGGCAGCGTCAACTACGGGGTGCAACGCCGCTGTTAATGCTGGCGGGCCGTACACGGTCAACTGGCAGGCTACGGGCATCCTCGCGTGAACCGCGCTTTTTTAGTGTCAGAGCTGGTTTTTCAACGAAGACCCACGACAGCGTCGCCACCACGGCTGTGGCCACAAAAACGGCGGGCCACATCCAGGTTTCACCGACAAAACCGCACCACATGAAGATCATAATTATCGGCATGTGGTAGAGGTAAGTGCCGTACGAAATGTCCACACGCTTCAACACCGACGATAGTTTCGGTAGTGTGTACGCGAATGAGAGTGTTGCGGCTGCGAGAAGGATCAGCGCTAGGACATTGACAGGTGTCGGGCTTTGATAGTCGGGGACGGTATTGAATGTATGGCAATACGCTATCAGGATAGCGGCCCATACCAAAAATGTGCCATTAAATGCCACCTCAATGATGGGCCACGCGAGCCGCGCCAGAGTTCCTAAAAGGAAAATCCATAGGTAAGGCGCGCATGTTGCGGTCCAGAGAGGCCCGACTTTAGCGCCATACCACATCGCAAATGCGAGCGAGATAAGCGCCACGCATACTACCGAAAATACAGGGCGCTTGAACATTAGTACCGCTGGCAGAACCAGATAGAAGCTCAATTCGACAGGGATCGTCCATAGCGCGCCACCAGGGAAAAAAGGTACCGCCTCGTTCCAGTGGAAGCCCTGTAGGGGGACGGTATGGGCGGTGAGAAGTGTTGATGCTGTTGGGATCATGGTCAGCAGGTACGTCGCGAACCATCGGCCCGTTAACGACTCCCACGTCAAGACGCCTGCAATAACGAGCATCAATACTATGACGAAAAAGTTGACCCACAGCGCCGGGTAAATGCGAAGCGCGCGATTGCGAAAATAGCTCCATAAATTCCTGTCGTTCTGAATGTAGGAGCCGGCTACCAAAAATCCGCTAGTGACGAAGAAGATCGCGACACCAGGAAAAAACCCTAACCAGTTTAGCTCGGATGGGTACTGGAGCTTTAGCCATTCGCTGGTGTGCATAGAGACAACCTAAAACGCCGCCAGCAGGCGCAGTAGGTCGAAATTGTTTCGATGATCCAAGGCTAGCCCCCAATCCGGCGAATCCTACTCGCCACCGCCTTCTAAACGCAACCACCCCAAAGGACCAATCCAATGCCCAACCTCGATTGCGGGGGTATGGGCTGTGACTTGGAAAGGAGAACACGCCATAAATGGCTGACGATACCGAACAACTTGTAATTTCGATATCTGCGGATACCACGCAGATCAATCGGGCCATTAGCCGTCTGCTTGGTACGGTAAATAGCTCGACGCGTGGTATCGAAACTGCCTTCACTCGCGCCGGCGCCGGGATGGACGGTGTTGGCACGAGCGCGACCAAGCTCCAGAAGCAGATTGAGGCTTTGACCGGCGTATCTGCGTTCAAGGACCGCGGAGCTGACATCGCGGCTTATGGTGCGGAACTTGATAGACTTAGCGCCAAATATAAACCGCTGTTTTCCGCGCAACAGCAGTATAAAAAGTCCCTTGAAGAGATAAACCAAGCGACCCGCGGTGGACTTCTTTCCGAGAAAGAGCGCGCTGCTGCACTCGCGTCGACTAAGTCGGCTTTCGTCGATCGGGTCAAGAATATCCGCGGCGTAAGCACAGCGAACAACGAGATTGCTAAGACCGGCAAGCTCGCCACCTATGAACTCGTAAATCTTAGCAGGCAGGTGCAAGACGTTGGCGTGCAGTTGGTCGGCGGGCAGGGCCTGTTTACCATCATAGCGCAGCAAGGTCCGCAGATTGCGGATATCTTCACTTCGTCCAAGACTGCGACCGTTGGTGGCGCGTTCAAACAGATCGGAAGCGGTATTGCGTCGGTCATCACGCCGATGCGGCTACTTGGTGTCACGACCGCGGCCACTGGCGCCATAGCTTTGGCAAGCCTTGCTAGTTGGAAGTCGTATACGCTTCAGCTTGACGATACAGCTCGGACTGTCGGTACGACGGCGGCTGATTTGTCCAAACTGCAGGCTGCTGCTTCATTTAAGGGAATCAGTTCCGACGAGTTTACCAATGGCATCTCAGCGTTCGGTAAGGGCGTCTATGACGCTAAGAACAATATGGGCGAGTTGGCCGAAGTATTTCGCGCGAATAATGTTCATGCGACAGAATTTGAGGACGCCTTGGGCAAAGCTGCCGACATCATCAAGAATGCGCGGGATGATCAGCAGCGACTCGTTCTTTTGCAGCAGATGGGTCTACCAGCCACGATGCAGTGGGTGCGATACCTTCAGGGTGGCTCCGAAGGGCTGAAAGCTGCCAAAGACGCGGCTGTTGATTTCGGCGGTGCCGTCGATGACAGTATGATCAAAAAGGCGCGCGAGTTCGATGAAGCTTGGAATCGCGCGACAACTAATTTCAGTCTTGGATGGCGTTCTGCGACCATAACGGTCGGTGGATTTCTAAAGGACTTGGTCGACAAAGCGCCGAAGATTGGGGCTTTTGAGTACAAGCCTTCCTCCCAGGTGAAGAATGCGTTGCTATTGAGCGGGCAGGGATCGACGCTCGGGGCCGATACGAACGTCGACAGGTTCTACAAAGACCTGGGGTCGCGCGCGCCTGGGAACGCTCTGACGGGCGGATCCGTAGACAAGGACGCAGTCAAGAACGACATTTCTCGTGCCCAACCAGCGCTTGGCCTACTTGGCACCACGCGCCCGAGGCCTGCTGCTCTAGCCGTAACTGAAAAAACGGTCGAGGCACGAGTGCAGCCGCGCCCATCGATTAGACCTACTATTTCAGAGGAAGTTCATGTCCGCGATCGTATGTGTATCCCAGCCTGACCAAGGACTGGTCCACCTTGCAACAGACGCAGCTTTCTATTCGTCAGAAGGTGAGGTGTGTAACTTCGGGAATAAATTGACGACTATTCCACATTGGCCTGGCGCGATCGTAGGTCTCGGCAACTCCGCGATGGTGGTGCTTTTTGCGTGGTCGCTCTCTGAAGAGTTTACGAGTTTCGACGATTTCGTTGAGCGTGGCGAGCAGCACTTGCCGACGATGATGAAATCATGGGGGCTCGATATACCGAGTCATTCGCATATTATTGTCGCAGGCATTTCTCAATTGCGCGGGCCGGAAGCGTACGCGTTTAGAACCGGAGACTGCATTCCGAAGACTGCCACTGCCGCCGACGTCAAGGCATCAGATTGCTATGACGAGCCGTTCAGGTTGGTGAAATTGCCGAATGTTGTGATGTCGCCAACTGCGGATGACCAGGTTTACGCTGCTGGCTATGATGGCATCGACCCGACGGATCGGCCCTCCGCGGTAGTTTGGTCAATGCGCAAGGTGTTGGAGATGCAACGCCATACAGCGCTTCCAGATTACATAGGCGGAATCGGTGGTTGGGGACAGCTCGTGACCATCTCCAAGTTTGCTATCCGCCAAAGGATCATTGCCAGATGGCCAGAAGATCGCGTTGGAGGGGCGTTGCGCCCGCTGCCAGTTGATTGGGAAGCGTGGCATCGCGAAAATCCGCGGCCGTCGTGATGGGCGGGTGAGTAGTTTGGAGTGAAGGCGGCCTGTCGCAGCTGAAGCGGGGGCGAAGGAATAAACGAGAGGAAGGGAAGACAGTAGCGCGGTGTGAAGTTATCTGGCAACCGCTCTCAGTGCCTTGTCGAGGGAGAAAGTGTCTTTCGTCCCATCAGCAAACTCAATACCGAAGCAAATGGTCGTGCCACCATTTTTAGTCACTTCGGTGGGAAAGAACGCAACGGCAGGTGTCGGCATCGGCCAATTAGTGGCAAGGCAATATGCATTATAAAGGATTTTAACCTGGTCAAAGTCCTTACTTGGAATCGGAAAGCCAAGTTTACTGCTTAAGCGAATCGGATCGAAGTGGCCTTTTGCATCAGTGATTGTTTTGAATACGAGGCCGTCCCCGAGATCTATTGTTTTGCCCACGATGCTTGTTCTCTCATCATTGCCATTCTTAGCCCAAGAGCTTCTTTTCGATGGAGCCGGTGGCTATGCGGACATCTTCAGTGTTTGTGTGCCACCTTCGCCAGAGCGTGCATAATGATAGAATAGCTGGTGCAAAGCTGGCGACTACAAGAGTACCTGCCAACTTATGTCCGATCACGAAGTCTGCTTCGATAGCAGCCCAAACGAGCGTCAAGAATAAAACACCGGCCGATATTGTATTTACAATCGCGGCGAGTCGGTACTCGTTGAAAAATTGTACCTTCTTCAGCTGAAGTGTCGCCTGAGCATCCAGAACGTCGTTTTCGAGCTCGGCGGCGTCAGGAGCCAGGACGCTTGATTCTTGCGGTGGAAGACGCTGTGGATGCTCCTGATGCCTGACGGCGCTGCATCTTTCATTTTTGACGTTAAAGGACTTTTGTCTTGGGCAAGGTCATCAGGCAATCAATTTGCCGTGGTACAAGCCGACGTCGAAAATGGAAAGGTGCGCGTCTTTTCTGTGGTATGGAATGAGTTCGGTGATGCATATGAAGATGACATGCCGAAACTTGCCAGCCTAAATATTGAAAGAAAACAGCTAACGGAGGAGCATCGCATGTCGATCATAGCAATTGCTGATCGTGCGAATGCGACTTTCGGCCGTAGGGGCCCCAATGATCAAGCGGTGGACTGGAAAGTTGCGGGGATTGCATCATGCGATTGCTCCGTCGTCGTGACTGATGAGCGGCGCAAGGGGCGTTATTCAAGTGTCGACGGCATAAAGGCAATTACGTTTGATGAATATATATCTTCACACGAATGAACTGTGTCACCAAGTTAACGCACGTTGACGATAGACGCCTGCAATTTTTCTATTCTTTCGCGGAGCGCTATGAGATTTATAACCAAGGCGTGTAATTCTCGGGATGTATACACATGCTTTGGGAAATTGCTCGTATCGAATTTTCTTGCTTCGAAGTAGGGCGGAGCCAGCGCCCAGCTCTCCAAGTTTCCCTGCACTCGATCTTCAATGAAGGAGGGAAGAAAAACGCTCGGAAAGACAACGCCGTGAGCAACCTCATTTCGACGATCGGCAAATCCTGCAGCTGCGGTGCATATTCGATAAAATTCTCCTTCCAGACACTGATCGGGTTTCAGCTTAAAAAAGCGATCGGCAGTCTGTCGCAAACGCAACAAGCGGGCTCGAAAAATCTTCCCAGCATCTCCGTATTCGCGAACCGTGTTGCCATCGTTCGGGCGTTGGGCGATCGCCGAATGAAGCATCCCTAATTGAAATTCTATGTGGACCCATTGACTCAAGACACGGCCGACCCATTCGAAAGTCTTCGCCGAACTGTCGTCGCCCTTTGTAGGTAAGGGCATTGGATCCCAAGGGTTTGACATCTAAAGCCTACTTGAACGCACAAAGGCCATGCGCGGGGTTGATTATTTCAACTTTGCCTTCAACCCCAACTCCACCAACCGCCTTATCGCTTCGGCGCGTGAGGGAAGATCGGCTTGACCGCCAATACATTGTAGTTGTTGGCCAGTCGGAGGTGGAGGGAAAATGAAAGATATCGACAAACTCCCGCACTGGCCTCGCGGTTTGTCGAGAACGTTGGCTGCAAGTTACGTCGGCGTATCGCCAACCACCTTTGACCGCATGATTAAGGACGGCCTGATGCCGCGGCCAAAGGCTGTTTACGGCCGGCGGCTGTGGGACGTCCGCGCCGTTGACATCGCTTTCGACTTGCTGGATGGCGGTCATCGTAGGGACGATGCGGGGCAGGTGATTTACGAGCTCTCGAACGAGCCTTCGCTGGAAATACGCCAAGAAAAGAAGCGCAAAATACCGAATATCCAATCCTTTCGGAGGAAGAGGCGCAAGCGTGGCTTGTTGGGTATGATGCTGAGAAACGAACTAATTTACTGGCGAAACCGATGGGACTTATGGAGAGGCAAGCTCTCTGCGGCTTGTTTCATTGCGGTGGTATATCTGTCCTCCGCAGTCAAATCGTTAAAGGGTGTACCGCCGCCACGCTGGAAAAGCTGGAGTGGAGAGGTTTCGTGGAGCACGATGCATCCCAGTCCAAAGGGAAGAGAAAGAGATACAAAATTACTTCAGCCGGTAATGCCGCCGCTATCGAACTCCAAGCCATCCCGTCCTAGCTCGCCGTCCACCACGCTAGCTAGCTGCGCATCAGACGGATGTCCTGCGCCCATGTTATCCGCGAATCTAGCAAATGGAGGCGTGAATAATGGTCAATCTGATGGAGCGTCCGCTTTACCTCAATGACGATCAGATCGCGGTGGCGGTGCTTGGTACCGAGAGAGCCCATGAGTGGCCCGCCCTAGCGAGGGAGCTAAATGCATTCATTCCCTTGCCGCCGATCCATCGAAGGATGAAGGCTCGCTTCTGGCCCGACCTCGTTGAGTATTTTCGAGATTTGAATAACGTCGATATTTTCAATGATAAGCTTGCCGAGCGAATGAAGGAAGCATCCCATCCGGATAAAAATGTGCAGGTGCGAAAGCGCCGCCCTAAAAAACTGGTTCGAGGTTAGGCCCTCAATTTCGACAGCCTCACTCCTGGCCCGCCGTCAATCGATTGACCGTCCGTCAGAAAGACGATGCCTGCGGATTCGAGGGCACGCTTCATATCATCCACTGTACGATCGCGCAGGGCTTCACCTCGCTCGAAACGCGCGACTGTATCGGGCGACACTTTGGCCAACTCAGCTAGGTCACGAACACCAAGTCCAAGCGCCGTTCTAGCCATCTTACATTGTATGGGGATCAAATCAGTACCCTGTTACGAAAACTGTTGACGTGTAACGATATTACGATATCGTATCACCGTTCTGATTCTGTAACAACGGACCCGCACAATGCCGCAACCCACCTTGCCGGCAGCCGATCCCGGCTTGCCAATTACCCGCCGCGACGTCGAAGCCCAAATCGCCTTGCTTATCGACCTCCTGGATCAATTCGACGGCGACACCGATATCGAGCCCGACTCAGACCTTGAGGACGGAGCTGATAACGAACCGTCCCTAGGCTTTTCTACAGGTGGCTTTGCACCCGAATTTCAGCGCCAAGAGGGGCAGAGATTTTACATCAACGCAGACGGCGGTCAGGATATGGAAGACGAGCATGACGGCCGCGAACCGGGTGAAGATGCCGAGCCCGACGTCGATTCTGAGCCATCGCTCGGATGGACCGATAATCCAAATCAGACAAGCCCGCACTGGCAGGCGAACCATCTTGGAACCGTTGATCTAGAGGAAGGTATCGGCGCCGTCCGGAAGAAGCGGCCGGCGTCAAAGACGGGTGGGAAAGTCTGTCGAGGTTGCGAGGTGCTGATATAGCTCGCACCAGCGCGGCGGTGTTGACCGTTAGCGCGGGTAGACTCCTAGCTATTATCATTAACTTGGACAACGCCATGACAACCGCCCACGCCAATGACAACCAACGCGGGGGAATCATCCCCCGCGGCCTCCGTCGTGTGGATGCGGCGAGGTACTTGGGAATCAGCCCAAGCCACTTCGATGCTCAGCGGAAGGCGGGCAACATTCCGGCGCCAAAGCAGATGCTTGGCGTCGTGCTCTGGGACCGCAACGACCTCGATCGATTGTTCGATGAGATTCAGGCCGAGATGCAAACCGATAACGTGAATGAATGGGACGGTGTCCTTAATGCGCGACAGAACGAAGAAACCCCGATGGGTTCATCGGTACACTGATCACAACGGGATCGAGCGCATCTATCTGCGCAAGCCCGGTGTCAAACGCATGGCGCTGCCCGGACCTGTCGGCAGCAGGGCGTTTTGGGATGCCTATAACGCAGTGGTGACCGATCAGCCGCGCGAGGTACTCGTCACACGCAATCCGGCTGGCAGCATCTCGTCGGCCATCGCAGGGTACTACTCCAGCGCCGAGTATCAACGTCTGTCGACGACCTCGAAGAATAACTATCGGCGCGTGCTTGAGAAGTTTCGGGAGGAGCATGGTGAGAAGCGACTCGCTGCGCTGGAGACGAAGCACGTCAATGCCATCATGGATGCGATGGCCCGCACGCCCGCCGCAGCTAACGGCCTACGTAAGCGCCTGCACAGCGTCTTCGAATACGCGATAGGTGCTGGCCTCGTGATAGACAATCCGATCAAGCGTGCGAAACGAGTTCGGTACGATCAGAAGTCCTATCGATCATGGACCGAGGCCGACATTGCGGCATATCGCGCGAAGTGGAAGGAAGGTTCGACCTACCGTCTGGCACTGGAGCTTTTGCTATACACGGGCCTTCGGCGCAGTGACGTGGTCCGCGTCGGGTGGAAACACGTCAAGGATGGTGCAATCCATATCTCGACGGTCAAGTCGCAGCACAAGACACACCTACGGATTCCGATCCACGCTGAGTTGCGACACCATCTCGATCTGGTGCCGAGTGACCGTACCACCTTCCTCGCGACCATCGCGGGCGAGGATCGTAGCGCCAAGGGCTTCACCAACTGGTTGCGAGAGGCCGCGCACGATGCCGGCCTGCCTTCGGATTCAAGCCCTCATGGACTGCGTCATGCCGCCTGCCGTCGTCTCGCTGAGGCGGGCTGCACACCGCATCAGATCCAGTCGATCACGGGCCACAAGAACCTCGCTGAGGTCGAGACCTACACGCGTGCGGTGGATCAGGCTCACCTCGCAGAGTCGGCGATTGCGCGTTTGGCTACTCCAGCCAAAACGGTAGCCACGCTAGACACTAACACGTTGCAATTATTAGCAAATTTTTCAAGTATGGCGCTCCCTAGGGGAATTGAACCCCTGTTTCAGCCTTGAGAGGGCCGCGTCCTAACCGCTAGACGAAGGGAGCGTATTGGACAGGCAATAACCCCGAAATCGATACGCTGCAAGGTACCTCAGGATATCAGGGCTCGCGTGCGAAACTCAGCGTTCCGGTCGATCGTAGCGTACGCGGATCGAACGTCCGTATCTGGACGGAACCGCCGAGATCGAGGGTCACCACTAGTCGGTCACCTGTAACCGCAGTTGCGATGATCTTTGCGTCCTTCGGCAGGGTTGCGGTGACGTCGACCGCCGCCCTGCTTCCCTCAGCGCGGAAAAAGCGATAGCCGATGGCGACCAGGACGGCTCCCACGGCGAGGGCCGTGGTCAGCCCAGCGATCAACATCATCCGCCGCACCCGCGCGAACAGCGCGGCCTGTTCCGGCGTCGGTTCAGGGTTTAAAGTCTCGGTCATGCAAGGCTCGGCTCTTGAAGGCTCATCATCGGATCAGGATCAAAGGCTGGACATCATTGTCACCGGCGACGAGGGGTCGGTGCGCCTTGACCGCGTCCTTGCCGTTCACAGTCCCGATTTGTCGCGATCACGCCTGAAGTCCCTGATTCTCGCCGGCTGCGTCAGTGTTGTGAAAAAAAATTCTGCTGCCGAGAGTACGATCGGCCCGGCTCGTGTTTGCTACCCGGCTTATCATGTCGCTCCGGGAGATACGATCACAATCCTCGTGCCCCCGGCAATATCGGCCAAACCGAAAGGCGAGGTCATCGCGCTGGACATCATCTACGAGGACAACGATCTCATCGTCATTAACAAGCAGAAAGGTCTGGTTGTTCATCCCGGAGCAGGCCACCAGGCCGGGACGCTCGTCAACGCCCTCATCGCGCATTGCGGGGAGAGTCTGTCCGGCATCGGCGGCGTCTGCCGGCCCGGCATCGTACATCGACTCGACAAGGACACCACCGGCCTCATGGTAGCCGCCAAGAATGATGCCGCACATAAGTCGCTGAGCGCGCAATTTGCGGATCACGGACGCACGGGAGCGATGCGACGCGGTTACCTGGCTTTTGTCTGGGGATTGCCGAACCGCTCCCACGGCACGGTTGACGCTCCGATCGACCGGCACCCTTACGCACGCGAAAAGATGGCCGTACGTGCAGGCGGGCGGGAAGCGATTACCCACTGGGAGGTACTGCAGGCCTTCAACGGCCGGGACGGAAAACCGGTGGCCGCTCTTCTCGCCTGCCAACTCGCCACCGGCCGCACACATCAGATTCGGGTACATCTCGCCGACGCCGGCCACCCTCTGATGTGTGATGGCGTCTATGGATCGCATTTCAAGACCAAGGCCAATCATCTGGGGCCGCGGGCCTCGGCCGCCCTAACCACTCTCGGGCGGCAGGCGCTTCACGCGTCCCTTCTGGTCATCGAACATCCACGGACTGGAGAAACTCTGCGCTGGGAAGCAGGGCTGCCGGAGGACCTGTTTTTACTTCGATCGGCTTTAGCGGCGGCGGAATGACGCATATTTCAAAAAAACACAATCATACCAAATAGTTGATTCACTATCACGAAAACGTAATCACTTTTTGTTCTTCTTTTTTTGACCCGCCTAGTATATGCTGCACCTGCGTTGAACATCCAACGTGGAACATCGCAGCGTAGTCAGCTTTAACACAAGAGACTGCCTGCCAGGCTCGCCGCTATCGGGGGCCTGAACCAAGTGGAGGGCGCAACCATGGCCCGTACTGCTACCCTGCCGGTTCTCAACGGAGAATCGGGACTTTCTCGTTACCTTGCGGAAATCCGCAAGTTCCCGATGCTGGAACCGCACGAAGAGTACATGTTCGCCAAGCGTTTGCGCGAACATGACGACCGCGACGCGGCGCATCATCTCGTGACCAGCCACCTGCGGCTCGTGGCTAAGATTGCCATGGGCTATCGAGGCTACGGCCTGCCGATATCGGAAGTCGTTTCGGAAGGCAACGTCGGCCTGATGCAGGCAGTGAAGCGATTCGAACCCGAAAAGGGCTTTCGGCTCGCCACCTATGCGATGTGGTGGATCAAAGCGTCAATACAAGAGTATATCCTGCGTTCGTGGTCGCTCGTGAAGATGGGCACAACCGCGAACCAGAAGAAATTGTTCTTCAACTTGCGGAAGGCGAAGAGCAAGATCTCCGCGCTTGATGAAGGCGATATGCGTCCGGATCAGGTCAAGCTCATCGCCAAGCGTCTTGGCGTCACGGAACAGGACGTCGTCGACATGAACCGCCGCCTCGGTGGCGATGCATCGCTCAACGCTCCGATTCGTGATGATGGCGAGGCCGGCGAATGGCAGGACTGGCTCGTCGACCATTCGCCTACTCAGGAAGCCATCCTGGCTGAACATGAGGAGTTCGATCATCGTCGTCGCGCATTGACCGGCGCGATGGGCGTGCTTAATCCGCGTGAGCGCCGCATCTTCGAGGCCCGACGCCTCGCAGATGAGCCGATGACGCTGGAAGATCTCGCTGCCGAGTTCAATGTGTCGCGTGAGCGCGTGAGGCAGATCGAGGTTCGCGCCTTCGAGAAGGTTCAGTCAGCGGTGAAGACCTCGATCGCACGGCAGGAACAAGCTGCCATGGAAGCCGCCCGCTAAAGCTGGAAGCTTTCGTTTTGAGATGAGGGCCGGCGACGACGCCGGCCCTTTTTGTTTGTTCGCGGCCTGTTTGTTCGCGGCCCGGAAGCCAGCGCTCCAGTCTTCAACGCTGCTTATGCCTTTTGATTCCACAGAATCTGTTGCGACAGCAAATCCGGGGCAATCGGCGGTGCAACGTCTCCGCATGACGCATACCGGTTTTTCCCCTCGTTCTTGGCTGCATAGAGCGCCTGATCGGCGGCGGCGAGCAGACGCTCAGAACAGGCTCCAATCTCCTGTGTCCATTGAGCAAGCCCGATGGAAGCCGCGATAGGAACATCGGCGCCGGCGCATCCGGCAGCGTCTTCGCGACAGGCATTCAGTACGCGCCGCGCAATCTCCGCACCTTCTCCCAGTGTTGTGGCGGGTAACAAGATACAGAATTCGTCACCGCCGGTACGCGCCAGCAGATCTCCGGGCCGCAGCTGCATCTGCGTCATCAGCGTGAAATGCCGCAGGCAGGCGTCACCGGCTGCATGACCGTGGGTATCGTTGATCTGCTTGAAGCCGTCGAGGTCGACCACGAGGATCACGAAAGATTCACCGCTGCGCTGCGACAGTGCACATGTCTCCTCCAGCCGTCCGAGCAGCTGCCGCCGGTTAGCGACACCGGTGAGATCATCCACAAGCGCAAGGTCGACAACCTCGCTGCGCAGTCGCTCAATCGCCATCAAAAGGAACCCGAAGTTCCAGGCCATCGACAGGAACATGAGGCCTAACGTCAAGGCAGCTTGAAAACTATTGAAGTCGACGAAGGACATTCCGCCGCCAATCTGGAAAAATGCGCAGACTGACCTGATCACGGTGATACAGATGATAAGCCCGCCAACAATTCCCGCGAGCTGGGCTCCCGAATTGATGCGGCCCTCCCTGCGCGACAGCACCATTTTCAACGTCAGGGCGATCGGTATCGCCTGAGCCGCTGAGTAGATGAAGATGCGCATCGGCATGTCGTCGCGCACATATACGAAAAAGAAGAGTCCGGCGACGCTCACACCGACCGTGGCAAAGGTCGTTTGCCAGGAGACAGGTTGTTCGTAGAAGCGTCGGATTCCCATCGTGCAGAGGCAGATCGCGAAGATCACCCCGCCGCCACCGATCACCAGAGGCAGCATTGAATCGACGTGATGGCGCAGTACGGGTACTGCGGTAAAAAAAGCGGCGACGAAGGACGCCGCCGCCCAGTATGGCGCAGCCGCTAGCGTCGGATAGCTCCGCATGACGTAGGTCCAGACCAGGCCCAACGCCAGGAAGTTCACGATAAACACCACCCACAGTGTCGGCACGCTCAGCATAGCAATTCCGGAGCCGCGCCGCTCCGCCTTCCCCGGTATTCCTTGCGACTTTCCGTCTTTTCGATAGCGTGCAACGGTAGCGATTAATGGAAGCTCACCGTGACGAGAAGACTCTTATCCATGGTTTTGAAATAATGAACGCCGGGTGGCTTGTCCCCGGCTCGATGTCTCACGCGATTCGCTCGCACGCTGAGTAACTCGCTTCTCTGAATTTCCTCCAGGTCTGGTAGAGTCCGTCGATCATGGGACCGACGCCTTCTGGGCATCTACTAAAACTTCTCTCTTTATTAAGTTTGCCTTCCGCGAAATCACTGGACACCCAACCGACTTGCGTCGGGGTAAATCAGCCTGAATTTGCCCGGAGTTTCGACCCGGGACAGGCGTTCCCGATTCAAAAAGCCCGCCGGTGAAGGGGGGACACCGACGGGCCAGAGCGGACGAGGGATAGAGGCAATTAGCCCGTCCAGCCAGTTAACTCATGCAGAGTAGCAGGGTTCCTAGTTCAAACCGTCCAGCGACAAGCGTGCACGTTACAGCCGACAAAAACGGGCTAAGAAAAGGGGCCAAGAGCAGCCCTGCCGGATTTGGAGTTGTTTTGATCTCAGACGAAACATCGCGCCCCTACCACGCGAGTGTTGATAGAGCCCTCGTCGAAGCAGAGCTTTAGCACTGCCTTTGACCGCTCACTCAGCCGGGGCGTATCACTTCGTCGTTATAGTCGTCGTCGAGCTCTGCACGGCGAGCCGTCCAATCGAAGAGTTCAGAGCCATGCTTGGGAGCTCCTTTCAGCCGGTTCCCGCTAATGTCGCTGCGATAGCCGTCGAGCTCCGAGTCGTATCTGAGCAACTTCCCAGACCCCTGCAAGCTGCCCACGGTAAGCGTCGACCGAAACGGGTTCGCAACCGGGCAAAAAGGGATTTTGGCAAGACTTGCTTTCGGTTGGGTTCCCTTTACTTGGGGATGCATGTAAAGATATATTTTTTATGTATCATTCGAGGGAGCGTTCCACTTTTAAATCTGCTAGAACGACATGCAGAAACCTTCTCTGGGGCTAGCATTGGATTTGCGCGACAACAAAATGAGATGAGCGACGACGTCCATTATGATGGCCGGTAGCGTGGGATAGACACAAAGGAAAGGCACGACGATGGAAAGTATGGGCAAAGGAAGAATCGTTATTATAATTGCGCTGACAGGCATATTGATAGCTACAGGCGTGTGGATGATCTTGATCTTGAATCAGACCTCCGACGTCGAGATAGGAAAACATGGCTGGATCGCGCTTGGTCTTGGCACGTTCTTTTCGATCGTCATCGGATGTGGATTGATGGCCCTGATGTTCATTAGCAGCCGCAACGGGCACGATGAAGCAGCGGATCCTTTTCGGAAACGACCGCCTTCGAATTAAACTGGGCGCATGGACGAGTTCGTGTCTTTGGCGACCTGAGTGACGCTGTCTGGTTTGGCTAACCAGTATTGATTATCTGCGGGGCTTTATCAGCTGCCGACATCCCGTTCGCAACTCGACGTTGGATCAAGCGCTCGCTTGGTCCTGAAAATCAAGGCCGAGGTCGAGAATGCCGACGCTGTGCGTGAGCCAGCCGATCGAAATGAGGTCGACGCCCGTTGAAGCGATCGCTGCCGCCGTTGCCGGCGTAATGCGGCCGGAGGCTTCGGTCACGGCGCAACCTCCGACCATCGCAACGGCTTCCCGGAGCATCTCGGCGGTCATGTTATCGAGCAGCACGGCATCGACGCCCTGATCGAGTGCTTCACGCAATTGATCGAGCGTATCCACTTCCAGCTCGATCTTGACGAGATGGCCGACGCTGTTCTTTGCGCGCTTCAGCGCTTCGGTGACGCTGCCGGCGATGGCAACGTGATTGTCTTTGATGAGAACCGCATCGTCGAGACCGAACCGGTGGTTGCTGCCTCCGCCGACGCGGACCGCGTATTTCTCGATCGCGCGTAATCCCGGCGTCGTCTTGCGCGTGCAGACCACTTTCGTCTTGTGGTCTTGAATCGCGGTGACAACGGACGCTGTCGCCGTGGCGATTCCGCTCAAACGGCACAGGTAATTCAGTGCGACCCGTTCCGCTGTCAAAATCCCCCGCGCCGGACCCGACAAGGTCGCGATCACCGCACCGGGCTCGACGACCGCACCGTCGTCGTGCTCGATACGCATCTGGATTGCCGGGTCGATGAGTTCGAAGGCGAGCCGAGCAAGATCGAGCCCGGCAACGGTGCCCCGCTGGCGAGCGACAATATGGGTCGTGGCCCGGTGGCCAACTGGTACGATCGCGTCGGTCGTGAGATCGCCCGCGCGGCCGATGTCTTCAAGCAAGGCCATACGAACCAGTGGTTCGATCATGATGCGAGGGAGGGCAGGGAGCGACATTGTGTCCTTGCTTACGAGCTAACTAACCAAATCGGGAACGCAGTCTTGTGCGGCGTCGAACGCATCGCAAAGGCGTAATGTCGTTCGCGTCGCTCGGATTGCTCGCTCGGGACAGTCGGTGCGCGCATGGGCGCCGCGGGTTTCTTCACGGCGAAGCGCCGAGATCACGATCATCAGAGCGACGATGGCTGGGTCGCCTGCTGCCTGTTGGGAGGCGGCGAGCGGTAAGAGCGCGCGCGCGGCTGCACGCAGCTTGTTGCCATCTCGCAAAACTCCGGCGGCGTGGGACAGAATCGGCCGGATCAAGGTCGGATCGCAGCCGGCGCCTGCATCCGTCATTCTGGGGGAACGTCGTTTCGCAGGCGCCGTGGCGGCAATATCCTGAGCGACCAGACCGGCGCACACGACTGCCTCCAGAAGCGAGTTGCTCGCGAGCCGGTTTGCCCCATGAAGGCCGGTACAAGCGGCTTCACCGCAGGCCCAGAGACCGTCAACGGATGTTCTTCCGTGTTTATCGACGGAGATTCCACCCATGTGATAATGCGCGGCGGGACGAACCGGGATCGGCTGTGTCAGGGGATCGATCCCTGCATTGCGACAAAACGAGGTGATCGCCGGGAAGCGTCGGGTGAAGTCGATCCCTCGGAGGTTGCGCGCATCGAGAAATACCCGATGTGCTGCGGCCATATGTCGCCAGACGGCGCGCGCGACGACATCGCGCGGCGCAAGCTCCGCATCGGGCGTATCCGCCATGAAACGATCGCCGTTTTCGTCGATGAGAGTCGCACCTTCGCCGCGCACCGCTTCGCTGATCAGTTTCAGCGGGAAGGAGCCGGTATCGAGCGCCGTCGGATGAAACTGGATAAATTCAAGATCGGCCATGGTCGCGCCGGCGCGCGCCGCGAGCGCTAGTCCTTGCCCGCACGATCCCGCCGGATTGGTTCCGTGCAGAAATAATCCGCCGATGCCTCCGGTCGCGATGACGATGTGACCGGTGGCGTAAGCAACCAGATCACGCTCCGTCTGGCAGACGACCCCTCTCACCGTATTGTCCTCGACGATCAAACGCTGTGCGCTGGTCGCCTCACATACAGTGATAGAAGGCGTCTCATAGACCTTGCGGACCAGGGTACGAATGATGCCGTGGCCGCTCGCATCACCTCCGGCATGGACAATCCGGCGGCGCGAGTGGGCTGCCTCAAGGCCAAGCGCGAGGTTGCCGTCGGTATCGCGATCAAAAACTACGCCGAGCTGCATAAGCCGCTCGATCGCAGCCGGCGCACCGGCGAGGATTGCCGCAGCAACGCGCTGGTCGCAAAGCCCGTCCCCGGCGGCGAGGGTATCGGCCAGATGCAGCGATGCGTTGTCGTCCGGTCCGATGCTCGCGGCAATGCCGCCTTGTGCGAGGATGCTCGATGTCTCGAGGCCCAACGGCGCGCTGCTTAAAAGCAGCACCGGTCGCGGCGCCAGCGCGAGCGCTGTCATCAGGCCGGCAAGGCCGCCGCCGATAACGACCGCGGCGCCATTGGTGTCATGCAGCGCGGTCATCCGACAGATAGCATTCGCTCGACAGCGAGGCGTGCGCGCGCAGCGATGCCCGGGTCGATCGTGACCTCGTGCTGCATCGTCTCCAGCGCGTGGCGGATATTACCGAGCGTGATCCTCTTCATGTGCGGGCACAGATTGCAGGGACGAATGAATTCCAGGCCAGGATGATCGGCGGCGACATTGTCGCTCATCGAGCATTCCGTCAGGAGCACGACCCGAGGCGGTCGCCGGGTAGCGACATAGGAAGCCATGGCGGCGGTCGATCCGGCGAAATCAGCTTCCGCGATAACTTCTGGCGGGCATTCCGGATGTGCCAGGACGACGACGCCGGGATAATCGTCGCGCAACTGCCGCACCTCGTCGGCGCTGAAGCGCTCGTGCACCTCGCAATGCCCGGTCCAGGCGATGATCTTGACGTGGGTTTCGGCAGCGATGTTCTTCGCCAGAAATTCGTCGGGCAGCATGATGGCACGTTCGACGCCGAGGGACTCGACGACGGCCTTTGCATTGCCCGACGTGCAGCAGATGTCCGACTCGGCCTTCACCGCGGCCGAGGTGTTCACGTAAGTGACGATCGGAGTATCGGGATAGGTTTTCCGTAGAAGCCGCACGTCTTCGGGCGTAATCGAGTCGGCGAGTGAGCAGCCTGCGCCAGTGTCAGGAATCAGGACCGTCTTTGACGGATTCAGCAGTTTGGCTGTTTCGGCCATGAAGTGCACCCCGGCGAGCACAATCACGTCGGCTTCCACCTCCGTTGCCTTGCGGGCCAGCGCGAGGCTGTCGCCAACGATATCGGCCACGCCGTGGAAGATCTCCGGCGTTTGATAGTTATGCGCAAGCACGACTGCGTTGCGACGCTTCTTCAGCTCGATGATCGCATCAACGTCCTCGGCGAAAGCGGGCCATTCGATCCGGGGGATCGCGTGCCGCACTTTGGGATAGATTCGGGCCGATGGCCGCAGTTCCAAAACGGACGACATGACTATACTCCACTCGGACGCCTATTATACTGATGTTGAGTATAAGTGTTGTCAAGTCCCCGAGACGGGTAATTTGGTCCCGGCAATCGCACGCTCAGCCAACACGGCGCGGCGGAAACGGAAAAGTTTTGCTGGCCGTCCCCCGGTCTCCTGGCTGGTCTCGCCGGTATCCTCCACCAGCTCCTGCTGCTCGATTAAACGACGAAAGTTCGGTTTATGCACAAGTTTTCCAGCCAGAGCTTCAACGCACCGTTGCAATTGCAGCAATGTGAACGTCTCGGGCATTAACTCGAATACGACAGGACGGTATTTGATCTTGGCGCGAAGTCTGGCGATGCCGGTTGCCAGAATCCGTCGATGGTCGAGGATCATGGGATCACCCGGCACGGACGCGGCCGTCGAAGCGGGCGGGCCATCGCCGCGGAGGGCTTCCGGAATTAGTCGTGCCTCGTACATAAGCTCGTACCTTTGCAGGACGAGTTCCTCGTTCCAGATGTGGTCGTCCAACCCAAACAGCCTCGCCGCTCGCTGCCGGCGATTGCTTCGCGTTGTCCGGTCCGGTGCTGCTGCGATCCACGCCGAGAGACCGGACCGCAGCGTTTTCTCCATCATTGGCGTACCGAGGCGATGGTCCTCCCAAGGGAAATAATCGTACCAACTGCGCCAACTCGTCTCATATTGGTTGGATCCGGCCTGCTCGCGGGTGAGGCCGAGATAACTGATCGAGATGACGCGCTGGTCGGCGGCGCCGGTGCGATCCCGATCCGCGAAGGTGTAAAGCTGCTCGACATAGCCTAGCGGCAGCCCTGTCTGGCGTTCGACCCACGCCCGCAATCCCGATTGCAGAGAGCGATGAGCCAGTTCAAACGGACCCGATGGCAGCGCATTCTGATCCTGGATTGTCAGAACACGGGGATCTCCGGCAGTCACCGCCACTAGTAGCGCGATGAGGTCCGCCGCAATTGCCTGTGGGGAGGCAGGAGACGCCGAATGCATGGGCACCTTGGATTTGACAAGCGGATCATTCATCGCAAGCGGTCATCATCGAACGTGCTCATGCACTGAGATCTGGTGCGTCCGGTGTGGACATAGCAGAAAGCTCATATGGGCAGTATTTCGCGGAACATTCAACAGGATGTCCCGGCTCGTGAAATGCTGCTCCCTGCATCGGATATCGTGCCCTGCGTCGTGAGCGTTGCGTTGGACCTGATCGCAAGATAGTCATGCGGCCTGGATCACCCTCTCTCTGCCCTACGGCCAGCCATGATTCGTCACATCGTTTTATTCACCGCGAAAGACAAGGGCGATATCGACAAGATAATCGACGGCCTGTCGCCGCTTGCCACAATCCCGCATGCGCGCCGGCTCGAGGTGGCGCGCAACCGAAAGACCGATCAGCTCGGCAACGACATCGACGTCGTGGTCTATGGCGAGTTCGACAGCGAGGCGGAACTCGCAGCCTACAAGGCGCATGATCTCTACCAGGCATCGACGAAGCGGGTGCAGCCGCTTCGGGACATGCGATTTGCAGCCGATTACGATGTGCCGGCCGATTAGCTTGTAGCGGGGCTGCCGCCGCTGGCGAGGTTAAGCGCAACACATGACGATGCACGGAATTTATACGAAAGATTTACAGTCGCTCGCAGACAGGGGTCGTCTTCGGACGTTGCGCGGGCGCTCTGGCATCGATCTCGCATCGAACGATTATCTCGGTCTGGCTGAATCCCGAGAGTTGCGGCAGGCCGCCGTCGATGCGCTGGCGCGGGGTGTGCCGGTCGGGTCGGGTGGATCGCGCCTGCTGCGCGGCAATCATCCTGAACATGAAGCGCTGGAGCGCGAAGCGGCAGTTTTCTTCGGCGCTGAATCGGCGCTCTATTTCGGCGGCGGCTACGTCGCCAACTTCGCCATCTTCTCGACGCTGCCGCAGCGCGGTGATCTCGTCGTGCATGACGAACTGATCCACGCCAGCGTTCATGACGGCGTTCGTCTTGGCCGCGCTGAATCCGTTGGCGCCCGGCATAACGATGCCGATGCGTTTGATGCGGCGATCGTGAAATGGCGCAAGGCCGGCGGCAAGGGGCGGCCTTGGTTGTCGGTCGAAAGCCTCTACAGCATGGACGGTGACAGCCCGAAACTCGCCGAACTGTTCGCGGTCGCCGACCGGCACGAGGCAATGGTCGTGATCGACGAGGCCCACGCGACCGGCGTCCTGGGACCGCAGGGGCGGGGGCTTGCCGCGCCGTTCGAAGGGCGCGACAACGTCATCACGCTGCACACCTGCGGCAAGGCGCTCGGGACGTCGGGCGGCTTCATTCTTGCGCCGAAGATCATCCGCGATTTTCTGGTCAATCGCGCGCGGCCGTTCATCTATGCCACCGCGCCTTCGCCTCTCACCGCCGCGGTAACGCGCGCAGCGCTCAAACTTTCTCACACCAGTTCCGTGCGGCGTGAGCGCTTGGCGCATCTGGTGCAATTTGCCGGCAACGAACTGCGGCGACGCTGCAATATCGAGCCATCCGGCTCACAGATTATTCCGGTGATTGTCGGTGCCGATCAGGCGGCGGTGGAGCTGGCGGCCTCGTTGCAGCGCAGAGGCTTCGATATACGGGCGATCCGCCCGCCGACGGTTCCCGAAGGCACGGCGCGATTGCGCATCGCGTTGACGCTCCATGTCAACGAGACAATCGTCGCGGACTTGTTCGCGGCTTTGGCAGAAGACATGCGGTTGGCTGCGTGAGCACGCGGATCGTCGTCAGCGGGACCGATACCGGCGTCGGCAAGACGGTTTTTTCAGCGGCACTCGCCGGGGCTCTCGACGGATATTACTGGAAGCCGATCCAGTCGGGACTGGACGAGGAAACCGACTCGCAAACCGTGTTGCGTCTGTCGGGACTCGCGCCCGAGCGCGTATTGCCGGAGGCCTATCGGTTGCGGACGCCGGCGTCTCCGCATTTCGCCGCCGAGCTTGACGGCATAACCATCGATCACCGGACGCTGGAGGTGCCGAACGCGGATCGTCCCCTGGTGATTGAAGGCGCAGGAGGCTTGCTGGTGCCGCTGACGCGGAGCGTTACCTATCTTGATCTCATGGCGAGGTGGCGCCTGCCGGTGGTGCTCTGCGCTCGAACGGCTCTCGGCACCATCAACCATAGCCTGTTGTCGATCGAGGCGCTGCGGGCGCGCGACGTTGCAATATTCGGCGTCAGCTTCATCGGAGAAGAAAACGTCGAAACCGAACGGATCATCATCGATATGGGAAAGGTGAAGCGTCTGGGCCGGTTGGGTTATGTCACGCCGTTGACCGGCGCCACATTACGCAAGGCTTTTGCCGACGGTTTTGATATCGGCGATTTCGTCAAAGAGCGGGCCCGATGAAGCCGGCATCCCCAGTATGGCACCCGTTTACCCAACACGCGCTGCAGCCGGATGCGATATCAATCGCCAGGGGCGAGGGTGCTTGGCTTGAAACCGTCGACGGGCACCGCGTCTTCGATGCGATTTCCTCGTGGTGGGTGGTGACGCACGGTCATCGTCATCCGCATATCGTGCGGGCGATAAAGGATCAGACCGACGGTCTCGATCAGGTGATCTTTGCCGGATTCACCCACGAACCGGCCGAAAGGCTGGCGCGGCAGCTTGTTGCGATAACGCCGCGAGGACTCGACTACGTCTTCTTTTCCGACAGCGGCTCAACGTCGGTAGAAGTCGCGCTGAAAATGGCGCTTGGTTTCTGGCGGAACCGGGGTGAGCAGCGCAGTCGTATTCTGGCGCTGGAAGGGGCCTATCACGGCGACACCATCGGCGGCATGTCGGTGGGGGAACGAGGCATTTTCAACGCGCCGTACGATCCGTTGTTGTTCGATGTGGAGCGGATTCCCTTTCCCTCCGAAGGTCGTGAGCAGGCCACGCTGGATGCGATCACGATGGCGTGCCGGAACGCCGGCGTCGCGGCGCTGATCGTGGAACCCCTGATCCTTGGTGCCGGCGGCATGCTGATCTATCCCGCATGGGTGCTCGCGGAGATGAAGCGGATCTGCGAGGCTCACGGCGTTCTGTTCATTGCCGACGAAGTCATGACGGGGTGGGGTCGCACCGGAACGGTCTTCGCCTGCGAGCAGGCCAACGTGACGCCCGATATCGCCTGTTACTCCAAGGGGCTGACCGGCGGTTCGCTACCGTTGGCGGCGACGCTGTGCCGCGCGGATATCTTCGATGCTCACTATTCAACGGATCGCAGCAAGACTTTTTTTCACTCCAGCTCCTACACGGCGAATCCGATCGCCTGTGCGGCCGCTTGCGCGAATCTGGAGATTTGGCAAAGCGAACCGGTGATGGAGCGCATCGCTGCCGTCACGCGCGCGCAAACCAGCGGTCTTGACCGCTTTCGCGAGGATCGGCGTTTTATCAACGTCCGTCAGATCGGAACTATCGCAGCGCTGGATGTCGTCGCGGATGACGCTGGCTATCTAGCCGGCATCGGGCCGCGCCTTTACGACAGCTTTCTTAGCCGTGGGCTGCTGGTCCGGCCGCTGGGCAACACGATCTATCTCATGCCGCCTTACTGCAGCACGCCGCACGAACTCGACAGCGTTTTTGACGCGATCGACGAGATCGCCGACGAGGTCGGATGACCAGGCGCCATCGTTGCGGCCGCTGACGGTGATCGCCATCAGAAGCGGCTCCATGGTTTTGATCTGACGCATTTCTTCACGCGAACCGGTATCCACTTCGCTCGAAAACGCTATCGTTCGCGCTACGAGCCGAGCGCGGCGATCAGTCGGGCCGCGTGATCCTGGAGCACCTTGACGTCCTCCTGCTGGCTCTGGGGCGGCAGAAGCGGCACTCCCGATTTCATCGGTATGACGTGCATGTGCAGGTGAAACACCACCTGTCCGCTGACGGCTTCGCTGAACTGCTGGATGATGGTGCCTTCGGCGTCGAAGGCCTTCATGGCCGCCACCGCGATCGTCTTGCTGCTTCGCGCGACTTCCGCCAGATCATCCGCTGAAATGTCGAAGATTCCGCGGGCAGGGGCCTTCGGGATCACCAGCGTGTGGCCCGGCGTGCGCGGCATGATGTCAAGGAACGCGAATGTATGCGCATTCTCGTAAACCTTGAAGCACGGCAGATCGCCGCGAAGAATCTTCGCGAAAATATTCTGGTCGTCGTAGGCTGGCACTAATCTCATTCGGTATATCCCGGCTTGTTCAAGCTGCGTTTAGCCGCATTCTGCTCGGTAAATGCCGACGCAACCGCTACCCTCGGATTCCGCCGCGCTAGGCCTAGTCCCGATTGCGTGGCCGATCCATCAGCTTTGTCAGGCCAAGCCGTCTGATCCGCTCGCGCGTAAGTTGATCCCGTGCGCCTTCCTTGATCAGCAAGTCGATCAACTCCAGCCGCTTTGATTCATCCGTCGCCTCGGCGAGAAGGTCTCGATAGCGCTTGTAGTCGTATCCATCGTCCGATTCATCCATGGGAGGTCTTGTCGTCTCCTCTTGCCCGTGAACCCATACTTACGCGGCGGCTTGCGATCACGCCACGCACGGTTTTGCCCGATCGATGCGCTAGCATGGGCGTCCCTCGCACCAAGCAGTCAATTGCAGGGATGCGAGCGGCCGTCCTGCCCTCGGTATGGGGCGGCGCTCTGTTTGCAGCGCACGCTGACCGGTCCGTCGTAATAGGCGAAGGGTTGGTCCGGCGTGACGGCAGGCCCGTAGTTGTGGAGGTAGATATCGGTCTCGGCCGGATGGGTGTGGTGGTGCTTGTGGTGACGATGCCCTGCCCCTGCGGACGTTGAGATGGCCATCGAAACCACGACGGCTGCCAAAATCCTCGCCGGAAGAATATTGAAGAGAATCATCGGACTTATCTCCTGTGCTGCGGATAGAGCGTCGAATCCTGCGTACAGCTTATTGGAGATATCTGTAAAAGCAGAAAAGAGAAATTGTGGGCTGGTTCCATGTTCGGGCCGGCCTCAGCCGCTGTCAATGCCCCAGGGGTTGAGGCAGAGGAACTCTGGGCGGACCGGGAGGACTCATCGCGCGTGGCGGGCGGGGCGGCTCGAACTGGGTCTCCCGAGGGCGGTCCGGCAGGGGGGCGTGCGAGCGCGGGACAACGCCGCCGGATAGTGGTATTCGACCCGCAATACGACAAATTCCCGGAAAGGACGCTCCCCGATGACGCTGCACACAGGACGACATACCCTTCAGATCCCAGGCCCCACCAATGTGCCTGACCGGGTGCTGCGCGCCATCGATATGCCCGTCCTGGACCATCGCGGTCCGGAATTCGCGGTGCTGGGCCATGAGGTGCTGGCCGACGCCAAGCGGATTTTCCGCACCAAGCAGCCGGTCATCATCTATCCGTCGTCGGGCACTGGCGCCTGGGAAGCCGCCATCGTCAACACATTGTCGCCGGGCGATAAAGTGCTGATGGCGGAGACCGGCCAGTTCGCGACGCTATGGCTTACCATGGCCAACAAGTTCAAGCTCGATGTCGATGTGCTGCCGACCGACTGGAGGCGCGGCGCCCCCTTGGACTTGATCGAGGAGCGGCTCAAGGCTGATCGGGAGCACAAGATCAAGGCCGTGATGATCGTGCACAATGAGACGTCCACGAGCTGCGTCACCCATCCCCTTGAGGTTCGCAAAATCCTCGACCGCGCCAAACATCCGGCGCTGTTGCTGGTCGACACCATCTCCGGTCTCGGCGCGCTGGAATATGAGCACGATGCCTGGGGTATCGACGTGTCGATCGCAGGTTCCCAAAAGGGCATGATGTTGCCGCCCGGTCTCGGTTTCAACGCGGTGTCTGAAAAGGCTCTGGCGGCCTCAAAGTCCAACACGTTGCCGCGCGCTTATTGGGACTGGCATCCGGTGATAGCCAACAACGTGGAGGGCTCGTTTCCCTACACGCCGGCCACCAATCTACTTTACGGTCTGAAGGTTGCGATCGCCATGATGGAGGAGGAAGGTCTGGAGAATGTATGGGCTCGCCACAAGCGTCACGGCGCTGCGACGCGTGCTGCCGTGAAGGCGTGGGGGCTGGACCTCGTCTGTCAGGATCCGCACGCCTATTCGCCGGCGTTGACAGCCGTCATGATGCCTGACGGACACGACGCGGATGCGTTCCGCAAGGTGGTGCTCGACAATTTCGACATGTCGCTCGGCGCTGGCCTCAACAAGATCAAGGGCAAGGCTTTCCGCATTGGTCATCTCGGTCATCAGAACGACCTGATGTTGATGGGAGCCCTGGCAGGCATCGAGATGAGCCTAGATATCGCCAAGGTGCCGCATCGCGCGGGCGGCGTCGCTGCGGCGATGGAGGTGCTCAAAGGGCGCGAGGCTTCGCCGATGTTGAAAGCGGTCGTGGCCTGATTAGAACCACTTCGATCGTCGGGGCTCGCTACAATGCGGCGCCCCGACGCGCTCTTTGAGGGAAGCAGCATAAACGAAAGAGCGGGCGCATAGTCGCTCTCACGGCCGTCAACGGAGATCTTCTCTCCGTTCTCAAAGGCGGTATCGCTCCCCCGACCGTTCACCCCTCCGCATCCTCCTCCTGAGTGAAGCCGATATGTCCAAGGCTGACATTTGGCGGAGGCATGCATGGTCCTTTTTAGGCGGTCGCACACACCATCCCGTCGGCAAATCCACAAACCAGTTGAAAATTGGCTTCGTTCTGCCGAATTAGAGATGTTGCATTGCTCGTTTGCGCCTTGAAAAGGCACGCTTTTCGTATCTTTCGATCTTCCTCAATTCCGCGTTTAGCCGAATGCTGTCGTCAAGCGTTCGATCGCTTTTGAAAAAGCGATCGAATATTGCAGCCTTAACTTTCCTCACTTGCAAAAGGGTCAACTGCGCGTGGGCGGCTTCAGCGCTGGCGAACGTGGGATCATCCTGGTTCGTTTCCTTCGAAAGAAGGCGCGCGAATTCCTCGATCTCGTGTCTGAATGGTGAGTCGGTGCGCGCCAATCCGTGCTGAAGTGCATTGTTCGCTGCCCGTGTTTTGCCGGCCTGAGAAATTGGTCCAGTACTTCTTTGGGCATTTTTTCGGTTGGCGGCGATCCGTCGCGCCGAGGCCATGGTGAGTTACTCCGCTGCCTCTTTGAATGTGCCCAATTCACCCTCAATCAGGTCGGCTGCTGATTTTTTCAACTGTCGTGCAGATTTCTCGTTACGACGTTCGATTTCCCGAAGCGCCATCAATCGTCGGATTTCGTAGGACGCAATGCGCTGTTCCACCGCGTGATCTCTGCCGCGCCTTTGAGGTATACGAGAGCCAACACCTTCGAAGATGAATATCCTCGCGCCAGCAAATCCGCGTCGATTTCCCTACGGCCGGCCGGATCACATAACCAACGCTGGGCGTCACGGTTGGCACCGAGCATCCGATCTGCTGTTGCTAGATTTTCAACTGGCCCGTCGAGATTACGGTATGCATTCTTCAATAGGTCAAGGACGATCTCTTTTTGGAAGAGATTTATTAGGTCCGACAAGATCAAACGCTCGCGACGGATTTGCCAAGACAAATCCACGAAGCCCTTCAAATAGAGTTGGTTGATAATATCAGGCTGGGTCAGCGTGCTAACGATAGCGTTATAGAATGCATCGTAGTCTTCCTGCTTTTCGTCGCCAACCAGCGGGGCATCATCCAGAAAGCGGTCAAGGTCTGAAGGAAACTGTGATGATTTGACGATCGGTTTGGGCATCCCGTTTTTGGCCTGCCCCTATGAGGTGGTCCGGTTTCAGTCTTAATGCATAATCGGCTTTTCGGCCATTGCTTGCGCTGCTGGCGGAAGCGATCCGGCTGGCTTTGAAGGCCAGGCGATGGCCTCTGGCGCCGGCGGTTTATATCCGAGCGATGAGTGTGGTCGCTCGGTGTTGTAGTAGCGCCGCCATGCCTCGATGATGACCTTGGCCTCGGCGAGGCTGTAGAAGATCTCACTGTTGAGCAGTTCGTCGCGAAGCTTCGAGTTGAAGCTCTCGCAGTAGCCGTTCTCCCAAGGGCTTCCGGGCTCGATGAACGCGGTCTTGGCGCCGACAGCTGCAATCCACTCTCGCACTGCCTTGGCGATGAACTCCGGCCCGTTATCAGAACGAACGTGGCCGGGCACGCCGCGTAGGATGAACAGGTCCGACAAGACGTCGATGACGTCGGTCGAGTTGAGCTTGCGATCAATCCGGATCGCCAGACATTCTCTGGTGAACTCGTCGATGATGTTGAGCATGCGGAACTTCCTGCCATTGTGGGTCCGGCCCTCGACGAAGTCATAGGACCAAACATGGTTTGGATGCTCGGGCCGAAGCCGGACGCACGATCCGTCATTCAGCCAGAGTCTGCCTCTCTTCGGTTGTTTCTGAGGAACCTTCAGCCCCTCCCGCCGCCAGATACGCTCGACACGCTTGGCATTCACCGTCCAACCCTCGGACCGCAGCATCGCCGTGATCCTGCGATAGCCATAGCGGCCGTAGCGTAAGGCCAGACTGATGATGTCGGTCGTCAATGCCTCTTCATCCGGTCGGCTTTGCGGCTTCTTGCGCTGGGTCGAGCGATGCTGGCCCAGAACCTTGCAGGCAAAGCGCTCCGAGACGGAGAACTTCACCATGACATGGTCGACGCAGCGGCGACGGCGGGAAGGGCTCAGAAGTTTCCCGAGGCAGCCTCTTTCAGGATCAGCTTCTCGAGCGTCAGGTCCGACACTGCCTTGCGCAGCCGGTCGTTCTCTTTCTCAAGCTCTTTCAAGCGCTTTACCTGATCGCCCTTCAGGCCACCAAACTCCTTGCGCCACCGGTAATACGTGAACTGCGTCACGCCGATCGAACGAACCGCTTCGCCAACCGATCTGCCTTGTGAAAGCAAAACATCGACCTGGCGCAGCTTCGCGACGATCTCTTCCGCCTTGTGCTTCTTCTGGGGCATTCCAATGTCCTCTCTAACGGCTAATAGCCTAATTCAGGGAGGACCACTTTTCAGGGGGCAGACCATTTTCCCAACCTTCGTGACGCAACACCCACGAATTAAAACAAGCCTATTCCTCTCTCCTCTTGAAAAATTCATCTGACTTTGATCGAAGTCGACATTTCCATTGTTCTCCACAGAGAATTTTAGGTCGCTCCATTTGGTCGCCGAGTTGGTTCAGTTATCGACCAAAGGTCCCGTGCAGACACTGAGCCTGACCTCCTTCATGATCTCAACAGGAGGCGTGACGAGCAGCCTCATCTGCCGGCACAACTTGCCCAAGCTCACCTCTGGGGCGCGTTCTTGGAGGTCTCTGTCATCCTAAGACGCGCGGTTGAGAAAGATCGGTAGCCCTCGCTTACCGGCGTAGATGGGACGATAGCGTTCAATGTTGTATGTGGTGGCGACGTCCAATTTGCGGGGGCCCAGCTTGGGGTCAGGGATTGGCACGAGATCGTAGCGGCCCTCGACTAGAGCGGACATTAGGCCGGTCCTACCTTCTAGAACGGCATCGTAGGCCATGTTTCCGAAAGTCAGGGCGACAAGTTTGTCGATGAAATCCGGATCCCCAGATCGCAGGTCATAGGTGAGGTCGGATACGATCGTCTCCTCGCCAGCGCGCCGCTTGATCTCGTTGGCAAGAGTTTCGGCGACGCTCGCCTTTTTACGGTGACCATAGGGGTCTGGCTCGCCGTATTCCTGCACTCTATAGCCCTCCCACTCGGCACCCTCGCTGAGCACGACCAACGCGTAGTTGCTTGGGTTGGCTCGCTTCTCCTCGAGGAGCAACTGGATCAGCTTGTCGAGATTGACCTTGTACTCCGGTATGACGCACCGGATTGAGGTCGCGTACGCGGTAAAGAGCGCCGAAAACCCGGCATCGCGGCCAAAGACGCGAAAAATGCCAATGCGCTCATGCGAGCCGACCGTGGTGCGCTGTCGCTGAATGGCGTCGCTCGCTCGCGTGATCGCCGTGGAGAAGCCAATGCAGTACTCGGTGTTGCGAACGTCGTTGTCAATGGTCTTTGGGATGGCGATGATCTTGACGCCGACTTCGTCGAGCTTGGCCGCATAACTGAGCGTGTCGTCTCCGCCAATGGCAATGAGGTGCTCTATGCCAAGTCCTGACAAGTTTGCGAGCACCTGGCCGGTCAGGTCCCAGGTCTTAGTTTCGCTGTCGCCGTTGGTATTTGTGGTAACTGGTACGTCCGCGCTAACCAGATGGTCGGGTAGCTTTTTCATTTTGGACGGATTGGTGCGGCTCGAGTGCAGCACAGTGCCGCCGTGGCGGTCGATGGTGCGTGTGTTGTCGCGGTTCAGCGGGATTAGGTAGCGAGACCTGCTGGTCGGGTCCTCCAGGTTCAGATGAGTCAGGGCCTCCCAACCACGGCGGAGACCCACGACCTCCATATCGTCCTCACTGCCGCGATAGGCGACGGTCTTGATGATTGTGTTTAAACCGGGGACGTCGCCGCCTCCTGTGAGAATGCCAATGCGCTTTCTCGCCAAGACCACCTCCTATGGTACCTGTCGCTGATCAACGGGCTTTGTCACTCTCTGCCAACCGCGTCTCGCTGAGGAAAGTTCCGCAGTAACCGCGATCGCGCGGGAGATCCGCGGGCATCGCTTGCCCTGATGCATTTGCGGCTCACCACGGCCATGTGTTTGTGCTTGAGCGGCAACTGAATAGCGTCTTTAAGCCAGCGGAGTTCGCCGCGACAGCAAGCCTCTGACCCGCCAGGCTATCAGGGCAACAGTTGCGATGATCAGCGCCATCGCGGTTAGCGATACGCCCAGATTTTCGTCGAGAAGCGAGGCTCGGCCAGTCGCACCCAAAAGGGTATACAGAAACACTTGCGGCGCGGTGAAAATGAACGTGGAGATCGAGTAACTTGAGAGATCAATCCTCGTCAGCCCGAACAGGTAGTTTTGGATGGCGCCCGGAATTGGCACACCCAGACGCATCAGCGCGACAATCCGCCAGCCTTCCTCGTCTACTGCTTGTGCAATGACGCCGAAATTCGGCTTCCGCTCAAGTATTTTTCGAAACCGATTCGATGCGACATAGCGAGAGGTCAGGAAAGCGAGGATGGAGCCGACGGTTCCGCTTAGTAGGATGATCACGGCGGCCTTCCACCCAAAGGCTGCGCCAGCCGCGCAAATGAGCGGTGTACGCGGAAGAATGATGAAGGACATCGCCAAAAAAACGAAGCAGATCGCAATTACCGAAACCGGCGTGAGACTGCCAAAATTTTGAAACCAAGTGCTGAAAGCGGCTAAGAGGGGCGAATTCATTCGTTCAAGAACTGCATGCTCAGGATTAGAAGGCCGGCGATTGCCGGTAAGGGGCCGCGGATCTGTTGGCGTTCATGCTAACGCGATCCGACAGCTATAAACCGTCTAAGGATGCGGGACTATATATCTCTCGCCAGTTTCCGCTTCCTCAATTCTGGCGCTTTTTGCCCTTGGCGATCGGTGGCGGAGTGTCGCCATGCACAACCCTGCAGAAGTTGATCCGCAAAATACCGGAACGACCAATGGACGCGGAATACATTCTGCAGCCCGATGACAAATTAACGGAATAACCCCGCTGCGGCGGATTTTTTTACTGGAAGGTCGAAACCCCGTGCCACAGCAGCGGTATCAGATTTTCTCAGCGACGACCGTCAAACGCGTTCGGTTGGATACCCGCCGCCTCCTCGCAAGCCACCTCCAGCTCGGAATAGGGCAGCATCACGGCGCCCAGCGCCCCTCAGCGGTTAATGCGCCGGGCCAAACTAGCGGAAAAAGAGCCCTCTGGCGTTGGATCACACATGCTCTGGCTTCATGCGGTAGCCGGGATGAATAACTGTTCTTGTTGGCGCTCGGGTGGTGACGAGTGTGAACGCAGTTATTGGCCGGATTTCCGAACGTGAAATCGTTGATGCACTTTTTCGCTCCGACCAGAACGTCCTACGTGATGCCTGCAGCATCTCGCGTTGACGGCTCGGACATCGTCTCATACGCGTGCCCGGGTTTCCTGACGGTGAAATCGCTTGGGCGGTATGCTCGGTTGCGCCCGAAGAGAAAGCCAGGCTGAGTCGGGTTAGTTTACGTTGGTTGAGCGTCCAGCCTCTGTTTGAGTTCATCGATCACTTCTTGATCGTCGGTCTGGACGCGAAGATATCCGTTCCAGGTTACTGGACCGTATTTAGTGTGTTCGCTCGCGATCTGATTTTTCAACGATAGGAACAACTCCCTATGGCGAGGAGGAATGAGAAGGCATCATGGCAATCGTCTCGCCGTTGAGGAGCCGCGCCGCGTGAACTGGCTTGAGGAGATTGATGCTGTCAATGACCGTGGAATCGGGACCCTGTATTTTCACGCAAGAGAAACCCCTGTTTAGGGGGTGGTGAGGGTACGCCGGTTAGCGGCCGATCAGGCAAAGCTGGTCAGGGTAGCACAGCCTGATCGGGCGCGCCCTGATTAGCTTTTCGGCTTTAGCTTTGAGAGCGGCTCTTGAAGCGCCAGAATTCGTTTCCGGTCTCGACGATCTCACAATGATGGGTGAGCCGGTCGAGCAGTGCGGTGGTCATCTTAGCATCGCCGAAGACGGTGGGCCATTCGCCGAATGCCAGGTTGGTGGTGATGATCACGCTGGTGCGCTCGTAGAGCTTCGAGACCAGATGGAAGAGCAACTGCCCGCCGGCCTGAGCGAGGGGGAGATAACCGAGTTCGTCAAGCACGACGAAGTCGAGCCGCGTCAGATGGTCGGCAATGCGGCCTTGCCGGCCGGCGCGGGTCTCGGTCTCGAGCCTGTTGACCAGATCGACGACATTGTAGAAGCGGCCGCGAGCGCCGTTTCGGATCAGCGCCCGGGCAATGGCGATAGCCAGATGGGATTTGCCGGTGCCGCCGACCAGGACGACATTGCGCTGATCGGCAACGAAGGCTCCGCCAGCGAGATCGCGGATCAAGCTATCGTTGACCGGCGTGCCGGTGAAGTCGAAGTCGTTGATGTCCTTGGCCAGCGGCAGCTTGGCGACGGTGAGCTGGTATTTGATGGAGCGGGCCTGTTTCTCCGATGTCTCTGTCTGCCACCGGCCGGAACTCCGGGATCGCTTCCTGTCAACGCATCATCTAGAATAGCGGATGATTTGCGGAGCTTAGAAACCATGCCGCCGGCCGCGCCCACACCCATTACGTAATTCCAGCCTTCGACGTAGTCGGAGAGGTGTGAATTGAAGAGGGAGCCCAAGATGTTCTGGCTGCCTCGATGATTCCCGGCTAGGAGATCCAACGCCTTTCCGCTCTTCTTGCTGATTCCTCCGGTCATGCTCGTCACCTCGATACCCATATCGATCGCAGGCCGGCGCCTGCGCGAGCGACGATGGCGCTGGCCTTCCCCTATGCAGCATTGCGTCGCGCGGACGAGGTCGGTGCATCGATGTTGTTCGGAATTGTGAGTATCGTGCTTGCTACTGGGCGCACGCGCCGATTGCCTCTCATGGAGCGCCAGCTTTGCCGTCGTAGCGGGCGATGATCTTTAGTACTGGGCACAGTTGTGTTCCAATTTTTGGCTAACCACGACCACTCGCCACTTCGTTGATTTTGTCTGACGGTCCTGTCATTAACATTGCGCGGGCTTCGGTTGCGCGATTTCCAGGTAAAGTGAGGGGCCAGTGTTCAACGGCAAATCCGTATTTGTTTCCGGCGGCACGGGCTCTTTCGGACGCAAATTCGCGAACATATTACTCGAGCGCTACGACTTGGCGCGCCTCGTTTTCTATTCACGCGATGAGCTCAAGCAATTCGAGATGCAGCAGGAAATAAACGCGCCCTGCATTCGCTGGCTGATCGGCGATGTACGTGATGGCGCGCGTTTGATCGAAGCGACGCGTGGTATTGACTATCTCGTTCATGCTGCCGCTATGAAGCAGGTGACAGCATCTGAATATAATCCAATGGAGTGTATCCGCACCAACATTCATGGCGCGGAGAACATTGTGGCAGCCGCGCTTGCCAACGACGTTGAGCAGGTGGTCGCGCTTTCAAGCGACAAAGCGGCTAATCCGATCAACCTGTATGGCGCTACCAAGCTTGCATCGGATAAACTGTTCATTGCTGCCAACAATATGGCAGGCAAACGACGTACCGCCTTTTCGGTCGTGCGCTACGGTAACGTTGCCGGCTCGCGCGGATCGGTCGTCCCATTTTTCGAAAAACTGATAGCGCAAGGCGCGACGTCATTGCCGATTACCGACGCCGCCATGACTCGTTTCTGGATCTCGTTGCGGGAAAGCGTCGACTTCGTTCTGAAGTGCTTCCAACGTATGCATGGCGGCGAGATCTTTGTACCGAAGTTGCCGTCGATCCGGATCGTCGACCTTGCAACGGCAATGGCGCCGCACCTGCCACAGAACCTGATTGGTATCCGGCCGGGCGAAAAGCTGCACGAGATATTGTGCCCCGCGGATAATAGCCATTTGACGCTTGAGTTCAGGGATCATTATGTCATGCGGCCGTCGATCAAGTTCCACGATCGCGGCTATGATTATTTGGAGAACCGTCTCGGTGAGACTGGTGCTTTTGTAGCGCGGGGTTTCGAGTACAACTCCGGTACAAACCCCGTCCGTTACTCTGTGGAACAAATCCGGGAATTCTATGAACGGACCAAGACATGATTCCCTATGGTCGTCAGGACATCTCTAGCGTCGATGTCGAGGCGGTCGTCGAAGTCCTTCGGTCAGACTTCCTAACCCAAGGGCCGATGGTCCCTAGGTTCGAGGAGACGTTGGCGCGGGCAGTCGACGCGCCCGAAGCGGTAGCCTTTTCATCAGCAACTGCGGCGCTGCACGTCGCTTGTCTTGCGCTCGGGCTCGGGCCATCGGATCGACTCTGGACGGTGCCGAACACCTTTGTGGCCTCCGCCAACTGCGGTCTCTACTGCGGAGCGATCGTCGATTTCGTCGATATCAATGCTAGGACCCGAAACATGGACGTCGAGGCACTGGCCGCCAAGCTCGAAGCGGCCGAACGCAACGGCACCTTGCCGAAGGTTGTCGTTCCAGTGGACTTCGCCGGTACGTCCGCAGATCTTGCCTCCATCCGCCGGTTGGCGGACCGATACGGCTTCCGTATCCTTGAAGATGCGAGCCATGCTGTTGGCGGATACTACCAGAATAGGCCCGTCGGTTCGAGCGAACTCGCTGACGTTACCGTTTTTTCCTTCCATCCCGTCAAGATTGTGACAACAGGAGAAGGCGGTGCGGCGACCACGCGTTCTGCCGAGATCGCCCATCGCATGCGCCTGCTGCGCAACCATGGCATTTCGCGCGATCCCGCTGATATGACCGCCGTTCCCGAAGGCCCTTGGTACTACGAGCAGGTGATGCTCGGCTTCAACTACCGTATGAGCGACATTCAGGCGGCGCTCGGCGTGAGGCAATTTGATCGTCTCGCCGAATTCGTTGCTCGGCGGCACACGATCGCGGCGCGTTATCACGAAGGGCTTGCCGGTCTTCCCGTGATTCGCCAGTTCGTGCCGGAGGGCACTCTCTCGGCGTTGCATCTATATGTCATTGAACTGGATGAAACCGTAAGGCGTACTCGCGCCGAAGTTTTTGCAGCGATGCGCTCTTCAGGTATCGGCGTCAACGTCCATTACATCCCGGTCCATCTACAACCATGGTACCGGGCCTTGGGATTCTCCCGTGGCGATTTTCCGACTGCCGAAAAATACTACGATTTCGCACTAACGTTGCCTATTCATCCAAACTTGAGCGCTGAACAGCAAGATTACGTTATGGAGCGGTTATCCCACGCGCTCGGAACTTGAGGATCTAAAAAATTTGGACCGCGAAAACGGAGAGCTGGGAGTTTAGCGAAAGCATGCGCCTGTTTGCTTGCTGGTGGTTCCGTCGTTAGGCGGCCTAAATTAAAGGAGAACCGCGCCCAAATGCGGCCGGGCGAGACTGGCGCTGCCACCCAAATCAAGGTGTAGGCGGCTAAGGATGAAAGCGTCACTCGTGTGATGAAGCACCATCGCGTGTGCCAATTGCCGGTGCTATTTGGCAGCTAGCCAGTATCGTCAGCATCGGCGATGTGGTCAAGTATCGACTGAAGGAACTGGAGCTTGAGAGGAATGTCCTCCGTGATGCCTACAGCATCTCGCGTTGACGGCTCGGGCATCGTCTCATACGCGTGCCCGGGTTTCGTGATGGTGAAATCGCTTGGGCGGTATGCTCGCTCGCGCCCGAAGAGAAAGCCAGGCTGAGTCGGGTTAAGTTTACGTTGGTTGAGCGTCCAGCTTCTGTCTGAGTTCATCGATCAATTCTTGATCATCGGTCTGGACGCGAAGATATCCGTTCCAAGTTATTGGACCGTATTTAGTGTGTTCGCTCGCGATCTGTTTTTTCAACGACGGGAATAACTCCCTATGGCGAGGCGGAATGAGAAGGTTCATGTCGTATCTCCACGTATGAGAATGGTTCCTGATGTAGACTGCTGAGATTGTTCTGCCCACTTCACGGGGCTGCGCAAACGGACGCCTCCAAGGGATTCCTTCGAGGACTGAACCTGGTCAGCTGGCGACCGCGATCCGCTTGTCGAAGCCATTCGGAAGTTCAATGTCAACCTCGAGGGTAGACACGGTTTCCCCTCTGTCCATTCGGACAACCACCTTTTCGGGGTTCAGCGCGACGTGTCGCGAGACTACGGCGAGAATCTCATCTCGCAAAACCCCAAGTAAATCGGGCTGCCTGCGTAACCCACGCTCGTGCGCCAAGAGAATTTGTAACCTTTCCCGAGCAACCGGCGCCGAACCGGTGCGGCGGCGAATGAACTGCAGAAGGTTTAGGCTCATGCTGCCCTCCGTCCAAGTAGCCGGTCCATAAAGCGTCTGCGTTGCTCAGTCGGTACCATCATAGCGATCGTCTCGCCGTTGAGGCGCCGCGCTGCATCTGTGTAGGCCCGCGCGGGCATACTCGCAGCGTCATTCAACGTGACCGGAGAGCCGACGTTCGACGCTCGCAGGACATCTTGGCTTTCAGGAATAATCCCAAGAAGCGGAATCGCGAGGATCTCAAGAATGTCGTCGATGCTGAGCATTTCGCCGCGTGCCGCTCGCCCCATGTCATAGCGGGTGATCAAGACGTGCTTCTTCATCTGTTCGCCCGCCTCCGCTTTGACCGTCTTGGAATCAAGCATGCCGATGATGCGGTCGGCATCGCGAACAGACGAGACTTCAGGGTTGGTAACGACAATGGCTTCATCTGCGTAGCGCATCGCCAGCGTTGCACCACGTTCGATGCCGGCGGGACTGTCGCAAATCACCCAATCGAACTTCGTTCGCAAATCGGCGATAATGTTGCGAACGCCGTCGTCCGTCAGGGCATCCTTATCCCTTGTCTGCGACGCAGGAAGCAACCAGAGGCTTTCGAGTCGCTTGTCGCGGATGAGGGCTTGCGAGAGCTTTGCAACACCCTGCGCCACATTGACGAGGTCGAAGACAACACGGCGCTCCGCTCCCATGATAAGATCCAGGTTACGGAGACCGACGTCGAAATCGACGACGACGACTTTCTCTCCCTCTCGCGCAAGCGCTGCACCAAGCGCGGCCGTGGACGTTGTTTTGCCAACGCCCCCCTTGCCTGATGTCACGACCAAGACTTTGGCCATCATGGCCTCCTTTGTATGTTAATTGAGCGGCGTTATTCTTATGATGTCGCCGTCCAGCCACGCCTGCGCGGGCCGACGACGCATCGTTTCACCGATATCTTCTGCTGTCTGGTAGTAGCCGTCGATGGCAACAAGTTCTGCCTCGATCTTCTGGCAATAGATTCGCGCGGCCGAATTTCCGTTAATGCCGGCCATCGCCCGTCCTCGGAGCGTCCCGTAAATGTGGATGGAGCCTCCGGCGACGATCTCCGCGCCGGAGCCAACAGAGCCCAGCACAGTGATGTCGCCTTCGGTAAACACGATGCGCTGCCCTGATCGAACAGGACACTGGAGCAGCAGCGACGGGGTCGGCGGCGGTGGCGGCTGGTCATCCACTTTCTTGGGCTCGACCTGCTGCTCGACCACACAACCACGTCCGCCGCTCAATACGGGCGGCAAGCCTGCATCCAACCCTGTGGGCTCCACGCCTTCGAGACCAAGAACGCGGATGCCGCGGCTTTCAAGGTTTGAAACCAAGTGCGCGATACCGTGCGAGCTCAGATCGACTGCGGAAAGATCGAGTACTATCGGACGTCCGGCGAAGAAGCCGGATGAACGGGTTAGGGTCGCGTCGATCTCCCCAAGCCAGTCCACGATCGGCATGAACGGCGAGAAGACAAACGCGATGTAAGACCGGCCACGGAACCGCATCACCTGGCGTTGTGGCTCGACTTTTGAGTCCATGAATGACGGCTTTCCGTGCGTGAATGGTTTACCATTGTTTAATTTTTAGATTGAGCACCGTTGGTTAATGACCAGTTAACGAGCCCTGTTTTGGTGGCACAATGTTAAGGAACTCGTATTGGGGCCAAAACATTTTTGCTTGATGCGCTGGAACGGGGATTCCGTTGCGCAGGACCTACCGCGACTTCGAAGTCCATGGTGCGCTCACAGGTGCGGCCGCTTCTGCAGTAGACAAGGTCAAGGAAATGGCTGGGCGAGGCCGCCAAGAGCGTTGGCTACGGCAAAGTTACAGTTCGGTCTCGTAACCAGAAACTGACAGCCGCAGCGAGAAAGAAATTTAAGGTGCAAGCGTCCGAGCGACCCGAAAACCAAGATACCTGAGCCGATAGTCGGAGGTGAACCAATAACGGCTCGCCGAGCGGAGGAAGGCAGGAGCGAGGAGAAAGGATCCGCCGCGCACGACACGATGATAACAATCGCCGCCCCCAAGCCAAGCCGAGCCATCCGTCGGCGAACCGTTGTATGTGTCGTGGTAGCAATCCTCCGTCCACTCCCGGACATTGCCTACCATGTCGTAGAGACCGAACCCGTTAGGCGCAAACGATCCTACCGGCGCGGTTTGCTTGGCATCCCATTGACTGCCACAGGAGTGACAGTTGGCGTTGTTCGTGCCCACGGTGTCGCCCCAAGGATAGACCGTCTGTGTCCCAGCGCGCATCGCATACTCGTATTCGGACCCAGAGAGCAGCCGATACGAGTTGCGGGTCTTCTTCGATAACCACGTGATGTAAGCTTGGGCATCGTCCCAGGAAACGTTGATCACCGGGCGGCGGCCACGGCCCCAGCCTTCATCGGAGGGCTTGTAGCCGCTGCAGCCGCCCTCGGCGACGCAGGCATCCCATTCGCCGAAGGTCACCTCAAATTGGCCAACCGCAAACGGTCGAGCAATCGTGACCAGATGTTGAGGGCCTTCCTCGGCGGAATGCCCCGGCTCGCTTGTCGGCGACCCCATCTCGAAGCTTCCGGCCGGCACCACCACCATCTCCGGGCAATTCGCACAATCCTTAAACACGTCCTTCGCCTTCAACGGCTGCTCCTGCGTCGACGGTTGCGCTACCTCCTGAGCGGACGCCGGCGTCATCTGGACGATGATTGCGGCGCTAAGCGCGCATAGCCTCACCAACGATGTCAGACCTGGCGCAGCGCGCCACCAAGAGCCGATGAGTTCCTGGCGCTCAGCGATGAAAAACATGACATACATCCGTCAGCGATGGCAGGAGGCGGAGTGAAGACAGAGAAAAGGTCATGAGCTCCGGAATGTCCTCATTAAGCGTCATTCCCGGCGAGCTTCGGTCGTTCACGCGCCGCTTACTGTTTGAATCTTCTGAGCCGCACTCGGTTGTTTCAAGGACGGTTTTGTGTCCCTGAAGCCAACCCTCGAAAACACGATGTAGAATGCGGCGACGTTCATTAATGCCCAGATCGCAAAGCCCAGGGTGTATTCGCCCAAAAGTTGCTTGCTAGTGGCCAGGATCATCGTCATGGCGAAGCCACAGGCGGCGCCGGCGGCCTTGGCGAGCCCGCTGACCGCACCGACATGCACAAAGTACATTGGGATCAGCTTGATGACGGCCGCGGCGGCGGCACCGGACAGCAGCGCAAGCCCATACATGGCAAACAGCTGGATCGGCAGCGAGATCTGTAAGGCCATGAGCACGGCCAGAACGACCATAATACCGAACAACCAGCTCAAGATTCGAAACGGATCCGACCGGTCGGCCAGCCAACCACCCAGAGGCCGGGTAGCCGCGACACAGACCACCAATGGCGGAGTATAAACCATGGACGCCCGGATGGCATCCACATGCCATTGGTCAAGCAAATAGACCGACATGGCCGACGCGAAGAAGGTAAGGGTGCCAAACGAGACCCAGTAAAGGTACGTCACCAGCCACACCACCGCGCCTGAACGGTACACGGCGAAGATTTCACGCAGCGACGTTTTCTTGAGCTTCCTGTTCGGCGGATCGGACGTAAAGAACCAATAGACCAAGGCCATCAAGAATGTAGCACTAGCGAAGATTGGGAATATCAGGCGCCAGCCATCGGGGCCGGTCAGAACACGGGTAATCAGAAAAGTAACGGTCACCATGCCGACGGTAATGCCGACATTGCCCATACCAAAGAGACCAAGGGCTGTCCCCTGCTTCGATTTTGGGTACCAAGATGAAACATGAGCGTTGCCGACGACGAAGCTCGCGCCTCCCAGTCCGAGCAGCGTGCCCACAATCAGAAAGGTGTAATAGCCCTGGGCAAAGTACCCGAAAAGAAGAGGAAGGGTGAGAGTCAGAAGCAGAAGCGTGAAAACGCTCCGACCGCCGAACTTGTCACTCAAGATCCCGAGCGGAATGCTGACCGCCGCCGCGAAAAAAGGCTCCATCGCTGTCAGGACAAGCACCTGGGTTGCGCTGAAATCGTACCACTTGATTAAAAAAGGGGCGAGCGCGGCAAACATTCCCCAAACCGCGAAACCCAGCGCAAATGCCAGGGACGAAATCCACAAAACCCTGGAGTTGCCTGAGGGCTGGAGCGTCACATCAGCCGCGATAACCGGATTTTTCACGACATCTCCCAACAAAGAGAACGCGCTTGCGCGAGCATCAAGTTCCGGTTCCGGCCACGCATTGTGACGGTCAAGCAACGCTTCCCGACGAGTCACAGACGGCTTTTAGTCTTTCTAAGTAAACTAGTTTACAGAGTATCTCTTAGCGACCTTCGCGTCTATTTATTTCCGAAGGGCAACGATCAACCTTCACGCCTAGTCCATCACACCAACGTTTCCGCACAGTCGGCGAGTCTCGTCGGTGAGGTGGAGCCTAATCCGATTTCAGTCTGCTGTGCAGACCAAAGCGGATCCGCCGTCCGCTGGGTCCACGCCCTCAATCAATCACAGGGCCCAAACCGGTCATTTGTGGTCGGGAAGGCGATATGTAGGTTCTGGAAATAGGAGCATTAAAAAAAGGGCCGCTAAGCGTCGCCGCGCACCTGGTGGGGGATGGCTTCGATTTTGATGATGCCGTGGCGCTTCGGCCCGCCAAATTTGTCGCAGCGCCCTTGGGCCAGCCCGGACGTGCATCAAATTGGGGTCGGTAGAGGAGAAAAGGGCCCTGCGATGATGTTTGGCAATTATTCCGGCGCGTGCGCCGCCGGTTTCGCGACGGTCCGGGTGCGTTCCCGCTTCATTCCCACGTGACCATAAGCCGGTCGGGATCTCGGACCGGCTCGTGACGCCACATCACGTGATCGAGGCGGCATTTGGCGAAGGCTTGCGAAACTTCGAAATTATGCCGGCGGCAACACCGACGCCCATCACATAAATCCAGCCTTCGACATAATCGGAAATGTGCGAGTTGAAGAGCGAATCAAAGACGTTCTGACTCACCACGATCATCCCGAGCCAGGAAATCCAATGCATTTCTGTAAACATCATAAAATGCACGATCCACATCGCCCACAACAGGATGACCCCGACCACACCCCACTCCATCGCGAAATAGAGCGTCTGGTTGTGCGGATTGGCGACGATCTGTTCGTCGGTCACTGTTTTGCCTATGGCGTCACGCTCGAACAAGCCACGTATGGATCCAGTGCCATGGCCGGCCAGCGGGGCACTCTGGATGAATTCGAGCCCCTTGGACCAGTATTCGAGACGAAGTCCCACGGATGTCGTCTGACTGTTGCTCACCGTGTATTGCTGGTGAATGCTGTGGATCCGCGTGCGCAGGTTGGGCGCAAGGAACCAGGTGAGCACCGCGACAACGGCGATCACCAGATACAGAGCGAGCGCGCGGCGCCATCCTATGTACCGCAGCGTCGATATCAGCAGCAGAACCGGAAGCGAGACAAGGGAGGTCCGGGACGAGGCAACAAACGCCATATTGAGCAGGAATGCGAAAGCGAGCGCGATGAAGCCGGCGGCTGCAGACGGTCGTTTTTTCTGCCACATGACGATCGCGAGCGCAGCCGTGCCGAAGACGCAAAGCACGAACTCCACGCCCTGCGTGATCCAGTTCTTGACGGGAACGCCGGGGATTTTGTCCGAAGCCAGAATGATCTGCGGTTCGAACCAGCTAAACCACGACAGGGCAAGCAGAACGGTGCATGACGCCAGGAACGCGAGAAAGACAGTGAGTCCTTTCCCGGAGCGCTCGAACTGATGCATCAGGAGTGGAATGGCGAGCAGCTTGACCATCGATCCGACGGTATGTAGCCGGGCACCCCACGGGGCGTCGGCCCAAAGCATCCCGAAGGCCGCGAGGCAAAACAATGCGACGGGCAGCCAGCATGCGGGGAGGCGGAGCTGGTCCTGGAGATGCTCGACGGCGATCCCGGTCGCGAGGGCGATGAACCAGAGCACCGTGAACACGCCGAAGATCGTGGTGGACCACGGCAGCGAGATAGCCATTAGGATGGCGAGGTGATGCGCCATGCGGGATCTGTGCGAGGCGCTGACCCAGTCACCCATCGCTTGTTGAATGCGCATCGCCCTTATCATCGTTAGTCTGCATCCTGGCTGATCTGGATCATAGGTTTATCATAATGAAAGCGACGGAATAAGCTGTACGCGGCCCGGGACACCAAGTTGGTTATTCACGACTAGGGTCGGGCCCGTGCTTTGCGCGATTTGGTCGGGGCTTTTGTGATAAGGTCGTCCTAGTCGAAGCGGCGGATGCTGCCATAGATGAGGCCGCCGGCGCCTGCATCGGTCCCCAGTGGCGAACTGCCGCACGGCAGTCAGTCCCGAGCGGACGCGGGTCATGTCCAGGACCGTGAAGCGGGAGAGTGCCTGCGAGGCACGCGGGAAGGGCTTCAGAAACTCCGGCGGGACGAGGGTACGGAGGAGGGCAGGTCTTGTAGGAATGTACGGACTTACGAAACGTTCTTTCTCTTTGGCCAGATGACCAGGAATGCACAAATTCAGGCGCGACGCGGACTGGACTTGCCCGGGACAAAGTGGAGGGACTTTTTGGTAGCGCTGGACGCGACAGGAGGCCCCGATGGGAAAACGCGATCGCTGGACATTTACCGAAGAGTTCAAGCAGGAAGCAATGCGGCTGACGGAAACCAGCGGACGCACGATCGGCCAGGTAGCAAGTGATTTGGGGATCGGATTATCCTGCTTGACGCGGTGGAAGCGGAAATACCGAGAAGCCGATCTGCTGGCCGGCCCGCACGAGGATACGGCCCGGGAGCTGGCGCGCCTTCGCAAGGAGAATGAACTTCTTCGTCAGGAACGTGAGATCCTCAAACGGGCCGCAACTTTTTTCGCCAAGGAGGGAAGTCGATGAGGTTCCGCCTCATCGATCAGGCGAAGAAGGAATTCCCCGTGCATCGCCTGTGCAATGTTCTTGGCGTCAGCGAGAGCGGGTATTTTGCCTGGAAGGGCCGTCCTGCCAGCCGCCGGCAAAATGAGGATATGGTCCTGCTGGCGCATATCCGTGCCCAGTTCTCGACGTCCAATGAGACCTATGGCGCACCGCGGATGCATGTCGAACTCAAGGAAGAGGGGCTTGCTGTCGGACGGCATCGTGTGGCTCTGATGCGCGGTAATGGCCTGAAAGCCCTGCAGCGCCGCTACAAGAAGACGACCGACAGCAATCATGGTGGTCCGGTCGCCGTCAATCTCCTCGACCAGGACTTCGGTTGCGACGACCCCGATCAGAAGTGGGGCGCCGACATCAGTTACATCTGGACTGCCGAGGGCTGGCTCTATCTGGCGATCGTGCTCGACCTTTACTCCCGGCGCATTATCGGCTGCGCGACGAGCGATCGGCTGAAGAAGGACCTGGCCCTGAATGCGCTGCGGCGCGCAATTGCCGTGCGACAACCGTCACCTGGTCTGATCCAACACACCGATCGCGGCAGAGGGGGGCTTAATGCAGATCAGGTAGCGTGGGCTCAGCAGATTTATTATGGCGGCATAACGGCAGGGTATCTCGAAATGAGAGACTCTATTCTGTCATGGACGTCGGAGGCTGAGCCGTGGGTCTACCTTCCCGGATATCCGGCATTCCTCGCAGTCCTGTATGAGGTCGGCGTCAAGGATCTAGCTTTCGTCAGGTTTGCTCAGATCGTCATCGATTCACTTGCAATCTTTCCCCTTTATTTCGTGCTCTTTCACATTAGTAGGTCGGCATATCCGGCACTCGTCGGCTGCGTGATCTATGCGGTCGCTCCCTGGTGGAGTTCAGGTTCGACGTACCTGCTTGCCGAGTCGCTCTTGCCAGCGCTGGTCATTTTTCAATCGGCGACCATGGTAGCGATCAGGGATCGTGCCGCGAGCTCCGCCGGCTGGTTCGTGCTGGGACTGTCCTCAGCGATCCTGCCATTCTTTCGATCGGAAATGGTTCTCATGCGGCAATGGCATTCATCACACCGGTAGCGCTGCTTTGGCTGCTCTGGGTGGGCCGATGGGCAGAAGCGTTCCTGATCGTGTGGCCGATGCTCTACGTGCTCGCAAGCCTGGGCATCCTCTATGTAGAGCCGCGATATATTCGATATGCGGGATTGACCTATCTGCTGGCGCTTCCAATCGTTCTGACTAGGGGCATGGATATCTTACTCTCAGTGTCGTCGCGGCGACGTCCTGAGCCGCGCTATCTAAGGCGAATTGTCGGGAGCGTGGGGTTGGGCATTTTGGTGGTCGGCGCTGTCGTGCAATTCTTGTCTATGGAAGCAGTTGCGCAGAGCCAGGCGTTGTCTGATCGTTTGAACACCGCAGAATTGCGGTGGCGAATTTTATCCGATCGATTGCATTGGCGTGCATTGCTTGACATGACTTTCACGCTAGCCATTCCGGCGGTCGATGTGTCCCGCACCTCGTCTGGTTTAGAGGTTAATGCCCGCGCCCCCGACGGTCGTTATTTGCTGACGGCTCCGATAGGAGCTGAAACTAATGGGACAATAGCCATACGCTATCGCGTGACCTTACAAAGGGGCGCCATAGGGTTCGGGGTGTTCTCCGCAGACGGTGGCACCTGGTTATCGTATCGCCCTTTGTCTGGTGCTCCGGGCAATAACCTTGATGGAATGTTCGTTAGCTTTGTCAATCCAGGCAGTTCCTTCGTGGTGGTCGCTCAAGATACAGGAGACGAGTTGCGCGCTACCATCGGCAGGCTCGAGTGGGCCGTGGTTTGTACTGGTTCTTTCAGCTTTTTGGGCACGCTCTTTGGAAGCGAACCCGTCGAGCCGGTCGATTGTCCCGTCTCGGACGTCTGCGCAGCGCCAGTTGCAGTCTAGAGTGCGATTGAACTGATAGGTCACCCTCTGATAATGCTGGGCCAGCCTCGCCACTGAACCGCCTTCTATTCGTGGCAGCAGTATTTATTCCTTTCTTCGAAAGAAACCACAATGATCTCGGCGATGGAAATTAAAGCGAAGGTAACCCCCGTGGGCGCTCGCGCGGCAGACGCCGCTGCCGATCCTTGCCGCGATGACATTCCTTGTTGGAGTGCTCAGCCTGCTGATGGGCATGCTCGCCGAGATGATGGTACGTACTTTTTTGAGTCTAGCGGGCGGCGCTCCTACAGCGTTCGCGGAGACGATCAATATCAAGGATAGTTGAAGTTATGTGCGGAATCGCAGGCTTTGTCGGTCAGGGGGATCGGGCCGATTTGTTCGCGATGACGTTCGCGCTTGAGCATCGCGGACCTGATGCCGAAGGGTTCCATATTGATGATACTTCGGGCGTGTTTCTGGGTCACCGGAGGCTTGCTATCCGCGATATCAATGGCGGCGGCCAGCCGATGTGGAATGCAGTGCGCACGATCTGTGTGGTCTATAACGGGGAGATCTACAATCACGAAGCGCTACGCGCCGAGTTGGAAGCGAAAGGACACGTCTTCATAACCAGCCATTCAGATACCGAGGTGTTAGTCCATGGATATGCTGAATGGGGAACGGGACTGGCAGCGCGCCTGAATGGCATGTTCGCGTTTGCCATCCTCGACACGCGGCGACGGCAGTTTTACCTGGCGCGCGACCGCTTCGGCGAAAAGCCACTTTACTACTCGAAACGGCGGAGGCTGTTCGGCTTTGCCAGCGAGTTGACAGCGCTTACCCGGCATCGCGACATTTCTGCGGCCCCATCGCCGTTGGCGCTACGCAAACTGTTTGCATATGGCTACCTGCCTGCTCCGCACGCGCTTTACGAGGGTACTGCGAAACTACCCGGCGGCCATTTCATGACGGTTGATCTCGAGACTTTAGAAACGAAGATCGATGCCTATTGGCACTTCACGCTGGAGCCTGACGAAGCATTAGCTTATCATGGCGAAGAGGCGTTGGCGGAGCAGCTTCGCGGGCTCCTCATTGCTGCGACAGAACGCCGTCTCGTGAGCGATGTTGCGATTGGTATCTTCCTCAGTGGCGGACTTGATTCGAGCATGGTGCTCGCCGCCGCTGCCCAAAAACGTCCTGCGGGGGAGATAGAAAGTTTCACCATTGGCTTCACCGAACCTTCTTATGATGAATCGGAGTTTGCCCGCGTCGTCGCCAATCACGTCGGTTCGAGGCACCACGAGCGTATTCTCGATCTGGATACGGCGCGCGACTTGATCCCGCCGGTTCTATCTCGTCTCGACGAGCCACACTCAGATGCTTCTATTCTGCCGACCCACATGCTGAGCGCCTTTGCGCGCGAGCAGGTGACGGTGGCGTTAACCGGCGATGGTGGCGACGAACTATTCGCCGGCTATGATCCGTTTGTTGCCCTTAAGCCGGCTGCACTCTATGCAGCGCTGGTACCCGCGCCCGTCCACACGTTGCTGCGTGCGCTGGCCGGGCATATGCCGCGCTCGTCGCGGAATATGAGTCTGGATTTCAAGATTCGCCGGACCCTAATGGGGTTGTCGCAACCGGAATCGGCATGGGCACCAGCCTGGATGGCCCCCATAGATCCAGACGTGATAAGCGAATTATTCGAGGAGCCGGTTAGGCCAGAGGATCTTTTCAGCGAAGCTATGGAACTCTGGGAAACGGGGCCAGCTCAAAATCGTGTCGATCGTTTGCTTCAGTTCTTCACGACGTTCTATCTCCAAGACGACATATTGGCGAAAGTCGATCGTGCTTCAATGATGTGCTCACTGGAAACGCGCTCGGTTTTTCTCGACAACGATGTGGTTGATTTTGCACGACGGCTGCCGTCCAACTTCAAATACCGGGATGGACAGCGAAAATATCTCCTGAAAAAGGCGCTGGCCCCGCTGCTGCCCCGCACAATCATTGAGCGTAAAAAGAAGGGATTTGGCATACCGCTGGCAGACTGGATGCATCAGGTTCCTGCGAATCCACCATTCGATCCTATTCCCGGCATCCGTCCAGCATGGATTAAGCGGGCCTGGCGCGATCATCGCAGCGGCCGGGCCGATCATCGTCTAGCGCTCTGGACTTGGCTGAGTTTACAACACACGTTGCATGCGTCAGCGCGAACCGGGCATTGACATGGATCGATCAGTCTTCGTTACCGAGGCAAAAATCGAAGCAACACATTGGTGGTTTGTGGTGCGCCGCCACCTGTTTGCCACATTGATCGAAAAGACCGGAATTTCCCGCGATGCCACTGTGGTGGATATTGGGACAGGAACCGGCGCCAATCTGCGGCTACTCACGCAGATGGGTTTTGTCGATGTGACGGGTATCGACCCCAGCGAACATGCCGCGCATTGGTGTGCCGAAAAGAATTTAGGTAATGTGCGCACTGGCGATATCCGAGCGCTTCCGCTCACCGATTCATCTGTGGACCTTTTGCTGGCGACCGACGTCATCGAACACGTCAACGAAGATGACCAGGCAGTTGCAGAAATCCGAAGAGTGCTGCGTCCAGGAGGCACAGCGCTGATCACTGTACCGGCGTTTCCCAGCCTGTGGGGATTGCAGGATATTAAATCGCATCATTATCGGCGCTATCGTATGACGCCGTTTCTGAAGTTGCTTGAGCAATCTGGTCTGGTTGTCGAGAACAATTTCTACTTCAACTATCTGTTGTTCGCCCCGATCTATGTGGCGCGACAGATCATTAGGCTGGCGGGAGTTGAACTTAGCAGCGAGAATGAAGTCAACAATCCTGTGCTCAATCGCGTGCTAAGTTTTGTCTTCCGGCTAGATGTGATGACGGCGCCGTTTCTCAAGCCGCCAATTGGCGTATCTATCCTGGCGCTCGTCCGTCGCCCGAGGGATTGGAGCACGACAAAAGGTCACCCATGACAACACGTTTGACCAGCCGCACAATCGATGATTTTGGCGATCAGTGGACGCGCTACACTGCAAATGATGGCTTTTATGGTTCCCCGGAATTGCTCGCCGACATTTTCGGGCCAGTATTGTCGTTGGACGAATTGAAGGACAGGCGAGTAGCGGAGATCGGAAGTGGCACAGGCCGTATTGTGCACATGCTTCTTTCCGCTGGTGCAGAGCATGTGACGGCGCTGGAGCCCTCGCGAGCGATGGGCGTGTTGCGGGATAATACCCAACGCGAGGCAGGTCGCATCACCTATCTGCAATGCCGGGGTGAGGAAATACCTGCGGAGCCTGCGCAGGATATTGTGGTGTCGATCGGCGTGCTGCATCATATTCCCGATCCAGCTCCAGTCGTGGCCGCCGCATACAAAGCCCTCAAGCCTGGAGGTCAATTGCTTGTTTGGCTCTATGGATGGGAGGGAAACGAGGCGTATCTTTGGCTTGTACTTCCGATTCGAGCGATTTCAACGAGACTGCCGCACTGGTTGCTTTCGGCTCTGTGTCATGGTCTCAACGGTGGGCTGACCGTGTACATCGCGCTTGCGCGACTTTTTCGGGTGCCGTTACAGCGTTACATGACCGAAGTTATAGGCCGCTTTTCTCGAGAGAAACGCTATCTCGTTATCTATGATCAGCTTAATCCTGCCTATGCCAAGTATTATAGGGAAGCGGAAGCTCGGGAGCTTCTCGAGAGTGCTGGTTTCGAAGATATCGTCCTTTATCATCGACATGGCTATAGCTGGACGGTTATAGGCCGGCGGCCGACAAGCGGAACGGTAGGGACATGAATCAGCCAAGAAAATCAAATGCGCAGTCAGCGCATTATGACGCTATTCATGATGCTTATGAGGCCCACTACTATGATAGCGCCTCAATGGCATACCGGCATCGATTCCTCTATCAACCCCTGCTCGAAGGACTTCGGCTTGAAAGAGCGTCCGTCGCCGACCTCGCTTGTGGCAGTGGACACAATTCTTTGGCGCTGCGCAGTTATTTTCCGGAAGTCAACACGATCGGCTACGACATTTCGGAGGCTGCTTGTCGGGATTATCAGGTCAACACGGGTGCCGCTGCGCATCAGATTGATCTGACGCAGCCCTATTCCGCGGATCTAAAGCATGATGCGGCCTTGATCGTTGGCGGCCTACATCACTGTGTCATCGACCTGAAGACGACGTTGAAGAACATCGCTCGCATCGTACGCCCGGGAGGCCATTTCATGATGATGGAGCCGAGCGATCATTTCTTTCTCAGTAGTGTCCGGCGATTTTGGTACAGAGCCGATCGCTGGTTTGAATCGGATACCGAGCGTGCCCTTAAGCACGATGAGCTTGTTGCAATGGCCGCTCCATACTTTCTTCCGGAGATATTGCTCTACACCGGTGGCCCCGCATTCTACCTTATCCTCAACAGTCTCATCACGCGGGTTCCGCTACGCATGAAGCCGGTAATGGCTCCAGTGCTGTTTCCGATCGAAGGCCTTTACAACCGGTTGCCTGGTCGCGCTCCCTTCGCGGTATTTCTGGCGCGATGGTGCCGGACAGACGTTGAGCTTTAAAGACGCACTGTAAATTCGGTTGTTTTTGATGCAGGGGCTGGAGCGAAACGGACGCGTCAGACGACTGCTGCGTTTCGTGCTGGTAGGGGTTTTGACTGCAGCGCTATATGCGGTTGTTCTAGTTGTTGCAGTAGAGGTTTGTGGTGTTCCTGCGGCTTTCGGCGCCGGAAGTGCCTACCTTCTTGCTACCGGTTTCAACTATTTCGCACACTACACGTGGACGTATAAAGCCGATCATCATCATCGTTCGACTGGACTCAGATACCTAATTTCTATAGTCATTTTATTTTGCATCAATGTCGTAGCGACAGGCACCCTGCCAAAGACGCTCGGAGTGAGCTATTGCGCAGTTCAAGTCTCACTCATGTTATTGACCGCCATCGCCACATTCATTTCTTTGAGCATGTGGGTTTTTTCAGCGAGATCTCTGCATGACAGAGTCTGTCGGAGGTTGGTTGGCAGAGACTGACGCTAAAGCCGCCGCCTTTTGGCAGAGCAAGATGCCCCCGGTATTCGATAGTTCCTATCTAAGAAATCTGCTAGTGCGATCGGAACGGATTGGTCCTATACCCTGCTTTCAAAGTGTCGTAAATTGCGTTTTGGGCCATTTTCGGGGATGGTGATAGGCATTCGTTTGTGGGGTATGAAATTGAAATTTGAGCTGGATGCCAATGCTCCAAACTTAGGTTATTTCGTAGAACAGTCCTCGCTCCTGGGAGAACGATGTCCGCAGCCCAGACGTTGCTTGTGGTGATGAACTTTCACCCTTCACCAGCCCAATCTGCTTTGCAGGACGATTTGTTGTGACGAAGGTCAGTGCAAGTAACGAAGCCGCGCGAAGCACATGGGAGGTCAGGGCGGTTGGGGAGCAGCGTGCAATTGCGCCAAAGGGAACACTGGAATATTTCGAACAAATCCGGAGCTATCGTTACGGATACGAGACTCCTTGGATACCGAGGCTGTTTGAGTTCAAGCAGTTGGCCGGCAAGTCGGTGTTGGAGGTAGGCGTTGGTCACGGCATCGACGGTGTTGAGATGGCGCGATGCGGGGCAAAATATTATGGTATTGATATTACCCGCAATCACATAGATCTCGCTCGCCGCAACTTTGAACTGCACCAGTTGCGTTGCGAGATATTCGAGGGAGATTTGTTGGAAACCGATGTGCCTTCGCCCTTCGATGTTGTCTACTCGTTTGGAGTGTTGCATCACATCGCTCATGAGAAGGCGTATCTTCAAAAGATACGAACATTGCTTACCAGTGACGGCAAGCTGATGATCGCGGTCTATTCGAAATATAGCTTTTTCAACGTATGGCTCGTCGTAACGCGATGGCTCCGGGGCAGTAAACATTCGTTGGACGATTGGCGAAGTCATGTAGCAGAGAGAAGCGACCTGGGCTCGCCTGTTGTCATCAAAATCCGTTCACGACGAGAAATTGAGGCCCTTCTTCAATCAAGTGGATTTGTTGTCGAACGATATTACAAGCGCGGCTTTGTGCGGAACTACATTCCAGTTTTGGGAAGGCTTCTGGAGCCGGATGGTATAATGCTCAACGCGCTAGGAAGCGTTTTAGGATGGTATCACATCTTCATTTGTAGAGCAGTTTGATCACAAACTCCGCTCCTTACAAGTCGGAGAATTTCGTTTTTTCCGTGATGGTTAGCTTATGACGGCGCTGAGACTTAAGAATAAGCTTGGTCAGGGGGTAGGTTTTCCAAGTTTGATGAGTGCTCGCAAGAAGGCAATGTTTTTGATATGCTCACGACGGACCCTGCCAAGAAGCTTGTCGTGATAAGCTTTCATCCCATCACGAAGGCCTTTTCACAAAAGATCGAGAATACATTAGGATCAATCGATAGTTATTTCGATGCAGCAGATCTAAGGAATTTGCCTCTGGTCGACAGCATTCGGGGTCTCAGAAATATTCAAACTGACAAATTGATTGTTGCCCTGGAAAGCGATGCTGGGCGCGCTCTTTTCGTTCCTTTGTCCATTGCTGCGGTTTTTACGCGTGCGAAGTCCGTAGAAGTGGTGTGGCCTGATCTGCGTGTTGAAGCCATCCCGCGCCTGACAGTACTTCGCAATCTTTGTCGAGTAGGCTACGAAACGTTGATCTCACGACGATCCCTTGCGCGATCGAAGCGAGCGGGTCGGGAAATGTTCAAGGTTGCGATGCCTCGAAGCTTGCCGCCGGCAACGGGATCGCGTGTTCTCTATCTCGACGCGAACATATCTCTGGGAACCCCCGTCGGAGGTTCGATCGGGCATACGGCCGGCGTGATCGATGGATTTTTGCAGCACGAGTTCAAGGTCGATTACGCGAGCCTGAAGTCGATGCCGACGCGAAAGCAAGGCGCACACTGGCTGCAGCTTCGCCCCGAGACCTTGCTGGCCATACCGCCCGAACTGAATTTCTACCGCTATGCTGAGGCGATCGACGCAAAATTGACGCCCTTGCATCGCGCCGGGCCATGGTCGTTCATTTACCAGCGCTTTTCCCTGCACAACTTCGTAGGCTCACATCTGGGCCGCAAATTCGATATTCCGGTCGTGCTGGAATACAACGGCTCGGAAGCATGGGCTGCAAAGAACTGGGGAACCAGGCTTGCGCTTCATGATGCTGCCGTCGCAGCCGAGGATGTCGCGCTCGCGACCGCGGATCTCGTCGTGACGGTTTCGGATCAATTGGGTTGCGAGTTGCAGGATCGCGGAATTCCCGACGACCGGATTCTCGTCTATCCGAATTGCGTCGATCCTGAGGTTTTCGACAGCAAGCGCTTCTCCATCGACGAACTGGCCGGACTGCGCGACCGCCACGGCATTGCTCGCGACGCCACGGTCGCCGGCTTCATCGGCACGTTCGGCCAATGGCATGGTGTCGAATTTCTCGCCGAGTGTATTCGGGATATGGTTCGTGATGAGCCGGGTTGGATCGAGGCCAGAAAGCTGCATTTCCTCTTGGTCGGGGACGGCGTGAAAATGCCTCTGGTGCGGCAACTGCTTGACCATCCTGACGTGGCACGGCATGTGACACTGACCGGACTGGTCGCCCAGTCGGAGGCTGCCAAATACCTCGCGTGCTCGGATTTGCTGATTTCGCCTCATGTCCCGAATGTCGATGGCTCCGAATTCTTCGGTTCGCCGACGAAGCTGTTCGAGTACATGGCCATGGAGAAGCCGATCATAGCCTCCGCTCTCGGGCAGATCGCAGAGGTCATTTCGGGTCGGGGCGCGACCCGATTGGGAACCATGCCCGCCGGGGCCGGCGCGGCCTGCGGCTTCCTGTTCGAACCGGGGAATGCGCCGGAGTTCAAAAAGGTGCTACATCGGGTCGTGGATGATTTGCCGGCCGCCGCCGACACGGCGCAAGCGGCACGGCAAGAGATCCTAAATCGATACACATGGCCGCGTCATGTAGACGCAATCCTGAACAGGATGATGGAAAACCGCCTTCTGGCGCGGCAGCCCAAACGATCGGCTGCTTAGCTCCGGCGCGGCGGGAACGGGAATTTTTTCGACATGTGCGGAATAGTCGGAGTTTTGTCATATGGCGGCAGGGGGTTCGTCGAGCGGCCAATATTGGAACGAATGCGGGATGTGATGGTCCATCGCGGGCCGGACGGCGGCGATCTGTGGATTTCGGAAAGCCGCAAGATCGGCCTCGGCCATCGCCGGCTCTCGATCATCGACCTCGCCAGCGCTGCGACGCAGCCGATGCATAATGAAGACGGCAGCGTCGTCATCACGTTCAACGGCGAGATCTACAACCATGCCCGGCTGCGGCCGGAACTCGTGGCCTCGGGCCATCGGTTTCGCACCGACCATAGCGATACCGAGGTCCTTGTTCATGGCTACGAGGAATGGGGTCTTGAAGGTCTCCTCGCGCGAATCGAGGGTGACTACGCATTCGGCATTTGGGACGAGCGGAAGGGGGTGCTCTCGCTCACGCGCGACAGGATTGGCGTCAAGCCGCTTTATTTCGCCTATATCGGCGGCTGCTTTACGTTCGCCTCGGAAATGAAGTCGCTGGTTCAGCATCCGGCTTTCTCGCCGGATATCGAACCTCATGCGATGTATCATTACCTGTCTTACCTGACGACGCCGGCGCCGCTGACGATGATGCGCGGTATCTACAAGCTGCCTGCGGGCTGCAGCCTGACCGTCGACCGCGCAGGGGAAGCCAAGATGTCGCGCTATTGGGACGCGACGCCGGGACGCGGCATCGATCCCAGCGAGACGAGGGGGCTATCGGACGGCGCACTCGAGGAATTCTACATCAAGGGAATCCGGGACCGGCTCCGGGAAAGCGTCGACAAACGAATGATGTCCGATGTCCCGATGGGCGTTTTTCTGTCCGGTGGCGTCGATTCATCGACCAACGTCGCGCTGATGAGCGAATTTTCCAGCCGGCCGGTGGAGACATTTACGATCGGGTTCAGTGACTATCGGCATTTGAACGAGTTCGATTCCGCGAATGCGATAGCGAAGAAATTCAACACCAACCATCACGAAATATCGATTCAGAAGCAGGACATGATCGACTACCTGCCGAAGATGATTCATTCGCAGGATGAGCCGATCGCAGACTGGGTTTGCATTCCGCTCTATTTCGTGTCGAAGCTCGCTCACGATGCCGGCATGAAAGTCGTGCAGGTCGGCGAGGGGTCCGATGAGCAGTTCTGCGGCTATTCCGGTTATATGGCCTATCTGAATCTGTTCCACAAATACTGGTCGCCGTTCCGGAAATACCTGCCGCGGCCGGCGCAACATCTCGCCGCCGGAACGGCGCGGCTGTTGTCGGGAATGCATCCACGGCTTCCGATCTATGCCGACATCATCGATCGCGCAGCGCGTAGCCGGGAACATTTCTGGTCGGGAGCGATGGTGTTTCCCGATCTGATGAAAAGCCGGCTCGTAACCCCCGGTGGAATTGACGCGATGCGTACCGAGCGCGACAGCCGCGCGGAGGGACTGATCGATCCCGAATACCTCGAGCTTGACAGCTACAACGTCGTCCATAGTTTTCTCGGTCCGCTTGACGATAAGTTTCCGGACTCCGACGCGCTCACCCGCATGATCCACAGCGAATTCAGGCTGCGGTTGCCCGAGCTGTTGCTGATGCGGGTCGACAAGATCGGCATGTCGGAATCGCTCGAAGCGCGCGTGCCGTTCCTCGATCACAAGCTGGTCGAATTCTCCATGGACATTCCCGAGAAATGGAAGACCAAGGGTGGAGAGCCAAAGTATCTCTTGAAGAAAGCTGTCGAGGGCTTGATCCCCGACGATATCATCTATCGAAAGAAGATGGGTTTTGGCGCGCCGATGGGCGACTGGATGCGGAGCGACTTCGGTCAGGCCGTCCGTGCTTCGGTGCTCAGCTCCGGACTGATGCGACGCGGCTTGCTCAACGTGGCTTACATCGAGAAGTTGTTTGACTGGCACTTCAAGGGGCGTATGGATTCGAGCCTGTATCTATGGACGATCTACAATCTGACCGCATGGTACGACCTCTGGGTCGACCGCAAAGAGGTCGACACCTCGCAGTTGTCTGATGCGGCTGCTTGAGGCGGCGCTCCGCGCTCACCGGATTTTCCGTAAGCCGCCCGCCTACGTGGCCGAAAGGCTTTTGCGTGAGGCGGACTGCGAGCTGGATCGCTGGCTCGCACCGATCCGCGCAAGGCGCCTGAATCGGGCTCGCCTGCTTCAGATCGGCCGCGCGGCATCCATCGACGAGCTGTGGAAACGGTTTCGGAGTAGACCCTATCCTGCTCAGACGACGCCGGTCGATGTGACTGTGCTGGATCAGGTTCAGCCCGGCGAAAGCGACCGGATTTTGCAGGCAGCCGAGCGCGCCTGCGGCTGCATCGTCGATCTTTTGGGAACGGGACCTGTTTCGCTTGGGAGTTCGATCGATTGGGCTTACGACTATCGTGCGAAGTTCGGATGGCCGTCCGGCTTTGCGCGCTCGATCGACTACGTCAATCGCGATCGTCCGAGCGATATCAAGGTGCCTTGGGAGATTTCCCGCCTGCAGTGGGTGATCCCGGCTGGTCAGGCCTTTCTTTTCACGGGCGACGAGCGCTACGCATCTTCGGTTCGCGATATTCTTCAGGACTGGATCGACAAGAATCCGCTGGCCTATACGGTCAACTGGTCCTGCACCATGGAAGTCGCGCTTCGCCTCTTCACATGGAGCTGGCTGTTTCATGTCTTCGCCGGCAGTTCGTCCTGGAACGACGAGACGTTTCGAGCTGACTTCCTCGCAAGTTTCTATCTGCACGGCGACTTCACGCGCAGGCATATCGAAAAGGCCGACATCAACGGCAACCACTATACGGCGGATCTCGCCGGCCTCGTCGTGGCGGGGCACTTTTTTGGTGATTTCGGCGATGCGCCGCGCTGGCGCAACACCGGCTGGGCGGGCTTGCAGGAAGAAATCGTCAAGCAGGTTTTTGCCGACGGCGTGGATTTCGAGGCCTCGTGTCCATATCATCGGCTGGTGCTCGAATTGTTTTTGTGGCCGGCGCTCTTTCGGATCGCGGCAGGCGACACGGTGCCCGAGGGTTACGCCGGGCGGCTGCGTGCGATGTCGCGGTTCGTTGCTGCCTATGTGCGTTCCGATGGAACGAGCCCGCATTGGGGCGACGCGGACGACGCGCGTACGTTACCCTTCGGAGGGCAGGCGCTCGGTGATCATCGCTACCTGATCGGGATGGCAGGCGTTGCATTCAACGATAGCGAGTTGATCTCCCGATTTGGCGGATCCCGCTCGGAATTGATGTGGATCTTCGGGCCGCAAAAGGCGTCTTCGCTGCCGGTTACGCCGGGCGCGGTGTTGCCGTCCGCTGCTTTTCCCGACGGCGGCGTCTACGTCATGCGCCACAATGACAGCCACGTCTTCATCGACTGCGGGCCGCTCGGATTGGCGGGTCGCGGCGGTCATGGACACAATGACGCGCTGTCCTTCGAGGCGTGGCTCCGGGGCGCGCCGCTTGTCATCGATCGCGGGTCTTTCGTCTATACGGCATCCTTCGAGGATCGCAATGCGTTCCGCGCCACCGCGTCTCACAATACGCCTTGCATCGATCGCGAGGAAATGAACCGGTTCGATCCTGAGAACCTCTGGTCGATGCAGAACGACGCCCGGGCCGAATGCACGAGTTGGCAAAGCGAGAGCGGGAGAGATGTTTTTGCCGGCATGCATCACGGCTACGAGCGCCTGGGCGTCAACGTCGAGCGCGAGATCGTGCTGGATAAGTGCTCGGATACGCTGACGATCGCAGATCGCATTGCGGGGCAGGGACGGCACGATGTGACCATCCCGCTCCATCTGGCGCCCGGTGTGTCATGCGAGCGGTTCGGCGAGAGGGTCAGGCTGTATTCGGCCGGGCTCGCGTTCGATGTGACCGGTGAGGGTTCGGAGTGGCAACTCACCATTGAGCCAACGACGATTTCGCCAAGCTACGGAGTTGCGGTGCCGTCGCATCGGCTGCTGTGGCGGCATACGGGGGCTTTGCCTGCCGAGCTTACGGTGACGATGACGCCCGCTGTTGAGGCTGATCCGTCATGCGGCCGGTGACATATACATACGCGGAGATGCTGGCGGCGCGAGTCCTTGCGATTATCGGCTCTCTTGGCGTGACGATCCTGACGGCGAGGATGCTCGGCCCGGAAGACCGCGGCCGCTATTATTACTTTATCACGCTTGCCGCCGTCGGGATGCAGTTCGCGTCGCTCGGCATTCATGTGAGCAACACTTATCTGGTGGCGCGGACGCCGAGCCTGCTGCCGCAGATATTGACGAACACCGCGTGGATCGCCGTGATCGGCGGGGTGATCGCGGCCGCTGGTGCAGTGGTTTTCGACCTCGTGTCGAGCGGGTCATCGCTGAACGTCACGTTCGCGTTGATGCTGATCGTTTTAACGGCATCAACCCTGTTGTTTCTGTACCTGACAAACCTGGTCGTCGCGCTCAATCGTCCATCCGCCTACAACGGTCTGATCATCTTCGGCAGTCTGGCTTCGGTCGTTCTGGCAGCGATCGTCGCCTTTGTGTCGCCGAATCTCGGCGCGTTCGTTTTGGCGGCGGTCGGAGCCTCGGTGGCGTCCTCGCTGCTTGCATGGATTGTGCTGGCCAAGGGGATTCGGCTTCCGCGCCTGTTCGACTCCGCGCTTTTCCGGTCCGGCGTCGGCTATGCATTGAAGGCGCACACGTCGATCCTGCTCGGGTTTCTGATGTCCCGCATGAGCATTTTCATTCTTCGGCAATTCGGCGGCTTCGGTGACGTCGGATATTGGTCGATCGCGACCCAGATTACGGACGCCATGTTGATTCTGCCGTCGACGGTGGGGTTGTTGCTGTTTCCATCGCTCGTGCGCGCCGATCGGCTGGATCGTGATCGCGAGTTCAAGACTACGCTCGTTCAACTCAGCGCCTTGATGGCGGTGTTTTGCCTCGTGACAGCCTTGCTCATTCGCCCCGTCCTGTTGCTGGTCTTCGGTGTGGCGTACGAACCCGCTGTCGCTATTGTCTATGCGCTGTTGCCCGGCGTTTTCTGTCTTGCGGTGACTTCGGTTGCTTCGCAATTTCTGTCGGCCGAAGGCTATCCCTTGTCGCAGGTTCTGGCGTGGGTGGTTGGCGCTGCGATACAGGCGGTCCTGTCGATTATATTGTTCGAGAAAATCGGCGTGGTGGGCCTCGCCTGGGTGCAATCTGGAAGCGCCGCCAGCGTATGCGTGTGGCTGTTGATTAGCAGTCTTAAGTATGTTGGGCGAGGACGATGATACGAGGCGTGGGAACTGCGCGTCGAGGGAGGCTATGTTGCTCGCGGCCCTGAGGAATGATATTTTCGCGGACCGTTGAATTGTGATCTTTTTGTGTTTTGGTTCGCGAGAACCGCTTGTGCCGAAGCGAGCCTCAATATGAGCAACGTTGCTGCCTCGTCCAAATCCGATGTCGAGAATTTCTGGAATGCGGCGTCCTGCGGTGAACTCGCTTACGCGCAGGGCGCGGATTTCCGGACCCAGATGAAATCGCAAGCGGATGCGAGGTATCGGCTGGAACCGTACATCTACGATTTTGCACGTTTTCAGGATGGTCACGGAAAGAGCGTCCTTGAGATTGGTGTTGGCATGGGCAGCGATCACCAGCTGTGGGCAGAGCAGCTACCGCTCCGGCTGTGTGGCGTCGACCTGACCGAGCGGGCCATCAAGTTCACCTCGAACCGGTTGGCACTCCACAATGGTCTTAGCTCTGAGCTTCAGAAAGCTGATGCAGAAAATCTTCCGTTTCCTGACGCTTCGTTTGACATTGTTTACAGCTGGGGTGTGCTGCACCATACGCCCGATACACAAAAGGCCTTTGCCGAAGCCGCTCGGGTTCTCCGGCCAGGAGGCGTGGCGCGTATAATGATCTATCACAAATGGTCGCTGACCGGATTCATGCTCTGGCTTCGCTATGGCCTTGTCCGCCGGAAATTTCCATCTATGGCCGAAGTATATTCCGAGCATCTGGAGAGTCCGGGGACAAAAGCTTATACGGTGAAGCGGACACGCGAACTAGTTCGTCGAGCCGGGTTTCTCGGTGCGGATATCCGCATTCAGCTTGGCCCTGGCGACCTCTTGCAAGGAGGCGTGGGTCAACGCCATCAGGGCACGCTCCTGCATATAGCCAAGGCACTCTGGCCTCGAAAGTTATTGCATATTCTGGCTCCATCATTGGGCTTGTATCTCCTGATTGAGGCCCACCGTTAATCTTAAAACCGCTGACCGGTTGCAAAACCGAAATGCCGTGGAAATTGTTGGAGCGACGGTGGAACGATCCTGTCTTGTTGTTGGAAGTTCGAGCCAAATTGGATCTTGGCTTGTGCCGGACTTGCTGGCGAGCGGTTGGACTGCACATCTGATATCGCGTGGAATGGCGCGGCGGGCGGATGATGGGCCTTTCGCAATCTGGCACGAATTCGATTTGACCAAGCTCGATCGGCCGTTTCCGAACGTAGCTGCAAGCGTGTTGTTTCATACGGCCGGTATCGGCGCCATTTTACCTTGGCTGGAACGCACCCGAACGGCCGGGGTCGGTCGGGTCATCGCGTTCAGTTCGACAAGTCTTTTGACCAAGGCTGCATCAGACAGCGCCTATGATCGGGAAATGATCGGGAGGCTCGCTGCGTATGAGCAGAACTTTATTGCGACTTGCGAACGCCTCGGACTTGATTGGACCATTCTGCGGCCGACGATGATTTATGGCGGCAAGTTTGGCGACCGCACAGTGATGGACATTGTACGAGTGATCCGGAAGTTCGGCTTTTTCCCGTTACTTGGCAAAGCACGGGGGTTGCGTCAGCCGGTGCACGCCGCAGATCTGGCCACGGCTTGCATGCAAGTGGCGGACTGCCCAACAACCTTCAATCGAATTTACAATCTTGGTGGCGGGGAACGTCTGCCATACCGCAGCATGGTTGAGCGGATTTTCAAGGCAATGGACCGGACTCCGCGGTTTTTGCCTGTGCCCTTGGTTGGCTTCGAACTGGCTGTTCGCTTGGCTAACCTGCATCCCCGCTATCGTCATTTGACGTCCTCAATGGCGAAACGAATGAATCAGGATATGGTTTTCTCGATTGAGGAAGCGGATGCGGATTTTGGTTTTGCGCCGCGAGAGTTTCTTCCGCGCCTGTAAATGCCGAACGTAACTATGCAGCGCCTGGGTTTAGAGCCTGCTTTCCTTCATACGTTGGCTAATCGGGCGTGATTTTTGGAAGGAAAGTTTGATCGCTGCATAAGCTGCGATCAAAACGCCCCACCATACGATGCCATGGTCATAAATGATGGGTCCTTCGAAGGGGAGTTGTGAAAAGAAGTAGCCCGTCATTCCTCCCATGACTGTGACAGTCGCGGCTACGTTGTTTGCTAAAGCGGGAACCGATATAAACAACCCAAGAATGATCGATGCGAGAATCAATTCGATCAAAGCGCCGCTCCAGCCCTCCAACGCATATCCGTAGACATGAACAGGCTGGGGCGATGTACCTCTGCTTGCAATCTCTTTGCCGAAGCGAGCGTCGCCGAACATCTTATTATAGATGAGGTTTGAGGGTTGACACGGATTGCTTTTTCTTTCGATGCGATCCACCAGCGTTCCGCATATTTGGCCCTCTTTAGTGAATGTCTCGAAGTAGTAGGGGTAAGGCTGCGCCATGCGGTTCACCAAAGTAAACCCAAGGAGAGTAGTGTTTAAGAGAGCTGTTGATGTTGCCGCTCCGAGGAATTTGAACGGCAAGTCTATTTTCATGCCGGTTCGTGCGGGTGAGGGTTCCGGTGGAGGAGGTGGAATGATCCTCAGCAATGCTGTCGTTATCAGAGCATAGGTCGCGAATGTGGCAAGCGATACAATCGTAGCCCCAATGTAAGGGTGCTTTGGTGCGAACGCGAAAGTCGAGAGTGCCAATGCTGCGTAGTAGACCAGCAGTGGCCATTTCATATTGAGCAAAATAAGCAGGCACGTCATAAGCAAAAAATTGGCGATTGCTGCGACGATCCAGAATATTTCCCGGCCGCGGATTGCTCTTACAAAGGTGTAACAGGCGAGAAATATCAGCATCGACTTAAGAGCCATTTGTGGCCAATAGCCGAGCCGCTCCAGCAACTCGAAGCGGGACCTTACCGCGTCAAACACATCGGCTCCGTGTTGCAGCAGCGCCAATGCGTCTACTCGCCAAAACGAATAGATTACGTAGCTGTAGAGCGCTGTCGTAATCACGATGAAATCCAGTCGCGTAAAATCTCTGAATAACGTGACGGTTTGACTGATGGGCTTGCGGACCACGTGTCGAGTCGAAAGTGCCATCAGCGGGGCGACAATAAAGGGCAGGAGTAACAATACGAGGTAACCGAAGCTCCCCGCAGTTTCGAAATCCGAGAGCGTGAAGTCGCGGATTGCGGTGCGGCCAATGACCTCTCCGCCTGGAATCAAATAGATCAGATTGCCGAGCAGCGTCAGACAAAAATAAGCGCTCAGAAAGGCAATGAGCGCCAGATTGTTACGAACGTAATCTCGAAGACGAGTCGCGGTCATGCGGGTTCCGAGCTCTGGGTCTATGAACGAATTGCGCGAACGATCAAATACCAGCCGGCATATTGTCCCAACGTGTTGTAGACGAATTGCGGAACCGCTTTGTAAACAATGCCAAATTTTGAACTTGCGGGGAAATCATCGGGCGTACATTTTCGGCAAACAATTGACTTGATGGAAAAGTGTTCGGATGAGAGGATAGCGGCAATCTCCTTTCTCGAATAGACATTCACGATCGGCTCCGCATCAGCATCGGTTGCCTCGATCCCTGATCTTCGCTGGGCTAATGTTTGTTTCAAAAAGCCGCCTGTCAGAAAATGAATCAATACGACACCCATGTAGAAAACTGACATCCTATTGTAGATAAGAATCATCAACTCCCCGCCGGGTCGCAGGACGCGGTGCACTTCCTGGAATGCTTTCTGAATATCCGGGACGTGATGTAGAACTCCATTTGAGTAAACGACGTCGAAAGTTTTGTCGTCAAAAGGTAAGTTTTCGGCATCTCCGTGCTGCACGTCCGGGGAAAATCCGAACGGCGCGAGATGCTGTTTCGTTCTTACGACGTTCTCAGGCGTAATATCGATGCCGGAATAGACGGCGCCAGCCTGCAAAAACTTCAGTGCGTCGTAACCCGGGCCGAAACCGATCTCGAGCACCCGCCGCTTCCGAGTCTCGTGGAAGGGGATAACGTCCCCAAGCCAAGGTTGCTCGATTGTGTCTCGAAAAGTGCGGGCCTTCTCGAAGAACGCAACAGTTCCCGGAATCTCTTCCCTTGCCGAAGTCCAACCGGTAGGAGACGCGCCCCAGGTCTTCCGGGCTTCGAGTTTGCCGTCCATCTCCGTTTCTCTCCACGTTGCGCGCCAGTTTTCCAGTGTCTTGCGCAAACTAGCCTGCATTGAATGTATCAGTAGTTCGAACTTATGGGCGCATGTATGGCCAATCGCGTCCAACTGGATCGCTCGACCTTGCGAAGGGACCGGACGTAAGCTACGACCACCGTTGGTGGCCGGGGTTCCTATTGCTGGACGTTGGCTTCATGTACCGGGTTACTGCGGACAGCACAAATCACAGACTTCGAAGCGGTGACCGGAAGTGAGATGAAGTGCTGACCTTGCAAAATAGCTTAGGGAGCCCGGGCCGGTTCCTGCGCACGATCAAGCATCTGCGCGCAGGCCAAATTGCCAACCGTTTCACTCGTCGCTTTGCACGGCTTCCTGCGTTAGATGGGCCGCCTCCTGGTTTGCGCCCAGCGATGTCCGTCTGGCGCAACTGCCCCGGACGCCCGTCCAGTATGTTGGCGCCCAACCGGTTCCGGTTTGTCGGGCAGGATGCAGAACTGCTCACCCCAGCAGACTGGAATCACGCAGACCGCGCCAAGCTTTGGCTTTACAATTTGCACTACTTCGACGATTTGCGCGCTGTTGGTGCGGACAGCCGCACGCCCTGGCATCGCGATTTGATCATGCGTTGGCAGGCCGACAATCCGGCTTTGACCGGCAACGGTTGGGAACCCTATCCGCTGTCGCTGCGGATGGTGAACTGGGTCGCCTGGATTCTTGCTGGCCACGAGCCAACCCAGGAAGTGGTGGACAGTCTGGCGGTGCAGGCGCGCGCGCTGCGCGCCACGCTGGAGTTTCATTTGCTGGGCAATCATCTGCTGGCCAACGCCAAGGCGCTGATCTTCGCCGGGTGCTTTTTCGCCGGTGCGGAGGCCAACGGGTGGCTGCGGACAGGGCTGGACCTGCTGGATGCCGAACTACGAGAACAAATCCTCGCGGACGGCGGGCATTTCGAACTCAGCCCGATGTACCACGCCGTCATCCTCGAAGACGTGCTGGATTTGATCCAACTCGGCCTGATCTTTCCGGCTGAACTCGACGCAACACAGCCGACCTGGCGCGACACGGCGGCGCGCATGCTGGCATGGCTGTCAACGATGACTCATCCGGATGGCGAGGTGGCCTTCTTCAATGATGCCGCGTCCGGAATCGCGCGAACTTGCGCCGATCTCGCGGGATATGCAGCCGGATTGGGCGTTTCGGCGGAGGAGGACGCAGGGCCGTTACGGCCGCTGACCGCCAGCGGTTACGTCCGTCTGCAGTCGGGGCCATTTTGCGCCCTCTTCGATACCGCCGAAATCGGACCATCTTACTTGCCCGGTCATGGCCATGCCGATGTTCTGTCTTTCGAGGTCTCGTTGGATGGACGCCGTCTTGTGACCAACGGCGGCACCTCGACTTACGCTCCGGGACAACTTCGCGATGCCGAACGTGCAACGGCGTCACATGCCACGGTCGAAATCGACGGCCACAGTTCATCAGAAGTCTGGGCGAGTTTTCGCGTAGGACGTCGCGCCCATCCTCATGGTGTTGCTTGCGGCGTGAACGATGGGAGCATATGGGCCGAGGCCAGTCATGACGGATATCGGTGGTTGCCGGGACGGCCGATGCATCAGCGTCGTGTGGATATGTCGGCCACTGCGCTCAGGATCACTGATCGCGTGACGGGCGCGGGTTCTCATACGGTGATTGGCCGCTTTCCGTTGCATCCGATGTTGATTTCCGTTTCAGCGGAACAGAACGGCTGGCGCCTTGAGCTGACCGGCGGGCGCGTGGTAAGGGCCACCGTCTCCGGCGCAGGGCAGCACTTCGTCGCTGACGGATACTATGCGCCTGCATTTGGCCATCGTGTTGCAAGACCCGTGCTGACGTGGCGGCACGAAGGGACACTGCCGTTGAATATCGAAATGCGATTTGAGCTCTGACTTGCGGATCCTTCTGCTCACAGACAACTATCCGCCCGAATCCAGCCCGCCCGCCTTGCGTTGCAGTATGCACGCGAAGCGTTGGATAGAGCGCGGCTGCCATGTCAATGTCGTCACCAGTTTTCCGAATTTTCCGGACGGCAAGGTTTTCGGCGGCTATCGGCAATCCCTCTTCAAGCGGGAGACGCTTGATACTGTCGATGTGTTGCGCGTGCCGACGCTGATTTTTGCCAACAGCGGCACGATCCTGCGGATCGTGGATTTTCTTAGCTTCATGATCACAGGCAGCATCGCCTCGTTGTTCGTAGGACGGCCCGACGTGGTTGTGGCGACCTCGCCGCAATTCTTCACGGCCGTCGCCGGATGGTTTGTCAGCCGGATTTACCGGCGGCCATTCGTCTTCGAGATTCGCGACTTATGGCCCGACTCGATTGTCGCGGTCGGTGCAATGAAGGAGGGGCGAATCATCCGGATGGTCCGTCGCGTCGAACAGTTTCTGTATCGCAAGGCGGATCTGATCATCACCGTGACGTCATCGTTTCGTGATATCCTGATTGACCGGGGCATCGACGGCGGGAAAGTCGTCGTCGTGACCAACGGGATCGATACCCGGCAGTTGACGCCGGGGTCGGCATCGGCGGCGCTGCGGCATCGGTTGGAACTTGAGGGCAAGTTCGTGGTCTCTTACATCGGGACTGTCGGCATGGCCCACGGACTCCAAATGATCCTGGATGCCGCGCATGACATCCGCGATCGCCTGCCGGAAGTGCAGTTCGTCATTGTTGGGTCTGGCGCGGAGCTTCAAGAATTGCGCGATCAGGCCAGCCGGCGAAACCTGACCAACGTCACTTTTGTCGGGCGCGTTGCCCATGCCGACGTTATCGAGCATTGGCGCCTGAGCGACGTCACCCTGGTTTTGCTCAAGAACACGCCGCTGTTTCGCACCGTCATCCCCTCCAAGATTTTCGAGGCGATGGCGACCGGAACTCCAATCGTCACCAACGTTCACGGTGAGCTGCAAAACATTCTGGAGCCACTGGGCGCCGCGGAAATCATTCCGCCGGACAATCTGGCGGCCTTGGTCGGGGCGATCGGGCGCCTGGTGGCAAATCCCGATCGACGCCGGCAGCTATCCGCCGCCGCTGTCGCGGGGTCCAAGCGGTTTGATCGCGTGGCCCTTGCTGACGAGGTATTGAATTCCTTGAAGGCTCTGGCGAGCCAGGAAGTGTAGCTGAGATAATCAGCTTGTTTCAACACGCGGCTCGCTATCGCGGCATCTCTTGCGAGAAACAGTAGCAGGTTATGTCAACTACACGCTTAAAGAACCACAAGATTCTCGCATCGATGGATGAAGCTGGTGGCTCATGTCAATGAGTGTTTGAATTCCACCGCGGAGATCACGCACCGCGAGCCGCCGATGCCCCAGAGGCAGGGCAATTTTGGCGTCGACGTGGAACCCTTCGCCGTCTGGACCACAATGGGCGAGCGCGCGCGTCATCGCCTCGAGGTCGGAACGGTCGCCCTGCCGACGAAGCCTGCCATCCCGCACATGGCTCATTCTTCCGCCATGTTGATCGTTTCACGCACGCTGTATGATCGGTGCCCGCGCGATTCGAAATAGGTGCGCACCAGCATTTCGGCGAGCAACCCCATCAATATGCTCAGCACGCCGACCAGAAAGGTCATGGCGGTCAGGATCGGCAGCGGCGTCTGTATCATGGACACGTCGTCGAAGATTTTCAGCCAGATCATCCACAACACGACAGATCCGGAGAACACCAGCGACAGCAGCCCGAACCCGCCGAATACGTAGATCGGTTTGACGAAATGACGGTCGAGGAATTTCACGACAATCAGGTCCAGTATGACCTTCGCAACCCGTTCGAGACCGTATTTGGAACGGCCGAACTTGCGGGCGTGGTGGCGCACCGGCAGTTCGCACACGCGTGCGCCCATCCATGATGCGTAGATGGGAATGAATCGGTGCATCTCGCCATAAAGGCGAACATCCTTGACGACCTCATGACGGTACGCCTTCAACGTGCAACCGTAATCGTGCAGGCGCACGCCGGAGATTCTGGAGATGATTCGATTGGCCACCCGGCTAATGAGATTGCGTCTGATAGCGGCGTCCTGACGATCCTTTCGCCAGCCGGAGACGACGTCGAACCCTTCTTCCATCTTTTCCAGCAAAGCCGGAATGTCGCGCGGGTCGTTCTGCAAATCAGCATCGATGGAAATGATCACCTCGCCTTCGGCGTGGTCAATGCCGGCCATCATCGCCGCGGTCTGACCGTAGTTCCGGCGGAAGCTGACGATCTTCAATTCCGGTCGCACAGCGGCTTCCTTGCGCAGCGCCTCCATGGAACCATCCTTGCTGCCGTCGTTGACGCAGATGACCTCAAATCGCTTGCCGATGGCTTCCAGAATGCCGAACAAATCCCTGCAAAGAATGATGATACTTTCTTCTTCGTTGAAGATCGGGATGATGATCGACAGGAAGGGGCGGCTGGCTGTTTTGTCCAACTCCGCCGGTTTGCGGTAAATATCCATTGCCTGCACCATTCGCTACCATCCGCAACATCGAAAAAATAAATCATGCTCAACGGCGGGCACCGCCCAGTCAGAAACGTAATATACATTCCCAAGGCTTCACTAACCCGCGCATGTGCAGCATTGAAGAATGATCTGGATTGGCCCGAATAGTGCCCTATTCCTGCCGACACGCACCCACAGGCACCGTTTCTTGATTGAAAAGCAAGAGCAGCGGCGCGATCGGCACGCGCGGGCAGGCGAGCTTCCATTCGAGCCTCTTGATAAGAGCGCTCATCTCGCCATCTCCGGGCCCGGCGGTGATCACAAGCTGACTGCCTGATTCAGCCCCAGTTGCAATTTCGCCATTCTGGATGCTGCCCGGCGCGCCCCGCAGGTCCTGGTAGGTCAGCCATCGGCGGCTGTCTCCCGACAGGACTCCGATGGCGAGCGCGCCGCTATCCAGTCTCACGCCATATTTGATGAGGGCAACCGCGCCTTGATTGCCGCCGACCTGCGTTATCAGTAGATAGGTGCCGCTTCTGGCGTTGGCGCGGAGCATAAGGCCCGAAGAGGTCCTGAAGGTTTCGACTTCGGCGATGGCTTTGCCGAATGTTGTGTCGTCAAGATGATGCGCCCACGGCAGCGCTTCGAACGCAGTCCGGTCAGACCGCTGCGAAATGGCATTGAGAGTCACCCATGGCCTCAAACTCGAGAATTCGAACAGAAAGCAAATCGTCAGCGCCGCCATGCCAATAATGCCCAATGCTGACCTGAACGACACCCCGTTGAACGACTTGGATGTCTTCAGGAAGTAGGACGGCAGATTCGCGGCAGCTGCCATAAAGACTGGAAACGCCAGCACATAGGTCAAGCCAGCATATCTGACATAGCGGCGCTCCACATAGAGGATGCCGAGGCTGCAAAGCGCATATCCAACCGGCAGGACAACGAGCATCGCATCCGACCACCGGCGCTTCCAGACAAGCCAGAAGAGTGCGGCAGGGGTGATGCACATCAAGCCTAGATAAAGATATTGAATCAGACCGTGGCTTTGCGCCGAAGGCCACGCGATCATATCTGTGCCAGTCAAGATCAACCTGAATCGGAAGATGATTGTCTCGAACACATGCATGGGATGCGCGAGCCAGGCCGATATATATTCCCTTTTCCAGAATTCTTCCGATTGCATGGAATCGAAAGAAATGCCCTTCGATGCGAGCATGTGGGCCGCGTGCGAGTCGTTGACAAAATATCCGAAATCGTTGGGTATTTGGCCCAACCCTGACCATGCCGCATACCATTTCGCAGGTGGCGTCAGCATGAAATGCCCATGCACCGCATAGTTCCGCGTGGACCACGCCAGCAGCAGCGCTGCGAATGCCGTGATAACCAAGACTGTTGACAACAAGCGCCGGCGCGGAGGAGCCACCAGCAAGGCCCATGCCGCCAGTGGGATGACAAGCAAGACCATTTCCGAACGAAAGTATGGCAGGACAGCCGCAAAAGCCCCCAATGCCACCCAATGCAGTGATTTTTCCGGACGCTCGCGAATTGCTGCCATTGTCGCCAGAAGCGAGATGACGAGCGCCGGGAGGAGCGACTCCGCAAGCAGATATGTCGAGCCCGCCGCCCACCACGGAGCGATGGCGTAGATACCGCACGAAACAAGCGCAAACGACGCGGACTGCGCGATACGACGAGCTACGTAAAACAGCGGAGCGACAGCAAATGAATCCACCGCGGCTTGAATAATCCTGACATGATTCAGGTCATCGATTCTGATGGACTTGAGAAAGGCCAGAAATGCAGGATAACCGGGAAGATAGAAATATAGCTGAGGCTCATATCCGCCGGAGAGAATTCGATCTCTCATAGCAAGGTATTTTTCCGTTATACCTCCAAAGTAATTGTCTCCAGCCCAAGCGAGCGGATCGGGAGACAGCCCGCCTCTGTACGCCAAAAACGACAAACGCAGCGCGAGTGCAGCCAGGAATATCGATATCAAGGCGATTGAAGTGCAGTTGTTTCCAAGAAATTCTAACAATCCGCTTGGTACGAAAGATGATCTTTTAGTATTTTCCGCTTTAGTGCGATTCATCTTGCCATTTCTCAATAATCTGAGAGTTGCTGCAATTGTCGAAAAGAGGTTAGGATGATCGGTGCCAGAAGTAACGCATGCCGTGATGACCTGACGGATATTTTAGACCAGCGTGAAAAGACTACTGTATCGCTGCGCTCCGATCCAGAACTGCAGTTTCGGCGCCCAAGTTTGCGGTGCCGGAGGCGGCAGCTTTTAATGAGTAGGGTGGGATCGTGTTGAAGTGTTTGCGCCATTGCTCGATGACGACAGTGGCTTCTTTCGGGCTTTAGAAGATTTCACCGTTCAGGCTTTCGTCGCGCAGTTTGCCGTTGAAAGGATTCGCTGTAGCCACTCTCCCATGGGCTGCCAGGCGCACGTAGAGCGTCCTTGCGCCTCTCGCGGCGTCAGATCCGCTGGACACGATCACGGCCAACTTGCCTGCATCGGCAAGCAGCGATGTGATCCGATGATATTGTCCGTACTGGGATGCGAGAGAGATAATCCTCGTCAACGCGTCTTTGTCAGATCGCACGATGGTGGCGTATAGCCGCGTCCCGGCGTGCTGGCCGACGATCCGGCAGGTCTGGCGTCCCGAAAGACCATACTTCTCCCGAATGCCGTCTACCGCTTGCTGACACCGCTCAGGTCAGTCGGTCGACATATAGAGTTAAGCCATCGATGTCTGCGGATGGTCAAATTGACGGTATATCAATACCAAGAATAACGGCTCCGGACGCGGACAAGTGCGTCATTATCCCAGCCAGAACTTTGGGGCTGTCGACTTGAAGCCGCCGTTTGGCGGCGTCGCTCAATCGCCTCCGACGCTGGAAACGTCCATCCTGGGGCATTTGTATGCAGGTCAGTGACGCATAGTCCTTATCCTGCCGGTTAAAATGTCTATCAAGTGACGGTCATTTAGCGGGTTTAGCCTAGCATGCGATTGAATATCCGGACGGCAATGGGTACACAACGCTGCGCCGGGCCAACAGAAATTCTCGCCCGGAATTACTCTTTTCGTGCCAGTAGCCACGTCCTTGTGAGGAACACCACGCGTTCTATGAAGAAAGTCATCGCGATATTCGGAACGCGGCCTGAAGCCATCAAGATGGCGCCGGTTGTCACCGAACTGCGAAAGAGCAGTGCTGTGAATCTGCGCGTGTGCGTGACTGCTCAGCACCGCGGCATTCTTGATCAGGTATTGGCGCTGTTTGCGATCTCGCCGGATCACGATCTTGATCTGATGCTACCTAACCAGACGCTTGACCAGTTGACGGCGCGACTGCTGACCGGAGTCGGGCAGGTGCTCGATCAGGAGAAGCCGGATTTGGTCCTAGTGCACGGCGACACGTCGACCACGCTCGCAAGCTCACTTGCTGCGTTCTATCGGAAGCTGCCGGTCGGTCACGTCGAAGCCGGCCTGCGCTCGGGTTCGCTGCTTGCGCCGTGGCCCGAGGAGATGAATCGCCGCGTGGCGACTTTGGCGACACGCTTTCATTTTACGCCAACCGAGCGGTCACGCCAGAATCTGCTGGCCGAAGGTGTGAACGCGTCGGACATTCACTTGACCGGGAATACCGTCATCGATGCATTGATCGAGACGGTCGCGCGCCTCAAGGCTGCGCCGGAAATCCGCGCGGGTTTCGAGCGCCAATTCAGCTATCTCGATTCCGGCCTGCCGCTTGTTCTCGTAACGGGCCATCGGCGCGAGAACTTTGGCTTCGGTTTCGAAAACATATGTCGCGCAATGCTGGATATTGTCACGCTAAACGATGTTCAACTCGTGTACCCGGTGCATCCCAATCCCAATGTCCGCGGTCCGGTCGAGCGCATGCTTGGGACACACCCCAGGATCCATTTGATCGATCCGCTCGATTACGAGCCGTTTGTCTTCCTAATGGAGCGATCGTATATCATCATCACCGATTCCGGCGGCGTGCAGGAAGAAGCGCCGTCGCTGGGCAAACCTGTCCTTGTCATGCGTGACGCAACCGAGCGGCCTGAAGCCGTCGATGCCGGTACCGTCATTCTGGTCGGCACATCCCAGCAGCGTATTGTCGATGAAGCCAATCGGTTGCTGCGCGACGCGGCGCACTATGACCGTATGGCGCGCGCAATGAATCCTTACGGAGATGGTCAGGCCGCGAAGCGGATTCGCGCAGTAATCGAGGAGCAAGCGTGAGCGAGAGCAGGCTGACAACAATTTGCGTGGTGGGACTTGGCTATATCGGATTGCCGACCGCCGTGGTGCTGGCTTCGAGAGGAACGTCGGTCCTGGGCGTCGACGTCAACAAGGATGTCGTGACCAAAATCAATCGCGGCGAGATTCACATTGTTGAGCCGGATCTCGATGCGGTGACTGCGCGCGTCGTGCAGAACGGCTTTTTGCGTGCGGCACCCGCGCCCGAGGCTGCGGACGCATTCGTCATCGCGGTTCCGACGCCCTTTCACGATAACAAGGCTGACCTTGCGTACGTTCATGCGGCGGCGGCTTCGGTGGCGCCGGTTCTCAAATCGGGCGACCTGGTAGTGCTGGAATCGACGTCGCCGCCCGGAACGACCGAGAGCATGGTGGCCCAACTGGCCGCCTTGCGGCCCGATCTGCGCTTTCCCAGGCATGGTGAGGACGGTTGCGACGTCCACGTGGCTTATTGCCCGGAGCGGGTTCTGCCGGGACGCGTTCTGGTCGAACTGGTGGAGAACGATCGCATCATTGGCGGCATCACGCCGGCATGTTCGGCGCGTGCGGAACAGCTTTATCAGATCTTCTGCACAGGCAGCCTGCTCAGGACCGGCGTGCGCACTGCGGAGATGTGCAAGCTCACCGAGAATTCGTTTCGCGACGTCGGGATCGCCTTTGCCAACGAACTGTCTATTATCTGCGAAAAGCTCGACATCAATGTCTGGGAAGTGATCCGACTCGCAAACCACCATCCGCGGGTCAATATCCTGCAGCCGGGGCCGGGAGTCGGCGGACACTGCATCGCCGTCGATCCATGGTTCATCATCCAGGCGGCGCCGAAGGAATCCCTGCTGATCCGCACCGCGCGCGAAGTCAATGACGGCAAGCCGCATTACGTGCTCGAAAAGATCAAGACCGCCGTCGCCGGGGTGCGTTCGGCGGGCGCCGCGCCTAAAGTTGCGCTGCTGGGCCTGGCGTTCAAGCCCGATGTCGACGACTTTCGCGAGAGCCCGTCGCTGCGGATTGCCGAGGTCGTTGCCAGCTGGACCAACTGCGACGTTCTGATCTCCGAGCCGCATGCGGACGAATTGCCGGGAGCACTCGCGGGCCAGAAGCATGTTCGCCTGATTGAGAACGTGCGCGATGCCATTCAGCAAGCTCACATTGTTGTCATGCTCGTCAACCATCGTATCTACAAGGAAATTACCGAAACGGACCTGAATAACAAGGCCGTTATCGATACCCGCGGAGTTTGGTCGTGAAGCAACTTCTGGTCCGGTCCGGCAAGGTTTTTTTGAAGGAAGTGCCGGCGCCGGTCGTCGGCCCGAAGAACCTGCTGGTTCAGGTCGACCGCTCTTGCGTCAGCGTTGGAACCGAGATGGCCGGCATCAAGATGTCCGGCCTGCCGCTCTATCGTCGCGCATTGAAGCAACCGCATCACGTAAAGCGCGTGGTTCAGTTGATGCGCGATCAGGGCATCGCGCGGATCTACAAGCAGGTCAAAGGCAAACTCGATGCCGGGCTCCCGACCGGCTATTCGGCGGCGGGCACGGTGGTTGCTGTCGGAACCGAGGTCGAGGGCTTTGCGGTCGGCGATCGTGTGGCGTGCGCCGGTGCTGGCGTTGCTAATCATGCCGAACTGATTGACGTTCCCGTCAACCTCAGTGTTCCGGTTCCGCAGACGCTGTCGTTCGATCTCGCCGCCACTGTGACGCTCGGCGCCATTGCGATGCAAGGGGTGCGGCGCGCGCAGCCGACGCTTGGCGAGACTGTTGTTGTTGTCGGCCTCGGCATCCTCGGGCAGATCACGACTCAGCTGTTGAGCGCCAACGGATGCCGGGTGATCGGCACCGACGTCGATCCACGCCGGATCGCTGTTGCCATCGAAAATGGGCTCGACGTCGGCATCAATCCGAAAGACGGCAATCTGGTCGAGCGCGTGATCAAGCTCACCGACGGCGCCGGAGCCGACGCTGTGATCATCACGGCTGCCTCCGCGTCCAGCGATATCCTCGCCGAGTCGTTCCAGGCTTGCCGCAAGAAGGCGCGCGTCGTCATCGTTGGTGACGTCGGCCTGAACATGGCGCGTTCGGATATCTATACCAAGGAGCTCGATGTCCTGATCTCATGCTCGTATGGTCCCGGACGTTACGATGCGGTCTACGAGGAGGAGGGTGCCGACTATCCGCTGCCTTATGTTCGCTGGACCGAAAATCGCAACATGCAGGAGTACCTGCGGCTACTGGCCAGCCGGCGGGTGCGTCTCGATAATATGCTGCAGGAAGCGTTCCCGATCAATCAGGCAGAAGAAGCCTATGGGCGCTTGTCCGGCGAGGGCGAGAAGCCGCTCCTGGTGCTCCTGAAGTATCCGTCACGGGAGGGTGCTGCGGATCGTGTGCTGCATGTCGGCACGGCCGCTCCGGTCGACGGCCGCGTCAAGCTGGCCTTGGTCGGTGCAGGCGGGTTTGCGCAAGGGATGCATCTTCCCAACCTCGACAAGCTGAAGGACAGGTTCGATCTTCGCACCGTCGTCAGCCGCACCGGATTGTCTGCGCGCAGCGCCGCCGAACGTTTCGGCGTTGCAAAGGCCGCCACCGACTACCAGACGGTGCTCGACGATCCGCAGATCGATCTGGTGCTGATTGCCACACGCCATGACCTGCACGCGGAGATGACGCTGGCAGCGCTGAAGGCCGGCAAGCACGTTTTTGTCGAGAAGCCTTTGGCAATGGCCGAAGAAGGGCTCGACGCTATCGAAGCGTTCTACGCGGCCAATCCGAATGGCCCGTTGCTAATGACGGGCTTCAACCGTCGCTTCTCTCCGGCCATCGTCGCCGCGCAAGCGGCGATGAAGGATCGCGCCTCGCCGATCATCGTGAACTATCGGATGAATGCCGGTTACATTCCGTCAGACCATTGGGTGCACGGAGTGCATGGTGGTGGCCGCAATATCGGTGAAGCCTGCCACATCTACGATCTGTTCAGTGCGCTGACCGGCAGCCGGCCAGTCGATGTGCATGCCTGCACGATCGCGCCGGCCTCCGATCACTGGCGTCGCGACGACAACTTTGTCGCGACCGTTCGCTATGCCGACGGTTCCGTTTGCACGCTGACCTATACTTCGATGGGCGCCAAAAGCTTCCCCAAGGAGCGGGCCGATATTTTTGTCGACGGCAAGGTGCTGGTGCTTGATGATTACAAGCTGCTCAGCGTGACCGGCGGCAAGGGTGGCTGGAAGGGGCTAACGATGGAGAAGGGGCAGCTCGAAGAACTCAAGGCGCTCGCCGAGGCGTTCCAGAACGGCGGACAGTGGCCGATCTCGTTGGCGGATCAGATCTCGGCGACGCGTGTTAGTTACGCGGTTCAGAGTCAGTTGTCGGAGTAACGGCCGGCGTACGACGACCAGCATGATGATGCCGGTCGACGATCCGCCGAGTCTTCAAGAAATCGCATGATCGGGGTTTTGTTTTGGTCGCGAAATCGCGACCATCACAATCGCAATGGCGCCTACGATCGTGACGACAGCCTTCACGATGATCGAAGCGGTTAAGACAGACGCAATGGCCAGTGCGGCCAGAACAAGTTTTAATCCGAACACCCTGCCGACAACCATGATAACCGAGAATCCGTTGTCGGTGGCACGCTGATAGAAGTGTGAGCGATGCGCCGTCCAGACTTTCTCGCCTGCGAATAGCCGACGAAGCATTGTTACTGTCGCATCGGCGAGATATTAGAGCGGCAGTAAGAGTGCTGCAGCTAACTGGCCCTGATACGCGAGCTTCAGAAGACACCCGACCAACGCCAAAACACCGGCAAGCCTTCCCGACATCGCCAATCGGATCCGCGCGTCTGAGCACCCGAAGCTTGTGGTCCACGTCGCGCCTGAATTTGTGCATTCCTGCCCATCTGGCCAAAGAGAAGGGATGTCTCGTACATTCCTACAACGTTTGCCGAGCGGGCATTAGCGACCCACATATTGTGCTGAACCTGAGCCACGTGTTTTCCGGCGGCCGCTTCTTCAGAAGATGTCCACGGCAGCATAACTGGTACAGCAGGAGGGTTATCTTCAGTCGGCTCTCCGGTATCAATTACCGCTGGGGGCGGGGCGGCTGGCATTGGGAACACCGGCACTACTGCTAAGCTTGGCGGGGTGGGTGGCGCCAATACGGGGACAGCTAGCATAATATCACGTGTGGGCGCTGACGGCTCTCCTGGAATCTTAACCGGATCGACCCCGACAGCCGGCGTAAGCGGTGTTTTCAGGCAACTGCCCTGATATCCAGCGCATCGGGGTAGGCCCAAGGCAGCAGGTCGTCGATCTGGCTGTTGGGATGGCCGTTGACGATCCTGGTGATGACGTCGGCCAGATAGTTATGCGGTTCGATGCTGCAGAGCTTGCACCACCACCTCTTCGCAGACCCGACAGGCATACTTTGGCCGGAGGACGACGAGCACGCAGCTGCGCGGGGATGATGCCGAGCCGCTCGCTGCGGTCTTCGCCAATCCAATGCAGCGCGTTACGACAGCATGGACAGTTGTGGTCCTCGATATCGACTACGCATCTCGATGCGCGGCAGATGTGCCGGAAGCGATCCGCGGTTCATGCGACGCTTGACGGTACGACGTGCTCGTTCGGTCGGAGCGGCGGCTTCACCTTCCGCCTCGCTGCTCGCAGCAGCCTGCTCGACCTCTTCGAGCCCGAGCAGCAGTTGATCTTCCGGCAGCGTCTCGGCGCGTCGACCAAAGCGACGGCGGCGCAACTCCCTGATGATCTGTTCCAACCGTTCGGCGCGTGCCCGTTCCGCCAGCAGCATCGCCTTCAGCGCGCCGGGATCGTCGGGAAGCGCGTCCGCCAGAGCCGTCATGAAAGCATTTATATCACGAGCCCCAATGCGTCGCGAGCGATCCGATGAAGGTGATTCACTGTGTCGCAGATCAACTGGCCTGCGTCGGCACCGTCGTCTCGCGCGCGACGTGGACACGGCGCCAGTCGAGACCTTCCAATAACGCCGAGAGCTGCGCCGCAGTCAGGTGCACGACGCCGTTCGCTACATTGGCCCAGCGGAACGCGCCATCTTCGAGCCGCTTGGCAAACAGGCAGACACCAGTGCCATCCCAGAAGATCAGCTTCACACGGTCCGCCCGCTTGGCGCGAAACACGTAGACAGCGCCGGAGAACGGATCGGTCTTCATCCCGTCTCGCACCAGAGCCGCGAGACCCTCGGCGCCCTTCCGGAGGTCGACCGGCTTGGTCGCCGTCATAACCCGAACTGCGCCGGTCGGACCGATCACGCGCTGGCCTCTAGCGCGCGGATACCGCCGCGACCGTCCTGGCGTCGGCACCGCAGCCGACGCGCACCGTGACGCTGCCAATCTCAACCTCGATGATTCCGGCAACACGATCCGCATCGAGCGGACGGTTGCGACCGCGGTGGCGAAACAAGCCGATCTTCCCTTCAGAGATCATCACCATCGCTGATCAGCGACGTCAGAAAAAGGTGAGGCCACCACAGCGCTTACCAGCCGGCGGAGATGGAGCCAATTCCATGCTTGGAAGCGGAGGGATAGGTGGCCGTGCCAACATCAGCGCGAACGCGACGACAGCAGGAACTGGCTACCGTGCTGGAGGCCGCGGCGGGTTCTCGACAGCGGCAAGTGGTTCTGCAAGTGCCCCCGGAATAGTAATCATCGATTGGGTGCTGTCGTCGTCGCCTGGCTCAATTGATGGACGTATGAGATTGGAGACGTACTTTGCGCCCGCTGTAGTCAGATGACCAGTATCCCATGACAGGAGATTGCTTGGTTCTCCGGGAGCGTAAACCAGGCAGCCTACATCGTTACACAGCAGGTTGTTGACAGAGATGAATTTCGCTCCGTGATGTTCGGCAATTGTTTTGATCTGCTGATCCACTGAACTGATGACATTCTCTACGCTCTTATTGCGCAACGGAATCTGGCCTAATTGTTCTCTAGCTTTCTGAGCGACGACTGGTAGGTCACCTTTCCATCTAGGAGCTGGACCGAGGACAATGACCTGAGTTCCGGTGTGAAAAAATTGGTCAATGGTGTTTCCAAGGGCGGTGCCTAGCTTGCTGCTTTCGTCCCAATCCGGTGAGTAGTTAGCCCAAGCAGCAAAGAGGATGGCATAACGCGGTTTTTGTTCGGCTGCGATCTTCAGGGCGTAATCACGGGTTTGATTGCACAGCGTGCGGCCGCCGATAGGCAAACAGCTTGATCGTGTGATCTGCCAAATAGGTGCGCTTTCGAAAGCGGTTTTGAGACCAGGATAAAGTCTGGCGGCGTGGGAATCGCCCATAATGAGGACGCCGCCGGGCCGGTTTGGGGATGTGCACTCAGTCGGGAAGTTTTGCCGTCCGCGCTCATCAACGAGCCAACACTCATAAAGGCGAGCATCCGGGCCATAATCGTAGTCTAACGCTCTCAGAACTACCGCAACGTTTTCTGGATAGCGCGAGTACACCCCGTTCGCGGCGAATATGGCTAGTGAAGCGGCTGCGACGGACGCCATGCCAGCGAGTAGGGGCTTCGATATGATCTGCGGTTGTCGGCGCTGAATATGCTTCTCAACAAGTTCATAGGTTGCGGCCGCGAGAACAGCGCTAAACGTCAATAATGCTATACGCGGCACGGGCCACCCGGTCTGCCACGTGAATGACAGGATCGGCCAGTGCCAAAGGTAAAGCGGGTAGCTTATGAGACCGACGTAAACGATTGACCTGATTGCAAGCGTATATCGGGCAACTGGGTTGTTCTTTCCAGTCCAGATTATCGCGGCGGCTCCCAGCGTTGGGATAGCGGCAAAATATCCTGGGAATGGAATGCTCGGTTTGAATGTGAGAACCGCGACGCCAATGGCGATAAGTCCAAGGACGAATATTCCAGAGCGGACCTGAGCAGTTTTTGATTCTGTTGGAACGACAGCGATCAAGCCGCCGAGTGACAGTTCCCAAATGCGGGTCAGCGGCGAATAAAAAGCGGCGGTGTGGTCGACGCCTGTAAGATAAACACAGTACGAAAATGACGCCACAATGGCGACGGCAAGAAACGTGAGCAAGGCCCGTCGTTTCCGGGAAACGAGGAAGATCGCGAGCGGCCAAACTACATAGAACTGTTCCTCGATGCCAAGGGACCAAAGATGGAGCAGCGGCTTAAGTTCAGCCGCCTTATCGAAGTATCCAGCCTCGTTCCAAAAAAGAAAATTTGAGACGAAAAATGCGCCCGCAATCGCTTGCTTGGCTAGCTTTGCGTAGCTTGAAGGCGGCAGAAGGAACCAACCAGCAGCGATTGCTACGAAGATAACGATAATCAGTGCTGGAAAAATGCGTCTGACGCGCTTTGCGTAAAAATTGATGAAAGAAAAACGTTCTCCTTCGATGTCGCGAAGGACTGTCTCGGTGATGACAAATCCGCTGATGACAAAGAAAACATCGACGCCAACGAAGCCGCCCGCGAACGCGGAAAACTTTGCGTGGAATAATAGGACACTCAGGACAGCAACGGCGCGAAGCCCGTCAATATCTGCTCTGCGATTTATCAAAATTTCAGCCTCTAGCTGACCTGAACTAGTTACGAGTATTTCTCTAACGGCTGGGGACTGGCTTGTATACGGAACCGTACGACCGCTGTGACGACAAACATTATCGGAATGGTATCAGTGTCAGTCAGAATGACCTGCTCCCCTGTTTGCCCCTCGTTCATAAGGAGAGTGAACCGTTGGAATGAAGTGCTCCCCGAAACTAGGCCAGCGTGTGCTGGAATTTGGTCTGCCCCCTGAAAAGTGGTCCTCCCTGAATTAGGCTATTAGCCGTTAGAGAGGACATTGGAATGCCCCAGAAGAAGCACAAGGCGGAAGAGATCGTCGCGAAGCTGCGCCAGGTCGATGTTTTGCTTTCACAAGGCAGATCGGTTGGCGAAGCGGTTCGTTCGATCGGCGTGACGCAGTTCACGTATTACCGGTGGCGCAAGGAGTTTGGTGGCCTGAAGGGCGATCAGGTAAAGCGCTTGAAAGAGCTTGAGAAAGAGAACGACCGGCTGCGCAAGGCAGTGTCGGACCTGACGCTCGAGAAGCTGATCCTGAAAGAGGCTGCCTCGGGAAACTTCTGAGCCCTTCCCGCCGTCGCCGCTGCGTCGACCATGTCATGGTGAAGTTCTCCGTCTCGGAGCGCTTTGCCTGCAAGGTTCTGGGCCAGCATCGCTCGACCCAGCGCAAGAAGCCGCAAAGCCGACCGGATGAAGAGGCATTGACGACCGACATCATCAGTCTGGCCTTACGCTACGGCCGCTATGGCTATCGCAGGATCACGGCGATGCTGCGGTCCGAGGGTTGGACGGTGAATGCCAAGCGTGTCGAGCGTATCTGGCGGCGGGAGGGGCTGAAGGTTCCTCAGAAACAACCGAAGAGAGGCAGACTCTGGCTGAATGACGGATCGTGCGTCCGGCTTCGGCCCGAGCATCCAAACCATGTTTGGTCCTATGACTTCGTCGAGGGCCGGACCCACAATGGCAGGAAGTTCCGCATGCTCAACATCATCGACGAGTTCACCAGAGAATGTCTGGCGATCCGGATTGATCGCAAGCTCAACTCGACCGACGTCATCGACGTCTTGTCGGACCTGTTCATCCTACGCGGCGTGCCCGGCCACGTTCGTTCTGATAACGGGCCGGAGTTCATCGCCAAGGCAGTGCGAGAGTGGATTGCAGCTGTCGGCGCCAAGACCGCGTTCATCGAGCCCGGAAGCCCTTGGGAGAACGGCTACTGCGAGAGCTTCAACTCGAAGCTTCGCGACGAACTGCTCAACAGTGAGATCTTCTACAGCCTCGCCGAGGCCAAGGTCATCATCGAGGCATGGCGGCGCTACTACAACACCGAGCGACCACACTCATCGCTCGGATATAAACCGCCGGCGCCAGAGGCCATCGCCTGGCCTTCAAAGCCAGCCGGATCGCTTCCGCCAGCAGCGCAAGCAATGGCCGAAAAGCCGATTATGCATTAAGACTGAAACCGGACCACCTCATAGGGGCAGGCCAGAAGGGCGAGTTGCACTGGTGGCGGCATCACGCGATAAGGGTTAGGTAGTATTGCACGCGAGATACGACGGCTCTTGTCGAAAGACAGATGCACTTGAGTTGTCAGCCTTCGCAGATGACAAAAGAACGTCTGTGTATCTTGTGTTTTTTGGGTTGCTTTTAGTGCTGACCAGAAGGTGAGGTTTAGTATCGCGATTGCGGCAGAGATAAATTCTGTAGCGGTCTATCAGCGGTCCTATGCTGCGCAAAAGCTCGGTTGGCCTAACAGCTCTGTTGTCGCTGGCCGGATACCATGAATCCCGAAAACTGAACAAGTAGCTGATATATGATCCTGCCTTTTGCTGAATTTCAGTTTTAACAAGTTTCTCGGCATCGTTAGGGTCGATTCCATTATGATCCCAATTGGCAAAGGCGGCCGGCTCAAGCGGGCTTGGCAATGCAGCGATAGCCTTTGCCTCCATGTTCGGAATTAGATCGATACCCGCTCTGTAAAAGCTTAGGGGTATATCTAGTTTCGCGCCGAACCGTAGCTGAAGCAGTGGCGCCAGGCTCGCATTCTCAAGAGTTATCTCTGACGCAATGACTTCTTTCTGGTCCAGGGCGTTGAGCGCGCGCGTCATTGCGATTGACGCTTCGTTGTGTGGTAGCCACATCTTATACGTAAGATTTTGACCACGGGCGGCGACAAATAAGATGAGCAAGAGGAGGGATGTTGGAGCGACTAATGAGACAGTCGGTGTGTGCCAGTTTTTTGATGAATGAATTACAGCGATAGCAAGTGCCGCACCGAACCAGATGATCTGGTAACTCGCGTTACGCTCCCAATCCCGGGCGCTAATCATAGTGTTTGTCAGGATTTGTTGGTTGCTTAGAACGAAGGGCGTGATGAGGCAGCCGAGGGCGAGTAATGCGACAGGTGTCCAGCACCGCGCTGCAACGAGCCATACAGCAAACGTGACGCCTAGTACGGCGCTTGCCAAAACTGCGGGCGTTATGATCGGAAGGCGCGAATGGTAGCTGAGCGCCTCAGCAACTACTGCTGTTGATTGTGAATTATCCGGCTGCCAGTGTGAACATAGAGTGTAAAGCGCTACTGAGCCACAGATGCCAATGAGTATCGTTATACTGGGAGCCTTCATTCGGTGGGCCGAGTACACGAACAGCGCACCGACAACGATAAGTATTACGGGAAATGTGACGAACGTATATCCGAGCGGCAATAGCGAAATCGTTGCGACCGAAAGACCCAGCGTTCTGGCTGATTGCTCACCTTTCGCGAGCTTTGCCATAAGGCCAAGTACAATGAACATTAAAGTCAGGCTGACTTGTGGTTCCGGCGTTCGATAGATGGAAAAAAAGCTTGTTTCATATGGCGGCACAAGGTTAGGCCCGAGCATGCCTATGATATGCGAGAACCGATTGAACGTAGACGAGGCCCAAATGGCTTGGCTGCCGAGTGAAAATAGGTCTCCGGCGAATACAAGCGTGATGGCAGCGAGAGATCTAACGGGTTTGCTGACTGCGATTTGGCACGCGGCAAAATAAGCGGCTAAGGTGGCTATCGCAGGGAAAAGAAAGTCCGACAAAATCATTGTTGCATTAAGCGACCCTGCGGTTACCAAGTTTACGGTAGATAGAGCCGCGCCCGACAGGAATCGTGTCGAGCGAAGCGCGCCATTCAACCAGCCAAGGATATAGGTATCTTCGTCATACGCGTAGTGGAGGTAACGAAATTCTTCCACTTCGGCTATGAACCTGAAGTGAGGCCATAGGCCCAGAATGCCAATGGCGAGCGCCAGGGCGGTAGCAAAGTAAACGTCTATTTTGATGTCGGATGTCATACGGTCCTCAGTGGCCGCGAACCTATCCATCAAAGCCCAATCGATCTAGCCAAAAATCACACCTCATAGGACCAATCCAATGCCCTACCTCGATTCCGTGGGTGCGAACCTATGACCGAACCAGCCTCAATTCGATACAAAAACCCCGGCGCGATGTGGGAGCGCCGTCAGTGACATTGTTCTGAAAGACGGACGGCCAACCATATCGCGGCGTTTCCTACGTTCGTTCATGGCGCGGCCGCACAATTCGCGCTGTGGAAAGGCGAGGTCCGCCGGGGCCATCCTCGTAGACAGAAAAATGGCGGCGGCTTTTATGCTAATGATGACTTCAGCCCGCTATTGCCAAGCGCCGCTGCCATCGCCGATATCAGCGGCTTCATGAAGAATGCGTCGTTCGCCGGAGTGATGTCGGTCCGCAAGCCGAAAGAGGTCAGATCGTCGGAGACGACCGGCCCGACCGACGCGATCTTCGTGCGGTCGAGCCCGGCGCGCAGCTTTTCCTCGCAGCGGTGGATGCGCGTGACCTCCACAAGCCGGCGAACCTGTCCCGAACTCGTCAGCGCAATGACATCGACCCGGCCGTCGGCCATTTCTCCGATCGCGGTAACGATCTTGGCCGCGGCTGTGCTCGCATCATAGGCGTACGGCAGCACCAGATCGACACTCGCGCCCCGCGCGGTGATTGTTCCAAGCAGCACGCTGTGGTCGCGGTCTAGATAAAGCTGCGGGCCGACGCGATGGCCGTCGAGATCGAGCCGCGCCAGGATTTCGGCGATGCCTTGGGATGTCGGTTTATCGGTGGTGTCGTCGCCTCTAGTCCGATCTCGCGCAGCGCCTTGCCCGGCTTCGGGCCGCGCGCAAACGTGCGGGAATTTGCCGATGGCAGCGATGAACGCCTGATCGAGGCCGATCTGCCGCGCAGCCTTGATGAGGCGCCTCAACCCTTCGCCGCTCGTCAACACCAGATCGTCATGCGGCAGCGCCTGATACAGTCCTCGACGGGGGCGGGATCCGGCGCATCGCGGATGGTGAACATCGGGCACTGCAGACCTCGGCGCCATGCTCACTCAGCAAGCCAGAGAATTGCGCTTCCTCGCGTGCCTCAAGGATCAAGGTACGGAAACCGGCTAGATCTTCGTTTTAGCGGAGCGCTCGACGATCGTTTGCCGTTACTTCTGGTGCGATACGATTGCTCATCATAGAGAATTCCGAGCCGGCGCTTTATGCGGTGATAGAGCGTTTGAAAACGCGGGCGAGCAAAAGCCATTATTGAGGGACCTGTCGCCGATATTCGAGATCGTGCCCGTTTCCAGTCGCGATGGAAGAATTCAGGCCGGACATCGTATTTCATGCCGCGGCGCTTAAACAAGCGCCGATCCTTGAGCGAGACTGGAGCGAAGGGATCAAAACCAACATTTTTGGCTCGATGAACGTGGCAGATTCCGCGGTCGCCACAGGTGCGGAAGCCATGGTGATGATTTCGACAGACAAGGCCATCGAACCAGTGTCAATGCTCGGCCTGACTAAGCGTTTCGCCGAGATTTATTGTCAGGCGCTGGATTGCGACCTTAGGGCTCAGTTTGGTGGCAAGGGGCGGACGCGTTTGATTTCGGTTCGATTCGGAAACGTACTGGCCTCGCATGGTTCATTGGTGCCATAATTCAAGGCACAGATTGAAGCCGGCGGGCCCGTCACAGTAACTCACCCGCATATGGTCCGATATTTTATGTCCATTCGTGAGGTTTGTGACTTGGTCATTACTGCCGCAAGCCATGCCATGACGCCGGTCCGACCAGATGTATCGGTCTACGTGCTCGACATGGGCCAGCCCGTTAAGATCGTCGAACTAGAGCGGATTCGGCTTAATCCGGCTCATAACCAGCAGCGGCGAAGAAGTTGGCGCATTCCTGCGGCGTGAAGGTCGGCAGCAATGCGCCGATGCGGCTCCACATGCCGTCGACCGTTCGCTCGGCCGCCTTTCGCAGAAGTGCCTTGAGCTTGGAGAAGGCGTTCTCGATTGGATTGAAGTCGGGGCTGTAGGGCGGAAGGTACAGGAGCCTGGCTCCTGTCGCTTCGATCGCCGCGCGCACGCCGGCGCCTTTGTGGCTGCCGAGATTGTCCATGATAACGATGTCACTGAGCCGCAGTTCGGGAACCAGGACCTGCTCGATGTAGGCTTGGAACCAGACGCCGTTGATCGGCCCGTCGACGACCATCGGCGCGACCATTCCGGTCTGTCGCGGCGCGCCGATGAAGGTCGTCGTTTTCCAGTGGCCATGAGGAACGCTGGCGCGAAGCCGCTCGCCTTTCGGGGCGCGACCGTAGCGACGCGCCATGTTGGTCGAAGTCCATGCCTCGTCGATGAAGACGAGGCGCTGCGGATCGAGATCGAGCTGGCCGTCGAACCAGTCTTCGCGCCGCTTCAGGATGTCCGGGCGGTCCTGCTCGTTCGCGTGAGCGGATTTTTTTGAACGTCAGTCCGCAGCGGTCGAGGAAGGTCCATAGCGTCGCCCGGCTGGCGCGTACGCTGCGTTCGGCCAGAAGCCACTCCTGTAGCTCGCTGATTGTCAGGTCCGGCGTTTCCGCGATCAGTCCGAGAAGATAACCGCGGTGCGGATCGAGTTTCGAGCGGCGTGGCTGGCCTTGCTTGCGCGCCGAACGGTCGCCGGCCTCGCGGGCCCTGCGAACCCACACGATCGCTGTGGCCTCGCCAATCCCGAAACGGGCTGCAGCCTGTCGTGCAGACGCGCCAGACAGCGCGGCGTCGATTACGCGATCACGCAAATCCTGACTGTAGGCTCGCGCCATGCCTCGCCCCCGTCGCTATCGCGACAAAGGACTCGCATTATTCGCGCGATTTGTGAATCCCGTTCCGAATCTAAAATCAACGAACCCGCTCTAGCTGAACGCATGATCCAACTGTCTGGACTTCGGGTCAATCGCGACATTGAAATTGTCTTCACCGGGATGCGACCGGGCAGCGATTCAACGAAATCCTGTTCACGGCAAAGCCGATGATGGAAATCGAGATTGCGGGAACCATGGCGGTAAAGCCGAGCCACCCGGCGCTGGACGTCATCCGAAAGTGTGTGAAAGTTCTTGATACCGCGATTACGAATAATGATCGCGCCTCGATTAAATCTGTATTGGTTGATGCGTTACCAGAGCTCGGTGGTCGGCACCAAGCGATCAGCGCACCCGCGCAAACCTGAACATTACCCATGCCACTGCGACAGAGCCTGCGACGAGCAGCGATAGTTTTGCCGTGATCGATGGCGTTGCGATCGAGGTTATGGCGAGTCCGACCAAACCGATGTTGAGTGCGAATACCGTGCGGACTACGCTGGTGACCGTCATACCATTGTCAATAGCGCGTTGATAGAAATGCGAACGGTGTGCCGTCCAGATCGTTTCGCCAGCGAAGAGACGGCGCAGCATTGTCACTGTGGCATCTGCTAAATAGTATAGCGGCAGCAAAAGTGCGGCCGTCAAGTGGCCGCGATAGGTAAGCTCCAGCAGGCACCAGCCCAGTAATAAGCCGATCGGTAGACTACCGACGTCTCCCAGAAATACCTTTGCCACTGGGCGATTGAAGGGCGCAAAGCCAAGAACTGCGCCGCAAAGTGTTGTCGCGACGATTGTGGTCGCCTGGGGTAAGTCGCTTACGAGACCCAAAACGATCAAGGTGGTGACTATCGGCACCGTTTCGGCCACCGTCATCAAATCCAGTCCGTCCATGAAGTTGACGAGGTTGACGAACCAAAGCCCCCCAATTATCAGAATGCCGCGTTCAAGCCACAGCGGACAGGCGGGGATGCACTGCAGGTGGCTGGGTATCGTCAGGACGACCACGCCGACGGCGAGGCCCTGCATCGCTATGCGCGGCAAAACCGGAACTGATTTCATGTCGTCGGCGGCTCCCACTGCCGCGAGAAACAATGTCGCGCCGAATATCGCCGCCGGGAATTTCAGCTCGGCTGAGCCGAATAGTGCTATCAAAACACCAGCAACAATGAGGGTGGCGCTGATCACCGCGATACCACCGCCTTGCGGTGTGGGGGTCTTGTGCGAGGATCGGGCATTCGGTAGCGCCAAGGCATATCGCATTAGCAACGGGCGGAGCGCCCATGTCATAGCGAACGACAGGATAGCCGCTAGAGCGATGCCCAGCAGCGGTAAGACCAGGCCCAACGATCACGCTCCAAAACTCAAGGCATATGGCTCAGGTCGTATATCGTTTGACGGCATGACCGTCGAGTCGGGTCGGCCACATCGCTGTGGCAGGGTTGTGGGCAGCCGCAGTTAGTGCGGCTTGTTCCAAAATCATCGACAGATACAAAGATGCGCAACATCGGCTGTTGAAGATTTGCTGTGATCTTCTTATTTTGCGGCGAATAGGCTGCTGGTTCTGCCCAGCAATAAAGACAGGTTTCCCCAAAGCGATGAAATAATTCGGCGCAACTCGCCAGACGGGGCGTGTCGATTTGCAGGAAAAGCATGTCCTATCGGATTATTCCCTGGATCATGTGCGGCGGAGCCGGAACTCGATTGTGGCCGCTTTCGCGAAAGGGTCGTCCGAAGCAGTTTATAAGCCTTTTTCGGCAAGCGTTCAACCTTTCAAGACACCTTGCTTAGGGTATCTGGCCAACGCCTGTTGCTGGCGCCGACGCGATTCCGGTCCTGCCATCGCCGTAGGGGCTGCTTTCGCGATGACACGAAACGCCGATGCCGTGGTACTGGCGCTCGCCACTGATCATGTCGTCGCTGCCTGTGAGGCCTCGCTGAGTGTCGCGAGTTCAGGCCATATCGTGACGTTTGGCGTCAAGCCCGAGCGTCCTGCCACGGAATATGGATACATTTCGTTGGGCGATGTTATCGACGGTTGCGTGCATTCCGTTGTGGCGTTCGTCGAAAAGCCTGACCCAGCCATGGCTGCGCGCAATGTGGCGAACGGCTATCTTTGGAATAGCGGCAACTTCATGTTTCGGGCGGATGCGCTTCTTGAGGAATATCGGGCCGTCGATGGTACAAGTGTCGATGCGGTAACCCAGGCCATCGACAAGGCAGAACGGGATCTCGCCTTTGTGATTCTCGACGGGGCGGCACCGGCATATATAAAGTACAGAGCCGATTTCTATCGACTACGCCGTGATGGAAAAGACAGCTCGGGCGGCCGTCCTCCCGGTGTTGTAGTTGGTCCGACGTCGGTGCTTGGTATGCCGTATGGAAATTGTCATAGAAAGACGAAAGGCAATGCCGCGCGAGGCGCCGCGGTGTTTGAGAACTCGCGGAACTGCAATTTGTCGTCAGACAGGGCGCTTGTAGCACTCGAAGGCGTTGATGACCTCGTTGTGGTGTCAACTCAAGATGCCGTGCTGGTCTCGCGTCAGAGCGATGCAAATGGACTAAAGTGGCTGGTTGCAAAACTAAAATCGGTCGTACTCAGGTCACCGAGAATCATCTCAAGGTTCACCGGCCATGGTGGTCGTATCACTCGCTCGACATCGGGGTTCGCTACCAGGTAAAGCGCATCGTGGTGAAAGCGGGCTGCCGGCTGTCTTTACAAAAGCATCATCATCGCGCGAAGCACTGGATTGTAGTGCATGGTACGGCCCTGGTGACTGTCGACAACACCGAGAAGATCGTTCACGAAAACGAGTCGATCTATATCCCTATCGGCGCCACGCATCGGATGGAAAATCCCGGCAAGATTCCTCGTGAGCTGATCGAAGTTCAAACAAGAAGCTATCTCGGCGAGGATGACATCATCCGCATTCAGGATGATTATCGCAGGTCCTAGATTTTCGAATATATATTGAGCGGTTTACTTGGTTGTTGCCAAAGTTCTCCTGAGCAAATGATCGCATCAGTTCCTGTTCATTTCAGGTTTTGTCCATAAATTACACTAACTGGCAGACTTGTCTTCGAGCGTGAGCAGGTCGAGGCTATCGATGTCCGGCATAGCGCGTCCAGCAATGCCCTGAAGATCACCGTAGAAACTTGTGCTGGCACTGATGACGCCGTTGAGCTGGGCTTCGCGTTTGGCCCATAGCCGCATGGTGGCCCTGCGCTCGCGATCGAGATCGGACTGCATTTCGCAGAACTTTTCGATGATAGCCTCGATGTGTTGCCGGAATTGGGGACCGGTGAGATACTGATAAATCATCCCCATTTTGGTACGGCGGCCATCGACGGCAAGGCGGGTGCTGGCTAGATCAACCAGTGATTGGCGGAGCACCATGGCCAGCGGAATGGCGAAACGGGGCGCGGTCACCCAGATATTGTCGATGAAACCGAAGCTATCAACGCCATTGGGTAACGCGCTTGACACGATCAATGCAATCTCGGCCTTTACGGCACGTTGATCGTCGCGCAATTTGGCGAGCCAGCGGTCACTCCAGGTCCGGGTATGCTTGCATTCCCATAGGATCGTGCCGCAGGCTTGGCCGGCGGCGCCGCGCACGCGATGTAGAATATCACCACCTAATACACCGACTGGTACCGGTTCGATTTGGTCGCGGGGAAAGCGCTGGCACAGCAAGGCCTCCATTTCGACCTCGCGCGCTTGGCCTTGCAGTTGCTGAGAACCCTGTTCAGCCTTGCGACGCAGCTGTTCGATCTGGCGCTTCATGCTAGCGATCTGAGTTTCTTTCTCGGCGACCCTGGTCTTGAGGTGGCCTTCGGCTTCGGCTTTCGCGGTGCTGCGCACCTTCGCAAGTGAAGCCTGCACCTTCTCCTCTACCCTCAGATCGAGTTCACGTTTGGCGTCGTCGAGTTCACGTGCTTTGCGCATCAGCTCAGCCTGGGCCTTTTGGGCGCTTGCTAGCTTGGACCTGTTGGCATTCAGGTTGCGCTGCAGTTCGGCCAAGCGTCGATCGCGTTCCGCAAGATCGCCCGCCAACGCGCGGCGAACCTTTTTCGCTTCGGATTTAGTAATCGAGGTCCGCTCGGCGCGCAGTTTCTTGGCGATCTCGGCGTCGATCGTCTTGCGGGTCTTGGCAAGCGCATCCCGCATCTTGCGAATACTGGACTCACGCTTTGAAAACTCCGCGTCCTTTCTCGCGAATTGGCGTTCTGGTCTGCCCCCTGAAAAGTGGTCCTCCCTGAATTAGGCTATTAGCCGTTAGAGAGGACATTGGAATGCCCCAGAAGAAGCACAAGGCGGAAGAGATCGTCGCGAAGCTGCGCCAGGTCGATGTTTTGCTTTCACAAGGCAGATCGGTTGGCGAAGCGGTTCGTTCGATCGGCGTGACGCAGTTCACGTATTACCGGTGGCGCAAGGAGTTTGGTGGCCTGAAGGGCGATCAGGTAAAGCGCTTGAAAGAGCTTGAGAAAGAGAACGACCGGCTGCGCAAGGCAGTGTCGGACCTGACGCTCGAGAAGCTGATCCTGAAAGAGGCTGCCTCGGGAAACTTCTGAGCCCTTCCCGCCGTCGCCGCTGCGTCGACCATGTCATGGTGAAGTTCTCCGTCTCGGAGCGCTTTGCCTGCAAGGTTCTGGGCCAGCATCGCTCGACCCAGCGCAAGAAGCCGCAAAGCCGACCGGATGAAGAGGCATTGACGACCGACATCATCAGTCTGGCCTTACGCTACGGCCGCTATGGCTATCGCAGGATCACGGCGATGCTGCGGTCCGAGGGTTGGACGGTGAATGCCAAGCGTGTCGAGCGTATCTGGCGGCGGGAGGGGCTGAAGGTTCCTCAGAAACAACCGAAGAGAGGCAGACTCTGGCTGAATGACGGATCGTGCGTCCGGCTTCGGCCCGAGCATCCAAACCATGTTTGGTCCTATGACTTCGTCGAGGGCCGGACCCACAATGGCAGGAAGTTCCGCATGCTCAACATCATCGACGAGTTCACCAGAGAATGTCTGGCGATCCGGATTGATCGCAAGCTCAACTCGACCGACGTCATCGACGTCTTGTCGGACCTGTTCATCCTACGCGGCGTGCCCGGCCACGTTCGTTCTGATAACGGGCCGGAGTTCATCGCCAAGGCAGTGCGAGAGTGGATTGCAGCTGTCGGCGCCAAGACCGCGTTCATCGAGCCCGGAAGCCCTTGGGAGAACGGCTACTGCGAGAGCTTCAACTCGAAGCTTCGCGACGAACTGCTCAACAGTGAGATCTTCTACAGCCTCGCCGAGGCCAAGGTCATCATCGAGGCATGGCGGCGCTACTACAACACCGAGCGACCACACTCATCGCTCGGATATAAACCGCCGGCGCCAGAGGCCATCGCCTGGCCTTCAAAGCCAGCCGGATCGCTTCCGCCAGCAGCGCAAGCAATGGCCGAAAAGCCGATTATGCATTAAGACTGAAACCGGACCACCTCATAGGGGCAGGCCACTGTTCTAAAGTCTTTCTGATCGGACATATAAAGCGCCAGTCGCGGTCTTGCGGGATAGCCGTCGGTATTCCGGCCAGAGGAATAATAAGAGGAAGTGTCTCCCAAGTTGGGTGCGCGAGAACAGCAAATCCAGGGACGATATCCTTGGCTCGCCTAGGCCGTATGATCCGGAGCAAGAATACGCCAGCGCTGCACGATCGCCTTAGGCTGCGATTCAGCAATACGATATTGCCGTCCCGGATATGAAAGTTCCAGTTCTGACGTAATCGGTCGTCAGGGCATAGGGCTGCGTCGATCACCTGCCAGCTGTCGAGTGAAATCGGGCTCTGAGTCACACCGCGACCCCTTGTAGTTGATAGATGTTCGGCTACTATTAGCAGGCCATCCGTTGTAAATTACGGCTCCTCGCGGTTCAAGAGGGGCGAATCCTTAGTTCAATACGAGGGCTATTCCCCATGGCGAAAAGAGCTCAGATTGATCGTGTCGACGATTGGGTCGGTCGGCCGACGCTTGCTGATCGGACGAGCGCGGACCGGTTTCGATGGCTGGACGACGAGATCGAGCGCGAAATTGCGCCGACAAATATCTTCGAGAAAATCGAGGCACGAGACATCAGCCATAAAGTCGCGGAAGAGCAGCTTTTGAAAGGCATGCAAACTGCGATAGTCAGAAGCGCCCGAGTGCAATCACTAGCGATGCTGCTTGGCCCCGCTTTCGGTCAGAATACTGATAAGGCGTTTAAGGTAGCACAAGATTACTTTGGTGGGTCCGAAGAACGGCAGCGCGCTGCCAAAGACCTGGTGCTCGACCTCGAAATATCGATCGAAGATATCGAGGCTAATGCGTTGCACTTACGTATGGCCAGCATTCACGCGCTTGACGCCATGATCGATCGAAGGGAAGGCGGCCGCAATCGAATTATCAAGCGCCATCTGAAAAACAAGAGGGCAGCGAGTTCTAAGAATTCTGTGCCGACGGCAAATGAGAAAGGTGCAAAAGTATCAAGGGAAAGAATTCAGCGTATGGGAAGAGATTGAGTGTAATAGGATGGCAAGCGAAAAGCAGATCGCGGCCAATCGGCGCAACGCCATGCACAACACTGGGCCAAAAAGCGGGCTCGGGAAATTCCATTCGAGTCGTAATGCTCTAAGGCATGGCTTTTCGCTAGGCCTCGCGCTCGATCCAGCGAGTATCCGACGAGTGAATTCTTTGAAAAGGAAATTGCTTGGGGCAGGTGCAAATCAAGATATGGAGCGAGCAGCCGAGGAGTTTGCACGAGCCCAGGTCCACATATCGAGGATTCGCAAGGTCCAGTCGGAGGTACTCGCAGAGTGCGCAAAGGCGCTCGAAGGTGATCAGGCGAAAGCCATCCGACGGCTGGGAGCATTAGATCGCTACGAAAGATATGCGTTCACAAGGCGGGAGCGAGCGCAACGAGTTTTTGAAAATTGCCAAAACGAAGCCAATTATACTAAATAAATCAATATATTAACAGAAACAAGAAGGAGCAATCGTTGGACTATCTGCCTCTCAACGCGTTCAGGCTTACCGCCATCGCCGAGATCAGCGGCTTCATGAAGAACGCATCGTTTGCGGGCGTGATATCGGTGCGCAGGCCATAGGCTTTCAGTTCCCCCGAGACCACGGGCCCGACCGACGCGATCTTGGTGCGGTAGAGCCCGGCGCGCAAGCGGTCCTCGCACCCATGGACTCGCGCGACCTCCACCAGCCGCCGAACCTGTCCGGAGCTCGTCAGTGCAACGGCATCAACCCGGCCGTCGGCCATTTCTTCGATTGCTCCGAGGATGTTGGCCTCAGCCGCGCTTGCATCATAGATGTATGGTACCACTGGATCGATACTTGCATTCTGCGCTTTGATTTTTCCAAGCAGTGCGCTGTGGTCGCGATCTGGATAAAGCTGCAGGCCGACGCGATGGCCGTCGAGGTCGAACCGCGCCAGCGTTTCGGCGATGCCTTCGGAGGTCGGCTTGTCGGTGGTGATCGTCGCCTCCAGTCCGATTTCGCGCAACGCCTTGCCCGGCTTCGGGCCGCGCGCAAACGTGCGGGCCTTACCAACGGCCGTGACAAACTCCTGATCGAGGCCGATCTGCCGCGCAGCTTTGACAAGGCGCCTCAACCCTTCGCCGGTCGTCAGCACCAGATCGTCATGCGGGGTCCGGATGCAGCGTCTGATCCAGTCCTCGACCTGCGAGGGGTCTGGCGCGTCGCGAATGGTGAACATCGGGCATTGCAACACTTCGGCACCTTGCTCCGCCAGTAAGCGGGCAAATTGCGCTTCCTCGCGCGCTTCGAGGATCAAGATACGGAAACCGGATAGCCTGTCAGTCATGGTCACCCAGGAGGTCAGGTGTTGATCGCTTTACCGTATTGATTGTCTCTCTGGCAGGATGAGTGGCGCAAGGCCAATGTGGGTGATAGAGCAGGGGGCCTGTTCGAGTTTTATCACTATCGTCCGGTCCCATGCCCCACCATCAATTCGTGTTAACGCTCTCCTGCCCCGACCGGCCCGGGATCGTATCCGCAGTGTCCACGTTCCTGGCTCACAACGGCCAGAACATCATCGATGCCCAGCAGTTCGACGATGCCGAGACCGGCCGCTTCTTCATGCGAGTGGTGTTCAATGCCGCCGATCTCGCTGTGCGGCTCCCGGCGCTCCAAACCGGGTTCGATGCGATCGCCGAGCGCTTCCACATGACCTGGCAGTTGCGCGATCGCGCCGAACTCCGCAAGGTTATGCTGCTGGTGTCGAAGTCCGATCATTGTCTGGTCGATATTCTCTATCGCTGGCGCACTGGCGAACTGAAGATGATTCCGACCGCTATCGTTTCCAATCATCGACGCGAGACCTATGCGCACCTCGATTTCGGCGAAATACCGTTTCACTATTTTCCGGTGACAAACAAGGCGTCGCAAGAAGCCGAGGTCCTGAAGCTGGTGGCGGAAACCGGCACCGACCTGGTGGTGCTAGCGCGCTACATGCAAATTCTGTCGAACGACATGAGCGCCAAGCTCTCCGGTCGATGCATCAATATCCATCATTCATTTCTGCCTGGGTTCAAGGGCGCAAAAGCCTATCACCAGGCCCATGAGCGCGGCGTCAAGCTGATCGGCGCAACCGCGCATTATGTCACCAGCGATCTCGACGAGGGTCCGATCATCGATCAGGACGTCGAGCGCATCAGCCATCGCGATACGCCCGATACGCTAGTCCGCAAGGGGCGCGATATCGAGCGACGAGTGCTGGCGCGCGCGATCCGGCATCACCTGGATGACCGCGTGATCCTAAACGGCCGCAAGACCGTCGTGTTCATGGATTGAGTCGCTCCCGGTTGCCGAGGTTTAGTTGGTCGGGGCCGTCACATGATTGTCGGTCGATTGGGCGCCGGGATCTTTCGCCTTCGGTTCTAGGCGCTCGCGTTCACGCTGCTTCATCACCTCATCATATTTCGCAGTACCCGGCCGCGGTGGTGCGTCCGCGGGAAGTCCGCCCGCCCAGTGCGGAATCGCGTCCCCCATCCCGGCTGCCATATGCGAATTGATACTGGCGCATCCACCCAGGTTGCATACGGTCAACAGGGCGCAAAGCAGCATCGAGAATCGGCGCATCGAATATGTCATGACCAAATGATTAGTGTCTCGGTGTGGAGATTGCGGGGCGTCGTCCGTTCGTTCCAGATACTGAATGGCTTAGTTTCTAAAAATTTGCGGCGAAACTTCGCGCAAGGGCAGGTATTATGATACTGATTAGCGCGGCGACTTTCGTACCACCGTTCACGTGGGGAAACGAAACTTATCTTCGCTGCCTGCCTAGCGCGGCCTGCAGCCGGACAAAGCTGGGAAGTCATATCATCGCGAAAGGGACCGGAGGATGCGATGTGATTGAGCATCTATTAGCGCGCAAACCGGATAAATGCCGATTTGCAGAAGGCCTCTAGCCTGGCAAGCAACGTAAGAACGCTTGAGCGAAAACATCTCGACGATAGGATGATCCTTTTATGGGGCCCGAATCGCGCGTTGCGGTCGCCGGATGGAGGTGAAATCAAACATGGGGCGTCCCGCTCGCAAGCTACCGATATCGAGAGCGGTAGGCAATTCTCCGGAATTTTCACTCACGGATCAGGGTTGGAAAAAAGTTGAGATCGCGTATGGCCAGGCTCTTCCGGCCGCGGTTCGCCAGAGCATCCTGGACACAACGAACAAATATCTCGAGTGGGAAGTCTTTGAACGAAATGCCAGTGCATTGAAACCGGCAGTCGATCTGGTCGAATCGATCAAAGTCGAATCCAACAATCTCCGAAAGAAACTTTCTAGGGCGGGAGGCGATGCGGGAGCTTTTGCGCAATCTGTGATCAGAGAGCATTTTCATCCGGTTCACTTCAGAATGAAACCGTATGACCAGCTGTTTCCCGCGCTCGGCGACATAATGTCGTCGTTAAGCGTTGCCTGCCAGACGGCGATCGAGGAAATGGATGACCCGGAGGGTAAGGTTTTCCGCGAAGGTGCAAGTTGGGACGATTGGATCCGAGCGCTGACAAACATTGCAGAAGAAAATGATTTGCCTACCGCAGCGTCCAAAGCCGGCAATCGGAAATCTGACGTCGGGCCTTTCGCAAGGTTGGTTGCAACGCTGCAAGAGAATTTGCCAAAAGAGGCCCAAAGGCACGCTAACACCAGATTGTCATCGGCCATTTATTCCGCGCGCGCCAACCCATTGAAAACGACAGACGAACCGTAACCGGGGCGCATTAAAATGAAATCGTCCTACAAAAACGTCCTGTCTTGGGCGCGATAATTTTTAGAGCCTCCCACCCGATGAGTAATCAGGAAAGGTGGAGAGCTAAACATGTCCAAAAGAGAGCCGAGAACAGACTACACACCGGAGGCCTGCAATCAGGTGGTTACGCTGATGGGAACCGGTCTTTCGCTTACCGCCGCTGCAGGCTTGATGGGATTTTCCCGTGCCACGATCAACTGCTGGATGGATAAGCACAAAGAATTTAAAGACGCTGTCTCTAGGGGGCGGGCTGCACGTGTCCTCGCCCTTGAAAGCAAGATGCTCGCCAGCGAGAATACCGCTGTTATCAGCGCATGCCGCTTTGCTCTCATGAATGCCGCACCCGAGGAATGGTGTGAGAAACCGGTAGTCGAGGCGGCAGTGGATCCGATCCGCCTATTAGCCGAACAGCTTTCGGGCACCGCGATTCGCCCGCGAATGCCGGAGCCCAAGACCATCGAGCACGATGCGTCACGCGAAGTTCGGCAGCAGCAGCGCGTAACCGTCCATGATGTGGAGAATAGTCATAAGCCACGCATTCACACCATTTCCCGCGAAAGCTATGAGGACGAAGGATAAGCTCCGGCGAGCTCAGCGTCGCCTCGTGTCATGCGCCGCTTGGTTGTCGTGCCGCGGATCTGGCTGGACGTAACCAATCGGGCCGCACATTGAGTGGCAATAACGCGAGCACTTTGACGATGATCCTAGCTAGGCCAGCGCTTCCACGGCACCGGACACTTCTCGGCGCTGCGCGGTATCGCCCGATCGGCGGGCGTGGCTTCAGCCACTGGTGCGGCGACGGACTTCATGGTGGTCCGGCTTCTCGGAATGGGTGGTCCCACGAGCAATTGCATCGATATGGCCATCACGCGAAGCGGACGCCATGGTCATGGGTGAACTGCGTCCCAATCATCAGGAGCGTCATGCCTTTACCGCGCCAATTGCCTCACGGGCCCAATCCCCGAACGCCCGCGGCATCATGTCATGCTCGGAGATCACGTACGCGCCGAATTCCTCCGGCGTCAGTTCGTCCGAGAACGGACCGGAAGTTTCTTGCGCGTGCGCCATGCGGACGAGCGCCTTGTCGTAGACGGCGCGCGCGCCGCCTCCGGACCGCCGGGCTTGATTGTAAAGACTGAGGAGGCGTCCAATCAGATCGGACCATGCCTTATTGCCGATCAGGGGGCGAACGCCGGAGTGGAACGCTTCGTGCAACAACGAGGCCGTAACTTCGCCATCAGAGCGCAAATTGGGCGCAACGAGATGAATAACGCCGTCGGCGTCGGTCACGTAAGCGTTGGCGTCGGAATCCGCGACCGGCTCGATGACGATTTGCCAGCGTCGATGAGGCGCTTGATCGGGCCGGCAAGCGCCGTCTGATCGAGGGCAGAGCGCACCCGCTCCGGCGACATGCCCCGCTCGGCATTGTTTTCAGATCTCTCGAATGTTAGATTAATCCCGCTGGCGGTGCTTTGTGATGCAGGCTGACCCACCGGAAGCGATTCCGTGGTTCCTTCGGGAACACTGACCCCCGGACCGCCAGACTTCTTGTCCTCCCTGTCATATCCAAATCATAGTGCCAGGTCCCGTCCTGCTGGACATGAAGTGTGACAACAAGCCGACGGGTTACACCGCCCAAATTTACAGGGGCCGAGACAACAACATTCTCGCGCACCCCATACTTATTGCCCGGCTCGCGGCTGACCACCTCACCACGCTCGATGATTGAGCGGATGGCGGGAACCGCGCGAAGAATGAAGTCAGTCTTGTTCCCTTTTGTGGCTTCCCGCCGCCCGCTGTTGCCGAATTTAACGGGCGTCCCATCCGGGCGTTCGACAATCTGCCCTTTAAGGTTTTGATCGTACCATCTTTGTGCTGCGCGCCGGAGTGCCGGCATGTCATTCGGGCCATTAAACTCTATGCCCAGCTCATCGCCAGTGAGTTTCGCAACTGGCTCGCGATCTGACGGGATGAATTCTCGGGTGTCCCGACTCGGTGCCGCTTCGGTCGCAGTCGGCGCGATGAACCTGTGCTCCTCGTAGAGAAGCATCCCATGCTTGTCTTTGGTCTCCATGTACGGGATCACGGTGGCCTTGCCCGTCTCGTCCTGAGCAAGGACGAAATAGCCGTCGTCGCCCCAGCGATGGCCGTTCACGGTGTAGTAGGGTTCGCCGCCGGCATACACCGCGGTCTCGGCCGGAGCCCCCGGCGCGCAGCCAGTACGGCGGCGCGACCGGGTTGGCAGCGATGTCCTTTTCGAGATCATCGAGCTTGCGCTTGGTGTCATCGAGCTTGCCGACGAAATGGAACGGCTCCTGCTCCACAGCCTCGTTATGCGCCAACGATCGCTGCGCCTCTTCGACATTAGACGTCAGTTTTTTGCCGCGTTGCTCCCGCAAAGATCGAATTGCGAATTCGAGGCTTTGTAGGCTCGGGCCCTCGCTGCTCATCACCTCATCACCGAGCTTCACGTAAAGGTTAGGCTTGGAGTTGAACCGGCCCCATTTCCCATACAGAGGCACGTCGGTGCCGATCTGCTTTTCATCGCCAATGGCGACTTGCCGCCCAGGAAGAGGTTACGAAGGGCCTCGCTTGCGTTCTTAAGGGTGTCGAATTTCTTCTTGCCGAGCACAGATCGAATCTGTTGCCGCGCTGCGCGTCCATTAGCTCGGGGCGCTTGCTTCGCCACGTCGGTATCGCGAACGCCGCGAACCGCTGCTCTAACGTCGGGCAAATCCTTGCGCATGCGGGCGGCCGTGCGCTGGCGTCCTGTTTGCCGTGCTGATAGATGCGCTCGCGGCTCTGTAACTGTGCTCGATCTGCTTCTTGAGCCTTTCACGGGTGAGCACGCGCGGATCGCCCGCGGCTTCCGAGAACGTCGAGAGAATGTCGCTCTGTTCATCGGCGGCGTCGTCGTCCTCGATGACGCGCACGCTATTGTCCGATTTGAGGAATTCGGTGATGAACTTCTTCTTGATCGCGGCTCAGCGGTGACAGAAACTGATCAGGCACCGTGTGCTCCAGGTTGGGCATTGGGGATTTTCGCGCTGATCAACACCATCATCAATCTGCGAACACGTTCACCAACATAAAGGTCACGTCGATAAATGTTCAGGCGACTCATTAATAGTCACTAGGTTAGAAGCCGGCTGCGGAGTAGGCGGACACGCCCGCTCAGACCATATTGTTATTGTTCCGTCCGACGCTTTCGTAGACGAAGCCGAGATCCTGCATATCTTCAGCGCGATAAATGTTGCGCAGATCGACCACGATCGGCTGCTTCATGATGAGTTTCAGGCGCGGCAAGTCGAGAGCGCGGAACTGAACCCATTCCGTCACGATCACCAGCGCGTCGGCGCCTTCCGCGCAGGCGTAGGCGTCATCGCAATAATCGATATCGGGAAGCTCGCGTCGCGCCTCCTTCATGCTGGCGGGGTCGAAGGCGCGGACCTTCGCCCCCATATCGCACAGGCCTGTGATCAGCGGAATTGACGGCGCGTCGCGCATGTCGTCGGTATCCGGCTTGAACGCCAGTCCCAGCACCGCGATGGTTTTGTTCCGGAGATTGTCGCCGAGCGCTTGTGCTACCTTGCGCGCCATTGCGCGCTTGCGGTTATCGTTGACCGTGACAACCGATTCCACAATGCGAAGCTGGGTGTCGTGGTCTTCCGCGATCTTGACCAGCGCGCGCGTGTCCTTGGGAAAACACGAACCGCCATAGCCCGGGCCGGCGTGCAGAAACTTTGTGCCGATGCGATTGTCGAGACCTATTCCGCGCGCGACCTCCTGGACATCGGCGCCGACCTTTTCTGACAGGTCCGCGATTTCGTTGATGAAGGTGATCTTGGTCGCGAGAAATGCGTTGGCCGCGTATTTGATCAGTTCGGCGGTGCGACGCGCGGTAAACATCAACGGCGCCTGATTGAGCGACAGCGGCCGGTAGATGTCGCCGAGCACCTTGCGCCCGCGCTCGTCGGTTGTTCCGATCACAATGCGATCAGGAAATTTAAAATCGCGGATCGCTGCGCCTTCGCGCAGGAATTCGGGGTTGGACGCTACCACCACATCTGCCGACGGGTTGGCCTCAAAGATCAGCCGTTCCACTTCATCGCCGGTGCCGACCGGCACGGTCGATTTGGTAACCACCACGGTGAAATCGCGGATCGCCGCCGCGATCTCGCGCGTCGCGGCATAGACGTAGCTGAGGTCGGCATGACCATCGCCTCTTCGCGAGGGGGTGCCGACGGCGATGAACACCGCATCGGCCTCCGCCACCGGGCCGGCGAGATCAGTAGTGAAATCGAGCCGTGAAGCCTTGACGTTGGTCGCGACCAGCGCCTCAAGGCCGGGTTCGAAGATCGGGATTTCGCCGCGGCAAAGAGCGGCGATCTTGACTGCATCCTTGTCGACGCAGGTTACCTGATGCCCGAAATCGGCAAGGCAGGCTCCGGACACCAAGCCAACATAGCCCGTGCCGATCATGGCGATGCGCATCGTTCTAACCTACCGTAGGAGGGTCGGGGGATGGTATTCAGCGCCTCATATAGCGTTTTCGAGCGAAGTCGATAACCGGTTTGCATGACGAAAACGCGTCAAGAGGCATTTGACCTTCATAAGGGCTGAAGCGGAGTAGGCCCTGGGCCGCTTTCTGGGTTTCAATTGTGGGCAGATGATGATAGGAAAATAGCTTTACGTCCTTCTGCCCATTAATCTGGCCCCATTCACGCTACAATGACGAACGAGGAATTGCTGAGCCAGATTTCCGGCTATTGTCGCCGGGCCGGCATGGCCGAATCGACCTTCGGCCGGCGTGCCGTCAATGACGGTAAGCTTGTGCACCGGCTGCGCGAGGGCAAGCGCATCACCATCGACACACTGAACCGGATCGAGGCATATATCGTCTCCGGTTCCCCGGATGGGACGGTGCGGGTCCGCAAGCCGGAGCCGATCGAGCGGCGCGATCCCCGCGCCAACTTCCGCTTTTTTGAGAACCGGCAAAAGTATCTGCTTTTCGTCCATACCTGCAGCGAAAAGCGGGTGATCGCCGATCGGGTCGCGCTGGAGTTCGGCAGCATTCATCCGCGACCGCCGGCGCTGCGGGTTTTTGATGCGGGGGTCGGCGACGGCACAGTCTTGGCGCGGGTGATGCGGTCGATGCATGGCCGGTTTCCCCACATGCCATTCTACATCGCAGGCAAGGAACTTAGCCTCGAAGACATCAAGCTGACGCTGGATAAGTTGCCGGACCGTCTGTTTGAGCATCCCGCGACGGTTATGGTGCTGACCAACATGAATTACGCGGAGGCGCCTTGGCTGGCGCCCCGGTCGTCCCAGGCTGCGGCCAGCATGGTATGGCGCGAGGTGCCGCTGCGGGGGGCATCCTCCGGCGAGTTCGAGGTTCAAATCCGCGACCTATGGCCGTTTCTGGAGGAGAACTGGAGGGCGAGCGTCAGCCCGGTCACGGGGATGCCGGTTTACGAGCGTCCGGTGGTGCTGGTCATCTATCGCGAGGACCACCAGTTCCTGCTGGATTCCGCGATTCCACGGGCCGGGCGGGTCGAAGCTAACTTTGATCTGGTGATCGCCTCGCAGCCGTACCGGGCTCGGTCTTCCCTCAATTTCAAGGCTAGAAGAATAATCGCTCCGCTGGCGCGAAGCTTGCGATCTGGAGGGCGTTTGATAGGAATACATTCTCACGGACAGGATCCTGGACTGGAGATCGTCCAGACCGTCTGGCCAGGAGAAAACCCTTTCGCCGTGAGCCGTCATGAGCTATTGCGCGCCGTGAAGTACGAGCTCGGTTCGGTGGGGCGCGACCTCAATTTCAACGCATACGCCGACCATCGTTCGATTTTTCGCTATGATATGGAAGCGCTGCCCAATGAGGTCACCGGGTCCATCGGGACTTCGACTTTGTTCGCGGCGTGGAATGCTGCGGTTTACGTGGCCCAAGTCGAAGATGACCGGTTGACGGAAATGACCCAAAGCGGCCGCTATCTCGACGCTACTAGAGAGGTTTTGCGCAAACACAACGGTCTCTGGTTCTACGATGAATCCTACGTCATCTCGCGTCGCCGGGACTGACATTTCAGACAACAGCACGAAAGGACCGCCACCTCTGGCGGACGAAAGGTCGATTGATGCGCGGATCCTATTTATTCACGAGCGAGTCGGTTTCGGAAGGACATCCCGACAAGGTGTGCGATCGGATCTCCGATGAGATCGTCGATCTCTTTTTCAGCGAAGGCCCAAAAGCCGGCATCGACCCATGGGCGATCCGCGCCGCCTGCGAGACCCTTGCCACCACCAACAAGGTGGTGATCGCCGGCGAAACCCGCGGGCCGAAATCCGTCACCAAGGACAAGATTGAGAGCGTCGTGCGCGCCGCGATCAAGGACATCGGCTACGAGCAGGATGGCTTTCACTGGAAGAATGCCAATATCGAGATCTTGCTGCATCCGCAGTCGGCGGACATCGCGCAGGGCGTCGACGCCTTGCAGCCCGGAGCCAACAAGGAAGAGGGCGCCGGCGACCAGGGCATCATGTTCGGCTACGCCTGCAACGAGACGCCGGACCTGATGCCGGCGCCGATTTTCTACGCTCACAAGATCCTGCGGCTGATTTCTGAGGCTCGCCACTCCGGCAAGGAAAAGGTGCTGGGACCGGACTCCAAGAGCCAGGTCACCGTGCAATATGAAAACGGCAAGCCGGTCGGCGTGCGCGAGATCGTGGTGTCGCATCAGCATCTCGTCGAGGACATGAGCTCCGATCAGGTCCGCGAGCGTGTCGAGCCCTATGTGCGCGAGGCGCTGCCGAAGGGATGGATCACCGACAAGACCATCTGGCACATCAATCCCACCGGCAAGTTCTTCATCGGCGGTCCCGACGGCGACGCCGGCCTGACCGGCCGAAAGATCATTGTCGATACCTACGGCGGCGCGGCACCGCATGGTGGCGGCGCATTTTCCGGCAAGGACCCGACCAAGGTTGACCGCTCGGCGGCCTACGCCGCGCGCTACCTTGCCAAGAACATCGTCGCGGCCGGTCTTGCCGACCGCTGCACATTGCAGCTGGCCTATGCCATCGGCGTGGCGCGGCCGCTCTCGATCTATATTGATACGCACGGCACCGGAAAGGCTCCGGAAGACACGCTTGAGCGGATCGTCTCCGAGGCGATGGATCTCACGCCGCGCGGTATCCGCAAGCATCTCGACCTGAACCGGCCGATCTATGCGCGTACCTCGTCTTACGGTCATTTCGGCCGCACGCCGGACAACGAGGGCGGATTCTCCTGGGAGAAGACCGATCTCGCCGAGGTGATCAAGCGCGCTGTGTGATGGTTCCCTCTCCGTTGCGGAAGAGAGCGCTTCACTCGTTAATCTCGTGAGATATCAGGGAATACCATAACACCATGACCCAATCTGCCACCGCCAAGCAGCCCGCCGGTTTCACAGACTACATCGTCGCCGACATTGGCCTTGCCGATTTCGGCCGCAAGGAAATCTCGCTGGCCGAGACCGAGATGCCCGGACTGATGGCGACGCGCGAGGAATACGGCCCCAAACAGCCTTTGAAGGGCGCGCGCATCGCGGGCTCCCTGCACATGACGATCCAGACCGCGGTGCTGATCGAAACCTTGAAGGCGCTCGGTGCCGACATCCGCTGGGTCTCCTGCAACATCTATTCGACGCAGGATCATGCCGCCGCCGCGATCGCCGCCGCCGGCATTCCGGTTTTCGCGGTGAAGGGCGAAACGCTGAAGGACTACTGGGATTACACCGCGAAGCTGTTCGACTGGCACGGCGGTGGTTACCCCAACATGATCCTCGATGACGGCGGCGACGCGACGCTGCTAATCCATCTCGGCGTGCGCGCGGAGAAGGGCGACACCGCGTTTCTCGACAAGCCGGGCGCCGAGGAAGAGGAAGTGTTGTTCGCGCTGATCAAGCGCCTGCTGAAAGACAAGCCGAAAGGCTGGTTCGGGAAGGTAGCCGAATCCATCCAAGGCGTCTCGGAGGAGACCACCACCGGCGTGCATCGCCTTTACGAGATGCAGAAGAACGGCACGCTGCTGTGGCCCGCGATCAACGTCAACGACAGCGTCACCAAGTCCAAGTTCGACAACCTCTACGGCTGCCGCGAGTCGCTGGTCGACGGCATCCGCCGGGGCACCGATGTGATGATGAGCGGCAAGGTTGCCATGGTTGCCGGCTTCGGCGACGTCGGCAAGGGCTCGGCCGCCTCGCTACGTCAGGCCGGCTGCCGCGTCATGGTCTCCGAGATCGATCCGATCTGCGCACTGCAAGCGGCGATGGAAGGCTATGAGGTTGTGACCATGGAGGACGCCGCGCCGCGCGCCGACATCTTCGTCACCGCCACCGGCAACAAGGACATCATCACCATCGAGCACATGCGCGCGATGAAGGATCGCGCCATCGTTTGCAACATCGGCCACTTCGACAACGAGATCCAGGTTGGTGCGTTGAAGAACCTGAAGTGGGACAACATCAAGCCGCAGGTGGACGAGATCACCTTCGCGGACGGCAAGCGCATGATCCTGTTGTCGGAAGGCCGTCTGGTGAATCTCGGCAATGCCATGGGGCATCCGTCGTTCGTGATGTCGGCCTCCTTCACAAATCAGACGCTGGCGCAGATCGAACTGTTCGCAGGCAACAAGAACGGCAAGTACAAGAAGGAAGTCTACGTGCTGCCGAAGTCGCTGGATGAGAAGGTGGCGCGGCTGCATCTGAACAAGATCGGCGTCAGGCTCACCGAATTGCGCAAGGACCAGGCCGATTACATTGGCGTCAAGGTCGAGGGCCCGTTCAAGAGCGATCATTACCGGTATTGAGCATGATCCCGAAAAGTGGGCACCGGTTTTCGGATGAGATCATGCTCGCTTGAAGGCTTACGCGATACGAAACGCAAAAAGCCCCGGAGCGATCCGGGGCTTTTTAGATTCTGTCAATTGTGAGCGGTGGTCGGACGTCACCGATTCAAGTGGTCCGGCCGTTGCTCCTTTGGGAAGCAAGGAAATCCGACAGCTTGGCCGCTTGTTTGGGCGCTGCCTTCTTGGCCCGGGGAGGCGCTTTCACCGGCTTCGGCTGCGTCGCCTCTTCGGCTTCCTTCGCAAGCCGCAGGGCGCGCAGGCGCTCCATGTTCTTGCGGACCGCGACATCGCGGGCTTCAATATCGGCGCGGGCTTTGGCGCCCTCGACGGCTGCTGTACGCATCCGTTCGTTACGGGCCAGTTGTGCTGGACTCGGCGGAGACTTTGTCATGGAACTTATATAGGCATGGTTTGCCGGAATGCCAGGGTTAAGGCCGGGATTTGCCTTCTCAGCCGAAAAATGCCATAACTAGGGGTATTCGATTGCCGGCATTGGTTTTGTTAGAGCGCCGCAAGTCTTCTGTAAAAAGACAAGGCTCCTTTCCAAAGACATCGCTGAGATTGGATGGCTCGCGCAATCGTGCGCGGAAAACGCGTATGTGCGCGCTTTGGAATAAGGGACGACTCCGATGACGACAGGTACAGTGAAGTGGTTTAACGGCCAGAAGGGTTTTGGCTTCATCCAGCCGAGCGATGGCGGCAACGACGTGTTCGTGCATATCAGCGCGGTGGAGCGTGCGGGCCTCTCCGGCCTCAATGAGGGCCAGAAGGTCAACTTCGAGCTGAAGACCGACAAGATGCGCGGCAAGGTCAGCGCGGAAAATCTCTCGCTCGCATAAACAGATCATGGTCGCGCTGGCTGTCATCCCTTTGTGATGATGGCCGTGCATCATGCAGAGAATCGGAAAGCGTCGTCACCCGCGGATGAACCGGGACTCGCTTTCTTCGCGCCTCGTTTTACCTATGTCCTGAAACGGACAGTGTCTTGAAACGGGCGTTCAGGGAGCCTCGTCAGCGATGACGGGGCTTTTTTGTTGCGCCGGCATGTCCGGCAACCCGGCGCATTGTTCGCGCTCCCGGAACCCGGCTTCACGCCCCGCGTTTTCTCCGTTCGATCCCGCCCCAAGCATTCCCACGAGGCCCCGATGGAACATCTGCAATATCCGAACGAGAGCGAGGGCTATCGAATCGCGCGCAACCGGTTGTTGGAGGAGGAGATCAAGCTGCGCGCGCAGATCGAGGCGGTTGCGGCGCGGCGTCGCGCGCTGCCGCTCGGTGGCAAAGTGCCGTGGGATTATGTGTTCGAGCGCATCGGCGACAATCTCATGCCGCAGAAGGTGAGGATGTCGGAGCTGTTCGGGCCGCACGACACGATGATCCTTTACAGCTTCATGTACGGCCCCGAGCGCGACTCCCCATGCTCCGGTTGCACGCATCTTCTCGATGGTATCGACGGCGCCGCGCGGCATTTCACTCAGCGCGCCGCGTTTCACGTCGTCGCCAAATCGCCGATCGCGCGGCTGATGGCGTTCGCGCGTGAGCGCGGCTGGCAGCACATGTCGCTGCTCTCGACCGCGGGCAACTGTTACGACGGAGACTATTTCGGCGACACCACGAAGTTGTCAAAAGCCATGCGGTTTCAGCACAGGGTGCCGGTGGGCCAGAACTGGGACGAGACCATCTTCAACGTGTTCAAGAAGCGCAACGGAAAGATCCATCACTTCTGGGGCTCGGAGATGGCCTTCACGCGCCCGGCGCCGGGTCAGCACCACCGCGCGGGCGACATGGCCGATCCCTTGTGGAATCTGCTCGACATGACGCCGGAGGGACGAGGGGAGACGTGGTTTCCGGAGGTGGAGTATTAGCGAGGACGGGCATCGCTTCTTCCCGACGTGCAAGGGAATGGCTATTACGCCAAGGACGAAACAATTGCGTTCAACTGCTAGCTTCCTTTTGCAAACCGACTTGCGATACTTGCTACCTGTTTGGCGGATTTTGCCAACGCTGTCGCGTCACCGTCGCGCCAATACAATTCCTCACCGACGTAAGAAAGATCAGTTTGGGAAGGGATCGTTATAACGATAATTCCCAGTCCGTAAAACGAGTTGAAATCCATATTGGAAAGCACGGCATCGCGCAGTTTATCGGTTAAACTAGATTTCCTGATACGATCTTTCCATCTGGAAAAATAAACTTCGACCGAAACTTTCAGGCGTTTGGCTTCGCGATTGACGCCAACCACGTATCGCTTCCCGATCTTTTTTGGCTCAATACCGTCCAACTTTCGAATCTTATCGGCGTCTGCCTTTTTGTCAGTAACGCCAATCACGATTTTTCCCGTGCTTTTGGGGCCTATGTTTGCAATTGCGCATATTGTTTTGATGACCTTATCAATCGTTTCACCGTCCTCAGTACCGCTGCCATCCTTGAGCGAAAGAATTCCCTGCTTGAGCTCATAATTTGCGAGCTCGATTTCTGAGCGTCGAATGATTCCTTCAATATCGATGGTCGTATGGTCAGTATAAATTTGCTTCGCTAGTTTGGCCTTTACGAAACTCCCTCCGATAAGCCCTTTAATCGTGTCGATATTCTTCCGGCGCTCCTCCGGACTAGTTGCTTTCCTACCGGTCTCAATCCTGCTCGAAAGGTTATTTAAAGCGGCTTTCACTCCCCCATAGTCCGAAATCTTTTTCTTCTCTCCAATTATTATTTCATGAAATGCTATTAGGATCACCGCAAATACAGATGGAAAAGCATTTGTGTTCGTTTTGGTGAAAATGATATTGCGTAATTTGCTGACTGACTCTGTGTTGCAAACCTTCATAATTTCGTCGACGCAGAATTTTACCTCGTCAGTGATCTTGCTAGATCCATATACTTCTAGCGCTGCTAAAATTCCCTCCGATGCGGAGCTGCTCTTTTGGTATATTTCATCAAGCGCGTCTTTTGATCGTTCAATAAGTTTGGCCTGCCCCTATGAGGTGGTCCGGTTTCAGTCTTAATGCATAATCGGCTTTTCGGCCATTGCTTGCGCTGCTGGCGGAAGCGATCCGGCTGGCTTTGAAGGCCAGGCGATGGCCTCTGGCGCCGGCGGTTTGTATCCGAGCGATGAGTGTGGTCGCTCGGTGTTGTAGTAGCGCCGCCATGCCTCGATGATGACCTTGGCCTCGGCGAGGCTGTAGAAGATCTCACCGTTGAGCAGTTCGTCGCGAAGCTTCGAGTTGAAGCTCTCGCAGTAGCCGTTTTCCCAAGGGCTTCCGAGCTCGATGAACGCGGTCTTGGCGCCGACAGCTGCAATCCACTCCCGCACTGCCTTGGCGATGAACTCCGGCCCGTTATCAGAACGAACGTGGCCGGGCACGCCGCGTAGGATGAACAGGTCCGACAAGACGTCGATGACGTTGGTCGAGTTGAGCTTGCGATCAATCCGGATCGCCAGACATTCTCGGGTGAACTCGTCGATGATGTTGAGCATGCGGAACTTCCTGCCATTGTGGGTCCGGCCCTCGACGAAGTCATAGGACCAAACATGGTTTGGATACTCGGGCCGAAGCCGGACGCACGATCCGTCATTCAGCCAGAGGCTGCCTCTCTTCGGTTGTTTCTGAGGAACCTTCAGCCCCTCCCGCCGCCAGATACGCGCGACACGCTTGGCATTCACCGTCCAACCCTCGGACCGCAGCATCGCCGTGGATCCTGCGATAGCCATAGCGGCCGTAGCGTGAGGCCAGACGGATGATGTCGGTCGTCAAGGCCTCTTCATCCGGTCGGCTTTGCGGCTTCTTGCGCTGGGTCGAGCGATGCTGGCCGAGAGCCTTGCAGGCAAAGCGCTCCGAGACGGAGAACTTCACCATGACATGGTCGACGCAGCGGCGACGGCGGGAGGGGCTCAGAAGTTTCCCGAGGCAGCCTCTTTCAGGATCAGCTTCTCCAGCGTCAGGTCCGACACAGCCTTGCGCAGCCGGTCGTTCTCTTTTTCAAGCTCCTTGAGGAGTTTCACCTGGTCGCCCTTCAGGCCACCAAACTCCTTGCGCCACCGGTAATACGTGAACTGCGTCACGCCGATCGAACGAACCGCTTCGCCAACCGATCTGCCTTGTGAAAGCAAAACATCGACCTGGCGCAGCTTCGCGACGATCTCTTCCGCCTTGTGCTTCTTCTGGGGCATTCCAATGTCCTCTCTAACGGCTAATAGCCTAATTCAGGGAGGACCACTTTTCAGGGGGCAGACCAGTTGCCGGGGAGAGCACGAAGCAAGCCGAAAAACCACTGCGTGCGGAACGCCGGACGATGCCGGTGCTTTCGTGGTGACTAACTCGTGCGCTTTTTTCATCGCGCATGAGGCTGCGGACGCATCGCGCGTCCGGCGTTCCGCGCGCCCTCTTTCAAGGGGGAGCAAACGGAAACAAGCGATGGCGTCCCCGCGCCGCAAACAACAGGGGTGTTCTCGCACGTCTGGAGGTTAGCGTGGATTGTTATGAGCGCGAATGAGGCAAGCCTCGCGCGCACTACAGCGGCTCGGTCGCTGCATCGAGCCAGAGTTTCGTGGCTTCGTCGAGATGCGGGCGCACCTCGCGGCGAACGCGGGCATGATAGTCATTGAGCCACATCAGCTCTTTCTTGCTGATGCGACGATCGATCAGGCGGCGGTCGATCGGGGCCAGCGTCAGGGTCTCGAAGCCGTTCATGGGTTTCTCGGCGCCGGCAATCTCCGCGGCCGTGACCAGCACCAGATTTTCGATCCGGATGCCGAACCCATCACGTTTATAATAACCCGGCTCGTTAGACAGGATCATGCCGCGCTTCAGCGGCGTGGTGCCGAGTTTCGAAATCCGCGCGGGACCTTCATGCACCGACAGATAGCTGCCGACGCCGTGGCCGGTGCCGTGGTCGAAGTCGATGCCGGCCTGCCAGAGAAACTGCCGCGCCAGCGTGTCGAGTTGCGCGCCGGTGGTGCCATCGGGAAACACCGCGCGGGCGATGGCGATGTGGCCGCGCAGCACGCGGGTGAAGCGGTCGCGCATCTCGTCGGTCGGCGTGCCGATGGCGATGGTGCGGGTGACGTCGGTGGTGCCGTCCTCGTATTGCCCGCCGGAATCGATCAGCAGCAAATCGCCGGGCACGATGCGGCGGTTGCTCATGCGGGTGACGCGGTAGTGGACGATGGCGCCGTTCGGCCCGGTGCCCGAGATGGTGGGAAAGGAGACGTCCTTCAGCGCGCCGGTGTCGCGGCGAAAAGTTTCCAGCGCCTCGACCGCGTCGATTTCGGTCAGCGTGCCCTTCGGCGCCTCGCGGTCGATCCAGGCGAGAAACCGCGCCAGCGCCACGGCGTCGCGCCGATGCGCGGCGCGCGCGCCGTCGATCTCGGTCTGGTTCTTCACCGCCTTCAAAAGCGCAACAGGATCGTTACCGCGCACCGGCTTTCCGCCGGCCGAGGTGATCAGGCGGCTCAGCGCGTCGGCGGCGGTGGCTTTGTCGAGCGCGATGGCCGCGCCGGATTGGGCCGTCCGCGTCAGCGCGTCGGTCAGCTCATCCGGTTCGTGGACCTCGGCGTTGCGCTCAAGATGATCGCGTGTGCTGTCGGAAAGTTTGCGGGTGTCGATGAAGATGGTGGGGCGGCCATCCTTCGGCACCAAAGCGTAAGACAGAGGCAGCGGCGTATGCGAGACATCGGCGCCGCGAATGTTGAAGGTCCACGCCACCGCATGGGAATCCGACAGCACCAGCGCATCGACGCCGAGCTTTGTCATCTCAGTGCGGATGCGCGCGAGCTTATCGGCCTCGGCTTCGCCAGCGAACGTCGCGCCGTGGATCGTGACCGGGCCGAGCGGCGGCGCGGGTCGGTCGGTCCAGATGCTGTCGACCGGGTTGCTGTCGACGGGGACCAACTCAGCGCCCGCCTTCGTGCAAGCCGTCGCGAGACGTTCGACCGCCGCCGAGGTGTGCAGCCATGGATCGTAGCCCAGGCGGTCGCCGGCCGTGAGATGCTCCGCCAGCCAGCTTTCCGGTGGCGGATCGGCCAGCGAAGCGATGCTCCAGGCTCGGACATCCACCTGTTGCGCCGCCTGCAAGGTGTAGCGGCCGTCGACAAATACGGCAGCTTCCGTCGCGAGCACGATGGCCATGCCGGCCGATCCGGTGAATCCGGTGAGCCACGCCAGCCGCTCCTCGGAAGGCGGGACATACTCGTTCTGCTGCCGATCCGCGCGCGGGATCACGAAGCCTGTCAGTTGCCGCCGCACCAGCTCCTCGCGAAACGCGGCAAGACGGGCGGTCAGCGCGACGCCGCCTTCGGGGTCTTCGAATGTCTGGAAATGGGCCTCGAACATTGTCCGGGCATCATAGGATCGAGGGCAGGGCTGCGCAACGCAGCCGGGGGGGGGCATCGTCTGTTCTGCATCAGTAGGCTGCACCAGCCGTCGATCCGGATCTGCCGGATCAACACCAGCCCCTGCGCGCGGTAGGCCGCAATGACGCCGCGCGTTTGCTGCGGCAGCAGCCCCGAGAGGATCACTAGGGCTTCAGGCGCGAGGTGACGCGCCATGGCCGGGGCCATCTGCCGCAGCGGATTGGCGAGGATATTCGCCAGCACCAGATCGAACGGCGCGCGCATGCGAAACGACGGCGCGGAAAAGCCGGTCGCGCAGATCGCCTCGACAAGATTGCCGACGCCGTTCGATACGGCATTCTCTCTCGCTACGGCCGCCGAACGCGGGTCGATGTCGCTGGCCAGCACGTTCCGACGCAGCGCCTTGGCCGCGGCGATGGCCAGGACGCCGGTCCCAGCGCCGAGATCGAGGACGCGTCTCGGCATCCGGGCGTGCAGTACCTGATCGAGCAGCAGCAGGCAGCCCCGGGTGGTGCCGTGGTGGCCGGTGCCGAATGCCAGCGCGGCCTCGATCTCGATGCTCAGCTTGTTCGGCGGGACGCGTGCGCGGTCGTGTCGGCCGTGGACGATGAAGCGGCCGGCGGGGACCGGAGCTAGCCCTGCAAGGCTGGCCTCGACCCAGTCCCTGGCGGCAACGCTATCGAAGACGACGGTTCGGGCGACCTCATCGCCGGCGGCGAGAGCGACCAGCGCGCGGATTCGTTTTTCGTCCGGCGGATCGGCGAAGTGGACCGCGATGCTCCAGCAGCCGTCGCTGCGTTCAAATGCGGTAACCGCGGCCTCGCTATCCTCAAGGCTTTCGGTCAGGAGATCGACGACCCGACGCGCGATCTGCTCCGCCCCGATGGCGAAGGTGGCGCAGCTTGTTGCCGGCGAAATGGCGTTTGTCATCGACAGCCCGGGGCCCATAGCGTTTTCGAGCGAAGTGGATACCGATCCGCGGGAAGAAAACGCGTCAAATCAAGATCATAGCTCCGCCTCGGATTTCATGAGAAGCGGAAAGGGGAAACGGAGATTCCGCAGGGCCTCATACATATTTGGCAATGAGATAGCCGATGCCATAGGCCGGTCCGGCGACCAGGAGAATGGCGAACACCATGACAAGCCAGCCCTTTATAATCGCGATGATGCCGCCGCTCTCCCAGAGCTCTTGCGGTCCCGGGCGCCCGTAGGCCCACAGCGACCAGGAGGCGGCCACCAGCAGGTAGACGTCAAAAATATTCAACGATGCGCCGACATAACCGAGATAAGTCGGGACAAGAATCGCCAGAAAAACCCGGCCAAGAATTTGTAGCACCTCAACCCCCAGAACTTGCCTGCTTTCGTCAGGCCTTTGCTTTAGTGCAAATCGGAAACTTACACGATGGAAAATGCGCAGGCGGGAAGGCGGCCGCGGGGGTGACGGCGACAGGCGTCGCGATTGTCACGAAGGGCGGCCGGGGATGCGGAAGCTTTCCCACAGAGATATCCACAGGATTTCCACAGCCTGATCCCCGGTTTCGCACAGGGTTTTCGACAGCCTTATCCGCCGCCTCGGCATCGGCCCGGGTTGTGGTCGGAATTGGCCTCGCTGGCGATAGTCTATGTGGTGTTGAGTGTTAGCGGCGAGCGAACAGCGCCCGGTGATCCCGTAGGATGGCGCGGGCGGCGTTATGACCGGGTGCGCCTGTGACACCTCCGCCGGGATGCGCGCCGGCGCCGCAGTGATAGAGCCCCTTCAGCGGGCCCCGATAGTCTGCGTAGCCGAGCATCGGTCGGGCCGAAAACAATTGGTTCAGCGTCAGCGCGCCGTGGAAAATATCGCCGCCGAGCAATCCAAATTCGCGTTCGAGATCGAGCGGTGACAGGACCTGCCGGCCGATCACGCTGGCGGCAAAGCCCGGCGCGTAGCGGTCGACGGTCGCGATCATGAGGTCGGCGACCTCATCGCGATGGTCATCCCAAGACGCGCCGTCAGGCAATTGTGGCGCGACATGCTGGCAGAAAAGACTGGCCACATGGCGGCCGGGCGGCGCCAGGGAGTCGTCGATCACCGAGGGGATCAGAACCTCGATCACCGGTTCGCGGCTCCAGCCTAACTTTCGCGCATCCTGCCAGGCGCTGTCCATGTAGTCGAGACCGGGTGCAATGATGATACCGGCGCTGAGATGGTCGCCGGCGCCCGGCAAGGCGGAGAATGAGGGGAGGGCGGAGAGCGCGACGTTCATCCGGAATGTCCCGGAGCCATTGCGCCAGTTCTTGATGCGGGTGAGAAATGTGGCGGGTAGCGCGTCTGCGGGCAACAGCCGCGTATACAGCAGTTTTGGGTTGACGTTCGCCGCGACATATCTTGCGTGGATCGTCCGTCCGTCGTCGAGCACGGCACCAGCTACCTGCTTTCCTTCGACAATGATCTCGCGCACGCCTGCGTTCGTTTCGATTTCCACACCGTTCGCGCGGGCGGCCGTTGCCATCGCCTGGGTAATCGCGCCCATGCCGCCGATCGCGTGTCCCCAAACGCCCTTCTTGCCGTTCACTTCCCCGAAAGCATGGTGCAGCATCACGTAGGCCGAGCCGGCCGCGTAGGGACTCGCATAGTTGCCGACGATGGCGTCAAAGCCGAACAGAGCCTTGATAAGATCGGTTTCGAAGCGATCGTCGAGCATGTCTCCTGCCGATCGCGTAAAGAGATCGAGCAGGCTGCGTTGCTGCTCCAGCGAAAGCCCGCGCAGGATGCCCACCGTGCCAGCGGCGTTGACGAGCTCGTGCGCCGCCTTGAGGCCAAGCCCCTCAACGAGATTTGGTGGCGCGCGGAGCACGAATTGGCGGACAACGTCGGCGATCTCTTCGAGTTCGCTCATGAAATCGCCGATCGCGTCCGCATCCCGTTCGCTCAAGCGAGCAGCCGATGCCCGGGTGCGGCCTTCGCCGGTGAGCAGGTAGCGGCCGTCGGGAGCGGGCAGGAAGTTCTGCGCGCGGCGTTCGACGATCCGAAGGCCGTGGTTGTGAAGCTGCAGGTCAGCGATGACTTTCGGATTGAGCAAGCTGACGGTGTAGGCCGCGACCGAATTGCGGAAACCTGGGTGGAATTCCTCGGTCACCGCTGCGCCGCCCACCACCTTGCGCCGCTCCACGACCCTGACGCGCAGTCCGGCCATTGCAAGATAGGCCGCGCACGTCAAGCCGTTGTGGCCTGCGCCGATGATAACGACGTCAGTGTCTGACATATCCGCTTCAAAGTCCTCAGACGGTCTGACTGCCGTCCTTCAAGCTCTTATCGGAAAGGCCGATGGACGGCACAAGGCTTACGAGCCGAGTTCAGCCTGATGACACGCTCTGCGTTGGCGGTAACTGCGCAATGGTGAAGTAGCGGTCAGTCGTCGAAGCCAGAGAATAGGCCTCGCGACCGGTAGGGTCGTGGCGCATAGACTTGAGGCTGCGCGTATCCGTAGCCTGTTTGATCGCCGTAGTAGTATTGCTGTGGTTGAGGAATGTTCTGCGCGCCATGACGATAACCGCGCGGAGCAGGATAGCGCTGATCGTTGGAACTGCCGTCGGCCGGATAGATATAGCCGTCGTTGCCGCGAACGGTGGCCTGCGGCTGCCGACCGGGTGCGATCTGCCCGGGCGTCAGATCGACCGGATTTCCGGCGGCATCGTAAGATTGATAGCCCGACGTTGGGTCGCGACGGGCGACATCGGTTTGCCGCCTGCTACGAGGATTGCGCGCTAGCGCCACGCGCGACGATCCAGTCAGTGTGACGGTGGTGTTGAGGACGCCCTCTGTCTTCACAAGAGAGAACAGTGTGCTGGCGTTGGCGCGCGAGATCCGGACGCAGCCGTGAGAGACGGGGACGCCGAGGCTGCCTTCGGAGAACGTGCCGTGGATGGCATGACCGATCTTGGTGAAGAAGATCGAGTGCGGCATCGGCGCGTCGTCGAACTCCTTGGAGAAATGGTCGGCTTCCATTCGGAAAGTTTGGAATTTGCCATTTGGAGTTTCGTGCGACGGATTTCCAGTCGAGACCGGCCATTGATAGCGTTCAACGCCGTCGACGGAAACGGTCATTTGCTGATTGTCCTTGTCGACCACAATGGACACCTTTGCGTGGGCGACGCTACCAGCGGCGAGAAACAGCAGAGCGGAAACAGGAATAAGAAACTTGCGCATTACCTCGGCCTCGACTTCAGCCTACGTCCCCGAGCCATAATATGCGCTCAAACAGGGTGTGCTTCCAGTAGCGGGTTTGCGTCATCGTTAACTCACGAGACGGCACGACCAAGGCGGGGGAGAGGAAAAGTCGGGTGAGACCTAGGAAAGCGCCCTCCCGCAAGGCTTGGAACTTTCGGCGAGATTCCACGTTATATCACCGTAGATCCAGCGATCACGGCCTGTTGGGGCAACCTAGCTAGATTCAAAACAAAATAAGGACAGAAATGCCGATGAGGATGAGAACCATAGCATTGCCAACCGAGCCTTCTTTCCGTGTGCGGATCGCGGTAGCCGCTGTTGCAGCGGCGCTGGCCCTATTCGCCATACCGCATCAAGCGCATGCTCAAGGTGTCTTCAACGGTATGGAGCGCGGTGCCAACCAAGGCGCGTACGAGGGTCATCGTGCGGCAGGGCCGGTGGGCGGCGCAATCGGCGGTGCGATCGGTGCCGGCGTCGGGGGTGCGGTCGGCGGCGTCAACGGCGTGCTCGGCATTCCGGATCGCGGATACCGCAGAGGGCATCGATGCCGTGGTTATTGGAAGCACGGGCATTTCCACTGCTACCGTTGATAAGGATTTCCCGTATGACGTATGAGCAGACCGCGGTCGGGGGGTGAACCCATCGCGGTTTGCGCATCACAATTTAATGTCTAAGCCGATAGCCGGTTCTGAATATCCACCATACCATCAACATGCAGGCCGCGAGAAAGCCGACTGTCATGCCAATACTCACGAACACGCTGACGTCAGCAATCTCGTAAAAACTCCACCGGAATCCGCTGATGAGATAGACGACGGGATTAAAAAGCGCGAGGGTTTGCCAAGTCTGCGGCAGCATGTTGATCGAATAAAAACTTCCTCCGAGGAATGTCAGCGGCGTGATGATCAACATCGGAATCATCTGCAGTTTTTCGAAACCGTCGGCCCAAATCCCGATGATGAAGCCGAAAAGACTGAAGGTCACTGAGGTCAATATCAGAAAGGTCAGCATCCATATCGGATGATGAATGTGCAATGGCACGAACAGGCCGGCGGTGGCCAGAATGATCAGGCCTAGAATGATCGATTTGGTCGCAGCCGCCCCCACATAGCCGAGGACAATCTCGAAATAGGAGACCGGCGCCGACAGTATCTCGTAAATGGTGCCTATGAACTTTGGAAAGTAGATCCCGAACGATGCGTTGGTGATGCTTTGCGTCAGCACCGACAACATTATGAGCCCGGGCACAATGAAAGTACCGTAACTGACGCCCTCGACCTGAGTGATGCGCGATCCGATTGCCGCGCCGAACACCACAAAATAAAGCGAGGTCGAAACCACCGGTGACACGATGCTTTGCAGCAGCGTGCGCCAAGTGCGCGCCATTTCGAACTTGTAAATCGCCTGCACGGCTCCAAAATTCATGGTCAGGTCCTTACCAGGCTGACGAAGATCTCTTCCAGTGAGCTTTCGGTGGTGTCGAGGTCCGAAAATCTGATACCCGCGGCACGGAGATCGCTCAGCAGGCTGGTGATGCCAGTGTGCTCACTTTGGGTATCATAGGTATAGGTCACTTGCATTCCGTCTGCGGCAAGCTCGAGATTGTAAGCCGCCAACGTTGCGGGTATGGCTTCGACCTTGCACTGCAAATGAAGCTTCAACCTCTTTTTGCCGAGCTTCTGCATCAGCGCTACCTTTTCTTCGACGAGAATGATCTCGCCCCTATTGATAACGCCGACACGGTCCGCCATTTCTTGAGCTTCTTCGATGTAATGCGTCGTCAGAATGATCGTGACGCCCAAGGCTCGCAGCGCGCGCACCATCTCCCACATGGCTTTCCGTAATTCGACATCGACCCCCGCTGTGGGCTCGTCGAGAAACAGCACTTGCGGCTCGTGCGAAAGGGCCTTCGCAATCATCACACGTCGTTTCATGCCACCGGACAGCGTAACGATCTTGCTATCTTTCTTGTCCCACAACGAGAGATCCCTCAGGACCTTCTCGATATGGGCCGGGTTCTTGGGCTTTCCGAACAGCCCACGGCTGAAACTCACGGTTGCCCAGACCGTTTCGAACGCATCAGTATGCAGTTCCTGCGGCACCAGTCCGATCATCGCGCGGGTAGCTCGATAGTCGCGCCGGATGTCCCGACCGTCGACCCGCACCTGTCCTGCGGACGCGTTGGTGATGCCGCAAATGATGCTGATGAGCGTTGTCTTGCCGGCGCCATTGGGGCCGAGCAGTGCGAAAATCTCACCCCGTTTGATATCGAGGTCGATGCTCTTCAGTGCTGCGAAGCCGGACGCGTAGGTCTTCGACAAGCCGGAAATAGATATGATGGGCGACATGCGAGCTTGACACGCTGTAGGCTGGTGGAAAAGGGGCGACGAGAAAATGATATCGCGTCGAATGGCAGGATGATGGAATGGAGGTCAGATAGGAACACGTGCGGTGGTTCGCAATTCGGCTATACCCGCTTCACAAAGCTATCGACCACCTTTTTGTCGCCGGCTTTTTCGAAAGCGATGGTCAGCTTGTTGCCATCGATCCGCGCCACTTTTCCGTAGCCGAATTTCTGGTGAAAGACCCGGTCGCCAAGTGAGAACTCGGATGTCGTGCCGGTAGATTTCGCGACCAGTTCGCCTTCGATGGTCAATGGCGTGTACTTCGACTTCGATCGGCTCGCAGTATAGGATGCATTGGTCTCGTTGAATCCGCCCCGACCGCGATTGGCCTGCGCGCGTTGCCAGCCAGGCGTTGCATAGCTCGAGCCAAACGACTCGATGTTGTCGAACCGCGAGGGGCCGTAACCGCCCGTTCCGCCCCATCCCGACCCACCCTTCGATTCCGTGATCTCGACATTTTCCGCCGGCAGTTCGTCGAGGAAGCGGGACGGAATCGTCGTCGACCATGAGCCGTGGATACGGCGATTGGTAGCGAAATAGAGCTTTGCGCGTCGGCGCGCCCGTGTCAGCCCGACGTGCGCGAGGCGGCGCTCTTCTTCGAGACCAGCGCGTCCCTGCTCATCCAGCGCACGCTGATGGGGAAACAGACCTTCCTCCCAGCCTGGCAGGAAGACGCTGTCGAATTCGAGCCCTTTGGCGGAATGCAGCGTCATGAGCGAGACGGCATCCTCGTCGGCGCCGCCGTCGCGATCCATCACCAGAGATATATGCTCAAGAAAGCCTTGCAGGTTTTCGAACTCCTCCATCGAGCGTACCAGTTCTTTCAGATTCTCCAGGCGGCCAGCAGCATCGGCCGAGCGATCCTTCTGCCACATCTCTGTGTAGCCGCTCTCGTCCAGCACGATCTCGGCAAGTTCGGTGTGCGGTATGGCCTCTCGCTGCACGCGCCACCGGTCGAAGCTCTCGACCAAAGCACGCAGCGATCCGCGCGCTTTCGGTTTCAACTCGTCGGTTTCGACAACGGTGCGGGCCGCTTCGCTGAGCGGGATCTGCCGCTTTCGCGCAATCCCGTGCAGCATCTGGACGGTGGCATCGCCCAGGCCTCGTTTGGGCACATTGACGATGCGCTCGAAGGCAAGATCATCAGCTGGCGAGTTGATGAGGCGCAGATAGGCGAGCGCGTCGCGAATTTCGGCGCGCTCGTAGAAGCGAGGGCCGCCTATAACGCGATAGGGCAGGCCAAGCGTGACAAAGCGGTCTTCGAACTCGCGCATCTGGAATGAGGCGCGTACCAGAATTGCGATTTCATTCAGTTTTTCGCCGGCGCGCTGGAGCTGTTCGATTTCCTCGCCGATGGCTCGGGCTTCCTCCTCGGAATCCCAGGAGCCGGTGACGGTGACCTTCTCGCCGTCGATATCTTCGGTGCGTAATGTCTTGCCGAGCCTGCCTTCGTTATGCGCGATCAGGTGCGAGGCAGCGGCGAGGATATGGCCGGTTGAGCGGTAGTTACGCTCCAGTCGGATCACCTTGGCGCCTGGAAAATCGTGCTCGAATCGCAGGATGTTATCCACCTCGGCGCCGCGCCAGCCGTAGATCGACTGGTCGTCGTCGCCGACGCAGCAGATGTTTTTGGGCTGGGCCGTGCGCGGGCTCGGATCCTCTCCCGGAGAGGAAGCGGGAAAATGCGCTTGCGATGAAGGCGGCGCCTGCGACAGCAACCGCAGCCATAGATATTGCGCAACGTTCGTGTCCTGATACTCGTCGACAAGGATGAACTTGAAGCGGTTTTGATATTGCCGCAGCACGTCCGGATGCTCGCGAAACAGCCGGACATTCTCCAGCAGCAAATCACCGAAGTCCACTGCATTGAGGATTTTCAACCGCGCCTGATAGGCGGCGTAAAGCTTGCCGCCGCGACCGTTGCCGAATACGGAGGCTTCGCCCGACGGCACCTGTGCGGGCGTCAGTCCGCGGTTCTTCCAGCCGTCGATTAACCCGGCAAGCATCCGCGCGGGCCAGCGCTTGTCGTCGATGTTGTCGGCCTGCAGAAGCTGTTTGAGCAGGCGGATTTGATCGTCGACATCGAGAATCGTGAAGTTGGATTTGAGTTGCACCAGTTCGGCATGAACGCGCAGGATCCGGCCCGCAATGGAATGAAAGGTGCCGAGCCACGGCATACCTTCGACTGCTTCCCCGAGCATCTGGCCGAGACGATGTTTCATCTCGCGAGCGGCCTTGTTGGTGAAGGTCACCGACAAGATCTCGCCAGGGCGGGCGCGGCCCTGGCTGAGAATATGCGCGATGCGGGTCGTCAGCACGCGGGTCTTGCCTGTTCCCGCACCGGCCAGCACCAGAACCGGTCCGTCCAGCGTTTCCACGGCCTCGCGCTGTTCCGGATTGAGCCCACTCAGATATCGCGGCGTTGCTGCGGCCCGCGCGCGCGCAGCGATGCCGCCGGCGGCGGGCTGGTGCTCGGAAACGTTGCTATGGATCAGTCTACCTGGATCGGTCATGCGAATCGTCTTTTCCTACGATGACACTGCTGGCCAGCGAAGGGGAGAGCCCTCTTGGTCGGATCAAAGAAATATATAGGGCGACGAGCTTCGTAGCGGCTTTTCTGCGTTCAGGCCAATGGAATGGCCTCGCCGCGTTCGACGTTTTGTTCCCCAAAAACCGCTCATTTTCAGAACTCTCTCGTATAGGGCCAGGCGGAACCATTGTTCCGGTGACGGATTGTTTTTCAGTCACGCGCAAAGCGCGCAAAAATGGAGGCCAGATCATGTTGAATTGGGTAGTGACGTTCCTGGTCATTGCATTGATTGCCGGCGTTTTGGGCTTTGGAGGCATCGCGGGCGCCTCAATCGAAATCGCGAAGATCATCTTTTTCATTGCGCTGATTCTGTTAGTGGTTTCAGCGGTGGTCGGGTTGTTGCGCGGCCGACCCCCGGTATAGTGCGTGGGTTAACCGGGGTGTCGAGGACATCTCGGGGACGCGCGGTGATGCTGCAAGCGCAATGACGGCCTGAATGCGGATATCGGAGGCGAAGGGGCACGACGTTGCGGGGCGGCCATATCGACGTGAAGCGTCATCGTTCGGAGGTTGCCGAGAGGCAACCTTCGTCAGCGTTTTGTTCCTCTCCTTCACGCAGACGCTTTTCGTCGATCGATCAGAAAAATTGAATCTGCACCCGAGGCCGCCCAGACGATTTCCCGCAAATAGCGTAAATGGCATTCGGCCATGAACACGGGAGGCGCGGGCGCGCTTTCATGTAATCGAGGCCGATTCCCCAGTTCGAGCCAGAACAGGTCGGTGCGCGATGATGGGTCTCTTGACCGCCATCATCGCTTCGCACTGTCTGTGCCGCCCTTTCCAGGAACAATGCGCTGCCTGCCGTCGCTGCGACTTTGCCACAGTTGTTATTAGTATAAGGATGCGGCATTTGTTTTAGTGCGCCTCGCGGAGTCCGGAAGCACGAACCCGGGTCTACCATTTGCGGAAGGGCGAACCGAACGAATGCAATTTTGTCGGAAGGGTCAGAGGGGGACACCGTGCAGACGACACTGCTCGGCCTGGCGATTACATTCATTGTTGCGCTCATCGCCGCGCTGATCGGGCCGCATTTCATCGACTGGAGCCGGTTTCGGTCCCAGTTCGAGACAGAGGCGGCGCGCGTGATCGGCGCGCCGGTGCGGGTCGAGGGTGGGATCGACGCCCGGCTGCTGCCGTCGCCGTCATTGCGGCTTGAGTCGGTATTCGTTGGAAGGCCGAACGATCCGGGACAGGTACAGGCCGACAGTCTCGCCGTCGAATTCAGCCTTGGTTCGCTGATGCGTGGAGAGTGGCGCGCAACCGAATTGACGATCAACGGTGTGGTCCTCGACCTCGGTCTCAATGACAGAGAGCAGACGGGCTGGCCACTATCGCTTAATTTCGGCTCGCTTTCTGTTGATCGGTTGAATCTCACCGGCCGCGTGGCGTTTCATGATGCTGCAAGCCGCAGCACTCTGGAATTGAGCGACATCGCGTTCAGTGGAGAGGTGCGGCCATCGGGAGCTTCCGTGCGCGGCGACGGCAATTTCGTGTTGTCAGGAACGCGATATCCCTTCCAAATTTCGCTCGCACAGGCGAGTGTCGGCGGTGCCAGCCGTGTTCATGTCGCGATCGATCCCGGAACGCGGGCGGAGTTCATCGACGTCGATGGGGTCTTGTCGTTCGACGAGAAGATTCCGCGTTTCGATGGCGCGCTGACGCTGGCAGGTGCTGGGGAATCTGTCGGCAAAAAATTTTCGGTCGCCCCCTCTCAAAGACCATGGCGTGTGTCGGCCAACGTAAAAGCAGATCCGAAAGGCGCGCGTCTCGAGCAGGTTGATGCTAGTTATGGTAGCGTCGACTCTGCGCTGAGGCTCACAGGCAAAGGAGACATTCGTTTCGGCTCGTCGCCCCGGCTTCGCGCTGCATTCTCCGCGCGTCAACTCGACGCCAACCGCCTGTTTGCCAAGGAACAGGCCGATCCCGCAAAGATGTTGCAGACAATGCAACGTTATCTAACAAAAATCCCGAAACCATGGCTCGCCGCTGACATAGAGATCAGCGCCGACCAGATCATGCTGGGCGGCGGCCCTATACAAAATTTCAGTACTGACTTACGCAGCGACGCTGCTTCATGGACGATCAGCCGGCTGGAATTCCACGCTCCCGGCGCCACGCGTATGGCTGTTAACGGCGCGATCCTGCTGCCCGGACCGTCGCCGCGACTCAACGGTGCACTCGACGTTGAATCGTCTGATCCCGATACTTTCATCGCGTGGTTGCAAGGCCGTGGCGAAGTCACTCATCTGAGCCGAAAGCCGCTGCGTGTGCAAAGCAAGTTGACTGCTGATCAAAGCCAGGTGGTCTTCGAACAGATCAAGGCCAATATCGAGGGTGGCAGCGTTGAAGGGCGGCTGGCGTTTGTCGATTTGACGCCAGAGAACGGTACGCGGGCCGAAGCTGAACTCAAAGCGGATCGCCTCGATCTTGATGCTGCGGCGAGTCTGGTGCGCGCGGTCGCGGCATTGCAAGATGATTGGCCCAGTGAGGGACGATTGTCCTTAAATGTTGATCACGCGATGTGGGCGACACGGGAATTCGGTCCATTTCTCGCCGAACTGAGTTATGGGCCAACGGCAATCTTGCTCGAACAATTGAAGGTCGGCTCCTCCGGTGGACTCATGATCGATAGCTCCGGCGCATTCGACCGCATCAATACGACCGGAAAGTTATCGTTGAATGCGACGTCTGAGTCGGTTGCCCCGATGGCGAGCGTGATTGCTCCGCTCTCACCGAGCGTCGCGGCGCGCCTCGATGCGATACCGGTGGCCGCGGGGGCTGCCCAGCTTCGCCTCACGCTCAACGTTGGTAAGAGCCTTGCCGACAACAACAAGGCAGATGCCAGCGCTACACTCGACGTCAATCTGCCGCAACTGAAAGGCTCACTATCACTGGTTGCAGCACCTTCACTCGCGGCGGTGCGCGCCGCCGATTTTGATGTATTGGCACGCAGCGAGGTGACGCTTCGGACGAAGCTGACGTCGGAGCGCGGCGGGGGCGTGCCGGTGTTGCTGGGTCTTGATCGTGTGATCGCGGTTGCGAACCCATCTGTACTGGAAGCTACAGCGACGGGAACCTGGCGTACCCCGGCCCAGCTAAATGCGAGGGTGTCAGGAGCAGATCTCGATGCCGAAATAAGAGGAATGGTGCAGCCATGGTCATCGGATCGGAAGGCGGACCTTAATCTCACGGTTCACCGCGTCGATCTCAAGCCGCGACCGAATCTTCAGTCGTCAGGTCCCGACGGTCAGGAGGTCAGGCTCTCGTCACATGTCACCCTGGCCGACGACAAGCTGATTTTCAGCGATCTCGATAGCGCGATCGGCGGCTCGCGCATGCGCGGGAATGTTACGGTCAGTCTAGGAAACGAAAGACGCTTCGATGGCGAACTCGGAATCAATACGCTCGATCTGGCGACGGTGTTTGGACTTGCAGTCGACTTCGGGGGGCGTGATCCGGCGGAGCCGTTGAATGTCGGCCTGCCGGAGGGGTGGCGCGGTCAACTGGCTTTCGCGGCGCTGCGCGGTACGTTGCCGGGAGGCGCTGAATTGAGACCCGTCAGCGGCGTTGTCAAAGGGGACGACCATTCCCTGACGTTCGATGCGATGAAGGGGAAAATCGGCGATGGCGATGCCACGGCAAGCCTCCATGTTGGGCAGACCGCCGAAGGCGTTGCCTTGAATGCGAACGTCCAGTTCACCAACGTCGAGGGGGCAGCATTGCAATACGGTGCGCTGGCGATGCCTGCCGGCCGTACCTCCGCGCGGATCACACTCGCCAGCCGGGGCCGCAGCGCGTCGGCGATGGCGGGAGCGTTGTCCGGCGACGGGGTGGTCACGCTCGATCACGCGCGGATTTCAGGGCTTGATCCGCACATGTTCGAAGTTGCGATCAATGGCAATGTCGAGCGGGGATCGGACGATGCTAAATTGCAGGAGATCGTAGAGCAATCGCTCTCCGCCGGACCGCTGTCGGTCGCATCGGCGCAAATTCCGTTCACGGTGAGGGATGGCCGTTTGCGTGTTAACCCAACGCCGTTAGACGGCGAAGGTGCGCTGGCGATTGTCTCCGGCGGCTATGACATCACGTCAGATCAAGTCGATATGCGCGCCGGCCTTGCGTCAACCTCGACCGGATCTGCGAACGATCGTCCGCAAGTTCAGATATTCGCAGTTGGGCCGTCCCACGCGATAAACCGGGCTATTGATGTCGCGGCGCTGTCCTCATGGCTTGCGGTGAGGTCGATCGATCGCGAGTCTCGCAGACTCGACTCGATCGAGCAAAGCCTGGAGCCGGCTCCGAGCGTTTCCCCGGCGCAGGCATCCCTGCAGGCTGAACCGTCAAATCTTTCCGCTAGTCTACTGGCTTCGGACGCAGCACCCATCACTCATCCACCAAGACCAAAGCGGGATCCTCGGCGGTTTGCGGCAAGACGTCGGATGGCTGTCCCGCTACCGTCTCGGCGTCCGACGACTGCCGCCCGGGCATCCCGTGTGCCGACACCGCCGTCGGCTGCGCGTTTGCCGGTGGAGACACAGCTCGTGGCGCCAAGGCCGGTGCGCCAGCGCTGAGGCCGCCGGTCTCCGCCGGAGGAACGAAGCCGGTGCGTCAACTCGCGAAGAAGTGTCCCCGACCAAGTCCGGGTGTTTCTTCTGATTTGCTCCGAGCCGACAGTCGTGGAGCTACTTCGGGCCAAGCGGCGCAAGCCGCGTTGACGATGCCTGACGTTCGCCGATGAACATGGTGCTTACCGCTCGCGTGCGAAAATGCTCGAGGACATACAGACGGATCGCCGAAGACAAATTGTTGGTCCTGCGATTGGTATCAATCGAAGCAATTTGTGTGGAAAGGGTTATGCCCCGCCGTGTCGCGATATCCTTCAGGCTGGTCCAGAACGCATCTTCGAGACTGACACTGGTCTTGTGACCACCGACGACAACCGATCTTTTGACGACGGCATATTCGCGCAATGGTCCTGGTTCTCCGCGGCAGTCGCCGCTTTCGTCGTTTTGCATGATTGACTCCATCTGTATTCCGGCAAACCTCATCATCGGCGCACGATGAGACCTCACCGGATGTTTGTTCGGTCTAACTGCGAAAGCGGTGCGGCTGACCGTCGGTGGACCGCGCTGCGGGCATGCAGGTGACTTCGCGGTCCACCTCTGATCGGCGCGATGGCAGATCGTCAAGGCAGGTAAATAGTAGCTGAATGTACCCGACGTCGGTATTCGGGAAATAACCTAGCCCGGCTCACTATCGTGACGCCGACGTGCGCAGACATACGGATGAGAATTGCGCCGGTGATCTGCGGAGAATCGCGCCTGCTATCCGAGGCTAGGACTGTGTTCGGATCCGGACGTCGTCGCGCGGCTTCGAAAGTAGTCCAGCACGAAGAGACGGATTGCCGAGGAGAGGTTGCCCTGTTGACGGTTGCTGTCGATTTCCCCGACGAGTTCGGACAGGGTCATGTCGCGGTGACTCGAAATTTCTTTCATCCCGTTCCAGAATGCTTCCTCGAGGCTCACGCTCGTCTTGTGACCAGCCACTACGATCGATCGTTTCACTACTGGCGATTTCATGACGCGTCCTCGCCGTCGATGTGGTGTTGATCGAGCAAACGCAGTTCTCGCATCCTTCGCTGTTCGGAAAGATCGCGCTCGGCTTTGCTGCGGCCGAAGCGCGCGCGATTAGCGTCAGCGATGGCGGCCGCCTGTTTGCGTTCGGCGCGCTTCCTGCGCTTGTTCAAGTTAATCACATCCCCCATGATCAATTCCGCTGTCTTGAATGCCGGGAGCGCGCAGCCGTAAACATCGAAAATTCATTCCGCCAAAAGCGGCTATAATTGGGGATGTACCATGATGCATCGCAGCAGGGTAGAAAATTTTGTCTAATATGCCGCACAATATTAGAATATAATAATTCCCGAAACCCTGATCATTAGAATATCAGCCTGTTAGGGAATGATAGGAAACTACAAAGCATCGAGGCTCCGACCGGTCATTTTATCCCGGTCGGGTCATTTTGCTGGGTTGCACCAATCGGTCGAACTCCACAGCCGTAACCAAGCCGAGCCGCTGAGCCTCTTCCTTTAATGTTGATCCGCGAGCGTGGGCGGCCTTAGCGACCTTCGCCGCGTTATCGTAGCCGATCCTTGGCGCGAGAGCCGTGACCAGCATGAGCGAGCGTTGCATCAATTCACGAATCCGCTGCTCGTCGGCACGGATGCCTTTGATGCAGTGTTCGGTGAATGAGCGCACGACGTCGGCGAGCAGCTGTATGGAGTCGATCATACAGTAAGCTAAAACCGGCTTGTAAACGTTAAGTTCGAAATGCCCCTGACTGCCAGCCACAGTCACGGTCGTATGGTTTCCGAACACCCGACAACAGACCATTGTCATCGCTTCGCACTGCGTAGGGTTGACCTTCCCCGGCATGATGGACGACCCAGGTTCGTTCTCCGGAAGAATCAGCTCTCCGAGGCCAGACCGAGGTCCGGAACCCAGAAGGCGGATGTCGTTCGCGATCTTGAACAGGCCCGTTGCAACCGCATTAATCGCGCCGTGAGCGAAAACATAGGCGTCGTTTGAAGCCAACGCCTCAAATTTGTTTGGAGCGCTTGTGAAGGGGAGTTTTGTAAGCAGCGCTGCATTTTTCGCAAACAGTTTGGCAAATTTTGGCTTCGAGTTCAGTCCTGTCCCCACCGCGGTTCCGCCTTGCGCCAGCGGATAGAGATCCTTCAGTGCTGTGTGAAGCCGGGCCAGACCGCTCTCGATCTGCGCCGCATAGCCGGAGAATTCCTGGCCGAGCGTCAGCGGAGTCGCATCCTGGGTATGAGTCCGCCCAATCTTGACGATATCAGCGAAGACCTTTTCTTTTTCGCGCAGCGCCTTGAGCAGAGCGGTCAGGGCGGGAACCAAGTCTGACACGATGCCATGAGCCGCCGCGATATGCATCGCCGTCGGAAATGAATCATTCGACGACTGGCTCATGTTGACGTGGTCGTTTGGGTGAACGGGCTTCTTATGGCCGAGTTGGCCACCGAGCAGCACGTTGGCACGATTGGCGATGACCTCGTTGAGGTTCATGTTGGTCTGTGTGCCGGAACCGGTCTGCCAGACCACCAGCGGAAAATGCTCGTCGAGCTTGCCGTCGATCACTTCGCGTGCCGCGCGAATGATTGCGTTCGTGCGCCGGCGGTCGAGCAGGCCAAGCTCCCGATTGGTCTGCGCTGCTGCGAGTTTGACGATGCCGAGCGCTCGAATCAGCGGCATCGGCATCCGGTCGTCTCCGATGCGGAAGTTTTGTCGGCTGCGTTCGGTCTGGGCTCCCCAGTAGCGGTCTGCCTGAACTTCGATGGGACCGAAGCTATCGGTTTCCGTGCGCGTTTTCGCCGTGCGTGATGACGCAACCATGGTCCGGTCCGTTATGTTCGATGCCGCTGTGGGGCGCAGCCCGATCCTCCGCCGGCGAAAGGACAATCCGGCAAATGCAACCCCGGGTTACTTCTTGCGGAAGCGGTCCAGTCTGACAACCTCGGCGCCCTGGCTAGGTTTAGGTTTGTCCTCGGTTTCGGCCGGCTGGGAAGGACTAGCTGGAACGGCCAGCGCCGTTGGAGAGGGCGCAGTCGGGACCGTCCTCGAGGTCTCGCTCGCGCTTGTCTCGATCTCAGCTTTCTCTGTCTCGGTTGTTTCTGTCGCAGCCGGCTCAAACTGCAATTCGAACTGTACCGATGGATCGAAGAAGCCCTTGATCGCGCTGAAGGGAACCACGAGGCGCTCCGGCACCCCGCCGAACGACAGGCCGACCTCGAAGTGATCCTCGGTCACCGTCAGATCCCAGAACTGGTGCTGGAGAATGATGGTCATCTCCTCGGGATATTGCGCCAGAAGGCGGGACGATATCGTCACTCCGTCGGCCGTCGACATGAAGGTGATGAAAAAGTGGTGCTCACCCGGCAGCCCGTGCTCGGCGGCGTCCATCAGCACGCGGCGCAGGACACCGCGCATTGCGTCGCTCGTAAGCAAATCGTAGCGAATATGATCGGTTTGCATCGATTAGGTCTCGTCGCCTCGGCAATATGCGCAAATCGCCGCGAACGTCTAAGCCGACTCGCGCCGTCTTGCGATGATACTCCCACGATCTTGCGAGGTCAGCAGCGGTTGGGGTCGGACCGGTAAGTTTCTCGTCGCCAGTTGGGCTGGAGCGGTGAACGGATTAAAGTGGAGGCTTCTGTTGCCAGGTGCCTCCGAACCCCGCCTGACGGAGCTTAACCCATCAGGACTTCAGAGTGGTCTTTCAAACTGCGTTACGCAGCCTGAGCAACCGGAGCATAGTTGTCGTTTGCAACTATTGCATAGCCCGATAACGGCGGAACCATACCGGGAAAAAGCGAGCCCTTTACGCCCTCGTCGATCCTGTTTCGCCCCCGCCAGAACCCGAAATCTGCCGGGTCGGGCTCTGGTGGAGGCGCCGGGTACTGCCCCCGGGTCCGAATGGTTTATTGCGGCGGCCATTTATTTCCATAGCCGGCGAACCGGCGCTTTCAATATAGTCTGCAAAACGTGAGGAAAAAAGGGTGCCAGACGGCACATTTTTTGCTGTCTCGGCGATCCATTTTCCCGGGTATAATGAAACGCGGCGCTGTCAGATCAAGCAATCCGACGCTAAGTTCATCGCCCGAAAGCGCCAATGGCATGAATCAATATCACGATCTGCTCAAACGAATACTCGGCGAAGGTACGGAGAAGCATGACCGTACTGGCACCGGAACGCTGTCTGTCTTTGGACATCAGATGCGCTTCGATCTCGCATCTGGCTTTCCGATGTTGACCACCAAGAAGCTTCCCCTCCGGTCGATCGTGCATGAACTGCTCTGGTTCCTGAGGGGCGAGACCAACATTAAATATCTGAAAGACAACGGCGTCTCGATCTGGGACGAGTGGGCCGATGCAAACGGCGATCTCGGCCCGGTGTACGGCTCGCAATGGCGTTCATGGCCCGCGCCGGACGGTCGCAGTATCGACCAGATCGCCAACGTCATTGACATGATCCAACGCAACCCCGATTCGCGGCGGTTGATCGTCAGTGCGTGGAATCCGGCCGATGTCGATAAGATGGCGCTACCGCCGTGCCATTGCCTGTTTCAGTTCTATGTCGCCAACGGAAAACTGTCATGCCAGCTTTATCAGCGCTCGGCCGACGTATTCCTCGGCGTACCCTTCAATATCGCGTCCTATGCGCTGCTGACGATGATGGTTGCGCAGGTTACGGGGCTTAACCCGGGCGACTTCGTACATAGCCTGGGCGACGCGCACCTGTATTCGAATCATCTTGAGCAGGCTCGGCTTCAACTCGCGCGACCCAAGCGACCGCTGCCGGCGATGACGATCAATCCCGAGGTGAAGGATATCTTCGCGTTTCGCTACGAGGATTTCAAACTCGAAAATTACAATCCCCATCCGCACATCAAGGCCGAGGTTGCGGTATGACCGGGATTGTTTCCCCGCGTCCGGAAATAGCCCTGGTGGTTGCGGTTGCCGAGAACGGGGTAATCGGTCAGCGCAATGGGATCCCGTGGCGGCTGAAAGCCGATCTGCAACGCTTCAAGGCGATCACCATAGGCAAGCCGATCGTAATGGGGCGCAAAACCTTCGACTCATTGCGTCGGCCACTGCCGGGACGAACCAACATCGTCATCACCCGCGATCCGGACTTTACGGCGGCCGGAGCGTTGGTGACACGATCGCTGGTAGACGCGCTCGCCATCGCAAAAGGAGATGCCATGCGGCGTTCGGTCGCTGAGATTGCGGTGATCGGCGGTGCCGAGATTTATACCGCGTCCATGCCTGTAGCCGATCGCCTCGAAGTGACCGAGGTTCATACCCAAGTCGATGGGGATACCGTTTTCCCGTCGATCGATCCTTCGATCTGGCACGAAGTCGCCCGCTGCCGAAACACGGCGGCCAGCGGCGACACTGCCGATTATTCTTATGTGACATATCGCCGTCGGATGCATTAACCGCATTCCCTGATGTTTGCATTGACATTTGTCTGATCGAATATAGCTCCTTGCAGCTAACAAGCCGCGTTGTAAGGGCCGAGAGCGTCCCCTATAAGGTCGAATGGAGAGCGAGGTTAGGCTTTAAAGGCCCATCCGCGCGGAGGAGAGTGTCGATGCCGTGGAAGAATCAAACCGGGGGGCCATGGGGTCAGGGTCCGAAAGGGCCTTGGGGAGCCGGCCCGCAGCCGACTGGACCCAAGCCGCCGGATCTTGAGGATCTGCTGCGTCGGGCTCAGGAGCGTATCCGGCAACTGTTGCCGGGCGGACATCTGAGCGGCATGGGCATCTTGCTGATTCTGGTCGGCGCGGTCGTGATCTGGGGGATGTCCGGCTTCTTCCGGGTGCAGTCGGAAGAACTCGGTGTGGTGCTGCGCTTCGGCAAGCATGTAAGGACCGTGCAGCCTGGCCTCAATTATCATCTGCCGTATCCGATCGAGACCGTGTTGCTGCCGAAGGCGCTGCGTGTCTCGACCCTCAATATCGGTTTGACGCTGGCTCAGGACCCAGCCCGGAATACCAGCACGATGCGCGACGTGCCGGAGGAAAGTCTGATGTTGACGGGCGACGAAAACATCGTCGACGTCGATTTCACGGTGTTGTGGCGGATCAAGCCGGGCGGGGTCGGTGACTTCCTGTTCAATATCCAGAATCCGGAAGGTACCGTCAAAGCGGTGGCCGAAAGTGCGATGCGCGAGTTGGTGGGACGTTCGGATATTCAACCCATTTTAACGTCCGAGCGAACCAAAATTGAAGCTTCGGTGCATGAACTGATGCAGAAGACCCTGGATGAATATGGCGCCGGTGTTCTGATTCAGCAGGTGCAGATGCAGAAGGTCGATCCACCGGCTCAGGTCATCGATTCATTCCGCGACGTGCAGGCGGCGCGTGCTGACCTCGAGCGGCTGCAGAACGAAGCTCAGACCTACGCCAATCGAGTTATTCCCGATGCGCGGGGCCGGGCGTCGCAGATCGTGCAGAATGCTGAAGGCTACAAGGGACAGGCCATCGCCGAAGCCAAGGGCCAGAGTTCTCGGTTTCTGCAGGTTTATGAGGCCTACAAAACGGCGCCTGACGTGACGCGCGAGCGCATCTACCTGGAGACCATGGAGCATGTACTCGGAGACGCCGACAAGCTCGTATACGATCCGGGTTCATCGTCGCCGGGTATCTTGCCTTACCTGCCGCTGAGCGAATTGACATCGCCGCGTGGTGCCGGGACCGCGAACCAGCCGGCTAGGACGAACGGGAGCGCTCGATGAAAATCGGAGTTTTAGGGATTGCCGGGCTACTCGTGGGGCTGGCCTTGCTGGTGGTGGGATATAGTTCCGTTTTCACGGTGAGCCAGACCGATCAGGTGTTGCTGGTGCGACTGGGTGAACCGGTGCGTGTCGTCACCGAGCCGGGACTGCATTTCAAGGCGCCGTTTGTGGACTCCGTGATCCAGATCGACAAAAGAATTCTGGACCTTGAGCAGGCGTCGCAGGAAGTCATTGCGTCGGACCAGAAGCGGCTCGTCGTCGACGCGTTCGCGCGCTATCGAATCAAGGATGCGCTGCAGTTCTACCAAAGCGTTGGCTCCGTCCAGGCAGCCAATATCCAGTTGACGACGCTGCTCAATGCGTCGCTGCGTCGTGTTCTGGGCGAAGTCACCTTCATCCAGGTCGTGCGGGACGAGCGCGAACATCTGATGGGTCGCATCCGCGACCAGCTCGACAAGGAGGCCAGCGGATACGGCATCTCGGTCGTCGATGTTCGGATTCGGAGAGCAGATCTGCCGGATCAGAACAGTCAGGCGGTCTATCAGCGTATGCAGACTGAGCGACAACGGGAAGCCGCCGAGTTCCGCGCTCAGGGTGGTCAGAAAGCCCAGGAGATCCGGGCAAAGGCTGATCGCGAAGCGACCGTGATCGTGGCCGAAGCCAATTCCGCGGCCGAGCAGATCCGCGGCCAGGGCGATGGCGAGCGCAACCGGCTGTTTGCCGAGGCCTACAACAAGGCTCCGGACTTCTTTGCGTTCTACCGGTCAATGACCGCCTACCAGAACGGATTGAAGGGCAGCGCTACCCGCTTCCTGCTGAAGCCCGATTCCGACTTCTTCCGCTTCTTCGGGCATCCGAGCGGCAGGCCTTCGGCATCGGCGGCGAAGCCGTAAACCCGAAAGATTGCGATGCCGGGGGAAACGTCGTCGATGGGTTCCATCGCCTTCGCGGATTTTCTTATCGGTCTCGGTATTCTTTTCATGATTGAAGGCATTCTGTTTGCCGCGGCCCCGGATTGGACGCGGCGAGCGATGAAAAGTGCGCTGACGGCTCCGGAACACATTTTGCGGATGGTGGGTATCGGGTCGGCAATCGTGGGCCTTATCCTGATCTGGCTGGTCAGGCGTTAGGGGAGCAGGCTCTTGGCGGTCCCCGACTATAGTTTGATCCGCCAGTGATCCTGTAATTCTAAGCCTTCTCCACGACGATCGCTGAGCTCATGCGAGCGAATTATAGGTTTTCGCGCGAAGACCGCCGGTCGGCATGAAGAAGACCCATCGTACCAAAAGATAGAGCGCCGCTTCTATGTCTATCAGTGGCGGAAGCCTACCGGATCCACCGGGCGGGAGCGGTTCGAAAGCCTGAGCTTGCAACGTATCGTGAAGGCGGTGCCAGCTTTTTGCCGTAATCGGAAATCCCGATGGATCAGCGAACGCCGTTTCGCTGCTTGCGCGTGTTCGGCGTCCGGCGCAGTGTATGCCCGGCAATATGCTTCTCCAGGAGAGAGACTCGAAACATGATCCGAGCGATTCACGCGTTGAGCTTTCGCCGGCGTTCCCTGCTGATCGCGCTATGCCTCAGCGCCGCTAGCGCCATGATCTCCGAGCCGGCGCTGGCCCGCGGTCCTGATGGCATCGCCGACGTGGCGGAAAAGGTGATCGACGCGGTGGTCAACATCTCGACGACTCAAACCGTTGAAGCAAAGGGCGGCGAGAGTCGCCGCGCGATTCCACAGCTTCCGCCGGGATCACCGTTCGAGGAGTTCTTCGACGATTTCTTCAAGAATCGCCGCGGCGGCAAGAATGGCGGCCTGCAAACGCACAAGACAAACTCGCTCGGCTCCGGATTCATCGTCGACGCCGCCGGAATTGTGGTCACCAATAATCACGTCATCGCCGATTCCGACGAGATCAACGTCATTCTGAATGATGGCACCAAGGTCAAGGCTGAAACCGTCGGGGTCGACAAGAAAACCGATCTCGCGGTGCTGAAGTTCAAGCCGCCGCATCCGCTGACCGCCGTCAAGTTCGGCGATTCCGACAAGTTGCGGCTCGGCGAATGGGTGATTGCCATCGGCAATCCGTTCAGTCTTGGCGGCTCCGTTACCGCCGGGATCGTCTCGGCGCGCAACCGCGACATCAACAACGGCCCCTATGACAGCTACATCCAGACCGATGCCTCCATTAACCGTGGCAACTCCGGCGGTCCACTGTTCAATCTCGAGGGCGAGGTCGTGGGAGTGAATACGCTGATCATCTCGCCGTCGGGCGGTTCTATCGGGATCGGCTTTGCGGTGCCGTCGAAGACGGTAGCAGGCGTTGTCGATCAATTACGGCAGTTCGGTGAGTTGCGTCGAGGTTGGCTTGGTGTCCGTATCCAGCAGGTCACCGACGAGATCGCCGACAGCCTCAATATCAAACCGACCCGCGGGGCGCTCGTTGCCGGCGTGGAGGATAAAGGTCCAGCCAAACCTGCCGGCATCGAACCCGGCGATGTCATCATCGCTTTCGACGGAAAGGACATCAAGGAGCCGAAAGATTTATCTCGCCTTGTCGCCGATACGGCAGTTGGCAAGACAGTCAAGGTCACGATCATTCGTAAAGGCAAGGAAGAGACCAAGAAGGTAACGCTGGGACGCCTCGACGACAGCGACAAGGCAACGCCCGTCTCGATCAAGACCAAGCCTGATGACGACGACAAGCCCGTAACGCAGAAGGCGCTCGGCCTCGATCTCGCCGCGCTTAGCAAGGATCTGCGTGCGCGCTACAAGATTAAAGACAGTGTCAAGGGCGTCATCGTTACCGATGTGGACGCGGATTCCGACGCGGCCGAGAAGCGGCTCAGCGCGGGCGACGTCATCGTAGAGGTGGCGCAGGAGGCCGTGAGTAGCGCTTCCGATATCCGCAAGCGCGTCGATCAATTGAAGAAGGACGGCAAAAAGGCAGTGTTGCTGATGGTTTCGAACGGCGCCGGCGAACTGCGGTTTGTGGCGCTGAGCCTGAAATAGGCACGACCAGATCGGAGTGTGGTTGCGGTCCGGCAATCGCCGTTCGATGGAGCGGCGAAAGACCAGGATCACTGAACAGGCGGAGACGGCGGCTGATTGCGTTTTGAGTCTGAATGGACTCAAGCGGTTACGAACTCGTCGCGTCGGTATCCCTGCGCATAAAGTAAGGCGGTAAGGTCGCCATGATCGATTCGGGCGGCTGCCGCTGCGGCAACCGCGGGCTTGGCGTGATAGGCGACACCTAGACCGGCCTGCTGGATCATGCCGAGGTCGTTGGCGCCGTCGCCTACCGCCAGCGTATCAAGATTGTCGAGATCGGAGGCCTCGCGCAGCTCGATCAGAGTTGCAAGTTTCGCCTCGCGGCCGATGATCGGTTCGGCGGCCGCGCCCGACAATTTTCCGTCTTCGACCAGTAGCGTATTGCCGCGATTTTCCTGAAAACCGATCATGGCGGCCACCGCTTTGGTGAACAAGGTGAAGCCGCCGGAGATCAGGCAGGTATAGGCTCCATTGGAGCGCATGGTCATGACCAATTCGCGCCCGCCCGGTGTCAGCGTGATGCGCTTTGCCAGCACCTCGTCCACGACTGATACGGAAAGACCCTTCAGCAACGCCACGCGCTCGCGCAGCGCGGTTTCAAACTGCATTTCGCCGCGCATGGCACGCTCGGTGATCGCTGCTACATGCGTCTTGAGACCGGCGAAATCGGCGAGTTCGTCGATGCACTCCTGGCCGATCATGGTGGAATCCATGTCGGCCAGAAACAGCTTCTTGCGCCGGCCGAGCTGCGGCTGGATCACTACGTCGATCGGCAGATCGCCGCGCGCCTCGCGCAGGCGTTGGGTAATGGCCGGAATGGGCTCGTCGCTTTCGAAGGGAATGTCGGCCGCGACTTCGTCCCACAGCCAGCGCGCGGGGCCGGCATTGCTCAGAATTGCGCGCGCGCCGTCGAGCACCGTGCTATCGAGCGCGGGGTTAACCGGATTGCAGATCAGCGTGGCGACGAGTGACATGGATGGGGAGAGCTCTGGCGAGGTAAGCGGGCAGGCGACGGATGCCGTGCTTATCGCAGGGCCGACCGCGAGCGGCAAGTCTGCGTTAGCGGTGTCGCTTGCCGAACGGACGGGCGGCGTCGTCATCAATACCGACTCCATGCAGGTCTATCGAGATCTCCGCATCTTGACCGCGCGGCCGACCCCTGATGAGGAGGCGCGAGCGCCACACCGGCTCTACGGCCATGTCGATGCGAGCGTGAACTGCTCCGCCGGGATGTGGGTCGCCGATGCAGCGGTCGCTCTCGCCGAAGCTCGCGCGCAAAACCGGATGCCTATCTTCGTCGGTGGCTCCGGCCTTTACTTCAAAGCGCTAACGCGCGGTCTGTCGGCGGTGCCGCCGATTCCGTCTCAGGTGCGCGATGACGTCCGAGCGCGCCTCGAACGTGATGGGGCCGAAGTGCTTCATGCTGTTCTCGCGCGGCGCGATCCGGCGGCGGCGCAACGTCTGAAACCGCGCGACCGCGCCCGCATCGCCCGTGCCCTCGAAGTTGTCGAGGCGACCGGACGCTCGTTGACCGATTGGTATCGCGATGGCTTGCCGCCGTTGCTGCCGCCCGAGCGGGCGAGGGCGGTCTTCGTTGCTCCGGATCGTGAAGCGCTTTACGCGCGGATCGACGCCCGTTTCGATGCGATGCTGGCGGCCGGGGCGCTGGAGGAAGTCGCGGCGCTGGCCGAACGGCGTCTCGACCCGCTCCTGCCGGCGATGAAGGCACATGGCGTGCCCGCGCTGGTCCGGCATCTGCGCGGCGAGATTTCGCTGGCGGAGGCCGCCCAGATCGGGCGCGCCGACACGCGCCACTATGCCAAGCGGCAGTTCACCTGGTTTCGTCACCAGTTGACAGAGTTCGCCTGGGTGCGGCCTGAGGAGGCCAGAAAGGCGCTTGACTAAGAGGTTTGACGTTTCGCGCTGAGGCGACCGGCCCCTCGGCCCCTTCCAAACCGCCGAAACCGGCTTATTTGCATCGAAACACCGTTGACGGCTGCAAATCCGCCCCGTATAACCCGCGCAACCTTTGGGAACGTTAGCTGTAAAATGCGCAACTTTGTTATCCGCCACCTCGTCCCCGTTATCATCGTACCTTGGAGCACCGCCCGGGACGGCTGAGCCGTCCGAATGGAAGGCGGTGTGCCGGGGGCCTTCAAGGCCCTTTTTTATTGTTTGCGACGCTGGCGGACACGAAGCCTGCGCGAATCCGGAGCCGACCATGAGTCAGACCAAGCGCCAAGATTCCAATCAGATGACCGGTGCGGCCATGATTGTTCGAGCCCTCGTTGACCATGGTGTCAAAAGCATTTTCGGTTATCCGGGCGGGGCCGTACTCCCGATCTATGACGAAATTTTTCAGCAGAGCGATATCGAGCATATCCTGGTGCGGCACGAGCAGGGCGCAGGTCACGCGGCCGAAGGCTACGCCCGCTCCACCGGCAAGCCGGGGGTGGTGCTCGTGACCTCGGGGCCCGGCGCTACCAATATGGTGACGCCGCTGACCGATGCACTGATGGACTCGATCCCGCTGGTCTGCATCACCGGCCAGGTACCGACGCATCTGATCGGCAACGATGCGTTTCAGGAATGCGACACCGTCGGTATCACCAGGCCCTGCACCAAGCACAACTGGCTGGTGCGCGACGTCAACGATCTCGCCAAGGTGCTGCACGAGGCGTTCTATGTGGCGACCACTGGCCGCCCCGGGCCGGTCGTGGTCGATGTGCCCAAGGACGTGCAGTTCGCCACCGGAACCTATCACCCGCCGCGCAAGACCGATGTCCACGCGTCATACAAGCCTCAGATAAAGGGAGATGCCGGACAGATCCGCAAGGCTGTCACGCTGCTGGTGAATGCCAAGCGGCCGATGATCTATACCGGCGGCGGCATCATCAACTCGGGCAGAGAGGCGTCGAAGACGCTGCGTGCGCTGGTCGAAACCACTGGTTTTCCGATTACGTCCACTTTGATGGGACTAGGGGCCTATCCGGCCTCCGGCAAGAATTGGCTTGGCATGCTCGGCATGCACGGCACTTATGAGGCCAACATGGCGATGCATGATTGCGACGTCATGCTGTGCATCGGCGCGCGTTTCGACGACCGCATTACCGGCCGCACTGACGCGTTCTCGCCGGGCTCGAAGAAGATTCACATCGATATCGACCCCTCATCGATCAACAAGAATATCCGCGTCGACGTGCCGATCATCGGTGATGCCGGCAGCGTGATGGCCGACCTGTTGCAGGCTTTCAAGGCGGAAGGCAAAAATCCTAAAATCGATCCGTGGTGGTTCGAGATCGGGCGCTGGCGCGCGCGCAACTCGCTGGCTTACAAGAAGAACGACGACGTGATCTTGCCGCAGTTCGCGATCCAGCGTCTGTTCGAGGCGACGCGAGGCCGGGACACCTACATCACAACCGAGGTCGGCCAGCATCAGATGTGGGCCGCGCAGTTCTTCGGATTCGAGGAGCCGCACCACTTGATGACCTCGGGTGGCCTCGGCACCATGGGCTACGGTTTGCCGGCCGCGCTGGGAGTGCAAGTGGCGCATCGCGACAGCCTCGTCATTGATATTGCCGGCGATGCGTCGGTGCAGATGACAATGCAGGAGATGTCAACGGCGGTTCAGCACGAACTCCCGATCAAGATCTTCATCCTCAACAACCAGTACATGGGCATGGTGCGGCAGTGGCAGCAGTTGCTGCACGGCAACCGCCTGTCGCATTCGTATTCCGAGGCGCTTCCCGATTTTGTCAAGCTCGCCGATGCCTTCGGCTGCGTCGGCCTGCAGGCAACCAAGCCGTCTGATCTCGACGGCGCGATCAGGGAGATGATCTCGGTGAAGAAGCCGGTGCTGTTCGACTGCCGCGTGGCAGCGCTGGAAAACTGCTTCCCGATGATTCCATCCGGCAAGGCGCACAACGAAATGCTGTTGCCGGCGGAAGCCAATGATGATGCGACCGCGGCCGCGTTTGCCGGCGGCAAGGCGCTGGTGTGAAAATGTCTCGAAGTGTCGCCACGCACAGATCGTCATGCGCGGACTTGATCCGCGCATCCATCGTGAAGACGGCTTGCCGGGGCACAGGCGAACGAAACGACGCCGTTTTACGAACGGCTACGCTCGGCAATGACGGCAATCACGATATCGATTTGAGAACATATCCATGAACCAGCCCGCTTCCGCCTACTTTCTCGAAGAGCGCCGCGATCCGAATGAGACGCACACGCTGTCGGTGCTGGTCGCCAACGAACCGGGCGTGTTGGCGCGGGTGATCGGGCTGTTCTCAGGTCGCGGTTACAACATCGAAAGCTTGACGGTGTCCGAGACCGAAAATCAGAAGCACGTCTCGCGAATTACCATCGTCACCACTGGCACCCCAATGGTGATCCAGCAGATCAAGCATCAACTCGACCGCATGATCCCGGTTTATCAGGTCGTTGATATGACACTGACCGGGCGCTCCATCGAGCGTGAGCTAGCCATGGTCAAGGTGAAGGGTTCGGGGGACCAACGTATCGAGGCAATGCGGCTCGCAGAGGTGTTTCGTGCTCGTGTGGTGGATGCCACCAATGAGAGCTTTGTGTTCGAGATTACGGGCGGCACCTCGAAGATCAATCAGTTTGTCGACCTGATGCGGCCGATCGGTCTAGTCGAAGTGTCACGAACCGGTGTCGCTGCGATCGGCCGCGGACCGGAAGGGATGTAAGGTCATGCTGGCGCGCGACTGGTTTTACAGTGAACGTGGGCGGATCGGATTGGACTCGCTCATTGCTGCGCGCTCCGCAATCTATGATCACGATGATAGCGGCAGCCGGGCTCGCGCAACCCTCGCCAAGCTAGGCTTGCGGCCCGGCTGGCGGATCGCAGATATCGGTTGCGGCACGGGCACGCTTGCTTGTGAAGCCGCCAGGATGGGTGCGGAAGTCTATGCGGTCGATATTGCGCCGGCAGCGCTCGCTCTGGCCGAGGCCCAGGCGCGTGACGGCAACGTCGCGATCCGGACTCAGGCGGCCGGTCTGCTCAGTTTTGCTCTCGCATCGGATTCTCTGGATCTGGTCGTGAGCGAGTTCACGCTGCATCATCTGCCGGATTTCTGGAAGGCAGTCGCGCTGTCACGCATGTTCCGCGTCGTCAAGCCCGGCGGACAGCTGTTTCTGCGCGACATCGTGTTCGTCCGCGAACCGGATGGCTCCGACCGAACGGTCGAGCAATGGGCGGAATTCAACATCAACAACCACGACTTCCCAAGCGGCGAGGTCGCCAGCCATATGCGCGACGAACATTCGACCTTTGGCTGGGTGATTGAGCGGATGCTGAAGGACGTCGGCTTTGCGCTGGTATCTGCGGACTATCACGCGCCGCTTCACGGCACTTATCTCTGCCGCAAGCCAGGCGACGAGCCTCCGGCATAGTCTTGTGTTTGTCGCGCGGCGCTATTCACCTTTTCCTACCGGACGACCTTTGAAGTTTTTCCATCATCCAAGGTATTGCAGCGGACTTGTTTCCCGGCATCCGTAGCCCTAAAACCGGGCGCAACTTGTGGCCGCAAAAGAGGACCAACCATGCGTGTTTATTACGATCGCGACGCCGACCTGAACCTGATCAAGGGAAAGAAGGTGGTCATCGTCGGCTATGGTAGCCAGGGCCACGCCCATGCGCTGAACCTGAAGGACTCCGGCGTCAAGGAGGTCGCGATCGCGCTGCGCAAGGGCTCCGCTTCCGCCAAGAAAGCTGAGGCCGCTGGTTTCAAGGTGATGGAAGTCGCCGATGCCGCGAAGTGGGGCGATCTCGTGATGATGCTGACGCCTGATGAACTGCAGGGCGACATCTATCGCCAGCAGTTGCACGACAACATGAAGAAGGGCGCGGCGCTCATCTTCGCACACGGACTCAACGTGCATTTTAATCTGCTGGACCCGCGTGCCGATCTCGACGTCCTGATGATCGCTCCGAAAGGTCCTGGCCACACTGTGCGGGCGGAGTATCAACGCGGCGGCGGCGTTCCTTGCCTGATTGCGGTTGCCAAGGATTCCTCGGGTAACGCGCATGATCTTGGTCTTAGCTACGCCTCGGCGATCGGCGGCGGCCGCGCTGGCATCATCGAGACCACGTTCAGGGAAGAATGCGAGACCGACCTGTTCGGTGAACAGGCTGTGCTCTGCGGCGGTCTGGTCGAGTTGATCAAGAACGGCTTCGAGACCTTGGTGGAAGCCGGTTATGCACCGGAGATGGCCTACTTCGAGTGCTTGCACGAGGTGAAGCTGATCGTGGATTTGATCTACGAGGGCGGTATCGCCAATATGAACTACTCGATCTCCAATACCGCTGAATACGGCGAATACGTTACGGGTCCGCGCATCGTGACCGCGGAGACGAAGAAGGAGATGAAGCGCGTGCTCGACGATATTCAGTCCGGTAAATTCGCTCGCGACTGGATGCTGGAAAACAAGGTCAACCAGACTTCCTTCAAGGCGACCCGCGCAAGGCTTTCCGCCCATCCGATCGAGGAGGTCGGTGCAAAACTCCGCGACATGATGCCGTGGATCAAAAAGGCCGCTATGGTCGACAAAACGAAGAACTGAAGTTCTTCTTCCTGCCTATGATTGATCGCGCGGTGCGATCTTAATGATCAGGAGTGTGGTGCGCGGGTCGACTAACAATGAATTGAGGTTCCCTCTCCCATAAGGAGAGGGAAAAGGTGCCGCTGTGAGGTACACAAGCAAGCATCTACCACCTTATTTCTCGTCGATCTTCGCCCATAACCACCGCGCCACCGTTGCCGATGAACTGTCCGCGTCACTGCCGCTGGCGCGAAGATTGGCCTCGCGCATGAGCGTGATGCTGATTCTTCCGAGCAAGGGCTGAATTGCGGCGCGCAGCTTTGCGTCGTTGGCGCGCCGGGGCGATATCAGCATGATCGCGTCATAGGGCGGAATGGCGTGTCCGGGATCGTCAAGCGCGGTCAGGCCGTATTTGGCGATCAGTCCATCGCTGGTGTAGCCCGCTATCACGTCGACTTCGCCGGAATCCACTGCGGCATACATGAAGTCCGACTGCATCTGTCGTCGCTCGCGAAACGACAATCCGTAAATCTTCTTCAGAGTCATCCATTCAGGCCGGGCGAAGAATTCGTAGTCGCCGGCGATCGACATCGTGCCCGCGCGGGCGGCGAGGTCGGAGATCGAATGAATCTTCAGCGCGTCAGCTCGTGTTTTTGACATGAGCAGCGCGTAGGCATTCTCGAAGCCGAGTTCACCAAGCAGCGTGATATTCTGCCGCGCCAACCTCGCCTTGAGCTCGGTGATGAGTTTCTCGCGCGGCTTGACGTCTGTTATATGGAACTGATTGGACCACAGCGTGCCGGAATAATCGACGTAGATGTCAACGTCGCCATTCGCTAGCGCATCGAAAATGACGTTGGAGCCAAGACCCTCGCGGGTGGTTACGGGAAGACCCGCGGCTTGTAGCCGGTGCGAGATCAGCGCCGCGAGCACATATTGTTCGGTGAAGGTTTTAGCGCCGACGATGTAGGTGGGTTTCGCGCGGGTGAGGGAGGGCGCCAGTGTGGCCGCAACGAGAATTGCGATTCCGACAAGGCCGACTGACACGCGGATGGGGCGACGTATCTGCAAACCGGATTCGATCAGCGCCAGCAACTGATCTACGACCAGCGCGAGGCCTGCCGCGGCGATGCAGCCGAAGAGCACGAACACCCAGTTCTGGGTTTGAAGCCCGGCAAAAATGTAGTTGCCGAGACTGGTCTGGCCGATCGGCGTAGAGAGTGTCGCGGTGCCGATCACCCAAACCGCTGCGGTGCGGATGCCGGCCATGATCACAGGAAGCGCCAGCGGAAGTTCGACCATGACGAGGGATTGCTGCGCCGTCATACCGACCCCTCGGGCCGCTTCCGTCAATGCAGGATCAATCCCCTGCAAGCCTGTGATGGTGTTGCGCAGTACCGGAAGCATCGAATAGAGCGCCAGCGCCAGGACCGCAGGCAAGAATCCGAATGCTGAGAATCCGAGGCTGAACCATCGCGATGTCATTGTCGCCAGAGCCAGGAGGAGCGGATAGAATAACGCCAGAAGCGCCAGTCCGGGCATGGTCTGCACAATGCTTGCAAAACCGAGAAGCATACTCCGCAGCAAGGGCCGGTTGCGAGCGGCCAGCGCGAGCGGAAAACTGATCACGAGCCCCAGCCCCAGCGCGGTCACGCTGACGCGGACGTGGTTGCCAAGATAGTTGGGCAGGTGACCGAGCGCTTCATTCCAGCGCGGATCGAAGAGCGAGCTCATGACGTGATGTTCTGCGAGAGCGCTGCCTGAAGCCGCTCGGCCTGGCGGCGAGGCGTGCCGAGCAACTCGCTGACATAAGGGTTGTCGATGCGGGACAGTTCCTTCGCCTTGCCCAGCGCAACCAAGCGACCTTCGTGCATGACAGCAACGCGATCCGCAAGCAGCAGCGCTTCGGTCATGTCATGGGTGATCATGATGGTTGTGAGACCGAGTCTGGCGTGTAGCGCACGATAGTCGTTGCCGAGCGCGTCACGCGTTACCGGGTCGAGGGCACCGAACGGCTCGTCCATAAGGACAATGCGCGGCTTTGCGGCGAGTGCGCGCGCTACGCCGACCCGCTGGCGCTGGCCACCGGAAAGTTCATGCGGAAAGCGATCGCGGTGTTGGGCGCGGTCGAGTTGCACCAGATCGATTAACTCGTCGACCCGGGCGGCAATTTCGGATTTTGGCGTCCCGAGCAGGCGGGGCGTGATGCCGATGTTGGCGGCGATAGTCATATGCGGAAAGAGGCCGCCGCTCTGGAATACGTAGCCGATGCGGCGGCGCAGCCCGATCGCGTCGATTCCGGCGATATCCTCGCCTGCAACGGTGATAGTTCCGGCGTCGGGATCGATCAGGCGATTGGCGAGCCGCAGCAGTGTGGTCTTGCCAGAGCCGGAACCGCCGACAATGGCGAGGAATTCGCCCGCCGCGATGGCGAACGAGACGTCGTCCACAGCTCTTACATAGTCGTCTTTTGCACAGTCGCCTTTGAAGCTTTTGGCGACATGCGAAAACGCGACCAGCGGTGAGGTTTCGCTCATGCCCTGCGGGGGGTATCACACGGTCGCCATCGCACCAAGCCCATCGTCTTGGCGGCAACAGTAAATTCTAGGCGAAGCCCGAACCCACCGTTCAGTTCGAGTTTTGATCCGGTTGGTGACGCTAGAAGGCGTCGACAATTTTATCTTGTTGTCCTCGCCTTTATTTTGTTTTGGATCCGATTTCTCGCTACGCTCGAAACCACCATCTCCCGCAGGAAATGGGGAAGCAAAGGCGCAATTCCCTTATGAGTAAGACATCACCGTTGTTGCCAGAACAACTAAAACGCTACGTGGAGCCCTTTCGTGTCGATGGTACCGGGGCTTTTCGTCTTGCCTCGTACAAGACTGCGGAGCGCGGCGGCATCGACAAGGACAGCGGGCAGGAGATCATCAAGGCCAACCGCGACCGCCTTAGCGATTTGCAGGAAAAGCTCTATGCGCAGGATCGCTGGTCGCTGCTCTTGATCTTCCAGGGCATGGACGCCGCCGGCAAGGACAGCGCCATCGAGAGCGTGTTCGACGGCGTCAATCCCCAAGGCTGCGACGTGCATTCCTTCAAGCAACCTTCAACGGAAGAACTCGATCATGATTTCATGTGGCGCGCGGCGCGGCGGCTTCCTGAACGCGGGCGCATCGGTATCTTCAACCGCTCCTATTATGAGGAAGTACTGGTGGTGCGCGTGCATCCGGAAATTCTGGCAAAGCAGAAAGTTCCACCGAAGCTGGTGACGAAGAACATCTGGCGCGAACGCTTCGAGGATATTTCGGCTTTCGAGAAATATCTGGCCCGCAACGGCACGCTCGTGCTCAAGTTCTTCCTCAACGTCTCGAAAGAGGAGCAGCGCCAGCGTTTTCTCGACCGCCTGGAGGAGCCGGCGAAAAACTGGAAGTTCTCGATGGGCGATGTTGCCGAGCGAAAGCTCTGGGATAGGTATCAGGCGGCCTACCAGGACATGATCCGCCATACGTCCTCGCTCGATGCGCCGTGGTACATCGTGCCGGCCGACCACAAGTGGTTCGCGCGTGTCGTGGTCGGATCTGCCATTGTCGGCGCGCTGGATAGGTTGGACCTGCGGTTCCCCAAGGTCGACAAGAGCGAATTGGGTGAATTCAAGAAGGTTCGCAAGGCATTGCAGAATGAGAACAACAGCGCGTTGCGCGTAAAGAAGCAGCAGTGAAGCATGCTGCGGGGGAGAAGTCCGGAGTTGCTTCCGATTCGTCGGCATCCCGAGGAACAGGGAGGTCGGCACGAACGAACTGAGCAGAGTGGTTGGTCACGATCTGTGCTGCCGGGTCCCGCAACAAGTTCGGCAGTCTTCCTGACCAAATTTTGGGCATTGCGATGTCAGGTCATTCTCGTCTAAAATCCGGGCAGGAAGGGTCGGCAACGAACCGTCAACGGTTCTTGTTGAAAATGACCCTCTAAAGGGTTCGGTAATGCTGGCTTGCAGCGAAATGGCAGGAGTTCACGGGCTGGTGGCGTTGGCCGCTGGTTCCGAAGAGATTCCGGCTGTGCCCATGCCCAGTCTGCTGACTGGCGGGCTTCTGCTTCTTATCGGCCCCTGAGCGCCGGCTGGGCAGTTGCTGCCTGGGCACTCAGGGGGACGCAGGAACACCAGAACCCCTTCGAGCGCCCGCACGGCGCATTGACCCAGAGGACCTTTCCCCATGACTACCGCGAATAAGTCCGACAAGGACCGCGTCGTTATTTTCGACACCACCCTGCGCGACGGTGAGCAATGCCCCGGCGCCACTATGACTTTCGAGGAGAAGATCGAAGTCGCCGAGATGCTCGACGACATGGGAGTCGATATCATCGAAGCCGGCTTCCCAATCGCTTCGGTCGGCGATTTCGAAGCGGTTGCGGAGATCGCGAAGAACGCCAAAAGCGCGGTGATCGCAGGTCTGGCCCGCGCCATTTCCGGCGATATCGCTCGTGCCGGTGAAGCGGTGCGTCATGCACGGCGGGGCCGCATCCACACCTTCGTTTCCACTTCGCCGATCCATCTGGCGCATCAGATGCGCAAAAGCGAGGCGGAGGTGCTGGAGATCATCACCGCCACGGTGACGCAGGCCCGCAACCTGGTCGAGGATGTCGAGTGGTCGGCGATGGACGCGACCCGCACCCCAATTGATTACCTGTGCAAATGCGTGGAGACGGCGATTGCAGCCGGCGCCACCACCGTCAACCTGCCAGACACCGTTGGCTATGCCGTGCCTGACGAGTACCGGCGGATGTTCAAGACCATTCGCGAGCGGGTGCCGAACGCGGATAAAGCGATCTTCTCGGTGCACTGCCATGACGATCTGGGTCTCGCCGTCGCCAACTCGCTGGCCGGCGTCGAGGGTGGCGCGCGCCAGGTTGAATCCACCATCAACGGCATTGGCGAGCGGGCAGGGAACGCCGCGCTGGAAGAAGTCGTGATGGCGATCAAGACCCGCGGCGATGTCATGCCGTATTGGTGCAACGTCGAGAGCACCATGCTGACTCGTGCCTCTAAGCTGGTTTCGGCGGCCACCTCCTTTCCGGTGCAGTATAATAAAGCGATCGTCGGCCGGAACGCGTTCGCGCACGAGAGCGGCATTCATCAGGACGGCATGCTGAAGAACGCACAGACCTACGAGATCATGACGCCGGAGAGCGTCGGCGTGAAACAGACCTCGCTGGTGATGGGCAAGCATTCCGGCCGCCACGCTTTTCAGCACAAGCTGGAAGAACTCGGCTATAAGCTGGCCGAGAACCAGTTGCAGGATGCGTTCGTGCGCTTCAAGGCACTGGCGGACCGCAAAAAGGACATCTACGACGAGGACATCGTCGCGCTGGTCGACGAGGAAATGGCTGCGTCGCACGATCGTATCAAGCTGTCATCGTTGACGGTGATTGCAGGTACCCATGGTCCGCAGCGTGCGACGATGAAGCTCACGGTCAATGGCCAGACCCGGATCGAGGAGGCCGAAGGCAACGGGCCGGTCGACGCCGTATTCAACTGCATCAAGAGGCTGGTGCCGCACGAGGCCAAGCTCGAACTCTATCAGGTTCATGCGGTGACCCAGGGCACTGATGCGCAGGCGGAAGTGTCGGTGCGTCTCAGCCAGGACGGCCGCGCGATGACTTCGAAAGCCGCCGATCCTGACACGCTGGTTGCATCCGCCAAGGCCTATCTCGGTGCGCTAAACAAGATCGTGATGAAACATCAGCGCGACCTGCCTTCGGCCGCTGCCAGCTGACTGCTCGTTCCGCAAGCGAAACGGACGGTGCGTCAACCGCCGTTTGTGCGAGCGACGGATCCTGACGCGACATATCATCGCGACGAATCGCGAGGCGACATTACATCTTCGTAAGATAGGGTTCCCTTGCGAAGATGTAATTTGCTTGGTGTGTTGCGCGCACCCATCTTGATTGGACCTTGCAAAGGAGAGTTCCAATGAAGAAGGCCATCCTCGCCGGCGTCGCAGCGCTGATCATCGCCGGTTCGACAGCGGTGTACGCTCACCCGCATCACCTGTGGTCCCATGATCGCGTACAACTCAGTCAGCAGGACCGAACGGCTATCGCCGATGCGCGGATTGCGGCGGTCCACGCCGGTCTTACTCTGACGCCGGATCAGGAAAAGCTGTGGCCGCCGGTGGAAAAGGCAATCCGTGATTTCGCCAAGCTTCGGATCGACCGTGCCGACGCCAAGATGCAGGCCAAGAAGGAAAGCAAGAACGAAGCCAAGAATGATGACGCGGAAAAGCAGGCGCCTGTCGATCAGGTGGCGCGGCTTCGCGCCCACGCCGATCGCATGGCCGAGACAGCTGCAGCTTTGAAAAAGGTCGCTGATGCTGCCGATCCGCTTTACAAGACCCTCGACGATGGCCAAAAGCGGCGCCTGATGGTTCTCACCCGTATGAATCACGGCTTCGGAATGGGAAGCTGGTGGCACCATCATCACTTTGACCGAGGCGGTGATTGGTCCGATCACAGCAAGGACCGCGACGGGGACTCCGGTCACCATGACCAGCAGAAGCCCGGACGCCTCTGACCCGCCGATATGAGTTAGCCCAGCCATGAGGAAGCCGCCGGAAATCGGCGGCTTTTTCGTCTCTCCGAGGCTACGGCGGTAGGGGAAAGCGGGGCTGCGTTGCTGGACATCGTGGGTTCGCTTTGCTAAACGACTCCCTCCCGCAAGGGAATTTCGGACAGTTCCGGGCGATTAGCTCAGTTGGTAGAGCAGCTGACTCTTAATCAGCGGGTCGTAGGTTCGAGCCCTACATCGCCCACCAATGAAATCAAAGACTTAGTGAGAATTAAGCCGGATCAGACGCAGAACGGATCATCCGGTTTGCTCTTCGGTTTGCGATTTTTGTTCACGAGCCGTACTTCGCGTTGACCTTTGCGATCGCTTGTTCCGCCAATTCAAAGCGGCCACCGAGATAGTGCGCTTCTAGTATCGCGTCGACATCGCGCGGACTGTGGCCGGTAATCGATGCGATTTGAGCGGTACTGCAATCGGCCAGTGCAAGGCGAGTAACAGCCGTACCTCGCAGGTCGTGAAAGTGCAGATCGAAGTCCGCAAGATTAGCCTTTTCGAAGGCTTTTCCCCACGATGCTCGGAAGCCGTCACTGGTCCATGGCTCACCAAACGTGTTGCGTAGGATCGCGCCATCGGCCTTTTCTGGCTTCCGAGCGTCCAGGGCAACCTTCAAAGGCGCGCCGACGGGAATGACAACGCGACGCCTGCCTTTCTTGCCGCGCCCTTTGCTCTGACGAAGACGAATATGTGAGCCATCGTATTGCGGCCATGTGAGGCCAATCAGATCGCCTTGACGCTGACCGGTCCACAAAGCGAGCAGGAGAGCGAATTGCAGTTCGTCGGATGCGACGGCACAGAACGCCTTGATATGCTCTGGTGACCAAATGATCTCTGCACGATCGGCCTCATAGAGCCGCCCGCCACGTTCGCAGACGTTCACTGAAATCGTCCCGTTGTCCTTGGCAACCGACAACACACGCGCCAAGACCGTCCAAGAATAGTCGGCAACTCGTGGCCGGTCAGCCATGGTGTCGCGCCAAGTCTTGAACTCGCCACGCGCCTTACGATGTTCGACTGCGGCAAGGGGCATCGTGCCGAATTCCTCTTCGATCAGTTTGAGGTAGCGGCGATAGTCCTTCTGCGTCTTTTCGGACAATGTTGTGAACTCACTGGCAGCCTTGAAGGCGGCGATCAGCGAAAACATGGTCCCTTGTGCGGGTTTCTTCCGTTCAGCATGTGCAGCGGCGTAGGCAACGATGAATTGCGGATCCTTTGGCTTCAACGGCAAACCGTCTTCGCCCTTCAGCATCGGACCGCCGCGCCACGCGTAGTAGTATCTACGCGTGGTCCCGTCGGCGAGACGCTTAGTGGCGGTTGCGAGACCGGGCAGCTTTCCGCGCTTCATTCTCTTCTTTCCATTGATCGAATGGATCGTTCGCGTTCGGCGATGGCCGGGGAGTCGTCAGCAGAACACGGATCACGGTTCCGTCCCGCTGCACCACCTCCACAACGCTGGCGCCGGTTTGCCGTGCCGCCCGGATGGTCCGGGCGACATCGGCTTGGCTGACTGCCGCGCGGCGACGGGTCATGGCTGTTTGCCAATCCCGACTGGCTTGGTGATGCCATCCGGTACCCGTTCTGCCGCGTCCCGAGCCGGCGCCGCAGCGTCACGAAGACGTTGCGCCGCCTCACGGGCAGGCGCGGTGGCGTCGTGGAATTCTTTCAGGGCGACTTTTGTCTCAAGGCTTGGTTCAAGCGGGTTCGACATTACATGTGCTCCCCAAGCTCGCCACTCTCAGGCAGGTTTTTGTAAAACGTCATTTGAAACTCAGGCACCCAGTCGTCGGGATCGCCTCCGAGTTTGATGAACCGATCGTAGACCTCCAGCATGGCTTCCCTTGCCGGGCTGCGGGCATACCAAGCAATCTGCTCGAATACCTCATCCAGCGTCATGCTGTATTCACGCTGCTCGGCGCCTACGAGGACTATGTTTCCCTTTAGGATCTGGTAGCCGACCGGAAAGTGTGCGCGCGTCCAATGGCGGGCGGGGGTCTTTTCGAGTTTATAACCGAGCTTTTTCAGTTTGTTACGAGCTTTTCGTTCGCGAGTGGTGTCGGTATCCATGTAGTGATCCCTCCTTGGGCGTTGACAACCTTCGGGTAGCGTAGTAAGAATAACAAATCGAAATCTAATTGTGTTTCGTTACTGTGTCAATAGAAACCTCCATGAAGCTCACAGACCTAATCCTCCATACGTCGACTTGGCTGGGGATCCCCTACACCCAAGTCCGGACAGTTGCACACGAACTTCGTGCGGCCAGTTTGATCTCGTCGGGAGGGCGCGGCACCGGTGGGGCGGAGATGACGGTCGACGACAAAATCAACCTTCTACTTGGAAGTTGCGGTGTCGAAGTAGCCAAGCGCGCAACCGACCATGTTCGTGTCTGGCGGCGGTTAGAGCGATCTGGATCGAAAAACGATGATCCGTTCGCATTCACCAAAAGCGCCACCGTAAAAGACTTCTTCGTTGATCTCATCACGAAGGATCTGAACGGCGGTCCGCTAGACGCCTGGCTCAAGGAAACCAGCGACGAATTTGATCGCGAACAAGGCAGGAGGGCGTTGCCGCGGCATCACATCACGTTGGACTTCTTCATCGACGAATTCAAATTCACGATTTTGGTCGCGAGGAATCGAGTTTATCCGAACCAGCGTACGGAAGCGGATTCGATCGAAGTGACGTTCTTTCAGCCTATGCCGACCCCAGCGTTGGGGTTCATCAGCGGCTTGCGGGATCAAGGATACAAAGCCGGCTCGAAACTTATCCGAAGATTGGACGCTCAGAACATCCGCGGTTGGGGCACCTGCCTGACGGACGAACCCTCGTGAACCGCACCGAGATCGCCAAGCGCAACGCCCACATTCTCGAACTCTTCGACGCTGGTCATCGCACCTGTGAAATCACGAAGAGGCTCGGCTTTCCGAAATGGTGGACTGTTAACAACGTCCTGCAAACGTACCGACCCGATCGTGTACGTCGCTGGGTCTCTTCATCCCGAGTTGCGGGCGCCCAGTCGTGTGTGCCTGCCATTAAGAATCTTGCTGCGATGGGTATGAGGCAGTGCGAAATCGCTCGCCTGCTCAATGTCTCGCGTCAACACGTGAGCGCTGTCCTACGCGATTAACCAAAAGAAAAACCCCGCCGGGGAGGGCGGGGCTTCTTATACGGGGATTGCATTGATTAGTGAAATATACCCGGCAGCGCCGGATTCTGCAAGTACGTTGCTGCCTCACGCTCTAAACTACGCCGACAAATGGGGATGGTCCGTTTTCCCGGTGCCGATAGGCACAAAGAAATCCCATAAGTCGGAAGAGTACAGTGGAACGAAATGGGGCGCCACGCGCGACCCGAGCGAGATTCAACGCGACTTCACAAAATGGCTGGATGCCAACATTGGCGTGCCGACCGGGCCGGGCAACGAAATATTTGTTCTCGACGTTGACACCGTCGACGGCCATGGGCGCGACGGCTTTTCGTCACTCGCAGCATTAGAGACCAAGCATTGTCCGTTGCCACCGACACTCATGGCGGAAAGTCCGAGCGGTTCGCGACATTATGTGTTCAGGCACCCCGGTATCGACGTCATTACAAGAGCCGGAGTCTTCGCGAAAGACTCCGGCATCGATGTGCGCGGCGACGGAGGAATGTTCCTCGCAGCCCCGAGCCGAAAAGCCGACGGCGGCACGTACCGCTGGTTAAATGCTCCGCACGTGATCGCTGTCGCGCCGCAATGGGTCTTAGACGAGGTTTGCAAGGCGAAGCGCCCGGAGAGCAAAATCACCGGGCACGTACCGGATGCGGTCGGCGGCATTTCGCACGATGGAATTCGTTACGACGAACTCTGCTGGTGGATCGAACAGAAGCTGAAACGATGGGAAGTCGATCCACCCAGCAACGATGAATGGATCAGCGTCGGAAAGCGCATCAAACTTTCGTTCCCTGGCGAGGACGGCCTTAGCGCGTTCCTAGCCATGAGTTGGGAAGATCAGCACGAGACGATCACGCGCCGATGGAGGAGTCCGACAGATTTCAAAACGGAAGGGGACAACCTAGAGACCTTACCGGGGCTTTTGAAGCGTGACACCGCATGGATGTTCCGCCACGTGTTCGGCTGTCCCATACCCCCAGCACCTCCATTGCAGCCGCTACCCGTAGGCGCACCTTTGCCGGAAGGATGGCACTGGACCGAAGACGGGCGCACAGAGCGTTCGGCTCCAAGTCAGTCGGCCGACATCCTACCTGTGTTCTCCGCTGCGTCGCTAGATGGGTTGCCCGTACCGCCACGGCGTTGGCACGTCCGTGGTTGGATCCCAGCCGAGACCGTCACGCTGCTTTATGGTGACGGCGGTACGGGCAAATCTCTCATTGCTCTTCAACTTCTTGCCTCTACGGCGCTCGGTCGCCCTTGGCTTGGCCGGCTTGTCGAACGGGGTGTTTGTCTATTTGTGACCGCAGAGGACTCTCGCGACGAGGTTCATCGCCGGTTGGACGACATTGCCCGCGAGAATTCCGTTCCGCTGAGTTCAATGACGGACCTGCATATCGTTTCACTTGCGGGAGAAGATGCGATCCTCGCGGCACCTGACGGCCGAAGCAGCATCCTCGTTCCAACCGCCTTGTTTGCCGCCTTGGAAGCCCAGTGCATCGTACTTAGGCCGACGTTCGTCGTTCTCGACACGTTGGCGGACTTGTTCGGAGGCAACGAGATCGACCGCTCGCAGGCTCGGCAGTTCATCGGTCTGCTGCGGGGTCTTGCGCTGAAATATGATATCACGATCCTTTTGTTGGCACATCCTTCCGTGTCAGGCATGACGAGAGGTACCGGTTCTAGCGGTAGCACCGGCTGGAACAATTCCGTGCGAAGCCGTCTGTACTTTGATCGCATCCGCGCCGACGACAACAGCGAGCCGGATCCGGACGCGCGCGTACTCCGGTCCATGAAATCAAACTATGGCAGGGTAGGTGAGGAGATCGTCCTGCACTGGCGCCGCGGTATCTTCGTGCCTGATAGCATCACTGCCGGTGGCCTGATGGCGGCGAACGATGCTCGCAATAGGGCCGATGAAGTCTTCCTGAAGCTTCTAGCGCTCTACGATGCGGAAAGCAGGGGTGCTGTTAGCCCGAATCCCGGCAGCAATTACGCGCCGAAACTATTTGCAGAACACGCGGGCGCGCAAGGTTTAAAGAGCAGGGCGCTGAAGGATGCCATGGATCGGTTGCTCGCTTCAAAGCGTATCGAGGCCATCATGACCGGGCCGCCCTCGCGGATGAGACAACACCTAATCGTCTCAGATCGGAATTATCAGTTGACGAAACAGCCTACCAACCCGATTCCAACGCCCTGCCAACCACCTACCAACGCGGTACCAACACCCCTACCAACGGTGCCTCAAACCCTACCAACCCCCATACCAACGGACTGCTATCCCAACCCCCATACCCCTATAGCGCTGCGCGCGCCCTAAAGGCGCTTGCGCGCTTGCATGACCATGGAAAACATCAACTCATCATTTCAAAGGCACCAATCATGAGAGCCTTGATCAAACTAGTCATACTCGCAGCGGTGATCGCGGGGATTGCCTACATGGCCCAGCTACCGGCGTTTCCGCCGCCGCAGAAGTACGGCGCCGTTGCCAGGTCGCAATGTCTAAGGGAGGCCGGTCACGACCGCGACAGCCAGCAGGCTTGCGTGACCACTAAGTTGCTAGGGAAGTATGTGGAAGAAGAATTTAATTCGCAGAGGAGGTGACCCCCACATGGAAACTAAGCCGATCACGCTGAACGAACCTGACCTCTACGTTGAACGCATATGGGGACTGCCCGCCATCGCTGCCTTTCTCGACGTGAGCGTTGACACTGCGCGTCGATGGGCGAGGAAACCGGACGTTCCGATTTACAAGACGGGTGGCCGGCACTGGGCAATTCGCAGCGAACTCTTTCGATGGATGCGTCGCGCGGCCTGAGTTGCTAGGGTCTGCAAGGTCTTGCTAGCTTATATGTCCTAGCGTTTTGTGGCATATAATCATGAATGAAACTCTGGCCGTTTAGCCGCACTACTGTCGAAACAAAATCGCTCGCTGACCCGACCGATACCGAACTCGCGATCTTCGGTGCGACTTTCACCTCGCCCCTTCAGCTTACACCGGTTGCCAATGCGGTTCGGCTGATCTCGGAAGGTCCGGCCACACTCGACATCTACGTCGTTAAGCGCGGCGACATTCCTGAGAAGATCGACCACCCTTCGCTGAAACTCCTTCGCGGCGAATTTAACCCCTGGCTGTCCGGTTACGAAGGCATCCGCGATCTGACGTCGATGGCGTGCATCCATGACGCTGGTGGTCTTGCGGTTGCGGTTCGGAACAGCGAAGGGAAGGCGATTGAGATTATCGTCTATGCTCCCGGCCGCATCACCGTCACCTATGCGTCGGACGGCAGTGGCGAACCCGCGTACAGCATCGACGGACGTCCACTGAATTCGCGCGATGTCATCCATGTTCGCTCGCCGTTCAGTCGCAGCCCCGTCAATTTGGCCCGTGGTGCGATCGATACCGCCGCGGCGATGGAAACCCATGCGAAGCGCCAATTCGAACGGGGCGCGCGCCCTGGCGCTGTCGTCGAGGTACCGAAAGGTATCGGCGAAGATGCGATCAAGCGGATGCGGTCGAGTTTCGGCGCGGCCTATGAGGGTACCGCGAACGCCGGCAAGACTGCTTTCTTGTATGACGGTGTGACCCTGAAGGTCGCACAGCTTTCCAGCGTCGATGCCCAATTCCTCGAACTACGCCGCTTCCAGACCGAAGAAATCGCGCGAGCGTTCAATATGTCGCCGTCAATGCTTGGTGATTTGACCAAGAGCAGCTACGCGAACGCCGAGCAAAAGCATAAAGAATTTCTGTCGTACTGCCTTGAGCCGTGGCTCTGCGTTCTTGAGTCCGCATTCAACCGCGCGCTTCTGTCTGACGAAGAACGCGCGACGCTGACGTTCCGCTTCGATCGCGATGACCTTTCCCGCGTCGACCTCGCCACGAGGGCCAACGCCATCAATAGCCTGATAGCCTCCGAAGTTATCAATCCGAACACGGGTGCATCCTGGATCGGCCAGCCTCCGCATACGGGCGGCGAGACCTACGGAAACCGCAACATTACCGTCAAGCCGATCCCCACCGACACAGGTGCGCAAAATGGCGAGTGATCTTTCCGCGCTCGACGATCTGGTAGCGGGGCAGGACCGCGGCGCCGATCTGGTCATCAAGCATCCCGTCACTGGCGAGTCGATGGACATGATCCTGACCGTCGCCGGTCCGGACAGCGACGTGCAGCGCAAGGCGCGCTTGCAAATGCAGGATGAACTTTACGCGTTCAAGGGGCGGCCGCCGGCAGCCGAGTACGATCGGATGGACATCGATCGGCTTGCCCGGTGCGTTGTCTCTTGGAACGTCAAGCGTGATGGGAACGTCGTGCCGTTCGCGTTGACGAACGTCGTGAAGCTCCTGCGCGAGCAAGAGTCGGTGCGGCAACAGGTTGAACAGTTTTCGCAGAGTAGGGCGCCGTATTTCTTACGGCTGCCAATGGAGGAAACGTGAGTTTGAAGGTTGGGGACGTCGTTCGGCTCAAGTCGGGTGGGCCGCGGATGTCCGTTGATGGTGTACCTGACACTGTGACTGCCAAGGATTGCGTGACAGTTCACACGACCTGGTTCGATGCAAAGGGCGACGTTAAGTGGGGACGCTTCCCGGTCGATGCACTCGCGAAGCAGGACGCGTAATGGACCAGCTTGAAATCAAAGCGAACCTTTCGGTCGACGAAACAGGCACCATCACGGGCAACGCTTGGCCATTCAGTTCAGCCGATTCCGTCGGCGACATCATTACCAAGTCAGCGTTCGGCGACATTCCATCCGATCTGCCGATCCTGTTCGAGCATCGACCCTCGGACTTGATTGGGTCTTGGAGCGAAGTGCGGGCCACCGACGATGGGTTGGTGGTCAAAGGGCAATTGCACCTCGACCAGCCCCGCGCTCGCTCCATTCGGACAATGCTCAAGTCTGGCCTGGTCGATGGCCTGTCCATCGGATTCCGCACCAAGTCTTCCCGTAAAGAAGGCCGTAACCGAATTATCGACGCGCTCGATCTGGCTGAAATCAGCCTTGTGCGAAATCCGTCGCACCCCCGAGCACGCATCACTTCCGCGAAGTCTTTTGACGAAGCCGCAGCACTTGCCGCGGTCATTAACCGAGCCGCTGCGGCTCTAGCATTGAGGTAATCCCTTGGGTAAGCGATTCTCTGATCTCGAATTCAAAGACGCCGACGAAACCGATCCGGTCGAACTGGTGACGAAGGCGGTCAACGACCTGACGACCAACGTTGACGCGCGCCTTAAAGCGATCGAGACCAAGGCGGATACGACCAAGTTGGTCGAGCGCCTGGACAAGCTGGAGGCCAAGGCCAACCGTCCCGGCCACGGCGATCACAAGAATTCAGACGCCGCGCTCGAAACCAAGGCGTTCGGCGCGTATGTCCGCTCTGGCATTACTCCGCCGGATCCGCTCGAACTGAAGACCCTGATCGTTTCCAGCGACCCGCAGGGCGGCTACTTGGCGCCGACTGAGATGGCGACCGAGTTCATCCGTGATCTGGTGCAGTACTCGCCGATCCGCGGTCTCGCGTCGGTTCGTTCCACGTCGTCGCCGGCCGTCAGCTATCCCAAGCGCATCGGCCGCACCAACGCGAAGTGGAAGGGCGAAACGCAGACGCAGGAAACCGGCGAACCGACCTTCGGTCAGCTTGAAATCCCGGTGCGGGAAATCAACACCTATGTCGATATCTCGAACCAGCTTCTCGCCGACAGCGCCGGCGCTGCCGAGTCAGAAGTGCGGATGGCCCTCGCCGAGGACTTCGGCCTGAAGGAGGGGCTTTCCTTCCTGAAGGGCACCGGTCCGCTGCAGCCGGAAGGTCTTCTGGTCAATGCAGATATTAGCATCGTGCCGACCGGCAACGCTTCCACGCTTGGTTCGAACCCGGCCGATATGCTGATCGACACCTTTTATTCGCTTCCGGCCGCTTATAGGAACGCGGGAACGTGGCTGATGAACTCCACGACGCTCGCGGCTATCCGCAAGCTGAAGGACGGCACGACCGGCACCTATCTGTGGTCACCTGGCTTCCAAGGGCAGGCGGACACCATCCTCGGTCGCCCGGTCATCGATTGTCCCGATATGGAGGACGTCGGCTCAGGCAAAACGCCGATCGCATTCGGCGACATCAAGACGACTTACCGCATTCTGGACCGTATCGGCCTGAGCATCCTGGTCAATCCGTACATTCAGGCGACCAACGGCATTACCCGCATTCACGCCACGCGGCGTGTCGGCGGCGCGGTCGTTCAGCCCGCGGCAATGAAGAAGATCGTCTGCAAGACCTCGTAAGGAGAATATTTCTATGCGTGATATCGCTTCAAACATCGGCACTGTTCTGGCTCTCGCGCCAGCGGTGCAGTCCGCAACCATCAAGGGTGCGACGGTCGATACGGCGGGCTTTGAGAGTTGCGCGTTCGTCATCAATACTGGTGCGACCTCCGGTTCGCCTGCGCCGAGCTTCACCGCGAAGCTGCAGGAATCAGACACCGACGTGGACGGTGACTTCACCGACGTTGTGGCTGGCAACCTTGTAGGTGACCTTCCGGCCTCCCTTGAGGATTCGAGCGTCTACAAGCAGAGCTACATCGGTCACAAGAAGTATGTCCGTGTCGTTGTGACCAAGAACAGTGGCACGTCGATCGCAGCCGGTGCCGTTGCGGTGCTCGGACACGCACGCTCGCGGCCTGTCGCCTAACGCCAATCACTGAGCGCGCTTCAGCGTCGCGCTTGGTGAACACGGGAGTCGCGGTCCTCGTAAGTCATGCGACTCCCGTTCCTTAAACTAGGAATGCCAATGCCTCTTCGTGCGCCTCGCATCTGTTCATGTGGTCTGAAAGTCGCTTATGGCGTACGTTGCGTGTGCCAGGTACGGGCGCGTACCGAAGCTGACAAGTGCCGACCGAATGCGCGCGAGCGCGGCTATGACACCACATGGCAGAAGGCCCGCTCTCACTATCTCGATAAGCACCCTCGTTGCGTCATGTGCAGTGCAGCCGCTCGCGTCGTTGACCATATCAAGCCGCACCGTGGCGATACCAAGTTGTTTTGGGATCGCAGCAATTGGCAGTCACTCTGCTTCTTTTGCCACGACAGCCGCAAACAGCGGATGGAGCGTGCATCGTGAGTGCGGAGACATTCGTTGAACGCAACGATGAAGAGAACGAAAAGCATTTGTGGTGCGCCGTGCTCGGTCAAGTAATCGCCGATGCAACAACCATGCGAACTGGCAAAGACGCGCAGCGCGACCAGCGCGAGGCAATCGAATGGTTGCTTACCGACACGATCGACTTCCGTACTGTCTGCACGCTCGCAGGTGTTGATCCTGAAGCGGTGCGCGAGCGTTTCATGCGCATACCGGGGGTGGTCGAAAAGTTTCAGGAAACGCAGCGGGACCGGTCATTCCCCTCGACGCAAGAGGCGGCAAAATTGGAGTTTTCGAGGTCATGACCGACACAATGACGACAGTGGCTTTGCGCCACCTGAATCTCGGTGACTTCACGGGTGAAGTCGGCGGTGTTAGCTCATATGAAGTTAAGACGGTTGAGCGGTTGATTGATGCCGCTCAAAATTGGCTGGAGACCCAGCTCGGCTACAAAATAGCCGACAAATACCCGCCGAGTGGCAGTCCGTTGTTATCGACGGTACCTCCGGCCATCGACCATGCCATTTTGATGATGGTCGCGCACTGGTACGCCAATCGCGAGGCGACGCTGGTCGGGGTGAACGCAGCACCGTTACCGCTTGGCGTGAGCGAGATCATCCAAGACTATCGCGACTGGAGTTGGGGTGAAGCTAGTGCTTGACCCGTCCGCCGCGGTTCAGAAGGCATTGCGGTCGCGGCTCATTGGCAACGCGGTCGTCACTGCGTTGGTGCCCGCGGCGAGCATCCTCGACAGAAATCAGCGGCCAGCACCCGATCCAAGCATCATTATGGGCGAGGATCAGGTGATCGACGCGCCAGAAATTCTGCTCAACCGATCCTATGTCCGCGTCTTTTCGACCCTTCATATCTGGAAAAAGGAGCCGTCGACGGCCGGCGTGAAGGCGATCAGCAATGCCATTCGTCGAGCGATTGGCGTGAACCGAACGGCACGGCTCGATTTGGGCGACCCGGATTATGTGTGCTCCGACTGTCATATTGAGCGTGTGCAATTCCTCCGCGACCCGGACGGCGAAACGTCACACGGGGTCATGACCATCGAAGCGCTCGTTCAACAGCGCTGGTCGGTGTCGATATGAGGGCAGGGAACTTAGACCGCACCATCACACTACAGCGTGCGACCACCACGATCGACGATTTCGGCACGCCAGCCGAAACCTGGACCAATTTAGCAACGCTTCGTGCGCAACAGGTGACGACGAGTACCGACGAATACATCCGAAACCACGGCGCATCAGACGAGACCGTGATTGTATTTCGGACATGGTGGCGAGACGGCATCACGAACGCCGACCGCATCGTCTACGCCGGAGATACCTACAACATCAAAGAGACCAAACAGATCGGCCGCCGTGCCGGATTGGAGTTGAGATGTCAGAGGATCGCGTGACCGACGAGAAGCCAACGCTCGCTGAGATTATCGCCAAGCTCAAGGAGTTTGTAGTTGAGTGCGAGAAGGATGACGAGGAGCGTAAGCTTCAGTTTGGATACTTTGAGACGTCAGAAGGAAATCTCTGAACGATGGTCGCGTTTCCCACTTACGAATTCGGTACCGTGTCAGTCGCCAACGGTAGCACGACAGTTACCGGCGACGGGGTTATCTGGTCAGGTGTGAATGCTCGTGCCGGGGATTCGATCTCGATCGATGGTGGTCCGTTCAACAGAATTGATCAAGTCACCGATCTAACCCACCTTGAACTGGTCCTGCCCGCGACTGCCGACAAGACGAACGTTCCTTATGTGGTCATTTGGGATTCACCTCTCCGCTACGTCGGCGGACAGCAGATGGTCGACGTCTCCTTCCTCATCAGCGTCCTGAACTCAAAGGGCCTGCTCTGGTACTTGCCGGACGGCTACACTGACCCGAACGACGTGGTTCCAGCGCTTACTGCGGACGACGGGCAAGGTATTCTCCGGATCGCTACAGGTGCCCTATGGGTAATGGATGGCGGGACATGGGTCTCTGCCGGCGTCTATAAAGGGTTCAACTACAAGGGCGCTTACAACCCCGCGACTGCATACGTCGTCAATGACGTCATTACGTCAGGCGGTTCCGTTTACGTCGTCACGGCACCAACAACCGGTCACACTCCGCCGAACGTGTCCTATTACGATGTATTCGCGTCAAAGGGGGATACAGGAGCAACCGGACCCACGGGAGCAACTGGTCCAGGCTACAGCGCCACGTCAACAACTTCGCTAGCCATCGGCACGGGCAGTAAAGCATTCACCACGCAAGCCGGTCTAGCCTACACCAACGGCGCGCGAGTGCGGGCGTCGTCTGCAGCCAATACCGCAAACTGGATGGAAGGTCTCGTCACGTACAGCGGCACGACGCTGACGATGACATCCACAAAGACGGGCGGATCCGGGACGCACGCTGACTGGAATCTGAACGTCGTTGGCGAACCTGGTGCCGGCGACCTATCTTCGGCGAATAACCTCTCCGACCTCGCGAGTGCAACTACCGCGTTGACCAACCTGGGCGGCACCACGCTCGGCAAAGCGGTGTTCACTGCGGCTGATGCGGCGGCTGCGCGGGCGGCGATTGCGGCGGCGCCGAACGATCTTTCCAATATCAGCCTTGCGGTGAGCGCCTCCGCGGGTGCGCTCACGATCGCGTTGAAGGATGCTGCCGGCAGTGATGCGACCGCAACAACACCTATAGTTCTCGATTTTAGAGACCCGACAGGCGCCACGGGAAGTAAGACTAAGCTCGCCATTACAGCAGCGACGTCCCTGGTGCTCTCTTCCGGCTCGACCTTGGGCGTCACATCATCGACCGCGTTCCGACTTTGGGTTGTCGGATTCAATGATGGTGGAACATTCAGGCTTGGTGCGATCCTCTGCACGGTACCCGGCCAACAGTTTGCACTGAACGAAAGTCTGGTGGCGTCCAGCACGGCAGAAGGTGGTGCCGGTGGGGCTGATAGCGCGGGCGTGTTCTATACCGGGACCGCAGTCAGTTCGAAGGCCTTCCGGATTCTTGGTTATATCGAGTGGGGCGCCTCGGGTTTAACGGCGGGCACCTGGACCACGACCAATCTATCTGCTGTCCAGACATTCGGACCGGGCATTAAATTACCTGGCCAGATCGTGCAAATACGGCACGTGTCTTCCTCGGGTGGTAGCACAACAAGCACGACCTTTGTTGATGTCACTGGCGCGACTGCGACAATCACACCAACGTCGGCGGCCAGCCTTATCTCGTTGCTTGCAACTTGGACCTACACACAGGCATTCCTCGCGTCCACCAACGTTCTCTATTTCAGTACCTTTTTGCGAGGAGCGACCACACTTCCGGGAGCTAACCTAACAGCCAACTCGAACACGTCGGCAGGTGGTGTCGGCTTGGGTGGATTTGGTGCGTTCTCTAAGCTCGACGCGCCAAACTCAAACTCTTCGACTACATACAAAATGCAGCATGCAAGCAACTCCACGTCTAGCACGGCCGCTACGACGAATTTTGTAATGACGCTACTTGAAGTGGCGGCGTGACCCGTGAAAGGCACTAAACCAAATCTGATCATGACCAAAGACGCGATCAACCGCAACAAGTCGGCGCCAGGCTGGATGTCAAAAGACGCGAAGACTGAATGGAAGCGCGTTTTTCCGTCGCTTGTCTCGCGGAAAATTCTTACCGCGGCGGACCTTGGAGGTCTCGAAAACTACTGCATTGCGATCGGTCGTGTTCGCCAGATTGAGAAAGCCCTTGGAGGCGGATTCGACGACAAGCTTGTACGCGCCCAAGACAAGGCGATGACCACGGCCCGCCAACTTGCCGCCGAGTTGGGATTGACGCCTGTATCCCGTTCGCGGCCGTCGGTACGTGACAACAACGATGAAGATGACGAAGACAATCCGCTCAACGTATCCTGACTGGCTCTTTGACGACAGTCCGATTGATGACCCGTTCGGCTATGGCGAGCGGGCGGTCCAATTCCTACGCCGTCTAAAGCATCCGAAATCGACCCTGCCAAAACGCGCATTTCAGCTCGATCCGTGGCAAGAACGCATTGTTCGGCGCATCTATGGTCCGGGCAATGCCGATGGTACGCGCACCGTCAATACCGTCGTGATTCTCGTCCCACGCGGCAACCGCAAGACGAGTTTGGCAGCCGCCCTCGCGTTGCTCCATACCATAGGCCCTGAGCGTGTGCCTGGTGGCGAAGCGATATTTGCGGCTTCTGATCGTAAGCAAGCAGGTATTGCGTTCAAGGAAGCACGCGGCATCGTCCAGGCAGATAAGCGCGTCGCCTCCAACCTTAAGGTGTACGATCCTCACAATTCGGCGAAGAAGATTGAGTATCCACGCGAAGCCACAGAGTTGGAAATCGTTTCGTCTGATGCGCCGGCGCAGGAAGGACGAACTCCCGCCTTCGTGCTGGCGGACGAAATCCATATCTGGCGGGGCACTGATCTCTGGAAGGTTTTGACCAACGGTCTCGATAAGACCGACAACAGCCTACTAGTTGTAGCCACGACGGCGGGTAGGGGCCAGGACAATATCGCTCATGAGGTTATCGAACGCGCGCGAAAGATCGCGCGCGGCGATGTGGTTGACCCCGGCTGGCTTCCAGTCCTGTTTGAAGCTGATCCGGACTGCGACATTTACGATGAGGGCAACTGGCGTCGGGTAAATCCTGGCAGCGGGCATGGCTACCCGTCACTAGCCGGCTTTCGTAGGCATATCGAGCGAGCCAAGGACAGTCCAACGGAACGCGATAGCCTCAAGCAGTACAAGCTTAATATCTGGCTTGATCAGTCGACCAGCCCATTCGTCGAAATGGCAGTGTACGACAAAGGCGACCGACCGATTCCGGACGATATCGACGGTCTCCCGTGCTGGATCGCGGTCGATATGTCGTCCACAACCGATTTGACCGCAGTTGTCGCGTGCATTCCGTATGGCGACGATTTCATTATCCTTCCGCACTTCTTTTGCCCCGGTGACAATCTGCGAAGCCGCGGCGACCGCGACAGCGCGCCATACGTGGCTTGGGCCGAGCAGGGGCACCTTACCCCGACACCGGGTAACGTCATCGATTATGCAACCGTTGAGACGTGCATCCGTGGTCTATGCGAGCGCTTCGACGTTGGTGAAATCGGCTTCGACAAGGCGCTCGCACAGCCTGTGATGGGTCCGCTTACCAACGACGGGCTTCCGTGCGTTGTCATCGAACAGAAATGGCAGGTGCAGACGCCAGCGCTCCGCGACCTGGAGAAGGTGATCCTAGAAGGTCACTTCGTCCACGCCGGCCATCCCGTGTTGCGCTGGAACTTCGCGAACATCGCAGTTCACAGTTGGGGCAACGATAACCGCGCGTTCCGCAAGGACAAATCGACCGGCCGCATCGACGGCGCCGTCGCGTCCTGGATGGCAGTCAGCCGCGCATTGGCTGGTGACGCACCGTCGATCTACGACTCGCCGAACTGGTCCGACGATATGGCATGGGTGTGATGAGCGACGATAACAACGATTTTGATAAGTACATCAACAGCGTTCCGGACAAGATCGTTGCGGAATTATCCGGAGCCATCCGCGATCAAGCCGAAATGCTGTCGGACGCACAGCGCCAGGCGCTTGAGCAGTTGGAAGTTGAGCCAACGGGCGATCTTGCCGCGTCGTGTGTCGCACTGCCGACCGAGGACCCACTTACCTACCTGGTCCAAGCTGGCGGCGACATGACCACCAAGGAAATCCGCAAGGGTAGCGGCGTTTCATATGATTACGCCGAAGCGTTCGAATTCGGCACCAGCCGCCAACATGCCAAGCCGTTCTTTTGGCCGACGTACCGTGCGAAACGGGCGGGTATCGAGCAGACCATCAATGATGCAGTGGAGAAAGCCTTAAAATGAGTGCAGCAGCGCGTGAAGTAACATGGGCGGGAGGCAAGCACGTCTTTGACCTAAATAGCCGGCGCGTTGCCTGGATGTTGAACGATGGCTTTCCGGGGCAGTACGGCACTTCGGTCTTCGCCGCGTTCAAGCGGTTTGAAGAACGGGTGCATTCCCCACTGGATATTGCGAACGTATTCCGGGTCGGTCTGCTCGGCGGTGGCATGTCGGAGAAAGATACAGATGCGCTCATTGCTGACCATGTTCGTGGCCAGCCGTACCACGCCAACGCGGTAATCGCGCATGGTCTGATTGTCGCTATTTTCGAGGACGCACCGAATGCCAACGCCAGCGCTTAACGTCGCAATCCGGGCGGACACGTCCAAATTCAAGTCGGACATGGAATCGACCTCTGCCATCGCTCACATGGCAATCGGTCGAATTACTCGTTCCGTCATTGAAATGAATTCCGGCTGGCTGGCCTCGCAAGGTGTCGCTGGCACGGCAACCTTGGCATTTGGCAACTTGCTTGGCGTGCTGGGGCCGATCGCACTAGGTATTACCACCGTCAAGAATTCGTTCCAGCTACTAGATTATGCGATTGATCTTTCAAAGAAGCAGGTTGCCGAGTTCAGCGAGCTTGCAGATAAAGCTAGTTCGTCAGGGTTTGACGCTGAGTTCTTCCAGCGCATTACAAAGAGCAGCGGCGAAGCGCGGGAGAAGATCGACGGCCTATCCGAGGCGCTGGTCAAGTTCAATGAGGCGAGCGCGCATAAGCTCGGTGGTAGCGATCTTCAAAACCGAATCGACGAACTTAAGAACAACGGCAACCTGTCCAACAACACCGGGGTCGCCGCGTTCGCAACCGCGGGTGATGCAGAAGCGCGGTTGCGAGCCATCGTTAGCCTGATCAATCAGATGATGGACGCGGGCGAGCGCCTTGCCGCTTTGGATCTAGCCGGGAGGGCATTCGGCCCGCAAATCACCGCCGCGCTACGCGACAATAACGGCTATTTGGACGCCATGCTGAAGCGCGCCGATGCGCTAAGTAAAACCAAAATCGTTTCGGACGAAGACCTTGGCCGCGCCGTTGACTTGAAGGAACGGTTAGAGGCCGCGCAAAAGGTTCTGGCGGATAAGTGGAAGCCGATTCAGGACGATCTTGCCAAGATGGGCATGACTTATCACGAATCTTGGGTGAACATCACCGAAGACCTTGCGGCGGCGGTTGGATATGCGACGCAACTCTATACGGCCCTGAAACAGGTTCCGGACTGGTTCGCTAACCGGATCGGCAATGCGTCGATTTGGAACGCAATCACCAACGCGACCACGACACCGGAATCTCGCGCCGCTTCCGAGGCATCGCTGGGCATTTCGAGTGATCCCGCAGCGATCGGCATGATCGCGGCAAACGCCAAACTCCGGTTGGCGCTACAGAACCACGCCAACATTTCGAAGGGAATGCGCGAGGCAACCGACGTTCAATCGATTGTTCGCGGCGACACGTCCAAGAATCCCGCCGACGACAAGACGGCGGAAAAGAACGAGTTCGACAGGGCAGCCGAGGCTATCGCCAAGCATACCGCCAGAATGGAAGCGGACGCACAAACGGTCGGGAAGGGCACCGCCGCTATCGAAGAACTGCGAGCGGAGTCTCAACTGCTCACCGCGGCGCAGCAAGCCGGGTTGCCGGTCACGGAAGCGATGCGCGACAAGATACAGGCTCTGGCACAGGACGCGGGCGACGCCGCATCTGCACTGGCAAAGGCAAAGGTTGCGAGTGATATCGGTGTCGGAAAGCAGACGGCGCTCCTTTCCCCGGAAGATGCGGCCATCGCGCGCGAGCTTGCTGGCATCTATGGCGATGACGTTCCGCGTGCGCTGGCGAGTTCGGAAGCGGCGGCGCTGCGGTTCAACAACGCGCTTCGAGAGGTCGGCACCCTGGGCCAGGATATCACGCGTGGCGTCTTTACCGATTTCGAAACGCAGATTCGCAAAGGCGCGTCTGCCATGGATGCGCTCAAGACCGCCGGCGTGAACGCACTCGACAAGCTCGCCGACAAACTTGCCAGCATGGCGACTGATAACCTTTGGCAAAACGCGTTCGGCGGATCCGGCTTCAATATTGGAAGCCTGTTCGGCTCTAGCAGCGCGACAGCCGGGGCAACTTGGTCGTCAGGGCTGGGCGCCGGTACTGGCGGACTATCGTTTCCAATGTTCGCCAGCGGTACCGACAACGCACCGGGCGGTCTCGCGATCGTTGGTGAGAAGGGACCAGAGTTGGTCAACCTTCCGCGAGGGTCGCAGGTTGTCCCGAACCATCAGATCGGCTCGGCGATGAGTGGCGACACCATCACCGCGCCAGTTACAGTCAACATTGACGCCACTGGCGCCGACGCTGCCGGCCTCCGACGCGTCGAGCAGCAAGTTGCCGATTTGAAAGCGAACCTGCCCATGCTCACGGTCCAGGCAGTCCGAAACGCAAAGAATCGGAGGTTGCTATGATCGATCTCGACTGGTTGTCCGATCGGCTCGTCTACATTCTGCGTTGGCAGATGGACCGGCATCCCGGTGCAATGGAGACCTATCCCGACGCGCCTGAAATGCCCGCAGCCGGCTTGCGTGTATGGGGGATATTTCTCCATCTGCACGCTACGCGCGGAAGCAATGGGTTCGGCGCCAATCCGATTAGCTACCAGGATATCGAAGCCTGGTCACGGCTACGTCGCGAGCCGGTGCGTCCGTTCGAACTGGACATAATCCGCGCATTGGACGCGACGTGGCTGGAAGTCGCCGCCATCATGGCAAAGGAGCCGGACAGGCCGAAAGTCAGTTCGGAGAAGGTGACACCGCAGTTGTTCAAGCGGCTGTTCGGGTGAGGGGAAGTAAGGGATGGGTTAGATCCGGCGTGTAAATACGTGTAAATAAATGATTCGCTCTTCTCGGATTTATGGCGCACACTCTCTGCATCATCGCACGGATTGTGGCTTTTATCGGTGATGAGAACGCCAGTTTGCGCTTGCGCTCCCGCCTTCCTCTTACGGAAAGGAGCGCGCCATGCAACAGCGGCAACGTTTCGATAAAACAATAACGCTTCAAGATCGACTCGAAGATTTTGCTAAGGAGATGCGGCATAAAGCCGATAGTCTCGCGCCCGGTCCAGAACGCGACGAACTGCTCAGCAAAGCCGGACAAGCCGACGCGGCGGCCAACATAGATAAGTGGATTCGTCCGGATTACAGCCGTCGAAGTAATGACGCTTTGATCCGCGCCGACTGCTTTAAACCTTCCTAATTCGCATCAGCCTGATTATCGCACGGTTTGCGTCACCGTGATTTCGCAAACGGAATCAATGGGACCACATGCCCGCAGTTTGCGGCTATCGCTTTGAAAGATCGCGAAATCTTCTGGACTCTTAATCAGCGGGTCGTAGGTTCGAGCCCTACATCGCCCACCAACGATTTCAAAGACTTATACCGAAAACGCAGCGCCATTCCGACACCACGTCAGTCGGGTCATTCCGACAAAATCCCCTTTTTCGTTCTGGCGTCCCGTCGTTTGCGCGCACCTTCGCGCTGTTGAACCGGCGTCTGCTGCGCGTATCGCAGCAAAGCCGCCGTGGTCTTGTGTCCGCTCAATGAGCGAAGTTGGGCGTCGCTCAGACCAGCGTCAGCGCCTTCGACGTTGCCGCCGTGGCGCAGCCCCATGAATTTCACCTCAGGTCCGATGCCAGCCTTGGTACGGATGACGGCAACGCAGTGGCGGAAGTAGTCCTCGGCCCAAGGGAGGAAGGTCTTGCGGCGCCGGTCGGCGACGTCTCTCGTGACGATCAAGGTCCCGCGGCGTGGGGCATTATCGAGCCGGGCCATAAGTTCCGGCCAGAGCGCCGTTCCGTCGTCATCGTAGAGCGGAAGATCGTAAAGAACCTTCGTCTTGTGGTGGAAGATGCGCGCGCAGGCCGGCGCTTCAGAAGGGCGATAATGGCCCCATGTCAGGCGGGAGAGTATGTCAACCTGGCGCTGCAACCAAAAGAAGGCAATCATTGCCGCAGTTCCGATAGATGGCGATCCATCCTCGTCGGCAGCGGTGACGAACCTCATAAGTTCGCCATAAGAAACCGGCCGGGTGGTCTTAGGCGAGTAACTGATATCCATTTTGGAAAACGGATTCGGTAGCGGCACCGCGGCGGGCTTGCTGCGGTGAGCGACGTTCCAAGCTCGCCGGCATGCAGACATTGCGCCCTTTGCGGTTCTGGCGCGCTCGCTGCCGTCTGTCTTCTCCTTGAGCTTCTCATGAAGTTTATCGGCAGTGCCGGGCGTGACGCTCTGGAGCAGAAGCGAGCCGAACGTGCGCCCATCCTTCAGCTTGAAATTCGATACAAGCGAGAGCTGGAGGTCGATGTCCTTTCGGTACTTGCTCGATTTACCGGTGTACTTCGGTGACGCCTTGTAGACCGAGGTCATCCAGTCGAAAGATCCGGGAATTGTTTTGCTGACAGTGAGATCGCCATCGCGCAGGCGCCACGCATCGAACTGGGGGTTCAGCAATCCATCGCAGCGGCTCTTCGCTGCAGCATAGTCAGAGCCGAGCGCCTCGCTGTGCAGCGCGCAGCCGGCTTTCTTGGCCCAGCTCGGGATATCCCAATAATAGGCGACAGCGCCTGACCTGAGGCGCTTCGATACCATCAGCTTGGGCCAGCCCTGAGGCTTCTTACGCGGCATCAGATCAGATCCTCCGCGGCCTCAACGAGGGCAGGGGCTTCGACCCTCAGGCCATGGCGACGTGCGATATCTCGGTCAAGCTTGAAGCGATGCCACTTAGGGAGACAGCCCTTTGATTTGCTGGGCGCCGAATAAACAGTCGGCACCTTCTTGAGAAAGGCTTCGACACTCGGTTCGTCGCAATAGGCAGCAGCGGTTTCAGCACGCATTTCCAGCGGCCAAGCTCCGTGCGGTATCGCGACAGGACGAGACATTAGCCGGCCGCCTCCGCGCGCTTGCGCAAACTCAGCCCGGCGACGAGATCATCCCTCATAGTTCGGCGACGACTGGCCGCGGCGAGACCGCGCCGGAGCGCGGCTTTCAACGCCTTCACCACGTCGCCTTTCCTGAAGGTCTGCGCTCGGCGCGGCATTGCTCGATCAGTCTCCATCTGGGCGCCGGCCGGCCAAGCCACAGCGCGATCGTGGTTTCGAAAATTCGAAAACCGAGGCCCAGATGAAGTGGGAAAGGTTTTCGCAGCTACCCGTTTGGCCACGGGGAAATCTTGACCACGATCAAAGCAGCGCTTGCCCATCGTTCGTCAATCGGGATTTTCCGGACTTATCCTAATAGGCACGTAATGTGGGGTATCGTCGTAAAATCAATAACTTAGCTTCGCAGCAAGCCCGATCACTTTGTGTTACATATTACCCACTGCCGCCGCTCACATCGACGCGAACAGCAAAAGGCCCCGCCGAAACGGGGCCTTTCTCTTCGGGGCTCGGGGTGGTTACGCCTCGCTCATTCTCGGCGGTGCAAGTGAGAGGCGATTTTCCTCTCGGTAGCTTTCGAGCAATCGCTTGGCGCGAGCCACTGTGTTCTCACGAGACCGCATTGCCTCAAGCTCTCGCTCCAGCTTCTCGAATAGAGGTGCGTACACTGGCCCATCCAATTCGATCAGATACGCCAACAAGGCGAGACCACGTTCAAGGCGCTCGATCGTGACTTCTCCATGTGGGTCCGATTTTGGTCGGAGCGCGGTGCTGTGAACACCAGTGGTGAAAGATTTCTTCTGTCGTTCACTCATCGCTGCCCCCATGTTTGACCGTCCGCTGTGCCCTATGCATCGCCTCAAGTTCGATGCAGTCGTAGCCGTCGTCGTCTTCCCTGGCGATCGGCCGGGGGTTGGCCGCGAGAGTGACTTTGCGCGCGCGAATCTCTTTGCGGGACGAAACCAAAAAGGCAAAAAGGGCGAACCCCGCTTCAATGCTTTGAATTGTAGCTTCGCCATCATTAATTTTTTCTCTTTTCGCAATGCCGCGTCGGCACCACTCTTGCCACTCGCACAAAAGCTCGTCTGCTTCTTCTTGTGATGTCGTCATTGGTAAGTTCTCGCTGGCTGATCAAGCCGTAGCCCGTGACAGACGGACAGCCGGGGGTTGATCACGTGCGAGAACACGTCGAACGCTTTTGGGCTTGCGCCTTGGACAGCGCGTTCGCCCCCGGCCTCGTGGTCTATGATGTAGACGGTGTCTCGTGGGCGATCAAACCCAACGACGGCTTGGCACGAATCGGAAGATTTGCAAAATCTCAACGTCCAACAAAAGCTCCCATAGTTGGCGAAATCTCTCTCCCGTCAGCGCCGCGTCCGATTGCCGCTCAACTTCGCCCCGTTTCTTTGCCATGACCGAATCCGCCTCAATCCGCCATAGTGTTGCTCGCCTAGAGAAAGCAAAGGCTGCCCTTGCGCGATTTGAGGCAGCCGCGACGCTCAACGAAGCCGAAAGCGCATGGTCCGATCTTCTCCTGTCAGGAAACGCCGTTTATTCCAAGCTCGAGCAGGGCAGTAAAGCTAACGGGAAGGCATCTGCTTGGTTTGGCAGAGCCAAGAAGGCGCGGAAGGATGATCCGCTGCTGTCGTATATGCATCATGCTAGAAATTCGGAAGAGCACGGAATTGAAGATGTAACCAAACGCATGGAAGCCGGCCAAGCAACTATCACAATACGTGAACCATTTGATCCGGCCAAATTAGACGGGCTAGAATTGCGAATCGGAAAAGATGCGCGCGGGCATGTTCAGGTCTCATCTTCAAACGAAGAGGTTGTTTCGACCCAGGCATACAGCAAGCCATCGTTAGCTCTAGTCCGCGTCAAAGACCCTCGCTTCCAGGACCACTTCGACCCGCCATACGAACATCTAGGAGTAACGCTCCCAGACCAAATGCCCCCGACCGTTGCCAGGCTCTTTGTCGCCTATGTCGCGCATCTCATAGAGGAAGCTAGGTCTATGGGAATCTAAAGCGATGCCTTGAGGGACAGCTGAGGGCCCCCACCGAGGCAGGACAACTCGCACCAGAGAAATCGGAGACGTGGATCACGGTGATCGCGCCAACAGATTCCGAACGGAGCTGTTGTCCCGGTCGATACCCCGATGTAGCTGACAATCGTTCGCATCGACCTGCTCCAGGTCACCTCTTGCGCAAGGCGGTACCATGCTAAATCGACATGAGTCGATGCCACTCACGTTGGCAGAATCGTTGAGCAAACCGGCGTGGCCAAGAAAAGCAGAGACGACTTTGCGGTGAAAACCGTTCTCCAGATCGCTAAGCGCGCGGGCTGGCTTTGCTGCTTTCCGTCATGCCGCACGCCCACCGTGGGCGCGACCGAAGACGGGCAAGGCGAGATAAACATCGGTACAGCCGCGCACATCTGTGCGGCCGCGCCCGGTGGTCCCCGCTATGACAAAAATATGTCGGAAGACGAGCGCTCGTCCGCAGACAATGGCATCTGGATGTGCCGAGATCACGGCAAAGCGATCGATTCCGACGTGAAGCAATTCACCGCAACTGTCCTCCGAGAATGGAAGAGAGAGGCGGAGCTGAATTCTTGGCGGCGCGTGCTGCGGAACGAAGTCGCAAGCGCTCCTGCCGCCGTCGGCGATGCCGACCTCGCGACGCGTCTAAGGCGCGCCGCCGAAAAAGACCTCGGTGTTTTCCGCGAAACAGCAAAATGGCCGTCCACCTCCGTGGCGCTCCGGCTGGAAGTGAACGGTTTCGACACGCCCTTCACAACGGATGCTCTCGCGCGGGCCGTTACTTCGCTCGATGACCTGATCCTCGTCGCGGGCCCAGGCATGGGCAAGACAACGACGGTGTTTCAGGTTGCCGAAGGCGTGCTCAAGAACGAGAACGGCGCGCCACTGATCGTGATGCTGAACGATTGGGCTACCGAAACCGCAACCGTACTCGATTCTATTCTCAAGCGGCCCGCCTTCAGGGGGGTTTCGGAAGACAATCTCCGCAAGGCCGCCGCACGACCCGGTGTCGTCCTTCTGCTCGACGGCTGGAACGAACTCGATGCGGAAGCGCGAAAGCGTGCCCGCGTTCAAGTGAACACGCTCAAAGCTGAGCTGCCCGAGCTTGGGCTCGTAGTCTCGATACGAACGCCGCGCAATCAGGCACTCGACATTCCGTTCGGTGGCAAGCGCGTCGATCTATTGCCGCTGAGCTATGAGCAGCAGATGCAGATCGCCCGGGCCGTGCGCGGGGAGGATGGCATGAAGCTAATGGATCAGGCGCTACGCACGGCTGGTGTCCGGGAGCTTGTGACCATTCCGCTGTATCTTACTGCGTTGCTGTCCCTTCCGAGGGGAATGCCGTTCCCAACCACGAAAGAGGAGGTGCTCCGGCATTTCGTGGCCGCCCACGAAAGGGATACGAGCCGCGCCGAGGCAATGCATGGCGTTGTGCAGGATTTCCAGCAGGACTACCTGGACGGCTTGGCCGTGCTCGCCACGCGCACCGCTAACACCGCAGTTTCAGACAGTGACGCACGGCGATCTGTCTCCGACACGGCGGCATTGCTTGGGAACAATGGGCAAATCACGATCAAACCGGAGCCAAATGCCGTTCTCGACGTGCTGGTCAGCCATCATGTCCTTATGCGTCCAGGCGATACGCCGGGCGTCTCGTTCCAGCATCAGCAGTTTCAGGAATGGTATGCTTCCCATTTTGTCGAGCGCCGCATCATCGCAGAAGTGAACGATCCCCGGCGCCGAGAAGCGCTTAAGGCGGAGATTTACAATTTCCCTGCCTGGGAGGAGGCGATCCTTTTCGCGGTAGAACGCATGTCGCGAGGCGATGAGCACCACCGTGCCGCCAGCGGCAAAGCGATCCTCGCTGCGTTCGAGGTCGATCCGATCCTCGCCGCGGAGATGATTTATCGTTCTTCGGACGATCTATGGATGCAGGTCGCCGTGTCCATTCAAGAGCATATCGCGCATTGGCACGCGCTCGGAAAAGTCGATCGCGCCTTCCGCTTTATGCTCACGTCGGGCCGCCCAGAATTTTTCGATCATGTGTGGCCACTCATTACCGATGAAAACGAGCAAATCAGTCTCAAGGCACTGCGCAACTGCAAACGGTTCCGGTCGCCGATCCTCGGAGAGGACGCGGTGCAGAAAATCAAAGCGCTCCCGCAGAAGCCTCGTCTAGTGCTCCTTTACGAAATCGCGTCGCGGAGCGGGATGGACGGGCTAGATCTGGCAACCAGCATCGCAAAAGACGATCCTGAGCCGGAGGTCAAATCATCCGTAATCGATGCGCTGGCGTTCCGGCGTGCCGATCGCCATATCGCCGACATCTTGCACGATGCGGATGAAAAGACCTTCGACCTTGTTTCCCGGAGGAGTCTCATTGACGAGATCGATGACGAAGATGTTCGGCAGGGCATTGAAGCCGCGCGCAAGCGACTGGTTTCAGAAGAGACGTCCATTGAGGGCCGCTTGCGGCGGATCGTATACGGGGAAGCCAACGGGGACTACAGTAGCGAGCTGACGTCTATCATCGCCACGATGGAGATTGACAAGAGACAGGATGCAAGGGTGCGGCTTATTTATGAAGCGCGCGACCGATACCCGCGCGCCGTCGCAGACGGCTTGCTTGTGCGCCTGCGCGAAGACCGCGTGCTGTTCCATGGCGCAGCTGACATACTCGCCTCTGTCGGCCATATTATCGAAGACGAGGTGCTGCTCAACCTCGCCTTAGCTAATCCCGCAAGCAACGATACGCAGGCCGACGCCGCCGCCTCTGTTCTGGGACCTGTCGCCGTCGGAAAAATGCTTGACCGTCTTCTCGCACTCGCGCCACACATTCGCGCGGAGCGCGCCGCGAGTGAAGCCTACGGTGCGCTGGAGAGACGCATTGCGCATGTGCCGGGCGAAAGTCTCGTTGAGGCTATCGTTGAACGCTCGCCGACGCTCAACAGTGAACAAATGGCTAGGTTCGCTTCACTCCTTTCGCGTGGCTCGGACCGGGATAGTGAACACGCCAGGCCCTTCAATGCTGATGCTGTCCGCACTGTTCAGGGGCTAGTCGAAAAATGGGGAACGCTCATGCTTGCTTCTAGCGATGCCGAGCGTTGGCACAAGGCCGCGATTGCGACGCTTGCCAGTCATGTTCCTGATGTCGGCTTGTTGCCGCTCATCAAGCGGATGAATGACGACAACCTGCGGCTCTATCGCGATTTTCGCGCGCGAGCCGAAGTGGAAGGTTGGAGGCACGGAAGTTCTGTTCACGAAGCGCGCACGCCTTATACTCACGAATACCAAGGCGCGTTCTTGGCGATCAAAATGCCTGAAACCGCAGCTCTCATGCGTGAATATCTGGAAGACGAGCACTTCGGAGCACTCGCGGCGCGCGTGCTCGCGGATCAATACCGCAGGGCGAACGAACCGAAGAGCAGCCGTTTCCTCGGTGAGATCGATTGGTCTAATTTCGAAACGAAACGTGCTGCGCGTGTAGCTAACCCAGCTGCAACGTGCGATGAAGCTGAGGCAATCTTCGGCGCAGTTGATCGCTTGATTGCGGATGGCACGACCACGAAACAGCAATTGCTTGCAGTCTCGCTTGGCATCGTAGGGCTCCGTCTACCGCACGGCCAGCGGGACGCCACAATCCGCAAGCTCATCTCTATCGCGCCGACGGAGCGATATGAATCTGCGCGCTCCGACCTTCTTTGGAGCCTTGTGCTCTCCGGTTGCGAAGTCGACTTGGCGGATGTGGTTACTGGCGTCAACGCCACTTTGGAAGCGGCGGAAACACAATCATGGATACTGACGCAAGGCGAAGGCGATGGTCTGAAGGTTTGGCTTCGCCTTCTACCCTTCGTCAATAGACCCACCGACGTGCTTTCGGTCCTTCGCGGCTTGCCGCGTGCGCAGCCCGACCCATATTTTTTGCGAGATTTGGTGCGCAATTACGCCCATGCACCCGCGGAATCCGCTGAAGAGGTTTTGTTCAAGCTCGCCGAAGCGGATGCAAGGTTCTACGCCGAGGATGAATGGCAGAATAGTGTCATCGCGCTCAATACGGTGTCGTCTGCGAGACGGCTCATCGATCTTGTTGCAACGGGTACTCTGGATAGTAAATCCAGAAACAATTGGCACCTGATCCGTCAGCTTGGCGGGCTGCTCGCGGAGCATGAAGATCTGCGTCGGCACGTCTACTCCCTGCTAAAGGATGGCGCACCCACACCGGGATTGGCGAAGCTCGCAGGAGCGGTCGCCGAGCATCCCGACGAAGATGGTCTACTCCTGCTCCTCAAATGTGAGCAAGATGGACTAAGGTTCCGCGGCTGGCGTACGATCGAGAAGGCTGTCACCAATCATGTGTCCGTGGATGGCCACCAGAATGCGTATAATGTGGTCCCGATACCGGCGGTGGAGCTGCGCCGCAAGCTTTTGGCTATGACCACTGATGGCGGACCGAAGGACGTGGCGTCGCGTTGGCTAAGCGACATAGACACTATTCGCGACCAATTTGGATTGCCGGAAGGCGAACCACGTCATCCCGATCTCGCGTCTGGGAAACCTTGGCCGATTATGACGCAGGACCCCGAAGCGACAGCGGACTAACGCCATCTTCGCGCGCTAGAATGCGCTGGACCGTCTTCGCATCGTACTTGTCCAGGCCGAACTCGCTCATCCAGGCGAATGCGATGCTTCGAAGGCTGTCGCCGTTGGCTTGCATGCCACGCCCGTGCTTCAGCGCAGCTTGCTCATTCGCATTCGGCACCAGCCGACCTTCAACTATGTCATAGCCGAAGGGCCTCTTGCCGCCGTTGTAAAGGCGCTGGGACGCGCGATGACGCTTGGCATCACGCACCCGCTCCCGGATACGGTCGCGCTCGTTCTCGGCCACCGCAGAGAGGATGGTGAACACCAGCTTGGAGATGCCGTTACCGGTGACGTCGCCGCCCAGGTCGATCATGTGCAGCGCGATCTTGTCGTCCTTCAGCTGCTCAAGGGTGCCGAGCGCATCGGCCGCAGAGCGGAAGGCGCGGTCCAGCTTCGCGGTGATGACGACGTCGCCGGGCTGGAGCGCAGCAAGCAATCGCTGTCCCTCTGGCCGATCGGCGAGTGGTACAGATCCCGACACACCGGCCTCGACGAAGGACTCAGCCACCGACCAGCCCTTCATCATGGCGTAGCCGGTGATCTGCTGGCGCTGGATGTCGAGCGATAGGCCGCCATTGGCCTGTTCGGAGGTCGAAACTCGGCAATACCCGTAGACCTTCATGGCTGCTCCTGTGGCATTGCTAAAGCAACGCCACGTATTATGGCAATGCCACAAAGAGAAATCAAGTACCGCCGGAGCGCGTTACCGGCTGGTGCTGCCAATCCATCCCCGAGAGATGGTCCCGTCTGCAACACGGCGATGCACCATAAAATCTGGAGGCAGCATGCCACCGTAGTCGCGGCCAAGCTGCGTGAAGATCAGCGCGAGGCTTTGCTCTGGATCCTGAGAAACCGTGATCGGATGCCAGTCGGCATCAGGGCATGCCGGGCCGGGATCGTTGAAAGCATGGTGGCCGGTCTGCCCTGCACGAGGCATTAGCGTCCGCCTCCGTATGGCGACGATCGCCGCTCGTATCCCTGTCGCTCGCACGGTGGCACCTCCGGATAGTCCACCCCGATCACGGCCCACAACTCCTCGAAGGTTTTGTAGTGCGCCAGCTCGTCACTGCGCGGCAAGCCGCCAACGTTTATCGAGGTTTCGCCTGCAGTAATGGCGGCTATCGCTGCCCGCTGTACGAACGCCTCTAAGTCCTCTCCGGCATCGGCATCGCGTTGCCATCGGTGCTCGCTCGCATAGGCCCAATTGATCGGCCCCGGCAATCCGCCCTCAAAGCGAAGGATGCGGAACGGTGACGTCCCGTCTTTCGTGCGCTGCATGTTGAGCCGTGCCTCAATTGCCGCGATGCGCTTTTCCAGTTCATTCATTGCCATCCATCCTTTGCTCGATCGCACGCAGGCGAATTTCCATTTGCATAGTTTCGATCGCGCGCCGCTGCAGCTCAACAACGCCAGCGATCTCGACAGCTTCGGCCGGAGAGAGCTGACCGGCCGCCATGGCCGCCGTGACGGTCGCCAGGGCACCGACAACATCCGCCGCCGAGTCCATCTCAGGCAATTTAAACACGACGGGCCGGCCCTTGCGCATCGGCATGACTCGATCGAGGATCAATCGCCCGGCCGCCACGTCACCGGCTTTTGCTTTCCGGATCATCTTGGAAACAACCGCTTCGAGATCGGCCGCCATTAGCGTCTCGGCCAAAATCGTTAGACCGTGGCGTGTGCCCGGTGGTTTGCCCTTCGGGTTGCCAGATGTGCCCTTCTTAAAAGGGCGTCCCCGCACCTTTGGCTTCGCTGCTTTCGTCGCTGATTTTACAGCAACGGGACGCTTCGTCATTGGATCACATCACGACGGAAAACGGGACTGTAGATCGGCAGGAAGGTGACCCATCGCGGCGTCGAGCGCATCGCACCGATCACTAATCTTCGAAATCTGCGCGGTGACGTCGCCGCGCATCTCTTCCAAAGCAGCTAGCAGCTCTTTAATTTGTTCGGGATTCATCTTGGTGATCTCCTATTTCGGTGATGTTCGCTTGATGATCCCTGCGGGTACACCGTACAGCCATGCGAGAGTTTCTCAAAACACCTTTGTGGATAGGGTTTAAGGGTAACCAAGCAATACGATTTGGCGGGGCGATGGATCTCCGATGATGTCGCGCTTGTGACGCCCGCCTTTGGCCTCTGACCCAAAGGCGGGCGTTGTTCTAGCGGCCGAGCAACGGATGCACTTGCCGGCTACGAACGGCCATGGCGTAGCGCAATGCGTCGGACGTTTTCGTTTTTAGGTCTGCTTTGGGCCAACAGCAGACATCACTTGCGGCTGACACTGGCATCAATCGCGTTGTCGATCTTGCGTCAGAATTGGGCGCGGCCTTGTTCGTGTGGATTGGGCCCGCCCATGTACGTAGCAATGACGTAGCCATGGTCCAACTTGCCGGGGTAGACGCGATCGTCGTTGGTGTGCCGGCCGACTCAGAATCCCATCCCTCATCCAGCGCGAAGCCGGCGAAGGTCAGATTTCACGCGCGATGACAGTGGCCGAAGTATCGAACCTTACGCGGTGAGTTTTGCATTTACGTCACGCTCTCTCGGGCCGGAACCAATCTTGGTGGTTTGGCTGAGAGTTTTACTTCGTCGCTCTCCAATGATTTGCGTAGCCGGGGCGCCGCGAATTCAAGGAAACTGCGCATTTTCAGCGGAAGCCGGCCCTGTGCCGCGTGGATCAGATGAACGGGCATAGGTGGGGGCTCAAACTCGTCAAGCACGACCTGCAACTTGCCCTCGGATACCGCCGTCGCGACTTGGTAGGAGATAACGTGAGTGAGACCGATCCCGGCAATAGCGGCGTCGACGGCGCACTCGGCGGTATTTATGTTGAGGCGGCAGGTGGGCCGCACAGGTTGGCTTGCGCTACGCCCTTTCCCCGGAAAGACCCAGGATGAGTTGCCATTCAGGGCCGCGAACGTCACGCATGTGAGGTCAACGAGGTCCGAAAGTGTCCTAGGTATTCCGTTTTTCGCGAAGTACTCCGGGCTGCCAACAACGACGCGGCGAACACTACCCACGCGCGTTGCGATCATGCTGGAATCCGGTAGCTCCCCGATCCGGACCGCCATGTCGATGTTGTCCTCCGACAGGTTGACGGCTCTGTCCGACAAGGACATCCGGATGTTGATGTCCGGAAAGGCTTTCAAGAAATCGTTCACCATCGTCAGAACGTGAAAGCGTCCGAAGGTAATCGGTGCGGCAATGATCAACTCGCCGCGGGGCGCGGTGTATTCTCCGGCAGCCAGCGTTTCCGCGGCGCTGATGTCGTCGAGGATACGTTTCGACGCCGCCAGATAGGCTGCGCCGGCGTCTGTCAATGAAAGCTTGCGGGTCGTGCGGATGAGCAGTCTGGATTTCAGGTGGTCCTCTACTTCCGACACCTTTCGGCTGACGGTGGGAAGGGGAACGCCGAGCTTGCGGCTGGCCGCAGAGAAGCTTCCCGTTTCGGCGGTCGAGACGAAGATCTGCATCGCTTCCAGACGGTCCATGGTATTTTCACCTGTCGAGAGGATGGCTATTGAAAATAGTCGATTATGAATGAGGAAGAAACGGACTATCTCCACCCCTGACCAAATGTAGAACAAGCTGGCATCAGAGGGTTCGCGAGCTGGAATGCGAGAACGAGCTGCTGCGTGAATAGCTGGCGCACCGCGGTCCGTGAATGCTCTAAAGCGCGCCAACCGCGAGAACGCCAAAGTCCGTTAAGTTCAGAGAGTAATTTCGGACGGAGAGAACCTGTCGAATGCGTTTCTCTAAGCGCAACTTCTCTCGGAGAACGCCAACATCGAGCACCACACTAGTTTTTCCGGACAGCTAGATATCCTCGTCGAGACGGGTTCGAAAAAATTGCAACGAGCTTTCGTCGCTGCAGCACACTTTCCACAGAATCAAGCGTGGATACTCTCGTGGTCCTTCACGTCGGCGTAATATTGGGGGCTTCTCGGCGGTCGAACATACTATGGTCCCGAACGACCCTCACGCGAGGCAGCGAATCAGCATCTGAAGCGATAAGCTTGGTTTCGCGGCAGAGACATGGTCATGCCACGAGGCCATCAGAATAAGGTCGCCTGGCGCAAGTGACCTGATTGTGCTCCGAGCCTTGCGAACCAGTTGCCGACGATCTTGGCTGTTATCTCCGCGCTATTGTCCGACCGTATGTGTTTTGGAACACCTTTGGCAAGCATCACGTCGGCTGTTGATACGACGAGCCACGCGGATGGCCAGGCATTCCCGTGTGAACTCGTCGACCAGCGTTGTCAGCCGCAAGCCATCCTGGATCCGCGCCTCTTCGGCATGATCAAAGCTCCTTGTCTTCGCTCAGTTCTCACAAAGCTCAAGTCAAAAAAGCCCGGTTAGGTCACGCCGAAGTGCGGTTCACTTCGAAGTTAGCTGAAAACATCCGACTTCCCCTATGGGGCGGCAGTGTGTCAGACGGCTGCGATGCAATCCATCTCAATGTCAAATCCGCCGCTCCATTGCCGCACATTAATGAGGACATGCGGCGGCGGATCCTTAGGAAAGTAACGCCGATAGACCTCGTTCACCTCTCTGAATGATTCCACCGCGGCGCAATAGACGTTGCATTTCAGCACATTGTCGAGCGAAGAACCGGCCGTTTCGAGACAGAGCTTCATCTGCTCCAGCACAAGTTCGGTCTGCCGCACGATTGTACCCGGGCCCTTGCAGATGTCGCCCGTGTCGGGCTCGAAGGGCGGCGCAGCGGTCACATATAGAGTGTCGCCGTGGCGGACTGCGGTGCTTTTGGGAGCATTGTATTTATCGAGCAGGCTAGCGAGAGGTTCGACGCGGATGATCTGACGTTTCATGATTTACTTCCCTTTATAAGGATCCCGACATCGGTCTCGTCGGTTGCTTTCCTGATCGCAGACCTCCACTTGGGAGGCGCAGACATTGCCGTTCATACGTGACAGAATGTTTGCTTCTTCCTTGGTGGATCCGCTTTCAGGCTTGAGAACGTATACTGGGACAGAGCCCGATTTAATCCGCCAGGTTTGAGATTCATCCTTTCATTAGGCGAGAGAGCGCGCTCCAGCTCTTTGAGACTCGGCATGGGAAAATCTTGGGTCAAACGGTGTCGCAGTTTGACTCCGTAGCACTCGCAATCCCGACGAGGGACACGTTGTGCAACAGGAGATTCTTGCGAAGGCCGGAAGAGCTGGTTCACCGGCCGAATGTTTTCAATGCGTGGATTGGTATGAAGTGGCCGGGTGGGCAGCAGCTGGATTTGTTCCAAAGGGCTATCGCCCATTGTTTGGACCAGGTGCTTTGCTAAACAGCAATCGCTATCTTCAAGTTGGGGAAGGACGAGCGCCCGGCGGTGATAAAGTATTCCGAGCTGCGGGCCAGTGGGTTGAATCGGTCACAGGCCAGCATCATCGAGCTGGGCAGAGGGAGCGAGTAGATGGAAAAGCTCTCATCGTTTCAACTAGAGACAAAGTCTCTATTAGAGGCGCTCTTGAAACAAGCTGGTGTAAAGTATGAGTCAAGCGTTGATGGGGGCCCGGAGCAATTTGCATTGGTATACAGGTTGCTCGGTGTGGTGTCTTACATATACCCGGACGGTGCTGACATTGGCGGGAGCGGTTTGGATAAGCGTTTCGAAAAATACGATTATAACTCGCTGGCTGAACTGGGATGCGATTACGTTCAATTTATTCAGAGTTTAATAAGAACGCATCATCGTTAGTATGCATTGCTGCAATGATCCTCGAGGTTGATCTGGGCAAGAACTCTTGCAGGGTTGTTGGCGTCGACACGACCGGTGCTGTAGTCGTTCGTCGACTGTTTGCGAGTCGAACACGGCCACGCAGCTTGCGTCGCAAAACGATCAACTGATGTCGAAGCACCGCGTTCTCAGCTTCAAACCGCAACTTCGACTTGAATGGCGAGACCAAAATCCCCAGAACGAAACGCGTCGAAATCACGCGCCGCCGAGACAGCCGGACGCATTCTCTGTCGTCCGATCCTGGGCGGACTGCACCATCAATATGTTCGGATTTGATTTGCGGTAGGCACACGGGCTTGCCTTCGCAAACTGTAAGACGGCATCGCTGTCGTCTGCGTTCACTTCGCCGAATATGCGCTCCATTACGGTGAAATCCCGGTGCGGCGCGAAGCCGATCGATTGCGACCAGGCCGCCAGTTCGCACAACAGCTTTTGGGCGTAGCTCGGATCGACGGAATCCATGGGCGAGGCCGCATTCGCCGCCTCCCTGTACACGAAAACGTCGTCAATAATTTGAGACTGGACGCGAAAGCAAAAATTCAGGGGGAAGGGTACAAATGCACTGCGCCGAACGCTCAGAGCCCGGAGGACGCATCGGCAGCGTCATTAGCGAACTATCACACTTGGGCAATTCCGATCTCGTTAATCGGTCCAACACGATAGATCATCGATGAGCGCTCCAGCAGCCGAACCTCAAGCAGATCAGGGACGTCGTTGCCGATGCCTGCGGTATCGGCAACGATGATCTCACATCGGAAAGCGGCGCGACCGCGGCGTGAGAGGAGCGCGCAAGGTCGCGATGGCGCTATGCATACACCTAATCCGCCTGCAACTTTGGCAGGTTGTCGAGGTCTTTACCGATCGCGGCACCGCCGTCGCCGTGAGGTCAGTTCCCGAAATCACGCGAGAGAGGCACTCACCCTGTCTATCTCGCTGAGCTTGGCGGTAGCGATGTTTGAACAGAGCGAGATCCATCGGTACCGTCACCCGAAGGAATGGCTTCAGTGTCCGGTTTTGCATGCTTGAAGCCGATGCGCGAAAGTGTGATGTAGAACGCGCCGACGTTCATCAGCGCCCAGATGGCAAAGCCGAGAGTATAGCCGCCCAGAAGATCCTTACTGGCGGCGAGGGTGATCGTCATGGTGAAGCCGCAGGCCGCGCCGGCGGCCTTGGCCAGCCCGCTGACCGCCCCGACGTGATCGAGAAAGTAGAGTGAGATCAGCTTGACGACGGCTGCTGCAGCAGCACCGGCCAGCAGCGCAAGCCCATACATGGCGATCAGCTCGACATGCAGTGAAATCTGCATGGTCATGACCAGGGCCAGAACGGCCATGATGCCGAACATCCAGCTCAGGATTGTCAGAACATCAAAGTGGTCGGCCAGCCAGCCGCCGAGCGGTCGGGTGATGGCGACGCAGACCACCAGCAGCGGGGTGTACACCATGGACGCGCGGGTGGCATCCACATGCCACCGATCGAGCAGATAGGTCGGCATCGCAGACGCGAAGAAGGTGAGGGTGCCAAAGGAGACCCAGTAAAGGTACGGCACGAGCCAAACCACCACGCCCGAACGGTACACGGAGACGATTTCACGTAGCGAAGCGGGTTTGTGCTGCCTGTGCGGCGGATCGGACGTAAAAAACCAATAGACCAGCGCCATCAACAGTGTGGGGACGCCGAAGATCGGGAATATCAGCCGCCAACCGTCCGGGCCATCGAGGACGCGGGTAACCAGGAAAGTGACGGTCATCATGCCGACGGTGATTCCGATATTGCCCATAGCAAAGATGCCAAGAGCTGTCCCCTGCTTCGATTTGGGGTACCAGGACGCGACATGAGCATTGCCGACCACGAAGCTCGCGCCTCCGAGTCCGAACAGCGACCCCAGAAGCAGAAAGGCGTAGTAGCCTTGTGCGAAGAACCCGGCAAACAGGGGAATGGTGAGGGTAAGAAGCAAAAGCGTGAAAACTGTCCGACCACCGAACTTGTCTGTCAGGACGCCGAGCGGGATGCTGACGGCGGCCGCGAAAAAAGGCTCCATCGCGGCCAGTACGAGCACCTGGGTGGCGCTGAAATTGTACCACTTGATCAGAAAGGGGGCGAGTGCGGAAAACATCCCCCAAACCGCAAAACCGAGCGAAAATGCTAGAAACGAAATGCATAAAACCCTTGGGTTGCCTGGCGGATCGGCCATCCCATCAACCTCGACAGCTGGATCTTCCAAGGCTTCCTCCTACAAAAGGAATATCTATTCCCTGGATATTGCCATTGGCTGGCTCACCGCACCTGCACCAAGGATAATTCCTGGTTTCCTGTTCTCATCGTAATGGGAAAACAACGCCCGCATAGCGCCGGCGATGGCCATACTCCTCGGCATCGAACGCATCGTTCAACAGAAGATCGGCAGGTCGCGGTGACCTCATGCGCGGCGTAACTGTCAACACCGTTTCAGCCTCCGCTTTCGTCTGCAGGAATAGGCTCGTGCTCCTGCATATCGAGATGCCGCTCGAGTTTCCGCGGAACTCGGCATCCCACCGCCGGGCGCCAAGTCGGTCGCAGATAGGCCCAGGGCTCATTGCTTTTACGATATCACTTTGACTGAAATTGAAATATCAAAATGGTGATCCGAAACTTCAATTACTAGCTCCGGAATCGCCATCACCGCAAAAGCGGACCCGTTGCTCGCTTTGGAGTTGGTCGTTCCTGATCTGCGTCAACCGGAGTCAACCGACATTCGCCGCAACCTCGCCTCTAATATTCCGGTAGTTGGCACTGCACTTCGGCGGCAGATAGAAGGTGTCCGTCATCAAAACATTTTGCGCAAAGAGCGGCGAGATTTAGCGGAGAGCGGGCCTCATTTGTTGGTTGATGTTAAGCGGCGATCTTGCGGTGGAGCAAGCGCCGATATTCTGCCGTTTAATCCTTCACGCTGTTTGATGATGGATTGTGCACGTCCGAAGTAGACGTCGGCGGGTGTGACGTTACCGATGCCCTCGTGACAACGGCGATGATTGTAATGCTCGATGAAGGCCTCGATCTGACACTCGAGATCGCCGGGCAGGAAGTAGTTCTCGAGTATGGCTCATGCCGTTGGCATCTATCCATTCGGCAAGCTCGGCGGCGATGTAACTGGGTGTCCCTGTCGGAAACCTAATCCGGCTGGCGATCCATATCGCATACTTTGAGGCGAGCTATGGATTTGCATTCGTGCAAATCGCCTCCCGATAAAAGCAAAGGGACCGGCTTGACTATGAGTCAGGCCGTTCGATTCCGATCGCAGTTTATTGACTCGATCGTTGGATTTTACGTTGCTAACCTCGTGGATGACTATCCGTCGCAGCCGCACGCTGACGGGATCGCCGCGATGGACCTTTTCGTGGTGCCGACAATCTTCTTTCGTCCTGTCTATGGATTGCTGATCATGGGCCATGGCCGGCGGCAGATCCTGTGGTTTGGGGTCACCACGCATCCGACGGCCGAATGGCTCGTCAACCAACTGACGGAGGCGTGTGACTGGGAGCAAATCCCTCGTTACCTGATCCGGGACCGCGATGGCGCATACGGCGAAATATTCATGCGTCGGGTTCGGTCCATCGGTATTCGAGGCCGCCCGACGTCTGTTCGCTCACCCTGGAAAAACGCATACGCAGATCGGCCGATCGGCTCGATCCGCAGGGTATGTATTGATCGTGTCGTGGTATTCGGGGAACGTCATCTGCGCCACGTGCTGCACTCGTACATGCTACTACAACGGACGCACACTCATTTGTCATTGAACAAGGAGGCGCCGATGTCACGCGCCGACAAGACAGCTGGACGCATTATCTGCCATCCGATCCTGGGCGGACTGCATCATCAATATACCGGATTTGATTTGCGATAAGGACACCCTTCGTGAAGCCCTTCTATTTGTCTCATGGGCGCTGACGGGGAACACGGGGTAGCTACTGATCTGGCTGTAGCTCCGCATGACCAATGGCGCGGTCCCAAATGCGTGTAGCATCGAAGGCATTGGGCAACGCGGAAAAGCAAATGGCCCGAAGCATTGCCTGGGCCATCCACATCGCGAGCGAGCGTACATCCGGCTCAGCTCGCTAACCTATCCGCAGGTTCTCAGCGCTCTCTTTGCCGCGGTTCGCCACGACCTCGTAGGACACCTTGGCGCCCTCTGCCAGGCCGGTTAATCCTGCCTTCTCCACGGCGGAGATATGAACGAATACGTCCTTGCCGCCGTTGTCGGGCTGAATGAAGCCATAGCCCTTCTGCCCATTGAACCACTTCACAGTACCAATCGCCACGTTAGTCATCCCCAAAACGTTGAATGACGAATACAACCCTAAGCAGTGATTGGATGCAAGGCGCATCCCGTTCGTAGTGAGCAGGCGCGAAAGGTTAGCGTCACCTCAGCGGCCACACTGTGCTCGAAGTGTGGCCGCACTACTCATCCCGCGTTCACGTTGGACTTCCTACGCTCTGGGACGATCTGGAACGCCACAGGGTGAGACCATGCCGAGAATGTTGCCGTTGTCTACAGCCAGAATGACGAAACCGTTTTAGCCGCGTCACGAAATTGGATTGAAACGATGTGCGACTACCAGGCTTCACTAAATCTAGGAGCTAGCCCTGCAATGAATGCTTCGATCATGATGCTGCATACGATGCCTTCCAAGCGCATTGAGCGCCTAGAGGCATAGGACGCCCGCCGGCGCGAACGGTCGGAATTCGGATCAATTTCATTCTACGGCTAGCTTTCCATGCGTTGCTTTGATCAGCGATCGCGCTTTTTGAACTGATCGCGACGTCCAAAGGGTACTAAATGCTCGTTCGACTAAATGTGGTGATGGCCGCCGTAGCGCTGCTGAACAGCAGCGCTCTCGCGCAGGGCGTAAGTCTCACCGACCCGCAGATCGCGCATATCGCCTATACCGCTGGCAAGCTCGATATAACCGCGGCAAAGCAGGCGCTGGAAAGATCTGAAAACAAGGCGGTGAAAGCGTTTGCCGCTGATATGGTGCGAGATCATGAAGCCCTGAATAAGCAGGCAATTGCGCCCGTCAAAAAGCTCAGGGTCACTCCCAAAGACAACGACACTAGCCGCATGTTGTCCCGAAACGCTGCCGTCAAGTCCAAGGAGCTGTCGAAGTTAAAGGGCGTCGCATTCGACAAGGCCTACGTCGCCAACGAAATCATTTATCACAAGATGGTCGACGATACGCTGGAAAACCTTCTTATTCCGTCGGCTAGCAGTGTGGAGTTGAAGAGCCTGCTGAAGGCGGCCCTCAAGAACAACCAAAGTCACGAGCAGCACGCCGAGCAAGTGGCGACCGAGTTAAACTGATTAGGTCGGTCCATCGCACGAGCGCGACACTTACCAACGACGCGACCGACCTGAGTGAGTGATATGAATCATGAGTGGCATCTCAGTTGATCCGTCCAGCAAGGCCTTCATCCGCAATGCGACCCTACGTAGGAAACGGGGGTTGCTTCTGATTGCGGCGGTGATTCTGTTAGACATCCTACTCGCCTCAGCGGCTTGGTATGCCGTTGGCTATCTCATTGGAGCGTAGAGCGAAGGTTGGACTATAAATTTGGACGATCAGGTAAGTGGCCTGGTTTAGAATCAAGCAGGCGATTACGATAGCGATGCCGCTCCAAGGACCGAAATCGTTCATATGAAGAACGGCGGCGGAAAAGAATGCAATCATCAATGCACTAGGCACGAGGACAAGAATTTTAAAACGAAGGCCCGCAAGCGCTCCAAAGAGCACGCTGATGGCCAGCAAACCCACTACAGCTATATTGATGTTTGATGCCAAAGACATTTGTGATCCCCCTCTTCGTGAGAAGCAAGACGGACAACAAACTCGCACAAGCGGCCTAAATGAATTGTCGGTACAATTTAAACAATTCAAACTACTTGTAGTGGTTCGTTGGCATCTCGCTTCTACGGGAGCGGCGTGGGACTGATGAATTTTTGATTCATAAAAGCTGTTTCAGTTCCCCAACTGCGGTCTCACGGCCGACCCGCGCATCTGTGATCAGCATGAAATCGAAATGCGGCCACACCATGGAACGATAAGCCATGAGCAATTCCATTCGACGGCGTGATCATCGACGAGATCGAGGACGGCTGTCCGCCCAGCGGGGCTCGGGATGCTCGCATCGAAGCGGCCAACTGGCCTGCATCGCCTGGACGTAGCGCATGCTGGGTTTCAGGGATCGGCTCAACCCTTACCACAAGCACGGGCAGCTGATTGCCTCGAAGCCGACGGCGGCGTGACGAACCTCCGCAACACATCGAGCAAGCACCGTGGAACGAAACCAAAGCGCTGCAGCGACCATTGCAGGACGGGTCACTCCAGATCGTTGCGGCAGGCGAAAAAGAGGACGCTAAAGACGCCTCTACCGAGATCGGCGCGCCACAAAACCATGGCAGCTGGTCTGCCCCCTGAAAAGTGGTCCTCCCTGAATTAGGCTATTAGCCGTTAGAGAGGACATTGGAATGCCCCAGAAGAAGCACAAGGCGGAAGAGATCGTCGCGAAGCTGCGCCAGGTCGATGTTTTGCTTTCACAAGGCAGATCGGTTGGCGAAGCGGTTCGTTCGATCGGCGTGACGCAGTTCACGTATTACCGGTGGCGCAAGGAGTTTGGTGGCCTGAAGGGCGATCAGGTAAAGCGCTTGAAAGAGCTTGAGAAAGAGAACGACCGGCTGCGCAAGGCAGTGTCGGACCTGACGCTCGAGAAGCTGATCCTGAAAGAGGCTGCCTCGGGAAACTTCTGAGCCCTTCCCGCCGTCGCCGCTGCGTCGACCATGTCATGGTGAAGTTCTCCGTCTCGGAGCGCTTTGCCTGCAAGGTTCTGGGCCAGCATCGCTCGACCCAGCGCAAGAAGCCGCAAAGCCGACCGGATGAAGAGGCATTGACGACCGACATCATCAGTCTGGCCTTACGCTACGGCCGCTATGGCTATCGCAGGATCACGGCGATGCTGCGGTCCGAGGGTTGGACGGTGAATGCCAAGCGTGTCGAGCGTATCTGGCGGCGGGAGGGGCTGAAGGTTCCTCAGAAACAACCGAAGAGAGGCAGACTCTGGCTGAATGACGGATCGTGCGTCCGGCTTCGGCCCGAGCATCCAAACCATGTTTGGTCCTATGACTTCGTCGAGGGCCGGACCCACAATGGCAGGAAGTTCCGCATGCTCAACATCATCGACGAGTTCACCAGAGAATGTCTGGCGATCCGGATTGATCGCAAGCTCAACTCGACCGACGTCATCGACGTCTTGTCGGACCTGTTCATCCTACGCGGCGTGCCCGGCCACGTTCGTTCTGATAACGGGCCGGAGTTCATCGCCAAGGCAGTGCGAGAGTGGATTGCAGCTGTCGGCGCCAAGACCGCGTTCATCGAGCCCGGAAGCCCTTGGGAGAACGGCTACTGCGAGAGCTTCAACTCGAAGCTTCGCGACGAACTGCTCAACGGTGAGATCTTCTACAGCCTCGCCGAGGCCAAGGTCATCATCGAGGCATGGCGGCGCTACTACAACACCGAGCGACCACACTCATCGCTCGGATATAAACCGCCGGCGCCAGAGGCCATCGCCTGGCCTTCAAAGCCAGCCGGATCGCTTCCGCCAGCAGCGCAAGCAATGGCCGAAAAGCCGATTATGCATTAAGACTGAAACCGGACCACCTCATAGGGGCAGGCCAATCGTCAACGACGATCGCCCGATAGGTGATGCCGTTCCATTCTCGGGACAGGATAGTGCCAGCTTTCAGCTCGACCTGTCCCCGGTCGAAGGCCACGAGCTTGGCCATGATGGAGTCGGACGTCTCTTTCTCGCCGATCCGATCAAGGAACTGGCGTATCGCCGGATCGAGGTCGCCCGACTGATCCGCCTGTCGCCGATAGCTGATGATGGCTGTCTGGAGATGCTTCGGAAGATGCGCCAGCGTGGACCAGCTAGAGCGACGACCACGCGACTGCGGTCGCTGACCAACGAGATCGCGACGACCCGCGAGCTCGCCCTTCAAGGCTTCAGCCATCGTCAGGCCTGCTTCGCTGCAATGATACGGTAGATGCGCTGATCGGCTTCAAAGCTTGAGACCAACTCGAGCCCGAGCTTCTTGCGGACGACACCGGCCAAAAATCCACGCACGGAATGCTGCTGCCAACCGGAGGCTTTCGAGAGTGCGGCAATGGTCGCACCAGCCGGGCGCCTCAGAAGATCGAGCAGTTTGGCTTGTTTATTCGCGCGTTTGTTGGCTTCAGCAGTTACGCTGACCACGCCGCCCGATTGAGCCGAGCTTAAGGGAAGCGTTGGACGTCGCTTCGTCGGTCTCCCCACCGGACGAGACTTTTTTCTTGCTGGTTTCGCCGCAGTGCCGGCCTTGGCACGCCCGTTGCGCTTCGATGGCTTCCGATTGCGGGATGACTTCTGCATAGGCCCTCCGAATGATGCGACATCAGCGTCGCACCATCCACGGCCCCGTCAGCGATGTTGCGCTGCGGGGCCGATCCAAAGGCCATCTCACGCCACAGCAATGCTCGCTTCGCCCGACAATGCCAGTCCTTTCTGCAGGAACCTCGAAAATACGGTCGAAGGCCGAAACGCCTCCGGCGCGGCATAAATGTTTCAACCCGCGCATCGCGACGGCCGAGTAGATTTTCAAACTCGCCGGCTCGACCGGCGGGTGGCGGCTGCAGTCTGAGCTCGGCCTCTACTACGATAATCTACTCGCTCTCGTCGTTCACTTTGGTCGGGCCGCATCGAGCTCTCAGGCCGCTGGCGACAAAATGTGAAAGGTCCTGAACCAGATCGATCGCAACCGTGGGATCGAGCGTCGATGATGAGGCGACCTCAGATCTGGAACGATGAGAGCAGCGCCTTCTGAGCCTGACTCGCATAACCTGCTCCGCCAACCGTCATCGCCGACGACCAGATGAATCACCATTATTTCATCTTCCTTAGGGATCTTCGTATCGGGACGATCAGGCGTGTCGATGAGCGGTCCTGGCAAGGTGAAAGGTGGTAGTGGAACGTATCCCGTCATGGCGCAATGGCGACGCCGATAGTTTGGATGAAGCCAAGAGCGAGTTTAAGGAGGCGTGGGAGCGGTTCTAAGCACGCGGAGATGTTCTGTACGCAAGTTCGGCGGCGAATGGATGCATCCATTGGAAGGCGGCACGGGCGCGCGCTGGGCGCAGTGGAAGAAGAAAAAGGGGCCCGTAGCATTCAAGCGCTTGTGAACTCTCCGTCCACTAGTGCGCATAACTTCCGCTGCCGGATGTGCAATGATGGCTAATCACCGCACGGATCGTGGCTTATATCGGTGATGAGAACGCCGCTCGCGCTCACGCCCTCCTCTCGCGGACAGGAGCAGCGCCATGCAGATCGGGCGTCGTTTCAAGCAGACCACATCGTTCCAGGACCGTCTTTCAGCCTTCATCTCGGGCGCGCGCTACGAGGCTAACGCTGCGCCGGGCGGCGCGGACGAGTACGAGCTGCGGAAGAAAATCCGGCAGGCCGAGACAGCCGCGAACATCGAGGCGTGGGCGAGCTTGCCCGAACTGCAGCCGCCGAAGTAGGCGCGGCAGCATTCCTAGCGCCGCATCCTCAGGATCCCTCCCATCAAAGAACCAGCAGCATGAAGAACCCCACCAAGGCGCAGGTCCGGCGCCGCTCGTTTGAGCTGTGGCAGCAGGCGGGCTTCCCCGAAGGCAGGGACAACGAGTTCGAACAGCGGGCCTCGCAGGAACTGCGGGCCGAAGAGAAGCAGAGGAGCGATCCGGCATGATTGGCAACTGCCGCGTATGCTGCGGCGTCGGCTGGGTGTGCGAGATCCATTCCAGCAAGGCTTTTGACTACGAGCTCGGCTGCGCGTGTAGCGAAGGGATGCCGTGCGAGTGCAACGACAGCACCCCTCCTGACACGAGCCAGGTCATCATTATTATCGAAGAAGTGACGCTGCACTGAGAGCCGTCGAGCGATGCATTGTCTCGGAAAATAGCGCGATGCGATGCGACATCACATCTCAGGCATTGTCGCGGCAAAACCCGTTCAAGGGGCTTACAAGGATTGATCAGGCGTATAGCGCGACGGGCCCATTCCCCCCGGAGGGCTCTAGCACGGTCCCGCAGCTTTTCGCCCCCAAAAGCCCCCGCGGGACCGTGCTCCCCAGGGAGGCCACTGGAACAATCAAATTAAGTCAGAACGATGCATGAAACCTGTCCGATCCGCGGCTGACGATTTTGTGCCGGAAGCCGTGCATAAATGGTAGGCTCAGCCATCATCGCCCCTTTCGAGGCATCCGCCGATGACTGAGAGCAGCGCGAGCTCCCGCCTCTTACGGAGCGCACCATGTGCAGCGAATGCGACGAACTGCGCCGAAAGATTGCTGTCAACCGCGGGCTTTCGATCGGACTTGACGGCCCGGCTAGCATCAGCCTCAACAAAGCCGAACTTACAGCGCTCGAAGAACAACTGGATGTGCTGCTCGGAGAGCACCTCGAAGCGGCGCGCCCTTCCAGCCAGAAAGCCCTCGATAAAAAACCGATGGTGCAATAACTTTTGGCGAATTGAGCACTAGCCCACTTTTACCTCTGATACCCTCAACCTCTGAAGATCACTGACGCCTGAATTCCAGCCGCCGTTAGAGCGTTTATTTCCAGGTGATTTCACGATCGTGCGGAGCGGGATGAAGAATGTGTCTTGCCGTGATCGAGAAGCATCCGGCGGAGCGTCTGAACGGACTTGGCTTGCAATGGACCGGAGGGCCCGTGACATTGGGCAATCGCTTTGCCGAGATTGGCGTATATGCTCTCTACGGTACTCATGCAGCTTAGCCTCTCGCCGCCGTGCTGAACCTGAGGTGTAAGCGCACGATCGACAAATTGCGATGCAATACGCCTAATGCACGCCGGGACGGGCTTACTGCTGCGCTCGTCCAACCGTCAAAAAATCTTCCGTTACAGCGCGTTGAATGCGATGAAGATCGTTGCCCTTATCAGATGGGTCAGGCACGATCTTCCCACGCTAACTGCAGTCTGCTGGGAAAGGCGCAGGATTTTCTCAATGCGAAATAAGCAGGCGGATATGCAGTTAAGATCGAAGAAGTGCAGGATGAGCTAGCTGGTGGCGATTCGGGGCATATCGTCACCCAAAAGTTTGATGAGCTTATCTGATACTGGTTTAACGACAGATCGCGGCTGATATTTTGATGATGAATCGGACAAAATTATTATTCGAGCCGCTCCAGCTTTTTCTGAAGATGATTTTCAAAACATGACACCGGATGAGGTCGAAGGTCATCGCGCATTGATTGATTCATTGAAAGAACCCCGAAAACGCCATGGGTTCGGACTAGGAGGGAGATGATACCTGTGATTGGCTCTGAATGGATCGCGCGCGATGGTCGTAAGATGCGTGTGGACGAGGTGATAATGCCCGTCGATCCGGACGCGATGCCATGGTGCAAAATGTCAGTATTGAACCCTGGGAAGAGGATGCGTCGCCACACCGAGATGGCGGTGTCAAACTTCGGCAGAGGATCCTACATCGGGTTTCTGAGGCCGCTTCCATGACATCATCCGTCTCCAAAATCCTCAACGAACCCCGCCTCGGCTTCGTGAAGGAGCGTGGATAGGTGGGCTAAGAGGGACTAGGATCCCGACCGGCTGCTTTTCGAGCGATGAACCTCACCGTCATTGCCGTCGACAACGTGAAAGCGACTACTGCGTCACCCATTGAAGGCCTCGGCGTCCCGTCAGCGAAAGTCGGTGGTGCGCAGGATGAGACCGGGTGGCTTGCCCTCGAATTCCGACAATTGAAACTTGCGGATCGCGCAAGCCTCGATCCGGTCGCGCAATCGCTCGAACTGAGCAGCGCGCTGGGCAGGCGCAATGCGTCCAGAATTTTCCATGCTGTCGAGCGCGTCGGTGCTGATGGCGCAGGGGATTTCCACCTCGTCGTTCATCATCGAGAACAGCACGACCATCCGATCGTATTCAAACCTATCAAAGGCTCCGCGTGTCAGTGTCATGAGATTGTTTCCTTCACTGTAGCGAGCGCACCTGTTACTTGGCGCCCCGATGTCACGTTCGCCCCGCTGCCGTGATGGGATCCGGTTGACCTTCAGGAGGGATCACAAGCCGCACGCGCATCCCTAAGCTGCGCATTGGACAGATCGACCGAACTAATGGACACCATCTCTATCGCCGCCGTGCACGAGGCAGCGGCCGGCACCATGATCATGGTAGAGACGCGACGATAGCAGGGAAACGACAGTCCTTCGATCAACTCCTCGTCTGTTAAGATTTCATAAGGGCCTGCGGGCAACAGGCGATCGATTCCTTGCATCTTGAATGGATGCTTGAAGTAAACTGTCTCTCGGCGCGTTCGTGTGACCATGATCCGCTCCGCCTGTTCGATGCAACGATCGCGTGGTGTCATCATAGAGGGCTGCGAATCTTAGTCCGCAGTAAACGCTTCCTCGTCAAGCAGCGCGTTCTAAAGAGTCTCCGCCGTCAGTTCACGTCGCTGCTGAATAGGGATGCCTGATAAATCGGCATGCAGATCGTTCAGGCTCGCGTCCCATCATTCGTCACTTCAGGGCTGCGGCCAAATAAACGCTATCGCCCGTTACAAGTGGCAACAAAGTCTGCCGATACAAGGTCTTCATAGCACGATAGCGTGAGTCGAGGCGGAAAGGGTGGGTGTTGATAATGTTCAATTGTGGTGCTCGCTCGTGTGCCGCCAGCGGACGAGAGCCCGATCTGCAACCCGGATAGGGGCAACGGAAGCCGCTAGGGGATTGGTGGGCTGGACAATCCACCGCACCCGGATTGGTCGCGCCGGAAAGTAATAGCTCGGGCGGGAGAATTCTTCGGCGCTAGTAGCGGCCAGTTAGCCAAAGCGGCGCAAGCTTGACGGTCCAATGCAATAGATCGCGCCTCCCAAGAACGCTTCCCCGGTCAGTCCCTTCTCTCAGTAACCTAGGAGAAGTACATCGGAACCGAAGAAACCATAAATGATCTGATCGCTAGCGACGTCGACAGAACTTCAGGCACCGAGATAATGGGCAAATGTCACGCGTAAGTCATGGCAACGAGACGATTTAGGTCATTTTTCAGCTGAATATTAGGTCTGATTGGGCGGTCATGACAGCATTGACTTATTGGGGAAACGATCAAACCATCGAAGCGCTCTCGCCACCGAGGGCATAATGACAAGCGCGACGATTAACCAAGTGATGCCGCGTCAGTAGGCGGCTATTCTTATAGTCGTCGACGTGACGAGCGATCGGCGCAGCGCTGCATCTCCATCACAGACTTCGCGAACCCTCCTCGCCAAGCCGTATGTTCGGAAGTGCCCTGCAGGTTCGGCGCAGAGATCATTTCTCAAACTCCTTCATGGTGTGTTCGACGAGACGATTTATGTGTGGGATGTCGGTGTGGTCGCCGATTACTTCGATCCCGGGTTTTTCGGTGTCGTACATTAGAGTGACGATGCCAACGCGCCGTTCTTCGACGTTAAGCGTGAGCGTGTCCATATCGGTATGAAACATCGCTTTGATGATCTCGGCGCTATTTCGTGATCGGCTAACGACCGTTTTATCTCCACTGCTGATGGAGATTTGAAAACCGTCGTTGACGGCGTTGTCAACGAGCGCGTTGGCGATTCTTTCGTGCAGTGATGTCTCATTCATAGAAGCTCTCTTTTCGTTGCCGGTGGCCGGATCAATCTCAGCGCTCGGGCGGCGCGACTTGTTCCGCTATTATCGCGTTGGCGTGAACGCGGCACCTTGAGGTAGTCATGAGTTATGATTGCGTTACTATCTGCTAAGGATGAGTGAAGTTTGTGTCGCCTTCATAATGCGAGATTTCGTAATCCGAAGCGTGCCCGTGAGCAGGCTTACCGATGCCCATAATTCACAGTGAGCGGACAAGAATCATCAGTCATCAATGCCAAAATGACGGAGCCAGGAAATCTTGAAGCCAAGGCAATACGGGCCCGTCTCGAAAGCGAAATGATGTCTAAATTGACATGATAACTTCCCCCGAAAAAGAAAACCCGGCACGCGCCGGGCTCCCTCGCGCCATTCAAGGACAGCTATTTCTGCTTCGGAGCTTCCGGCAAGGGTCTGGTATTGCGCGTGTTGTCCTGAGCGGTAGGTTTGGCCTCGCCCGGAGGTGCAGTGTTCGGGGATTCAGTGGGAGCGATCGGTGTATCGGACATGGTGTTTCCTTCCGGAAACGAACCTAAAACTAATTTTCTAGGTGCTCGCTGGAAGTGGGGCCTGTGACTCTGATCGCAATGGGTGCATGCGAAATAAGAAATATTTGTTCCACTCGTACACTGCCGTTGGCCCGCGATTACAAGGCATTGATACGAGGTTTTACAGCTGACCGGCAGCCTCCAAGCACCGGCATCCAGGTAGGCTTTACGCCGGTAAGGCAATGATCCTGCCTGAGGCGGTGTCTGCGGATGACCCAAGATTCAAAGCACTTCGCGAAAACGAAGATAACTGTCTGCAGCTTGCTGAAAGGGCAGGAAACAAAGCCGATAGCGAATTGACGAAGACTAGGCATCAGTCCGGCACATAATGATATCATCCAAGCGACGGTCATTACAACTTATTCATCAGTTCGGTTACCTGGATATCGCCCGGCGGAACGCAACCGAATTTTACAGCCTCGAGCAACGTCTTCCCTGCCGAGGACGTTGCAACGGTTCGGGCAGCCAGCTTGCCTCCGGTTCAAGAGTTTAAAGTGGAACAACGGCAGGGCTGCCTCAAAAACGCAGTTACCGATGCAAGGCCTCATCGCGCGGCTGATAGTGTTCAATAATGTTGCCAGCACAGACTTACACGAGGGCGCTCCGGCACGGATTTCCATGCTGCGCTGATCAGCGTAAGCAACTGACGCGCAGAACGTGGCGTGGGATCTCAGATCATAAGGCGGAGTGGAGCGTACTTACGCCCGGAGGCCATTTGGAAAGACGTTGGCAGTCGCACCTGAGATCCGTCCGTCGGTGAATTCTCCGACGCGGTGGTGTTGAAAGCGTTCGGCGAGGCTAGCGATCTATCAGCCCTTTCAACTCGGAGCTCGTTCACCAAGCGAAGGCCATTTCTCACGGCTGTTGCAGACTTGTTACCAAGTCACCCATTCGTCGCCCCTCCAATAACCTCGCCCCTCATGTTCGCGGAAGACGACATGCGGGTCGGCGCGCCAACTATCGTCGTGAATGACGATCCTCGCGTCCGGCGGGTAGCTGTACTGATCCGGCGTGTGCCAGCACACGTTTTCCGAACAAACGATTCCCGCCGAAGCGGTCAAGGACGTAAGGACTAGAGCGCCGCCGGTTACGGCAGTTAATGCCAGGATAGTTTTGCGCACAGAAGTCATTGGACAACCCTTCAGGTGATAAATGCACTGCGCCGAGCCTTTGAGAGATTTTTCGGTTAGCGAGCTTCGAATCTGGACTTGCTGGGCTGCGTCACACTTACGGGATCGGACGCCGGAAAGGAGTCGATCAACCCTTCTTCGAGCTGTTGATCGATACGTCGGATACTTGCTCTATCGATATCCCTCACGCTCATGGCCAAATCGTCGTTTACGCGTTTGATCTGCCAGTGAACGTACTCGATGATATCACCGAACTCAGCCTCGATATCGCTAGCTGATATGCCCTCCGTTTGAGCCATCTCAACGCACTTGCGAGCAAGCGCCCTAGCGAGCCTGGTGTCCCCTTTCGCCTGATAACCCTCGGCACGGATGTGAGACTGAATCCAAAAGTCTACGAATGTACGAACCTTATCGCCCAAAGCGTCCTCCATCCGTTATTAGGCGATCAAGCGTACAGCGAACCGCTATCGCCTATCTAATGCTAGTCGCTGAGATCTATCTCAAGGATTCCGGCCTCGGGTGATCGAAAACAATAGAAACGCAGCGCGCTGCCATCTGAGGTGGATCGGAACACCACTTGGTCATCACCATTCCAATGGCTCAACTCAGCCACCAAATCATGGACCTTTAGCAGCTTCTCGATGTCTGGTGCGTTCCTGACTGGGGGCACACCGCCGGGGCTAACTTCATTATCGCGATTCATGATCTAACAACTCCGGTAAATTCTCAGCCGTTTAGGGCCGTCCGCTTTCCGGACAAGCCATCGCGAAGCTAGACTACAGCGTCTATTCGCAAGGCTTCTTTCAGATCATCTGGATCAATATCGAACGACTCGGTCGTTAAACGTGCTCTGCGCGAATCGGTCGCTCTGAAGGACGTTGCTATCCGGCGGAACGCCAGGAACGACAAACCTTGGATTTCCTCCTCGTCGGTTACTACCTCATAGGTACCGGGTGGAAACGGCCAATCGATGCCTTCGATGCAGAAGCTATGTTTGAAAACGACGGAGTCTCTACGGGATGTGACGGCCATAACGCCTCCAATCTCGTTTGCGCTCGAAAGGTTACCTGCGCAACTCTCGATCGCGAGATCCATCCAAGTCACCAGCGCCAAATGACGGCGCCCAGAATCACGAGGCCAAAGATAAAGAATAGAGGGGGAGCAATCGGCTGAACCAAACAGTCGCGAATGCTGCCTGAATTGAAAAGCCAACCTCCGCTCTCGAACCTTTCGCGAAAGGTGGGTTTGACTTCTATTCCGGACCCTCTCTAGGAAGTAGGGAGTGAACGTCTGATCGCAATGGGGCCGGACGATGATAGGAAATATAGTTCTTGCCACATGCGCGATGTCCGTGGACTATCCCGACGCAGAGGCAACCGGCATCGCCTTAAGCACACCAGAGCGACGCCGAGGTATGCGCAGCCACAGCAGCCATAGTGGATGAGAGAAACTAATCTCTCGGGCTTCGATTGGTAGGTCTGAACGACGTCCCTTCGCCGTGCACCGGGCTAGCGGAGTTTCGGGATACCCGCGTCGATAGCGACTAGAATACTGCAACATATGCGCCGGTCCGTGCTAGTGTAATGTCAGGCCCACTTCGGGCCGGAGGAATGAACCATGGCCAAAGGTGAACAACGCGGGAATCGCGAAGCAAAGAAGCCGAAGAAAGAAAAGCAGAAGGTGATTGCGGCAGCTCCTAGCTTGAAGGGGCTTATGCAATCCGACGCTGCCAAGGCTCGCAAGAAGTAGCAAACGCCCCGAGCGACGAGCTTGAGCGCGGCGGCCCCTCGGGTCAAACGAATGGTGGTCTTGCTGACCTGAAACGATCCCATGTCATTAGGAAGCACATCGGCTGCGCCGCAGCAGAACGATGGAGATTGCCATGTCGAGCGAGACCTTCTTCGTGGCGAACCACAGCGTGGCCGCAAGTCGAATTGCTGCCCTCGCCGGTTTATCGTTTGTCAACAAGGATTTTGTCATATCGGCCGCGGGCACGCTTGCGACGGCTGGTGTTGGCGAACTCTGCTATATGGACGATGCGAAATACATTGAGGAACTAAAAGTAACTCGAGCAAGCGCGTGCCTGATATCCCCCCGATTCAGTGAGCTCGTTCCGGCAGGAACTTTTTCGTTTGTAACGCCGCATCCTTATGCGATCTATGCGCAAGTGCTCGCGCTCCTCTATCCAGATGCAACAATTCCCGCGTCGAATTTTGGGACAGACGGAATATCACCGAAAGCGAACATCCATGCGTCAGCTATTGTAGGGTATGACGTCACGATTGATCCGGGTGCATCCATTGGTCCAAACGCGCGCATCGGCGACTTCACCTGTATCGGATCGAATGCAGTAATTGGACCCAGTGTCAGGATCGGGCGGAATTGCTATATCGGAGCCAACGTCACCGTTGCGCACGCCGTTGTTGGCGACCGCGTTATTATTCATCCCGGCGCCTCCATTGGCCAAGATGGCTTTGGGTTCACGTTTCTCGGAGGAAAGTGGGTCAAGGTTCCCCAAGTCGGCGGCGTAATAATCCAAAATGATGTGGAAGTTGGAGCCAACACCACGATCGATCGCGGATCGATGCGGGCGACGGTTATCGGCGAAGGAACAAAACTCGATAACCTCATTCAAGTGGCGCACAACGTGGAGATCGGCGCGCATTGCGCGATCGCCGCCCAGGTCGGTATAGCGGGATCGACAACTATCGGTGATTTTGTCGCCATTGGCGGTCATGCGGCGATCGCCCCTCACATCACGATTGGCTCAAAAGCCCAGATCGGAGGTGCGAGCGGAGTTATGTGCGACATTCCGGCCGGCGAGCGCTGGGTGGGGATTCCAGCCCGTCAGAGCCGAGCGTTCTTTCGTCAGTATGCCGTACTAAAGCGTTTGGCAAAAAAGAAATGGAGAACTTTCGACGGCTTGGAGTGACGACGACCGTACTTCGGCGAACGTCGCATCTCAATGGCCGCCCATTGATCGCGGCAGGATCGGGTGATCGCGTCCCTGCTTGTGGCCCTCATCCGAACACCGATTAGGCCGATGAGCGGTTGCTCGGGACGCTTCAGAACAACGCCTAAGAGCTAGTCCGCGGCTCTAATCCACGCCGCGCCGTTGTTGCTTGTGTCACCGCCGCTGCTTCATGCCGGGCGAGTTGGGCTCCAGCGGGCAGCTGGTCTTGTGCCGCCGAGGCTTTTGGCCTCTGAAACACGTAGGAAGATGATCGCCCCCAATCCCAATTCTCCTCCTTATGACTTCCTACCTGACCCTTCGCGAACATGCGATAGTAGTATCTCTGCCATTCCTTAAGAGCATTCCGTATCCCCTTGATACAAGGCGCTGCTCTCTTAAGAGGGAAGAGGCTCTCGAGGAGTTGGGATGATCGGCTGGATACTGAGGCGCGTGCGCGAATATGAGTGCGTGCACGAGTGGGGTGATCCCCAGAAGATAAAACGTATGGCCGGTAACCTGGTCGGACGATGTGGAGGACACGCTGCTGCCGACCAGCATCAGGAAGGTCTACATCTGTCCGAAATGCCTGGCTAAGCGGAAAATCAAGCTGTGAATAGCGGATCTAGCTATGTAGGCGCGCGGTCGCCATATGAGTGTGACAGCTGAGAGGACCTCGAAGATGGACGAGATAGAAGTGTGCGTGAACGACATCGTCGCGCAGTACGGCCACCTGACGCTGGGCGGGGAGACGCAGGCACAGGACTTCAAGAAGACGGTGCAGAACTTCATAGAGTACGGGCCCGGCATGCCCGAACAGCGGCGCCAGGCATTGTTCAAACATATGAAGGGCTGGGATCCTCATTATAAGAGCTTCCTGACTAGGCGGGACAGAACGATGAGCGGGTGAATAGCGGAGCTCGCGCGATCTTCAAGCCATGAGAGAATTACGAGTACCCGCGTCACGATGCTCCAGGTAAAAGTGGGGCTAGTGGTCATCTTTAGGATTATCTAGCATGCGCATCGGATCGAATCCTTCTTGTTCGCGCAGCTCCTCTTCGGCCCGAGCATAGAACTCTTCGGCACGCCCTTCAGGACTGCCGGCCTCTTCCCATAGTTGATTGGCGCGGACTATGATCTGGGCGTTGTGCGGGGCGTCCATGGCGCTTCCTGGCTTTCTGCGACGGGCGGCGCACTGTCCCGCAGGGGCTCTTGCGAGGCAAAAGGTGCAGGACCGTGCGGTGGTTCTAGGAGATAGGACCGTCAGCTTGATATGTAGGTTCGTTCCGTTTTTGTTAGTGCCTTAGACCAGCAAAGCCCAGCATGTCTCGCAGAAGTGATGTCGCGGTGCTCCCAAGTATCCGCAGGTGACTTAAGCTCGTCGCGAGCCTACTTTGCGTCAGGATAGTGGTTCGCTATTGCTTTAGTCAGGTTTTCTTCGAGCGCTTTGATGTCGGCCTTGTTGAGGACAATGCTGGATGGGTCCGTCAGCTCCGTTGAAAGTGCGCGAACGGCGGCAATCTGCCAACAGAGGTCCTCGCATATCTTGCACATAGCTCGCTCCACTTCAGGCGGGAGCGCGCGCTGCTCTCAGTCACCGATGCTGCCAAAGGTCGGGCGATGATGACGCTAACGATCGCCGTTATGCCCGGTTCCTTACAGCGTGATTTAAATTGGCGGCGGTTTTCGAAAAGCGCTGTGGCTGAAGGCCGGCACCAATGTGCAGGAGCGTCTCCGTTCCGGTTATTTCGGCGGCTTCAAATCGCTGCCGGCGATCCAGCTCTTCCGTGGGAGTCATCGAGCCGGGAAGGGAGTCGCACTTCGGGTAGACGAATGCTCGACGCCGCGAGCGTTACCGGTAGATATGATTGTATGCGGGATCGGTTACGGCTTTCCGTTAACCTCTCCGCGAGCCTTTGTTCCATTGTGCCCAGCGCGCCTTTGCCTCTCTCCACTCGTTGATAACGCGCCTCGTTTAACAGACACATTCACATCAAGCAGTAGCGCTTCGCGCTTCGCACTGCGTCGTTGATCTCGGCGGCCAACTGGGCCTCGCCCATTTGATGAAGGTTACCGGCCAGCGCCGAAGCTTGAGCCGAACTCATGGAGAGCGGCTCATCGTCGGCGTAGCAGAACTTGATGCGCCAAAGCCCTTCCTGATTTCGATGCGGCTCGATCAGGATTATCGGAAGATCTGGTAATCCGTTTTCAAAAAATAGCACCGACAGCGCGCCCGTCATGGCATCTCACTAAATTCGTCGGGGATCTGTCCTTCCCGATAAAAGATCGCCGGCTTCTCGTCATAGTCACCGGTTTCATCATCAGAGGTTATGGAGAAGGCAACGACGCCTGCCTTGGACAGTGCGAGCCTCTGCGCGGTTCGACGGGCGCCCTCAGCTGATCGACACACAATCGGCCTGTCTGGCTTCAACTGATCGCCTTTTGCGGCATTAAAGGCCTGCACGAGAAATTGCGTTTGCGACGACATTCCATGAGCGTGCGCCCTTTCTGGTCCAATAGCTATTCATTTGTTCTGAGTCTTTCCTCATAACGCAGGGTGCCCAAATGTGGATTGGACCGGCCCTTGTATTTTCCCTAAGTGACCATAGATGGGTGAGGTTCGAACTGTCGCTCTGGCTTGTTGACCGCGCCGAAACCGGCTCCACTCCCCAAGACATCGCTGAACTCGGATCAAGCTTGCACGGATGTCGTGCGAGCGAACGCGCTTTTGCGTATCTTGGAGATGACAAATGGCAACTGGAACAGTGAAGTGGTTCAACGCGACAAAGGGCTTCGGCTTCATTCAGCCTGACGGTGGCGGGCAGGATATCTTCGTTCATATCAGCGCGGTCGAACGCGCTGGCTTGAGCTCCCTCGACGAGGGCCAGAAGGTTTCGTTCGAAGCTAAGACCGACAGCATGCGCGGCAAGACCAGCGCTGAAAACCTTCGCGTCGATTAATTCGCCGATTTGGGGTGCCACGGATGTACTGGGACCTTTAGATCGGTTGCGTGTCCTCGTTCAGAGGTGTGCTCATGTTATCGAAGCGCGATGAAGACCGCCGGCCACAAAGCCGGCGGTGTTTTTGCTCGTGCGGCGTTTGCACCTTAGATCAGCAGCTATTGAAAGAGCTGAACACGAAACGTTCAACGGCAGCGCTGGCTTGGAATTCCGCCGCAATTGGACTTGTAAAAACGTAAAAACTCAGTCGCGACATGTCCATTGAATGCGGACGATAGGATCTCGTTGCTGCAATATGAGCCGCGATGCTGGAATCGCGAATCGGTACACAAAACGCGATCCCCACAAATCAGGTAGCCATGAAAACCTTTAAGCATAAGCCGAACGAAACTCAATTGTTGGAGGAGCTTCGGCCTCGGAATGCTCAGCGCGCGGACATTATCCCGACTGAGGGTTTTGCAATGGTCGTGGACGGAAAGCTCAAGGGTAACTTTTCCGATGAGCAAGCCGCCAAAGCGGCCGGTGAGGAACTTCTAGAAAAATTTCCGATGCTCCGCGTGGAAGTGTATAACGCGGAAACGAAGGTCCGCACCAAGGTCGATGCCGTAAGTTAATGGTCTTCATCGAGTTTATCCCGCTTCGCCGTATCGGTCTTTAGGGCAGAGAGGACCGGCTTCCAGCCTGCCACATCTCCGACTTGGGCGTTGCTTGTTCGACCTTGCGAAATGATTCTGATCAGCCGTTTTTGAATCTCGCCGAAGAAACCGCACATCGCCCGCCGCAAGCGCAAAGCCCGTTCGTGAAGTTCTGGGTTTGACTCTATTTCGTTCTCAAGAACGAATCCGGTCTACGGAAAAGCAGCGACGGCCATTGTTAATAAATCGTTCTGGAAAGGGCGACGGTCCTCCCTCGCATACGGCGCTAACCGTGCAGCCGGAAAGGCGCGAATGCTTCAGACTTTCTTCCACGGCGGGCTATGGTCCCGCCCTCGATCAGCACCGTGGAACGGCACTTCTCCAGTGCGCGAGGAACTATTTGGTGTCGAACGCCTGGAACGGCATGCGGAAAGCTTGGCCGCAGCGCAGCAGGTCACGACGCGACCGCCGCCAGTCAGATCTCTGCAGGCGCGGCTGAGTGAAAATGCCGCTGCCTTATTGGCGGCCTATCGCATCTGCGCTTCCGATCTCGAAAGCGGCCGAGGCGTGGTTCCCGCGGCGGAATGGCTGCTGGACAACTATCACCTGGTCGAAGAGCAGATCCGCGAAGTCCGAGCTGATCTGCCACCCGGCTATTACCGGCAGCTGCCCAAACTAGCTGACGGTCCGTTTGTTGGATATCCGCGCGTATTCGGCTTGGCCTGGGCTTTTGTCGCCCACACAGACAGCCACATCGACCTAGAGATATTGCGCCGGTTCATTGCAGCCTATCAGCAGGTTCAGCCGCTTACGATCGGCGAGTTGTGGGCCGTTGCGATCACCCTTCGCATCGTCCTCATCGAGAACCTGCGACGATTGGCAGACCAGATCGTCGCGGGACGCGGAGAACGCGCGGATGCAGATCGACTCGCCGACAGGCTTCTGGAATCAGGAGGTGCGCAATCCGCGCTCGACGCTGATATCGGCGCGCGTTTGAGTGCGCCCCTGTCGGAGGTGTACGCAGCGCAACTCGCCAAGCGCCTGAGGGATCAGGATCCGAGAACAACTCCCGCGCTCGGCTTGCTCGCGGAGCGGCTCCGTCTGCAGGAGTCCTCGATCGAGGATGTCGTGCAGAATGCCCAGCACAGGCTGGGCGCGTCCAACGTTTCCGTCCGCAACGTTATCACCAGCATGCGGCTGATCTCCGACATCGACTGGGCGGACCTGTTCGAGAGCCTCAGTCTCGTTGATAAGCGGCTTCGCGTTGGAAGCGCGTTTGCCGCGATGGATTTCCCAACCCGCAATCTTTACCGAAGCGCGATCGAAGAACTCGCCCGCGGCTCGCTATCGTCCGAGATCGAGGTTGCCGAGCAGGTGTTGTTGGTATCCTCCGGGGCGGCCGCGCAAGCACATGATCCCAAGGAGCGCGAGAGAGTTGGGGATCCCGGCTATCATCTGATCGCCGAGGGGCGCCGTGCGTTCGAACGGACGATCGGCTTCAAGCCGGGTGTCCGACTGCGGATCAGCCGTCTTAGCCTGCGCCCTGGCATCATCGGTTACGTTGGGGTCATCCTGTCGGTCACCGCGGCGCTGCTGGCCCTCGGTTTATGGACGCTTTCGGCTTCGGGCCTCGACGCCAACTGGGTTGTCTTGTTTGCACTGTGGGGATTCTTGCCGACGACCGAGGTGGCAACCGCACTGGTCAACCGTGCGATCACCTGGAGCTTCGGTGCGACCACCCTGCCTGGGCTAGAACTCGCTGAGGGTGTCCCGAAATCGTTTCGGACGCTGATTGCCGTTCCGACGCTGTTGACGAATGAAGTCGATCTCATGGAGCAGGTCGACCGGCTTGAAGTCCATTATCTCGCCGGCTCCGGCGGAGATCTGACCTTCGCTCTTCTTTCGGACGGCGTCGATGCTGACCGGGAGATCGTCGCCAGCGACGCACATCCGCTCGGGGTCGCGGCCGAGGCGATCGCACGTCTAAACCGTCATTATGGCCCAGGACCGGATGGCGACCGTTTCCTCCTTCTGCATCGTCGCCGCGTATTCAACGCCCGCGAGAACGTGTGGATGGGATGGGAGCGCAAGCGCGGCAAGCTGCACGAACTCAACCGGCTTCTGCGTGGGGCTCCCGACACAACCTTCGTGGCGGTGGCGGGCAAGGCACCTCGTGTTCCGGACAATGTCCGCTTCGTCATCACCCTCGATGCCGACACCAGACTGCCGCGCGATGCCGCTCGCCGCCTGGTCGGTAAGATGGCTCACCCGGTGAACCGGCCGCAGTTCAGTGAACGCGAGCGGAGGGTCATTAGCGGCTACGCGATCATCCAGCCCCGCGTCACACCCGCGCTACCGCTCGGCCGTGAGGGGTCTGTCTATCAAAGAGTGTCTTCCGGACCCGCAGGTATAGACCCGTATGCGGCGGCGATCTCCGACGTCTACCAGGACCTATTTGGCGAGGGTACCTACACCGGTAAGGGCATCTATGACGTCGATGCATTCGAGGCGGCGCTCGCCGGGCGCGTGCCTGACAATGCCCTCCTCAGCCACGATCTCTTCGAGGGTGTTTTTGCTCGCGCGGGCCTCGCGTCCGACATCGAGGTCGTCGAGGAGTTTCCGAATCGATACAACGTTGCTGCCAAGCGCCAGCATCGTTGGGTGCGTGGCGACTGGCAGCTCTTGCCCTGGATCGTTGGTCGCGGCGGGACGATGCCACTCCTTGGTCGCTTAAGGATGCTTGACAATCTAAGGCGCTCGCTGCTTGCGCCGACCACGCTGATGGCGGTCGTCTTCTGCTGGTTGCTGCCGATGCCGGCTGCCATCGTCGGGCTCCTGCTCGTCCTCGCCACCGTCGCCATCCCGGCATTCCTCCCGAGCGTCTTCTCGGTCCTGCCACGTCGCGCCGGGCTTCGCGTGCGCAACCATCTCGGCGCGCTTGCCGGAGGTCTCCGCCTCGCCGCCGCCCAGACGTCGTTCACGGTCGCCTTTTTGCCCGACCATGCGCAACGGGCGGCAGACGCCATCGCCAGAACCCTGCTGCGACTGTTCGTGACTCGCCGTCATCTCCTCGAATGGACTACGGCAGCGAAATCGACGGCGGCGGCTCGGCTGGGCATGGGCGGCTTCTATCGCGGGATGGCAGGCGGCGTGGTGCTCGGCTTGGCCCTGGCGTCGCTCACGCTGGCGGCTGTTCCGGCATCCTGGCCGCTCGTCCTGCCTTTCGTACTGCTGTGGGCATGTGCGCCGGCACTCGCCTTCCGGATCAGCCGGGCGCCGCCGATCGCGCGGCGGCTTTCGATTTCGCCGGCAGATGCGACCGACTTGCGCCTCATCGCGCGCCGCACCTGGCGCTATTTCGAGACGTTCGTGACGCCGGACGACAACATGCTGCCGCCCGACAACTTCCAGGAAGATCCGAAGCCCGCGCTCGCGCACCGCACCTCGCCCACCAACATCGGACTTTATCTCCTGTCCGCGGTCGCCGCCCGCGACTTCGGCTGGGCGGGAACGACCGAGACCGTTGAGCGCCTCGAGGCTACGCTCGGCTCGATGCGGAAACTCGCCCAGTTCAAGGGGCACTTCTTCAACTGGTACGATACGCGGGATCTGCGCCCGCTCGACCCGGCTTATGTCTCGTCGGTCGACAGTGGCAATCTCGCTGGCCATCTGATTGCGCTCGCCAATGCCTGCGAAGAATGGATGGATCCGACGTGCATGCCGGATGCGAGAGTCGGGATGAACGATGCCCTCCGACTGGCGCGCGAGGCTGCGGAAGCTCTGCCGACGAACGCGGGGGGCAGGGGGCACTCGCTCTTCGCCGCTTTTGACGATATCGAGACCCGGTTGAATGGGGCTGAGGCAATCGAACGGATAGCCGCCTCCCTGAACCGGCTTACCGAAAAGGCAGCCGCGGCCGCTCGCAGCGTTACGCCCATTTCTGAGGACTGCGACACACCGGATCTCCTGTTCTGGATCGGGGCATTGAAGAGGATTGGGCTCGAATTTTTGCGCGATCGTCCCGGACTTGCCGACCCCGCCCGCCCTCTGAACGGGCGGTTGAAGGCGCTCGCCAACACAGCGCGCGAAATGGCGCTGGCAATGGATTTCGCTTTTCTCCTCGATCCCGATCGGAAGCTGCTTTCGATCGGCTATTCGCTTGCCGACAATGGCCTTGACTCGAGCTGCTACGACCTTCTCGCGTCCGAAGCGCGGCTCGCGAGCCTGTTTGCGATCGCCAAGGGCGACGTCCCGACAAAGCACTGGTTCCGCCTCGGCCGTGCGGTAACGCCGCTTGGTGGCGGCGCGGCGCTGGTCTCCTGGTCGGGGTCAATGTTCGAATACCTGATGCCGTCGCTGGTGATGCGCGCGCCCGACGACAGTCTGCTCGGGCAGACCGGCCATCTGGTTGTGAAACGTCAGCAGGCGTATGGCCGATCCCTTGGGGTTCCCTGGGGCGTTTCAGAATCGGCCTACAACGCTCGCGACATCGAATTCACCTATCAATATTCCAACTTCGGCGTGCCCGGCCTCGGCCTCAAGCGCGGGCTCTCGGCGAACGCCGTGATCGCGCCCTACGCCACGGCGCTGGCGGCCATGGTCGATCCGGCGGGCGCGGAAGCGAACTACGTCCGGCTTGCGGCGATGGGCGCTCGGGGCCGCTACGGCTTTTATGAGTCTCTCGATTTCACCCGCTCGCGTCTGCCGGCGGGTGAGAACGTCGCGATCGTGCGCGCCTTTATGGCGCATCACCAGGGCATGACCATCGTCGCCATCGCCAACACCCTGGACGATGGCTGTATGCGCGCCAGGTTCCATCGCGAGCCTATGATAAAGGCCAGCGAGCTTCTGTTGCAGGAGCGCATACCAATGGAGGTTGCGATTGTGCATCCCCGCGCTGAGGAGGTGAAGTCACCCCCTCCGGGGACGGTCACCGAGGCCGTGACCGTACGCCGCCTTTCGGCATCGACGGGCGGCCCGCCGGTCACGCATCTGCTTTCGAACGGACGCTACGCCGTGATGCTGACCGCGACCGGAGGCGGCTACAGTCGCTGGCGAGACATCGCGGTGACGCGCTGGCGGGAGGACACGACTCGCGACAACTGGGGATCATTCCTTTTTCTCAAAGACGGCCGAAGTGGGAAAATTTGGTCGGTAGGCGCACGGTCCGACGGCAGCGATGCCGATCACGACGAAGTCTTTTTCGGCGAGGACCATGCACAGTTCGTCCACCGCGATGGCAGTCTAACGACGACAACGGACATCCTGGTTTTGAGCGAGGACGATGGCGAGGTCCGCCGCGTCAGCTTGACCAACAAGGGAGGCCGGCCGCGCGAGATCGAGATCACGTCCTACGCGGAGGTGGTGCTGGCGGCGCCGGCCGCTGACAATGCCCATCCGGCTTTTTCCAAGCTGTTCGTTCAGACCGAGCATCTTCCCGAATTCGACGCGCTCCTCGCGACTCGCCGTCCGAGGTCGAACAACGAGCCTCGGCTCTGGGTTGCCCATTTCGCTGTCGTTGAAGGCGAGGTCGCGGCCGATCCGCAATATGAGACCGATCGGGCTCGTTTTCTTGGCCGCGGCCGCGCGGTTGCCGATGCTACCGCTATCCTGGACGGCCATCCGCTTTCGAAAACGGTGGGGACGGTTCTCGATCCGATCTTCTCGCTTAGGCAGCGCGTAATGATTCAACCCGGCAAGATTGCACGGGTCGCCTTCTGGACCGTTGCCGCGTCGTCACGAGACGAACTTTTGGGGCTGATCGACAAGAACCAAGATCGCAGCGCATTCGACCGGGCGAGGACCCTGGCGTGGACTAAGGGACAGGTCCAGCTTCGGCATCTTGGCATCGCCACGGCAGAAGCCGCAGATTTCCAGCGTCTCGCGGCGCCCATCCTCTACGCCGACCCGCGCTTCCGGGTGCCTTCGGAGGCGATCCAGCGCGGAGCGGGCGCCCAGTCTGGCCTGTGGCCCTATGCTATCTCCGGCGACCTGCCGATCGTCGTGCTGCGAATTTACGATATCGAGGACATGGCTCAGATCGCCCAGTTGCTCCGCGCGCACGAGTACTGGCGCATGAAGCGTCTCGCGGTCGATCTCGTCATCGTCAACGAGCACGCCGCTTCCTATATGCAGGACCTGCAGATCGCGATCGAAACCGCAGTGCGCAGCAGCCAGTCGCGACCCCGCGTCGGCGACGTTCCCGCGCAAGGCGCGGTCTATGCGCTCCGTGCCGACCTCATGAACGCCGAGGCCCGATCGCTGCTGCATGCGGTCGCCCGTGTCGTCCTGCACGCATATCGCGGTACGCTCGCCGATCAGCTCGCCCGCCTACGACCGCCGTCGGGCGGATCTTTGCCGCTCAAACATCCAAAACCGAGGGCGGCAATTCCCGCCGCCCAGCAGTCAGCGGCGACGTTGGCGACAGCCGGTCTCGAATTCTTCAATGGTCTAGGCGGCTTTGACAAAGACGGGCGAGAATACGTGACCGTCCTCGACGGTGAGCGCCTGCCGCCCGCACCCTGGATCAACGTAATCGCCAATTCCTGCTTCGGCTTCCAGGTCTCGACGGAGGGAGCCGGCTATACTTGGGCCGGGAACAGCCGCGAAAACCAGTTGACGCAATGGTCGAACGACCCGGTGAGCGACCCTCCCGTCGAGGCGATGTATGTCCGCGATGAGGTCACGGGCGATCTCTGGAGCCCGACGGCACAACCCATCCGAGATGGCGGGCTCTATGTCGCCCGCCATGGCTTCGGCTACAGTCGCTTCGAGCACGAGGCAAACGGCATTGCGCTCGAGCTGCTGCAATTCGTGCCGCTATCCGATCCGGTCAAGATCTCCCGCCTGACACTTAGCAACCGCTCAGGACGCGCCCGGCGGCTGTCGATCACCGCTTATGCCGAGTGGGTGCTTGGCACGTCCCGCGGTGCCTCCGCGCCGTTCATCGTAACGGAGATCGATGCGGTCAGCGGCGCCATTCTCGCCCGCAATCCCTGGAGCACCGCCTTTCCCGGCCGGATCGCCTTCGCCGATCTTGGCGGGCGGCAGACGGCCTGGACGGCCGACCGCGCCGAGTTTGTCGGTCATAATGGTGCACTTGAAGCACCGGCCGCGCTGGTCCATGGCGGAACGCTGTCCGGTGCGGTTGGTGCCGGCTTCGACCCCTGCGCTGCGCTCGCAACGAGCATCGAACTCGGGGCAGGTGAGACGACCGAGATCGTTTGGCTCCTCGGACAATGCGGTTCGGTCGAGGATGCACGCGAGCTGATCGCCCGAACCCGCGAAACCGACCTCGACACCGTGCTGGCATCGGTGGCGGATCATTGGGAGACCCTGCTCGGCGCGGTCCGCGTAAAGACGCCGGACCGGACGATGGACCTCATGCTGAACGGCTGGTTGCTCTATCAGACGCTCGCGTGCCGCGTGCTGGCCCGCTCGGCTTTCTACCAGGCGAGTGGCGCCTACGGCTTTCGCGATCAGCTCCAGGACACCATGGCGCTGTCCTTTGCCGCGCCGGACGAGACGCGCCGCCATCTCCTGCGGGCGGCCGCCCGGCAGTTTATCGAAGGCGACGTCCAGCATTGGTGGTTGCCGCATTCGGGTCAGGGCGTGCGCACACGCATTTCCGACGACCGGGTCTGGCTCGCCTTCGCTGCCGCGACCTATATCACGGCATCCGGCGATACGGCCGCTCTGGACGAGGTTGTGCCGTTTCTTGAGGGAGCGCCTCTTGGTGGCGGAGAGCACGATGCCTTTTTCCAGCCGATGATCGCGAACGAGCGGGCGTCGCTGTTCGAGCATTGCGCCCGCGGGCTCGACCAGTGCCTCGACCTCACCGGCGAGCACGGCCTGCCGCTCATCGGTACGGGCGATTGGAACGACGGTATGAACCGGGTCGGTGAGGACGGCAGGGGCGAGAGCGTATGGCTCGGCTGGCTGCTGGTGCGCACTATCGCGCTCTTTGCTCCATTCGCCGACAGTCGCGGTCCGGGCCGCGCTGACCGCTGGCGGACGCATGCCGCCTCCGTCCAAGCCGCGATCGAGCGCGAGGCCTGGGACGGCGAATGGTATCGCCGGGCTACGTTCGACGACGGGACGTGGCTCGGCTCGAAGGAGAGCGAGGAATGCCGGATCGACTCCATCGCCCAGTCTTGGGCGGTGCTGTCGGAAACCTCCGATTCCGAGCACGCCGCCCGGGCAATGGCGGCACTCGACCGGCATCTCATCCGCCATGACGACGGCCTCGTCCTGCTATTCACGCCACCCTTCGACACGACGCCGCGCGATCCGGGCTACATCAAGGGTTACCCGCCGGGGCTGCGCGAAAATGGCGGGCAATATAGTCACGCTGCCATGTGGGCGATTATGGCGTTCGCGAAGCTAGGGGAGGGCGCATGCGCAGTTGATCTGTTTTCGTTAGCTAACCCCATCAACCACGCGAGGACCCTCGACGAGGTCGAGCGCTACAAGGTCGAGCCTTATGTGGTCGCCGCCGACGTCTACTCCGTGCCTCCCCATACGGGTCGCGGGGGGTGGACTTGGTACACGGGCTCGGCGGCGTGGATGTACCGCGCAGGCGTCGAGAGCATTCTTGGCATTCGCCGCGAGGGTGCGTTTCTCGTCATTGCTCCCTGTATTCCCTCCGCCTGGCCTGGTTTCGAAGCCGCGGTAAAAGTAGCTTCTACGCACTATGATATCTGCGTTCGGAACCTGCCCGGCGCGGGCCGCAATGTGGTTCAAGCTGACCTTGACGGCGAGCCTGTTGGTCGCACAGAGGGTGTTGTGCACGTTCCCTTAGATGGAAAGAAACACGTCCTCGCGATCATTTTGGGGGCGGACAGATTTGATTTGTAGGACAAAGCTGAGCTCGTCCGACCAGCCAGCTATTCGGGCCTGGCCCTGTCATCGCCGCGACATCTTGCTTCCATCGGCGCTGCTCAGGCGCCGCAGCTCGGCGCACATAACAGCAGACGCAGTGGCTCTATTCAGACGCGGCATGCTGGAGCGCGACCCCTACAAACTGAGGGAAATCAAGATTCAGCTTGCCGCAGCACTTGGCCGGAGCAAGTTTGCAGCCAACCCGCTGGATCCTAGGCCACGATCGCTAATCGGTTGCGATACCGAACCTCCCCAAGTCTCTATTGGGATTCGCGCTGAGTTGATGAAGAGAACCGTCACCAAAATTCCCGCTCTTCTTTGAGATCGCGGACAGCAATCTCGCTCGGGTGAGGCGGGTTGAGGAGCCGTAATCGCTCGCTGTCTGCCGCAGCTTATGGCGCGCAAGAGGAAAGGCACCAAGCCTAACCTGGTGCAAGCGACGGATGCGATCGATGTCACCGCTCTTTATGTTTGGACAGCTTGGGCAACTGAGGCGCAAAAACCGAAGACCGACTTCTCAGTTGAATACCGCTTGAGATAGGCCCCGGCACGTTTTCCTGGGAAGTGGCGCGCCGGGAGCCATACCGGATCGGCTCTACAGCGCCAATACGGATATCCACCCTAGGCCTATCCACAAGCATCACAAGGTAATTCGATGACTGTGCGAACCTTTCTCGCGGGCCGCCCTGACGGCGAGCACTTCAGCTAGAGCAACAGCCCGACACGCGGTCACTCGTGAGAGCAGGCGTGTCGGGCCGTACTACCGGGTCGCTCTATAGCGCCAACACGGCTTATCAAGCCTAGGCCTATCCACCAACACCACAAGATAAAATCGACGAGCATGCGAACCTTTCTAGCGGCTGCGTTGCTGTGCGTCCTGATGACCCATTTGGCCGATGCGAGGCCTAGGAATCATCTTGTTGAGATCAACAACATGATCGCTGCTCCGACGGGTTCATGCGGCCCTGCCGTGGGGGTGTGATCAACAGGGAGTCCTTGCGACGCAAGCATTCTCGCGCGTGATCCGTCAGGAGGAAATCACCCACTTGAATACCGTCAGTGGCCTGCCCCTATGAGGTGGTCCGGTTTCAGTCTTAATGCATAATCGGCTTTTCGGCCATTGCTTGCGCTGCTGGCGGAAGCGATCCGGCTGGCTTTGAAGGCCAGGCGATGGCCTCTGGCGCCGGCGGTTTATATCCGAGCGATGAGTGTGGTCGCTCGGTGTTGTAGTAGCGCCGCCATGCCTCGATGATGACCTTGGCCTCGGCGAGGCTGTAGAAGATCTCACCGTTGAGCAGTTCGTCGCGAAGCTTCGAGTTGAAGCTCTCGCAGTAGCCGTTCTCCCAAGGGCTTCCGGGCTCGATGAACGCGGTCTTGGCGCCGACAGCTGCAATCCACTCTCGCACTGCCTTGGCGATGAACTCCGGCCCGTTATCAGAACGAACGTGGCCGGGCACGCCGCGTAGGATGAACAGGTCCGACAAGACGTCGATGACGTCGGTCGAGTTGAGCTTGCGATCAATCCGGATCGCCAGACATTCTCTGGTGAACTCGTCGATGATGTTGAGCATGCGGAACTTCCTGCCATTGTGGGTCCGGCCCTCGACGAAGTCATAGGACCAAACATGGTTTGGATGCTCGGGCCGAAGCCGGACGCACGATCCGTCATTCAGCCAGAGTCTGCCTCTCTTCGGTTGTTTCTGAGGAACCTTCAGCCCCTCCCGCCGCCAGATACGCGCGACACGCTTGGCATTCACCGTCCAACCCTCGGACCGCAGCATCGCCGTGATCCTGCGATAGCCATAGCGGCCGTAGCGTGAGGCCAGACTGATGATGTCGGTCGTCAATGCCTCTTCATCCGGTCGGCTTTGCGGTTTCTTGCGCTGGGTCGAGCGATGCTGGCCCAGAACCTTGCAGGCAAAGCGCTCCGAGACGGAGAACTTCACCATGACATGGTCGACGCAGCGGCGACGGCGGGAAGGGCTCAGAAGTTTCCCGAGGCAGCCTCTTTCAGGATCAGCTTCTCGAGCGTCAGGTCCGACACTGCCTTGCGCAGCCGGTCGTTCTCTTTCTCAAGCTCTTTCAAGCGCTTTACCTGATCGCCCTTCAGGCCACCAAACTCCTTGCGCCACCGGTAATACGTGAACTGCGTCACGCCGATCGAACGAACCGCTTCGCCAACCGATCTGCCTTGTGAAAGCAAAACATCGACCTGGCGCAGCTTCGCGACGATCTCTTCCGCCTTGTGCTTCTTCTGGGGCATTCCAATGTCCTCTCTAACGGCTAATAGCCTAATTCAGGGAGGACCACTTTTCAGGGGGCAGACCACACCCTCAACCAATAGATCAAGGAAAACCGGCGAAGCGTCTTGTTGTACCGTGAGCAAAACCCGCTTGTGCCTGAAGTGAGCAAATACCGCGAAGGTGCATGCAAGGCCCGCTGTAATAGACACAAATGCAATCTGGCCTATCACTTAGGCACCTCCTTCAATGTGGTTGGCTGCTGGCTGCCATCACCCTAGCACGCCGCATACAGAGACATATCGTTAATGATAGGCTTCCCGATCGCTGCTCTCCTTTTATTGACCGATGCGGCCCGTCGAGTTCTACCGCGGTGGACACGGCGGTTAAGCCCATCTCTGCAATTGCGTCTGCGTTGGGCTACTCGGCGCATTCTCGCCGGATTTAGGTGGCGTGCCGCGCCCGGTGAAGACGGAGAGACTGAGTAGCATCACAAGCACTGCAAATAAAGAATCAGGCGTTTCGTGCTTGCCCAAACGTAGGTGTGATATTTGCTCATTATGTCGGCGCCCGAAGGCCTGGGGACGACAGCCACTGGTCGATGTGCGACGCTGTTTCAGCCTGGCGTGCTTCTCGGATTAGCCGCTCTCGCTCAACGCCGAGCTGAGTACCGCGCGCCTCTTTACGCAGACGCTGAGCTTCATCGTTGAGACGTTGATAGAGCGATTTTGGATTCGGTAGAAAGCGAGATCGAGTCTGCATGGCGTGGCTCCTTTTTTGGCAGGAGACGGAAGCGCAACGCTCTCAGTCACCGATAAATGCAGAGGCCTGGACTGCGAAGCGAGGGCGAGCGCTGATAACGATGTAAGCACCGTCATTATGCGGCTTTGTGGCGAAAAAGCCTGACTAAAAGGAAGGCTTGACGCGTTAGCCGCACGGAATGGATGCTTCGGTCGTCCACCTGGCGTTGCACTTAGTGCAGTACCATTCGTTGGTGACGATATGAGGCGAATATCGCGAGTTCATGGGTGCTGTTACGGTATTCCCACAAGCGCAGGTATCAGTCCCTTCGGGGCGCGATCTTCGGACGGGTATCTCACGGGCGGCACGATTTGCCCATCTGCGCTCCGAGCTTCTCTGAAGATGAATCGGATAGACCATGGCGTACATAGCTTGCTCCCTTTGTGGGCGGGAGCACAGGAGCGTCTCTCTGTCGCCAGTGCCGGTTGGATAGCGTTGCTGGCAATAATAACTATATGGGCAGTCCCACCGATCAAAACTAGAGCCGCACAAAAGAAAAGAAGGTATTATGGTCGAGTTTGGTGGGCAGACGCCCCGTCGCGGAAGGCTGCACCAATATTCTTAGGGGCGATGTAAATAATCCTGATTTGGAAGAGTAACCTTATGCCAGTTGGGGGTTTGGCTATTGGGGGTGTTGCCCATGGCACCCCGCCTGTGGCGGTCTCGGCATTTGCAGGCTGCCGGGGCCGTCGCTTGGTCTTGTAGAGTCCAGTCCGAAAGCCTTTCCCCGCGCCCCCTGTGATAGACTGACCTCAAGACAGGAGGAGGCAAGTCATGACAGAACGCCGCGAACTATATCGAAGCCCAAATGGCGATTCCTGGTACTTAGGTCGCGAGCCGACAGACGGGCATGCCTTTATCATTCACCAGCCTAATTCCCCATCCGGCGGACGGTTGTCGCATATTGAACTGGGAGAATTCCTACGGAGTGGGAAAGGTCCAGAACAGCAGGCATTGCTCCGTTTGATTGGGACACTCGTCGAAGTGCCGCCATACGCTTAATGCATTGCTCGGGCGGGATTTTCTATTTATGAGTTGGCAACTGTCCATCTAGCCAGTCTTGCTCCTCGGGAAGTGCGAGCCAGGCATGCGTCTGTAGCGGTTCTTCGAAGGCAGGTCCTTCGCATCGTCGGCGAGTTCACCGCAGTTGCGAGCGTTCGCTCGGTGTCTGTCATGGAAGCGGCCTCAAAAATCCGATGTTGGCTTGTTTGCCGAAGTTCGACACCGACATTTCGGTGTGGCGACGCATCCTCTCGCCGGGGTTCAATACTGTCATTTTGCACCATGGCATCGCGTCCGGATCGACGGGTATTATCACCTCGTCCACACGCATCTTACGACCATCGCGCGCGATCCATTCAGAGCCAATCTCAGGTATCATCTCTCTCTCTAAAGTCCGAACCGAATGTGGTGTCAGGTGTGGGTAAGCCGCTCTTCAATGACCAGCGCACGGGCGTCGTATTCAAGCGCAAGGGAGCTCAGGCTGGCTATGGTTTTAGGATCCACCCCGGTCTTAGCGAGTCGGCGGCATTTGGCAGCTTGGTCGCGCAGATCGGAGCTTTCTGTCATGGCCTACAAGTCAAGGCTACCAGCATCGTTCCAACTTCATTCTGGTGGTTTCAACTTGTAGTCAGGGAAGATGCTAGCCCAAGGGCGATCCAGCTAGAAGCGAGGCGAGTACTGTTGAGAAAAATGAGGACGTTCGCATGATCGTTCCGTTTTAGGTGAAGATGAATACGAAATGTATCGTCGGAAAATTTCCAACGCCGGAGGAGGTTGCTGGTTATTTGCCAGACAAGACGTATTGAAGTGCGCGGCCTATCAGCCAGGTAATCAGAGCGCCAATACTTGCGAAGACAGCCGGAAACCAAGCCATCTCGTGGTCGTTTGGATTTCCGCTTTGCCATAAGACGATAGAGATGAGTCCGCCGAATAAGACGGCAATGCCAGCTAGAATGCAGCCAGCCCAGTAGAGAACATTTCCCACCCTCTTACTCATCTAGGCACCATGTTTTTGACTCTGGCTCAGCCGAAGCCAAATGCGAAAGCTGCTTTCAACAGCACAACGACGAAGAGTGATCCGGCCACCGACATCAAGGCGACTTCGTAGAGGCTTTTGGGGTTTTTGAACATCAGTTCACATACCGCGCCCGATGAATCCAAGCAATCGCATCGCGGGAATCCGAGGCCGTCGTAGTGGGGCTGAAAGGGGAAGAGAAAGGCTTAGCTTTCGGCTTCTTCCTTGAATTCAATCTTCGCTACTATTTCGTTCATCGCGTAATGTACGAATTGCTGCCCTATGCCCGTCAATTCGTATGGTTCGATATCATCAAAAGTTGAGACGCTGGTTTTCGAGCCTTGTCCAGGGGGTGAGCGCGTTGACGGTTGTTTCCTTAGAAAATTTCCGGCGTGGTCTGTAGGGCGATGCTGACGGATTACACTTCCAAGGCTGAGATCTCGAATAAGCATTTTGAAAAGGTCCTGTCCCTGTCGCAAACCACATCCGGCTGGCGGTTGATCAAGAATCCCGCGATGCTGGTGCTCGATGTTGGATTTGTGCAGACTGATCTTTGGAATGGTGATCGACCTGCTGCGGTCGCGAGTTGCACTTGAGGCAGAAATTCTGGTCTTGAGGCAACAAATCAATGTGCTGCGGCGAACTCGTCCCAGGAGACCTCCCTTCATCTCGGTTGACCGACTGATATTGGGAGGTGTCTGCCGGAAATTTGCGAGCCGATTGACAGCGTGGCTCTTCAACTGTCCGGGCACACGCACGGAGGACTGATTCTGGGGATCGACCGGTCGGTTGCCCCGCGCTCGTCTTTCTGCGCGCAAGAGCACTCGCCTTTCTATTCGGCCTTTCTGAGGGCGGCAGCCAAACAAAAGCCCCGCCAGCTACCGAAGTAACTGACGGGGCTTTGAGATGATATTTCGGTGGATTTCTCCCTCCTCGTATCATTCAAATTGACAATGCTTGCGCCACAAAGACGTTCCAGCAGAACCAACATTTTTTTCGAATTGTTTAGGGGGTATGCGCCAATAAGCCGACCAGTTGCTCATGGCTCGAAACCACTATCGTCACCCACGGCGCCTCCAGAAACCGGAATCCCGGTGCGCATCCTGCCGTGCTGCCACACGCTTTCGGGCGACCCTTCTGGTGGTCTCCACGTTGCCGCCGATGTAGTCACGCCGCGTGGAACGACGGTCTGGTTTACGGCGCTCGAAAACTTCCCGCCGGCGTCGAACGCCGGTTACGACGACAATGCCGATTACTCGTCCGAAGCCTTCAACGCTCTCGCGGGCGACAACCTCGCAACCTGGGCGAAACTCGCCGGCTATTCCTCGAATTCCTGCCCTTCGCGGAGGTTGTGCGGAATTTGCGTCAAAACTTCGGCCATCGACTCCCGGATATCCAACCGGACGCCATTTTCGAAATGCGCGACGGAATTTCCGCCTGCTGACTGAACGAAGCGATTGACGCGGCCCAAATTGACCCACGTCCGCGCATTGCTGTCCGCTTCCGTCAGTTCAATGAAAAAGGCCACTCGTTTTTCCTCCTCGCTAGATTGGTTCCTGAATGCCACGTTTGCGCGGTCCTCAACCCGTGTCGACCGTCATCGTTCCAGATAGTGAGCGCGGACGGACCAAGCAAACCCTGAAGAAGGCTATCCGCGACGAAACCGCTACCGCGAAGCTGATCCGCACTGTGGCAGCTTCCAGAATTCCCTGTGTGTACCGAAAACTTAAACACGGGCGTAGCGGTGATGAAGTCCGCCCAGGATGGCGCGTGAACTGATCACACCGGTTCGCTGAACCTGGTCTGCCCCCTGAAAAGTGGTCCTCCCTGAATTAGGCTATTAGCCGTTAGAGAGGACATTGGAATGCCCCAGAAGAAGCACAAGGCGGAAGAGATCGTCGCGAAGCTGCGCCAGGTCGATGTTTTGCTTTCACAAGGCAGATCGGTTGGCGAAGCGGTTCGTTCGATCGGCGTGACGCAGTTCACGTATTACCGGTGGCGCAAGGAGTTTGGTGGCCTGAAGGGCGATCAGGTAAAGCGCTTGAAAGAGCTTGAGAAAGAGAACGACCGGCTGCGCAAGGCAGTGTCGGACCTGACGCTCGAGAAGCTGATCCTGAAAGAGGCTGCCTCGGGAAACTTCTGAGCCCTTCCCGCCGTCGCCGCTGCGTCGACCATGTCATGGTGAAGTTCTCCGTCTCGGAGCGCTTTGCCTGCAAGGTTCTGGGCCAGCATCGCTCGACCCAGCGCAAGAAACCGCAAAGCCGACCGGATGAAGAGGCATTGACGACCGACATCATCAGTCTGGCCTCACGCTACGGCCGCTATGGCTATCGCAGGATCACGGCGATGCTGCGGTCCGAGGGTTGGACGGTGAATGCCAAGCGTGTCGCGCGTATCTGGCGGCGGGAGGGGCTGAAGGTTCCTCAGAAACAACCGAAGAGAGGCAGACTCTGGCTGAATGACGGATCGTGCGTCCGGCTTCGGCCCGAGCATCCAAACCATGTTTGGTCCTATGACTTCGTCGAGGGCCGGACCCACAATGGCAGGAAGTTCCGCATGCTCAACATCATCGACGAGTTCACCAGAGAATGTCTGGCGATCCGGATTGATCGCAAGCTCAACTCGACCGACGTCATCGACGTCTTGTCGGACCTGTTCATCCTACGCGGCGTGCCCGGCCACGTTCGTTCTGATAACGGGCCGGAGTTCATCGCCAAGGCAGTGCGAGAGTGGATTGCAGCTGTCGGCGCCAAGACCGCGTTCATCGAGCCCGGAAGCCCTTGGGAGAACGGCTACTGCGAGAGCTTCAACTCGAAGCTTCGCGACGAACTGCTCAACGGTGAGATCTTCTACAGCCTCGCCGAGGCCAAGGTCATCATCGAGGCATGGCGGCGCTACTACAACACCGAGCGACCACACTCATCGCTCGGATATAAACCGCCGGCGCCAGAGGCCATCGCCTGGCCTTCAAAGCCAGCCGGATCGCTTCCGCCAGCAGCGCAAGCAATGGCCGAAAAGCCGATTATGCATTAAGACTGAAACCGGACCACCTCATAGGGGCAGGCCAAACCGGGCGAGAAACCGGCGCATCCTTGTTCAGGGATCGATGCGTTCGGACGCCGTTGTAATAGTCAGCATAAGATTTGAGTATCCGGCGCAAATGTGCCTCGCCACAGATGATTGCGTGATCGAGACACTCGCGACGGATCGATCCAATCAGCCGTTCGGCAAAGCCATTCTGCCAGGGTGAGGCCGGTTCAATAGGCTTGTCCCGGATGCCCATGGCACGCAGTCGGCGTGTGACGACCGCACCGTAAATGCGATCACGGTCCCGGATCATGTAACCCGGAGCACCGTCCCAAGGGAAAGCCTCGGTGATCTGCCGAGCGATCCACTCCGCCGTCGGGTTGGCTGTGACGTTGATCCAGACGAGATCTCTGCGATCAATCCGTACAATCACGAAGCCGTAAGCAGTTTGAAGCCAATGGTCGGGACCACGAACAAATCCATGGCGGCAATATCCGGAGCGTGGTTTCGCAAGAAGGTCTTCCACCCCTAACTGGGCGGTCCACGTCGTTTCACCATGTACCTGGCGACGGTTGATTGGGCGACGCTAAATCCAAGCTTGAGCAGTTCGCCGTGGATGCGCGGCGCACCCCAAAGCAAATTCTCCATGCTCATCTGCCGGATCAGCGCGCGCAGGTCCGCTTCGATTTGCGGGCGACCACCCCGCCGCCGCGATTTCCACCGCCAGTAGCAGCGAAAGCCCGCCCGATGCCAACGCACGAGGGTTTCAGGTTGGACAATCGTGATAACCGTCAGGATTGATGGAAACCAGCGATACAGCTGGACGAAGAACCAGCGATCGCTGGTTGCGGGTCGAACACGGCCACGCCGCTTGCGCCGCAATACAATCAATGTCGAAGCACCGCATTCTCAGCTTCAAGCCGCAACTTCGACTTGAATGGCGAGGCCAGGACAGCCAGAACGAAACAGAGCAGCCCGATCATTCCACCAGCTTAGGCGATTCCATCACATCATCAACTCGGATGAGGTTTTCGGCACACACACCCACCGTGAAGCGTACAGCGGGTCACCCGGCGATGCTCGGCCCTATCAGGTGCCACCGCTATACTCAGTATCTTGTTGGCCCTGAGGATGTTTCGGGTCGATCATATCTGCCCTTACGGCCTTCCTGATTTCGGCCATCCTGATTTCTTCCTCGTCGGCCTGCTGGCTCGGCTTTTGACTTTGGTTCGGTTGCTGCAGGTCCGGATTTTTCTCGTTTTGATTGGACATAGGGAGCTCCTTTTTTGTTGCCCCCACGGCTGAACATATAGTGACAGCCGGTACGCTCTTGCAGAATCGGGCCACCTTTTTTTGTCCCTCGCCAGCTTCCGATTTTTCCACCATTTGGCCTGAGTGCCACGCACCGGCTCGCCCGTGCGCGGTCGCTTTAGGAACGGTAATAGTTCGGTGAAGTTGTTGTTCCTAGACAGGCATGGAGCGCAGCCATGACATTCCCGAATGAAAACGAGCCTCCCAGGGGGACAAGGGATGAAAGGCGCATCAACACCACCCGCTGGGCGATCGCGGGCGCGGTTGTCCTGGTGCTGTTCGGCCTCCTGCTAATCTACCCCGGCCGCAAAACGCACGACAAATCCGCCGAGAATCCGCCCAGCCCCGCGACGCAATCGCAGCCGCAGAAATGAGCTTGAAAGCCACCAGCACCATTACGGGCGCTGACGACAATACGAACTGCGCGAGGCAACGCCGTCCCGGCCTCAAGGAAGTTGCCGACTGTTTTCGATCGAGCCGAAGGCGGGTGCGACACCGCTGAGCGACCCCGCGAAAAGGCCCGCCGGTTGCAGTCACAGCGGGCCTTTCGGGACCGGGATCAGCCGTACCAAGCGATCAACCGGTCCGGATGAATAATGCGGGCGGCGGGGATGTGGTTTCAAAGAAAAACCCGCCGGGGAGATCGAGTTCATGATGAAGCGACTGTGTAGCGCGGAGTGACGCGCGAAGCCCGCCGACGATGGGCGCGCCGACGGGCTGCAGAAGTTTGACGAAGGAACGTGGGGGCGTTCTCCGTCTTCTCGACAATGCACGGACGGGAAGGGAGTTCCTTGCGATTCTGGTCGGCCGGCAAAAAAAGACCTGCCAGTTTCCCGGCGGGTCAAGTCACCCCAAGTTAGACGGGCTGCTCAGCCGTTGTCTGTACCGAAAACCTCAAATCCGGCCATAGTGGTGGTGAAGTCCGCCCAGGATGGCGCGTGAACGAATGACACCGGTGTGCTGCACTGAGCGAGAGACCGGTGCATCCTTGTTCAAAGACCGATGCGTTCTGAAACGGTTGTAATAGTCAGCGTAAGATTTCAGGACCCGACGCAAATGTGCCTCGCCACAGATGATCGCGTGATCGAGACACTCGCGACGGATCGATCCAATCAGCCGTTCGGCAAAGCCATTCTGCCAGGGTGAGGCCGGTTCAATAGGCTTGTCCCGGATGCCTATGGCACGCAGTCGGCGTGTGACGACCGCACCGTAAATGCGATCACGGTCCCGGATCATGTAACCCGGAGCACCGTCCCAAGGGAAAGCCTCGGTGATCTGCCGAGCGATCCACTCCGCCGTCGGGTTGGCTGTGACGTTGATCCAGACGAGATCTCTGCGATCAATCCGTACAATCACGAAGCCGTAAGCAGTTTGAAGCCAATGGTCGGGACCACGAACAAATCCATGGCGGCAATATCCGGAGCGTGGTTTCGCAAGAAGGTCTTCCACCCCTGACTGGGCGGTCCACGTCGTTTCACCATGTACCTGGCGACGGTTGATTGGGCGACGCTAAATCCAAGCTTGAGCAGTTCGCCGTGGATGCGCGGCGCACCCCAAAGCAAATTCTCCATGCTCATCTGCCGGATCAGCGCGCGCAGGTCCGCTTCGATTTGCGGGCGACCACCCCGCCGCCGCGATTTCCACCGCCAGTAGCAGCGAAAGCCCGCCCGATGCCAACGCACGAGGGTTTCAGGTTGGACAATCGCGATAACCGTCAGGATTGATGCAACAACCCGGCGGCGGCTAGTTATCGCCGTCTGCCTCTCAGGATCCGGGTCTGTGTACGGAGCGAGAAACCGGCCGGAAAAGATAGGCGGTTAGCCGGAAGCGCCCATCGCGCGCAAGGTATGCAGAGTTATTTCCGGTGAGCAGTTTAAGCGCACGGGAAGAATGCTCGTGCCAGCGCCCACCGAGGTATATCCGACCATGCCGCCATGCCGCCACGGTCCAGCGCCCATGTATCGAGGCAATGCAGCCTCGAGCTTGATAGGAATTCCACCGGGCAGGCAGAGCTGGCCCCCGTGGGTGTGTCCGCAAAACATAAGATCGAATCCCGCGTTCATCGCTCGATCATAAACTTCGGGCGTGTGCGCCAACAAAATCGAAAAGGCGTCTGAAGGAATTTGGTTCGCGGCTTTCTCAACGTCGTCCGCTCGATAGAAATGCGGATCGTCCACACCGGCCAGGAAGATGCGTTGTCCGTCACGGAAAATCGGTTCACTTTCGTTGAAAAGCATATGGATTCCCATCGCTTCCATGGAAGGGGCCATTTGGATGCTGTCGTGGTTTCCAAGTATCCCATAGATCGGCCCTTTCAACCGAGCCTGGATCTCCTCGATGATACCTAGACTTTTTTCGAACGGACCGTACGTCCTGCCACGATAGTCTCCGGTTAAGACACAAATGTCGTATTGAAGGCCGCCGATCACGCTGACCAGATGCCGCATCGCGCCTACACTTATGTCGGCATGCAGATCGCTGATGTGGAGGATAGTGAAATTGTCAAATGCCGGGGGCAGATTGGCGAAAGCCACGCTATGGTGTTTGACAACGACGTGGTCAGCATTTCGACGCGCGCGGCCATAAAGTCCAGTCAGTTTCAACGCGATTCTGACGATCCACGGTGCTGCGTACCAGTTTTCGAGATTGAAGAAGATCAGTCCCTGGCCGAACAGCTGGGCCTCGTGCTCGGCTTCGATTTTCAATCGCCGCTCAACATGTTCTGAGCCAATTCGCTCGATCAGGTCTTGCAGAGATGTTTCGGTCGCAACGTTCGAAGCAGGATCCAAAATCTAGTCTCTCCATTTGGAGACCGCTCCCAACGAAAAGCATGAACGGCATGATAGCTGATAGCTTTTGGCGCCTGACGATTCTTTGCGATTGATACCACAATGACTACCAGTTCACGACTTCTTTTTGCCCGCACCGGAGTTTGGTTGCCATGCCGCAGCGCCCTTTTGGCTTGGTGCTGCCGCGATGATCTTGGCTTTCTCTTTTTTCGGTTTCTTCGACTCGCGATTGCTTTTTGCCACGATGATCTCCTCTCGTTGATAACACGTCTCGTTGAACAGGCGCACTCACATCGAGCAGTAGCGCTTCGCTCTTCGCACTGCGTCGTTGATCTCGTCGGTCAACTGGGCCTCGCCCATTTGATAAATGTTACCGGCCAGCGCCGAAGCTTGAGCCGAACTCATGGAGAGAGCGGCTCATCGTCGGCGTAGCAGAACTTGATGCGCCAAAGCCCTTCCTGATTTCGATGCGGCTCGATCAGGATTATCGGAAGATCTGGTAATCCGTTTTCAAAAAATAGCACCGACAGCGCGCCCATCATGGCATCTCACTAAATTCGTCGGGGATCTGTCCTTCCCAATAAAAGATCGCCGGCTTCTCGTCATAGTCGCCGGTTTCATCATCAGAGGTTATGGAGAAGGCAACGACGCCTGCCTTGGACAGTGCGAGCCTCTGCGCGGTTCGACGGGCGCCCTCAGCTGATCGACACACAATCGGCCTGTCTGGCTTCAACTGATTACCTTTTGCGGCATTAAAGGCCTGCACGAGAAATTGCGTTTGCGACGACATTCCATGAGCGTGCGCCCTTTCTGGTCCAATAGCTATTCATTAGTTCTGAGTCTTTCCTCATAACGCAGGGTGCCCAAATGTGGATTGGACCGGCCCCTTGCATTTTCCCTAAGGGACCATAGATGGGTGAGGTTCGAACTGTCGCTCTGGCTTGTTGACCGCGCCGAAACCGGCTCCACTCCCCAAGACATCGCTGAACTCGGATCAAGCTTGCACGGATGTCGTGCGAGCGAACGCGCTTTTGCGTATCTTGGAGATGACAAATGGCAACTGGAACAGTGAAGTGGTTCAACGCGACAAAGGGCTTCGGCTTCATTCAGCCTGACGGTGGCGGGCAGGATATCTTCGTTCATATCAGCGCGGTCGAACGCGCTGGCTTGAGCTCCCTCGACGAGGGTCAGAAGGTTTCGTTCGAAGCCAAGACCGACAGCATGCGCGGCAAGACCAGCGCTGAAAACCTTCGCGTCGATTAATTCGCCGACTTGAGGTACCCACGGATGTACTGGGACCTTTAGATCGGTTGCGTGTCCTCGTTCAGAGGTGTGCTCATGTTATCGAAGTGCGATGAAGACCGCCGGCCGCAAAGCCGGCGGTGTTTTGCTCGTGCGGCGTTTGCACCTTAGATCAGCAGCTATTCGTTCTGAAGGAGCTGAACACGAAACGTTCAACGGCAGCGCAGGCATGGAATTCCGCGCGGTCCATCGGCCTGCCGAACGGTAAGAGGGCAGCCCTGATATTTTCGAAGTCGGCGCGCGGGTTGGCGTTGGTTTGAAATCCGCCGTCATCAGCGATGTTGCGTGCCTCGATCGAAGACATCTCCATCGCCGATAAGGTGTAATGGCGCCCGGTTCGCAATGGCGATGTGATCTCCGTCCCCGCTGGCACATGCATGCGGTCGGCGCCGGAAGCCGGAAAACATCGCAGATCTTGCGCGCTAGCGTTCCTGGAGTTATGTCAGCAGCGGCTAGCACTCGTTCATTACGACTGCCAATCCATAATCCCAACAGCAAAGTAGGATCGCATGAACTTTCGTCCGCTTCACGACCGCATCGTGGTCAAGCGTATCGACGCCGAAGACAAAACCGCTGGCGGCATCATCATTCCGGATACGGCCAAGGAAAAGCCCTCGCAGGGCGAGGTCGTAGCCGTCGGCCCCGGCGGCCGTGACGAGGCAGGCAATCTGATCCCGATCGACCTCAATGTCGGCGACCGCGTGCTGTTCGGTAAGTGGTCCGGCACCGAGGTCAAGATCGACGGTCAGGAACTGCTGATCATGAAGGAAAGCGACATCATGGGCGTTCTCACCGATTTGCCCGCCACTAAGAAGAAGGTTGCGTAGGCACAGCCATCATTTCTCAAGAAACCGCCCAATCGCGCGGTCTTAGGGATCTGACGAAAACGGAGATCATTATGTCTGCCAAAGAAGTTAAATTCGGCGTCGATGCCCGCGACCGCATGCTGCGCGGCGTGGAAATCCTCAACAACGCGGTGAAGGTCACGCTCGGCCCCAAGGGCCGCAACGTTGTGCTCGACAAGTCGTTCGGCGCACCCCGCATCACCAAGGACGGCGTCACCGTCGCCAAGGAGATCGAGCTTGAGGACAAGTTCGAGAACATGGGCGCGCAGATGGTGCGTGAAGTCGCCTCCAAGTCTGCGGACGCGGCTGGTGACGGCACCACCACCGCAACGGTCCTCGCCGCTGCGATCGTCCGCGAAGGCGCCAAGTCGGTCGCCGCCGGCATGAATCCGATGGACCTGAAGCGAGGCATCGACCTAGCCGTCGAAGCCGTGGTCGCCGACCTCGTCCGGAACTCCAAGAAGGTCACCTCGAACGAGGAAATCGCCCAGGTCGGCACCATCTCGGCCAACGGCGATTCCGAAATCGGCAAGTTCCTCGCCAACGCCATGAAGAAGGTCGGCAATGAGGGCGTCATCACGGTTGAAGAAGCCAAGTCGCTCGAAACCGAACTCGAGGTCGTCGAGGGCATGCAGTTCGACCGCGGCTATATCTCGCCCTACTTCGTCACCAACGCCGACAAGATGCGCGTTGAAATGGAAGATGCCTACGTCCTCATCAACGAAAAGAAGTTATCTCAGTTGAACGAATTGCTTCCGTTGTTGGAAGCCGTGGTGCAGAGCGGCAAACCGCTTGTGATTATTGCCGAAGACGTCGAAGGCGAGGCGCTTGCCACGCTCGTGGTCAACCGGCTTCGTGGCGGCCTCAAGGTTGCCGCCGTCAAGGCGCCGGGCTTCGGCGATCGCCGCAAGGCCATGTTGCAGGACATCGCCATCCTGACCGGCGGTCAGGCGATCAGCGAAGACCTCGGCATCAAGCTCGAGAACGTCACGCTGCAGATGCTCGGCCGTGCCAAAAAGGTGATGATCGACAAGGAAAACACCACCATTGTCAGCGGGGCCGGCAAGAAGGCCGACATCGAGGCGCGCGTGAACCAGATCAAGGCGCAGATCGAGGAAACCACCTCGGACTACGACCGCGATAAGCTGCAGGAGCGGCTCGCCAAGCTCGCGGGCGGCGTCGCGGTGATCCGCGTCGGCGGCGCGACCGAGGTCGAGGTGAAGGAACGCAAGGACCGCGTGGATGACGCGATGCATGCGACCCGCGCGGCGGTTGAAGAAGGCATCGTGCCGGGTGGCGGCGTCGCCCTGCTCCGTGCCTCCGAGCAGCTCAAGCGCATTAAGACGCAGAACGATGACCAGAAGACCGGCGTCGAGATTGTGCGCAAGGCACTGTCCGCGCCTGCCCGTCAGATCGCGATCAACGCGGGCGAGGACGGCAGCGTCATCATCGGCAAGATCCTCGAGAAGGAGCAGTATTCCCACGGCTTCGACTCGCAGACCGGCGAATACGGCAACCTGATCTCTAAGGGCATCATCGACCCGACCAAGGTCGTGCGCACCGCGATACAGAACGCGGCCTCGGTCGCGGCGCTGCTGATCACCACCGAGGCGATGGTCGCCGAGCTGCCGAAGAAGAATGCAGGCGCTGGTGGGATGCCCCCAGGTGGCGGTGGCATGGGAGGTATGGATTTCTAAGTCTAGCTGTTCAGAGCGCAAGAGAAAGACAAAGGCCCGGCACCCCTGCCGGGCCTTCTGCATTAGAGCTTCGCTTCTCCTAGGTTACTGAGTGAAAGGATTGGCGGGGAAAACGTTCCTGGGAGGCGCGATCCAGTCAAACTTGCGCCGCTTTGGCTAACTGGCCGCGCTCATCTCGGTGGACGGCGCACATCCGCTGACGGGCACGCGTTATCATCCGCCAGCCCGATTCTTCATCGGGCGGCCGACTATCACATATCGAACTTGGAGAACTCCTGCGGACGGAGAAGGTCCCGAACAGCAGGCGTTACTCCGTCGGATATCCGGCGCGTGATTACGCAGAAAGGTCAGCCACCCTTGGCTTGGCGGTCCTCGCCGTTTGAGCATGTACTTGGCGACGCTTGATTGAGCGACCTCAAACCCAAGCTTGAGAAGTTCGCCGTGGATGCGTGGTGCGCCCCAAAGTGGATTTTCGATAATCATCTGTCGGATCAACGCGCAACTTCGACTTGAATGGCGAGGCCAGGACGGCCAAAGCGAAACAGAGCAGCCCGATCATTTCGCCAGTTTAGGTGATTTCATCACGTCATCAACTCAGATAAGTTTTCGGTACACACAGCAGGCCAGTCTACGGTATTGAATCGGGAGAGGCGAATGCGGTTCAAATCAAAAAAATCGGGGGTTATCAGATCTACGCTGTGAGCGGTATCAGTACCGTGTCGTTCGGCATCGATGCAAAGGATGCGAATACCGACGGGCTGCGTGGTTTTGCGGTCGAACGACGCGACGTGGTCAGCGCTACTTCATGTGCGGCTTCAAGGTTTTCCCTTCGGTTGTGCCGAATCCGACGGGTGAACAACCGGTGAGCACTTTCGACCAGCGATACAGAGTTCCGTTTGGGACGACTTCACCGCAAAGGAAGATCGCACGTACGAATATTTCTTTCATCCGCACGCGCATCCGACCGCAGAATGGATCGCAAATCAGATCACGCAAGCGTGCGGCTGGAAGCGGACCCCTCGCTATCTGATCCGCGACCGGGACGGGGCCTATGGCGAAGTCTTTTTTCGAAGAGTTCGATCCATGGGCATTCGTGATCGACCGCCGTCGCCGCGCTCGCCATGGCAAAGCGCATATGCTGAATGGCTGATCGGTGAGATCCGGCGGGAATGCCTTGACCATGTTGTTGTATTCGGCGAGCGGCATCTTCGTCACGTGCTGCTGTCGTACATGAACTACTATAATGAGACGCGCAGCACCTATCGTTAGACAAGGATGCGCCCTATCGCGCACGGTTCAGGGGGCAGGGCGTATTCTTCGCCTTCCAATCCTGGGCGGGCTGCATCACCAATATATTCGGATTTGATTTGCGACAGGCACAGGATCGCGCTGGCCGCGCTGACACCAAAATGCTCGGCGGCCTGTCGACAGGACAAGCCACCATCAATCGCGGCGATCACCCTTTGGCGAAGATCAACGGAAAGCGCCTTGGCCATGCATGCTGACCTCCTTCGCCAGCACGCAGCTTGAACCTGACTCGCGCCATTTTGGGAATCCCCAACGATTCATTCCGGTCGGAAAATGCTCTAGCGCCAGGAATCTCTCGCCCAAACTCACGGTAGACGGCAAGAGACCGAATGTAACGGCGCCGTTCGTCTCGACGGCGCCCAGTGAGCGGAGTGGCATTAGCTGCATGGATTACAGCGCCTTCCACTGGATGTTGCGATAAAAGACCCCGCCGGTGTGGGTCTGGAGACCGATGAAGCGAGGGTCTTGGGCGCTGGATGGAAGCCCGCGGCGAGGCGACTGTGGATCGCCGGTGAAGTGGAAGAGATTGACCATCTGTCCGTTCAGTGCGACCCTGATGTCAGCGCCGTCGACGGTGATTTCGTATTCGTTCCACTCCCCAACCGGATGAACCACAACGGGACCGTCGGTCGGGCCCTTGAAGGAGTAGACTGCGCCCGTGCTGTGGATTGGCGCGTTTGCGGGACGGGCCAACTCGTCGATCTGTATTTCAAAACCGAAGTTGACGCCGACATAGGCGGTATTGTCGTAACCTTCGAGCCTCGGGTCGGGGAATCCGATAAACACTCCCGAATTGTCGTCTGACGCCGTCATCATCCATAGCAGCCGTAATATATAGCGGGTGGGCGTCGGTCTCTTCAGCCAAAGAAGCCCGAGATCTGTTCCGGCCCTTCCCTCCAGCACACCCCGCCGGACCCGAAATGCGCCGGGGTCGTCTCGACCGGGTTGGTTGCTAATGGTGGACATTGTCCAGTCGCCCAGCGACAAGCCATCGAATAGCGTTTCGAACCCCGCATCTGCAGCGAACGGGGGCGGGGCCATGATGAGGTCGCCTGTACGTCGTGATAGCGCGATGCCGGTGAGCATCGGGTTCGGCGAGCCGATGCTTGGGAAAAGTGCGGGGCCTACCGCGTACAGGTTTTCGGTATGGTGGAAGCGTCCTTCACCATCGGAAACGCTTGTGGTCGGATCATTTCCCATCCAAAGGCCCCCGGCTTCGTGATGAGTTGTTCCGAGACCGTCGCGATTGCTCTGGAGCACCTGCATGGGCTGCGCATTCGCGAAGATGGCGGCGACCTTCTGCATAGCCGCATCCATTGCGTTCCACAGGTCCTCGTCGCGCTGCGTCGGGGTGAGCACGACTGATGCGCGGCGCACTCCGTATTCGTCAGTTCGAGAACTCAGGTCGACCCGGCTTGGGTGAGCGCCAAGGTTGGTCGGATCGGCAGGCTCCATTTCTCCAAGGCCCCGTATCGCTATGGCGATATGTGTATCGTTTGAGGTGCGGAGCTGGTCGTAGAAATCGATGTCGGGGACTTTGCGAAAGAGTTCGTCCTCTCCGCCAACGGTATTACCGCCGCCACTCGCTGAGATCTGAAGGTGAAATCGACCGATCAGATCACCGTTCGACCGCGTCGCACGCCCCTTTACAAACAGCGCCGCCGTTTGCAATTCGTTAACTGCGGAGGACAGGCCCGAGATCGCTGAGCGAGGCACTCGGATGACCAGGTTCGAGCGAAGATGCGCCGTCAGGTTCTTGCCTAAAAGCGGCAAGGTCGGAAGTCCAGTGCCGTCGAACGAGGCCAGTGCCAGCCTCGCGTTCTCAATGGTTCCAAGCGCAATGACAACAGTGCCGCCCGGCGCAAGATCAATAGGTCCTTGGCTTGTATCAATGCCGGTGACCCGCCACGTGCCGTTGGCAGTCGGCAGTGTGCGGAGGGACAACACATGTGTGTCGGGCAGGATCATGAATTCCTTGATGGCGTCGTTACCGTTCGAGGTCCCAGCCGCCGTCCTGGCTGCCTTCATCAGGAGCGGCGCCACGCTGAATTTGTTGAGAGGAAAGAAGCCCGCGTGGGGTGGCCGCGCCTGCACCGCAAGCGGCGCCTCAAGCTTCAGCATATTCAGGAGATCAGTTTGAGACAGCCCGCCCGTAGAGGTTAGACCGAGCAGCTTCGCCGGGTCGGAGCCGGGCTTCAGGAGAGGCGACGCGGGGAGCGCGCCGAGGGGAAACACGTCAGGGACGCTGGTGAGATTGTCGAAGAGCTGACGACGCAAACCATTCTGCAGCTCTCCGGAAATGAAATCGTTGGCCTCGTCGACCCCGATCTGTCTTGAGCTCTCGTCGAAATAACGGCTGTTCAGGGCAACAACAGTGACTGCAGGCCAAGTCGCCATCTCTTCATCGAGAAGGCGAGGCGACCAGCCACCCCAATATAGCGATCGGCCGCCTACCGTGTAGGCGAGCCCTTTGAAGGGAATGGTGGATTTCCAAGGAAGGCCCCAGACCTCATTGCGCGCTGGCTCCGGCTGCGGCGCGTTCTCATTCAAAAAGAAAGGACTCGCCGGGTCAGCGAAACCCTGAATGCCGGTGTTCTGGACGTGTTCAGGAATGCTGAACAGCCCGGCTTCTACGACCAGTGTGCGCAGTCCACCCCCCGCCTGTTTCTGACGAAACCAAAGATGTTCTGCAATCGCGGAGCCGAAGGTCCCACCGCCTACGATGATGAAGTCGAAAGGGCGTCCACCTGCGGTCTTCCACGCATCTACTTCGGCGAGGTTGTTGCAGAGATAGCGGCCTTGGACGTCTTTGGTGAAGGAGGTCCTCTCCGTTGCTGTAGGCATGCTCGCTTCTCCTGATGCAACACGCTTCCCAACCTATGTCGTCCGTTCCTCTGTTGCTCGGATGCAAGTCTCCCTATGATCCTTGGACAGCTCCGTACCCATTACGCTCGTCAATACGGCAAGCCGCTGCCGTCATGGAAACCTGTCGCGAGCTTTCAAGGCAAGTTCGCGCCTCATCTTTCCGAGGATTACGAATTCGAGGAAGAGATTGTGTTGTTGAGTGGCGAGCGAGCGAAAGGGCGAGACGGAGCTCTCTGGCCTGATCGGGAGTGTTCATGCCGTTGCACCCTCAATGCTAGGGCCCCCTTGTCGGTGTGTCTCACAGCGCCTTGAAAGGTTCACTGACTTAAGCAAAATCCACGATCAAGGTTAACTGGCAGCGGGCGCGTTCAGCGATGCAGATTTTCCGCCCAGTGGTTCTGCGCATACCGGATTACAGCTGGCAGGAGCTATCTGCGGTCAGCGCTCGGCGCGCTGTGACAGACCGGAAGTTGGGCGCAACCGCAATAACTCTTAATGCCGACCTTGTAGAAGGAAGGCCGCATGACCGTTGACACTATCGAGAATAGGCTTTTTATTCGGGGCACGGGGATCTGCGATCTCCCCGCGAGGCGACATGCCCAAGTATCGCGTCCTGGAACACCAAGGGCGCAACATGTCAGCATCATACACTTCGATTTCATCCGATAAATTATCACGAATGATCGGCACGGCGGGCGCGCCGATGCTGATCGATGTCCGCCTAGATGAAGATTTCTCTGGCGACCCGCGCTTGATCCCAAGCGCCGTGAGGCGCTCGCATCTTGACCTTCAGCAATGGGCACCAGGTCTGAACGGACAATCGGTGGTCGTAATCGGCAATAAAGGCCAAAAGCTTAGTGAGGGAACCGCGGCCTGGCTCCGGTGCAGCAATGTCGCCGCCGAAATCCTGGAAGGGGGTCATCTGGGTTGGAAGGAGGCAAAACTGCCAACCATCCCCGCGGACAAGATCCCTAAACGCGACGAATCAGGGCGTACAGTCTGGGTCACGCGATCGCGCCCGAAGATCGATCGCATTGCCTGTCCATGGCTGATCCGCCGCTTCGTCGATCCGTCCGCGGTCTTCCTCTTCGTAACGCCGGCCGAGGTGGAAGCTGTGGCCGAGCGCTTCGACGCTACTCCCTTCGACATTGAAAATACATTCTGGAGCCATCGAGGCGAGCTTTGCACCTTTGATGTCATGGTGGCGGAGTTCGGGCTTGCGACGCCGCCGCTGGAGCGATTGGCGACGATGGTTCGCGCTGCCGACACCGCACGGCATGATCTGTCGCCGGAGGCACCTGGCCTTCTAGCGGCCTCGCTGGGCCTGTCACGCATGTTCGACGATGACCTCGAACAATTGAATGCGGGTCTTCTTCTCTACGATGCGTTCTATCGGTGGTGCCGCGACGCGACGAAGGAAACGCATAACTGGCCGACCAACAAGGTGAAGCCATGACCGATGTTGCAGCGAATCGGAAGATCAGCGTTGAAGCAATGGGGCACGGAATTTCCTTAAACGAGGCGCTTCCCGTTTGGATACGGGTGGCCCTTCTAAGCTTCGGCGGGCCGGCCGGCCAGATTGCGGTGATGCACCGGGTTCTGGTCGAGGAGAAAAATTGGATCTCGGAGAGCCGGTTCCTGCACGCCTTGAACTACTGCATGCTGTTGCCGGGACCTGAGGCGCAGCAACTCGCCACCTATATCGGCTGGCTTTTGCACCGGACAGTCGGAGGTCTAGTGGCTGGCGGCTTGTTCATCGTGCCGGGCGTCGTGGCCATCATGGGCCTTAGCTATGTCTATGCGATCTACGGGAATGTCGGGTTCGTCGAAGCTCTGTTCTTCGGCCTGAAAGCTGCAGTGCTCGCCATAGTCATGCAGGCTGTGGTCCGCGTGGGTAAGCGCGCGCTCCGCAGTCCAGTCATGGTGGCTCTCGCGGCCATCGCGTTCGTTGCCATCTTTTTCTTCAATACGCCGTTCCCGCTGATCATCGTCGCTGCCGCTCTCATCGGCCTCCTGGGCGCACGACTAGGCCGCCCAGAATTCGCGGCTCTGGAGCACAGTGGAAAGAACACTGCCGTGATCGACAGTATGCTCGGCGACGACATTCCCGAACACGTAAGGCCCAATACGGCGCGCACGCTGCGACTTCTTGTGGCTTGGCTCGCGATCTGGCTCGTTCCGGTCTTTGCGTTGTTTGTTGCGCTGGGCCCTGACGACGTCTTCAGCCAAATCGCAATCTTCTTCAGTAAAATGGCGATGGTTACGTTCGGAGGCGCTTACGCCGTCTTGGCTTATGTCGCGCAGCAGGCGGCCGAGTATTATCACTGGGTCACACCGCGGGAAATGCTCGATGGTCTCGGCATGGCCGAGACCACCCCCGGGCCCCTCATCATGGTCGTCCAATTCGTGGGCTTCATGGCCGCATTCCGCGAGACGAGCGGACTCTCCCCGCTTGCGGCCGGAACGCTTGGCGGGCTACTCGCGACTTGGGTGACCTTTGCGCCGTGCTTCCTCTGGATTTTCGTCGGAGCGCCCTATATCGAGGCCCTGCGGGGCAACAAGGCGCTCGCTGGAGCGCTCTCGGTGATTACCGCTGCCGTGGTCGGCGTTATCTTAAATCTATCGATCTGGTTCGCACTGCACACGCTGTTTCACCAGACGTTCCCGATTCACGAATTCGGTCTTTCGTTCGACGCACCCGTTCTGAGCAGCATCGACATTCCAGCTTTTCTCCTGTCACTCGCAGCGGCTACCGCAATCTTCCACTTCAAAGTGGGGATGCTCATTGTCCTGGCAGCCTCCTGCGCCGCAGGCATATTTTTGCGTTTGGCGGGCATCATCTAAACTATGAACGCTGACGAACTGTTTTTGACGAGACCTTGAGAGACCTAAGAAGGAGCTTCTATGCGAAACGTACTCTCAGCGCTGATAGGTATCAGCGCCTGCTTCATGGCGGTGAATGGAAGCGCTTACGCGCAAGATCATGGCGTAGACTGGGGGGAGGTCGATGGAATACTCGGTCGGAAGCCGGCGGTCACTGAAGATGTGCATCGCTATGGCTTCCCTCGAACCGATTTGACGGTGGCCCTTGACGGCGTGACCATCAAGCCAGCCTTGGCGCTCGGCGGCTGGGTCGCCTTCAAGCCAGCTCACGATGGCGCTATGGCGATGGGAGACCTGGTATTGCTGGAAAGTGAAATCAATCCAGTCATGTTGAAGATGATCGCTGGCGGGCTCGAGATTACGGCCATCCATAATCATCTGCTCCGGGCGAGCCCCGCGACGTTCTACATGCATGTGGCCGGGCATGGAGACCCCGCCAAACTTGCCGCCGTGCTCCATGACGCCCTCGCCGAAAGCAAGACCCCGCTGCAAGCTACTCCGTCGTCAAATCCACCTCCTGCTGTCGACCTTGATACTGCGCAGCTAGATCAAATTATCGGCGTGAAGGGTAAAACCAATGGCGGCGTCTATCAGTTCAATGTGCCGCGACGTGATCCTGTCAGCGAAGGTGGCATGACGTTGACACCGGCCGGGCCGATGGGTGTTGCGATCGGAATCAACTTTCAACCGACGGGCGGTGGTAAGGCTGCCATCACCGGCGACTTCGTCCTGACAGGCGATGAGGTCAATCCGGTGGTAGCTGCGCTGCGCACGCACGGCATCGAAGTCACCGCACTTCACAGCCACATGCTGGACGAACAGCCAAGGCTCTTCTTTATGCACTTTTGGGCCAATGACGATGCAATCAAGCTCGCCAAAGGCCTACGCGCGGCACTCGACAAGACCGCAAGCACAAAAAACTGAGGCGACGACCCCCACGCGGCGTAATGCGAACGCAACGACCGATCAAGCGACAGCGTTGCCTGGTTGCCGATAGCCCGTTTCCGGTAACATATCAGTGCAACTCTGCATTTCCTGCCTCGCATTACCCCGTGGTGGTCTTTCCTCATTCATCATCAGCTAATGCGTTCCGCTGGCTGAATTTCGTCGCCAAGCGCGCGCATCGAGCGACCAGCGACCCGATCCGGACAGCAACATGAAGATTGCGCTCATCAGCATCGCCCAGTCGGTGCGCGTCTCATGAGTGAAGCTCAAGAAACCATAGCGATCCAGGTGGCGGAGGCTGAATATCCACCAGTTGCGGCCTAACAGGATTGGGATTTTCGTAGAGATGATCGCCATGATCATGATCATGATGACGATGATCGGCACGGCCGCCGCGCGCGAAGCATAGCCGATCAAGAACATGATCCCGGCTAGCATTTCAATCACGCCAACGAACGGCCCAAAGAATTCTGGCCAGGGAATACCGATCTTGACGAAACGGCCGGCACCGAGAATGTCGGCATGCGTCAGCTTCTGCAGGCCTTCGGGGATGAATACACCAGCGAGCGCCAAGCGGATGAAAATGGTCCAGATCGATTCGCCAGGAGAGAACCACCAGGACTGTTTCATGAAAGCGTGTTCCTATTCGTTGCTGTCCTAAGGCGCGGCGCCAAAGTTTTCCAAGCCAGTCCAATAAGGATGAGGCCAAGGCCCACAACGCAGATCGTGACCGGCAACCCCTTTTGCACGTCGCATGGGAATCCCTTCCGTAACGGCGGCAAACACGGACTAATGCGGGCCGCGTTGACAAAGCAGCCCACGAAGCGCCGCCATAATGTCGCGGCGCGCAAGAACCGTCCAGTGGCCGGTCAGGCTCTTTGGGACTCGGCCCGGTAAGTCTGCTGTGGAAACTAAGCTGCCGGTTTCGCCATTGGCTACGGTGCTACCGGTGGATCAAGCGTCGGCCGTTGACAACTAGGAAAGCCATTGGCGTGGGGCCCAGACGAAGACCATCCGAAACGGGCGGTGAGTTGGGTCAACTTGGATTTGACAAATCGGTGCATCCACGGCTCCACAAACCGCCAGATGGCCCACGCAAGAAGTGCAATGCCTGCGACGATTGTTGTGACGGCTATTGCAGCATGATCATGTGGTTCCGTCGCCGAGAAAATCACGTAACCCATCTGCATGTGCAACAAATACAGCGGATAAGTCATTCCACCGGCGGCGAGCACAACGGCGGCAGGGAGCGGGATACGCTTGATGCGCGTCGCGAGGAATACGCCGAGCAGCGCCACGACACAGATGGCTGCCACGACTCTCGGGTCGAACGTATTATCCGGATGCGCACCGAGCCGCTCCAGCTTGTGATTGCCGTTCCCATTGCAAGGACGAACAGACTCCAGAATCGCATCCCGCGACGTCCACGGTAGTGCTGGTAGATCAGCAAGCCAACGACGAAGAATCCGCTATCGTCGGCAATGAAAACCTTCTCGAAGATCGGTGCATCGATCGTCAGTTCGTTCGCAAACGTGATTGCGAGCCAGACGAGGATGAGGGCATCAATGTGGCGAGGAAACCAACCCAACATCATGAACAGCGCGACCCATCCATAAAACACCACCTCTATCACGAGCGACCAGTAGACGGTGTCGACATAGGGCTGGCCGAGGAATGGCGCGGCGATGAATAGGTTGGCGAGCCACTGTGAGCGCGTGACATGCCCGACGCCAACCGCCAGCATGACCGTAAACGTCAACGTCATGCAGAGAACAAATGTCGGATAGATGCGACTGAAGCGCGCGATGATGAAGCCGATCCATGACCGTCCCTCTGCCGAGTACGCAATGACGAATCCGCTGATGGCAAAGAAAGCCGATACGCCCAGAAATCCGTATTGTCCGACCGGCGCCAATGCAGGTAAGGCCACCTGTGAGATGCCAGTCGCTGAGACCGGCCCCCAAAAGCCATAGTGGTAAAGGATAACGGCTACCACGGCTGTAAGACGTAACAGATCGAGAACCGGTACCCGAGAATGCGTGTGGACGGTCTTGTCCATGGGACGCCCTCTTAAGTCGGCGGGATTTATCGGTCACACCCATTGAGACCACCTTAACGGAACCGCTGAAGCAAGTCGCTTTCTTGCTTTGAACCCGCTCTCGAACGCTTAAGCTTGCGAAACGGCCATTCCCGCCGCAGTGCCATCAGTCATCAAGCCACGCAGCCTGTTGTTTGACGCGACCCGACCGGACAGGTCCGGACACGAAAATATCGAGGTCCACCGAGGCGCACGAGCGCCCATATAACTCGGGGAAGTAGTTCCGTATGATCGGTCAAGCATCATTTCTTTTGCATCCTCGAACTTAAGAGGGGTCGGTTTTGTCGTCTAGTGGCATGATCTGATAGTGATGGTCTTTAAGACGCGCAGGTTCGGAAGAGCGAGAGAATGCCAGGAGTGCGCTAGGTTGGAGTCGACATGCACACACATTCAATAGACCAATGGGTTCACAGCCACGTTTTTCTCGGTGAGAAGCACGCCCAGAACGAGCGCAGAACCTGGACTGTCGTGGCGCTTACGGCGTTAATGATGGTCGGCGAGATCGTGGGTGGTACCATATTTGGATCGATGGCGCTGTTGGCAGACGGTTGGCACATGGCGACGCACGCAGCGGCGTTGGGCATTGCAGGGTTCGCCTATTTATTAGCTCGTAGGCATGTCCAAAATTCGCGATTTGCCTTTGGCACAGGAAAGTTCGGCGATCTTGCCGCCTTTTCGAGCGCAATCATGCTTGCAATGATAGCCCTGCAGATCGCTTATGAAAGCGTGGTTCGGCTCTTTAACCCGGTCACGATTTCCTACAACGAAGCGGTAGTGGTCGCGGTGCTGGGATTAACGGTCAATATCGCCAGTGCATGGCTCCTTCAAGACTCTCACCACCACCACCACCATCATGGAAGCGATCATTCGCACCATCACCACGATAACAATCTCCGTGCCGCTTACGTCCATGTACTGGCAGATGCGGCAACATCGGTGCTGGCAATCGCAGCGCTGATGCTCGCGATGTACTTTGGATGGACTTGGGCCGATCCTCTAGTTGGCATCTTGGGTAGTCTGGTTATCGGTAGCTGGGCCTATGGGCTGATCCGAGATTCCGGGGCTGTGCTTTTGGATGTCAGCGCGGACAAAAATCTCGAAACAACCATCCGCGAGCGAATTGAAACCAAGGGTGATCGTGTCACCGACCTTCATTTGTGGCAGGTAGGGCCAGGACATCGGGCCGCAATCATTTCGGTTATTTCCGACAATCCGCTGCCGCCCAAGACGTACAAGCGGCGGCTCGGAGGGTTGCGTGGCCTTAGTCACTTAACAATAGAAGTCGAGGCTTGTCCGCACCACGCACATGGGTAATGGCCGACTCGCGAATTCCGGTAAAAGCTCGTTTCTGATGTAGCTGGACCATCACGGCTAGACGCTCCAAAGGGTGCCCCGCAGAAAATCGACGGGATGTTCAACCTGATTCCAAGCCCGCTCACGCCCTGGGCCAGGTGTAGGGCCCGACGAACGCCGTCGGCAGACGCACCGTTCTTTCTCAAGCGAGTCCTCATCGAACGGTTCGCGCAAGCGGTGCGTCTGCCCATCTGTTCGAGCGATGCATATGAACGATATTTTCCGGTAAAAGGTGTGGAGGCCCGGACCAAGCCTATCCGCGCGCTGATCAGAACGCAGCTTCGTTACTGATGAGTGGTTAGGCCGTGCAGAAATCATCGACGACCCGTGTCCGGGGCTCAACGATAGTCACGGCTCAGCGACTTAATCTTGATCACGTCTTATGCGGGCGAGCAGCGAGGCGGCGTCATGGAGCCGCCCGGCTTCATAAATGAGCTGCTCGATACTGTCCCTGTCGCAAACCCCATCGGGCTGGCGGTTGATCGAGAATCGCGCGATGCTGCTGCTCGATGTTGGATTTGTGCAGACTGATCTTTGGAATGGTGATCGACCTGCTGCGGTCGCGAGTTGCGCTTGAGGCAGAAATTCTGGTCTTGAGGCAACAAATCAATGTGCTGCGGCGAACTCGTCCCAGCAGACCTCCCTTCATCGCGGTTGACCGACTGATATTGGGAGGTGTCTGCCTGCTGTTTCCCAAGATGTATGATGCACTGGCGATCGTCCGACCGGACACTGTGATCCGTTGGCATCGTGCCGGTTTCAGATTGTATTGGCGTTGGAAATCGAGGCATCGCTGCGGTCGACCGGCTGTGCCGTTAGAAATTCGCCGGTTGATCCTCCAGATAAGCCTCGCCAACCCGTTGTGGGGAGCGCCACGAATCCATGGCGAGCTTCTCAAGCTGGGCATCGAGATCGGCCAGACCAGTGTGGCCAAGTATATGGCGCGGAGGAGGGCGCCTCCGTCGCAGGGTTGGAAGACGTTTCTTCGCAACCATGCTGACGGTATCGCGGCGATGGACCTTTTCGTGGTTCCGACAATCTCGTTCCGAATGTTCGGATTTAATTTGCGGTAGGCACACCACCTAATTGGTGGGTGGGGCGATCGCGACGTTCTTCACGCTCGCCCGCTTCAAGACTGCCCGATCTGCGAAAAACCTATGGCGTGTAATGTCAGCTTATGAGACATCCGGCCTTGGATTATAGCCGTTCGCGGAGAACCTCGTAAGGTGCTTTTCCGTTGAATGCACCGTGAGGCCGGGAGAGGTTGTAGAACTGCTCCCACTCGGAGAGCCTTGCGCGAAGGTCGACATCGTCGGTGTAAGTGAGGAGCTGATAGAACTCCTGCTCATCCGTTCGGTGCGATCGCTCGACCTTGCCGTTCAGCTGCGGCGACGCGGGTTTGATGTAGGCGTGGCGAATGCCCAGGTCCTCAACATGCCAATGGAATTGAGCTTGGAATTCATGACCATTGTCGGTTCGAACCTCGCGGATTCGGAACGGGAATTTTTCGATGATGGTATTGATGAAGTCGATCGCGTTTGACTGATTGTGCCGATCGTAGATTTTCAAGGCGCGAATGCGCGTGGCATCGTCGATAGCCGTGTATTGGTAGCGCTTGACGGCTTTCCGTCTTTTCCCTCGAATTTCAAGAACTTGACGTCGACCTGGATCTGGTGACCCGGCACCTGTTGCTGATATCGCTGGGTATGGATCTTGCGAACACGCGTGCCGCCGGGCAGCCGACTGAGACCATTGCGCCTGAGAATGCGATAGACCCCGGCGTCCGAGATAGTGATGGCGTGATAGCGCGCCAGATACCAGACGATGCGGATTGGCCCCAGCCGGTAGGTCTTGCGCAAATGTAGAATTTTTTCGACGACTTCCAGAGGCGTGCGATTAGCAGGGTTCTTTGGCGCCGTCTTACGGTCCTCGAGACCTGCCGGACCGAACTGCCGATAGGCTGTTCGCCAACGGTAGAAACTGGCTCTACCGACGCCGAAATATCGGCAAGCCTTTCCGACATCGCCAATCTTGTCAGCGTGCTGGAGCACCCGCAGCTTGTGGTCCACATCTCGCCGAAACTTGTGCATTCCGATCATCCTTCCTGCCTATGAGGCTCAAGAGAAAGGATGTCTCGCAAGTCCGTACATTCCTACATGTAGCGGCGCCTTCGGGCGGCCGGTTCAGGCCCGAAGGGCGAATCACGCTGCGGACCATGTGAAAGCCGGGAGCCGGGCGTCTGAGCTTCGGCACCCGTGCATTGATAGTTGAGTTGCGGGCGATGACAGGCGCGCGACGGATCGCGCCTGTTGTCGCCCGCAATCCTTGTCATGCCGTATCACGGAGGTGACGCCGCATCGTAGCCGGGGCAGTCGATTTCTCTGTCCTTTTTGGGTTTTTGGATGGAATTAGCACCGTCATGCTCTGCCTTTGGCGTGTACGTCTTTGTTTGTAGGGCGGTTGCTAGAGCGATTTAGGTTCGATGGAAAGTCAAACCAGCTCTTTGAGCTTATCTCAAATCCCAGGAGACAACATGTTCCTCTGACTTCTCGCGGCCGCGCCGCTGTGCGTCCTGATGACACACCCGATCGATGCGAGGTCAGGATGCCGCCCGGCCTCTACCGGTGGATCATACCTTGCGACGATGTTCGCGAGATCGTTCAAATCCTCCGAGAAAGGAAAGCCGAAGAGCGTGCTCGAGCGGCTGGCGCGACGCGAAGGGAGGTCCTGGATACGAGCGAATTCATTCTCGACGATGTCGCATCACGTGATTGGCGGTTGGTCGCGAGGAGGTGAGGCGATCCAGACTACCAACGCCGCGATGTTTGGTTGGCGAGGAAGGCGCACCTACAGAATATAGCCAACAAAACTCACCGCAAAGCTCGCCACCGTAGCAAAGATGACGAGGTCGCCTGTGTTTCATTGCATCGCTCCTGCGGCCATTATGCAGTGAGTCTATACCGTGGATCTCGCTTCGTTCCTAAGCGGCATGCCATCGATGGAACTGTGCACGATGCTACGTTGTGCTCAGCGACACGCCCAAGGTGCAAGCGTTGGCTGCCATTGCGCTTGGTGTTCGTTTCGCGAGGCCTATTGTCACACCGAGAGAAGATTCCAACGGTCACGCGCAATTAGCGCTGATCCACCAAGAGATGGAAGGTTTGGTTGGGGTGCTGCTAAACAGTTGCCCGGCAGGATGATCTCAAAGTCCATGCCGCGTTCTGTATAGGTGCAAGCATAGTTTCCTTGCAACTGTTCGTCGATTATAAGATCCAAAAGCTTCGACCCAAAGCCACTCTCTACGATATCAGAACAGCCTGCTTTCACTGGGCTCCTCTCGGTCCACGTGATGCGCAGCTCGTCAATTCCGCGGCTTATATTGACGCTCAAGGAACCGTCGGGATCACCAAGAGCGCCATACTTGCTCGAATTTGTCGCCAGTTCGTGGAAAACGAGAGCCAGCGGTGTAACGATTCCACCAGGGATGAACGCGTCATCGCCATCGATGGTCTCAGCCCCCTCATAAGGTTGAAGCAGAGCGCCGAGGAGTTCCTTCAGTGAAGTGAGTCTTCCGGAGGCACCCGACGACGCGTCGCTGCGGATAAGACTGTGTGCACGATGTAAGGCCCCGATCCGGCGTCTCAGTATGTCCGCCAGCGGTTTCATCTCCGGGTTGACACGGACCGACAGGTTGACCAGCGCGTTGACGAGCGCGAACAAGTTCTTGATCCGATGATCCAGTTCATTGGCTACGATCTCACGCTCGGCCGCGAGGTGTCGTAGCTGGTCAAGTAATTGATTTCTTGTCGCAGTGGTGGTGGAGATGATGAGCGGACCCAGGGAAATAAGTGCAGCCCCCATGCTGACCGACAGCACGAGCGATTGATCAATATTTGAAACGTCGATGTAGCCCAAAGTTGTCGCTATGATCACCCATATGCAGAAGCCAAAGGTCAGCAAGGCCGTCAGGAACACGCGATAGGAAATGGCGCACCAGAGAAGAGCCGGTACAGGGAATGCGAGAGCCCCCATTCCCCCGAAAAAGAGCCCCGTGACGGCCGAGAAAACCAACACAATAATCGGCGCCTGATCGCGAAGGGTCGGCTTCGGCAGTTGTTGCCGCCGCCACCATTTACGGCCTTCCGGGTAGGATAGCATGATTGGCAAAAAAGCGAGCTGGTTTAAAAGCTCGACGGAAAACCAGTAGCGCAAAAAGCTTACAGCTCCCGGATCATGGAATACCGGATCGTGGAATAAGGGACCGATCAGAATTGCGCCAACGATGCCGGCGAAGACGGAAACGGCGCTCACCGCAAAGAGCAGGTAGAAAACCGACGTCCGACGCTGGAGAAGCTGGTCGACCCGATCCATGTTGGTGAACAAGACATAGCCGATGACCACGACACCTAAATTATAGACGGCCAGACTTAGGCCTGTCACAAGCCCGCAACCGATAATCGGGATCGCGATTGCGAATCCGGCAAGACAAGCGAGCCAGCCCAGGGGATGGGCCAATAACGGAAAGCGCACCAGCATGCCGAGCATGAACGGGTTGGCGGGCCACATCAGCGACAAGATCCTATTGTCTGCCGTGAGAACCCCGAAAACGCAGAGTACCGAGTAGGCTCCGCCAAACATCAGAAAATATAGCCAAGCGCGGCGCGGGTGGGCCGGAAGCTTGAACCAGTTGATTGTTTTCACGGTTTGAAACTCGCCTTCGCGCTACGCCACTGGCGCTATAGCGGGAAACCGTCAACCCAGTCTTTGCTATCACGGGCCAATAATTTGCGAATTTGTGCCAGAACCAGGAAATATCAGCGGGCGTCTTCCGAGTTGCGATAAGCCTTGGGAGTCATACCGCTCCAGCGAACGAAAGCATGTGTAAAAGAGCTAACATCGCTATAGCCTAACAACCACGCGACCTTCGAAATGGGAAGCTGGTGTTCCCGGAGATAGCGTTGGGAAAGAGCATGCCGCAGTGTATCAAGCACATCCGAAAATGCGACGCCCTCCGAGGACAGCGCGCGAGCTAGGGTTCGGCGGCTCATGCCAAGGCGGCGAGCGATCTCCGATGCGTTCGCCGTACCGTGCGGGAGCAATTGCACGATCTGATCTTCGACATGAAACCGAATGCTGGCGCGTCGCGACGCTCGCTTGGCGATAGCTTCATCGGCGTATTCTACGAGTAGTCTATTAAGATGGACGTCGGCTCCAACGATGGGTAATGTTCCAGCCGATTGGGGAAATGATATTTCGTCATTATCCGCCGCAAATTCAATCTCACAGCCCAGAAAGGATCGTACGTCCGGAGTTGTTTCCGACCTGCGATGTCTCAGTTTGATCTGCTTTGGAGCGAGCCTGCTGCTTGTCACCGTTCGGCAGATGCGGACCAACGTAATGAGCCAGAATTCGATGTGGTGCCGATCGGACGGGCGATCGAGATTCAAGTATTCGATCGTGATGGTGAGCGAACGCTCTGATGAAATTCGCAGTCGCACCCCTTCGTTATTAATTGCGCAATAACGTTCTGCATTTCGTAGAGCATCGGTGAGCCGCTCTGATGAAGCCATCACGTAGTACAACAGTCCGATTTCGCCCAATTCAAAATTTAGAGCCAAACGGAAGCCGAACCAGTCGTCGTGCAACTCTTGGGCGGCGCGTTCCAAAACCCTGAGTAGAGCCCTTGCGTCAATGCGACGCTTTCGGTTTTGCTCCGCATCGGCAGTTAGGCCTGCGTCCAACATGACCGAGGTCGGATCAATTCCCGCATCACGCAATCGATCGCATGCGAGCCGCGCTATTCCTCCAGTGGAAGTTGGTATCGAGGACAAGCCGTTGTTAAGATCAATCTTCCGCATCTTGCGCAAGAGAGGCTTTCCCGCTCCCCGACCACCAATATCGACCTCTCACCGCGTCGAATCTTGACCTAGATCAATCGAGGTCGTGGCTTCCGGGCTGGCCAGCGGGGGCACCACCGACTTTCGTCCGCGCTGATGGCGATGCGGGGATGCCCTGGATCTCCACACGTTTGGAAGCGTGGGGGCGTTCACGGAGCCCTAGGGCCGTTGATGGGCGCCGCAGGGCTTCCCATGCTCGTTGCTTATGGCGCTCGTCGTCGCAAAGCTGACTGAGGCTGTTCACCTATCCGTTCGATTTGTCGATGATGATCGGCGACGAATCTGAGATGCGATACAAGCGCGCCGAAGCTTTCCCAACCTGGAAATGACTCCGAATGGATCATAACGCCGACAAGTCTTCCGTTTGCTGCGATGTATGGGTCGATCTCTCGCGAGTCGCTCAAAGTCCTCTTTTTGCAGTGAACCTCGGGGAGTGATGAGAAGAATGCTCCGGTCTCGCAGCAACTATCATGGCAATATTTACTCGATGTCTTCGTGCGGTAGGGCCAGCTACGTCGTCGTCGCAACTGCAATGTTGGCTAAGGGCCCGCATAGCCGACGTTGATCCAGATCAATTGCACGAATGATCGGTCTCCGGGCGCGCCCGGCAGCCCTTGATCTAGATCAAAGTAGTCATTCGCTTGCAGGACTAATGGCAACTGGAGGTGCACGCAGCCTCGCAGCTGGCGGTGTTGTGCCGACGGCCCCGATGAAGGCCAGTGCCAGAGGAGATCCTTTATCTATCGATTTTTCGTAGAGATCGTCGAGCTTGATTCCAGGGACGTCTTGTCAATCCGTACAGTGTCCTAAGGGCCGCGGTGATTGCGTACCCGGCCAGACATGGGGATTTGGAGATCGAATCCATGCGGGAAGTGCTGGAACCGACGCAAGACCGTGATTGGACTCTTAGTCACGAAGGCTACAACGTGTTGAGCGAGAGTGCGCTGGAATCGCGCCTCGCGTTCGGTAATGGATTTCTGGGCATGCGCGCCGCCCGGTCCGTGAGCCGAGGTCCGACTTGGGTGGCTTGGCTGGGGTACAGCAGATGGGCATCCTGGCCGCGCTGCTATGTCGCGGGCCTGTTCGACGTGCCCAATACCGAGCCGCCGGTGCCCGCATTGGTACCTGTGTGTACCGAAAACCTAAACACGAACGTATTGGTGATGCAGTCCGCCCAGAATGGCGTGTGAACAAATGACACCGGTCCGGTAAACTGGCCTAGAAACCGGCGCATCCTTGTCCAACGATCGATGGGTTCTGACACGGTTGTAATAGTCGGCATAAAATTTGAGTATCCGGCGCAGATGCGCCGCGCCCAGGATAATGATGTGGTCCAAACACTCGCGCCGGATCGATCCGATCAGCCGTTCGGCAAAGCCATTTTGCCAAGGTGAAGCTGGTGCAGTGGGCTTGTCCCGGATGCCCATGGCGCGCAATCGGCGTGTGACGACCGCGCCATAGATTTGATCCCGATCGCGGATGAGGTATTTTGGGGCATCATCCCAAGGGAAGGCCTCCGTTATCTGACGCGCAATCCACTCCGCTGTCGGATTTGTTGTGACGTTGATCCAGACCATGTCTCTGCGGTCGAGCCGGACGATGACAAAGGCATAGAGCAGGTCGAAACCGATAGTCGGGACAACGAACAAGTCCATAGCGGCAATATCGGGCGCGTGATTACGCAGAAAGGTCCGCCATCCTTGGCTTGGCGGTCCTCGCCGTTTGATCATGTACTTGGCAACGCTTGATTGAGCGACCTCAATCCCGAGCTTGAGCAGCTCACCATGGATACGCGGCGCTCCCCAAAGCGGATTTTCGATGCTCATCTGCCGGATCAGCGCGCGCAGCTCCCTTTCGATCTGCGGTCGCCCTCCCACTGGGCGCGACTTCCAACGCCAGTAGCAGCGAAAGCCGGCCCTGTGCCAACGCACCAGCGTCTCGGGCTGGATGATTGTGAGAACCTGCAGGATTGCTGGAAACCAGCGATACAGCTGGATAAAGAACCAACGATCGTTGTTCGTCAGCCGTGGCCGACCGCGCATCTTGCGCCGCAAAACGATCAACTGATGTCGAAGCACCGCGTTCTCAGCTTCAAGCCGCAACTTCGACTTGAATGGCGAGGCCAGGACGGCCAGAACGAAACAGAGCAGCTCGATCATGCCACCAGATTAGGCGATTCCGTCACATCATCAACTCGGATGAGGTTTTCGGCACACACAGGGGTTCCGTGAGGAAAAAATTGTAGGCTAAGGCTCCAAGTATTGCCGAGCAGAGTGAAGGACCAAAGCCGAGACTAACGCCGGCAATAATCACCGGGATGACAAATACCAGGGATAGGTTCGGGATGGTCACCTTGCTGTCGACACCGACTGCCACAACCGTTGCCACCACCGTCATCGCAATTGAAGCAAGATAGCGTACCCACACCGATGCCAGGGGATCGTCTTCGGTCGTCAGAATGTCCGGTCGAAGCTTCAATCCAAAATCAGCCATCTCTTTGACTCCCACAGTCAAAGGAAGCTTAACAGCGCGCGACGGCGCGGTGTTCCTGAGCGATGACCTGCGCAAACAAATGTAGGTGTTCCGAGGGGCATCGGCAGAGCTGGGGCCGCCGGCATATAGAATATTACCCAGACCCGAGCGTGCGCCAGGCACTTGGTGGCTTGGCGCGCGGATTTAGTGGGTCGAAGAGTTACTTACGAGTCCGCTTACCCGGCCGGCCCGCACCAGCCCGGCAGGTAGATCGCGTCCTTACTCTTGGCCAGGCTCAACCCTTGCTCGATCGCGATCTCGAAATCGGACTCGACCGTTTTTCTCGACATCCTACGACGCAGAAAATCGGCCCAAAGAAATTCGCTGAACGGCGTCGTATCCTTGGCGAAGCCGCCCACGCGCCGCAATTCGCCAGCGAGGCTACGGAAGGGGTCGTCCTTGAGATCGGTCACCGATTTGGGAATGTCCTTAAAGTGACAGCGCTCGCCTTTGGAATCGTACGGATAAACCCAGCGCCGGTTGTCCATCACCACCCAGAAGGCATCTCGATCAACCATGGAGAGATCGGCGATGACGGTAACAAGGACGTCCTTCACACCTTCGTCGTGCAGCGCCCGTGCCAGATGATGGTGATCGACAACGTAATGGTGTTGGTTGGGGCCGAGCACCACCGGGATCATACGCTGACCAAGCGACTCGGCGCGCTTCTTGTCGGACTCCTGCGCGCGCCAGCGCCGACGCTTTTCCTCGACCTCCCGCATCCCGACCGTCATCTGCGTCGGCCGCAGCGATAAAATTGGAATCGGATGCAGGATCGGTTCGCGCGTGCCCACCATAAGAAGCTCTCCGTCTCCCTCGGCCGACTATGGCATGTTGCCATCGGATGGCAATGGCGTCGGACCGCTTACGTGGAGCCTATGACACGCCAGCCCACCGGTACATCCGAGCTTGATCGATTGGGTAGCTCTTTGCTCAGTCCGGCAATCACGCGCGGATCATTGCGCGCCCATGATGTTGATGGTCGGATTGAGGTAGGTCGGCGTTGCCGATGTGATCGGAACGCGACGGGCGCGAAAAGCTCAGACCACTGACGCGCTTGCTGCCAATGGGCGCAGGAGCGCCGCCCCGGCCGGTACTGCCCGAGCTACCACCACTAGAAAGCCCAAGAGTTTGCCGACCGGCCGCCTAATTGCGTGCGACAAACTCGACGCCGCACGTATTTCTGTCCCTCCACACCACGTGGCAATGCTTTGTCGTTCGGAAGCCATCCAATGATAGATCAAATTGGAAAGCGGCAATGTGAAACGTGACTGAATAAAGCCTGGCTCCCCTATCGTGGATATCCACCACCATGCAGGGGTGTACGCCGCAAACACCGTCAAGGTGAAACATCGCGAGCTGATTAATTTCAATGCGGTCAAGGGCTCGACGTTCAATCATCGGAACATCTCCCAAAACTTGATCTAAACCCTCCGAGGGATAAGGAGCGTAGATTAACGCCGTCGAACTGTTTTAAAAGTCAGGCCAGTTGACACTTTAAACTTGTACGGAAGCGCCGCGCAATTCCCGCTCGCCTGTCGGCGAAATTCCTCGTCCCTTCCTGAGGGAAAGCCCGCTTGCTGCCATAGCTCATACGACCGACGCTCGATCTGCTCTTGCGTTGGCTCGCTTGTGCTACCACTGAGGGCGTACGGTCCCGCAGGGGCTCTGGGGGCAGAGAGTGCGGGACCGTGCAGGGCCGAGGACAGCGACGGCCCTTGGGCATGGTCAGCGATGAGGCGGGCCAGTTTCTTGAATGCGGATACTGGCAGAGACTTACCCATCGGGAGACCTCCGCAGCGCGTGCTCGGCGAGCGCGGTCCAGTCGGCAGCGAGCTTCAGCCATGCTTCCTTGTCGATCGCGAGCCTCGCCTGGCGGGCGTGAGTCTGGCACTCGTTTGCTGTCGCGCGGTATCTCTCAACGCTCTGCTCGGACATCCATCTGGGACTGTCCGCGCCGCGCATTGTGTCACTGCATTTCGAAGGCCGTCGGATGGCTTTCGACGTTTTGCAGATTGGCATAGGCGCCGCTTCGGTGAAGGTCCCGCAATCCCCTCGCCAGCTGGCGAAGGTCGTTTCGTGCCGCTCCGACAGGAAGCTTGCGCGCGCGCCGGAGTGCGTCGATCGCATGAAGTATGATCGGGGATTTGGGTTCGTCGGTCATGTCGGCCGCCGCAGTTCGGCTGACGCGAGCCATTTCTCCAAGCGCGAACCGGCTTCAGCCTCGCTGGCGCGGCGCAACAGAAGCTCTCGATACGCGTCGGAAGGGGTTTTGGCGAAATCCTCCTTGAGACGCTGGGCCTGCTCGTTGAGGCGCTCTTGGAAGGTCTTATCGTGCTTGACGCGGATACGCAGTTTCATGACGCTATTCCTTTCCGTAGAGGAAGGTGGAGCGCAACAAAGCGTTTCGTCATACGAAAAGGATAGTGCAACATTGTGTACCGAAAATTGACAAACCGCGAATCATTTTTAAGGGTCACTGGGTTTTTCGCGGATGAGCATATTAGGTTCAGCCCCTCATACCCGGCTCGCACCGGCCTTGCCCGCACATTAGCGGCTTGGACGGGCGCCTGCTTTGGCTTGAACAGTGGATGTTTTCCAACCCAAAACGCACAACGCCGGCGGCGCTGTCTGGTTACTGGTCCTCAAAACTTCCCCAGCAATGATGAGGCGCTCGAACTCGATAAAGGTTCAAGCGAGCTTTCGTATGCCCCTCATTGCTAGGAGATCGGACCGAGCTGGGCAGCTTCAGTTCGCGCCACAGGCCGGCGGCTTTGACCGTGTGCCCAGGGCTCAAGCTTATCTGTGAAAGTGAACCGCAGCATGCTGCTCGTGCCCTTGAGATATCGCATGGCCGCTTCGCCCGTTCGTGAAATACACGAGGCTAGCCATCAGCACCACAACCGCGCGTGATAGCATTGCGAAGAGTCGGAGGGTTCGCCACCCGTCCATCTTGAGCGCGGGCTGGCGGCGGAATCCGACATCGCCCTAATAGCAGCCGACTCGGCGTGACCCAGCGCGTGCGCGCTTCTGTTCCGCCGCACGGAAAGAAACCGCACATGACCTGATGGCAGCCGTCGATCATTGAGTTGGCAGCCTTCTTGCCAAGTCGTGCTCAAGGCCCGGGTTGGGCCTTCGAGTTGCATCAAAGCGGTGCAGTCAGGAGTACTCAAATGGCACAAAGCTTCGGTTCTAAGACGGACGGCATTTCCGACGATGCCAAGGTAGCCTCGTTGATTAGCGACCTCGACGGGACGGCCCGACAACTCGATTGCGACATTCTGGCGGAAGAGAAGAGAACGCTCGTTTTCGATCCCAACGACATCAAGTACCCGCCGCTGACGCGTTCACTGCGGACGAGACGCGACAATCTCAGGGCAACGATTGCCACACTCGAACTGAAAGCGGGTGTCCCCGCGATCCGATCGGCGGCTTGATTCTCGGCGGTGTGCTAGACGAGGGCAAAGACCTCCTGCACCCCGCCGATTTTCGACGGGGTGCCTCAAGCGACCTCACTGGCGGGGCCAGTGCCACTTTCCGTTTTTGGCGAAACCGGGTGGCAACCTCACACCGTTAAGCGGGTCCTCGTAACGAGGGGGCTTGGCTCGGGTTCGGGAAACTAGCATTTCGCGCTTCTCCAACGTCGGCGTGATGATGATCTCACGACCGTAGTGATTATGAATCTCAGTAGCACCCCGGACCGGCTCGCCATCTGAACCAATGGCCGCGCGCCGCACGTCCTCGCGCGGTGCTTCATACTGATACTTCGTCTTCTCCGTGTCGGCGGGACTACCGGGGAAGCGGTAGACCCAACACGGCACCTTCGCGCGCTGTTCCGTGCCTTCGGTGCCGGGGGTGGTGCGGTGAATGTCTACGTAGCTTCGCACCGGCTCGCAGACGGCGTTGGTGCGCAGCTCTTTGTTGATAGCCTCGCGTTCAGCGTCCATCGCTTTCAGCTTGGCGATGATTTCGCCGATCGCGTTGGCGTGCTCGTCATAGGCGGCCAAAAGCTTCGCGGCTTCCTTTTCGTTCGCCTTCCGGCACTCGTTGGTGCGCTCGATCAACGCGGCGTCGGCGGTTGCTTTTGCGGCCGCTTCTTCCGCAGCGAGCACGGCGGGGAGTTCTGACAGCAGGTGAGTAATGCGCTGGTCGAGCCGATCGATTGCGCGCTTGGTGACGGCGATATCAGCTTCCGCCTTAACGTGCTCAGCGTCAGTCATCGTGGCGATGGCCGCAAGCTTCGGACTGATCTCTGCGTTGAGCCGGATGATTTCAGACTCGCTGTAATCGATTTCCGCCTTGATGGTTGCCGACGTGATGGCGGTCTTGGCGGGGAAGAATTTTTCGAGGATACCCATAGTTTGTCTTCTGTCTGTCAGGTGTTGAGCGCCGCGAGGGCGCGTTGATGATTAGTGTGGGCGATAAACTCCGCAGCCGAGAGTTCCAGCGTGTCGGGCGAGTGAAGCGCCTGGGCAGTGGTCAAGCGGCGCAGAGACGCGGCATAAGCTTGCGATGCAAGCTTTACTTCGCGGATAGTGTTCTTGCGGGTCATGGTCGTTAGTCCCGGCAGGCTTGGAAAGCGTCGCTCGCTTTGAGCCAGGCATGGAACGCTCCAGCCTCGACGTGCAGGGCAAACACGACAGGCCCATCGCCGGCCATGCAGGTGCGCGCGAGGAGTCTTGCATCCTCAAGAGATTGCCTTGCGGATGCGAGCCGGGCGGTGGTCGTCGCGACCGACTGAAACAGAATTTTCTGGTTTGCAGTCATGACCGGGATTTCCTTTGAGGTGAGCCGCTTGGCCGGCATAGGTGCTGGCGCGAGGGTGGGCTTCGGCTGAGACGGTCGCGTAACGATCGCGCCAGAAGCGTTTGCGTGTTGCTCGGCTTCGGAGGCACGCTGCTCAGCTTCAGTCGCGTATCGTTCAGCATTGGTACTACTTCGGCGCGGCGTTCGGCGGCGCGGCAGGCAGCTGCACGGTGGTTAGCTTCGGCGATGCGGCGTTTAGCTCTGCTACGCGTCGCATCTGATCGGCTTCGGTGAGGGTCATTGTGCGCCCTCCGAAAACGTCCGGGCAGCGATCCAGGCATCTAGCGATTCGGTATCGAAGTAGCGGACGCCAAGCAGAGTGATATGCGGCGGCGCAATCCCGCGTTTGACATAAGAACGCAACGTTGAATCGGCGCATCCGATGCGCTCGGCTGCGCGGTGCTGTGAGAGTTTAGCCATGAGGTTCGATCCTTTCGAGCCCGTCCCCGGATGGCAGGAACAAGGAAACTGCCATCCGGTTGGGTTCACAAACTTGCTGTTGAGGTGGCCAGCAAGTGAGTGCGAAACTATCGAACCTTTCGGATCGTGTCGGGGCCGTTCCGATATCCCCTAAGCGCTCTTGCGGCGACGCCGCTTTGCATTGTCGTTTGCGGCACGGCGTGCCGCGCGTTCAGCAAGCGCTGGTCGCGCGGTGAGAGATTGGGCGAACGCGGAAATCAAGCGGGAAAAGTTCGCGCATGCGGTGGCCTTTGGGGAGTGACTCGATTGCCGCATGTTGCGCTGATGGTGACCGGAGCACGGGACCATTTCGGTCGCTCTTGAGCGCACCGACCACCGGCACCAAGGCCCAATGTTAAAAACAACAACCTAAGTTTAGAAATTTATATCTAGCGATATGCCGGGGTTGTCCGTCATCCGCACCCCCACCCCCCGTCTGGAAGTCCTTTTACCTTTGTGCATCGCAATAATAGAATAATTATCTCTCAATCGCACGTTTAAGGGAATTATATTCAGATGCGTTCAGGTTGATGAAGGCTACGCACGACCGTCACCGCGTGGTCGCGGATCATGGCTGCGGGCATGGTCCGGTCGCTCCGCATCGCGCGTTCGGCTGAAAAAACGCTTCGCTTTCAATCGCCTTCGATCCGCGCTGCTTCCGATCTTGATCGGCTTCAATCCTTCGCCGTGCGAGCATTCGTTCCTCAACCCGCGTTCGAGAACATAGGCTGCATTAGCGCGGGATCGTCGCATTGCGTGTCATACATCGATCCAACTGCCGGCTGCAGTATTGCAAACATTTGTTCTGATGGCCTCCCAAGTCGCCAGCGCCTCCCGTCGGGTCGTCGCATTTTACTATGCAATGTATTCCCCTTTCCTGACACTGCCTCTGGTTCGCGCCTGATGGTGAGTTGAGGAGCGCGCCGGTAGCCAAGATCGTGATCGCGAAGAAGAGCTGCCGTGTCATCGTCGAGCCTCCTGAGAACCGCGCGGGCCGCTCTATGCCAACCTGACCGGGTTGACAGAGCCCAACTCAAGAGGACTGAACGCGCAAAGGCTCCTTGTTGATCTAGATCAACGGATGCCTGCCATGTGGTCGGGGTTGCGGTTGAGTAGCGGTTGGTAGGCACGTCGACCTCACGACTCCGGCCAACTTCGCGAACACCGTGCCTGCGGCGACTACCGACGCTCCTACGGCCATGGCGGTGATGACGATCTGCCACTTGGCCCATCCGCGCCCTTAATAGCGCGCGACCACTGGGCCGGTTCGCGCAAGTCGGTGGCGTAGCCGCTGCGATCCCTTCCGGAGAGGGCAGCCTTCAATTAAGAGCCCACAGGTAAGCGAGAGTCGCAGCGAAGCCGAGTACGGTTCTGACAGCATGCAGTCGTCCCCACGACACGAGTATGGCTCGCGATGTCGGACCCGCGTCGATCTCTGCGATAGCCTTCAGTCTGTTATTTGTCGGCATGATGCCAAGGAGGGTATAGGGCCAGTTGGCGAATATGAGCACCGCGCCAACGATCCATCGCCAGTCCCATGTGATCCACGCCGCAAGCAAACCGAGCGCCGCTGAACTGGCAGCCAAGCTTGCTTGCATGGTGTAGCCGGCGGCATAGCTGGGCTTCCATTGCTTAAGCAGATTTTCGTCGTCCAGCGCCAAACGCGCGGGATGCTCAGCGAAATTGATGTAGAAGGCTGCCCCCGAAAAGGCGGCGGCAAGAATGAGAGCCATCTGACCGGCAAGCATGGAGATCAGCATCCTCTACAGATACTACCTATCTTTTTACCGACCCGCGAGTTTTCAACCCCAAGAAGATCGTCTTGCCCATCTTGGGGTATATCGGTGTTGTGCTTGGTGGACGACTTGCTCCGACTTACCGGCGGTGAGGCCCTATCATAGCAAGCCAGGCGATCTTTCGCCTTTTGTATTGACTGGCAATCGCTCACCTGCGCAACGACCGGTCCACAAAGCGCGAAGAGCACGATCAACGATATACCGAATTTCATCTTGTCTCCTGCATGGCATCTATTGCCGTCATCAGTCGCATTCCAGTGTCGCTATTGCTTCAACGATCCGTCTAACACAGCCGTTTACAGACATCTTGCTCGAATCCAAGGCCACACGAGCCTCTGACCATACTTCGTACTCGCGACGCTGAACGCTGTTCCAATCCGGCAGATCAAGCCCAGCGATATCGCTACGACGTTGTTCTATCCGGCGTTTATGCTCGGCCTGATCCGAGCAAATAATCTCGACGTTTAGCAACCGCGCATTGCTGGCTAAGGCGGCTTGTGCCCACCAATTTCTCGTCACATCAATCGGGTTGACCGTGTCCGCAACGACGTCGAGCCCGTTGACTAGATTATCTTGCGCGACCGCCATTGCCGCGAGATATCCAGAATCTTCGGCCGGATGAATTTGCAAGCTACTGTTCTTCAGAGCTGCCTCGATCGAGTCAACGCGTACGTAAACGGCGCTGATTTCCCCAGCCAAGGCGCGTGCCACGGTCGTTTTGCCGACGCCCGGCAGGCCGGAGAATGAGATCAAGACCGACATGTTACCAGCATTGCCCGTCCGAGAAAGCCGAGGCAATCGCGAAGGCGTCGATAAAGCTAATCCTCACCGGCCTCACCCAACCAGCCCCAAAAACGCGCACCAACTCGCAGAGCGGCATCCCAGCCGGCACCCGCTCCATCCAGAGGTCCCGGCGTGGGATCTCAAGGCTCACTGGCGAGTCGAGTCTTTCATCCAGCCAGGCGGGGGACTTTTGTCGGAATTTCATCGGAGGCCATTCCGACGAAATTCAGGCCAGAAAAGCCTTTAGAATCAATATATATCGGGTTGTCGGTTTGAAGGTTGATCTCTGACCAACGCATGCCGGCACATTCTTCGCGGCGTTGCCCGGTCATCAGGGCTAACGTGAAGAATTGCCGCCAGGGCCAATCAAGCCGCGTGACCGCCATCGACAACAACCGCAGTTCGTCATCATCAAGGATGCGGTCGCGCGGCAGCTCTTTAATAGCCTCCGTCCCCTCAAACGGATTCCCGGCGCAAAGCTCTCGGCGCATACACCAGCCAAAGAAGTGCCGCTCATAAGCACGTAAGCGTTTCGACTGCACTGGCGCGCGCGCCTTCACCGCGTCGAGCAACCGAATAGCGTCGCCGCGACCTATGTCATCGATCCGTCGCCTGGCCCATCCCTTTAGCTCCCGAGTGAGAACCCGCCTTATCTCGCTCCCTGACTTTAGATGGTCAGCGTGATCCACAAAGTAGCGGCCGAGCACGTTCTCGACAGTATCGTCCCTCCGGCGTGCTTCGCGTTCCTCAGCTTCAATCCGCGCCGCTTCAGTCTGCCGTTCGGCCTTCGCTGGTCAGCCGGATCGCCACCCGTTGAGCGTAAACGCCGCGCGTCGTTCTGCATCGCGTGCTTGCTGCAAGGTGAGCGCACCGGGTCCGGCCGCTCGGCCTAGGGTGACTTTTACGCCCTTCCTGTCTTCGCGCTCGTATCTGTAAGCCCAGCTCTTTGCGCCGGATGACTGAACAACCAGCCGCAAACCGGGCTGGAGACTGTCGGCGATCTCGTATCGCCGGTCTCGCGGAGCCGCATTTATCACGTGCTTGGCAGTGAGTTTTTCGGGCACCTGATTTGCTTTCGGGGTACGGGCAGGGGTACGGGAAATTGGCGATAGGGTACGGTGTGGCTGCGTTACTAACGAGCCCTAACTTACCTGATAATATATTGATTACAAATGAAAAAATGCGGCGGATGAGAAATGGAAAGTGACGGATAGTTTCGTTGTCGCAGCTGACTCTTAATCAGCGGGTCGTAGGTTCGAGCCCTACATCGCAGTTCGTAGGAAACGGACTCCGTGGCATATCCCTCAATTTGTCCCGTAAATTGCGGGGTTTTGGCGATGCGTCTAGTCTCTGCGCGCGTCTCTAGCGTCAAATATATCGCCAAAGGGCGCCTCGTCTCTGCATCGAAAATTCCCGTTCCTGGCGGAGCGGCAGAGACCGGTTCGCTGACTGGGTGAGGCAGCCAGTTCGGCCCGCTGCAACCAATCGGTTCAACGGGACATAGCCGGCGTCATGCTACTCTATGAAGAGTTTGGACAATGTTGGTCTTGAATCGCGCTTTCGGGAAACGCTAGAAACGCCGCCGCTGCGACTTGGAAATGCAATACCGACGGTGTTGCTGGTCAGATTGGATCGAGAGCGAGCGCTTCGAGCTGACGATCCCATTCAAGCGGGAGCCCGCGAAGTTGTTCGAGTCCGATGCCGCGTGGCAACCGGCCTTCGACGGCAGCCTTGGTGAGTGCGGGAGAGAGGAAGGCCAACGACAGTGTCATGTTGACGTAGCGCAGGCTGCATCGCTCGCGCGTCGCGATCGCTTTGGCATCTGTCGCTGAATCGGTGATGAGTTCATCAAGCCAGCGCTGGCCGCGGGAGATTGCTGCGACCAGCGTGGCGCGTCGCTCCAGCTTCATCGGGCGGAGCGGACGTTTTGCGGAGGTCGGGCGCAGGATGGACCGTGCTCGTTTAGAGGGTGGCTTGGTCCAGGGGATGACGATGGTGGAGTGGTCTTCGTCGGCGTGATTGTCCGGATCCTGCTTCAGCTGCACGACGAGGCGGGTTTGCTGAACCTCGATCCGTTCGATCAGCAAGGAGGCGTAGGTGTTGTCGATCGGGTTCGTGCTTTTGTTTCGCGGCTCCAGGACAACCTTGCGGACCTGGTCGTCGACATCATGGGCAGGGATTCGAGAGACTGAACCAACTGCGGCGGTCGCTGCATTCCCGAACAGCAGTGGCCGCGAGACATAGTAGCTGTAGTGCCGACCTTTCTTCTGGGCCCGGGTCGGCGCCATGCGATGGCCGGCGTCGTCAAACATCAGACCGGTCAGGAGATGGCTGAAGGAGGTCCGGGTTCTGGTCTGATGACTCCGCTGGTCCGTGAGCATCGTCTGGACGCGCTCGAACAGGTCGCGATCCAGGATCGGGGGCTGCTCGCCCGGATAGATCTGGCCCTTATAGTTGACCTCGCCAATGTAGAAGCGATTGCGCAGCAGATGGAATAAGGCTCCACAGCCGAACGCAACACCGCCCCGAATTGTTCCGGTCTTGAGAACGCGCCGCCTGCTGACGATGTTGCAGTCGTTAAGGTCGCGCATCAAGGCACGGACACTGCCAAGGTCGAGATAGCGGCCAAAGATGTGACGAACCCGTTCGGCTTCTTCCGGGACGACGGCCACCTTACCGTTCTCCATGACGTAGCCGAGGGGGAGGGGACCTCCGACCCAGATGCCCTTCTTCTTGGAGGCCGCAACCTTGTCCCGGATACGCTCCGAGGTGACCTCCCGTTCGAACTGAGCAAAGGACAAGAGAACGTTGAGGGTCAGGCGTCCCATGGACGTTGTGGTATTGAACTGTTGGGTGACCGAGACAAACGACACCCGATGGGCATCGAACAGCTCGACCAGTTTGGCGAAGTCGACGAGCGAGCGGGTCAGACGATCGACCTTGTAGACCACAATGACATCGATCTTGCGGGCCCGGATATCCTCCAGCAGGTTTTGAAGTGCCGGCCGGTCGGTTGATCCGCCGGAGAAGCCGCCATCGTCATAGCGGGTCTTGACCTGCACCCAACCGGCATGGGCCTGGCTTTTGATATAGGCACTGGAAGCCTCATACTGGGCATCCAGCGAGTTGAACTCCTGGTCGAGGCCATTGTCGGTCGAGACCCGGGTATAGATCGCGCACCGGACGAGCTCTCGGGCCAACGCTTTTCCCGCCCTCACGGCTCATCCTCCCCACCGACCGTGCTATCCCGCAGGCCAAAGAAGCGGGGCCCGCTCCAGCGGGTACCGGTGATGGCGAAGGCGATCGCCGAGAGGCTGTCGTACCGTGTCCCCTCCCACAGGAAGCCATCCTCAACGACGATCGCCCGATGGTTGGTGCCGTTCCATTCCCTGGACAAGATAGTGCCGGCCTTCAACTCGACCTGGCCCCGGTCGAAGGCGACGAGCTTGGCCATGATGGATTCGGGTGTCTCCTTGTCGACAATACGATCAAGGAACTGGCGTATCGCCGGATCGAGATCGCCCGACTGATCTGCCTGTCGCCGATAGCTTACAATGGCTGTCTGGAGATGCTTCGGAAGATGCGCCAGCGCGGACCAGCTTGACCGACGACCACCAGACTGCGGTCGCTGACCACCGAGATCGCGACGGCCCGCGAGCTCGTTCTTCGCGGCCTTAGCCATCGTCAGGCCTGCTTCGCTGCGATGACGCGGTAGATGCGCTGATCTGCTTCAACTCTGAGACCAACTCGAGCCCGAGCTTCTTGCGAACCACGCCGGCCAAGAATCCGCGCACCGAATGCTGCTGCCAGCCTGACACTTCCACGAGCGCCGCAATGGTTGCACCAGCCGGGCGCCTCAGAAGATCGAGCAGGTTGGTTTGCTTGTTCGCCCGTTTGTTCGCTTCAGCAACTACGCTGACCACGCCGCCCGCTGGAGCCGGGCTTGAAGGAAGCGTTGAACGTCGTTTCGTCGGCTCTCTCACAGGACGAGGTGCTGTCCTTGCTGCCTTCGTTGTGGTGAGGGCCTTACCGCGTCGGCGGCGGTTCGATTGTGGCTTCCGATTGCGGGATGACTTCTGCATAGACCCTCCAAAATGATGCGACATCAGCGTCGCACCACCCGAGGCCCCGTCAGCGATGTTGCGCTGCGGGGCCGATCCAAGGGTCATCTCACGCCACAGCAATGCTCGCTTCGCCCACAAATGCCAGTCCTTTCTGGAAGAATCTCGACAGTAACGATGCGGGGATGGCACAGATCTTGAAAGCTGCCGGGATCTCGTTACTCGCTTCTGGGATCGGTGCGGTGGTGGATGTGAAGTTCTGGAGCGACACCAGAATCCGAATCTGGGGGTCAGGAGTTCGAATATCTTCGGGCGCGTCAGCTCTCTTTGTAGAGTTGGCCTTGGAAGGCGTAGCGCGAATCCCTCCGAACTAAACCACTCTGGCTGTCAACAACGCGTGGCCAACCATTTGGGTAGACGATTTCTACCTTAAAGCGGCACGGTCATAAAGGCCATGATGATGGTCTTTCCCGGCAGATCGGCAGGTTGGTAGATGGTCAGTTCAATCCCTGGCGATACGATTCGAACCGTACCCTTCAGCTGTGCGCTGATCTGGCGAAGGGTGGGATTGACCTGCTCGGAATTCACAATCATGGCGTCGCGTGAGGCGGCGCGGCAAGAACTCCTAGACCGGAAAATCGTATGGATGGGCCAGAGAGCTTCGATCACTTCATCGAACAACTGTCTCATCCGTCGGAAGCCATGGCCGACACCGTCAAGCATCTCCGCTTTTTCCGGCGTATGATGAAGCGCGAAGAAGAACCGCTCGTTCAGACCGATCGGCGCCTGTTCCATTGCTTGAGTTGCGTATGACGTGGACCCGCTCAGCAAATGCTCGAAATGGAAATGCGAGTCCTCCTGCGCATATCCACGGAAGAACAAGATCTCTCGGGCCACGGGAACGTGCGCCCAAGTGATCACGCGCTCCGGAATCGACGCCGCAGTCTGTCTCGTCTCCCATACCGTATCGGGCAGGGGACAAATTGCACAATCGATCGGGAACGGCGCGGACAGAAAACCGTGATTCATTCGAAAAACGGAGTCGGTGCAAGGGAGTCCGTAAGCCAAATTCGGCCGTTCCAGACCGGTTTTCTCGTCGATCAGGACATGCTCGTTCGTAAGGATGAAACGACGGCCGAACAGTTCGACGATTGAGCCTGTGCCTGATAGGCGCGGGAGATCATCGGGCTTCGTAGGAGATCGCGGAGCCGAATGGCGCCGTAAAGCCCTTCATCGCTGCCAACGCTTTGCGGCAGTGCTCCTTCCATTCGTCTCCCGTCATCGTGGGCACCTCGACGGGCTCAGACATAACGCGGCGTTTCCAAAAGCGTGGACAGTTCGATACGAGGTCGTTTCGAAAAGCCCTCTGGGGCAGGCACGCCCAGCCCAGCGACCTGCTCTGGCTCCTGGCTCATTCGGGCGTGGCTCATCCCGTGCAGAATCCCGAGAGGTCACCCGCCACGGCTTGTTCCCTTGGCGATCCCTGCGGAAGAAGGCGGCGGGCTTCCCCTGTCGCTGTGAGCTCATAGGCGACAGCGTTTCGGCGGAACAGGAGGTTCACGTCCGCCACAAATCGCGCAAGGCCGGCGTCTCGATCCCAACTCAAGTGATGGTGACGGTAGTAGGAATGATAGGCCCCCTGAATCGGCTCACCCACTGCGCTGGCGCAGAACTCGAGCAGATCGAGGGTCACCGGCGTGTCGGGCACGTTGCTCGGGGAGAGCGGCCATTCGATCCACGGCACCTCCGCGCCCAGCACCTGGCGGAAGGCCTGCTCGTCACACCCGCACGGACCATTCCCGTCAGGGCACTGTTCCGGAAAGCGCAGGCCAAATGAGCCGTTGCCAATTCCCGTCTGGATCAAGCTGTAGAGGCCGGCCCACAAGCGCTCATCGATGACATCGATTGTTTGGGGCCGTGTTCCGTATTCACGATCCGTAAAATAGGTAGACACCCGTTTCCCCCAATATCATCCCTTTGCCGCGCGGTTTGCCCGCTCTGCTATGTCTGCACATCGCTCGATTAGCGCCTCGAACGGCTCGGCATCTTCGATCAGCAGTCCGTCTTCGACCATGCGCGCATAGTCCGTGGCCAATGCCGTGCGTGCGTCACCACCCGGCGCGAGCTGCAGTTTCCCATCGACGGCGGCTTCGTAGTCGATGACCTCGCCATCGGCCGTCTTCTCGGAGAAGAACATGCTCTTGTGGCGAGCAACGACGTTGGCGAGATCGCGATCGGACATCGCGGCGGTGGCGATCCCCGCATCGTCCAGTCGAACAACGTCGTGCCAGTGGCGGGCGAAGCGTTCGCTACGAAGCCGTTCCTGCAAGCAGAAGACGTGCATCGCCGTCGCCTTCTCCCAGAAGGTCCGCTCGGCGTGCATCACGCGCGGATGCGCCGTTGGAAATTCAACACCTTCGATCAACCCGGCCGCGTCGCAGACGACATCGCGCGGGCTTGCCGGCTCGCCGGTGGAGCGGGCGCCGAACTCCAGCATCACGCTCGGAGCCACATAGCCCGACCCAGCCGAGGTCGCCTCATAGTCGACGAACAGCTTGTCGTCTTCGACGCGGAGCGCTGCGGGGAGCGATTGCGCTTTGATCGCGCGGGCAAGAAGGGGCAGGACCGTTCCGCTGACCCACTCGGGCAGGCGGTGCCGGACGGCCTTCGACCATCGCTTTTCCTCGCTGCGGTTTTTCGGCAGGGCTTCGCCGTTCTCGCCCACCAGGTCGGGGGCGACGGCGCGGATGTCGTAGGTGAGATCCACGTCTTCGGAAAATCGCCGGATGACGTGATAGGCCTTCGACAGCGACGTGCCGCCCTTGAACACGAGATGCTCGCCAAGATTGGACCCGAACAGCGTTGCGAGGGTCCAGACGACCCACACATCCTTCTCCAGCAGATGGTGCGGTCGCCCGGATCGATCGGCAGCGACAGCTAATGCCTCGCGCCGATCGTCCGCCGACAATGTGAGGAACGCCTCAGCCATGCGCGACCTTGCCCACCGTCCTGGCGAGCCAACTCGGTAGCTGGGGCGCGGCCACGACGAGTTCGCCGAAGGTGGAAGACGGCAGCTTGCGCTTCAACGTCTTCAACGCGGCTTCTGCCTTTTCCGGCCCCAGCCAGGCGAGCGCACGCACCGCCTGTCCGGCGGGCCGATCGGCCAGCGCCAACTGCCAGCGCGGCGCATGCCGCAGCTCGACGACCTGCTGGCCCAGATTCATCGTCCGGCTACGGCCCGATGTCAGATAGACCGACCGGACCGGCACCTGGGTCGTGAGGCCGAGCGCATTGGCGGCGGCTGCACCGTTCGACACGATGACCTCACCCCGCTGGAGCGCGAGGGCTTCGACGGCCTTCTCGACGGATGGTGCCCGAACGCCAAACCGACTCGAAACCGGGCGCAGATAGACGCCGCGCCCGGCACGCATCAGCTGGCCACGTTCAACCAGTCGCGACAAGGCCTGGTCCACCGCGGCGCGATTGCCGAGATGGAGCAGGCTCTTCGCCGCGATCGGAGCGCCCTCGGGCAAGCCCTCGGTATGCGCCAGAATCTGTTCGGTCAGTCGTTGCACGGCAATCTCCTGTCAGAAATATACGCAGTTTTCTGACAGTTTTCAATCTCGCCTGCGGCGTCGACCTAATCGGACTCTCTCCGGAGGGAAGGCATTCCTCTGCGACCAAGTCGTATCTCGGCGGCCAACCGGCGGGGCTTCGCGTTTGAGATGCGCTCGCCGATTTGACAATGTCGTATCTTTATTAAATATATCTGACATTGGAGGTCGGTAATGAGCGACGGTCCACTTAGATTCCGATCCGCGTGGTGATCTTGAACCGAAGGAGTCGGCGCTAGGCAGGCGCAATCGGTGCAGCTTCAGGCGGAACTTCGCATCCGGATGTGAAGCAAAGTACTCTGGGTCACTCTCATCGCACGAGAACACGAGGCGGTATTGGCCGCGATACCAAACCACGAACAGTACTTCTCTGCCGGGCACGCTGATCGCCGCGAAGAAGCCCAATAGCTAGTCCGGTGTGGAGAGAGGTCCCATCTTCGTATCACCGGCGACTAAAATCTTTCCGATATACCGCTTTAACGCATTTTCAGTGGGTCATTATGCGGTCGCGCCTTCACGAGTCCGCACATTTGGCGCTCGCTCCTGCACATGTTCGGTCCTGAAACCCAGCCCTATCAGGCGGCCCGCGAGATGAGCAAGAATAGGCCAGCGCGCGATGCGCCGCATGAAGGAGGGCGGCCCGTTTTGTTCTCCGCCCGCTGCTTCACGTCTGCTGCGGGCGCGCTGCATCATCAGTTGCACTTTCTGCGTCGCTTTCGTCGGGAAAGACCGCCGCGCCTCGACCGCCGCTAGATGTTTGTCCGCCAGTCTGGCGGTGCGTAGCGGCGCGGCGAGAATGTTTGCGGCTGCGACTGCATCCTGAATCGCAAGGTTTACGCCGAAGCCACCGATCGGCGACATCGCATGGGCGGCGTCACCAATGCAGAGAAGGCCCGGCCGCCACCAGCGAGTCAGGCGGTCAATGCGTATGCTAAGCACATGAACATCATCCCACGACCTCACCTCGTCCATACGTTCGGGCGGCAACGGTGAGATCGCAGCGACGGCTGCACGGAATGCATCCAGCCCCACGGCCTTCACGTCATTGAACGACCCCTTCCGAACAACGTAGCCGCATTGCCAATAGTCGCCACGGTCGATCATGACGAAGCCTTGCCGCGGTCCGCCATGTCCCATGACGAAGGGTGGATCATCGGGCCAGTGTGAGAGCTTCATCCACAGCACGTCGCGCGGGCTTCCGAAGCGTTCGATCTCGATGCCTGCCTTTTCCCGCACGATCGAATTGCGTCCGTCGGCCCCGACGACCAACGCTGTCCTGATGTCCAACTCGCCGTTCGGCGTAGCGGCCCGGACTCCGACGATCCGGCCGTCTTCCTCGATAAGCTCTGTCACCGCCGCCTGCATGATCAGCCGGAAATTCGCAAATCTGGACGCCTGCCGCGCGACATAGTCGAGAAAATCCCATTGCGGCATGAAAGCGATGAAACGACACCTCGTCGGCAGGCGTGAGAAGTTCGCGATGGTGATGTCCTTGCCGTCGATCTCGGCGTGCAGTCTCGGCGCTTGCGTGTGCGGCAGCTTCAGGAGCCCCTCAAGAAGTCCGAGTTCGTGCATCACTTCGAGGGTGGAGGGATGAACCGTATCGCCGCGAAAGTCGCGCAGGAAATCGCTGTGCTTTTCGAGAACGGCCACCTCGACGCCCGCGCGCGCAAGTAGCAGACCCAACATCAAGCCGGCTGGGCCGGCGCCGACAACGCAGCAGGTTCGATGGGTCATTCCCTGCACCTCCTAAAGGCAGTTTTGAAAATCGGTTGAAAAGGGGTCTGCACGCGGGGGAGTATGATTCAAGTTCTTGATGTGGACAGAGCAAAGCCGGTAGGCAGATGGTCCGTATTGCGAACCAAACGCTATCCGTCTCATTTGCCACCTTGCCACCTGTGATCGCCTTTCTTTCACATGGATGCGGTGGTTAACTTAAGGGGCAAGCTGTCGTTGGAATTTCGAACGGCGTTTAGCGTAACCGTAGAGTACGGCGTTTAGCGTAACCGTAGAGTAATGGCTTCGTCGGGATTCTTGGCTCTCGTATACGATCGACCGGCGTGGCCCGCGCAGCCAGAACCCAAGCACTGATGGAGGATATCAGATGCCGACCCTCTACACGATGCCTGGCACTTGCTCGCTTTCGCCGAACATCGCCGTCGCGTGGCTCGACGCCCCGGTCGCAATCCACAACATTCCCTATGGCGACCAGAAAAAGGAATATTATCTCGCCATCAATCCTCGGGGGCAGGTGCCGGCGCTACGCTTCGAAGACGGGGACGTGCTGACCGAGGCGACGGCGATCCTCGCTTGGCTCGGCGCCACCTATGGTAAGGAGGGCTATGCGCCCAGTAGCCGGCTTGGCCGCAAGGAAGCCGAAGCGCTGGCCTACATGAGTTCGGAAGTCCATGCGGCTTATGGAGGCCACTTCAACACTCCAAAGTTTGCCGAGAGCGCGGCGGCTCAGGATGAGGTTAAGCGCAAGACCTATGAGAAACTCGTCGGTCACTACGGGCGGTTGAATGGCGTTCTGAGCGGGAATGGCGGCAAATGGTATCTCGGCCAGCGCTCCTTCGCCGACACCTTTCTCTATGTGCTGACGCGCTGGATCGAGAAGACGCCGCTGTCAATCGGCGATTATCCGGCGCTGAAAGCGTACCGCGCGCATATGGAAGCGGACGAGGGGGTAAAACAAGCGCTTGCGCGGCAAGCCATGGAACCGATCGGATGAGCGAGGAAGAAACGGGCTGGCCGGTTTTGCATTATGGCGATTGGGCCGAAACATGCTCCGCGCTCCATCTGTGGACGCAGATCGTCGGCAAGTACCGGCTCGCGCACACACCCTGGGTCAATCACTCCTGGCACGCCACGCTCTATGTGACGCCGCGCGGTCTGACGACGGGAATGGTGCCCGACGGCAAGTCGGCCATCACCTTGACCTTTGATTTCCACGGTCATGCGCTGATCGGCGAAACGGCCGATACGCGCGAGAGCTTTCCGCTGGAGGCAATGCGTGTGGCCGACTTCCTGAGCCGGACGACCACGCTGGTCGAACGGCTTGGCGGGCGGATGAACATTCATGGCGCTCCGAACGAGATTCCCGATGCGAAACCGTTCGCGCAGGACACCGCATTGCGGCCCTACGATCGTAAGGCGGTCGAGCGATTCCATCGGGCGCTGGTGCAGATCGATCGCGTGTTTGCACGATTCCGCACCGGGTATCTTGGCAAGGTCTCGCCGGTGCACTTGTTCTGGGGCTCGTTCGATCTGGCTGTGACACGGTTCTCGGGCCGCAAAGCGCCGCTCCATCCCGGGGGGATTCCCGCGCTTCCCGATTCGATTACGCAGGAAGCCTATAGCCACGAAGTATCCTCGGCCGGGTTCTGGCCTGGCGGCGGCGGGGTGGATGAGGCGATGTTCTACTCCTACGCCTATCCGGCGCCCGGGGGCTTCGCCGATCGTTGCGTCAAGCCGGCGGCGGCCCGCTTCGACCAGAAGCTTGGAGAGTTCTTGTTGCCTTATGAGGCGGTGCGGACCAGTGCCGATCCTCAGGAGGAGCTCACGAGCTTCCTGCAATCGACGTACGAAGCGGCCGCTGACCTGGCTAAGTGGGACCGGCAGGCGCTCGAATGCGACTTGGGCATCCCACGGATTCCCACTGGTCATTCCGAAGCGCATCACGATCCATCGCCGATCTCCAAAACTCAGCGTTGAAACCCAATTTGCGCTTGCTGACTTTCCAGTTTCGTCCTTGAACGCCTTATCCTCGGAGCCGATTTTTAGCTGAATCTGCCACAGAGAAGGGGCTAGCTCCCTGAAACCAGAGACTGGTTCGGCAGACTGCGTGGTGGGCAACCAGTTCGAGCCATGCATCGTCCACCACCCAGTCCGCAGGGATCGCGCTCGGTGGCAGATCCGTCAATTTGTCGCGCAAATTGCGGGGCTTTCGCGATCCGTCCGGTCTCTGCGCGCGTCTCTGGCCTCAAAAATATCGCCAAAGGGCGCTTTGTCTCTGCATCGAAAATTCCCGTTCCTGGCCGAGCCGCAGAGACCGGTTCGCTGACTGGGTGGGAGTACCCCGTTCGGCCGCTGCAACCAAAATAGGGACATAGCCGGCGAAGGGTTTGGAAGGCGACGGTCTACCCTCTGCTTGAAACGTGCCTTGGGAAAAATGCCAGCAACGCTTCCGCCGCGACTATAGGCCGGTGTCGCTGGTCAGATCGGACTGAGACCTAGCGCTTCGAACTGACGATTCCATTCAACCGGAAGCTCACGCAGTTGTTCGAGACCGATGCCGCGTGGTAACCGACCTTCGACGGCAGCCTTGGTGAGTGTGGGAGAGAGGAAGGTCAACGACAAAGTCATGTTGACGTGGCGCAGGCTGCATCGCTCGCGCGTTGCGATTGCTTGGGCATCTGTCGCCGAATCCGTAATGAGTTCATCAAGCCAGCGCCGGCCGCGGGCAATCGCTGCGACCAGCGTAGCCCGTCGCTCCAGCTTCATCGGGCGGAGCGGAACTTTTGCGGAGGTTGGGCGCAGGATTGACCGTGCTCGTTTGGACGGTGGCTTGGTCCAGGGGATGAAGATGGTGGAGTGGTCTTCGTCGGCGTGATTGTCGGACCCTTGCTTCAACTGCACGACGAGGCGGTTTTGCTGAACCTCGATCCGCTCAATCAGCGAGCGCGCGAATGCGTTGTCGATGAGACCCGTAGCTTTGAGTTGCCGATGCTTCGGCTCCAGGACAACCTTGCGAACCTGATTGTCGATGTCAGGGGCTGGGACCCGAGAAACTGAACCAACCGCGGCGGTCGCTGCATTCCCGAACAGCAGTGGCCGCGAGACATAGTAGCTGTAGTGCCGACCTTTCTTCTGGGCCCGGGTCGGCGCCATGCGATGGCCGGCGTCGTCAAACATCAGACCGGTCAGGAGATGGCTGAAGGAGGTCCGGGTTCTGGTCTGATGACTCCGCTGGTCCGTGAGCATCGTCTGGACGCGCTCGAACAGGTCGCGATCCAGGATCGGGGGCTGCTCGCCCGGATAGATCTGGCCCTTATAGTTGACCTCGCCAATGTAGAAGCGATTGCGCAGCAGATGGAATAAGGCTCCACAGCCGAACGCAACACCGCCCCGAATTGTTCCGGTCTTGAGAACGCGCCGCCTGCTGACGATGTTGCAGTCGTTAAGGTCGCGCATCAAGGCACGGACACTGCCAAGGTCGAGATAGCGGCCAAAGATGTGACGAACCCGTTCGGCTTCTTCCGGGACGACGGCCACCTTACCGTTCTCCATGACGTAGCCGAGGGGGAGGGGACCTCCGACCCAGATGCCCTTCTTCTTGGAGGCCGCAACCTTGTCCCGGATACGCTCCGAGGTGACCTCCCGTTCGAACTGAGCAAAGGACAAGAGAACGTTGAGGGTCAGGCGTCCCATGGACGTTGTGGTATTGAACTGTTGGGTGACCGAGACAAACGACACCCGATGGGCATCGAACAGCTCGACCAGTTTGGCGAAGTCGACGAGCGAGCGGGTCAGACGATCGACCTTGTAGACCACAATGACATCGATCTTGCGGGCCCGGATATCCTCCAGCAGGTTTTGAAGTGCCGGCCGGTCGGTTGATCCGCCGGAGAAGCCGCCATCGTCATAGCGGGTCTTGACCTGCACCCAACCGGCATGGGCCTGGCTTTTGATATAGGCACTGGAAGCCTCATACTGGGCATCCAGCGAGTTGAACTCCTGGTCGAGGCCATTGTCGGTCGAGACCCGGGTATAGATCGCGCACCGGACGAGCTCTCGGGCCAACGCTTTTCCCGCCCTCACGGCTCATCCTCCCCACCGACCGTGCTATCCCGCAGGCCAAAGAAGCGGGGCCCGCTCCAGCGGGTACCGGTGATGGCGAAGGCGATCGCCGAGAGGCTGTCGTACCGTGTCCCCTCCCACAGGAAGCCATCCTCAACGACGATCGCCCGATGGTTGGTGCCGTTCCATTCCCTGGACAAGATAGTGCCGGCCTTCAACTCGACCTGGCCCCGGTCGAAGGCGACGAGCTTGGCCATGATGGATTCGGGTGTCTCCTTGTCGACAATACGATCAAGGAACTGGCGTATCGCCGGATCGAGATCGCCCGACTGATCTGCCTGTCGCCGATAGCTTACAATGGCTGTCTGGAGATGCTTCGGAAGATGCGCCAGCGCGGACCAGCTTGACCGACGACCACCAGACTGCGGTCGCTGACCACCGAGATCGCGACGGCCCGCGAGCTCGTTCTTCGCGGCCTTAGCCATCGTCAGGCCTGCTTCGCTGCGATGACGCGGTAGATGCGCTGATCTGCTTCAACTCTGAGACCAACTCGAGCCCGAGCTTCTTGCGAACCACGCCGGCCAAGAATCCGCGCACCGAATGCTGCTGCCAGCCTGACACTTCCACGAGCGCCGCAATGGTTGCACCAGCCGGGCGCCTCAGAAGATCGAGCAGGTTGGTTTGCTTGTTCGCCCGTTTGTTCGCTTCAGCAACTACGCTGACCACGCCGCCCGCTGGAGCCGGGCTTGAAGGAAGCGTTGAACGTCGTTTCGTCGGCTCTCTCACAGGACGAGGTGCTGTCCTTGCTGCCTTCGTTGTGGTGAGGGCCTTACCGCGTCGGCGGCGGTTCGATTGTGGCTTCCGATTGCGGGATGACTTCTGCATAGACCCTCCAAAATGATGCGACATCAGCGTCGCACCACCCGAGGCCCCGTCAGCGATGTTGCGCTGCGGGGCCGATCCAAGGGTCATCTCACGCCACAGCAATGCTCGCTTCGCCCACAAATGCCAGTCCTTTCTGGAAGAATCTCGACAGTAACGATGCGGGGATGGCACAGATCTTGAAAGCTGCCGGGATCTCGTTACTCGCTTCTGGGATCGGTGCGGTGGTGGATGTGAAGTTCTGGAGCGACACCAGAATCCGAATCTGGGGGTCAGGAGTTCGAATATCTTCGGGCGCGCCACTTGGCACTCATCTGCGAACTTGGTTCCGTCCCGGATCGACTGGCAAGAACTGCCCGTTCCAGCCCATCTTTACTGCCCTTGATGCGGATTTGTGCGTCATCGACCTCAATGATGTCGATCAACGAGCGAAGGTACACTCGATTGATCGGCAAGGAGACCGTGGTGAACCACACCGCGACATGCCTCAACTGCGATACCGCAACTTTGGAAGACGCCCGCTGACATTTCATGGTGGTGGCACAAATTGCCAAATCATTGGCCCATGATAGCAAAGACTGGGTTGACGGTTTGCCGCTATAGCGGCAGCGGCGTGGCGCCCGAACAAGGTTTGAGGGGTGGCGCTCATTTGCATGGCTTTAGGACTTCGTCCGGGTGCGCGAAGATGAGTCAGATGGACGGTTGAGTAAAGGAAAGCGACCTGCGCCACGTTCGTAAGGTGATTTTGTCCCCATGGCGGTGTTTCACGAAGGCGAGTTTTAAGCCGTGAAGACAATCAACTGGTTCAAGCTTCCGGCCCGGCCGCGTCACCCTTGGCTTTATTTTTTGATGTTTGGCGGAGCCTACGCGGTACTCTGCCTTTTCGGGGTTCTCACGGCGGACAATAAGATCTTGTCGCTGATCTGGCCCGCCAACCCGTTCATGCTCGGCATGCTCGTGCGCTTTCCCTTATTGGCGCATCCCTTGGGCTGGCTCGCTTGTCTTGCCGGATTCGCAATCGCGATCCCGATTATCGGTTGCGGGCTTGTGACAGGCGCGAGTCTGGCCGTCTATAATTTTGGTAGCGTGGCCCTCGGCTATGTCTTGCTGACTAGCATCGCTCGCGCCGACCAGCTTCTCCAGCGTCGGACGTCGGTTTTCGACCTGCTCGTTGCGGTGGGCGCCGTTTCCGTCTTTGCCGGCATCGTTGGCGCAATTCTGATCGGTCCCTTATTCCACGATCCGCTATTCCATGATCCGGGAACTATAAGCTTTTTGCGCTACTGGTTTTCCGTCGAACTTTTAAACCAGCTGGCTTTTTTGCCGATAATGCTGTCCTACCCGGAAGGCCATAAATGGTGGCGGCGGCAATTTCCGCCGCCGACTTTTCGCGATCAAGCACCGATTGTTGTGTTCGTTTTCTCAGCCGTCACGGGAATCCTTTTCGGGGGAATGGGAGCTCTAGCATTCCCTATACCCGCTCTTCTCTGGTGCGCCATTTCCTATCGCGTGTTCTTGACGGCCTTGCTGACCTTTTTCTTCTGCATATGGGTAATCATAGCGACAACTCTGGGCTACATCGACGTTTCAGATGTCGATCAATCGCTCGTGCTGTCGATCAGCTTGGGGGCTGCACTTATCTCCCTTGGCCCCCTCATCATCTCCACGACCACTGCGATGAGAAATGAAGTTCTTGATCAGCTAAGGCACCTCGCGGCCGAGCGTGAGATTGTGGCCAATGAACTGGATCATCGGATCAAGAACTTGTTCGCGCTCGTCAACGCGCTGGTCAGCCTGTCGGTCCGTGTCAACCCCGAGATGAAACCGTTGGCGGACATACTGAGACGCCGGATCGGGGCCTTACATCGTGCACATGGTCTTATCCGCAGCGACGCGTCGTTGGGCGCCCCTGGAGGACACACGTCACTTAAGGAACTCCTCGGCGCCCTGCTTCAACCTTATGAGGGGGCTGAGACCATCGATGGCGATGACGCGTTCATCCCTGGTGGAATCGTTACACCGCTGGCTCTCGTTTTCCACGAACTGGCGACAAATTCGAGCAAGTATGGCGCTCTTGGTGATCCCGACGGTTCCTTGAGCGTCAATATAAGCCGCGGAATTGACGAGCTGCGCATCACGTGGACCGAGAGGAGCCCAGTGAAGGCAGGCTGTTCTGATATCGCAGAGAGTGGCTTCGGGTCGAAGCTTTTGGATCTTATCATCGATGAACAGTTGCAAGGAAACTATGCTTGCACCTATACAGAACGCGGCATGGACTTCGAGATCATCCTGCCGGGCAACTGTTTAGCAGCACCCCAACCAAACCTTCCATCTCTTGGTGGATCAGCGCTAACTGCGCGTGACCGCTGGAATCTTCTCTCGGTGTGACGATACGGCAGGGCTGGGATGCATCGTCTACATTTTGCCGTCACCCGGCGGCAGCCTGGCAGCGAGCTTCGCTCACCGACTAATGCTCCCTGGTGACTCCCTGGTGAGAAGAAGTCTGCTGCGGATTGTTAGGCGCGACCCAGCCCGCGAACGGTGTCGCTAATAGTTGCCGGCATTGTCGACTGGACGGCTCGCAAGAACCTTCGCCACGGAACAATCGTCTACGATCTGGAGAGCCGGCGGATCCTGCTTCCAGATTGCGTGATTGCAACGATGTGCGGGCGTAGCTTCAGGCTTTGGAGTGCGCAATGTAACGAAACTGCCTACGGCGCCATGCTCTGGCGCCGTTTAAAAGAGCAACGCCTTCAGGGATGTTTGTTATCGCGAAGGCACCTCAATTGATCTAAGTCAAATTTCCACGCGGTCAGACGGTCGATGTTGGTGGTCGGGAGGCCCTTCTTGCGCAAGATGCGGAAGATGCGGAAGAATAATTTTTCTGACTGCTTATCGTGGATGCCAACCTCCACCGGGGGAATAGCGCGGCTCGCATGCGATCGATTGCGCGAACGGGGAATAGTTCCGGATCCGGTGATGTTGAGCGCTGGCGTTACAATCGAGGAGGTGCAGAACCGACAGCGTCGCCTTAACGCAAGTGCTCAGCTCCGGGTCTTGGAATTAGCCGCCCAAAAGTTGCATGACGATTGGTTCGGCTTCCATCTGGCTCTTGATTTCAAACTAGGTGAAATCGGACTATTGTACCACGTTATGACCTCCTCAGAGCGGCTCGGCGATGCTCTACGAAATGCGGAACGTTATTGCGCAATTAACAACGAAGGCGTTCGGCTGCGGATTTCGTCAGAGCGTTCGCTCACCATCGCGATTGAATATCTGAACATCGATCGTCTGTCCGATCGCCACCACATCGAATTCTGGCTCGTAACCTTGGTTCGCATCTGCCGCACTCTGACGAAGAGCAGCCTCGCCCCCATTCAGATCAAATTGAAACATTGTAGACCAGAAACGCCCCCAGATGTGCGATCTTATCTGGGCTGCGAAATTGACTTTGCGGCCAATAATGACGAAATATCATTTCTGCAGCGAACCGAAGCGTTGCCTATTATTGGGGCTGACGTCTACCTTAACAATCTACTCGTACAGTACGCGGATGAAGCTCTTGCCAAACGAGCAACATCGCGGCGCGCCAGCCTTCGATCTCATGTCGAAGATCAGATCGTCCAGTTACTCCCGCACGGTCGGGCGAACGTAACGGAGATTGCCCGCCGTCTTGGCATGAGCCGCCGTACCCTGGCACGCGTGTTGTGCTCCGAGAATGCAGCTTTTTCTGACTTGCTTGACGCATCGCGGCAGGCTCTTTCCAGACGCTATCTCCTGGAACAGCAACTTCCAATTACGGAGGTCGCGTGGCTCCTAGGCTATAGCGATTTAAGTTCTTTCACACGTGCTTTCACTCGCTGGACTGGTTTGACGCCGAAGGCGTACCGCAATTCGAAACGGGTTTGCTAAAATTGGCAATAATTGCCCGATTTTGGCCCGTGATAGCGAGGCTGAATTGGCCGGGCGCCGTATCGGCGATTGGCGCGCCTTCGCTGTTAATAGCGAAAGTTCATATGCCCGAGTGGCTTCCCAAACCTTTCCGCCTTGCGCAAAGTGTCGCAGTGGTCTCCCCACCATGTCATCATCCGCACTCGCTCGTCCCAAAAATCGCCACGGAGGTACCGTAACCATCGCCATTACCCCACCGGCCGGCCGATCTTGATCTTCTCGAGGTGGTCGATGATCTGCCGCAACTCTTCAGGCAAGGCGCGCTTCTTAGCGTCTCTTGCGCTGGGTCTTGGCCCTAGTCTTTGGCTTGGGGCTCGGCTTTTTGCTGGGCATCGCCATGATGGCGTAAGCGCTTTGCTGGTTACGTGTAACCAGGGGGCGCCCATCAATGTCGTCAGGTTACACATTGAAGGAATTGAAGGGTGGGGGTGTGCGTAACCACTATCAAAGATGCTCTGAAAGGCTTTCTTCCATTGCATCGATGAATTGCCGGGCGGCTCGATGCTCACATCATCGCCTTGTAACCATTCGGCCCTTCATGCGCATAGACCGCTTGCGCATCACACCTGTCCCTACCGTAAATCCAATCCTGCTGGCAGTTGATCGAGAATCGGATGATGCTGTCGCGTGATGTTGGACCTGTGCAGACTGATCTGGCGGATGTTCACGGATCTTTTCCGGTCGCGAGCTACGCTTGAGGCCGAGATTTTGGTATTGAGGCAACAAATCAATGTGCTTCGGCGAGGGGCGCCTCGCAAGCTTGCTTTCAACCTAATTGACCGACTGATTTTGATTGGTCTTTACCGGTTGCTCCCTCAGACTTGTCGTGCGCTTGCGATCGTTAAGCCGGACACTGTTATAAGATGGCACCGCGCGGGCTTCCGATCGTATTGGCGCTGGAAATCGCGACGCCGCTGCGGCCGACCAACGGTGCCGTTGGAAATTCGCCGGCTGATCCGCGAGATGAGCCTCGCCAACCCGTTGTGGGGAGCGCCGAGAATCCACGGCGAGCTTCTCAAACTTGGTATTGAGATCGGCCAGACCAGCGTCGCCAAGTATATGGCGCGGAGGAGGGCCCCTCCGTCACAAGGATGGAAGACGTTCCTTCGTAACCATGCTGACGGTATCGCAGCGATGGACCTTTTCGTGGTTCCGACAATCTCGTTCCGACTGCTCTATGGGTTGCTGATCATGGGCCACGGCCGGCGGCAGATCCTGTGGTTTGGGGTGACCGCGCATCCGACGGCGGAATGGATCGCCAATCAACTGATGGAGGCGTGTGGCTCGGAGCAGGTCCCTCGTGACTTGATCCGGGACCGCGATGGAGCTTATGGCGAGATATTTATCCGCCGCGTTCGATCCATCGGCATTCGAGATCGCCCGACGTCTCCTCGCTCACCGTGGCAAAATGCGTACGCTGAACGGCTGATCGGATCGATCCGCAGGGAATGCGTTGATCATATCGTGGTATTCGGCGAACGCCATCTGCGCCAGGTGCTGCTCTCGTACATGAGCTACTACAACGGCACGCGCACCCATTTGTCATTGAACAAGGACGCGCCGATATCACGTGCCGTTGAGACAGCCGGACGCATTCTCTGCCGTCCGATCCTGGGCGGACTGCACCATCAATATGTTCGGAGTTAATTTGCGGTAGGCACAGGGGATTGTCACCGAGCTGCGTGAAGAGGTCGCCGCACAGAAGCGTCCTCGTCGCTTCCTCGAACATCACGCCCGCGTCCCAACCATGCGGCGTATGTGGCGTGTCGATGTAGCGCACGCGCTTGCCGCCGCCGAGATCGATGAGCTCATTGTCGCCGAGCACGCGCGGGGCGCGGTCGGCCATGTCGTTGAGCGACACAAGGCAGCCCGTCACGCCGTGTGCGACTTGCGCATCCGGCGCGGCTGCCAGCCACTCATTCATCGCGCCGCATTCGTCCGCTTCGTAGTGCCCGAACGCAATCCAACGCAGGCTCGTGACTGGGATCAGCTTGGCGACGGCCTCTCGGTTCAAGGCAAACATCTTATGCAGTCCGGTATGGAAGAGCAGCGGTTGCTCGGCGCGGATCAGAAATGAGTTGAAGGCAAAACCGGCAGGCTCGGCGATCTGCGGCACGTAGGTCGACAGGCGATAAATCCCATCAGCGATTTCGGCGATCTTAGTCTCCATAGAACTCTCCGAAGGTTTGGGGGATTGGCGACTGGAAGTCGAGCCGCGGCTTTGTCACGTTAGCGGATGATGGGCGCGACAAATCCAGCATTCAATCGCGATCACGCCGCAGCAATCACTTCGCGCCACGTCTGCATCGCCGAGGCTCGGAATGCCCGGTGCGTCTTCGCTGAGATGAGGTGACGCTGGACGTTGAAGGTGTTGTAGGTGGCGGCGTGGACGGACAGAAATCGTTGGGTTGATCCCGCACTCTTGAACCCCTGCATCTTGCGCTCCCGTCGTCGGGTCGGTTGATGCGAGTTCTCCGCTCGGTTATTGCGCCATCGCCCCCGTTCATGGCGGATGCGCCCCTATCGCGCACGATTTGATTTGTGACAGGCACAGCCGGTTGCTCGCCCGGTTCAGCGAACCGGTGTGATCAGTTCACGCGCCATCCTGGGCGGACTTCATCATCGCTACGCCCGTGTTTAAGTTTTCGGTACACACAGGACATGATGCGTTTAAGCGCCGCCTCGGCAGGGTCCAGACGTAACGCCAGCGATCACGGAATGAGGACTGCGGCAAACGCCATAGCCATGGGAAGCAACCCAAAACCGATCACGCTGGCAGTATAAGCGACCTGACTGTCGAGTAGTGGTTTATGACGCATGGCCAACCCTCCTCGCAGCCCGACCAGCAACCCCCGCGTCCTTGCGGTCGGGGCAACTATCTAGCTGCTGAAGCATGCACCCACTGAAGCAATTGCGCCAGTTCTTTTGTATTCGCAGCCCGACCCCTGAGATGGGATCCGGGCTCATGGCCAGGCGTTCGACGACCGGCAGCAGGGGGCTCCTGCCGCCGTGATCGATCGCAATTGCCGAAACGGGAATAAAGGAATGTCATTTCCAAAAGAGTGCGAGGGCTGCCAATGTGCCGTCGAGACAGCCGGACGCATTCTCTGTCGACCGATTCTGGGCGGATTGCACCATCAATATGCTCGGATTTAATTTGCGATAAGGACAGGCACAGAGTCACCTATCACGGCGGTCGCCCGATACTTAGTCATCGGCTATGGTGTGCGCCGCTATGGTTGTGCGTGCATCGAAGTTATGCCTACCCTGTTAGCCTAGGCTCGGGCCTCATAAAGTCTGCGGCTCACCGCGGTCGCTCGCTACCCCTTCCATCTCGACGTATCCACTGGACGCGAGTGGACTAATCCGATCCCAAATGACCTGACGACAAACTGCGCAGAAAGGAACGCCAAGGTTGCGCATTTTGCAATCGTACTGGGGTCTGAACCCGCCGCAGTGGTAGTAGTGTGCGCCTTCGAATAGTCCCACCGTACCCGACGGCACGGAACTCGGACGGCTGTCCACTTGGGCGCAGTTCGGATTGCTCATGGTCGGGATCGCGGTCGTTGATGAAACCGCCCACCGCCATTTCAGCGTATTTCGGTCAGTATTAGTCGTAACGTTGGGTTCGCCTGGCTCACCTGCCGGATGGTGGTCATGCCCGGTCTCGTTGCCGCCAGCGTAATAGGGATACTCGTCCGCAAGATCGAATGCGGTATGCCCCATCTCATGAATTGCTATCTCAGTTGCCCCCCCGGCGAGTGAATAGGTGCCGACAGACCCGCCGCTGCCACCGTAGATGGGAGAATTCACGACGACGATAGCTACGGTAAATTCGGGTACTTGAGCTGCCGCCACTTGCAAAGCAGTTGTCGTATTACAGAGTAGCAGACGACGAATGCCATTTCCGCCGAATGTGGCGTCAAAGTACGTGCTGACTACGGCTCCCGTTCCTCCAGCAGAGGCCGGATCGTCAGCGCCGGAATCGGTCGAGCTGACGTTGACCCGAAAGACGTTAATTGCCGGAGCCAGTTCGTCGAACGGCGGCGTGCCGGAAAACGCCGTTAGAAAGCTTCCGCAAGCGGTGTTGAAGTCGGCTTGCTGGCCACCCGTAAAGCCCTCTGCCAGCAGGACGACATTGAATGCGCGATTGCGCGGGGCGGTACCGAAAATCTGGGTCGAGCCGAGAACCGCACCATCTGCAGTGGACATGGCTCCCTCCCTAGCGACTCAAGCGAAGCGGAAACCGGGCGAGTTCGCGCTCCTGCGCTCCCCCGACCGGCTGACTCGTGACCCGAGCGGCAGGCTGCGACACATTAGGTAGAGCCGGTACAACGTGCATTACCCTAACATGGTCGGCATTCTGGGGCACCGGTACGATGACCGTGAACGCCCCGCGCGGTCGGTCCACGTCCATGCGCGTGATTGGTTCGCCGGCTCTCTCGGGAAATACTTCAACGCCATGCTGGAACGCGCCACGCGCCAGCACTCGAGCGAGAACGCGGCCCGAGGCATCAGAAGTGTAGACGTAGTAGCCCTCGCGCTGAGTGTGCGTCAGATCGACGCCGGTAATTGAGACATCGACCGGTTGCTGGGTGACAAGGCGAACTTTGTCGCCCTCGTATTCAAAGATCAAGCGCATCGCAAGCGTTTGCGCCGACTGGTTGATATCACTCATGGCGCCAGCTCCCATCTTTGTAGGCTCGATCTTCCGTTGCAACCGGCAAGACTTCGGTATCTGTCAGCAATCCTCTCGGGCCATCCCGGATCGGCCTCAGGTCAAAGATCTTATCGTTGTACTAGCCAGTCCTCCAGATAAGACGACGACGCGCGCGAATAACTTTGCTTCATATTCTCCCAAAAGTTGTACAGCGTAAAGAGGCCAATAGGTTCTTGTACCTTGGCGCGACTGCCACCACAGAATGGGGTCAAAGAACGGGAACGGCGGCGCCACCACACCGCCTCTCGATGGTAATAGCGAAGGAGTCCACCAGTCGCTCGCGCACCGCACAAGCCTCTGCGCTATCAGTCCTGAAGCGGCTGAAATACTGAAGGACACGCCCTGTTCGATGAAGGTACTGGAATTACGCGAGCTGATCCGCGAGATGAGCATCGCCAATCCACTCTGGGGAGCGCCACGAATTCATGGCGAGCTTCTCAAGCTCGGCATCGACATCGGACAGACCAGCGTGGCCAAGTATATGGCCAAGCGGAGAGGCCCGCCATCCCAGGGTTGGAAGACGTTCCTCCGCAATCATGCCGACGGCATCGCGGCGATGGATCTGTTCGTCGTACCGACGATCTCATTTCGCTTGCTCTATGGCTTGTTAATCATGGGGCATGGTCGACGGCAGGTTTTATGGTTTGGCGTTACAGCGCATCCGACCGCAGAATGGATCGCAAATCAGATCACGCAAGCGTGTGGCTGGAAGCCGGCCCCCGCTATCTGATCCGCGACCGGGACGGGGCCTATGGCGAAGTCTTTATTCGAAGAGTTCGATCCATGGGCATTCGCGATCGACCGACGTCGCCGCGCTCCCCATGGCAAAACGGCTATGCTGAACGACTTATCGGTTCGATCCGACGGGAGTGCCTTGACCATGTTGTTGTGTTCGGCGAGCGGTATCTTTCGTCACTGTCCTCTGCAGTGCTCAGCCAAAGCCAAATGCGAAAGCCGCTTTCAGCAGCACGACGACGAAGAGTGATCCGGCCACCGCCATCAAAGTGACCTCGTATAGACTTTTAGGTTTTTTGAACATCAATTCACATACCGTGCCGGATGGATCTAGGCAATCACCATCCCGACAATCCTGCGATGTAGGTCTTGTATCGACAGACTTTGCTGCCACTTGTAACAAGTGAATGCATTTGTTGGAGTCGGGACGCGACCTAACGATCCGCGAGGCGCCGGGGGTGTGTCGCTATTCAGCAGCGACGTAGCGCGACTTGTAGCCGGAGATGCTTCGGAACTCGTTGCTTGAAGTTGACGAGGAGACTACGGAAGATTCGCAGCCTCTATAATGACACCGCGTTTCCGTTGCAGCGAAACAGGCGGAGCGGATCATGGCCACACGAACGCGCCGAGAGACGGTTTACTTCAAGCATCCATTCAACTTGCAAGGCATCGATCGCCTGTTGCCCGCGGGCCCTTACCAGATCGTCACAGACGACGAGATGATCGAGGGACTGTCGTTTCCCTGCTATCGTCGCGTGGCTACCATGATCGTGGTGCCGAGCGCAGCTTCGTACACAGCGGCGGTGGAAATGTTGTCAATTAGTCCGGTCGATCTGTCTGATGCGCAGTTCAGGGACGCGCGTATGGGCTTGTGATCCTTCCTGAATGGGATCTTTTGCGGTTGCGCGCCGAACCTGACGTTGCGCGCCGGATATGCCGGATATTCGGTGCGCTCGCTACAGGGAAGGAAACAATGTCATGACGCTGACGCGCGGAGCCTTTGGTAGGTTTGAATACGATCGAATGGTCGTGCTGTTCTCGATGATGAACGGCAAGGTGGAAGTCCCCTGCGCCATAAGCACCGACGCGCTCGACAGCCTCGAAAAATCCGGGCACGTCAAGCCTGGCCAGCGCGCGGCACAATTCGAGCGATTACGAGACCGGATCGAGGATTGCGCGATCCGCAAGTTTCAGATGTCGGAGTTCGAGGGTAAGCCGCCCGGTCTGATCCTACGCACCACCGACTTTCGTTGACAGGACGCAACGGCTAAGCGGTGGGTTGGCGATAAAGCAGATCAGCGGGGGAACACTTCGCTCTAAAATGGAAACCGTTGATCCCTTCCTGGGTCACTGATGCGCGGCTAGACGATCGCCATTCTAAAACTGTTTATTAAGAATGCCTCCCGCTACTTTCCCGTAGACCGGATTCGTTCTTTGAGAACGAAATGGATTCAAATCAAGAACTCCTGAGCGAGCGCCGCTCCTCTATCCACTGTAGCATGGATGAGGTCGCCGCGGCCAGCTATGTAATGGGAAGGTAGTGGGTCAGTTTGAAATTTCCGTACTGCGCTTTTTGTATGGGCCGCGAATTTTGGCGGCAGTGCTTGCTTCTTGAGCTTCGACCAGCGCGACGATATCAGACACCTCCCAAAGCCGATCCGAGATGCCAGCGGCCATTGCCGGCGACATACGCAGCTTGGAATGCAGCCGAACGAAATTGTAATACATCATATGAAGGGCAACCGCGTAGGCGTGGTTTTCGACCTTCTTGGAAAAGCCGTTGGTTAGGCGAGTAAACCGCCGCATGTGCATGCGGATCGTCAGATTGCTGCGCTCGACATATGACGTTGAGACGTGCGCCGGATCGGGCGCGCCCTCGATAAGCTCTTTGCGGGACCCGGTGCATTCAGCAGGGCTGTAACGGCCCTTGAAACTTTCTGGCGAAGCTCCGTAAATCTTTACAAGCTGGGCGTAGTCGATGTCCCCGCCGAAGGCACCTTCAACCGCCTCCAAATAAGCCTTGTGACCGTCCGATGTAAGTTGGACTCGATTGGCGAGGCGCGCCCGCAGATCGTCCATGAACCACATGGCGCATTCGCCATCCCGGCCGCCAACAAAATAGGAAACGATCATCTTGGAGTCGGCGTCGAGCGCCGTCCAAGTCCATGTATCGCCAGCCTGCTCTGGGGCGGCCTTGGCCTTCGCGACGTTCTTCTGCTTGGCGTAGGTGAAGGACCAGATTTCATCGACCTGAATGCGCCGGGCGGCGACGTTGCGCACGTTCGCGTCATGGTAGGCCATGCAGGCGCGGCCAGCGTCGCAAAGGAGCTTGGCAACAGTGTTCTTGCTGGCCCCGATCACGCGGGTGATTGCGCGGATCGACTGCCCTTCGCAGAGAAGGTGAAGGATACGGGTGCGATCTTCGGGGGTTAGCTTGTTCATGCATCCAAACTGACCAACTCAAACACATAAGTCAAGCATAAAAGGTCAATTTGATTTTTGGCGCAAGTTTTCCTTGAGCTGCGCTTCGCCCCGGTCTATCGTAGGAGAATGAAAGACTACAAAACCCCCGGCCAACTAATCTCCGACCTTCTCGATAAGCGGGGATGGACCAAGCGTGCGCTGGCGGTCGTCCTCGAAAAGGACGAGAGTACGATAAACAAGATTGTCTCTGGCAAGGGCGCGGTGACGACGGAAACGGCGTTGGCGTTGGAGGACCTATTCGGCACGCCGGCCGAGACATTTCTCGACCTCCAGAAGAAATATGATCTTGCCGTCGCCAGGATCGTAACCAAGCCAGATCTCGGTCGCGCGACCAGGGCGGCCATCTTTGGAGACCTACCTGTCGCTGCAATGTGCAAACGGGGATGGCTCGGCACAGATGATCCGCAAGACGTTCCAAGAGTTGAGGCCGGGCTAAAAGCATTTTTCGGCGTCAAGAATCTTGATGAGATTGTGGCTTTGCCGCACGCAGCAAAAAAGACGGATGCAGACTCTCCGCCGACATATTCGCAGATCGCTTGGTTCCATCGCGTGCAAGTGATCGCCCATGAATTGCTCGTGCCGAAATACTCTCCGGCCGCGCTGAAAGCGGCCATTCGAAAATTACACGCGCTGACGGTCGCCCCCGAAGAAGTTCGGAACGCCGCTCGTATTTTGGCAGAGTGCGGTGTCCGGTTGGTCATCGTTGAGAGCCTGCCTTCGGCCAAAATCGATGGCGTATGCTTTTGGCTCGACGAGCATTCGCCTGTCGTCGGCCTGTCATTGCGGCATGACCGCATCGACAACTTTTGGTTCGTGCTGAGGCACGAATTGGAACATGTCCTTCAGGGACATGGATTGCAGGCTTTTGTGCTCGACTCCGAACTAGAAGGGGAAAAGGCCGGGGCCGGCCCGAATGTTCCCGAAGAAGAAAGGATCGCAAATACGGCTGCTCAGGATTTTTGCGTTCCCAAGTCAAAGATGGATGCCTTCGTTTCGAGGAAAGCACCTTTATTCTCTGAAAGTGATCTGTTGGCGTTCGCAAAAATGTTGCGCGTCCATCCGGGGATCGTGGCCGGTCAGCTTCAACATCGCACCGGCCGATATGACAGATTCCGGCAGCATCTAAAGAGTATTCGCGTTCACCTCGGTTCCACCGTCGCAATTGACGGATGGGGCGATATTTATCCTCTTGGAGCATGAACAATGGCAAAGGTCGCGGACCGACAAAAATTCATCCGCTATTGGATGGATACCACTGGCGAAACCGAAATCGACATGACGGCTGTCGCCAAACTGGCAATCAAAATGGGCTGGAAAGCGCCTCCGCCCGTCACGGAAGAAGACCGGCTTGCTCAGCAATTCAAGGAAGCCGCTCGACAGGACATTCGGCACGACCGCAAAACGGGGCGCCCGTACCGGGGTTACCACGCTGTCCCGAAATATGACGCGACCGGGCAGCTCCACTTCTCATACATCGATATCGATGAACCGAAGACCAAACCAGATAGCTTCCGAAAGGCTTGCGTCATGAGGCGTGAGCAATCAGTCGGCGACGTGGTTCAACTGCGGCTTGACCAGCTTCACTGGAATGATACGCGCCCATCCGACCAACAAGTCGAACTGCTGCCGGCAGACATGGAATTCGACGTAGAATTGAAACTCGCCGGCATGGATACTGAAGACGACGCAGCTTAGCCTTTTTTCCAACGTGCTTGGGCGGCGGCGCTGGCGATCTCCGATCGCTGCTTGGGGGTCAGAGCGTTAGCCCGAGCCGGGCCGCCAGCAGTTCCCGCGTTCTTGGCTCTCGCGACTTTGGGCGTATCGACCTTCGCCGACGCTTCACCGGTCGCCGCATCGATGATGAACTTGGCGAGCTGGTTCGGGTCGCGCGGACGTTTGGGGTGCTTCACCATACCCTCTATATGGCATAGCCGGCGCGGCCTTTCCATGACGGTCAAGACCCGCCAATTTCAAACTGACCCACTACCAATGGGAAGTGGTGTAGGCGCTGGAAGCAGCTTGGCCAGTTTTCTCAGGTTTTGGGCCGTAGCGGCGAGCAGGAACTCGTCATGTGCGCCACATGGGCCGCGCAGTCGCAGTCGGTCGAGCTTGAGGATGCGTTTGAGGTGGGCAAAGCACATCTCAACCTTCTTGCGCTGTCGCCGCGAGGTTAGATAAGCGGCGGTCTTGGCGATGTGGCGGACGAAGTCTCGTGCGCCCTCATGGATACTGCGAGGCACTCGCCGCATCGGGGTGTTAGGGCTGCAACGAGATTTAAGAGTACAGGCGGAGCAGTCAGCCTTGCTGGCGCGGTAGAACAAGGTGGCGCCGTCGTTCACCAGCGTTCCCTTCGTCGTTAGGTTCTTGCCGCCGGGACAGACATAGATGTCGCGCTCATGGTCGTAAATAAATTCGTCTCGTGAGAAGGTCCCGTCGGTGCGTTGGGATTTGTCGAACACCGGCACGTGCGGCTCGATACCTTCTTCGTTGACCAGCCAATCGAGCATCTCGGCTGAGCCATAACCCGTATCGGCGGCGAGACGCGCCGGCTGAAGATCGAAGCGATCGTGGGCTCGCGTGATCATGGTCTTGGCGGCTGTAACCTCGGCCTGGCGTACGGCGCTGGATGCCTCCACCTCAACGATGACGGCATGATCAAGGTCGATCAGGTAGTTCGTCGCGTAGGCGAAGAACGCGAGGCCGCCGTTTGCCGCGGTCCACCGCGCGGCCGGATCGACGGGCGCGAGATATTTCGGCGCGACGGACGTCGCCGCACCGAAGGCTGCGTCATCTAGCACCGCCAGATACTCACGAACTGCGCGACGAGATCGAACTGGATCTAGCTCCTCGGCGCCCTGCACCCCGCTTTGGCGGTTGGCGTCGGCCTTGATCAGACTGGCATCGACAGCGAAGCTCTCACCGCCAACCAACCCCTCGGTCATGCAGCGACGCACCACGGTCTCGAACACATGTCGCAGCACATCGCTGTCACGGAAGCGGCCGTGCCTGTTCTTGGAGAAGGTTGAGTGGTCTGGCACGTCGCCATCGAGGCCTAATCGGCAGAACCAACGATAGGCGAGGTTCAGGTGGACTTCCTCGCACAAACGCCGCTCCGATCTGATGCCGAAGCAGTAGCCGACAATCAGCATCCGGATTAGCAGCTCCGGATCAATCGAGGGGCGACCCGTCGAACTGTAGAACGCTGCCAAGTGCGCCCGCACACCCTGCAGATCGACGAACCGGTCGATCGCCCGCAGCATGTGGTCCGCCGGCACGTGCCGCTCCAGCGAGAACAGATAGAAAAGCGCCGCTTGATCGATTCGCCGTTCACCCATCATGGCTTCGCCCCAGGCTTGGATGCCTGAGTGAATCAGCGCTTCTGACCGTTCACAACCCGGAGTTTTTCAACACAATCGGTCAACAACAGACTTGGCCAACCCGAAATGCGACTTCCGCTCTTCCCCCGCGAGCGGACTCAAGTCCGGCATCGCGCAATGTCCGAAACGGGCCTTAGCGGAATTTGCTCTGAACTTCCCAGCAGCACCAGTACGCGATGCCGCTGGATGGCGGCACCATGAAGCCTAGAGCTGCTTGTCCGCCGGCGCAGGGAGTACGGCGCGGCCATCCGCACGACCGCCTTTCGCTCCGTCAAATACCTCGTCCATGATTTCTCGGATGGTGCGGGCGCAGCGACCGCACTGAGCTCTGCAGCCAAGGCAGCTAAAAACATAGCTGGTGGTTCGGTGCGTCGCAGTGTTGGCGACAGTTCGTACCTCGGTGTCGCTTAGGATGTTGCAGGAACAAACGATCATAGGAAGTCCGCCAGCTCAATCCTATGTCTGCTTTATCACGCAGAAAGCGGACATTCATCACGACAACGCTGATACGAGCATTCAAAATTATCAATCGGAATCGGCAGGCGCTTGCGAAGTGCAAGCAGGCTTAGTGGTTCGGCTGCGCACATAATTCGGTGGCAGCCAATTCAGCGGTGCCGCAGACCGCGGTGCACATTCGGAGAGTGGGCCGTGATCAGGTTTTTGTGCTTCCGGGCCGCCGCTTCGGCCTCGCGAGCAAGTCGTTCAGCCTTTAACCTCTCGCGGTTAGCATGAAACGCCGCTTGGATGCGTTGATACTCGGACATCGCTACTTTGGCATCGGTTTCCTTGAAGACCCTTTGCGCCTCACGTTGGGCGGCAGTGGGCGGCTTCCATTCGTAATTTTTATAAGTGGTCATTCCCTCCTCCTTCGGTGATAGCCGTAGGGGCTGTTGGGTCCGACCGTCAAAGTCTCTGCCTGTTTTTCAGTTACCGCAATTGAATATTTGCCTGTCCCTACCGTAAATCCAATCCTGCTGGCAGTTGATCGGGAATCGAGCGATGCTGCTGCTCGATGTTGGATTTGTGCAGACTGATCGTTGGAATGGTAATCGACCTGCTGCGGTCGCGCGTTGTGCTCGAGGCAGAAATTCTGGTCTTGCGGCAACAAATCAATGTGCTTCGGCGAGGGGCGCCTCGCAAGCTTGCTTTCAACCTAATTGACCGACTGATTTTCATTGGTCTTTATCGGTTGTTCCCTCAGGCCTGTCGTGCGCTTGCGATCGTTAAGCCGGACAATGTTATAAGATGGCACCGCGCGGGCTTCCGATCGTATTGGCGCTGGAAATCGCGACGCCGCTGCGGCCGACCAACGGTGCCGTTGGAAATTCGCCGGCTGATCCGCGAGATGAGCCTCGCCAACCCGTTGTGGGGAGCGCCGAGAATCCATGGTGAGCTTCTCAAGCTTGGTATCGAGATCAGCCAGACCAGCGTCGCCAAGTATATGGCGCGGAGGAGGGCCCCTCCGTCACAAGGATGGAAGGCGTTCCTTCGTAACCATGCTGACGGTATCGCGGCGATGGACCTTTTCGTGGTGCCGACAATCTCGTTCCGACTGCTCTATGGGTTGCTGATCATGGGCTATGGCCGGCGGCAGATCCTGTGGTTTGGGGTCACCGCGCATCCGACGGCCGAATGGATCGCCAATCAGCTCACTCAAGCTTGCGGCTGGGAGCAAATCCCTCGTTACCTGGTCCGGGATCGCGATGGCGCATACGGCGAAATATTCAGTCCATCGGTATTCGCGATCGCCCGACGTCTCCTCGCTCACCGTGGCAAAATGCGTACGCTGAACGGCTGATCGGATCGATCCGCAGGGAATGCGTTGATCATATCGTGGTATTCGGCGAACGCCATCTGCGCCCCGTGCTGCTCTCATACATGAGCTACTACAACGGCACACGCACCCATCTGTCATTGAACAAGGACGCGCCGAAATCACGCACGGCTCAGAGAACAGGGCGTATTCTTCGCCTTCCAAGCCTGGGTGGCCTGCATCACCAATATATTTGGAGTTAATTTGCGGTAGGCACAGCAATCGGCAGAACCTTGCAGATCGGCTCGACCCCATAGACCTCGCGATGATCGTCAATAAACGCGATCATGTCTTTGACCGGCGGTCAGGCTCCGCCTGGGCAAATACGCGGATGCCTTGCGCAGGATCTCATTGGCTTGCCGGAGTTCACGGTTCTCGCGCTCCAAAGACTTCATCTTGGCGGTCATGTCCGTCGATGCGCCAGGACGCTTGCCGGTGTCGACCTCCGACTTCTTCACCCAGTCGTTCAATGTCTGGCCTGTGCAGCCGATCTTCGCGGTAACCGAGGTAATCGCAGCCCATCGCGACTGACGCTCATGCTCGTGATCAAGGACCAGTCGGACAGCGCGGTTGCGGACCTCAGGCGAAAACTTGTTGGTCGTCTTACTCATGGTGGCTCCATCCTCTCAAGAGTTGGAGCCTCCGGCAAACCCAGGGCGGTTCACAGGTGAAGAACAAGGCAGCCCCAAGGAAACCGGCAAGGCCGTGGCCAAGATTCTGTTTTGACGCCGCGCTACTCGGCCGCATCGATGCCGACGCTCGGCGGCTTGGGATCAGTCGCACGGCTTGGCTGCACGTTGCCGCAAACGGCTTGCTCGCGAAGTAGGGTGTTCCGGCTCGGGTCAGCGCAAAATGTCTGACGCAGAAGCCTAAATGGCGTTGGCGCTAAACAACGCGCAAAACGAGCTGTCGCTCATCTCCCGCTTCTGGCTTTTTGTTAGCGGCGTGCTATAAAACGCGGATGAGCGAAGAGCCCGACAATGACGACGTCCAACTGGTCGTCCATGAGATGCTGCGCGCCATTCGCCGCAACCAGACTGCTATCCTCACCAAGCTCGATAATATCAGCGAGGAAATTCGCGCTATGGAAGTGCGCTTCGGCGCGCTCGAAACTCGTTTTTCAGCCATGGAAGAGCGAATGGCTGGCGTGGAAGTGCGGCTCGATCGGCTAGTCATTCCACGAATGTAGCTTATCGGTCGGCCAGCCATTAGCATCGCAGCCGGCCGGGTTGCCGTAAATGGCGCGGAAGTCGTTGTCCTTATCGTAAACCTAATCCGGCTGGCAGTTGATTGAGAATCGGGCAATGCTGTTGTGTGATGAGGGACCTTTGCAGGCTCATTGGTTGGATAGTCGTCGATCTGATCCGGTCGCGGATAGCGCTCGAGGCAGAGATTTGGGTGCTACGGCAGCAAATCAACATTCTGCGGCGAACGGCTCCAACGAAACACGCCTTCAGCGCCATCGATCGGTTGATATTCGTTGGTCTCTATCGGCTGTTCCCTAAAGTTCGCGACGCGTTGGCAATTGTGAAACCGAACACCATTGTCCGCTGGCATCGCGCCGGGTTCAGATCGTACTGGCGCTGGAAATCGCGCCCCCGCGGCGGCCGGCCGACGGTGCCGCTGGAAATACGCGAGCTGATCCGCGAGATGAGCATTGCCAATCCGCTGTGGGGAGCGCCACCGATTCATGGCGAACTGCTCAAGCTTGGCATCGAAATCGGACAGACCAGCGTAGCGAAGTATATGGTCAGGCGTAGAGGCCCGCCGTCCCCAGGTTGGAAGACGTTTCTCCGTAATCATGCCGACGGTATTGCGGAGATGGACCTTTTCGTCGTGCCGACAATCTCATTTCGCTTGCTCTATGGCTTGTTAATCATGGGGCATGGTCGACGACAGATTCTGTGGCTCGGCGTCACAGCACATCCGACGGCGGAATGGATCGCAAATCAACTCACGGAAGCTTGCGGCTGGGAGCAAGCTCCCCGCTATTTGATCCGTGATCGAGATCGGGCCTATGGCGAGGTCTTCAATGGGTATTCGCGATCGACCGACGTCGCCGTGTTCCCCATGGCAAAACGGCTGTGCTGAACGACTGATCGGTTCGATCCGACGGGAGTGCCTTGACTACGTTGTTGTGCTCGGCGAGCGGCATCTTCGTCATGTGCTGCAGTCGTATATGAATTATTATAATGAGACGCGCACGCACCTATCCTTGGATAAGGATGCGTCGGTATCGCGCGCCGTCGATCGTCACCGTGCTCTCGGGCGCAGCGCGGCTGGGAATGGGAACGACAGACGATCACGACAAAGCTCAGGTTCTTCCCGCGGGTAGTTTCTTTGCGATGCCCGCTCGTTCGGTGCACTCGTTCTTCGCCGACGACGCCACGGTTATTCAGCTCAACAGCTCCGGTCCATGGGGCATCAACTACATCAATCCCAAGGATGATCCGCGTCCGAAGATGTAATAGCAGGATCAACGCCGAAGGTTTGCGGGCGGGCTTGCCAAGAGCGCGGCCTCGTTGCGGCCGCCCCGCGTGTCGCGGCCGTGACCTGCTGAGGAGTGTCTTTGGTCTCGCACGCAAAGTTCGGGACTACGCTCTCCGGAGGGGTATGGCTACCCAGCGGGTAGCGTCATTCATGCCGATGTTGGCCGCGCTTCACGCTTGCTTCCTGAAGAATCGGATTGTCATAGCAAAAGCCATTCCGACAGGCGACCGCGAATAGCCTTGAAATCGCCAAGAGCGAGTTTAGGGCCGCGTAGGGCGCTTCTATGGGTGTGGGCCAAAGAAGGCGCGGTTGTCCGGAACCCCTCTCGTCTCACTCAGTTACTCACGTTGAACGGGCGTGAGATCGCCGCCATGACTCTATTCCTGAGCAACGTTTTGATTCCGATCGCGGTGGCCGCAGTCGCTGCCGTACTGCTCACGGGTTTGATCAACATGATGCGCGGCGGTAGTCCCAACCTATCGCAAAAGCTTATGCGAATGCGGATTCTCCTTCAGTTCATCGCGATTGTCATCACAATGACGAGGGTCTGGATGGTGGGATAGCCATAATTCGCGCGCGCCGGGGCGAACAGGTCGCGCCTCACTATCGCGCTATACGTACCGATGTTGTGGTCGGACATCCATTTGCAAGTGTCCGCGCCGCGTATGGGTCAGAGCAATTCGGCGGTTGCGGGGCTCACGTTTTGGAGACTGGCGTAGGCCCCGATCCGGTGCAGCTCTCGCAATTCTCTCGCTAACTGGCGAAGATCGTTTCTCGCTGCGCCCACCGGAAGCTTGCGCGCTCGGCGAAGGGCATCGGCAGCATGCAGAATGATAGGGGACTTGGATGCGCCGCTCATCTCGGCTGCGCTTGCTCCTTCTTGAAACGTGATGTTCATATCGTGCTTGTTCGCCAACTGTTTCATGTACGCTGTTTCCAGTGATTGAGAGGAAGGCGAGGAGCGCTACTTGCTGTCGAAATTCAACGTGACGAAAAGAGTATGGCTTCGAAAATAAGGAAGAGCGAGTCGATTATTTTGGATTTTCGCCGGAACAAATGAATGCGCAAATTCAGACCTGCATCGTCATGGCGTTGCTGCGCCTGCTGAATCGCGTCGTGCGCATTGAACCAGTCTACGGCGATGTCAAAATCCGGATCGACAAAGCCGGAGCCAGCCTTGCGGGTCACCGGTGCCTTGCGCGAATGGCTGTAGGCGTCCCATGCCGCTGCTAAGATCGCGTCAAGCTCACGGCCGAGTGACGAAAACGCGGGGTCTCTGAAGCGATCGCGATAACGCCGCTCAAATTCGTCACGACCAAATCTGACCGGAGGCATTCCTTTTCGGACTAGCGGCTCCGCCATGAATATCTTCTTTTGACATCCGCAAATATGCAAAATTAATTCCGACCCTTGGCGAAGGTTCCCCTGCGAGTTTCCCGAGGGCATATGTCATATTGGATTCCAGCGTGCCGTGACCAAGCGAGAGTTATCAGCATGTTGGCGGTCGGAAGGTCATGCTTCTCGTCAACGCTGTCGGATGAATTGTTCTGATCGGGATGCTGTTCAATTTGCCGAGGTCAGGGCGGCGGTGCTGGTGCTTCCGATGCCGCGTCTTAAACGAAGCTTTCCTTAAAACGACGCCTCGGTAAACTCCTGCGTTGGCGATGTGCATCCGCACGGAGGTCCTCATGACCGAGGATCGGAAAAGAACAGGAGTTGAGCCCCCCCCGCGCAAATATGCGCCGGTCGGATGAGCATCGGCTGTAGTATCATAAATATCTCCGCTCATGGGGCTGCTATCGATGTTCAGAATCCGGGCGGCGTCCCCGACCGGTTTCAGCTTGTGACCGAGCATGGTCGCGTCGTGCTCAATTGCCGAATCCTCTGGATCAAGCAGAACGGATTGGCGTTGCGTTCGAATAGGTGTGGGAGCGGTGTTCGCCGCTCGCCATTTATGGCGATGGGCGTCTGCTCTGTTAGCCCGATCGCCACCGCTCCGTCTCGGAGCGCACCTGCCGGCAATCCGCGCGGATCATCGCCGCCATGATGTTGACGGCCGGATTGAGGTAGGTCTGCGTTGATGGTGTGACCGGACGCGCCGGGCACGAAAAGCTTGGACCATTGAACGCGCTTGCTGCCAATGAGCGCAGGAGCGCCGCTTCCGGCCGGTACTTGCTCGAGCCACCACCACTAGAAATCCCAAGAGTTTGCCGACCGCCCGCCTAATTGCGTGCGACAAATTCTACGCCGCACGTATTTCTGTCCCTCCACACCACGTGGCAATGCTTTGTCGTTCTGAAGCCATCCAATGATAGATCAAATTGGAAAGCGGCAATGTGAAACGTGACTGAGTAAAGCCTGGCTCCCCTATCGTGGATATCCACCACCATGCAGGGATGTACGCCGCAAACACCGTCAAGGTGAAACATCGCGAGCTGATTAATTTCAATGCGGTCAAGGGCTCGACGTTCAATCATCGGAACATCTCCCAAAACTTGATCTAAACCCTCCGAGGCATAAGGGGCGTAGATTAACGCCGTCGAACTGTTTTAAAAGTCAGGCCAGTTGACTCTTTAAACTTGTAAGAAAGCGCCGCGCAGTTCCCGCTCGGCCTGTCGGCGAAATTCCTCGTCCCTTCCTGAGGGAAAGCCCGCTTGCTGCCATAGCTCATACGACCGACGCTCGATTTGCTCTTGCGTTGGCTCGCTTGTGCTACCACTGAGGGCGCACGGCCCCACGGGGCTTGAGGTAGAGGGCGGCGGGACCGTGGTCGGCCATGGTCCCTGCGAATAGCCTGCGATGTAGCGGACGAGTTCCGCTAGAGCGGCTGCTCTGTGAGGCTTACCCATTGCTGCGTCTCCGCAGCGTATTATCGGCAAGCGCGATCCATTCGGCGGCGAGCTTTAGCCATGCCTCCTTGTCGATCGCGTGCCTCGCCTGCTCAGCGTGAGCCTGGCACTCGTCTGCTGTCGCGCGGTATCTTTCAACGTTCTGCTCGGACATCCATTTGGGATTGTCCAGGCCGCCCATCGGATCACCGCATGCTATCGAGGCCCGGTTCGGGACTCTCGTTGCTTTGGAGGTGGGCATACGCGCCCATCTGGTGAAGGTCACGCAATCCCCTCGCCAGCTGGCGAAGGTCGTTTCGTGCCGCCCCGACAGGAAGCTTGCGCGCGCGTCGGAGTGCGTCGGTCGCATGAAGTATGATCGGGGTCTTTGGCGTATCAGTCATTTCGGCGGCCTCAATTCGGGAGACGCAAGCCATTTCTCCAAGCGCGAACCGGCTTCAGCCTCGCTGGCGCGGCACAACAGAAGCTCTCGATATGAGTCGGAAGGTGTTTTGGCGAAATCTTCCCTGAGACGCTTAGCCTATTCGTTGAGGCACTCTTGGAAGGTCTTATCGTGCTTGACGCGGATACGCAGATTCATGACGCTATTCCTTTCCGTGGGAGGAAGGTGGAGCGCAATAAAGCGTTTCGTCATACGAAAAGGATAGTGCAACAGTGTGTACCGAAAATTGACAAAGCGCGAATCATTTTTAAGGGCCACCGGATTTTTTCTGCACGTTGATCAGCCGAGAGAATCAATTGACCGACCTTGCCCTCTGCATCAGTCACCATGCTCCGGTGAGTAGGGCAATTTCGCGGGCGCGAAGTCCTGCCCGAATCGAGAGCAGGAAGATCAGCCTGTTGCGGATCGGATGGCGGGTCTTAGAGGGGTAGCCTAGGACGGCTTCGACTTGGGCTTTGGTCAGAGGCTTGGCTTGTTTTCCGAGGGACACGGTTTTGCTCCTGATCGATCTATCAGGATGCAGAACCATACACAGTCACGGGTGATCGTACAGGCTATACTGAAATGCCCGTTTCTGACTCGCAACGGAACTCTGCCGATTACGTGACGACGCCGTTTCATCAGCGGCTTCGCAAGCTCGCCTCGCCCGGATTGATCCAGATCAACGTTCGGGTCCTGAACACGAACATGCTCCTTTCGGAGGACCAATCCGTGTAGGGAGGGTCGCATGACCAGAAGCAGTTTCCGACTGGCCCGCGCTACCGCGGTCGCATTTGCCTTCTTCGTAGGCTTTACCGTAGACGTCTCGCCAGCTGTCTGGCAGTCGGGCACCCTCATCTCGCAAGCCGAAGCCGTGATAGGCCGTCCGGCGACACCTAGAAGCGCGGCTGGAGTAGCGCGGCGGACGACGAGGCGCGCTGTGCGTCGCCATTACAACTAGGGACAGCAAGACAATCTTCGAACCAGGACTGCCGTAGGCGCGCCGCAATCTCAGCCAACCGTCTTTCCACTGATTTCCACCATCCATGCCGCGGGTTTGCATGCCGAGTACCTAAGGCAAAGGAGAAGCCACAATGGATCGGTTACCCTCATTGTCGCGATGACGGTGATCGGACTCGCAGCGCTCGCTGGCAGTGCCGTTTCCGCGATCCTTTGGCGCGCGCACCCAAACCGCTGTTCACGGCGAAGTACCGGTCTCGGTGTTTCAATGAACCACGACATTATCGTGAAACAACACGGTGGGAGCATTGATGTTGACACGCCGCATGGATCGTTCATCGAGTTCATTGACAGCAATGCGCTTTCTTCTTATCGAGCGTTCGCCTCATCCGAACACCGGTTCGGCCGTCCACCGCCCCATCTGCAAGCCCTGTAGTCCCACGGCACAACGTAACTACCAGCCCAGACACCGCGACCCGCACGCTCAGCGTCCTTTTGAGCGCCCGCATAATTTCCGCTTGAGTACCTGGGCCGCGAACGCGAGTCCAGCTCGCACGATCCATTCCCCAAGATCATCGCCGCCGACAAAACATACGGCAACAACACGCCGATATCGGTCAACGTCCACACCCTTGCAGCTAACCGGCCTATCAGCAATAAAGCGAGCTAGCTCGTTCGCAGCCTTCGCGCCGCACCGATATTGTAGGCTATCGTCGCCGCGACAGAGCTGATCGGACTCGGGCGCGTCCACGCCTGATAGGCGAATGCGCTGCCCGTGAATTTCGAGTGTATCGCGTCAACAACGAAAGTCTGTCCTGTGATTGTACCCGCGAGTGCAGGCGAGGAACCGAGTGTGACAAGTGCTGCGATCAAGAAACGGTTCAATCTTGAGGTCGAGATCGCTCGCATGGGGTCTTCCTTATTCGATCTTCGCGGCGATGGTGGCCTTCATTGGCATCAAGCGATTCTGGATGGGGTCAGCATAAACTCATATGTCGACGAAGCATCCAATCTGAGCCCTCGCGCCGCGCCGAAGATGCGTGCGCACTCTATACAAATGTCGTAGATCGGTCATACTTTGAGCTTGGCTTGAACGGAGGGTGCCGTGATGAACGAACACGACCGCGCCAATAGGTTGATGATCTTGACCATGACCGTTGTCTGTTTGCTTGTCGCGGGCAGCGTGGGTTTGGTTTGGAGCAGCGGCAACGCGCTTCCGTCGAAACCGATAGCAGAAGCTCCGAAGGCAAAGGCACAAGTCGCGTCTCCCCAAGTAGATGCGGTCGCCATGCTTGATAAGCGCTTGGTAGAGGTCGAATCCAAGATGAAGAATCCCCCGGCATTCGACACCTCTCAGCTCGAAGCACAACTTAAGGGTCTGGGGTCCCAGCTCGCGGCAATACAAACGCAGTTGGGCACTTTCAAGGGGGCGGATTTCGACGCTTTCAAGACAAAGATAGACAGCGCCGCAACGGCAAATTCTGAGTCCGTCAAAACGACGATAGACGCTCTTCAGACGGACGTTGGAAATCTGAACAAACGCTTTGATCAGCTATCGCAGCGGGCTCCTTCCGTCACAGCGCCGGATGATGTCAAACACAGATCGCAGAAGTCGCAGCACTCAAAGTCGAAATAGAGACTACCGCGGAGATTGGTGAAGCGCGGCAGGCGAGTTGCACAAGGCTAGGCTTTTTGTTCGTCGTTCGGATATCATTTGCGAATAGGCTCGCCTATTCAGAATGGTGGAATGTCCCGTCGCTTTGAATGCGCCATTCGGTTGCATCAAACGGAATGCAATGGTGCGGATTCCATGAGTCGAACATGGACCTGCGTCGTAAAACGCGCCGCTCTGCCGCTGAGCTAAATCCGCGTAAACGAAGCCGCCGAGCGGAGTATGTTCGATCGACGACTTCGCCAAGGTGGACCCGGACTTAGGGCAATGTCCGGTGTTGGGAAGCTAGCGCGGACTCCGGCAAACGCAACAAAACTCGCTTATTAAGCTTGATAGGCGCGTTGCGGGTTAATTCTGGAACCCTTCGCGGCACAATCTATCACCGGGTGAACGTGGTTGCTACCGGTCCATCCGTAGACTATGTGCGGTGGGAGCCTAGTCGTGGCTAAGCCACAAAGCGCTCACGGTAAACTTTTGAAACGACGAGTCCGCCGCCGACTCCCACCACTGCGCCTGCCAGTTTGATCGCGATATCATGCACAGTCCCATGTCTGTAATTCACGAAATGTTGCAGGTACTCAAAACAGCAAAGAGCGCCCGCAAGAAAAACTAAAACGACAAGGAGTCGGCGGGGATAGGCAAGAGAGAAGGCAAACCCGAGCACAGCGAGTGTCAGTAGTCGCTCAGCATTTGGGTAACCGAACGTTGGACGCAAGCCGAGCGGCCCAACCGTAAAAATGAAGAGGGCGAGTAAGAGTATCCAAGCCGTTGCTTTCAGTGCTTGCGCCATTATTGAGTGCTTAGCGACACACCGATGGTATGCGCCTTCGCTGCCGTTGCGCCTGGCGTTCGCTTCAACGTCTTTGCAATCTTCGCGACGCCAACCCTTTGCTTCGCGAGCGCCTTGAGAGTGCGAACGTGGTTTTTCGTCCATTCACGGCGAACAGCTGCTTTCTTCGTGGGCAAAATCTTCATTCCTCGATCGTAAAACGCGGGATTTAGCAGATCGCGCGTTTTGCGCAAGGCAATGGCAATGTCTCGCGCGAGCTTAGCCAACAAGGGAGGTTGATGAAATGGAGCGTAGGAAGGTCTCGTCGCAATCCCTCAAGCGATCTGACAAGGCTGTGCGTTTGGTCAACCGAGTCGCGGCCGCTATGTTGAGGAAATTGGACGTAGCGAATTATCGCTTCTGCGAGTGCGAGCGACGATGGTGACGTAGCCTCTTCACTGACCGTTAGTAATCACGGCGGTTGATTTTAGCGACGCTGATTCGTTCTTCGAGAACGGAATAGAGCCAGAGGGGGAACGAGCATGACGAACGCAGGCGAGAAAGCGAGATACCAATTGCTGCGATGAGACGGTCCTAGCGTCATTTAGCTTGATTCATGGCCTTCCATTTGCCGTCACGAATTGCCAGCATGACTTTGGCCTGGGGTGTGAGAATGGGATTTTGCTTGCTCGCTGCAAGCGCTTCGACTTCATCCCAATCGATTAACACCGTGCCGTCTTCCTTCACTTCATAGAGCGCGGTAGCGCTGAGCGATTGTGTGACTTTGACAGTCTTGATGGCCTTTAGCTCTTGGGCGGAGGCGGCGGTTAGAAAAAGTATCGATGCCAATAGCGCAGCATATCGCGTCACGATTCAAGCCTCCATCATAGGGCCTCGATTCTCTAGGCGCACGACGGCGTTCACACTATCAACCATCTGAATGTACGTCACACAACCGCCCTGGACCAGAAATCCAGCCAAGAAGGGAACTGTATCGCGTTATCCTTCACCACAACGTGCTCGATCTCTCCAGCACTACGCCGCCCCAAAAAGGCCATTAGGCGCATCATGGGATGCGCTGATACGTCAGAGTGACGGCTTCAACATGGGCGGCAGGAATAATACAGGCCAAAGGATAAAGCTGGTGGTGAACCTTCGAAGGATTTATGAATTGGAGTTCGTGGCTCAATGAATACTACGGAGACAAATTGGCCAGGACGGACGCGGTATGCGAAAAGGGGGCATCTGTTTACGTAGTGTTTAGTTGGATAACGGACCCGTACCTATGGAACGTGCTTCTTTGGAAAGAGTACGATGGATACGAGGCCATAAAGAATATACTCCCTAATGTGCCGGATTCTGAAACTCAAAAAAAATTGGTCCGGACGCTCGGGAATGGAGTTGGGGGGGGCTCAGTTGTTGAAACTTATCGCCTTATGCATGATAAGCTGAGGCTTCATCTTAGGAAGCCATTCGATGGCTTTGTCACGTTAGCGGATGATAGGTGCGACAAATCCAGCATTCAATCGCGATCACGCCGCAGCAGTCACCTCTCGCCACGTCTGCATGGCCGAGGCTCGGAATGCCCGGTGCGTCTTCGCTGAGATGAGGTGACGCTGGACGTTGAAGGTGTTGTAGGTGGCGGCGTGGACGGACAGAAATCGTTGGGCTGATCCCGCACTCTTGAACCCCTGCATCTTGCGCTCCCGTCGTCGGGTCGGTTGATGCGAGTTTTCCGCTCGGTTATTGCGCCATCGCCCGCGCTCATGGCGACGAGACAGCCCAAGCTCACGGGCGGCCGCGCCGTAGGATCGAAGATCGTCGGTCACAAACTTGTCCGGAACAAAGGCCATTTTCTTGAGCAGTTTCCGCAGCAATTTCAGTGCCGCGCGCTTGTCCCGCTTGCTCTGGACAACAACGTCGAGGACTTCGCCTTCGGTATCGACGGCGCGCTATAGATAGACCAACCGGCCATCGATCTTGATAAACACCTCATCGAGATGCCAAGTCGAATGAGGCTTGGGCCGGCGTCGTCGAAGGTCAGCTGCGATCGTCGATCCGAAGTATCTCACCCAGCGGCGCACCGTCTCATAGGACACCATGATTCCGCGCTCCGCCAACAGGTCTTCGACATCCCGGAAGCTGAGGGTAAACCGGGCATAGAGCCAAACGGCCTGCTGAATAATCACGGGTGGGAAGCGATATCCAGCGTAGCTGATTTTGCTCATGATCGACACCTATGGCCGCAGATCAGCGCCGGCAAGCCCAACAACGTGACAATGCCCTGCGATGGGAAAACCTTACGCGTAGGCCTCGATTGCCGATGTGACTCTCACGAAGGCGGCGATCGCGGGCGAACCACTTCGATAATATCGATAACGCCGTATTTGAAAAATCTTTCGCCCTCGGCAATCCCTGCCTTTTTTTGCATCAAACTATTTAGCTTCTAGGTCCGGTTCTAGGATAGCTCGAGCAATGGCAAGTTGGGCTTCCTTTTGAATCTGCCGCAGATGAGCGGGGCTGCAAAAGCTCTCCGCATAGATTTTGTAGACATCTTCAGTGCCGGATGGCCGCGCAGCAAACCAGCCGTTTTCCGTGATGACTTTGATTCCGCCGAACGGTTGGCCGTTGCCGGGTGCGGTGGTCAGCGTCGTGCGAACGGCTTCGCCAGCAAGTTCATCGAGGGCCAGGTCGGCGGGCGACAGGGCTTGCAGCCGTTTCTTTTGCGCCGGCGTCGCGGGCGCGTCGATACGCTCGTAAAACGGTATCCCCAATTCGGCGCTGAGTTGATCGAATAACTGGCTGGGGTCCCGTTTTGTCTTCGCCGTGATCTCCGCAGCCAACAGTCCCATGATTAAGCCGTCCTTGTCCGTGGTCCAAACCGATCCATCGCGCCTCAGGAACGAGGCGCCGGCACTTTCCTCACCGGCGAAGCCTAACGACCCCACATTGAGACCGTCGACAAACCATTTGAACCCGACCGGTGTTTCCGTCACGTCATGGCCAAGCCTTTTGGCCACGCGATCAAGCATGGCGCTGCTGACAATGGTCTTGCCCACGGCGCTATTCTTGGCCCAATCCGGGCGGTGCTCGAACAAGTATGCGATGGCGGTCGCAAGGTAGTGGTTCGGATTCAATAGGCCATTTGAATTAGTGACGATGCCATGGCGGTCCGCATCGGTATCGGTGGCAAATGCAACATCGAATTGGTCGCGTATGTCGATCAGTCGTACCATCGCGTAGGGCGATGAACAATCCATCCGGATTTTTCCGTCCCAGTCGGCGCTCATAAACCGAAATGTCGGATCGATTTCGTGACTAACGACGGTAGCCGCGATACCGTAACGGTCGATGATCGGTTGCCAATAATGCACGGCCGCGCCGCCGAGCGGGTCGATGCCGATCTTCACGCCAGAGGACCGGATCGCTTCCATGTCAACGACGTTTGCGAGATCGGCGACATAAGGTCCGATGAAATCGTAGCGATGAATGGACGGCGAATTGCGAGCGCGTTCATAAGAAATTCGCTTTACGTCCCTGAGATCGCCTTCCAGATACGCGTTGGCAACGCGTTCGATTCCCGCAGTTATAGCGGTATCGGCCGGCCCGCCATTAGGTGGATTGTATTTTAAGCCGCCGTCCTCAGGCGGATTGTGTGACGGCGTAATCACAACCCCATCGGCTAAGCCGTTCTCGCGGCCTTTATTATGGGTGAGGATCGCATGGGAGATAACTGGCGTCGGTGTATATCCGCCGTGCTCGTCGACCATGACGTTGATGCCGTTTGCCGCGAATACTTCCAGCGCGCTGATTAACGCAGGCTCGGCCAGTGCGTGGGTATCGATCCCAATGAACAGCGGACCTGTGATCCCAGAGCTTATCCGGTAATCACATATGGCCTGACTGATCGCCAAAATGTGCCGTTCATTGAAAGCGCAGTTGAACGCCGACCCGCGGTGCCCGGACGTGCCGAAGGCAACACGCTGCGCCGCTACTGCCGGATCGGGCTTGCCCGCGAAATAAGCCGTCACCAACCTCGGCACGTTGACGAGCATCGCCGATTCAACCGTCTTGCCAGCGAGTGGACTTACTTCCGCAGCCATGTGGCCTCCACTAAAATACAACGCTCCGCCGCATCTGCGTCATCAGGCAGAGGCGAAATGCGATCTTCTGAATTTATGGCCGCTATGGGCAGATCATCCTTTGCAAAGACGGCAAGTGGTATAGCCGCTATATCCATCCACCAGCCCTACACCAATCTCTGATTCCTAGCATCAATAGCTCCTTTTTTCGAAGCGGGTCTGTGCTGTATCCCGCACGAGAAAGCTGTGCACTTTTCCCGAGACACTATGGACCCCTGTTAGGATGTAGGCAGCCAGTTCGATTCGTCGGTTTTGGAATCGTGCGGCGCAGTTGCTTTTGAGTATCCCCACTTCGCAGTACGCCTTCACAACCGAGGAGCGTCGCCGATGTGGCAATCAAAGCACCAACCACGCATCAAGAAGACATGCGACTTCTGCAATGGGTCCGCCTTCGGCCTCATGCGCCGGCACAGCGGGGGCAAGACGTTCTGCTCCCCGCACTGCGAGGCGTCGTTCACTAACTGCCGGATGATCGAAGGGCCGGAGTTCGTCCCCGGGCCGCACGGCGACTTCATCGCCGCGCTTCGTTACCCGTGAAAACCCAGCCTTGTCGGATTTCCCTTCGTCCCGGCAAGCCAACTGCTCCCGCTTCACAGGCGGGAGACTTTTTGGACGTGATATACTTAAGGGAGTTACCAGCTAGCCTTGCGGCTATTGGCGGCTTCCTACTCGCAAAGCGGGGAGCTACCAGCCGCTTTCAATCGTGAAAGACATACCTGTCCCTGTCGGAAACTCAATCTTGCTGGCAACTGATATCGGTTCGGGCGATGCTCCTGCCTTATGCGAGAGGGCTGTAGCCGTTGGCGTTGGTCGGAGCGTTCTGGTCGCGGGTCTCCATTGAGGCAATGAACAAGGACGCGCCGATATCACGTGCCGTCGAGACAGCCGGACGCATTCTCTGTCGACCGATTCTGGGCGGACTGCACCATCAATATGTTCGGATTTAATTTGCGGTAAGGACAACTATATAATGTGACGCGCACGCACCTATTGTTGGACAAGGATGCGCCCCTATCGCGCACGGTTCAGAGAGCAGGGCGTGTTTTTCGCTTCCAATCCTGGGTAGCCTGCATCACCAATATGTTCGGATTTGATTTGCGATAGGCACAACGCCCGAGCTTAAGTTTTCGGTACACACAGGGGGATCGGCGCGCCGCGAGCAGCGCGCGGCAGCGCCAATACCCGCATTGGGCGAGTGCTGGTACTTGCGGTCGATGAAAGTGAAAGTCCGTGCCTCAACAAAACCCGCCGGCAAGGGAGACCACCGGCGGGTCTTTGGTCGGAGACGGTAGCCCATCCCAAAGGGCTAAATCAATGAGTGGGCTGCACATCCGGTCCGAACTGACAATAACTGATGCAGCCTGCGGCATAAATTCACTGAACCGTGAGCAACTAAAATCAGAAATAGCGATTAGGATGGCTTAACAGGTCGCGGCAAGACCAGGTTGCTTGCTCACGCGTCTGGCCTTGATCGTGATCTTTTCAAAACGGGCAAACTCGCGCCTTCTTGCGGCGTCGGGATTTACCCTCGTGAAAGGGAGACAACGAACATGGCCACTTCTTATCCTCTCGACCACACGTCACGACGACCAGGAGCGGTCGCTGCAGACGGACAGGTGATCCGGCACATCGGTTTCTCCGATCTTCTCGAAGCCTTGCGGCTGGGCTGGGAAGACTTCAAGGCGGTTCCCAGCCACGCCATCGTCCTATGCGTTATCTATCCCATAATCGGAATTCTGCTGTGGCGGATGGTGCTCGGCTATTCGGTCTTGCCGATGCTGGTTCCGATCGCCGCCGGCTTTGCTCTCATCGGGCCGTTTGCGGCGCTTGGACTTTATGAACTGAGCTATCGGCGCGAACTTGGTATGGAAGCGTCCGCCTGGCACGCATTCCGCGTGTTGCGGGCACCGTCATTCGGATCGATGCTTGGACTGGGCGCGCTGCTGCTCGCTATTTTTGTCGCTTGGGTGATAACGGCGCACGCGATCTACGTGTCCACCTACGGCGATACCCCGGCTTCGGCAATTCCAGATTTCCTCACGCGGGTCTTCACCACGTCCGAGGGCTGGCGCATGATCATGGTCGGCGTCGGCGTCGGATTCCTGTTCGCAGCCGTTGCCTTGTGCATCAGCATTGTGTCGTTCCCGCTGATGCTCCACCAGCACGCCGACATGAGCGATGCCATGATGACGTCGATGCGCGTGGTGGCGAAGAATCCAGTTGCGGCCGTGGAATGGGGTTTGATCGTTGCCGTTTTGCTGGTGATCGGGTCGATTCCCTTCTTCCTCGGCCTCACGATCGTCATGCCGTTGCTCGGTCATGCGACGTGGCATCTCTATCGCAAGGCGATCGAGAGCCCGTTGACGTCGTCAGCACACGAAGTCCCGGAAACGGAGAAAGAAAAGCGCTACGCGGCCGATTTCCCGTCCGTCTTGTTCCCGCCTTACGGGCACAAGCACCGATATTTCGATGGCTCGGATTGATGAAAAGACGCCCACAGGCCGTCTCGATGTCTGCGGCTATTGAGTTCGCGGGGGCATTGAGGCGGCCGCAACGTCCATATCCGCATCGGTATCTGCATCCAAATCTGTCCCTACCGGCTGAGTGATGTTGGACCTGTGCAGACGGATCTGGCGGATGTTCACGGATCTTTTCCGTCGCGAGCTACGCTTGAGGCCGAGATTTTGGTCTTGAGCCAATAAATCAATGTGCTGCGGCGAGGGGCGCCTCGCAACGCTGTCAACCCAATTGAGCGACTGATTTTCATTGGTCTTTACCGGTTGCTCCCTCAGACCTGTCGTGCGCTTGCGATCGTTAAGCCGGACACTGTTATAAGATGGCACCGCGCGGGCTTCCGATCGTATTGGCGCTGGAAATTGTGACGCCGCTGCGGCCGACACAACGGTGTCATTGGAATCCTTCGTAACCACGCTGACGGGATCGCCGCGATGGACCTTTTCGTGGTGCCGACAATCTTCTTTCGTCCTGTCTATGGATTGCTGATCATGGGCCATGGCCGGCGGCAGATCCTGTGGTTTGGGGTCACCGCGCATTCGACGGCTGAATGGATCGCCAACCAGATAACGGAGGCGTGTGGTTGGGAGCAGGCCCCTCGTTACCTGATCCGGGACCGCGATGGCGCATATGGCGAAATATTCATGCGTCGGGTTCGGTCCATCGGTATTCGAGACCTGTCCCTATCGTAAACCTAATCGAGCTGGTAGTTGATCGAGAATTGGACGATGCTGTCGTGGGATGAAGGACGTTTGTAGACTCATTGGGTGGATGGTTGTCGATCTGTTTCGATCGCGGGCAACGCTTGAGGCAGAGATTTGGACGCTACGGCAGCAAAAAACGTTCTGCGGCGAACGGCTCCAACGAAACACGCCTTCAGCGCCATCGACCGGTTGATATTGGTTGGTCTCTATTGGCTGTTCCCTAAAGTTCGCGACGCGTTGGCAATTGTGAAGCCGGAGATGGTCGTCCGGTGGCATCGTGCCGGGTTCAGATCGTACTGGCGCTGGAGATCGCGTCGGCGCGGCGGCCGGCCGACGGTGCCGCTGGAAATGCGCGAGCTGATCCGCGAAATGAGCATCGCCAATCCACTGTGGGGAGCGCCACGAATTCATGGCGAGCTGCTCAAGCTCGGCATCGAAATCGGACAGACGAGCGTGGCGAAATATATGACCAGGCGAAGAGGCCCTCCGTCCCAAGGCTGGAAGACGTTCCTCCGCAATCATGCCGACGGCATCGTGGCGATGGATTTGTTTGTCGTTCCGACAATCTCGTTCCGTCTGCTCTATGGCCTGTTGATCATGGGGCATCGTCGGCGACAGATTCTATGGTTTGGCGTCACATCTCATCCGAGCGCAGAATGGATCGCAAATCAGCTCGTGGAAGCATGTGGCTGGGAGCAGACGCCCCGCTATCTGATCCGCGACCGGGACGGGGCTTATGGCGAGGTTTTCATCCGAAGACTTCGATCCATGGGGATTCGCGATCGACCGACGTCGCCGCGCTCCCCATGGCAAAACGGCTATGCTGAACGACTGATCGGTTCGATCCGACGGGAGTGCCTTGACTATGTTGTTGTGTTCGGCGAGCGGCATCTCCGTCACGCGCTGCTGTCGTATATGAATTACTATAATGAGACGCGTACGCACCTGTCGTTGGACAAGGATGCGCCCCTATTGCGCACGGTTCAGAGAGCAGGGCGTATTCTTCGTCTTCCAATCCTGGGCGGGCTGCATCACCAATATGTTCGGATTTGATTTGCGACAGGTACAACCACGAAAGCATCGGCAATCTCACTCCCGCCGACGTCTACTTTGGGCGCGGCGACATCATCATGCTGGAAAGGGAAAGGATCAAACGCGAAACCATCAAACAACGCCGCTTGCTTCATCGACAAGCGGCCGCCTAAAATGACAATCCTGATGGGCCAGAGCCTCCGTTAGCTCACACCGCCGATGGTCCCAAAATCTCCGACGACGGACACACCATCAATATGCCCGGATTTGATTTGCGGTAGGCACACCCGAATTCCCATGGCGCGCAATCGACGGGTGACAACCACGCCACCCCCCGTAGAGCTTCGGAGGACAGCTTTCCGCGAGCGGAGCCACGTGAGCGATCTTCATGGCGTCGCGTTTCCTGCTGCTAAATTGCGGATTGATAGAGCGAGGCGTAGGCTTTCGCCGAATTGGTCCAGCTGAACGCTTGGCCCATGGCTGCTCGCCGCATTCGATCGAGGCGGTCTCTCGCGCCGAACGTGGAGAAGGCGCGGCACAGACTGCTTAGGAGACCATCTGAAGAAGGACGTTCGAATAAGAAACCAGTCTGACCGTCCTGAATGGTTTCGGCCAAGCCGCCCGTGCGATGGCCGATCGGCAACGAGCCAAAACGCTGGGCGTACATTTGGCTGAGACCACACGGTTCAAAGCGCGAGGGCATCAAGGTAAAGTCACTGCCCGCGAAGATGCGGCGCGCTTCGTTATCATCGAAGCCGATCCGCACCGCGACGGCTCCCGGGTGGCTTATCTGGGTCTGCCGCAACGCTTCCTCGAACTGCGCTTCTCCTTTACCCGTGACGATGATCTGTCCGCCAGCATCGACGATCGCCTTAGCATTTTGAATGACGAGATCGACACCTTTCTGGTGAACAAGCCGGGCGACAAGCGCGAAGAGGGGACCGCGCGAAACTGCCAGTCCGAACTGACGCCGAATTTCCCTGGCATTCTTAGATCGACTTCGCCAATCCCCAGCGTCGAAGGTCCGGGTCAGGGACGTGCAAGTCCGCGGGTCCCAACTTTCGTCGATGCCGTTCAAAATGCCAGATAGCTCGTTCTTTTCGGCGCGCTTACGGAGAATGCCCTCCAGGCCGCACCCGAACTCGGGCGTGGTGATTTCGGCGGCGTAGGTCTGGCTTACCGTCGTCAGCTGGGAAGCGTAGACCAGACCGGCTTTCATGAGGGACAAACGGTTATAGAACTCCACGCCATCTATATGGAAGGATTGAGCCGGAATGCCGAGGCGAAACAGCGCGTCTCGGGAGAAGACGCCCTGATAGGCGAGGTTATGAATCGTGAACACGCTCGGGAGTGACCGCTGCGACCATTCCAGGTAGGCCGGTATCAGCGCGCATTGCCAGTCATTGGCGTGGACAAGGTGTGCAGACCAGTCCTTGTCGATACTGCCCAGAGCGATCTGGGCCGCCGCGTAAGAGAACGTTGCGAAGCGGACGTCATTGTCCTGCCAATCGACGCCGTGCTCATCACTATAAGGAGAGCCTGGCCGCTCGAAGAGTTCGGGACAAATGACCACGTAGTAGGGCATGCCGTCAGTTGCATGCCCCTTGCCCACTCGAAAGGATGGAAGGCCGGCGAACGCGGGCGAGTTGCCGACGACCTCTAGATTGGCGAGACCGCGGCGCACTTGCGGATAGCCTGGTACGACGACACGGATATCAGCGAGTGGCAGAAGAGCACGCGGCAAGGCGGCAGACACAGCGGCGAGACCGCCGACCTGCACAAAGTCGCACGTCTCAGGGGTCGCGAAGAGTATCCTCATCGCAAGCGACCCTTACCCGAATGACTGTTCATTGAAGCCCCCGAACGCCTTGGGGCAAGGCGCACCTCCTTCAAATTCCAAACGTCGGTTTTAGTTCCATGTTGTGATGAGTAATTTGTCCACGCCGGTCTTCCTGTGACGGCTGGCGCGGGGCCGCGTCGCCTCCTCGACGATCCAGCGCTTGTCGGCTTCGCTGAACCGTCGCCGATGCCCTTCACGTGGTCTTGGAACAATGGGCTCCGCTGCCGTCGAGGAGGGATAAGACCCCGGACTTACGAGGGGACTTAACGGCGGACTAAGGGGAGGACTTAAGGGGCGTCGTCGATACAACAGCTTCCGCTTGGGCGGCTGTGGCTCCACTTTAAACAACGATCGCCAGTTGCCAAACGCCTTGAGCGGAATGCCGTGCGCTTCACAATATTGACGTTGATTCAAGTCGCTACGCGTCCATGCCTCGTGATGCGCCCGCCAAAAATCCTCGCCTTGACGCCTCCACCCTCGATGTTCGCTCGTCATGCTGTTCTCTCCATCTTCAAATTGAAGACAGGAACAGATCGGGGTCGCTAACGATCGAACAAGGGTGCGAGAAATGGACGCTTACGAATTCCCCTGATCCGTTGCTCAAAATTCCCGGCAACGAATCCAAAAATTCCCTGCTCGGCCGAGCAGGGAATTTGCCCGCAAATCTTTGAATTCTTGTGAAAATCACTGGTCGGATTAGGTCCTGGCAGCAGCGATTTCGTAAATTCCCTGTTATTTTCCCTGTTAGCAGGGAAATCGCAACGGAGACCGGTTCGCATCCGACTGCGTCCGCCACCACCCAGTTCGTAGGGATCGAACGCGGTGGCACATCCCTCAATTTGTCGCGCAAAATGCGGGGTTTTGCCGATCTGTCTGGTCTCTGCGCGCGTCTCTGGCCTCAAAAATATCGCCAAAGGGCGGTCCGTCTCTGCATCGAAAATTCCCGTTCTTGGCTGAGCGGCAGAGACCGGTTCGCTGACTGGGTGAGGCAGCCAGTTCACCCCTGCAACTAATCGGTTGAACGGGACATAGCCGGGCGTCATGCTCCTTTACGAAGAGTGTAGATGGCGGTGGTCTGCCCGTCTGCTTGAATCGTGCCTTGGGGGAAATGGCAGAAACGCTTCCGCCTCGCGACTTGGAAAAGGCAAGACCAAAAAGGCGGTGACGCTCGTCAGCTCGGATCGATACCTAACGTTTCGAACTGACGATCCCATTCAAGCGGGAGCTCCCGCAGTTGTTCGAGACCGATGCCGCGTGGCAACCGACCTTCAACGGCAGCCTTGACGAGTGCGGGAGAGAGGAAGGCCAACGACAAAGTCATGTTGACGTGGCGCAGGCTGCATCGCTCGCGCTTTGCGATTGCTTGGGCATCTGTCGCCGAGTCCGTGACGAGTTCATCAAGCCAGCGCCGGCTGCGGGCAAGCGCTGCGACCAGCGTAGCGCGTCGCTCCAGCTTCATCGGGCGGAGCGGAAGTTTTGCGGAGGCCGGGCGCAGGATGGACCGCGCTCGTTTGGATGGTGGCTTGGTCCAGGAGATGACGATAGTGGAGCGGTCTTCTTCGACGTGATTGTCCGGATCCTGCTTCAGCTGCACGACGAGGCGGGTTTGCTGAACCTCGATCCGCTCAATCAGCGAGCGCGCGAATGCGTTGTCGATGAGACCGGTCGCATTAAGCTGCCGATGCTTCGGCTCCAGGACAACCTTGCGGACCTGGTCGTCGACATCGTGGGCAGGGATTCGAGAGACTGAACCAACTGCGGCGGTCGCTGCATTCCCGAACAGCAGTGGCCGCGAGACATAGTAGCTGTAGTGCCGACCTTTCTTCTGGGCCCGGGTCGGCGCCATGCGATGGCCGGCGTCGTCAAACATCAGACCGGTCAGGAGATGGCTGAAGGAGGTCCGGGTTCTGGTCTGATGACTCCGCTGGTCCGTGAGCATCGTCTGGACGCGCTCGAACAGGTCGCGATCCAGGATCGGGGGCTGCTCGCCCGGATAGATCTGGCCCTTATAGTTGACCTCGCCAATGTAGAAGCGATTGCGCAGCAGATGGAATAAGGCTCCACAGCCGAACGCAACACCGCCCCGAATTGTTCCGGTCTTGAGAACGCGCCGCCTGCTGACGATGTTGCAGTCGTTAAGGTCGCGCATCAAGGCACGGACACTGCCAAGGTCGAGATAGCGGCCAAAGATGTGACGAACCCGTTCGGCTTCTTCCGGGACGACGGCCACCTTACCGTTCTCCATGACGTAGCCGAGGGGGAGGGGACCTCCGACCCAGATGCCCTTCTTCTTGGAGGCCGCAACCTTGTCCCGGATACGCTCCGAGGTGACCTCCCGTTCGAACTGAGCAAAGGACAAGAGAACGTTGAGGGTCAGGCGTCCCATGGACGTTGTGGTATTGAACTGTTGGGTGACCGAGACAAACGACACCCGATGGGCATCGAACAGCTCGACCAGTTTGGCGAAGTCGACGAGCGAGCGGGTCAGACGATCGACCTTGTAGACCACAATGACATCGATCTTGCGGGCCCGGATATCCTCCAGCAGGTTTTGAAGTGCCGGCCGGTCGGTTGATCCGCCGGAGAAGCCGCCATCGTCATAGCGGGTCTTGACCTGCACCCAACCGGCATGGGCCTGGCTTTTGATATAGGCACTGGAAGCCTCATACTGGGCATCCAGCGAGTTGAACTCCTGGTCGAGGCCATTGTCGGTCGAGACCCGGGTATAGATCGCGCACCGGACGAGCTCTCGGGCCAACGCTTTTCCCGCCCTCACGGCTCATCCTCCCCACCGACCGTGCTATCCCGCAGGCCAAAGAAGCGGGGCCCGCTCCAGCGGGTACCGGTGATGGCGAAGGCGATCGCCGAGAGGCTGTCGTACCGTGTCCCCTCCCACAGGAAGCCATCCTCAACGACGATCGCCCGATGGTTGGTGCCGTTCCATTCCCTGGACAAGATAGTGCCGGCCTTCAACTCGACCTGGCCCCGGTCGAAGGCGACGAGCTTGGCCATGATGGATTCGGGTGTCTCCTTGTCGACAATACGATCAAGGAACTGGCGTATCGCCGGATCGAGATCGCCCGACTGATCTGCCTGTCGCCGATAGCTTACAATGGCTGTCTGGAGATGCTTCGGAAGATGCGCCAGCGCGGACCAGCTTGACCGACGACCACCAGACTGCGGTCGCTGACCACCGAGATCGCGACGGCCCGCGAGCTCGTTCTTCGCGGCCTTAGCCATCGTCAGGCCTGCTTCGCTGCGATGACGCGGTAGATGCGCTGATGCGAGACGACGATGGCGGGATAGCTCTTCTTCTCATCGAAGCCCGCGGGAAAATTGATCACCGCCGACATCACGATGGTCTCGTTGTTCGAATTGGCGAAGCTGATCTTGCCCATGGTCCGGTTCCTTTCGATTCCATCGCCTCGCGGCTCGTTGCCGCCGCTTTAGCAAGTCCCTTGCTGATGAACGCAATCTAGGCCAGAACGATTGCATCGATTAGACGGGTAATTTGTCTTTGGCTTATCATTGAGGTGATAAATTCGGCGAGACGAGATTGCCGATCTGGCGGCCTTCGTGGTGGTCGCCGAGGAACGCAGTTTCACAAAGGCGGCCGCCCGGCTCGGCATGGCGCAATCCGCGCTCAGCCAGATCGTGCGGCGGATCGAGGAGCGACTGGGGCTGCGGTTGCTGTCGCGCACGACACGCAGCGTGGAGCCGACCGATGCCGGCGAGCGGCTGCTCGCGACGCTCGGTCCGATGCTGCACGATCTCGATGCGGCGATCGCCTCATTGGGTGAGTTGCGCGACCGGCCATCCGGCACGATCCGCATCACCACCGTCGAACACGCGGCAAAGACCATCCTCGTGCCCGCGATGAAGCGACTGCTCAAAGACAACCCGGATATCACGGTTGAGATGACGATCGACTATGGGCTGGCGGATGTCGTGGCCGATCGCTTCGATGCCGGCGTTCGCCTCGGCGGTGAGATGGCGAAAGACATGATCGCGATGCGCATCGGCTCTGATATCCCGATGGCGATCGTCGGCGCGCCGGACTATTTCCGCGCGCACCCCGCACCGGCGTCACCGACCCAATTGATCGATCATCGCGCGATCAATCTGCGGCTGCCGACCTCTGGCACGCTCAATAGCTGGCGGCTGAAACGCGGCGGCCGCGACGTTCGCGTGCGAGTCGAGGGACCGTTGATCCTCAACACCATCGACCTGATCCTCGATGCCGCGCTCGACGGCCACGGGCTCGCTTATCTCCCGCTCGATCAGGTCCAGCACCATTTGGATGGAGGGCAATTGGTGCGGGTGTTGAGCAAGTTCACGCCCGACCTTCCTGGCTATTACCTCTATTATCCGCACCGGCGTCACGCTTCGTCGGCCTTCACGCTTCTGGTGGAAACGCTGCGGTTTCGGGCGTGAAAGCGATTGTCCTGGGGCGCTCCCCGAATACGACGAGCCTCCGTTGATGACGGCGGCTCTCTAAAACGACTATCGATTAGCTTTGGGAGAGTTTTAGAGGGCTATAGCGTAGACATAGTTCGCATCATCGCCTGAAACGGCGCGCCAAAATCCCATTTCCACTACTTAAGTGCCCAAAATTGCCGCCGATCATCAACACGCGGCTTGCCCGCGTATCTGTCGGTAAGTGCGGCCCAATCTTCGAAAACTGCGCTTCCGTCAGCTCGACTCATCATGCTCCCCTTCGGGAGCCTGAATCACAACACGCCGATCACGCCAACGCATTTATGGGTCCGGACCCTACGCAAACAAGCTCTCACCCTCACGCCCGCTAGTTCAAAAATAGCTCATTGCTGATTCTGGCTATTACAGCCGTCGTATCTTCGAGGACAAATGTTTGCATTCTTCCACGACCCTGAGGGACCAAATCTTCTCGGGGTTACTTGGATGGCCGCTGTCATCTACCTCGTGTAGTCAGTTGTATATTTCTCAAACGTCTGTCCTTTGCTTGCAGGGTTCAACAGGATTTCGGCGACGATTTTCATCCAGACATTCATTGCAAAGGGCTTTTACGTAGGGTTGCGCTGATAGAATATAGAATGATGGTCGAGACCCATTCAGCCGATGTAGCCTCATGCGTGGTATTGCCGTTCGCGGCCGGCGGCGAGGGGCGGAACCGCGCGAAGCTATCAAATGCACAAGTGCGAATGCTGAGATACGAAGTGCTGAGCGAATTGCGCGAACTAAGGAACATATGGGTGCGAGGACATTCAGCCGCACAGGCTGATCCTACCAGCGGTGAGTTTGCAGATGCCGTTTTGCTGAATGCGTTTGGATTCTGCACACACAGTTATTCTGGAGATGTCTTTGAGGATGCGAGTTAGCTTTGTTATAGCTAGGTGTGCTCTATCATTGGCAGGATAGGCAGCCATGTTACCGTCATTCTTCCGTTTTTCGACCGCGGCACTTCCAGAGCGTGAGCGGCTCGCAATGTTTCGCGAGGCGTTCGGTCGTAATTTGTCAAATATGGACATCATGCCGCTGGATGAGAACTGCTGGGCGGAGATCGAGCTTCGCGCGCTTCCATCGGCCTGCATCATGTGGGGAACCAACTCGGCGCATCGTTTCGAGATGCTGCACGACCGGTCTCGCGGTTCGGACGAATTAGCACTCCTGTGGGTTTCCTCACCAGACGGACGTCCGCCGAAGAGGCTGACGCAGGTTGGTAGAGATGTAACGCTCGACAGCGGAATGGCCGTGCTGACAACCTGCGAAAGTCCGCTTTCGGCAGTGTGTGCCTCTATGCCTCATCACACTACCATCAAGCTCGCCCGATCTCGATTACAGCCGCTTCTTACCAATCTGGACGACGCTCTGATGCGCCCGATCCATCACGAGTCTAAAGCGTTGCGGCTGTTGAAGAGCTATGTAGGAAGTTTTCGCGAAGAGCAACCGACAGGTGCGGAACTCGAGCATGCCGTCGTGACTCACATTTGTGATCTGATCGCGCTCGCTATTTGTACGGATCGCGATGCCAGAGAACTAGCGCGCGGTCGTGGTCTTAGCGCCGCTCGCCTCGATGCCGCGAAACGACTGATACTGAAAAACCTCAGCGATCAGCATTTCTCAGTAGCTGATGTCGCATTGGCGCAAGGTGTGACGCCCCGCTACGTCCAGATGCTGTTCGAGAGAGAGGGCACGACATTCTCCGCCTACCTGCTTGAACGACGGCTCGCCTGGGCGCACCGCAGATTGAGTGATCCGTCGCAGGCGGATCGCCAGATCGGTACGATAGCGCTCGACGCGGGTTTCGGCGACCTGTCGTATTTCAACCGCGCTTTTCGTCGGGGCTATGGCGAAACACCATCCGATGTGCGCTACCGGGCTCTGCGTGTCGGCCCACAGGGACGCTCACGACCGGATCGGTAAGCATCGGCACCTGGCGTGCCGAATCAACGACGTCGAACTTCGTTTCAAGACTATTGGTCGCTTCGTTCCTGCCCAAGCATCAAATCTGCTTCGCTTGTAGGTTCTTGGACCGAACGGCGATGTCAGCTTCGATAAGCAGGCAGCAGATTCAGGTTCTCGAGGAGGCACGCCCCGATGATGGTCGAGTTCCGGTTTCACACGCTGCGCTGCGTCCGAACGGGAGAGTCGGGAGCGGGCGAGCCCTATTTGTGGGCGGCGGTCGTCAGACTCGATTCAACGCTGCTGGGGCAGACCGACGACGGCCGGTTCCTGACCGGCGAGCCTCAATTTATGTTCAATAAGGATAGCCAGGGTAATCTCGGCGGTCCGATCACAAAGGGCAGACACCGCACGATCGATCCGGCCACCGGCAGGTTCGTCTTCGACCTCCAGCCGCTGAATCTCAATCTGGGGACGTTCGGGATCGAGACCGATGGCGCGGTAGGCTATGTCGCGGTGCTGCTGGAAGAGAACATGGTGCCGGCAAAGGCGATGGAAGCCGCACATCATGCGTTCAACGCCGTGATAAAGCGGCGGATGGGTGAGCTCCTGCGGCAGATCGATTTGATCAGCGTTGGCTTGGACATGCTGAGCAGGAAGCAACATCATGCAGACGCCTCCTCGACCGAAGAGGAGCAACGTGCCTCCGACAGGGAGAATCGGACCCTCGTTCGACAGGTATTAATGGAGCGTTTGGGAGATCAGATCGCGACCATCCGGGACGATGCGACGGACGAGATCGTCCGCATCGCGGCAGCCGAGGGAGGCGTCGGGGCCGGTGTCCTGCAGAACGTCCTCGCAGGAATATTCGGCGTCTTCCCCGCAGTCGGGTTCGACGTCGACAACTTTCGCGGTCTTGAGTTCGATGCGTTGATGGGCGACGACATTGCCGAGGGCGAACCGATCAGGGACCAGATACGCTTCGCTACTGAGAAGCCCATTGTCGGCGGCGGCGGCGGCGGTGGACCGGGTGCGAGCGCGCTCTATCTCATCGATTTCAGTTTCTCGCGCACCGATGCGATCGACCGGTGGCAATCGCTGGGCGGTGAGCTGACGGAGGCGCCGGCCGCCGCTTCGACGGGGGAGAACCGGCTTGACGTTTTCGCGCGGGCGACCAATGACGCGCTCTACCGGCGGAGCTGGACGGGCAAGACCTGGACCGGCTGGGAGGAGCTGGGCGGCCGACTGGCGTCGGCACCGGCGGCCGTCTCCTGGGGACCGGGCCGCCTCGACGTCTTTTTGAGGGGCATCAACAACAAGCTCTGGCAGTGGTGGAGCGACGGCCCGCGCAGCGGCTGGCAGGAACTGGACGGCGAGCTTACCTCGGCACCCGCCGTGGCTTCGCAAGAGCGGGGCAGCCTCGACGTGTTTGCCCGTGCCACGGACATGATGCTTTACCGCAAGAAATGGCGCGGCAGCTCATGGGGCGAGTGGACACCGGTACCGGGCAGCATCCGACTGACCTCCGATCCGGCGGCCGTGGCCTGGGGGAAGGGGCGGCTCGACGTGTTCATGCGAGGCGAGGACGCGGCGCTCTGGCAGTGGTGGACGAACGCACAGCAGAGCGGTTGGCAACGGCTCGGTGGAGAGCTGACATCTGGTCCCGCAGCGGCCTCACGAAAGGTGAACAGGCTCGACGTCTTCGCGCGCGGCACTGACGATGCGATCTATCATCTCGTGTGGAACGGTACCGCATGGAGCCAGTGGGAGACGCTGGGCGGCCGTGCGGCTTCGTCGCCGGCGGCCGTCTCATGGGGACCGAACAGGCTCGACCTGTTTGTCAGGGGAAGCGACAACACGTTGCGGCAGAGATGGTGGGACGGGATTTGGCATCCCTGATCGAAGGGCTGCCGCCCGTCCGAAAGTGAGGCACGGTGGCCCATTCGTGTTCATGGGCACGTGTCGTCTTCAACCGGGCCGTCTATCTACGGAGCACGTCATCATCAAGGATCGGAAGTCGAGGGCAGAAGTTGATCACCCCGTGCGAACAGGTAGTAATGGAATGAGCATCGAGTGTAGCGTCGCAGATATCTCCGCTGATGGGGCGTCTATCGATGTGCCGGACGCGCGCCACATCTCCGATCAGTTTCCAGATCCTGCCGTGATGCAGTGGCTCTCGCCATGCAATGCCTCATGGCCAAGTAAGTTGAACACGCCGCTATGGGGGAAGATGAATATGTCTTTACGACTATTTGCTTCGATATTCTCGTTCGTTCTTTTTGCGTCAAGCACCGTCTCCTATGCCCAGCCAGCGCCCTGCCAGAGATTTGTAGTTGAAATCCCGTGCTCAATGGTTCTCAAGAAAAAGCTTAGCGTTACGCGGGAGTGCGTTAGGTCATCCGCTTCGGATGATTTCCCGACCGCCGATGATTACCTGTACAATCAGGAGGTCTATCGTCGCACTGCCAAGGAAGCTTGCGAAAGGGCAGCCTACTTCAATGCGGCAGGTCATGACGGAGGCGTTGTTGAGGTCACGAGCGCTGGCATGTGTCAATTCAAGGACGCAATGGGTAACCCTGAAGCAACCCCTGTTTACGATCGATTAGTTTTGGACCGGATGTGCACCATGAAGGTGCGTGGCCCGTACAGTGAGCGATTAGAGAGTTTTAAGAACGGCTCCTCGGTGCCGATCAATAAGAAGACCGGAAAGCCCGTCTTCCCCGCGAAATGGGTAAAGAACTCCGACCTTTATTCTAACAAAATCGCTGAGCTTGAGAGTGTCGTTCCCGAATACGGCGCGGAATTTTACCTCGGTAAACAGCTGGAGATGTTCAGAGTACTGAACCGCTGGGCGAACAACAAAAAGCTCCTTTCCGACAATCAAGTGCGCGACAAGCCTCGCGTCAAGATGAATACGATCCCTGAGCACGACAACCAGGCAACGGCTCACCACATCATTCCACGTAAAGATAGCTTTGGCTGCGACTGCGGATCGAACTCGATCGACAACGCGGTTTTGATCCCCTATGTCACGAACAATGCCATAGGCAACAACGGATCGCATCCAACGTTACGTCGGACAATTCGAACCTGGCGTACTCCCGATTGACACCATGCACCATGCCAGAGCAAATCCGTCCTAGATTCGAGCGATGATCGTGCGCGTCCGCTGGCTAGACTGCTCTACACAAGTTCGCCAAACGAATTCTGGATGAGCGGCTTGAAATCGCCTTGCCTGCGATGATCGTCGACGAGCGTGGTGAGAAGGAAATTGTCATCCAGGCGGAGAAGCGGACGTTCGATCGGGCAATTCTAGAAACGAAAGACGGGCAAATCATTCCCGATGTCGTGGATCCTGCGCGACCGCCGCTTGATCGTTGAGTTCAAGGTGACCCATCCGTGCGACGAACAAAAGATCGCACGGATCCAGATGAGGATTCAGTCTGGCCGACGGGTCTGCATTTGGTTTCTAAATCCCTCCTTAAAAGCTCTGATTCTGAGATGATCTTTAAAATTTCTACCGAGTTGGTCATGTAAACTTCTACAGAGTGTTTAGCCGTGGTTCCGCGCGGCGTGTTGGACCGTGATGATGCGCGACAACTTATGTGACGGCACGCATTGAGCGCGGGAGAACGTGCAATGGTCGGCGGTAGCGTCTTCCACTCACTTGGAGGGTCGTTCAAAACGCCCCAGTTTCTCGCTATCGTTGCCGTTCGCACGGCACGACGGTCACTCATTGCTTCCGTACTCGCCGCCACTCTAACGCTGGGAAGCGCGGCGGTGTTCGCCCAGGACGCTCCCCCAGCGTTGGAGGCAATCGATCCTGCACATGCTCAATACACCCAGACTATTCGAGCGGGCGAACAATTAGCGTAAGCGTCTATTCCTGACACGTTATCTTAGTTGAGGATAGTTGCCGGGCGCCAGTTCCATGGCAAGAGCTGATCGAGCCGGCTCATGGGATGACCGGCCGACATGCGTTCAAGGATGTCCTTGAGATAGGTGAAGGGCTCGACGTCATTTAGCTTTGCCGTGGTGATGAGGGAGCAGACTGTGGCCCAGCGCTGAGCCCCGCCATCTGATCCGGCGAACAGGTGGTTCTTTCGTCCGAGCGTGACCGGACGAATGGCGCGTTCGACGGTGTTAGTGTCGAGCTCGATGCGGCCGTCATTGAGGAAGCAGCAAAGAGCATCCCAGCGGCTCAGGGCATAGCGAGTGGCATTGGCGAGCCCGCCGCGCGGCGGGATTTGGGCGAGTTGCATTTCGAGCCATGCTTTCATCGCCGTGACCAGAGGCAACGACTTTGATCGACGCATGCTTTGCCGTGCTTCCGCGGTCTGGCCGCGGATGTGGCTCCACTTTAAACAACGATCGCTAGTTGCCAAACGCCTTGAGCGGAATGCCGTGCGCTTCACAATACTGACGTTGATTCAAGTCGCTACGCGTCCATGCCTCGTGATGCGCCCGCCAAAAATCCTCGCCTTGACGCCTCCACCCTCGATGTTCGCTCGTCATGCTGTTCTCTCCATCTTCAAATTGAAGACAGGAACAGATCGGGGTCGCTAACGATCGAACAAGGGTGCGAGAAATGGACGCTTACCAATTAGCCAAAGCGGGAGATTATCTGGGCGCGCTCGAGCAATATAAGAAGGCTCTCGCTCTCGGACCGCCGACCCGCGCGCCCTATCCATTTTGCTCACTTACCGGGCAGGCTCATTGTGGCACCTCGGACGGTCAAGCGAGGCGCTGGCTGATCAGAATCGTGCCGTAGAGGCTGACGCGAATGGATTTGCGCTCTGGGCGCGCGGAGAAACATTGCGCAAACTAACACGTTACTCAGATGCGCTACGCGATTACGATGCCGTAGCGCAAATAGCGCCAGATTATGCGCCGACCCACCTCGGACGCGGGATCGTGCTTTGGCGTCTCGGCCGGAATGAAGAGGCGCGTCGCGCATTCGATCGCGCTGTGATCCTCCAACCGGACAGCTACACGCTTACCCAAAGAGCTGATTTTCTGATTGGACAGAAGGAGCTCGCGGAAGCAATTTCCGATTTTTCCGAAATACTCAAGTTTGATCCGTCTCACCTCGGCGCTCGCCTTAATCGAGCCAATGCACTGGCGCAATTGGGAGAGTACGACAAGTCCTTAGACGACTATAACGTTGCGCTGAATGCGCATGCGAGCGATTCCCGCATTTACAGTGGTAGGGGCTGGGTATTTCAGCGCCAATGCCTGATCGGGCGAGCGCGGAAAGAGTATCGCCGGGCTCTCGAACTGAGTCCAACCGATCCGCGACTAATAAACGTCTTAAAGAACTTGCCGCAAAACTGAACTAGAAAAATGCCGTGTCGACGGTACCCCTGATCTGATACCCGGACCTTATGCCATCAACCTTGCATAGAATGCTGCTAGGCACTCAAAGCTGCATTTCGCGTTAAACGGCGCGATCTTGGCCTGCCCCTATGAGGTTGGTCCGGTTTCAATCTTAATGCATGATGGGCTGGAGCTGCCCGTTTTGTGGTCCAGATGTCAGGCAATTTCTCGAGCTGTTTGAGTTTGTCGTGCGAACTCGTTCGGCGTCAAGTTGCCGAGCGAGGTGTGGGGCCGATCATTGTTGTAGTGGCACCTCCATTCCTCGATCCGTTCGATAGCGTCGGCCATCGACAGGAACCATGAGGCATTCAGGCACTCCGCCCGGACGCGACCGTTGAAGGCTTCGCAAAACGCATTGTCCGTTGGCTTTCCGGGTCTCGAGAAGTCGATCTCGACGCCATTGTGATAGGCCCACTGGTCGAGCATCTTGCCGGCGAACTCGGGGCCATTGTCGCAGCGAAGGGTCTTTGGCTTGCGGGGCGCCCCCCAAAGCCGATTTTCGACGCTCATCCGCCGGATCAATACGCGTAGCTCCGCGTCGATCCGCGGGCGCCCTCCCTGCGGGCGCGACTTCCAACGCCAATAGCGGCGAAAGCCAGCCCGATGCCAACGCACGAGCGTCTCGGGCCGGATGATGGTGAGAACCTTCAGGATCGACGGGAACCAGCGATACAGCTGGATAAAGAACCAGCGATCACTATTTGCGAGTCGAACACGGCCACGCAACTTGCGCCGCAAAACAATCAACTGATGTCGAAGCGCCGCGTTCTCAGCTTCAAGCCGCCACTTCGACTTGAATGGCGAGGCCAGGACAGCCAGAACGAAACAGAACAGCCCGATCATTCCACCAGCTTAGGCGATTCCATCACATCATCAACTCGGATGAGGTTTTCGGCACACACAGGCAGTTCGGGCGGCAATCACTGCGCCTTGGTTCAACGGGCAGACCGAGGGTCAGATCATGCGCCTCAAGCTTGTCAGACGGCCCGGGACCGAAACGACGGCGAGATCGCACTGCTCTACAACGGGAACCGTCGGCCTGAGATCGAGACCCTGTGTGTACCGAAAACCTAAGCTCGCGTAGTGGTGGTGAAGTCCGCCCAGGACGGCACGTGATTTGATGCTTCCGGTTCGCTGAATTTTGACGAGAGGTCGGTGTTCTTGTCCAAGAATATCGATGCGAGAGATCGCGCGGGTGCGCGAAGGTTTAGTGAGCGCGTTGCGGGGATCAAAATCAAGTCTGAGTTATAAGGAGACACCGCGCAGAAAGATTGATGTTCGGCCAAATACTTGCTTCTCCTGCCTCGCCGAGGAGGCCAAAGACGAGGCCGCAATACAAGCAAAGGGTCGCGGGTTGGCACTCAATCGCCTTGTAGATAACACCTGATCACGTTGATGGTAACGAACCGCCGAATTGAGAATTGGGATGTGCCGCCGGTTACTGTTCGTACGGCTGGTTGGGCGCTAACCGCATTTCCTCGAAGACCGCAACAATAGCGATCATTCGGCATCGTACGGCTGAGGGACTGCCGTCCCGTAACGCAACGTCCCGCCACGTTCTTCGAGCCAGAGCCGGATCTGGTTTGCGGTGACGGATCCGACGCCCGGTTCGGACAACAATTCGTCCCAAGTGTAGGCGGCGGCGATCACGGCGAGATGACGGCCGCGCTTGGCGACGGTCTTGCCGCCAGTCGATGCGTGGCGGCCATGAAGCAAAGCTTGGATGGCGCGACGCGGCAGGTTGCGGCGCGGGTCTTTCTCACTCGGATTCGGATAAAGCGCCCGCACGTCGTGCTCCTCGATATCGAGCTGCGCGGCGATGCGCCGATGATCCATGCCGAGCGTACGCAGGATCCCGACCTCGTCGCGCAGCCATACCAGGAAGCGACGCCGGTTGTAATTATGGTGACGCGGCGTCGAATCCTGCTGGATGGCGAGATCATTCTTAGCCAGCGTTAGCATAGGCACCTCGTATTGGTGTATTGGTGGGTGTCTGATTTAACCGCGGTGCACAAACTCGGACCTATCTACGATCGAGCATGATCTTGTCGAGAACCAGCTTCCACACTTTTGGCTGGCGCAACCCAAGGTTCGGAATTGCGCGTTCGGTCCCTTAGCCTTGCTAGGACTGTTCATTCTAGTTCGTCGACAAAAGTCATTTGTTACAAAATATTAGGGCCAAGAACGCGTTGGGAAGTACGCGTATCCGTATCTTGACTTAGTAGATAAGCTTTGTCGAAGCACGCTCGCGTCACGTCATTGATGAGACCACCGTTCGGTATCGAAAACCGCGCGCGTTCAATCGTAACGGCAAATCCCGCGAGCGCGAACAAAAAGGCGTACCCGGCCCTGCCGCTTGTACGTAGAAGTTAGGTTCATCTTGACCGTTAGGCGGTTCGAGCGCAACTTTCCTTCGGCTTACATGCGCGCGAAGCACGCCGCCCGGAGGCGCCTTTTTACCATTAGGGCAGGGCGATCAGGTCACGCCCATTTTCGTACAGAATATCGAGCGCAGATCGAATGGAAACGAGCCGACGAAGGCCGACTTTCCAAGACGGCAACGGTCTTAGTAAGAACTGGTGCTGCTTAATCCAAAGGAGATACATCCCCGACGGATGATGGCTTGGGCGACTCAATCTTGATCCCGACTTATGCGGTTGAGCAACGAGGCGGCGTCATGGAGCCGTCCGGCTTCATAAACGAGCTGCTCGATATCCATTGAGACTTCAACGCCTTCAGCAATTGCGCCGTTCTGGACACAGGCATCGGCGGCTCTAGCAATGCGTGCCGCTTCGCTCAGGCGGGTATGAATCTCGGCAATGATGAGTTGGATCGCTGGTTCTAGGTTGGCGCGCTCCATCGAGCCCTCCTTAAACGTCGGACCCACTACCGCTCTGCTGTCGCGCGATGTCGAGCGGAACCTGGATAATCTTGTGACGAAGAGCGGGGACGCTGGATCACGATGTGACCGCAGGGGGGGGAGGGGGGCTATTTCGCCGATGCGCGCCGGGATTTGGCCGGCGGCTTGCCGGCCATCAGATCCCGCAGCAGCTTGATGGGATCAGCCCCAATGGCCCGCACGATGGCAACGAACTCGATGACATCAATGCGGCGCTCGCCGCCCTCGTATTTGGCGACAAAAGATTGGGGTCGCCTGAGGCGGCGTGCCAGCTCATGCTGGGTCAGGCCGGCCTGCTTGCGGGCAGCCACCATCAGGGCGCAGAAGGCGGCCTGATCGGAGGAATGGACGGTTTTGCCGATCCCGCGGGCGGAAGTTGTCATCGCCCGGGTAGGCTGATCCCGAGACGGGATTATCCCAAAAAAGGATGATATTAACTCTGACCTGTTGTGTTTCACGGCAGGCTTGCTTTTTCCCCAGGGGATCGGCGGTGTAAACGCTCGGGCCGCGGCGAGATATTCGGCGATATCCAGCCTGCACCCACCGCCTTCCTATTTGGCGACAAGGATTGAGCCGGTCCAGCGCTTCGGCCAACTGTTGCTGGCTGAGTTTGGAATGATTTCGCTTTGCATCGACAAGCTCGATCAGTTGCCAAAGTCGACTGATTAGGGTCGTCTACCTAACGCCTCAAAATTTGGCGCTATGCGATCTGATCCGAAAATCGAATTATCCTAAAATAGGATTATATTAACCGACCTCGGGGATGGTGGTGCGGACAGCCTGAGGTTGTGCTGGACTTCGCCCTAGACGGAAGCGACGTACTGGTCCACCCGCCAGGCGGCTGTGGAATCAAAAACTCTCAGTCGGCATTGCGTAAAGGTGCAGCCGATCAATAAACGGAGTGGTCCATGAACATCGCGATTAAAGCAGCCTTAGGATGTGCGCTGGGAGCTGTGGTTGTTGGAGCACTCGTCGGCGGCGGCGGCCAAAGTGCAGCGCCCCCCGTCCCGAAGGTACCCCCTCCATCCGATCAGGCTCGTTTTATGTCAGCCATTATAGAGGCTCGGTCCCAATTTAGGTCGGCACCAAACGAATTGGCCGCCGGTGGAATTCGCAATACCAGGCAGCAGGCGATCTGCAGTGCTGTTGGAGGCCAGAACGCCTCTGGATGGATAGGAAAGGTCTCTTATCTCTCCACCAATGGCGATGGCCGTGGCGTGATCACACTCGAACTTGGGCCGGGCTTGCACGTCTCCACCTGGAATAATGCGATATCAGATTACTCCGATAAAACGCTGATTGATCCCGATACGCAACTCTTCAAATCTCTCGCTGCGATGAAAAAAGGCGACGTAGTCCGATTTTCAGGGTCGTTCTTTCCATCGAACGTCGATTGTCTGCGAGAGCAGAGCTTGACTTTGGCGGGATCGGCTCAGGCGCTTTCTGCATTTCGCCGGTCCAGGCGCGGTGATTTTGCCTTTGCGCCGAAGACGCGCCGCTTGGCGTTCGGCTGGTCAATCAAATGAACGCGCGCTACGGCCAGCATACGGGCGTTCGCGCGAACCACGCCAAAGGTGCCGTGTTTGAAGGTATCTTCACGCCGGCGCAGGGCGCGGACTCCTTCAGCTCGGCTGTCTTTCTCAAAGGCGCTCCGACGCCGTTGGTCATTCGCTTCTCAAATGCGGGCGGCGTCCCCGATGCGCCCGACACCCACCCTTCGACCGGCGGGATCCGGGGCATGGCCATCAAGTTTCGCCTCTCGGATGGCAGCGAGCAAGACATTGTCTGTATATCGGCCAACGGGTTTCCGGTGGCAACCGGCGAGGATTTTCTAGCTCTGCTCCAAGCCATCGGCGCGAGCGGCCCCAATGTCCCCAAGCCGACGCCGGTCGAGAAATTCTTGTCGATTCACCCTGCGGCAGCAGCGTTTGTCACCACGCCTCGGCCTGTAGCTGTCAGTTACGGCACGCAACCCTTCTTCGGCGTGAACGCGTTCAAGTTCACCAACACGCAAAAAACGAGCAAGTTTGGCCGCTATCGCATCGTGCCGGAGAGCGGCCCGGCCTACGTAACCGACGAGGAGGCGGCGAAGCGTCCTCCGAATGCACTAGCTGACAATCTACGAGCGTCACTCGAAGCAGGACCGGTCAAGTTTCACCTTTTTGTGCAGGTTGCTGCCGCTGAGGATCCAACCGCGGACGCTACGAAAGTCTGGCCGGATAGCCGTCCGACGATAGAACTCGGAGAAATCGCAGTCATCAAGGCGTTGGATACGAAGAAGATCGAGAACGATCTGCTGCCGACCAATGTGACGACCGGCATCGAAGCTTCGGATGACCCGATCATCAATACGCGTACCGAGGCGTATGCCGAGTCGTTCGGTCGCCGCACCAAATAGATCGTTCGCCAGGTCATATTGACAAAGTCGTGACCAGCAATGGCTCGACTTCATCGGCATCAGCCCAGACCCGAAAAAAGCCGACGGAATGCAGTACACCATGACCGTGCGCGACTGAATTTTAGCGGGCTGTCGACATACCTGGAGTCTCCAAGCGCTGGTATGGTTCTGAGTTTTATCTGGGCTCGATCTCAGACGAGCAGACCCACGACACCGGGGCCAGCGTTACAGACCCTCGCAGACTTCGAAAAGACGTGGCAGGTGTCCTCGGCGAGACGTATCGAAACCGATTGTGCACCGATCTAACGTGCCCGACTTGAACTGAGCGTCAGATTGGTAACACTTGCCGCGAAATTCAGCCCGACCGATCTTTCGGTCGATAGCGGTTGGAGGATGATCGTGCGGCGGGATCCACCGATCAGTGCGTTGGCCCCAAAGCCCGGCCCAAATGCGATATTACCGCTGACACCCACATAATTGCCGCGCAGTGTGCCGGGACCGATGCGTGAGTTCCTAGCAAGAACGGCCCACGAAAGGACAGCTCCGCTGGTCACTCCGAGGTCAAGACCGACGCGCCGGATCCTCCCTTCGTAAACGTACTGCCGCCCCGAGTTTCCCGCCCGGAATACGCAACGCAAGTCCTGCGCCGAGCCGAAAACTTGTCCAACGCGCGGTGTACTGGCGCACAAAAGCCTGCCGACCCTAAATCTCTCCGCATGGGCGGGAAGAGCAACGACGCAAATCAAAGCAGACACGCAAATGGTCGCGAGACGCTGACTCATCATCATCTAAATCTCATCGGGGCTTTTGTGTCGGCTGGATGCGGCGCTCGTTTGACCGCTATTGCGAAACCAGAACGTGATGCCGAGGCCGATCAGAAAGACAGCCGCCAGCAGAAATAGGAGAATAGATTGTTTCAGCCAGGATATCATTGGAACCGCTGCGCCCATCGCAAGACCGAGAAAAGCGGTCTGCAGCGACAGAAGGCTCACGCCCGCGAGGAATGTCCCCAACGCAAGCAGCGTAAGGAGAACAAGACTGATTGCTGGTGTCGCCAGAAATTGACTAACGCCCGACAGTAATATGATGTTCATCGCAACTAAGACAGCGATCCAGTGTAGCGCCTGGGTCCAGACGAGTTGCCATCGTGCCTCTCTGCTATGCACCTGTGACCACTTGCTGATCACGCCGGTGACGCCGATCGCGAGTGCCAGAAACTCCCAATAACCGACGAGGGGTTGGCGCGACGCGTTCGTATACGCGACCCCGGCGATAGACAGCACCAGTGCAACGATAAAAGGAAACTGCTCCCTAACAAAGCGGGTCACCGGCGACCGCGCCACCGAAGGGTTCGTTCGATCGTCTCGTGTAGCTTCAATTTCATCCATCGGTGCCTCATTGACGATTCGCGGCTTGCTGGGGGATCATCGCCGATCGCAACGTTCCGCCTGTTTTCGTGTCGTTCATCAATCGGTCAGCCCGCCGAGCCACCTAGAGTGAACCAGCACCCTAGATTACCGAAACCCGTCTTGCCCATCAGGGATTTTCCCTAGAAAGCAGGTCGCCGTTCCCTTAGCGACGACCAAATCTCGTGCTGAGCAATCGCACCACCCTCGCCACAGGCGGGACCTTGAATACAATGCCCTCAGGTTACCGTTCGATCATGCCATTTAGAGCGGCAATCAGTACATTTGGCCGAAATTTTCAGGGTTTTGTGGGATATTCACCCGTGTTGCCACTAATGTAACTGCTGGTTTGCAGTTGATCGCGCTCTTTATTGCCCGACGTTTAGCCGGAAAACGGGAACGACGCCGTGAAGCGCTTCGTCATAGCAGATGATCATGAAGTTGTTCGCTCCGGACTTCGCGCGCTTGTCGAAACGCGAGCCGATTGGATCGTCAGCGCGGAGGCCATCAATGGAGAGCAGGCTGTCGCACTGACATTAGAAACGCGGCCTGACGTCGTCATCGTGGATTATTCAATGCCCTTGATGAATGGGCTGGAAGTGAGCCGCCGCCTCAAGTCAATGGGTGTACAGGCAGCGATCTTGGTCCTCACGATGCACGAGAATGAGGAGTTGTTGACTGAGGCCATTTTGGCCGGCGTTCGTGGCTTTCTCTTCAAGTCAGATGCAGGAAAACATTTGATTTCCGCAATCGAGGCACTGCTGGACGGCAGGCCCTATTTCACCGGCGCTCTAATGGAGAAATTACTTCATCACTACCAGACCAACAAGCAAAACAAGTTGGACGTTGTGCTCACTCCGCGCGAGCAAGGCATAGTTCAACTCATTGCGGAAGGGCATACGAACAGATCCATCAGCGGAATTCTGAAGCTCAGCGTGAAGACCGTAGAAACGCATCGCGCATCGGCCATGCGAAAGCTGGGTATGTCCTCGACAGCCGATCTAGTCCGTTATGCCATCCGCAAAAATCTGGTCGCACCCTGAGGGCGATCTGGATTTTAGATCGGCACCAGACTACGAATCTGGGGGTCAGGAGTTCGAAGCTCTTCGGGCACGCCATTTAAATCAATCACTTATGCGGAATCACCGTTCGAAAGCCAAAAATAAAAACGGTTTTTCAAACGGTTTTGGCAAATAGAGTAATTGCGGAAACCGGCGCGAATAGGCTCGCACAGATGCGTGGTCTTCCCCGGCTTGACCCGAGATCACAAATTCACACCGTTGCAGCCGCGCGTGTCGGTCTAGAGTCCAGATCATCAATATGCGGCGTGTCTTTGAGCTAGATAACCTCGCCGATGGTGTAGGGCACCGCGATCTCAATCCTCGATGCTTTCAGAGTTGTCTGTGCAGGTCAGAAGAAATCTCATCCCGGAGGTCGTTGTGCAATGGACAGAGCCCCCGACTATTCCTGCCTGAGATGAAACGATACGTACTGACTTAAGGGGTGAGCGACGAAAGCCTGACTGAAAGGCGGTTTAATGTGGCGGAGGATGTAGCATCAGGTCGGGACGGGACACCGCAGACGTGGTCTCTTGCCGACTTCTACAGGAACAACGGCGCGGCTTGGGGAGGGGCCGATCTCTTCCTGATCGGTGACCGTGACGTTCTGGACCACACCGCACAACTCCTTGCGGTGTTAAGGTTCATCCACCTGCCAGATGGAAAGCCAGCATTTCGAACAATCGTCATTGTCATCCCCCCATTCGAGAAACCGCCAGCAGAGTTCCTGACGGGACTTAGAGAAATCTTTTCGGATGCGGTACGGCGCACACGCGGGTATCCCGCCAGTCCGGCGGAAGTCGTAGCGGCGTTCTCCAACGTCCTCTGTGAACGTTGCTCGGATATGGACGTCTCGTCACTTGCGGCGCTCGTCCGTGAGATGAGGCCGAAATCCGCAGCGATCATCACGCACGGAGCGCTTTATAGAGCTGCAGGAGTGCAACCGACCGTGCGGAGTCCGCCGGTCCCTGACGACAATTGGGCGCCGCACCTGCATGCGCTGGGCGCCGCACTCGAAACGGCCGCCATCGATGCCGATGGCTACGTCATAGTGAATGGAGGCGCTTTCATTCCTTCGAGGCTTGAGAACTACGACTTGCTCGAGACGTGCAAATGGGGTGTTGCAGGCATCGAGGCCCCCGGACGTTCCGATTTGGCCATCACCGAACAGGCAGCGCGCTGGCATGGGCTGATGAGTGAAGGCCGTCTCGGAACAATTATGGCGGAGATCGACGCGATAGACGGGCTTTCGGCCACCGCACGATCGTTAATGAAGCTGCAGACACTGGCCTCCGCGGGCCTCGTGCTGGAAGTCCGATCGGCTCTTGAAAGGCAACCCGAGTTGACAGCCGATCTCGATCCCGTAGGCCGGCTAAAGGTGGCCATGCTCGCTGAAGTGGTGCCGACGCCAAGGCTACGGATCTGCTCAGGTCAGCCTCTGGTCAGTTGCGTTCGCAGGAAGATCTCGAAGATGCGCTTCACCTTGCCGTCAGGCTGCGCAACGAGCAGTTGACCAATGTTTTCGAGGATAAGTTGGCGTGTATGTTCTCCGGCAGTGCGCAGCTCAGGAGACATCGTCTCTCGAATCTGCTCGGTGCGCAGGACTACTCGGGCGCTGCAAGGCTGTTCCAGGATATCTCGACCCCGGATGGGCGCGCGGACTTCGAATATTTCAACGAACTGGCAAGGACGTTCGGCGGCGGCACCGAACCGGATGTCCCATCAGTCCTTCGCCTTCTCTCCGAACGGTTTCCCGCCCGCTGGAACGAAACCCTCCTAACGGCGGCCCGTTACCTCGAAGCGCACGCTCAGCGAGGCGCTGCCGTAAGGCTGCTCTCGAAGGCTGCAGTCAGCGAAGCGGATTCGGATCGTTGCACGATCGCACTTGCGATCGATATGGTTGAACGCGGCCGCCTGCTGCTTGATGAGCAGGTCGATAACCAACTCGTGCTAAACGTCATCGAGTGGCTGGCGCATGAACTGGCGCGGTTGCCGCACGACAGCGCCATGCGGCATCGCTTGGCGAAGCTTGTGTCGCCTGAAGTCCTCGGTTCAAGCGGGCTCCCGATCGTCGCGGCGGTGGTGTTATCGCTTTTTCGGCGGCCCATTACACCTAGGAGCGTGAAGCCGCTTAGCCAGAGGCCAAAGGCCAGCGGGCCGGACGAACTGTGGCTCCTGATCGAGCGGGGGATGAAGTGGCTCGTCGAGGAGCGGCCGATCGTGATCGGACGTCGTGTCTTTCCCGCTGAGATGATGAACGTGCCTGCGGATGAGGCTTTGGCGGGCTTGCAGCGACTGACCGAGCATATTGGGCGCAACGCGCAGAACGACAGTGTCGTGCAGACGATCGAGGTGTGCGTCGCCATCGCCGCGGCTACCGCTCCGCTCGCGGCAGACCGCAACGGTGACCTTCTCGTATTGCGACTGGCCGCAGGACACCTCACCGTCGCGGGTCGGGCGCAACGGGCTCGCGATCTTGTCGAACAGGGTCTCTCGATAGCAGGCGAAGACGCCGAGCGACAGCGCTTAGCATGGTTTGCATTCGCCGATGTCTACGCGCGTCTCGGCAATCTAGGCGAGGCGTTGATCGGACTAGCCTGTTGTGCTGTGGCGAACCAACAGCCGACTTGGGACCAAGTTTGGTACGAGACGCAGCTTCTGATGCGGATGCTCCGCGACCTCGGGATGCTGCCGCTCACGCGTCCGTTGCTCGCACCCGCCCGTCGTGCGTTGACCGAAATGAAAGCCCCCCAGCAATACGCGTTCCGGGTCGACACGCTTGAATTGCAGATACGTCTCTTTGAGACTGACGCCGCCGAAGAGGTTGATGCGGAAGCCAATACGACACTTGTGAAGGATCTCGAACGGAACGTCCGGCAGGTGCTTCAGGCGCGCGATGAAATAGAGCCCGCGGCCGTACTGCTTGCAAACGGGATCCGGCTGATGGCTGAGCACGGCCTGCCGCATAGAGGATCGGCCGTCTCGGCCCTCGACGAGGCTATGGAACGCGTCTCGAGTTCGTCGCGTGCATGGATCGAGGCGAGCCGCGCGGCGCGGCCCTCGGTTGACCAACTGCTGCCGCTGGTGCGTCGCATGGAGGCTGCACGGCATACGGAGGATGTCGGATATGATGTGAGAAATATAGTGATCACCGCAAAGCGGGTGCTCGGGAGCGACAAGGGGATGAGCGCTGGCGATGCAAATCTATACAACCGAGCTCCTCACTGATCAGGCGATCTCCCTACCGGCCGCCGGCCGCAATTCAAGTTTTCTCGGGGTCAGGCGGGACGCTCCGGCGGCGGCGGCGCAAGCTCTTTCGATGCACAATATATCGGTCGTCACGCTCGCAAGCTCTGAGATCGGCCTCGTCAGGACCATCGCCACGCAGGGAGCTCTCAGCGGTCCCTTCTTGGAACCTGTAACGACGTTTTCCGAAAGACGTCTCGCGGAATGGTCCGAGCATTATCCCTACGGGTACAAGCAGGTAAACCGTACGCCGAATTCAATGGCGATGATGAGCTGTGGACAGCGCTTGATCGCGTGAGTGCAGCTGCGAAGCGCGACAACAGATCTCTCAGCTATCTGCGTGGCTTCAGCTATTTCGAATCTGATCGTCTCCACATGCTTAAGCCGGCCACGATGCGGAATTGGTCCCGCACGGCTGCGCTCAACGACGCCGATGCCATCTTCGAGCACTTAGTAAGGCAAGAGGCATGAGCAGCCAGATATTCAACGGCCGCCTTGATCCACAATTCAATCCCTTCGACGACGACTATTTGGTCGAGATCTTGGAGGCGACAGCCGTTGCCTGGGCGCGGATGAATCAGCCAGGCACAAGTGAAATCGAGGATCGCATCACATTTCGGTTGGCGGGTCGGCTGGCAAATGATCCCTATTTCGCAGAGCTGCCCTATGACATCGTCGCGCAGTGCTGGCTATTAGATTTGGAGGGAGAGCGACTTGGACGTTTGGATCTCCGTTTTAAGCACCGGCATTCGCAGCGTGACTATTTTGCATTCGAATCGAAGCGGCTACACGTAACGTATCCCGGAGGTAGCTTCTCGACGGAGTACCCGGCTTATGCCGGAGAAGATGGTATGATGGCCTTCATCAGCGGACAATACTCTCAAGGATTGTTGGCAGGTGGTATGCTGGGATACGTTATGGACGGCAGGACGGACGGTGCGTGGAGCGGGCTTGAGCAACGCATTGAACTACAACGGACGCCTCTCAAGCTCATTGAGAGCTCAAAGCTTGCACAATCGGTCCTCTCAAGAGCCGTTGCAAGCGCGATGGCAAGCACTCATTTGGGAGAGACCGAGCATAACCTTGATACGCACCACATGCGCCTTTTCCATTTGCTGCTTCCGGTCAATGTCTAGTGACGTGTCCGGGTTCACCGGAGACGCAATTTCCATTTCGATCTCGCAGTAGAGTCTCCGGAGCGATCGATTGCTCCTCACTTCTTCACTTCGATTTCGGTCTGGTAGGCAGCGGAGGACTACGCTGCGAAGCGTGTGAAGAGGCGACTGCTATTTCTCGTTTGACTCTCGAAACTGGTGTTCGGAGATTGTCTGTACCGAAAACCTCAAATCCGGCCATAGTGGTGGTGAAGTCCGCCTAGGATGGCGCGTGAACGAATGACACCGGTGTGCTGCACTGAGCGAGAGACCGGTGCATCCTTGTTCAAAGACCGATGCGTTCTGAAACGGTTGTAATAGTCAGCGTAAGATTTCAGGACCCGACGCAAATGTGCCTCGCCACAGATGATCGCGTGATCGAGACACTCGCGACGGATCGATCCAATCAGCCGTTCGGCATAACCATTCTGCCAGGGTGAGGCCGGTGCAATAGGCTTCCCGGATGCCCATGGCACGCAGCCGGCGTGTGACGACCGCACCGTAGATGCGATCACGGTCCCGGATCATGTAACCCGGAGCACCGTCCCAAGGGAAAGCCTCGGTGATCTGCCGAGCGATCCACTCCGCCGTCGGGTTGGCTGTGACGTTGATCCAGACGAGATCTCTGCGATCAATCCGTACAATCACGAAGCCGTAAGCAGTTTGAAGCCAATGGTCGGGACCACGAACAAATCCATGGCGGCAATATCCGGAGCGTGGTTTCGCAAGAAGGTCTTCCACCCCTAACTGGGCGGTCCACGTCGTTTCACCATGTACCTGGCGACGGTTGATTGGGCGACGCTAAATCCAAGCTTGAGCAGTTCGCCGTGGATGCGCGGCGCACCCCAAAGCAAATTCTCCATGCTCATCTGCCGGATCAGCGCGCGCAGGTCCGCTTCGATTTGCGGGCGACCACCCCGCCGCCGCGATTTCCACCGCCAGTAGCAGCGAAAGCCCGCCCGATGCCAACGCACGAGGGTTTCAGGTTGGACAATCGTGATAACCGTCAGGATTGATGGAAACCAGCGATACAGCTGGACGAAGAACCAGCGATCGTGGTTTGTGAGCCGGCCGCGGCCACGCAGCTTCCGCCGCAATACAATCACCTGATGTCGGAGCGCGGCATTCTTTGCCTCAAGCCGCAACTTCGACTTGAATGGCGAGGCCAGGACGGCCAGAACGAAACAGAGCAGTCCGATCATTCCACCAGCTTAGGCGATTCCATCACGTCATCAACTCGGATGAGGTTTTCGGCACACACAAGGGGCTCGTTCTAACGTATTCGATCATCAAAGATCGTCGAAATCGGATTAAAGGTGTCAGGCATTAATCCGATAATCGAAGTCGAGAAGCCGACCTTTTAATCGCAGCGCGACTTGGAGATGACCCTGAAATGGCGCCAGAAATAGAGAACCCCGCGCGGATCATGGAGGATCTGATCCATTGACCAGCACAGCTATTGCTCTGATCGGATTCATCGCGTGGACGCTAGCTCTGCTGGTTCTGATGGAGATCATCCGGACTTACCTGGTTTTGGCAGGGAAGGTCCCGGCAAACGGATTCCATCCCGACAAATCTCTCGCCCTTTATGCAGCGCCTTGCCCGCGCGCACGCCAACTGCATCGAAGGCCTGCCAGTATTCGGAGGCTTGCTGGGCTTTGCAATCCTCCTCGAGAAGACGGTCGTCACCGACAGCCTAGCGCTATGGTTCTTGGCTGCGCGCATTACGCAATCAATCATTCATCTGGTTTCGACGAGCACCGCGGCGGTGAGCGCTCGTTTCGCAGCCTTCGCCATGCAAATGATGATCGGCGTTTATTGGGTAATTGCGCTGATATAGAAACCCCGCCGGAGCGGGGTTTCTATAAATTGACTGAAGACGATGGCGGGTGCCAGTCCGTCCTCCAACGGTCCGCGCGCCGGCCGCCTCAGTTACCATCGAGACGGCCTTGAGAGCATGCGCTGCTTTCCATCAATCCGAACTATCGAAGAACCGATGCTTGCGCCCGTAAGGGGGCAATAAGACGGACGGGAAATCGGCCGCGTAGCGCTTTTCCCTCTCAATTTGCTCGGGCTCGTGCGATGACGACATCAAAGGGCTATCGATCGCCTTGCGATAGAGGTGCCACGTCGCATGACCGAGCACCGGCATCACGATCGTGAGGCCGAGGAAGAACGGGATTGATCCGAGCATCAGCAGGAAGGCAACGATCAAACCCCATTCCAAGGCTGCGCTTGGATTCTTCGCGACCACGCGCATCGACGTCTGAATGGCATCGCTCATGTCGGCGTGCTGGTGAAGCATCAGCGGGAACGACACAATGCTGATGCACAAGGCAACGGCTGCGAACAGGAACCCGACGTGGTGAAGACCTGCGTGAAGAAATCGGGAATTGCCGATGCCGGTGTGTTGCCGAAGGCGGACACATACATCGCGTGCGCCGTTACCGCCCAGGCGACGAAAATGGCAAGCAGCAGCCCGCCCAGTCCGAGCATCGATCCGAACGACGGTGCTCGCAACACGCGGAACGCGTGCCAGGCGGACGCATCCATGCCGAGTTCGCGCCGATAGCTTAGTTCATAGAGTCCGAGCGCCGCAAACGGCCCGATCAGGGCAAAGCCGGCGGCGAGCGGAAACAGCAGCGGCAAGACCGAGTAGCCGAGCACCATCCTCGCGATCAGAATTCCGATCACGGGATAGATTGCGCAAAGGACAAGGGCGTGGCTGGGTACCACCTTGAAGTCTTCCCAACCTAGCCGCAACGCATCGAGAAGGTCAGAGAAACCGATGTGACGGATCACTGGTCCGTCTGCGGCGACAGTTTCTGAGGGCGGGGGTGACGTGCCTTCGAGAGGATAATAGGCGGCCATGTTCGTTGTCTCCCTTTCGCGGGGCCAATCCTCACGCCACCAGAAGACGCAAGTTTTGCCCTCCGGAAACGATCACAAGCAAACCCCCGCGAGAGCAAGGAAGGCTTGCCGCGACCTATTGGTTATTCCAATTCCTATCCCTGAATTTGGTTGCCCGCGATTCAGTGATTTTTTATGCCGCACGCTGCTAAGGCTGCATTCACCGGAACGCGCCTTCGCTCAATGCGTTATCGGTTCGGAAGGGCGTGCAGCCCACTCATCCGGGATGGGCTGTGATCTCCGACCAAAGACCCGCCGGTCGGCCGGTTTTTTTTGGATAGCCTACGCTTGGATTAAATTAGTCCCGCCAACCCGTCGGTGCCTCAGACCAGCGCCGCCGGGCGCTCCGCGGGCTGCACGGATCTCGGGCGCACCGATGCCAGGCGACGCAAGGTGCAGCAGCGCGTTCCAAGACGCCCGCGAATAGATTTCAGGCCGCGCGCCATACACTCGCGCGACCTTCATGACCTCGCAAGCGTGCTGGCCATAAGTGACGGCCTGGAACTTGATCTCATCCTCGGCTGCCAGGACTGGCACGGCGTCACCACGAAAATACGAACCAGTCATCGCGATGATGTGGGCTTTGTCGCGCGCCATGAAAGCGCCGAGCTGCGTGCCAAGGTGCGGTAACAGGGACCAAGGAGTGGTGTCAGCTTCCACGCGTTGAGAGACCCCGTCGCTAACCCCGATATCGATCCTGTCATGATGGTGCATCTTCTCTGGCGCGACGAAGTCATAGAACTCCTACGGCAAGCCGGATATGTGCCAAAGGACCTCCGACGGCCGAGAAGGCAGCTTTACGAGATACTTTGCGAGGCTGTGACGCTTTGCGAGATCACCGCTTCCATCCGTGCTTTCATGGTGTGACGCCAGACATGGAGAGGTCATCCAGCACATGCGTGATGTGGTGGTTGATCGTAACGAACTTCCACCAGGGTTGATTGCTAGGCTTCGCCGTCCTCGCCGCACATTTGGCGATGTAGTCATCGCCGCTTGAGAAACCCGCTCCGCTAAACTTGCCGGAGGCCACGATCGAAGCACAGTGGTCGTGCATCTGCCCTGGATTGTCTCGGAACGCCCCGCCTTTACGGACCTCCCATGCCGTCGATGTAGTATATACGGTTCTTCAGAGTCTGGGTGTCAGCGCTCGATCTTTCCCTGGTGTGTGTATTGCAGCGTTGAGGGCATCGCCGAGCATCAGCGACGCGAGGATGGCTGTCACTCACCGGCAACAACTGCTATTCATGTGCAGCAGGAGAATCATCTATGACTGCACGAGTGCTGTCCATCACTGCCATTGCCCTTTGGTCTGTTACCATTGCCGTCACTGCATTCTTCTTCGTTCGCGGTCAGACGCAACTGGCGTCCGACGGGCGCACGACTGTTCTGCTGGGATCAGATGAGCGCAATCTCGTTCTCACCGAAATGCGCGGTATGCTTGAGACCGTGCAGATTGTCGTTGACGGTGTGAACGAAGGCGACATGAAGCGGGTTGCGCAGGCGGCGCGCGCGAGCGGTATGGCAGCGGCCGCCGACGTCAATCCGGCACTGATGGCCAAGTTGCCGCTCGAGTTCAAACAGCTTGGGCTCAGCGTCCATAAGCGCTTCGATGAGATTGCTACCGCAGCCGATTCGGGTGCCAGCCGCGAGCAGTTGCTCGCGACACTCAGCACGCAGCTGTCGGCTTGCGTTGCCTGCCATGCGAGCTATCGTTTCGACGCGGTGACGCCGGCGGCGAAGTGAGTGAGGACAAAGAAATAAGCCTGAGGGTTGCTGCACGGTATGCGGCGCGCCAGTGATCCACTCCGACCTGTCTCTGTCGGAAACCTAATCCGGCTGGACAACTGAGGTCGGATCGCGCAATGCTTCGGTCTTATGAGAGAAGCTTGCAGCCTGGTCTGGTTGGCGCTGGTCGGATTGTTCCGGTCGAGGGCCTCGCTGGAAGCCGAAATACTGATCCTTCGTCATCAGCTTAACATCCAGCGACGTCAATCACCGAAGCGGCTGAATTTCAGTACTTTGGATCGGTTGATATTTGCTGGGCTGTATCGTCTGGCGCCAAGTGTTCGAGGGGCTCTGGCGATTTTGAAGCCTGAGACGGTGATCCGTTGGCATCGTGCCGGTTTCAGATCATATAGGCGCTGGAAATCGAGGCATCGCGGCGGCCGGCCGACGGTGCTGATCTGCGAGATGAGTATCGCCAATCCACTCTGGGGAGCGCCACGAATTCATGGCGAGCTTCTCAAGCTCGGCATCGACATCGGACAGACCAGCGTGGCCAAGGATATGGCCAGGCGGAGAGGCCCGCCATCCAGGGTTGGAAGGCGTTCCTCCGCAATCATGCCGACGGCACCGCGGCGATGGACTACTATAATGAGACGCGCACGCACCAATCGTTGGACAAGGATGCGCCCGTATCGCGCACGGTTCAGAGAGCAGGGCGTGTTCTTCGCCTTCCAATCCTGGGTGGCCTGCATCACCAATATATTCGGATTTGATTTGCGACAGGCACACGCGGGAGAAGGTCATCGACGGCGCTGCTAGGCGTTTTCTTCAATTTTTAGGTATTGAAACCATCAGCTATCAACTCTTTCGGTCCATCGTAGAAGTGAGTAACAACCGGGGATCGGATGTTTGTCCTGTTGAGTGTCGCGGCTATTTTGGCCGGGGTTGTACTGGCGTGGGCCGCGGATAGGCACCCCATCCATTCGAAAACATTGGAGACCTGCGCGGGCATATCGCTTTTTGCGGGATTCGGTCTGCTGGGAGCTTCGCTATGGTGGATGGTCGCGTGATCGAACGAGGCAGATTTTTCGCGATGGATTTATTGAGGGGGTCCTGATAGCCGCGCACTAGGCGAGTCGGCGGTCAGTGTTTGCAGAAATTCAATTAGCGCCTTCTTATCGGTTTCCGTCAGCGAGAGTGGTTCAATGGAAGGCGAACGGCTAGGTCGATCGATGCCGCCTCTATTGTACAACTCGATCACAGCTTCCAAAGTCGGAATCGAGCCATCGTGCATGTAGGGTGCACGCTTCGCGACGTTGCGTAACGTCGGAGTCTTGAAGGCGTAGCGCAGCATCTCTGATTTCGGAAAAATTCGTCCCCTTCCAATATCGGCGCCAGTCGCAGTACCAATGTCCTGAAAGGATCCATCGGTGAACGATGGGCCGCTGTGGCAGTGCGAGCAGTGGGCCTTGCCGTTGAACAGCGCGAACCCGCGCTTGGCTTCGGCAGAAATGGCCGTCTCGTCGCCCGCAATCCAGCGATCGAACGGTGCTTCACCGGCGACGATGGTGCGTTGGTAGATTCCCAACGCCTTCTCAATTCTGGTTCGTGTGATAGCGCCTTTCCCGAAGGCGGCGTTAAAGGCGGCAACATATTTCGGCGCGTGGCGCAGACGTCGTACCAGTTCACGTTCTGTGATGTTCATGATCTGCGGACTCACCAATGGCTTGAAGGCCACCGACTCGAGATCCGGAAATTTTCCATCCCAGCCAAGAATATCAACGAACGCGATGTCAATTAATGTGGGCGTACGAATCTTAAGTCCCGCCGGGTCTTCGCCGACCGCCTGCTGCAAGCCGTCTGCCCATGATTTCGACGGGTCATGACATGACGCACAGGAGATCTTGCGCGATCCTGAAAGGATGGGATCGAAGAACAGCATCTTGCCAAGATCAGCCTTGGCGGGAGTGTAGGGATTACTGTCCGGAAATGGGATCTTTGCCGGGCGTTGATAGTCGGACTTGACCTTATCAGAGATCGTTTCTTCGGCCGCTAAATAATTAGGCGGAAGATAGGAAACCATTAGCACTGCGAAAAGAAACCCAGTCAATCGCGCCATTGCTGCCCTGTGACTACGACTACAATGTTGGGTCCGCTTTCGGTCAATCAACCTGTACTAACCACTGATTGAATTGCCCTGTTCATGTTGTCATCCAAAAACGCGCGACGCTTTCATTATTTTTGCGTCGCTCGCGCCGCTGAGGATTGAAGCGAGCGGTCGGGCAGAGCTTTCCTCTCGGACTAAGACGATAACGCCGACTGGTTCCGCATCAACGTTCGGCAGCCGATGCGCCCCCGTTGATTGTCTTCCAATCCTCAATTTTTCGTATATTAATATATTGAAAGCACGTTCTAGTTGATCCGGTATCGGCAAGATCGGCCTTTTTACGAGGGAGCATCCCCATCCTGAGAAGCTCTTCTCTTGTCCTCGCCCGGTGTCTCCTCGCCTTGCTGTTCGCCGTGACGAGCACTGCCAATGCCAGCGCCCATGTGAAATGGTTCTGCGCTTACGATGTCGCGGGCCAACCACTGGAACTCTCCAACGTGCTGACCCAAGACTTCGGATTTCTGATCCTCGTAGCCGCGGTCGGACTTCTTGCCGGTTGCTTTCTCGAGAAGACGCCTCTCGGCGAAGCAATGTTACGGTCAATGGATCGCGTCACCATTGGAATACGCCTCCATACTGAGGAAATGGTGCGTGCGTTCTGCTTCTTTTTCTTCATCGGTGTTTGGACGCTGGGTGGCATCCTGTTAACGCCGGAATTGACCAGCAAATCGGCCCTCCTCCCTCCCCTGCAGTTCACAATCGCGATTTGCCTATTGTGGAGGCGGACTTTGCCGATCTCCGCGCTCGGCATCGTCATTTTGTTCGGCATGGCGATACACGACTACGGAATGTTCCATTTGGCGGACTACCCAATCTTTCTGGGCATCGCAGCGTATCTTGCTTTGAGGGGGCTTCAGAAGAAATTCTTCGGGATCGAGCCGATTGATATCATGCGTTATGCGACGGCGGTGACTCTGATGTGGGCGTCCGTCGAAAAATGGGCCTATCCTCAGTGGAGTTACCCGATCTTCATCACGCACCCGAGCATTACTTTCGGGTTTGATCCCGAGTTCTATATGCGTGCTGCTGGCGCCGTTGAGTTCGTACTCGCATTTGCGTTGCTCTGGACGCCACTGGTCCGGCGCTGCGCAGCGGCAATTCTAGCGGGTATGTTCATCGCTGCTTGCTTGGAATTTGGAAAGATAGACACCATCGGGCATTCGGGCATCATTGCGGTGCTGTTTGCAGTGCTTGCCGATGACCGCCGAGTAGAGAACGACCGGCGTGTTCCACTCGCCGCTCCGGCCGGGTTCTGCGCTGCACTTGCCGCAACGCTGTTTGTCTACTACGTCGGCCACGCAACGCTGTTCAATACGACGGTTTTGTAACCCGGGCGGCCAGCAAACAAACTCAGTTCACCTTCACCATCAGCTTCATTTTTGGATGGATCCCGCACCGCACCGTAAAGCTGCCCGCGACCGGAAAGACGACGGTGAACGAACTACCCGGCTTCTGATCGTTCGAATCGAACGAGAACGTTGGGGAGGTGAGATAGGCGTGGTGAAGAAGATCGCCATCGTCGTTGACAAAGCGCAAAGCCTCGCCGCGGCTAATGGCAATATGGCCTGGCTGAAATTCACGATTTTTCTGTGAAATTTGATAAGGGCCGGCAGCTAATACTCCGCCGGCGAGCAAACCACCTAACACTGCTAACAAAACATGCGTATCACTCCGTCTTAGAAGGATCGAAATCCATCTGAGCACATGCATTCCGTTACTCCGTCAGACCTTCATGCGCGAACTGAAAATCCAACCAATTCGATGCACTAACTGGTTACCACACTCCAGAAGTACCTTCACTCAACACCGGCCGTAAAGATTATATCGCTATTCCGATGAGTGATGTCACCTCCGAATGCCCTTATCGCCAGGGCTATCCCTGAGAATAGGGCTTATTCTTCGGTCGCTGACGGAAGTGGAGCCATCGTGTGGGTGCGAGTATGTCGTCAGGAGTCGGGACAAATCGCGCGCTGTTCCACGCTGCTTACGAAAGCATACGCTCCTGCATACCGGCGGGTAACACAATCCGAACACAGATCCTGGTTTGCTATCTGTTAATGAGTGCCATCACGGCGGCTCTCGGATTCTACGCCATGCAAAGCATTAAGCACGCTGGCGGTCTTGTTGCCAAAACATTCGACGAATCTCTCATGTCGATCAACTACGCACGGGCAGCGGCCGCAGACTTCTCTAAAATGCGCGCAGTCGCCTCCCGGCGACTGGGGACTCTCGACCTTCAGGCGCGCACCGAGCTTGATAAAAAAATTACCAGACTTGAAAGTGCCTTTTACGACGATCTGAATATCGCCGCCGAACGGTCTCAGTCTCCCGGCGCGACTGACGCGGTCACAAAGGTGCGCAAAGCCGTCAGTGACTGGGCCACGCTGTATAGCAACGGCGGCAAAGTACCTGATGTGAATAGCCGCGCCATCTATGTCGACCGCCTGGATGGCTACGCGAAGACCGTTGACCAGCAGATTGATCTTTTGATCAACCACACTGCTGGCGACGGCTTTTTGTTCCGCCAACGAGCTCTGTCCGCGATTGATCGTGACTTGCATTTCAATCTCGGCGCTATCGCCATCGCGCTTCTTCTCTCCGGATTCGTCACTTGGTTGTTAAGCCGCCGTATTATTGGGCAGGTTGCCGTTGCCTCCAAAGCCGCACGAAGCATCGCGGCGGGCGAGCTCGATGTTAACATCCCCAGGGGAGGAGCCGACGAACTCGGTACGTTAATCGCCGCGATGAGCGTGATGCGAAATAATATTAAAGATATGGTTGGGCGTGAAGTCGCTCAGCGGAGGTCCGCACAAGCGCGTTTGACCGATGCGCTTGAAAATTCCCGCGAAGGCGTCGTGCTCCTTCATCCTGATGGAAAGATCGCGCTGGCCAACTCCCGCTCAAGCGAATTTCTTGCCAGTGCACCGGAGCTTCTCCGGTTCGACTCGCTGGACACATTCAAGATTGCGTTTCCCTCAACTGGCCCAGCTCTCCTCGCGAACGACGACCTCACAGGCGAAGCTTGTTTACCGGACGGTCGGTGGCTGCGCATCAGCCGTAGCAGGACTCAGGAAGGCGGCGAGATTGTAGTTTTCAGCGACATCACAGCCTTAAAGAGGCAGGAAGAACAACTCTACGAAACCAACCGACGACTCGATGCCGCTCTCGACAACATGTCGCAGGGTTTATGTCTGTATGACAATGATGGTTGCCTGCAAGTCGTCAACCGTCGTTTCTGCGAGATTTTCCGCATTCCTTCCGGCCATGTCCGCGCTGGCATGCAGTTCGAATCTGTTCTGAAGCTGAGCATCATGGCAGGAAATCATGCGGGTCAGACCCTCGATGAACTCGTGGAGTCGTCCATATCGCGCTCGGAGATCGGAAGCTATTTTCAGAATTTAGACGATGGTCGCACTATTCGTATCGACCGTCGTTCGACCTCCGATGGCGGATGGCTGGAGACTTGCGAAGACGTCACCGAGCAGCAGCGGGCGGAGACTCAGATCGCTTTTATGGCCCGTCACGATGCCCTCACCCACCTGCCGAATCGTCTGCTGCTGGCGGAACGTATCGAACAAGCTATTGCCCAAGCTGGACGCGGAGCTGGATTTAGCGTTCTATGTTTGGACCTCGACAACTTCAAACAGGTCAACGACACACTCGGACATCCGATCGGCGACGAGCTACTTTGTGCAGTCGCCGACAGGCTGCTCGCCTGTGTCCGCGAGATCGATACCGTCGCTCGTTTGGGCGGCGATGAGTTTGCCATCATCCAAGCAGGCACGCGAGACTCTAACGATGTGGAGCGACTTGCACGACGCATCGTTGAATGCATCGGACAGTCTTATGAATTCAACGGACAACGGATTGTTATCGGCTGTAGTATCGGTATCTCGCTGGCTCCTCACGATGGCTCGAATGGCGAAAAGCTCCTGAAGAATGCGGACTTGGCGTTGTATCGTGCCAAGGCTGAAGGTAGCGGCGTCTGGCGGTTCTTTGAAACTGAGATGGAGGACAGTCTACAGAAGCGCCGCGCTCTCGAACTCGATCTTCGGGACGCGATGACGAATGGCCAGTTTGAGTTGGTCTATCAGCCAATCTACAGTCTCAAACTTGAAAAGATTTGCCGGTTCGAAGCTCTGCTGCGGTGGCGTCACCCGCAACTCGGCCTAATCTATCCTGAAAAATTCATCGCTGTGGCCGAGGAGATTGGTATCATCATCCAACTCGGCGAATGGGTGATCGATCAGGCTTGCCAACAAGCTGCATCTTGGCCAGACGACATCAAGGTCTCAGTGAATGTCTCTTCCGTCCAATTCCGTAGCCCGCGCCTCGTCGAGGCTTTCTCATCGGCGCTGATGCACTCGCGGCTACCAGCCGGACGACTGGAGATCGAGATCACCGAGTCGGTGCTTCTTACGAATAGCACGGAAACCATGGCGACCCTGCACAAGCTTCGCGCGCTCGGCTTGCGGATGGCGATTGACGATTTCGGGACGGGTTATTCCTCTTTGAGCTACCTGCAGAGTTTTCCCTTCGATAAGATCAAAATTGATAAGTCGTTCGTACATGATTTGACCTCGACAGAAGGCTCGAAGCTGATCGTTCGCGCCATCGTGAGCCTTGGAAAAAGCCTCGGCATGCAAATCACAGCCGAAGGCGTGGAGAACATCGCCCAGTTCGATCAGGCTGCCGCTGAAGGCTGCGATGAAGTGCAAGGCTATTTTCTTAGCGAGCCTGTCTCGGCACCCCAAGTCTCGTACGTCATTCGCAAGTTTGAGCGTCCAAATATTGTCCCGTGGCCGCGTTGAATCAGCAGCCGCGGCGAAATATAACAATCGGACATCCTCCCAAAATTTCCTGAAATCGGGGCTGCGTAGCACTAATCTACTCAAATAGCCCGCTTGAGCATATCAAATGTCGACCCTGCCGACATCCGTAATGGCCGCGGGCCACCTGCTTTCAGCTGACTGACATGTGAATGGCCCTACGCCTCGGTCAACTGAAATGAAGATCATAAGGAGACCTTGGCGCTGCCTGAGCAATTGCTTGGAGTATCCGTCGCTGACCATCTTCCTCGCGTCCCGGGAACCCTGTCCGTCCTTTGTCCTCTCAAGGCCGAAACAGGTGTTCGATTCCCTGGTGAGCGTCGTCGCACTTGTAAAATACTCATCGCTGGACGGTCTTAGTTCTGAGGCGGCAATTTAACCGCAGCGGTGCGCTTTTTCATTTGCACCATTGATGGGCCCTCCGGATAATCTACCCAGCGTTTAGCCCAGTCGCGTGTGGCTCGCCACGAAGTCGATGACATGCGGCGGTTGTCCTGCTTGCTCAGCCTTCGTGATGAACCAGCGTTCGGAACGAATGGAAGTCGTAAGGGGATTTCTCGCCAACGTCAGCCTCGATCTTCATCTTGCGTAGGCGGAGTGTGAAGGCCTGCGATGCCGCGCCGAACGCTGGCGCGTAACCGGAACGAAGCTGAAGCGTTGAGATGACATCAGAAGGCTAACCTGCGGCAGGCTTGCGTCCGCAGTTGACCGATCAGTAGGCTCAAGGCAGCGAAACAATATTCTTTGCTAGAGCATTTTTCGATTAGTTTGCGTCGTATTCAGCGGCGGCGAGATAATTTTGACATTCATTGGGTGAGAAGCGTTTGAGAGCGTTTGCGATTGCTTGCCAGAGGTCTGTCATGGTGCGCGCGGCAGCGGCGCGCACCAGCGCCTTCAATTTAGAGAAGGCCATCTCGATTGGGTTAAAGTCCGGACTGTAGGGCGGGAGCTAGACTTTCTTCCATCTAATGGGATGGACGGCTCTCCCTCCACCATTCAGGCTGAGAGCCTGCAACGGGAAGGAGAGCTGCAATGACCGTCGAGACGCTCGGTATCGATATCGCCAAGAACGTGTTTCAACTTCACGGGGTCAATCATCATGGCTGCGTCGTGCTGAAGCGGCGGGTGATGCGCGATCAGCTTCTCGACATTGTCGCGCAAGTCGAGCGCTGCACGATCGTGGTCGAAGCCTGCACCTGCACCGGCGCGTTCTGCTGGGCGCGCAAGTTCGAGGCGCTAGGCCACCAGGTCAAGATCATCAGCCCGCAATATGTGAAGCCCTTTGTGCGCCGGCAGAATGAACCGCCCCGGGTTTGCCGGAGGCTATTTCGTTTGAGTCACGCCGCCAGTTTCTGCTCATTGAGCATAGCGTAGTAACGTTCCTCAGCTTCGGCCGGCGGGATGTTGCCGATTGGCTCCAGCAGCCGGCGATTGTTGAACCAGTCGACCCAGGTCAGCGTCGCGAACTCGACGGCTTCGAAACTCCGCCAGGCGTTTGCCTTCGTGTCGAAGGGCGACTTCCTCGAAAGCGTGGATGAAATCCCGGAGCCGCATGCCTTCACCGTTCGGTTGGAGATCGACAATACGGCGGGCACCGAGATCCACGAGATCGCATTCAAGGAGCATGACCACAGCCACATGAATCTCGGCGACGAGGACGATGCGCATGCTCGCGCGCATGCCGCGGATATTCGACGCCGGTTTGACGGGCGCACGGTCACGACCGGGCAGATCATTCTCTTCGGCCTGACGGGCGGCCTGATTCCGTGTCCTGCGGCGATTACCGTGCTGCTTCTGTGTATGCAGCTAAAGCAACTCAGCCTTGGGTTCGTGCTGGTCGTGTGTTTCAGCATTGGGTTAGCGCTGACGATGGTATCGGCCGGCGTTCTCGCGGCGCTCAGCGTCAAGCACGTTTCGAGCCGCTGGTCGGGCTTCAGCAGCTTCGCAAGGCGAGCGCCTTATGCTTCAGCCGTCCTGATCGTGTTTGTCGGCCTCTACACCGGCTGGCTTGGCTGGCAGGGTATGCAACACACCGCACCGCTGCAAACATCTGCGCAAGGAGTTTTGCCTCAGAAGTCGTGACCGCTGGGTCAGCTCCATCGAGCCTTCCGCGTCGAGCTAAGGTACTACTTCCTATCGCTGATCTTGCAGGAGCAGCACCCGCCCATCCCAATCCGCATCTCCACCTTCATCGGAGCGCGTCGCATTAGGAAATTTAGCGACCAATGCGTCTCGACCGACGTTCATGTTGTGGCCGATCGTGGCCGACGTGACCAGCGAGAGGTGCCGGGCAAGCTGCTCCCCGACAACGGAGCCGATCCACACCGGCGTTGGTGCTGCACCGGACAAATTTACGTCTGTCGACCATAGCCGCAGCACCAGGCGCGACGGCACGGGCGCGGTGGCCATGTCATGAATCAGTTTGAGCGAAGGCAAGCGTCCACTGGCGAGGCGCGTCACGACGGGCAAATCGATAGGTGTCGCATTGGCGGTGAGCCAGCCAAGGGCGCTCGCCGATTGCCACGAAGCCGATTCTCGCCAGCCACTCGCGATAGCCTAATTCAGGGAGGACCACTTTTCAGGGAGTAGACCACTGCGGACGCACCAAATCGACGCGGATGACCCGAAGCAGAAGTCAGGCTCAAGTTACACACGGAAATTGCTTGCTCCAGATCAATCGGTGTCATGTTCGAGAGCCCACCGTACGCCACATGGCGCGGTACGACTTGGAAATCTGTCATGACCCTTGGCTCTGGCGGTTGGCACCCTCTGCATCCTCGTTCGCAACGTAATCTCGCGCACAAGGGGGTTATCGACAGCTGCTAAACCGACGAGAGAGATGCGACAATGAAGAGAAGCACGCTGATCAGTCTCAGTACTTCGGTATCGATCGCCGTTTTGGCAGCTGGTGTCGCGATTTCCGCGCAGGACAAATACACGGTGCAAGTCCCGAATGGCCTCGGGTTCTCTGAGTTTAGGGGATACGAGGACTGGCCAGTGATCGCGATCAGTGAGAGCGGAGGCAAGATTGCTGTGATTGTGGGAAATCAGGTAATGATCAACGCCTATAAGGAGGGCGTGCCCGGCAATGGCAAGCCCTTTCCAAACGGCGCCAAGATGGCAAAAATTCATTGGAAACCGAAAATTCAAGAGACGTACCCCGGTCAGCCAACGGTGCCAGGTGCCCAGACAGCGGCGGATGGGGATGGGCCGAGTTCCTCTACGACGCGGCGTCCGATACGTTTAAGCCCGCCACTGCAGCGCACAGTCCGCCTCAGGGAAACGACGCGAAGTGTGGGTTCGGGTGCCACTCAGTGGTGCAGAACCGAGACTACGTTTTCACGGAGTACGGAAAACGGTGAGTATCCGATAGCGTTAGCGGACGGTCGTAACCACTGCACTGAATAATGGTTGATGTTAGCACAAGGCCTTTTTCAGACCTGACTCTATGCTGAGCTTGAGACCCTTACGCATACAAGTGTCAATCGGCGTTGGAACGGGACCCTCCATCGGCCTTCAAAAGGCTTATTCCACGCCGAAACACAGCTGATTCTGAAAGAGGCTGTCTCGGGAAACTTCTTCTCTATTCGGGGGCGCATGATGCAAGCTCCCTTTTACACGTCCACGACATCAGAGATCATCCTGCGAGGCTCTTGCTTCTCTCCGAAGTCGGCATTTTGCAGCCTCATGATGGGATTAGAGGGAAAGGGCGGAGCTATCTAAGCCGCGCGGTCGTAAGTGCGCCGCACGAGTTTCCTCGGTTTCACCCAATCCCGTCGTCCTCGCGGGACGCCTCCTCCAGCATGGAGGAAGTTCGGCGTAAGTCCGTAGTGAGCACCCACGCACTTGGATCTTGAGAACCGCGCGGGATTGTCGACGCAGGTTCGGAACGTGAGAGCGACGATCGGTCCGACCCCTGGCGCGGACATCAGCCGGCGACAGACCGGATCGACCTGCACCAGATCAAGCAGCATGCGGTGAAGTTTAGCAAACTGAGCTCGTAAAGCTGCTCGTGTCTCTAACAACGGAGCGACGATGGCAGCAACGAACGAATGATCTGCAACGAGCTCACGGATACGGTCCTCAAATTTGATTGCGGAGATGACGGCCAAGATCGTACGCGGTTGGTTCGCAAAACTCGGAGCAAAGACGCTCTACATGGCGCCCGGCAGCCCATGGGAAAACGGCTATTGCGAATCTTTCAACGGCAAGCTGCGCGACGAGTGCGGCGAAATCTTTTACAGCCTGAAGTGAATGAGAAGTTGGCCTGATTCTATCTGCTCAGAATGAGCACCTCGCTTGCCACATTTGCGGCGAAAATCGGCAATCAACTAGTCTCCGTGATTCGCAATAATTTTGCGCGGCACGTGGGGGCGGGTATGGCAAAGGAACGGCTCAGCGTTCAGCAGGGACACATTCTTTGGGATGGAACGTCCCTGCGGTGCAAGGTCCGTCACCTAACGGCCACGTCTGCGACGGTACAAACGTGGGATGCGCCTGCGTTACCAGCAGCGTTTGCCTTGCGCGTACCAAACGCAGATCTTGATGCGCGATGTCAGGTCATCTGGCGCGACGAACGTCGGCTTGGTGTAACTTTTGTCTAAACCCCGTCCCTCGTTCGGGTGCTGGACCGTATTCTATTGAAGGCGTTCGTTGCCTTCCGACTTAATGTGCAAACTAGCGGCGCCGCGGACGTAACGGACCTGCACTTTTTCGCACCTATCTAACAATTGTTTCTCAAAATATGAGGCTCCAATGGTTCGATCGACCGCGATCGAGATCATACCTCGCCGCCTACACCGCAACGCGGGTAGGTTGGCGGCTGTGTGTTCCGAAAACCCTATCCGGGTTTATCGAATGATGGAATCGGCTAAGTTGGCGCAATGATTGCGCTGATCTGCTTCGCTCTGGCCGTGCTGGCCTCGCCATTCAAGTCGAATATCCTGTTCCTACCGCAAACCATATCCGGCTGGTAGTTGATGAGAATGACCGAGGCGCTCACTGATCCCGCGCCAGCTTCCGCTTCCCACCTTTGGCTCTTCTTGCGTTCCGCTGTCTTGCATTCGTCACGGCTTGGGGCTGTAATCGCGTCTCAATGTTTTGGGGAAGACTAACGTGGCAATTGGTACTGTGAAGTGGTTCAACGAGCAAAAGGGCTATGGCTTTATTCAGCCCGACGGCGGCGGCAAGGACGTGTTCGTTCATATCTCGGCCGTGGAGAAGGCAGGATTCACCGGCCTGGCAGAGGGCGCTAAGGTGTCCTACGAGGTCGTGGCTAACCGCGGCAAAGAGCGCGCGGAGAACCTGCGGATAGGTTAGTGAGCTGAGCCGGATGTACGCTCGCTCGTGATGTGGATGGCCCGGGCAATGCTTCGGGCCATTTGCTTTTCCGGGTTGCCTACCCCTTGATAACCTCGAAATAGCAATAGCCCTTAACGGCTATGTCCAACGTTGCGTCGGAATGCACCGTGGGGCTCTCGCGCTCGCTGAACAAGACCCGATCTTTTGCCGGAAATTGGGGCGGCAGCTTAGCGCCAGGCCTGATTGCCAAGCGTACCGAGGGGCGGCTCTTCTTGCGGTAAACGTCAAAAGTCTTTTTTGGGGTCGCATCCATCTGCCGTAAATATGGATGGGCCGATTGGCGTCAAACTGGCATCCGTCCTTAACGTTACCGGCTACCAAAGATGCGGCGATGAAGCGGCTGCGTAGCACGGATCGGTCGACAAAAAGGCCCGCCACTCGGTTATCGAGACCGAAAGCCGAGATCTAAAAACCATTGATCAAGGAGATGATACGCGGGATCGGGTTTCACCTTACAGAAGGTGCCACTTTGGAATGTTGATCTCGGACATGAGCGAACCTCATATCCGGTTTCAATAGCTACGCAGAATCTCCCATTAAGGACGTAACCGGTAGGGCAGATTCCACTCTCAGAGATATAGTTATTATCAGCCAGAGCTGGCGTCGCAGACATCAAAACAGCAATGGCAATCATCGTCTTCAAGCCACGACCGCTCAAGGTCCAAAAGCGCCGTCCGGTGCTGGGCATGGCCATCCCTCTTATCGCTCGTGCGCCACGAGGAGCGCCGCTCCGAATTATCGCCAACTTTCCGCAAGAACAGTTCGATGTCGCCGTCGATAGCTCAGGATGTTCGAACTTGTCAGGCTTTATCATTTCACTTGCCCTTCGCCTTCAGACCAAGCTCAACTAGGCGGCGGATGACTTGTGCGATCGGGCGGGCTCCCGAGCAGCGAAGCTGTTGATGCACAGAGAAATTGCTGATGCCATCAACAGCCGTGTTAGGGGTTTCACGGTGATGGGGAACTTGAGTTTTTCTTTGGCTCAGGATTACTCCCCGGTGGAGAATCCGATCGCAGGCCCATCCATGGGGCGTCTCCGGGAAGCACAACAGGATCAGCTTCATCCTCCTTGTTTCGGCGCAACGCTAGGCCAACGACGCCCACCACCACCAGCAAGGCTCCAGCTATCATCAGCCAATACGCTAATTCTATCGACGACATGGCAGTCTCCTTAGAGGCGATGCGCGGGCGTTTTTTCGTTTTCAGCCATCTCGGCCAAGCGGCGAGATGGCCGAGAATATCATCCTTCCTGTGGCCCAGTCATCATCTCGCATCACCGTCACCGTCGCCGCCCGTTGTCCCTGTCGGAAACCTAATCCGGCTGGCACGTGAGGCCGAATCGCGCGATGCTTCTGCCTTATGAGAGAAGCTTGCGGCCTGGTCTGGTCAGCGCTGGTCTTGTTGTTCCGGTCGCGGGCCTCGCTGGAAGCCTAGATCCTGACCCTTCGTCATCAACTTTACATCCAGCGACGGCATCTGCCGAAGTGACTGACCTTTGGTGCCATCGATCGTGTGATCTTCGTTGGGCTGTATCGTTTGGTGCCAAGCACCCTCAACGCACTGACGATTGTGAAGCCGGAGACTGTCGTCCGTTGGCATCGTGCCGGTTTCAGATCGTATTGGCGCTGGAAGCCGAGCCGCCGCTGCGGCGGATACAACGCGTTCCGATTGCTCTATGGGTTGCTGATCATGGACCACGGCCGGCGGCAGATCCTGTGGTTTGGAGTCACCGCGCATCCGACGGCCGAATGGATCGCCAATCAACTGACGGAGGCGTGTGGCTGGGAACAAATCCCTCGTGACCTGATCCGAGATCGCGATGGCGCATACGGCGAAATATTCCTGCGTCGGGTTCGGTCCATCGGCATTCGAGATCGTCCGACGTCTCCTCGCTCACCATGGCACCCATTTGTCATTGAAAAAGGACGCGACGATGTCACGCTCCGCCGAGACAACTTGACGCGATAGTCGCCGTTGCCTCAGCGAGTATGTGGGATAGTTCCTGCATACGACTCACTCCTTTGGATCAGGGAGCGGAAACTACTTCGCCAACGCCCAATACGCTTCAATAAAAACGTGAAACGCTCTAGAGCTTGGGCTGGTCAAAACCGTTTATCCGTAGGAAGCGTGCGGCATCGTCGCTACCCGGACCAAGCATCAACCCACGTTCTTCTGCCGGAGACGATCGACCAACGGATAAAGCCAAACCGCAGGGGAGAAGTCATGCCCAACACGATCCGTCTGCATCGCGTCATTGCCGCCAAGCCCGAGAAGCTCTATCGCGCCTTCCTCGAACCGGATGCTATTGCGAGCTGGCTTCCACCCTTCGGGTTTACCTGCACCGTTCACGAACTGGATGCAAAGGTCGGTGGCAATCATCGGATGTCATTCCGAAATTTTACCACGGGGAAAAGCCATTCCTTTGGCGGCTCTTATCTCGAACTCGTTCCGGGTGAACGTCTTGTCTATACCGATAAGTTCGATGACCCGCACTTGCTCGGCGAGATGAAGGTCACGGTGAGCCTGAAGGCCGTTTCGGTCGGCACAGAGGTGAATATAGAACAACAGGGTGTACCGGATCTGATCCCCGCCGAAGCCTGTTATCTCGGTTGGCAGGAATCTCTGCGTAAGTTCGCAAGACTGGTCGAGCCTGAAATCAATCAGTAGGTACGAGTAAAACTCGTGCCAGGACGTCAAGCGAATTGTTTACGCTGGATAGGCGGGCATGTTTCTTATAGTGCGTGGCTCCGACGGGGATTCATCTTGAACCCGTCGGACGTTCGTCGCTCGAGCAGTGCTCGTCCGACCATGCTGGTTTCTTCAATCAAATAGAAGCGGTGGACTCGTCACACCATCCCACTGCATTACCCCCATTCTCCATCACGACTAGACGCTCAAAAGAACGCCCCCGGCTGATTTTCAACGGGGTACTCTATGATGATCCTAATAGGCCTCTCACGACCGGGGCCACGCCCACTTTTCTCCCGCGAAACGCCGCCGGCAGACGCGCCGCCCTTTTCACGCGAGTCCTCACGTCGCCATGGGCAGCGCCTCACTCGCAGAAACACTCATCCCTGATTTTCCAAACGGGCCCTTAGGCCGTGCAGAAGCCATCGACCCGTGAAGTCGCCGTGGCTTTAAGATAGTCACGGCTTGGTGACTTAATCTTGATGTCGCCTCATGCGGCCGAGCAGCGAGGCTGCATCCTGCGAGCGTCCGGCTTCATAAATGAGCTGCTCGATATCCATGGAGACCTCGATGCCCTCAGCAATTGCGCCGTTCTGGACACAGGCCTCGGCGGCCTTGGCAATGCGTGTCGCTTCGCTCAGGCGGGTATGAATCTCGGCGATGATGAGCTTGATCGCTGGTTCGATGCTGGCGCGCTCCATTGGGCCCTCCGTATAAGTTGGACCCACTACCGCTCTGCTGTCGCGCGATGTCGAGCGGAACCTGGATAATCTTGTGACGAAGATCGGGGACGCCGGATCACGATGTAATCGAAGGGAGTCCCGAATAGGAGGAGGGTGGGCTATTTCGCCGATGCGCGTCGGGGTTTCGCCGGCCGCTTGCCGGCCATCAGATCCCGCAGCAGCTTGATGGGATCAGCCCCAATGGCCCGCACGATGGCCACGAACTCGATGACGTCGATCCGCCGCTCGCCGCCCTCGTATTTGGCGACAAAGGACTGAGGACGCTTCAGGCGACGCGCCAGCTCGTGCTGGGTCAAGTTGGCCTGCTTGCGGGCAGCCACCATCAGGGCGCAGAAGGCGGCCTGATCGGAGGAATGGACGGTTTTGCCGATCCCGCGGGCGGAAGTGGTCATCGCCCGGGCAAGCTGATCCCGAGACGGGATTATCCCAAAAATGGATTATATTAACTCTGACCTGCTGTTCTGGTGGGGCTACCTCGCTTTGGAGTGGATACAGCCGCGCAGCGAAGCAATTGCTGTGGCCATGTTCACGCGAGCCACGGAGGTTACATATGCAACTCAATCAACGCATCTGGCGGGTCGGCCAATCACCCGAGCGTCTTCCCGAAGCCAGGCTTGCCTCGGAAAGTCAGCTGGAAGAGATGATTGTGGCAAAACCCGAGATCGTCTCCGACCAGTGGATGATCATCGGTCAGCAGGAGGATACCGGTTTTAACGGGCGCATCGACCTTTTGGCGATCGCGCCGGATAGCTCGCTGATCCTGATCGAGCTCAAGCGTGGCCGGTCGCCGCGAGAGGTGGTCGCCCAAGCGATCGATTATGCCACCTGGGTCGAGGCGCTCGACGCCGAGGCCGTGACCCGGATCTATTCCCGGTTCAAGAGGGGCGGGGACCTTGCGAAGGACTTTGAAGCAAGATTTGGCGTCGGCCTCGATACCGAGGTCTTTCCTCACCAGCACCAGATCGTCATTGTGGCGGCCTCGCTGGATGCCAGTTCCGAGCGGATCGTGTCTTATCTCAGCAAGCGCCTGGTGCGTGGCAGTTTTCACAAGACCTGAAATGAAGGCTTGGTGCGATGAGAATCACGACCTAGTCGCAAGGGTACTGATCGATTTGCCTTGATATTCAAAGTCGACCCGTTTGAGTGGCACCTCGTAAAGAGTTGTCAGAGTTTGGTCAGAACGTCGGACTCTGTGTGCGTCGTAAAAAAATGTCGTCCAAATTTGACCGTCATATATCGCGGGATGCAACCTAATTGTGATCGTGCGGTTAACGCTACCGTCTGGTTATATCATGGCGATCGCTGACGTTGATCTGCGAGGATATTTCGACGAGAACGAACCGATAGACCAAAGCCTCGGACACAAGTACTCACCCTTATCGCTTGAGCGCACCATCAGTTCTTTCCGCCATGAATACGAACGGACCACCGCGCGAGTCGTGGGAATGGCAAGACCGAAAGGCCGATGACGTCAAATCGGACTGAGACCTAGCGCTTCGAACTGACGATCCCATTCAAGCGGGAGCTCGCGCAGTTGTTCGAGACCGATGCCACGTGGCAACCGACCTTCAACGGCGGCCTTGGTGAGTGCGGGACAGAGGAAGGCCAACGACAGCGTCATGTTGACGTGTCGCAGGCTGTAGCCCTCGCGCGTCGCGATTGCTTGAGCATTTATCGCTGAATCGGTGATGAGTTCATCAAGCCAGCGCTGGCCGCGGGCAATCGCTGCGACCAGCGTAGCGCGTCGCTCCAGCTTCATCGGGCGGAACGAAAGTTTTGCGGAGGTCGGGCGCAGGATTGAGCGCGCGCGTTTAGAGGATGGCTTGGTCCACGGGATGACGATTGTGGAGTGGTCTTCTTCGGCGGGTTTGTCCGGATCCTGCCTCAGTTGCACGACGAGGCGGGTTTGCTGAACCTCGATCCGCGCAATCAGCGAGCGCGCGAATGCGGAAAGCCGGAAGACGCGCGGCGTCGTTTCGATCAGGTAGTCTCGCGAGCGCAGAAGAAGGCAGATTGTACCTATTGACCGGGGTTAGCGACTTGAGCTGCACCCGGTTCGGTTGACACCCGCTTAAGCTAGACTAGCCTGCCGCTCGAACTCCATAGGACTCATGTATCCGATCGTCGAGTGCCGGCGTTTTGGGTTGTAGAAGCGCTCGATGTAATCGAACACATCGGCCTTGGCCTCGTCGCGGGATCGGTACACCTTGCGCGCTGTTCGCTCGGTCTTCAACGACGAGAAGAAGCTCTCCATCGCGGCGTTGTCCCAGACGTTGCCAGACCATTCCGCCGGCCAGATCCCCCGGTGCTTCGCAATAAAACCGAACTTCACGTCGATTCCTTCGCGAAGTAGGCCGCGGCTTTTTTTAGGATGTCCCGTTCGGCCTTCAGCCTGGCGACCTCGCGCTTGAGCTGCGCGATCTCCAACTGTTCCGGCTTCATCTGGCCGTGGCCAGGGAATGCATGCTGCGGATCATCCGCAAACTTCTTCACTCAATCGCGCAACTGCGTCGGATGAACCCCGAGGTCTTCTGCGGCCCGCGCATACGACACGCCGCGCTGCTTGATCAGCCGTACCGCCTCAAGCTTGAACTCCCGCGTAAACTGCCTTCTCTCCATCACGCACCTCCCGTTCCATAAAACACCTAACTCGGTGTCTTCGGAACCGGGTGCAGCTCAACTTGTTGTCAATCGGCTCGCAAATTTGGGTCTGACTCACATCTGATGATTTTTCTGTCGAGCTTGCGGTTCTCCAACGGGGGAACAGCGCCATGCGAGCCGGTATTCGAATTTCGTCGCTTGTGCCGAGCGGGCTGGTTATCGAGAGCGTAAGCGATTCATCTGACTCGATTATTTTAGCCGTCCGATCCGAAAGCGACGTGGCCGAGTGTCCATTATGCGGGGCGAGATCGCGCCGAATCCATAGCCGATACGACAGACAGGTCGCGGATTTGCCATGTGCAGGAAAGCAAATACGTGTCTGTACCGAAAACCTCAAATCCGGCCATAGTGGTGGTGAAGTCCGCCCAGGATGGGGCGTGAACGAATGACACGGATGTGCTGCAGCGAGCGGCATCTTCGTCATGTGCTGCAGTCGTATATGAATTATTATAATGAGACGCGCACGCACCTTTCCTTGGATAAGGATGCGCCGGTATCGCGCGCCGTCGACCGCGCTGGGAACATTCTTTGTCGTTCAATTCTCGGCGGATTGCACCACCAATATGTCCGGATTTGATTTGCGGCAGGCACAGCGTCGTGATCGCGATTGAATGATGGATTTGTCGCGCTTATCATCCGCTTACGTGACAATGCCGCCGACAGCGCTCCGCATTATGTAGAGCTTCGGCTCGGAGTAAGTCCGATGAAGAAACTCGTGCTCTTCATCCACGGTCTTGGTGGTTCGGCGAAGGGCACGTGGAAGAATTTTCCGGTCTTGATCGGCAGCGATCCGGCGCTCGCCGATCAGTACGACGTGGCGGCGTTTGAATACTCGACCGGGGGGATCGGGTCGAAACCGTCGCTCGCCAAGATCGCGGCAATCCTCAAGACCGAAGTCGATAACCGCTACCCCGCCTATTCCGACATCGCCCTCATCGCGCATAGCCAGGGCGGGCTCGTGGCGCGGTACTATATCGCCGAGCGGCTGAACAGCGGGCAGCCGTTGCGGGTGAGCCGCCTGCTGACCTTCGCCACGCCGCACCAAGGCTCGGGGTTCGCCAGCTGGCTGCGCCACGTTCCCTTGGCCAGTCAGCAGGCCGAGGACCTCGATCCGAACTCGGATTTCCTGCTGGCGCTGGCGGTCGCGTGGGGGCAGGCGAAGCCCGAGCAGCGCGGTCTCCTGACCAAATATGTCGTTGCGGCGGGGGATGCGATCGTCGGGCAGGTGAGCGCCATGGGCCAATGGGACCCAGGTTATGAGGTGGTCGGCGGCGATGGCCATCTCGCCGTGGTCAAGCCCGAGACAGCCGACCATACCAGCCTCCTCATCGCCCGGAAGTTCCTGCTGGAAGACGGCCGGCGGCCCGGCGGGGTGGAGCCGGACTATCGCGCGCCGCGGCTGCGCTTCAACCATGTCGAAGCCCGGGAAAACACGCGCTTCATCTACAGCGCCCGCGCCTTGCCGTTCATTGGGCGCGAAGCCGAGAAGGATGTTCTGGCGGCCTTCCTGGGCAGCCCGGAGCAGCCATTCCGGTGGATGGTGATGGCGGGGTCGGGAGGCGTCGGCAAGAGCCGACTGGCGCTCGAGCTTTGCCTGTCCGTCCACGGCGAGTGGCACGCGGGCTTTCTGCCCCAGGATGGCCAGGAACCCGACTGGGGTCGGTGGCAGCCGCTTCTGCCGACGCTGATCGTCGTCGATTACGCGGCGCGCGACACCGAACGCACCGGCAAGATGCTGCAGGCGCTGGCGGGCCGGGGACCGGCGGACGGCACCCTGCGCCTCGCCGCGCCGGTACGCGTCCTGCTGATCGAGCGCACGGTCGCGGAAGGCGTCGAGCGCATGGGCGGCAATGACTGGCTGAGCAAGGTCATCGGTTTCGGAACGGGGCAGGGGCAGGTCGAGGCCGCCCGTGCCGCGAATTTGCAGCTGGCAACCGTCGGCGACCTCTGGCCCATATTCGAAGCCGTGCTCAAGCAGCACAACAAGCCGCTGCCCGACAGAACGCAAACGCTGGCCGCCCTCGCCGAGATCGATCCCGAGCGCCGGCCGCTGTTTGCCTATTTCGCCGCCGATGCGATCGCGCATGGCGACGACATCCGTCATTTCAACCGGGAACAATTGCTCGAGCAGGTCATCAGGCGAAGCCGCGAGGGGTATTGGAAACCGGCGGGTGCCAAGCCGGAGGACGAGCGGCTTCTCGCCGTCGTGACCATGGCAGGCGGTTTTGCGGTCGAGGCGCTCGACAGCGTGACCGAAAAGCTGCTGCCGGCATGGGATGTCGACCATCACCCGGACGTGTTCCTGGCGATGACCGGCCGCAATTCCGGCACGGAGATCGCGCCGCTGGAGCCGGACATCGTCGGCGAACACTTCGCCCTGGCGAGCCTCGCACAAAAGAATCTCTCCGACGCGAACCGTGCTCGCTTATGCGACGTCGCCTGGGGGCTCAACCCCTTGGGCATGGCGCAATTCGTATCGCGCGTGATGCATGATTTTCGTCTGCAGGATCCGGCGTCGGCGCGGGCCTTGCTGGACATCGTGCGCAGCGTGGCCGATGCGCGCGACGACGCCGCCCTGTGGGAGACCTGGTCCCTCGCCGCTGCCGCAAGCATCGGCGGGGACCTCGAGACCCTCATGCGCAACTCGGCCCTGATGGGGCCGCCGTCCAGACGGTTCTTCAACGAGAACCTGCACGTGTCGCGCGCGCCCGACGCGGCGCGCGCGTTGCTGGAAGACATGTGCGGCGTGGCGGCCGCGCGCGACGAGCTTTCCCTGTGGTGGTCGTGGAGCTACGCGGCCCTCGGCATGATGGACGACCTCGCATCGCGCGATCCGGTCGCGGCATGGACCTTGCTCGACGGCGTCCTCACAGTAGCGTGGGCCAAACACGACGAAGACGTCCTGTCGATGTGGAATGCGTTCTTGCGAAACATCGTCAATGCGGCGACCGCGGACTGGATCGATGAGACGCTGGCGGCGCTGAAGCAGCGTGACGACGTTTCGCTGCGGGAGCAATGGGCGCTTGCCGCTGCGAGGCTGACGGTCAAACATGGAGCAAAGATCCAGATCGCGGCGGCCACCTTGCTGAAGGCGATGCATGGAATTGCAGAAGAGCGCGACGAAGCCCCGCTATGGGAATTGTGGGCCCAGGCATCCTGCGGCCTGCTGGTCGCGCTCGGGTCACACGACCTTGCCGTATCGCGAACTCTGGCGGGCGACTTGCTGGGTGCGGTGAAGGAACACCCGGGCGAGGTCGGCGGCTGGCAGACCAAGGTCGTCGGGCTCGTCCTCATGTCGGCCTTCGAGCTGACGAAGGATCTCGCAGGCGATGCCGACGCGGCACGGGCTTTTTGCGCCGAGCTCGGCATTCCGGAAGAGATGCTGCGGATGATGCAGTTCGGAGAGCGGGCCTGATCACAATCGCCCGCGAGCACCGTCCATTACAGTAACGTACTTTCCTTCGATCCAACCTGTCCCTGTCGGAAACCTAATCCGGCAGGCGATTGATCGAGAATCGGGCAATGCTTCGGCCCTATTAGAGAAGCTTGCAGCCTGGTCGGATTGTTCCGGTCGCGGACCTCGCTGGAAGCCGCCATCAAATCGACGACATTTTTTCCGCTGTGCAGGTGCTAGAGGAGTTTCTAGGAAACAACGTCGAGCTGCCTAATGGTGCCAGTTGGCTGCTCGATTTGATCACCCGCCACGTCAACAACGCCGATGTCGCTATGGACGAGTTGGGGGAAGGGTAATAGACAGAATCCCCTTCGCGCCGGTGCCGGAATAACGTCGGAACAAGAGGCGGACGCATTGTTGGCTGCATGGCAGGCTAATCGGCATCGTCCACCGACGAGAGGTTGGCGGCCTGAAACTATTCAAACTTGAATAATTTGGCCCGTCTCACCAAACGGGCGGGCTACTTTCAGCTACAAAAATCACCTTAAAATCAGTTACTTAACTAGGCTCAGGACTCATTGATCAGAGCCAAAAGATGACGGCTGCAGCGATGCAGATGGCAGACATGAAGGTATGTGAGCATCGATCGTAGCGGGTGTGGATGCGGCGCCAGTCCTTGAGCCTGCCGAACGCATTTTCGATCTTGTGTCGTTGGCGATAGAGCATGCGGTCATGTTCGATCGGCTTTGCGCGGCTGGCCTTCGATGGGATGCAGGCCGTGATGCCGCGGGCCGCGAGCGGCTGGCGGAACCAGTTGGCGTCGTAGCCCTTGTCGCCAAGCAACTGCTTCCCGGGCGGCAGCGCATCGATCATCAAGGCCGCCCCCTTATAATCGCTCATCTGGCCTTCGCTGAGCAGCATGATGACAGGGCGTCCCTGACCGTCGCAGACGGCGTGCAGCTTGGAGTTCAAGCCGCCCTTCGTGCGCCCGATACATCGGGGAACAGGTCCTTTTTTAAAAGGCTGGCGGCGGTGCGATGCGCCTTCAGATGCGTCGCATCGATCATCAGGAGAGAGGGCTTGCCACCTTTGCGTGCCAGCTCGGCAAAGATATTGTTGAACACGCCGAGCCGGCTCCAGCGCACGAACCGGTTATAGATCGTCTTATGCGGACCATAGCCGGGCGGCGCATCGCGCCAGCGCAGACCGTTTCTGATGACGAAGACGATGCCGCTGATCACCCGTCGATCGTCAACCCTCGCAATCCCGTGCGACAGCGGAAAATACGGCTCAATCCGGCGCATCTGAGCCTCCGACAGCAACAACAAATCGGCCATGGCGATGTCCCCCAAACATCGCCATTGAATCAACCCGCCAGTCCTCTCGCAACAGATTTAATGGGTCCTGAGCCTAGGTAGCCTTTTTCCGAGAACAGGCTTCCTGATTCTGAAAATAGGTTGAACCGGGCCGCATCTAGTCATCCGAATCAAGTGCTCTAAACATCAAATCCAGAAGCATCGGCCGCCGCGCTGGGTCAGCGGCCTTCAACATTTTTGAATACACCGCCGCGACTGCGCTTATGCCCGCTACCCATCGACCATCGGCAACGCGCGTCATGACAACGCCCGTACTCGAAGCCTCAAAAATGAACTCAGATGTGCTGAGTTTCAAATCGTCCATCAGAAAAATCCCCTTCTCCCCAAAAGGTACTGTCTGGATCGGCGCGGTTATGCCAGCGCATCGAACATCAATCCATGCAGCCTTTCTCGATACGCACCCGGCATTTCCGTCGTGACCATCTTTGCAAAGATCGCGACCACTTCAGCGCTGTTCGAAGTACGCTGCTCACTGTCCGCAACTCGCGTAATGCGTAATCCCTCACTAGTGGTTTCAAAGTTGAAGTTCGGACCTTGAAGTTTCAAATCACTTACAAAAATAAACCTTCTCGTTGAAAAAGACTGTCAGTTCAAAATTGGTTTGCTTTCATTCGCCAAGCCATGATGGATCACCGAATCTGTGAGTCAACTTGACTGCGGCGTCCCGATCCACGGTGGGAATTGCCATCGTTCGAAGCGGAGCGTCACGATTGCCATCAACAGGCCGGTACATCCATGACGAATACATGGCTGATCCGCCGGTTGGTCCGCAGCCCGCCCACCTTTGCCGTAATGCTGCGCATCAATTCGTCGGTGTGCAAACTGCCTTTCATCAGCATCTCGCCCTCGGCGGCATGGATGAGCTCAACGCCCTTTGCGGCCGCAGCCTCGCTGTGCGAAACGTCAACAATCTTGAATCCGGAGACGTCCAAGCCACACTTGCTAGCCGTCTCTTTAATTTTCCCTTCTGGCCCGACCAGTGTCGGCCGGATAATGCCTGCCGCCGCACTTTCGACGACGCCGCGCAACGAGGTTTCATCGCAGGGATGCACAACAATCGTCGCCGCCGGCGGCACCGCCTTAGCTGCAGCGATCAGACGGTCATACTTGCTGAGCGCGCGCGCGTTTCCTGATCGGCTAACATAGCGTTCATGGTGTGGCTCCGGATCTTTCCGATTAAAGGTTACGATGCCGTCGTTCTGAACCGCCCTGGGTTTGGCGGAGGCTCCAACTCTTGAGAGGATGGAGCCACCATGAGTAAGACGACCAACAAGTTTTCGCCTGAGGTCCGCAACCGCGCTGTCCGACTGGTCCTTGATCACGAGCATGAGCGTCAGTCGCGATGGGCTGCGATTACCTCGGTTACCGCGAAGATCGGCTGCACAGGCCAGACATTGAACGACTGGGTGAAGAAGTCGGAGGTCGACACCGGCAAGCGTCCTGGCGCATCGACGGACATGACCGCCAAGATGAAGTCTTTGGAGCGCGAGAACCGTGAACTCCGGCAAGCCAATGAGATCCTGCGCAAGGCATCCGCGTATTTTGCCCAGGCGGAGCCTGACCGCCGGTCAAAGACATGATCGCGTTTATTGACGATCATCGCGAGGTCTATGGGGTCGAGCCGATCTGCAAGGTTCTGCCGATTGCCCCCTCGACCTACCATGACCACGTCGCCAAGAGGGTTGATCCTTCGAAGTTATCGGTTCGGGCGCACCGGGATTTGGTGTTGAAGCCGGAGATCGAACGTGTCTTCGCCGAGAACTTCGAAGTCTACGGCGCACGGAAGGTCTGGCGGCAGCTCAACCGCGAAGGCGTCGTTGTCGCGCGTTGTACGGTCGAGCGCCTGATGGCCGACCTCGGCCTCCAGGGCGTGATCCGCGGCAAACCAGTCCGCACAACGATGCAGGACAAGGCCGCGGCTTGCCCGCAGGACCATGTGAACCGCCAATTCCATGCGCCGGCGCCCAATATGCTCTGGCTCTCCGACTTCACCTATGTGAGTACTTGGAGCGGGTTCATCTACGTCGCTTTTGTGATCGACGCCTACGCTCGTCGCATCGTCGGCTGGCGCGTCTCCCGAACGGCGTATGCAAGCTTCGTGCTCGACGCGCTGGAACAAGCGCTTCACGAACGGCGACCAGCACGTGGTGGCCTGGTGCACCATTCCGACAGGGGTTCGCAATACGTCAGTATTCGATACACCGAGCGCCTTGCTGAGGCGGGCATCGAGCCTTCCGTCGGCAGCGTCGGCGACAGCTACGACAATGCGCTCGCCGAAACGATCAATGGGCTCTACAAGGCTGAGGTCATCCACAGACGTGGACCTTGGCGGAGTTTCGAAGCCGTCGAGTTCGCGACGCTGACCTGGGTCGACTGGTTCAACAATCGCCGGCTGCTGGAGCCAATCGGCAACATCCCGCCGGCCGAAGCTGAGGAACGTTACTACGCTATGCTCAATGAGCAGAAACTGGCGGCGTGACTCAAACGAAATAGCCTCCGGCAAACCCGGGGCGGTTCAGTCCGGAGCGTTCGGCCTCGATTTCATGAAATGATTTTCTTACGCTTTAGAGGAAGGCCTCAGCACGCGGCGGTCATCGCAGAGCAATAGCTCCAATCCACCTAGCAGGCTGTTGAAAAAGGCCAGTCGCGGCCGAGCTGTGAGCATGATTCATTGGCTTTGAAGCGATTTGGATCTGATGGGTGCGCGGTGGTGACAATCTGACTGGCGAGTTGTTCAGCTACGTTGATCTGGAGGCGCGGGTTCGGCGCGATCACCCGCTTCGCGCCATCCGGGTAATTGTGAATGAAGCGCTTGTCGCTTTGGAGCGGGAGTTCGCGGCGCTGTATTCGCCACTCGGGCGGCCGTCGATCCCACCCGAGAAGTTGCTCAGGGCGATGCTGTTGCAGGCGTTCTACTCGATCCGCTCGGAGCGGTTGCCTATGGAGCGGCTGGAATACGACCTTCTGTTCCGCTGGTTCGTGGGCATCGGCGTCGACGATCCAGCCTGGGACCATTCGGTGTTCTCGAAGAACCGCGACCGGCTGCTTGAGGGCGACATCGCGGCCAAGTTCCTGAGTGCGGTGCTGGCCCAGCCCAAGGTGGAGAAGCTGCTGTCGAGCGATCACTTCTCGGTCGACGGCACGCTGATCGAGGCCTGGGCTTCGACGAAGAGCGTCAAACCGAAGGACGGCTCTGGCGAGCCGCCGGCCGGCGGCGTCGGGCGCAATGCCGAAGCCGACTTCCACGGCGAGAAGCGGACTAACGACACGCATGCTTCGACCACCGATCCGGACGCAAGGCTCTACAAGAAGGGCAAGGGCAAGGAGGCGAAGCTATGCTTCATGGGTCATGGGCTGATGGAGAACCGCCATGGCCTGTTGGTCGACGCCTGCCTGACGCTGGCCGGCGGACATGCCGAGCGGGTGGCGGCGTTGCACATGATCGAACCTCGCGCCGACCGGCCCCTGGCCATCACACTTGGCGCTGATAAGGCCTATGACACGGAGGACTTCGTCAACGAGTTGCGCGCGATGAAGGTGACGCCGCACGTGGCGCAGAACACAAGCGGCCGAAGCTCGGCGATCGACGGGCGCACGACGCGGCACCGCGGCTATGCCATCAGCCAGCGTCTCCGCAAGCGCATTGAGGAAGCGTTCGGCTGGATCAAGATGGTTGCCCGCCAGGACAAGACCCGCTTCCGTGGCCGCGACCGCGTCGGATGGGCCTTCACCTTCGCAGCCGCCGCTTACAATCTGGTGCGATTGCCGAAGCTCATGGCGGTGCCAGCATGACCGCGCCGTCTCACGGCCACGCCAAACTGCTCGACGGCGGCTCAATCCAGATCGCATTCGCCTATCACAACGGCGATCAAGCCATCCCCAAAGCCAGACGAAACACTTCTTCAACAGCCTGCTAGATGAAATGCATGGTTTCGGCGGACAGCAGAGAGCGCAGTAGGGCTATTTAGTCTTACCGTTTCCGCTCTTCTCGTTAGCGCGTCGCAGAGCTTCAGCAAGCGCTCCGCCGCCGGATTGCTGATGCGGCTTGCTCGGCGTCGACGTCATTCGCCGGCTTTTGTCTTTTGGGATGCCTTGCGCTGGCCGCTCGCTCATGCCGCCGAGCTCATCATCGAGACGGAGCGTCAATGCGATCCGTTTACGGGCGACGTCTACCTCCAGTACCTTCACCTTGACGACGTCACCTGATTTGACGACTTCACGTGGGTCTTTGATGAAAGACTTCGACATCGCCGAAATGTGTATCAGTCCATCTTGATGGACGCCGATATCGACGAAGGCGCCGAAGGCGGCTACGTTGGTTACGGCACCTTCGAGGATCATGCCAGGCTTCACATCTTTGAGGGTCTCGACTCCTTCTTTGAAGACCGCAGCCTTAAAGGCCGGCCGCGGGTCGCGACCGGGTTTTTCAAGCTCGCGTAGAATGTCGGCCACGGTCGGCAGACCGAAGGTGTCATCAACGAAGTTCTGCGGCTTGATCTGACGGAGGATATCCGTGTTTCCGATGAGCGCCTTGATGTCGCTTTTGGTAGCAGCAAGAATCTTGCGTACGACGGGGTAGGCCTCCGGGTGGACTCCCGAGGCATCGAGCGGATCGTCGCCACCAGTGATCCGCAGAAAGCCGGCGCATTGTTCGAACGCTTTCGGCCCCAGTCGAGGCACCTGCTTTAGCCCTTTACGTGCCTTGAACGGCCCGTTGTCATCACGGTATTGGACAATGGCTTGCGCCAACCCTGCGCCGATTCCTGATACGCGTGCGAGAAGTGGTGCAGACGCCGTGTTGGCATCGACTCCGACCGTGTTAACACAATCCTCGACCACCGCATCAAGGGAACGAGCCAGTTTACTTTCGCCAAGATCATGCTGATATTGGCCCACGCCGATCGCCTTCGGATCGATCTTGACCAGTTCGGCCAATGGATCCTGTAGCCGCCGCGCAATCGATACCGCCCCGCGTAGCGTGACGTCGAGGTCAGGCAATTCCTCTGACGCAAAAGCCGACGCTGAATAAACCGAAGCGCCGGCTTCCGACACCACGATCTTCGACATCTTCATATCGGGTAGGGATTTTACTAGATCCATAGCGAGCCTGTCGGTCTCGCGCGACGCCGTACCGTTGCCGATCGCGATCAAGTCAACGCCATGTTGAACGGCGAGCTTGCCGAGCGTGGCGAGTGCCGCATCCCATTGCCGCTGAGGCTCGTGCGGATAGACCGCCGTGGTGGCCACCACCTTGCCCGTCGCATCGACAATAGCGACCTTGACTCCGGAGCGGAATCCGGGGTCGAGCCCCATGGTAACGCGTGCGCCCGCTGGCGCCGCGAGCAACAGGTCGCGTAAATTCGACGCGAACACACGTACCGCCTCGTGTTCGGCTGTGTTCCAAAGTCGCATCCGCAAATCGATATTGAGATGAACCTGAATCTTGGTCCGCCAAGCCCAGCGCACCGTTTCTGTTAGCCATTTGTCGCCGGGCCGTCCACGATCGGAAATCGCGAAACGCTGCATGATCTTCAATTCGTAGGTGCTGACCGCAGCTGGCGTAGCCGTGGCTGGTTCGGGCAATATCTGAAGGTCGAGAATATCCTCCTTCTCACCGCGAAACATTGCAAGGATGCGATGTGACGGTAGCTTGGTGAGCGGCTCGCTGAATTCGAAATAGTCCTTGAATTTTTCGCCCTCGGTCTTCTTGCCGCTCCGCACGGTGGACGACATCACACCGTTCGACCACATCTGCTCCCGCAGCACGCCGATCAGGTCAGCATCTTCCGCGAAACGTTCCACCAGAATGGCGCGGGCGCCGTCCAGCGCAGCCGCAACATCGGCGATCGAGTTGTCGACGTTTACGAACGGCTCTGCTACCGTCTTCGGATCATTCTGCGGTTCCGCCAACAGCAATTGAGCCAGCGGCTCCAGTCCGCGCTCTTTGGCGATCTCAGCCTTGGTGCGGCGCTTCGGCTTGAACGGAAGGTAAATGTCTTCCAGACGCCCCTTGCTATCGGCAGCGAGAATTGCTGCTTCCAATATGGCGTCGAGCTTTCCCTGTTCGCGAACCGAATTGAGAATCGCGACACGACGGTCTTCGAGTTCACGCAGATAATTCAAACGCTCTTCGAGTACCCGTAATTGAGCATCATCCAGGGAACCCGTGATTTCCTTCCGGTAACGAGCAATGAAAGGAACGGTTGCGCCACCATCGAGCAACGCTAGCGTCGCTTCAACTTGCTGCTCGCGAACGCCGAGCTCTTCCGCGATCCGTCGATTGATGTTTGCCACGCGCCATCATCCTGAACCATCGCGACGAATAAAAATGTCTCGCCGCGAAATGACGCTTATCTACCGTCGACTGACTGATCAACCTCTTGGAACAAACAAATTAGTCTGGGGACGAACTTCGATCGTAATGATGGGCTTGACCACAATTTTAGTGCGAATCCGATACATCGCAACGAAGTAAAGACTTGCTGATCGCTGCTGTTCGGGATGAGAGTGATGGGTTAGCAAGTCCACGCATGAGAAACCCCGCCGGAGTGAACCGGCGGGCTGAATCTTCATAGATGCGGCTCTTCCATAAGACAGGAAAAACGCGGAAGTCTTGCTGTTGTTCCCACAGGCAGGAACCCGCTAACGCGTCGAAATCCTAGCGGAGCGCATTAGTCGTCGTCGCAAACTTCCATCTTCTTCATGCCGTCCTCCGCTTCTGACCGGGTCTTGAAGACGCCGAGGCCGACGATAGTCGACGGGGTTGTCGGGATGTTCGTGGTGGTCGCTGGCCTCTTGTCCACGATGGTGCACTTCTTCGTCGCGGCATCGCGGATGACGTAGTATTCCTCGTGATGGACCACCGTCTCGGCGAACGCCGGCGCGGCCGCAAACGCAATAAGCGCGCTCAGCGCGAGTCTCTTCATAGGAGCCGTTCTCCGTTTAGACAAGGCAGAACGCGTACCTCGTTGAGTCCGGCTAGTAAACCTCGAAATCCTGCGCCTGCGGCCCTTGCGTGCTTTTACTGCGGGAGGCAGAGCATCAATACGACTGAGTCGCGAAGCCGAGCATCTGCCACGCGATGGCGCACGGCATGAGGAGGTCGAAGTACCGCGTCGTGAGGCGCACATCCTCGTCGTGGTCTATGAGGTCGTCGCGCGTGTAGCTTCTCAGCTCGCGATGAGGTCGGGTCGCTCAGCTCCAGCATGCCGTCCTCCATCGCTTTGCGCAGGTCCATGAGCATGTGCAGCTTGGTCGCCGCGTAGCGGCCCCGGATAAGCCGACTAGGCTATAAAGGATACCGATTTGCACGGTGCACGAAATCGTTGCTCGGATTCAAATGGACGGGCGGCAAACCCTCCGGCTCACTTTGAGACTAACACGCCCAGCCAGGCCGGAACGCCTTCCAAAGGGCAAACAACGGGCATGGCCAGAAACGCCACCAGCGCAGAAACGGCAGTCGCCGCAGCGATCATCGATCCTTTCAACATAACATCTCTCCGATCGAGAGGCTTACTATCGTGTCCCGCCTTTGACACACCGACATGCGGGTATTTCTAAATCGACGCGCCGCCGTTTATCTCCTCGCGGAATGTCTCTAGCAGCCTTGTAACGAGAGAGGAGGCGACTATCACGCGCCCGTGTGCGACCTTCCGGGAACGGTCACGGCCCGGTGAGGTTGCTATCCCGAACAGGCATGGAGCGCAGCCATGGCATTCCCCAATAACGACGAGCCTCCCAGGGCAACAAGCGATGCGAAGCGCACCAAAACCACCCGCTGGGCTATCGCGGGCGTGGTCATCCTGGTGCTGTTTGGCCTCCTGCTGATCTCCCCCGGCCATAACACGCACGATAAGTCCGCCGAGAATCCGCCGCACCCCGCAACGCAAGCACAGCCCTAGGGATGAGCTGCGCCCCAAACGAAATCCGCCAGCCCGTTAGAGAGCTGGCGGCGAGCACGACTAGGGTCGAGAGCCTTCGGGGGGCAGTTCCCTAGCGCGCAATCCTACGGCCAGATGTCGCTGCAGCCGGACTTGGCGTACTTGATGTTCGCGTCGCCGCCCTCCGCGATCTTTTCGTGCCTACTCCCGTTGCGTCTGACATGCGCATTATCCGATTTGCTGTCGTTGTTGTGTGTGAAGGGATAACCGACGCGCTCCGCATGCGAGAAATGGGGTTTCACTTTCAACGATACTGAGCAGGCGAAGACGTGCATACCGGATAGCATTCGGTTTAGATCCCAATGCTGCTCCATCTTGCGCCGCTTACATCGCGACAATCAGCGCTGATTGCGTCAAAGACGGTGTTTGATGTAAAACGTTCCGAAAAGGCCGCTTCAATAAGTGCGCGCATTCTGAAAGAAAAAGGTCACCTCGGTAAGATCCAAGAATGGCGCCGGCGTTCATGCCGATACGCCACTGGGTCGATGAGGCGAGGCGTGCGCCAATCAATCTGCCGAAGCTCGCAGCTAAGATGGTCCCCACACAGTATAAGGCGATCCACGCTGCCGCTGCGGGATGTGACGCCATCGTGGCAACCGGCACTACGAGGCGTTCTTCGAGAGACTGCCGATCTAACTCCGCTTCGCCTTCAGCCCGATCTTCCAGGCGGCGGTCCAGAGCTGCTTCGGAGAGCTATATGAGACAAGCCGAGAGATTCCCCACCAAGCCACCCAAGGTCAAAGTAAGAACCTCGCTATAGTTAGACGTTCGAGCAAACCGCTTTTGAACCCCTGGTTGCAAATTTGTAGGTCACAAGGTTGTGACCAGGTTGCATCCGACGTACTCAAGAAGGGCATGATCAGAGAGTTTAATTCTGGCTCTGCGCCCCTCACCTAGGGCTCGTGTGAGTAACGCTGGATCTGGACTGCACTTGGCTGGTCCACTTCGCGACCATCATGACAAACGTGACGATCGCCCAAGCAGTGAACCCGAACAGGGCCGTAGCGATCAACTTCCTTCGCATTGGGCGTTTCTCTTGATGCCGAATACCGTCTTCGGATCGTCGGAACCTAGCTCGGATTGTACCGCGAGAAAAGGGACGCGGAGCTGCCGAGGGTGGCTCGACGGGCTCACGAGCCAGCCGCACCGCCCTTAGACGCTTGCGATTTTGATATGCCAGTACTGGCATGCCTTGGGGTCCAAGCTAGAAGCATCTAGCTGTCCCGCTGTACCAACTCGACGGTGATGCCCTCGGGACCCTCGAAGAGCCGCAGCTTTCGGTTGATGTAGTTCATCTCGTCGCTGAGCACCGTCACGCCACTATCCACGAGGTGTGCAGTGGTTGCCTCAAGGTCGTCGACGCGGAAGGCGAGATGATTGAAGCCTCGTCGTCGCAGGTTCGTTGGGTGCGCACCCGGATCGGCCCCTGGGGTGGGTTCAAACTCAAGAAGCTGAATCTCGAATTGTGGATCGGCTCCTTCGAGAGCGAGAGTGATGTGTTGCGCCTTCATGTCCGGCATGCCCATGTAGCGGGCAGGGAGTCCGCCGTCGATTATCGCGACGTGATCCTTTGTGAAGCCAAGAAGAGCGAAGAAGTCGATCGCCGGGCCAGCGTCTGCTACCGCAATCGTAATATGATCCGGATTGAGTATCATCATCACTCCGCGTCACTAGCGCCGCACATCTCCGCGCGCGAACCACCGGTATCCGGCTCACCGCTTTTGCAAGACTATCAGCTCGTCCCGCCACACGGTAGGCAAGGCTGGCTCGATGTTTCACTGCGCCGGTTCGTGCGCGAGGTCGCGGGCCAAGACCGGAAGTCGCCATCAGACCACGACCTGCGACCTACCCGCGCAGGAACGAGAAAACCATGCTAATGTTGTAGAGCGGCCGGGAGATGTGTGACTGCACGTCGAGTGTTCGTCCTGGGCGGATCGCACTGGCCATAGAATTTGACGCAGTCAAAGTCCGGCCTGATGCAAGTGCGAAACGCCCAACCCGAAGGAGTGTGCAATGCGTAAGAAAGTGTTGGCCATCCTAAGTGGCGTGGCAATCGTCGCATCGGTTCTCACGCTGGTGCCGGATGTGGCGGCGGCGAGAGGAGGAGGGGGCTTCAGGGGTGGTGGCGGATTTGGAGGTGGCGGATTTGGAGGCGGTGGCTTCCGGGGCGGCGGATTCGGCGGTGGTGGATTTAGAGCCGGGATGCCCGGCGGGTTTAGAGGCGGGTTCGTCGGTGGCGGGTTCAGGCGTGTGGGCTGGGCGGGTGGACGCTGGGCGGGTGGACGTTGGGTGGGTGGACGCTGGGCCGGAGGAGGCTGGGGATGGCGGCGGGGCTGGGGATGGGGCTTTCCTGTTGCGGTTGGCCTCGGTGGTTGGGGATGGGGCGGTGGCTGGGGTTATCCGTACGGTGGCTGGGGCGGGGGCTATCCGTATGGCTATGGTTGTGGTGGCTGGGGCGGGTACGGGTACGGGTGGAACGGCTGCTACCAGCCCTATGGCTGGTATTGATACGGAGCATGAGAGCCGGCGGGTTAGAAGTTTAGCCATGGGTTCACGCGAGGCGTAGCCCATGCAAGCTCAGCGGGACCTGCCGGCCCACGTTCGTTGCGAGCGTTGTATATTGCGAGTCTTTACGCAGAACCGGCGCATGTTGTGACCGTTCGAATGTTTTTTTTGGTGTTTTTAGCACCGAGTTTCCTCCAGAAACCTCTGGAGGAAACTCGGATGAAAGTTCCCATGAACTCAACGGTCGCCCCAGTGTGCAGCTTTTCCCATAGCCCGAAGTCGTAAAGTGCTGTCCTTAGGTTTTCGATGAACAATTCCTATACCCGCGAAATCGCAGCGGCACTCCTGATCGATGTTAACGGCAACGTGCTTCTGCAGCAGCGCGATAATATTCCCCACATCATTCAGCCCGGAAAAGTCGGCCTCTTCGGGGGGCACAGGGAAGGCGAGGAAACATTCTTGGAGTGTGTTGTCCGAGAGATCGCCGAAGAAATCAGCCAGCATATTCCTGCCGAACGATTTCAACATCTATTCAGCTTGGACGGAGCTGATCCGGAGCGATCTGGCGGTCACCTGAGAGGGGAATTTTTCGTTGCTTATGATGTTTCGACCGACGCCTTAGTGATTACCGAAGGCAAACTTTTGATAGTTCTTCCAGACGCCATTAGGAAAATGCAATCGAAGCTGACGCCAACAACTCTACAGGCAGTGAACGTCTTCATGAGCCGTCAAATCTCTCCGGCTGGCCGATGAGAGTGATCGTGGCGGCAACTATCTCGGATCTATCTATTGCGACCAATGAGCGGTAGATTCTGGTGTACCCTTCAGACTTCATAAATTTAGCTTGATCCAGGCCGGTGCGTGATCGCTGGCGTTGTCTTTGCCTCTTACGTCGCCATCCACGCCCGCTTCTACGAAGCGGGAAGTAACGGAATGGCTGAGAAGAAAGTGGTCAAGCCTGAGACCATGATCCTTTATCATGGCGATCTCGCCTGTACGTCCCTAAGGGCGTTGATGTAAAAAGCCCGCATCGCTGCGGGCTTCTTTTTTACCAACCACCGTATCCGCCTCTGCCGACGCCAACCCCCGGCCCACCATAGCCGCCCCCGCCGTAACCTGGGCCATATCCTCCGCCGTAACCTGGGCCACCGTAGCCGCCGCCTTGGCCATAGCCGCCCCCGCCATAACCTGAGCCACCATAGTTGCCGCCATGCGGAGCGTAACTATCGCTTCCTTGCTGACGATAGTAACCATGGCCAGATTGGCCATAGTGCCGGCTATGGCGGTGGCCATCGTGCTGACGCCCAGAAGAATGTCGATAATGCCGATGTTGAGATTTACTGCCGGCTGACGTCTGGGAGACGTCGGTCAGGCCCTTTTGCTTGGCTGCGTTTGCAGCGGAAACACTGAACAGTACAGCCGCGCCAACTGTCATCGCTACAATCAACTTGTTCATAAGCCAACTCCCATTAACGTGTGGAAGGCTAATTAACACGGACGGTTTGCGTTCCGGCGCATCACCCAGAAATTTGCGCTAAGTAGCTGAATATCTGTTCATATTCGAATATGGAGGCGTACAGGGCGGTTCTGCGCAGAGTGCTCGGAATGACCCAGGCGCACGATATCGCCTGCGGCGCGTTGCGCGATCGGCGCTGGTTAGCCGGGAAAGATGCCAGGCAGCGCGATGGAGCGGGTGGTGTTGGTGCTGCCTGAACCAATCGATCACGCAATACTGAACTCGCAATCTCCGGCGCAAGAGTTACATTTCAAGTGTCGCACGTGGAGTATCGCGATGCTTAGCACCCCGAATGATCTAGCTGATCGGATGGCGGCGCGACGCCACATATCGCGGGCCGACCGCAGTTATTTTCCCGCGTCTCGTCTGATCGATATGAAAACTATGCTGCCAAATCCGTTTGCCGAGATCGGCGAGCAAAGACAGCCGCGCAAGCGTAAGGCCAGCGGAACCAAGAAGCCCGCTCGTCGCGAACTTTGACAAAATGTCGCTGGCGCGAGTGGAATCACCGACGAGATCTGCGGCGCAGAGAACAGCGCTCGAACTCCCTCATGGTACCTACGCCACACAGTCGGCGTCGAGAGTCGCAAGACCTGAAGGGAATAGAGGAACGACAATCGTCAGGAACGAGCGGATGCGGAGTGGTGTCTGAGTAACATGACAATCCGGAAGAAGAAAAAGTCCGGCATATGTCCGATCCTCACTGTTACCGTGGTCCCTTGAGTGCTTTGCGGACCGCGTCAAACGCTTTTTGCTCCTCCGGCTCCATTTGTTCGAACCAATGGCCGGGAGGATATTTCGCGATGCGCCGAGCAAAAAATGACGCCGGCTGCCACGGGTCGCTATTCGTCTTTTTGAAGATAATGACGCCGTCGCGCGTAAAATATGACGGGCCGGCGATCTCGCAACTTACCGAAATCTGTAGCCGCCAAACATCCTCCTTGGGGGCCTCCTTGGGTAGAACGACGTAGTCGAGAGATACAGGATCGCCTATTGTGCAGCGTCCTTTCTTCAGAAGATCGCCTAGTCCACCCTGCGCCGTAACAACAAAGTCGTAGCTGGACGTGTCATGTAAAAAGGCAACGTTAGGCTGCGGGTATTCGTCTGCCATCTCTCTGGCAATGAGGGACAACGCGAACGGTTGCCAACCGAGTTGCATTGTCTTCGCGTAAGACGGGCCGAGTGACATGTCGCCCTTGGCCGATATATTCCAAGAGATTGTATATGCGTCGTCAGACTTGTCGCCTTGGCTTCTAGCCCACGAAAAGACCACGGGGGTTTCAGAGTCATGTTTCTGACCGACTTCCCAACCTCTCGGGACAAAATGGGCAATCTTGGCCGCGCGGGACAGTATATCGTCTATCGTCGCTCCATCTTGCGCTCGCCACGTGGTCTTGACGCGTTTTATCAACACGTCATCTTCGGCGTATGCACGATCAAAAATTGCACCTGTTATGGCGAACGTAGCAAAGAGTAACAGCCAACGATGAATCATGGGATTTTTGCGCCCAGCGAGTTGCAATCAATCTGACCGTGCCTCATCCCCGCTAGCAGAATTAAGATGACAATGAGTCGACGGGGATAACAGGAGAGAAGGCAAACCCCAGCACAGAGAATGCCAGTAATCGCTCAGCATTTAGATGCCCAAACGTCGGACGCAAGCCAAGCGGCCCAACCGTAAGAATGAACAGGACGAGTAAGAGTATCTAAGCCGTTGCTCAGTGCTGACACCACTATCGAGTGCTTAACGACACACCTATGGTATGCGCCTTGGCTGCCGTTGCGCCTGGTGTTCGTTTCAACATTTTTGCAATCTTCGCTACGCCTGCCTTCTGCTTCGCAAGCGCCTTAAGAGTGCGAACGTCGTCCTTCGTCCACTCGCGGCGAACAGCTTTTTTCTTCGTGGGCAAATCTTCATTCCTTCAATCGCAAAACGCGCGGTTTAGCAGATCGCGCGTTTTGCGCAAGGTAACGACGCGTGTCTCGCGCGAGCTAGTTAGCTAACAAGAATTTGATAAAATGGCGCGGTGGAGAGATCTCGTCTCCTTAAGTGCGATCAGGTTGCTTTTGGTCAACGGAAGTCTCAGCCGTCCTGTTGGTGAAGCTGGAGGCTTCGCCAACGGGTACTTTGGCGAATGTGGGCGATAATGGTTCTATGGCTTCTTCACTGACTGTTAGGAGTTACGCCGGGTTGTATGGCGATGTTGATTCGTTCTTTGAGAACGGAACAAAGTCAGAGGGTGAACGAGCATGTCCAGTGCAAGCGAGAAAGCGAGCGCAACGCAGCACTCTCGTCCAGCAAGGTCGTCCGGCCAATCCAGGATGGCGCTGGCTTCCCGCGAGCGACACGCGCGCAACGAAAAGGCAGGTCCGGTTGGTTCGACCGGACCTGCCAAGCATTCACGAGCACTGCGATCTGGGTCATTTTTTGAATGACGGATCGCTCTTTGCGTCTACGCGCGCTTTCCACTCGAGGGAGTAGTATTCGCCGCGATCGCGCGCCCACGGATCGAACGTATTGATCACGTGCCTGAGCTCGGGCTCTAGCTCGGGGGCGTTGCGTAGCAGGATGCGCTTAAGCGGAGCGACCTCCTGTTCGTGGCCGTTCGGCTCGCCTTGCTCCATCCGCTTGCCACCCGGGCCGTTATTATTGACCCAATCGAGCCCGAAGGTCGTGTAGAACTCTGGGCGGTAGCTCGACGTGAAGAACCGGTCGCTAAATAAGCGGCGCGAGGCGTTCAGGATGAACAGATGGAACTGAGTTTCTGAAATGGCGGAGCCATGCGGGCGGGTCGTCTCGGCGAGCCATCCGACCACCATGTCGACGTCCTCGATGTTGTCGACCTCGCTACCATTCGCATTGCCGAGGCAGTCGTTGATCGGCGAGCCGTCGGGATTGCGCTGCGCTGAGGTGATCTGCTTGCTCACGTCGCACTTGTGCGTGCCGTAGATCGCCCGCAGAGAATCCACTAGTTCTCGCTGAAGCTTTTTGTCCGCCTCGGAGACATCAGGTCGTTTGTCGATGAAGTCCTCAAAGCTGGTCAACTGGCGCAGGCCGATCTGCCGCCGCAGTTCATTGAAGCGTGGCAGGCCACGCTCGCGGTCGCGGATGAGATCGAGGGCGGCAACGTCGATCTTGGTGTCGAGGCGCGGGGGAAGATCGAGATTCTGCATGAACTGGGGATGATTGCGCAAGAACAGCAGACCGAGGCGCTGGCGGCCCATCGTCAGGGCCCAGTTTGCCAGTCCGCCGTCGTGCATCCGGGCGGTCGCCTTGCCGCGGAAGGTGTCGATGACCGCCACCTTCTTACGGATCTGGTTCGGGTCGTTCTCAATCTGGCGGAATTCGAGCAGGTCCGGTACGAGGGGGTGCAAGCGGTAGACCGTCGGAAACTCCTCCGGAAAGTTGAACGGTGACCCAAAATGGCTGGTGCCTCCGTTCACGATCTTCGGGTCCCACTTTCCCGTACTCTCGTCGACCAGTTTCTTGTTCGCGCCGGTCGCGATGATCCCAGGTCCCGACGACACCGCCGATGCGAGCACGTTGGCGTCCCTGGGGTCGCTTGACGCCCTGAACTTGTCGCGGATGCGCTCGACGATCCGGTTCATCACCGGGTATTTGTCCTGATCGATAAGGCCGGACCAGTTGGAGTTCATCGCCCGGTATAGCGGTTCGTTATAGAGAAGCTGCGTCGTCCATTCGATTGTGTGGATCTTCGCGATCTCGGCCGACACCACGAGCCGCGCCACTTGGAAGAGCTCCTCGGGCGTGACTTGCGAATAGGTGATGACCTGCCGCGGATTGGCGGGGTTGCGCAGACCCGAATCGGCGTTCGGCGTGAGTGCCGCTTGCTTGCGAAATTCATCCACGAAGCTGTTGTGCTCGCGCACGAACAGATTGTGATAGAAGCTCATGCCGATGGACCAGTTGTCCGGAAAGGCCGTAGCTTCCTGGCCGGCCCATTCGGGCTGAATCGGGTCGCACTGTCCGGTCGTCGCCCCAGGCGGGCATGCACTCCCGAACACAGGCAAATACCCAAGTTTCTCACCGGTGTGACCTGGCCGCATGTCGAACTTCGCGCGATCCGCCGCATCACGCTTGACGCGCCGCTCCGAGCGCTCGTCGTAGCCATAGATCTGCGACGCGTCCCACCAGGCCGTGACGTTGTTGCGCGTCGTCTTGTAGGACCGCGCGGGTCGTTCGGTCCCAGTCTCCGCGGCCTTGAACGTTGCGGGAGCGGTGGAGTCGGCGATCAGTGCCGCGTCCATCTTGTCGCCGGGGCGGCAGCCGAGTTGGACTGCCTCCGGCGTCGCGCAGCCGAGGCTCGTCATGATGTGCGACTGGTCGTTCCGCGAATCGTCGAGGTGTGAGAACCAGTCGTGCGTCATGAATTGGATCCAGAAGGCAGCGAGCACATTGAAGGACGGCGCCTTGCGGTACGGGCAGTCGGCGTCGACTGAATCGGACGCACCATGCCCTTGATTGCAATTCCGCGCCCCGGTCTGGTCGCGCGTGAACAGCTTGCGGCTAATCAGCTGCGGATCTGGCTTTAGCAGCCCGAGCCGGTCGCCGTGCCGATTCTTGGCGAGCTCGTTAGCGCCAATATCAGGAAACGTGCTTTCGAACTCCACGTTGCGGGCGAAAAGCTGCCCGCTGGCTCCCATTGCGGGATTCTCGATGTCGTTGCAGATGCCGGTCAGTGTGCGATGGCGGATCAAGTCTCCGTCGCAGCGCTGTGGTCCATTGCCGCCGACGCTGGCGAAGCTTGGATGCGTCGGCTCGAGCCGCATCTCGCTCCACTTTTTTAGCACCGGCCCGGTGGGAGAACCGGCATATTGCGCAAAGGTCTTATTGTCGAACAAATTGAATTTAATCAGCTCCATCCGCTGATATTCGAGATCGATCAAGGCGCCGGTGATGCCGCGTTGGTCGCGGACATCGAGCATCGATCTCTTCGAGGCGGTGCCGAAATAGTTCGACCAGTCAACCCACGGGGTCGGCCGTTGTTGAACCGCACTTGATCCGCCGCGGCACATCAGGCGGTTCGTCTCCGCGACCTTCCCCTGGAAGCGCTCGCTGCGTTGCGTCGCGATCGGGCGGAGAGGCTTCTCCTCATCAAGGCTTTGCAGGCCGAGGGCGATGCACGCCCGCAGGACCCCAAGATCATCCAGCTTATTTTCCTGCGCAGGCGCTGGTGTTCCCGCGCTCGCAACCATCGCGGTCGCGCAGATGATGCTTCCGATAACGAGATATGACCGGCGCATATTTTTTCTCCTACCGGGCCCCGATGCAAACAGCGACTGTCTGCCAACGACGGTACCGTCATATCCGAGCCCGCGCAACTTCTCGAACAGCAACTGCGTCGACCGGCGTTCTCGCTTCGGCAAGCTTTTGTTTACCGCGCTAGGCTTGCGATACCGAAGTTCTTGCTCAAGTCCGAAGACCGTGAGAACTTAGTGCATGATTTTATAAGAGAGGATAGATCATGTGGAGAGCATTGATCTCGATCATTGCGATTGCTGGCGCGTCATCGAGCGTTGCTGCGCAGACTGTCACCGACCCTGCCGAGGTTGTATCGCATCTCAAGCTCTGGTCGCAGGAGACGGGCGACCCGGTCTACTATGGCGAGGTTAGAGACGTCGATGCGCGCTCCAAGCGGGTCGGCGGCCATTACCAATGCCTGGCGCTCGCGTTTATCAAGTATGATGGCGGCGTACTGCAATATGCCCACAAGATGTGGTCTAAATCGCGAGACGGATCGTGCCATTATGATGATGTGACGTCGCGCAAGGTCGGCAATCATGGCGCGTGCGTGAAGGACTCTAATGCAGGTTTAGGGAAAGCGGTCGGCACAGCGCGCATGACCAAGGACAACATCGATTATGAACATAGCACCTTCAGAACCGTCGATCTGAACACCCGTCGCGTCGGCGAAACCAAATCTTGCATACCGCCGAGGGGCGCTAGCGCCGGTCTCTATTCCATGAGAATCGTCAACGGCAGATTCCAAATCATTACCACTCGGCCTTTGGCCTATGAGGTGAACATAGAGCCTCAGGATCCACATAATCCACCAACCAAGCCGGTGTTCTAGACTCTGTGGATAAGCCGGAAGCCAAGTATAGAATATTTGATTCGGCCTGAAAGCATTACGCGCCCACCATGATCTAATTCTGGGATCTGCCCTTGTGCAATCGATCGGCACAAGCTTTTGTCTTCTGGCCACAGCAATTGGTGACGACGTCATGCCATTCCTCGAAGCGCTCGATGCTCTGCCCGCAAACGATCCCGCCCGCACCGAACTGTTCTATCAGTGGCTCAGACGCGACTGGAGGGCGCTGTTCAGTGAGTTGCGCGAGCACCGACCGGTCATGACACTACCGCCCTTCACGGTTCTGGCGCGTTGGTCGGATGTCGTGGATACGCTTTCCCGCAACGAGACGTTCCGCGTGCCTTACGCGCCGCATATGGACGACTCAGTCGGTCCGTTCATGCTGGCCCGCGACGGAGCGGTGGAGAATTGGCGCGACAAATCAGTGATGCGCGCGCTGCTCCGTTGGGAGGACGTGCCGGCAATCCGTGCTCTAGCGGCAGGCACGGCGGCCGAAGCCCTCGCCGCCGTGCCGCCGCCTACGGTTGACGTCGTGCAGACCGTCTCCCGGCTCGTGCCGCTGCGCGTCGTGCAGCAAAGCTTCGGTTTCCCGGGGCCGGACGATGCGCACATGTTGCGCTGGTCGTGGGCGACGCAGGCCGATATGTTCCACAACCCGACAAACGACCGCTCCCTGCTTGATGCCTGCAACGCGGCCGGTGCCGAGATGCGGACATGGATTCGTTCGTTTCTTGTCGAACGTGAGCCTTGGAGCGACGCGCAAGGCGAGGATAGCGTCTCGCGTTTGCTGCGAATGACCGCGCGCGATCTCTCTGGCCTCGATACTGAGCAGGTGGTGAGCAACATCTGTGGCCTGCTGGTCGGCGCGATCGAAACGACGTCGCAAGCTATCGTTAACGCCACCGAGCAGATCCTGTTGCGTCACGACGTTACCGTGCGCGCGATCGAAGCGGCTCGATCCTCGGATGACGCAGCATTCGACGCAATCGTCTGGGAAGCGCTGCGGTTTAACCCGATGACCACCTTCGTCGCCCGCGTCGCTGCCGGACGGGCGGTGCTCGCCCCGGGCAGCCCGCACGAGACCACAGTGGCGGCCGGGTCGGTTATTGCGGTCGGCATTGGCTCGGCCATGTTCGATCCAGGTGTTTTCCCCGAGCCGAACGAATTTCGCGTCCGCCGCCGCACATCTTATCTGCATACGGGCTTCGGACCGCACGAATGCCTCGGCCAATTCGTCGCTTATGCTATCATTCCGGAGACGATCCGGCAGATTCTCCTGCTGCCTGGCGTTCGGCTGATCGAGGGCGATGCCGGGCACGTCGACATGGCCGGCGGCCCTTTCGCCGAGCATTTCGTCATCGGACACGGGGCAGGCGCGTAGGATTAAACGGGGCGCGAGCCCTCAGCGGGAGCTGCATGCACGGTGAAATACCGTTTCGATTCGGTGAACTCTGCTCTCTTTGCGGCCGCACGTTCCGACTGAGCTCCGTGCAACGCGGCCGTCGCCAGCTGCGATGATCAGCGCGTCACAGCTGCTGGTTGGACGTTTTGCTCGTACGTCGGTCTAATTGTCGATTAGAAGATCATTCTGTCGTAACGAATCGAATTGTGGCTTTCAGTGGTGGAGCGGGAGGGGAAAGTGATTACGAAACGTGGGGTGAAGACCGGAATCGGTATCGTCGCGGTCGTGATCGTTGCCGTGTCGCTTATTGGCTTCAAGCTTTACCGAGATAAGCTGACCGTCAGCTTGCCAGACTACGCGCCCATTAAAAAAGCCGTGTGGCTCGATCAAGGCTGGGACCAGAATCAACGTGAAAAATTTCATCACGCCGATCAGGGAACCCAGACGCTCAACATACCCTATGAGTGGTTCATCGCGCTGGAGCAGCCGCGGTTGTCGCTCGTGGGCGATGTCGGTCGCTTAAGCGATCCGGCTTATCTCGACCGATATGGATTCATCCCAGGTGCTACCAGGGGTGGCGAGAACCAGTTACCGGTAGGTTTTGCACGAGCAGGGACGATGCGCACGGCGGCAGGGCAGCCGTGGCTCAACCCACGAACCAAAGAGCCCATGACACGGCTCGGGTTTACTTGCGCCGCCTGCCACACCGGCCGGCTTGCCTATCGCGGCACGACCGTACTCATAGAGGGTGGCCCGGCTCTGACCGACCTCGGCAAGTTCCGACAAGGACTCGGGATTTCGGTTTTGCTTACGAAGCTCTCTTCCGGCCGCTTTCTGAGTTTTTTCTCCGACCGCTTCGATCGGTTTGCGAAAAATGTTCTCGGGGAGGACGCTAGTAAGGAAGACAAGGCGGAATTGCGTCAACAGCTGACCGCAGTGTGGGACCAGCTCGATGTCATCAGGAAGCTCGACAAGAAAGTCGCTGAGACGAGCGTTGACGAAGGCTATGGCCGTCTTGACGCCTTGAACCGCATCGGGAACCAGGTGTTTGGGCTCTCCCTGGGTTCTGAAGCCAGAGAAAAGAACTACGCCGCCACCACGGCGCCAGTGAACTTCCCTCACATCTGGACCACTCCCTGGTTCGATTGGGTGCAGTACAACGCGTCGATTATGCAGCCGATGGTGCGCAACGCAGGCGAGGCGATGGGGGTTTCTGCGTTGATCAATCTAACCGACCCCGGGAAAGGATTGTTCAGTTCCGAGGTTCAGGTGAAGGCGCTTGCCAACATTGAGAAGTCAATCGCGGGGAATCAGCCAAGCGAAACGAACGGCTTCACGGGGCTGACTGCGCCGAAATGGCCAGAGGAGATTCTGGGACCCATCGACACCGCACTCGCCGCGAGAGGCGGGGCACTTTATGACGATTTATGCAAGGGTTGCCATCTGCCGCCGGTTGGTACCAAGGCATTCTGGGACTCGAAGGCGTGGTTACCACCAAACAATTTTAACCAGCGCTATCTTGAAATTAAATCAAAGACGATCGCCGACCTCGGTACCGATCCAGCGCAGGCGGAGGACATGAGGAATCGGAAGGTGGTGATTCCGGACAGTTTAGGAATCGCCACAAACGAGTTTGGACCAGCCCTCGGCCAAGTGGTCGAGAAGGTAGTGACTCATTGGTATGACGCTCACAACGTTTCCGAATCCGAGCGTCCCGAGTTGAATGGGTTTCGGCCAAACTTGATCCAACATCCGCTCGCCTACAAGATGCGGCCACTTAACGGAGTGTGGGCAACGCCGCCTTTCATTCATAACGGCGCTGTCCCAAATATCTACGCGCTACTTTCACCGGTTTCGGAGCGGCCAAAGACCTTCTACCTGGGTCGGCGTGAGTACGATCCCGTCTGCATGGGCTATCAGATAACGGCATCGGCCGCGCCTGAGGACAATCTTGACCTGCGTTGCCTCGGCTCAAAAACCGATCCGGAAGCGGGACGGTTCACTGGCGGTTTCAAGCTGGATACAGCGCTGCGAGGCAACCGCAATACTGGCCATGAGTTCAATGATGGGCCACATGCGAATGGTGTAATCGGACGCAAGCTTACGCCAGACGAGCGGCGGGCACTGATTGAATTTTTAAAGACGATATGAGCCGTCGCCGATGCAGGGCGGCGGCAGTGCCAGGCTGGTGGCGCGTGCGGAGCAACTTCATAGGCGGCCGCGCTCCGCGCGCAGGCCGTCAACTTAGCCAGCACTTCAGCGGCTTTTCCGCAGATTTCGTGGAAATGCCGGTCCGCTCGAGGCCCTAAATCTCCCTAGGGCTACGGGAGGACTTGACGGCGCATGTGTTCGATTTTGGCTCAGGGTGGTCAAGGTTTAGCGCCGAAGAGCTTGATAGCCTCTAGCATCGACTGCCCATATTCCTCTGCAAAATTGTGGATCGCTTGACGAACTTGCTCCACCGACCAGCCATTTCGCCACAGCGACGGATCTTCAATGATCTTGTTTTTCCAAAACCTGAACTTGTGGTCGATATCTGCCTGATTGTTGTCGGCGGACATGTCAACGACGAGTACTAGAGCGTCAGGTACCCCTCTCGCTTTAGATGGCGACCAACCGACAAGGAACGGACCTTCTCCCTCAAAGTTTACGTGTTGCTTCTGCGCGTCTGAAATGGCGAGCTGTGAGGCCACAAGATCGTAATGATCCAGGACAAACTCGCAGTCATCAGCCTTTGCCTCGCTGGCCTGAGGATCATCCAACGGCCAGATCGTCACCATCTGATCTACGACTGGAACACTCGAAGTTTCGCTTCGCGGAAAAAAGGCAACGAAGGCCTTGCAGACCATCAGAAGCTTGGCACGGCTTGCTGCAGTAGGCTTTGAGTGTAGTACGAGTAAGCCATAGGCTCCTGCATCCGACGGCGGTATCTCTTGTGCCCGCAGATATGCTCGGACAGGCTGTAACGGCCTATGCGATGCAGAGTCACCACGTTCGCCGATTGAGGGGCTTGGACGACTCATGGTAGGTGCGGAGCGGGGTCTATAACCTACATTTCCGTTGGTAGCACCGCCACCGCCACCGGTGCCGTTGCGGTAGCTGGACCGGCCAGAGCCGGCATTTCCTGAATGTCCAGGCCCGGACTCTCCAACGAAGCGTCCCGATCTGCCTTTGCGTTTCTTCTTATGACTGCCGGCCCCTTCCGGTGACGAGTTGCGGAACGAATTAACCTTTGTTCGAGCAGAGTCGGAGCCATAGCTTTGGTCACAATTTCGGTCTCGCGGATCGCAATCAGCACGAGCGCTGGCCAAGTTGAGGCACAGAGCCAAAGCAGCAAAGCAAGTGAAGCGAATGAGCAATTTGGCCATGTCATTTCTCCTTCCTGATTGCGCCAAGAAGAAAGCTAAAAATCGTGCCCATGACCGTGCAAAACAGCGTCACTGTCACGACGAGAAAGATCGTTCCCGAACTAGTGTCCGGTCTAACCCACCACGTCAGGGCCACTGCAAGTAAGAAGCCGACTGCGGTGGATAGGCCAAAGCTCTTCACCCTCGTATCTCCCTCAGAGCGAGCGGATTAACTCCTCCGCAGTTTTCGATAGAGTTTGCATCCGCTGAGCCGGAGGAGGCAAGGCAGATTTGAGGTCGAATGGAAAGCTGCGACGAGGCCCGATCGGAATTTTGCCTGGGTCTTATCGAAGAATGCGCCTGTGCTGACGCTCGATCAAGATCCTCTCGGCCCGGCCGAGAACGTCGGCAGGATCAGATTACCCCGAGGAAACGCAACCCAGAAAGGGATCACTATGCCAGACCTGAAACGGAGCGCGTTCGCAGTCGCAAGCTTCGCCCTGATGTGCGCCGCATTGCCTGTATCGGCGCAGGAAACCGTTCGTATCCGGGGTACGATTGAACATGTCGACGGGTCGATATTCGTGATCAAGAATCGCGACGGTGCGGAGGTGAAGCTGACCCTCACCGACAAACCGCTCTTTGTAGCAATCGTGAAGTCGACGATGACCGAGATCAAGCCCGGCATGTTCGTCGGCTCAACCGGAATGACGCAAGCAGACGGCAGCCAAAGGGCGATCGAGGTGCACATCTTCCCGGAATCGATGCGGGGAACAGGCGAAGGCCACTATGACTGGGACCTCAAGCCGCAGAGTAAAATGACCAACGCGAATGTTGAGCAGACTGTCGCCGGGGTTGATGGACAGATACTTTCCGTCAAGTACAAGGGCATAGAGAAGAAGATTCTTGTTACCCCCGACACTGCGATCGTCACCTTCGTCACTGGTGACAGGAGCGACCTTAAACCGGGGACCAAGATCTTTGTCGCAGCGAAAAAGCAATCTGATGGAACCTTGCAAGCTCCACGCATTACGTATGGCAAAGACGGATTGGCGCCGCCGATGTGAATACGGCGCCGTCGATACAATCGAATCTGCGTGCGATTAACCGGAGAATTGAAGATCTCGGACGCGATGCCTCGCTCACATCAGCTCATTCCCGGCATTTCTGACCGCAAAGCCTGACCGTGACTTTCGCGCTGCCCCGATTGTTGTTCGGGCCATAGAAAGACGAGTAAATCCACGGCAGACCAATCACCGCATCGTTTACGTAGAGGAATAGCTCTCCACTGCGCTGAGCCCTGATCGTATCCCTGAACGACACCGGCGTACTGCCTCTGACCTTCACAGGGTCGAGGAAATATTCATCTACACCTTTCTCGCCGATCCTGGCGATGAGCCTGAACCACGGCCGGAAAAGAACGCGCCTGAGAAGGATAGCGCTCCTGGATGCCCATTCCTGCACGCCTTCCAATGTCGAGGTCCGGAAACCGACCGGCGTGGTCGGGATCTTATCGTCGGCCCAGGGGGCATCGATCATGACAACAATCTCGTATAGATACCCCGCCTTGACTGCCAGCCCGGTCGGCGCACAGAACGTGTCGGTCGAGAAATCCTTGGCGGGCTGCGGGATGCCGAGGTTCACAGCCTTCAACTCCGCCTTTGCAGACCCCGCGCAGAAGGCCCCAGCCGAGTCCGCAATGTTGAACACCAGATGGCTGAGAGCTGTCGCAACGATCCACACAATCGCCAAGGCGAAGAAAGCCGGCAGCACATGCCGCCTGCCGACTCGGATGACCCATCGGTAGATGCGCAGGTTGCGAAACCAGTAAATGACTTTGTGGACCAGGCTGTCTGGCAAGATTGATTGGCTGCCACGCGACTGCCAGATCACTCGCATCCCATCGTGAATCTTGCCGCTCAGGGATGAACCGAGGCCCATGAACAGCGCGATCGCGGCAATTCCTGCCAGGAGCCACTCCGGATTGGTCGCATACCAGTCGGTCCACCAATGGACCGATCTCGGCAGGGACGACTCGAAAAACCTGACAATCTCCGAAACTAGCCGAACGCTTGATGTGAACTCATGCTCGGGGCGAAGATGGTGAAAGAGCCAGAACGCGGCCAGGTGGAACGATGCTGCAAGAGTGGCAAAATAGGCAAGACGCCGAAGCCAGACGTAATTCCACAGCCGTTCCTGCTGAACATGACGCGCCGCGGCCTGCGCAGGCGTCTCGAACGTCGTTGCACCAAGCGGCTGCACGGTGCCATCGCCGAGCAAGACAACATACTCCGATGGCAGGCCAATCGGCGCGTAAGCATTGGCGCCGCTGTCGATGCGACCGAAGACACTTTCATGAATCTTGGGCATGGGGATGCTAACCCCTACCGACGGATCGTTGCACAGGTCGAAGACCTTGCGCGGACCATAGCGATAATAGGAGCCGAGACCGGCACGCGAATCATACAGGCGCCCGTCCTTGTCTTGCGATGAGGCCATCGCGATTAAGGCGTCCGGATCGGCCGTCGGCGCGGACTTGAACGACAGCCCGTACTTCTGCGCTTCCTGGATCAGCCAGTAGAGCGGGACGAACGCGAGTGCGTCGTCCGGATAACCGCCCCCGACATTGGCATGCATCCCGGTAAACCAGGCCTGGACCAGACGTTCCCCGGCGATACTTTCCGGCACAGGCGACACCGATTTTCCGGGCGGCTGTTCGGTCCAAAGGACCGGGTGGAACGTGGTCCTTTCATCGTCGAGTGCCAGGGCGTGTCGTGCGAACTTTACTTTGTCGCTGAGCACCCGGTTCGGCAGTTCGAGCGGCCAGACCCAATTGCTTATGCCCCGCGTCATCTCGTCGATCGGCAAGCCGTAGGCTGCCACCGTGTCCCACAACCCGAGGAATTCCAAGGACGGGACCGGGGTAAATATGATCTTGGAATAAGACTGGCGTCCGCGAAGCTTGTCACAGATCGGCACCAGCACGTAGTCTCGAAATAATCTGAACGGAACCTCTATGCGCCAGATCGAGTGATAATTCTTGGCGCGGTAGGCTCGATACGCTTTGAGGGCGCCATTATGCAGCTCGGCACCGGTGTTCGCCTGGACAAGACCTTGGTCGAGCACCAGGGCCGCAAGCACGCGGGCAGTGAACGCCCCGCGGCTGAAGCCGAATAGATAGATCTTGGAAGGCGGCAACGTATCATAGTTGCGGCAGATGAACTCGTACGCATCCAGGATATTACGCTTGAGCCCGTAACCGAACACACCTCCCAGTATCGCCAGCGGCAAGAACGATGACGTTCCCACGCCGTCATCGTATTTCGCGGCCTGCTTGTTGCTCCGCAGGTCCAACGCTTGGAAGACGCGCCAGACATTGGTACGCCACACGCTCGACGCCGCATTGCCCGTGCCATCGGACAGGATTACGATTTTCTCTGCTGCCACTCCGCCCCCTAGGACGCTGCGAAAATACAACGAATGGCGTTGTTGAGCCAGAGACGTCCGCGAAGCACTCGAACGCGCTAGCGCCTAAAAAGCCAGATGGTGTGCGAGACATTAATACCTAGCCAAAATACCTAGCCAAGCGGACCGCGACCTGAGCCTTCATTGGACAGATGACCTTAAGTCATCATCGATGCAGTCAAATGCGAAGGCCAAGGGTTATTTCCATCGCTCGGGCTACCCTCGATGTTGCCGCGATCGTTACCTATATGTGTTCTCGGCAGAGCCATGAATAAGTACCTAGCAACTTTGTTCGCTGTGAGTCTTGGAACTGCGGCAATGGCCGGCGGAAACGGCGACTCGGTTGCTCAAAAGGCAACAAGGAATAGCGAGGCCACAGGTTTGGCACGGATTTCGGTGCAGAAGGGCCCTATCAAGCTTGGCTCCGAGCCGACCCATATTCCACTCGGCGATCGCCCTCTTGCGGATATCAGCGCAGATATAGGAAACGCCGCGAGGGTGTACCTTGTCCTGGAGCATGTCCGCTTTGACCAGCCACCCGGTATTCTGTTCGAGGTGCTCATCGGAGATGAAAGTGCGCCGGGTTCTTACGAGCGTGTTGGTCGCTTCAATCTTTTTGAAACTCGAGAACTTCTAAGTTTTGATATAACAGAGCGATTTCGGTCTCTGGTTGCGTCAGACTCGCGGGGCATACTTGTCGTGACGATACGGCCTGCGGTCGGAGCGCGATCCGAGGCTGCAGCGCCTGGCTCCCCCGAGTGGTCTCGTTTGCATGCCCTTTTGGAGCAGGCTGCCGTTTCTATTGGCGTGATCAGGCTGGACGCCCGGTAATCTCGGGCGCGATGGGCACATCGGTTTGCGGGTGCGGTTAAGCTGTTGCTGCTCATAGTTGTTCGTGTACTCTCCTCCGGTGCAGCTTTGAGGAGGACGACCATGCCCGTGCTTTCACGCAGAAATTTCATTGCCAGCGGTGCGGCTCTTGCGACAATTCCGCTGCCGGCCTGGGTTCATCAAGCGCACGCACAACCAGCTACCGTCCTGACTCGGTACGAGGCGACAAGCCCGCAGGGACAGGAAATGCTGGAAAAATATGCCCGAGCCGTCGCTAAGATGATGGTTCAGACACCGGAGGCCAGTCCGTTATCTTGGCTGTTCCAATGGTACACGCACTCGGTCGATCCCACTAAGGGAATGGCGGCCGAGGTCGCACGGCTTTATTCCGGGGCGCCGCCGAACGATCCGAGCCGGCTTCTCGCGCTCGCGACGTGGAATACATGCCAACCGCATCAAGCGAACGGACTACCGCAGCAACAGCGAATGTTCCTCCCGTGGCATCGCATGTACGTCTATCTCTTCGAGCGGATCATTCAGAAACAGCTCAACGACGCCACCTTCACGCTGCCATATTGGGACTACACGACCGACGGAAAGAAGGCGATTCCTGAACAGTTTCGCAGACCGAATGATCCTTTGTACAAGGTGCTCTTCCGTGCAAATCGCAACGACGGCTCCATTCCTGGCACGGCCAATGTGAATGGAGGGCAGCCCATCGATCAGGATGCGGATGCGCCGTTAAATCTTGATGCGCTTGCCCGGCGGGATTTCGACATAAAAGGTGTTGCGCTCGGTTTCAGCGCTGATGTTGAGAGGGGGATTCACGGCGATGTCCACGTGCTCGTCGGAAACACTTCGAACATGGGCAGCGTGCCATGGGCCGCTCGGGACCCGATTTTCTGGCTCCATCACTGCAACATCGACCGTATGTGGTGGAGTTGGAATAAGGCGGGGCGAAAGAACCCGACCAGTACGAGCTGGCTCGACCAGAGTTTCGCGTTTGCCAACGAAAACAGCAGCCGGGTGGACCCGGTCAACCGTGATTTCGTGGAGCCCGAGGCGATCGAGAACGGTGCCTATACCTACGATCAGCCATTACCAGTTCCGCCGCTTCCGCCGACGCCCGCTGGAGCTATGGTTGCTGCTTTTGCTCCATCGATCATCGCCCAGCAAGCACAGCCCGGGCCTGTCAATCTGAGCGGGGCGGCGGTATCAGTGCCTCTCACGACGACTGCCGCGGTGCCGATGAGCGCGCAGATCGCGGCGGGCGGCCAAAACCAGCGCGTCTTCCTGGTCCTGCAAAATCTGCAGGCACACGCCCAGCCCGGAATCCGCTACAACGTCTATCTCGATCCGCCGTCTGGCGCTCCCTCCGGCCCGGCTTCGGGCCCCGTGGGTGCGATCAACTTCTTCGACGCCGTGGGACACGGCGAGCACGGCGGCATGGCACAGTCCGATAAGTTCTACAGCTTTGACGTGACGGGCAGGGTCACTGGCGCCGCGGCGGGCAATGGCACTCCTCCGACGGTGCGCATCGCGCCCGCGGGCGCGGCGGCAGAGGACGCGCGGCCAGCGGTCGGGTCGGTTGCCCTCGTACGGCAGTAGTCTAGGCTGGCCTGTCGGCGTGGCCCCCGGGAGCATGGCCAATGAACGACGACCGTATCGAGCAACTGATACTCATGTCGCGGCGCAGGTTACGCGCTCGGGGACCGTCCCTGTCGGCGGCCGCCAGGAGGGTTCTGCGCAAGCTGGACTCGCTGGCGGGTGCTGTGCACGAAACGGATCAGCTGTCTGAACTTCGCGCAGCCGTGACCCTGGCGAAGGGCGTTCGCTGCCGTGTCATCGATTCGATCCGCGGAGAGGGGCCCAAGCTGATTGAGGTGATCAGGCGCGACATTCCAGCTCTTCGGGCGGCATTCCCCGAGCTTGACTTGGTTCCGGTCGTTCATTACCGGCCTGCTTTGGCCCCTCGGCCTGCAGCGCTCTCTGGGGCCGTAGCTACGGATCCTGGAAGCGTAGGTTCGCTTTCTCTCAGGATCGTCGATAGGCTGACGGGACGCCCTGTTCAAGGCGCTCAAGTCGTGGCTCTTACGAATTTCGCGACTCGGGAAGGGCGGAATGGCGTATCCGACGAGGACGGACTGGCTCTGCTCGCGTTCGAGACCATGTCGGTGCGACTTGAGAGGCTATACGTATACCCGCCGCTCGCCGGATATTGGGGGCTTTTTCAATCCGAGTTCGTGCTCAACGATGGAGCGACCATCTCTCTGCAGCCGATCGATTTGACGCGCGCCGACAGCCTTAGACACTTCTTTCCGAGCGCTAAAGCTGACACTGGTGCCGGCGTCACGGTCGGAGTCATTGATGGTGGTGTCGGGCCTCATGCAGACCTAGTCTGTGAGGGCGACGCGGACAACGGCTCCGGGCACGGCACTCACGTGGCCGGAATCATTGCGAGCCGGGGCACGGCCCCGACGGGAGTTCGGGGCATTGCTCCGGGCGCTCGGATTCGAAGTTACCGGGCGTTCGGCTCAGCGGGCGGTCTTGCATCCAATTTCTCGGTTGCAAAGGCGATCGACGCCGCGGTTCGTGACGGCTGCGACATCCTCAACATGAGTTTCATCCTTGAAGATGGTGTTGAAGATCCGGCTGTGCGCACCGCGATTGAGGATGCACGCGAAGGCGGGGTGCTGCCGGTTGCAGCTACGGGGAACTCGTTTCGCCAAAGCGTGGGATTCCCGGCGCGCGACTCGCTCTGCCTTGCGGTTTCAGCGCTAGGCCGAAGAGGAACCTTTCCGGATGAGTCGGTCGAGGCGGCCGACGTGACGCCGCCGTTTGGTCTTGATTCCGACGACTATATCGCCGCGTTCTCCAACGCGGGCCTCGAGGTGGACCTCACAGCACCTGGGGCTGGCGTGGTCTCAACAGTGCCGGGCGGGTACGGAGTGTTGAGTGGGACCTCGATGGCCTGTCCGGTTGTTAGTGCAATGGCGGCACGGATGCTCGCTCGCAACACAGAAGTCCTCAGCATGCCTCGGAGGTCAGAGCGTTCGACGCGTCTCGCGCAGCTCGTGTTGGGCGCGGCGGCCTCGCTCGGCTTTCCTGCCGATCTGCAGGGGGCTGGGATACCGTATGAAGGAGGCGACGCGTAAGGTGGTCGTTTTTATTCTAAGGCAACGAGGCCCGGGGCCGCTACCCGATCAGGTGGTCGAAGTGGTGAAGAATCACCCTGGCCTTCAAATCATTGAACGTTCGACGAAGATGTTGCGGGTCGAGGGCACCAGCGAAGATTTGCAGGCTGTAACGGACGGGCAACTTGGGCTGCAAATTTCAGAGGAGCGGCAATATAGCCCCGTGAAGCCGTTCCAGGAATCTGCACGGCCTCCGAGACGCAAGCCTTGATCGTCACTTACGAGGTCAGTCGCCTTATCGCGAGACGGCATGCAGCTGTGGCAACAGGCATGAAGGATGGAAGGCTCATACAATATTAGAAAGGCTTTGAATTGGTCATCCGCTTTCGAGATAAGATGCCGTACATCCTCTGCATTAGTCCACCATCCGAGCGTGCGGGCAGGAATTCACGACCCCAGGGCGACGGGTCGGGATCGTGGGCCGAAAAACGATCTCATCATCTCCCTGTAGCCGAGAGGGGAGTCAAACTTTAAAACCCGATCACATGTTTCTAATTGGAGATGCGAGATGGCGATCACAGCCGACCAGGTTACTTTCGATGCGCCGGCGGTTGAGTTTCGGCTTCCAGCGACCGACGGCAAGACTTACGGACTGGACGACCTTGCGGGCCAAAAGGGCACCGTCGTCGTCTTCATCTGCAATCATTGCCCCTACGTCAAAGCGGTGATCGACCGCATGGTTGCGGACGCGCGAGTGCTGATGTCTGAGGGCATTGGTTTTGTGGCGATTTGTTCGAACGATGCGGCGAACCGTCCCGAAGATTCATTTGAAAATATGCAGCATTTCGCCAAGGCTCATGGTTTCCCATTTCCTTATCTGCACGACGAGACCCAAGCGGTCGCGCGAGCATATGGAGCAGTGTGTACGCCGGACTTCTTCGGCTACAACGCCGACCGCAAGCTCAAGTACCGGGGTCGCCTCGACGAAGGCCGCAAAACTGCGCCCCGCGCGGAGGCGCCCCGAGAGCTCGTCGAGGCCATGCGCGCGATTGCGAGCACCGGTGTGGCGCCAGCTGATCAAAATCCGTCCCTTGGCTGCTCGATCAAATGGAAGGATGCGTAAGTCGAGCTCTGTCATCGAGCGGCACCAGCTACGCGGTTCGAAGTCAGGCGAGCATAGACATACAGTCCGCGCGGGTCGCTTTCATACGATTCCAACGTCCGCCTCGCGCTACCAGTTGAAGCGACTCATCGGGTTAACGAGCAAACTAAACTGTGCAACCATTGGGCGAGACGCTCGTCTACAACGTATTCGATGATCCGAACCGTCCCGGGCTCTCCCATCTTGCGCTCAGAGTGAGTCTCAGCTTCATTCAAGCGGCAGACTGTTTTCAATCATTTTTTAAGTTGGCATGAACCCATGGGAACTGTGATTGGACTGTTACCGGTAACGCCTTCGATCGATCAATTCGCTCGGATAATTTCGAATGTTGCTGCCCCGGCATTTCTGCTCGGTGCGGTCGCGTCCTTCATCTCCGTCGTGATATCGCGCATCAATCGCGTGATCGACCGATTGCATTTCATCCACAGTATCCCCGATGACGACGTTTCGAGACTCCACTTTCGAAGTGATTTGCCTCGGCTCAGGCGTCGCGCTGTCCTTTTGAACCGCTCGCTCTTCTGCTCGATCCTGGCCGCAATCACGACCGCTCTGATCATCTTCGGAGCATTCGTCAGTGCGTTTCTTCATCTCCGGCACGAGTACGGAATCGCGCTCTTGTTTATGGCCGCCATGATCCTGTTCAGTGTCTCATTAGTTGATCTGGCCCGCGAGACCAGATTGGCCCTCCACGAGGTCGACCTTTACCGGTAAGCTGCAATTTGAACTTGGCGGCAAGCATCGCAGCGTCCTGAACGCGTTACAACGACCATGTCTCCAAAGACTTGCGCATCGGCCGAACGAGATGCGGGGGACCGCACGAATGGTCAGTCGCTGCATTTGAAGCGGGTCGATCCTCATCCGAGTGCTTCCTGAAAGGAATCTTACTTCGGAGAGTGAGTCATCTTGCAAGGTCGTCCGGTGTAAGCATCACCGACAGCTTCGAAACCTGTTCACACTCGATTGCATTGACTTAGATCAAGGCAATTGTTCGGGCGCTATCATAATCCATCTCGCGCTTTGTTGCATTGTGGCAGAGGAAACGAGGGTATGACAATGCTTACACACCAAGTTACGGGTTCGCTGCTTGCGGTCCTCCTGTTCACGATTTCCGCACCTCAAGAATCCAAAGCTCAAGCCGGTGCGCTTGCTGCCTGCAAAGCAGACGCGGCCAGAATATGCCCTGGCATAGAGCCGGGCGGTGGCAAAATAATTCAGTGTCTTAAGCAACATAAGGACGACGTGACCATCGGTTGTGCGAAGGAGTTGAAATCGATCAAAGCTAAGATGGGTAAGTGACGAAGTTGAGTTCGAGCCTAGCGTCTGATGCACGTCCCCCAAGGAGGCGCGACAGCTTCGACTTCGAGACCCTGCTCGGGCAGAAGTGCCTGCTCAACGTCGTCCACGACGAGACGACGTGAATACGGCGGCGGCCGAGGAGGTCGAGGCGCTGCCGAAGTTTATCAAGTCCAAGATATTCTCAAGCCGCGAGAAGCAGGGCCGCATCAAGCACGCGGAGAACATGAGCGCGGCGCTAAGCCGATCGAGCAGCGCGGTTGTCACCTTGGGCATCGCCGAACACGCTTGGCCATTCTCCGAAGGTGAATGGTGAAGAAATGTAACGAGTACGGACACTGCAATCGTCGACCACCGGCACCACCGAGGAATTGATCGATGTGCTACGTGAAAAGCACGGCGTGGTAGCTCCTGGCGCCGATTTGCTGCTCACCAACGTATTCAACGTCATGATGGCGGACGTGGTCGATGCCGCCGTGCTCGGCGGCGACATTTCGGCCGGTCTTGGCGTTGGCGCCAACCTGCTGGTCGGCGGCACGCGCAAATCGGTTTCGCTGCAGCCGTTGTCGGTGGAAGGACAGGTCGGCGTCAATCTCGCGCTCGGCGCCGCTCGCATGAAACTCAAGCCAATCAATTGAATACCGAAGCCAGGCAACGAAAGGAATTTATCCAAATGATCGCGAAAAAACTCATCTTGTCTTGCGTTGCGTTTCTTGTTGCTGCGCCGGCCGTGGCTCAGGTCGAACTCAACACCTACGCGGATCAAGACGGGCGTCTCGACGTTCAGAAGCTGACCTGCGCGCAGCTGGCGGGCACGTTCCAGGAAGACGCCGACTATTTGGCCGCCTGGTACAGCGGTTGGTACAATGGCCTCGCCAAGAAGCACATGGTGAATGTTACCCGCGCAAAAGCGCTGCAACACGAAGTCATTGTTTTTTGCAAGGCCAATCCAGGCAAAAAAGTCATCGAAGCCATCGACGTGGTGTTCAAAGAGTACAGGAGTCAAAACAACATCAAGATGAAAAAATAGTCGCAGCTTAAAAGGTAGCAGCCGAGACCTCCTTGCCTCGACCGACTGGTCCGCTTCGCGTAGATGTAACAACAGGTGCGGAAACTTGGGGGCGCGAGCAAATCGTTAGGAGACTTTGTAAGCCACTGGAGGCCAGAACGGTTACCTCGCAAGTTGCTCGCGCAAGACGGCATTCCGACAATGACTCGGCAGGGATCGCGGAGGTAAAAATCTAAAGTGATCGCCGTCGATTCTCGCGGCAGATCGGATACTGAACCAGCCGTTGCTGTCTCTTTCAGAGGAAAATGTCATGAGAAGATTTTTTCTAAACGCAGCTTTTGTTGCCTTGCTTGTTGGTGTAGCCGGCTTTAGCGCGCCATTGCGGGCCGAAACTGGTCAGGTTTCCGTCGTATTCACAAAAGGAGGATTCATCGTCGGGGCCGGGGGTGGCGAAGGTGTCCTTACCTTCAAGGGCAGGCGCTATCCATTCACCGTTTCGGGCATGAGTATCGGATTTACGATCGGAGCCTCGACGACCAAGCTGGTTGGACGAGCTCTCAATCTGAATAGCCTGGCCGCGTTTCAGGGCAACTACAGCGCGATTGGAGCTGGCGGTGCAGTTGCGGCTGGGGCGGCAGGCGTTCAATTGCAGAATGCCAATGGCGTCATCCTGCAGCTTAGTGGCCCTAAGGTCGGCGCTGAAGTGTCGGCTGCAGTAGGCGGGGTAACTGTCAGGTTTAAATAAGCGTGATGCGGCCAGGTCGCACGGTGCGCTTGATGCTCACACGTGCGGCTGGTCCGCTTCGTGCAGATGCGACAACAAGCTTTGCGGGACTTGGGGTTAAACATGTGCGGCGCTAAGCAGTCACGGGTTACGAGAAAATTGTTAGGATACTTTGCAAGCCACTGTTCGTTTCGGGGAATTTAAGAGCAGCAGCATCGGTGCTACTCGGTGGTGGGGAGTCAGTTGTCATGTCGACTTGGAGTGGCGGTCGTACGCTAGGCACAGTCGCCATTCTATTCTCATTCCTTTTGGTTGGTTGTGCTGCCAGACTTGGTTCGGAGGCTCTGACGCCGGTGGCGGCCTCGGTTGGCGGAAAGGCTATGCAAATTTACGTGGCGACTACGCGCGAACGCGATTTGTCACAAAACGCGTTCACCGCGAACCTCGCCAATGCACTCAATTTTGCAAGGTTTTCCGTCTCAGTTCCTCCTAACCACAAGTCCGGCAACATTGAAATGCCGACCGCAACTCCAGATCCAGAAAGAGAATTTGCTATCGTTGATCGGGCCGCACTTAGCGAGTCCCAGTTTCGTCAAGCTGTTACTCATCAGAACCATAGCCACCGTAAAAAGCACAAAGTTTTTGTTTTTGTGCACGGGTTCAACAACACCTTTCAAGAGTCACTGTTCCGAATCACGCAATTACAAGCGGACATGAAGATCGACGGAATTCCGATACTGTTTGCGTGGCCATCGCAAGGTCGCGTAGGGGCTTATGAAATAGACAAGCAATCGGCAAACTATTCTCGCGACTATCTGATGGCTCTCCTAACGATGCTTAGCAGTAATTCCGAGGTCAGCGACATTATGGTGGTAGCCCACAGCATGGGCGCCATGTTGACCGTTGAAGCTCTGCGTCAGCTTCGTATTGAAGGCAAAGACCGGGTGATCGCCAGGCTAAGCCGGGTGGTGCTCGCGGCACCCGACATCAATGCAAGAACGTTCCGTACCAACGTACAAGCTATCGGTCCGCTAAAGCCACCTTTGCTTGTTCTGGTTTCCAAGGATGATGGTGCGCTTCGAGCCTCTAGTTTTCTTGATGGTGGTATTGCTCGTGCGGGAGACATCGATGTCGACAATCCCATTGTGCGCGAGGCTGCCCTGAAAGAGAAGGTTCAAGTCGTCGATATTTCGAGGCTCGCAAAACACGATGACCTCGGGCATGATCGGTTTGTAAGTGTTGCCGTGCTTTATTCAAGGTCGCACGAGAAAGCCTTGCGATACCGCAACACTGCTGGCACGTTCATCTTTACCGATGATGACACGTTCATACGGCCAGTCGACATTGGAGATCGGGTGGCTCAATGATCGGCTTGCGGTAAGTATCGCGAAGTGTTCGAGACCCTAGACGTTGACATCAACAATCAGACGCCGGTCGTCGAGGGCATCGGATTCGGGTCCTGAGACGGGTGCCGGCACGGCCGGTTTTAGCGAGCCATCTAGTGCCGGAACTGGTCAGGCTTCTGTCATGGTTCACGAAGGGTAGATGGTCCGCAGGGCACATGCCCTGGACCCCGGAAAAAGTTTGTTGTGCAATTTTGAAAAACTGCGATATATATAGTTGAATACGACGATGGAAATACTCCCTCCGTCCGTATTCGCCGCAAGGCGGTTGTGACCCGGTTTCGGGCCACTAGCGTTCCCAAGACTTCCCGCGCTGTTCACCTCGGTGGATGGCGCGGCTTTCTTTGTGATACTCTGGAGAAGAGAATGTCGACAGGTACAGTAAAGTGGTTTAACGGCCAAAAGGGCTATGGATTTATCCAGCCGGATGGTGGCGGAAATGACGTGTTCGTGCACATCAGCGCTGTTCAGCGCGCCGGATTGAACAGTCTTGGAGAAGGTCAAAAAGTGTCTTTTGAAGCCAAGACCGATGAGGCGCGTGGCAAGGTGAGTGCGGAGAATCTGTCTCTAAGGTGAGAACAAATCTACGGATGCATTGTACTGAGGGTAGCTCGTCGGTTTCAACATTGGACGAGCTTCACCCCCTGGATCGGTTGAATACGCGCATCGGCGGACTCCAATTGCTTTTGTATCGCATTGGGTAATCGTCACGGCCTGCCGTATTCCAATTGTCGGCGCATGCACTATTGGGGATGGCGAGACATTTGACATGTGCCGGCTGGCGGTCGCGGCGCTTCTATTAGATATTAGACCAACGGGAAAAGCCGACTTCCGTTTTGCCAAAATGTTCAGGATGACAAGATAGAGCCGGTCAGCAGCCGTCTGGTCCACTCTGCGATATCGCCCAGATGGCCGACCAGCCAACCCTTATCTTTTCCTCACGCAGTATCACATTGGATTTACGTGAGAATATCCTGACCGATTCATTTTCTTTGGCGAAGGGCGCTTGGCGTCCAACGATCATAGCCCGCTCAGTGCGGACGTTTAACACCGCTGATGGCGGGACACTCCCTTTTCAACGTAGCTTGGCTTACACGCTTAGCGATAGAAAATTGACGTTACAAGTGATAGTATTGACGACTCAATCTGGGCGCATTGAGTGTGAAATGTCGGCCTCATCCAACAGAGCGCTACCCTCACTGATTTTACGGATCGATCTCGATTTTAGAGTGCCGCATTGGACCTGGCAAAATTCAGCTCCTTGAAAGCATACAGACTTGCGGCTCAATTTCGGCCGCTGGACGTGCCATGGACATGTCCTACAAGCGCGCGTGGGATCTCGTCGATGAAACAAATCGCATCTGCCGGCAGGCGGCAGTCGCGCGGCAGACTGGCGGCAAGAACGGCGGCGGCGCGGTCCTGACCCCCTTCGGGGTCGCGTTGGTCGCTCGCTATCGCAAGATAGAACGCGATGCCGCCAGCGCGGTCCACAAGGAACTCGAGGCGCTGCGAAACGACATCCGGCACCCGAAGAAAAGCACGGAACGAGACCGGGATGTCAAAGCTCGTTGATTTGGCTGCGCCCTGATGCCCGAGCGGCCCAGTTTTCTACCGCACCTAGCAGGCTGTTGAAAAAGGCCAGTCGCGGCCGAGCTGTGAGCATGATTCATTGGCTTTGAAGCGATTTGGATCTGATGGGTGCGCGGTGGTGACAATCTGACTGGCGAGTTGTTCAGCTACGTTGATCTGGAGGCGCGGGTTCGGCGCGATCACCCGCTTCGCGCCATCCGGGTAATTGTGAATGAAGCGCTTGTCGCTTTGGAGCGGGAGTTCGCGGCGCTGTATTCGCCACTCGGGCGGCCGTCGATCCCACCCGAGAAGTTGCTCAGGGCGATGCTGTTGCAGGCGTTCTACTCGATCCGCTCGGAGCGGTTGCCTATGGAGCGGCTGGAATACGACCTTCTGTTCCGCTGGTTCGTGGGCATCGGCGTCGACGATCCAGCCTGGGACCATTCGGTGTTCTCGAAGAACCGCGACCGGCTGCTTGAGGGCGACATCGCGGCCAAGTTCCTGAGTGCGGTGCTGGCCCAGCCCAAGGTGGAGAAGCTGCTGTCGAGCGATCACTTCTCGGTCGACGGCACGCTGATCGAGGCCTGGGCTTCGACGAAGAGCGTCAAACCGAAGGACGGCTCTGGCGAGCCGCCGGCCGGCGGCGTCGGGCGCAATGCCGAAGCCGACTTCCACGGCGAGAAGCGGACTAACGACACGCATGCTTCGACCACCGATCCGGACGCAAGGCTCTACAAGAAGGGCAAGGGCAAGGAGGCGAAGCTATGCTTCATGGGTCATGGGCTGATGGAGAACCGCCATGGCCTGTTGGTCGACGCCTGCCTGACGCTGGCCGGCGGACATGCCGAGCGGGTGGCGGCGTTGCACATGATCGAACCTCGCGCCGACCGGCCCCTGGCCATCACACTTGGCGCTGATAAGGCCTATGACACGGAGGACTTCGTCAACGAGTTGCGCGCGATGAAGGTGACGCCGCACGTGGCGCAGAACACAAGCGGCCGAAGCTCGGCGATCGACGGGCGCACGACGCGGCACCGCGGCTATGCCATCAGCCAGCGTCTCCGCAAGCGCATTGAGGAAGCGTTCGGCTGGATCAAGATGGTTGCCCGCCAGGACAAGACCCGCTTCCGTGGCCGCGACCGCGTCGGATGGGCCTTCACCTTCGCAGCCGCCGCTTACAATCTGGTGCGATTGCCGAAGCTCATGGCGGTGCCAGCATGACCCGCCGTCTCACGGCCACGCCAAACTGCTCGACGGCGGCTCAATCCAGATCGCATTCGCCTATCACAACGGCGATCAAGCCATCCCCAAAGCCAGACCGAACACTTCTTCAACAGCCTGTTAGGAGCGGAGTCAGTTGGCAATAGCTGCCTGGACGTCTCAATCGGGAAAGGGAAACTTATGTCCGGAAGTATCTTCAATAATAATATTGCGCGAGGAGCGGGATACACCAAAACTTGGCGACTGCTCTGGAGTTCGGCTGCAGCCATCGGCGCTCTTGCCGCAACCCCTGCAGGGGCGGCCACCTGTGATCCAGCATGCGGCTCGTACGATGCCACCATTGCCGTGGCGTCAAATTTCTTCGAGCCTGCAAAAGATTTACGTGCGGACTTCACGGCCTCAGGGCAGCCTGGCTACGGAAAGGTTATCCGTATCTGTCATGGCTCGACCGGTTCACTGAATACGGAAATCAGATCCGGTAATGCAAACGGCTATAGTCTGTTCCTGGCGGCGAATATGGCTACGCCGATAGGCCTGGAGGGTTCGGGCTTTGAACAAAGCGGGGCCACTACTGAACTTTACGCCAAGGGCATTCCGGTCTTGTTTGCAAAACAGACGACCGTCAGCGATGTCAGTACGCTGGTGCCGAGCAAATCTGGCGTTGCGGCAACAATCAACTAACGTGGCAATGCTTCCGGTTGTTGGGGGACAGTGCGGTCATATTCTTCGTACGGTCATATTCTTCGTAAAAGTCACTGAGTTCTGAATAAAGAGTCTACCGCGAACTGATTGTGGGCGGGTTGCTCCGACATCAAAACCGCCCCAACGAATTTTGCTACCTCGGCTTTGGCTGCGTCGAGGTCAGACAAATCCACGATTACGGCATCGATCAGTGGATTCCCGTTTATAAAGTGAAAACAATACTGCGGCATGGTGCTCCTCTCTTTGTCAGGGGACTCCATTGACCACTGAGGGTGAAGCGCCTGTGACGTTCGGCGCGTCGAGATAGACCGCGCGGCAGGTATCTACGCAATACGGTCCCCATTTGTTTTTGGTGGCTATCGAGGGGAGACAGCTTGGCTGAGGGAGAGATTGAAAGTATCCGCGCAATATTGTCTTCAAAGCCTCGTCCGATCGGATGGGAGCAGCGAAGGCAACGTCTCGATGAAGTCGGCTCAATCTGGCCGGTGGCGGACGATGTACAGCTGCGAACAGTCGATTGCGGAGGTGTAGCAGGGGAATGGTCGCTTTCGCCCGGGGCAGATGCCACACGGATACTTCTGTATTTTCATGGTGGCGGCTACTGTTCGGGCTCAATTGCAAGCCATCGGCGCCTTGTTACAGAGGCCGGGCGCGCCGCTGGTATAAGCACGCTGGCGATCGCCTATCGGCTAGCGCCGGAACATCCGTTTCCTGCTGCGCATGACGATGCCATGATCGGTTGGCGGCATCTGCGCCAGCAAGGCATCGACGCGCGGAATATTGTAGTTGGCGGCGACAGCGCCGGCGGCAATCTCACGATCGCCCTGATCAACGCCTTGCGCGAGGCGAACGAAGATTTGCCGGCGTGCGCGTGGCTGATTTCACCCTGGACTGATCTCACCATGTCGGGAAAGACGTTGGAGAGCAAGGATCATATCGATCCAATTATCCACCGTGGCTACCTGGTGGAGCTAGCCGATGCCTATGCTCCCATATCACTCGACCGCAGGAACCCACTTCTTTCGCCTTTGTTTTCGGTCCTTGCAGGATTTCCACCGACGCTCATCCAAGTCGGCTCTGCTGAAACATTGCTCTCGGACTCAACACGTTTTGCGGAAGCTGCCGCTGAAGCCAACGTTGCGACGACTTTGGATGTGTGGCCAGAAATGATTCATGCGTGGCCTCTCTGGAATGCCGGCCTTACGGATGCACGGCTGGCGCTCAAGTCAGCCGGACAGTTCATGAAACGCAGGTTGTTAGAGCGAGTTCCCTAGGCTCATGAGAATTTGCAAGGTTTCGGCATTTGCAACAAGCCTAGGGTCTGACGAGATTTGCCGACTGTCTTGGTAGATTGGCAAGCTGCCCTGAAGCAGACCCTTTGGCTTTGAGCTTTGTCTTTTGAGTGTCACCTGAGAGATGTTCCGCCGTCTCACGCAACAGGTCGATTGTCTGCAGCGTGACCTCCGCATGCCGGGACGGGATCAAAATCCCGGCCTCCTGGAAGGCTTCCAAAATAGCGATCCTTAGATCAGCGGTCACGTTGCCGCCCGCGCGCACATCGACAAAAGCGTACAGTTTGAACGTCAGGCCATCTACGCCGAAATCTTCAAAATCGAACGACGGCGCAGGCATTGTCAGGACACTGGGATGGTCCTGCGCGACCTTGAGCAGAATCGATTTGACCGCCCGCGGATCGGAGCCATTCGCAACCTTGACCGGGATCGCGATACGACGTCTGTTATCGCGCAATGTCCAGTTCTTCACCTTCTCCGTGATGAAATAGGAGTTCGGAATCACAACACTCGCTCGCTCAGACGTCTCGACCTCGGTCGAACGCACGCTGATCTTGCGAACATAACCTTCTTCGCCTCCGATGACGACCAAGTCACCGACCCTGATGGGGCGCTCAGCCAGAAGGATCAGCCCCGACACGAAATTATTGACGATACTTTGCAAACCGAACCCGATGCCGACGGAGAATGCGCCGGCCAGGATCGCGAGATTGGACAGGTCGAAGCCTGCGTAAGAGAAGGCCACAAGCGTTGCGATGACGACGCCGCCGTATCCCACTCCAACGCGAATCGAATCGCGGAGGCCGCCCGAAATACCCGCCGCCTTGAGAACCCGCTCATCGAGCCAGCCCTGGAAAAGTCGCGCGGCGCCATAGGCGAGCCCGAACACCATGACCGACGCGAGGAGCACCGCAATTGATACTTGGGTGTTGCCAACCCGGAAACCGAAGAAGAGCTGCGAGTACCAGTCGTAGACTTCCGGCCAACTGTACCCCCACTGGAGCAAAATGAGGGGCACCGACAGTATGACCACAATGGCCTTAAGGAGCAGGCCAATCGGCAGAGCCAACTGCTCGTGCCGCTGGTGTTGCTCACCAAGGCTTTCCTTGAGCCAGCGGCCTGTCGCTGCACGGTCGTCGCCCAAGCCCTGCATCAGCCCATCGACCCACAGCAGCAGAAGGTAGGCAAACGCCATAATGGAGACGGTCACGACCAATTGTTGCGCGAGAAATCGGGCAAGCGCCAGGTATCCGGCAAATGCCGAGATGATGATCGCGACGACTGCAATCCAAACAGGGGCCCGCAGCACGGCGAGGAGCCGCGGTGAGAGGCTTTGGTCCTGATGCTGCCCCTCTAGCGGCGTAAGAAGGATGGCAATGATGATTCCGGCCAAAAGCAGGCTCGACGGAAGGGCAACCGCGATCGTCAGCGCAAAGGGGGCCTGCACAACACGGGTGACCATGTAGAGCAAGCTGGTCACGCCGTACACGATTGCGAGCGCCAGAAGGAGTCCGCAAATTCGACGTGCTGTGCGATCAGAGACGGGGATCAACCGCCAATGCGGCATCCTCGGTGCGAACGCGCTGATGACGAGCACGCTGACCGCGAGAACGGTGATGATGGATTGCGCAGTCGTGTACAGCAGCCAATCGACACGTTTAGGCAGTTGATGCGTGTCGGCGACGAGCCCGTAGAGGAAAGCGATCGGCAAGACCGGCAAGAGCCACAGCAAGGCGATGGCGCCCGCGACTGCAGCCCGCCGCCAGAACGGCTGATCAACGTCCTCGGATCGCCGGCGGCGCAGCCGCCCGGTTCCAAAGGCGGCGGCAACGGCGAGCCCGAGCATGAGCAGTCCGGCTTCGAAAACGAGGAGCTTCACATCGTCCTGATCGCCAAGACTGCCCCACCAGTCGGCCACGATGTCGCGAACGCGGTATGTGGCTAATGGAACATAGTCCGGCACACGCGCCCAGGTCTCAGACGAGTAAATGCCAGGGAGCGGCTGCAACAGGCGCGTCGCGAAATTCTTTCGACGGATATCTTGGATGGCATCGATGAGTTTGTCGATGCGTAGATTGGCGGAGTCGATCTCCTTCTGACCTCCGGTCAACACTCCGTGGTAATAGGTCCGGTCGGCCCGACTTCGTGCGACGTCATCCGGCTCGGGTGGTTGACCGGCGGCCGGCGCCGGCCCGAGCAGGCCCAATTGGTCCTTGGCGGCCGCGAGTACAGGTTCAAGTTGCTTGTCAAAGCTTCCAATCTCGCTGCGAACGCGCTGGAGCTTGTCACGGAGGTCGTTCAGTTCGGAATAGCTCAAGCGCGGCTTTTTTAGGTCACCCTCCAGGCGCGAAAGCTCCTGCTCCCAGCCGTTGATACTCTTCTCGATGTCAACGCCGACATTTTTGTTGGCACGTGCAACGATCTCGGCCGTGTTGAGCGAAGCAGCAGGCTGTTTTGCCGGTTGCGCGGTGGCTGGCGCATCCGAAGGAGAATCTGCCCGCTGCGCCACATCTGGTTTGGGCGATGTCGGCGCCTGTGCGGTCTGAGCCTGAGCGCCGGCCACAACCAGCATAGAAAAGAGACTCAACGCCCACGCTACGACCCACAGTCGGCGGATCATCGGCAGCTCTCCCTTATTCGATGGCAATTTTGAAAATCCAGACGGCAAATTCCCCTCAGCCGTCTCCGAAAACTTGATGGCCAGACAATGACCAAATGTGCAATTCCGGGGTCAGCTACGGTGGTGCGTGTATCGTTTGAGACCGGCGAACCCACAAATCCGAGCCTGCGCGGCCCGCCTCGAAGCACTGAATAGCCTGGATTCGATTCTCGCGGTCAAGGGCCGCCTTGCCGCGGTCTCGAGCAGCTGCAAGCGGCAAGACAATGGTCCACTTGGGGGTATCTTCGCGACGAATCGGGAGGCCATCCGATCAATTGGTGTTGATCTTCTCCGCGGCGGGATCTTTAATATTATAAGGGGTGTCTTGTGATGCTTAGGCGCCCACATGCATATTCAAGATAGTAGGGTATCTACTCTGTGAATTAATGAGCAGCACAATGACGCGCAGAACCGTGCTTGGCGAGGTGTCACTGACCGGTTTGGAAGCAAGCTGCGATCAGCTTTACTGGAGTCGCGCTTCGGATCTTCTTTTTGCTGTGCGTCCCTTGAGCGCGGGACGCTTTACGTATGAGGCCATCAATCCAGCCTTCGAGGCCGCCCTTGGAGTTTCGTCACGGAAGATCAGGAAACTGGATGTCTTCGGCTATATGGGCGCGGAAGACGCTCGATTAATTTGCTCAGCTTTCCAGGCATGTCTTGCACAAGGGAGTGAGGTCAGGGTCCGTCACGGACTTGCATTTGGAGGTTCAAGGCACGACACGGAGACGACGGCCGTTCCGGTCATCCATCCAGACGGTGGCGTCCGATTGATCGGTAGCCACCGGATCTTGCGCGGGGAGGATGACATTCGTAGGAATGTTAGCCTTGCTTCCATCCAGGAGGACATCCATCAGCGGTTCGCATCGGAGCTCCATGATTCCACGTGCCAGCACCTGATTGCCGCAAGCCTTAGTCTCATGCGAATGCGCACCCACTTAGGCACTTCGGTCAATGCCGAGAGACTTTTCGATGAAATTGATGCATCCATCGGCGAGGCGTTAAAGGAAATCCGCGCATTCACTTATTTGCGGTATCCCCAAGCACTGACGGTCGACGGATTGAAAACGACGATCGAGTGCTATGCGCGAAGTTTCGCCACGCGAACGTCGCTGGATGTCAGTACGAACATCACGCGCGCTGTCGACCGACTGCCAAAAGAGCATCAGCGCTTATTGCTACGGGTCACCCAGGAAGCGCTTACGAATGTATTTCGGCACGCGAAGGCCACCAAGGTCAAAGTTGTCCTTGAGGAAACTGATGCTCACATCCGCCTTATGATCAGCGATAACGGATGCGGTCTGTCAGCCGGGCGTGCGGGCCGCGGTGTGAAGGCAATATCGACCGGTGTTGGAATTCCGACAATGAGCGCGAGGCTGAAACAGATCGGCGGCAGACTCGAAATCCATTCAGATCCGGCAGTGCCGCACTCTGGCACGACAGTATATGCTGTGTTCGCTCATGGCTTTACGACGAAGGTGCGTAAACGGAAGACGGTAGCGGCGACTGCCAAGGCCAAAGCAAATACGCAATAAAACGCAGAGTTCGTGGGTAAACGATTCCCGGGGGTGCGGGCCGAAGTCAAACTCGTGCCAGCGGTCGCGAATTGCCGCTTTTCCTGGAGTAGAATCTCAGCGAGGGCGCCGGACACATTTTGGGACGCCAGATCCATTAATGGGATTCGCCATCATAGATAGTTCTACCTAGTGATTTATCCTGAGGTTCGAGAATGTCCTCCGGAGAACTTCTGGAAGATGAAACGAATTCTCATAGCGGACGACCATGCCGCCGTCCGGCTCGGTCTGCGTGCGGTGCTGGAGCAGCGTCCCGGTTGGGAGGTCATTGCCGATGTGGATGACAGCAGGAGGGCGTTCGAGGTCGCCCTTGAGAAGCGCCCCGACGTTGCAATCCTGGACTTCTCGCTCCCGCATATGACGGGAGTCGAAGTTGCGCGACTCATCAGCAAACATTTGCGGGAGACGGAAGTCCTAATCTTCACTGTGCATGAGTCTAGGGTGCTGGCACAGGAAGCGTTTCGGGCTGGTGCGCGCGCATATCTAGTCAAATCTGACGCAAACAAGATGTTGTTGGCGGCCGTCGAGGCTTTAATGATGCATAGGCCGTTCGATGATGGGCGGTTTAGCGTCGGGCCGCGCTGCGAAAGGAACGGCGCGGACGCAGGGGGCCAGAAGCTCTCTCCACGCGAGCGGCATGTAGTCACGCTGGTGGCCGAAGGCTACAGCAACAAAAAGATTAGCTCCCTCCTCAATCTCAGTGTGAAGACCACCGAAGCTCATCGTGCGACAGCCATGCGAAAATTGGAGATCAATTCAATCGCAAGCCTCGTGCGATACGCGGTGAGGTCCAACATGATAGAGCCGTAACAAAACGGCGATTGATCTTTCCAATAATTGCAGGACTTGAGAGAAATATTCTCAGCTCACTTCGTTTGCGGGCATGGACTGGACCAACAAGAATCTCTGATGAGGTGGACGGGACATCGCGTAGTTCATCGCGGAATCGTTGGCAGATTGACCCGGATGAGCTCAGAAAAATCTGATTTCCCGTCGGCGGCCTGTGCGGCCTCATTGATGAGAGAGCGTCGCCTCAGCTCTTCGAACGGCAACGTCGTGTCCACTCGGCCCGAGTGGTAAAGATAGCTATCGATCAAGCCGTTGAGTAGGTGGCGGATATCGAACCGCCCCTGCCTGCCGCATTGGCGTAGCGGATAATATTGATGGTGCAGCTATTGGTCAGCAGGTGATAGAATTCAGGCGTGTCGGTAAGTTCGTTGATCCGGTTCAGATAGACAAGAAATAGTCGGCGCGCACTCTTGGCGGCGCTACTACAACACCGAGCGACCACACTCATCGCTCGGATACAAACCGCCGGCACCGGCAATCCTATGGTCGTCCAAGCCACCCCGATCGCCTCCGCCAGCCGCGCAAACAATGGCCGAAAAGCCGATCATGCATTAAGACTGAAACCGGACCACCTCATAGGGGCAGGCCAAGCCATATTGGCGAATGCATTGCGCCCACAGCCGACGTTTCCCAAAACTTAAGCGTGAAACTCGATCGACCTCAAAAAATGCTAATGCCCTTCCCGGATCTGGATCTGCGCCTCGTCCGAAATCCCGACGCGGGACCATACAAAGACCGCAAGCAGCGCGACGGGGATGCCGATGAGAGAGGTCCAGATGAAGAACCAGACGAATCCCGTATGCTCGATCACGAAGCCCGAAAATCCAGCCAGAATGCTGCCCGGAAAGGCGCAAAGGGAGGTCAGCAGGCCGAATTGGCTTGCCGCGTGTTCCACTGAAGCGAGCGTCGACATGTAAGTGATGAGCACGACCGACGCGAAGGCGTAGGCAAAGCCTTCAATGCCGACGGCCAGCGCGAAGGTCCAGAACGCCTTACCTCCATCCCCGCCATGTGCCGCTAGAAACGCGAGCGCAAGATGAGAGGCCGAGCCCGCGACGGTGCCAATGAGGAGGCTCGACATCATGCCGATACGCGGGATCAGCCAACCGGCCATGAAGGTGCCACCAAGCGCGATCCAGAAACCGAAGACCTTGGTCACGGTCGCGATGTCGGTATTTGTGAATCCCTGGTGCTTGAAGAGCGGCACCGCCATCGCGCTAGCAATGTAGCCCGGCATGCGAAAGCCCGCGACGAGCAGCAGGATCACGACGGCCATCGGACCCAATCGCTTGAGAAGGTCGTGGATTGGCGCCCAGATTGTTTCGACGAAGCCGGTATGCGGCTTGTGGGGCACCATATCGGAGGGTGGCTCGGGTGCGCATAGCGTCGCCACAATGCCTACCAGCATCAGGATAGCCATGCACAGATAGGCGCCCTTCCAACCGATGCGATCCGCAAGGTAAAGCGCGCCCGCGCCAGCGGCGAGATTGCCAATGCGCCAGCCGACCTCGGTCCATGAGGACAGCACCGCCTGTTTCTCTGGCGGTCGCACGCTCGTGATACGCCAACCGTCGAGCACCAGATCGAGCGTTGCGCCCGCAATTCCGAGTGCGATTGAGAAACCGACTGTCCACCAGATCCAATATCCTGGATTGCCAAAAGCGATCCCGGTCAGCATGGCCATGACAGCGAGAATGGCTACGATCAACCAACCGCGCCGCCGCCCGAGCATACGTCCGATTATCGGCGGATCGTATTGATCGAGAAATGGCGCCCACACGAACTTGAACTTGTAGGCGAAGGTCAGTTCGCTGAGCAGGCCGATCGTCGCCAGCGGCACCGCCGCATCAGTGAGCCAAGCCGATTGCGTGGAATAGGTTAGCAGGAACGGCATGCCCGACGTGAACCCAAGGCCCAGGGCTGGAGCCATCCGTCTGTCCTTGACGAGGGCTGACCAGAACGGGACGCGTTCGGTACCGGTACTTGTGATCGTCGTCTGCATCCCGGGGTCCTCGCATTAGTAGCCGGCCGATGCCGGGAGCTCATTCTACCGTTTTGTCGGCTTCATGAGAGCCGCACGAAACCACCTGAAGTGGAGTGTGTCCTACAAAGCCTATCATTTTCCAGGCCGTCGCGAGTCATCCTTAGAAATCAGTGCGCGCCTTTACGAGCGGTTTGTTTACGACGCGCCAAGACGCGAGATTGACAAGACCAAGCTACCGAATTGCATCATTGGCCGTAGTCTGACCTAGCAGGCTGTTGAAGAAGTGTTCGGTCTGGCTTTGGGGATGGCTTGATCGCCGTTGTGATAGGCGAATGCGATCTGGATTGAGCCGCCGTCGAGCAGTTTGGCGTGGCCGTGAGACGGCGGGTCATGCTGGCACCGCCATGAGCTTCGGCAATCGCACCAGATTGTAAGCGGCGGCTGCGAAGGTGAAGGCCTATCCGACGCGGTCGCGGCCACGGAAGCGGGTCTTGTCCTGGCGGGCAACCATCTTGATCCAGCCGAACGCTTCCTCAATGCGCTTGCGGAGACGCTGGCTGATGGCATAGCCGCGGTGCCGCGTCGTGCGCCCGTCGATCGCCGAGCTTCGGCCGCTTGTGTTCTGCGCCACGTGCGGCGTCACCTTCATCGCGCGCAACTCGTTGACGAAGTCCTCCGTGTCATAGGCCTTATCAGCGCCAAGTGTGATGGCCAGGGGCCGGTCGGCGCGAGGTTCGATCATGTGCAACGCCGCCACCCGCTCGGCATGTCCGCCGGCCAGCGTCAGGCAGGCGTCGACCAACAGGCCATGGCGGTTCTCCATCAGCCCATGACCCATGAAGCATAGCTTCGCCTCCTTGCCCTTGCCCTTCTTGTAGAGCCTTGCGTCCGGATCGGTGGTCGAAGCATGCGTGTCGTTAGTCCGCTTCTCGCCGTGGAAGTCGGCTTCGGCATTGCGCCCGACGCCGCCGGCCGGCGGCTCGCCAGAGCCGTCCTTCGGTTTGACGCTCTTCGTCGAAGCCCAGGCCTCGATCAGCGTGCCGTCGACCGAGAAGTGATCGCTCGACAGCAGCTTCTCCACCTTGGGCTGGGCCAGCACCGCACTCAGGAACTTGGCCGCGATGTCGCCCTCAAGCAGCCGGTCGCGGTTCTTCGAGAACACCGAATGGTCCCAGGCTGGATCGTCGACGCCGATGCCCACGAACCAGCGGAACAGAAGGTCGTATTCCAGCCGCTCCATAGGCAACCGCTCCGAGCGGATCGAGTAGAACGCCTGCAACAGCATCGCCCTGAGCAACTTCTCGGGTGGGATCGACGGCCGCCCGAGTGGCGAATACAGCGCCGCGAACTCCCGCTCCAAAGCGACAAGCGCTTCATTCACAATTACCCGGATGGCGCGAAGCGGGTGATCGCGCCGAACCCGCGCCTCCAGATCAACGTAGCTGAACAACTCGCCAGTCAGATTGTCACCACCGCGCACCCATCAGATCCAAATCGCTTCAAAGCCAATGAATCATGCTCACAGCTCAACCGCGACTGGCCTTTTTCAACAGCCTGCTAGGCCGAACGGGATGCGTTGATACAATACTTGAAAACGCTTTGAACAAGCTTGGCTGACGCGAGGGGATCGTCGCTCCAATGTGCTACGGCTGATCCATGAGTTATTGGAGACCGGTAAGGCGATTGACAGGCAATACGCCCGCGCCGCATCCTTATGAATGGACGTTTGACGAGGGGCAGGGCAGGCGTCTCACGTCGGAAGAATAGCGACGCGCATGGAATAGGCCGTCACGTCGCGACGGAAATCGACGATCGTTCGTTCGAATAGTGCGAATGCTTCAAGCTGAAATTCCGCAACGATCTTATGCGGCGGAAGCCCGCGGTCGCCGATCCTGCGCTTGAGATGATCGAGGCGTTCCGATTGCTCCGACCAAAGGTGATCGATCAGCGCCATCATCAGCCGGCGAAGGATATCAATAAACATCGTCTCACCCATGCTGGCTATCTTGCCGTCGATCCAGCGATCGGCCGCCGCGGTGATGAGCTGGGTGAGGGCCTTTGCGTCGGTTTTGGGATCGCTCGATGGAGGTCTGATATCAATGGCAAGAGTCAGGACGGACCGGATGGCGTGATCCAGCCCGGCAATGTCCCATGGAGCGGTTGGCGTGGCGAAACGATTGATCAGATCGTCGACCGTCTCATGACGCAGGCGCTTTACCAACATGAGCGTATCGCTCCCGTCGCGGATGCTTTGCCGCAAATCGAAAACGTTGTCGCGCTGGCGTTGAATGATTGTGTCGAAACGCAGGAGTCCAAGGCGGCGATCGAAACTGCGCATTTCATGCCGCTTCTGCGCCGCCTCGATCAGGCGGGTCGCAACCGAAGGCGCGATCGTGGCGGCTTGTTCTGTTAACGGTGTTGGTGGCGCGTTGATCGCAGCAGTCCGCAGAAACTCGTCTTGAAGCGAGGCGTGAATGACCGATCGCCCCGGATCGCCTTGCCTTCCGGCGCGACCGCGCAATTGTTCATCCATCCGCCCATGATCGTGATGGGTGGTGCCGATAACCAGCAGCCCGCCTGCGGCAATCACCCTGGCGCGTGTTGGCGCATCGGCATGTTCGCCGCCAAGCCGTATATCCGTGCCCCGGCCGGCCATTGCGGTAGCGATCGTCACCGCGCCCGGAGCGCCGGCTTCAGCGATGATCTGGGCTTCGCGGGCGTGATGCTTGGCGTTAAGGACGGAGAAAGTGCGGCTTGAACCTGGATTCTGAGCTAGTGCGTTTTGCTGCCGCCAGCCGTTAGCTTCAAGCATCGCTGCTAATGCTTCCGATCGTTCGATTGATGGAACGCCGATCAGTACGGGCTGACCGCGCGCGGCGGCGTCTTCCAACTCCCGCAGGATCGCCTGAAACTTACCGGCAGCGGTGGAGTGGAGCACGGCTTCGTCGACACGGATCATCGGTCGGTGTGTCGGAATTGAAATCACGTCGAGGCCGTAGATCTCCCGGTATTCTTCTGCATTCGCTTTTGCTGTGCCGGTCATGCCGGCTAGCTTGGCGTAGCGCTGAAAATAGGTCTGAAACGTGATCGCGGCGAGCGTACGCGTTTCCTCTCCGATGGCGCAACCTTCCTTGGCTTCGAGGGCCTGATGCAGCCCTTCATCATAGCGCCGCCCCGGCATCGGTCGGCCCGTCAGCCGATCGACAATGGTCACGCTGCCGTTCTCAACCACATAGTCGCGGTCGCGCGCGAGCACCACATGAGCCCGCAGCGACTGCATGACGTGGTGGAGCAGTGAGATCGACGCAATGTCATGTAGCGTCGTCGAAGTCTTCAGCAATCTTTGTTGCTGCAACCGCAACTCGATCTCACTGTATCCCGCCTCGGTCAGCGCGACGCGTCGACGATGATCTATCTCGTAGTGTGAGGGCTGCAACGAGGCGACCTCGGCATCGATCGCGTGATAAAACCCGGAGTGATCACCAAGCGGCCCAAACAGCGCCAAGGGCATGCTGGCCTCGTCGATCAGGGTGGCGTCGGCCTCGTCAACCAATGCGAATGAATGGCCGCGCTGCACAGTTTCCGCGGCCGAAAATTTCAGGTTGTCCCGCAGGTAGTCGAAACCGAACTCGCTGGCGATGCCATAGGTAATATCGCAACGATAGGCTTCGCGCCGGCTGTCGTCGTCCATCTCCTGCGTGATGACGCCGGTGCTGAGTCCGAGTAAGTCGTAGAACGGCCGCATCCAGGCGGCGTCGCGCTCAGCCAGATAGTCGTTCGGCGTGGCGACGTGAACGCCCCGGCCCGTCAAAGCATTGAGCGCGCAGACGAGCGCGGCAGTTAGCGTCTTGCCTTCACCGGTCTTCATCTCAGCAAGATGACCGTCATGAAGGGCGAGAGCGCCGATGATCTGCACCGGAACAGGGTGCTCGCTTAGCGCACGCCACGCAGCTTCGCGAGCCAGCGCGAAAGCCTCTTGCTTGATCTCATCGATGGCCGTGCCGGCCTGTATCCGCCGGCGCAGTTGGGAAGCGCGATCAAGCAACCCGCCGGAAGATAGTCGTCGACAATCCGATTCCTGGGCAAGGATCCGGTCGGCTGTCGCTTCGTATTGTGTCAGTTTCCGACGGGTGCCGAAACTAAGCGCGCGCCTTGCCAGGCGTGGGATCATTGAAACTCAAAAAGAATCGGCATCGTAAAAGCAAACTGAGTACCGCCGACATCGTTCGGAGGCTGAGGCAATGGCTGCGCGCGTTGCAGGAGTTCGAGCGTTTCGCGATCGAGAGCTGCAGAACCGCTGCCTTTCGCAATTTGGCTGGAAATAACGTGACCATTGCGGTCAACGATGAAGAACACCCGCGCTGTTCCGGTTTCATGGTGGGCCTGGGCATCCCGCGGGTATCGCTTGTTGCGCTGAAGGTGAAGGGCCAGCTTCCGTTTCCAGCTCACGAGTGGCGCCTTACGTGCAGCCGCGGCGGTTGGCGCCGTCGTGACGGACGAGGCGACCACCGGTGGCGTTGCGTTCGGAGTCTTTTCTTTTTCTTCTTTTTTCTCCTCCTCCTGTTTCTTCTGCTCAGGAGGGGTCTCCAGCGCAACATCCGGTTCGGCTACCTGCGGAAGTGGCGGTTCGGGCTCCGGCTCCTTCTCGGTCTTGACTTCGGCCTTCTCCTGAGGCGGAGGAGCCTCATCGGTCTGCATTTGCTCTTCGCCCGGCGCCACGTCTCTGGCCTCGGCGTCGCGGAACGACTCGGTCGTAAAATCGACTTCGATTGCCGTGACGGTATCGAAGGTATCGCCTTCAGCTGGAGTCATGAGCAGGGCGGCCGCGACCGCGCCATGTATCGACAACATTGCAACGAAGCAGGTGCCCCAGCGCAGCACTTCTTTCCGCGTCACGTGGCTGTAAAGGCGCGACATGCTCATTGCGCGGTTTCCCCGGATTGCGCTCCGCCCGCGGACTCAAGCCCGACCAGGGCGATCTTCAGATACCCTGCAGACCGCAAATCGTTCATCAGCGACATCACCTCGCCATAGGGAACGGTCTTGTCAGCGCGAACGAACAGACGCTTGCTGTGATCCGACGATGTCAGCGAGGCCAGCGAGGCAGCTAGCGCCATACGCGAGAGCGGCGTCTCCCCGACCGCCAGCGTACGGTCGGCCTTGAGCGTAATGAAGATCGGCTTTTCCGGACGTGGCTGGCGCACCGCCGTCGATGCCGGCAGGTCGACGGGGATGTCGACGGTCGCCAACGGCGCGGCAATCATGAAAATAATCAACAGCACGAGAATGACGTCGATGAACGGCGTCACGTTGATGTCGCTGACCTGCGTCATCTCGTCCTCGGACGATGCCGACTGAAGCGAAACGCCCACGGGTGTTACTCCTTACTCCGCAGCTATCCGATGAGGTATCATCTCCGCACGATTGAGATCTCTGCTCACCATGCGCATCAGCTCCGCCGAGCCGTCTCCGAGTAAGCCGCGATAGCCGGTGATGGAGCGCGAAAACATGTTGTAGATCATCACCGCCGGAATCGCCGCGACAAGCCCCATGGCTGTCGCCAGCAAAGCCTCGGCGATGCCAGGCGCGACGACGGCGAGGTTGGTGGTTTGCGTCTTCGAAATGCCGATGAAGGCATTCATGATGCCCCAGACGGTGCCGAAAAGCCCGACAAACGGTGCGGTCGATCCGATAGTGGCCAGAATGCTGGTCCCGCGGGTCATGCGCCGTGAAGCGCCCGCCTCAATGCGGCTGAACAGCGAAGCGACTCGTTCCTTGACCCCGTCATGGTTCATGGCGTCCTGCGAACGATGAATCTCAGCGCGCGCGGCCTTGGTAAGGATGGCTATATCACTGCCGGACTGCCGTAATATCTTGCTCGCCTCATCAAGTGAGCGAACGTCTTCCACGCTATGAAGATCGCGCACAAGTTTGGTCCGTGCGCTGAGCAACTCAATTGTCTTGGCAAGCCATACCGACCAGGTCACGACAGAAGCGAGCGCCAGACCGATCATCACCGCTTTCACGATGGAGTCGGCCGCCATGAACATGCCTATAGGCGTCAGTTCATGCGGCAGGATCGACTCGGAGACTTCGACTAGTTCGGTCGCTGGCGGTGTTTGATGTTCGACTGACGGCGTCGCCGGCGCAGCCGATTGCTCGGCGGGAGACGTTTTTGTGTCAGGTGCGGTCTGCGACGCGGGTTGCTGGGAATTAAGTTGCGTCGTCTGCGGTGCGCTAGGCGTTGATTGCACGCCTAGCGAAGGATTCTGGCCAGAAGAAACGGCGTCGTGAGAGCCGGGCCGCGATAATGACTGACCGTAAGCGGGGTGCGGTCCAACCGCCAACATCACCAACATCAAGAGGCATGCAAGCCCGACCGCTGAAGCCCTTGCGATCCGCATTCGGTCGTTTCCCACCATTATACGTGAGACATTCAAAGACAGCTTCATGGTGAAAGACTCTACAATCATGCACTGGTCTGGGCCATCCGAGCGGGCCAAGAACGAGTGCGCAAGCATCTGGCGAGTGGTCTAGCGTCTGGGCTTTCCGAATCAAACAGGCAAACCGGCAAACATTTTTAGAATCTCTTTAAGAGACGCGGCGAGAAGACGCTGGTTACTCGCGCCGGTTGATTTCGTTAGGGATACGCAGATGGACGGCGTTAGAACTTCTATAAACGGCTTCGAATTGTGCCTCAGACATATTGCTCAACGACAAAGTCTAAAGCTAATGACGAGCCGTCGTCGCGGATACTGTTTCTGTTTCCGTAGGGGTCGGCAATCGAGGAATTGGGGCAATGGTTATTTCATCGGCAGATCGTACGGGTGGTACAAGCAATCTTGACAGACAAGCAGAGGATTCGTCGGTAGTTGGATGGGGGAGAGCAATGATCGGCGTTGCCGCGGTCATGTTGATCCCCGATTTCGCCGATGCTCAGCCGGCGCCCAGCGGAGAGGATCTTCCGCAGGTTCGTGTCACTGCGCCAAAGCGGCAAGCCAAGAAAAGAACCGCACATCACGCGCCTGCACACGTTGCCCCAGCGCCAGTTGTTGCTGCCACGCCGAGCAACGTTCAGGTCAATCCCATGCTCGGCGACGCGCATGGCGTCACTGGCTATCAGGCGCCTGCGCAGGCAGGAATGGCCCGCCTTCCGGTGCCGCTCTCCAATACGCCGCAAACCGTCAACGTGGTGACGCAGCAGGTGATCCAGGAGCAGCGGGTTCTCACCATGGAAGATGCGCTGCGAACGGTGCCGGGCATCACCTTCGGCGCCGGCGAAGGCGGCAATCAGGGGGATACGCCGATTGTGCGCGGCTTCGCGGCACGCGGCGACATGTACCGCGACGGCCTTCTCGATCCGGGCTGGTACACGCGCGACATGTTCAGCAGCGATCGCGTCGAAGTTTACAAAGGGCCGTCGGGATTTGCCTTCGGTCGTGGTTCGACCGGCGCCGCGATCAACACCGTCTCGAAGGTGCCGCAAGCGACCACCTTCGTGAATAGCACCGTCAGCGGCGTCAGCAGCGGCGGTTATCGCGCCGATGTCGATGCCAATGGGACACAGGGGAATTTGTCCGGCCGCATTGCTGCGATGTATCAGGACATTCCTGTCCAGGACCGAAATCACATTTTCGCAAGGCGCTGGGGTGTCGCGCCGTCGCTCAAAGCGGAGTTTACGCCGGATACCCGCGCAATCTTCAGCTATGTTTATCAAGGCGAGGATGGCGTGCCGGATTACGGTCATCCATATCTGCCGCCGCCGGTCTACAGTTCGGTGACCGGCGCGAGGACCAACCCCGGCTATTTCGGCAATGGCGCGGCGACACCGCCGATACCGGTTCCCCGCCAAAATTTTTACGGCGTGGCTGGTGGCCCTCTGGCCGACCGTCAGGTCACTAATACCCACATCGCGACAGCCCGGTTCGAACATGATTTCGACGACGGCTTGAAGATTTCGAACTCGACCCGATACGTCAGTGTCGACCGCATGGCGCGGCCGACCCCACCGCGTAGCCTTGGTAATGCGAATAGCACTTTCGTGGTACCTCAGCCAGCAGCTGGGCCTGCGATAGCGCCGCCGCCGCCGGGCTATCCGGTCGAACTGATGACGATCGGGCGGCAACACTTCGAGACGTTGACCGATAACACGCTGTTCATCAATCAGACCGATCTGACCGGCAAGTTCCACACCGGCAGCCTGGAGCATACCTTCACGCTGGGTGCTTTAGCCTCGCAGCAAACCCGCGATCAGGTGCGTGCCAATTACTGCTTGCCAACCGATCCGGCGTGCCGGACCAGCGCCTTCGCTCCGGTCGATACGACTTATGGCGGACCGAACAACGGTTTCCTTCAGCCGAACTACACTATCTCGACGGACTACGCGGTTTATGGCTTCGATCAGGTTAAGATCAACGAGTACTTCGAATTGCTCGGATCGATCCGCTACGACGATTTCCGAACGACCTATACCAATCTCGCGGCGGTACCGCCCACGAGCCAGCAGCTCAGTCGGGCCGACCAGATGGTCGCCTGGCGCGTCGGCGGTGTCTTTCATCCGACCCATAATTCAATGGTCTACGCCGCCTATGGCGTGTCGAATAATCCGGCGGCGGAGTTCGATGTGCTGAGCGACGCCGGCAACAACGCGGCGAACTCCAGGCTAGCTCCCGAGCGCAACACGACGATGGAAGTCGGCACCAAGGTCGATCTTCTACACGGCAAGTTGACGCTGAGCGGTGCGGTGTTCCGCATCGAGAAAACCAACATGCGCATTCCGATCGATCCGGCCACGAATGCGGCGCTGGTGCTCGGCGGTGTGGCGCGCGTGGATGGTGTGGAAGTGGGCGCCGCGGGCAAGCTCACCGATAAGTGGGGCGTGTTCGCGGGCTACAGCTATCTCGACTCCAAGATCCTCAATACGACCGATCTTGCGCAGTTGGGCAACCAGCTTCCCCAGACGCCACCGCATAACTTTACGCTGTGGACCACTTACGAACTAACGCCGCTGTGGACTGTCGGCGGCGGTGCCGTTTATGCGGCGCAAACCTTCGCCAATGTCCAGAACACAAACTACGTGCCCAACTACTGGAAGCTCGATCTGATGACGAGCTATAAGGTCACGAAGGACTCGATGCTGCAGCTCAACATCTACAACCTGACGGATGAGCTGTACTACGCCCAGTACTACCAGGGTCACGCCGTTCCGGCCGCGGGGCGGACCGCGATGTTGACTTACCGCTATAGCTTCGTGCCGCCGCCGCCGGTCGCCCCGGATTATCCGGTGAAGGCTGAGCGTTACGTGAGTAAATAACTCACGTTACGGTAGGTCGAGGATAACGATATCGGAGCCGGCGTCGTAAGGCGCCGGCTCTTTATCTCAAGGAGCGTCCCGGTGCTAGTACGAGTTCCGAATGTCCTGACGCCGGAGCAGGTGCAACATTGCCGAGAGGTGATGGCGCGTGCCGAATGGGTGGACGGGCGAATTACGGCCGGGCATCAATCGGCGCAGGTCAAGCGCAATCTGCAATTGCCGGAGGGAACGCCGGAAGCCCGCGAGCTCGGTGACATTGTGCTGGCAGCCCTCAACCGCAATCCGCTATTTGTGTCGGCGGTGCTACCGAAGACGATCTTTCCGCCGCTGTTCAACCGCTACGATGCCGACGGCGAGATGAATTTCGGCTCGCACGTCGACAACGCCATCCGTATGGTTCCCGGCACAGGAATGCGTGTGCGGACTGACGTATCGTCAACGCTGTTTCTTTCGTCTCCGGAGGAATACGACGGAGGCGAGTTGGTCATTGAGGACACCTACGGTACCCATTCCGTGAAGCTGCCGGCTGGCGACATGATCGTGTATCCTGGCACCAGCGTCCACCATGTCACCAAGGTGACCCGGGGCTCGCGTGTCGCGTCGTTCTTCTGGACCGAAAGCATGATCAGCGATGTGTCGCGACGCGCCATGATGTTCGATCTGGATATGTCGATCATTCGCCTCAACGCTGACCACCCCGAGCATCCAACCGTGGTGTCGTTGACCTCACTTTATCACAACCTGCTGCGACAATGGGCGCAGACCTGAAATCCAACGTGCATGGCCCGAGCGCGGCGAGACAAGATTGCTGAAACGGCCATGAGCGCTGAAGCTGATGCATCCGCAACAATAGCGATCGTTCGGTATCAGTACGACTGAGGGTCTGCCGTCCCGTAACGCAACTTCCCGCCACGCTCTTCGAGCCAGAGGCGGATCTGGTTTGCAGTGACGGATCCGACGCCCGGCTCGGACAACAATTCGTCCCAGGTGTAGGCGGCGGCAATCACGGCGAGATGGCGGCTGCGCTTGGCGACGGTCCTGCCGCCGATCGAGGCGTGACGGCCATGAAGCAGCGCTTCCACGGCGCGACGCGGCAGGTTGCGGCGCGGGTCTTTCTCGCGCGGCTTCGGGCAAAACGCTCGCACGTCGTGCTCTTCGATATCGAGCTGCGCGGCGATGCGCCGATGATCCATGCCGAGTGCGCGCAGGATCGCGACCTCGTCGCGGAGCCATGCGAGGAAGCGACGCCGGTTGTAATCTCGCTGACGCGGCGGCGAATCCTGCTCGGCGGAGAGATCGTCCTTAACTAGCGTGTGCAAAGGCAATCTCCTCATATTGGTGGATGTTTGATTCAACCGCGCTGCACCCAATCTGACCTGTCTTTGATCGAGCACGATCTTTTCGAAAACTGTCTTGCGCTTTGCGCTGGCGTAACCCTAAGAGTCGGAACTGTGCCGTCGATCCCTCAGGCTTTGGCAGGCCCCTTCATCCCCGTTCGTCACGTAATCTTAGAGCCAGAGGGAAGGCGACCGGCAGTACGCGTATCCGTACCTTGACTTAGTAGATGGGTCTTTGGTCTGAGCACGCTCGCGTCAGCATCATTCTCGCGTCAGCATCATTGATGTATCCGCCGTTCGGCTGATCAACCACGGTTTTCAGATACCGGTCGCTACGAGAAACTCGCGCGATAGGAACGACAAATGTCGCTCAACGGAACATGGCGAATCCTCAGTTTTTGCGCCTGTATTTGCAGCGTTTCCAAATAGCAGAATGAGATCGCGATACACCTTTGCCTCGCCTTGGAACGGAAAACCGATTATTGTCCGGGGGATGGTAGAATGTCGGAAACCAGGCTTACTGGGCGTCGGCCGCATAGCGGAGCTATCACGCTTGCAACTCCTCGGGCTTAACTTCGTGTCGGCCACATCCAACTTCTGATGCACAAATGACGATCAAAATATGGTCTCGCATCCATACGTGGACATCGCTCGTCAGCATGTTGTTTTTGCTGATGCTATGCGTGACCGGGCTGCCGCTGATCTTTCATCATGAGATTGATGAGCTATTCGAAGAGGAAATATCCGCGCCCCCGATGGCAGCGAATACCCCTCGGGCATCGTTGGATCGTGTAGTCGAGGCTGCCCAAAAACTATACCCCGGCCAATTCATCCTTTTCATGCAGCCAAGTCAGACTGAACCGGTAGTGAGCGTTGCGACATCGTCCACTGCAGTTCCACTCCCAGGCATGTTCCGTCGCACGACGTTCGATGCGCGGACCGTTGAAGTACTGGGAGATGAGGTGCCGCATCTGGACGTCATGAACATCATATTGCGGATTCACAGGGATATGTTCGTCGGTCTGCCCGGCGAGCTTTTTCTCGGCGTGATAGGTCTTGTTTTCGTGGTCTCTATCGTGTCGGGCATTGTCGTTTACTGGCCGTTCATGAGGCGGCTGGATTTCGGCTCAATTCGCTACGCATCGTCTCGTGTGAAGTGGCTGGACGGGCACAATCTTCTGGGTATCGTGACCGTGACCTGGGCACTGGTTGTGGGGCTGACGGGCACAATCAACACACTTGCGGTTCCGTTGTCCGACCTCTGGCGTGCTCAGTATTTGCCGACCCTGCTTGCTTCCTATGCAGGAAAGCCGGTTGCGCGAGTTCCGTCCATTCAAGCAGTCGTTGATAACGTGCAAGAGAAATTCCCGGACCGGATCATCACGCAGATCATCATGCCGACCTCTGGCCGTTTCGGAAGCCCGCAACACCTCATCGTGGGGACCAAGGGCAGCACGCCATTCACGGCTCGGATGCGTGAACCCATTCTGGTCGATGCAAACGACGCGTCAAACATGATTGCGCCGCAGGTTCCTTGGTATCTCAAGGTATTGCAGGTTTCACGTCCGCTCCATTTTGGAGACTATGGGGAGTTGCCTCTAAAAATCATCTGGGCGCTTTTCGATATTATTACGATCATCATCCTGTTGAGCGGCCTTTACTTATGGGCAATTAAAAAACGGTCCTTTGGGATCGATCGCGCCTCTCGCAGCATACCTCGGATGGTTGATCCGAAGCGTGAGTATTGAATGCCTCAGATCCACATTCCCCGGCAAAAAGTCGTCCACAGAACGGTTTGGGAAGTTTTCCGTGTGCCTGTCCTTATAGCCGCTGTCACCACAGCAGGGCTTACGTTTGCTCTTTTGGGCAATGGTCTTTCGGACGCGGTTTCGTGGTTGGCACTCGCTGTGCCGGTAACAATCGCAGCTTTTTACTGGATTAAGGGCCGGTCTGTTTCCCGAAAAAGTGTCTGTGACCAATCTGGCCTTCACCGCTTAACTCCAGGCACGTAATACGCGTCGAGCTTTGACTTGAGTCTGGTCAGGGACTGACAAGGCCGGCTCTTTTTTCTTGCCGGGGAGAGTCGTCACCCGTCGCAGGTGGCGCGAACTGCGGGACATATCTGCGCTGTGGCTTTCAGTCGTACCCGAGATCCTGCCAGCGGTGAATTTGCGAGTGCTGTTTTGCTATAAGCATTTGGCAAGTGCCGAGTGATTTAAGCGTACTTTAGATTCATATTCGGATCTTCGCGCGCGGCCCGGGCTAGCGGCAATTTCCCGGTGAGAAGAAGCTTTAGCCTCGCTTAGTCTCCGCGCAATGAAACTCGCGCATTAAGCTTGATGTTGCGGCTTCGGGTTAAATCTGGAACTGCAACGCGACGGCTCGATGCCCGTCCGCTATGCAAATTAACACTACCCCCTAGATATCGTTGACCGATCCATCGCGTCGATCGAAGTGTTGTCGCACGGATTGGAGATCGACGATGTTCGAGGTGGCTCTATTTTTTGTTGTAGTTGCGATGGGTGCTGTTGTTGTGAAGCTCTATGAGTGGCGGCAGGATGTGTTCTATGGCCCTTATCTAAGGCCGGATGATCCTTCGGAATTGTAGTGGATCCACGCGGCGCCTGATCGCTGGCGTTGTCTTAGTCGCTTACGTTGCCATCCACGCCCGCTGCGACCAAACGGGATGCGACCACTGCTGAGAAGGAAGTGGTCGAGCCTGAGACCATGATCCTTCTCATGGCGATCTCGCCGGTAGGTCCTGAAGGCACTCTGGGTCTGTCGACGACTATTTTAGTCCCCGCATCATCCATTCGACTCTCGGATAGAAACATAGGCTGCACGTAACTTACTGAGCCTTGGCCATCTTCGGCCGAGATGACGGCACCTGCGCATTGGTTGCCGATGGCCGGTTCGACGGCAATGCTGGGTCGGGCGATCGGAAGGCAGGGTCGGACGGGGTTCCCTGCGATGGTCGCTGAGCAGCGGTTACCGGAAGCACGATCACTTTCGCTCCGACTTTCACCCGTTCATAAAGGTCCATCACGTCCTCATTGGTCAGCCGGATACAGCCGGACGAAACACGCTTCCCAATCGTATCGGGCTTATTGGTGCCGTGAATCCTATATTCGGTCTCGCCCAGATACATCGCCCGAGCGCCGAGTGGATTGCCGGGACCACCTGCCATAAAGCGCGGCAGATATGGCTGACGCGACAGCATCTCTGCAGGTGGACGCCAATCCGGCCATTCTGTTTTGCGGGCCACAGCTTGCTCGCCGGACCATGTAAAACCTTTGCGGCCAACACCGATACCGTAGCGCATCGCTTGCCCGTCGTTCAAAACGAGATAAAGGAATGTGTTTCCTGTATCGATGATGACCGTGCCTGGCGTCTGGTGGCTGACGTAGTCAACCACCTGCCGAACAAGTCTACCGGGAGCGTCAGCGGCTTTTGGTGTTTCGACCCGTGGCGCGGGGGCAGGGGTTGCAGCTTGAGTTGACGCTACACGAACTGAAGTTGATACGTGAGCTGGGGTCGACGGTGCTTGGACTAAACGCGCGGACGGCCTCCGTATTGGTTCGACGCTCGCAGGGCGAGACAGAAAAATGTACCCCAATGCGGCAGCGGCCACGACGCCGACTGCAACTCTTCCTGCGACCGGAAGTGTTATCGACTCTGTCTTTCCGCGTTTGGCCCGCTTACCCATATTTCTTCCCAGGTCCGTTTTCCGGGAAGGAGTATCTCAGCAAATTATAATAAACTTTGAAGCGATTTCGCTTGGGCCGGAGATCGTCAGGCGTCGTTAATACTCGTTTTGGCAAACTAAAATCGGCCTAGTCTCAGCATTACAGAGGTTGCGGTAAGCGGGCTAGACCCGCTTCACCGCGATCGGCGACCTGAAAACCACGGTGCGTGGCCGAGGAGGCTAGGAGACTCAAAGATTGAGATCACTTAGGCTCGGATGATCATCCGGGCGGCGGGCGCCGATAGCCCAATGGAAGAGGCGTGCGTTCTCTGTGATCGAGAGGTCGTTGATGCTGGCATGGCGGACAGCCATAAGACCAGCTTCGTTGAACTGCCAGTTTTCGTTACCGTAAGAGCGAAACCAGTTGCCGCCCGCGTCTTGCCATTCGTACGCAAAGCGCACGGCGATGCGTGAATCGCTGAATGCCCACAATTCCTTGATGAGGCGATATTCTCGTTCCTTCTCCCATTTGCGGGTCAGGAACTCAACGATCGCCTTGCGGCCGGAGAAAATCTCATTCCGATTCCGCCAGCGGCTGTCCAAAGTATATGCGAGGCTGACCTTTTCTGGATTGCGGGAATTCCAGCCGTCCTCGGCTCCTCGCACCTTGAGGACTGCGGTTTCGTGCGTGAACGGCGGGACTGGCGGACGAACTTCGGACATTTGTAATTCTCCTGTTGATGTTAGCGATGGCACGCAGGCCCGATTTTCAGTCGTGGCCGGTGTGCTCAGAAATTCCAGAGGCGTTGTCAGAATTGTCGTGAGCAGTTCGTCCTTGGAGTTGGAACAATAAAAGGGCCAAATCAAATGGCCAAGCTGATCTTTCAGATCGTCCTTATCGAACTATGAGGCTTGAACCATCTTCGCCTGCCATCGATGGCGTGAACTAACTGTCATACAGCGGCGGTAATTTCGAACCCTTCTATTGGGGGTCCGAGATGAGCCAGACCATCGAGATTATTCGCGGCGACGGCGGTGATGAGCCGCCATGCCTTGAGACCGGAAACCCGCGTTTTGGCGATCTTGTCGCGCGGCGCTTGAAGCGCCGGGACGTGCTCGCTGGCGCGCTGGCTACAGCGGTCGCCGCGTTGTTCGTCCGCCCTGGTGATGGAAGAGCCGGCGAGGGCCGCCTCGATTTCAAACCAATCCCGGTCAGCCGTGCCGATAGGGTGGCCGTTCCCGAAGGATACCGCGTGCAGTTCATCCTGCCATGGGGCGAGCCAATCCTGGGCCGCATGCCAGCCTTCACGATCGACAACAGCGCCGAGGATCAGGCGATGCAGGTCGGTAGTCACCATGACGGGATGCACTTCTTCGCAATCGATGGCCATACCGATGACGGGCTGCTTGTTATCAACCACGAATACGTCGAGCCGCGGTTAATGCACAACTCCGCCTCAGGTCTCAAGCTCTGCGCCGAAGATGCATATCTCATCGATGGCCGCCGACCGGCTGACGACGTGCTCAAGGAAATGAATGCGCATGGCGTCAGTGTCGTTAGGATCCGTCGCGAGGCCGGTGGCCGATGGGTGACCGTTGTCGACCCGCGCAATCGCCGCGTCACCGTGCTGACGCCGATGGAGCTGGCTGGACCCGTGCGCGGGAGCGACTTCGTCAAAACGAAATACAGCCCAGACGGCACCTGCGTACGCGGCACGCTGAGCAATTGTGCGTCGAGCGCGACACCGTGGAACACCTATCTTGCCGCAGAGGAGAACTGGGCGCTGTATTTTCGCAACGACGACAGCAAGGAAGGCAAGCCGGATCAGCCGCGGGAGCACAGCCAGTATCGGGTGCCGCGCGGCAAGACGCGCTATCATTGGGAGCTGGCCGACAACGGCGACGATGCTTTCGTTCGCTTCGATGCCTCGCGCAAAGCGCAAAGCCCGGCCGAGGACTATCGCAACGAGCCAAACGCCTTTGGCTGGATGGTGGAGATCGATCCGTCGCGACCCGGTGCGGTACCGGTCAAGCGCACCGCGCTGGGGCGCTTCGCACATGAGGGTGTTGTCTTCGCGCCGACGACCGAAGGCAAGCCGCTGGTCTGCTATTCTGGCGACGATGCCATGTTCCAGTTCATTTACAAATTCGTCAGCGCGCAGCCCTATAACAACGCCAGCTCGGGCAGCCATCTGCTCGATGACGGAACGCTATATGTCGCGCGGTTCAATGATGACGGGAGCGGCGACTGGCTGGCGCTTGCGGTTGGTCATAACGGCCTGACGTCTGAAAACGGATTCGGCAGTCAGGCCGAGGTGCTGGTCAACACCCGCGCCGCGGCGAAACATGTCGGCGCCACCCGTATGGACCGGCCGGAATCGGGCGCGATTGAGCCAACGACCGGCGCGGTCTACTTCAGTCTCACGAGCAATGTTAAGCGCAAGCCGGATGAGGTCGACAAGGTAAATCCACGCGCTGAGAATTATTTCGGGCATATCGTGCGTTGGACTGAAGAAGGCGCTGACCACGCAGCGACAAGCTTCCGCTGGGATCTGTTTGTCATCGGTGGCGACCAGGCCTCTGGCCGCGACCTGACTGGGCGTCCGCTGGACGATAACAGCCTGTTCGCTTGTCCTGATGGGCTGTGGTTCGACGCCAACGGCCGATTGTGGATCCAGACCGACATCGGCGACTGCGCACTGAACAAGGGCCGCTATGAGCCGTTCGGAAACAACGCAATGCTATGCGCAGATCCAATGACGGGAGAGATTCGTCGATTTCTGACAGGACCGCTGGGGCAGGAGATCACTGGCGTGACGACGACGCCGGACGGCCGCACCATGTTCGTCAACGTCCAGCATCCAGGGGCGCATACGAGCGCCGATGAGTTTGCGCAAGGACGTCTTGGTAGCCACTGGCCAGCCGGCGGTTCAGCGGTGCCGCGGTCGACGACGCTTGTGATTACCCGCGAGGATGGTGGTATCGTCGGAGCTTGATCGGTCTGCTCATACCACTGCGCGGCGATGCCCGAATGATGACGCGATGGGGAAGATCCACCATGAGGACGTCTGCCCCGCCCTGGATGACCGATAGAAGGTTAGCCCGGCTCCTGCGGGTTCGGCGTGAAGTTCACTTCAAGTTCCTTCAGGGTGTGCTCAACTAGACGGCTAATGTGCGGGACGTCAGTGTGGTCGCTGATCACACTCGAGCCGTTACCGCCGTTGCCGTAAGCCAAAGTGACGATACCGACACGCCGTGTTTCGACATCTAGTGCGAGCGTGTCCATATCGGTGCTGAACATCGCCTGGGTGATCTCGGCGAAATTCCGTGATCGGTCGACAACCATTTGCGTCCCCGTGACCGAAATTAGAAAGCCGTCGTTGATCGCATTTTCAACGAGCGCTTTTGCAATCTGCTCGTGGCATAATTTCTTTTGCATGGGAGCCTCCCGCATCGATAGCGATCGTAGTAACGAGGCAAGTCAAGGAGATGACGTTTCTGCGTCGTCGTGAACTCCGCTCGCGGTCTTGTGATCAACGAGCATGGGCTCATTTTCGTCGGCCAGAGCACCAAACTTCGGAGATGGCCAAGTAGTCAGCACCGCGGCTCTAGACGGCGTCATCACACGGTGGTCTTCGAGGTTTACCAACTTGGCGAACCTTATCACCCGCAGACGCACGCGCGGCCGAACAAATCTGGCGCTTACGGGCTGTATCCGATTGATCAGGGACTTGCCGATGACTCGTTACTATTTCGATTTGCGCGATGGAGATGACCTTATGCCCGACGATGAAGGGCTTGAGCTCGCTTCGTCCCACTCTGCACAGGAAGAAGCTGCGCTGTCGTTAGCTGACCTTGCAAAAGATGCCATCCGTAGTCGCCGTATCGACGGTCAGGGCGGCCTTTTAGCGGTTGAGGTTCGTGATGATAAAGGTCCTGTCTTGCAAGCACGCTTTACAGTTCATGTGAGATCATAGTCCGACCGGCCATGTTTTCGATCAACCGCTTCGAAGGCAGGGTTACTATCGGAGGGCAGCGGTGCGCCCACTACGCCTGAACGAGAGGCAGACCGCGGCTTCCGGATTTAGCCAAGCGACCGGTTCGTTCGCTGCAGAGAAGTCATGCCGTCTTCCGCAAGTGCTTCCCCGCCGCAATCACCTCCGCCAGTACGTCGTTTGCAGTAGCCTCCTCGTGGCCGATGAGACAGCCAATCGCGAAAGCCCTTTGTGCCGCTGGGCTGGATCGCGCGAAGTCGAGTGCTTGCTGAAGATGCATCCGCATGTCGTTGAGGTCGCCGAGCCCACTCTGTAGCTTTTCCAGGGCGTGATCGAGCTTACGTCCGGACTTTCGGCCACCCGTGCGGAGAGTCCTAAAGAATTCGCGACCATACCGTACCTTCTTCACTGCAATCCGCAGTTTGTGACGTCTACGCCCATCAAGCTGCTTAAGCTTGCGTAACCGCTTGTTGATCTTGTGGATACGGCGCGCCAGCTCGTTCTGCGCGAACGTCCGCGCCGGGCATCCACCCAAAGCCCGCGCTAGAGCATCACTGTCGTTGTGATACCCACTATCGAGCAGCCTTAACGCGACGTCCAGCAAAAGACGACGGAAACGTTCGCTGTCAACGGCCGCTCTTGCGGTTGCGAAACCAGCGTTGCGGGTTCTTTCGAGCTCATTCTGCAGTATTTCGAGCTCGCGCCGATCCCTGTGCTCAGCGCGATACGAAACCAGGGCCTTCCTGACGAAAACATCATAGTCGCGCGCCTGACCGAGCTGCCCAGTGAGCCATTTCAGCTCTCGTTTTAGTTTGGTGACCTTGCCGTCGTGCAATATCTTCTTGAACAGCGATAGCGACGCGCGCAGCCGTCTCAAGCCGACCCGCATTTGGTGAATGCCTTCGGGATCCCCGTGCCGCACAGCGCCGTAGTTCCACGCGATCTGGCGCAGACAGGCGAAACTCACCGTGAGAAAAGCCTCGGTGACCGTGGCCTTTTTCCCAATCACGACAGGCTCGGAAAAGACAGGGGCGTCCAGCGCACCCTCGAGCAACGCATAGCCTCGCTCTGCTTTGGAACCTACGGACAGCGTGATGGGAACGCTGCGCGCAAGCCTTTCTGCAAGTCGTGCCGCGTCACGCCGATCACCATATTTCAATTCGATCTCGATTTCCGCCAGGTCGAGCTTCGCATCCATGGTGGCCACGCGACCCTGATCGAAGGCAAGTTCAATATCGCTGTTGCCAAAATGCAAGGGAATGACCACGCGCTCCACCTGCGTCTCGAAGACGGGACTCAGGCGCTCTGTAAGCTCGGCAGTTAGTAGGGGCGCGAGTGCAGTGTCGCGAGCGAACTCCAGATTTGGCTGATCGCGGTCAATCGCTGTTTCCCACTCGTCGCGCGTTATAAGCGCACTGGAATTGGCTTTGATGGTTTGAAGTCGATGTCCGTCAACCCTGCGTACCCGCAAGCTGACGCCGTGTTCGCGCAAAGCGAAATCGTCGGTGTCGAAATAGACCGATGTGAGTGCTTGTTTGCAGCCGCTTTCACTGGCCTGTTTTTTTAGCCAAGGCAGCATCATCGCCCGGTGCAGACCGTTTTTCGACGTGGCGAGCTTGAGTTCGATCTCCGTGCCCACGGGTTGTTTCTCCTCTGACAAATCCAAACTCAACGTTCTGATAGCGAGGCGTTTTAATGCTAGTTATGTGGGGTGGCTGTCTCCGTCCGTAGATGTCCGCTTTTCAGGCCCTCGACACTGACCAAATGCGCCACTGCCTTACGAAGAGAGATAGGGTAACGGCGCAGCAACGGTCTCGTCTGGATTATTGAACCCTGGCATACGATCGACCGGCGTGGCCCGCGCAGCCAGAACCCAAGCACTGATGGAGGATATCAGATGCCGACCCTCTACACGATGCCTGGCACTTGTTCGCTTTCGCCGAACATCGCCGTCGCGTGGCTCGACGCCCCGGGTCGACAGCAGATCATTGGCCTCCGGCAGCATAAATTTGATAAAAGGTGACGATAATCTCGACCGCAATCAACACGACGATGATAAGCTCAAGGTGCAGCGATCTGCGCGTGTCGATGATGTCGGCGAGAGTGTTCGCCGTTTCGGCCACTACGGCGAGCTTCCGATTGAGCGCATCAACGCGCTCTTTTAGTTCGTATTCGTCTTCGAGCCGTGCGTAGAGCCGCTCCAGATCTGGACGGTCCCACAAAACATCCGGCTTTTCCGCTACCGCAACGCGGCCCGATACACGGTGCTGTACCAGCAGAGCATTTCCGAGGAGTTTAAGCATCCCTTTTCGGTTCCGCCGAGTACGTCCGCGATCTGCCAACTCTTTCGCAAATGGCTCGATGATCTCGAACACTTTTGCCACTTCGCGTTCGTCATGGGCAAGCACAACGCTCTTCGCAAGGACATCGGCAACGACCAGAAACCTGTCGGGCGACATGTCCCGCAACTGAAGCGGACCTCCCGCCTGAACCTGATCCTCGGTTTCACTCGCGATCGTGACAATCGCAGTTTCTTCCTCAAAACGCGCGAACTGGCCACCGATCCGGGGCTTCAACGCTTCCAAAAAGTTGACTTCTTCTTCGGGTGAAAAGCCGATCAGCACCGCGACGCCGTAGCGAAACAAAACAGCGACACGAGCCTCACCAATCCGGATCGCGAGGGGAAGAGCCGAAAGCACGTCACCTTCGAACCCCACGGTGTTGATCCGGTCTCCAACATACAGGGCATGTGCGGTGACCCGCGTACCCATTTCCGCAGAGAAATCCGCTGGTGTGCTCACCACGTATCGTCTCCGCGCGCCATGCTTTTTCTTTCACCTTATGAAGAGCGATAGCGTATCATCCGAAGTGACAGCGATTGTGACGACCATAAAACACAGGGGCGCCATGAGACAAACCGATGTCGCTTGCACGAAGTGCGGAGCTGGGTTCCGGCGACTAGAGCTGGTGTCGTTGCCCAATCAAGGCGGCGAATTCCGATGCCCGGTCTGTGGTGAGGTTTTGGAAGCCTTCAATGGAGACGAAGCGTTCGTCACCCATCGCCTCACGGTTCCGCCTCAAAAGAAAAGGCCCGGCGCAACCGCTGCACCGGGCAAGTCGGGAGCGGCTGGCCCAAAGGGGTCGGAGGACCTAGCGTCCAAGAAGTGATCTACTGATGATTCGTGACAGCCAGATTTCATGTAGGCATAGATCTTTGCTTATCTCGGAACCGTCTCTGCGGCCTAGGGTGATCGGTCAAGGTCGCAGGCTCGTCTAAGTGGCAGACCATTAGCGAAAGCTCCGCAAAGCTAATGGCCGCGATGTTCGATAGAATGTCGCATTGGAAGATGGGCCGCCCATTGTCGATGCGTCATACGCTTGAAACATCGTTGGGCGAACGTCGTGGAATTGAGAATCACAAAACTCGAGACCTCGATGCGAATTCTGGTGGCGACCGATGCCTGGCACCCGCAGGTTAACGGCGTAGTCCGCACATTAACGTCGCTGACCCGCAGCGCGTCGGCGCTTGGAGCTGACATCAAATTTTTGACCCCGGAAGGCTTTCCGTCAGTGCCTCTTCCAACCTATCCGGGGTTGAGAGTAGCCTTACCAAGCCGCGGCGAAATTGCCCGCAGGATAGAAGCGGCGTCACCGGATGCCATTCACATCGCGACCGAGGGACCGGTCGGTTGGATGGTGCGAGACTATTGTTGTCGTCGGAAGCTGGCCTTCACAACTTCATATACAACGCGCTTCCCGGAATACATTGCCGCACGCTCGATCATCCCGTTGTCGATGAGCTATGCGGTGCTCCGGCATTTTCATGCGGCTGCGGCCATGACGATGGTTGCCACTTCCTCGCTCAGGCAGCAATTGACCGCGAGAGGCTTCAAAAAGCTCGGAACCTGGACGCGAGGGGTCGATACCGAGCTGTTCACGCCCGATGATGCGTCCGAACTCGATTTGCCGAGACCTATTTTTATGAGCGTAGGTCGTGTAGCGGTCGAAAAGAACCTTGACGCGTTTCTCGCGCTGAACCTGCCGGGATCCAAGGTAGTGGTCGGCGACGGGCCACAGAAGTCGGAGCTGGAAATCCGGTTTCCGAAAGTCAAGTTCCTGGGCGAGAAGACCGGTCGTGAACTCAGTGCCCACTTGGCCGCAGCTGATGTCTTTGTTTTTCCAAGTCTGACGGACACATTCGGCATTGTGCAACTCGAGGCGCTGGCATGTGGCACTCCTGTCGCTGCTTTCCCGGTTACCGGCCCGTTGGATGTGATTGCCGATTTTCCGGTTGGTGCATTGGATATGAACTTAAGAAGCGCCTGCATCCGCGCACTCAGGATTTCACGTGAAGCCTGCAGGGATTTTGCCTTGCAACGCTCCTGGGAAAATAGCGCAAGGCAGTTCATCGGCAATCTGAGTGCATTGCAGCCGAGCCGTTCATTGCGACCTCGCGGCCGCCTGATGGCGCCAAGTGCTGCGCAGGGCTAACCAGGCGAGAAAGAGGAAATCGAAATTATCATGGCAGAAATCTTTAAGCTGGATGACGTCGAGCAGCTGGACTTCGACCGTGCGACGGTTGAGCAGGCTTACGATCGTTGGGCTCCGGTTTACGACCTCGTGTTTGGCGGCGTGTTCAGCAAGGGTCGCAAGACGGCTATTCAAGCAACCAACAGGGTCGGCGGGCGCGTACTTGAGGTTGGCGTCGGCACGGGAATCTCCCTACCGCAATATGCATCCCACCTTCGCATCTTCGGTACCGACATTTCGGAAGCGATGTTGCAAAAGGCGAAACGCAGGGTCAATGATCTCGGTCTAAAGAACGTCGAAGAACTCGCGGTCATGGATGCGGAGAAGCTCGAATTTCCGGACAATTCATTCGACGTGGTGATGGCGCAATATGTTGTGACGGCGGTACCGAACCCTGAAGCAGCCCTTGATGAGTTCGCTCGCGTGCTACGGCCGGGTGGCGAACTGATAATCCTGACTCGGATCAGCGCCGATGCCGGGGTGCGCCGCTTCATCGAGCGTCGATTGCAACCGGTGGTGCGTCCGCTGGGCTTTCGGACAGCCGAATTCACCTGGTCGCGCTATGCGCAATGGCTGGCAGTTGCAGCCGAAATGGAATTGGTGGAGAACCGGCCGATACCGCCGCTCGGCCACTTCTCGCTGCTCCGTATTCGAAAAACCACGACGACAGTGACCGCCTGATTGAGACGATCGACGTCCGCGCGAGCGCATCCTCGCGACGCATCTTGTGACATTTGCATAATGTCATCTTGCGTACATCGAATCCTTGTAAACCGAATAAACCGTATTCTAGGCAGAGAATGAATATGAGCTTTCGAGAGCAGCTGCGCATTCAACGATGGGATGACCATCGCTTTTACCATCACAGTCGCATCAACCAGAGCCTGCACTTTGTCAGCGCCTTCAGCTTTCTCGTTGCGTATGCATTGCTATTCGTCGATCCGGTTGCCGCCGCATTGGTCGGCTGGCTGTTCTCTATGACTACGAGGCAGGCGGGTCATTTCTTCTTCGAGCCGAAAGGTTATGACCACGTCAACCAGGCGACCCACGACCACAAGGAGGATATCAAGGTCGGATATAATTTGAATCGGAAGATCGTTCTGATGGCCATCTGGGCGCTTTCGCCGCTGGTTCTCTTCTTCGATCCGACACTGTTTGGTGTCTTTACGCCATGGGCCTCGCCGGCTGATTTCATGCGGCAAGTCGCCAAGATATGGCTCGCAATTGGAATTGGCGGCGTGCTATTTCGCACCGTTCATTTGTTCTTCATTCGCGATGTCGAGACCGGTCTTGTGTGGATGACCAAGATCCTGACTGACCCGTTTAACGATCTCAAGCTATACTACAAAGCGCCGCTGTATTTGATGAAGGGCGAGTTGATCGATCCAGGCCTTGGACAAATACAAGTGCGCAAAGCGCGCTCGAACTGAAAATGATCCGCACGACGACGGTCGCTGGCTTACCGCGGCCGTCTTCGCGTGATCATCTCCTTCAGGATTTGCCGGCGTACGCTCTTGTTGGTGAGCGAAGGATTGTGCCACCACCAGCCATCCCGCTTCATGTTTTTGGCCGCTGTCACGAAGCGATCGGCGACTACGGAAAAGTCAGCGTCGCTGTAATTCAGGCTGAAGATCAGGCGACCGGTACCAACCCAGCTCAAGGCGAGCCCTTCGGCCCGCAGATAATATTGAAACATCCAGTTGTAGCGGGACGGCTCAGTATAGTGCACCGTCCAGATCGACGACAGGTTGCTAACCCGCACCGCAAGGTCTCGCGCGCTCAGCAGCTCATTCAGCTGTTTGGCGCGTCCGTTCCAGATCTCATCGAGGCCGTCATAAATCGACAGGAAGTTCGGATCGGCGAGTCGGCTCAGGAACTCGCCCATCGCCGTCATGACGTAGGGATGCGAATTGAAAGTACCGCGGGCGAAGCAGACGTCGGCGGGACGATCGTCGCGGAAGCGCCGCATCAGATCCTTACGACCGCAGACCGCACCTACGGGAAGACCGCCGGCGAGGCTCTTGCCATAGGTCACCATGTCGGCGCGGACGCCGAAATATTCCTGCGCGCCCCCGGCGGCAAGACGGAAGCCAACGAAGATTTCGTCGAAGATCAGTACGATGCTCCGCTCGGTGCAGACCTCGCGCAGCCGCTTCAGCCATTCTCCATAGGCGGCGCGGTCGAACTGGCTTTTGCGAGAGCTGTCGACCAGGGCGGAATCAGCCGGTGCATTGCCGTTGGGATGAAGTGCCTGCAAGGGGTTCAAGAGAACGCAGGCGATATCGCGCCGCGTCCTCAAGACATGGAGCGTCCGCTCCGACATGTCGGCAAGAGTATAGGTTTCGTGCGGAGAAATTGGATTGCCCACGCCAGGCTGAACGTCGCCCCACCACCCATGATAAGCTCCGGCGAAGCGAACCAGATGCGATCGGCGCGTATGATAGCGGGCGAGCCGCACTGCCTGCATCACAGCTTCGGTGCCGGACATGTGAAACGAGACTTCGTCAAGACCGGAAATCTCGCAGAGCCGGCGCACATTGTCCGTAATCACGGGATGGTAGGGGCCGAGCACCGGCCCCAACGCATGGGCGCGCTTTTCCGCGGCGGCGATGCAATCCTTGTAGAAATCGTTGCCGAAGATATTGACGCCGTAGGAGCCGGCCAGGTCGTAGAAGACATTGCCATCGACGTCGGTGACAGTGACGCCGCACGAGGACTGCATGAAGGCGCTGGTCGAAAGATGCTCCCGCACCATCCGGCTGTACTGAAAGGGCACCCGATAGGTCTCGGTGAATCGCAGGTCGGAGATTCGGCTCGACGCCTCTGCGGTCAGTTGTCGACCCTTGGCGTAGCGTTCTTCATAAAGGCGGGCGAGCCGAAAGAAGGCTTCCCGCCTTTGTTTGACGACTTCGCGCGGTGCGCCGTCGGAACCGAAGAAGTCATCGTTATCGAACTCGTAGAACGGCAGCAGCCGTGCAACCGTCTTGGACAACTTGGAATGACCGGTCAGCGAGCGGTGTTTGGCCCGCGAAAGCGCCAACCGGGCGTTCAGTTTGGGAAAAGCAACTGCTGCGCCGGCAACCGCGGCGGCAGACAAGGCCAGAATCGGAAGAGGCAAATCCATGCCGCCAGCGCTATCCAACGCCTCTGACAGGTTCATGACAATGAGAAAACTGATCTCGGGCCTGACCCAGCAGGAGGATTTGAATTTCCTGCTGACCAACCGGATTCCGCGGGCAACCCTAACCTGGTTCATGGGATGGTTCAGCAAGATCGAACAGCCCCTGATCCGGGATCTCTCGATGGCTTGCTGGCGTCTGTTTTCCGACCTCGACCTTAGCGAAGCGCGCAAAACCAGTTTCAAGAGCCTGCATGATTGTTTCACGCGGGAGTTGCGTCCAGGCTTGCGCCCGCCGGATGCCGACCCCGCGATTGTGGTCAGCCCGTGCGATGCCATCATCGGGGCGTTTGGAAATATCGTCGACACGCAGCTTTTTCAGATCAAGGGCGCGCCATATTCGCTACTGGACCTGCTCGGCGATCCGGCACAGGTCGATGCGCACCGAAATGGCCGCTTCATCACCCTGCGGCTGACGTCAAGCATGTATCATCGCTTTCATGCGCCGCATGACTGCCGGATCGATCGCGTGACCTTCATTCATGGCGACGTATGGAACGTGAACCCGATTGCACTGAAACGGGTCGAGCGGCTGTTCTGCAAGAATGAACGGGCGGTGCTTCAGATGCGGCTGACAACCGGGGAGGCGCTGACCCTGGTGCCGGTGGCAGCGATTCTGGTCGCGAGCATTCGGCTGCATTTCATCGATGTCACCCTCAACGCTCAAACCAGAGGGTCGATGGGTTTTTCCTGCGATGCAAGCGTGCGAAAGGGCGAGGAGCTCGGCTGGTTCGAGCACGGATCAACGATCATTGTGCTGGCGCCAGAGGACTTCGAGTTTTGCGGCAACGTGGTGGAATCGGCGCGGATAAAGGCCGGTCAGCCTCTCATGCGAAAGGTTAGGGCAGGTGATCCTTGCCTGCGCGCTGAGCCGCAGGTGTAAGCCATGTCCTCACCGCTTCGCTGATCCCTCGGGAAGCGTCAGTACGGCGTACTGGGTATAATCGCGGAAAAGGCGATCAAAGCGCAAATGGGCTCCGGTATGTTGCGCCATCGCAGTGAGCAATTTCTGCAGTTCGTTGCGCGGCGTCACATCGAACAGCGAAAGCCATCTCAGGAGCAACGTGCGGGCTAGCGTCGGCATTTGTTTCTGGTTGCCGAAATCGACAATGTGTAAACGACCGCCGGGCTTTAGGCGGCTCACAGCTCTCTCAAGCACTCGACGCCAGTTTGGTATCATCGACAGGCTGTAGCAGATAAGCACGTGGTCGAACCGCTCGGTACCCAACAAGGGATGCGGCTCTAACGCGGTAGCATCGCCGTGCGCGACTCGAATCCGATCTTCCAGACCGTGTCGCGAAATACTCGAGATTGCCGATGTCAGCATCTCCGTTGAAACATCGATTCCGAAAAATCTTGCCTGAGGGTACATGCCTGCGGCTAAAACTAGATTCCTGCCGGTCCCGCATCCGATCTCCAGAACGGTCGCGCCTGCCTCAGGCCGTAGATCGGCGATTAGCTGGTCACGTCCGAGAAGGTAGTATCGCCGCGTTGAGTCGTAAAAGTGCCTTTGCCTCCGATACATTCGGTTCATGCGGCGGGTTGCTTCGACTGGCCACGAGGCATCTGCGACCATATCGGGGGAATGTGCGAACATCCATGCGCCCTCTCTCTGGTTAGCAGCTGACTCATGGAATATGTGCGCGACAGGGATATGACGAGCCAAGCGATCGTCGCCCGCGCAGATCCACGAGGGACAGCGTCTCGCGCTGATCTGGGTACCGGGATGACCGTAAATCCCGGAAAGACTCACAATCATTTTGTGAAGGAGGTGAGTGGGCGATCCTGCCACTCGCATCTCATTATTGAGCTTGGCGTTCTTTATCGAAGTGGCGGGGATACATCGACATGCAGGTCCGTTCGCATAGACCGACATGATTGCCGAGCGTGAATTTTAGGTGATGCCGCTATCACCTACATATACATAACGTATTGAAAATAAACATTTTATTGTCTTTGATCGGGTTGACATGTGTTCCGCGACGCACCACTGTTTTCGGCGGACGGAGGCTGCCGGATCATCCTTGGGATATCGCTGAGGGCAGACCTGCGCCCCGAATGACGGCTTCGATCAGATGGTCGTCGCAAACGAAAGGAAGCCCCAATGGCCACCACTGCGGAACTTGAGCAGCTGCTCACGCAGCGCTCGCTGACCGACGCGCAACTTCTAACGGCTGCGGATGCATCGGCGGATTTTCGGATTTTGCCTGACGCGACGGTTCTCAAGATCGGTGGACAGAGCGTGATCGATCGCGGTCGCGCGGCGGTCTATCCGCTCGTGGACGAGATCGTCGCCGCCCGCAAGAAACACAAGTTGCTGATTGGTACGGGTGCAGGAACCCGGGCCCGGCATCTTTACTCGATCGCGGCTGGGCTCGGCTTGCCGGCGGGTGTGCTCACGCAACTCGGGGCCTCGGTTGCCGGTCAGAACGCTGTGATGCTGGGACAGCTGCTCGCGAAGCACGGGATCTCGGCGGTCGATGGCGCCGGGCTTTCGGCTGTGCCGCTTTACCTTGCAGAGGTGAACGGCGTTGTCTTCAGTGGCATGCCGCCTTATGGCCTGTGGACGCGTCCCGCCGCCGAGGGCGTCATTCCTCCCTACCGAACCGACGCGGGATGCTTCCTCCTCGCTGAACAGTTCGGGTGCAAGGCGATGATCTTCGTGAAGGACGAAGACGGCCTCTACACCGCAAACCCGAAAACCTCGAAAGGCGCCACCCTGATTTCAAAGATCTCGGTCGCCGAAATGAAGGCCAAGGGGCTGCAGGACTCGATCCTCGAATTCCGCATGCTCGATCTGCTCGCCTCGGCACGCCACGTTCGTCAGGTGCAGGTTGTGAATGGCCTTGTCCCCGGCAACCTGACCCGTGCGCTTGCTGGCGAGCACGTCGGCACCATCATCACCGCGAGTTGAAAGGGACACGTCATGGCCAACACAACTGACACCATCAAGCACGTCGCCTCGCCGCTCGCGCGCCAGACCCTGCTCGACGGCGAACTTACCACTCCCGTCGCCGGCAAGCGGCCGATCCGGCTGCTGCCGTGGCTGCAAGTGGTGAAGATCGGAGGCCGCTCCATCATGGATCGCGGCCGCGACGCGATCCTTCCGATCGTGGACGAGATCCGAAAGCTTTTGCCTGAACACCGTCTACTGATCCTGACCGGTGCCGGAATCCGCGCGCGCCATGTCTATGGCGTTGGCCTCGATCTCGGCCTTCCGGTCGGGTCGCTGGCCCCGCTTGCTGCGAGCGAAGCCGGCCAGAACGGCCACATTCTCGCCTCGCTCCTCGCTCCGGAAGGCGTCTCCTATATCGAGCACCCGACCATCGCGAGCCAGTTGGCGATTCACCTCACCGCGGCCCGCGCCGTGGTCGGAAGCGCCTTTCCTCCGTATCACCATCACGAGTTTCCAGGCTCTCGTATTCCGCAGCACCGGGCGGATACCGGTGCGTTTCTGCTAGCCGACGCGCTGGGCGCGGCCGGCCTCACGATTGTGGAGGATGTCGACGGGGTGTCTACTGCGGACCCCAACGGCTCCGAGGGAAAGACGGCGAAATTGCTTCGCGAGATGAGCGTCGCCGATCTTGCAAAGTTCAAGGGCACGTTGCCCGTCGATACGGCTTTGGCCGAGGTCATGGCGACTGCGCGTCATATCGAGCGCGTGCAGGTTGTAAATGGCCTTGTTCCGGGACGACTCACCGCCGCTTTGCGTGGCGAGCACGTTGGCACGATCATTCATACTGGCGCGCATAAGGTCTGATCTTCGTTCCAGATTATCGATCTGGTATCGGAAAAACGGGTCGGAGCAAGTGCTCCGGCCCGTTTTGCATTTGCAGATTCGGCTTCGTTCCCGGCGCAATATCCGTTATATATGTTGAATATATAACGCGGGGCAGGGCGTGATGGCGATTGAAGCGCTGGTCACCTTGAAGGGCGAGAACGTTCCAGCGGTCGGACGGGAGCGGTTGAGGTTACTCGAGGCGGTTGCGCGCGAGGGCAGCATTTCAGCTGGGGCACGGGCGGTCGGCATCACCTACAAAGCCGCATGGGACGGTCTCGATGCGATGGCCAACCTTTTTGGCAAGCCGTTGCTCGTCGGGCGCGCTGGCGGTCGCGCCGGCGGCGGAGCGACGCTGACGGCGACTGGCCACTCTGTCATCGAGGCGTTCAGAAGAATGGAAGCGGAGATGGCCCGCGTCTTGCGAACGATCGAACCTGAGCTCGCCGAGGCCGGCGTTTCTCCATTGGATCTTGTCTCGGGATTTCTTATGAAGACCAGCGCACGCAACGCGATCCGCGGCAGCATCATCAATATCGTGTCCGATACGCTGAGTGCAGAAGTCGAAATTTCGGTCTCGCCCCAAACGACGATCTATTCGCTTATTACGCACGCCAGCATGGAAGAGTTGGGACTATGCTCGGGCCGGCCGGTGACCCTGCTGATCAAGGCACCATTCGTTGCTATTGCTACAGGAAAAACAGCGCCGAAGACCTCCGCTCGCAATTGCATCAATGGGATCGTCAGCCGATGCGAGACATCCACCGTGAGCGCCGAGATCGTCCTCGACATCGGTGCAGGCAAAACGCTTGCGGCCAGCGTCACTGCGCAAAGTGCCAAATCGCTTCGGCTCTCTCCAGGAAAGCCCGCATTCGCCCTTTTCGATGCTGCGCACGTTATCATCGCGATCAACTGACGAGAGTTGTTGCGTTGGGCTGATCGCAAACAGTCTATCCGCCGGCTTCCTGGATCAAAAATATATCGAGGTGTGCGCCGCTAAGGGAAAAAACGAATCTACAAAATCGGGAAGTTTGGCATCGCCGCTCCGTCTTGCCGTCGTTGCAGAAATGCAACGACGTTGAGCTTTTTGCCCTGAATTCGACTGCTATTCCATAATATTAGAAGTAATCCAAAATATATGAGATTGCGGGGGAATTTCTGCCCTCATAGAGAATGGCGAGCGGTTGCAAGCAGGAAGGCGCCCCCGCGCATCCTTGCGACCGAGGGGCAACCCGTGGCCTTTGATATTCAAGATCTGTTTCGGCGGCATAGTGAGGAGCTGAGGCGCTTCCTGCGGCGGCGGGGTGCGACCGCCGAAACCGCCGCCGATCTCACTCAGGAGACCTTCCTGAGGCTCCTCACCGCGACGCCGGTCGCGCCAATCGACAACGTGCAGGCCTATATTTTCCGGACCGCGAACAATCTCTCGATTGATCTCGCGCGCAGGCAGCGGCTCATGCCGCTCGTCGATAGCAGTGACGATGTCCTCAAGCATATTGTCGACGAATCGCCATCCGCGGAGCGCGTGCTGCTGTCGCGTCAGGAGCTGGCGCTCTTGCAGGCAACTCTCAATCAAATTCCGGAGCGGCCGCGCGAGGTGTTCCTGGCACGCCTCGAAGGCAAGACATTCGCCGAGATTGGTCGAACCATGGGCATCTCGCCGCAATCGGCGTTCAGCCAGATGCTCAAGGTCATGATGCATCTCAAGCTGGCGCTCGACCGGACGCACGAATAATTTTCTGTGCGCGTGAGATATCTCGCTCTCCAAATCGTCTCCAGATAATAAGAGCGCTATAGTTCAGCCGGTCCTGGGTCGTGTCCCAGGTCTGCCAAAGGAGCGTGTCTGATGGGGCCGGATCCCAGTTGGACCGACGACAACGATTTCGGCGGAAGTCTCGATCCGATATCGCAGGAGGCCGTGACGTGGTTCGCGACCGTACATGCTGACGAGGTGACGAAGGCTAATCAGGTAGCTTTCCGCGCCTGGCTGCGACGGGACGAGCGCCATCGCGCCGCCTATGCGGAGGTCGAACGCCTGTGGTCGGGAGCCGCAGAACTTCCGATCGTCCAGGCGCGCCGTCGCGCAAGGCAGATGGCCATCACGCGCCGGACTTTCGGCAAAGGCGTGCTCGCTGCCATGGTCGGTGGAGGCGGTTGGGTCGCCTACCGGCAGCATCCATTCGCGGACTACCGCACAGGCACCGGCGAACGCCGGACGGTAACCCTCGCCGACAATTCGACCGTGGAAATGGCCGGCGCGACAGCCTTGTCTGCCGATTTCAGTTCGCACCTTCGCCTGGTCACCTTGCATCAAGGCGAGGCTTTCTTCTCGGTTGCGCCCGAGAAATCGCGTCCTTTCGTGGTTGAGGCGGCTGCAGGCCGCACGATGGCTGTCGGAACTTCATTCAATGTGGACTATATCTCCGACGACGACGTGCGCGTTACTGTCGCCCGGCATGCCGTAAACATCCGCGTCGGCGCGGCAGACGCGCGGTTGGACGCAGGATCGCAGCTCACATACAACCGCGAGAGCATCGGTGTTCCTCAGAGTATCGATCCGGTTTCGGAGCTTGGCTGGCGCGACGGCCGCTTGATCTTTCTTTCGCAGCCGTTCGGACGGGTCATCGCCTCACTCAATCGCTGGCGGCGGGGCAGGCTGATGGTAATGGGATCGGCCTTGGCGGCCCGTCCAGTCACGCTCATCATCGACCTCGAGAAATCAGGGAATATTCTCGCCACCCTTGAGGAAGTCCTTCCGATCCAGGTCGTCAATGTGACCCCCTACCTGACCCTGGTGTTCGAGGCCTGACGCCGCTCTTTTAAAAAAAGTTCGCGCCCAATCGGATAATCGCAAGTCTGCTTCGTCTAACCCAGTGGGGACGTCGGCATCATGCCGGCGTTAATCTGATGACGGAGCGCGACGATGGCGGGGCGGACTATTTCGAGGGTCAAGGCGACCAGGCTGATGACTTTGCTTGGGTCGTCGTCGATCGCCGTCCTGCTGCTGTCAGCTCCATCCGCATTTGCGCAGACCGCGCCTGCACCTGCTGCGGGCACCATGCAACGGTCGATCACTTTCGCCATCCCGCCGCAGTCCTTGTCGACTGGCATCGTGGCCTTCTCGCGCGCCGCCGGCGTCGATCTCGTATTCGATGGCGCGGTGCCGAGCGGAGCACGCACGCCGGGCGTCTCGGGCACACTCACCGTTCGCGACGGCGTCAACCGATTGCTGGCCGGCACCGGACTGACCGCGCGGCTCACCGGCGCCCGCACGGTCCAGATCGTCAATCCTTCATCGGCTGGCGCTAGCGTTGGCGCGATGCCGGCCGGCGCGGTTGCGCTCGACACGATCGACGTGCAGGGCGAGAACCCATTGGGTCCTGTTAACGGGTATGTTGCCAATCAGAGCATGACCGGCACCAAGACCAACACCCCGATCATAGAGACGCCGCAGTCCATATCGGTGATCGGCAGGGAGCAGATTCGGGATCAGAACATCAACGCCAAGTTCGACGAAACGCTGCGCTACACGGCCGGTGTTTTCGGGGGCACGGCCGGCAGCGATCCGCGCAACGACTGGTTTCAAATTCGCGGATTCCAAGTGCAGGAACAAAGCACGTTTCTGGACAGTTTGCAGCTGACGTCCATGTCTTTCGCTACCTGGAAAATCCAGCCGTTCGGTCTGGATCGCGTCGAGGTTCTGCGCGGCCCCTCAGCCATGCTTTTCGGCGGTTCCGGCGCTGGCGGCATCGTGAACGCCGTCAGCAGGTTCGCTGGCGAAGAGCCAACTCGCTATATCGAGGCAGGCGTCAACAATTTCGGCAATGCCTACACCCAGTTCGATGTCGGTGGTCCTCTAAATGCAGGAAACGATGGAAAACTCTTTTATCGGATCGTCGGTCAGATCCGGGGCGGAGGCACGCAGGTCAACTTCATCAACGACGATAACTATTTCCTCCAGCCGTCGCTGACATGGATGCCGGATATCGATACGCGACTGACGATCTACGCTCAGGCGTCACACAACGTGACGCGCGGCCTAAACTTCCTTCCCTATGAAGGTACGGTGGTGAACGCTCCATTCGGTCGGATACCTACCAATCTCTTCGCCAGCGAACCAAGCATGGATAGGCAACGCCGCGATCAGGCGATGGTCGGCTATCAATTTGAGAAGCATCTATCGGAGAACGTGACGTTCCGTCAGAATGCCCGTTATGGGTATGTGGACCTTTATAACGCGACGATGTTCGGAGGTGGATACTTAACCACGCCCGCCGCCGCAGATCTCTATCGAGATAGTTTTCTGGTGCGCAGCAAAGCGAGCCAGGCCAATATGGACAGTCAGCTCGAATCTCGATTCGAAACCGGCCCGGTGTCTCATAAGGTTCTCGGCGGGTTCAACCTGAAGCGCTTCACCCTTGATGATATGCAGGGTATTGAAGAGGGCTTGCCCATAAATCTGGTCAATCCTGTCTACACTCCGACCGCGCCATTTAGCGGTGCGCCATATCGCGATGCGCATGTAACTCAGAACCAGGTCGCACTCTATCTTCAGGATCAGATCAAGTTCGATCGCCTGACGCTCGTTCTGTCGGGCCGCAACGATTGGGTTGGCACAATCGATAACGATCTTGCCAGGTCGTATCAGACCCGAGAGGACAGCAAGTTTTCTGGTCGCGGTGGCATTATTTATAATTTTGACTTCGGCCTGGCTCCTTACGCTTCGTATGCAACCAGTTACAATCCGATCGTCGGCATCAATGGCGCCACCGGAAATATCTTACTGCCGCAAACGGCCGTACAATCTGAAGTTGGATTGAAATATCAACCGACGGGGCTTAACGCACGTTTCGGTGTGGCGCTATTCGATCTGAAACGTAGAAACGCGCTGACGACCGATCCGAACAACCCGCAACTGCAGATTCAAAACGGCGAGGTCACGTCCCGCGGCCTTGAACTGGAGGCCGTTGCCAACATCACGCGCGATTTCAAGATCACGGCCAGCTATACCAATTTCAATTTCTTTGTGAGCAAGGACCTGGACACATCGCTGATTGGAACAGTGCCGGTCAGCACTCCGCGTGAACTCGCGTCGCTGTGGACTGACTACACCTTCCGCGAAGGAGCGCTAAGCGGCTTTGGCCTGGGAGGCGGCGTCCGATACGTCGGATCGTCTTTTGCGAATACTGCGAATACCCTTATCGTGCCAGCCGTGGTCCTTGGTGATCTGGCGGTTCACTATGAATGGGGGGACAACTGGCGGCCCGCAGTTAACTTCATCAACGTCGCCGACACGATCTATGTCGCGACATGCTCGAGTTCGGATTCGTGCTTCTACGGCGATCGGCGCCGCATCACGGGAAGCCTCTCGTACAAGTGGTAGCAGGCAGACGACCACCAGAAGCTGGACCTTTTGTCCGAAAAACCGGCAGCAGGCCACGAGAGTCTTTCACCGCTTCACGGCAACGGTGAAAGACTCTAGCTTTTTGATTTGACGCGTTCTTCACGCGAACCGGTATCCATCCTCGGGTGTGACCCGAGGCCATGCTTCGCTCGAAACGCTACAACACCAGCCGAGAGTGAAGGTTTCCAGCGATTACCGTTCCACAGCTGGCGGGTTGATCGTGCGTTTGACCCACTGACCAAGGACATATGACACCACGAATATGGCCGTGGCGATCAACGCGATCGTTAGATCCGCGGCCTCGTCTTTAAGCGCCTTGGCCAGGATATAGACGCCGGCGAGCCCGACTCCAAAGACAGCTAGCGAGGCGACTTCGGCAATGAATTTCCGGGTCAATTTTGTTTCCATGGGGATAGACTCTGGATTTGTGAGAGCAATGCGGAATTGTCATCGCGCAGGGGCATGAGCCGATCGGGCACCCCGATATAGAGCCTTTCCGCTCCTTACGGAATCAGAAGCAGAGCTCTATGAGTTGATTTGGCGCGTTTTCTTCATGCGAACCGGTAACCGCTTCGCTCGAAAACGCTATAGAACATCACCGATAAAATATCGACGCCATTCTGGTTCGCAACCTCAATAGCAATGAGATGAGTTGAGCTTGGCATGGCAGGTTCGCCTGCATCTATCCGTTTGATCGACGCCGTAATTCTTGATCGCCGGTCCGCTTACCTCTCGTCCCCGGCAAGAACAACGTTGCTCCCGGCATCCGAAGTGTCTGCCTGTTCAAACCGTCGAAATACCGCTTTATTTTTGGCCTTCAAACGGTAATCTACCGCCTATGCCATCAGGTATGTGATGGCACCGGACGGGACGGAATTTGCGAACGCAATGTAATTGAAGTCGCTATATAGCGATGGGTACAAAGAGCTTCCTTTTGCCCTAGACTTGTCGTGGTTAAACGCGATCTGGAATTGATAGACGTTACTTGCCCCGCGAATGGAGGCTCGAACGATAGCAACGTGTCTTCCGCTCAAAGTGCACTCCGAATATTGGTTGTGCATGGACCCACGACCTCACGCTCATCGAAAAATTTTTTAGGAGTGTGCTTGCAAGACAAGCGCACTCCCTGAGGAGACCGCGATCCCCAGCGGCCATTGCTGTGAAATTATCAGAACTGACAGCCACTTAGCTCAACGGAGAGTTTGGAAAATGAACTCGGACATCAAGCTGGACGCTGAAAATGACGGATGGGTTACCATTGAATCAAACGTGCTGAAGGCAAATTCGAGTGACTTCATGCTGGACAACAGTTCGCGCCGAACAACCCCGGAGGGTAACCGGCGCGCGCTTGTGCATAATGAAAAAGACGGCCTCACCGTCAATTTCAATGGCGACTATCCGGGCGGCGTTACAATTGAAGGTGAAGTTAGCCTTGGAGGCGGTGTTAAAATTGGAGGCGGCGCCCGCATTGAAGGCGACGTCAGAATCAAAAGCGACGCCCGCGTCGAAGGTGCTGCCCAGATTGACGGAGGCCTGATCCTCGGCGGCCGGTTGCGGCTGCGCAAGGTTGACGCGCCGGACAACGCGCTTCCCCGCAAGGGAAATGTTGGCGACATCATTGTCGTGCAGAACGCGACAATCGATCCGGCTGCCTTGATAAATGACGTAGGTCTTTGGATCTGCATTGGCAAAAGGATCGGGATCGGTCAAGGCGACGATGTCTTGTGGCAGCGTCTTTCGGTTGGTGAGCCGGTCGCCGGAACGCGCGACGATTGACGATTCAATTTGATACGGGAGCTCCGCCATGGCCCTTTTCGGATTTCGATTGCAAACACTCGCGACGATTTTGACACGCAGCCGCCACACCGACGACGACGTCATTACATTTGGCGTCGTCGTCAATGAAAAGGCGCGCGGGCAATGCTCCGGCCGTTCCCCTGCATTTGGGGGCACGACGATGGACATGGCCTACGTTCCCGCAACGGTTGGCAGCGGGAGCTGGGATCGCGAATTCCTGGTTGGGCCGTTCGATATTGAACCTGACGATACTATTCGCGTCTTCTACTCCGTGACCAATATCGGCGACACGCAATTGCCGGACTCGGAGGCGGAGAAATACCAGATTGAGATCATGGACAAGATGCTGATGGCTGCGGTGGGTGCCTTGCTCGGCCCTGGCGGTATCGCACTCGGCGTGATCGGTGAAACGTTAGCGAAAGCCTTGGGTCTCATTTCGAGCCCTGTAGGGGCCGTGCTGGGCTGGAAACCAAACGGCCCATGCAACGGCGTGGTTCTTGCCGGTACTGTTGAGTTCACCGGCTCTGGCCTCGCGCAGCTTGATTATTCGGATCGCCCTAGTCTTGCGTCGGGTGTGGGACCAGAAAAAGCCAGTCGGGTCACGCGCCATTACGACGACCAGGCGACGCACGATACGGAAAAATGTGGCGCGGTCGCGCAAACGGATCTCACCTTCGAAGTCATGAAATTCGCCCGCGCGGTGTCGGTGCGGACCTTCGCGCTTCGACTGCGGCTAACGGGACCACAACTTCGCGAGGGACTTCGCAAGTTACGGCCGGATGCCGGTGCTGTGAGCGTGCGTCAGCTGTTGGGCTTGCAAGCTTAAGTAATTTCGCAAAGAGCATTAAATCTAGCCGAAATTCCCAAATGGTCGGAAATGTAGCGGCCATCGTGGGTAAAGTTTAAAACTTCTGTGGCGTCGATCATCGCGATGCTTGCTGAGCCAGCTTTCAGGAGAACGTAATCGAGACGCTGGTTTTCTTTCGGCCGATCGTCCGGGTCGTCGTAGAAGTTGCTGTCGACGATCAGGGTATAGCCGCTGTCCGGCGCGTTTCCGGTCGCGGTCCAGCAATCGACTGGGCCGCCTAGTCTTTGAATAAGTTGCGCATAGTGCCCGGCATTCTCGCCGGGTATATTGAGATCGCCCATGATCAATGTGGTAAGACCTGGATCGCGATGGCCTTCGACAAATGCATTCAGTTCATTTAGCTGAGCGTAGAGCGCGGGAGCGCCGTTTGCGGTTTCAATGTCCTGCGTGTGACTGAGGAAAACATCGACACTGGCAAGGCGCATATGCAGGACACCCTTTGCAGTGAGGCAGTCCTGCCGGTCGCAATGCGAATACGTCATGGTGTTGGTTGCCGTGACGGGCTCGCTGCTCAGCAGGAGCAATCCGCCGTTGGAGACTTTGGGCAAATGCGCTTCTGGTCCATCAATCCAATGTGGATACCAGGGCGCGAGCGCTTCGCGGATTTCGTCGCGCTCGTCACCGACCCAGACTTCCGACAGGCCCACGATGGTTGGACGCGCGGCAAGGATTTGACCGACGATTTGCCCGATCGATCCGTCCCTTTGTAGAAGGCCGGCAAGAGCGCCATGTTGTGCGCCATGACCGACAACGCTGCAGGAGAATAGGAAAGGCGCAGCGGGCCGCTGCCTTTTTTCGTAGCCTCGCGTAATCCGACCAGACCTGATGCGCGTCCGGTCGCCTGCCGGCAGAGTTGTCTCAGTGAAAAGCCTTCTGAGGTCATGCCAAATCTCTAAACTTACGTCGGGATCAGCTTTTGGGATGCTCCCAGCGGGGTGCTCCCAGAGATGTCAGGAATTACTATCAACGCTTATGCGACCTTTAATACAGTACAATATGCCAGTGAACTGAAACCATGCCAATTGCCGCGAGCGGTAGCGGATGGCAAATTCCATACCTGCCGCAATGTTGATCCCGCTTGGTCGCGCGCGTTCAAATCCGATGGCGGGAGAGGAGAGCTGAATGGCCGGACTGTATTTCGAGCAGTTTTCCGTCGGGCAGAGGTTCGTTCACGAAATCCGGCGAACCGTCACCGACATGGATAATGTTCTGTTTTCCTCGCTCACCTGCAATCCGGCTGCGGTGCACATTGATCACGAATATGCCAAGTCGACTGAATTCGGTAAACCTCTGATCAATTCCATCTTTACGCTGGGTCTCATCATTGGCCTTTCAGTGCAGGACACAACTCTCGGAACCACGGTCGCAAACCTCGGTATGGAGGAAACCAGGTTTCCGCGTCCGGTATTCGCGGGCGATACGTTGCGCGCGGAATCGAAAGTGGCTTCGGTTCGCGCCAGCAAGTCGCGTCCAACGCAGGGTATCGTCACTTTCGAGCATCGCGGATACAATCAGCGAGATGAGGAGGTGGTGTTTTGCCGCCGCAACGCGCTGATGATGCGGAGGCCGGCATGAAGTGGCGCTCGCTTCTTTTCGTCCCGGCCGATAGCGATCGCAAGTTCGCGCGGGCCGACACCTGCGGCGCGGATGCGCTTGTCCTTGATCTGGAAGACTCTGTCGCGCCCGGCCGCAAGGCGGTCGCGCGTGACGCAGTGAAGAGCTTTCTCGGCGCGACTGCTCGAGATTGGACGTTTTTGGTGCGGATCAACGCGCTCGGAACGGGCCTGACGCTGGCTGATCTTGCTGCTGTCGTCCGACCCGGGCTGGACGGCATCCTGATTCCGAAGGTCAACGGCATTCAAGACGTCGAGCAGATCTCGCACTATGTCGATGTTCTGGAGGTGGCCGCGGGCATTCCGCCAGGGCATGTGAAGTTGCTGGCTATTGCCACCGAGACGCCGGCTGCGATGCTTGGTTTTGCCGGCTACGTCAGGCGGAATCCCGGTGCGAGCGCAAGGCTTGCGGCCATGACATGGGGCGCTGAAGATCTCAGCACCGCGCTTGGCGCGTTGACCAATAAAGAGCCGAACGGCGATTGGACGTCTCCTTATCAGATTGCACGTGCCCAATGCCTTTTTGCGGCCAACGCGGCTGGCGTTCTTGCACTTGAGACGCTGTACAGTGATTTCAAGGATCAGGTGGGCCTCGCCGAGAGTTGCCGTGTCGCCCGCCGCGACGGATTCGTCGGGCGACTTGCGATCCATCCGGACCAGGTTGCCACCATCAACGCCTGCTTCACTCCATCCGAAGCCGATCTGGCACACGCCCGCCGCGTCGTCGCTGCCTTCGCCAGTCAACCTGATGCCGGCGCGGTGGGTATCGAGGGCAAGATGTATGACATTCCGCACCTGATCGCGGCGAAGCGGGCATTGGCCTCGGTCGGCGAGATCATCAAGGAATGAGCGTCGAGGAAGGCGGGATGGCGCTCCCTCAAAGATTGCTCTCGGTGATGGCCGCATAGATCATGGTGCGCAATTCGCGGCGGACCGGATAGGCGCTCGACGGCAGCACCTGCGTCATGAAGATGGCGATCAGGTCTTCCGCCGGATCGATCCAGAACGAGGTCGTTGCAGCGCCGCCCCAGGCGTATTCACCTGGGCTCCCAGCTATTAGCGTCTTTGCCGGGTCCATGGTGACGGAGAAGCCGAGGCCGAAGCCGATGCCGGCGTAGGTCGCTTCCGCAAACATCGATCGTGACATGTCCGGCAGATCGCGGTTGCCGGGCAGGTGATTGGTCGTCATCAGCGCCAGCGTTTTCGGCCCGATCAGCCTGACGCCGCGGCGTTCGCCGCCGTTGAGCAGCGCCTGGCAGAACGTGAGATAGTCGGCGGCCGTCGAGCACAGGCCGCCGCCTCCCGAGATGAAGCTGGGCAGCGAGAGAAAAGGGCTCTTGGCGGGATCATCCTGCAACGTCAGTCCGCCCTTCGCATCCGGCGAACGAGCCGATATCATGCCGCCGACCGTCGTATTGTAGCAGGCCGCGAGTCGTTGCGCCTTGTCGGCTGGCACGAAGAAGTCGGTGTCGGCCATTCCCAACGGATTAAAAATGCGCTCTTTCAGGAATTGTTCGAAGGAAATGCCGCTGATCTTGCCCACGAGGTAGCCGATCACGTCCGTGGAGACCGAGTAATTCCAGGCCTCGCCCGGCGAGAATTCCAGCGGAATGTCGGCAAGGCTTGCGATCATCGAATCAAGCGTGCCCGCAGGGTCGAGCGTGCCGATCTGCTTGTCGCGATACGCCGCGTCGACGTTGGTTCGCTGCTGGAAACCGTAAGTCAGCCCGGATGTATGACGGAGCAAGTCAATGATCTGCATGGGCCGCGTCGGCGGTTTGGTCATGAAGGCAGGCGCGGTGCCGGCCTGAAACACGCCAAGGTTCTTCCACTCGGGAATATACTTGTGAACCGGCTCGTCGAGCGCAACGAGGCCTTGCTCCACCAGCATCATGAAGGCGACCGACGTGATCGGCTTGGTCATGGAATAGATGCGGAAGATGGTGTCGTCCTTCAGCGCCACCCGGCGTTCGAGATCGGCAAAGCCCTGCACAGAACTGTGCACGAGGCTGCCGCGGCGATACACCATCAGCTGCGTGCCCGGAAACCGGCCGGCATCGATATATCGCCGCCTCAGATGGTCATCGACGCGCTTGAGCGCGGCACCGGACATCCCTGAACCTTCGGGAGAGCCGGGATTGAGGGCTGTCATCTGGGATTACTCCGGGGCAGGGGGCAAATTGGATAGCTCACGGCGTTCTACGGACGCAATGTGTCGCATGACCCGATCGTTTGCGAACCGCGGATCCGTGAGGAGTGGCAATCTGCGGCAGGTTCGTGCAAGAAAACGGCGCGGAGCGAAGCTCGCGGCAGAAAGATAACACTTTGGAGGCGATATGACGGACGTTCAGATCATTCCAAGCTGGTCGGTTTGACGAATGGTAGAAGCACCGATTCTGATCGTCGGCGCCGGCCATGCCGGCTTTCAATTAGCGGCGTCGTTGCGTCAGGCCGGGTACGAGGGACCGGTCAGCCTCATCAATGACGAGCCGCATCTGCCCTATCAGCGGCCTCCGCTCTCGAAAGCCTATCTGAAAGGCGGCGGCGGTCCTGATACGGTGATGTTTAGGCCAGAGAAATTCTATCACGATCAGCGCATTGAGCTGATTTCCGATCGCGTCGTCGCCATCGACCGCAGCGCGCTTCAACTCGTCTGCGCCTCCGGTGCTTCCCGCGCTTACAAGCACCTTGTACTGGCAACGGGCGCGCGCAACCGCCTGCTCGATATCCCCAATGCCGGTCTGAAGGATGTCCTCTATCTCCGATCGCTCGACGAAAGCGAGATGCTGCGGCAGCTCTTTCCCACCAGGCGGCGAGTGGTGGTTGTCGGGGCGGGCTTTATCGGTCTCGAATTCGCGGCGACCGCGCGGGCGAAGGGCCTCGAGGTCGATGTCGTGGAGCTTGCGCCTCGCGTGATGGCGCGTGCGGTCACGTCGGAGATTTCGGAGTTCTTTCAGCGCCGTCACAGCGAGGCAGGGATTCGGATTCATTTCGGAGTGCAGGCGACGAGCATCACCAGCAACGAAGGTCGTGTGACAGGCGTTACCCTGAGCGACGGCAGGCCGATCGCAGCCGATCTCGTGGTCGTCGGCGTTGGCGTTTTGCCCAACGTTGAACTGGCGGCGGAGGCGGATCTTCCGGTGGCCTCCGGCATCATTGTCGATGAGCACTTGCTCACGGCCGATCCTAATATTTCAGCGATCGGCGATTGTGCGCTGTTTAAGAGCGTGCGTTTCGGTGCGCCGCTGCGGCTCGAATCCGTGCAGAATGCGGCCGATCAGGCCCGCTGCGTGGCGGCGCGGCTGACGGGCGATGCGAAAAGCTATGACGGATTTCCGTGGTTCTGGAGCGATCAGGGACCCGACAAGCTGCAGATCGCGGGCCTGACGACCGGCTACGATCAGGTCGTCGTGCGTGGCGACGCCGGGCAGGGGTCGTTCTCTGCCTTCTGTTACAAGAACGGTCGCCTGATCGGAATCGAATCGGTCAACCGTGCATCGGATCACGTCTTCGGCCGCCGCTTTCTGGCTGTGAACGGTTCGATCCCGCCGGAGCAGGCTGCCGATCCTGCTTTCGATCTGAAGCGGGCGCTTGCGTGAAATTCTGCCGACAATGAGGACATCGCCTGTCCCATGGGCAGGCTCGATAACCGGAGCGTCCATTGAACCATCGTACATTCATGTGCGGCGGCGATACTTTTATACAGCCTTTAATCTGAGCGACGGATGTTATCGTTTGGTGGCGTGGCTATACTGTTCACAATCATGTGTCATAGCAGGCGGCAACTCGTCTCTCGGCGAGGCATATCCCGCAAAATCAAAGGCCTGGGCACGATCGCGAACCAGGATCACGAAGGAGAGAACGATGACGGTCTACGCCGGCCCGGTCTTCGACATGGCGGTTCAGCAGTTCGGAGTCATCGCCAATCACCTCTCGATCCCGATGGACGAGCGAGAGCGTATCCTGATGCCGAAGCGGGCCATTACGATTTCTTGCCCGGTTCATCGCGACGACGGATCGATTGCGGTCTTCGAGGGATACCGCGTGCAGCATCACCTCACGCTGGGTCCGACAAAGGGTGGAACGCGCTTTGCGCCCTGCGTGGACATCGGCGAGGTGGCAGCACTCGCCATCTGGATGAGCTGGAAATGCGCGCTGGTCGGATTGCCCTATGGCGGAGCCAAAGGCGGCGTCAGGGTCGATCCCCAATCGATCTCGATACGCGAATTGGAAGGACTGTCGCGCCGTTACATGCAGGAGATGATTCCGTTCGTCGGGCCGCACACCGATGTAATGGCCCCGGACATGGGCACTAACGAGCAGGTGATGGCTTGGTTCATGGATACCTATTCCATGTATCAGGGCCGCACCGTCACTGAGATCGTCACTGGAAAGCCCGTAAGTTCGGGCGGCACGCTGGGGCGTCGCGAGGCTACGGGCCGCGGCGTCGCTCATCTCACCCGCCGCGTCATGAACGAACTCGACATCGCGTTCGATAGTGCGACCGCCGTCGTTCAGGGCTTTGGCAACGTCGGATCCCATGCGGCTCTCGAGCTTTACAACTCGGGCGTCAAAATCATCGCGGTGAGCGATCACACCGGTGCGCTTTATGACAGGAAGGGTCTGGATATTCCCGCGCTACTGCGCCACGCGGGGACGCATGGAAGTATCGCAGGATATTCCAATCAGCTTCAGTACGATCCCGCGGCGATCCTGACGCTACCGTGTGATGTGCTCGTTCCTGCCGCGGTGGAACGCGTGATTGATGCACATATCGCCCAGAACCTGAAATGCCGTGTTTTGGCGGAGGGCGCCAACGGGCCAACGACGCCTGAAGCGGATCTGATCCTGGAGACACGTCAGCATGAGATTTTTCTGATTCCCGACGTCCTCTGCAATTCCGGTGGCGTGGTGGTGAGCTATTTCGAATGGGTTCAGGATCTGCAGCAACTGTTTTGGGAAGAAGACGAGGTGACGCGCCGCGAATATCAGATCCTGGATCGCGCCTTCGGGCAGATGGTCGATCGTGCGAAAAAGGACAATATCTCGCATCGCACCGCGGCAATGGCGCTCGGCGTAGAGAAAGTGCGGGCTGCGAAGGCAACGCGGGGACTTTTCCCGTAAACCTCTGACCGGATAGCCACATCTACAGTTCTCCGGTCTCGGGCGACCAAGCCCCGCGATCATCTTCGTTTTAATTGAAATGATGCGATGCAACATTTCTCTTGACTAAGATAGAGTGAGTGCTTACTCACGTCCCATGAGCAATCTGCGGATGACCAGCGATGTACGGCGGGAGTTGATCCTGAGCGCTGCGAAACGGTGTTTCGCGCACAACGGGTTCGCCGGTACGACGACCAAGAGTGTTGCGGCAGCAGCCTCGATTTCCGAGGCGTTACTGTTCAAACACTTTCCCACCAAGGCCGCGCTCTATGCCGAAATTCTGGCTGAAGCCTGCCAGGCCGATCCGGCGCTGCATCGCTTGCTTGATCGCGAGCCTTCAACCGAGACGCTCGTCATTCTTATCCGCGGCATGGTCGAGCACTTCCTGAATGCCTCCGCTTCGCCGGATCAGCAGGAGGCGCAGCGTCTGCGTCTCATGGTTTCAAGTCAGCTCGACGATGGTGAATTTGCCCGATTGCTATACGAAAAAATCCGAGACTTGATTGGCCGAGCTTTCACGGCCTCACTTGAGCGTGCGATCGCCGCCGGGGATGCGGTGCCGGTCGGGCGCGAGCCGCTCAATCTGTTCTGGTTTGCGCATCATACAGTTCTCATGATGGTTCTAACTAACCTTCCCTCCGTTCCAACCCTGTCATACGGCAGCGGACCCGACCTGGAGCGGCAGATTTGTGAGTTCATTCTTCGAGGGGTAGGTCTGAATGCAGCGGCAATTGCCTTGCATCTGGACCGGGAACCTATATTCAACGCCGCCCAAACGTCGGCCGCAGAAAGTGCATGACATGACGGTAAGAAGGGAAGGCAATACCGGCGACAAGACTATCGCACCGCCGCGCGAACTGGACGAGAAGCATCGCACGCGCCCGGTGCGCATGATGCGCTGGTTTATCATTGTAGGCGTACTGCTCGCGTTGCTGGTCGGCGGGTTGGTCGGATTCAACGCGTTCCGCGCGCATATGATCGCGCAGTTCTTCGCCAACAACAAGCCGCCGGCGGTGACGATCAGTGCGGTCGAGGCGAAGTCCGAGGTGCTGCCGAATCTGCAGCGTGCGGTGGGCAGTCTGGCCGCGGTGCATCAGGTCAACGTCACCTCCGACGTCAGCGGCCGCATCACCGACATTCTGTTTACCGCCGGCAGTCGCGTCACCAAGGGCACGCCGCTGGTGCAACTGTTCGACAAGCCGGAGCAAGGCGATCTGGCCAATTACAAGGCCCAGGCGACGGTGGCCAGGCTCGCGCTGGATCGAGCGAAGCAACTCGTTGCACGTCAGGTCGGCGCACAGGTAACGGTGGACACGACGCAGGCCGCTTTCGACCAGGCCAGTGCCGGAATCGCCAAGACCGAGGCGATCATTTCGCAGAAGCTGGTGCGCGCGCCTTTCGATGGCGTGCTCGGCGTACGTCAGGTGGAGGTGGGACAATTCCTCACCGCCGGCACACAGGTCGTGTCGCTGAGCGATCTGTCGACGCTGTTTGCGAATTTCACCGTCACTGAAAAGGAAAGTGGACGGCTTTCCGTCGGCCAGACGGTGCGGGTATCGGTCGATGCCTATCCGGGCAAAAAGTTCGAGGGCAGGATCACGACCATCGAGCCGCAGATAGCCACCGAAACCCGCAACATCCGCGTACAAGCCACTATCGCCAACCCCGACAACATCCTTAAACCCGGCATGTTTGCCGATGTTATCGTGGTGCTGCCGGAGAAGCCGCCGGTTATCACGGTCGCGGAAACCGCAGTCGAGTACACGCTATATGGCGACTCCGTCTATCTCATCAAGGAGAAGAAGGAGGATGACGGCAAGACCAGCTTGACGGTCGAGCGCACCTTTGTGCGCACCGGCGACCGCATCGATGGCCGCGCTGTCATCGAGAAAGGGCTGCAGCCCGGCGACAAGGTCGCTGCCGTCGGCCAGCTCAAGCTGCAGTCGGGCGCCGCGGTCGAGATCTCGAAGGATCCGCTGCCGCAGATTCCGGAGAATCCGCCGCTAAACTGATTCAAAAACGGGTCCGCCAAGGCGGCCCCGCATCGATCGAACGTCTCGCGGTTGTGCTTCGATCCACGGAGCGGCCACGCGTCAACGGAGCGCCTGCATGGCATTCACGGACATCTTCATCAAGCGGCCGGTATTGTCGGTCGTCGTCAGCCTGCTGATCCTGCTGATCGGCATGGCGGCGGCCTACAATTTGCCGGTCCGGCAGTATCCGAAGCTGTCCAACACCGTGATCACCGTCACCACGGCGTATCCGGGCGCGTCGGCGGATTTGATGCAAGGCTTTATCACCACGCCGATCGAGCAGGCGGTCGCGTCGGCCGAGGGCGTCGACTACATCACCTCGTCCTCGACCCAGAGCCAGAGCCAAATCAAGGTTTACGTCAAACTGAACTTTGATCCGAATGCAGCGCTCACTGAGGTTTTGTCGAAGGTCAATTCGGTGAGATACCTGATCCCGAAGGAAGCCAACGACCCGGTGATTTTGAAGTCCACCGGTGAAACCACGGCGGTGATGTATATCGGCTTCTCGAGCGACGAACTCTCTGGTTCGGCTATCTCCGACTATTTGACGCGCGTGGTGCAGCCGATCCTTTCGACCGTGGACGGGGTGGCTTCGGCCGACATCCTCGGCGGCCAGACCTTCGCGATGCGGGTGTGGCTCGATCCGATAAAGATGGCCGGACGCAATGTGACCACCACGGAAGTCGCGCTCGCGATCGCCGCTAACAACTTCCAGGCGGCGGCGGGTCAGACCAAAGGCTACTATACGATCTCCAACGTTTCGACCAATACCGACCTGCAAAGCGTCGAGCAGTTCAAGCGCATGACAGTGAAGGCCAAGGACGGCGGCTTCGTGCGCATGGAAGACATCGCCGAGGTGCAGCTTGCGGCGCAAAGCACGAACGCTAGCGTTGCTTTCAGCGGGCAGCGCGCGATCTTTATTGGAGTGCAGGCAACCCCGCAGGGCAACCCGCTGAATATCGTCTCCGGCGTGCGGGCGCTGTTTCCCGACATCGAGCGCAACCTTCCTCCCTCGATGAAGATGAAAGTGGCTTACGACTCGACCAAATTCATTAGATCCTCGATTCATGAGGTGCAGAACACTTTGATCGAGGCGGTCCTCATCGTCATCGTTGTGATCTTTTTGTTTCTTGCCTCACTGCGTTCGGTCATCATCCCGGTGGTAACGATCCCGCTGTCGCTAATTGGCGTCTGCGCCCTGATGATGGCAGCGGGATTTAGCTTCAATCTGCTGACGCTGTTGGCGATGGTGCTTGCGATCGGTCTCGTGGTCGATGACGCCATCGTGGTGGTGGAAAACATCCATCGCCATCTCGAGGAGGGCAAGACGGCGGTTCAGGCGTCATTGCAGGGCGCGCGCGAAATCGTCGGTCCGGTCATCTCGATGACGATCACGCTGGCCGCAGTGTACGCGCCGATCGGCTTCCTCGGTGGCCTTACCGGGGCGCTGTTCCGGGAATTCGCCTTCACGTTGGCCGGTGCGGTGATCGTTTCCGGAGTTATCGCGCTGACGCTCTCGCCGATGATGTGCTCGGTGCTGCTCAAGCACGGCGGGCAGGGCTGGTTTGCCACCAAGGTCGACAAGGTCTTTAGTTCGGTCACGCATTGGTACGGCCGAAAGCTGGATCGCTCGCTCGACTACCGACCGATAACTGCCCTATTCGCGGTGACGATCCTCGGACTGGTTGGCTTTCTCTACATGAACACGTCAACGGAGCTGGCGCCGGAAGAGGATCAGGGCATCGTGTTCTCGGTCATCAAGGGACCGAAATACGCCAATATCGACTACATGGACTTTTACGGCGAAAAGCTCGACAAGGCGTTTGCGGGTTTTCCCGAGACTGATCTGCGCTTCATGATCAACGGCACCGATGGCATCAATAACGGCATCGCCGGCATGTTGCTGAAACCGTGGGATGAACGCAAGCGCTCCGCGATCAATATCAAGCCGCTGGTGCAAGCTCAAATCAGCAAGGTCGAGGGCGTCAACGCCTTCGCCTTCAATCTGCCGCCGCTACCGGGCGGTCCGGGCGGTCTACCGGTCCAGATGGTGATCTACAGCACATCCGGTTTCCAGGCGGTCTATGAGGAGATGATTAAACTCAAGGAGGCGGCGAAAAAGAGTGGCCTCTTCATCGTCAGCGATAGCGACCTCGACTACAACCAGCCGGTGGTTCGCGTTGCTATCGATCGGACCAAGGCAAATGACCTCGGCGTCACCATGCAGCAGATCGGCGTGACGCTGGCGACGCTGCTCGGTGGCAACTATGTGAACCGTTTCAACCTCCAGGGACGCTCTTATCAGGTCATCCCGCAGGTGCCCCGCGGCGAGCGCTTGTCGCCGGAATCCCTCGAGGGGTACTATGTTCCGAGCAACACCGGCCAGCAAATTCCGCTCACCACGCTGGTGTCCATCAAGACCGAGACCGATCCCAATGCGTTGACGCACTACAATCAGCTCAACGCGGCGACCTTCCAGGCGGTGCCGATGCCGGGCGTGACGGTGGGCAAGGCTGTGGAATTCCTCGAGCAACAGGCGAGAAATCTGCCGAAGGGGTTCAGTCACGATTATCTTGCTGACGCTCGACAATACGTAAAGGAAGGCAATCAGCTTGCGATCGCTTTCGGTTTTGCGCTCATCATCATCTTCCTGGTGCTGGCGGCACAGTTCGAAAGCCTGCGTGATCCGCTCGTCATCATGATTAGCGTGCCGATGGCGATTTTGGGTGCGCTGATTCCGCTGTTCTTCGGTATCGCGACTATCAACATCTATACTCAGGTGGGCCTGCTGACGCTGATCGGCCTCATCAGCAAACACGGCATCCTGATGGTCGAATTCGCCAACGAACTGCAACTCAAGGAGCGACTCGACAAGCGCACCGCGATCGAAACGGCTGCCCGGATCAGATTGCGTCCGATCCTGATGACAACGGCGGCGATGGTCACCGGCCTGCTGCCGCTGCTGATCGCGTCCGGCGCGGGCGCGTCGAGCAGGTTCTCGATCGGTCTCGTCGTCGTGTCGGGCATGATGATTGGAACGCTGTTCACCCTGTTCGTGCTTCCGGCTGTCTACGTGGCGATCGCAACTGATCACCTTGCCGGCATCGGGTCGGAACGCAACAAGCAGATCGCGGAATTCGACACGGACTCGAAAGCCTTGCGACCGACGTGAGGATCGAAAATGTATCAGCGGTCATGATTTGCTGCGTCTGCCGTGTCGATCCCATCATCCCGGCTCTTTGCATGTTCGCGAGGCCGGAGAGCCACTGGTTACAACCGAGCGGTTTGCGCACTTGAACTTCAATACTTAAGTCTGAAGGACAACGTTCGGCAAAGCCGTACGATTTTTGCGTTCGGAGAGCCGCGTGGCACTAATCAAATCCGATGTTCTGGTCTTGGGTGCGGGAATTGTCGGCGTTTCCGCGGCGCTGCATCTCCAGAAGCGCGGGCGCGATGTCATCCTTGTCGACCGGCATGAAAGGGCTGGCGAGGAGACGAGCTACGGAAACGCTGGCTTGATCGAATGCGCGTCGGTTTTCCCGTACGTGTTTCCTTACGATCTGCGGCAGGTTCTGCGCTACGCGCTGAACCGGTTTCCCGAGGCGCATTATCGGTTTCGCGATCTGCCTGCGTTTCTGCCGTGGTTGATCCGCTATATTTTTGCATCCTCGCCTGAACGCGCGTTCCGCAGCGCAATGGCGGCGTTGCCGCTGATTCAGCGCAGCCTTGTCGAGCATGAAACTCTGATCGCAGAAGCAGGCGTGCCCCAGCTTCTGCGCCGGACCGGCTGGATCAAGCTGTTCCGCTCGAACGCGACGCTGGACAAGGGCATCGCGGACCTCGAGCGCGTTCGTCGGTATGGCGTCGAAGGAGATGTTCTCGATGCCAAAGGGATCGCCGCACGCGAGCCGAATTTGTCGGGAACGTTCGCGGGTGCGATTCACTGGCCGGCGCCGGGCTTTATCCCGGATCCGGGAGCGTTGACGAAAGCCTATGCGGCGTTATTCCTGCGCCGAGGCGGCCGTTTTATTGCGGCCGACGCGTGTACGCTAACGCAAAGTCAGGCGGCATGGCGCATCGAGGGTCCGAACGGAGGGCTGATGGGGCGCGAGGCCGTGATTGCCCTGGGGCCGTGGTCGGATGATGTCTTCCGCGGACTCGGTTACAACATGCCGCTCGGCATCAAGCGCGGTTATCACTTGCATCTGGCGCCGCGTGGCAATGCGGTGCTCAATCGTCCTGTTCTCGATTCGGATCTCGGTTATCTGTTGGCGCCGATGAATCAGGGCATCCGCCTGACGACCGGTGCGGAGTTCGCGCGGCGCGACGCTCCTCCGACCCCGGTGCAGATTGAACGGGCGCTGCCTCTGGCGCGCGAGTTGTTTCCCCTGGGGGAGGCGATCGATGCGACGCCCTGGATGGGGAGACGTCCGTGTATGCCTGATATGCTGCCTGTGATTGGAAAGGCGGCCCGCCATGCCGGATTGTGGTTCAATTTTGGACACCAGCATCACGGTCTGACCCTGGGTCCGGCAACAGGCCGGCTGCTGGCCGAAATGATGACGGGTGCCGCGCCGTTTGCAGACCCGAGACCGTTTGCCGCGGAACGCTTTCGCTGAATATTAGTCTGCGCCGCCGCACCGTTGCCGTGATGACTTGCGCCACAGGCGTCCCCATAGCGATACTGCGCCGCGTCGGCACATCTAAGGAGCGCTCCATGAAGGTGAATATAGAGTTCGAGTGTACACCCCTTGAGGCCCGTCAGTTTTTGGGGCTTCCGGACGTCCAGCCGATGCAGAATGCCGTGATGGACCAGCTTCAGCAGAAGATGGCGGAAAACATCGACAAGTTCTCGCCCGAAGCAATCATGCAAAACTGGTTTGATCCCAAGATGGCGGAGCGCTTCCAGGATATGTTCGTTAATATGTCGGGACTCGGGGCCGTACGGACAAAAGATAAAAAGTAGAGAAGCTTATCGCATTGGTTTCATTATAGTATCGACTGTTACGACTTCTGCGCGCGCCGCCAGGTTCGCCGGTCGGACAAGATCTGGGCCGCCCATCTTTTGTGCATCAACCGGCCAGCATTTCTTGCGTCGCAGCACGAAAATTGCGACTGAAGAACCGACTTTTCAGGAGCAGCGTGATGTCCAGTCTGATGCCGTTACCTCGTGCAGGTCAGCCGGAGTCTGACGCGGCCGTCCTCGATGCAAGGCTGCGCGACGATATCCGGCTGCTCGGGCGAATTCTCGGCGATACCGTGCGCGATCAGGAAGGACCGCATGTGTTCGATCTTGTCGAACGCATCAGGCAGACTTCGATCCGCTTTCACCGCGATGACGATAAGCCAGCGCGGCACGAACTGGAGGCCATCCTCGACGGCATGTCGACGGAGGAAACAGTCCTCGTCGTCCGCGCCTTCAGCTATTTTTCGCATCTTGCCAACATCGCCGAAGATCAGAACAATATTCGCCAGATGCGCAGTCAGACCCTTGCGGGCGGGGAGCCGCACCACGGTCGGCTGTCGCGCACGCTTGCTTGCGCCCGTGAGGCTGGGTTCAGCGGGGAGGAATTGCGAGCCTTTTTCGACAGCGCTGTGGTCAGTCCGGTGCTGACCGCTCATCCGACCGAGGTTCGCCGTAAGAGCACCATCGATCGCGAGATGGAGGTCGCGGCGCTGCTTGACCGGCGCGAACGGATGCAACTCACTCCAGACGAATACGAGGCTAGTGAGGAACAGCTGCGCCGCGCGGTGCTGACGCTGTGGCACACCAATCTTTTGCGGCGAACCAAACTGACGGTGCTCGACGAAGTTGCTAACGGCCTGTCGTTCTACGACTATACGTTCCTGCGCGAGGTGCCGCGGCTGCACTGCATCCTGGAAGATCGTTTGCAGGATCCCTCCGACGGCAGCGCCACGAACGAGATTGCGTCGTTCCTGCGGATTGGAAGCTGGATCGGCGGTGATCGCGACGGCAATCCCTTCGTGACGGCGGACGTTATGCGCGGCACTCTCCAACGGCAGGCCTCGCGGATATTGCGTTATTATCTTGATGAACTGCACGAACTTGGCCGCGAGCTGTCGCTGGCCGCAGATCTCACGGATGTCTCGCCGGAACTACGCGTGCTGGCCGAACGAACGGCCGACACGTCGCCGCATCGCCGCGGCGAACCCTACCGCCTCGCGGTGTCCGGCATCTACGCGCGGCTTTCGGCCACGGCCATAAAACTGAAAGCGGACACGCTGCGCCCGCCGTACGGCGCGGCTCCGCCCTATGCGAGCGCCGCCGAATTTAGTGCTGATCTTGACGTTCTCCACCGCTCACTGACCGCAAATAACTCGGAGGTGATCGCGCGCGGGCGGCTGCGTTATTTGCGCCGCGCAGCCGACTGCTTCGGTTTCCATCTCGCCTGTCTCGACTTGCGGCAGAATTCCACCGTTCATGAACGAACGATTGCCGAACTACTCGATGCCGCCACGCCGGGCACGTCCTATCTGACCCTGGACGAGGAGGCCCGCATCGTCGTGCTTCTGCGAGAACTGCGCAGCGCGCGCCCGTTGACGTCCCCGTTCATCACATACAGCGAAGAGACGCTGGGCGAGCTCGCGGTGTTTCATGCCGCCGCGGAGGCGCACAAGACGCTCGGCCCCGATGCGATCCCTCAATGCATCGTCTCGATGACCAAGGGCGTTTCCGACCTGCTCGAAGTCGCGCTGCTGCTTAAGGAAGCCGACCTCGTCGATCCCGCGGGACATAGCGCCATTAATATCGTGCCATTGTTCGAGACCATCGAGGATTTGCAGGCCTGTGCCGGCATCATGGATCGGTTGCTATCGCTGCCGGTGTATCGCGCGCTGGTCGACAGCCGGGGCGGCTTGCAGGAGGTGATGCTCGGCTATTCCGACAGCAACAAGGACGGCGGCTTCGTCACGTCGGGTTGGGAGCTTTATAAGGCAGAGATCGGCCTGGTCGATGTGTTCGAGCGCCACGATGTGCGGCTTCGCCTGTTTCACGGCCGCGGTGGATCGGTCGGACGCGGTGGCGGGCCGAGCTACGACGCCATCCTCGCGCAACCCGGTGGTGCGGTGAACGGCCAGATCAGGATCACTGAACAAGGCGAAATTATCTCCAGCAAGTATTCCAACGCCGAGGTGGGCCGCAGCAATCTGGAAATCCTCGCCGCTGCAACGCTGGAGGCCAGCCTGTTGCAACCGCGGCAGAGCGCGCCGAGCCTTGAATATCTCGACGCGATGGAGTCACTTTCATCGCGTGCCTACACGGCTTACCGCAACCTCGTCTACGAGACACCGGGGTTCGAGGACTATTTCTGGGCCTCCACCGTTATCAACGAGATCTCCACACTGAACATCGGCAGCCGGCCGGCGTCGCGCAAGAAGACACGCAAGATCGAGGACCTTAGGGCGATTCCGTGGGTATTCAGTTGGGCGCAATGCCGTGTGATGCTGCCGGGCTGGTACGGGTTCGGCAGCGCGATGGAGTCGTGGCTAGCGGATCATCCCGACAAAGGCATGGCGTTTCTGCAAGAGCTTTACGGAGAGTGGCCGTTCTTCCGCATGTTGCTCTCCAACATGGACATGGTGCTCGCGAAAAGCTCGATCGCGATCGCGTCGCGTTATGCCGATCTGGTGCCAGACGTGGAACTTCGCGAGGCCATCTTCGGACGCATCCGGCGTGAGTGGCATCTCACCATCGACATGCTGCTCGCCATCACGGGGCAGGAGCGGTTGCTCGCCGGTAATCCGTTGCTCGAGCGCTCGATCCGCAACCGCTTCCCGTATCTCGATCCGCTCAATCATGTGCAGGTCGAACTCTTGAAGGACCACCGCGCGCAGTGTGGGGATGAGCAGGTGCTGCGGGGTATCCAGATCACCATCAACGGGCTTTCCGCGGGCCTGCGCAATAGCGGCTAAGACACCATCCATCTATCCGTCTGCGAGTTTCGCATGTCAAATCACCCGACTCTGGCGACGCTCGCCGCTGATCTCGCGATGGGCCGCACCACGGCACGCAAGCTGGTCGACGACTGCCTTGCGAAGATCGCCGACGAAGCGGGCGAGGGCGCGCGGGTGTTCATTCATGTTGATGCGGACGGTGCAGTAGCTTCCGCCGAGGCCATGGACAGACTGCGCGGGGTCAATGCCGAGCCGTCGCCGTTCGCCGGCATTCCGGTATCGATAAAGGACTTGTTCGATATCAAGGGACAGGTGTCGCGTGCCGGCTCGCGCGCGCTCGACGATGCACCGCCGGCGGCGAATGATGCGCCGGTGGTGGCGCGTCTACGCCGCGCCGGCTTCGTGGTGATCGGACGCACCAACATGACCGAGTTCGCCTATTCGGGTCTGGGCATCAATTCGCACTACGGCACGCCAAAAAACTGCTGGCGGCGCGACGTCGGCTATGTGCCGGGCGGATCTTCATCAGGTGCGGCGGTATCGATCACTGATGGCATGGCGCATGGCGCGCTCGGCACCGATACCGGCGGCTCTTGCCGGATTCCGGCGGCTTATGGCGGCATCGTCGGCTACAAACCGACCGCGCGCCGGATTCCTCTCGATGGCGGTATCCCACTGTCTGTCACGCTGGACAGCTACGGCCCGATCGCGCGCTCGGTCGGCTGCTGCGCCGTGTTGGACGCAGTGCTGGCGGCCGAACCCATCGCGCCGGTCGAGCCTTGCCCGATCAAGGGGATGCGGCTCGCGGTGCCGACCACGGTGATGCTGGACGACCTTGATTCCGCGGTTGCGCGGGCTTTCGAGCGCGCGTTGGACCGACTGGCCGGGGCCGGCGCCTTGATCGATCGCATCGCCGTACCTGAGTTCGGCGAGGTCGCGGCGCTGAACGTCGGGGGCGGGTTCTCGGCTGCGGAAAGCTGGGCCTGGCACCGTGCTCTGATCGCGGAAAAGGCCGAGCTCTACGATCCACGCGTCCTCAGCCGCATCCTTCGCGGCGAAAGCCTCAGCGCCGCGGATTATGTCGATCTACTTCGTATCCGCCGCGCGATCATCGCAGGCTTCGAGCGCCGCGTCGCACCCTACGACGCGTTGATCGCGCCGACGGTGGCGATCACGCCACCGGCGATCGCCGATCTCGCCCACGACGCGGCCTACACCAAAGCTAACATGCTGTCGCTGCGCAATTGCGCGTTGATCAATACCCTTGATGGCTGTGCGATCTCGCTGCCCTGTCATCGCGAGGGCGATGCGCCGGTGGGGTTGATGCTGACCGCGGTCGGCGGCTCGGATCGCCGGATTTTCGAACTCGCTGCGGGTATAGAGAAGATCGTTCGCGCCTAAACCCATGCTGTCTCGTTCCCGCAAAACGCGGAACGCATTTTCGCGGATATCGCAGACCCTGGCGTTCTGGCATGGTCGGTAAGCGAGTCTTGGCCTTTTCAGCTTCGTCACATTGTTGAAGAAATTGTCGCTCACGTTTCGTGCAGCGCATTCCGTTAGCTCCCACCTGGAACCATTGCGAGCTCCAAGAGTTAGTAAGGATTCTTGCTTGATGCGCATTTTGCAGGACGGGGAGATGCGCGGGGAAGGTGCGATGAGGGGCGTGAGTCAGTATGGCAATCGGCGCATTCTTTGCGTCTTTCCCCGTTACACGTCCTCATTCGGGACATTTGAGCACGCCTATCCCCTGACTGGTGGTGTCCAAGCCTTCATGCCGCCGCAGGGGCTCCTGCTGATCGCCGCCTATCTCCCCGCCGACTGGAAAGTCCGTTTCATCGACGAGAATATTCGCTTTGCCACGGATGAGGACTTCGAGTGGGCCGAAGCGGTGTTCGTCAGCGGCATGCACATCCAGCGTCAGCAGATGAACGATATTTGCCGCCGCGCCCACGCCTTCAATCTGCCGGTCGCGCTCGGTGGCCCGTCGGTCAGCGCCTGTCCCGACTACTATCCAACCTTCGACTACCTTCACGTCGGTGAACTTGGCGATGCGACGGACGATCTGATCGAACGACTGGCGCGTGATTCGTCACGGCCCGGGAGTCAGGTCGTCCTCAAAACCGCCGATCGGCTGGACATGGATAAATTTCCCATTCCTGCCTACGAACTGGCGGACATCAAGCGTTACTTCCTGGGAAGCATCCAGTATTCCAGCGGCTGCCCGTATCAGTGCGAGTTCTGCGACATTCCCGGCCTGTATGGCCGCAATCCGCGTCTCAAACGTCCCGAACAGATCACGCGTGAACTCGACAAGCTGCTGGAATGCGGCATCACCGGGTCGGTCTATTTCGTCGACGACAATTTTATCGGTAACCGGAAGGCCGCGCTGGATCTTCTGCCGCACCTGATCGAATGGCAAAAGAAGACCGGTTTCGTGCTGCGTTTCTCCTGCGAGGCGACGCTGAACATCGCCAAACGCCCGGAGATACTTTCGCAAATGCGTGAAGCATTCTTCGCCACGATATTCTGCGGCATCGAGACACCGGACCCTGTCGCGCTAAAGGCGATGCACAAGGATCACAACATGATGGTCCCCATCATGGAGGCCATCCAGACGCTGAACGACTACGGCATGGAGGTAGTGTCCGGAATTATCCTCGGGCTCGATACCGACAAGCCCGAAACCGGACAGCATTTGCTGGAGTTTATCGATCACTCCCAGATACCGCTGTTGACCATCAATCTCCTGCAGGCGCTGCCGAAGACGCCGCTGTGGGACCGTCTGAAACGCGAGAATCGCCTGATCGAGGACGAGGGCCGCGATTCTAACATCGATTTCCGGTTGCCTTACGACCATGTCGTGGCGACATGGCGCGATTGCATGGGGCGCGCGTACGAACCTGAAAAGCTTCTGGAGCGCTACGAGTACCAGATCCGCGAAACGTATCCGAAGCGAATCCAGCCGCGCACGCCGCAGCAAAGGTCATGGCGGAATATCAAGCTCGGCCTGACCATGCTTCGCAACATTTTCTGGAAGGTCGGCGTGTGCGGCGACTACAGGCGCGTGTTCTGGAAATTCGCGCTACGCAGGCTGGCTCGCGGCGAGATCGAATATCTTATCAGCTCGGTACTGGTTGCTCATCACCTGATCATGTTTGCGCGCTCGGCCTCTCGCGGCAAAACCAATGCCTCCTATTATTCTTTGAAACTGCGGGAAGCCGCGGTTCCCGCGGAATAAGCGACAGCGATCACGCCGACCCCGCACAGCTGACAGCTCGAGCGTTCAGCGGGCCACCGAACGCTGCCCCGGTCTAAGGCGATGCCTGCGATGGCCACAGCGCTCGCTTGGAAGGCCCACCCTTTCGACATCATTTCGCCGTGAGCGGCGTGGATGGGAGCATAATCGGCCCTTGCTTGTAGTCTATCCGGGAAACGGCTAAACGTTGCGCCCGAAAACCGGTGCATGCTGTCACGACCGAGCGGATTGCCCGTGGTTTCCGTCAGCTCCAAAGTCTTTCTGGAAATTTGCTAGACGATGGTTTTCACGACAGGACGGACAGCGCATGCATGAGCGAAATCCCGATGCTGCCGATCTGACCAAACCGGCCAAACGGACGCTCAGCATCGCTTTCGGATTCGAGCGGATCGGGCTGCTTGCAATGCGTGCGCCGATCCTGTCCTGCATCGTTCTGCTGGCCATGGTCGTCGGCGCGGTGTTCGGAATCCAGCGGATCAAAATTGACGATTCGCTTAGCCAGTTGTTCCGTTCCGATACCAGAGAGTATCGCCAGTACGAGGAAGTCACCAAGCGTTTTCCGTCGACCGAGTTCGATGTGCTGGTGGTGGTCGAGGGCAAGACGCTGCTCGAGCGGGACAACCTCGAAAAGCTGCGGGATCTGGTCACCGATCTGCAACTGGTTGATGGCGTGCGCGGCCTGATCTCGTTGTTCTCGGCGCGTCAGGCACCGGAGCCGGGCAAATTGCCTGCGGCGCTGTTTCCATCCGAATTGCCGGAAGGCGCCGATTACGACAGTTTCATCGAGACCGTGAAGTCCAACGAGATCATTCGCGGCAAGCTGCTGTCCGAGGATGGCACGCTGGCGCTGGTCGTGCTGTCGCTGCAACCGTCGATCGTCGGCGACAGCAAGTTGAAAACGACCGTTGGCCAGATCCGCAAGGTTATGGACGACGATCTCGCCGGCACCGGACTCACCAAAGAGCTGTCCGGCGTGCCGGTGATGCAGCTCGAAATCCGCAACGCGGTGGAGCGCGACGGGATTATCTATAATGTCGCCGGCATTCTGGCTGGCTGCCTGATCGCGATCGTGTTTTTCCGCAAAGTATCCTTCATGGTGGTTGCGGCCTTCCCGCCGCTCCTTGCCATCCTGCTGTCATTGGGCGTGCTGGGTTGGGCGAATTTCAGCCTCAACATGTTCCTCAATGTGATGACCCCACTCATCATGGTCATCAGTTTTTCCGATTCGATGCAGTTGACGTTCGCGGCGCGCGACCGCTTGATCGCCGGCGAGGACAAGTATTCTGCCTTCCGCAATGCTGTCCTCGTGGTCGGGCCGGCCTGCGTCCTGACCCATGCGACCGCCGGAATCTCCTTTCTCGCGCTACAGTTTTCCAACTCGGATTTGATCCGCAGCTTCGGCGAGGCCGGCCTGATGGCGACGATCATCGCGCTCCTCGCGGTGCTGCTGCTGGTGCCGGTGTTCGGAGTTTTGCTTGTTCGTGACGAGCGGCGTTTCGCGGAGAAATTCAAAACGGCGGACTGGGGCGTGCAGGCGCTGCGCCGATTCTGTGCCTGGATCGCGGTGCGGATGGTGGGGCGTCCCGGCTTGTTCAGCCTGCTGGCCCTGCTGGTGGTCGGCGGTCTTGCGGTGGTCTACGCCAACCTGGAGCCGCGTTACCGACTCGCGGATCAGGTGCCCGACAAGCAGCAGGCGGTGGCCGCCAGCGGCCGTCTCGACGCAAAACTTACCGGCGCCAACCCGATCGATATCCTGATCGAATTCCCCAAGGGCGAGACGCTGTATTCGCCGCAGACGCTTGCCACCATCGCCGAGGTTCACAAGCTGGTCGAGGAGCAGGCCGGTGTCGGCAATGTCTGGTCGCTCGAAACGCTGCGGCGGTGGTTGGCCGAAAAGGCCGGCAGCCATGACGTTGAGACGCTCAAGGAATATGTCAGCGTCATTCCAAAACATCTGGTGCGCCGCTTCATCTCTGAAGACCAGGCGGCAGTCGTGGTCTCAGGCCGCGTGCCCGACAAGGATTCCAGCCAGATACTGCCGGTGGTGGAAAAGCTCGACCACGCGATGGATGCGGTCAGGACAGCGCATCCCGGTTATGAAATAGCCGTCACCGGCCTGTCGGCCATCGCCGCCCGTAACAGCGCGAGCATGATCGAGAAACTCAACCACGGTCTCACGATCGAGTTTGCCCTGGTCGCGGTGTTCATCGGACTCGCATTCCGTTCGGTCGTCGTGATGTTTGCCTGCGTTCTGCCCGGGATTTTCCCGGTCGTGCTGTCCGGCACGGTGCTGTGGGCACTCGGGGAGGGGCTGCAATTCGCCAGCGTGGTGGCTCTCACGGTGTCGTTCGGCCTAGGGCTTAGCGCAACAATCCATTTTCTCAACCGCTTGCGATCGGAGAGCCAGCCGGGTATCGGCGCTGGTAAGGCGGTTGAGCGCGCAACCGTGCTGATGGGACCGGCGCTGATCCTCACCACCGTGGTGTTGGCCTGCGGTCTGGTCGTGACAGTGTTTTCGGATCTGCCATCGCTGCGCCTGTTCGGGTGGCTCAGCGCCTTCGCCATGGTCGCCGCTCTTGTGGCGGACTTCCTGATCCTTCGCCCGACGGCGATGTGGTTGATTACCTTTGCTGAGCGTTTCCGCCGCGGCAGCCAGGTGAAGACGGCGAGATAAGTTTAAGGCGGCCGACCAGACACGATTCTATCAGGTTGCGGCCTCAGCCACGTACCATGGTGATGGAAACGTTTCTGATTTCACCTTTAGAGGTGATCCAGACCGATTGCCTTTTGCCCTGGGTGCGTATCGTCAGGTTTGCGGCATACCCGGCGGCTTGCGCGAACACTTCGATCTCGCCGCCTCCCGCGCGGCCGCGCAGGGAGCCGAACAGATTGCGGCTGGCTTCGCTCCATTGCCCGGTAATCTCATTGCCATGGCTGACAACGTTGCTGGAGAGATCGAACCTGTAGCTGTCGCTTGCGCAATGCAGGCTCTGGTTCATGGTCGTGCCTGTGCGGTCCACCCCGTAAGACGCTTTGCAACGAATGTTCTCTTTCGATCCGTCTGACAGGGTGACCGTGCCTTTTCCAGACCAGTTTCCCCCGAAGCCTGCAAACGGAGCAGACTGGCCGAAGCTAGCCGGGGCGGACAATGCAAGGCCCGCGACAAGGCCCGCTGCACTCGCCGATCTCCGAATCAGCTTGATGGAAAACAGCTTCATGCCCGGTTTCCTATCAAAAGGTGCTTGGCAATGATTCCCTGCTATATCTTTAGTCTCACCGCGTCTCACGAGGTTCAATCTTCAAAGCCGAAGTTGCCGCAGTGTAGCCGCTATGAGCAGATTTGAACTGTCACTAAACTGAGCGGATGGCACTTGACTGACCATCGGCAAACCTGCCACGTGAACTTAGCTGAAGCTTCGTTCGTACTTTAGTCGATTATTTCAGGCGTGTTAGAAATTATTATTGGGATAAGGTGTTGGGCTGCAGCGGTATCCCGCGGTTGCCGCAATTTTAGCCGCATTCGCAGCGTTTTTTGCATGAGGATGTGCTCAGGAATGGCTCAGGTTGATCTTGATTGCTGTGTGCCGCGGCAGACAGACGTTGGCAGCGTCGACGCGTCCGTATCCTCTTGCGAACTCTTTCGATATGGTATCGATAAAGGGTTTGTGGCGTGATTGCCCTCCAAGATTTGAAATGCCTGTCATCCGGTATGCGCCGCGTTGTGCAGGATCGAACTCTCCCTCGTTGCAGTGAAGGATTATGATGTCCAAGATTCTATTCTCGTTCGCCCTCCTTCTATCATTCGGCTCGACCGTGGCGATGGCGCAGGTCCGAGGGCAACCGTATGGCGGGCAGCTCCAAGGACAACCGTACGGCGGGCAGGTCCAAGGGCAACCGCACAGCGGGACTGAAGCGGAACACCGCGCCTGCGCGCGGGACGTCACCCGTTTCTGCCGTCCAGTGATGGATCAGGGCGATTTCGCGGTTCTCGCGTGCTTGCAGCAGAATCGCCCGAAAATCTCAAAGCCGTGTAACCAGGTTCTGGCGAGCCATGGCCAGTAAAGCATATCATCTCGCTTTATCCGTTCCCTTTTGTCGCAGCGCCGGACCCTGGGGCTAAAAAGCGAAAGATAGCATTGGTTTAGCCCGCAGTTTCCCCTATATGGAGCGCGGGCGACTCTCTGCCCGTCGGTTTCGGAACCGGCGGGAGGCCCGATTGCGATTCAATCAACGTAACCGGTCCTGATGCCTGCCGCGAACCAACTGCGATCCGGAAAGACCCATCGCGACGAGAACTTTCCCGTCGCATCGTGGGTTATTCACCCGCGTCACCGCGGACTGATCCTCGCGTTCTACAATTTCGTCCGGACGGCGGATGACATCGCCGACCATGCCGAACTCGGTGAAAAGGACAAGATTGCCTGGCTCGACCTGTTCGAGAGTGAGCTTCTGGGGCAGGGAGATAGCCAGCCCGAAGCTGTGAACCTTCGCAAGGCGCTGGCGCAACGGTCGATGCCTCCGCGCCATGCCGTCGACGTGCTAAAGGCGTTCCGGATGGACGTCACCAAGCTGCGCTACGAGACCTGGGACGACGTGATCGACTATTGCCGCTATTCGGCGATGCCAGTCGGACGATTCATGCTCGACGTGCACGGCGAGAGCGAAGAGACCTGGGTCGCGTCGGACGCGCTGTGCGCCGGCCTGCAGATCAACAACCATCTTCAGGATTGCGCCAAGGATTACAGAAACCTCAACCGCGTATATCTGCCGCGCGATGCGCTTGCTGCATCGGGCGCCTCCGTGGAGATGCTCGGGGACGACAAAGCCCCGCCGGTGCTCCTGCGATGCTTGCAAGCGGTCGCCGGACGAACCGAAGCATTACTCAACCAGGGCCGGCCGCTCGCGGGTGAGATCAGGGATATGCGGCTAGGACTTGAAGTCGCCGTGATCCAGATGTTCGCCGACAGGATCGTCGCGCTGCTGAAGGTGCGCGATCCCTTGAGCGAGACGGTTCATCTGAAGCCGCTGCAATTGCTCGGCTACAGCGTCGCCGGTATCACCACGGAGATGCTCCGCCGTTCGGTTCGACGGCGGCCGGTGTCCAACCCGGCTGCTGGCGCATGACAATCGAGACGACAGATGCCAGTTCGGGAGCGACTGCCTCTAGCAGCTCGTTCTACGCGGCGATGCGTATCCTGCCGCGCACGCAACGCGAGGCGATGTTCCAGATCTACACGTTTTGCCGTTACGTGGACGACATTGCCGATTCGGATCTTCCGCGGCCCGAACGGCAGGCCGCGCTTCAGCAGTGGCGTGACGACATCGATGCGCTCTACCGGGGGCAGGCCCCAGAGCGGTTGCGCGATTACACCGCCTCCGTTCGCGGCTTTGGCCTGCGCCGCGAGGATTTTCTCGCCGTCATCGACGGCATGGAAATGGACGTGCTGGCGGATATCCTTGCACCTGACGATGCCACGCTCGATCTGTATTGTGATCGCGTCGCAAGCGCCGTCGGGCGGCTATCGGTCCGGGTGTTTGGATTGCCAGAGCAGGACGGCATTCTGCTTAGTCACCATCTTGGCCGTGCACTGCAGTTGACAAACATCCTGCGTGACGTCGACGAGGACGCGGCGCTTGGACGGTTGTATCTTCCGCGCGAAGGCTTGCTTCACGCCGGTATCAGCAGCTTCAATCCGTCCGCCGTGATTTCGAACCCGGCGCTCCCGCAGGTCTGTGCCGAGCTGGTGAAGCGGGCGCGGGGACATTTCGCCAAATCGGACGAAATCATGAATCGCAACTCGCGCCGCGCCGTGCGCGCGCCGCGCATCATGTCGAGATACTATCACGCCATATTGGATCTGCTGGAGGATCGCGGCTTTCAGTCGCCGCGGTTACCTGTCCGCGTGAGCCCCGCGGCGAAGATCGCCATTGTTCTCCGATACGCGTTGATCTGATGCAAAGAACCGTTCATATCGCCGGTGGTGGCATTTCCGGTCTTTCAGCGGGTGTGCGTCTGGCCGATGCCGGCTATCGGGTTCGCGTGTACGAGGCCGCGCAACAGGTGGGCGGCCGTTGCCGTTCCTACTTCGACGGCGCGACCAATCTCACGATCGATAACGGCAACCATCTGGTGCTTTCCGGCAACCACAGTGTGCTGGCGTATGCACGCAAGATTGGTTCCGAAGCTGGCTTGCAGGGGCCGCCGAAGGCCGAATTTCAGTTTATCGATATTGCCGCCAATAAACGCTGGACCTTGCAGATCAACGATGGGCGGGTTCCGTTCTGGGTTTTCGACCGCAACCGCCGGGTGCCGGATACATCGCTCGCAGACTATTTTGCCCTCGCGCCGCTGATTTGGGCCAATGCCCGCACGCGAGTCGGCAATGCCATCAAGTGCGAAGGCGTGCTTTACAAACGGTTGGTGCTGCCGCTCCTGCTTGCGGCGCTGAACATCGACCCGCCCGACGGATCGGCGGGTCTCGCCGGTACGATCATTCGCGAAACGCTGCTGGCGGGTGGTCAGGCGTGCCGCCCGCTGATCGCGCGCGACGGACTGAGCTCGGTACTGATCGAGCCGGCGATCGACTACATTCGTGCCAGGGGTGGCAGCGTCGATATCGGCCACGAAGTACGGCAGATCACCATGGCGAACGATCGGGTTACGGCGCTCTCGCTGGGCGATCAGACCATCGCGCTCGACCCGAACGATGCCGTCGTGATGGCGGTGCCGCCGCGATCGGCAGCCACGCTGGTGCCCGGCCTGACGGTGCCGACGAAATTCCGCGCCATCGTCAATGCACACTTCCGCTTCGTTCCACCGCCACATCACCCCCCGATGATCGGCGTCGTGAATGGCCTGATTGAATGGCTGTTCGCGTTTCAGGACCGCTTTTCCATCACCATCAGCGGCGGCGACCGGCTGGTGGACATGCCGCGCGAGGAACTGGCGCGGGCGATCTGGAAGGACATCTGCGTGGTCGCGGGTATCGAAGCCGAGATGCCGGCCTGGCAGATCGTGCGCGAGCGCCGCGCCACATTCGAGGCCTCGCCCGAACAGGCAGCCCTGCGTCCGGGAGCGCTGACGGCGTGGAAAAACCTGTTCCTTGCCGGCGACTGGACTGATACGGGGTTGCCGGCAACCATCGAGGGATCGGTCCGCTCCGGAAACCGGGCTGCCGATCACGTTCTGAAAGCCCGTTCAATCTGAGACATCAGTCGCCATGAGTTCCATGAACGCCACGGCCGCGCCGATTGATGATGCCGTCCTCGGGGACCGCATCGGCGCCGCTACCCGCGGACTGCTGAACTTTGAGCAGCCGGACGGTCATTTTGTGTTCGAGCTTGAGGCCGACGCGACCATCCCGTCCGAATACATCCTGATGCGACACTACCTCGGCGAGCCGGTCGACACAGTGCTCGAAGCCAAGATCGCGGCTTACCTCCGCCGTATTCAAGGCGCGCATGGTGGCTGGCCACTGGTGCATGATGGTCCGTTCGACATCAGCGCCAGCGTAAAGGCCTACTTCGCGCTGAAGATGGCCGGCGACTCCGTCGACGCGCCACACATGGCGCGCGCGCGCGAGGTGATCCTGTCCCGCGGCGGCGCGGCCAACGTGAACGTCTTCACGCGCTTTCTGCTCTCGTTCTTCGAAGTTCTGACATGGCGCAGCGTTCCGGTCCTGCCGGTCGAGATCATGCTGCTGCCGATGTGGTCGCCGTTTCATCTCAATAAGATTTCCTATTGGGCGCGCACCACCATGGTGCCGCTGATGGTTCTGGCCGTACTGAAGCCGCGCGCGCGCAATCCACGCGGCGTCGGCATTCGCGAACTTTTTCTTCAGGATCCGGCCACCGTCCGCACGCCGAAGAGAGCTCCGCATCAAAGCCCGGCCTGGTTCGCATTGTTCAGCGGTCTTGACTGGATCTTGCGAAAGATCGAGCCGCTGTTTCCTAAGTGGCTGCGTGCGCGCGCTATGAAGAAGGCGATTGGGTTCGTCGAGGAGCGCCTCAACGGCGAGGACGGCCTCGGCGCGATCTTTCCGCCGATGGTCAATACGGTGATGATGTACGATGCGCTGGGGTTTCCACCGGAGCATCCGCCACGTGCGGTGACGCGACGCGGCATCGACAAGCTGTTGGTGATCGGCAAGGATGAGGCCTATTGCCAGCCCTGTGTATCGCCGATCTGGGATACCGCGCTGAGTTGCCACGCGCTGCTCGAATCCGGCGGCCCCGAGGCCCTGAACAGCGCCGGCAAAAGCCTCGACTGGCTGCTCCCGAAGCAGGAGCTCGTTCTTAAGGGCGACTGGGCGGTGAAGCGCCCGGACGTGCGACCGGGGGGCTGGGCATTTCAATATGCCAACGGCCATTATCCCGATCTCGATGACACCGCTGTCGTAGTCATGGCGATGGACCGGGTACGCCGTAACGAGGGGACCGATAAATATGACGAGGCGATCGCGCGCGGCCGCGAGTGGATCGAGGGGATGCAGAGCCGGGACGGCGGCTTTGCCGCGTTCGATGCCGACAATCTTGAATACTATCTCAACAACATCCCGTTCTCCGACCATGCGGCGCTGCTCGATCCGCCGACCGAGGATGTCACCGCGCGATGCGTTTCGATGCTGGCGCAACTCGGCGAGACTGCTGAAAGTAGCCCGTCCTTGGCGGCCGGAGTTGAGTACCTGCGCCGGACCCAGCTCGCCGAGGGATCCTGGTACGGCCGCTGGGGCCTGAACTACATCTATGGCACCTGGTCGGTTCTCTGCGCCCTCAACTCCGCCGGGGTGGATCGCCAGGATCCGGCGATTCGCAAGGCGGTGGATTGGCTGGTCTCTATCCAGAACGCGGACGGCGGCTGGGGCGAGGATGCGGTCAGCTACCGACTCGATTATAAGGGGTTCGAGGGGGCACCCACCACCGCTTCGCAAACCGCGTGGGCGTTGCTTGCGTTGATGGCTGCGGGCGAGGTCGAAAATCCTGCAGTGACCCGGGGAATCGGGTACCTGATAGACACACAAGCAAAAAAAGGCCTGTGGGATGAGCAGCGCTACACGGCCACGGGGTTCCCACGGGTATTTTATCTGAGGTACCATGGTTACTCAAAATTCTTCCCGCTCTGGGCGCTGGCGCGGTATCGGAATTTGAGAAGCACCAACAGCAAGGCGGTAGGGGTCGGGATGTGAATTTGGGGGCGGCGATTGACGTATCCGCGGGCAATGCCTTTGACCCGCGGCCGGTATTAATTGTGACCGGTCTGGTTCAGGAAGCCCGCATCGCCGCGGGCCCCGGCATGACTGTCATTTGCAGCAGCAGCAATCCCCGGCAGTTGCGAGCGCTTCTCGAAGGGTTCGATCCGTCTACGGTACGCGGCGTGATCAGCTTCGGCGTCGCCGGTGGGCTCGATCCGTCTCTGAAATCGGGAGACGTCGTGGTTGCCACGGAAGTTGTGAACGGTACTTCGCGGTGGCGGGCAGGCCTTGCGCTCAGCGAGGAATTGATCAACGGCTCCGGTTTAGGCGGCCAGAAAGTGGTCCGCGCCGGGCTTGCCGGAGCCGAGCAGGTCGTCCTGGAGCAGGCCGGCAAGGCAGTGCTCCACGCTACGACCGGCGCTTCGGCGGTCGACATGGAAAGTCACATCGCGGCCGCCTATGCTACCGCGGCGGGTCTCCCCTTTGCCGCGCTACGCGTGATCAGTGATCCCGCAACGCGGGCGCTGCCGGCGATCGCCCGCAACGCCATCAAGCCAAACGGCAACATCGACTTGAAAAAGGTGCTCCGTGGCCTTGCTCGAAATCCGTTCACCCTGGGCGCATTGGTATCTACCGGAGTCGATTTCAATCGGGCACTCCGCTCCTTGCGCGGGTGCCGTAATTTTCTGTTAGGCGGCGAAAGTCTCGTTCCGGCGGATTATATGGCAACGCCGTCGGTCGCAAGACCGAGGGGGCCAGGTCATCGAAAAGGTCGCACCGGAGAGTCTGTCCCGGCGCGAGGCTTTTCTGGTTTGCGAGCGAATGTGTCGCAACCCCGTGCAGCTTTGATGGAATTGAAGCCGGGCTCGGCTCTTTAAAGTCAGATTCAAGAGAGTCGGATTTCAACGTCGTTGAATCAGACTTTCTTACTTCTTTGCGATTGAGCATGATCTTGACCGAAAACCGGTTGCCGGTTTTCGGGATCATGCTTTAGCGGCTACATGGTGCGAACCGGTGCCGCTATCGTTGGATGGCGTCACGCTGCTGTAGAAGCCTTTTGCTCCTTTGCAGCTTCTTTTGCAGCGGCGGCGGCAGCTTCGTCCTTGCGGATATCTGACAGCTTCTTTTGAACCTGCTCGGCAAAAATGTACTGTGCCGGACGCTGCTTGCTGAGGTCGATTTCGGGCGCCATCGGGCCCGTCGTCCGGACGCCGCGCAGTGCTACCCACATGGTCTTGAGCGGATTGTTCAGCGCCGCGGTAGCCGCGGTCGGCTCGTAACCGCAATGCGCCATGCAGTTGGCGCACTTTTCGTACTTGCCGGTGCCGTAGCTGTCCCAGTCGGTGGTCTCCATCAATTCCTTGAAGGTCTTGGTGTAGCCCTCGCCGAGGAGGTAGCAGGGTTTCTGCCAGCCGAAGATATTGCGCGCTGGCATCCCCCACGGCGTGCAATGGTACTCCTGATTGCCGGCCAAAAAGTCGAGGAACAGGCCAGAGTGCATGAAGTTCCACTTCTTGCCCTTGCCGCGCGCGAACACGTCGCGGAACAGCGTCTTGGTCTTGGTGCGGTTTAGGAAGTGCTCCTGATCGGGAGCGCGCTCATAGGCGTAACCCGGCGACATCGAGACTCCGACGCCAAGCTCAGCCGTGAAGTCGAGGAACTTTGCGATCTCTTCGGCTGGATAGTTGTCGAAAATCGTGGCGTTGACGTTGACGGTAAAGCCTTTCGCCTTCGCAGCCTTGATCGCGGAGACGGCGCGATCGAACACACCCTCCTGGCACACGGATTTGTCATGGTGCTCCTTTAGGCCATCGAGATGCACCGAGAAGAACAGATACGGCGAGGGTTCGAACAGATCGAGCTTCTTCTCCAGCAGCAGCGCGTTGGTGCAGAGCGAGACGAACTTCTTGCGCGCAACAAGGCCGCGCACGATCTCGCCGATCTCCTTGTGGATCAACGGCTCGCCGCCCGGAATGGCAACCATCGGTGCGCCGCATTCCTCGGCCGCGTCCCAGCACTCTTGAGCGCTCATACGACGGTTGAGGATCGCGTCGGGATAGTCGATCTTGCCACATCCGGAGCAGGCGAGATTGCAGCGGAACAGCGGCTCGAGCATCAGTACAAGCGGATAGCGCTTGCGGCCCAGCATCTTCTGCTTGATCAGATATCCGCCGATCTTCAGTTCTTTAAAAAACGGTATTGCCATCACAAGTCTTCTCTCTGGAGTTACCAGCTAAAATTTTGAAGGGGATCAAGCTGAGGTGAGTTCAGACGGGAGCCGGAATTCGATGTTTTCTTCCCGTCCCGGCAGTACCGAGACGGCTATCGGCCCGATGCGCTTCAATGCCTCAATAACGTCGTCGACAAGAACCTCCGGAGCCGAGGCGCCGGCCGTAATGCCCACGGCTTTCGCCCCTTTCAACCACTCCGCGTTGAGTTCGCTGCCATCAGCGATGAGGTAACTTGCAACGCCGACTTCGGTGCCGATTTCGCGCAGCCGGTTCGAATTTGAACTGTTGGCTGCGCCGACCACTAGAATAACGTCCACCAGCTTGCTGAGGTCCCTTACCGCAGATTGCCGATTCTGTGTTGCATAGCAGATATCGCGTGTGTCGGGACCCTGAATATCGGTGAAACGCTGCTGGAGGGCGAGAATGATGTCCTTGGTGTCGTCAACGCTGAGCGTCGTCTGGGTAATATAGGCCACCGGCGTATCGGAAGGCAGCGTCAGGGCCGCGACGTCATCCACATCTTGAACAAGCAGGACGGGGCCTGGAACCTGTCCCATAGTTCCCTCAACCTCAGGATGGCCAGCGTGGCCAATTAAGATCAGGGTTCGCCCCTTGGACGTGTAGCGTTTGCCCTGGTTGTGAACCTTGGTGACCAGCGGGCAGGTGGCGTTGAGCACGGGCAGGCCGCGAGCAAAAGCTTCTTCTTCCACGCTCGGCGCAACGCCGTGAGCGCTGAACACGGTAACGGCCTTCGGCGGAACCTCCGACAGATCCTCGACGAAAATTGCCCCTTTATCTTTCAGGCTTTCCACAACGTACTTATTGTGAACGATCTCATGGCGGACATACACTGGGGGTCCGTACTTCTCCAGCGCGCGCTCGACGATCTCGATCGCGCGGACGACGCCTGCGCAGAATCCACGCGGCTGTGCCAGCAGAATTTCAATTGGACGAGGATCAGTCAATTTGCACCTTATGCATTATGCTGTAACTCCACATAGAACTGAACGTTCTTCTAAATAATCCCACGTGCCTTCAAGAAATGTCACAGGTATATAATCTGCGGGTCGCGCTCTCTGGATTTCAACGCTATGATATATATGGCCTTTGCGTCAGAACAAAACGTTGCAATGACGCAGGCTTTTTAGTCGGCGGATTGATCCGGAACTGGTATTTTCGGTATTATGATATGGGCTAACCCGCCCAAATGGCCCTCACTGATTCGTCACTTGCCGTCCGCGGAGACAACGATATCAAAGCGCTTGAATCGTCGGCAAATCTCCCGAACTAGAACCCACCGCAGGTGTTGCGCACCTTATTCTCTGAAATACCATACAAAAGTCGTTAGATCAGGCAGAAGAACCGGGCCGGGTCCGTTCATGTGCGTATACGTACACGGTAGCAGAAAGAAAGAATGTGCTGACAGGTATTGTTGTTTCGATCGTTAAGACTTGCACACGGTTTGCTTGGGTTACTGCGTTGGTTGCGATCGTGCTGGCCGCCGGTGCGGTCTTCTATTCGGCGAAAAATTTCGAAATAAATACTGATATCAATAAGTTAATCTCGCCTGATCTGGATTGGCGGAAACGCGACATCGCTTTCGAAAAGGCGTTCGACCAGGAAAGACTGATCCTTGCGGTCGTGGAGGCTCCCACGGCGGAATTTGCCAGCACTGCCGGTGCCATGCTGGCCGCGAGGCTCAAGAACGACCACCGCAATTTCGAATCGGTTCAGCTACTCGGCGGAGGGCCGTTTTTCGAGCGGAACGGCCTGTTGTTCCTTCCCACTGAGGAGGTCAAGCAGCTCACGGGCCAGTTTGGCGAGGCCGCGCCCCTGGTCGAAATTATGGCCGGCGATCCGAGCTTGCGCGGGCTGACCGCCGCGCTCGAAACGGCGCTGGTCGGGTTGAAGCGGGGTCAGTTCGAGCTGGACAGCACGGCGCGGCCTTTCTCGCTGATTGCCCAGAGCGTTGAGGACGTTCTGACCAAGGGAAGCGGCAGCTTCTCCTGGCGTCAGCTTGCAAGCGACAAGCCGCTGTCGAAATCCGATCTTCGTTCGCTAATCCAGATCAAGCCGTACCTCGATTTCAATGCGCTCGAGCCGGGCAAGGATGCCACCGATGCGATCCGCAGAGCCGCCTTCGATCTGGATATTGCCGGCAAGTTTGGTGCGCGCGTCCGACTGACCGGGCCGGTGCCGATCGCCAACGAAGAATTCGCTACCGTGCAGGAGGGCGCCATCGTCAATGGCGTGGGGACGGTGGTGATCGTGCTGGTAATCCTTTGGCTGGCGTTGCGCTCGCCGAAAATCATCTTCGCGGTGTTTGCGACGCTGTTCGTCGGACTCACGGTCACGACGGCGGTCGGCCTCATGATGGTGACATCGCTCAATCTGTTGTCGATCGCCTTTGCCGTGCTGTTTATCGGCCTCGGCGTTGATTTCGGCATTCAGTATAGCGTCCGCTACCGTTCCGAGCGGTTCAAGACCGATGATTTGGAAAAAGCGTTAGTGGTGGCGGCGAAGCGTTCCTCGGTCCCTCTGTCGCTGGCGGCGATGGCGACTGCGGCGGGCTTCCTGTCGTTTTTGCCGACGGATTACAAGGGTGTGTCGGAACTCGGCAGAATCGCCGGCGTAGGTATGTTGATCGCGTTTCTCACAAGCATCACCGTTCTTCCGGCGTTGCTGCGTCTTCTGAACCCGCCGGGTGAGAAAGAGCCGGTCGGCTACGCGTTTTTGGCCCCGCTCGACCGTTTTCTCGAAGACTATCGCGTGGCGATCGTCGGCGGCACTATTGCAGTGGTCATTCTCGGAGCGCCTGCGCTTTACTTCCTGCGATTCGATTTCAATCCGATCCACCTAAGGAGCTCAAAGGTCGAATCGATCGCCACATATCTGGATTTGCGGAGAGATCCCGATACCGGTGCGAACGCCATCAACGTGATGGTCAAGTCCGAGCAAGAAGCTCAGCGGGTCGAGGCCCGGCTCGCTGAAGTGCCTGAAGTTGCACGCACCCGGTCGCTCGATAGCTTTGTCCCGGCTGACCAGCCTGAGAAACTCAAGCTGATTGCGCGAGGCGCTAAAATTCTTGGTCCAGCGCTCAATCCGGATTCGATTGATCCGCCACCCTCCGACGAGGAGAATGTCGATGCGCTGAAGAGCACCGCCGATAGTCTGCGGAAAGCGGCCGGCACTCATCAGGGACCGGGTGCCGCGGCCGCAAAGCGGCTGGCTGACGATCTTACCCGGCTGGCCGATTCGAACGAAGCCATGCGTGAAAAAGCGCAAGCCACCTTCGTCGAACCGCTCAAGATCATGTTCGAACAGCTTCGAAATTTACTGAAGGCCGAACCTGTCACCCTTGAATCCTTGCCACCGGATTTCGTGAAGCTCTGGAAGAGCGAAGACGGCATTACGCGCGTCGAAGTGTTGCCGCGCGGAGATCCGGACCACAACGAGACGCTGCGAAAATTTGCCAGCGCTGTGCTCGCGGCTGCGCCCAACGCCATCGGCGGGCCGGTATCGATTCTCAAGTCCGGCGACACCATCGTTAAGGCGTTTATCGAGGCGGGACTCTGGGCTTTGATCTCCATCAGCCTCCTGCTTTGGCTGGCACTGCGCCGAATTACCGATGTGCTGCTGACGCTGGTGCCGCTGCTGGTGGCGGGAGCGGTGACGCTCGAGATCTGCGTGATGATCGGGCTTCCTCTCAACTTCGCCAACATTGTCGCGTTGCCGTTGCTGCTCGGCGTCGGCGTGGCGTTCAAGATTTATTATGTCACGGCCTGGCGATCCGGCAGAACGAACCTGCTGCAATCAAGCCTCACGCGGGCGATCTTCTTCAGCGCTCTGACAACCGCGACCGCTTTCGGTAGCCTGTGGTTGTCGAGTCATCCGGGCACGGCAAGCATGGGTAAGCTGTTGGCGCTGTCGCTCATCACCACCCTTGCCGCGGTGCTCTTGTTTCAGCCCGCGTTAATGGGCCGTCCCCGCGATCTCGGGAAGTAGACAGATATCGCCGACAGGATCGGTCGGCGGGGTGGCACTGGTAGCGGACTTTTGACCGATGGTCTTGTGCGCAGACTTCGACGGAGCGGTCTTGGCCATGCCCGCCTTCGGCGCGGTGCTGGCAGGACCGTTGGATGGGCTGCTTGGAATCGGGGGGGCGGCGCGGGTCCAGGTTTCGCCGCCGCATAGGATGCCGAGCATGCAACCTTTGATCTCGAGTTTATCAGGGTCCAGTAGACGGATGCTGGCCGTTTGAAGCCGGCCGGTGGTTTTCGCGTCGTAGACCTGCCCCTCCCAAAGATCTTCGTTCGCTTTTTTCTTCATATCAAACAGCAATGGCATGCCGAGCGTGGGCCGGGCTTGCTTGGCGTGGTCGGCATTATTGCTGTCGACGCCCGGCTCTTTTTCCCAGGAGATCGCACCCCACATGCTGCCCTTGCATTCGGCCACCCGGACTTTGGCGACCCCGTCGGCAACCAGCCAATCCCCGGTGGGATCACCCGCGATAGCGGACCCTAATCCCGCTGTCACCAGAGCGGTTGCGACAAGGGAGGAAATAGCGGAAGTTCTGCAATAATCTAAAATGCGCATGGTATGTCCTGGGCGCTGCAACATGTTTTCAAGCCTGTGCTTAAGTAGAAGGGCTGGGGATCAGTGACAAAGTCAAATACCGTGTTCGTGCTTTTCAGTTGACGAAGCGACCATCAACCGAACTATGTAGCGGATGCTATATCCAAATCTAGACGTTTCCGAGATGTTTGTGGAACGGCAGGCGCAGCGCAGCGCGATGCATGTCCGCCACCTCAATGAACAGCTTGTCAGGGTTCTGAAGACCATCGGCTACGACGTTGGTTTCCAAAGTGGGCAGGGCCAATATCTGGTCGATCGCGAGGGCGCACATTACCTTGATCTATTGAGCGGATTTGGCGTTTTTGCGATTGGTCGGAACCATCCTGTGTTGCGGAATGCCCTGAAAGGCGTCCTCGACAGTGATCTCCCCAATCTTGTGCAAATGGATGTCTCCACGCTGGCCGGTGTTTTGGCTGAGCGGCTGCTCGTTCACGTTCCCTACCTCGACAAGGTCTTTTTTGCGAATTCCGGAGCGGAAAGCGTCGAGGCCGCCATCAAATTCGCGCGTGTCGCCACCGGACGGACGGGCATCGTTTACTGCGATCACGGCTACCACGGACTGACCTATGGCGCGCTCTCGCTGACAGACGACAAGAATTTCCGCGGCGGATTCGAGCCGCTGCTGCCCGATTGCAAAGTGATTCCGTTTAACGATCTCGCCGCGCTGGAGCAAACGTTGTCGTCGCGCCAGATCGCGGCCTTCATCGTCGAGCCGATTCAGGGCAAGGGCGTCAACATGCCCACCGATGAATTCCTGCCGGGAGCTGCCGCGCTGTGTCGGAAATATGGCACGCTGTTCGTGGCGGATGAGATCCAAACCGGTATCGGCCGGACCGGACGGTTTCTGGCCGTCGAGCACTGGAACGTCGAGCCGGATATGGTGCTGCTGGCGAAGGCGTTGTCCGGCGGTCATGTGCCGATCGGCGTGGTGCTGACCCGCAAGCACATCTTCGACAAAATATTCAACCGGATGGATCGCGCCGTCGTGCACGGCTCGACGTTCGCCAAAAACGATCTCGCGATGGCGGCAGGCATTGCCACGCTTGAAGTGCTGAAGGCCGAGAAACTGGTCGAGAACGCCGCGCAGCGCGGCGCGGAATTGCAATTGGCGCTCAACCGCATGGTGCCGGGTTACGAGCTTCTGAAGGAGGTCCGCGGCAAGGGCCTGATGATCGGCGTTGAGTTCGGGCCGCCGAAATCGCTGCGACTGAGGGCATCGTGGAATCTGCTGGAGACTGCCAACAAGGGCCTGTTCTGCCAGCTTATCACCGTGCCGTTGTTCAAGGATCACAAGATACTCACCCAGGTCGCCGGTCACGGCAGCCATACGATCAAGCTGCTGCCGCCACTCATCATCAATGATGAAGATTGCAAGTGGATCGAGACCTCATTCGACAGCGTCATTGCCGCAAGCCACCAGGTTCCGGGCGCGATCTGGTCACTCGGCAAGACTTTGATGGATAATGCCGTTCGCAAGTCGGCGTGACGCCCTTTCGTCGGCTGAAAATGCTTTAGCGAAGATCCGTGCAACCCGATCGGAAACAAGAATGCCTATCGTCAACCGCGTTGCCGATCTGCAATCCGAAATCGCTGGCTGGCGCAGGGATATCCACGCGCAGCCGGAGCTTCTGTACGACGTTCCTCGCACCGCTGCGTTCGTGGCCGACCGCTTGCGGGAATTCGGCTGCGACGAGATCGTGACCGGGCTTGGCAGGACCGGCGTCGTCGGCGTCATCAAGGGCAGACGTCCCGCTGGCGGGGAAGTCAAGGTGATCGGTCTGCGCGCCGATATGGACGCGCTGCCGATTCAAGAGGAAACCGGTTTACCTTACGCCTCGAAGACCGCCGGCAAGATGCATGCCTGCGGCCATGACGGCCATACGGCGATGTTGCTCGGTGCCGCGCGTTATCTCGCGGAGACGCGGAATTTCGCCGGCGAGGCGGTCGTGATCTTTCAGCCGGCGGAAGAGGGCGGCGCAGGCGCCGCGGCGATGATCAAGGACGGGCTGATGGATCGTTTCAGGATCGATCAGGTCTACGGCATGCACAACAATCCTGGACTGCCGCTCGGCGCCTTCTCCATCCGGCCGGGGCCTATCATGGCGGCGACCGACAGCGTCGATTTCAGGATCGAGGGCCACGGCGGCCACGCCGCGCGTCCGCATCTCTGTATTGATCCGGTGCTGGCCGGCTCGCAGCTTGTCGTTGCCCTGCAATCGATCGTGTCGCGCAATGTCGATCCGTTGGAATCGGCGGTGATTTCCGTATGTGAGTTCCACGCCGGCAGTACCAGCAACGTCATTCCCCAAACGGCCGAGCTGCGCGGAACGGTCCGCACCCTGAGGGCGGATATTCGCGACTTGATGGAAAAACGGATTCGAGAGGTTGCCGCTGGCGTGGCGCTGACGACTGGCGCCAGGATCCATGTCAAATTCAGGCGCGGCTATCCGGTCACAGTGAATCACCCCGAGCAGACAGATACCGCGATCAGGATCGCGAAAGAGATTGCTGGCGATAACAATGTACACGGGACGCCGCCGATGATGGGCGCGGAGGATTTCGCCTATATGCTGGAAGCGCGGCCCGGCGCCTTCATCTTCATCGGCAATGGCGATAGCGCGGGCCTGCATCATCCCGCTTACAACTTCAACGACGACGCTATCGTGTACGGCACGTCGTACTGGATCAGGCTGGTCGAGACCACGCTGGCGGCATAAGGTGCTTTGCACACAGAACTTGCTGTGCGCCGCTACCAGCGGCCATCACGCTGCCTTGCCGCGCTGCAGTTGTGTCGCGGCAATTTTCAGATCGCCGACAAAGCGCTCATATTCACGGGCTCTGGCGTCCTGATCCAGCAGCCGCAGCAGATAGGACGGATGCACCGTCACAGCGCCTTGCGTCCGTCGGCCATGTCGATCAGCCGTCCACGTGATTTGTTGATTGGCGTGCCAGAACACGCTTTGCGCCGCGGTCGCGTCCGGCGTCACCACCTGCGCCGGAGACCATTGGCGGCACGCCCTGATTTCCTTTGGTATCACAAAGCATCGCCGGAAAGTCCCGGTTGACTCTTGGCCTTGGCCGACGTTTACTAGAACGTATAGTGAACATTCAGGCTTGTCATCGGTTCTGACGTCACGACGGATTTTTGATCATGCCTGGAATCGGAAGCAGCGCAGGGAAGCTTGCGCGCCTGCGTGACCGCATCGCGCGCATCGAGACCGATCACGGGGGCGGAATGCCGGGCCGGGCGGCGCTCGGTCATGGCGAGGCGGATGCCGTGCTGCAGGGCGGGCTTGCGCAGGGCGCCGTGCATGAGGTGTTCGCGGAGGGGCGGCATAGCGCGGCGGCGACAGGGTTCATCGCAGGTCTTGCGCAGCGTGTTGGCAAGGATCGGCCGCTGCTCTGGGTGCGGCAGGATTTTGCCGCGCGGGAATCCGGTGCGCTGTCGATGCGTGGATGGCGGGAGATCGGCCTCGCCCCCTGTCTTTTGGTGACGGTCCATGCGCCGGATGTGGAGAGCGCGTTGCGGACAGCGGCCGATGCGCTGGCCTGCGATGCGCTCGGCGCCGTGGTCATCGAGATTTGGGGGGAGACGCGTCTGTTCGATCTCGTCGCCAGCCGCAGGCTGACGCTGGCGGCACGGGCCTCCGGCGTTACCGGGCTGCTGCTGCGGGTGGCGGCAAGCCCGCTGCCTTCGACGGCGGAGACACGGTGGATCGTGCGCCCGGCGGTGAGCCGGCCGTGCGCGGCCTGGCAGGCATGGGGCGCGCCCGTATTCGAAACCCAGCTTGTCCGTAATCGTCATGGCCAGACCGGCCAATGGATCATGGAGTGGAAGTGTGATGAGTGCCTCTTCCGTGACGTCTCGTTCCATGACTCCGAGACGCATCCTCAGCCTGTGGCTGCCGCGGCTGCCGACCGACCGCATCCGGCGCGAGTTATTGCGCTCCGAAGTGTCGGCTGAAACATGTGATTCACAATCTAGCTCGGCAAAGACGAAGGGAAAGTTGCCCCATATCGTCGTTGCCAAACAAAACAACGCGCTGGTTATCACCGCGCTGGACGATGTGGCTGCACGTCTCGGCCTTGCGGTCGGGCTGCCGCTGGCCAATGCCCGTGCGATCTGTCCCGACATCGACGTGTTCGATGCTGACGAGATTGCGGACGAGCAAACATTGAACGGCATCGCCGACTGGTGCGACCGCTTCACGCCGTTGGTGGCGCTCGATCCGCCGCACGGTCTGCTGCTCGACATTACCGGTTGCGCGCATCTGTTCGGCGGCGAGGCCGCGCTGATGAACGCGCTGTGCGACGCGCTGAGGCGACGTGGCTTTGTTGTCAGCGCGGCGATCGCGGGCACACCGGTCTGCGCGCGAGCGTTGACGCGCCATGCCCATGGCCGGATTGTCGCGCCCGGCGCGGAGCTAGAATCTGTTGCGCCGCTGCCGGTGTTCACGCTGGGGGCGGATGATGCGATCACGCGCGGGCTGTGCCGCGCCGGGTTGAAAACCATCGGCGATGTCGCTGCGCGCGGCCGCCACGAGATCGCCGCTCGTTTTGGTATCGCTTTCACAGCGCTCCTGGAACAGGCGCTGGGGCAAGGCGATACGCCAATTAATCCACGCAAGCCGCCGCCGGATTATATCGTCGAGAAGCGGTTTGCCGAGCCGATCACCACCGACGGCGCAATCGCGATGACGCTGGCAGGTCTTGCGCGCACGCTCATCGCCGCGATGGAAAAGCATGGCAAGGGCGCGCGGCATCTGGAAGCGAGTTTTTTCCGCACCGACGGCGCGGTGCGAGTCGTCGCAGTGGAGACCGGCCGTCCCGTTGCGCGCGGCGAAATCGTCGATCGCCTGTTCCGCGAGCGGCTCGATGCGCTGATCGATCCGCTCGATCCTGGTTTCGGATTCGATCTGGTGCGGCTGTCCGCAGTGCGAACCGAGTCCGTTGTGCAGGAGCAGCGCGACCTCGATGCGCATGTTCAGGACAATGACGAAGTGTCGGCGCTGATCGACCGCATTGCCGCGCGCATCGGCAGCCATCGCGTCATCGTGCATCTGTCACAGGATACGCATATTCCCGAACGCGAGTCGCTCTCATTACCGGCGCAACAGCATTTCGTGACGGCCATGCGCGCCGAGTGGCCCGCACGTATCGGGAACGAGCCGCCGCTGCGGCCATTGCGGATGTTTGCGCGGCCGGAGCCGATCGAGGTGAAGTTGGCGGAGGTGCCGGACAAGCCACCGCGTCATTTCATCTGGCGGCGTGTCACTCATACGGTGGTTCGTGCCGAAGGTCCCGAGCGCATCGCGATGGAGTGGTGGCGGACGCAGGAGGCAAGGCCGACGCGGGATTACTTTCGCGTCGAGGACGAAAGCGGATTGCGGTTCTGGCTCTATCGCGATGGTCTTTATGAAGCGGCTGAGAACGGCGATACCGTACCGCCAAAATGGTTTGTCCACGGGCTGTTCGCATGAAGCATCCGCGCGACATTCCACCCTATGCCGAAATCGGCATTGCCACCAACTTCTCGTTTCTGTACGGCGGGTCGCACCCGCAAGAATATGTGCATCAGGCGAGCGAGCTGCGGCTGCCTGTCATCGGCATTGCCGATCGCAACACGCTGGCGGGGGTGGTGCGCGCCTATACGGAGCTGGGAAACCCCGAGGTTCGTTATAAGCCGCGGCTGCTGATCGGATCGCGTCTCGTTTTCATCGATGGGACGCTGGACATCCTTGTCTATCCCAGTGATCGCAACGCCTATGGCCGGCTCTGTCGGTTGTTGACCCGCGGCAAGCGGGCGGCGGAGAAGGGCGAATGCCATCTGAGGCTGGATGATCTGCTGGAATTTTCCGAAGGCCAGCTTTTGGTTCTGATCTTGCCGCATCGTTTTGAACCGGCGAAAGTCCTGAAGGTGCTGGACCGGTTGCGGCAGAGTCGCGCGGACGGTGTCTGGCTCGCGGTAAGTCTGCTCTATCGCGGTGACGACCGGCGCCGTTTGCTGCGATTGCAGCGGATCGCGGCTGCCGCCCGCGTGCCGCTGCTTGCGACCAACGAGGTGCTGTACCATCACCCTGCACGCCGTCCGTTGCAGGATGTCCTCACCTGCATACGCGAAAAGATCACGATCGATGCCGTCGGACGACAACTCGAAGCCAACGCCGAGCGGCATCTGAAACCGGCGCATGAGATGGCGCGGCTGTTTCGTGATCTCCCGGAAGCGATCGCCGAAACGGTGGCGTTCGCCGCGCGCATCGCATTCACCCTCGATCAGCTTCAATATCAGTATCCCGACGAACCGGTGCCGCCCGGAAAAACGGCGCAGCATCATCTCGAGGATCTGACCTGGGCGGGCGTCTCAAAATATTTCCCGGAAGGGGCGGACGAGAAGTTGCGTGCGGTGCTGCGCAAGGAACTCAACCTGATCGCCGAACTTAAATACGCGCATTACTTTCTCACCGTGCATGACATCGTGCAGTGGGCGCGCAGCCAGAATATCCTGTGCCAGGGGCGCGGCTCGGCGGCGAATTCGGCCGTGTGCTATGTGCTCGGCATCACCGCGGTTAATCCGGCTGAGACCGATCTTCTGTTCGAACGGTTCATCTCGAAAGAGCGGCTGGAGCCTCCGGACATCGACGTCGATTTCGAGCATTCGCGCCGCGAGGAGGTGATGCAGTATGTCTATCGCCGCTATGGCCGCCATCGCGCCGCGATCATCGCCACCGTCATTCATTATCGGCCGCGCAGCGCCATCCGCGATGTCGGAAAGGTGCTGGGGCTGACCGAGGATGTCACGGCGGCGCTCGCCGACACGGTGTGGGGGAGCTGGGGCGATGATGTCAGCGACATGCAGATCAGGCAGGCCGGGTTCGATCCACAAAACCCGATGGTGCGCCGCGCCATTGCGCTTGCTACCGAGTTGATCGGATTTCCGCGTCATCTATCGCAGCACGTCGGCGGCTATGTGCTGACGCAGGATCGGCTCGATACCTACGTGCCGATCGGCAATGCCGCGATGGACGACCGCACCTTTATCGAGTGGGACAAGGACGATGTCGACGCCATGCGGATGATGAAGGTCGACGTGCTCGCGCTCGGCATGTTGACCTGCATCCGGAAATGCTTTGATCTGATCGCCGAGCACAAGGGGAAGCGTTACGAGCTTTCGGACATCAGGTCGAAGGATGACGACGAAGTCTATCAGATGTTGCAGCGAGGTGAATCCCTCGGTGTGTTCCAGGTCGAAAGTCGTGCCCAGATGAACATGCTGCCGCGGCTGAAGCCGCGCACGTTCTATGATCTCGTGATCGAGGTCGCCATCGTCCGTCCCGGGCCGATCCAGGGCGACATGGTGCATCCCTATTTGAAGCGGCGAGCCATGAAGCCGGAGGATATCGACTATCCCTATCCGAAGGGCGGCGACAGGAATGAACTGCGCAACGTACTGCACAAGACGCTCGGCGTGCCGTTGTTTCAGGAGCAGGCGATGCGGATCGCCATCGAAGCCGCGAAATTCACATCTGAGGAGGCCAATGGCCTGCGTCGCGCCATGGCGACGTTCCGCAACGTGGGGACCATTGGCTCCTTTCAGGAGAAGATGGTCGGCAGCATGATTGCGCGCGGCTACGATCCGATATTCGCGAAAAACTGTTTCGAACAGATCAAGGGATTCGGGTCTTACGGCTTCCCCGAGAGCCACGCGGCGAGCTTCGCGCAGCTCGTCTATGTCTCGTCATGGCTGAAGTGTTTCCATCCCGACGCGTTTTGCTGCGGTCTATTGAATTCGCAGCCGATGGGCTTTTACGCGCCGGCGCAGATCGTCGGCGATGCTCGCAAGAACGGCGTCGAGGTGCGGCCGATCGACGTCTCGTTCAGCCATTCGCAGAACACTCTGGAAGAGCGTGTGGGCGCGCATCATGCGGTGCGGCTCGGATTCCGTCAGATCGACGGATTCAAGTGGGTTGATAGGGATGAGGAGTATTTGAAACGAGACAAGATTCGGTCCCGGAATAGCGAGTTAGACGACTGGGGCGAGCGGATCGTCGCCGCGCGGCGGCACTGCCCCTTCGCCTCCATCGAGGATTTTGCCCGCGACACCAAACTGCCAAAGCGCGCGTTGATCCTGTTGGCCGATGCCGATGCTTTTCGCTCGCTCGGGCTCGACCGTCGTGCGGCGCTGTGGGCGGTGCGCCGCCTGCCGGACGACGTGCCGCTGCCATTGTTCGAAAGCGCCGTCGCGCGCGAGCTGCCGGACGAACATGCCGCGCCGTTGCCCGGGATGCCGCTGCCGGAGCAGGTGGTTGCCGATTATCAGACCGTGCGGTTGTCGTTGAAGGGCCATCCGATGGAATTCCTGCGCGCGATGTTCACCCGCGAACGCCTGGTGAGTTGCGCCGAGATTTGCCATGCCAATGACAGGTGTCGCGTCAAATGCGCGGGCGTGGTGCTGGTGCGGCAGCGGCCGGGCAGCGCCAAGGGCGTCGTCTTCATGACGCTGGAAGACGAGACCGGAATTGCCAATATCGTGGTGTGGCCGAAGATCATGGAGCGTTACCGCAAGGAGGTGATGGGCGCGCGGCTGATCGAGGTGGAAGGCCATATCCAGAGCAGCCCGGAGCAGGTCGTACATCTTGTCGCAAGCAAGCTGACCGATCGCTCAACCGAGCTGATGCATCTGGCGAACGATGCGCTCGTGCCCAGACATCCGCTGCCGCCGCCGGTCACACCGGCTGAGCCGCTCAACGACGACCGCCGCGAACACCCCAACAATCCGGCACAGAAAGTTCGTCACCCGCGCAACGTGCGCATCCTGCCGCGCTCGCGGGATTTTCATTGAGCTATTCGTTATGCCGGGCATAGCCGCCCGGAAGGAGAACGACGTTGCTTCGCTTGCCTATGACCCCGGCATCCATCATATGGATTTGCCGCTTCAAGTTCGGCAAATGACGGCCTCAAGCCTGATCGTGCCCTCACTCCACCGACGCGCCGACAGGCGGTCCGCCCGGTGGGCGATGCAGGAAGGTGATCGTCGCGAATGCGCCGAGCCGGGAGCCGACCGCGGCGAAGGCCACATAGACCCAGTTCTCTGTATAGCTGATCACGGCGAAGGACGAGAGCAGGTACCAGATGCTGCTCCAGGTCGCCGCCGGAACGCGCCGTCGCGCCACCACGGCCGAGGTGAACATCACATAAACGGCATCAGTCGCCGCGGTAGCGAGTACGACACCCACGGCGGTCAAGGGATCAATAGCGGCCATGACAGCTCCTTCCATTCGCATAAACATGAAATAGGGCGCGGTGCGCTGTCCCGCGCCGTATCGCATCGGCAGTTGACGTTGGATGGCAAATATTAATGCGCCGGTATGCATTTTTCTGGAAATCAACGTTGCGATCGGCGCCGATATTATCCGTGTCTCTATGATCCGGCTGAGAACGTTATTGATTATCGTCCGCCTTATGCCGGAAAACGAAGACGCTGCCGGTACAAATAACGTATTTCATTTCTTGCGACGGGTGACATAACCCGCAGTCGGACCATTTACGGAGAAGCAGGTATGAGTGAGGCGGAGCAGGGCAAATCCATCGGAATGGCGGAACTGAAGGCTGCCGCCGCTCGGCTCGCCGGACGAGTGATTCGTACGCCGCTGGTTCATTCGCGCACGCTGTCCGAAATCACCGGGGCCGAGGTCTGGCTCAAGCTGGAAAATCAGCAGTTCGTCGCCTCTTTCAAGGAACGCGGCGCGGCCAACAAGCTGCTCACGCTGTCACCTGAGGAGGCGCGCCGCGGCGTCATCGCCATGTCCGCCGGCAATCACGCCCAGGGCGTTGCCTATCACGCTCATAATCTCGGAATCGCCGCCACGATCGTGATGCCGAAATCAACGCCTTTTGTGAAGGTGTCGCGAACCAGGAAGCTCGGGGCGCGGGTGCGGCTCGAGGGCGAAATGCTGGCGGAGTCCGCCGCGTTTGCCCGGCAACTGGCCGCGGACGAAAATCTTGTCTTTGTCCATCCCTACAACGATCCGGCCGTGATCGCCGGGCAGGGCACGGTGGCGCTCGAGATGCTGGAAGATAAGCCGGCGCTGGATTGTATCCTTACGCCCGTCGGCGGCGGTGGACTGGTCGCGGGTTGTGCGATCGCGGCGTCGGGTCATGCGTCGGCGGTCGAGGTGATCGGCGTCGAGGTGGAGTCGTATGCTGCTGTGGCGCAGCATCTCGCCGGGCATCCGATCTCGGTCGGCGGCGCGACCATCGCCGAAGGCATCGCGGTGCGAGACGTCGGTTCGCTGCCGCTGGCGATCCTGCGCGAGTATGGCATCGAGGTGATGACGGTGGCGGAGCGTTTGATCGAGAAGGCCGTCATCCAGATGCTGGAGATCGAGAAGACCGTGACGGAAGGAGCGGGCGCGGCCGCGCTTGCGGCGCTGATGAGCGATCCCGGGCGGTTCGTCGGGCGCAAGGTCGGCTTGATCGTCTCCGGCGGTAACATCGATACGCGGACACTTGCAAATGTGTTGATGCGCGGGCTGGTGCGCGACGGCCGGCTGATCGATCTCGTTGTGGAGATTTCTGATAAGCCCGGAGCGCTGGCCGAACTCGCGTGCGTCATTGCCGAACTCCGTGGCAACATCGTCGAGGTGCAGCACCAGCGTCTGTTCAGCGCTTTGTCCGCCAACATGACCGAGGTCGAGCTGGTGATCGAGGCGCAAGACACCGCGCACGGCAGCGCCATCGTCGCCGGCCTGGAAGCCAAAGGCGTGAGAGCGCGCCGCCGCGACCGGCTGGTGCTATCAAGGGATTGAGAACGCCATTACATTGGATCGTTGCGGCCTGCACCAGAACATGGAAGTGCATGGAGGCGTATCATACATGACGGACGTGCGGACGACGGTCTGATGCCCAGGATTTTCACCGATCCCGCCGCAATTGTTGATGACATCATCCGCGAGAACGGTTCTCGTCTGGTGGTGGGACTGCCGCTTGGGCTCGGCAAGGCCAATCACATCGTCAATGCGCTGTATCGCCGGGCGGAAGCCGATCGCAATCTCGACCTCACATTGTTCTCGGCGCTAACGCTGGAGAAGCCGCGGCCATCGAACGAGTTGGAAAAGCGTTTCATTACGCCAGTGATCGATCGCCTGTTCGACGATTGGCCGGACCTCGATTACGCCGCCGCTTTGCATAAGGGTGCGTTGCCGCCGAACGTCAAGGTCACCGAGTTTTTCTTCCTGGCAGGAAAATGGCTGCGCAACAGCTATGCCCAGCAACACTACATCGCCGCCAATTACACTCATGCCGCATCCTATATCCTCGACCGCGGCCTCAACGTCATCACTCAACTCGTGGCGAAGCGCGTCGTCAACGGCGAGACGCGCTACAGTCTGAGCAGCAACACGGATACCACGCTCGACCTTCTGCGCGCACGCGCTGCGGGCCGCGCGTCGTTCAAACTGGTGGGACAGGTCAACTCGCAATTGCCGTTCATGCCAGGGGCGGGAGATTTGCCGGCCAGTGAGTTCAGCGCGGTCCTCGATAGCCCCGCCACCGACTTTCCTCTATTCGCGCCGCCCTCCGAGCCGGTATCCGACACCAAGTATGCTATCGGCTTGCACGCGGCCGGGCTGATCAAGGATGGCGGCAGTCTGCAGATCGGCATTGGTCAGACTGGCGATGCGCTGGCGCAAAGCCTGATCGTTCGTCACCGCGACAACGCGCGCTTTCGTGAGATCGCCGCACGGCTTGCGCCGGACAGTGCAATGGCGGAGACCGCGCCGTTTGCAACTGGCCTTTATGGCGTCAGCGAAATGGTTTTCGAGGCGTTTCTCGGGTTGATTGCAGCGGGCGTATTGAAGCGCGAGATCGACGGCGCGGTGCTGCACGGCGCGTTCTTTCTTGGACCGCAATCGTTCTATCGCGCGTTGCGCGAGATGACACCGGACGAGCGCGCCCGCATCCAGATGACAGCGGTGTCCTTTACGAATGAACTTTACGGCGATGAGGCCGCCAAGCGTCGCGCCCGCGTTGACGCGCGCTTCGTCAACAACGCGATGATCGCAACCTTGATGGGGGCTGCGATCTCCGATGGTCTCGACAACGGTCAGGTGGTGAGCGGCGTCGGTGGACAATACAATTTCGTGGCGCAAGCTTTTGCGCTCGAGGGCGCGCGCTCGATCCTCACTCTGGAATCGACCAGACGAGAGAAGGGCGGCGTGGTGTCCAATATCCGCTGGACCTACGGCCATGCCACCATTCCGCGCCACCTGCGCGATATCGTCGTCACCGAATATGGGGTGGCGGACCTGCGCGGAAAAGCCGATGCCGATGTGATCGCGGCGATGCTCAACGTAACCGACTCGCGTTTTCAGGATCAGTTGATGCGGCAGGCGATCGACGCCGGAAAACTGCCGCGCGATCATCGGATTCCCGCAGCGCATTGCGACAACACGCCGGCGCGCATCGCAGCCGCGCTGAGCCCCGCGCGCACCGCTGGACTGCTGCCGTCGTTTCCGTTCGGTAGCGATTTCACCGAGGTCGAGCAGCGGCTGATACCGGCGCTTGAAATGTTGCGCGACGCGTCACGCTCGCCATTGACGCTTATCGGGTTGCTGATGAAAGGATTGCGCCCCGGCGATGCATCGGTGCAACCGGCGCTTGCGCGTATGGGGCTTGATCATCCGAATACGTTTTCGGATAGGCTTTATCGTGCGCTTCTCAACGGCGCGCTGAAGGAGAGCAAGAAGTAAAACACAGCGCCACCATCGTCTCGCACCGAGCGATGACGCTGGGTCATCGGTTCTTGTTGTTCGGCTTGCGCTTCTCGATGAACGCTGCCATGCCTTCGGCGCGATCTTCCAGCGCGAAGGTCGAACGAAACAGGTCGCGCTCGACGTCCACGCCTTCCGACAGCGTCGTCTCGAAGGCGCGATTCACGGCGTTCTTGGCCATCGCCGCGGCAGGACGCGACATCGAAGCGATTTTTTTCGCCGCAGCCATCGCCTCGTCCATCAGTTTGTCAACGGGCACGACCCGGCTGACGAGGCCCGAGCGCTCCGCCTCGGCAGCGTCCATCATTCGGCCCGTGAGGCAGAGGTCCATCGCCTTCGCTTTGCCGATGGCGCGGGTCAGGCGCTGCGTGCCGCCGATGCCGGGAATGGTGCCGAGCGTAATTTCGGGCTGGCCGAATGTCGCGGTGTCGGAGGCGATGATGATGTCGCACATCATGGCAAGCTCGCAGCCGCCGCCGAGCGCATAGCCGCTGACCGCCGCGATAGTGGGCTTGCCGCAGGTGGCGATGCGGTCGCCCCCGATCGCTTTGAAGTCTTCGTTGAACATGTCGATGAAGCTTTTCGGCTGCATCTCCTTGATGTCGGCGCCGGCGGCAAAAGCCTTTTCGTTGCCGGTGATCAGGATGCATCCGATTTCGCATTCGGCTTCGAATTCATCTACCGCAGCAGCGATTTCGCGAAGCACCGCGAACGACAGCGCATTGAGCATTTTCGGGCGGTTCAATCTGATGACACCGACCTGGTCCTTACTCTCGACGATGATGTGTTCGAAACTGCGCATGGTCCGTCCCGCGTTGTCATTAGCCGGTCGTGAGGGGACGCGGCGGCTGACAATGTGCCTGCGCTCCAGTCGCGCGGCAAGCTTGCGGCAGCGAACACGAGGTCCACACCACCAGCAGGTCAATATACGCCGGCTTGAAAATCGGCGGCCCGCCGTCGGGACGACGGACCATAAAGTCTCGGAGAACGGAATCCTGGCGGCTGTATGTCGGATCAGGCCATAAACATCCGGGCGGCGGACCCGATCGTGAGCAAGCCGCCGAAGGCGATGAAGATCTTGCCGATCAGAGAGGTATGGTTCCAGGCGGAGCTGTCGCTTGATGCCGCCTGGCCGGTATCGCCACTAGAGGGCGACGTGATGTCAATCGAGGCCAATGCCAGGCGAGGTGCGTCCTCATGGCTGTCGGCCAGGGCGCGGTCAATTTCGTTGAGTTCATCTGAGGGAACGATATCCACGGCGGCCGCAAGGGAGGGGGTGTTGTCGGCATGTGACGCTGCATCCCCCTGATTAGCCAGCATCTCGCCGGCGCTATTGGCTAGTGCGCTCGCTGGGACTTTTGGTGACTCGTCCTTGGACAAATCTTCCGTGGTGCCAGGGGAGATATTGGTGCTGGCGTTTGCGTTGGCGACCGTCGGCGGCAGCGGTATGTGCTTGTTGCTATCCTGGATTGCAGAGGCAGTTGATTCCTCCGCTTTTTTATCGGTTTTTGATTCGGGCTTGGTCGATTTCCGCGTCCGTGTGGCTTGCCGCTTGTGCGATGGGTGTTTGGCAAGTTTGCCGGACTTGACCGGCGCCACCGCTTTTTCGGTTTGGGCGGCGGCTACTCCGGCGGGTTCCGCCACGCCGTCTGTCGCGCGCATTGGCCCTGCGAAACCAAGTAAAAGTCCGGCTGCGATGATCAACGCCGAGCGCCCGCTAGCCCCAATGCTCATGACGATTTCTCTCCGGTTTGTCGGTTCCCTGACCGGCAAAAGAAACGTCCGGAGTGGCCACACCGGGGCAAAAAAAGGGAATTTTTCGACCACAAAGGCCAAATCGCGGTGAAACCACCAAAATGAGGTGGCGGATGCCTGTTTTTGGCCTTGGGGCCCGCGGCAGGTGCGCCCGGTTATCGGTCTGGCTGGCCGTGTATCCCGGAAGAAGGAACCGGCTTTCGGATACTCGATCAAAGGATACGGGTATCGAAGATACGGCTAAAGATTAACGCAACTCTATCCGGTTCTAGCCGTCCGCAGCGGCCGCTTGTTGCGTTCGATGAAAGCGCAGTACCTGTTGCGCAGTGGACAGGCGCAGACATTCATAGGTCCGCTTCGCTGCATCGATGTCCGTCATCTCAACATGAGTCAGATCGCGGCGCATATCGATGATGGTTTTCACTGTTGCCCAGGAGAGGCCGCCTACCTTAGCCAGAATAAGTAAGCCCTCGGTTTGGGATTCGATCATCATTTTTTCGGCGTCTGCGATTGAGACATTGGCGAGACAGGCAATGGCGGCATTCGTTTCATCGAACTTTCTGGCTTCCGCAAACGAAGCGACTTCGTGCTCGTCCAGCCTCCCATCTTCGTACAGCGACCTGACCAGCCCATGTGCGATCGTCGTTTCCCTGCTGATGGCCCCGGGCGCCGAGCGTGCTCGCCGCGTTACCTCGCTAACGGCGACCGAAACGTCGTTTGCCCGATCTGGGTTAGCCGCCGCGAGACGCGCCCGCACCGCGGCGGAGGCCTTCGCGATCAGCTTCAAATAGTGATGCCGCGGGATCGACCGCCGCATTCCGACGCAGGTGGCGATGTCGTCGTTGCCTTCGGCGCGTTCGACCAACTGCGTGAAGCCAAGTTCGGAAAAATCAGCGCCCGGATTGCTAACGGTGCTTTTGACGACTTCGTCGTTGCCTCGCTCGATCAGAATATCGGTGACCGCGACGCTTAAAACCCTCCGCGTGGAGATCGCCAGCAAATGAGCCTGGCTTTTGCTGCGGACGCTCTCGATAAGCACCTCATCGCTGAGCCGCTCGGATTGCGACAGCACGGGTGCGGCGACTTCGATCAGATCGTCGAAGGCGAGGACGTGAATGATCTGCGGCGGAGCCTTGGCGACGGGAGCCAGGCGTCTGGCAAGTAGCGCTTTCGCCGAACTCTCGATGTGATGAATCAAGCAATTAAAAACGTCATCGAAGAGCGTGATTTGATCGTCGGAATAGTCGACCGTGTTGTTCAGGAAAAGGTCGGTGACTCGCTGCAGTGTTTCGATCCGCCGCGCGATTGTGCCATGGGTGAGAACGGTCTGGAGTTCCTCGAGCAGATTTGCCGACCCCGCCGACTTGGAAAGCATGGCTCTATCCTAGAGTTCTGCAGTGACGTTCCGATCGCGCTGATCCAGGATGGCTGCCGCGGCAGACCACTGCGGAATCGAGCGATCGGAGCCAAACTATTCAAATGGCCCGTCGATGAGTAGCTGGGCGGGGAATTTACGGCGAAAAGCCTTTAAGTTTGGTGTGTTTTTTTAACGGGATGTGGCTCGGGCAGGTTGTTCTACACGGAACGCTGCTCTTTATCAGATACCCATGGCGCTTGCCCTTTTCACCGATTCGGGCACAACCTAGCCGCGGCCGAACGGCTGATTGCTTGTAATTTGAGAAGATTTTACTTTGCCATTCGAACCTTCTTCCCCGCGAACCCGACCAATTCTACGAGACGGCAAGTGAGTACGACTCAGGCGGCTTCCGATGAAGCTCTAATTGCCCGGATCGCTCAAGGCGACCGCCTCGCCATGCAGGTGCTGTACGGGCGTCATCACGTCAGGGTCTTTCGTTTTGGACTGAGACTCGTGCGGAACGAACAGATCGCCGAAGACCTTATCAGCGAGGTTTTTCTCGATGTGTGGCGTCAGGCCGGCAAATTCGAAGGGCGATCCGCGGTCTCCACCTGGTTGCTGGCAATCATGCGATTCAAAGCCCTCTCTGCGCTTCGCCGCAGGAAGGATGCCGAACTCGATGATGAGACGGCCAATGAAATCGAGGATCAATCCGACGATCCGGAGGTGACGGTACAGAAGAAGGATACGGGAAACGCGCTCCGCAAGTGTCTGATGCAGCTTTCAGCCGAGCACCGAGAGATCGTCGATCTCGTCTACTACCACGAGAAATCGGTGGAAGAGGTCGCTGAGATTGTCGGAATACCCGAGAACACTGTTAAGACGCGACTGTTCTACGCGCGCAAGAAACTGGCCGGTCTGCTGAAGGCAGCCGGAATCGAACGAGGTTGGCCATGACAGCGGCGAAGAGGGTCACGGACGACGAGCCGGGAGATGTCGAGGCGCTGCTACCGTGGCATGCTGCCGGCACGCTGAGCACGCGTGACATACGCCGGGTTGAGGAAGCGCTCGCGCGCGATCCCGATTTGGCGAAGCAATATGCGGTGATCCGGGATGAATATGTTGAAACCATTTCACTCAATGAAAGCCTCGGCGCTCCGTCTGTAGGCGCGCTGCAAAAACTGTTCGCCGCAATCGACGCCGAGCCGGCACTGAGCGTTCCGATAGCGCGCCTCGGCCTGTGGGCGCGGGTTTCGCAGTTCTTTAGCGACCTGTCGCCGCGCACATTGGCGGCGGCTGGTGCGGTCGGAGCGCTCGTGGTTGTGCTCCAGGCCGGCGTGATCGCCGCGATGCTGGCGAAGGACGATGGCGGCCAATCGTTTCGCACAGCGTCTCACAGCGCGCCGGATGCACCATTGACCCGCGGACTGGCCGTGGAAGCGGGACCGAAGGCGTTGGTACGGTTCGCGCCGGATGCGCGCATGTCCGACATTAGTACTTTCCTGGACACCTACCAGGCCACGATTGTTTCGGTGTCCCGCAACGGCCTGTTCCAGCTGCGCTTCGATCAGCACAAGGATTTTCCTGGCCTGTTAGGCAAGCTCCAGAGCGAAGCGATCGTCAATCTGGCGGTTCCTGCCGAGTAGTGGACGTGAACTTTTTCTGACCGCACTCGGTTTCCGCTTTGCGACGCCAGGGGAGCTACAATGGAGCGCAGTGCGATGCGCCAGCGCATGACGGGCATAACGAAATGGCGCACCGCGCTCTTAGCCCTCACAAGCCTTTGCTGGATCGCATGCGATGCTTCGCCGGCACATGCGCAAGGTTATATGCAAGGATCCAGGGGCTCTCCGGGCTTCGGTACGCAAGGGCGCGCGCCGATGCCCTCGCCGGGCGGTGGACCGCGTGGCATGGGGCTAGGCTCCGGCCTGGGCTTGGGCTTGGGTTACGGGCTAATGCTCGGTGCTATCGGGACTCCCAGCAGGGCACCTTATGTCGAAGCACCTTACCGTGCCATCGAGCGCGACGGCGGTGTGAACAGCCGGCCATCGCGGCCCCGGCCCCGCAAAACAGTTATCCGTGAAGAGAAACCGCGGAAGCCGGTCATCGGGGTCACGGCGTCAGGCATTTCCTATATTCGCTACGCGCCTAATACATTTCCGGTTTGCACAGGCGGCAATGGCGCGATGAGCGGCGATTGCAACGGCCGTCCGCTCGTGGCCGACCTCGGAGGCAATGGTCCGCCAGCCCAGAGTCAAAACAGCGGGCCTCGCCGCAATGCGAGTCAGGCCGCAGTGACGCGCAACTATCTGCCCGGCGAGATTGTTGCTGAGACGGCCGCGATGCCGGATGCGCAACTCACCGCGCTGGCGCGGCGGCATCGATTGCAGCGTGTCTTCTCTCAGAGTTTTTTACTGACGGGCAGTACGGTCAGTCTGTTCCGCATCGTCGGCCGCCGGCCGGTCGAAGATGTGCAACGTGAACTGCGCGCCGATGCGGCCGTGCGTTCGGCGCAGCCAAATTTCCGTTATATTCTCCAGGATCAGAAGACGGCGGGAGTGACCGAAGGCGATCCTGCGCAGTATGCACTGGCAAAGCTGCGGCTGCCGGAAGCGCATGGGTTGGCACACGGCAACGGCGTCATTGTAGCGGTGATCGATTCCGCAATCGATGCGGATCATCCAGAACTCGCCGGTTCGATAGCGGCGAGTTTCGATGCACTCGACAGCAAGGGCGAGCCGCACGTGCACGGCACCGGTATTGCCGGCGCGATCGTCGCCCACGCGCGGCTGATGGGGAGCGCTCCGTCCGCCAAGATTCTCGCGATCCGTGCCTTCGGTGTGACGCAGGGCACGGCCGAGAGCGCCTCGTTCACCATCCTCAAGAGTCTTGACTACGCGGCGGCTCATGGTGCGCAGATCATCAACATGAGTTTTGCCGGCCCGAAGGATGCGCTGGTCTCGCGCGGCATTGCTGCGGCCGCGGCGAAAAGCATCGTCATGGTGGCCGCGAGCGGTAATGCTGGTCCGAAATCACCGCCGCTCCATCCGGCCGCCGACGCGCAGGTGATCGCGGTGAGCGCGACCGATGCCGACGACCGGCTGTTCGCAGCCTCCAATCGTGGCAGCCACGTTGCAGTCGCTGCCCCCGGCGTTGATATTTTTCTTCCTGCACCGAACGGCAAATATCAGATGACGTCGGGGACTTCGTTCTCCGCAGCTTACATCAGTGGTCTCGCGGCACTGGTTCTGGAGCGTCGTCCAACGCTGACACCCGCCGAAGTCCGCGCCATTCTGACGACAAGCGCGCGCGATCTCGGTGTGCCTGGCCGTGACGATCTGTTCGGTGCTGGTGAGGCGGATGCGTGTCGCGCTGTGCAAGCTGTTCCGGAAAACGCGGTTCCGACCGCTGACAAAACCGCGCCCGTCACGGCCGTGTCTGATCCGGTGCCTGCCGCATCCAGTGCTGTTCCTGTGACGACCAGTGAGGCCGCGCCTTCAAGCGAACCGCAGCCAGCGCCGGCGAGTACGAATCCAGGCGACACTGATTCGCCCGCGAAATAGCTAGAGCGTTTTGAGCGAATGTTGGTTCGCGTGAAGAACACGCGTCAAATCAAAATCATAAAGCTCTGCTTCTGATTCCATCAGAGTCTTTCCAGATCGTTAAAAAAGTTTCTGTCTTCCTTGAACGTTTTCAGGGGACTCGACGACAGAATGAGTGTGGGAGGCCAAACTCCCCTGAGGCTATATTAGGCGCGAGCGCCCATCCACCCCAGCGCCCATATGGCTTGACCCGCCCGGTTGTCCCCCCGGGCGGGTCTTCTCATTTCTGTGTCCTTTTGATCTGCCTGTGTTTGTTCTGCTCTCCTATGCACAAAAGACACATAGGAACGGTCGAGTTGTTTCCGCGTTTCACCCCCGCAACAACAGGAGATTTGCGATGGATTGGAACCGTGTCGAAGGAGGCTGGAAGCAACTCAAAGGTGCGGTCAAGGAGCAATGGGGTAAGCTGACCGACGATGATCTTGATGTCATCGGTGGTAGGCGCGAACAGCTTGAGGGCAAAATTCAGGAACGCTACGGTTATCAGAAGGACCAAGCGAAGAAGGAAATCGATGATTGGTACGGTCGCCAGAAGTGGTGATCCTCAGCCCCGCCAAAAGGCGGGGCTTTTTGTTGTGATCAGCGTTTCGGCGTGGGTCGGCAGCTGCCATTCATCGCCGGAGCGAGCACAGTTTGTTTCGATCGCACGTTTGTGATCCCGCCACGTAGCATCTCCTTGCCGTTTGCGAGGCCGCCTGTAACACCCGTCCTGTGGACTGCTTCCACAATGGCGTCATATTCACGCCACAAAGCGCTGGACTTCGCACAGGTTTTCCACAGAATATCCCGCAAGCTTGAATGATTCGTTCGTTGCGTCTGCGTCCGTTTCCCTCCCTGCGGACTGTCCCCCAATGACTCAACGATACGATGCCGGGCGTGCGCCCGACCACGCTCAAGATGTCCTCAATCGCTGGTGTGTACTTGCCGAACAGCGGCTCGATTTTCTGATTGAGCTTTATGAAAGCGGCAGGTGGCGACGTTACCATTCCGAAAATGCTTTCATGGAAAACTTGCGGGAGGCAAAGACCGTCGTCGAAGTCTGGCGAATGCTGGCGCGGCGTGAAGCCATGCCGGATAATCGGGCAGTCGACTGGTCGTGGCTCAATCGACCCTCGGACTCTCCCGTTATTCAGGGTAACACCGGGCAGTCGCCGGCTGGAGCTGCGGTGCCGCATGCAGCGCTGGCGATTGCCGAATCACAAGACGACTCGATGCTTCGAGCGAACAACGATGTGCCGGCTGGAAAAGCGGCCTAGAGCCTTTCCGTTTCTGTTGGAATCAGAAGCGGGGCTCTGAGGTGAGACTTACCGAGGCACGTGTGGCTTGAATCGTCGCCATCACCGCTTCGTTTGCCATCTCGATTTCAACGCACCGCGTTGGCGCCGATAACGATCTGCGCGTATTTCGCAGCGCCATTGGCTGTGAGGTCAGGCGTCACGGGCTTGGCGTGGTCAAGTCCCACCACCGCGCCGCGCGGCGTGTCCGAAATCACATTGGTGTTGACCAGCGCGGTACCAGCGCCGTCCGCGACCGAGACTCCGATGCCAATGAAGGTTTTGCGGATCACGTTGCCTGTGATCGCGACATCGCGAAGATATTTGCCCCAGCCTGCCATGATGCCGAACGACGGCGCGTTCTCGATGACGTTTCCGGTCACTGACGTATCTGCCTCGACGTAGATGCCGATGCCGGCATCGTCGTCAGGGGCGGTGCCGATCGGACGCTTCGGCAACAGGTTGCGGATGATGTTGCCCTGAACGACCGCAAGCCGTCCGCCCTCGTTGAAGTTGCAGACGGAGACGCCGACCGCCGCGCCGTCCACGGTGTTGTTGGCGATCACGGCGCCCTCGAAGGCAAACTCGGAGTACAGTGCCACCTCTCGCACACCGGTGATGCTGTTGCCGGTAATTTGAATGTTCGATGCCGAGTTGCCACGCACGGCGGAGTAATCGCAGTCGCTGATGCGGTTGCCGCTGACAATGACATTGCCGGCCCGGAACGCGTTTATGGCGTTGCCGTACTGGCCGGAGCCGCCTTTACCGGCCTTGATGTTTTCGATCCGGTTGCCGGTGACGATCGAACCGTCGTCGCCGATGGCCGTGCGCAGGATCTCGATGCCGTTGTCGTTTGTCCCGAGAATGGTGTTGCGCGCGATCGTCAGCCCGAGCGCGTCGAAGGAGACAATCCCCGTCGTTTCAATTTTATCGATGACATTGCCGCTAATCTCACCGGCGACATTTTCGAGCCAGATGCCGTTGCCGCCGCTGCCGGTGATTGCGCAATCCAGAATCCGGACATCGCGCCCGCCAAGGCAATGGATCAAGCCGCGCCGCCCGGGGAGGGGAATGCCGTCTCCATCAAGGGTGAGGTTGCTGAGGCCGATGTGGTCGGCACCCTCGGCTGCCAGCAGCGAAGCGCCGCCGGAGAACATCAGTGTGGTCGCGCCGCGCACGCCGATGAGTTGCGAGCCTTTGGCAAGTTGCAGCGGTCCGGTGCGGTAGACGCCGGGGGGCAGCGCGAGCGGCGCGTTGGCGCGGGTCGCCTCATCGATCGCCCGTTGCAGCGCGCGGGTCTGGTCGCCGGTTGCGTTCGGCCGTACGCCATAATGAGTGGCGTCGCGCCCGAGCGTCGATGTCAGCGGTGCCGCACGGACTGCATCCGCCGGTATCGCCACTGCACCGGCGACGCCCGCGGCGGAAGCTCCGAGGATATGGCGGCGATGGATATCCATGGGTTGCTGATCCCTTTGAGCCAAGCAAACGCTCTAGAGCGTTTTCGAGCGAAGTGGATACCGGTTCGCGTGAAGAAAACGCGTCGAAATAACAATCCAGAGCTTCGTTCTGATTCAATCAGAAGCGAAGTTGCTCTGCGTCTGGATGTAACCCGGAAAACGGGGATGACGGCTGGCGGGCGACGACGAAGGTGGGCGATTGTTGGCGACAGGGTTAATGCGGCGGCGTCGGGACCATTGGATTGTGCGGCACGAACAATCGTCCGCGCTCGACGACGACCACCACGACGAAAGCGGCGATTGTGCAAAGGAAAGCGCCGGTCGCGAACGGCAGCATAGTGCCGTTGAAATCCTGCCCGATCAGGGCGCCGACGCCGCTGCCTAACAACGTTGTGATCGAGCCGAACAGGGATGATGCGGTTCCCGCGATATGGCCTTGCGGTTCCATCGCGAGCGCGGTGAAGTTCGAGAACATCAGCCCGAAAGCAAACATCGTCCCGATCGCGAACATCATATAGATCGGAAACGACAGCCAGCCCTGCCACGCGGTGAGCAGCGTCAGCGCTGCGATCACCACCGATCCCGTCAGAGCGCCGTGCGAGATCACCCGCATGCCGAACCGGCCGACGATGCGCGCGTTCAGGAAACCCGCCGCGGCAAGGCCGGTGGCGATGGCGGCGAAGGCGAGCGGAAAAGAGTCGCCGAGGCCGTAGATTCCGGTGAAGATCTGCTGTGAGCAGAACACATAGGCGAACAACACGCTCTGGATGCCGCCGGCGGCGAGTGCATATCCAATGGTCTGCCGGTTGGTTACAGTCTGGCGGAATGCGTCGAACACGCTTGCAGCGGTCAGCGGCTTGCGTCCCGCGGCCGGCAGGGTCTCCGGCAATCGGATTGCGCACCACGCCAGGGCGAGCAAACCGTAGGCGGTCAGCACCACGAAGATGCCGCGCCACTCTGCGAACAGCAGAATCGCTTGACCGAGTGACGGCGCAAGGATGGGCACCGAGATGAAAATCATCATCGCCAGCGACATCACGCTCGCCATGCGCCGTCCGGCATAGCAGTCGCGCACGATCGAGGTGGCGATGACGCGGCCGGCCGAACTTCCAACGCCCTGCAGCACCCGCGCCAGCAGCATCATTTCAAACGAGGATGCGATCACCGACAACAGGCCCGCGGCGCTGTAGAGCAGCATTCCACCGATCAGGATCGGACGGCGGCCGAACCGGTCAGACAGCGGCCCCATGATGAACTGGCCTGCGCCGAAGCCGGCCAGATACACCGAGATCACGGCCTGGACGTGGTTGGGATTGGCGATCCCGTAGGCATTGCCGACGTCCGGCATCGCCGGCAACATCATGTCTGTCGCAATTGGATTTAGCGCCATGATGCAGGCGACGAGGGCGACAAACTCAGGAAACCCTCTCGGCTGATGGGCTTGTGATACCCACCCGTCCATATCGGTGTCGGTCATCGATTTGTCTCGGGAGATCGGTAAGCAGCCATATCGATACCGCTGTTGCGCTGCACAATGCCCGTTTCGGACATGGCTGTCCATCGCCGAACGCAGGGGACCATGAGTTTTCGAGATTTACGCGCGGCGTACCTCCTTCACTAGCTCCAGCAATATAGCCTCGCCGGCATCGGCCAGATGCTCCAGCGTAATGCCGCCGGGGACGCGAGCCGAGCCGTCGCGCTTCAGCGGTGGAACATGAATGAACGCAGCGAGGCGCGGTCCCGTTTGATGATCGGCGGCCTCGATGGCGCGCCAGCAGAGGTAATTGCAAACATAGCTGCCGGCATCGCGCGAGGCGCGGGCGTCGATACCGGTCAGGCGTGCCGCGCGCAGCAGTCTGAAAACATGCGGTCCGAACGCACGCGCATTCGCTATGCCCGCGATCGAGCCCTTACGAACCCGCGTGCCGCGCCGGTCCGGCCAGATCGTCGTCACCGCGTTTCGCGCGCGCGTTTCGATCCGCAGCCAGGGTGTGCGCGCCGCGAGACCGAACATCAAGAGCGCGTGCGGACGATGCGTTGCAAGAAGCTGCGGCAGTTCAAGATCCACCGCGGCGTACGCGACATCGAAGACGTGGGTTGTGATCGTGACGTCGCTCAGCGCGGATCGACGCAGCTTTGCGAGTCGTTCGACCAGCGGTGGGGTTGGATTGAAGGGCGCGCCCGGAAACGGGCCGAATCCGGTGACGAGAATGCGGAGACCTTTGCTCATTCCAAACCGGGTCCATTTGTTCTTTTCCTTCTCTCCTGCGGGAGAGGGTAATCCGTCATCTCAGCAGTTCCGCGATCTGACTCGCCCCCAGCCCCGGCGTGACGCGACCTTCGGCGACCGCGGTCTCGGTCGCCTTCACTTTTGCGCGGACCGAAGCATCATTGCGCAGGCGCGTTGTCATGCGATCCTCGAACATCGACCACATCCACTTCACCTGTTGCTGGCTGCGCCGCTGCGTGAACTCGCCGGAGGCGTTCATCGCGGCGCGGTGCTCGACGATTGTCTGCCACAGCTCCGGGATACCTGACCCGGTCAGCCCCGAGTACGTCACGACCGGCGGAGACCAATGCTGTGAGCGGGGCGCGAGAATTTTCATCGCGGAACGGTAGGACGCGGCCGCGGCATTGGCGCGCGGCAGATTATCGCCGTCGGCCTTGTTGATCGCGATCATATCGGCGAGCTCGACAATGCCCTTCTTGATGCCTTGCAATTCGTCGCCGGCGCCGGGCAGCATCAAAGCGAGGAAGAAGTCCGTCATGTCGTACACGGCGGTTTCGGACTGTCCGATTCCCACCGTCTCTACCAGGATCACGTCGAAGCCCGCCGCTTCGCACAAAAGCATCGCCTCGCGCGTCCTCGCCGCAACACCCCCAAGCGTTCCCGCGGCGGGCGAGGGCCGGATGTAGGCCGCCTCGCATGCTGCCAGTCGCGCCATCCGCGTCTTGTCGCCCAAAATCGAGCCCCCGCTGCGCACCGAGGACGGATCAACCGCCAACACCGCGATCCGGTGACCACGCGCGATCAGGTCCATGCCGAGCGCGTCGATGGTGGTGGATTTGCCGACGCCGGGTGAGCCAGTGATGCCGACGCGAAGGGCATTGCCGGTCGCTGGCAGAAGTTCCTGCACCAGTTCGCGCGCGGTGGCCTCGTGATCGGCGCGACGGCTTTCGATCAGGGTGATGGCGCGCGCCAGCGCTGCGCGATTGCCGGCGCGGATGTTGGTAGCGAGAAGCTCGGGATTTCCGGCTAAGTTCATCCCGCGAGTCTATTCGCGCGGTATGAAGCGATTGGGAATGCGTTGGCGCGGCAACATTTCAAACATCCGGTTTCGCACGATGGAGGAGAGAATCCACTACGCGCTCCAACGGATCAAGATCGTCTGTGTAAATCGCCCATAAAACGTCGAGGTCTATTCGATGATAGACATGGCGGATAAAGTTGCCGAGATCGGCAACTTGTCGCCACGGAATATCCTGATGTTCACTCTTCCAGTTTTCGGGAATGTGACGCGATGCCTCGCTGAGTATTTCAAGGAATCGTTCGAATGCTGCACGTGTTGCCATATCTGTGGCGACAGCATCGGGAGTCTTGTCGGTTAACAGTTTCCTGATTTCCAGAATTGCATTCTTCATATCCATCAGGCGCCAATAAGTCCGGTCAGTCATTGAATACCTCAATGATTTCCGGTCGAATGGTATTTGCCAGTCCGGGCTCTAAGCTGCGCCGCATAAACATATTTGCGGAGAGACCAAGTTCGTCGCCGATGATATGCGATATACCGACAAGATCGATTAACGAAAACTTCGTCTCGGGTTTGATATCGACGAGAACGTCAAGATCGCTATCGGGCCTGGGGTTGCCTCGTGCACGTGAACCGAAGATCGCTAGGCGGCTTATCCCACGCTCCCGGAGCTGCGGTTGAAGCCTTCTTAGGCTAAGGATAATTTCTTCGCGATCGATCTTCGATACTGTGTTCATTTCACTCGTTTATCACGATTCCGCTGAATCGTCTCCCTCACTCCGTCGTCGCGCTATGGCCGAGCCGCGCGGTGAGCTTGCGGATCAGGTCTTCGGCGGCGTCTGCGATCACCGTTCCGGGTGGGAAGATAGCCTCCGCGCCGGCCTGGTAGAGCGCATCGTAATCCTGCGGCGGCACCACGCCGCCGACGATGATCATGATGTCGTCGCGGCCGTGGCTTTTCAGTGCGGCTTTCAATTCCGGCACCGTAGTCAGGTGCGCGGCGGCGAGCGAGGACACGCCGAGAATGTGCACGTCGTTTTCGACCGCCTGCCGCGCGGCTTCTTCCGCTGTCGCAAACAACGGTCCGATATCGACGTCGAAGCCGATGTCGGCGAACGCGGAAGCGATTACTTTCTGGCCGCGATCGTGGCCGTCCTGGCCGATCTTGGCGACGAGGATGCGCGGGCGGCGTCCCTCGGCCTCATCGAAGGCGTCGATAAGCGCCTGCACCTTTGAAACCTTGTCGGACATGGCGGCAGCCTCGCGCTTGTAAACCCCGGTGATGGACCGGATTTCGGCGCGATGCCGGCCGAACACCTTCTCCATCGCGTCGGAAATTTCGCCGACGGTTGCCTTGGCGCGCGCCGCGTCGATGGCGAGCGCCAGCAGGTTGCCGTTGCCTTCGCCGGCCGAGCGCGTCAGCGCCGCGAGTGCGGCATCGACATCCTCCTGCCTGCGCTCGCCGCGCAACCGTTTCAGCTTCTCGATCTGCAAGCCACGCACCGTCGAGTTGTCGATCCTGAGCACGTCGATCGGCGTCTCGTGTTCGGGCTTGTACTTGTTGACACCGATCACAACCTGCTTTCCGGCATCGATCCTGGCTTGCGTCCTGGCGGCCGCTTCCTCGATGCGTAGCTTGGGCACGCCGGCCTCGATCGCCTTGGCCATGCCGCCGAGTTCCTCGACTTCGCGAATGTGGCCCCAGGCCTTCATTGCGAGATCATGCGTGAGCCGTTCGACGTAATACGAGCCGCCCCAGGGATCGACGATGCGCGTGGTGCCGCTCTCCTGCTGCAGGAAAAGCTGAGTGTTGCGGGCGATGCGGGCAGAGAAGTCGGTCGGCAGCGCCAGGGCCTCGTCGAGCGCGTTGGTGTGCAGCGACTGGGTATGACCTTGCGTCGCCGCCATTGCTTCGATCGTGGTGCGGATCACGTTGTTGAAGACATCCTGCGCGGTCAGCGACCAGCCGGAGGTCTGGCAATGGGTGCGCAAGGAGAGCGAGCGCGCATCTTTCGGATTGAACGGCTTCATGAGCTTGGCCCACAATAGCCGCGCGGCGCGCATCTTGGCGACTTCCATGAAGAAGTTCATGCCGGTCGCCCAGAAGAACGACAGCCGCGGCGCGAACCGGTCGATGTCCAGGCCGGCCTTAAGGCCCGCGCGGACATACTCGACGCCGTCGGCGAGCGTATAGGCGAGTTCGAGGTCTTGCGTCGCGCCTGCTTCCTGCATGTGGTAGCCGGAGACCGAAATCGAATTGTACTTCGGCATCTTTTTTGAAGCGTAGGCGAAGATGTCGGAGACGATCCGCATCGAAGGCGCGGGCGGATAGATATAGGTGTTGCGCACCATGAATTCTTTGAGGATGTCGTTCTGAATGGTGCCAGAGAGTTTTTCCGGCGGCACGCCCTGTTCTTCGGCTGCCACAACGAACAGTGCGAGAACCGGGAGCACCGCGCCGTTCATGGTCATCGACACGCTTATCCGGTCGAGCGGGATGCTGGCGAATAGCGTGCGCATGTCGTAGATGGAATCGATCGCCACGCCCGCCATGCCGACGTCACCCGAAACGCGAGGATGATCCGAGTCATAGCCGCGGTGGGTGGCGAGGTCGAAGGCAACCGACAGCCCCTTCTGGCCGGCGGCAAGATTGCGGCGATAGAAGGCGTTGGAATCCTCCGCCGTCGAGAACCCGGCATACTGCCTGATGGTCCAGGGCTGGTTGACGTACATGGTCGGGTAGGGGCCGCGCAGGTAAGGTGCGATGCCGGGCCATGTGTCGAGGAAGTCGATGCCGTCGAGATCGGCTTCGCTGTAGGCGGATTTGACTGGAATGCCTTCTGGGGTCAGCCAGAATTCCGGAGATGGTTCGAAGCTGCCAGCGACAAGAGGCGCAACCGGCGCGAACGCGACGTCGGCGAAATTGGGGATGCGGGTCATGAGTGACCTTCCTTCAATTTCGCAATTCGCGCCTCGCAATCGGCGAGACGCCGACGAGTCTCAGTTTCTCCAGCCGACGGTCTGCCGGGACTCAGAGTAATGATCGCAATCACAGGAATGGTAATACCGAAAACCGTTACCTTTCGTGTGAGAATGTATCCCGAGAGGCCAACGAGCCCTATGAATAAAATCAAGCCCGAAACGGAGTTTTGAACGGAAGCGATAGCCGCCACGGTATAAATCACGCCGCCGCCCAATAACCCGAGCGCAGCCACCTTAAGCCACGGCGGAGACAGTGGCCGGTTGTGATAGGCAATCATCGACAGCAAACGCGCACGCTCTGCTTCCAGTCCGGCAAGTTCATCATGATCGGTCATATCTTAGACCCATGATATCCGTTCCGATCTGGTCATACTCAGTCTTGGTCCGGGTGCTGGTGGCTGATAATGGTCGCCATCTTTTCCGGTCCGTAATTTTCGGTCGTGGTATGGCTCGGCAGGTTGACGATGGTCGCAATCCAGCCGAGCCGGGACTCCGTTCCGTATTGTCCGGTCGGCATCAGCAGGTCGGGCCGGTCGAATGCGCCGGTCATGATCTCGATGCAAGGACCGCCGATGCGGCTGAAACCCAACGGTGTGCCGCAGGCGGCGCAGAAAGCGCGCTCCGCGATGGAGGATGACCGGAACGTCGCCGGAGTACTCTTGGTCCAGCGAAAGTTCTCGCGCGGGATCTCGGCAAAAGACGCAAATGGCGCGCCGGCGGCTTTCTGGCACATGCGGCAGTGACAAATGCTGATGCGCACCGGGGGGGCCGTCAGCGCGAAGCGGATGGCGCCACACTGGCATCCGCCGGTCAGCGACGGTTTCATCTTCTCGGCCATGATCGCTCCAATCGCAGCCAGACGTCGTTCAGCGCCGCCAACGCATTGGTCCCCGCGAAGATGAAATCGCACGCGCCTGCCTGGCGCAAGGCGGGTTCCAGCTCGTTTGGTTGGCCCGCCAGATAGATATGGCTTGCACCTGCGGCATGAAAGGCCTGCACCGCGAGAGCAGCCTGTTCGGCATAGACCTGATCCGAGGAACACAGGCAGACCATTTGGGCTCCAGACACCTTGAAGGCTTCGGCGAGCGGATCTTTTGCGTTCCCTCCGGCCAACCCTGAATCGACCGCCTCGATGCCGCCGGCCTCGAAGAAGCTTCGGGCGAAGGTCACGCGCGCGGCGAAGTCGGCAGGGGCGCCGAGAGTGGCGAGGAAGATTTTCGGTCGCGCGCCGGTGGCCGTGAGCCAATCGTCGGAACGGTCGCGCAGCTTTTCGAAGGGGACAGCGAGTCGTATCGGCGCCAGCGCCTCGAAGATAATCCCTGCCTTGCCGCAAGGCTTGGGCGTGACCGGCCTGAGGTCGAGCACGTCGGCCGGCTTCTCATGCAGGTTAGGAAATTCGCTGGTGCCGGTGAGCACGTCGCGCCGTTTTGCGACATTCATTTCGCGTGCAGCGCGCGTCATGGCAACGCTGCGCTGGATCAGGTTTTGTTCGAGGGCGGCGAAACCTCCGCCGGCTTTCTCGATGTCCTGAAACAGCGCCCAGCTCCTCTGACAAAGCTGCTGCGTCAAGGCTTCGATGCCGCCCGAGCCTGCCGCCGGATCTGCGACTTTGGCGAGGCTAGCTTCCTCCAGCAGGATGAGTTGCGTGTTTCGCGCTATGCGTCGCGCGAAGTCATCGGGCAAGCCGAGTGCTTGCGTATGCGGGAGCACACAGACGCTGTCAGCGCCGCCGAGACCTGCCGAAAATGTTGCGACGGTAGCACGCAGCATATTCACGTAAGGGTCGCGCCGGGTCAGCATCCGCCATGCGGTTTCAGCGGCGATGAGCAAGGGCTTTGGCATGAGACCACAAGCCTGCTCGACCCGCGCCCACAAGAGCCGCAGCGCGCGGAACTTGGCCAAAGTCAGGAATTGGTCGGCATCGGCGCTGAGCCGCGCGTAGATCAGGCAGCGCGCCTCATCGAGGGCAATGCCGGCGCTTTCAAGAGCCCGAAGATAGGCCACCGCAGACGCCAGGACGAAGGCAAGCTCCTGAGCTTCCGATCCGCCGGCGTCGTGGATCACACGGCCATCGGCGACAAAGAATGGCCCCTTGAAGCCCCTGTCGGCGAGCATCTTAGCGGCATCCGTCACCGCCGGAACGATCTCAACCCACGCGCCCGTGCTGAATCCGGATGTCGCGCAGGCGCCGAGCGGATCGAAACCAAAGCGGATATAGCAAGTGGTCGGACTCATTCCCTTCGTTCTGATGTAGTCCGCGATTTGGAACGCGACCGCGCGCGATTGCGGGCCGATCTGCAACTCCATGGAGATGCCTGCATCGAGAAAAACACCGTCCAGCACCTTGGCAACAGCTTCTGCGGTCGGCGGCAGTCCGAAGCCACGCGCGCCGTTGGCGCCCGCGAACACCAGCGTCAGGCCGCCAGCGCCGTTTTCGAGGTCATGCAGCGCCTGTGCGTTGGCCTGTGCGGGATCAGGATGATCGATCCGCTGCATGATCTGCCATGGTGCCGCCGCGGCGCGGCCGCCAATCGCGGACGCGCCTTTCGCCCGGGTATAGAGCGGTTCGATCCTAAGACCGTCATAGGTCTTTCCAACCAGCTTCTCGAAGGGTGTGCCCTTCAACACGTCATCGACCAGCTTGCGCCAATCGGCTGCTGTAGCCGGCGCGAAATCGGCTGCCAGCGGCAGATTGGTGACCTCGTCGTGAGCAGCGGGCATTCGTGTGCTCGTTTCCGAGAAATCTACAGCGTTTTCGAGCGAAGTGGATACCGGTTCGCGTGAAGAAAACACGTCAGAACAACATCTAGGCTCAGGACCCATTAAATCTGTTGCGAGAGGACTGGCGGGTTGATTCAATGGCGATGTTTGGGGGACATCGCCATGGCCGATTTGTTGTTGCTGTCGGAGGCTTAGATGCGCCGGATTGAGCCGTATTTTCCGCTGTCGCACGGGATTGCGAGGGTTGACGATCGACGGGTGATCAGCGGCATCGTCTTCGTCATCAGAAACGGTCTGCGCTGGCGCGATGCGCCGCCCGGCTATGGTCCGCATAAGACGATCTATAACCGGTTCGTGCGCTGGAGCCGGCTCGGCGTGTTCAACAATATCTTTGCCGAGCTGGCACGCAAAGGTGGCAAGCCCTCTCTCCTGATGATCGATGCGACGCATCTGAAGGCGCATCGCACCGCCGCCAGCCTTTTAAAAAAGGACCTGTTCCCCGATGTATCGGGCGCACGAAGGGCGGCTTGAACTCCAAGCTGCACGCCGTCTGCGACGGTCAGGGACGCCCTGTCATCATGCTGCTCAGCGAAGGCCAGATGAGCGATTATAAGGGGGCGGCCTTGATGATCGATGCGCTGCCGCCCGGGAAGCAGTTGCTTGGCGACAAGGGCTACGACGCCAACTGGTTCCGCCAGCCGCTCGCGGCCCGCGGCATCACGGCCTGCATCCCATCGAAGGCCAGCCGCGCAAAGCCGATCGAACATGACCGCATGCTCTATCGCCAACGACACAAGATCGAAAATGCGTTCGGCAGGCTCAAGGACTGGCGCCGCATCCACACCCGCTACGATCGATGCTCACATACCTTCATGTCTGCCATCTGCATCGCTGCAGCCGTCATCTTTTGGCTCTGATCAATGAGTCCTGAGCCTAGAGCTTCGCTTCTGATTCAATCAGAAGCGAAAATGCTCCGGGTTTTCAAAATGCCACGCGGCGGCTGACAAGCCAAACGGTCGTTGCGGATCGGTCAGTGGAGGTCGGGGAGGCGCTCGATTCCGGCGGTGGATATGTTGGCCAGCTCCGTAGCCGCCGTTCGCCCTGCAATCACGCGGTCCGGCGCGATTTCGGCAAGCGGAACCAGAACGAAGGCGCGCTCGAACAGGCGAGGATGTGGCAGCGTCAGTTCCGGTTTGTCGAGGACGGCGTCGTCATAGGCGATCAGATCGAGATCCAGCGTGCGCGGTCCCCAGCGCTTTTCGGTGCCGCGGTCGCGACCGAATTTCTTCTCGATCTTGTGCAGCGTGAACAGCAGCGCGTGCGGGTCGAGGCGGGTGTCGATCTCGATGCAGGCGTTGATGAAGTGAGCCTGGTTCTCGTCGCCCCATGGCGGCGTGGTGTAGTCGGACGAACGGGCAAGAAGTTCGGCCTGCGCCATGCCGCAGATGTTGGCGATGGCCTTGCGAAAGGTCTGTCGCACGTCTCCGACGTTTCCCCCGAGTGCGATCAGGACACTGGCCATCGCGACAGCTATTCCCTGCTGCGAGTGAGCGAAATGCCGACGTCGTCGAAAATCGCCGGGATCGGCGCGTGCGGCTTGTGCACGGTGATCTTGATCGTGATCACGCGCGGAAAAGCAGCCAGAACTGCATCGGCAACGGCCCCTGCGGCACGTTCGAGCAGCTTGTAGTTGGCATCCTTGAACGCGGCGCTGGCTGTTGCCACCACGCCGGCATAGGACACCGTATCGGCGAGACGATCGGTGCGGGAGGATTCGGAAAGATCAGTCGATAGTTCGATGTCCATCACGAAGCGCTGGCCGACTTCGGTCTCGTGCTCCATGACGCCATGCTGCGCGTGAATTACGAGGCCGCGGATAAAGATCGTGCCGGTCATGGTCCGGTCATCCCGACTGTTGTGGACTCGATGGCGTGCGCCACCCGCAGCGCCTGCACCGTGTCCGCCACGTCATGTGTGCGGATGATGCGCGCGCCGCCTCTTGCCGCGATCAGATGCGCCGCGAGCGAGCCGCCTAGCCGTTCGTCCGGCTCTGACGGTACCACCGTGCTGATGAAGCGCTTACGGGACGCGCCCACGAGAATCGGCAGGCCGAGCGTCCGCAGTTCGTCGAGCCGGGCCAGAGTAATCATGCTCTGTTCCGGCGTTTTGCCGAAACCGATGCCCGGATCGAGGACGATGTGGCCGGCAGGTATGCCGGCTTTCGCCGCGATCTCCAGCGATCGTTGGAAGAACGCCGCGATGTCCTGGATGATGTCGAGCGTATCGTCGGGCTTGTCCCGGTTATGCATGACAATGACGGGCGCATTATGCGTGGCGACGACGCGGGCCATGTCCGGATCGCGCTGCAATCCCCAGACGTCGTTGGCGATTGCGACCCCGTTCTCAAGCGCCCACTCGACCATCGAGGACTTCATGCTGTCGATGGATATGGGGGCTCCAAGCGCGACCACTGCCGCGAGCACCGGCTTCAGCCGCCGCATCTCCTCATCGTGCGAGACCGGCTGAGATCCGTAGGGGCGAGTGGATTCCGCGCCGATATCGATGATGTCGGCCCCTTCCGCGATCATGCGGCGCGCCTGCGCCAAGGCCCGGTCGGGCGTCATGAACTGACCGCCGTCGGAAAATGAGTCGGGGGTGATATTCAGGACCCCCATGACCGCCGGATATGGCCGCGACAGGAGCGCGTCAAGCATAGGATGACGGGTATCATCCGCCACAGGTCTGGACATTGAATCTGCCGACGCCATGCGGTGGCTTTGCGCGGTCCAGCACATGCTGTCAAGGCGCGAAAAGCCCCTTCAGAGGGGCGGGCCGTGCAGCAGCGGGCGGCTTAATAGGTGATCTTGAGTGGAAGCTTCCGCGCTTGCGCAATCAGCGTGCCGATCGACTTCTCCGAAGGAAGAACGCTGACAAGTCTGCGCTTGGTATTCACATCTTTCATGGCTTGAGCCAGACGGGCCGGGTTACGATGCGTCAATTCCCGCACAGTGGTAACGCCGGCCGCGCGCAGCAGCTTGGTCTTCCCGTTGCCCATCCCCGGAATACGCATGTAGTCGGCAAGATTGGCCCACTCCAGGAGCTGCTGTTCGCTGATGCCGGTCTTGGCGGCAAGCGCCTTGCGGCCTTTCGGCGTGCGCGCCGCTTCGAGGTAGGCATCGGTCGTTCTAATGCCGATAGATCTCAGCTTTTTGGCGTCGGGGGCGCTCAGCCCTTCGAGCTTGGAGATTGGATATGTCATGACGTTCGGCGGTCTAACGGTGCGTATTGAGGGCTGGCGAACGCTGAGCGGCCTATCCAGTTACGGGAAACCACAATCGAGCTTTTCGTGTCGGTTTTCGTAACGACCGCTGATAGAACCTTGTCGCCAGCCCCTTCTTTGCTGCGAAAGTCCGGGATCGTGCCGACGACTGCTTCCGCGACAGCGGTGCCAACTGTCGCGGCACGCCGCTCCACCAGTTCGTTCATGGTACCCCGCCTCCACCGGTTGCTCGCCGGCTCGTTATTTATGCTTTCATCTTGATACCGTCGGGATGCGAAAGACAAGTCAGCAGGCAGAACAAACGCTCGTTGATCTGCAATCGCACGACGAGTGTTGCCGAGATGCAAGACCTGCGTACTCGATTATGCCGAAAACATCGCGATCGCCGGTCATTTGCGAGTTAGAAAGCTTCTGCTCCGTTGGAAGATTTCGAGCGCCGCGTTGGGGTTCGCCGGTTTCAATCGGCGCGGAACTTGAAGTAGAATGATGGTTCGACGACGGGATCACGAAGAGGTGCTCATGGCGAAGACCGCGACCGGGATCGGCGATACCGATCAAGGTATCTTCATCGGCAAAGGTGAGCAGCCGGTGTGGCTGACGCTGGGCCTCGCCAACCGACACGGTCTTGTCACCGGCGCCACTGGAACTGGAAAAACCGTGTCGCTCCAGGTGATGGCGGAAGGATTTTCTCGCGCGGGTGTGCCGGTATTCGTCGCCGATATCAAGGGCGATCTGTCCGGCATTTCAGAGCCTGGCGTAGCCAAGGACTTCATACTCGAGCGCGCCAGGACGATGGGCCTTGGGTTCCAGCCTGATCAGTTCTCGACAATTTTCTGGGATGTTTTCGGTGAGCAGGGCCATCCGGTACGCGCCACCGTGTCTGAAATGGGTCCGCTGCTGTTGTCCCGCATGATGGATTTGAGCGAGGCTCAGGAGGGCGTGCTCAACATTGCCTTTCGGGTCGCGGACGAACAGGGGCTGCTTCTGCTCGATATGAAGGATCTTCGTGCCATCCTTTCCTTCATTGCCGAACATGCGGCAGAATTGACGACGCAGTACGGCAATGTGTCGAAGCAAAGTGTGGGAGCCATCCAGCGCCAGCTTTTGGTGCTCGAAAATCAAGGCGGCGACAAATTTTTCGGTGAGCCGGCACTGGATTTGAACGATTTCATGCGCACCGATCGCGACGGCCGCGGCATGGTCAACATCCTGGTCGCCGATAAGCTGATGCAGAGCCCGCGGCTTTATGCGACGTTTCTGTTGTGGATGTTGTCGGAGCTGTTCGAACAGTTGCCAGAGGTCGGCGATCCGCCAAAACCGAAGCTTGTGTTCTTCTTCGACGAAGCCCACCTTCTGTTCAATGATGCGCCCAAAGCGTTGATGGATAAGATCGAGCAAGTGGTGCGGCTGATCCGCTCCAAGGGCGTCGGGGTTTATTTCGTCACTCAGAATCCGATCGATGTCCCGGACAAGGTGCTGGCCCAACTAGGAAACAGGGTTCAGCACGCGCTGCGCGCATTCACGCCCCGCGACCAGAAGGCCGTCGCGGCCGCGGCGCAGACGTTCCGGCCAAATCCGAAGCTGAACACGGCGCAGGTCATTACCGAACTCGGCAAGGGCGAGGCTCTGGTGTCGTGCCTTGAAGGCAACGGAACGCCGGCTATGGTCGAGCGTGTGATGGTACGGCCGCCGTCTGCGAGGATCGGTCCGATCACTCCTGAAGAACGTAAAGCGATCATTGCCGGCAGCCCGGTGAAGGGAAAGTACGACACCGCGATCGATTCCGAATCGGCTTACGAGATGCTTCAGAAGCGGGTCGGGGGCACCGCGGCGACTACGGATGGATCGAACGGCGGCGTTCTTGATCAGATCGGATCGATCGTCGGCAGCGTATTCGGGACCAACACGCCCCGCGGCAGATTGTCGACCGGGCAGGTGATCGCACGCAGCGTCACCCGCTCCGTCACCAACAAGGTTGTCGGGGGGGTCGTGGCTGATATCGGCAAGTCGCTCGGCGGCTCGCTTGGCGGTTCGGTCGGTCGTGCGCTGGTGCGCGGTGCGCTCGGAGGGCTGCTGCGGCGGTGATCGCCCAGGCTGCTCTCTGGCTTTATGGTTGCGCCTTGGCAGGAGTGCGAGACAGTTTGCAGCCTGAAGCTCATCTGATAACGCAGTGAGCGCGGACGATGCCGCCGCGTGACAACGGAAAAATGCTCGTGCTGAGATGGCCATCGCTGCGACGCCCGCTGGATGTCCTGTTTCTCGTGGCCTGCATCCTGCTGACTGCCGACGTTCTTGTTCCGGAAATCTGGGGACACGGCAAGACGAAGGATTATTCGTTGTGGTACTGGGCCGGGCAGCAGATACTGCACGGCGGCGATCTGTATCCGCAAGGGCCGAGCGAGGGCTTCGCCTTCCTTTACCCGCCATTGTCGGCCATTCTGCTTGCCATACCGAGCACCTTCGGAAAGATTCCGCTGTATCTTGGACTGTGCCTTCTCAATGCCGTCGCATGGTGGATGACGGCGCAGCTCTCCAACGCGATGACAGGGGCGGGCACGACGCCTGGTCCTTGGCTCGAGGCGTTGCCGGGCATCGTGACGATCCCCTTCGTCTTCGATATGTTCGATCTCGGGCAGCCCAACCTCGTTCTTCTCGCGGTGATGCTGTTCGGATTTTGGTGTCTGTGGCAGGGGCGCGGGTGGCTGTCGGGAAGCATGTTTGCGCTCGCGGCGGCCATCAAGGTCTTTCCCGTCGCCGTGCTGCCGTATCTGCTTTGGCGCCGTCATTGGACGAGCGCGATAAGCATGGTCGCGTTCCTGGGCGTTTTGCTTTTTCTGGTGCCGGCTCCGATCCGTGGCTTCGACCGCAATGTTTCTGAGCTGACCACGTGGTACCGCGGAATGATCGGATCGAATTCGGAGCATGGGTTCGGGCAGCGTGACGCCCAGAACTGGTCCTGGGTCAATCAGTCCATCATTGCCGTCACGCATCGGCTTGTGCGTCCGGTCAATTATAACCAGATCGATCCCGCCAAACCGGCGCAATACATGAACGTGGCCAATGTCGATTACAGGACGGCGAACGGAATCGTGCTGGCTGTCTTCGCTGCGATAGGGCTGGGCTTTATCGCCATCATTCCGGCGCGGGCGAAAATGACGCAGCGATCGATCGCCGAGGAGGTCGGGATTCTGTTCTGCCTGATGACGCTCGCATCGCCGCTGGCTCGTCAGTACTACTTCGTTTGGCTGTTCTTTCCATTAACGATTCTGTTTCATCGTGCCGCGCTCGATTTTCGGCCAAAGGCGCGGGTGATCTCGCGTCTGGCGCTCGGCGCATCGTTTGCGCTGATGGCGCTGTCGTTGCCGGTGTTTCCGAAAATTCTTCAAGCCGCCGGAAACAACCTCGCGGCGACGTTCATACTGATCGCCGCATTGGCGTGGCATATCCGTCACCCGTCACTGGCGAGTGGTCCGCATTCGGTCGCTCCGCCAGAAAAAGTTTGAACGGTCGTTTAACCCGCAACTCAGGGGACAACAAAAATGTCCGGCACGCCGCAACTGCAAGCCATCCTCGATCACATCGACGCCGACTTCGACAACAGCCTGAACCGGCTGTTCGCGCTGCTCCGCATCAAATCGATCTCAGCCGATCCGGCATTTGCCAGCGATTGCAAGGCGGCGGCCGATCATCTCGCCGCCGATATCGCGACACTGAAATTTTCCGCGGAGGTCCGCCCGACGGCTGGCCATCCCGCGATCGTCGCCAAAAGCAACGGCAACACCGGATCGCGGCCGCATGTTCTGTTCTATGGCCACTATGACGTTCAGCCGGTCGATCCGCTGAATTTGTGGCATCGGCCGCCGTTCGAACCGGTGGTGACGAACCACGCGGATGGCCGGAAGATTATTGTGGCGCGCGGCGCGGAAGACGACAAAGGTCAGTTGATGACGTTCGTCGAGGCTTGCCGCGCCTGGATGTCGGTGACCGGTTCGTTGCCGCTCGACGTGACGATCTTGATCGAGGGCGAGGAGGAGGTGGGCTCGAAAAACTTCGTGCCTTTCCTCGAGCAGAACAAGAAGGATCTTGCCGCGGATTTCGCTTTGGTGTGCGACACCGGCATGTGGGATCCCGACACGCCGGCGATCACCACGTCGCTGCGCGGTTTGGTCTATGAGGAAGTGATCATCAGAGCCGCGAACCGCGACCTGCATTCCGGCCTTTTCGGCGGCGGCGCTCAAAACCCGATCCGGGTCCTGACCCGAATCCTTGGCGGCCTTCATGACGATGACGGCCGCATTACACTTCCCGGTTTCTACGATGGCGTGAAGGATTTGCCGTCCGACATCCGCGCTCAGTGGGCTCAGCTCGATCTAACGCCAGATCGATTCCTGAAACCGATCGGACTCTCGATTCCTGCCGGTGAAAAGGATCGTTTGCTGATCGAGCAGGTCGTGTCGCGACCGACCTGCGACATCAACGGAATTGTCGGCGGCTACACGGGAGAGGGGTCCAAGACGGTGATTCCGGCGCAGGCGTCGGCGAAAATTTCGTTCCGTCTCGTCGAGGGTCAGGAGCCCAAAAAAATACGTGACGCTTTCCGTGCGTTCGTGAAGGAGCGCGTGCCGGCGGACTGCTCGGTCGAGTTTCTCGATCATGCCGGCGCGCCCGCGATTGCGCTCGACTGGAACATGAAGCCGCTCGCGGCCGCGAAGCAGGCGCTGACCGATGAATGGAATAAGGAGGCGCAGCTGATCGGCTGCGGTGCGTCAATTCCGATCGTTGCCGATTTCAAGACCTCGCTGGGTCTCGACACGGTGCTAGTCGGTTTCGGCCTCGAGGACGACAATATCCATTCGCCCAACGAGAAATACGACCTGAAAAGTTTTCACAAAGGTATCCGGTCGTGGGCGCGGATTCTCGCTGCGCTTGCGGAAGCGCCGCGCTGAAGCCAGCTTCGGCCTTCATGTGCAAACGCCGCCCGGAATTGAGCGGCGTTGGATTGAGGTGTAGAGGATGATGACTAAGCCTTACACCAAATCCGACGTCAGACAAGTTCGAACAGATCTGCTGGCCTGATCGCTGGATTCTAGCGCTCCTTTGCCGTTGAATTGAACCATTTCCGTCGTTTGCAGTTGACCTCATCGCCATCGTGTTGTCGGTAATGGGGGACCGAATTGGCGGGCGGCGAGGCCGGATAGCTTTGCTATCAGGCGCTGTCGTCTCCTTTGGGGGGCGGAGCTTTTCGATGAGCGTGCTTTTAGTCGCCGGGTTCGTTGTATTCGTGGCCGGTCTGGTGACGATCGCCTTCGGGATTCCCATCAAGGAGTTCAGCTTCGGCGATACCCTGGTCGTATCCGGCGCGGTCGTGACCTGCACTGGCCTGATTATGATCAGTCTGTCGGTCGTCGTCCGCGAGTTGCGAAGGGTCGCGGACCAACTCGGCTCCGGAGCGGTTGCCGATCGCGATGATAGTGCCCACACGCCCATTCTGTCGGGCAGGCACATCGAAGAGCGCCCACTTCCGCTGCCTGACAGCGATCGGGTTACGCCAAACCTGGGAAGCGATCGGAACGCCACGCCCTCTGTCCTTTCGCCACGTCGGCAAGCGGACGTGTTCGACCGTGACCGCGAGACCGTTGTCGCGGTCGAGGATGCGGAGTTTCCGGCATCCTCCGACGAGCCATCGCAGCCGAAACCACGACGCAATCTTCTGTTTGCGTCCATGATGAAGGAGCGCGAGCGGGTGGTCGTGGACCAATCCGGGCCGGTCGGCTCCTCCGCGTCTGCGAGACATGCTCGTGATCCTGAGGCGCCCCGGCCAGCATCGAGAGCCGATCGCCCGTCCGCCCCTCCGGATCACAACGCGTCCTCCGTCACCGTGCTGAGGTCCGGTGTGGTCAACGGAATGGCCTATTCGCTTTATTCCGACGGTACGATCGACGCCCAACTGTCGGAGGGCACGATGCGCTTCGCCTCGATTGATCGACTGCGCGCCCATCTCGATCAAGGCTCCGACCGCCCGTCTCCCAAATAAAGTTCCGCGTGCGCGCCCTCCGTTCTTGTCATGCCGGCAGCAATCCGGTCATATTCCTTGGGGCGCAAAGGCCGATTCTGATCGCATTCCGAGCGTATCGATGCTTTACGATCCGGAAAATTTGAGATCATGAGCGATTCAGCGGGTAAAAGTTTTCTCGACCTCACGGCGGAGATCGTGTCCGCTTATCTTAGCAACAACACGACGCCGGCCTCGGAAATTCCCGCCCTTATCAGCCAGGTGCATGCCGCGCTGTTGCGCGTGTCGTCCGGGCGGGGCGAATTACCGTCGGAACCGACCAAGCCCGCCGTGCCGGTCAAGAAATCGATGACGGCCGACTACCTGATCTGCCTGGAGGACGGGAAGCGCTTCAAATCGCTCAAGCGCCATCTGCGGTCTCAGTACAACATGAGCCCCGAGCAGTATCGGGACAAATGGAAGCTCCCCGCGGATTATCCCATGGTGGCCCCCAACTACGCGGTCACGCGGTCGCAACTGGCCAAGAACATGGGCCTTGGCCAACAGCGCCGGCGCCGAAAATAGCGCGAGCGGTTGAAAGGCGTTTATCAGCATTGCGGTGAACAACATCTGCACCGCTACCTTGCCGAGTTTGATTTCCGTTGCAGCACCCGAATTTCAGTTGGTTACAACGACACGATGCGCAGCGAAGCCGCGCTTAAGGGTATCGTTGGCAAACGCCTAATGTATCGCAGACCTGACGAAGCCAAGATGTCGTAAGCAGATGGCGCTAAAGTTTTGGCGGTAGCGAAAAGCAAAGGGATAATATGCGCTATCTTGTTATTGTTCAGCTTGGACAGGCAACCGTCTCTCACGTCTCCAATCTGGTTCCTAGTCTGCAAGCCGAATTAGGTGCGATGTCAAAGGAGCCTGTTGAACTCGCTTTTCGGTCGGCTACAGCAGACTTATTCGGCTTTTTTGTCGATACCGACTTGGCACCACAGCAAATCAGAGCGCGCATTGAGTCCCCCGGAGGAGTTTCATCTTTAACGAGCAAAATGCCAATATTGGAGGGCAATGACGCGCTGCTAATAATCCAACTCGGCGCGGAGGCTGACAGCACCAAGGGATTTACGCGCGCCTTGACGTGGCTTCAGCGTCACTAAAGATCGCGGCCACTTGTTTTTTCTAATCCATATTTCGATTGTGGCTATCGCTACTGCAAAGGGAGAAAACAGTAGCCATTGCCGCATTCAGGACGCCCCTCTCTTAAGGACAGATTTTCTTGCTGGCTTAGCTGGCGGCTTGGTCGCCGTATGAGGCTTCGGCTTCATCTTGAGCATCCGCTTCAAGACTTCATCCCGTTCTCTTTATTTTGCTTCGTTCCCGTCAAAAACCTCTGGATTCCAGTAGCAAGCAGGCTCTGTCGTTTGCCCGCGTTTTTGGTGTTTTTTTCGGGAATTACCCCGGGAAACTGGCGGGATTGGTTTTTGCGAATCGTCTCGGGAGCCCTACAATATGAATTGTCAGAGAAAAGCGGGACCGATCCGCCCTCGAAAAGTAGATCGGCCCTGCAACATCTTCTGACTGGCGATCCCTCCGGTTCGAGCCGGGGACCACACCATCCTCGCAGTTCGAAATGCGAGGCTCGAAGCAAAGGCCGTTTCCGGGTCCAGCCGGGGCGGCCTTTGTGATTCTAGGACTCATCATCCTCAAAAGAGGATAAATCCTATTTCACGTTTTGTGAACTTCCAAAGCCTTTGGAAGCTCAACTCTCAACTGTGTTGCTGCCCTGTCACGGACCCACGACATACTGATCAATAGAATGGTACTTCAAGTATAATTAGGAATATTATCCAAATCCATTCCCCGACGATACCCTGAGCTTCAAATTTTGCTAAAAAATGCTATCCCCGGGTAGAGAACAACCTCTAGGATATGTGATTATTTTCCTAGAGGGGCCTGTTCCATGCTTCTGATCTATCCGTCCACTTTACCCGCATCCCGCCGGCGGTCGCGAACCTCGGCAAGGCTGGTCTGTCACGATATCGCGCGACTGGTCGCCGGAGAGTTTGGTCTCGATGCTGCGGCGATGATATCGCCGACCCGCGGTGCGCCGCACGCCGCCTATGCCCGGCAGGTCGCCATGTATCTGGCGCACGTCGGTTTTGCGTTGAGTTTCGAGACAATCGGCCGTGCCTTCGATCGTGATCGCACCACGGTCTCGCATGCATGCCGCGTCGTGGAGGACAGCCGCGATGACCTTAGACTTGATCGCCGGCTCGCAGCGCTCGAAGCGATGTGCACGGTTTGCGGCGAACGACTCGATGGACCATCCGATGATGGCCTCTAATCGCGGCGGCCCTAAATCGCCGCGTCGCCCGAAAGAGCGGCCGGTTGAAATCGTGGACCGGTTTCGCGCGCAGCATCTCTCGCTTGCCGAGCGCGAGATCGTGACCGACGCAGGCGTTGCGACCGTGATGGCCAATGACAGCGAGAGCCCTCTCGCCTGGCTGGCGCGGCGCAAGGGTCGCGATGGACGCGCCATGATCAGCCCCAATCAGTTCGCGGCCGGCGAAAGATTGCGCGCGGATTTTACGCGGGGGAATCTCACGCCGCGAGTGACCTCGAACTGGTCGGCGCCGACCGGAGGACGCGGGTCCGGAGCCGGCGCCTGTGAGATGACCGATCTGATCGTGGCAGCGCGGCAGCGCGTACGGCTGGCGCTGGAAGCGTGCGGACCGGAATTTTCCGGCCTGTTGATGGACGTCTGCTGCTTTCTTCGCGGGCTCGAAGATGTCGAGCGTGAACGCGGGTGGCCCCCGCGATCGGCGAAAGTCGTGCTGCAACTGGCGCTGGACAGGCTGGCGAGGCACTACGGTCTCCACGCGCGTGCGGAAACGAGTGCCCAAGTGCGGACGTGGCTGGCAAGCGATGCAAGGTTCACGAGCGGCTAGAGCGTTTTTGGAATCCGTTCGCGTGAAGAAAACGCTCCAGGTGGGATCGCGCGTCGTTCGCGCGACCCACATTCCCTCTTGCCCGAAACTCGAAAGGCGAAAACCAGCCTCAGGCTGCGGCAGCCAGCGCTTCGCGCGCGTCCCTGCGAATGCGCTCAACCATCGCGCGCAGCCCGTTGGAGCGTTGCGGCGTGAGATGCTCGCGGAAGCCGAGGTCATCGAAGACGGCGATCGCGTCGGTGTCCAGAATGTCCTGTGGCTTTCTGCCGGAAAAAAGCGTCAGCAGGATCGCAATCAGCCCGCGCACGATATGCGCGTCGCTGTCGCCGACATAGGTCAGCACCGGGTGGCTGTCAGCGCCGCGACCGGCTTTGAGCGACAGCCAGACCTGACTGGCGCAGCCCTGCACCTTATTCGCCGCGGAGTGCTCGGCCTCGCTCATGGGCTCAAGGGTGCGTCCGAGTTCGATGACGTACCGGTAGCGGTCGTCCCACTCTTCCAGAAGCTCAAAGTTGTCCCTGATCTCGTCGATCGTCGTCATCACGGCTCATGTGTAATGTGTCCCAGCTGGCTAATATAAGGCCATGGAGACATAAAATCGATATGGACCCGGCGATCTATGGGAATTGTTCCGGGACGGTTTTCGGAGCAGCGAGACGCCATTCCGCCTGCAGATCCGCCGGCGTCAGGGTGTCATGCTGCGTGTCGCCGGAATCCGCCGTTTCGACGGAGGGAATGCCGTCGATCGACCCCGTATGGTCGGGAGGGCGCTTCTCGGTGATGATCCGGTAGAGTTTTCTCGCGCCGTCCTGCGCGCGCTGGCCGATTGCGGAGGCAGCCTGGCCCCCGACCTCGCAGACGCCCGGCTGACGTGTGCAGAATTGACTCATGTCCGATACGGCGGCTGTGGCGGCCGATACGGCGTCGGAAGCCCCAATCTTGGGTGCCTTGTTCGCCTCGGGCGCCTCATCCCTCGGCAGCAGCACGAGCACGAGCCCGAGCCAGAATGCCATGCGAAGCAGGAAAAACATGTCGCGTCCCTATGCGTTTTTGATCTTCGTCACGTTGCGTTGAATTCCGCAATCTGTCCTTTCCCTATCAAATGGTCCTGAATCCCCCGTATGCTCGGCGCCTTCGGGCAAACAAAATCCCGCAAAACGGCGGCCGAATTTGATTCGGCGTAAATTTTCGATTGATGCGTGTTGCGGACCGCGGTCGCCGACGCGACGCCGGTCCTCGGCGTCATCGGTATATGGTGGCGGAAACCTTGCGTTCACCATTCGCACCGATGACGGCGTTGCAAGGCGACAAAGAGCCATCCGTGTGTGCTGTTTCGTGACGAAGTGAGCTTCGCCTTAGCGTTCGCTTAAGTTCACTCTGACACGTTGAGCCCGCAAATGGAGGCGTTCCGGCGCGTCGGATACGACGTTAGCTGAAGCGCAAGCAACGTGACCGCATTGACCATCATCCAGGACCGTCTCGACGCGTTGCTGCATCCATCGGCGCGATACGACGCGTTGACGCGGGCACGCCATCGAACCTTCATGGGGCCGCGGCTGCTCGGCAGCCTCGTCGCGCTCGCGGCGTTTCCGATGTATCTGGCGATCCGCGGTGCACCGACGGCACTGGAAGTGGTGGCTTTCGCCTGGCTCGTCGTGCCGATCTTGCTGTCCTATTTCCTGTCACGCACCGGCCGCTACGAAGGCGCCCACGTGCTGTCGTCGATCGCGCTCGCCGGTCTCGTCATGATGATCGCGCTCCCGACCGGCGGGATTGAATCGTTCGCTGCCGTCTGGCTCGTTGTGATTCCGCTGGAGGCGGCGCTGTCCGCGTCCCGCCGTGTCGTCGTCTTCGCCGCGATGCTTGCAGTGTCGTGCGTGCTCGCGCTGATCGCGATGAGCTATTTTGATGTTGTGCCACTGCCCGATGCCGGCGCGGCGGCGCATAGCGTCTTCATGGCGTTCGGTATTGCGTCCGCCATGCTCTATGCCGCCGGGGTAGCGTTCGGTTACGAAGCGCTGATGCGTACCGGCGCCTCACTGCTGAATGTCGAGGAAGACCGGTATCGTCTGCTGGCGCGCCACATGTGCGACGTGATTTCGCGTCACCGGCGCAATGGCGCCGTGCAGTTCATTTCGCCGGCCGCGGAAGCCCTGCTTGGCGTGCCGGTGTCGGAGTTACAGGACCATGGTCTGTTCGACCGGGTCCACGTCGCTGATCGCCCGGCCTATCTCACTGCGCTCGCGGCGGCTGCACTTGGCAAGGATGCCCAAAGTGTCGAATTCAGACTCAGGCGCGAAGTCGCATCTGGTGCGAAATCAGAGGCGCGGTCTTCGGGGGATTTCATATGGGTGGAAATGCGGTGCCGACCGCTTGAGCCGTCCTCCTTGGCCGAACCCGAAGTCGTCGCGGTGATGCGGGACGTCACCGACCGGAAGCAGCAGGAGCACGCGCTGGATCTGGCGCGCACCACGGCCGAACGTGCTGACGCTGCCAAGACACGGTTTCTCGCGACCATGAGCCACGAACTGCGAACGCCGCTCAATGCCATCATCGGATTTTCAGAGATGATCGTTCAGGAAGCGACGCTGCCGCTCGATGCCAAGCGCCGCAAGGAGTATGCCCAGCTCATTAACGACTCCGGCCAGCATCTATTATCGGTGGTCAACAGCATTCTCGATATGTCGAAAATGGAGTCCGGGAATTTCGAGATATTGCCCGAGCCGTTCACGCCGCGCGAGGTGCTGCTCAACGGGAGCAATCTGCTCGCGCTCAAGGCGCGCGACAACGGTATCGAACTGGTCACGCGTGTTCCGGAAAATTTGCCGCAGATGATTGGCGATCCGCGCGCGTTCAAACAAATCGTTCTGAATCTGGTATCGAATGCCATCAAGTTCACGGAGCGGGGCGGCCGCGTTACGATCTCGGCCCGCGTCGAAGGATCGCGCATGGCGCTGCGCGTGATGGACAACGGTGTCGGCATCGCGCAGGAAGATCTTAAGCGGATCGGGGACCCCTTCTTCCAGGCGGGGAAAACCTATCAACGACGTCAGGAAGGGACTGGACTTGGATTGTCGATCGTCAAGAGTCTGGTTGCGTTGCACCAGGGCGAGATCGACGTGCAGAGCAAGGTAGAAGAGGGGACCACGGTAACCGTCATGTTGCCGCTGATACTCGTGCCCGACGCGGAGTCGTCATCGAATAACATCGCGACGCTGACGCCGGCCTCCCGCTCCGGCAAGCAGGATCAAGATTACCGGGTGAGGAAGAGTGCCTAGAAAAATTGTTGAAGAGGGCGTGATGCGGCCACGCCGTCGCAGCGTGGCAACCAGGAAGAGCGAAGTTGACGAGGAGCGCGGTCTCGCGATGCGCGTGCTCCTGCATAGCCCGAAAGATCTCGTTGCCGGGTGCCTAGCTTTTACCGCCATCGGTGCCATCGTCACGAACGCCATGTTCATGCAGGCCGGCCATCATCCGTCGCCGATGTTCGGATCGGCTGTCACCATGCCGCTGGTGCAACAGAGCAATCCGCTGCCGCGGCCTCGACCGGTCGAGGCGGATCAGACGGGGGCGACAGAACAGCACGCGAGTGCGGGAGAAGCGCCCACCAATCCTGTCAAAACGACTGGGTCGCATAGCGATCCCGTGGCCGATCTTATCAATGCGAATCGTCGCGTCGCCGCCGTGCAGCGGATATTGACGGAATATGGCTATGGTCAATTTAAGCCGACAGGAACGGCCGGACCCGAAACCCAGGCAGCGATCCGGAAATTCGAGCAGGCTCGCCGGATGCCGGTGACCGGCCAGATGTCCGACCGTCTCGTGCGCGAGCTCGTTGCCCTGACCGGACGGCCGATCGATTAGACTACAGCGTTTCGAGCGAAACATATCCTCGGGCTTGACCCGAGGATGGATGACCTGTTCGCGTAAAGAAAACACGTCAAAACAAAAAGCTAAAGGCCCGGCTTTGATTCATCAAAGCCGGAAATAGCTTTAGCGAGCTCTTTTGTTGCGTGGACTCGCGCTGCCTTCCACTTTTCTCCGTCGGGGAGAGGTCAAGAACTATCGCACCCCGTAACTTGCCACCCGGATGCCGCCAAAAATCGCGAGGCCTGGCGCAAGGAACCCGGTCGGGTTTTGGTAGCGGGCATCAAAGAGATTATCGATCCGCCCGAATATCTTGACCTGGTCATTGACGGCGTAGTCGCCACGCAAGTTCACCAGCGTATAGCCCGGCGCTACAATTCCGGAGATTGAACCGTCGCGGGTGACATCAATCCAGTCGTTGACGCGGAGCACGGTCGCCGACAGTGTCAGTGCATCGAGGGGGAGCCAGGTCGCGGTTGCGCTCCACTTTTCCTTCGGTCGGCGCAGCAGCTGCATACCGGTGGCGGCATTGACGGCACGGGTAAAGGTGTAATCTGCGCGAATTCCGAAACGCTCGGTGATCTGTGCCGAAACGAAAGTTTCGGTGCCTTCGGTCGTCGCACTGTTCACGTTCACCAACGATGTGAACGTGGCATTGTAGTCGATCAGGTTGGTGATGTCGTTATGGAAGTAAGTCGAGCCGAACCGTACGCGATCGTTGAACAGAGGTTGCTCGAAACCGGCATCGTAGCCGCGGCTATCTTCCGGTTTCAGGTTGCGATTGGCGAAGAAATTGAAGGTTGGAAAGTCCCGGAACAGCTGGCTCAGCGAAGGCGCCTTGAATCCCGTGCCGTAGCTTGCTTTCAGTTTCGTTTCCGTGATGGGAACAATGATCGCCGGCGCGACCCGGTAGGTCATACGCTCGCCGAACAGGTCGTTGGAGTCTTGGCGGACATTCGCAACGAGGAAAAGGCGGTTCGCGAGAGCTGATTGCAACTCGATGAAGCCTGCCTTGTTGCCGTTCTTGGCGGCAAGATCGGTGGTGTCGATGCGATCGGTCTGATGCTCGGCGCCGAAGACCAGATGGTTGTCACGCGCAATTTCGGCCACCGTGCGCCAGTCAAACTTGAGGCGCTCGCCCGTGGTGGTCGTGACCGGACTGCCGGGACCTGCGTCGTAGCCTCTGCTGTTGGTGTAATTGACACCGAAGTAGCTCTGGACGCGCCCGTCGAACAGAGACCATACGGCTTCTTCGCGGTTGAAGAGTTGCTGGACGGCGTGTGTGCTCTGGGTGGCGTTGGGAGTGCTTGGAAATCCACCGTCGCCCGTGAACAACAGCGTCGCGTCAGTATAGCGGACCACCGAATTGACGGTCAGATTCTCATTGAGATCGACGCCGAGCTTGGTCGAATAGGTCATGTTGTCATAGTTGTTTCCGATCGCTTGCCGTCCGGGCGGGAGAAGCTCCGGCGGTGTGACAGGAACATCTCCGGCATGGAGATGGGCGACGTTGACCGCATAGTTGAAGTTCTTTTCGGAGCCGCTCAATCCGAGGGTCTGGTTGAACGTTTTGAACGAGCCGGACTCGATTGACGCGGTAGCGCGCGGCGGACCTTCGCCCTTTTTTGTAATGATGGAGATCACTCCGCCGATTGCGTCGGAACCATAGAGTCCGCTTTGCGGACCCCGGAGAATTTCCATCTGCTGAATGTCCGCCGCAAGAAGATGCGCATAGTCGAATGCGCCATTCGCGTTGCCGGGGTCGCCGATGTCGATTCCGTCGAGGATCACCTTGGTGTGGTTGGCGTTCGTGCCTCGCATGAAAACCGAAGTCTGGGCGCCCGGTCCGCCGGCTTGCAACACATTCAGACCGGGAGCCGTCCTCAGGATATCCGGAACGGTGCGGTACTGCTGGGTCTGTATATCCTTCTCGGTGACGATGGTGATGGAGCTTGCCAATTGCCTTGCAGGCGTCACAACCCCCGTGGGGCTGACCACGGTCGAACCCATCGTGCCCGGAACAGGAGTCTCAGTGACAGGAGGTTGTCGAGGAGCGGAACGGGCCGCACGGCGCGATCGCGACGCCGCGCGGTGCGATGGCGGCCGTGAATCTGTTGTTCTATCCGGCGGCGGCGCGATCCGGATCGGAGGCAGCAGATTGGGAGAGGCGGATTGTTGCGCGTTCGAAGGCGTAGTCAGGCCGACCGATCCCAGCGAGGCGAGGACGGTGGATGCAAGCAGGCTTCTGCGATAAACCCCGGACAAGGAGGAGCCAAACATTAAGAAAACCTCGGCAGGACGTCGGTGGCACGTCACAGCGAACGAGGTTTCACGGGAGCCTACGTTGGCGCCGATGAAGCGGATGTCTGTAGTCCCCGACTGACATCTTCGCGTGTGACCACGGGTTGACGGCAGGTCTCCTGGCTCGCGGGTCGTTACCTGGCGTCGCCTTCCCGGGGCCGAGATATCCCAGTGGCGTGTGACGCAGATTCACCGCTTACAGTTGCGGGGGCAGCCGTGGCGTTAGGATGATCCCGCACCACGTTCCCTTTTGATCTCCCGAGGGAGAACCGTCGCCGATCTGTTTGGGGGGGAACAAAGTCGATGTCAATCGACGGAACGACTCAGCTACGGCTTTTCCTCGTGGCGTTGCATATCCGCAGCAACAAGTTGCCGCCGGCGAGATATGCTTTGTCTGCATTCTCGAGGCTGTATGTTGCCGATGCGAGCAAGCCGCCGGGGCAGGCGGACTTGCAACCTTCCTGCTCCGGGCGCGGGCGAGAACTATACGCTGCCGGTACCGGCGTTTGCGTCAGACCACCTCGCCGCGCGCTGCAGCGGCGGCGTTGCGGATCGCGTCCATGTTCGCCTTGTAGGACTCCATGGTGCCGCCCTTGAAGACCGCCGACCCTGCCACGAAGGCATTGGCGCCGGCGGCGCCGAGTTCGCCCGCAACGTCGGGGCCGACTCCGCCGTCAACCTCAATGTCGATCGGTCGCCCTGCGATCATCGTACGCAAATCCCGAATCTTGCCGACCGCCGAGGAGATGAACTTCTGGCCGCCGAAACCGGGATTGACCGACATCACCAACACCAGATCGACCATGTCGAGCACGTATTCGATGGTGGAGAGCGGCGTTGCGGGATTGAGTGTGACCCCCGCCTTCTTGCCGAGCGCGCGAATGGCCTGCAACGAGCGGTGCAGGTGCGGTCCCGCTTCGACGTGAACCGTGATGTGATCACAACCGGCCTTGGCGAAGGCTTCGAGGTAAGGATCGCACGGCGAGATCATCAGATGGGCATCGAAGATCTTCTTCGTGTGCGGGCGCATCGCCTTGATGACATCGGGACCGTAGGAGATGTTCGGCACGAAATGGCCGTCCATCACGTCGAGGTGGATCCAGTCGGCCCCCCCCTGATCGACGGCGCGAACCTCCTCGCCAAGCTTCGAGAAGTCGGAGGCCAGGATCGACGGTGCGATAACGAGAGGACGCGGCACAAAAGTCTGGGACATGAACGTTTCCGAAAATTTCTGCGGAGCTTGAGAGAGCCCCGCGTATCATGAGCCGCGTCCGGGGGCAATGAGTGGCGTCAGCACCGGGGCGGGGGACGGAACGCGAGCACGGCAGGAGCCTGGCTGCGGTTAGCCGGATCCCGGCTCCCTCGGCCGACCGGACGGCAAGCTCGTTCGATGAGGCGCATTGGGCGGTAGTCCCCCTGAGCGGTAGCTTCTTGGGCGGTAGCCTTGGGTTCGCCACATCCGCATCATTGCGCACCCGGCGTCGATTTTCATGATCCGATAACCATACGATCAAAGTATTCGTTGTTTATTCGACGTATTACGTGAGGTCGTATGTATATACCTAAAGTAGTTCTTCTCGTCGGATGCCTCGGTCTCGTCAGCTCCCAGGCCTGCGCCGAAGACGACTTCACCGCTTCGCTCCGGTTGCGTGGCGGATTCGATTCCAATCCGCTATTTTCACTCGGACAGGCCGGCGGCAGCGCGTTCGTCGCCGCCGACACGGCATTGGCTGCGGGGACGAAGGCCGACGGCTACACGCTGGGCGTCGCGGCAGAAGCCAATGCAATGCATTATGCGCAGCCGCAGGTGACGCCCGCTCGCGGCGGCAAGGTGATCCTGCGCGCTGGATTCCACATCGACCATTGCCGACGTCAGCACCTACGCTCTGCGCTCAGCCGAATTGGTCCAATCGGCCAGGGCCGAAGCCAGGCGCGGGCCGATCAAGCTATTCGCGACCGCGGAGGGAGGCCGGTCGAGCCTGAATCAGACCAACGCGATCTTTCAGGATTTTCTCCCCGACCCGCAGCAATATCTGCGAGGTACGCTGATCCCCGGTGTTGGTCTCGTCAGCGGAAAGTTCGAAATCGGCACGTCCGTGAACCTGTCGGCACGACGCTACCTGCAAGAGTTCGATGTGTTCGGCTATCGTCGCGACAACGAGAGGGTGCAGCCGTTTCTGTTCGCAAAGTATGGCGGCGATGGCGTGACCGCCTTTGTTTCCGTGTCGCGGTTGTATGGAACGTGGCACGATCCCGATTTTACTAATGTCGATCGAATGCTATTCGATGCGAGTTTAAGCTGGCGCGCAACGCCTTTTCGAATTGATCTGACGGCATGGCGGCGCGCGAGTGAAACCACGTTTCCCATTTCGCCGATCACCATCGATACCGCATATTCGGCGATGGTTTTCTGGAATGTAAAGCCGGAGGTGACGTTGACGGCTTCTGCGGGCTATTCGATGTCCGAATATCTGGATTCGCCCTTTCGTGCGCAAACGTTGACTTGCGGTATCGGCGCGACCCGCGACTTTGGCGACGACCTGACCGTCGGTGTCGATGTAGCCTATGCAAGGGGCTCGCTGATTTCGGGTGATGACTTGAACGGGCTTGTGGTGACGTCGTCGATTACAAAGCGCTTTTCTGCGGCGTCGTCGAAGTCAAACAAAGGTTCGGCTGCGGGATCGGCGGCGTGCGGACGGGGATGCCCCGTCCGCCTTCCATCAACCTAGTGGCAGCCGCATCCGCCGCCAAGCAGTCCGCCCAAAGCGTGGCTGCGGCCGAGCACCGCGCCGAGCACGCCGTTCTTGCCCGTGGTGACCGAGGTGTTGACAACGAGCGCGCCACGTCCATCAAGCAGCCCAATCACGCCGCCGCGGCCGGTCAGCACGTTCGCGCCGATACCGATGCCCTGGCCCTTGGCGAAAGCTGGCGCGCTCATGAGCGCGCTGACGACTGTGGTGAGAACGAGGATTCTCTTCATGACGTTTCTCCCTTGAGATGCGCGACATTGCGCACGGGGAGAGCATCCGTCGGTCAGAGGACTGTCTCAAGTTATACTGTAAAATAATCTTAAATCAGGCGGATAATACAAGTATATATGCATACTATACCTGAATTATATACCGTTCTGTGTATGGAAAAACCTGTGACCCGACTAACAATCCCGGATGGGCAATTATCGTTCAAACCGGTCCTTCCATGCCGGCAATGCGTTCGGAAACGGAAGTGCTTTTGCTTCATAGACGCCGCGTGCGATCGCGCGAGCCACCGTGTTGGCTGCGATCATTCCGAGTTCGGTCAATCCGACAAGCGGATCGATTCGCTTGGCTCCGGTGGCGGCAGCGAACACGATATCGCCGTCCAGGGGAGCGTGAACTGGATAAATCGCCCGCGCGAAACCGGTTTGGGCGATGATCGCAAGCCGTCTGGCTTGCGGTTTGGTAAGCACCGCATCGGTGATGACGATGACGAGCGTAGTGTTTTCGCCAGCGTTTGCTGTCCCGCCGCCCTTCAATCGCATCGCCAGCATCTCCGGCGTGAACGACGGCGGCAACCCGCGTCCGCCGTATTCGTCACCGGATTCAAATGGCGCCGCCCAGAACCAGGGGCCGTCTCCGACTGTGACGCAGCCGACCGCGTTCACCACGGCGAGCGCCGCCACCCGCACGCCACTTGGTGTGGCGGCCGAAGCGGAGCCGACGCCGCCCTTCAAATTGGCGGTCGTAGCGCCGAGCCCGGCGCCGGTGCTGCCGAGTGCGAAATCGTTTCCCGCCGCCGCTGCGGCGGCGTAACCGAGATCGCGATAGGGCGCAAAACGACCCCACTGCTTGTCGCCGCCGTTCAAGAGATCGAACACGACCGCGCCAGGCACAATGGGGATGACCGCGTCGCCGATCGCAAAGCCGCGCCGCTGTTCGGCGAGCCAGGCCTGAACGCCGCCGCCGGCCTCGATCCCGAAAGCAGAGCCGCCTGACAGCGCGAGAGCGTCGATCCGCTCCACCGTATTGACCGGGTCGAGCAGGGTGCTGTCGCGCGTACCCGGGCCCCCACCACGCACGTCCATCGCCGCGACGACTGGGGTATCGAAAAGCACCGCCGTGACGCCTGACGCCAACTTCGTGTCGTCTGCGTGGCCGACACGGACCCCGGAAATGTCGGTAAGAAGGTTCTTCATGGTTCGGTCTCGTTTGCGGGCGATGGGAAACGGCCGACCGTCAGATGACGGCACGGGCGAGCCCGGGTCAACCGATCACGCCTGATCACAAATGTCGCGGAAGGAAGCGAAGCCCTTGCATCGTGGCGCGAGGGCAGGGCAAGTAGCCGCATGATTCACGACGTTTCCTTTCCCGCCGCCATGGTCGCGGGCCTTGTCAGCTTCCTGTCGCCCTGCGTTCTTCCGCTGGTGCCGCCTTATTTGATCTATCTCACCGGCACTACCATCGAGCACGTTTCTCACGACGAGACAGTGAAGGCCTCGAAGCGGGCCGTGATGCTCGCCGCGTTGATGTTTGTGTTCGGCTTTTCCACGGTCTTCGTCGCGCTAGGCGCCAGTGCGAGCTTCATCGGCAGCCTGATCCGGGCTTGGTCGGCGCAGTTGTCGATCGTTGCCGGCATCGTCATCATCATCATGGGCCTGCACTTTCTCGGGCTGACGCGAATCGGCTTTTTGATGCGCGAAGGACGGCTCACGGCGCCGAAGCCGGTCGGGTTATGGGGCGCCTATGTGATGGGGCTCGCGTTCGCGTTCGGGTGGACGCCATGTATCGGGCCAATCCTGGCGGCGATCCTGTCGGTGGCGGCGGCGGAGGACACCGTCGTGAAGGGAGCGGGTTTGCTTGCGGTGTATTCGGCCGGGCTCGGCCTTCCGTTTCTGCTGGCGGCATTCATGGTTGAACAGTTTTCTTCGCTGCTCAATCGGATGAAACGTCATCTCGCTAAGATCGAGCGTGGAATTGGCGTACTCATGGTGCTGACCGGCATCGCGTTTCTCACCGGAACGATCTCCAACGCTAGTATCTGGCTGCTGGAGACCTTTCCGGCGTTGCAGAATTTCGGATGATTGGACGAGGCGCCTGACTTTACTCTCTCGCTCGGTAGGATGACGCGCGCAGGTCTTCCCCGCGTTCGCGGGGAACGATGCCAAGGATGAGATGAATGTCGCGGCTCAGATGGCGGGGTCGATCTCGGCATAGTTGCCCTTGTCATCCCATTTGTAGATGACATAGCCCATCTGCTTGATGTCGCCCTTCGCATCGAATTCTAGCTTGCCGAGAATGGTATCCCACGCGCCTGCCTTGATGACTTTCATCACCTTCATAGGATCCGTCGTGCCCGCTTTGGCAGCGCCCTGTGCCCACACCTGCATCGCCGCATAGGTGTAGAGCGTGTAACCTTCCGGATCGACGCCCTTGGCCTTGAATTTCTCGACGATCGCCTTGGCTGTCGGCTTCTTGCGCGGGTCCGGGCCGAAGGTGAACAGAGTGCCCTCGGCAAGAGGGCCGGTAATGGATGCGAACTTCTTGTCGTTCATGGCGTCGCCCGCCATCAGGATGGTCTTGAGGCCCTGATCACGCATCTGGCGCAGGATTAGTCCGGCCTCCTGATAATAGCCGCCGACGAACACAAGATCGATGCTGTCGCGCTTCAGCCGCGAGACGATGGAGTTAAAGTCCTTGTCGCCCTTATTGTAGGACTCGAACATCTTCTCCTGAAATCCGGCCTTGTTCAGCGCCTTCTTGGTCTCGTCGGCGAGGCCCTTGCCGTAGGTGGTCTTGTCGTTAAGGATGGCGATGTTCTTGCCTTTGAAGTTTTCGACGATGTATTCAGCGGCGGCGACGCCTTGCTGGTCGTCGCGGCCGCAGACACGCAGCACGTTCCACAGCTTGCGTTCCGTGAACAGCGGGTTGGTCGAGGCCGGCGTGATCTGCAGTACATTGCCGTCGGCGTAAGCTTCGGAAGCCGGAATGGATGACGACGAGCAGAAATGCCCGGCGACGAACGGAATACCCCGGCTTGCGATTCTTTCTGCGATGGAGCGCGCTTGCTTCGGTTCGCAGGCATCGTCACTGACGAACAGCTTCAGCTTCTTGTTGAGCACGCCACCCGCATCGTTGGCATCGGCGACGAACTGTTCGGCGCCGTTCTGCAACTGGCGGCCGAAGGCGGACTCGCTGCCCGTCATCGGGCCGGCCACCGCCACTGTGATATCCTGGGCGAAGGTCGTGGCCGAAAGCGCCAGCGAGGCGAAAAGGGTCAGACCGATCAGCTTCAATGATTTCATTCGAGCAGTCCTCGCGGCGGATCAGGTGCCATGTTTGCCATTGTGCAGGCATTGTCCGATGATTTGCGGTCGGTGTCATGGACAAATTTCGAGCGCCACTCCGTGACCGCCACTTGGTCTCATCGGTCAGAAGAGCGATTTGGCATGCGCGCCATCGCCCAGCAAACTCGCGCTCACCTCAGGCGTGGCGGCCGCCTTCGAGATAGGCCGCGCGTATTTCCGGTCGTTGCAGCAATTCCATGCCGGCGCCGCTCATCGTGATCAACCCGTTGACCATCACATAGCCGCGATGGGCGAGGCGAAGGGCGTGATTGGCGTTCTGCTCGACGATCAGTACTGTGAGATGGTCCTCGCGGTTCAGCGTATGGATAGCGCTGAAAATCTGCCGGGTGATCAGCGGCGCAAGACCAAGTGAGGGCTCGTCCAGCAACAACAGGCGAGGTCGGCTCATCAGCGCGCGGCCGATTGCCAGCATCTGTTGCTCTCCGCCGGACAGCGTGCCGCCCCGCTGCGACATACGCTCCTGCAAGCGCGGGAACAATCTAAGCACGCGCTCCTGGCTGGCAGCTCGCTCAGCCTTGCTGCCAGGCGTGGCGTCCGCGCCCATCTGCAGGTTCTCCGCGACTGTCATGCGCGGAAAAATGCGCCGTCCCTCCGGGGATTGCGCGATGCGCAACCGGGCCACCTCGTGCGTCGGCATGGAGCTGATGTCCTGGCCTTCGAACAGGATCTGGCCGGCGCGGGCGCGGGGGCGACCGAAGATGGTCATCATCAAAGTCGATTTTCCTGCGCCGTTGGCGCCGATCAACGCGACGATCTCGCCGGCCTTGATGTTGAGATCGATGCCCTTCAGTGCCTCGATCTTGCCATAGGCGGCGTGAAGCCCTTGAATGGCGAGCAGGGGCGTCGAGTCGGCGCTCATACGCCGCCCTCCATGACCGCGGTAGCCGTATCCTCGTCGGCGCCGAGATAGGCCGCGACAACCTTCGGATCGTCGCGCACCGCGCGTGGTGTGCCGTCGGCGATCTTGACGCCGTGGTCGAGCACAACGATGTGGTCGGAGATTTCCATCACCACGCTCATGTCGTGCTCGATCAAAAGGATCGAAGTACCGAAGTCGCTGCGGATCGATAGCAAGAGCTCGCTCAAACTGGCACTCTCGTTGGCATTGAGCCCCGCGGCCGGCTCATCAAGGCAGAGCAGCGCAGGGCCCGTGCACATTGCGCGCGCGATCTCCAGACGGCGCTGGTCGCCATAGGGCAGATTGCCCGCGGCGTCATCGGCGCGTTGCAGCAGGCCAATGCGGTCGAGCCAGTCGCGAGCAGAATTGATCGCCTGCTTCTCCGCGGACCGGAACGACGGAGCGCCGATCAGGCCAAGCAGACCGAAGCCGGACGCCCGCATCAGGGCATTGTGCTGCGCGACCATCAGGTTTTCCAGCGCGGTCATGCCGGGAAACAAGCGGATGTTCTGGAAGGTGCGCGTTACCTTGGCATATTTGCAGATGCGAAAGTTGTGCAGGCGATCGAGCCGGAAGGTCGCACCGTCGTCGTGCACCAGGCGCATGGTGCCTCGCGAGGGCCGATAGAATCCGGTGACGCAGTTGAATACCGTGGTCTTGCCGGCGCCGTTCGGTCCGATCAGCGCAGTGATGTGGCCGCGCTGCGCGGCGAACGACAGTTCGTTGATGGCAAGGATACCTCCGAAGCGCATCATCAGTCCATCGACGGCGAGGATGGGAACAGGCGTCGTCATCCCTGACCTTCCTTCACCAGCGACGACGATATCTCTGTCCGTTTTTGCAGGAACACGGTTGGAGCGCGATGGCTGACCAGACCTCGCGGCCGCCAGACCATCAACAGCACCATGACTCCGCCGAACACCAGCATGCGAAACTGGTCAAGGCCGCGAAACAACTCAAATCCCCCGATCATTGCGATCGCGGCGAGCGCCACGCCGAGTTGCGAGCCCATACCTCCGAGCACGACGATGGCGAGAACCAGTGCCGATTCCTGAAAGGTAAAGGACTCAGGACTGATGAAACCCTGGCGGGTTGCGAAGAACGCGCCCGCAAAGCCGCCGAACATCGCGCCTATGGCGAAGGCCGAGAGTTTCGTCGTGGTGATGTTGATGCCGAGCGCCCGACAGGCGATCTCATCCTCGCGCATCGCTTCCCAGGCACGACCGATAGGTAGCCGTCGCAGGCGGATGGTGACCCAGTTCGTAAGCAGTGCCAGCGCCAGGATAAGGTAGAACAGGAAAACCAGGCGATGCGTTGGCGAGAACGGCACGCCGATCAGCGCCGCGAAACCATCTTCGCCCGGCGTCAGTGGAATGCCGAACACAGTAGGCCGCGGGATGCCGCTGATCCCGTTCGGTCCGCCGGTGAGTTTCTGCCAGTTGAGGATGACAAGCCGGATGATCTCGCCGAACGCCAGCGTAACGATCGCAAGATAGTCGCCGCGAAGCCGCAACACCGGGAAGCCAAGCAGCATGCCCCAGAATGCGGCGAGTAGGCCGGAGACAGGAAACAGCACCCAGAACGCCCACGGGCCGAGTTGCAGGAAATCGATCGCGAGATAGGGATAGGTTTCCATGAAATATGGAAACGGCAGGCCGCTTTGCGCCAGCAGCGCATAAGAATAGGCGCCGACCGCATAGAACGCGACGTAGCCGAGATCGAGTAGTCCGGCGAGACCGACCACGATGTTGAGGCCCCAGCCCAGCATCACATAGGTCAGTACGAGGATCCCAAGGTCGAGCAGGTAGCGCTGATTGTAGAAGATGACCGGCACCAGCAAAGCGAAAATCAGAAGCGCGGGCGTCAGCAGGCGACCCAGCATCGAGAATACACGGCGCACGGTTGCTGGCAGTTCGACACTGCCGGCGGGTCCAATCCAGTGTCTTAGCGTTTCGACAATGATGCTGCCGACGAACACCGCGCCGACTGTGGTCGCGAGTTCGCCGAACCGGGTCCAGTAGGTCAACTGTCCCGAGGAGCCGGATTCTGTACGAATGCCGATCATGAGCGAGAACAGCACCAGCGCCAGGACCGCGCTCACGACCGCTTTCTTCATGACGAAGACGACACCACGATCGCGCGCCGCGGTTTGTTGGCTCAGAGCGGGCGCTGACACGTCCGGGCCGTCAGACTTTTTCGACTTCGGGACGGCCGAGCAGGCCGGTCGGCCTGAAAATCAGGACGACGATCAGGATCGAGAAGGCGGCGACATCCTTGTACTCGATCGAAAAGTAAGCTGACCAAAAGGTCTCGATCAATCCGATCGCGAGACCGCCGAGCATCGCGCCAGGAAGCGAACCTATGCCGCCAAGAACCGCGGCGGTAAATGCCTTGATGCCGGCGACGAAGCCCATGAAGAAATCAACCAGACCATAATACAACAAGTACATCATGCCGGCGACGGCAGCGAGCGCCGCCCCGATCACGAAGGTCATTGAGATGGTGCGATCGACGTTCACGCCGAGCAGCGCCGCCATGGTCTGATCCTGTTCGCACGCGCGCATATCGCGGCCGAAGCGCGTGCGCGACACAATGAAACTGAAGATCGCAAGCAGAACGATGGTGGTAACCACCACCACGATCTGGACGTTGGATAGTTGAACCGCAAAATTTCCGGAATCGTGAAGCGTGTAGCCGCCGGTGATGAGCGGCGGGATGGGCTTAGCCTGTGCGCCTTGCGAAACTTGCGAAAAATTGAAAAGCACGAACGACATGCCGATCGCCGACAAGAGCGGCGCGAGTCGAAACGATTGACGCAGGGGCCTATAGGCAAGGCGCTCGACAACCCAGCCATACACGGCAGTAACGGCCATTGAAACGAGGAGCATAACGAGCAGGATCAGCGGCACGGCGGAGAGGCCCATCGATATCAGGATGAGGAAGGTGATCATCGCGATGAAGCCGCCGATCATGAAGATGTCGCCGTGAGCGAAATTGATCATGCCGACGATGCCGTAAACCATCGTATAGCCGATCGCGATCAGCCCATAGATCGAGCCGAGTACGACGCCATTGATGAGTTGCTGGGCAAAATAGTCCATGCGCTGCCGTGATCTGCGTATCCGAATGCGACTATATTCAGACGCGATGCTAGGCTCCGGCAGCCGGACCGGCGCGTCTTGAATCAATGTCTAACAGTGGGAATCGAGGGCGGCAACCGCGGCAATTTCAGCGGGGCCGGCGGCTGTGTATTTCTCCGGCGCCGCTCGCTCAGCGGAAGCAGCTCGTCGCGGGGGTGGGCGTTAAAAAGGCCAGTCTAACGGCAATTTGGCGGGCAAGCCGGCTGGAAAGCCGTCAAATCATAGTTCCCAGCCCCCCCGAAATCCAATCGATGCGGCCGGATTGTGCCTCCGTTCGCGTCGGCGTTGTCCACAGGGCTGGCGGGCTTGTTAAGGTAAACAAAGGGTTTCCGTTGCGCCGCTCGGTTTACCCGACGTTAATCACCGTCAAGGCCGCGCTGGTTCCCGACGCGGCGGCCACGCGATTAGCGGGATGGCGCATGACCAATTCCTGGCGCATCAGCACCGTCAACGGAGCGTTGCTGGCGCTCTATTTCATTCCTGCCTGGACCTTCGTCACTTTCAAGATCGTGGCGTCGCCGGTGCACGGACTTTACGACCTGGCCAATGTGTCGGTCGCATTGTTTCTCAGCGACCACCTCCATTTCGCGGCGATGGACCTTGTGCGTTTGGCCTGGCTCCTGGCGCTCGGCAAGATGACCGTCGTCGCGTTCTTCGCGGTGTTCCTGGTGATGACCACGCGCGCTTCGGTCCGGAAGTCAGGCAGCTTCGATGAGGTACTAGCGCTCGCGCTCGGCATCGGCAGCCTCATCGCCTTCGCCAGCATGGTGATGGCGTCACGAGTAGGCGAAATGGCCGCGGTGCGCCTGCATGCGACCGAACTGCTATTGCTACTTGGCGGTGCCATCCTGATGGCGGCCGAGCCGCCGTTCCAGCGCGATCCGCCGCCGGTGAGGCAATGGCCTTCGCAGCCGGAAGTCTATCCTTCAACCAATGCCAGTTCCTGAAACGATCGTGCTGGCTTCCTTGACCGCGTGATCGGTTGCAGGGCGTTCATTTGACTACTGCTGCATCAGGAAACCGGCCACTGCCTCTGTGAAAGCGTGTGATTGTTCGACGTTAGAGATATGTGCGGCGTCAAGGATGGTCATGCTGGCGGAGGAAATCTGGCTACGGATGTATTCACCGGCCGCGACAGGCGTCGACAGGTCGTGCCGTCCGGCGATGACGAGCGTAGGGCTTTTAATGCGCGGCAACAACGCGCGCTGATCCAGGGTACTCAACGCCTGACAGCAGGCGATGTAACCTTCCACCGGAGAAGCGCTCAGCATGGCTTTAATTTTCGCCGTGACCTGGGGTTCGCGTTCGCGAAAGCTTGCGGTCAGCCAGCCGCTGATTACGGTGTCGGCGATTGCAGCGAGACCGCCATCCTTCACCGCATTGATGCGGGTGTGCCAATTGGTCGGATCGGGATAGTAGCAATTCGTATTGGCGAGAATGATTCGGTCGAACCGCTCCGGCGCATTTGCTCCGAGCCATTGGCCGACCATGCCGCCCATGGATAGTCCGCACCAGTGTGCTCTCGCGATGTTGAGGTCATCCAGAATTGCCAGCACATCCCGGCCAAAGCGCTCCATCGAATAGGGGCCGGGTGGCGCACCGGACTTGCCGTGGCCGCGCCGGTCATAGCGGACGACTCGGAACAGCTTCGACAGCGTCGCCATCTGCGGCTCCCACATCTGCAGCGTGCAGCCGAGCGCGTTCGACAGCATCAGCGTCGGGCCGCTGTCGCGCCCGTCGACGGAAACATTCAGCAGGCAGCCGTCGGCATCGATCATGGGCATTGTCGGTTCTCCTGCCAGACTCAAGCGTTTTAGTCGGGAGCGATCGGTTTCACCATCGAAAATCGCCACGCTTATGCGTGAGCTCTCCACCGCTGTCCTCTTTCTTTTGCGGCCGTCGTACTCTAAGTCAGGGGTGAGCACTTTCGAACAGTGTGGCGGCCGATCAAGGAGGCAAGCTCATGGCGATGACAATGAGCGGCGAAGTCGAGCTCGCAGCCTCTCGCGATCGTGTATGGGCCAAGCTCAACGATCCCGAGGTCTTGAAAGCTTGCATTCCCGGTTGCGAGGACTTGATCAAGACCGACGCGAACCAATTCCATGCTGTCGCCAAGATGAAAATCGGTCCGGTATCCGCCCGCTTCAAGGGCAAGGTGACTCTTAGCGATCTCGACCCGCCGAACGGATACAAGATTGCAGGTGAGGGGGAGGGCGGCGTCGCCGGATTTGCAAAGGGTGAAGCAACCGTGGTGCTGGTCGATCACAATGGCGGCACACTTCTGAAATACGAAGCCGCGGCGCAGACTGGTGGCAAGCTGGCGCAACTGGGTCAGCGGTTGATCGGCGGTACGGCCAAAAAGCTGGCCGACCAATTCTTCGCGAACCTCGCCGAAGTCGTTCAGGGATAAAGGCGGTTCAGGGATGGGCCTATGATCCGCTTCGGCGTGACCGGCGTTGCCGTGTATGAACCCATTCTCGGCATGGCTCATATCGTGTATTGTAAAGAACGACTTTCCGACGTGCGACCGTAGAGAGTGTCAAATGGCCAAGATTTCGCTGATCGTGAACGGCAGGCCGGCCACTGCAGATATCGATCCCCGCACGCTGCTGGTGCAGTTCCTGCGCGAGAACCTGCACCTCACCGGCACCCATGTCGGATGCGATACCTCGCAGTGCGGCGCTTGCATTGTGCATCTCGATGGGAAAGCGGTGAAGTCATGCACTACGCTGGCGGTGATGGCCGATGGACACGAGATCAAGACCATCGAAGGTCTCGCAGCGGACGGGGGCTCCCTGCATCCGATGCAGGAGGCGTTTCGCGAGCATCACGGCTTGCAATGCGGCTTCTGCACACCGGGTATGATCATGACCGCGATCGATATGGTCCGCCGCAAGGGTTACGATCTTGACGATCGTACCATTCGCGAGGAACTGGAGGGCAACCTCTGCCGCTGCACCGGCTATCAGAATATCGTCACATCGATTGCGGCCGGTGCGATGGCGATGGCCAAATCGGATCTCGCATGAGCTTGGAGTTACACGCCGCGAGACGAGACCAGAGAACCTGAGCGATGTACGAATTCAAGTATCATCGACCGGCGACCTTGCAGCAGGCTGTCAACCTCCTGGCCGAGAGCGAGGACGCCATGTTGATCGCGGGCGGCCACACGCTGGTGCCGGTCATGAAGCAGCGGCTCGCAAGCCCCGCACATCTGATCGATCTTACGCATATCGAAGGTCTTGATAGCATCGAGATGAGGGAGGGCCTGCTGGTGATAGGTGCGACCGCGAAGCACGCCGATGTCGCCGACTCGCCGATCGTGGGCGAGGCTATCCCGGCGCTCGCCGAGCTCGCCGGGATGATCGGCGATCCCGCTGTACGCCACAAGGGTACTATCGGGGGCTCGCTTGCCAACAATGATCCCACCGCGGATTATCCGGCAGCCTGTCTGGCGCTCGGCGCCACCATCGTCACTAATAAGCGCCGTCTGAAATCAGATGACTATTTCCAGGGAATGTTCTCCACCGCGCTGGATGCGGATGAGATCATCATCCAGGTGATGTTTCCGCTGCCGACGAAGGCAGCCTATCAGAAATTTCGCAATCAGGCTTCTCGCTACGCTCTGGTGGGCGTGTTCGTTGCCAGGCGGCCGTCGGATGTGCGTGTCGCTGTTACGGGTGCCGGGGCCGACGGCGTGTTCCGCTTGGCGGCGTTCGAAGAAGCTCTGAAAAAAAGCTTCACATCGAAATCGCTTGAAGGGCTGTGCGTTCCCTCCGACGGCCTCAACAGCGACTTGCACGGCAGCGCGGAATATCGCGCGCATCTGATCGGGGTGCTTGCGCGGCGAGCAGTCGATGGCGCGAACGGTAAGGCATGACATGCGGATGCTCGCCGCGCTGGGCCAGATCTCATGACGACGGTACTGCCATCTTCCGTCGATGCAACGCTCGCTCTGCTGGCGAGGCATGGCTATTTCGCCGAGCGTTCCCTGGCGACTGTCGTGTTTCTTTCGCTGCGCATGGCGCGGCCGCTGTTTGTCGAAGGCGAGGCAGGCGTCGGCAAGACCGAGATCGCGAAAGTGCTATCTGCTGCACTGGGCCGCAGGCTGATTCGGCTGCAATGTTACGAAGGATTGGATGTTGCCTCCGCCGTCTATGAGTGGAACAGCCACGCTCAGATGATTGCAATTCGGCTGGCCGAAGCGGCGGGTGATACCGATCGCGAGCAGCTTTCCAGCGACATCTTTGCCGAGAGATACTTGATCAAACGGCCGTTGCTCCAGGCCCTGGAGCCGGATGTCGGCGGCCCGCCGGTGCTCCTGATCGACGAACTCGATCGCGCCGACGAAGCTTTCGAAGCCTTTCTTCTGGAAATCCTCAGTGATTTCCAGGTGACGATCCCCGAATCCGGCACCGTCAAGGCGGTGACACCGCCGATCGTTATCGTGACTTCGAACAGGACGCGTGAAGTTCATGATGCGTTGAAGCGCCGCTGTCTCTATCACTGGGTGGACTACCCTTCCGCCGAGCGCGAGCTTGCGATCGTCCGGTCACGGGTAGCAGGTATTTCCGCCGCATTGTCGCAACAGGTCGTCGGCTTTGTGCAGGCGCTGCGCAACCGGGATTTCTACAAGAATCCGGGCGTCGCCGAGACCATCGACTGGGCGACGGCGCTGACCGAGCTCGATACCCGTTTGCTGACGCCGCAGGTTGTCGGCGATACCATCGGCGCGCTCTTGAAATATCAGGATGATATCGGCCGGATGCAGGGCGACGCTTTGCAAAACCTATTGAAGGAAGCCGCCAGCAACCAATAAAAGCAGGATTCGCATGGCCATCCATCATCTCGATTCGCCGACTGGCCGTATTGCGGACAACGTTATCGGCTTCGCCCGCACGCTGCGTGCCTCCGGTCTTCCCGTGGGTTCGGCCGCCGTCATCGACGCGCTGAACGCATTGCGCTTGATCGACATCGGCAATCGCGCGGACGTTTTCAGTACGCTTCAGGCGGTTTTGCTGACTCGCCACGAACATGCGCTGATATTCGCCCAAGCCTTCGAGCTTTTTTTTCGTATCGCGGAGCAACGGAACAACATGCTGGACTCGGTCCCGCTGCCGGACCAGGCCAGGAAACCGCCGTCGTCTGCGTCTCGGCGCGTTCTCGAGGCATTGTCGCGGCCTGAGACCACGAGCGAGCGCGGGGCCCAACAGGAGCAGGAGATTGGGCCTTCCGTCTCCGACCGCGAGGTGCTGCAAAGGAAGGATTTCGCCCAGATGAGCGCAGCCGAGATGGCCGAAGTGACGCAGCTGATCGCGAAGATGGAACTGCCGCAAGCCAAGCTGCGCACGCGACGCACCCGGCCCGATTCACGAGGATCGTCGCTGGATCTGCGCCGCACGCTGCGCGGCGGCCTACGCACCGGGGGCGAGATCGTCGATATTCATCGCCTCGGCAGGGCCGGCAAGTCGGCGCCGATCGTAGCCCTGCTCGATATCTCAGGCTCGATGAGCGAATATACGCGACTATTTTTGCATTTTCTCCATGGTCTCATAAATGAGCGCAAGCGCGTTTCGGTCTTTCTGTTCGGAACGCGGTTGACTAATGTGACGCGCGCGTTGCGTGCGCGCGATCCCGACGAGGCGCTGGCCGCTTGTTCCTCGGTGGTGGAGGACTGGGCGGGGGGAACGCGGATCGCGACCTCGCTGCACAACTTCAACAAGCTGTGGGGCCGGCGCGTGCTGGCGCAGGGCGCCATTGTACTGCTGATCACCGACGGGCTGGAGCGGGAATCCGACTCCAAACTAGCGTTCGAGATGGATCGGCTGCACCGATCCTGCCGTCGGTTGATCTGGCTCAACCCGCTATTGCGCTATGACGGCTTTGAGCCCAAGGCGCAAGGAATTAAGATGATGCTGCCGCACGTTGACGAATTTCGCCCGGTGCATAGTTTATCATCCATCGAGGGGCTGGTTGCTGCGCTTTCCCGGGCGTCGAGACCAACGGTCGCGGCCCCTTCGCCCCGCAGCTTGAACGAGTGGCATCATGCTGGATCGCGATGAAGACATTCTGAGGGCGGCGGAAAACTGGAAGAAAGCGGGCAAGGGCGTCGCGCTGGCAACGGTCGTTGAAACCTGGGGCTCCGCACCGCGTCCAGCCGGTTCGAGTCTCGTCATCAACGAAGACGGCACGTTTCTGGGCTCGGTCTCGGGCGGCTGCGTCGAAGGCACCGTGGTGACCGAGGCGCTGGACGTGATCTCCAGTGGGGCGCCCAGGATGCTGGAGTTTGGTGTCGCGGATGAGACCGCGTGGACTGTCGGCCTGTCATGCGGGGGCAGGATCCGCATCTTTGTTGAGAAAGTCGTTTAGTGTCATTGGTGTAAAGTTCTTTCGTTATGATGGGATATGATGGGAGGCCCATCCGGGGACTTCGATCGAAAGGGCACTAGTGGTCCGATTCTAACATTTGGTTCGTGGACTCGCGTGAGGTGGGCACCAAATGTCAAATCCACTCCACTAGTCTTGTAGTGCGAGAGTACCCCTGTTTTCCGAGTTCGAACGGGGGGCTGTGGATGTTTACGATCTCGGTCTCAGGCGTTTGTCGTGAAGCTTGCCACACTTTCAGCGATCAATATCGAGCGGGCCGCGCGGAGGCCGGTGATCGTGGTGACCGATATCGATAATGGCGAGCAGCGCCTTATAAACACCGCTGACATTGCCAGCGATCCTTTGCATATCGAATTGGAACGACATCTGCGTATGGGCAAGAGCGGCACCATTGAAGTCGCGGGCCGGAAGCTGTTTCTGAACGTCTATGCGCCGACCGCCAAGCTTGTGATCGTCGGCGCGGTTCACATCAGTCAGGCGCTGGCGCCGCTGGCGCGTTCGCTCGGCTATGATGTCATCGTGGTCGATCCGCGCTCCGCATTTGCAAGTCCTGAACGGTTTCCGGACGTGACGCTGATCGCCGAATGGCCGGACGTTGCGCTGCCGCCACTTAAGATGGATCATTATACAGCCTTCGTTGCTGTAACTCACGATCCGAAGATCGACGATCCTGCGTTATTGCATGGGCTGAAGTGCGATTGCTTCTATATCGGGGCATTGGGCTCGCGGAAGACCCACGTTCAGCGTGCCCTCCGCCTGAAAGCACAAAACATTTCTAGTGCCGACATCGAGCGCATTCACGCGCCGATCGGCTTGGAGATCGGCGCGATTTCGCCCTCCGAGATCGCCGTGGCCATCATGGCGGAAATCACGGCGCAGCTACGGCTACCGAAAGCGAGCGCGGCATGAAATTTGGTCCCGCTACCCCGGACGATGCCATCGGCGGTGTCACTGTTCACACCCTGCGGCAGGGTACGTTTGTACTCAAGAAGGGCACCATCATTGGGCCAGTGGAGGTCGAGGCGCTCAACAGGGCGGGCGTGAAGGAAGTTGTCGTCGTTCGCCTCGATGAGGGAGATGTATCGGAGGACGAGGCGGCGGCGGATGTCGCGAAAGCGGTTGCCGGCGATGGTGTCACGGTGGAACGGGCGTTTACCGGCCGGGCTAATCTGTTCGCGTCGCGGGCTGGCGTGCTGGTGATCGATCGCGTGGCCGTCAACCGCATCAACAATGTCGACGAAGCGATCACCTTTGCGACGCTTTCGGCCTACAAGCCGGTAGTCCAGGGCGAGATGATCGCCACCGTCAAGCTGATTCCGTTCGGCGTTGAAGCGAAGCTGCGGGATGCCGCGATTGCGGCGGCAGGCGGTGGTGTGTTGCGGGTTGCGCCTTACAGCATCAAGCGTGTTGGCATTGTCTCGACCATGCTCCCTGGCCTTGCGCCGAAGGTGATCGACAAGACATTGCGCGTCACCGCCGAGCGTATCGCGCCAGCGGGTGCGACGATCATCGCCGATCGTCGCGTGACGCATGACCAAACCGTATTGTCGGCGGCGATCACGGAGATACTCGATCTCGGCGCCGAATTGGTTATCGTATTCGGTGCATCCGCGATTGCGGATCGCCGCGATGTCATTCCCGCGGCCCTCACCGATGCGGGCGGCGTGGTCCAACATTTTGGTATGCCGGTCGATCCGGGCAACTTGCTTCTGATCGGAAAAGCGCGTGGCGTGCCGGTGCTGGGTGCCCCGGGTTGCGCGCGGTCTCCCGTTGAGAACGGGTTCGATTGGGTACTGATGCGGCTGCTCGCCGGATTGAAGGTCGCGCGACGTGACCTGACCGGCATGGGAGTCGGCGGCCTGCTGATGGAAATCGTGACGCGACCGCAACCGCGTATCTCGCCTGCGACCGACACCAACAGCAATATTGCAGCGGTGCTCCTCGCCGCAGGGCGATCAACCCGCATGGGCGGCCCCAACAAGCTTTTGGCGGAGCTGAACGGCAAGCCGCTGGTCCGTATCGTGACCGAGCAGGTGCTGGCGTCAAAAGCATCGAGCGTTACGGTCGTAACCGGCCATGAAGCAAGGGAAGTCGAGCGCGCACTGCGGGGGCTCAACGTTACCTTTGTGTACAATCCGGATTTCTCTGCGGGTCTTGCCGGCTCGGTCAGAACCGGTATCAGCACGGTTCCTAAAGAGGCCGGCGGCGCCTTGATCTGTCTCGGCGACATGCCGCTGGTCGATGCGCAACTCCTCGATCGGCTGATCGCAGCGTTTGCTCCGGATCGGGGTATGCTAATAGCCGTCCCTGTCAGCGACGGCAGGCGCGGCAATCCGGTCTTGTGGTCGCGGCGCTTTTTCGGCGAGCTGATGTCGCTCGAAGGTGACGTCGGCGCGTGCCATCTGCTCGCGCGTCACGCCGAGGCGGTGGCGGAAGTCTCAGTCGATGCTCACGGCGCCTTCTTCGACATAGATACGCCTCAAGCATTGGCGGCGGTTCAACGCGGCTGACGATGAGCTCCTGGACCGGCGTGCTGTCCGGACTTCAGAGAGGGCGCTGACGGGTGACGTCAGGCCCACGACCTGCATCGGAGAATTGTTCAGGACGCATCGACGCTGCAAGGCGGTGCGGTCCCGCTTTCAATCCGGTTGGCTTGCGATGCATCAATGAAATTTCCGCTCCAGACTGGGTCCGACGGCACTTCGACTTCTCCAGATTTGCAAGCTAATTCATATAGATATGTTACATCACGGCAGATTGACTGCCTGGGGCAAAGTTTTATCTTTATTATGACTGACTGGTCAGTCATAATAGTCCGATGAAAGCTGCAAAACCCAAACGACCAAACGCCGCCACAGCGAACCTCGCCAAAGGCCGATCTGCCAAAAGCAGAGCCGGTGCGACCTCCTCGCAGACGGGTAGGGCGGCCACCCCCCCGAACCGCGCAGTACGCGCAGCGCAGCGACGCGCGGCGATCATCGCGGCGGGACTCGATGAATTCACCGCGCGTGGTTTTGCCGCAACCCGTCTGGACGACGTGGCAAAGCGGGCAGGCGTCGCCAAGGGTACCATCTATCTGCACTTCAAGGACAAGGAGGCGCTGTTTCAGGAGCTCGTGCGCACGGCGCTCGTGCCGCTGATCGAAAATCTGATGACCGTGCCTGCCGCTGGCGGATCGGTACGCGAGATCCTTGAACGCTTCGCTGAGACCTTTGTGCGCGACGTTGCCGGGACCAAGCGCGGCGATATCGTTCGCTTGATCATGGCGGAGGGCACGCGCTTTCCGTCGCTCGCCGACTTCTACTTTCGTGAAGTCGTTTCGCGTGGCCTCGCGGGCATGCGCAAGCTTATCGAATACGGTATTGAGCGCGGAGAAATCCGCAATGCGCGCCTTGCCGACTTCCCCCAGATCGTCATTGCGCCTGCCATGGTCGCTGTGATGTGGCAAGGCCTGTTCGGCCGGCATGCACCGCTTGATGCCGTGGCAATGTTGAAGGTCCATCTCGATCTGATCTTTGGCGAACGGAGAGCTTCATGACCGCGCTGCGTACAGTCGCGCGTGCTGGCACCGCGTTGGCGCTGGCGGTTCTCGTTGCCGGCTGCGGCCAGAAGTTGCCGCCCGGCTATCAGGGCTGGGTCGAGGCCGACATGATTTTTGTCAGTCCCGACGAGAGTGGTCGCGTCACCAAACTGAATGTGCGCGAGGGCGACGCTGTCGAGGTCGGCGCGCAGCTCTATTCGGTCGACGATGACCTGCAACAGGCTGATCTCAATCAGAACAAAGCGACGCTGGCGAATGCGCAGCAGACTTACGATCGTGCGGCCTCGCTGAGGAAAACCGGGGCCGGTACGCAGGCGACTCTGGATTCCGCTGTCTCGGCGTTGCGTGTCGCCGAGGCGCGGGTCAACACCTCGCAGACGCGGCTGTCGCGGCGCAAGGGCTTTGCGCCGGTCGCAGGGACCATCCAGCAAATCTATTTCCGCGAAGGCGAGATGACGCCGGCGCAACGGCCGGTGCTGTCGATCATGCCGCCGGGCAATATGAAGATCCGGTTTTTCGTGTCGGAGCCGGATTTACCGAAACTTAGGATCGGGCAGGATGTTCACATCACCTGTGACAACTGTGCGCCCGATCTGACGGCAAAGATCTATTTCATCGCCACTCAGGCCGAATACACACCGCCGGTGATCTACAGTCTCGAGGAGCGCAATAAGCTGGTGTTCTTGATTCAGGCGCGGCCCACCAGGCCGGACAGTCTCCGCGTCGGGCAGCCGGTCACCGTGCAGATCGATGCCACGCCACCCGGAGGGGTAGCACCATGAGCCAGGCAGCCGTGAAAGCGTCCGACATCGCGATCGAGGTTTCCGGCCTGTCCAAGTCGTTCAATGGCCGCGAGGTTGTGCACAACCTGTCCATGCAGGTGAAGCGCGGAATGATCTACGGCTTCCTTGGTCCCAACGGGTCGGGCAAGACCACCACCATCCGCATGCTCTGCGGACTGCTGACGCCCGATAGCGGCGAGGGCACCTGCCTCGGCTACGACATCCGCCGCGACGCCGACAAGATCAAGCGCCGGGTCGGCTACATGACCCAGCGTTTCAGCCTGTATCAGGATCTGTCGGTGCGCGAGAACCTGGAGTTCGTTGCACGGCTCTACGGCATGCGCGGTGCGCCCGGCGCGGCGCGGGCCATGATCAATCGGCTCGGTCTTAACGGCCGCGAGGAGCAGCTTGCGGGTGAACTGTCCGGTGGCTGGAAGCAGCGCCTCGCGCTTGGCGCCTGCACGCTGCCGAACCCGCAACTTCTATTGCTCGACGAGCCGACTGCCGGTGTCGATCCGAAGGCGCGGCGTGAGTTCTGGAATGAGATTCACGCGTTGGCTGCGGACGGCCTGACGGTACTGGTCTCCACCCACTACATGGACGAGGCCGAACGCTGTCACGAGATCGCCTATATCGCCTACGGTCATCTGCTTGCGCATGGCACCGTAGATGATGTGATCGCCAAATCGGCGCTCTCCACCTACACAGTCACGGGCGGCGACCTCAATGGGCTGTCGGCTGAGCTCGCAGGCAAGCCGGGCATCGACATGGCCGCGCCGTTCGGTACCAGTTTACATGTCTCCGGCCGCGACAAGGCCGCGCTCGAACAGACGATCGCGGCCTATCGCAGTCGTGGCGACCTGCATTGGCAGCAGAGCGAGCCATCGCTGGAGGACGTGTTCATCGAACTGATGAGCCGTTCGAAGGACAATTTCCAATGAGTGCTGCGAACGACCACTCCTCCGAAAGGGAAATGCCGTTCGGTTTCTGGCGGCGCAGCTACGCCATGCTGGTCAAGGAGTTCATCCAGCTCCGGCGCGACCGGGTATCGTTCGCGATGATCGTGATGATTCCGGTGATGCAGCTCATGCTGTTCGGCTATGCGATCAACACCACACCGCGCCATTTGCCGACCGCGGTTCTGCTGCAGGAAGACAGCGACCTCGCGCGCTCGATTCTGAAGGCATTGGAAAATACGTCCTATTTCCGTTTCACGCAGGAGGTGCATGACGTCGATACCTTCGACAATCTCCTGAAATCCGGCACGGTGCTGTTCGGTGTCGAGATTCCGCGTGGCTTCGAGCGCGGGGTGCGGCGTGGTGATCGTCCGGCGCTGCTGGTTGCCGCTGATGCCACCGATCCCGTCGCCGCCGGTTCCGCGTTGAGCGCACTCGGCCCGGTCGTGCAGACCGCGCTCGCGCACGATCTGCATATTGGCGATCTACCCGATCCGCCATTCGAAATCCGGGCGCATGCGCGGTACAATCCCGCGGCGTCGTCGCGGCTGAACATTGTGCCCGGGCTCGTCGGCACCATCCTCACTATGACCATGCTGATTTTCACGGCCTTGTCGGTCACGCGCGAGATCGAACGGGGCACCATGGAGAGCCTGCTGTCGATGCCGATCACGCCGGTCGAGGTGATGATCGGCAAGATTTTGCCTTACGTGCTGGTTGGATTTATTCAAGCAGCCCTGATCATCGGCATTGGCGTGCTGCTATTCGGCGTTCCCATCGATGGCAGCCTGACGTTGTTGGCGTTGCTCTCGACGCTGTTCATCACAACCAATCTCGCCGTCGGATACACATTCTCGACCATCGTGCAGAATCAGCTCCAGGCCATGCAGATGTCGATGATGTTCTTCCTGCCAAGCATCCTGTTGTCCGGTTTCATGTTTCCCTTCGCCGGTATGCCCGTGTGGGCGCAGCGTGTCGGGGAGTGCCTGCCACTGACGCACTATGTCAGGATTGTCCGCGCCATCATGCTGAAGGGTGCGACCATGCAAAACCTGAAGTACGACACGCTCGCGTTGCTGGCGCTGATGCTGGTGGCCATGGCGATCGCGGTGACACGATTCCGTCGCACGCTGGATTAGCCGAGGCTAATGGAAACATCACTTTCGAAGCAAAGCACTGACGCGCCCGTAGACGCCACTGCGGTCGAAACTGTCTTCCACCAAGCCGGCGCCGACCGACCATTCCAGCATCCCCGTTTTGAAGCCCGTGAGGTGTGTGCCGATCCGGTATTGGGTGCTGAATCGATCGGTGGATACGGAGACCTCGGGCCCGATCCAGAACCGGTCGAACAAACGCCAGCCGGCTGCGGCGCGGGCGCTATACACCGAGTAGATGGTGGTGATCGCGCCGGAAGCAGCCACCATCATCGCAGGCGTGGGCTCCCACCATAGCTCGCTCGCTAGCTGGCCGCCGAAGCGGCTTCCGCTCAGCTTGCCGGTTTGAAAGTCGGGTTTGACCCCACGAATTTCCAGGGTTGGACCGGCAAACACCCTGATCTCGAGGTCACCGCGCTTGGTCCGCCAGCCGGGCAGAGCCGAGGCGCGGAAGATGTTGGTGGTGAAGCGCTGCGTCGCGGTGTCGTACCGTTCGAGATTGTCGGACATAAACAGACGAACGAGAAAACCATCGTTGTTCAAATCACCTTTCGGCGCCAGCAGCATTCCGTTGTAGCCGGCCAGTCCGTTGCTCCAGAGATCAAGGCCGCTGAAAAACAGGAATCGTTCGGGTCTAGAGCCACCGCTGAGATTATCGGTCAGCGGCGGGGTTACCGCAGGCTGGGCCATTGACCGACCAACGGCCGCCCACACCAATAAGGCGGCCATGCCAAATGCGCGCACGCTCCCCAACGTACCCGAGCCCCCACAAGCCCCAAACGCCCATGCGTACAACTACTGATAGCAGGCGGGCAGGCAGTCGCGTAGGGAACAATATGGAAACACCCTCAAGGTTTTTTTAACCAACCGGTCTCCGTCACCTCACCCGTGCGATCAATTCCATCGCGCCCGCAGGTGCGCGAACCTTCCCTTCGTGGATCACGTAGGCGAACACGTCGCGCGCCACTTTCTCCGGCTGGGCCTCGCCCACGCGCGGCAGATCGTCGGGTTCGCCCCCTGTGGCCCAGCATTGAAAGCGCTTCGCCCAGGCATCGAGCTGCTTCGGAGGATAGCAAGTCTTGATCTCGTCGCTGCCCCTTTGCAGGCGCGCATAGACGAAATCCGCGACGGTATCGGCGATCGCCGGATACTTGCCGTGTTCGGCGAATACGACCGGCACTTGGAACTGCCGAAGGAGCGAAATGAAGGCCGGTGCGCAGAAGCTGTCGTGGCGAACTTCGACCACATGCCGCAGCGCACGTCCGTCCAGCTTCCTCGGCAAGACTTCGAGAAACTTGCCGAAATCGGACTCGTCGAAAGTCTTAGTCGGCGCAAACTGCCACAGCACCGGTCCGAGCCGGTCGCCCAGTTCCAGCACGCCCGAATCATAAAAGCGTTTTACCGAATCGCCGGCTTCGGCCAGCACCCGGCGGTTGGTGGCGAAGCGCGGACCCTTCAGAGAGAATATGAAGCCATTGGGCACCTCCCGCGCCCATTTGCGAAAGCTTTCGGGCTTCTGCGATCCGTAATAGGTGCCGTTGATCTCGATCGAGGTGAGCCTGGAGGCGGCGTATGCCAGCTCCTTCGCTTGCGCCAGCTTGTCCGGATAGAAAACGCCTCGCCAAGGCGCGAAAGTCCAGCCGCCGATTCCGATGTAGATATTGCCTGCTTTGCCCGTCATATGGGACCTGCCTCTTGCGGATGTTCCGACCGTACCTACCTTAATGACAACGGCGATGTTGAAGCCCGCTCCGTCGCCGGAACGACCACGGGATAACTGGGCTGCGCCGGATGTACGCGCGCCCCGTTGTTCGTGGTCGTTGACTTTGGTCTGTTTCCATACATTTCCGGCTTTTAGCAGGATTTCCGGCTCGCGCCTGTAAGGGCTTCGCGCCGGCTACCTTGATGCGGTCATCTTGGCATCGGCGGTCGCCACGGATATATGCTGGCGCCATGAATGAAGCCATGAGACCGGAGCCGGTCGAGCTATCAACCGGAATGCCGCGTCAGCTTTCGGTTGTCGTGCCCACCTTCAACGAGCGCGACAACGTGGTTGCGCTGTACCGAAAACTGTCCGCTGCGCTGAAGGGAATTGCGTGGGAGGTCATCTATGTCGATGACAATTCCCCGGACGGAACTTCGGACGTCGTGCGCGAGCTGGCTGCGGCTGATCCGCGTGTTCGCTGTATCCGGCGCATCGGCCGGCGTGGGCTGTCCGGCGCATGCATCGAGGGCATTCTGGCATCGAGCGCGCCGTGCACCGCGGTGATGGATGCCGACCTTCAACACGATGAAACCCGGCTGCCGGAAATGCTCGCGCTTCTGGAAAGCAACGTCGTCGACCTCGTCGTCGGTAGCCGCTACATCGAAGGCGGCAGTGCCGACAGCTTCGACAAGCAGCGCGCAGGCTTCAGCATGCTGGCAACCTCGGTCGCGAAGAAGTTGCTGCGCATCGAAACCGCAGATCCTATGAGCGGCTTTTTCATGATTCGCCGCGACCGCTTCGAACATCTTGCGCCCGAGCTCTCAACCCAGGGATTCAAGATCCTGCTCGACGTGATCGCAACTGCGCGCGGCGCATTGCGTGTCAGAGAGATTCCCTACACCTTCGGCTCGCGGCTGCACGGTGAGAGCAAGCTGGATTCGATGGTCGCGCTCGACTTTCTGGGCCTCGTGCTGGCGAAGCTGACGCATGATGCGGTATCGCTGCGGTTTCTGTTGTTCGCGCTGGTGGGATCGGTCGGTGTCGTCGTCCATTTCGCTGGCCTGTTTGTCGCGCTCGAAGTGCTGGGATGGCCGTTTCCGCACTCGCAGGCCTTTGGCGCGATCCTGGCGATGACCAGCAATTTCCTGTTCAACAATTTCCTGACCTATCGCGACCTGCGCCTGAAAGGGCTCGGGATCTTGCGCGGCCTCCTCGTTTTCTATCTCGTGTGCAGCGTCGGCCTGCTCGCCAATGTCGGCGTCGCATTTTCGGTCTACGATCAGAAGCCGATCTGGTGGCTGGCAGGCGCGGCCGGCGCGCTGATGGGCGTGGTCTGGAATTACGCGGTATCCAGCCTGTTCGTCTGGCGCAGGCGATAGCAGGGCGATGCATCCGGCCGAGACGCGGTCCGTCCGCGCCGTTGTTCTCACAGTCCTTGCGCTGGTGGCGCTGCGGCTCGTCTGCGCGGCGCTGACGCCGCTGACATTCGACGAAGCCTATTACTGGACGTGGTCGAGGCATCTGGCCGGCGGCTACTACGATCATCCGCCGATGGTGGCGGTCGTGATCCGTCTCGGCACCATGATCGCTGGCGATACCGAATTCGGCGTCCGGCTGGTGTCGGTCCTGTTGGCGCTGCCGATGAGCTTTGCGCTCTACCGCACAACGGTGCTGCTGTTCGACAGTGCGCGCGCGGCGGCGTCGGCAGTCGTTTATCTCAACCTCATGTTGATGGTTGCTGCGGGAACCGTGATCGTGACACCGGACGCGCCGCTGATGGTGGCATCGAGTTTCGTGCTGCTGTGTCTCGCGAAACTATTCGTGACCGGGCGCGGGGCCTGGTGGCTCGGTGTGGGGGCAGCCGTCGGCGCGGCGCTGCTGTCGAAATATACCGCGCTGTTCTTCGGTCCGGTGATTCTGATCTGGCTGTTGGCCGTGCCGGAGCTGCGCCGCTGGCTGCGGACGCCGTGGCCTTATCTCGGGGGTCTGGTGGCGCTGGCGATCTTCTCGCCGGTCCTGATCTGGAACGCCGAACACCATTGGGTGTCGTTCGCCAAGCAGTTCGGCCGCGCGCGTGTCGACCAATTGACCCTTCGCTATATCATTGAGTTGATTCCGACGCAGATCGCCTTCGCGACGCCGCCGGTGTTCGGTCTCGCCGCGATGGGGCTGGTTGCATTGACGAAACGCGGCGAGGGCACGCTGGCGGCGCGAGTGCTGATCAATGCGACAGTGTGGACGCTGACGATCTATTTTGTCTGGCATTCGCTGCATGGTCGCGTCGAGGCCAACTGGTTCGGACCGATCTATCCGGCGCTGGCGATCGCGGCGGCGGTGGCTTCCGACGTCGCGCGCTGGCAGCCGCGTGGTAGGCACTTCGCAGATGCCTGCCGGCGCTGGGCGCTGCCGGTGGGTGTTGGAATGTTCGTGGCGCTGGTGGTGCAGGTGAACACCGGCATTCTCTCGGGCTATCGGCGCGATGCTTCGGTGCGCAGCATTGGCGTTGGTTTTCCAGAGCTTGCCGCGGAGATTGAGGCGATGCGCGCGAAAAGCGGCGCGCGCTGCGTGCTCGCTCAGGGTTATGGCGTAACGAGCTGGCTTCGCTTCTATCTGCCGAAGGGCACTTGCGTGGCGCAGCATTTCGAGCGCATTCGCTGGATCAACGCTCCGCCGCCAAATGCGGACCAACTCACGGGCAGGCTGCTTTATGTCGATGACGGATCGGCCAACTGGCCGCCGGTCGCGCAGTCTTTCAATCACGTCGAGAAGGTCGCGACCCTCGAACGCAAGCGCGGGCCGCTGACGATCGAGACCTTTCAGATCGATGTGGTGGCGGAGCCTTCGGGCGATGTGCTTGCGCCGCTGCCGCCGGAATTGAAGTAGCTGATTCAGTTACTAGGTGGTGCAACCACAAACCTGTTGACCGCGTCGGAACCACGCTGCGCGCCAGCCGTTGTCGCTCAACGAGCGCTCCGGAACCGTGATTTCGTCATGCGGCCGAGCGGGGGCTGTTCCACACACAACCAAAAAGGATCCGCGACATGAAAAAGATTCTCATCGCTCTCGCCGCCACCACCATGCTGACTGGAGTCGTATCAGCCCAGTCCATAAGCGAAAGAACCGGCGTTAACTCTGTGCTCGGCGTCGCGCCGTCCACGGCCGATTTCGTCAAGGAGGTCGCAACCAGCGACATGCTGGAAATCGAGGCTGCCAAGATCGCGCAGCGAAAGGGCAACGATGCGGAAAAGAAATTTGCCGAACGGGTGATCGCCGATCACACCCAGACCTCGAACGACCTCAAGGGTATGGTGAAAAGCGGCGACCTGAAGGCCGAATTTCCGACTGCGCTCGACAGTTCCGCGCAAAGCAAGCTCGACAAGCTTAGAGTCGCGACACCTCAGGAATTCGCCGCGCTCTACGACCCGATGCAGGTCGATGCCCATGAGGATGCTGTGTCGCTGTTCGAGCGCTATTCCAAGAGCGGCGATAACGCCAATCTGAAGAACTGGGCCGGCAAGACACTGGAGACGCTCAAGAGCCACCTCGTTATGGCAATCAAGATGAATGAGGATCGGCGTTCGACGGTTGGCAGTTCGAAAACGGCGCCTGCGCCGATGCGGATGGACCGCAAGTAGGCGGCACGACCGCCTCGCATGTTGCGTTTGGTTATTGTGTGAGCAGCGCCGCGCGCGCGACGTGCGCGCGGCCGGACACGCGTCATCGCCCCTGTTATTTATCGGCGCGGGGACGCCGTCGTGTTACGCCTCAAGTTCGCGCCATCGAAGAAGCGCGCTTGAGGTATTCCTCATTCGCGCCATCAAGCGCGCTTGAGGTGTTCCTCATTCGCGCCGTCAAAAGAGGGCGCGCGGAACGCCGGGTGCCCGATGCACCCGCGGCCTCGTGTGCAAAAGTGAAATGCACACGAGCGTAGTCACCACGGTCACACCGGTTTCATCCGGCGTTCCGCGCGCGATGGTTTTTTTCGGCTTGCTTCGCATGTCCCCCGGTGGGAGATCCTTTGTTACCCACCGTTGTCGTGGACCGGGCTGGCTCCGCTCATCCGTAGAGAAGGCGTTGCGCTGCCGTGCCATGCTATGGCGTGAGGCATCACGCTGGGAGCACGCGACTTGGGCCGACGCGCGAAGCGATGTCAGTGAGGCGCATCTCCGCCCCGGCCGCATCGCACAGCGTGGTCGTTAGCCGAAGGTCCGGTCTCCTCAACGTTTCTCCGCGCCTCGGACGCACCCTTTGTACAAGGCGCACGTCCTCAATGCGGGCTCGCGCCCTCAAGACCTTATGCCTCCGGCCCGGCGCTGCCGCGTCCACCGCATCCCGCCCTGCGTATCGTGACGATCGCGAGCCGCCCTCATCAGTGTGTTTGATTATTGAGAATAGACTTCGTGAAACCTGATGTTGCGGACATTCCGAATTGTCCTAATGTAATCGCGATATTTCTCGTCGAAGCCATAGATGCACTTATGCCATTCAGCCATGCCAGAAAGGTAATCCAAGTTGTTAGCGCCCCACTTCAGGTCTTTCGAAGCTTTAAAAAACGCGGCTCGGAAGTTACGTTTTGCTGCACGGGATATGGCCTGCCCCTATGAGGTGGTCCGGTTTCAGTCTTAATGCATAATCGGCTTTTCGGCCATTGCTTGCGCTGCTGGCGGAAGCGATCCGGCTGGCTTTGAAGGCCAGGCGATGGCCTCTGGCGCCGGCGGTTTATATCCGAGCGATGAGTGTGGTCGCTCGGTGTTGTAGTAGCGCCGCCATGCCTCGATGATGACCTTGGCCTCGGCGAGGCTGTAGAAGATCTCACTGTTGAGCAGTTCGTCGCGAAGCTTCGAGTTGAAGCTCTCGCAGTAGCCGTTCTCCCAAGGGCTTCCGGGCTCGATGAACGCGGTCTTGGCGCCGACAGCTGCAATCCACTCTCGCACTGCCTTGGCGATGAACTCCGGCCCGTTATCAGAACGAACGTGGCCGGGCACGCCGCGTAGGATGAACAGGTCCGACAAGACGTCGATGACGTCGGTCGAGTTGAGCTTGCGATCAATCCGGATCGCCAGACATTCTCTGGTGAACTCGTCGATGATGTTGAGCATGCGGAACTTCCTGCCATTGTGGGTCCGGCCCTCGACGAAGTCATAGGACCAAACATGGTTTGGATGCTCGGGCCGAAGCCGGACGCACGATCCGTCATTCAGCCAGAGTCTGCCTCTCTTCGGTTGTTTCTGAGGAACCTTCAGCCCCTCCCGCCGCCAGATACGCGCGACACGCTTGGCATTCACCGTCCAACCCTCGGACCGCAGCATCGCCGTGATCCTGCGATAGCCATAGCGGCCGTAGCGTGAGGCCAGACTGATGATGTCGGTCGTCAATGCCTCTTCATCCGGTCGGCTTTGCGGTTTCTTGCGCTGGGTCGAGCGATGCTGGCCCAGAACCTTGCAGGCAAAGCGCTCCGAGACGGAGAACTTCACCATGACATGGTCGACGCAGCGGCGACGGCGGGAAGGGCTCAGAAGTTTCCCGAGGCAGCCTCTTTCAGGATCAGCTTCTCGAGCGTCAGGTCCGACACTGCCTTGCGCAGCCGGTCGTTCTCTTTCTCAAGCTCTTTCAAGCGCTTTACCTGATCGCCCTTCAGGCCACCAAACTCCTTGCGCCACCGGTAATACGTGAACTGCGTCACGCCGATCGAACGAACCGCTTCGCCAACCGATCTGCCTTGTGAAAGCAAAACATCGACCTGGCGCAGCTTCGCGACGATCTCTTCCGCCTTGTGCTTCTTCTGGGGCATTCCAATGTCCTCTCTAACGGCTAATAGCCTAATTCAGGGAGGACCACTTTTCAGGGGGCAGACCACTCCGAACGAGGAGCTGATATTTTCCGTTTACCTCCAGTCGCTTTATTGATCTCAAACTCAAAGTACATCTTGTCGGCTAGTTGCACCAAATAAAAGATATGCTGTGGCGCAAATCCCAGAAACGCACTCAGCGTATTCAGATCATTTGCAACCACAGCTATTCGCTCTTACTGACTTATCAATTCGAAGGACGATTGTTCCGGCCGAAAGCGAGAGTCTGAGCTTTCGGCCGGAACTACGGCCAGGTTTCTACGTTCTATGCTTGCCCACGACGAAGCGTCGTGGCCCGTATGAGGGATTACTAAGAGCGGTTGTAGCGTAATTTGCTGCAACCGTTTTAGTCAAGCTGCTGCTATAAAATTTGCTTTCAACTTACTCAGATAAGTTGAATTCGCTTCTGCCAGAAGAGGATCATGAAATCCTTTTAGTGGCTCTCCAACTATTTCCATTTCGTTTTATAGCTTGCTTACGGATTAATCGTCCGATTGTGTCGTTGGTGTCTCGAGGGTTCAATCTTGTGAGTGCCACGATCATCGGAAATGTTGGAGTCTCCAACATATTTATTCCAACCAGCACTGAAAATTCTAAGAAGCGAAATTTTGCTCGTGTAAAGGCGCGTAGATATTTCTCCGGAAAATCTGCGCTGTTCGCGCTAAACTCTCCAAAAAACGAATCGATCAATTTCGCATATTTAAAAAGAGCAATTGGCATTCGAAGCGTATGAATAGCTTCCTCTTGTCTCTTCTCGTCAAAGTAGATGACGTTATTCAAGTGCTCTTTTGCAAGAACGCTTAGTGGACAGCGCGCGATATAGCTTTCCGAATTGTAGAACCGGTCCGGCACCATAACGAACAGCCGAGGACGGATATTTTCCATCATGCTGAAAGTAGAAAGCTCTGCAATCGCTCCGGGCGATTCAAGTAGCAATACTGTAAAATCCGCTTTTTGAGCAAACGCAAGTTCGGCGGTCTGCAAATCGCTTCGTTTTAATCCGTGTTTTTTAGGATCAAGCTCTTCGCCAAGTATTGTTTTTGTGTTTGGAAACGATTCCATAAAGTTTCGAAGATTTTCACGAAACTTGTATCGTGAACTTTCATAGCCGGGCCCACATAGAAACACTCGCAAGCTTTTTTCGATACCCGCCTTTTTTAAGATTCTAGGATCGTAAGGTGATACGAAGTTCATCTCTGAATTAGAGCAGCGGTTCGATTCCTTCACAATAGGAGGGTTAGTATTTACTAACAAAAAAGCCTGGCGTGAGCCGCAGGCTTTTTTTGTATTCTGTGTTCACGGCGAGCCAGGGGAGGCGTGGATGGCCGGACCAACACGTCGGCATGACGTTTGATCGGTTTTTGCGGGAGCGGCCGATCGCCTGACAACCGGCTGAACCCAAGACGCCGCTCGGCAGACCCATGTGGATACTCTTGGCCATGGGGAAACCGGAACGAACGTCATGCCATACATCCTGCTCATCGCCGTGGTCGGAATCCTGCTGCTGTACGTCAGCGACGCGATCCCGCTCTCGAGTGTCGGCGGGCCGATGGTGATCGCGCTGGCTGTCTTCGTTGCGGCGCTGGCCGTCGCGATCCACGAGGCATGGACGAAAAGGCGGGGTGTGCTCGGCTGGATCGTGAATATCATTATCTCATTTCTAGCGACGTTTGTGGCTGCCCAGGTTGGCGGCATGATAATGGTCATGATCCTCAGCCCGTTTATGGATGGGTCGTCGCTCGCGGCTTCGGGAGGGGCCGTGATGGCCGTCTCGCTGGCCGGTACCATGGCCGCCGTGGTGCTGGGATCGTGGGGTGCGTTGGCGATCGTGAACCGCTGGCGGTAAGCATCACACCTCGCGCGCGTATAAAAAAGTCGAGCCAGACAAATTCGCGGGTTTGTACCGCAAACAAAAACCCCGGCATCGCTGCCGGGGGTTTGCATTTCGTAACTGACTGAGAGGCGTGGATCAGAAATCCATGCCGCCACTGAAAGCCGGGCTTGCCCGGCTTTCAGCATATATAATTCAGGGGCGGCGATTTCTGACGTTGTGCGTCAGAAATCCATCCCGCCCATGCCGCCGCCGCCCGGCATCGCCGGGGCAGGGGCAGCCTTCTTCGGCAGCTCGGCGACCATCGCCTCCGTGGTGATCAGCAGCGCCGCGACCGAAGCCGCGTTCTGGATCGCGGTGCGAACGACCTTGGTCGGGTCGATGATGCCCTTGGAGATCAGGTTGCCGTATTCGCCGGTCTGCGAGTCGAAGCCGTGCGAATACTGCTCCTTCTCGAGGATCTTGCCGACGATGACGCTGCCGTCCTCGCCCGCGTTGATCGCGATCTGGCGGGCCGGCGCGGACAGCGCCTTGCGCACGATCTCGACGCCGGTCTTCTGGTCGTCGTTCTGGGTCTTGATGCGCTTGAGCTGCTCGGACGCACGGAGCAGGGCGACGCCGCCGCCCGGCACGATGCCTTCCTCGACGGCCGCGCGGGTGGCGTGCATCGCGTCATCCACGCGATCCTTGCGCTCCTTCACCTCGACCTCGGTCGCGCCGCCGACGCGGATCACCGCGACGCCGCCGGCGAGCTTGGCCAGACGCTCCTGCAGCTTCTCGCGGTCGTAGTCCGAGGTGGTCTCCTCGATCTGCGCCTTGATCTGCGCCACGCGCGCCTCGATGTCAGCCTTCTTGCCGGAGCCGTTGACGATCGTGGTGTTTTCCTTGTCGATCATCACCTTCTTGGCGCGGCCGAGCATCTGCAGCGTGACGTTCTCGAGCTTGATGCCGAGATCTTCGCTGATCGCCTGACCGCCGGTCAGGATAGCGATGTCCTGCAGCATGGCCTTGCGGCGGTCGCCGAAGCCCGGCGCCTTGACGGCCGCGACCTTGAGGCCGCCGCGCAGGCGGTTGACCACCAGCGTCGCAAGCGCTTCGCCTTCGACGTCTTCGGCGACGATCACCAGCGGCTTGCCGGTCTGCACCACGGCCTCGAGCAGCGGCAGCAGCTCGTTCAGCGAGGAGAGCTTCTTTTCGTTGATGAGGATGTAGGCGTCGTCCATCTCAACGCGCATCTTTTCGGCGTTGGTGACGAAGTAGGGGGAGATGTAACCGCGGTCGAACTGCATGCCCTCGACGACATCGAGTTCGGTCTCGAGCGACTTGGCTTCCTCAACCGTGATGACGCCCTCGTTGCCGACCTTCTTCATGGCGTCGGCGAGGAATTTGCCGATTTCGGAATCGCCGTTGGCCGAGATGGTGCCGACCTGGGCGATTTCCTCGTTCGAGGTGACCTTCTTGGAATTCCGGACGAGGTCAGCGACCACGGCGTCGACGGCCAGATCAATGCCGCGCTTCAGGTCCATCGGGTTCATGCCGGCGGCGACCGACTTGGCGCCTTCCCTCACGATCGCCTGGGCCAGAACCGTCGCGGTGGTGGTGCCGTCGCCAGCCGCGTCAGCGGACTTGGAGGCGACTTCGCGCACCATCTGCGCGCCCATGTTCTCGAACTTGTCGTCAAGCTCGATTTCCTTGGCGACGGTGACGCCGTCCTTGGTGATGCGGGGCGCGCCGAATGACTTTTCGAGCACCACGTTGCGGCCCTTCGGACCGAGTGTCACCCTCACCGCGTTGGCGAGGATGTCCACGCCGCGCAGCATCTTGTCGCGAGCTTCGACGCCGAATTTGACATCTTTTGCTGACATATTGGATATTTCCTTTGAATGATTTTGAAGGGGGTGGCGCTCAGGCGGCCTTTTTCTTGGCAGGTGCGGCGTCGGTGAGAACGCCCATGATGTCGGACTCCTTCATGATGAGGAGATCCTGGCCGTCGATCTTCACCTCGGTGCCGGACCACTTGCCGAACAGCACCTTGTCGCCCACCTTGAGATCGATCGGGATCAGCTTGCCGGACTCGTCGCGGCCACCGGGGCCGACGGCTACGACCTCGCCCTGCGAGGGCTTTTCCTTGGCCGTGTCGGGAATGATAATGCCGCCTGCGGTCTTCTCTTCAGCGTCGATGCGCTTGACCACGACGCGGTCGTGAAGCGGACGGAATTTCATGCAGTCCTCCTAAGATATTGAAAATTTGGGATGTTCTGAGTTTTAGCAGTCAACACAAGCGAGTGCTAGCTAACCGGACAGGACATAAGCCCGGTGCAAGACGCGGGCAAGGGTCCGAGACGTGTTTTTTAAGCAATCAAAGACCGAGACTGCCAGCGCCTGGTTCGTCAATCTAACCTACCGTGCAGAGCATTGTTAGCACATGCAGTAAGCTGCTGCTAGAACTTGGTTAATTGCTGGTTTCTTTATTTTTTTCATTTGTGATTCCGGTTTCGTGTGTCACATTTTCCAGATGATCCGTGCATCAAAACCAGTCCAGACCGCGGATTACGGAGGAATGGAGCGTTATCGGGGAACCGGCCCGTCACTTCGCCGATAGCGCAGCCTTCTCAAGGAGGTTGAGATGGTCACGAAGCATGACGTGCAGTTCCGCGGCGTTTCGGATGATTTTCGCAAGCAAGTGCTCGGCTATGGCTTGACGACGGCCGAGATCCTGTACCGCCGTCCTGATCGGCAGTGGTTATTACAGAGCTACGTCTGGCAGAATTACGACATGTTCCCGAAATTTCCGGTGCTGTGCGACTTCCTCGCCTTTTGGGAGAAGCAACTCGATGGACCGCTGGTTTCGGTGACGGTCGCGCATTCGAGGCTGATCAAGCCTGCTGAATTGCGCGCGGTGGATGGCGTGTTCTGTCTGCATTGAGGGCCTTGACGATGGAGCGCTGCGGCCTCTGTTGTTGCGCAGTCAAGGCGCACGTCTTGACGCTGGCGCGGCTGCGCGTCATGTGATGATCCCGAATGCGCGCGGCGGGCTCGCCATGACGCGGCAGGTTCCGGGCGAGGGACAAGTACCTGCTGACGGCGAGGAGAGGTGATGGGTGATATTGTCACCGCGGGCGTTTTAGTGATCGGAGACGAAATCCTGTCCGGCCGGACGAAGGACAAGAACATCGGATTCATTGCGGAATACCTGACCAATATCGGAATTGACCTCAAGGAGGTGCGCATCGTCGCAGACGATGAGTCCGATATCGTCGCGGCGTTGAACGCGCTTCGCGCGCGTTACACCTACGTCTTCACGACCGGAGGTATCGGCCCCACGCATGACGACATCACCGCCGACAGTATTGCGAAAGCCTTGGACGTCAGCATCGATTATCATCCCGAGGTGGTGGCGCGTTTCAAGGAGCGTTACCAGAAGCCCGGCGAGTTGAATGAGGCGCGGTTGCGGATGGCGCGGCTTCCCCGAGGGTCCGAACCGATTCAGAGCGCAACCATTCTGGCGCCCGGTTTCAGGATCGGCAATGTCATTGTCATGGCGGGAGTGCCATCGATCATGCAAGCGATGATGGATATCGTCGCGCCGTCGCTCCAGGTAGGCGAGCGGATGCTGTCGGAATCGGTGCGCGGCAATTGCCGGGAAGGTGACATCGGCACGCCGCTGCGCGAGATCGCCGAGGCGCACCCGGACACCACCATCGGCAGTTATCCCTTCCTCGACGAAAACGGCAAGCCGAACACGAGCCTTGTGGTGCGATCCCGCGATCAGGCCAAGCTGACGGCGGCAATGGACGCAATCAGAACGATGCTGACGGCACTCAAAGTGCCTCAGTAATGGCCCATCGGTTTGGCGGCTCGCACTCAGACCAAAAATTCTGGATATGATGAGCGAGATTTCTGCTCTTGCAAAAATACTTGTGACGGAAACCACCAAGTGACTGCTAACAAAACGCCCAACAAGGCTTTTCCGGTGTCCTGGGACCAGTTTCATCGCGACTGCCGCGCGCTGACTTGGCGGCTGAACGAGACAGGACCCTTCCATGCAGTGGTCGCGATCACCCGCGGTGGTCTCGTCCCGGCAGCGATCGTGGCGCGCGAACTCGGCGTCCGCGTGATCGACACGGTGTGTGTCGCAAGCTACGACCATATCCGCAAAGGCGAACTGAAAGTGCTGAAAGGCATCTCAGATGCGACCGCGAAACTCGGCGGCGGCACCGGCAAGGATCTTCTGATTGTCGACGATCTTGTCGATACCGGCGCCACAGCACGAGTCGTGCGGAGCATGATTCCGGACGCACATTTCGCTACCGTCTACGCCAAGCCCCTCGGCAAACCGTTGGTTGACACGTTTATCACCGAGGTTTCGCAGGACACCTGGATTTATTTCCCCTGGGATCTCGACCTTGCCTTCGCCCCGCCGTTGCGTGACGGCGCAGCATAGAATTCTTCATCGTTCCCGCCGGCAACAGGTCAAGAAAACTCACGTCATGGCTCGAAAGGTTCATGCATCCTTTGCAAAACCGTGTCATGCCTTCAGGCGACATTGTCGCGGTGTCGCAGCGCGGCGCCTTCACCGGCAACCGTGGAATCATTCACGATCCGGCGACTCGGATGCTGCTGAAGCGGCGCTGGACCACCAAGGCGTGGATCGTCTGTGTCTGCGAGTTTCGTGGCCGCCGCCGTGATGTGATGGCGACGCGAAGCTGGACCGAGTTGTTCTTTCTCGATGAGGCGACAGCGTTCGCGGCAGGACACCGCCCGTGCTTCCATTGCCGGCGCGCGGATGCAAATGCGTTTCGTGCCGCGTGGAAACGGGGCAATCGCGCCCGCGATGCGTCAGCGCCTTCAATAGACGCAGTTCTTCACGTGGAACGGCTCGACGGCCGCACGAAGCGACTGCATTCGCTTTCGATGCCGATCGACGAATTGCCGGACGGAGCGATGGTGCGCGCGGGTGAACAGAATTATTTGATTGTGGGTGCGCGACCGTTGCTGTGGAGCTTTGATGGCTATTACGAGGCGAGCTTGCCGCTTGCAGGCCCCCGGTTGATCACGCCACCATCCACCATGCGCGCATTGCAGGCCGGCTATCGTGTGAAGCTGCATGAAAGTGTGACGATTCAATCCTATTGATCAATGTTGTGACATCGTGTCCGTCTTCACGTTGATCTTGAGCCATAGTTGACAAGACAGGGATGGCCGGGCCAAGCCGTGGCACGAAAATAAAGGAAGCAGTCCATGATCGAATTCTTCTTCGATTGCTCCAGTCCCTGGACCTATCTCGCTTTCCACAACATCCAGCCGCTGGCAAAGGAGTTCGGGGAGCAGGTTTCGTGGCGGCCGGTTTTGGTCGGCGGAATATTCAATGCCATCAACCCGAGCGTCTATGCCTCGCGGGAAAATCCGGTGGCGGCGAAGGTTCGCTACATGAAGAAAGATCTCGCGGATTGGGCGCGGTTGGCGGGACTCGCGATCAAGATACCGCCGACTGTGTTCCCCGTAAACAGCATCAAAGCCATGCGCGGCTGTCTCTGGCTTGGCAACGACGCGATGGTGCCGTTCGCCAGATCGGTGTTTGAAGCCTATTGGCGCGATGACAAGGACATCTCGCGTGAGCCGGTTCTGGCCGAGATTTGCCGGTCCCTCGACATCGATCCTGAAAAGCTTCTGACCGGCATCGGAGATGAAGGCATCAAGAACGAACTCAAGGCTAATACCGACGAGGCGATCGCGCGTGGCGCGTTCGGATCGCCGACGATCTTTCTTAGCAAGACCGATATGTATTTCGGCAACGACCGGCTGCCGCTTGTCCGCGAGGCGCTGCAACGAAAGAGCGCTGCGTAACACCCGCGACGCTTTTTTTGTTATTTTTGCTTCTCCGTTGGAGCGAGAAACGTGCGAGCGCGCGTAACCAGTCGAATCTGCTCGGAGTTGTTAATTCGCATCGCCGCGACCAACTCGATCACCTTCTCGGCCTCCTTCAGCCTGGTTTCGGCGGCGATGCGACGCCTTCCTTCGTGGCCGAGTTGTTCGCCGATAGATCGGTGAGATTGATCCAATGCATCCCATTCCGCTTTGGCATCGCTCAGTGCCTGGATCTGGGCTTCGATGAGGTCGGCAGCTGCTTCACAAGCTTTTGCGGCATCCTTCACGACGACGCCGTGCCAAAGCTCGGTGAGGTTGCTCTGGTAGCCGTCCTTGAGCATCTCGGCGTCTTGCCGCAACCGCTCCACCAGGTTGTTCACATCGTCGGTTGGGATCATGGGTTCATCTCCTGCCTCATTTCATCACCGAGTGAACGCATTTGCAGAACGCGCGAGCTGTTTTGCAATACCGCCATTGCATTTCCTCACTAAGTATCTGAAAAGAAAGCGCGCAGGCATGGCGGAATCGGTAAACGCAAGGGACTCAAATCACTGCCCCCATGGCGAAACTGGTAGACGCAACAGACTTAAAATCTGTAGTCCCGTCAGGGACGTACCCGTTCGACTCGGGTTGGGGGCACCACTTCTTAGACCCGCGTTGGCTCTGCTAAAAGAAGGACGCCCCGGTGAGGGTGGGGATCGATGGTTGACGAAATTTTACTCTGCCCCTAGGCGCGCCGGTGACAGCGAAAATCTGGAGATAGGACAGTGACCGATTATCGAGTCTACATCCTCAACGACAAGGGCCACATCCAGAGCGACGCGCTCATAGTGAGCGCGGATGACGCTCAGGCGATCGAAGCTGCGAAGAGAATAGTGGGCGTTCGTCACGTGGAAATATGGGAGGGGGAGCGCTTGGTTGGCCGCTTCAAAACAACGCCTGATAGTTAGTCCGCGGCCCTAGTCAGGCCGCTCTGTTGCTTAGGATAAATTCGCATGACCCAGCATCAGCGTCATATCGTTACGCCGATCGATCCGGTGAAGCTGGATCGTCTCGCGGAAGTCGCGGTCAAGGTCGGCCTGCAACTTGCGCCGGGACAGGATCTTTTAATCACCGCGCCCGCGGTGGCGCTGCCTCTGGTGCGGCGGATCGCCGAACATGCCTACAAGGCAGGGGCGGGGCTGGTGACGCCATTTTTCTCCGATGACGACCTCACGTTGTCACGCTACAGGTTCGGGCCGGACGCGAGTTTCGATCGCGCCGCCAGCTGGCTCTATGAGGGCATGGCGAAAGCATTCGCGGCCAACACCGCGCGGCTCGCCGTGGTCGGCGACAATCCGATGCTGCTGTCGGGTGAGGATGCAGCGAAAGTCGCTCGCGCCAACAAGGCGAATTCCATGGCCTACCAGCCGGCGCTTGAGAAGATTGTCGGTTTTGACATCAACTGGAATATCGTCGCCTATCCGGGCACAGCGTGGGCAAGATTGATGTTTCCGGATGACAGCGCAGACGGCGCGGTGGCAAAACTTGCGGACGCGATTTTCTCCGCCTCGCGCGTCGACAACGATGATCCGATCGCGAACTGGACCGCACACAATGCGGCCCTGCGCCAGCGCACGGATTGGCTCAATAGCCAGCGCTTTCATGCTCTGCATTACTCCGGGCCAGGCACCGACCTCACGGTTGGCCTGGCCGACGGCCATGAATGGGTGGGCGGCGCTTCCGCGGCCAATAATGGCATCGTTTTCAACGCGAATATCCCGACCGAGGAGGTTTTTACCACGCCTCATGCATTGCGGGTCGAGGGGCACGTCCGAAGCACCAAGCCGCTGTCGTATCAAGGCACATTGATAGACGAGATCGCCGTCCGCTTCGAGCAGGGCCGCATCGTCGAGGCCAAGGCGTCGCGCGGCGCCGACGTGCTCAACAAGGTGCTGGATACGGATGAGGGCGCGCGGCGGCTCGGAGAGGTCGCGTTGGTGCCGCATTCCTCGCCGATTTCGAAAAGCGGCTTGTTATTCTATAACACATTGTTCGACGAGAACGCGGCGTGCCACATCGCACTCGGCCAATGCTATTCGAAGTGCTTCGTCGATGGCGAGAAGCTGTCGCCAGAGCAGATCGCGGCGCAAGGCGGCAACAAGAGCTTCATTCACATCGACTGGATGATCGGGTCAGGCCAGACCGATATTGATGGCATCAGCAGCGACGGCAGTCGTGTTCCTGTCTTTCGCAAGGGCGAGTGGGCGTGAACCGCCCACGCCTGATCGCACGAGCGGCCTCAATGCCGTCACGAGCCGGTGCTTTTTGGCAGTTCAGCGGGCGCTTGGCTCGGCTTGAATGGGGAACAATGCCGGACCGGATCGTTAGTGGCCGTCGTCTGCGGCTACCCGTGTTCATTGCTCTGCTGGTCATGGGCGGCGGTCTTGGCGGTTGCGCCAATCTCGGCGACGGTGCCGTCTCGGGCGCATTCGTCGATCCCGCGACGTATGATCTCTATGATTGCCCGCAGCTCGACGCGCAACGCAAATCCTTGGCGGTGCGCACAGCAACGTTGCAGGGGTTGATCGAAAAGGCTCATACGGGTGTCGCGGGTGCCGCCGTTGCCGAAGTAGCGTATCGCAACGACTACATTACCACTCGTGCCTCGGCTAAACTTGCCGACGAAACGTGGCGACGGAACGGGTGTGACGCGGCTTCGACCGCGCAGCAGACGCCGGCGAGCGAGCCCCGCGTTGCACCGAGGCGCTCCGACGGCGCCGTTAAATGATCTCCGACGATCGGCCCAACGACGGACAGCGATGAGCTAGAGTCCGCTCGGTTCAGGGCTGCCAGCTATAGATCCACTCCTGACGCGCCAGCATACGCTGCGGTCCCATCGCTCTGATGGCAAGATCGCGCGCCACAGCGGCGACACCCCGGAGATGGTAGATTCGCCCATTCAGTTGTGCGGTCTCTTGGACACGCGCAACGCGCGCGCGACGCAGCCTGGAATAACGCGCAAGTGCAGCCGCGACGCATTCGGCGTTTTCGTTCGTGGCTTCGCCGAGACACTGCGCCAGAACCGCGGCATCCTCGATCGCCATGCCCGCACCCTGCGCAACGAACGGCAGCATCGCATGGGCTGCATCGCCAAGCAGGGCGGTTGTATCGCGGTGCCACGCAGCCATCGGCGGAATTGTGAACAGCGCCCATTTGTGCCAGCGGTTCACGGCGTCGATCATCAAGTGCGCCGGTTCAGGCCAGTGCGCTTGTGCGAACGTGCGTTTGATATCCGCAGTATCTCCGGCAGCGCTCCCGCCGGGCTGGTTCCAGCTGCCCGGCACGATTGCGATCAAGTTGATCTGGTCCCCGCCTGACATCGGATATGTCACGAGATGCGCATCCGGACCCATCCAGAGCTGTATGCGCGGCGCGGTCATGTCGTATGGCAACTGTGCTGCCTCCACGGTCCCGCGCCACGCAATTAGGCCGGAAAACAGCGGAGCAGCGGCCGGAAAAAGCCGACTGCGCAAAGCGGACCACACGCCGTCGGCGCCTATAAGCGCCCACGCGGTCTCCTGAGCGCCAGCTGCGAACGCGGCTGCGTCTTCAACCCTGGCGCCAAGACGCAATTCGATATTTGGATGGTCGTGAACCTGTTCCAGCAGAGCGGCCTGCAGGTCGGCGCGATGCACCACCCAATAAGGCGCGCCGGCGCGCAACGCGGCTGTCTCGCCAAGCGGGATACGGCAGATCTCGCCGCCGTGCCGCGCACTCATGATGCTGACAGCTTCTGGCGCGAGCGCGCGGGCGGATAGCCGCGCATGCAAGCCGAGTTCGATCAAAACGCGGGTTGCGTTCGGCGAAAGTTGCAGCCCCGCGCCGACCCCTTCGAGGCGTTCAGCGGTTTCGATGATAAGAACACGACAACCCTTCGCCGCCAGCGCAAGCGATGCCGTCAAGCCTCCGATTCCGGCACCGGCGACAACGACCGTGCGTGACCGTGACCGTGTCACAGGCGGATCAGGCCGCCTTGTCCCTTACCACGCACTCTGGGGGACGGGACTGTCCGGCGCCGAGATCGGCCGCGAAACGGTACAGTGTCGAGCAATACGGGCAGATGACTTCGCTATCGTTGCCGAGATCAAGAAAGACGTGCGGATGATCGAATGGTGGATTGGCCCCGACGCACATGAATTCCTGCGAGCCGATTTCAATAACGGCGACGCCGGAATCGTTATGGAAATGGGGGACTACGTGATCAGACATGCTTTCCACCTCAAGTCGTTGCGAGACATTGACGCGCCCATAACGCAACGAGATCGCGCGGCACCATACTGGCCGGCGCTTCGAATTCCTAGAGCATTTTCGCTTTTGATTGAATCAGAAGCGAAGCTCTAGATTGTTGTTTTGACGCGTTTTCTTCACGCGGACCGTGATCCATGTCGCTCGAAAACAGCGCTTGCCGGAAACAGATTTGCAAATTTTGGCAGTCCGTTATCCATGCAAATTCGACATATTCCTGTCGTTTGAGAGAAGCCCTTTTTTGATCGGAAAAGCTGTGCTTGAAAGGCGGCATGCGACGGCAAATTGGCAGCGCGATAACGGCAGCCGCGGTGTGTGCAACAGCGTTCGCTGTGTTGTTGCCACGTGCCACGGACGCCGGCGCCATGCTGATAGCGCAGGATGACCCTGTGCAGCTTGCCGATCTTCAGCTGGAATCCGCACTTCGAAACGATCCTGCGCTGATCGGGCGGAACGTCGAGGCGGCGCTAGCGGCGCAGGATCCAGATCTTGCAAACAGCTTCGTCGATCTTGCGGCGGCCAAGGGAATGCCGATCCCGGACAAACTGTCTCAACGTGTCACCGAGGCCGTCGGAGAAGAAAATTCCAGCCAAGGTATCGCAACGAGATTCTTCTCTGGGCTTGTCACAGGCAATGCCGTCGACGGGGCCAGTCTTTCGGGCACGCTCACCGGCGACCTTTGCGTATTTGGTGATGTCCGGGACATCGTGCGGGAGGGCAGGCATCTGGCGATGGGCGAGGATACCGACCGGCTGCTGCTGGGGCTCGCCGCAGCAGGCGTCGTTGTGACGGGGGCCACCTTCGTGACCGTTGGCGGCGTAGCACCGGCCCGAGTCGGACTGACGCTTGTCAAGGATGCCAGGAAGGCTGGGCGGCTGGGTGAAGGCCTGAGCCGATGGGCAGGTCGTTCGGCGCGCGCGATGGTCGACATGCGGCAACTGCAAAACGCGGTCGCTGCGGGGTCGCTGGCGCGGCCGCGTCAGACAGCCGTCGCGATCAGGGCCGCGATCCGCGCCGAGAAAGCCGGTGGACTGGTGCGGCTCGCCAAGGATGTTGGCCGCATCGGTGAAAAGACCGGGACGCGCGGCGCGCTCGACATGTTGCGGATCGCTCAAGGGCCAAAAGATGTCACCCGCGCTGTGCGGCTCGCCGAGGCCAAAGGCGGACAGACCCGAGCTATCATCAAGATTTTGGGGCGGGGTGCGCTGCTACTCACGACCGGCGCGTTCAATCTGGCGATGTGGGTGCTTAGCGCGGTGTTCGCGCTGTTTGGTTTTCTGTCATCGATCAAGGCCACGACCGAGCGCCTGACGCTCTCATGGCTGCAACGTTCAAAAATCAGGCGTCTGCGCCGGCTGTCCGCCGCGCCGTCGCCGACGTAAACGTCTCATCGATCGTTGCTAGCCATCCCGTCTCCATCCAGATCACGGAAGCGCTGATGCCGAGCTTTCATCACGGCGATGTTGAAATTGCCTACCTCGACGAGGGCAATGGCGATCCCATCGTTCTTGTGCACGGCTTTGCGTCGAGCAAGAACGTGAACTGGGTGTATCCGACCTGGGTGTCGGAATTGCGCAAAAACGGTTTCCGGACAATCGCGTTTGACAACCGCGGCCACGGCGATTCCAGCAAGCTCTACGATCCGGAAGACTATCACATCGGCACGATGGCGAGCGACATCACGGCGTTGATGGATCATCTTGCCATCGCGCGCGCGGACGTCATGGGATATTCGCTCGGCGCCAGGATGATGGGAATTCTGGCGCGGACTCGGCCTGAACGGGTGCGCTCCGGAATTTTCGGCGGTCTGGGTATCGGATTGATCAAGGGGGGCGGTCCGGGCGAAAGCGTAGCCAGGGCGCTGGAGGCACCGTCGCTGGATGACGTGACCGATCCGTTCGGCCGGACGTTCCGGGTCTTTGCCGATCAGACCCGATCTGATCGGCGCGCCCTGGCGGCGTGTTTGCGCGGATCACGGCGGCTGATGACGGAAGCTGAAGTCGCCGGCATCGAGGTACCAACGCTGATAGCGGTCGGCACGAAAGACGAGATCGCGGGATCGGCGCAGGAGCTCGCGGACGTTATCCCCGGTGCGGAGGTGTTGAACATTCCCAACCGCGACCACATGCGTGCTGTGGGAGACAAGGTCTACAAGGAAGGCGTGCTGAGATTTCTGTCTCGTCGGCCGTGAAGCCATCCGTAGCGACTGGCGAGGAACCTCGCCGCCGCGATCAGCACCACGAACGTCGCGATCCAGACCATGCGCGCGCCGTAGCGGTCATGGGGGCCTGATATAACGCCGCAGATGAACGCGTTACCGAGCAATGCCAAGCAAACCGTCGCGGCAAGAAGTTCGACGTCATCGATACGCCGCCGCCATATCGCCGCCAGGGCGATCACGGCGGCCAACAGCATCGAGGCAAGCGCGACCGGAACGTGAATCCAGTTGATAGCCGTAAACTTGATATTCCAGTGCTGCTGCTGCGCAGCGCGCATGGTCTTTGCCTGTTCCGGCAGATAGCGTTCGATGATGCCGTAGGTGTGTGGAATCCATCCGGTGGTGCCTTCGCCGGTGTCGACACTCACGAGTTGCTCTGCCGTTGCTTCGGCTGCAGCTTCGGCCTGCCAAAGAGGGTAGGCGACCAGTGCGTGCGTGGCGATGAACTCCATCTCGCCGTTCATGCCGGCGAAGCGTCCCAGTTTGTCGAATATGGTGTCATTGCCCCAAAGGAAATCATCCGCTGTTGCCGGCAGTTGATTGCGGTAGGGGCAAAGCTTCAACTTGATCTTGTCGCAGTGGTCGTTGAGATAGCGCGCGACGATACCGTCCTGCATCATGCGTCCGAACGAGACGGAGGCGCCACCGGGTGTCCAGGCAAGCCGGCCTGTCAAAAAGACATTGGCAGCCAGCAGCATGGCCGCGCCGGCAAGGATCGTCAGGGAACCCTGAACCAGCCCTGTGATCTGAAGCCTTGGGCCGAGCAATGGCTTGACGATCCACCCCGCACAACACAGTCCCAACAGGACCCCGAACGTGGCCGTGTGGCTCGCCGCCGCGAAGGACGTAAACAGAAACAGCGAGATTTTCTCGGCGATCGAAAGCTTGCCGTTATGCACCACGAGGATGTATAGCGCGAGCACCGCCAGCCCCGCGAAAATGTCGGTTAGCAACATGCTGGCGAGCCACGGTAGCGCGGTGGCCGTGATGAGGATCAGGGCGATTGTGAGAAGCCGCAATGGCTGCGCCATGTTGAGCACGCGCAAGGTCAAATGCAGGATCCACAGCGTCAGCAGCGCCTGGCATACCAAATTGATCCAGAAGTACGAGCTCTGTCCCAAATGAAGGTAGATGCCATAGGCGTTCGAACGGCTGATCTCGAGATGGCCTTCATACCATCGCGCCAGATAGCCGCCCGTATCATATTGAAGCAGCGGATAGCCGTTCCAGATCGCTGGAGCGAGCAAAAGCACGGGAATGACGACGGCCGCGATCCAGCCCCACGGTATTTCCGCGTCACGCGTGTGTAAGACCGGGGTCGAAATGGACGTGTTCTCCGGTGGGCGGCGCACCATTCCGCCTATTGAGTGTTCCGTCGCACATGCATAATTTATTTGACGTAAATTAGTCCGACGTTGGCCTGAACGATGAAGATTTCCGATCCGTTTGGTGGCGCCGGGCCTCTCTCAGGGACCGAATATAGTACGAAGATTCAAGCCTTTAGATCGGTTAACCCTAGACGGGCTAAATGAATATTCTCTGAACATCAAGGACAACGACCTCGCAACATGTTAAACTGCGGGGCAAAATCGAGGTTGCGAGACGACCATGGCGATCCAGCACGTCAATTCGCAGAATCCGACACTAGCTGCGCTCGATCCGATCTGGGATCGCATCCGCAGCGAGGCCGAAGACATCGTTCGCCGCGAACCTGAGCTGGCGGCCTTTATCTATTCGTCCGTTCTTCATCATGATCGGCTTGAGGCTGCGGTGGTGCATCGCGTCGCAGGGCGGCTGGACCATTCGGCCTTGTCAGGCGACCTGATCCGCCAGACCTTCGATGAGGCGCTCCGCGACGATCCCGATATCGGCAACGCGTTCCGTGCCGATCTGGTGGCGGTGTTCGACCGCGACCCCGCGACGTCGCGGTTCATCGATCCGCTGCTCTACTTCAAAGGCTTTCATGCCATCCAGACCCACCGCCTCGCGCACTGGCTCCAAAAGAAAGGCCGCAAGGATTTTGCCTATTACCTGCAGAGCCGTTCTTCCTCGGTGTTCCAGGTCGACATCAATCCTGCCGCCAAAATCGGCCGTGGAATTTTCCTCGATCATGCGACCGGTTTTGTCGTCGGTGAGACCGCGGTCATCGAGGATGACGTGTCGATCCTGCATGGCGTGACACTCGGTGGTACCGGCAAGGAAAATGAGGACCGCCATCCGAAGATCCGCCACGGCGTCATGATCGGCGCGGGCGCGAAAATCCTTGGCAATATCGAGGTCGGACATTGCGCGCGCATCGCGGCCGGATCGGTCGTCGTGAAACCGGTGCCGCACAATGTCACCGTCGCAGGCGTTCCAGCCAGAACGGTCGGTCCGGCCGGCTGCTCGGAGCCCTCGCGCACGATGAATCAGATGCTGAATGCGACTCCAGAATCATAAGCTTGCCAGCGTTCTTTCGAATCTGAAGTTCCCGGGGGCGCAGTGCAGCGGCGAACTGGGCTGCAGACACCGACGACCTAAAAATAGGAATCGATTTTCAGACGAGATAATGCGTGATTAAAAGGATATGGCGAGAGTAATGATCCCAATCCGAAAGGCCGCGCCAGCGCAAAGTGGAAACCGGTTTCGGACAAGATCGTGCCCAATCGAAAGATTTAAAACAAAGTTTATTCAGCGCGGTTGATCGGACCCCGGAGTCAGAACTCTGCGGAGTTGAATGAGACTCTAGAACCCTGCGACCCCTCACATTTGGAGACTGCCGTGAACGTTCAGGAAGTCAGGAAACTCGACGCCTACCTCAAGCGTGTGTTCGGAAACCCCAGGATTCGTGTGGTGCCGCGTCCAAAGAAGGACGACTCGGCCGAGGTCTATATCGGCGAGGAGTTTATTGGCGTGCTATTCGTCGACGACGAGGACGACGATCGTTCGTTTCAGTTTCAGATGGCTATTCTTGAGGAGGATTTAGCCGACGTCGGTTAATTGTCGAAGCTAGTTTTGCAGCGGGTGCAGTTGCTGCACGAGCTGCTCCATCCCACCGGCAACGTCGCGCCATTCTGTTAGCCATTGCCGTGGAAAGCGGAACGTCAGGTCGGCGCTCCCGATCCGGCGTTCGCTCAGGCACATGCCCGGCGTCATGGCATCGCGGGTACATCGCGCCACTAGCGCGGGCGTCTGCGCCATGAGCAGATCTTCGCCCGCATACGGCGTTCCGTCGCGGAATGCACGTATCGATAGTCCGTCCTGAGACGGTGCGTGAGTGGCATCAAGATAACGCGGATAGATGTTACGCACGAGGATATCCGGTGCCAGCGAATCGTGATGGGCGGCAATCGATAGGAAAACGCGGTCGATCGGCTGCGGTCCATCTTCGACGGTCTCGGCGGTGACATGTCTCGGCGCATCCTGCGTTGCCAGCGAAGGATAAAGGAAATTCAGATCGATGCGCTCCTGCGGCCCCGAATGTCTCTGAATTTTCACACGGAAGGCGCGCTTCGGCACATTGAACACGGTTTGCCCGATGCTGACCGGCAATCGCTCATTGTTGTCAGGCGCTTTGGGAGTCCAGGTTGGCCACAACAAATAGGCGACTGCGGTGATCGCGGGCATCGCGATCATCACGGCTGCGAGTAGCGGGATCAGATGACCGGCCGGCGGTTTCCCGCGCGACCGGCGCGGGGCGGACGACAGCATGGCCATGCGACAGACATTTCCGAAAGGACGAATCAGCCGCGACTATGCCACGCAATGTGGAGTTTGCATGCGAGGTCAGCCGTACTGTGCCAGCGCGCTAGGTTGGCGCGCGTGCGTCGCGTTAACCCTTTCTTAAGGATAAGGTGGCGAGGCAAGCGGCATTTTGCGAAGGAGGGGACGCCGTAGTCGTGAACGGATGTCCTTTTCGATGTCGCCGGATGCGTTGAATTCCTTCTTTTCCCTGTGCATCGGATTCGCCATCGCTGGCGCGCTCGCCAGCGGTTATCAGGCGTTCGTCAAACACCCCGCGGGCTTTGGATTGCTGCAGCAGGGTGTTGTTGCCAGGGCATTTGCTGCGGTGCCGTTCCTGATCTTCGCTGCGCCCTTCATCATCATGCGCAACACACTTCGCGGACGACGCATCGAGCGGCGCCGTTTTGAGTTCGTCATGATGGCGACCGTGATCGCGGGTTTCTGGAGCCTGATGTCTGGCACCTGCGTGGTCATGACGCTGAAGGCGGTCGGGTTGCTCGCCTAAGCGCCGCCGTGGCACTGTCGCCGCTAGCTGGCAGGGAGGCGTGATGGCGATTTACGAACTCGATGGGCAGGTGCCCGACCTGCCGGAAAGCGGGCGCTATTTCATCGCCGAAACCGCCGCGGTAATCGGCAGGGTTCGCCTCCGCGACAATGCGAGCGTGTGGTTCGGCGCGGTGCTGCGCGGCGATAACGAATGGATCGAAGTTGGAGAGGGTTCCAACGTTCAGGATGGGTGCACCTGCCATACCGATGAGGGATTTCCGCTGACGATAGGAAGCAACTGCACGATTGGCCATAACGTTATTCTGCACGGCTGCACCATCGAAAATGGTGCGCTGATCGGTATGGGTTCGATCGTTATGAACGGCGCGCGGGTAGGTCGCGGCTGCATCGTCGGCGCCGGCGCGCTCATTACCGAAGGCAAGCAGTTTGCAGAGTACTCTTTCATTGTCGGCGCGCCGGCGCGCGTGACCCGCACGCTTAAACCTTCCGAGATCGAGGCGATGGGAAGCGGCGCGAAATTCTACGCTGCGAACGGCCTGCGCTTCGGAAAGGGCCTGAAGCGAATCGGCTGAAATCCTCGGTGGAACCCGCTGACGAAAGTTGCAAAAAGCCGTGGTCGTCGCCTATTCCTTGGGCTAGATGTGGGCGCCGATAACAGGCTGGAGAATGCAGCGATGCGGGCGTTTCGATGTGCGGGTGTTTTGACATTTGCAATTGCGATTGCGTCGGGCGGAATCGTTCTGATCGATGCTCCGGCCACAGCAGCGGCCCAAACCGCGGAGAAAACCATGACAACAGCATCGGGTTTGCAGATCACGGACACCAAAGTTGGGGAGGGCCCTTCGCCTCAGCCGGGCCAGGTTTGCATCATGCATTACACCGGCTGGCTCTATAAGGACGGGCAGAAAGGTGACAAGTTCGACAGTTCGGTGGACCGCAACGAACCCTTCGAGTTTCCAATCGGAAAGCGTCGCGTGATAGCAGGCTGGGACGAAGGCGTCGCCTCTATGAAGGTCGGCGGCAAGCGCACGCTGATCATTCCGCCGGAGCTCGGTTACGGAGCACGCGGCGCCGGTGGAGTCATTCCGCCCAATGCAACGTTGATTTTTGACGTCGAGCTGCTCGGCCTGAAAGGCTGAGCCGCTCCGCGCGGCCGTCGTTTCGCGCGGTAGCGCACTGATCCGTTCTTGGCCTTATAACGCGCGCTGAAGCTTTCCTGAAAAGGGGTGCGGCCAGCCTTTTGGGGGAAGGCTGGCCGCGCGCGAGCCGGTCTGGGGACGGGGAGGGGTATGACCGGGTCGCGGGTCTCTTAGTTGTTGTTTATCGAGAACTGGCCGTCGCGACCGCCGGGTGGTTATCGTCCAGCGCAACCCAGACATCGGGGTCGCTTTGCGATTGTCGTTTCATGAAGCGGTAGCCGGTCTTCATCCAGGCCAGGACGTCTTCATTCTGGTTGTCGAGAATGAACTCCCCCTTGTCTGTTTTAACGGTTAGGACGGCATGGCCATCGCCCTGCTTGTCGCGGACCACCGTGACCAGCAACGCCTCACGCGGCCACCCAGCGTCGATCAGCATCTTGCGCTTCAACAGGACGTAGTCTTCGCAATCCCCGTGGCCGTCGGTGGGAAGCGACCACTTTTCGACGACGCCCCAATGATCCTTGTCCGTCATCGGCTTGACGGTTTCGTTGACCCAGCGGTTGACCTTCAGGAGATCGCGCCAGGCGTCAGGCGTTAAGACGATATCACGCGGCTGCGTTGCGCCGGCGTGGCATTCCTTCGGATTATCGCTGCAGAATTCAACCCAACCGATCGGCGCCCGTGTGGTGTCGCCGAGACTCGCATAGAGTTTTTCTGCTTCCGCGGCTCCCGCTGGCGTTGCCATTCCCCACAGGATGGCGCCAACCACCGCCAGTCCCACTCCCTGACCCCTGTTGAGCATTGTGGCCCCCGTTTCTTGTTGGGACCACATTTCGCACAAAGGATTTGCGCCGGCGCTAAATGCTCGAAGTGCATTCGATGCAAATGCGAGTAAAGTTCGCCGCTAATTGAATCCGTACTTGAATCGAAATTGACTCAAATTTTAGCGATCATCATCGATTCAAATTTTAGATATTAGCGATTGAAACCCGATTGAATCGCGGTTTTTCGTATCGGAACGCGCCTGCCGTTAACCCTGAGATCGCGGGCTTCTGCTGTGGCAGAGGCGGACAACGAGGATCGCAAGGCGGGGGTTTGCGAGAATGGCCGTTTACCGGGCGGTGACGTTATCTTCGAGAGTCCTGCTCGTGAATAAAATCGAGCGCGAAGGGCGGATGGCGCTGCGCCTCGGACAGCGTCGAGTAAAGCGTGTCAGTAACGCAACTCCCGAAAGCGTCGAGTATCAGTAATTCCATTGGAGCTGGCCGGAGAAAAAAGGGAAGTACCGAGAATCAATCCCGAGAATGGCCGTTTACCGGCCGCTGACGCTGGCTTCCAGAGTATCGGGATGTTGCTCGTGAATGAACTCGAGCGCGAAGCCCTCTTCCAGATTGCGGACAACGCGGGCGAGCACCTTGCCGAGTGCGACCTTGGACTGTAGCGGGGGTCGTTTTTCGGCCGAGACGGCGGCCCCCGACATCGAAAGGTCGATGATTCGGCAAGTCAGCCTTGTGCCGTCTTCAAGTGTGAGGGTCGCGATGGGGTTGCGCGGCACGATGCGTTCGTGGCGGCGGTCTTCCGGAAGATTGAGGATGTCGCGATTGGCGAGCCAGGTGAGTTGCGACGCCAGCTTGTCTCGTTTGCGGGGGGTCGCGCTGACGCTCATGGCGAACCCGCTGTCGATAATCCGGGTAATCTTGCCTTCGACCCGGCCGATGTGGTCGAGATAGACGATGACCCGGTCACCGACGTTGCCGATACCGGGGGCCAGCATGGCCAGCCCGCCGGGGGACATGTTGATAACCTGGCAGGGGAATTCGCGCCGATCCGGCAGCATATAGCGACCCAGCAGGTGAATCTTGACCCGCTGAAATCGCCGGCGCTCAACCGGCAGGTTCGAGATTTTCTGCGCCAACGCCATAAATCGATCGGTCCGCGGGTCGACCAACGGTCGGTATGAATAAACCTTAAGGTTGTCAGGGTTAACGCGGCGTTAGCGTTTCTGAGTGGTATAGCCCGAACGCGACTGCACAAACTGGCCTAGATCGACACCAAAACGGCTCATGCCGCGTCTACAAGAGGCGCGACAAGGCTCGCTTCTTCGAGCACGGGCATATCTGGCGCGCTTACGATAGAGGATTGCGGTACGCTCACGCGTTTCCGAACACCCGTTTAAAGATCGTATCGACGTGCTTCAGGTGATAGTTGAGGTCGAACTGCTCGGCGATCTCAGCGGCGGTGAGATATTTCGTCACATCGGCATCGTTCTTCAAAAGCGTCTGGAAGTCGCCTTCGCCGCGCCACACCGGCATGGCATTCCGCTGAACCAGCTTGTAGGCATCTTCGCGGCTCGCGCCTTTTTGGGTGAGCGCGATCAGCACGCGCTGCGAATGCACGAGCCCGCCAAGCCGGTCGAGGTTCTTTTGCATGGTGGCGGGATAGATCAACAGCTTGTCGATGACGCTTGCGAGGCGGTTGAGCGCAAAGTCCAGCGTCACAGTGGCGTCCGGGCCGATCATGCGTTCGGCCGAGGAGTGCGAGATGTCGCGCTCGTGCCAGAGAGCGACGTTCTCCAGGGCTGGTGTCACATAGCCGCGCACCATGCGGGCAAGCCCGGTGATGTTCTCGGTCAGCACGGGGTTGCGCTTGTGCGGCATCGCTGACGAACCCTTCTGCCCCTCGGAGAAGAACTCCTCGGCCTCCAGCACCTCGGTGCGTTGCAGATGGCGGATTTCGATAGCGAGCCGTTCCATCGAGGAGGCGATGACGCCCAGCGTCGCGAAAAACATTGCGTGGCGGTCGCGCGGGATCACCTGCGTCGACACCGGCTCGGGGATTAATCCCATCGCTCGGGCAACGTGCTCCTCCACGCGGGGATCGATCTGGGCGAAGGTGCCGACCGCGCCCGAGATCGCGCAGGTCGCGACCTCCCTGCGGGCCGCGGTCAGGCGTTCCTTGGCGCGTGTGAACTCCGCATAGGCGTAAGCGAGCTTGAGTCCGAAGGTCACGGGCTCGGCATGAATACCGTGCGAGCGGCCGATGGTCGGCGTCATCTTGTGTTCAAACGCGCGGGTTTTCAGCGCCCCGAGCAGCCTATCGATATCGGCGATCAGGATGTCGGCAGCGCGGGTGAGTTGTACGTTGAAGCACGTGTCGAGCACGTCCGATGACGTCATGCCCTGATGCACGAAGCGCGCCTCGGGACCGACGATTTCGGCAAGATGAGTCAGAAAGGCGATAACGTCATGCCTGGTCTCGCGCTCGATTTCGTCGATGCGCTCCACATTGAACGTCGCATCCTTGGCCTTGGCCCAGATGGTTTCAGCAGCTTGCTTCGGGATCACCCCGAGTTCGGCCTGGGCGTCCGCCGCGTGAGCCTCGATCTCGAACCAGATCTTGAAACGGGTCTGCGGCTCCCAGATCGAAGCCATTTCCGGACGGGTGTAACGAGGAATCATCGACGATCCTTGAGGTTTTCAGGGATTATGCCGCGCTTTAGCAGAGCTCTCGGAAGGAAACAAACGGTGCGAATGGAAGGTCGAACCAGGACGTGTATTCATAAATCCGGGATCGTCCGCTTGTAAGGAGTAGAGCAGACACAGCCTGTGAACCGCCCCGGGTTTGCCGGAGGCTATTTCGTTTGAGTCACGCCGCCAGTTTCTGCTCATTGAGCATAGCGTAGTAACGTTCCTCAGCTTCGGCCGGCGGGATGTTGCCGATTGGCTCCAGCAGCCGGCGATTGTTGAACCAGTCGACCCAGGTCAGCGTCGCGAACTCGACGGCTTCGAAACTCCGCCAAGGTCCACGTCTGTGGATGACCTCAGCCTTGTAGAGCCCATTGATCGTTTCGGCGAGCGCATTGTCGTAGCTGTCGCCGACGCTGCCGACGGAAGGCTCGATGCCCGCCTCAGCAAGGCGCTCGGTGTATCGAATACTGACGTATTGCGAACCCCTGTCGGAATGGTGCACCAGGCCACCACGTGCTGGTCGCCGTTCGTGAAGCGCTTGTTCCAGCGCGTCGAGCACGAAGCTTGCATACGCCGTTCGGGAGACGCGCCAGCCGACGATGCGACGAGCGTAGGCGTCGATCACAAAAGCGACGTAGATGAACCCGCTCCAAGTACTCACATAGGTGAAGTCGGAGAGCCAGAGCATATTGGGCGCCGGCGCATGGAATTGGCGGTTCACATGGTCCTGCGGGCAAGCCGCGGCCTTGTCCTGCATCGTTGTGCGGACTGGTTTGCCGCGGATCACGCCCTGGAGGCCGAGGTCGGCCATCAGGCGCTCGACCGTACAACGCGCGACAACGACGCCTTCGCGGTTGAGCTGCCGCCAGACCTTCCGTGCGCCGTAGACTTCGAAGTTCTCGGCGAAGACACGTTCGATCTCCGGCTTCAACACCAAATCCCGGTGCGCCCGAACCGATAACTTCGAAGGATCAACCCTCTTGGCGACGTGGTCATGGTAGGTCGAGGGGGCAATCGGCAGAACCTTGCAGATCGGCTCGACCCCATAGACCTCGCGATGATCGTCAATAAACGCGATCATGTCTTTGACCGGCGGTCAGGCTCCGCCTGGGCAAAATACGCGGATGCCTTGCGCAGGATCTCATTGGCTTGCCGGAGTTCACGGTTCTCGCGCTCCAAAGACTTCATCTTGGCGGTCATGTCCGTCGATGCGCCAGGACGCTTGCCGGTGTCGACCTCCGACTTCTTCACCCAGTCGTTCAATGTCTGGCCTGTGCAGCCGATCTTCGCGGTAACCGAGGTAATCGCAGCCCATCGCGACTGACGCTCATGCTCGTGATCAAGGACCAGTCGGACAGCGCGGTTGCGGACCTCAGGCGAAAACTTGTTGGTCGTCTTACTCATGGTGGCTCCATCCTCTCAAGAGTTGGAGCCTCCGGCAAACCCAGGGCGGTTCACTAAGGCCATCGTTCCCCGCTCAGCCTAAATATCCTGAGGGCAGCGATTGAGATACACTTCTCCCACGGCATCCAACCTTGGGAGACTTGATTTGACCTATATGTCACGGAGAGAATTCATGTCAGCATTGGCGGTGGCCGGCGTCCTCACGGACGAAAACGGAAAGAAGTATAAGTTTTCTCTTGAAGAGATCGTTACTCAACAGCCGCAGCCGAAACCGCAACCCGATCCTGAGTCCCAGCCCAAACCGGTGGTGTCGAGTATTCCTTTATCGCCAGAGGACGTCCGCTTTGCCAAGAATACCAAGTCGGGGCCGACTGGAGTGGCGAAAGGCGGCACCCTTGCGAACAAGACCATCGTCGACGCAAGCGATGCGGTTTCGGTATACTTCGGTAGTAACGGAACCGTAAAGGACACCTGCATCCAGTCGCGCGAAGGCATCCGAGTTGCCGGCGGCGGCGAGGTCGTGATTGATGGCTGCTACATTGAGGTCAATGGCATTGGCGATGACCACGCAGACGGACTACAAACATACGCGCCTGGAAAACGCGGCGTAATCAAGGTGCGTAATTCGACATTCAAGTGCGGAATGAATGCGGCCACCGCTGGATTCTTTGTCGCCGACAATTGGACCGGCACAATTGATTTCGATGGCGTCGTTTTTTGTGGAGGCCCCTACGGCGCTCGTATTCATCCTGACACGGGCGGCGACAACATTCTTCGCTTCAAGGACGTATTCTTCGTCGGGCCGTTTAAGTACGACGCAATGAGGATGGAGGGCGCGGGCGGCCACAAGAATAGGATCGAGCTTTGGGAGAACGTGTGTGAGGCTACCATCGTTAATGGCGCGCTGGTGCCAGGTAAGGCGATCCCTAAGCCGTTCTAGTATCTCTTTATAAGGCTTGAACTGATGGGCATTGTACCCGGTTCGGTCAGTAATACGCCAACTCTGGCCACCCGAACCAACACAACCATCACCGCGCCGAGTGGTATCACCAACGGTGATCTGCTCGTCGTGGTCCTGCACGTCGGCGACGGGTCGTCAGTCCCGGCTCTAGCCGTGACACCTCCGGCAGGTTTACGGAGGTAACTAACAGCCCGTCCGCCATCGACAACACCGACCCTTACACGGTCGCGATGCATGTCTATTGGAAGGTGGCTTCCGGCGAGTCCGGAAGCTACGTTTTCACACACTCCTCGGCAGACACCGAAGGATATATGTATCGGCTCACGGGAGCCGATACGACGACTCCGATTGATGTCACGCCGGTTGTTCAGAATTCTGGAACCTCCCCCGGTTCTGGGGCCCCTAGCAGGCTGTTGAAGAAGTGTTCGGTCTGGCTTTGGGGATGGCTTGATCGCCGTTGTGATAGGCGAATGCGATCTGGATTGAGCCGCCGTCGAGCAGTTTGGCGTGGCCGTGAGACGGCGGGTCATGCTGGCACCGCCATGAGCTTCGGCAATCGCACCAGATTGTAAGCGGCGGCTGCGAAGGTGAAGGCCCATCCGACGCGGTCGCGGCCACGGAAGCGGGTCTTGTCCTGGCGGGCAACCATCTTGATCCAGCCGAACGCTTCCTCAATGCGCTTGCGGAGACGCTGGCTGATGGCATAGCCGCGGTGCCGCGTCGTGCGCCCGTCGATCGCCGAGCTTCGGCCGCTTGTGTTCTGCGCCACGTGCGGCGTCACCTTCATCGCGCGCAACTCGTTGACGAAGTCCTCCGTGTCATAGGCCTTATCAGCGCCAAGTGTGATGGCCAGGGGCCGGTCGGCGCGAGGTTCGATCATGTGCAACGCCGCCACCCGCTCGGCATGTCCGCCGGCCAGCGTCAGGCAGGCGTCGACCAACAGGCCATGGCGGTTCTCCATCAGCCCATGACCCATGAAGCATAGCTTCGCCTCCTTGCCCTTGCCCTTCTTGTAGAGCCTTGCGTCCGGATCGGTGGTCGAAGCATGCGTGTCGTTAGTCCGCTTCTCGCCGTGGAAGTCGGCTTCGGCATTGCGCCCGACGCCGCCGGCCGGCGGCTCGCCAGAGCCGTCCTTCGGTTTGACGCTCTTCGTCGAAGCCCAGGCCTCGATCAGCGTGCCGTCGACCGAGAAGTGATCGCTCGACAGCAGCTTCTCCACCTTGGGCTGGGCCAGCACCGCACTCAGGAACTTGGCCGCGATGTCGCCCTCAAGCAGCCGGTCGCGGTTCTTCGAGAACACCGAATGGTCCCAGGCTGGATCGTCGACGCCGATGCCCACGAACCAGCGGAACAGAAGGTCGTATTCCAGCCGCTCCATAGGCAACCGCTCCGAGCGGATCGAGTAGAACGCCTGCAACAGCATCGCCCTGAGCAACTTCTCGGGTGGGATCGACGGCCGCCCGAGTGGCGAATACAGCGCCGCGAACTCCCGCTCCAAAGCGACAAGCGCTTCATTCACAATTACCCGGATGGCGCGAAGCGGGTGATCGCGCCGAACCCGCGCCTCCAGATCAACGTAGCTGAACAACTCGCCAGTCAGATTGTCACCACCGCGCACCCATCAGATCCAAATCGCTTCAAAGCCAATGAATCATGCTCACAGCTCGGCCGCGACTGGCCTTTTTCAACAGCCTGCTAGCAAGCAAATAGGCCGCTATGAAAAATGCCCACATCAAGGCTTCGATTTCAGGGGTTACGATGCGCCAAAGATGCCATGCAGTAATCCCGCCGGAATGGTTCATTGCATTCATAGCAACTAGGACGGCAACGCCGCTAATTGCGAGCCACATGGTAGGTTTTTCGTGAATTGCCTTGATAACGCGGCCGCCAGAGTAGGATAAGTACGCCAAACCGATGCCGATCAAGAATTGGTTAATGCGCCCGACAATCGTGAAATAACTTAGGCGGTACATTTCTGCGGGACTATTTGTGCATCGGCATCAGCACAATCATTCGAAGTAGCCAAAATAGACAGATAGTGGCGAATAGAAATCTGAGTCCATTTCGCCCGGCTAGCGTGAATAAAAATGGGGCGATCAGGTAGAATTGAAATTCGACGGATATCGTCCAGATCGTTCCGGCCAGTCCCGCAGGGTCCGAGAAGGCGGCACCTGTATTTGCGAGCAATAAGAATGGCGCCGCGATTTTCCCGAGGTCTAGATTCTGGACGGAGTACGTCGCGAAAACGATGACGACGAACATTAGAGGGAAGATGCGGAGCGCTCTGTTACGTATGAACTGCCAGTACAAAATTTTACGGTCAAATGTTCCTGTCGCAAGAATATAGCCGCTGAGTACCATGAACCGCCATGCGAGGAGCGACCTCGCGCTGCTACTAACGGGTATTCTGGGAGCCACCCGGCATAAGCCGCTTAATCTCTGATGCTTTCGGTGCGTTAGCGGATTTCAGGCCGCCAACACGCCGCGGACCGTATCACCACAACCGAGCCGAGTGAACCCCGGCTCAATCGCCCAAGAAGAAGGACACAACCAATGACCAACCTCGATTCCGGGGACGCCCCCGCTATGCCTGCTGCTCCCCTTGTAGCGCGCTCAACAATACGCATGGGCGCAACCGGCGACGCTGTGCGTCAAATCCAAATTGCGCTCAAAGTGATCGGCTACACACACGATTCGATCCCGTGGTGCGCATTGTTCGCAAACCACTGCCTGACAAAGGTTGGTCTCAAGGGCACCGGGACGCTTTCAGGATGTCCGGGTTTGCCAGGAAGTCGTCATTCGCGATCTGGCTGGTGCCTTTCCATGTGATCGTGACCCGACACGCGGTCGCGCGGCGGGCGTCGATGTAGCGCGACGGGTCGATCTCATATGTTCCGTCGCCCTGCCCGCCCTTATCGAGAATGTCCGGTTCGTTGAGAAAGTCCTCCGAGGACAGGATGTCGCTCGCGCCGCCGGTTCGGATTAGATCGCCAGACTTTGCAACCGTACCGGTGAAAACGCCCGACCAGCCGTCCGCCACCTCGTCACGCACGGCGATGACGTTGGTAACCAGCGACGCGCCTGCAATCTCTACCGCCGCCGCATTGCGACTGTAGATGCGATCGCCATCCGGCCCAGTGTAAGCCTTGACGAAGTAGAGCCCGTTGCCGTGGGTCGCAAACGGTGAATGCGCGATGGTTCCGAGCTCGAGTCCGGCCGCCCAGCTATCCCCTTTACGGATCGCGTAGCGGATGGTGCGAACGTCAGCGATCTCATCCCATGAGATTGAAGTGTTACTGTCGACATAAGCAACGCCGCGAATGTTCTGAACGTCCACCGGCGGCAGTCGCATGCCTTCAAGTTCAAAAGCCTCGATTGTGACCCACAACGACGGTCGGCCGAACCCATCGAGCGAACGAACTCGAAAACCCCATGTGCCGGCCGCGAGGTCGAGTAGATCAATCGAGTTGAGACTCGAAAACTGCGGCGATGACGGTTGCCAGTTAAGACCTGGTGGCTTGACCTGCGCCTCATAGTTGATCACGCGCGGATCGGGTGACAACTCCCATGACAAGATCACTTCCGAATGCGGCGCGGCACTGATCAGAATAATGCACTCGACAGCCATCAACGCGCTGGGCGGCAGGATCGGGCCAGTCGGCAACGCCGAATAGTTCGGCGGTTCTAGGACCAAGCCCTGCTCGATACGCGGGAATTTGGTCGGATCGTGCAGGATGCCGGTGAGCGAGTAATTCCCCTTGTTGGTTTCGTCCTCGTCACGTTTGATGACCTTGATCAAGCGCGGCGCGAGATCCGAGGCCGTCAGCACCCAGACGGCGTTGACGATCGGCGCCGGCGCGAGCTCGGCGCCGAAGGAGAGCGTATCGGTCGTTCCCGCCGCCGTGGTCACCTGCCGCGCCGCGACGGTGCCGTCGGCTAGCGCCACACTGATGTCGTAACTCTTGCCCTCCTCGAGCGTGACCGGCCGGTCCAGCACCAGCAGCCCCATCACGCCGGACGTTTCACCCTGCGACGCGTCCGCCGAATTCGACGCCTGCATAGGATGGATCCTGCACGACGATTTCGCCGGGATAGACGTCCGAATGGTCCCATGCCGCCTGCCAACTGCAGGTCTCGGCCTCGCTCTTTTCCGTTTCCAGCGCCCACCGCCCCATGCGATTGGCCTGGCCGCGCGAGGTGCAGCCGATCGCGACCACTTCCATGGTGCGGTAACCGAAGCGAGCGATGTCGGCGGGATCGCCCTCGACCACCTTCATAGGCCGGCTGGCAGAAATCGTCCGGGTCATACCAGGTGACGATCGCAACGGTATGGCGCGCCTTCAGGCTGCCGCCGCCCCAGTTGATGATGCCGCCGATCACGTTGGCCGGCGTCACAAGCTTGACCGGATCGAGCGGCCGATCGGCGCTGGCGGTGACGCTATCCCAATAGGTCTTATCCGCGGTGACCCGGCGGACCCTAATAGCCCAATCGCCAGCGGATGGCCTCGGAATACGGAAGCTGCGCTGATAGGCGCTTGATGTTTTGCCTGAGAAAAAGCAATTCCCAGGCGAGACATCAACCCACGCCCCGCCGTTCATCTGCACATCGATCGCGATCTGAACCGTGGTCGGCCCGATGTTGCCGGTCGAAGTGTCTACCGACTGCAGCCCATTGAGACGGATGGTGACAAGCGCTGCCGTTGCGTCCGGATTGGGCTCTCGACTTCGCGGGGAAGTGGCCGGCGATAAAGCTCGCTGGGCCGGCCGTTGGCGCCTTCGCGCCTATGCTGAGAGATGGTGGTGGCCACATTGCGATCGTGGTTGGCCGGGATCAGCACGGCAACATCATGGGCCTCGGAGGCAATCAATCAGACGCTGTCGTGTGTCTGATATCCCAGTATGCGCATGCCGAGCGCTATACCTGCACTTGGCATCAGTATGAACGCGGCAAGTGCCTTCCGATTTTGAAAGACGTTGGGCCTATGCCGCCAAGCATTCGTCGCCTCCTGGCCGAAAGAGCTGGAAGGGTTGTCAATCCAACCTGTGACGATGTGCGGGCTGTAGTGGCGTGGATTGGAGAGGCGAGGGCCGTGGGAATGGCTCGGGAAGCCGGGGCGACGGAAAAGAAAATCAAAGACGCGCGACGGTGCTTGAGAAACTGATGGTGCGGGCGAGGGGACTCGAACCCCAAGGCAGGGCCGTCATGTGCCTGCACATAACGGGAGCGCCAGCCAATCCAAATGGCCAAGGCCCGCAGCAAGCCAGATCACCTTATCGCATCTCGCGCCGGATCGGAATCCTCATGTCTAAAATCCTCCTCCCGATAGGCGAGCTAATGCTCTTCCTCGGCCTTTGGATCGCCCTATGGGACATCCGCAACGAGTTCTTGCTGTGGCTGCTAGGGGTAGGGTTGTTGCTCCTCAGTGTTGGGCTGGCGTTGGAGTGACACTACCTTAGCCACGAGGCGTTTGCTTTGGCTATGTCTTCAGCGCGGTGCCAGCCTTCGATCTGCTCCGGCGTCAGAGTTGCAGAGAACCGCTCCCACGCATCCTTAAACTCGCTCTTGGCTTCATCCAGACTAGCGGCGGTGCCATTGCACCATGACGGGATCGGGAGCAGCGGGGTTACGTGCCACTGCCATACGACACCTTGCCAAGACCGTTCGTCGGCAAGCCTGATCCTCCCGATGCATCGATCCTTATGGAAGACGCAATAATCGTCCTTCAGCTGGTCGCCGGCGATGACGGTGGGGCGGAGCAAGTAATCCATATCTCCATCTTAAGGTGGCAGGCGCAGAATCCTAGCCCTTCTTCAACGGCCTCAGTTTCGATCCATGCTCCTTCACGAAGCCGAGACGGGGTTCGTTGAGGATCTTATCCTGCCAGCTCAACCAACCGCCTCGCAGATCATACGTTTCGCCTGCTCGGCTCTGCGCACGTCCGAGAACTTCATCCGCTTGTGCTTCGTGCATTCCTGCCGCTTCCATGGCTTGCAGAGCAAGCATCCGGACCGAGTTGACTTCGGCCGGCGTCGTTTATGGTGTGCCATCTCTCCATCCTAGTCCAAACCGGAGGCGGGGGGTGACTCGATTGCGCGCGCAGGGCGAACTTCTATCTTGTCGATAGCATCTTCTAGAAGTTCGCGATGAATTCGCAACCAAATCAAGACCACATCGATGCAGTCATCGGTACTCCACACAGGTCGATCAGCCATCTCACCGCCCTCCTTCACGGGGAGGGGAGGGAGCCTGCTCGGTCGGCACATCGCGCCATTCTTGGCGCACGCCGCACGGGCTAGAGCCGGCATATTCGGTGACGCGAAATAGCTGCTGTAGCTTCCCTTCTGTGGACCAGCGAACCTTGCCGGCGCACTCCTCCATAAAGGATCGTTGTGGTTCCATCGGATCGTAACGGAAATGGGTCTCGCTCATGCCGCCTCTCCCTGTGAGGCGGGGATGGATTTGCTTCTTATCTTATCTAAGACCGCTAAATCTCTCTCTCGTTCGCATATCGCGCAAAACGGGCCGATGGGCATCCCATGCTCACAATGCTCTCGCGGGCTGCATCGCGGCGGGGTGAGCTGCACCCGGTTCGGTTGACACCCGCTTAAGCTAGACCAGCCTGCCGCTCGAACTCCATAGGACTCATGTATCCGATCGTCGAGTGCCGGCGTTTTGGGTTGTAGAAACGCTCGATGTAATCGAACACATCGGCCTTGGCCTCGTCGCGGGATCGGTACACCTTGCGCGCTGTTCGCTCGGTCTTCAACGACGAGAAGAAGCTCTCCATCGCGGCGTTGTCCCAGACGTTGCCAGACCGGCTCATTGAGCAGACGCCGCCGTGATCGGCCATCAACCTCTTGAACTGTTCACTGGTATATTGGCTGCCACGATCGGAATGATACAATAGAGCGTCCGGTTTGCCGCGCCGCCAGATCGCCATCACTAGGCTCAGGACTCATTGATCAGAGCCAAAAGATGACGGCTGCAGCGATGCAGATGGCAGACATGAAGGTATGTGAGCATCGATCGTAGCGGGTGTGGATGGCGGCGCCAGTCCTTGAGCCTGCCGAACGCATTTTCGATCTTGTGTCGTTGGCGATAGAGCATGCGGTCATGTTCGATCGGCTTTGCGCGGCTGGCCTTCGATGGGATGCAGGCCGTGATGCCGCGGGCCGCGAGCGGCTGGCGGAACCAGTTGGCGTCGTAGCCCTTGTCGCCAAGCAACTGCTTCCCGGGCGGCAGCGCATCGATCATCAAGGCCGCCCCCTTATAATCGCTCATCTGGCCTTCGCTGAGCAGCATGATGACAGGGCGTCCCTGACCGTCGCAGACGGCGTGCAGCTTGGAGTTCAAGCCGCCCTTCGTGCGCCCGATACATCGGGGAACAGGTCCTTTTTTAAAAGGCTGGCGGCGGTGCGATGCGCCTTCAGATGCGTCGCATCGATCATCAGGAGAGAGGGCTTGCCACCTTTGCGTGCCAGCTCGGCAAAGATATTGTTGAACACGCCGAGCCGGCTCCAGCGCACGAACCGGTTATAGATCGTCTTATGCGGACCATAGCCGGGCGGCGCATCGCGCCAGCGCAGACCGTTTCTGATGACGAAGACGATGCCGCTGATCACCCGTCGATCGTCAACCCTCGCAATCCCGTGCGACAGCGGAAAATACGGCTCAATCCGGCGCATCTGAGCCTCCGACAGCAACAACAAATCGGCCATGGCGATGTCCCCCAAACATCGCCATTGAATCAACCCGCCAGTCCTCTCGCAACAGATTTAATGGGTCCTGAGCCTAGTGCATCGGCCACGAGCTGAGTGGTCATTGCCGTGTTCATCGACCAGCCAACCACCCGGCGGGAGAACAGGTCGATCACAGCGGCCACATAGAGCCATCCCTCTGCCGTCCAGACGTAAGTAAAATCTGCAATCCATTTACGGTTCGGGGCTGCTGCATCGAAGCTGCGATCGAGCGCGTTGGCAGCGACGGTGAAGCCGCGCCGCTCCCGAAGCTGATTGACCCATTGGTTATTGAGGTCTGTCTTGGATGGCGCCGTCCGGACCACAGCTCTGGCGCCGTGAACGAGCAAGCTGCGCAGATGCTGGCTCCCGCGCTTGGAAATGCCCATTAACGTGGTGCGATCGCCACTGGAGAATTGCCGCGGCACGAGACCGATCCAGGCGGCAAGATGACGGCCGTTCTTGAATTCCGAGCCGTCCCCGATGGCAGCGACAATTGCCGTGGCGGTCTTAGGTCCAACACCTTTGATCGTCGCGATGCGCTGGCAACGCTCGCTGCCGCGGAAAACCGCATCGATCTTCTTGTCGAAGATCGCGATGCGGCGGTCGAGATCTCGGAACAGGTCATGCAGTTCAGCGATTGCCTCCCGCGCCAGCGGCGTCAGTTCGTTCTCCAGATCTGACAGGATCTCCGGAACCAACCGCCGGGCGCGGGTAATGCTCTTGGCAATGGCGAAGCCTCGATCGAGCAAGGGACCTCGGATTTGGCTGACCACGGCGGTGCGATGATTGACCATGCGCTGGCGAGAGCGATGCAGGGCCTGGATGTCCTGCTGCTCGACCGTCTTCTTTGGGACGAGCGGAATGTGCGGTTGGCGTGCGGCGGTGCAGATGGCTTCGGCATCGTTGCCGTCGTTCTTCTGCCGGCGCACAAAGGGCTTCACATATTGCGGGCTGATGATCTTGACCTGGTGGCCTAGCGCCTCGAACTTGCGCGCCCAGCAGAACGCGCCGGTGCAGGTGCAGGCTTCGACCACGATCGTGCAGCGCTCGACTTGCGCGACAATGTCGAGAAGCTGATCGCGCATCACCCGCCGCTTCAGCACGACGCAGCCATGATGATTGACCCCGTGAAGTTGAAACACGTTCTTGGCGATATCGATACCGAGCGTCTCGACGGCCATTGCAGCTCTCCTTCCCGTTGCAGGCTCTCAGCCTGAATGGTGGAGGGAGAGCCGTCCATCCCATTAGATGGAAGAAAGTCTATGCCGGCATGGGCGTGAGCGAGATCCGGCGGCTGAAGCAGCTTGAGGACGAGAACGCGAAGCTGAAGCGTGTGGTGGCGGATCTGACGCTGGACAAGGCGATGTTGCAGGACGTCCTGCGAAAAAAATGGTGAGGCCCGCCGTCCGACGTGAGGTCGTATTCCATCTGCAGAAGGTCTACGATATTGGCGAACGACGGGCCTGCAAAGCGACCGGCTTTCATCGCTCTTCACAACGCTACAAGTCGCGCGGCGATCCGCAAACCGAGCTGCGCATTCGGCTTAAGGACCTGGCGGCCAGCCGGGTGCACTACGGCTATCGGCGTCTCCACGTCCTGCTGCTGCGCGAGGGCTATCGCTTGAACCACAAACGCACTTACCGGCTGTATCGCGAAGAAGGCCTGTCGATCAGGATAAAAACGCCGAAGCGCAAACGGGCCTGGCGCTATCGTTCCGATCGGCCAAAGATCGCCGCCGTGAACCACTGCTGGGCGATGGACTTCATGTCGGATGCGTTGTTCAACGGCCGCCCGTTCCGGCTTTTGACCGTTGTCGATTGCCACACCCGAGAATCACTTGCGATCGTTCCGAGAACGAACTTCAGGGCCTTCCAGGTCGTCGAGGTTCTTGAGCGGCTGGCAAGGGAGCGCGGCAAGCCAAAGACCCTTCGCTGCGACAATGGCCCCGAGTTCGCCGGCAAGATGCTCGACCAGTGGGCCTATCACAATGGCGTCGAGATCGACTTCTCGAGATCCGGAAAGCCAACGGACAATGCGTTTTGCGAGGCCTTCAACGGTCGCGTCCGGGCGGAGTGCCTGAATGCCTCATGGTTCCTGTCGATGGCCGACGCTATCGAACGGATCGAGGAATGGAGGTGCCACTATAACAATGATCGGCCCCACACCTCGCTCGGCAACTTGACGCCGAACGAGTTCGCACGACAAACTCAAACAGCTCGAGAAATTGCCTGACATCTGGACCACAAAACGGGGCAGCTCCAGTAACGCTACATGCGTTTGTTTTCTGTATGTTCATGAATCCATACCTTGCCTGGGTAGTGGTCTGAAAACCTAACCCATTGATTTTGTTGAAGGGCAATAAGTGAGACTAAAATCGAGCATTTGGGTCGCCGCCTATCTGCGCCGTTGCCAGTCCGAGGGCGTTTTCGGAGCGGTATGCCGCCGGGGAGCTGATGAGGCCGGCGCTGTCTTCATCAAGCTCGCGCTTCTCGACGGCAATGCGATGCTTTACGGCCCTGCGCCGCAGGCCGTATACGACGACAGCCGTCCCATTGAGCGTGTATTCGCTCCGTCTTCAGCCGAGCCCATCGCTGAGCAGGCGGTCGATGAGCGCCTGGAGAGAGAAGTTCGATTCGATCCGGATGCCTGGATCGTTGAAATCGAAGACAAAGCAGGGCGGCACTTTCTCGATCTGGCATCGAAATGACGAATTGCTTACCAAATGTTCCCGCGACGGTGGGCCGCAGCTTTGTGACTCGATAAGACTTTTCTTTTGACCGGCGCTACCCATTTTAAGGGCCAGATCCTGCCGAAAAGAAAAAGGAACAACTTATGAAATTGGCTAAGTGGGCGTCGGGCGCGATGAAGGCTTTTGCCGTCGCCCTGTCGTTGGCGCTTCCCTTGATGTTAGCGGTTTCTGCAGCGGACGCGCGTGTCGGCGGAGGTAGCAGCTATGGATCGCGCGGCTCGCGGACGTTCTCCGCGCCACCGGTCACCAATACCGCGCCGAACGCGGCGCGTCCGCTCGATCGCACCATGAGCCAGCCCGGCCGTCCGGCCGCCGGTGCTGCGGCTACTGGCCGTTTTAACCGGCCGGGCATGGGGATGCTCGGCGGTCTCGCTGCCGGCTTCCTCGGTGCGGGACTATTGGGTTTGCTGTTCGGCGGTGGCCTGTTCGGCGGCCTCGGAGGCCTGTCGTCCATCCTCGGCCTGGTGCTTCAGATCGGCCTGATCTATCTCGTTGTCCGCTTTGCGATGTCGTGGTGGCAGCGGCGTAATGCGCCGGCTTATGCCGGACCGGCGCCGGGGCCGGCTGCTGCTCAAACGAACGCCCGCAGCGGTCTTGGTTTCGGTTCGATGTCAAGCGCCGCGCCGCTGGAAATCACGCCGTCCGACTACGAAGCTTTTGAGCGCCTGCTCGGAGAAATCCAGGGCGCGTGGTCGAACGAGAACGTCAACACCCTGCACACGCTGGCAACGCCGGAAATGGTGTCATATTTCACCGAAGATCTCCGGGCTAACGACGCCCGTGGCGTCGTCAATAAGGTGTCGGATGTCAAGCTTCTGCAGGGCGATCTCGCAGAAGCTTGGCGCGAGGGGGTTACCGATTATGCCACGGTGGCGCTGCGCTACTCGTTGATCGACAAGACCATCGAGCGCGCCAGCGGCCGCATCGTCGAGGGCAGCGACCAGCCGCAGGAGGCGACCGACGTCTGGACGTTCGCGCGTCGGAGCGGAGGAAAATGGGAGTTATCGGCGATCCAGCAGACCTGACCGGTCGGACGGTCATTCAAAAGAAGGCGCCGCGATAACCTCGTGGCGTCTTTTTGTTTGCGTTGAACGAAGGGCCTTGGCTTGGGCAGGTTTCACGCGAACCGGAAGTTACTTCGCTCGAAAACGTTGTAGCAAACGTGCAGCGTCTCAGAGGCTGCGTCCGTCGATCGGTGTCAATGTGAGACGGGACAGATCGAGGCCGTCGATGCAACTCACATTGAGAGCGATCACTTCAGTCCCGTCCGGCTTTTTGCCGCGCGCGAATACCTCAACACCGCAGTCGATGCAAAGCTGATGCCGGATCACGTGCTTGTTGAACAGGTACTCCTTGAGATTATCTTCGCCCGCCCTGAGTTGAAAATCTTGTGGCGCAAGAAAGGTGATGTGCAGTCCCTTCTTGGTGCAGATCGAGCAGTTACATGCGGTCACCATGGCAAGATCTGTCGTGCACTCGAAGCGCACCTGACCGCAATGACAGCCGCCGGTGTATGTTTTCACGTCGGGCATTTGGCTCTCCGGTCCAGAACGAACGGATCAGACTACCAGATTCCGGGCAACAATCGGTAGCGGACTTGCTCGGTGTAATCCCGATAGTTCGGCAAGCCGGCGAGCAGGGTGCTTTCCTCGATCACCACACGCCCTGCGAACAGCCCGATGAAGATCGGCGTGATTGTGGCGCCCCACCATGATCCCAGCAGCAGCGAAACCCCGAGGAAAAAGAAGATCGCCCCGCTATACATCGGATGCCGGACAAGCGCGTAGGGGCCTGTGCGGATCACCTGATGTCCGCGCTCGGCCTGTATCTTCACCACCGGCGCTGCGAATGCGTTCTCCCGCATCGCCCAGAACGAAATAGCGAGCGACAGCATGAACAGCACGAAGCCGAGAACCTGAAATCCGGCACTCATGTCCGACCACTGATAGCGTTGATCGAGGCCCATGACGATCAGCCAGATCATGCTGACCAGTCCCATTGCCAGAATGAAGACCTTATCCGCCTTCGGCTGGTCCTTCTGGATCATTGGGCGCATGCGTTCGGCCAGCAGCCCGGGATTGATCTTCACAAACCAAAATCCACCGACGATACCGAGAAAACCGAGCGTCGCGAGAAACAGCCACGCGGCAGGCCAGTCCACGCTGCCTGCGGGGACGAACAGCAGCACAGTGTAACGATCCACACCGTGTTCTGGGTCATCAACCGGCGGATCAGGTTGCGCTCTTCATCCATGCGTCCACATTACCACATTTCGCGGTGAACCTGCGACAGGAAGCAGAGAATTGGTTCCATTTCGGGAAGGCTGGAAATCGTTGGTTCGTTATTCGTCGTTGCCGCGGGATACCGCGATGGCGGCGCTGGTTTTGGTGCGGGTGCAATGCATGTTCAGCCGCCGATAGCGCATCTGCACGTCGTCACCGTGTAACAGGCCCATGCGCTTCATGCATCGGGTGACGCCTTTCAACGTATCCGCGATCGGGATCGTGAAGATAATGGCAGAGGCTCGCGCCACCAGATCGTAAAACTCAGGTTTCGGCTTGCGGCTATCTGTGCCGGCGATCAGTTCGTTGGAGAACTTGCGGTTAGGGCAACCGAGGATCAACTGCGTGGTCGCGGAATGCGATAGGAAAATAGCGTTGGCGGCGGTCTTGCCGACATGCAAGCCATCGATCTGACTTTTAAGTTGTCCGGCTAGATCGTCACAGCGATCAGCAAGGGCCGGCAAAGGGGCAAGCATCGTTGCTGCGGCAAGATAAAAGCTGGTGAGGCAGCGGCGCAGGCTTGTCATTCAACGATCTCCCGAAGGAAATAATTCAAGCTGGTTGGTGCATGCGAATAATTGGCTCGGCTACATCGGTGATCATAGTCGAGATGGTTTGGGATCGAGAAATACGATCCGATCTCGGATCGTCCTGGATGTAGATATCATCGAAGACCGTTTCTGGCCTGATTGATCCGAGAGAATTCTACCTCTAACAATGCTCTGCGAGAGCGCAATTGTCATTCAAGCCTCTAAACGCGAGTTGCTTATTGCAGAAACCAAGGCGAAGATAAACCCATATGCGGTGGGGAAGGGTAACTCGTATGGACGGAGACACACCTGACAATAGGTGTGGAATCATGCAAAATCGGCGTATCCACGAAGCCTGCCATCATTATTGAGCATTCAGTTTAGCCCATCATGCCCGACATATCTCTGAACAAGCCTTATCGTATTGGCCGTTCCCGCACGGGGCTCGGTCTCTTCGCCACAAAGCCAATCAAGAAGGGCACGACGATCATACGGTACATCGGGCCGCTGCTCGACTGCAACAAAGAGAAGGACGACGCGGTCGAGAACAAGTATCTCTTCCAGATCACCAGCCGCTGGACCATCGACGGCTCGCTGCGCAAGAACATCGCGCGCTATATCAACCACTCCTGCAAACCGAATGCGGAGTCGGACGTCCGCAAGATCAAGCGGCGCGTCGATATTCGCGCCATCAAGGACATCGCGCCCGGCGAGGAAATCAACTACGATTACGGCACCGACTACTTCAAGGAGTATTTGAAGCCGATCGGCTGCAAGTGCGACTCCTGTGAAAAGAAGCGCAAAAAGTTGCGTGCGGCGGCGCGCGAGGAAAAGAAGCATTCACGGGCGAGGGCCGAAAAGCGCGCAAGCGTCGGAGGCAGTCGCAGAAAGCTGAACGGGCATAAGGCACGCTCCGCCGCTCCAAAGAACTCGAAGGCGGTGTCGACAGCTAAGGGCGGAAGATCAAAGAAACGTTCATAAAACGGCCGCTGATCATCCTGTTATCGCTTTCAGTCGGCCATCTTAATCTTGCGGTGACCGGGTATTCAAAGCCGTCTAGTTGTGCCGTTGAGAACGGACAAGGAGCGCGCGGCCATGTAAAGCGCGCAGCCGCGACGGCAGGCTCGTGAATGACCGCTCCGCCGGGTTGGTTCCGGTTTGTTTCGCAAGGCGCCGCTCTGTTCCGCCACCCAGCTTGGAACGCATGATCAGTCATGTGTTGGGGAATGGTGAAAAATCCCACTATCGCCCTGAAACCTGCGTTCCCGACAGACTATATCTCGGCATACGACCAGAGCGGGAAGAGGAATGTGCGTGGTGACGATCCGCTCGCATCCCGCTTTAAAAGAGATACGGGCCAGCACATGGGAGCAGGACCATGACCGCCAACATCGTGGGATGGGCGCATACGCCGTTCGGGAAACTGGACACCGAGACGGTCGAAAGCCTTGTGGTGAAGGTGGCAACCGACGCGTTGGCCGATGCCGGCGTTTCCGCAGGCGAGGTTGATGAGATCTTGCTCGGGCATTTCAATGCCGGTTTCTCACCACAGGATTTTACCGCGGCTCTCGTCCTGCAAGCTGATCCCGAACTCCGCTTCAAGCCGGCGACGCGCGTGGAGAATGCCTGCGCCACCGGGTCGGCGGCGGTGCATCATGGTGTCCGCGCGATTGCGTCCGGTGCGGCGAGGATCGTGCTGGTGGTCGGCGTTGAGCAGATGACGCGGACGCCCGGTCCGGAGATTGGCCGCAATCTGCTGCGCGCCTCCTATCTGCCCGAAGACGGCGATACCGTCGGCGGTTTTGCCGGCATTTTTGGCAAGATCGCGCAAGCCTATTTCCAGAAATACGGTGACTCTTCGGACGCGCTGGCGATGATCGCAGCGAAGAACCACAAGAATGGCGTCGCCAATCCTTACGCGCAAATACGCAAGGATTTCGGTTACGACTTCTGCCGTTCCGAGAGCGAGAAGAACCCGTTCGTGGCGGGGCCGCTGAAACGCACCGACTGCTCGCTGGTTTCGGATGGCGCGGCCGCGTTGGTGCTGATGGATGCTGACATGGCCAAGTCGGCGCGCAAGGCGATCAGCATCCGCGGGACCGGCCACGCGCAGGATTTCTTGCCGATGTCGAGGCGCAACATTCTCGAGTTCGAGGGTTGCACGGTGGCTTGGCAGCGGGCGCTGGCGAAGGCCGGCGTTGCGCTGTCCGATCTCTCTTTTGTCGAGACTCACGATTGCTTCACCATTGCCGAACTGATCGAGTACGAGGCCATGGGTCTGACGCCCAGGGGGCAAGGGGCGCGCGCCATCAAGGAAGGCTGGACGCAGAAGGATGGCAGATTGCCGATCAACCCGTCGGGCGGCCTGAAGGCCAAGGGTCATCCGATCGGCGCCACCGGAGTTTCCATGCATGTGATGAGCGCAATGCAACTCGCAGGCGAGGCACCCGATGGCATGCAGATCAGAGGCGCCAAACTCGCCGGCATCTTCAACATGGGTGGCACGGCAGTTGCGAACTATGTTTCGATCCTTGAGCCGGTTCGATAGTTTCTAAAGCGCGCATCGTTCAAGACGCGCAGCGAATGGGAATATACGGATCAGGATGTCACGACTGGACTCTTGCAAACGAGCCGGGAGGGAGCATGCGTACCATCGGGCACTTTATCGGCGGCAAGAATGTCAAGGGTGCATCGAAACGTTTCGCCGACGTGTATCAGCCGATGACGGGCGAGGTGCAGGCCAGGGTCGCATTGGCATCGAAAGCTGAATTGCGCGAGGCCGTGGAGAATGCCAAGGCTGCGCAGCCGGCGTGGGCAGCGACCAGTCCACAGCACCGCATCCGCGTGCTGATCAAGTTTCTCGAACTGGTGGCGCGCGACAATGATGCGATGGCAGAACTGCTCGCCCGCGAACATGGCAAGACCATTCCCGACGCCAACGGCGACATCTTCCGCGGCGTGGAGGTCGTTGAATACGCCATCGGCATTCCCGAGCTGATGAAAGGCAGTTTCACCGAGAACGCCGGTCCCGGTATCGACAGCTATTCGATGCGCCAGCCACTCGGCGTCGTCGCTGGAATCACGCCGTTCAACTTCCCAGCGATGATTCCGATGTGGAAGTTTGCGCCGGCCGTCGCCTGTGGCAACGCCTTCATCCTGAAACCCTCCGAGCGCGATCCAGGTGTGCCCATGCGGTTGGCCGAACTTATGTTCGAGGCCGGTTTGCCGTCCGGCATTCTTAATGTCGTGAATGGGGATAAGGAGGCGGTCGACGCTATTCTTGACGATCCCGATATCGCTGCCGTCGGCTTTGTCGGCTCCTCCTCAGTCGCGCATTACATTTATTCTCGTGCCGCCGCGACGGGAAAACGGTGTCAATGTTTTGGCGGCGCCAAGAATCACATGATCATCATGCCTGACGCTGATATGGATCAGTCGGTGGATGCGCTGGTGGGGGCGGGCTATGGCGCAGCCGGTGAGCGCTGCATGGCGGTATCGGTCGCGGTGCCCGTCGGCAAAACAACTGGCGACCGGCTAATGGAGAAGCTGATCCCGCGCGTGGAGAACCTGAAGATCGGACCGTCCACCGATGCGTCCGCCGATTTCGGTCCGCTCGTCACCAGGTCGGCGCTGGAGCGTGTCAGGAACTATGTCGAGATTGGCGTCGAGGAAGGCGCCACGCTGGCGGTCGATGGTCGCCGCTTCAAAATGCAAGGTTACGAGAACGGCTTCTACATGGGTGCTTGCCTGTTCGACAACGTCACCAGGGACATGCGGATCTACAAGGAAGAGATTTTTGGTCCCGTGCTCTCGGTGGTGCGCGTCAATGATTTTGACGAAGCGGTGGCGCTGCCGTCGCAGCACGAATACGGTAACGGCGTGGCGATCTTCACGCGCGATGGCGACGCTGCGCGCGAGTTCGCCTCGCGCGTCCAGGTGGGCATGGTCGGCATCAACGTGCCGATCCCGGTGCCGGTCGCCTACTATACGTTCGGTGGCTGGAAGCGCTCGGGCTTCGGCGACCTTAATCAGTACGGTCCGGATTCAATTCGGTTCTACACCAAGACCAAGACCGTCACTTCGCGCTGGCCTTCCGGCGTCAAGGAAGGGACGCAGTTCGCGTTCCACAGCAAGTGACCGGCAGGGATCGCGTATGCAGTTCGCGCTGACTGAGGAGCAGATCGCTGTCCGCGATATGGCGCGCGATTTCGCCGCTGAGAAGATCGCGCCGTTCGCGCTCAAATGGGATGAGGAGAAGCACTTTCCGGTCGCGACGATGCGAGAGGCAGCGGCGCTCGGTATCGGTGGCATCTATATTAGGGATGATGTCGGCGGCTCAGCCTTGAGCCGGCTTGATGCCGCGCTCATCTTCGAGGCGCTGGCGCAGGGTTGTCCCACCGTATCGTCGTTCATCTCGATCCACAACATGGCGTCGTGGATGATCGATGCCTATGGTTCAGACGAGCAGCGGCGCAGATGGCTGCCGAAACTCTGCACCATGGAGCTGCTGGCGAGCTATTGTCTGACTGAACCTGCCGCGGGATCGGATGCGGCTGCCTTACGGACCGGCGCGACGCGCGACGGAGATCACTATGTCCTCAACGGACAGAAACAGTTCATATCGGGCGCCGGCGCGAGCGACCTTTACGTCGTGATGGTGCGCACCGGAGATGACGGGCCTGGCGGCATCTCGACGCTCGTGGTCGAACGCGATACGCCGGGTGTCTCGTTCGGCATCAACGAACGCAAGATGGGATGGAACGCGCAGCCCACGCGGGCGGTGATTTTCGAGCGCGTGCGGGTGCCGGTCGTAAACCGTCTTGGCGACGAGGGCGTCGGGTTCAAGATCGCGATGGCAGGACTCGACGGCGGGCGGCTGAACATCGCCGCGTGTTCGCTCGGTGGCGCGCAATCGGCGCTCGACAAGACGCTCGTTTACATGAAGGAGCGCCAGGCTTTCGGGAAGCGGCTTGACGAATTCCAGGCCTTGCAATTCAAGGTCGCCGACATGGCGACCGAGCTGGAAGCGGCGCGAACGTTTCTGTGGCGTGCGGCTTCCGCGCTGGATCGGGAGGATACTGACGCCACCATGCTGTGCGCGATGGCAAAGCGGCTCGCCACGGATGTTGGATTCGATGTCGCCAATCAAGCGCTGCAACTCCACGGCGGTTACGGCTATCTCAGCGAGTACGGCATCGAGAAGATCGTGCGCGATCTGCGCGTCCATCAAATTCTCGAGGGCACCAACGAGATCATGCGCGTGATCGTGTCACGCAAGCTGATCGAGGGTGCGCGATGAGGGGTCTTGCAGACGAGCCGGATCTGATCGTACGTCGCGAGGGGAGCGTGGGCGTTGTTCGCCTCAATCGTCCGAAGGCGATCAATGCCGTCACCCTGGAAATGTTTCGCCAGATGCACAAGGCGCTGGACCAGTTCGAGGCACACCCTGCCGTTGGTTTGGTTCTTCTTGAGGGTGCCGGCGAGCGCGGCTTGTGCGCGGGAGGCGATATTCGCTCGCTCTGGGAGAGTGCGAATGTCGGGGGCGATCTCGGCAAGGAGTTCTGGCGCGAGGAATACTTGCTCAATGCCCGGATTGCAAAATTTCCAAAAACCTATGTCGCCTTCATGGACGGCATCGTGATGGGCGGCGGCGTCGGATTGTCGGCGCATGGTAGGCACCGCGTCGTCACCGAGAGAACCAGGCTCGCAATGCCGGAGGCTGGTCTCGGATTCTTTCCGGATGTCGGAGGAACCTGGCTGTTGTCGCGTGCGCCTGGTGAAATCGGGACCTATTTCGGGTTGACCGGCCAGAACATGAACGGGCCAGATGCGATCTACGCAGGATTCGCCGATGTGGTTGTGCCGTCGCGAAAACTTGCCGCGTTGCGCGAAGCGCTGATCGATCTCGGCGCTAGTGCGGATTCAGCCCGCGTGAAAGCAACGATCGCAGTCTTTACGAATGGCGATGCTGGCAGTTCTGTCGCGGCCATCCGGCCGCGGATCGATGCATGGTTTGCCCATGGTCGAATGGACGATATCATGGCGGCGCTGCAACGCGACGGGTCCGAACTCGCGCGGTCGACCCTCAAGACTCTCAACGAGAAATCGCCGCGCGGCCTTACCGTGACGTTAAAGTTGCTGCGGCTTGCGCGCGCCTCGGCCACGCTGGAGGAATGCCTTGCACGAGAATATCGTGCCGCGCTCGCAGTCTTTACGAGCGACGATTTTCGCGAAGGCGTTCGCGCTGCGATCATCGACAAGGATCGAAATCCAAAGTGGTCGCCGTCGACGATCGAGGAGATTACACCGGAGATGATTGCGCCGTACTTTGCGAATGTCGGCGGGGACGAACTTGTGTTCAACTAGATATAAGAACAAGCAACTTCGACTGGAGGCAGTATGGCGGCCATTGCGTTCATCGGTCTCGGCAACATGGGTGGACCCATGGCGGCCAATCTCGTCAAGGCCGGCCACAAGGTAGCCGGTTTCGATCTCGTTCCGGCGTCGAGAGATGCGGCAAAGGCGAATGGCGTGATGATTGCCGGCAGCGCAAGGGCTGCGGTGACAAACGCGGACGTCATCATCACCATGCTGCCGATCGGGAGGCATGTGGTGTCGGTTTGGACCGATGTTATGCCCGCAGCCACCAGGGGTGCGCTGATGATCGACTGTTCGACCATCGATGTCGAAAGCGCCCGGCGGGTCCATATGCTGGCGGCCAGGGCTTCTCTGCATTCGGTCGATGCGCCGGTCTCGGGAGGCGTCGCGGGCGCCCGCGACGCGACGCTGACCTTCATGGCTGGCGGGGAAGTTGAGTCCTTCGAGGCGGCGAAGCCGTTTCTTGAAGCGATGGGCAAGAAGATCATCCATTGCGGCCGTGACGGAGCGGGGCAGGCCGCCAAAATTTGCAACAACATGATCCTGGGCGTTTCGATGATCGCAGTGGGCGAGGCCTTCGTGCTTGCGGAAAAGCTCGGCCTGTCTCATCAGGCGCTGTTCGATGTCGCCTCGACCGCGTCGGGCCAGTGCTGGTCGCTCACGAGCTACTGTCCGGTGCCGGGGCTGGTTCCGACCTCGCCCGCGAATAACGACTACAAGCCGGGCTTCGCTTCGGCGATGATGCTCAAAGACCTGACGCTTGCGCAGGAGGCGGCGAAATCCGGCGGCGTGGTGACGCCGCTTGGACAGCACGCGCAGGACATCTACAAGGCGTTCGATGCGGCCGGAAACGGGGGGGTCGATTTCTCCGGAATCATCCGGCATATCCGCGCCCTTGCGGAAAACTTGGGTGGCCGATGACGACGCGAGGGTGACTTTCTAAAACTTCGAGAGCTCAGGGCTCGGGTCAAATGCGGGGGAGGCGTAAGCTGTGAACGAGGTCTGGAAGCAACCATCGGTCTCGCTCGAAGCCTACAGGCAAATGATCGGCCAGGAGATCGGCGTTTCGTCATGGCACCTGATCGATCAGAAGCGGATCGATCTCTTTGCCGACGTGATCGAAGATCGTCAGTTTATCCACGTCGACCCCGAGCGGGCCAAGGAAACAGTATTCGGCACGACCGTTGCGCATGGTTTCCTGACCATGTCGCTGCTCAGTGTCATGTCGCATGAGGTGATTCCGCCGGTCGCTGGTGTGACCATGCGGGTGAACTATGGCTTTGACCGGCTCCGTTTCATATCGCCGGTCAAATCTGGATCGCGCGTCAGGGGCCGTTTCACACTCACCGAGGCGACGCTTCGCAAGCCCGGCGAACTGCTGTCGCGCACCGCCGTCAGCGTCGAGATCGAGGACGAGAAGCGGTTGGCGCTCGCCGCCGACTGGCTTGCTCTCCTGTACTTTTCCTGACGGCGCGGAACTAGGGCACATCTTTTTTCGATGCGTGACGTCCTCCAAACCCAAGCTGCGATTTTGGGCGCTGGTCCCGCCGGCCTGATGGCTGCGGAGGTTCTCGCGCGCGGGGGCGTGCGCGTGACCGTGTTCGACGCCATGCCGTCGGCGGGCCGCAAGCTTCTGATGGCAGGCCGCGGCGGCCTCAATTTGACGCACAGCGAGCCGCTGCCGCAATTCCTCGCGCGCTATGGCGGAGCCGTACCCTATCTCAAGCCGGTCATCGACGCGTTCACGCCCGAGGCGCTGCGAAAATGGGCCGACGATCTCGGACAACCGACTTTCGTTGGGTCAAGCGGCCGCGTGTTTCCGAAAGCGCTCAAAGCGTCTCCGTTGCTGCGTGCGTGGCTTAAGCGGCTTGATTCTCTTGGCGTGACGCTGGCGTTGCGGCATCGCTGGATTGGCTGGGACCACGACGACCGCCTTAAGTTTCAGACGCCTGATGGCGAGCGCGTGGTGGCAGCGGATGCGACGATCATGGCGCTTGGTGGCGCGAGTTGGCCGCGACTTGGCTCTGATGGCGCGTGGGTCGAACAGCTCGAGTCCAGAGGGATCGCCTTGTCGCCGCTACGACCGGCCAACTGCGCGTTTACCGTGGCATGGAGCGGTATCTTCCGTGATCGCTTCGAAGGCCAGCCGCTGAAGAACGTCGCGCTGTCGTTCGGTCCGCACACGGTGCGCGGCGAGGTGCTCATCACGCGTGACGGCATCGAGGGTGGAGGAATCTATGCCCTCTCTGCGATGCTGCGCGAACACATCAACGTTGCGGGGAACGCCGTTCTGCACATCAACCTCCGGCCTGATGTACCGACGGATCGACTCGCCGTACGGTTGAACGCGCCGCGCGGAAAACAGTCCATGTCTAATTGGCTACGCAAAGCCGCTGGCCTTGCGCCGGTCGCAATCGGACTATTGCAGGAAGCGGCGATGGTTCAGCATCCGGGATCAACGCAGCCAGCATCGCTTGCCGCGTCGATCCGTGCCGTTCCGATCACGCTGACGGGCATCGCGCCGATCGCGCGCGCGATCTCCTCCGCTGGAGGAATTGCGTTCAGCGAGCTTGACGGCGACTACATGATCCGCAGTTTTCCGGGTGTCTTCGCCGCCGGGGAAATGCTGGACTGGGAAGCGCCGACCGGCGGCTATCTGCTCCAGGCCTCGTTCGCGACCGGTGCGGCAGCCGGGCGAGGTGCGCTGAAGTGGTTGCGGCATTAGTCTGGCTCTCAGGCTTCCTCGATCTCCTCGCGGAGCATTTCCAATTCGAGCCAGCGATCCTCAGCTAATTGCAACTCTGTTTGTGCCTTGGCCAGCGCACCGGAAGCCTTGTCAAAGGCTGCGCGATTCTTCGCATAGAGGTCTGGATCGTCAAGGTGTTGCTGCTGCTTTGCGATCTCGGTTTGAAGTTTTGCGATGGATTTCGGCAGCGTCTCGAGCGCATGTTTCTCGTTGAAGCTGAGCCGTCGCTTGCCAGGGGCGGTGGCTGCAGGTGCGTCCTTTGCAGAACGCTCTGTCTCAGATGCCGGAGCGGATTTCGGCGCCTCGCGCTTCAGATCGGCGCCGCGCTGCGCCAGCATGTCGGTGTAGCCGCCGGCGTATTCGATCCAGCGGCCATTGCCTTCGGGGACGATCACCGAGGTCACAACGCGATCCAGAAAGTCGCGGTCGTGACTGATGAGGATGACGGTGCCCTCGTAGTCGCCGAGCATGTCCTCCAGCACGTCGAGCGTTTCCAGATCGAGATCGTTGGTCGGCTCGTCCAGCACCAGCAGGTTGGATGGCTTTGCCAGCGCGCGTGCCAGCATCAGGCGTCCGCGCTCTCCGCCGGACAACGCCTCAAGCGGAGTTCGCATCTGCTCCTGGGCGAACAGGAAGTCCTTCATGTAGCTGACGACGTGCTTCGGCTTTCCACCAACCATGACGTGATCGCTGCGCCCCCCGGTCAGCGCCTCCATGAGCGTCGATTTCGGGTCGAGGCTTTCTCGGTGCTGGTCAAGCGTCGCCATTTCGAGATTGGCGCCGAGCCGGATCGTGCCGCCATCTGGCATCTCGGCTCCAGTGAGCATGTTGATCAGCGTGGTCTTGCCTGCGCCGTTAGGGCCGACAATGCCGATACGGTCGCCGCGCTGGATGCGGATTGAGAACTGATCCACGATCGTTCGCTCATAGGACTTCCCGATGCCCTTTGCCTCGATGACGAGCTTCCCGGACTTGTCGGCCTCGGCCGCGGCGAGGTTCGCGCTGCCGGCCGTGCCGCGATAATCGCGGCGTTGCCGGCGCAGTTCATGAAGCCCGGCGAGCCGCTTGACGTTGCGCTTGCGACGGCCCGAGACCCCATAACGCAGCCAGTGTTCCTCGGCTACGATCTTGCGGTCGAGCTTGTGCTGGTCGCGCTCCTCTTCGGCCAGAAGCTCGTCGCGCCATTCCTCGAAATTCCCGAAGCCCCGGTCGATCTGCCGGACCCGGCCGCGATCGAGCCATGCGGTGCTGCGCGAAAGATTGGCCAGGAAGCGCCGGTCATGGCTGATGAGAACCAGCGCGCCGCGCCGCGCGCCGAGTTCACCTTCCAGCCATTCGATGGTGGTGAGATCGAGATGGTTGGTCGGTTCATCAAGCAACAGGATGTCGGGCGAGGGCGCCAGCACGCGCGCCAGCGCAGCGCGCCGGCCTTCTCCGCCGGAAAGATGCGCGGGATGATCCGCGCCAGTGAGGCCGAGCTGTTCGACCAGATAGCGCGCTTGATAGGGATCGTCGCCGGGGCCCATCCCAGCCTCGACATAGGCGAGCGTGGTTTCAAAGCCGGAGAAATCCGGTTCCTGCGGCAAATAACGTACGGTGGCGCCGGGCTGCACGAAGCGGCTGCCGCCATCAGACGCCATGAGGCCTGCCGCGATCTTCAAGAGTGTTGATTTGCCGGAGCCGTTACGACCGACCAAGCAAAGTCGTTCGGATTCCGATACCGTGAGTTCGACGCCGGACAGCAGCGGCGTGCCGCCAAATGTCAGTGCGATATCTTTCAGCTGAATCAGCGGCGGCGCCATCGTCTCAGCTCTGCTGTGTCGCGCAGGTGCGCTGGATACGGCGGATGGCTTTGTCGAGCTCCGACAGGAATGCGGAGCGGTCGCGTGGCTGGAACGAGCGCGGGCCGCCCGTCACTTCGCCGCTCGCGCGTAGGTCGGTCATCAGGTTGCGGACTGCGAGCGTCATCCCAATCGACTGCTCCGTGAATGGCTTTCCGTTCGGCGCGATCACGCTCGCGCCCGCCTTGACGCAGCGGCTCGCCAGCGGAATATCCGCGGTGATGACGATATCATTCTTGCCGGCGCGTTCTGCGATCCAGTCATCGGCAGCATCCATGCCCGGCCCGGCCGCAATTCGCTCGATCAAGGGGTCGTCAGGCACACGGATATACGTACCTGCGACCACGACGACAGGTACGTTGTGACGTACCGCGACGCGATAAATTTCGTCCTTCACCGGACACGCATCGGCGTCAACGTAGATGCGAATGGAGGTCAATGGCGGATCATCGGCTGCGCGGACATCATGGCAGCGCGTGTTACTCCATGTGAGGGAGGATTGCGAGCGGGCGAGCCAAAGCCTCCGATTGGCGCACAAGAGGGTGCATGCTGCCGTCAACGATATATCTGTGGTTGTACAAATTGATTTTGCGACGCAATAGAGCGGGGAAGTTGTAAAATTGCGCTTGGCTTTTGATGTTTTCCTGTTTGCTGCCGGTCAAATCGTCCGGGCGATCCGAAAGACCTTGATCTAGGAGGTATGGGCGGTTGCGCTCGCGGTTTGCGCTGCTAAACTTCCGGGAAAAATATTGTCTCGTAGGCCGCTCGAGTGGCCGCGGAATGACGGATACATGGATGATGATATCCAGCGTTGCGTTGATACCGGATCGCGCGACAGCTTTCTGGGATTGGAAGCCGCGATGACCGCGGCGAGCGCTATCCGTTTTTCGCCGAGCGCCGATGCCGGCGTTTATGCTGCCCTCGATCTCGGCACCAACAATTGCCGGTTGCTGATCGCCTCTCCGACAGGCGGCAGTTTTCGTGTGATCGATTCGTTTTCGCGAATTGTCCGGCTAGGCGAAGGCATCTCATCGACCGGGCATATCAGCGAGGCGGCGATCGAGCGGACTATTGCCGCGCTCGCTATATGCCGCGACAAGATCCGCGTCAGGAAAGCGGGCCGCCTGCGGCTGATCGCGACAGAGGCGTGCAGGGCGGCGTCGAACGCCGAGAATTTTCGCAGCCGCGTTGCTGCCGCCACGGGCATTCAGCTCGAGGTGATCGATCGGGAGACGGAAGCCGCACTTGCGGTAATCGGCTGCTCGCCGCTGGTTCATCCGAAAGCGAGCGGCGCGATCCTGTTCGACATCGGCGGCGGCTCGACGGAGCTCGTTCGCATAGAACGCCGTCGCGAAGGCGACCTGCGCACCATGGCTTGGATGTCGCTTCCGGTTGGTGTCGTAACGCTAGCTGAGCGTTTTGGCGGGCACGACATAACGCCGCAATCTTACGCTTCCATGGTGAATGAGGTCACCGGCCATCTTGCGGTGTTTGCGGCTGCCCATGGCCGCGATCTCTATGGAATGCACCTTCTCGGCACCTCGGGCACGGTGACGACGCTTGGCGGTCTCCATCTCGGCCTGGCGCGCTACGATCGCCGCAAGGTTGACGGTATCTGGATGAACGATATCGAGGTGACCCAGGTCATCGCGCGGCTCTGCGGCATGGATTATCAAAAACGGGTGGCAAACGGCTGCATCGGGATTGAGCGTGCCGATCTGGTTCTGGCGGGCTGTGCCATTCTGGATGCCATTCGACGAGCCTTTCCCTTGCCGCGTCTGCGGGTAGCGGATCGTGGTCTGCGGGAGGGTATGCTGGTCGAAATGATGCGCGAGGATGGCGCACTCAACGGAGCTGACAACCAAAAGGATGTTTCTCCGGATTGCCGGGCGTGACCCGGTAATCTATCCCGAGCGGCCGCCACCGATCTGAATTCTATCGATCGAAGTCGAGAGTGTCGTCTAGACACTTGAATTCGGGCATGATAGTTCCCGGCAGCGAAAGGCTGGGGATTATGCGTCGGCGGCTGGGGCGATTTCTTCCGATCGTCATGTTTGCGATGCTGGTGCAGATATTTGCACCCATTGCCGCATGCCTGGCGTTTAACAAGACCACGGCCGACCCGCTGGCGGGTGCGATATGTTCGCATGCCGCCGCGGATGCGAGTTCTCCGCAAAACCGCGAGACCGACCCGCAGCAGACGCAAGGCGTCTGCTGTACATTGTGTGTCGTCCACGCCGCGACCCCACCTCCCGACCCGCAAGCGGCTGCTGTCAGCTTCGCACGTGACGCAACCGCCGTCGTCTGGCGCGGCCAGGGATTCGGGTTGCCGCCATTCGCGGTTGCCTCCCACGCGCAGGCGCGTGCTCCTCCGGCTATTTCCTGATTCAGCAAATCCGCACGATCGCCGTGACTGCGGCGGTGATCCGGTCTGTTTGATTAAATGCTCAGGGCGATCGCCCGCATCGGGAATATCCTATGTTTTGCTCTCGTTTCTTTTCGGGCGCTGGCGCGCTCGCATTGCATTCGGCGTTGCTCGCTGTTTGCAGCGATGCTGCCGCTCAGACTGCCGCCCAGACACTGCCGGGCATCACGGTCGAAGCGCCGCGCCGTGCCCAGGCCAGTCCGCGCAAAAAGCGGTCGGTCGCCCACCGCGACGCTTCGAGATCATCTCCCCGGCCGCAGCCGGCCGTCGTAGTAAGGCCGTCGCCAGTCTCCACAGATGCGCAACTTGCGATCCTTCATCAGGCGCCGACCGGACAGCCCCAGACAACGATCGGCCGCGATCTGTTTGACAACAGGCCCGCGTTCTCCGTGGCCGACGTGTTGCGTGACAGTCCCGGCATTTCCATCAAGCAAGGAAACGGTCCCAGGGACTTCGGCATCTCGATTCGCGGATCGAATGCGCGCAACGGCTTCGCCATTCGAAATCTGGTGATCTTTGATGACGGCTTCCCGGTCACACAGCCTGACGGACTGTCCCGCAGCGACCTGATCGATCCTCGCGCCTACGGGGCCATCGACGTCATTCGGGGGCCGTCGTCCGCGCTTTACGGCAACTACGCGACCGGTGGCGCGCTGAACTTCAGGACCCGCCGTGGCGCCGAGATCAACGGCGTCGAGTACGGCGTCGATGCCGGGAGCTACGGATACCTCAACAACTATCTGACTGCCGGCAAGAAAGTCGGAAACTTCGAAGGCTCTCTGTTCGCAAGCGACGCGCGCAGCGATGGCTTTCTGGGCAACAGTTGGTTCAACACCCAGACCGTGAATTTCCTCGGAACATTACAGGCGACGCCGGACGATCGTTTCACATTCAAGCTGATCAACAACACGCTGGATACGCGCCTCCCGATCCGGTCCTCGCTCAATCAATTCTACATCAATCCCTTTCAGCGAGGCTGTGAAACGGCCGCAACGGCCGCTCCCGGCTGCGGCACGATCACGTTGTTCAATAACGGCTTCAACGCAGCCAACGGGATCAGCCGCCAAACGGCCGAGCAGGCCAGGCTCGGCCGCGACGATCGCCGGACGATCGTGGGCGGACGCTGGGAGCATGATTTCGATAACCAGACCACCTGGCGCAACCAATTCGTGTTCGACGATCGCAATATCAACCAGCCGACCGGCGCCACGAGCGCGATCGGCGATTACCCATCCTATAACTTCATGAGCGACCTCGTCAGGCGGAGCGATCTCCTGGGAATGGATTCCACCAGCTACCTTGGCGCGTTTTACAACACCCTGAGTTGGTCGGGTGACACATACAATGTGGCGCCTGGAGGAACGCGCGGCCAGCTACAGTCGAACGTCACCGGAGAGCACACCAACTATGGTGTCCGTGCGCGCGAAGAACTGCGGCTCACCAACGCATGGACCGCTATTGCCGGGATCGGGTGGGAGACAACCCATTTAAACGGCGTCAATACAGCTTACACCTATACCGGGCCGACGGGTATTACGACCACGACCATCAGAAGCACGGATCGCCAATTCCAGAACACCGCGCCGGAATTCGCGCTGCAATACCGCGCGGACAAAGACTGGCTTCTCCGTGCGCGGGTCGCGACCGGCTACGGAACGCCACAGGTCGGCAACCTGTTCGTGCTGCCAAATGGTCAGAACGGCAACAATACGCAACTCAATCCCCAAAGGAATCTCGGCTACGATCTCGGCTTTGACTGGACGCCGGACCCCACGATCAGGGTAAGCGCGACAGGTTTCTACGAGTTTTTCCGCGACGAACTGGTCACGCAGGCAACGCCCCTCAACTCGCCCAACTCAAGCTATACGTTCAACGCCCCGAAATCCGAGCACCGTGGCTTCGAACTCTTGGCGCAATGGCGTTTCCTGCCAAGTTGGCGTGTGACCACTGCCTATACCTATCTCGACCAAGTCTACACGAGCTACACCGAGAATATCACCAATGGCGCCGTTTTTGGTTTCAATCGCGCGGGCAACAAGATCCCCGGTATTTCGCCGAACGAACTGACGGCACGGCTTTCCTATGACCAGCTCTCGGGCGCGCTGAAAGGCGTTGGCGCGTTCGTCGAGTTTCAGTGGAGGGACGCATTCTATATGGACAATGCCAACCTCCTGAAAGCGCCCGGCTACGAACTCGTCAATCTCAATCTGCACTACGACACGCCCCTGCAATCGGAGTATCTTAACTCGCTTCATGCTTATTTCGAGGTGCGGAACGTCTTCGACAGGACATATGTAGCGTCCGCCAATAACATCGCGAACACGGTAACCGGAGCGGGCGTTCAAAACCCCGCGAGCGTTTTGGCTAACACCGGCGGCTCCATCTATGCCGGGTCGCCGCGCATGTTCATCGCCGGAATGAGATTTGCGTTTCGATAGCAAAGGTGGCCTGACCATGATCAGAACAGCAATCATCGTTGCGATCGCGATCCTCTGGCAGGGCGTGGCAAACGCGCAGATGAGCCATCACCACGTATCAGAGGCCGCCTGTGATACGACCGAACTGCGATGCGCGACCAAGGTCACGCCAGCATTTGCCCCCGACGGGACCTTGTGGCTGGCGTGGATGGCAGGCGGGCGCATACTGGTGGCGAGCTCCAAGGATCGTGGTAAAACCTTTTCAGCGCCAGTCGCGGTCGTTGATCGGCCGCTTGAGCTCGATTGGGGACCCGATGCGCGTCCCAAGATGGTCGTTGACCAGCACAACCGGATCGCCATCGCCTTTTCGATTTTCAGGGACAAGAACTTCAACGGCGAGGTGCTGTACACACGCTCGGTCGATGGAGGTCACAGCTTTAGCAAGCCGGAATCCATTACATCGAACAAGGAAAGCCAACGCTTCGAGCAGCTCGCACTGGATGCCGACGGTTCGGTCTTCGTGGCCTGGCTCGACAAACGTAACCGGGCGCAAGCGCGCGCGGCCAATCAAACATATAAGGGAGCGGCTTTATTCTTCGCATGGTCGAAGGACGGCGGCGGGTCGTACACCGAGGCTCGCATGTTGAAGGACAGCACTTGCGAGTGCTGCCGGATCTCCGTCGCGTTTGCGGGCTCTGGCCGGCCCGCCGTACTGTTTCGCAATATCTTCCCGGGCAGCGTTCGGGACCACGCGATCGTCACCCTCGGGGATCCAGCTACGCCGGGAGATATCCATCGCGTCAGTCAAGACAACTGGAAGACCGAGGCGTGTCCGCACCAGGGGCCGAGCCTCGCCATTTCGCCGAAGGGAATCTATCACGCGGTCTGGTTCACCAGCGGCGAAGCGCGAAAGGGTTTGTTCTATGCGCGTTCGACGAACGGCGGACAGACGTTTTCCGAGCCCATGGCTATTGGCAGGCCGGACCGGAGCGCGTCACGCCCCTACGTTTTAGCGAGCGCCTCTGGCGACGCGATCGTCTGGAAAGAATTCGACGGCGAGAAGACAACCGTGAAGCTTATAAGGTCCGGCGATGATGGGGAAAGCTGGTCGCAACCGCAGGTCGTCGCTGAGACAGTTGACGCGTCTGATCATCCTTTGCTTGTCGGGAATGGACGCGAGGTTTTCTTGTCCTGGATGACCAAGGCCGACGGCTACCACATCATGCCGATCGAGGGCGCACCATGAAGCGTCACTTGTTGCTGTTCGCGTTCGCTCTGACACTTCTCTCGCAACCTCTCGCGGCGAACGATCAATTGCGCTCGTTCCAGCGCGGAAGCTGGCAAACCATCCTCGATGCGCATGCCGGCCGTCCAATGATGGTCAATTTCTGGGGCGTCACTTGCGGCCCTTGCAAGGTCGAGTTGCCGCTGCTCGGGAAGTTCGTCAGAGACAATCCGGGTGCCGACGTCGTAACGGTCAATGCCGATCTCGTTCCGAACCCGCGCGAAGCCGCACTCTCAATGCTGCATAAGGCCGGACTATCTTCGGTCGAGAACTGGACCTTCAGCGACGGTTTCGTCGAACGACTACGTTATGAGATCGATCCCAGCTGGCAAGGCGACATCCCTCGAACGATGTTGATTGCACGCGATGGAAAAGTCACGACGATTGAGGGCATTGTCGATCTCGCCAAGGTAAAGAAATGGTTCGGAAGCCAGATGATCGAAACAAGATGAGGGAGATCTGCACTGAACTCTCAAGAAACCTGAGCGGGCGGCGGAAAGGCTAAGGGATTATGCGTCGGCGGCTGGGATCAGGCAATACTCGATCTTTTTTATTGGCAGTTCATCATGAGTGAAACAGGTCAATGACATCGAAACTCTTCTGCGTTGCGGTAGCCTGCGCTTTGCTGGCAACCGCGAGAGCCGCCTCGGCGGAGGAGTTCAAAGCAGGTGATATTGTGATTTCACACCCGTGGTCGCGAGCGACTCCGACGGGAGCGCAAGTCGGCGCTGGCTATCTCGTCATTGAAAACCGTGGGAGTTCGCCTGACCGCTTCCTCGGTGGCTCGGTGGAGGCTGCAACGGGTTTCGAGCTTCACGATGTCGTGCTCGAGGGCGGCGTCATGAAAATGCGTCAGCTGACGGGTATCGATCTGCCACCAGGAAGTTCCATTGAAGCAAAGCCGGGCGGACTTCACATCATGTTCGTAGGCCTGCGGCATCCGCTGGCTGCGAGTGAGAAGGTCCGGGGCGCCTTGCAGTTCGAGCACGCCGGTAAAATCGAGGTTGAATTCAACGTAATCGGGATGGGAGCGCCGCCGCCGGGTGGCCGCGGCGATTGAGAAAACTCATTTGGCAGGCTCGATCACTTTGATATCGCGAATTGTATAGGTCTTGCCTTCGAGCTGGAATTCGACCTTGTCGCCCGGCTTCACGCGATCACTCAATGTGCGGGGATCGACCTGAAACAGCATTTCCATCGCCGGCATTAAACCCTCGATTTTTTGGTGGTTGATCGTCAGCGAACCGGTCGCCGGATTGATCGCCGTCACAACTCCAATCCCTCGATAAAAACCATTCGACGGTTCTTGAGCCTGAACCGGCAATAACCGTGTGTGCGAAACCCGGGCGGCCGGATGGTCGCCGGGAGAAAAAGCTTCAACCCTCTGGAGATGGAGGATCACCACCGTGGTCGCGGCTGCGACGGCACACCTGAAGACAAGTTTTTTCACGACCATATTCCGTTCCGCAGGCATGGGTTTCCGCGCGTGCGTTTCGCGGGCCATCGAGACTTACATGAAAACCGGTGGTATGGGGAAGTGGCGGATCCGCCGGTGACCTCCTTCCGATCGCATCTGCTTGAATGCGAGGCGGCCGGGACTATGCTATCGTCAGGTACGAGAATGACAACTGATTCAATCAGCGAGGAGACAATCATGCACCGTCGTGAGTTCGTGGCTACTATCGGGACTGCGGCGGCAGTCTTATCGGCATCGAAGGCTTTTGGTGCCCCGGCAAATACAGCGCCAGCCGAATCGATGCATCCCGCGAAGTACAAGGCTCTCGAGGATGCGACCAATCATTGCGTTTCCAAGGGTGATGCGTGTATGCGGCATTGCCTCGGCATGTTGAGCATGAAGGATGCGAGCATGGCCGGTTGTACCAACGCGACCTATCAGATGATGGCCGCATGCGGTGCATTGCGAACGCTGGCAGCCGTCAACTCGTCCTACGTTCCCGCTCTTGCCAAGGTCATCGCGCAGGTGTGCGTGGACTGTCAGAAGGAATGTGAGAAGTATCCGGATGTGGCGGAATGCAAGGCATGCGGCGACTCATGCAAGACCTGCGCCGAGGAATGCCGCAAGATTTCCGCTTAACGCCGTCCAGCCTGTCGGCACGCGGAGCTCGTGCGATGTCCGGGCAGGATGGTTAGACATGGCGAAAGATACCACCGGCCGGCTACACGTAACCGTCAAAACCGGCGGCAGACGCAAGCTGTCGTCCAAGCTCTGGCTGGAGCGGCAGCTCAACGATCCCTATGTGGCGCAGGCGAAGCGTGAAGGCTGGCGTTCCCGCGCGGCCTTCAAGCTGATCGAAATGGACGACAAACATCACATCCTCAAGCCTGGCATGACGGTTGTCGATCTCGGTGCGGCGCCCGGCGGCTGGAGCCAAGTGGCTGCAAAGCGTGTCGGTGTCGCCGAAGGCAAAGGCAGAGTGATTGCCATCGATCTTCTGGAGATGTCGGAGATCGTCGGCGTGACGTTTGCCCGGCTCGATTTCCTTGACAACAGCGCCCCGGACAAGCTGCTCGCGATGATGGACGGGGGCGCGGACGTCGTGCTTTCCGATATGGCCGCCAACACCACTGGCCATCGCAAGACGGATCAGCTCCGGATTGTGGGTCTCGTCGAGAGCGCGGCGGCATTTGCGGTCGAGGTGCTGCGGCCCGGCGGGACGTTTATCGCAAAAGTCTTCCAGAGTGGGGCGGACGCCGGTCTGCTTTCGCAGCTCAAACGCGACTTCCATACGGTCCGGCATGTGAAGCCCGCCGCGAGCCGGCAGGATTCATCTGAACGCTATGTCATGGCGACAGGCTTTCGCGGGCGACCGCCTATGACGGCCGCTGATCGAGCTTAAAGCGGGTCAGAGCCGCAAACCTGTGGTGCTTCAGCTCAGCTTCTGATCGCGGGCGGTAACTGTTTCGCGAGAGGTTTCCTCCTCAGCCTCGGATTCCCGGGTAGGGTCGGAAATGACCACCATGCGCCGACCGGAAACCTGATGGCCGGAATCGGCGGGCATTCGCACGAAATAAAAGGTGGACATCGCTGAAAGCACGGAGACGACGAGAAAGCCAGGGCCGAAATCGGCGGCAGTCAATTCCGTGCTGTGATGGTACAGCATCGTGGCTTCAACCGAGAACGCGCCGATGGCGACGCCCGTCGAAATCGCCAGTTGCTGACTGACGCTGGCGAGCGTGGTCGCGCGGCTCATTCGTTCCGGCTCGACGTCCGCGTAGGCGAGGGCGTTGATCGCGGTAAATTGCAACGAGCGGAAGAAACCGCCGACGACGAGAATGATCATGATCAGCAGCAGTGGCGTTGTGATAGTGAACAGCGCGCAGGCGGCGAGAAAGACGGAACTGACGACCGCATTGACGGTCATGATGTTACGAAAGCCGAAGGCGCGGATGATGCGAGCGGCGAGCGTCTTCATGCCCATGGCGCCGACGGCCGATGAAAATGTCACGAGCCCAGAGCCGAATGGCGACAGGCCGAAGCCAACCTGCATCAGAAGCGGTAGCAGAAATGGTAGCGCGCCGACGCCCACGCGAAACAGGAACCCGCCATACATGCTGGCCCGGAACGTCGGCAGGCGCAGCAGTGTGAGATCCAGCACGGGAGAGTCGGTGCGTCTTGCGTGCATCATATAGGCCGCCATCGAGACTGACCCGACCCCGATCAACGCGGCTACAACGATCCATGGCAGGAGGTTGAGACCGGCGACCGACAGGCCGAAGGCGATGCCGCCGACCCCCACGCCCGCCAGCACCATCCCGTAAAGGTCGAAGCGTTCGGGATTGTCGCTGCGGATCGGGTCGATGTAGCGCTGCGCCATGAAGATGCCGACCAGGCCGACCGGAATGTTGATCAGAAAAATCCAGTGCCATGAGAAATAGGTGGTGATGAAGCCGCCCAGCGGCGGACCGATCACAGGCCCGATCAGGGCGGGCACCGTCACCCATGCCATCGCGTTGACGAGCGCGCTCTTGTCGATCGAACGCAGCAGCACCAACCGGCCGACCGGCGTCATCATCGCGCCGCCCACGCCTTGCAGCGTCCGCGCGATCACAAAATCCGTCACCGATGACGATAGCGCGCAGCCGATTGAGCCAATCATGAACACGACGATGGCCGCGCTGAAGACGGAGCGCGCTCCGAACCGGTCCGCGGTCCAGCCGCTTGCCGGAATGAATATCGCCAGCGACAGAAGGTAGGACGTGATCGCGAGCTTCAGCGTCAGCGGGCTGGTGCCGATATCGGCGGCGATCGCCGGCAGCGATGTCGCGATTACCGTCGAGTCCATGTTTTCCATGAACAGGGCGGCGGCGACGATCAGCGGGATTAGGCGTTCCTTGTTCATGCGAGTTCGCTGAGGGCAAGCGGACGGGAGGCGGGCTGTAGCATCGATTGGGGCCGGCGCGCTATTGCGGAGCGGCCAAGCCTACCTAAATCCTTGGTGTATTTTGGGAGGGCCAACGATGATCTATGTGCTCGCTGCCTTGCTGCCGCCGCTCGGACTGCTGCTCAACGGCCAGCTATTCTCGGCCATCCTGAACGTGGTCGTGATCGTGTTTTGCTTGATTTTCGGGTGGATTTTCCCCGTCCTTTTCCTGGTGCCGTCAGCGCACGCCGTGATTGCTGTCTACATGAAGCGGGAGGATCGCCGGCACCGTGAGGTGGTCGACGCGATCAGGGAGCATGGGCCGCCTCCGAACTATCCGCGTTGAACGGACGGGAAAAGCCCCTGCATGGCAGCCAGACGCTTTGATTCCCGGAATTGCCGTGCTATCGACCACCGCCAATCCATTCGATGGAACTTAATTCGTCGGCGACGCTAGGGCGTCGCCGACCGGCCATTCCATCCTGATGGGTTTCGCGGCGACCGCGCCGCCCAATGGAGTTGGCGATGGCGCTTGGAAACGGATTTCGGGATATCAAAGAAGCCTACACGTTCGACGACGTCCTGCTCAAACCCGGTGCGTCCGACATCCTGCCCTCCGAAGCGGATATCAGCTCCCGCGTTACCCGCGCTATTCCGCTCAACATCCCGATCATGGCTTCCGCCATGGATACCGTTACCGAGGCGCGCATGGCGATTGCGATGGCGCAGGCCGGAGGCCTGGGTGTCATCCACCGCAATTTCGATGCGGAGGGCCAGGCCGCGCAAGTGCGACAGGTGAAGAAATTCGAGTCCGGCATGGTGGTCAATCCGCTGACCATCGGCCCGGACGCGATGCTGTCCGACGCGCTGGCCCTGATGAACGATCACGGCTTTTCCGGCATTCCGGTGGTGACAGGCGGCAGCGGGGCCTCTCCGGGCAAGCTTGTCGGCATTCTCACCAACCGTGACGTCCGCTTCGCGACTGACCCGCGGCAGAAAGTTTCCGAACTGATGACGCACGAAAACCTCGTGACGGTGCGTGAGGGCGTCAGCGAGGAAGAAGCCAAGCGGATGCTGCACCAGCATCGCATCGAGAAATTACTGGTCGTCGACGAGCAGTACCGCTGCGTCGGTCTCATCACCGTCAAGGACATGGAAAAGGCGGTGGCGCATCCGCTGGCTAGCAAGGACGCGCAGGGCCGGCTGCGGGTCGCTGCGGCAACCACGGTCGGCGAGGGCGGTTTCGAACGCACCGAGCGACTGATCGATGCCGGCGTTGATCTGATCGTCGTGGACACCGCGCATGGTCACTCCAGCCGCGTGCTGGAAGCGGTCAACCGCATTAAGCGGCTGTCGAACGCCGTACAGGTTATCGCGGGCAACATCGCCACGACGGAAGGCGCGCAGGCGCTGATCGATTCCGGTGCCGACGCCATCAAGGTCGGCATCGGTCCGGGCTCGATTTGCACCACCCGCATCGTTGCTGGCGTCGGCGTGCCGCAACTCAGCGCCATCATGGATGCGGTGGAGGCGGCGAGTAAGGCCGACGTGCCCGTGATCGCCGATGGGGGCGTCAAGTATTCCGGCGATCTCGCCAAGGCGCTTGCCGCGGGTGCGGACATTGTCATGGTCGGCTCGCTGCTGGCGGGCACCGACGAAACGCCTGGCGAGGTGTACCTGTGGCAGGGGCGCTCCTACAAGGCCTATCGCGGCATGGGTTCGGTGGGAGCGATGTCGCGCGGCTCGGCCGATCGCTATTTCCAGCAGGACATCAAGGATACGCTGAAGCTGGTTCCGGAAGGCATTGAGGGACAGGTGCCTTATAAGGGACCCGTCGGCAACGTCATGCACCAGCTTGCTGGCGGCTTGCGCGCGGCTATGGGGTATGTCGGCGCGCGCAACATCGCCGAATTTCATGACAAGGCGCGGTTCGTCCGCATCACCGGCGCGGGCTTGCGCGAAAGCCACGTCCACGATGTGACGATCACGCGCGAAAGCCCGAACTATCCAGGCGGCAGCTAGCATCCTCAATTTGAAGTTTGCATGCGGCACTTGCAGAGAAAATGAAGCGAACTTCGCACTACGCCGAGACAAATCGCCAAAATTGAGCCGCACAGCGACGCGAAAACGGGTTACTGTCCGTACTGCCGCGATTTTCTGCGCCGGGATAGCGCTTTGATTGCGCCGTTCTCCGGAAATGACATTACGGGCCACACAAGAGAAGCTGAAAACATGGTCGATTGGACAGACGAAAGAATTGAAGCGCTTTCGGATTCCGGCCTCAAGAACCTGCTGGCGAATGCGGAGCGGAAATCGGTCGATGATCTTGTCGCGCGATGCCAGGCGGAGCTCGAAAAGCGAAATGCCCTGAAGCCGCGGAAGGCTGCGAAGGCGCGCACCGGTCTGAAGGATTTCGAGCACGAGATGTCGTCGCAGCTTGCTGCCATCGGCCGGCGAATGGCGGAGAAATACGATCTGTCGGAAGAAACCGCGAAGGCGAAGTCGGCCGGAATCAAGGGTTTCCGGGCGCACAAGCTGGTTGGTGGCGATGGCCAGGCCAAGCTCGGCGGATTGCAGCGCGCGGGATTCGTCGCGGTCGATCGCTACATCTCCTATCGGTGCGGCAACGATATCGTCTCCCTCGGTGTATTCCTGCCCAAGAATCAGGATATGTCCGAACACAAGTTCTTCGTGATCGCGCCGCAGGCGATGCTCGACGGTGGCGCACCGGTTGATGCCGTCCGCGATAACCATGGCCAGAAGCAGTCCGCCGACGGCGCGCTCATGTTCGATGATCTGGAAGCCGCTACCGCTGCTTTCGACAATGTTCTGGCCACGATTGCGGCCTGATTCATCCCGTCCTTGCTAGGTAGCGGCGCAATCCAGAGGCAAACGAGATGTCTGTTCAAGCGGTGCTTTTGCCCGTTTTCGTGTTGGTCGGGCTGGCGTTCACCTTGCTGATGGGAATGGCTGTTGCACGGACGAGGTCTTTGAGGTTGGGGGAGACCCGGTTCGAAGATATCGCGCTGCGCGAGCCGAACTGGTCCGCGCGCCCCACGCAGATCGCAAACTGCTTCAGCAACCAGTTCGAAATACCGGTACTGTTTTACATCCTGATCGCGTTGGCGCTACCGCTGCGTCACGCCGATCTTGTCATCGTGGTGTTGTCGTGGGTATTCGTCATCACCCGGTTCGTGCATGCCGGCATCTTCGTAACCTCGAACAATGTGCCACAGCGGGGATTGGCGTGGTTCGTGGGCGTGGTGGTGCTGCTGGTCATGTGGGTTTATTTCGCGCTCCGCATGATGCTCGTGTAGGCGCCGCCGCCAAGATCGGAAGTCGACCATGACACCCGCCGCGCGGCTCTCCGCAGCAATCGAAGTGATTAAGGCTATCGACGACCAGCGGGTACCGGCCGCGAAGGCGCTCAAGGAGTGGGGCACTGCGCACCGCTTCGCGGGCTCCGGTGATCGTGCCGCTGTCTCCGGCCTAGTCTACGACATGTTGCGCCGTCAGGCTTCCAGCGCCTGGATCATGGATGACGACACCCCACGCGGGCGTCTGTTCGGAATGCTGAAGCTGGAACGCGGCATGAATGCCGACGCTATCGCGTCGCTATGCGACGGCAGCCGTTTTGCGCCCGAACCGCTGACCGATGGGGAGCGGCAGGCGTTGACCTTGCGTTCGCTGCAGGATGCGCCCGCTCATATCGCTGGCGACTATCCGGAATGGCTCGACGCATATCTGGTTCAGGCGTTCGGCGACGATCGTGCCACGGAGACAGCCGCGATGGCGCGCCGCGCGCCGCTGGATCTGCGGGTCAACACGCTGAAAGCAAAACGCGAGAAGGTTTTGGGATCTCTGCGACATCTCGGCGTGACGGCGACGCCATGGTCGCCGTTCGGCTTGAGAATTATGCTGGGCGCAGATGCGCGCAATCCCGGCATTCAGGCCGAGGAAGAATTCGTCAAGGGTGCCGTCGAGGTGCAGGACGAGGGCTCACAAATCGCGGCGCTGCTGTCCGGAGCCAAGCCAGGCGAGCAGGTGATTGATCTCTGCGCCGGCGCTGGTGGCAAGACGCTGACACTGGCCGCCATGATGCAGGGCAGGGGCCGTCTTATCGCGACCGATCGCGACAAGCGGCAGCTCGCGCCGATTCATGAGCGGCTATCCCGTGCTGGGGTGCATAACGCCGAGATCCGGACCCCGAAAGGGGAAGCAGAGCCGTTGTCCGATATCAGGGAATCGGCCGATCTGGTGCTGATCGACGCGCCCTGTACCGGGACCGGCACCTGGCGGCGCAATCCCGACGCGAAATGGCGGATGCGGCCCGGTGCGCTCGACATACGTTTGAAGGATCAGGCTGAAGTACTTGATCGAGCAGTCGCTTTTGTCAAACCTGGCGGACGCATCGCCTACGTGACGTGTTCGGTATTACCGCAGGAAAATGGCGAGCAAATCCTCAGGTTTATCGACCGACATTCAAATTTTACGGTGATACCGCCTTCGCAGACAGCCTCGATGTTGTGGGATAGGACAGACGATTTTCTCGCCACGGTTTATTCGTCGGACGAGGGACTTTTGATGACGCCGCGCCGCACCGGAACGGATGGGTTTTTCGTTTCGGTGATGCGACGACAGGGATAGGTAGCGCGCTCCCTCCTGCTCGCATGGGGAGAGGCGAAAGCGTGTGTGTTCTCTTCCTTTCCCCGTTGCGACCCTGCAGCCGCTCGCGTATCTGCTTGCCATGACAGCCTCCAGAACCGCCGCCCCATTGCCGGGCCCGTCCGCCCATGGCGCCTCGGCGCACGACAAGATTCTCATCATTGATTTCGGTAGCCAAGTCACGCAACTGATCGCGCGGCGCGTGCGTGAGGAGGGCGTCTATTCGGAAATCGTCCCGTTCCAGAAGGCGGAAGCCGCCTTTCTTGAGATGAAGCCGAAGGCGGTGATCCTGTCTGGTGGGCCGGCCTCAGTGCTCGACAAGGAGGCGCCTGCGGCACCGATGGCGATCTTCAAGGCCGGCGTGCCCGTGCTCGGCATCTGCTACGGCGAGCAGACCATGGCCCAACAACTCGGCGGCACGGTCGAAGCTGGCCACCATCGCGAATTCGGCCGCGCCGTGATCGAGGTCACCGACGCCTGCGCGCTGTTCGACGGCGTCTGGGAGAAGGGCGGCACACACGATGTCTGGATGAGCCATGGCGACCGGGTAACAAAGCTGCCAGAAGGCTTCAGGGGTGTGGCGAAAGCGCCGGGCTCGCCGATCGCGGTGATCGCCGACGACGCGCGCAAGTTCTACGCGATGCAGTTCCATCCCGAGGTGGTGCATACCCCCGACGGGGCAAAACTGATCCGCAATTTCGTCCGCAAGGTCGCCGGGTTGAAAGGCGACTGGACCATGCGCGCGTTCCGCGAGGAGGCGATCGAAAAGATCAGGGCGCTGGTCGGTCAGGGCCGGGTGATCTGCGGCCTGTCCGGCGGTGTCGACTCCTCGGTGGCGGCGATCCTGATCCACGAGGCGATCGGCGACCAGCTCACTTGCGTGTTCGTCGACCACGGCATGCTAAGAAAGGACGAGGGCAAGACGGTGGTGGATCTGTTCCGCCATCACTACAATATTCCGCTGGTCCACGTTGATGCGTCGAAGAAATTCTTGGGTGAACTCGTTGGCGTTACCGACCCGGAAGCGAAGCGTAAGACCATAGGCCGTCTCTTCATCGACGTGTTCGAGGCAGAAGCGAAAAAGATCGCAGCCTTGGGAAAAGGATCGGCTGACTTCCTGGCCCAGGGCACGCTCTATCCTGATGTAATCGAAAGCGTGTCGTTCACCGGCGGCCCGTCGGTGACGATCAAGTCGCACCATAATGTCGGCGGCCTGCCTGATCGCATGAACATGAAACTGGTCGAGCCGCTGCGCGAGCTGTTCAAGGATGAAGTGCGCGTACTGGGGCGCGACCTGGGGTTGCCGGAGATTTTCGTCGGCCGTCATCCGTTCCCGGGGCCGGGTCTCGCGATCCGTTGCCCCGGCGAGATCACTCGCGAAAAGCTCGATATCCTGCGCGAGGCCGACGCCGTCTATATCGACCAGATCCGCAAGGCCGGGCTTTATGACAAGATTTGGCAGGCGTTCGCGGTATTGCTGCCGGTGAAGACGGTCGGAGTGATGGGCGACGGCCGGACCTATGACTATGTCGTTGGCCTGCGCGCTGTGACGTCGACCGACGGTATGACCGCGGACTTCTATCCATTCGACATGCAATTCCTCGGTGCGACCGCGACAAGGATCATCAATGAGGTCAAGGGCGTGAATCGCGTGGTGTATGACGTGACGTCAAAGCCGCCCGGCACAATCGAGTGGGAGTGATTCACGTCTGGCAAGGATTGTCAGATCTCGTGATCACGGTGCGTCAAGGTGAAGGATCGTGGAGCGCTGGCGACCGCGCTCAAGCCGGTTTACGGCCCTTTCTTCCCTGCCGATCAATCAAGACTGCCTGTTGCCATGGGCTTGGCGCTTTGTCGGTACGATGAATGCAGCCTGTCCAGCAGCAAGGCCGTTTCTTGCCCTCCAACAGTTCGTCACAGGTCCGCTCGATGCGACGCTGGCGCGTCTTTGGTTGTTTTGCATCATCCACCCAGCAGATGAACTCATTCCGACCGAGCGGCGTCAGGCTTTCCCACAGCGCAAAGACTTTTGGATCCGATCGCAACGCTGCTTGAAGGTCTTCACGTGCTTCGTGGACAGTGCCATGTGGGAAAGCGTTCGCCATGCAACCTCCAACGATGCGGCCGGCCGCCTGGTTCACCCGCTCCAATAGCTCCAATAGAATGGCAGCTTCCGAGCGTGGGTGCTGGACGATAGATAGAATGTCCACGGTAAAGTCTTCTCCCCGACGCCGGTCGATCCGCAGCATGTGGCGGGGTGACTGTTCCCTGTTTTTGCGTTTGCCCGGTTCCGGTTTTCTGCCGGGACATCGTCGGCTTGGTCAGGAAGGCTGACCGGTCATGGAAAAATCGCAACCTGATATTGAGCCGGCGCGAGCAGTAAAGGCCCGGCGACGAAGGCATCTACGCTACAAGGTGCGGTTATTTGTCGTACTTGATATTTCAAATGTAAAGTAAGATACATTACGAATGTAAAATAGAGTACATTAAGCCGGGAGAGCGAGCCTGATCACCTCCACGCAAATGCGTGCTGCCCGCGCCTTGCTCGGCGTCGACCAGAAGCAACTGGTCGAGATGTCCGCGGTGTCGCAGCCGACGATCCAGCGGATGGAGGCCAGCGAGAGGAACGTGTGCTGGGTCGTCCACACGCTCACCAAAATCGTCGAGAACGCGAGAAGCGAGGGGACGGACGTAGAGCCCGCTTCACGCACCCAGCTCTACCGCTGGGCGATAACGCCTTCTAACCAAAAGCAAAAATTACCGGATGGCGGCTACCTGCCCCCGATCCCTCCACTCAAGCGGCATAAATCATAAATAAGGGATGGCTATGACTGCGCGATCGGTTGAACCGACCTTTGTTGAAGCATTCACACCCAAGCTCGTCACGGTTCTCCGGGAAGGCTACCACTTTAGGGATTTCCGCGCAGACGCTCTAGCCGGGCTGACTGTCGCTATCGTGGCGGTGCCGCTCTCCATGGCGATCGCCATCGCCTCCGGGGTGACTCCGGACCGTGGTTTGTACACTGCGATCATCGGCGGGTTCATCGTCTCGCTTCTTGGCGGCAGCCGATTTCAGATCGGCGGCCCTGCTGGCGCGTTCATCGTCCTTGTCGCCACGACCGTCTCGCTTCACGGCGTGGATGGACTGATCCTTGCCACCATGATTGCGGGCGTCGTGCAACTCGTGGTGGGACTGCTGAGGCTCGGGACCTTCATCAAATATATTCCCTTCCCGGTGACGATTGGGTTCACGGCGGGTATCTCCGTGATTATCTTCGCCAGCCAACTTACAGAATTGCTCGGTCTCACTCTTGCGGGCAAAGAGCCGGGGGAGCTGATCCACAAGCTGACAGCCATTAGCGCGGCATTGCCGACCATAAACGTGGCGGCGGTGGCCGTCTCCGTACCGACGATCGCGTTGATCGTCGCGATACGTTACTTCCGTCCCTACTGGCCTGCGATGCTGATGTCGGTCGGTGTTGCCTCGGTCGCGGTTTGGTTGCTCGGCCTGCCGGTAGAGACCATCGGTACCCGTTTTGGTGGTATTCCCCAAACGCTGCCAGCACCCATGCTCCCCGTGATCTCGCTGGAGAAGATCACTGAGGTGCTGCCCGCTGCCCTGTCATTCGCGCTGCTGGGGTCTATCGAGAGCTTGCTATCGGCGGTGGTGGCCGACTCCATGAGCGGAGAGCGGCACCGTTCCAACTGCGAGCTTGTGGCGCAAGGTATTGCCAACATCGTTTCCCCGTTTTTTGGCGGATTCTGTGTAACCGGCACGATCGCCCGCACAGCGACGAATGTGCGCTCCGGTGCGCACGGCCCGGTCGCGGGCATGCTGCATGCGGTGTTTTTGTTGCTGTTCATGCTCGTCGCCGCACCACTCGCTTCGTACATCCCGCTGGCCGCGCTCGGCGCCGTGCTAGCCGTGGTCGCGTGGAACATGGCCGAAAGGCACGCATTCGCAATGCTTCTGCGTGCCTCGCGCAGCGACGCGGTGGTATTGGTGGTTACGTTCTTGCTGGTGATCTTCAGCGGCCTCATCGAAGGCATTCTTGTCGGCTTCGGTATCGCGGCGCTTCTGTTCCTGCATCGCATGGCGAAGATGGTGGAAGTCGAGAACGCGCGTTCGCTGACCGACGGGGACGAGTCGGACAGGGTCAATGGCAATGGCCGGAAAGCGTATGATGTCGCCCTCGCCACTGATCCCGATGTGGCTGTTCACCGGATTTCCGGGGCGTTCTTTTTCGGGGCGGCGGCGAATGTCGGCGCGGCGCTCGACAGTATTGGCAACCATCCGAAAGCCTACGTCATCGATTTCTCGACCGTGCCGGTAATAGATTCCTCCGGCGCTGCAGCGATTGAGGGCTTTGTGCACAAGACGCATCGCCGGCGGGTGCCCGTCTATATTACCGGAGCGACTCCTGCGATCCGGCGCACGCTTCTGATCCATGGCGTGAAGCCGCCTTACGTGCGATTTCGCAGCGATCTGGCTGAGGGCGTCAAGGCCGCGCATAGCAGGGTCGCGCACAGCAGGGTCGCGCATAATAAGCTCGCGCAGAGCGAGGTAGTGCGGCGCGACGCGGCGGCGGAAGAGGAAGAGGAAGAGGCGCTGACGTGAGCAGCCTCCGGTGACAGGGAGACGGCATGTCCGCGCAGGCGATAAAAGGACAGGACGCGGCTAGGCTGCCCTAGCTGCGGACGGGCGGGACGTTTTCGATCCTAACGCAAGATGGATCATTGTCGTCCTACGGATCGTCCTACCGGGAGGCGCTGCATCCATCACCCCACCGACGACATTCCGCCAATGTGTCTGTAGTACGCAAAACACTCAGCATGGCGGATAAGGCTTCTTGCAGGGGCACGTGTTGGCACACCCGGCCCATGCTTTATCGACCAGCAGGTTCCGCACGCGCGACGATCTAGTGCTCTGGCATCTCTGAGATGGTGCCCGCTGCCGGACTCGAACCAGCGACCTGAGGTTTACAAAACCACTGCTCTACCAACTGAGCTAAGCGGGCGAAGAGGCGCTATTTAACGCAGTCTTCCGCTGACGGCTATGGGTTCTTATCCGATGGCAGTTGGAAAATGCACTCGAACGTGGACGATATGATCCAAGCCTGCCGCGGGCATTCGCCCGCCTATTCAACCTGACCATCGAAGAGATATTTAGCGTGAGCGACTAACGCGTACGATGGGAGCAGCCACAACCCGCGTTAACAATTCGATGGCGGGATTGTTCGCATTTGAACCTCGGCGCATCCCGAGACGTTAGGCTTACCGGAAGTTTCGGCGGCGGCCTTAACCCTTGCCGGCGTTGGTTCGATTAGGCTCTGCCATAATCCGGAGTCCAGTGATGCGTATCGGACTTGTGCTGGCCATTTTGATCGGGACTTCGTTGACGGCTCTGGCCGACAGCGGTCCGGTGTTTGTGATTCCCGGACGTCCCGGCGTTCCCATCATCATCAATGGTGTCGATGCGTCCTATGCCGTCGTCGAGGGCGATTGGGGACTTTCTCGGAGGATACAACCGCAGCCCACGGTGTACGGCGGACGCTACGTCTATGAACCGCATGTCGGTCATTATTATCCGAGTCTTGGCCGCGCGCCCGGTTACGGCCGCCTCGAAATCGAGCCGCCGCCCAATCGGAAGCCACCGCGGCGAGCCGAAAGCTTTCATCAGTCGTGGTCGGCCCGTTCAAACCCAACTCCCGCGCAATCCGACATCCCGCAGATGCCGCCTCCGGTGATCCTCGCGCCCAAGATCGGACCCTCGGGTTTGCCTCCAAACTTTCGTTGAGATCAACACGACCTAAATCGAACAAAAAAACAGCGGGAGAAAGTAGATGCGTCAAATGATTTCCGGGATGGTCGCGGCTGCGGCCATTGTGGCCGCAAGCGCTGCGCCCGCAACGGCATGTGGAGGGTTGTTCACGAGTGGATGCTCTCCATGCCTGTCGTACAGCCCCTGCGTATCGGGTTATTATCCAGGCTATTACGGTGGTTACGGCTTCGCTGGCTATGAGAGCCTGCCGTCTCCGACGCAGTATTATTATGTCAATCAAGGGCCGGTGTTCAGCGGTCCCGGCAACTTCGCACCGGTGCCGACCTATCAGGAAAGTGCCGTTGCCGGATGGAATGCCTACAGTCGTCCTTATTTCTATCCTTACGACGGCGGTCGTTATGCCCATGCCATGCATCACTACTATGATGGCGCGCCCGCGATTGGCCCGGTCGTGTACAGCTATCGCTGGAATCGTACCCGTCATCACGGCCATGTTTCGCGCCATGGCGATCACGCCGCTCTTCCGCGCGTGATTTACGGATCGGGACAACATCATGACTACCGTCATTCAGCGCGGTATCATGAGAACTGATCGGCGCGCCTGAAAAACAAACCCGCAATGCCCGGTGCGAGCGGGCGTCTTCGTGCCGTCAGTGCATGAGTCCGAGACGGCTGGCGCCGATATAAAGCGCCAGCACCGCGGCATTCGAGACGTTAAGGCTCTTGATGTGGCCAGGCATGTCGAGGCGCGCGACCGCGCTGCATGTGTCCCGCGTGAGCTGCCGCAGACCTTTGCCTTCGGCGCCGAGTACCAGAGCCAATGGCTGCTGCAACTGGATGGCGGCGAGATTCTCGTCACCGTTGCTGTCGAGGCCGACGGTCATGAAGCCCCGGTCGTTCAGTCCGGTCAACGCCCGCGCCAGATTCTGCACCAGCACCAGCGGTACAACCTCCAGCGCGCCAGAGGCTGATTTTGCTAGCACGCCGGTGGCCTCGGGACTGTGGCGCGCCGTGGTGACGATCGCCTTCACCGCAAAAGCGGCGGCCGATCGCATGATCGCGCCGACATTGTGCGGGTCCGTGATCTGGTCAAGCACCAGCACGATGCCCTCCTGCGTCAGCGTCTCGATATCAGGCGAGGGGAGGGGATCGGCTTCGGCAAGCAGTCCCTGATGCACCGCGTCGGGGCCGAGGCGCTGATCGATCGCACTCGGACGCACGATTTCAGGCGTGATCCGGGTATTGATGTTCTCATGCGTGAGCCGCAGCGCAGCGTTTTCCGTTAGGAGCAATTTTCGGATACGGCGGTGGGGATTCGCCAGCGCGGCTGTCACCGTATGCCAGCCGTAAAGCACCGCTGGGCCATCGGGGCCGGTCTCGCGAGCCCTCCGCACCGAACCATGCCTTGGTGGGCCCTTCCGGTGGGAATCCTTGACGTGGCCACCCCCAGGCCGTGAACCCCTCCGGAATCGCGGTTCTCGATCACGATCGCTCATGCGTGTCTGTCTCGGGCGGTGCAGGATCTATCGAGAAAATCGTAGCAATCGGAGACTTGAGAATGGTGGGGGAGGTAGGACTCGAACCTACGAAGCCATAAGGCGGCTGATTTACAGTCAGCTCCCTTTGCCACTCGGGACACTCCCCCGCAACGCCATCGGATGTCAGTTGAAAGTGGCCCGACTGACCATGGATGACATTAAAGGCACCTGCCCGGATGCCGAGCGCGCGGTTGCGCGCGTTTATGAGCGAAGCGCCCCGGCAAAGTCAACCGAGCGCTGGCCAAGAAGGTGCACTTCCACGCATCCAATGGTGGAAATGGTCGGCCGTTGCTTAAGGCTCATGACGCGGGTTCACCGCGCATATTCGAAAATTACGAATATTGCGGCCAAAACAACGAACAGGCCCACGCCGATGATCAGACCGAGTTTACCCCTTCTGGTGCGGTCACTCCCGTGACCTCCAGCGATATCGTCAGGTTTGCCATCGAATTCTCGCGAAGAACTGCGCCATTCCCAAAAATCATTCATCGTTCGCCTCCGTCGTCTCGATCGCCTGTTTCAAGCATGCTCCTTCCTGAAGCCAGGCCGGTGTTGAGGAATTTGGACCGGAGCGCGATCATTGAAGCTTACCACGAAGGATGATGGTGGAATGGCTTATGCACCTCGCTCAGGACTGTGTTCCATCAGCCTAAGAAGGAGTTGGGTCAACATGCAAGTTGACCCTACTTATGCGCGAAGAAGAGAAACCGCTAGCGAGTTGGTGCAAGGCGGCCGCGCCTGGTCGGCGAGTGCGCCGTGTCTACAAATTTTTGGACGCCGGTCTTGGCGCCGGCTCGATTGGCCGATTGACCGTTCATGTCTTAAACTGGATTGGATGGGACGCGCGCGGCTGGCGGGAGCCTAGACTTCATGGGCCAGATCTTCTGGCTCGCACGAGCCGTGATTAGGTGTGTTTCCTGCCAGCAGCCTTTTCTAATTGATTCGGCTCGACTTTTTGTCGCAGGATCGACGTCGTCGTGCTGCTCATTCAAGCAATTTAACCTCGACCGTCAATCTTAATTCATTCGCCTGTTCGCGTCTAGCTGGACAGGGCATGGCTGCCCGTCCTAGGTACCGCTACCATGACCAGCGGTTCCGTGCCGGACATTTCAGAGCAGGGGCTTAGTTCCCGCGTTCCCCTCACTCCAGCATGCCGGGAGATACGATGATCCGACTGCTTATTGCATCGGCGATGATTTGCATTGTTGCCACACCCTCATCGGCCAGACCTTCTTCTAAGAAATGGCAGATTGCCAACGCGGGCTGCGATGCGATGCGCCCCTGCTATGGCAACTGGAGCCCGCTGTATGGCTCGGCGGAGCACGCCGGCTGGCATTCCCATCATGTTGCTGTCCGGTACTGGGGCCGTCACAAGTGGCACAGACGAATTCCCGTCGGGCTTGCGCGAGTCATGGCCGAGGGCGCGGGGAGAGCGGTTGGTTTGATCCGTTCGGCCTCGGGTGCCAGGGCGCATGTTGCCAACCGCGCCACTGGTGCTTTTCAATGTCTGGTGTCGGCTCTCGACCGGCAGGGTTATCCGATCCGTTTCATGGGAGGCTGGCGAGCCCACGGAAGTGTGCATGGCTCTCTGCATCCGGCGGGATTGGCGCTCGATATCAACCAGTACGGACGCAACGTCACGCGGCCACGCATGCCCGGCAACGAAATCGCGCTGGCGAACTCCTGCGGGCTAGTTGCGGGGGCGCAATGGGCACATGCTGACAGCGGCCATTTCCAACTTGGCGGCTGGAGCGGAGGACGGCATGAGGCACGCCGTCAACATCGACGCCGTGCGCACTATGCCAATGCGCGATGGTGATGTCGGTTCAACGTCACTCGTGGCGTACGGCCACGCTGGCGGCGCGGATCGGTCAGCGTGAACATCATATGCTGAGAGGGCCAGCTGCGCTGGTATGGCTGACCGCATCTGCCTGTTGCAGCGAAAAGGCGCGGCGAGCTGTCCCGCCGCGCCCCGATGTTTATTCTCGCTGGCCCGGGCGCTGAGTCGCCCTCCACGAGGCGAAAAGCCTAGCGGGCGATCCCAGCGAGGTGACAGCGCTCTGAACAAGACACTGGATCACCTCCTTTCGTTTGTTGTTGGAAATTAGATCATAGGCACGAACTCGCGGCATGTTAAGACCCTTGCTCGTCCGTTCGGGGATGCCCGTTGCGCTGAGGATGGTTGAGGGTGCCGGCGCGACGTGATAGGTGATCGGCGGGCGCGGGTGTAGCTCAATGGTAGAGCAGCAGCCTTCCAAGCTGAATACGAGGGTTCGATTCCCTTCACCCGCTCCAATGCTTTCAAACACTTGTCGCCTGCGTTGATTTTCGTTCTGACAAACCCGGCTGTTTCATTCTGACAAATGTTCACTGTCTGGCCGCGTTTTTGCGCCGCTTTATGCGCTTCAATTGAGCGTCCTGCTTGGCTTCATCATCATCGTGCAGATAGTGCCCCATCGCCGCCGTTGATGACCATTGACCCTTCTGCATTAACTGCGTTTCAGTAAGGCCCGATGTGCTCGCTTCGGTGGTCCCACCGTGACGCCCGGATGACGTGAACGTCAGCTCGGGACGTAGGCCCGCCGCCAAGATGATCTTCTTCGAGATGCGCTCGACCTGCGTCAGTGTCTCCCCCCTGCCGCCCCACGGCAGGGCGCTGCTGTCACGGCGCAGCATAAGGCCGCCCGTCGGCCGCAGCGCCTTCATGGCATCAAGCTCGGCCATCAGGAGCGGATAGAGCGGCTTGCCCTTTTTATCGAACAGCGGCTCCCATGAGCCGCTCGAGGTTTTGTAGTTGATGACGTAGACGTGGTTCGGGCGGCTGTCCGGACGATAGTGATCGGCCATGAACCGGATGAAGATGTGAGCCTTGCGCTGTAGCAGCTCCCAACCGATCAGGACGCTCGTCGCCAACGACGGATATCCCATCTCGAACGCCTTGGCGCGGAACGCAGCCAGTTCAGCAAAGTTCGCGTGCGGGGTTTCGCGCGAAGTCGACTGCAACCCCATCTTCTCGAACGGGTTTTTCGTGGGGAACATACCGGGGTGCGCCCGCGAAACCACATTCCACGCCCCGCGAGCGGTTTTCATGGCGTGGTTGACGGTGGTGCGGCGCTCAATCTTTTCGCCCTTCACCACTTTGTAGAGCAGCTTTTCAAACAGATCATCGGCGAACGCCGTGTCAATGCTCGATGCCCGTCGAGCCCCGAGCCGCTTTCCGTCCTTCAGTTGATATTCGCAGATCATTCTGATGCCGGTCTCATGCACTCGGCATTGGCCCGGACTTAGCGGCTGCAGCCGTTTCGCGGTTTTCAGTGGCCAAGTTCGGCGATACTCATGAAACATCCAGTCGAGCGTTCCGATAACTACGCCTGTCCCACCCGGAACCGCGTCATCGCCGGCCGTGCGCCAGCTATCGAAAGCGGGCAACAAAACCTTTTCCACGCGGTCCACAGCCATGTCGTAGTCGGTGCCAAGGGGTTCGTTGGGGACCGTGCAGCCTTTCCTCCGTGCCCAGGTCGGCACGTTAAAGAAGTAGCCCCAGCCGCCCTTAAGCGGCTTGCGAAGGGTGTAGCGGGGCAGGGGTAGGGGGCGGGGACCGTCCAGCTTTCAAAGCAGTCTCCTTGAGACCTCTGGGTCATCCTCAGGGTCGATCAGGGGCTTCTGGCTCAAATTAGCTTTGACACATATTCGCCCGTCAGGCCAAATTTCGACGCTCGCTACCGCAGCGCCGCCGTCTATGACGCCTTTGACTGCCCGCTTGATGTCAGCTTCGGTGAACTTAGTTTTAGACATCTTGGCGCTTTGTTGCTTATTGCTCTCGGAGCCGCGAGTTGACCGCGCCCACGATGGCTTGTCCGCCTTCGTTGACCGTGACGTGCTTGACGATGATCTTCTGCTCGCCGCCGGCGCGCAGGCGCCGGAGCGTCTCGATTTGGGTGCTGTAGGCGCGCAGCAGCTTAGCGGCCGTAGCCCCCAAGCCTGGCAGTCGGTGGGGCCCACCATGGCCGCCGCCGATCCGGGCGAACATCACCATCGCCACCATGTGGGCACAGGCCATCTGGACGGCCAATGCAGCTTCGATTTCGTTGGCAGGCTTAACAGCTGCGATCATTGCGATTGCGGCATTGATCGCCAGTTCTGACGGTCCGTCACCGGGTATGCGGGCGGCGAACTGCAACTGGCGCAGCGATACCTCGACGAAGGCGTCAGACGCTGTGCCGAAGGCCGCCTTGAGGTGCTTCCGCCAAGCCTCGTCGCTTGTGGAAGGTGAACCAAACGTCGGAACGTTGCCTTGGATGCCTGCCAGTCTGACCCGGACCGGTGGTCGGCGCTCACGCGACTGTGCCGCCAAGTTCTTGGTTCGGCTCACGGGCTCCCTCCTGTCGTGCCCTTCAATAGCCAACGCACAAATCGCCGTTCTTCGACCGCTTCGCAGGTCCAATAACCGTCGCGATAACGGCCGTTTGCACTCCCACGGGGCGCGCCGGGGCTGAGGCCGCCGTGGAGGCCGCATTTCCCGTTGGGCTTCGCCGGGCACCGGCATGGCGAACCCGCTCTCGTCTTAGCGCCGCAGCGTGGTGTGTCGTTCATCTGGGCCAGACGTTGGGACAGCTCTCGGTTCATAGGGTTGTCCTCGAAATTTTTGACCCCCCCCCCCCGCTGTAAGGCAGGGTAAAACGTATCTTCTGCACTCATGCGCGTCGCATCCCAATCAGCACCCCACGACCGCTTTCCGAATTGACCTCGGGCGCGATCGGCGAGGGATCCATTGCCCGTTCGATGGAGATCGCCTCCAGCAGCCGCCTGAGTTTCAGAACCTGATCCTCATACGGCTCCAATTCGAGCTTACAAATCTTGCGTAGGATCGCCGGGGCCGGCGCAAACGTGAAGTTCAGTGAGCCCATTCTCAGATCGGGCACGTCACCCTTTCCCCATCGCTTGATAGCGGCTTCGATGGCCCAGGGCGGGATGTCTGAAAGCGCATCGTCGTACATGTCGGCCCGGGATTCTGCCGCCGCCTCAGACAAACTGCCGCCCATCGGCAGAGCCAGCAGCATTCTGGTCAAGAGAGCCAACCTCGCCTTCGCTGCCTGGTTGGGAGTCAGGTTCGAACCCGTAATGATCTCCATCAGCCCGTTGAGGCGCGCGCGAATTTCCGTTCGGTCTTGATTCGATAGAACTACTCCTGAGGGCAAATCCAGCCTCACTGGCTGCCCTGGCCATTGCGTCGTTCCGATCGAGTTCACGAGCTTTGCGAGACGCAACGGTAAGGATCGCATCAACTCCAGATGTTTTGGGGCTATAAGTTCGGTTGCCATTGTTCGCCGCTGGCTGATCGAGCCAACGCTCCTGGTTTAGCCATGTTGCGGGATTGCAAAATGGTCGGTCGTCGGCCTTGTTCGCGTAACGATGAAGCGCAGGAAACAGGACATCCGGCGTGACCGTGTTCGATGCTCTGTCGAGGGCTTTCATGGCCTCTGCTTTGCCGATCTTGTTTGGAAATGCTGCCCAAAACCGTTCGCGATCGGCCTCGGTCCAAGGGGAGGCAAGCGCGCGTGCGCGCGATCTTCCTTTCTGGATTCTGGATTCTGGATTCTGAATTCTGGCTTCTAGCTTCTGGTCTCTGGGCTTTATCCCGGGGGTTAACCCCCGCGTTAAGCTGGGGGTTACCGCCGGCCTTACCGTTGGCCTTATCTTGCGCGGCTTTTTCATCGTCGCGTTTCATACGGCGAGAGAAGATTGTCCCGTCCTCGGCGCGGCTAAAAACGCCGGCGGCTTCTAGTTCGTGTAAGAGTGCTACCGTTTCGCGGAGGGGCGCGCCGCACAAGCTGGCCAGTTGCTTGAAACCAACGGTGTTTCCGTTGATGAGCAACGAGCCGCGCGGGTTGGCCTCATGCATTATGGACAGCATCTCCATCCATAATCCGCGCGCGGCAAGCGAGCACATGCGTAGGGCAGGGTCTGCGCGCCAATCCGCCGGGTAGAACTTCATCCAAGGCAGCTTGCCTTTCTCCGGGGACCTCATGTTGCACGACTAAGGTATTCGTGGACCTCGACGGCGCGCCAAAAACTGGTACGACCAATTGTGAGATGCTTGGGAAGCTTGCCATCTCGCTCCCAACGCCGAAGGGTCATGTCGGAAACCGGCAGCAGCCTGCGTAGCTGTTTGCGGGTGATCAAGTGATGGCGTGATAGTTCGGAGTGAAGCTGGTCATGTTTCAAAGTAGCACCCTAGAATGATCCAATTTGAGAGAACGTGTGTTCTCTTGATCATCATCAACCTAGGGCCTGTGCTGCGCGGCGATAGGGTACAGGGACATGCGAAATGTTAGGTCGCTGTACCCTAGTGCTCTGATTCATTCGGACGATTCCCAAACCGACCGAAGCAGTTCAATCTCCCGGCACGAGGGCAGGAATTGTCGTGAACGTCACTCGATCGGACCGCCATCGACTTGAGGCGATCGTCTCGGATCGCAGCGCGCCGCAGAAGCACGTGTGGCGCGCCAACATCATTCAGCGCCATCGCCACCAGGAGTTCATTCGCTTCCTCAACACGATCGAGAAGCAGGTCCCGGCAGGGAAAGTAATCCACGCCATCGTCGACAACTATGCGACCCACAAGCATCCGAGGGTCCACCAATGGCTGGCCCGGCACCCCCGCGGGACATTCCACTTCACCCTGACCTCCGCATCCTGGCTTAATGCGGTTGAAGGCTTCTTCGCTAAGCTCACGCGCCGTCGCCTCAAGCGAGGCGTGTTTTGATCCGTCGTTGACCTGCAAGCCACCATCAACCACTTCGTCGCCGAGACAAACGCCGATCCCAAACCCTTCGTCTGGACCGCGGGACCCAAGGCGCGTCTTCGCCGCGGTCAAACGCGAGAAACAAGCGTTAGAGTCGATCCACTAGCCTCGGAAAAACCCGTCGCGCGACTGCGATAGGCTTTGATTGTTCCCGCCTTATACGACTTACCAGCGCCAGTCCGAATATTGGCAGCTTTCAATACTGCCTTCACAAAGCGGAAACCCGACCCGCTCTCTCCCTTGCCGTACTTCCTGCCGAAAATCCGTTCAAATATTTTTGGTAGTTCCTCTCCAATGAGCCAGACCGAAGGTGAAAGCTCCGCCGCTCTTTTCGGCGGAGTGAAGCTCACGGTTAACCAGGACGAAACCTGTCTAACGAGACTACAAAATTCATCGAGCCGTTCTTCGGAACGAAATATGAGCCAGTGATCGGCGACACATCCTTCTTCGTCGGGCGAAGATATGCCGGCCTTGTACGGATTCAGCCCCGGATGCGGGCCCGCGTTCCTCGCAAAGTCGTCACCCTTGTCGGAAATCGCCCAAAAAAGGGAGTCGCGACTTTCTGGTAAAGATTTCTCAAGTGCTTTTACTATGTCATGAAAATCGTCATAGGCTTTCGTAAGCTGCTTTGGGGTCCGTGAGGAGGTTTCGACGACGCGGCTTCTAGTGAAATATAGCAGCGCATCATTCAATAGGATGTCGAGCGTCTCAATTTCGGCTTCCGAAAGCTCGTGGCATTTCGTCTGTGCTGCGATTGCCCTGATTTGCTCGACCGACAATTGTCGTTCAGTTGGCTTGGGTCGGAACTCGCGCAGGTCCGGTACCAGGCCCCCCGGCGGCTCCGGAAGGGTAAGGGCATCAGACCTGATTTGAGTCCAATTGGGTTTGGATGATTTGTCGCGAGCCATCATGTTACGATGGTCGACAAAATCGGAAATTGACAGTCGAAATTTAGGATGAACGTCCTCGTTTTACTGAGACGGCGGCACGGTGGCTGCCAGCCAGTTACAACACCCGCTCAACATGTGCACTAACGCTTGCTCAAGACCCGTTACAACCGCGGCTACAGGGTAGAGTTGGTTTAACTGCCGTTGGAAGGTTGGTTAGACCGCCCGTGATGGGTCTAACGACTGTTGAAGCGTTCGGTTGGTCGCGGGGAAGTGTCGCGATTATCACCCAGCTATTCGAGGTCCGAAATGGATGAGACAACCGAGGCCAAAGCAGATTGCTCCTTTGCCGCGCTGACCGAGTTATTCTCGAAGCCAATCAAGAACGGGAAGCCTCACCGCACATACGATCTAAAATTTGAGAATGGCGAGCTCGTGTTCACGCTAAATGAAATTGACCGCTGATTTGACGAGATTCGTGAGGCATCTTTGGGCCGACTCCCGGGGATTGAAGGGCCTATGTTCGCGTCAATTTGGCCCTCGCTTATTGAGATTGGCTAGGTAACTCTCTTTCGTTGGAAACTTAGTCTGCTAGACTACCGCATGCGATATTGGTGGGTGAACCAGAACCAGACTTGCCGCCACGAAATCACAGGCGGGTATTTATGGTCGCCCAAGCGCAACGCCAATGGCGCGCGAAATCCGTTTTACGAGTCGATGCGTGAGGTTGCCCCGGGCGACTTGATCTTCTCCTTCATGGATGCGCGGATACTCGCTCTAGGTATCGCGCAATCGTATTGCTGGGAAAGCCCTAAGCCTCTGGAGTTTGGAACATCCGGCCAGAATTGGGAGAATATTGGCTGGAGAGTGAGGGTGCGGTTTGCAGAGCTTGGCAACAAAGTGCGCCATAAGGATCACATCGATGTTCTGAGACCGCTGCTTCCTGCTAAGTACTCGCCGCTCCAACCGAACGGGAATGGTCTCCAATCCGTATATCTTGCCGAGGTCCCCACGACACTCGCCGAAGTGCTAGTAGGGCTGATCGGTCAAGAAGTTGCCCCGATTGCCATGGCGGCGGCGAACATGAAACAAATTTCAGCCGATGACTTGGATGTTTGGGAAAACAAGCTGGAGCAGGGGGTGGTCGACGATACCTCGATCCCCGACACAGATCGGGTAGCAATCGTCCGTGCGAGGATAGGGCAGGGGCTGTTCAAAGAGCGGGTCGGAATGATTGAGTCGAAATGCCGGATCACTGGCGTGGAAAATCCGGTTCACCTTGTCGCAAGCCATTGCAAGCCGTGGCGTGACTCGACCAATGAGGAGCGATTGAATGGCGAGAATGGATTGCTGCTGACGCCGAGCGTTGACCATCTATTTGATCGCGGATTTATTGGATTTGAGAACAATAGTGCTCTCATCATTTCGCCGGTCGCGCACCGTCCCTCACTTCAACTGATGGGTGTCGACACACAAAAGTCGTCAACGTTGGCGTGTTCACTAGCGGCCAAAAGCAGTTCCTCGATTTTCACAGGAGTGCCGTTCTTCTGCAATCTATCCGCAGCTAAGGAACGTTTGGAGGATGTCCGATTTTGCGCGCATAGCAGACTCAACTCAAACATCATGCCACGTCCGAAAAGGGCCAGCAACGGACGCCACGGAATCCCAGATTTCATTTGGAGCCTGATATCGGCCAAGGCACTGGCCATTACATAGACGTTGCTCGGCCATGGCGGGTAAAACATGCGAGACGTTGGCGATAGAACAGACCGACATTATGATGGGGTGCTACGGCCTCGTCGGAGGATCATGCTTCCTATGATGGCTAGCAGGGCGACTATCCGGGCCCTCTTCCGCGTGATTGCAGGGTCAGGAGATTATCGTCTTCGCCGCTGCGCAGACTACCGCTCAGGCACCGGATCATCTGGAACTGAGTTCAACCGCGTCAGTCTTGCGCGAGTGTCCCGGCGGACGGTGACGTGAAGCTGGAAGCCTTCGCGTCCAAGACGCTCAAAGTGGTCTTGACGTTAGGGGTGTGACTTCCTCTCCAAAAAACGACTCATCTGAATCCACTTCTGTTGCTGAACACGAGTTTCGCAGACCGTGCTGCCTAGCCTTTTCTATCTGACAATATCTCTCTGAGTATTTGTTCGATCGAGCGCGGCGATATTCCAAGGTCTCCGAATCCGGGCATTTCTGGGGATGATACGTTGTCGATCTGCATCAGCTCCACTTGATTCCGAGTGATCGGTGGGTTTGGCATCACTTCTGCGAACCAAGCCAGAGCTTGCCACGCAGCAAACGGGATTGGAATCAACTTTGTTTTGAGGCTGGCTTCGTCTGCAATAGTTCTGAGCAATTTCTCATAGGTGTAAATGCGAGGGCCGCAGCACTCGAACGTGGTGACATACCTTTCTGCTTCTTGCAGAGCCCTTGCTATCGCTTCCGCCACATCCTCCACATAGGCCGGCTGCAGTCTCGTCAGGCCGCGACCGAACATTGGATAGACTGGAAGCCGGGCGAGTAGTTTGAGAATGATGGTGAGAAACTCGTCAGCCGGACCAAACATCACCGCCGGGCGAATGAGTGTGGCATTGGAAAACGCAGTCCGGACCGCCAGTTCGCCCTCGCCCCGCTTGCGGATATAGCGCGATGGTGAGGCAGCATCGGAGCCGATTCCTGAAACATGAGCGAACCGTTCCACGCCAGCGCGGCGTGCTTGAGCAGCTACCCGGTGGGCAGACTCTACATGTACGGAATGAAAGGTCTCCTGCCCGTGCTCGACGTAAAGACTGACCGCATTCACCACACCATAAGCGCCGACAACGGCATCGGCGACGGACCGTTCATCGTGGATGTTGGCCTCGACCGATTGGAGATGCGGATCATCGAACGCGAACAGACTAGCTCCCCGATCAGGATGCCTTGATGCAATGCGAATGGAAAACCTATAGTCACGGAGATGCCGAACGATGCGCCTGCCGAGAAACCCGGTCCCGCCGAACACGGTGATGGTGCGCTCGTTCGTGACCACCATGCGGACCCGCTGTTGATTGAATTTTGCCTTCTCAATGCTGGCGGTCGAGAACTCGGTCGATCTTGGTCGCGATGATAAAATCGTTCTCGTGCAGCCCCTTGATTTTCTTAGTGCTCAGGGAGACGGTGACATAGCCCCAACCGAAACTGATGTCAGGGTGATGCCCTTCGGCCTCGGCGAGCTCGCCAATTTTCTGAACAAAAGCCAGCGATTCTCGGAAATTGCCAAATCGAAAGCTGCGCTCGATGCGGTGGGCATCATCAACGAGCTCCCAATTGGATACCTGTATCTGCAAGCGTTGGGCTTCCTCGCGCGTGAGTGGCGGAACGCCACCGCGACAAGGTGTGCATGTCTTCTCGGCGAGAGTGTCGATCATATCCGCGTTCTCCATCAGCTCGCCAAGGAGAAGAAGCCGGCGGTACTCATCGAGTTCGGCCCGCCAGGATCCCGCTCGCGAGGGCTCGCCCGCCGCTGCGCACTGCCGGACGGCGCGCGGTGGCCGATCAAAAATGGCCATCACCGTTTTGTTGGCCTCGCGATCTGGCTTCCGGAAAAGAAACTTGCCAAGTCTTGCGCCGACTTCAGTGATCTCGAGATAGGTCCGGATGGTGAGCTCTATCTGCTCAGCGACAAGTCATCCACGATTGCGCGGCTCGATGATCTCCCGCCAGGCGGCGGAACTGCCAAGCTTATCGAAACGTGGCATCTCGGCGATTTGGATGGCAAGCCAGAAGGCTTGGCATTCACCCCGCAGGGTCACCGCCATCGTCGGGCTTGATAGCCCCAAGGCGCGTCAAAACCTCGCCCTGCTTGAGCCGGCGGTTGCGGAGTTACGTCCCCGTCGCGTTAAGCGCAAGTTGCGGTCGACAACGACCCAGCCATCTTACTAGGCCGTGAACCCATAAATCAGTCGGGCGGACGACTTGCCAGAGTCCGCTCTGCGCCGATAGCGACCAAAGCTTGTAGCGCAGCTAAATGACGCGATGGGCCACAAGCTGACTTCGCGAGACGAGGTTGATTATCTAGTTAGGCGCGCCCTTGGCGCCCGGCCACGATGCCATAAAGGAACAGCAAAATTATTGCGCCGACGACACTAGCAAGGAAGCCAGCGTTCTCTCCGACTTTGTACCATCCCACAGCTTGGCCAAGGTAAGTCGCAACGAACGCGCCGACAATTCCCAAAACAGAGGTCAGAATAAAGCCCTTTGGTTCAGTTTTATCGCCGGGCATAATGAACTTGGCAATCACTCCAACAAAGAACCCTATGATGATAGTCCAAATGACACTCATTTCACTGTCCTTTCGGCGAAAGACGGCACAATTGAGAAACGAGTAGCCCTCAAAGACCTTGACGTAGATCAACATTGGCCGTCCTCCCGCTGGCGCGTCGGCAGCGACCAAGGTCCGCCGCGCGGCGAAATGATGCGCGTCTACTATTGCCCGTGCGTTACATGGTCCGCGTTAACGCTTGCGTGCGCCGGTCAACGCGGCGTGGCAGGAGTAGCCGCAGGTTGCTGCGTCGTAGGTGGCACCGCGGCTGGGGCCGCAGCAGGTCGCGCCCGTGGTTCACAGCGACCGTTCACCATGCGCATTTTTTTAGTCCCGCACTTGCGGACTGCGATAAGCGCCGCGGAGTTTTTTACACAGATGCCATCGACTAGTTGACGCCCCACGCCACATCCTTGGCGAACTTGAATGACCGACTTGTTCGGCTGCTGAAGTGGGACGTGCGGCATACTCTGTGCTGAGGACACAACGCACAGTGCGAGCGCAACGACGGTGGGTTTGATCATTGCTTCCTCCCCAGTTGTCACAGGAAAGCTATGCCGGTGACTTCACCATCGGCTTCGAGCACCGTGACGATCAGCGTGGCTAGGACCGCCGAAGCGATGAGCACTCGACGCGTACTCCTTCTTCGGGCGAGGAAAGCCGCACGAACATATTCGCGCCGAACCGCGGATCTGTTCGAAGCCTCGCGCGCAGGGCGCTTCGCACCCTTGATCTAGGTCAAAGCTCGCTCCCTCCTTTGCGGCCACGTAGTCGTCGATAGTTGCGAGCAGAAAATTGAACTGTCTCAGTCTTCTATTGGCTGTTGCCGTGACGCTGTAGGGCCAAAATGCCTTCACCAAAAGCCGTCTCACTGACCCCTGCAAAGATAGCTCGGGACTGCAAGAGCGAGGTCGACCTTTTGTGCAAGGGAGTGCGTCCCGGCGGCCAGCGAATGGTGAATTGCCTCAAGAAAAATACGGGAATTGTCGATCCCGTGTTCGGCTGCCCTCAAGTCGGCGGAGCCATTCTAACGCTCCACCGTGGAGCAAAGCGATGTGGATCTTGATGTATGTCTTCTCCTACTCAGTCAACCCGGCCGCAACGAACGACAGGGCGGAATGGAGGCTCTTTCCCCATGTGGTATTTCAAGAATTCTCGAACGAAAAGCGATGCAGGTCGGCCAAGTCGGCACTTGAGGGCAGCTTGAAGGAGGCAGGGGCCAAGCTGAGAAGTGGTCTCGAAGAGTTGAAAACCGTAGGTAAGGCTGACCCCACCCAACTTATCATTGCCTATAATGTGGAATGCCTTCCCAAATGAAGCCTTGGCTCTCAACGAAAGAAGGTCACGATGTCGGAAGCGACTGATGTCATAATGGGCGCGTCGTTCATTTGCCTTTGACAACTACCCGAAAGGCAGTCCCGGAGTGGAAAAGCCCCAAATGGATCAGTGGATCTCATGACGGTGGCAGCGCAGTCTTCCCTTGTGGGCAGGCGACGGACATCCAGCCGACCTTGCACGCCCATTCATTGTAGGCAGCGAAACTCTGAACCACAAAGAGGCGACCAACTGAGCATCTCAATGTGGTATACCGCTCAGGAGCCAAATTTCGTGGTGAATGGGGGTGCGATATGATCGGCGATCCATTCCTGAACTACTTCGCACTTGGTTTGCTCATTTTCGTGGTCGTTGTGATCTTCTACGGGATCATCGCGATCCATGATATTCCGGCTAAGATCGCTGAGAAGCGTCATCATCCTCACGCCGATGCCATACACGCGGCTGGCTGGGTCAGCCTTTTCACGCTCCATGTGTTGTGGCCATTTCTTTGGATTTGGGCGATGGCCTACCGCCCCGAACGCGGTTGGGGGTTCTCCCACACAGGAGCTGGGCCACCTATCACCGCAAACGAAATAGAAGATTTGCGGCGCAGAGTTGCCGAACTTGAAAAGAACAGAACCAACGCGGGAGGCTAATCATGGAGCTTCTGCTCGCGCTTATCTACGTTTCCTTCTGCGTCCTCATCTTCAAGCTCTTCAAAATCCCGGTTAACCAGTGGTCGCTTTCCACCGCTGTGCTGGGCGGGATTATAGGTATTTTTGTTCTCCTACTCGTTATGAACTACAATCATCCTTTCACGACCAATGCCCGAATTTACTTTCCCGTGACCCCGATACTGGCGACAGTCAAAGGGCGCGTCGTTGAAGTGCCAGTGCGGTCGAACACTCCCCTGAAAGAAGGAGACGTCCTTTTCCGTATCGATCCTCAGCCTTATGAGTATGTGGTCGACGAGAAGAAAGCTGCGCTTGCGGAAGCCGAGCAGAACGTCAGCCAGTTGAAGGCATCACTCGATCAAGCAACTGCGGCCGCGGAAAAAGTGAATGCGCAGCTTAGTTTGGCGCAGCAGAATTATGATCGCCAAGCCTATCTATTCGAAAAAAAAGTTGTCGCCCAGGCGGCCCTTGATACGGCAACCCGTAATCTCGATGCCGCCAAACAAGGCTATACGGGAGCCAAGGCCGAAGAAGAACGCGCGCGGCTCGCTTACACATCGAACATCGGGGGCGTCAATACATCTATCGCGAGGGCGCGTGCGCAGCTTGCTGATGCCCAGTTTGATCTCGATCAAACGACGACACGAGCGGCGGGTCCTGGATTCGTGACACAGGTCTCTTTGCGACCTGGAATGTACGTCATCCCGACGCAACTTAGGACCGCGATGCTTTTCGTCAATACCGGCAGACGTGACCATGAGTTGGGGGCAGCCTTCCAGCAGAATTCACTACAGCGCGTCGATGCTGGCGATGATGCCGAGGTCGCTTTTGACGCAGTACCGGGTCGCGTATTCAGTGCCAAGGTGCGCTCGCTGGTGGACGCCATCGCAGCGGGACAGTTGGCGACTACGGCGACACTCGTAGAGCCTGCGACCTTAACGACCGCTGGCCGGGCTGTAGCCATTATCGATGTCAGCGAAGAGATGTACAACTATCAGATACCGCTCGGTTCTACCGCCCAGGTCGCCATCTATACGAAGCACTGGCATCATCTTTCGCTATTGCGCAAAATTCTGCTCCGAATGCGCAGTTGGGAGAACTACGTATTCTTAGAGGGGCACTAGTCGTCGCTCCTCTTTGGCTAAATGTCGTCGTTGGGTCATTCGCTACAGGTCGTTTTTCGCCGGGCCAGCGACGAAGTCCGCCTTCGTCCGAGAACCGACCTGATTTCGAAGCGAAGATTTGTGGCTCATGTTTGTCGGCTCTGTAACCGAGCCGAGGAGATGGCCCCATGCACAATCAAGTAAATGCAGCCCAGCGAGTGCCCTGGAATAAGGGAAAGCTGACGGGAGCAAAGCCACCGCTGCAACCCAAGCACGTCTGGTCGATCCGGACGAAACTCCAGATCGAAGGTCGCGCACGCGATCTTGCGATGTTCAATTTGGCGATCGACAGCAAGCTTCGCGGCTGTGACGTCGTAGCCATACGAGTCGAGGATGTCGCTGCCGGCGGATACACAGCGGATCGCGCAATAGTCCGGCAAAAGAAAACCGGGCGGCCTGTCAGATTTGAATTGAGCGAACAGACCCGCCAAGCGGTCGATGACTATCTGAGGGTCACCAGAAAACGGCCAGGCGAGTTCTTGTTCACCGGTCGTCGCGGTCACGATCGCAGTATGACAACGCGCCAATATGCCAGGCTCGTGTCTGAGTGGATCGGAAGCGTGGGGCTAGACCCGAGGCTTTTTGGGACGCACTCACTGCGACGAACAAAAGCGACCTTGATCTATCGGCGGACCGGCAATCTGAGGGCTGTCCAACTCCTGCTCGGACATACCAAGATAGAAAGTACAGTCCGGTACCTCGGCATCGAGGTCGATGACGCATTGGCAATAGCGGAACAAGTTGATGTCTGAAACACCAGGGCAGAGCGGACGTGTTCTGCCCACCTTCCTACCGCCGATTTGGGCCGATAACGGGCATGCTAGTCGCTGAGCGCTAGTGCAATCGTGCCAACCAGAATGAGGCTAACGGCCCAGGATGTATCTAGATTGAACCAACTCCGCGATATGAATTGCAGACCAAAATAGCGGTAAACGAGCCAGGCTGAACATCCGCCGGCGGCGATCATTGCGGTCGCGTGGACGATGGAGACCAGCACGGCCATCCCCAAATTGGCGTTCATGAGGGTCCCAGTCGCCTCATGCCCTGTGTCGAGGTCGACTTGCCTACAGAGTCCGAGATAGATCGGCACTAGCATTAATCCGGCACCATGAGCGATCGCCACTGCGAAAGACCAAAGCCCCAGTTGCGTCGGTCTTATTCGTGACAACGCGCGTGGATGACGCCGGTCGAGAAGCCGGAAGATACCGAATCCGATGACAAGGAAACTGGCGCCGATCTGGATCTGGCGCTGCCATTCGACGAGGGCGACCAAGAGCGCGAAAGGAAGCATCACTAGGAGCATCGCCAGCAGATGACCGACCGCCAGCGGCCAAAGCGCGGCCATCAACGCACGAGAACTTCGTTCTATCAAGCCAGCCGAAACGGCGAGCGGCCACCCCATTCCTGGATTTACCCCATGGTAGAGGCCACTCACAACGATAGCCAGCCAGAGCCAGGCAGGTGTCCAATCGACTTCGCTCAAGTTCAAACCGACGGATAGCAGAACGAATCCGTCGAACAATCGCCACCGTCGAGTCGAATCTGATGTGCCCGGTATCCGTCGGCAAACTTCACCCAGTAGTCCCTTGTCAATTCGAGGCCGCCGTTCGGGTTTGCATTGGCCATTACCTCGGCCCCCGGTATTCCCTTAGGATAGAATTGGTCATCCCACGTAGAGTAGAGCGAATTGGTCCAGTACACTCGCTTGCCGTCGCGACTGATCTCCACCATCTGCGGACCGCCTGCGTATGCTTTACCGTTTGGATGAGGCATGCGGCGGACAATGCCGCCGATGTGGACCGAGCCCGCAAGCTTCGGCTTCCTGGGATCGGTGACGTCGTATTGGCGCATCTCGCCCGTGCCCCAGCAAGCGACATACAGAAACTTGTCGTCCATCGACAAGTCGATGTCAGTTACCAGCGGTGGCACCGCGCCGAAGCCTTGCAGGAGCGGTGGCAACTGGTCCTTGGCCGCGGGCTCAGGAGAGATTGTCGCTGTTTTCTCGATCTGGAACTTTCCACCCTCGCGCCACCAGGTCCAGATCGATCCTTCGAGGTTCGTGGTGTCTACCACAACACCCAGGAAACCGTGTTCGCGGACGGGGTCGTGAGCCGGACGAACCTCAAGCGCCATTTGATAGTTGGCACCGAGATCGATCGTCTGGACATTTCGCCGAGCGCGGAGATCCCAGAAGTGGATCCGATGGCCGTATTTATTTGACAGCAGATCCTCCGGCACGATCCCGTTCTCGAACTGCGGTGGCAACGCCCACTCGCTCGACACCATGTAGTCGCGCGGCAGATTCCACCAGAAGTCATAATGCAGGGTTTGGGGACCACGATCGATCTCCCAGCGTCCGCGGACCTCAAAGGTCTCGCAGTCCATGATGAAGATACCGGGCGGCCCATCGGTACCGTCCTTGCCACTTCCACCGAGAGTGCTGACATAAACGCCTTCCGGCCCGCAGTGCACTGTATGGGGCCGCGAGTAGCCGGTCTTTCGGAAGATCTCCTCCGGTTCGATGATTTTGTGAATCCTCGCCTTGGTGGGATCGGGTTTGGTATCCACGATGTAAATTCGAGAGGACCGGATCCCGGGGATGATGAGGTAGCGCCTTTCCAAAAAAGTGTGCCCTGTGAGCGGCGACAACGCCGACGAACATGCGTTCCACCCGAAATGGTGAAACTCGTCACCTTTGTTGGGCATCACCACTGTGTGGACTATTTGACTGAAAGTCGGAGAGCCAGGTTTTACGTCGATTACCGCGAGCGCATCGGGCTGTGAGAAATCGGGACTAAGCAGCAAAGTATACGCGAAACTCTCTGGCGGAGCTTCCATTGCCAACTTCGGCGATGCATGAAACGTCGGGTCGGGCCTCATCGTCATGGTACAGCCTCCCTGTTTGCCTGACGTTGATTAGTTGCATGGTCGCTCACGCGCCCCTAGGCAGCCCTGGTTCGAAGATTGTCTTGCCGCCCTAGTAGTAATGGCGACGCACAGCGCGCCTTGTCGTCCGCCGCGCTACTCCAGCCGCGCTTCTAGGTGTCGCTGGACGGCCTATCACGGCTTCGGCTTGCGAGATGAGAGTGCCCGACTGCCAGACAGCTGGCGAGACGTCTACGGTGAAGCCTACGAAGAAAGCAAATGCGACCGCGGTAGCGCGGACCAGTTGGAAACTGCTTCTGGTCATGCGACCCTCCCTACACAAATTGGTCCTCCGAAAGGATCATGTTCATGTTCAGGACCCGAACGTTGATCTGAATCAATCCGGGCGAGGCGAGCTTCCGAAGCCGCCGATGAAACGGCGTCTTCACGTAATCGGCAGAGTTCCGTTGCGGGCCAATAAGAAACATGGCCCATCGGGCTGATTCGAGCTCCATGTTATTGATCTAAGCAATAGAGACCACGCTGCACGAGTCTCCCTGACCTCTGCTTGGGGCAGGGGGAGATGCGTGTTTTTCCTCGTTCTCTTTGCGCTGGCGTTGGTGCCGGCTACCTACCTACCTACCGACGACGCGCTTGACCACCATGGCCGCGATGCCCGCGAGCACGGCCTTGGCCATCGGGGATGACAGGATGTCGGTAATCGGACTTGACCCTGCCGCTTGCTGAGGCTGGGCGGCGTCACCGCCGAGCATATCCCGGAGCTGCCCCGGCTTTTCATGCAGGTCGGTGAGCACTTGGCCCAGTTCCTTCGGTTCGGGCGCTACCTTTCCCGGCAGCGTTACGCCATGCGCCGCGGCTCGGTCCTGCAACATCTTCATGAACAGCGCTCGTTCTTGCGGCGATAGCTTGCTCAGCGCCTCCTGCGCAGCCTGAGCGTAATGGTCTGGCGGCACGGCGTGTGCTACTTCACCGTACCGCTTCAGAACCTCTTGATCGGAGTAGCCTTGGGACGGGTGTCCTTGTTCGTACCGATCAACGAAATCGCTGTACTCTTTCTGGCGTTGCCCACCGGCAAATAACTCATCAAGGAATCCCATGTGCAGCACTCCTTTGCGCATCGGTCGCCCCCCGCGACGACCCTACGTTCGCGCCGCACGACGACGGTTCCTGTTGATCTAGATCAAAGGACGCCCGCAATGGGGCATTCGCGTCGACTTTGCCATGTCCGCGCCATGTCCGCTTTGGGTCAAACTCGGAAGTGGCGTTCGCCAGAAGTCCGTTCATCCCCCAACAACGGACATCTATATGCCTCCGTGCAAAAATTATGAATTACGCACACAATCATTGACCCCATAAAAATGCGACTTTATGCTGTGCATATTATATGTGCGAAATTGGAGGACGATATGACGGTTTACGCGCGCGTAAGCACCGACGGTCAATCATTGGTGACCCAATTAGCCGAGCTGAAGGCCGTTAAATGCGAGAAAATATTTCAGGAGAAAATCAGTGGAGCTCGTTCCGACCGCAAACAGCTAGCGAGATTGATGACGCTACTTGCGAAGGGTGACGTGCTGGTCGTCACCAGGCTCGATCGGTTGGCACGATCCACGCGAGACCTTCTAAACCTGCTCGGAACGATCGGGGAAAAAGGCGCAAGCTTCAAATCGCTCAGAGATACCTGGGCTGACACCACGACGGCGCATGGTCGTTTGATGCTGACCGTATTGGGTGGTCTTGCCGAGTTCGAACGAGAACTGATCCGAACACGGACTGGGGAGGGCCGCGAGCGGGCTAAGGCCCGAGGGGTTGTTCTTGGGCGGAAGCCGAAGCTGACAAAGCATCAACGACGGGAGGCGATTGCGCGTCGGGATGCAGGGGAGGTGCTAACCGAAATTGCTCGCTCATATAATGTAAGTCACTCTACGATTTCGCGTCTCCAAGCATGAACGGGGCAGCGAAGTTGGATCGTGGAAAGGTCTATAGCCTTGATTTTATCAGCTTAGCATTTGGCCAACCTAATGCCCTGAACTATTACTCCAGCTTTTTCTCGAGCACCGCCGGCTTGCTGGAGTCCTTGAACGGAAAATCTGATGAACTTCATCCGGAGACACTGGTATGATGTCGGGCTTGGGCTCGCTTTGATCGCGTCGTGGTATTCGGCGAACGCCATCTGCGCCACGTGCTGCTCTCGTACATGAGCTACTACAACGGCACGCGCACCCATTTGTCATTGAACAAGGACGCGCCGATATTACGTGCCGTCGAGACAGCCGGACGCATTCTCTGTCGACCGATTCTGGGCGGACTGCACCATCAATATGCCCGGATTTGATTTGCGGTAGGCACAGATAGTAATTGTCGAGCAGGATGCAGTTGTTCAGCCCGTCATGCCCCCAACGCAGCGGAATAGAGTTTTCGCGTCACGCAGCGAGCTGCCCACGAAACAGCACATCAACGCCGTAGCTCGTCGAGTTGTAGCTGTTAGTCGGGAACAGGTTGCCAGTACCGTAGGCATACACGCCGTTGCCGCCGCTGGAGGCGGATGACGGAGCCGTCAACGGTCCGTTAGTGACGGCGTTCGCAAATAGATTCGGATCGGCCGAATAGTTTCCCGCGGTGTGATAGGACGCGATGTAAGTGGTTCCCGCGCTAACCGTGACCGGCGTGGCGAAATTAACCTGCTGCCAGCCGTTCGCCGTCTCGTTGGTGAAGTTGGCGGTGGCGAGCAGGGTGCCGGTGGAACTCCAGAGATTGGCGACGTGGGTGCCGGTGTTGGACGCGCCTTTATAGAACCGGATTCCGGTGATGTTGCCTGCGCTAGAGCTTTGGAATTTGAGACCAAGCTCCACGGACCGCGGATCATTCACCGATACAATGCTCGGTGTCGGGTTGGAGCTAAACAGGCTCACCGTCGAGGACGATGAGGGGTTTACCGTCAGACTGACGGAAGCACTGGCGGTTCCGCCCCGGCCGTCGGAGATGGCATAGTTGAAGGACGCCGGTCCCGTATAGCCCGTCGTCGGCGTGAACGTCACGGTGTTGTTCTGGGCGTTGAAGCTGGCGGTGCCATTGATGCCGCCGCTTGCTCCCGTAATCGTCAAGGCGTCGCCGTTTGGATCGGTGTCGTTGGCAAGCAGCGCCGATGCTGCGATGCTGAGCGGGGTGTTTTGGGTGGCGTTGAATCCGCTGTCGTTTGCTGCGACCGGTGGCTGGTTGGCGCCACCGCCGCTGGTGCTAAACATTACATCCACCCAGTAGTTGGTCGAGTTGAATGTGCTGGTCGGGAAGAGATTGTTGTTGCCGTAGGTGTAAACACCATTGTTGCCCGCGAGCGCGGTCAACGGGCCGTTGACACGAGCGGTGGTGAAATAGTTGGCGGTGCTCGCGTAATGACCATTGCTGTGGAAGCTCGCCACGTAGGTCGTGCCAGCGGTGATCGATACCGGATTGCTGAACGTCACGGTCTGCCAGCCGCTGGTGGTCCCGTTAGTGAAGGTTGCAGTCGCCAGAAGCGTGCCGGTGCTGCTCCACAATGAGCCGGTATGGGTACCGGTGTCGTTAGCGCTCTTGTAGTATTTAATGCCGGTAATGGTGCCGGCCGCCGATGACGTGAACCGTACGCCGAGATTGACTTGTGACGTATCGGAATCCGATAGCACCGCCGGCGTGTCCGAGCTTGAAAACAGGCTCACGGTTGAGGACGAGGCGGGGTTGACGGTCAGACTGACGGAAGCACTGGCGACTCCGCCCCTGCCGTCGGAGATGGCATAGTTGAAGGACGCCGGTCCCGTATAGCCCGTCGTCGGCGTGAACGTCACGGTGTTGTTCTGGGCGTTGAAGCTGGCGGTGCCATTGACGCCGCCGCTTGCTCCCGTAAGCGTCAAGGCGTCGCCGTTTGGATCGGTGTCGTTGGCGAGCAGCGCCGATGCTGCGATGGTGAGCGGGGTGTTCTGGGTGGCGTTGAAGCCACTGTCATTTGCCGCAACCGGCGGCTGATTGGTGCCTCCGCCGCTGGGGTTGAACAGGACGTCGACCCAGTAGTTCTCGGCGTTGAAAGTGCTACTCGGGAAGACGCTGGCTGAATTGTACGTGTAGACGCCGGCATTCGCCGGTGCGGTAAGGGGACCATTTGTTACGGGAGACGCGAAATAGGGTCCCGTTGCCGCATAATACCCGTAGTTAGTGTGGTACGAAACCACATAGGTCGTGCCGGCGGTGATCGCGACCGGAGTGGAAAAGCTCGCCGTCTGCCAACCCACTCCTGATTCGTTGGTGAAGGTGACTGTCGCCAGTCGGGTCCCCGTGCTCGACCAGAGCGAGCCCGTATGCGGGCCGATGTTCAAGTCGCTCTTGTAGTATCGCAAGCCCGTTACGGTGCCGGCCATCGAAGACTGGAATTTCATCCCTACTTCGATTGGCTTGGCATCGGCCTCCGGCACGATGGGCGGTGTGGCCGACGCCAGAAAAAAATTATTGCCGGTAACCGTCACGGTCCGGCCGGCACTGGCAGTCTCAAGGTTCACGCTGTCGTCTACCGCCCGCGACTTGATCGTAAACGTGCCGGCTGTGGGAGCGACCCAGCTATAGCTCCAGGTTTCATCTCCCACGGCCCGGTGCCAGGTCGTGCCGCCATCGGTCGAGACCTCGACCGCGGCGACGACGCCGCCGACATCGGAAGCCGTTCCGCTAATGGTAACGGCGGCTCCTACCCTTAGGGCTGTCCCGTTATTCGGTGAGATGATTGTGGACACCGGCTTTGTGATATCCGTTGACTGGGTTGCCGACACCAGTCCGGCCTCCAGCGTGCCGGGCTGAATCCCCATGTCCGCCAGGAGATTGACCATCGCCTGCTTGACCCGCGGATCAACCGGAGTGGCTTCGAGGTCATGGTTGGCATCAAGACCCCATGCCCAGTAAACCGTGCCGGCACCAAACACCAAGGCACCGCTGGGAGCGCGGTAAAGCGTTAGATTGTGCGTTGCCGTGGCCGATCCCGTGGCTGTGCCGTAGTCCAATAGGTATTGGTCCACGGGCAAAGTCGTCGACGACAGTTCGATAAGACCGGCAGGACGGAAGCCATTGTCGGGCGACTCATCCCATTCGTAGCCTAAATAGTTTCGCGGCAGCGTTGCCGTCTGCCCCGGCTGTAGGTTTGCTACGCTCGTATTACGCCAGAAGCGCAAATTAGCGTCGTCATACGGGATGGTGATTGCGTCGCTTCGGTATGAGTCGACCTGGAACATGGTGCCGGTCAGCGCGTTCTCCGGCCGCCCTCCGCCAACGGCGGTCGGCGAGACGAACCGCGGGTCCCGGTAGGTCCCGGTCCATTGATTGCTCGGATCGATGGGGCCGGCCCTGGTTTCCTTGTAGGATACCAGAGTGCGATAGGGCTGCGCGCCGGCGCTGATACTGGGTGCAAAACGTGTCTCCCAATAGACTTCGTTGCCGCTCCAGAACGAGAGATTCACGCCAGCATCCCGCGCTGCCTCGACGTTGGTGCGCTGTTGTCCCGACCAGTACTCGTCATGGCCGACGCTCAAGAACATCTTGTGATTCTGAATCAGATTGCCGAGGCGATCGGAGTCCATTCCGGCCATGTAGGAAACGTCATAGCCGTTCTTCTCCAGCCACTGGATGGCCGGGAACTCGACACCGAAAATATAATCCTGCGGACCAGCTTGCAGGCCGCCGCCTCTCGTGGTGATCGGGCGATTATAACTGACTGCATAGGCTCGTCCGGGAGAGGAGTCACCGGCAGGTCCGTTACCTTGATAGAGATTGGCGCCACCCCAGGGGTTGTAAGCCTGCCAGGTCTCGTCCGAGGTCTGGAAAATGATGTCACTATGACTGCTATCATCCCGCACGATGAATGGGATCTGATTTGAGCCGGCGGTCCCGTCCTGGCGCACGAGCTTGGCAATGTAGATGCCCGAGACAGCATCGGCCGGCACTGCCCAAGAGGCCGAAACTGACCAGTTACCGGCGTCCACCAAACCAGTGGTGCTATCGCGCAATGGCGTGGGCTGGCTTTGGACGCCGGTATGTTGGATCGTGTCGACCTTGCGAGCTCCCATGCCGCCGTAATAGCCGAGCCGGTAGATGTCGATACGATAGTTGTTAGAATTCGTGTTGATCTTGAAGTTGACGGTCTGGCCACGATTGGTGCTGATGTCGGTGGCGAAGCCTTCAATGTTGGAGCTGCCCGCGTCGTCGATGCCCCATTCGCTCTCCGGATTGCCAGGCTTTTGGTTCTCGAGTACGATTTCGCTGGAAGCATCAGAGAACGTCGTGGTGGCGGTCTGGCTGCCCCAGACGGCCGTAAGCTGCAACACGGCACCAGTGGCGCGGCCATCAGCGGGCACCTGCCATTGCGCAACGACCGTGCCGTTGACGACGCCGTCTGAATCGCCCGTGCCCCCGTCGGTAATTTTGAACGGCGTATATACGTCGGCAATACCGTTAACGCCGGTGGCGTTCGACATGTCGGCGAGCCGGAATTTGACCGAGCTTCCAGATGCGATGCCTGTAACGGTGAATGTCGCGGTGCTGCCGGGCGCGTAATCCGTCTTGTCGGTTGTGACCGAGAGCGAGCCATTTGCAAAGGGTTTTGCAACCGATCCGGCGCCTGCGTTGTAACAGAGGAGCGATGCGATTCCGGTTGAGGCTTCAACCGCGTCATCGGCGCTGGTTCTCTCGTCGGTCCGCGGCCAGAGTGTCGTGCCTGCTGCTCTGGGGTCATTGAGGTCGCTATCGAATCCTTCGCGGCCCCGCGGCCAAAAATCCGGGGCCCAGGTCGCGATGCTGGCCGATGTTTCGTCTTCACGTTCAGCGAGCGAAAAGGCCGTCCCACCATCCGCTTTGAATGTAGTACCTCCCGGACTTGTCGAGCGCACCAAACGAGCCAGCGAATTTCGAAACCTCCCCAATAAGGACAAGGTTCCCGACGTCCGTTGCAAGTCTTCCGGCGTGAGGGTGGCCTTAGAGTGTGTGGCTGGCATGACAAGCCCTCCAGACTGTTGGAAAGCCTCGTTCGTCGAATAAATATAAATCTTTTGCGGAGCGAGTTTGATATAAATCAATGAAATTGTGTTGGTCTCGAAACGTTCATTATCTCCTTCGACTGCGGGCAGACATATGCTCGTTGGACATCGGCTATTCGGTTACGGCCAACAAGCCAATCGATCCGATCAAAGGCTCAATTCGGCTCGAGGTTGAGGCTGAAGAACAGAGCAGTTGATTGATCATAAAGGATTCCGGTCGAACGTCGCCCGCCCGGCGGGTGCAATGCACTTCCTCGCGAACCGCAATCGAGCCGAACCCGAAAAGGTGATAGGATCAGATCAGGACATTGCGCTCCGGGCCGCCGCAGCAATGTGATCCGGACGCGCGTTCATCCCGGACACGACGACCATGCACAATCTCACTCTTTTTTCCGGCTTCATCGGCGGCGCGCTGATCGGATTGGCGACTGCGCTCTTGATGCTGCTGACCGGCCGCATCGCCGGCATCAGCGGCATCTTCGGCGGACTGCTGCGTAGCCGCGACCGTGGTTGGCGGATCGCCTTCATCGCAGGTCTGATCGCAGCACCGCTGCTGGCGACTCTCGCGGGGCGGCCGCTACCGGTGCTCGCGATGCCCGCGAACCTTGTCGTGGTCGCGTTGGGCGGCCTATTCGTCGGCATTGGCACGCGCTTGGGCGGTGGCTGCACCTCGGGTCATGGCGTCTGCGGCGTCGCACGGCTGTCAACGCGCTCGATCTTGGCCACCGCGATCTTTATGCTGGCGGCGATCGCCGTGGTGACGATTTTGCGTCATGGCATCGGAGGCTGATGCCATGCCGATGCTGCTCGCCAGTTTTCTCTGCGGCCTGATCTTTGGTGCTGGCCTTCTGATCTCCGGCATGACGCAGCCGGACAAGGTGCTCGACTTCCTCGATCTCTTCGGCGCGTGGGATGCGACGCTTGCTTTTGTGATGGCGGGCGCGGTCGCGGTGACGGCGGCCGGATTCGTGCTGGCACGGCGGCGCGGCACCCCGCTGCTGGCGGAAAAACTGCGATGGCCCGACCGCAGCGATATCGATGCATCGCTGGTCACGGGCGCGATGCTGTTCGGCATCGGCTGGGGGCTGGTCGGCCTGTGTCCGGGGCCGGCGCTGGTCAATCTCGCGAGAGCAAGCGGGCCCGTGATCGTCTTCGTGGTTGCGATGGCGGCGGGAATGGCCGGGCACGATCTGTCGCGCGATGCGTTCAATCGACGAAGCGATTCGCCGCGGCATGGTGCCAAAATCGATGATTGTGATGACCGGGAACACACTTCTCGTTAGCGTCATGAAGTCTTTCAGCCGGCAGAACACGCGCTCGATGGCGTTCCGGTTGCGATAGAGAAACAGCGAGAAGCAGTTTTCCATTTGCGAATGGCATCACGCCTCTCTCCTCGATCGCGTTGGTGTCGTACCCCTTGTCGGCATGCAAGATGTCGCAATCCGGAAGACTTTCGAGCAGCACTGCGCTCGCCGTGCAATCTGCGACTTGGCCGCCGGTGAGCATCATAAAGGCGAGGGCCACATTGAGTGTCGGTCAGCGCGTGGATTTTCGTCGTACGACCGCCGTGCGAGCGACCGATGGCCTGATTTCTTTTCCCCTTTCCTCCCGCAGCCGAGCGGTGCGCTTTGACGGCTGAACTATCAATCAAAACCTGCGCGGGCGGTCCACCGGCCTGCGCGAGCGCGTTTCCGCCCAGCGAACAAAGCGATTATAGAGCTTCTTCCTCGGGCCGTAGTCGAACGGCGCATCGACCCAGCGGCCGCCCGACTTCAGCACTTCAACGATGCCGCTGATCACACGCCGATCATCAACGCGCGCTTTTGCCGCGCGTGTCGGTCGGCAGGTGGGATTCAATCTTCGAAAACTGCACGTCTGTCAGCCAGAACTGATCGTGATTCATCCCTGCTCCCCTTCGGGGGACGTGAATCACAACGCGCTGACTCGGCCAACACCTTTATGGGGCCTGACCCTAAGGCATTGTAACGGGCCGCTCGCAGGCATTCTGACGGCAAAAAGTTCTGTAATAATCTCAGTTGACCGAAAAGCTGCCGAATGTCAGAAAAGCCCATGATAACATTGATATGATTTGGAGACTTCCAAGCTGAATACGAGGGTTCGATTCCCTTCACCCGCTCCAGAAGGATTTCAATGCAGGAAAACGAGTTACCCCTTCCGGCGCGTGGGTGACGCTCGTGATAACATGAAGGTGATCGCCGAATTGCTCCCTTGACCACATATGGCGAACCGTGAGCCGGAGCAGCCTTATCGCCTGATCCTCCCGGAACACGGCATGTGATTAGCCGATGCGAGATGCTCGGCGGGAGAGCATCACAATAGAATAAAGAGCCGCCTCACCTACATATCGCACAGACGGTGTGGTCTGCCTTCGTATAACGCCGCCTGGGTTGCTGGAATCGCAGGCCGAATTGCCAAAGTAATCGAGGAGGTTTGAGATGACCAAAAACAACACCAATCGTTGCGCTCGCCAGATCAGTTTTGCCGGCAAGGTTCGTACCTTCAATTTGAACGACCCCAAGGTTCTCGCCATGATCGCAGGCGGAGCAAAATTGAAACAGGTCTCGAGGATGATCACGATTGCCCGTCTCGGCATAGGCAGGGCACCGCTGGCGGGGCAATACGGCGACACACCGGCGGCTTGCCACAGACGCTTTCTTGAAAAGATCTATTCGGCGACCGATGTGGAGAACGTCATCACCCTCGGGCTGATTGGTGGCGGGATGGCCGAAGATGAAGCTTTCGCGCTTGTTGATGAGCACGTCGTCGGTAAGCCCCTCGAAGCCAACGCGTTGATCGCATCGGAAACCATTGCCGCGCTGTTCGCTGATGCAGGTGATGCGAAAGCATAACGGAAATGGTTGCTTGAATCCCGGTCTTTGCTGATAGCTCAAGTTTCGGCAGGGTTAGGAATAAGGCGTCCGGCATCACCATCGATGGTCCGGCAATCACAAAGGGCGATGCACGATGAAACATCGCGCCAGACGTTTGAATGGGTCTCAGCCTAGTCGCGAGCATGACTGATGAGCCTTGCAACCGATGGTTTCAGCCCATCTGTTCCAGAAGACGACCCGCCGCATCTCGAGCCGGTTCTGTCATTTTCACCGCGCCACCACGCGTAAGCGGATATCGTTGCTTGCCGACGCCCTTTGATTGATCCCAACCAGCAAACGGCTCGGCGATGCTCCCAGGCTCCGCAATCGCTCGCGAAATATTCTGAGTCGCTCCGACCGCATCGCGGAGAGAAGCCCTCATTACTTTCGAGGTATTCAAGTTTGCTGGCTCTTGCAACGCCTTGAAGGCGGCGCATGCCCAGCCTAGGTAGCTGCCATGCCCTGTGAGGAACGCGCGGCTGCGTATGCGCGAGGTTGTATTATTCGCAGGCCGGAGAGCGAAGAATGCACGCCATCATGCGAACGGTGTCCGCGCGGCTGATGGTCATTCTCTTTGTGCGTCCATCGTCATGGCCGTTCCGCAACGTGGTGTCACCATGCTGACCTGCGCCGATGTCATTCATCACCGTAAATCCCTGGTCGCGGACAGCGCGTGATGGGAAACCCCACCGCCATCATGCAAGGCGGTTGGATGCCTCGCCTTGTTGCGCGGAAAATCCCAACGTGTATCGCGCTCACTGCACATTTCGTTATCTTGTATACGCTGGTTTACGATCCGACGGTCAAGCTGGTCGTCGGCGAACAGCCTGGTCCGGCCCTTGTCGAGATCGTCGTTGTTCCCTCACATGGCTCAACCTTCGTCGAGCAGGGTGAGGTTGCCGAACCAACGTCGACGGAGCTCGCTGAATTACCCCCGCCGACGCTCGCCGAGGATCCTCCGCCGGAGATTTCCGAACAAGGAGAAGCGGTAGAAAAGCCGGTGGCATTGCCGGTGCCGAGTCCGAAGCGGGCGGTAGTTCACAGGGCGAACGCATCTCTTGTTCCGCCAGCCGCAAGCTCCGCGCCGCCTCATACGAGTTTGCCGATTATGGGCGCGTCCGGCGTGCCTGACCAACCCGAGATGGGAGTGAGCGATACCGATCAAGCGTCCCTCGGGGTCTCGCATGCTTGGAAAGCGAGGCTGCTCTCTCACCTGGAGCGCTACAAGCGCTATCCGAGCGAGGCCCGCATGAAAGGAACTGAAGGGACGGCGCTTTTGAGCTTCGGCATGGATCGCGACGGTCGGGTGCTCCAATATCATCTGGTGCGCTCTTCGGGTTCTCCTGAACTCGACGACGAAGCCTTTGCGATGATCGTGCGCGCATCTCCTTTGCCCCCTGTGCCGCCGGAGATCACCGCGCAGGTCGTGCAACTCGTGGTTCCCGTGCGTTTCAGGATGTGAACTCGTCTCGGCAATTGCGCCGTTTGGAAGGTTCGGGATTCGTGCATATGTTCGATCGACGGGGCCGAAAAAGGTGAACCATGCGCTGGAATCTTGGCATCGCTGCGGTTCTCGCAGTCATCATTCTTTCGCCGGCATCGAGCCACGCTGGCGTGAACGTGCGCTTCGTCAATTCTGACCGCTATACCGATGCAGGCTCATACGATACTTCGAGCGCGTCGGTAGAGGCGGCCTTTCGTGCTCATCTGGATCGTCTCGGCAAGCGATTTCTCGCGCCTGGGCAGAATCTCAAGATAGATATCGTCGATATCGATCTTGCTGGCTATCAACAGCCGTTTCGTTTTGCTCCCAACAACGTCCGGATTGTTAGTGGCGTCACGCCGCCGAGGATCGTACTGCGTTATGCATTGACCGAAAGAGGCCAGCGTAGGCGCAGTGGCGAAGAGACGCTCACCGATATCAACTACCAGATGAATCCGTCGGCGCGCTTTTCGGGCGATCGGTATGTATACGAGAAAGCACTGCTGGACGACTGGTTCCGGCGTACCTTCTCCACTAGTCGCCAGGGTTTCTGAGGCGGCTGTGCCTTTTCGCTTTCGCCGGTGACACCTTGAATACGTTCTATGCGCCCGCCTATACGCTGGTGGATGCGATGGCACGTTACGAGATCGACAACTGGCGCTTCTCCGTCAACGTCACCGACCTGTTCGACGCGCGGTATGTCTCGGGGTACGGCCGTATCAATCAATGCAATGTCGGGCGCGTGCGCACTGTGATCGGCACCGTGACTTATCGCTGGTAGCTGACGTCGTTTGCGGTGGCTTTCTCCGGAAGACCGCTACCACCAGACTCGCAAGTTATTTCGAGCGCGAGCGATTGATTGCGGCCGCATCGCGGGTTGCGATCCGATAATCCGGCAGCGCCGGTCGTTGTAACCTGGAACCCGTCAAAAAATTTTGCAGAGAGGGGGTTCAAAAAGCGGTTGCTCGAACGTCTCTAACTATAGGGCCGCCATTGCTTTGACCTGCGGATGTCCCGTGGCGGGACAACCAGCGCGCCGAGGACAGCAGGAGTGAATGGAACCGCATCGCGTAAAACCTCAGGTGCCCGCCTGTGGTTCGTAATTCACGGTTGGCTTGCGCTGCCGATCTGGGCGTTTTTGTTCTTCGTTTGTCTGACAGGGTCGATCGCGACCGTCAGTCAGGAGATCATGTGGTTGGCATCCCCGATGGAGCGGGCCAATGCTCCCGCGAACGACGCGCGGCTGCTCGATTATGACGAGATACTGGCGGCGGTTGAGCGCGAAGTGCCCGGTGCGCGGGTGCGATTCATCTCGCGGCCAGTGAAGTCGATCTTCGCCCTGGGGGTGCAAGTGACACGCCCCGACGGCAGTTCCGCCAAGTTGTTCGTCAATCCATACACCGGCGCGGTGCAGGGCGAGCAGGGCACGTTCGATTTTCGTGATTTTACGCGCGCCTTGCACGGCTGGCTGCTGATGCCGTTCGACAGCAGTTTCCCGATCGGGTGGTACTTTGTCTCGGCCTTGTCGGTTCCACTGCTCGGCTCGCTGATCACAGGAATCGTCGTCTACAAGCGGTTCTGGCGTGCCTACCTGCAGCCCCGCCTTCGCATCGGCAAGGGCAAGCGCATCTTCTGGGGCGACCTGCACCGGCTGGCTGGGGTGTGGTCGATCCCATTCATCGCCATTATGGCGGTAACGGCGAGCTGGTTTTTGATCCAGGCGATCCTCTTCGACAGCCACATCACGATCTCGACGGCGGGCGTGCCGCCGGTGCTGGCGCGCACCGACGTGCCGGTGGTAGCCAAGGGCGCGCCGGCGCCGCGGATCACGCTGGGGCAGGCGGCCGGGATCGTGCATGCTCAGCTGCCTGATCTTGAGTCCAGCTTCGTGGAACTCCCAGACAGCGCCTACGGCCAAATCAGCGTCGGTGGGCGCGGCAACTATCCGCTGATTTTCGAGACGGTGGAGGTCAATCCCTACAACGGCAAGGTGGAGCGGACGCGGCGCGTGTCCGACCGTTCCGCGCTCGAGCTCGTCACCGGCTCGATGCGGCCCTTGCACACCGGCGATTTCGCCGGCGTGTGGCTCAAGTTCATTTATCTGCTGTTCGGTCTGACGCTGACCACACTGGTGTTTTCCGGGATGATGGTGTGGACCAGGCGCACCGCGATCGAGACAGTGAAGATCGTCCGCGACCGCAGACATATGCGGTTGGGGCTGGAGGCCGCTGAGTGATGGCGGCGCTCGTATCCCCATCGCGCGATGCGTCGCTGTGGCAGCGCTGGCGATTCCATCTCAGCGCCTTGATGCTGATCGTGCCGATCGTTTCGGCGCCGGCCTTCTTCCAGGCAGATGCATTGTTCGGTGGCAAGAAGGGCCTCGGCGAGCGCGATATCGGCGAGGTTGTGGTCGGTCCGTGGACCGCGCGGATGGCCGAGTTCAAGCTGATCGAACCGGAGGCCGAAGGGCGTGCGGGTTACACCAAATCTTTTGTCATGGCGCTGTGCCCGGCCTGCGTCGATCAGGTGAAGGCGGCATATTTGCGCGTCGGCAAGCCGCGCAACGTTCGTACCGCGGGCGCGCTCTTCTCGGGCACCCCTTATCGACAGTTTGCGGAAGTGCGGATTCCGGAGAAGGCCAGTGCTGACGGTGTGTTGTGGCTGACGCTCGAAGGCTGGGACGGCGCGCTATACCAGACGTCGATCCCGATCCGCACGGCGTCGCCCTTGACAGCGGCCTGGCTCGAGAAGAGGGGGCGGATATGAAGGGGCTCTGGAAAGGCGGGTTGACCATCGCCGTTATCGGCGCCGTGTCCTTGTTTATCGGTGCTGCCTGGGCGCATCCGCCGTTCTGCGTTTGCAAGATGATCGATGCGACGACGGTGGGTTGCGAAGGCGGATTCGCGGACGGAACCGGCGTTCCCGGGGTGAGGCTCGACGTCGTTCGCTACGACGAGTCGATCATCCTGCAAACAAGCTTCGGGACCGACTCGACCGTCAGCTTCCGCAAGCCTGACGGCGAGTTCTATTTGCTGTTCGACGCTGGCCCCGGCCAGTCGTTCGACGTCGACTACAAAGACATTCAGTGAGCGGATGCCGACGATGAACGCCCCGGTGCCTCCTGACGATGTCGATGGCCTGACGCTGCTGCCGGCCTGGACCGCGCCGGCGCGGCGAACGCGCGGTTCCCGGCGGCTCGTCCTGGGGGTGAGTGTTGTCACACTGGCTGTGCTCGGCACCCTTGCTTTCATGGGATTCCGCGCGCCGTCACCGGACAGCCTTTATGAGACCGTTACCGTCACACGGCAGGACATCGAGAGCACCGTTGCCGCGACCGGCAAAATACAGCCGCGCGCTTATGTCGATGTCGGCGCGCAGGTGTCCGGCCAGTTGAAGCGTCTTCACGTTGCCGTTGGCGACGAGGTGACCGCGGGGGCGGTCGTAGCGGAGATCGACGCCGAGATGCAGGCGGCCAAGGTCGAGGGCATTGAGGCGGACGTCGCGCGGTTGACCGCCGAACTCGCCGAGCAGGAAGCTGGGCTTGCGTTTGCAAAACGCAATGCCGAGCGCCACCTGACGCTGTCTCAGAGCAGCGCGGTGTCGAAAGTGGCTCTTGAGACGGCGGTGCGCGACCGCGACATCTTGATCGCCCGTATCGACGCTTCCAAAGCCCGCATCCATCAGATGCAGGCCGATCTTCACGCGCAAAAAACAGCATTGCGCTTTGCCCGTATCACCGCGCCGATGGCGGGCACCGTGGTTTCGTTGGACGCGAAGGAGGGGCAGACCCTCAACGCGAACTATGATACGCCGCTGGTGCTGCAAATCGCCGATCTCGATACCATGACGGTGTGGACAGATGTGTCCGAAGCCGACGTCGTCAAGCTGCGTGAAGGCATGCCGCTGTGGTTCACCACATTGGGCCGGCCGGACCGCAGGTGGCATGCAACGCTCCGGCAAATCCAGCCGGCGCCGCGCCGGCCCGACAAGAAGGTCGAGGCCAAGGCTGCGACGCAATCGAGCAGTGTCGTACTCTACACGGCGCTGTTCGACGTTCCCAACAAGGATGGCGGCTTGAAAGCCGGAATGACCGCACAGGTATTTTTCGTCACCGCTGCGGCACAAAACGCTCTGGTCATTCCAGTGTCGTCGCTCAACGAAAAAAGCGAGGTTCGCGTTCTTCAGGGAGACGGGACCATCGCCGTCCGCAAGGTCGAGACTGGCGCCCGGACCCGCTTCCTCAGTGAAGTCACGAGCGGCCTCGCCGGTGGCGAACGGATCATCACGGGCGTGAAGGCGTCCGGTCCGCCCGCCAAGCTGAGGGTGGAGTCATGAGCGCATCGCATGTCCCGCTCATCGACCTGACGGGCATCTGCCGCTCCTATCGCAGCGGCGATGTCGTGACTCGCGCGCTGCGCGGCGTCGAGCTGTCGATCTATTCCGGCGAGTTCGTCGCCATCGTCGGCGCCTCCGGGTCCGGCAAGTCGACGCTGATGAACATCATCGGTCTGATCGACCGGCCGACGCAGGGCGTCTATCGTTTTGCAGGACAAGATGTCGCCGAGCTTGATCGTGACGGTCTCGCCGCGTTGCGTCGCAATTCCTTTGGTTTCATCTTCCAGCAATATCATTTGATCTCGACAGTGAGCGCGCTTGGCAATGTCGAGATGCCGGCGGTTCATGCCGGCGCGCCCCGCGCCTATCGTCATCGCCGCGCGTCCGCACTGCTGGCGCGGCTCGGCCTTGCCACGCGCATGTTCAATCGGCCGTCGCAGCTCTCGGGCGGCCAGCAGCAGCGTGTCTCGATCGCGCGCTCGCTGATGAACGGTGGCGCGGTGATCCTCGCCGACGAGCCAACGGGCGCGTTGGACAGCAAAAGCGGCACGGAAGTACTGGGGATCCTGAAAGAGCTTGCCGGCGCCGGGCACACGATCATCCTCATCACTCACGACTCGAACGTAGCCGCCGCGGCTGAGCGCATCATCCGGATCGAGGACGGACTGATCGCCTCTGACAGCGGTCGCGATGCTGGAAGGGTTCCGCGCTCCTCGGTTGCCGTTGCTGCACGGCATGCGAATGGCACCTCGCCGCCGCTGTGGGCCTGGCTGGAAGAAGCGGCCCGCTCTGCCTTCGCCGCGCTGGCGGTCAATCCGGTTCGAACGGCGCTGACCCTGAGTGGCATCGTCATCGGCGTTGCTTCCGTCGTCGCCATGATGGCAATCGGGCGCGGCGCGCAGGCGTCGTTCATGGAGCGGGCCTCCGCCATCGGCACTAACTGGTTGGTGGTCAGCCGTGCGGGCGAATCCGCAGCGACCAGCATGCCGCTGACTCTCGCCGATGCCGAGGCGATCAAGGATCTTGCCAACGTGTCCGGATCGATGCCTGCCTTGTGGGAAGCGGGCATATTGCGGCACGCCAACACGGATATGAACGCCGAAGTGATCGCCACCACGGCCGAGTTTCGGACGGTTCATAACTGGGATACAGCGAAGGGAATGTTCTTTACGAAGGAGGACGAGGTCAGCGGCAACGCCGTGATGTTGCTCGGTACGACCCTCGCATTAAAACTGTTTCCCAATATCGCCGATCCTTCCGGCAGCCACGTTTTGGTCAACAACATTCCATTTCTTGTCACCGGCGTGCTCGAATCCAAGGGCCTTTCCGAGAAGGGCATGGATCGGGACAATAATGTGGTGATGCCGCTTCGGACGGCCGCGATGCGGCTCTATGGTAAGGACGAGCTGTCGGAGATCGTCGTCTCCATCGCCGACATGTCCCGTCTGCAACAGACCAAGGACGCCATCAAGTCGCTGTTGATCCGCCGCCATGGTCGCGAGGATTTTTGGCTGCACGATGCGGCGTCCGCCTTCCGCAAGGCCGAGGATGAGCGCCGCTCAAGCAATCTTTTGCTCGGCGCTATCGCCGCGATTTCGATGCTGGTTGGCGGTATCGGCATCATGAACATCATGCTGATCACCGTGGCCGAGCGCACCAGGGAAATCGGAGTCCGCGCCGCGATCGGGGCCAGGACCGCGGACATCCTGGGCCAGTTTCTCACCGAGGCGATCGTTTTGTCGGCAATCGGCGGCGTGTTCGGGTTATTGCTCGGCGTGCTAATCGGAATAGCCGCAGCCACACTGTTCGGTATGACGGTAATTTTCTCGATCACGGCAGCGATCGGCGCGGTGACGGGTGCAGTGGTTATGGGAACGCTGTTTGGCTTCATGCCGGCGTTTCGCGCGGCGCGGCTTGATCCTGTCGTGGCGCTGTCAAGTCAATAGGAACAAGGAGCGGGGAATCATGACGGGATTTGTAACAAGGGCGACACGTCTTGGGTTTGTCGTCGCGCTCGCCGTTCTGGCGATTGCGGCACCGGCGGCTGCGCAGCAGCAGGGGGAGCACTCGGCTGCGGCTGCGGCGGGATCTGGGCCGTCGGCGCATCCCGCGACCCAGCCTTCACCGCGGTCGGCGTTACCGACGCAGCCATCATCGTCAGTGCCGGTGTCTTCCCAAGCAGCATCGACGCCGACGCAGCCGTCCGCGCTGCCATCGTCCGCATCGCCAACGACACCGTCGTCGTCGGTGACATCGCCCACGCCGTCTTCTTCTTCGGGTGCGCCTGCGGCTGAATCTTCGTCCGGGGAGGCGGCGGCTGCATCGCCATCTTCTGAGACGGCTACGGCCGCGCCGTCGGATCAATCCGCTGCGCCAGCTGCCGCGCCAGCACCGGATGCCTCGTCCTCCACGCTTCCGCAAGACCTATCGCCGTGGGGCATGTTCATGCAGGCCGACATCATTGTGAAGGCGGTGATGATCGGGCTTGCGTTTGCGTCGCTGGTGACGTGGACGATCTGGCTGGCGCGGGGGCTGGATCTGGCGGCTTCGCGGCGGCGTGCACAGAGCTGCTTGCGCAAGCTGGAGCGTGCTGACACTCTTGCGGCGGCACGGGCAGAGATTTCTGAGGGGTGGACCGGCAAGGGTCCGGTGTCTGATTTGATGGAGGCGGCGGAGAACGAATGCAGGCGCTCGAACGATCTGTCCTCTGAGGGCATCAAGGAGCGTCTGGCCATCGCGCTGTCGCGTATCGAGGCCAAGTCGGGGCGCGACATCGCCCGCGGCACGGGCTTGCTTGCGACGATCGGGGCCACCGCGCCGTTCGTCGGGTTGTTCGGCACGGTGTGGGGCATCATGAACTCCTTTATCGGCATCTCGCATTCCAAGACCACCAATCTTGCGGTGGTGGCGCCGGGCATCGCCGAAGCCTTGCTTGCGACCGCGCTCGGGCTCGTCGCCGCGATTCCGGCGGTGATCATCTACAACGTGTTCGCGCGTGCGCTTTCGAGCTACCGGGCGCTGCTGTCGGATGCCTCCGGCGAGATCATTCAGCACATCTCGCGCGACCTGGAACGTCAGGAGCGGGGGCTTGGACCGTCCGTGGTGCCGCTGTCGCGCGGCCGCTCCGCTGCGGAGTGAGCCCTCATGGCGGTATCTCTGAAGAACCCGCAGGACGGCGGCATCGACGAGCTGAGCGAAATCAACGTCACCCCGTTCATCGACGTGATGCTGGTGCTTTTGATCATCTTCATGGTGGCGGCGCCTTTATCGACGGTGGATATCGCGGTCGACCTGCCGGTGTCGAATGCACAGCCGCAGCCGCGTCCCGACAAGCCGGTATTTTTGACGGTGAAGCAGGATCTGACGCTGGCACTTGGCAACGACGAGGTGCCGCGCAATACCCTTCAGGCAACGCTCGATCAGCAGACCAGCAATGACCGCGAGCAGCGGGTGTTTCTGCGCGCCGACGGGACGGTGGCTTACAACGAACTGATGAAGGTGATGAACCTGTTGCGCGAGGCCGGCTATCTCAAGATCGCGCTGGTTGGGCTGGAGGATACCGGACAGGTGCAAGCAGGTAGCGTGGCCGCCGGTAGCAGCGCGCCAGCGGCGGCGACCAAGCCATGAGGATCGACTGGCACGATCCGGACGGGCGGCCGGAAGGCGCGGTGACCAGGGCCGCGGCGCTGCGCTGGACCGCGGCCGGGCTTGCGGTGGTCGCGGTGCACGCCGGCGGCATCTGGCTGGCGTTGCACTGGCCGGCGCAGGCCGAGACGCCGGGCGATCCGCCGGCCGCGATCATGATGGAGCTGGCGCCGCTGGCGGTGGCGCCGGAGGTGCCGCAGCAGGACATCGCGCCGGGGCCGCAGATGGAGGAGGCCGAGGAGGAGCAGCCCGAGCCGGAGAAGCCGGTCGAGGAGAAGCCAGATCCGACGCCGCCGGAAGTGAAGGAGGCCGAGCTCAAGCCGCCGCCGACGCCGAAGGTGGAGAAGGCGGAGGTGGTGCTGCCGGCCAAGACGGAGCCGCCGAAACCGAAGCCGAAGAAGAAAAAGAAGAAGGCGCCGCGCACCACCGCGCCGCAGAGTTCACAGGCGCAACGCGCCGATCGCGCCGCCGCGCCGGCGGAAGGTATGGCCTCGTCGATGTCGCCGAGCTCCTGGCGCGGCGCGCTGATGGCGCACCTCAACCGCCACAAGCGTTTCCCGTCCGGTGCGGCGGGTGCAGGTGTTGCGACGGTCGCGTTCACGATCGACCGCTCCGGCCGCGTGCTGTCGGCACGCCTGGTGCGCTCGGCCGGCGATGCCGCGCTCGACGCAGAAGCCGCCTCGCTGCCGCGCCGCGCCAGTCCCGTTCCCGCCCCGCCGCCCGATGTCGGCGGCGGTTCAATCACACTCGCCGTTCCAATCAGGTTTAGTCGATGATCTCAGAAAATCTCACACGAACACGTCTGTTCACCCTTGCCGCCGCCATCGCAATAACGATGACTGCGGCTCAAGCCCAGCAACCGGCGGTGCAGCAGCCGGCCACATCAGCGGCAACGCTGCCGAACGGGGCCTCGTCGGTGAACGAGACCTTCGGCGACTGGACCGTCGATTGCCGGATCGTCGAGCGGCGCAAGCAATGCTTGTTGTCGCAAGCGCAGGGCAACAAGGAAACCGGCAGGCGCGTCTATGCCATCGAACTGAACCCTGCCGTGGGCGGCAAGGTCGATGGCACCATCCTGATGCCGTTCGGGCTCAATCTCGATGCCGGCGCGGTGCTTAAGCTCGATGACAAGGACCTCGGCAAGGGACTGCGCTTCTCCACCTGCGTGCCGCAGGGCTGCCTGTTGCCAGTGAATTTCCCGGCCGCCGCCACCGACGCTATGCGCAAGGGCACGAAACTCGTGGTCGCCTCCCTCAACCTCTCAAGCAACGAGGCCGTCACCTTCAACGTCTCGCTCAACGGCTTCGGTCCCGCGCTGGCACGCGCAACAGAACTCGCAAAATAGCGACAGTCGAGAGAACCGGGTTTGACGAGATCATGCTCAATCAAAAGACAGGCCAGGGTTGCAACGCAGTTGAGTCAAACATCCACCAAATCAGGAGATTGCCCATGCTGACGCTGGTTAAGGATGATCTCTCCGTCCAGCAGGATTCGCCGCCTCAACGCGATTACAACCGGCGTCGCTTCCTCTCATGGCTCCGCGACGAGGTGGCGATCCTGCGCACGCTCGGTATGGATCATCGCCGCATCGCCGCGCAGCTCGATATCGAGGAGCACGACGTGCGGGCGTTCTGCCCTAAGCCGAGCGAGAAAACTCCGCGCCGCAACCTGCCGCGTCGGGCCGTGGAGGCGTTGCTTCATGGCCGCCACGCCTCGCTCGGCGGCAGGACGGTCGCCAAACGCAGCCGCCATCTCGACGTGATCGCAACCACCTACACTTGGGAGGAATTGTTGTCCGAGCCAGGCGTCGGATCTGTCACCGCAAACCAGATCGTGCTCTGGCTCGAAGAACGAGGCAAGACACTCAAAAGATCGGAAACGGTGTGATCGGCCGACGCCCCCACGAGATGCGAATGCTCGAACCGCTAGAATCGGGTGACGATATCCGACAGGGCTGGACGAGGCCTGTCCTTGTTGGGCTTGGTCGGCGTGCCGATATGAATAAAGCCCGCGAATCTTTCGTCCGACTTTAACCCGAGGCCGTCGAGCACGTCGCGATCGTAGGCGAACCAGCCAGTCAGCCAGTTCGCTCCATAGCCGAGCGCGGTGACGGCCGTGACGATATTCATGGCGCTGGCCCCTGCCGACAGCACCTGCTCCCATGACGGCACACTGGGGTGTTGCTTTATGCAACTCACCACACCGATCACCAGTGGCGCTTCCATCAACTGGCGCTTTTCGATTTCGACTTCCTCCTGCGGTGCCGACGGATTCTTGCTCGCGTAGACACGGGCGATAACGTCGCCGGCGCGGGCGCGTGCATCGCCTTCGAACACGATGAATCGCCACGGCGTGATCTTGCCGTGATCAGGCACGCGCGCGCCGATGGTGAGGATGGTATCGATCTCCTCAGCCGAGGGGCAGGGACCGCTCATGTCGCGTGGCTTGACCGAGCGGCGGGTGCGCAGGAATTCGATAATATCGGACATAAGTGCTCTCGTTGAACTTGGTGCCGCCCGCTTGGCTCGCGCAAGGGACGACGCGATTGTAATCGATCTATTTGCGGACGGGCGCGTGTTCCTTGGCAAAGCTTGCCGGCATGCAATTGATACGTCTCTTTTTCGAAGCCCGCAGCTACCGTGCTATCTTGCTGCGTTGGATGTCCGGCGGCATGGCTTCCTCCACAAGCGCGGCAATGGCTTCATCGGTTGGCATCACCTTCTGCCCATCGCTACCGAGACGACGAATGGAAACCGATTTGGTCTCAGCTTCCTTCTTGCCGACCACGAGCAAAGCAGGAATTTTCGCTAGCGAGTGCTCCCGCACTTTGTAGTTGATCTTCTCGTTGCGTAGATCGATTTCGACACGAAGTCCTGCACGCCGCGCTGCGGCTGCGACTTCCCTGGCATACTCGTCACCATCCGAAGTAATGGTGGTGACGACCGCCTGCACCGGCGCGAGCCAGAGCGGAAAGTGACCGGAAAAGTGCTCGATCAAGATGCCGATGAAGCGCTCGATCGATCCGCAGATCGCGCGATGCACCATCACGGGTGCCTTCTTGCCGCCATCGGCGTCAATGTAGAAGGCGCCGAACCGCTCTGGCAGATTGAAGTCCACTTGCGTTGTGCCGCATTGCCAGTCGCGACCGATGGCGTCGCGCAGCACGTATTCGAACTTCGGTCCGTAGAATGCGCCTTCGCCGGGATTGGTCTCAGTCTTGACCCGGTTGTTTGATGCGGCGATGCGTTTGAGTACATCCGCCATCACCGCTTCGGCGTGATCCCACGCCGCGTCCGAGCCCACCCGCTTCTCGGGACGTGTCGAGAGCTTCACCGTCAGATCGCCGTCGAAACCGAAATCGGCATAGGTTGAAAGGATCAGTTCGTTGATCTTGAGGCACTCGTCGGCGAGCTGCTGCTCGGTGCAGAAGATGTGCGCGTCGTCCTGCGTGAAGCCGCGCACGCGCATCAGGCCGTGCATGGCGCCCGACGGCTCGTAGCGATGGACCACGCCGAACTCGGCGAGCCGCAGCGGCAGGTCGCGGTAGCTTTTGAGACCGTGCTTGAAGAGTTGCACGTGGCCCGGACAGTTCATCGGCTTGATCGTGAACCAGCGCTTGTCCTCGGCCTCGTCGCCGGCCGACTGCGCCGCGAACATGTTCTCGCGATACCATTCCCAGTGGCCCGAGGTCTCCCATAGCGACTTATCGAGCATCTGCGGCGCATTGACCTCGTCGTAGTCGCCGGTGAGGCGGCGGCGCATATAGGCGATCACGGCTTGGAAGATGGTCCAGCCCTTGGCGTGCCAGAACACCACGCCCGGACCTTCCTCCTGGAAGTGGAACAGGTCGAGTTCGCGGCCGAGCTTTCGGTGATCGCGCTTCTCGGCTTCCTCGATCTGCTTCAGGTAGGCATCGAGGTCTTCCTGCTTGGCAAACGCCGTGCCGTAAATGCGCGTCAGCATGGGATTGTTGCTGTCGCCGCGCCAGTAAGCGCCCGCCACCTTCATCAGCTTGAAAGCGTTGCCGATCTTGCCGGTGGAGGTCATGTGCGGGCCGCGACAGAGATCGAACCAGTCGCCCTGGTAGTAGATCTTGATCGGCTCGTTGCCGGGGATGGCGTCGACCAGTTCGACCTTGAAGGCCTCGCCCTTGTCGCGGAATACCTGCTTGGTCTTTTCGCGATCCCAGACGTCCTTGGTGAAAGGCTTGTCGCGCGCGATGATCTCGCGCATTTTTTTCTCGATTGCGGCGAAATCTTCGACCGAGAACGGCTCGTTGCGGAAGAAGTCGTAATAGAATCCGTTCTCGATCACGGGGCCGATGGTGACCTGCGTGCCCGGCCAAAGTGTTTGCACGGCTTCCGCCAGAACATGCGCGGCGTCATGACGAATTAGTTCCAGCGCGCGAGGGTCGTCGCGGCTGATAAATTCGATCTTTGCATCCTGTTCGATCGGATCCGCAAGATCGCTGACCACGCCGTCGAGCGCCATTGCCACCGTTCGCTTCGCTAGCGATGGCGAGATTCCCTTGGCGATTTCCAGGCCAGTGATGCTTCTGGGAAACTCACGTTCCGCACCGTCGGGGAAGGTGAGAACAACGTTGTCGGTGGGCGAGGCGGGTTTCAAGTTGGCGAGGCCATACCGGAATCCCGACGAGGGGTCTTGTTTGTCGGACATCAGTCTCTCCTGTGGCTCACTCCTGCGAACGAGCGCAGGTAAGCGGGATGCTGCGGTATAGCAGCCGATTTGCGGCATGCAACCGGTGAAAGCCGCCGCCGCCAAATCCCGAGGCCAGCTGGCTTGGTCCCGTATCGTTGATCAGTGCGCCCGATCATGAGCCGGAGGGTGGTTGCCCGCCTCGTCCATCCGCAGCAGCCCCTCAAACCGGGCAAACATTGCAAGCCGGTCGGCCGGAACCGTTTGCTCGGCTTTCACGAGCGCCTGGGCGAGTGCGTTTGCGACGTCAGGGGCAATGCCGGCATGCTGCAATGCCTCGGCGCTCCTGATTTCGTCTCCCGCGCAGAGGATTATGGTCCAGCGTCCGTGCTTGTTACGGAGGAGCGCGCGCCCACCGGTCTCGCCCTGCGTCCAGCCCGCAATCGCATAGCCCGCCAGGGCGACCACAGGCGCGACATCCAGCTTTGCTTCAGGCTTGTCGAAGGTCGAATGGAGCAAATCGCGCACAGCGTCCTCGTCAGGCCCCGCGATCGCCGATCCGGCGAGGCTCCAGAGTACGATGAGTGCGGCAAGTAGTTTCGTCAGCACCGAAATCTCCTTATACATCCGCTTCATAATACAGCAATCTCCGGAGCGCCTTGCGTTGACCAACACCATCTACGGCATCAAGAACTGCGACACCATGAAGAAGGCGCGCGCATGGCTCGACGATCATGGCATCGGCTACAACTTTCATGACTACAAGACGGCTGGCATCGATGACGCCCGGCTCAAAAGATGGGTCGCAAAGCTCGGCTGGGAAACATTGCTCAACCGCGCCGGCACCACGTTTCGCAAATTGCCGGATGTGGAGAAGGCGGGATTGACGGAAGCCCGCGCATTGGCACTCATGATTGAACAGCCCTCGATGATCAAACGACCTGTGCTGGAGGCTGGCGGCAAGCTGCTCATCGGCTTCAAGCCTGAGGTCTATGAAAAAGAGCTTCGACCGCCGAAGGCGAAGTGAAAGCACTGCTTCGCTACACGTCGCCGGCGTGAATGGGTCACGGTGATCCAGTCGCGATTTTCGTCGTCTGCGCGTTGGTCCTCTGCTGCGGTGTAGTCAGCGAAATTGCTCATGATTTCAAGCAATCGTTGTGAATCACTCATCCGGGGCAGGAGGCCCATAAACCGGTGGATGATCCCGGCGGTTGCGATGCCGATTGCCCACCTTTGCCGGAAATGGTTTATGACATCCCTGCGATCCGGACTGGCGGCCCGGTTCTTGTCTGCAAAGTGGATGTTGCGATGCTGCGTTTGTTCCGGTTCTTTCTGCCGAAAGAGGAGCGCTTTTTCGACTTATTTGCCCGTCATTCGCAGACAGTTGTGCAGGGGGCAGCTGCGCTTCAGGGAATGCTGAAGGGTGGTGAAGAAACGCCGATTTTTTGCCAGCGGGTCAGCCAGCTTGAAAACGATGCGGACGGCATCACGCGCGAGGTGCTGACGGCGGTTCGGCGCACCTTCATCACGCCATTCGATCGCGTCGACATTAAAAACCTGATCACTTCGATGGATGACGCCATCGACCAGATGCAGCAGACGGCGAAGGCCGTGGTGCTGTTCGAGGTGCTCAGCTTTGAGCCGCCGATGCGCGAGATAGGTACGCTGATCGTGGAATGCGCCAATCTGGTCCATCGGGCGCTACCGTTGCTGGAGTCGATCAGCAACAACGTCGCGATGCTGATGGCAATTACCGAGGAACTGGGCAAGCTGGAAGGCCGTGTCGATGATCTGCACGATATCGGCCTGAAGGAGCTTTTCTTGAAGCACCGCAACGCCAATGCCATGGACTTCATTGTCGGTGTCGAAATCTACGATCATCTGGAGAAGGTCGCCGACCGCTTCGATGACGTAGCCAACGAGATCAGCAGCATCGTCATCGAGCAGGTATAGGGCAGGGCCGCACCGTGGACGCCATTGGTCTTCCGGTCCTTGTCGGCCTGATCGCCGTCGCGCTTCTGTTCGATTTCCTGAACGGACTGCACGACGCCGCGAATTCGATCGCGACCATCGTCTCCACCCGAGTGCTGCGACCGCAATACGCGGTGTTTTGGGCAGCCTTCTTCAACTTCATCGCCTTCCTGATATTCGGTCTGCATGTCGCAAATACCATCGGCACCGGAATCATAGATCCGAATGTGATTGACGCGCAGGTGATCTTCGCTGCGCTGGTTGGCGCGATTGTCTGGAACCTGGTCACCTGGGGACTCGGGATTCCGTCAAGCAGCTCGCACGCCCTGATCGGTGGTCTGGTTGGTGGAGGCATCGCCAAAGCCGGCCTCTCGGCGGCGGTCTGGAGTGGGTTGTCGAAGACGTTACTTGCGATCGTATTGTCGCCGCTGATTGGTTTTCTGCTGGCGCTGGTGCTGGTCGCCATCGTCTCATGGCTATCGGTGCGCTCGACGCCCTTCGCGGTCGATCGTGCATTCCGCATTTTTCAGTTTTTTTCCGCTTCGCTTTATTCGTTGGGGCACGGTGGGAATGACGCGCAGAAGACCATGGGCATCATTGCCGTGCTGCTGTTTTCGCAGGGTTATCTCGGCAGCGAATTCAGCGTGCCGTTCTGGGTGGTGTTATCCTGTCAGGCCGCAATGGCGCTGGGAACCCTCATGGGCGGCTGGCGGATCGTGCGGACGATGGGTCTTCGTATCACCAAGCTGACGCCGATGCAGGGCTTCTGCGCGGAGACCGGCGGCGCGGCCACACTATTCATGGCGACGTTTCTCGGCGTCCCGGTTTCTACGACCCACACCATCACCGGCTCCATCGTGGGCGTCGGCGCGGCGCGGCGGTTGTCCGCGGTACGCTGGAACGTCGCCAGTTCCATCGTCTATGCGTGGGTCATCACAATTCCCGCATCGGCAATCGTCGCCGCGCTAGCCTATTGGGTCGTGGCGTTCGTCAAGTAACGAGCTTTAGCCCGGCAATGCCGGCGACGATGAGACCGATACAGGCGAGCCGCGCCATTGTCGCTGGATCACCGAATAGCACGATGCCGAGAATTGCGGTTCCGACCGCGCCGATGCCGGTCCAGACCGCGTAGGCGGTACCGATCGGTAGCGTTTTGAGCGCTAGTCCGAGCAACGCCATGCTGATCGCCATGGCTGTCAATGTCAGCACCGACGGCATCAGCCGCGTGAATCCTTCAGTGTATTTAAGGCCGATCGCCCAGCCAACTTCCATCAATCCGGCGGCGAGCAACAAAAACCAGGCCATAGGACCCTCCCAAATCATGAGGCAGGGCCGTCCCCGCGGTTGTCGTATGAGATGGAAGGTCGTCCTTCCCCAGCCTTGATATGGGGCAGGCGGGAGCACGCGGCAAGCTCCCGGCGGCGCTTGAGGTGCGGGATGGAAACCCCTTGATCCGGCCGATTTTCCCTGCCACACAGCTCGCTGATGTCCGACCTCGCTTTGCAGACTGACACGTCTCCGCGCTCGCCATTGGCGACCGAAGTCGCGCGCCGGCGCACTTTCGCGATCATCTCGCATCCGGACGCCGGCAAGACGACGCTGACGGAAAAGCTCCTGCTGTTCGGCGGCGCCATCAATCTCGCCGGACAGGTGAAGGCAAAAGGGGAGCGACGCAATACCCGTTCCGACTGGATGAAAATCGAGCGTGATCGCGGCATTTCGGTGGTCACATCGGTGATGACGTTCGAGTTCGATGGCCGGGTATTCAATCTGCTGGACACGCCTGGCCACGAGGACTTTTCCGAGGACACCTACCGCACACTGACCGCGGTGGATTCGGCGGTTATGGTGATCGACGCGGCCAAGGGCATCGAGGCGCGCACCCGAAAGCTGTTCGAGGTCTGCCGTCTCCGCGATATCCCGATCATCACCTTCATCAACAAGATGGATCGGGAGAGCCGCGATACCTTCGAGTTGCTGGACGAGATTGAAAAGACTTTGGCGCTCGATACTACGCCGATGACATGGCCGGTCGGACGCGGCCGCGATTTTCTCGGCACCTACGATATCGCGACCGGCGGCATCCGCCTGCTCGAGGGCAGCGGCGCCAAGACCGGCGCGGCCGAACGGATCGACATCGCCGATCTCGCAGCGCGTAACGCCAATCTGAATGTCGACGAGGTCAGGGATGAACTGGCGCTGGCAACCGAAGCCTGCAAACCGTTCGAGCTTGAAGCATTTCGCGAGGGGCACCTAACCCCGGTGTATTTTGGCTCGGCGCTGCGCAATTTCGGCGTCGGCGATCTTCTGGAAGGACTCGGAAAATTCGCGCCCCCTCCGCGTGCGCAGGAGTCCAACCTGCGCAAGGTCGAGGCCGACGAACCGCGCATGACCGCCTTCGTGTTTAAGATTCAAGCGAACATGGATCCCAATCATCGCGACCGCATCGCCTTTGCGCGTCTATGTTCTGGCAAGCTCACGCGCGGCATGAAGGCGAAGCTGGTGCGCACCGGAAAGCCGATGCCGTTGTCGTCGCCGCAGTTCTTCTTTGCGCAAGATCGCGCCATTGCGGATGAGGCCTTCGCCGGCGACGTGGTCGGCATTCCCAATCATGGTACGTTGCGGATCGGCGATACCCTGACCGAAGGTGAGGATGTCACCTTTGTAGGTGTGCCGTCGTTCGCGCCGGAAATCGTGCGGCGAGTGAGGCTAACCGATGCGATGAAGGCGAAAAAGCTGAAGGAGGCCCTGCAGCAGATGTCGGAGGAGGGCGTGGTGCAGGTTTTCCGCCCGCGCGACGGCGCGCCCGCTCTCGTCGGCGTTGTCGGGATGTTGCAGCTCGATGTGCTGAAAGCCCGCCTCGATGCCGAGTATTCGCTGCCGGTGGATTTCGAGATCTGCGAATTTCAGCTTGCGCGCTGGATTTCATCCGACGACCGCAAGAAGCTCGATGCCTTCATCGCCGCCAACGGCTCCGGCGTCGCTGACGACGTCGATGGCGATCCGGTATTTCTGGCCAAGAACGAATTCTATCTTGGCTACACACGAGAGCGTGCCGATGGCATCGTCTTTTCCAGTGTCAAGGACGTGAAGAAGACGTCATAATTCCGCAACGAAAAACGGCCGGTGCGGGACCGGCCGTTTCCCGAAACGTGGAGTTAGCGCATCGAGCCGCCAGTGCGGGCGCTACCGTTGACGTTCGCCGGCGGTGCGTCTACCGAGCCGGAGGCGCCAGCATCGACGCCGCTGCCGCTGCGCCCAGGTGCCGCGCCGACCGTGCCCTTAGCCGATCCTTTCGGGTGAACTTTCTGAGTATGCGCGGACCCGGCCGCTCCTGCGCTGCCACGCACGCTGTCGTTCTGCTGTACTTGACCCTGGGGTGAGAGCTGCTGGGCCTGGGCGCCGGCAACGCCGAAGACTGTGATAGCGATGGCGGCGACGAGAAGTCTGACGTTCATTGAAAGCTCCATCTGGTTTGGTGGAGCGGCGATCGTGTGCTGGCGTTCTTCGTTTTTTTTGGGTGATTACTAGGTGTTGTTGCGACAAAAACGTGTTTGCCTTCGTTATTGCGCCATGTTGCCTGAAACTCCTCGAAAATGTTAATCGAGACCAGTGCTCATAGGAGGATGCGATGGGACTACTCGTGATGATTGCTGGCCTTGTTTTGTCCCTCGGCGTTCATCTCGCCGCGACACGACGTGAGTTTCGCGCGCGCTTGATCGCGTCCTATGGCGAAGGACCATACAAAATCGGGTTTTCGCTCATATCAGCGGTTGGCGTCGCGCTGACCCTCTGGGGATTTCTGCACTATCGCGCCACCGGCTGGATCGACGTCTGGTATCCGCCGCGCGTGATGAAGCACATCGCCGAAGCGCTGATCCTGCCCTCCATCATTCTTGTCGTCGCGTCCTATATCCGTGGTCGCATCTATGCAAAGCTGAAGCATCCGATGCTAGCAGGGATCAAGCTGTGGGCGACGGCGCATCTGCTCTCCAACGGTGATCTCGGCTCGATGATCCTGTTCGGATCGATCCTGGCGTGGGCGGTTATCGACCGCATTTCACTCAAGCACCGCACTGATCCAAGCGGCCTGCAGATCCCGGTCGGCGGGGTTCGCAACGACGTGATCGCGGTTGTCGTCGGCGTCGCCGTCTATCTCGCGCTCGGCGCTCTTTTCCATCCGCATGTTGTCGGCGTTCCCGTCTTCGGAGCCTGAGATGTCGGTCCAGTCGACCATCAGGCGCAGGACAGCACCCGACATTCGCGCTCGCAAGAACGGCGATCCGATCGTGATGCTGACCTCGTATCATGCTCATACCGCGGCGCTGGTCGACCGCTATTGTGACATCATCTTGGTCGGTGACAGTCTGGGCAACGTGATGCACGGTTTCGAGACCACCGTGCCGGTCACGCTCGACATGATGATCCTGCAGGGCCGCGCGGTGATGCGCGGCTCGCAACAAGCATTGGTCGTGGTCGACATGCCGTTCGGTTCCTATGAGGCTTCCAAGGAGCAGGCGTTTCATTCCGCCGCGCGCCTTCTCAAGGAGACGCTTTGCGGCGCGGTGAAGCTCGAAGGCGGCGTGAAGATGGCGGAAACCATCGCGTTTCTCACCGCGCGCGGTGTTCCTGTGATGGGGCATGTCGGCCTGACACCGCAATCGATCAACACGCTCGGCTCATTTCGTGCGCAGGGACGCGAGGAAGGAACTTGGCAGCCGATCGAGGACGATGCGCGGGCCGTGGCGGAGGCGGGCGCGTTCTCGATGGTGATCGAAGCGGTCGCGGAGCCGTTGGCGCGCAAGATCACGGAAACGGTGGCGATCCCGACGATCGGCATCGGCGCCAGTCCCGCCTGCGACGGCCAGGTGCTGGTGTTGGAGGACATGCTCGGCTTGTCGCCGCGAGCGCCGAAATTTGTCCGGCGTTATGGCGAACTCGGCCCGATGATCGAGGCCGCGATCGAAGGCTATGCACGCGACGTGCGCAGCCGCGCCTTTCCCGGCCCCGAGCACGTTTATGCGATGAAGCCGAAGAGTTAGATCGCCATGGCCGGTTCGAACTCCCCATCAACTTTATGATCGCTTGACTAGAATTTTCTTGTTGTCGCAACTGTTGCGAGAACACGCTATCCGTGCGAAGTAATGTCCACCGCTCGCTTGCGGTGTGTCAACAACAACATGGCAGCCCTAAATGGCTGTGCGCTCGGAGCACAGATGCGAACCCTTATTCTGGCCCTCGTCCTCCTGAATTTTCCTCTCGCCACCTCATCCTTTGCCGACGAGTCTGGTCCGGTATTCGTCGACCAAGGCTCAGCTTGGGATATGCCCAGCCGCACCGATTTCTATACGCGCGATCAAGGTTCGCGCCTCATTCCGTTGGCGTGGCTCAAGGCGCTCAAGCAAGCTGACGGGGCTCCCTTTCTTTCCGGCGGGCTGACACGATACGGATATTTGCCGGCGCTCGATGCTTCGCAGGAGCTTCCTGTCGGTTTTTATGCATCAGGCCCGACGGGCGCGAAGGTTGTCGGGATGACGTGCTCCGCCTGCCACACCCGCCAGATCAAGGTCGCAGAACGGCAGTATCGTATCGATGGCGGGCCGGCGCTCGTCGATTTCCAAACGTTCTTGAGCGATCTCGATAAGGCGATGGCGCGGGCAACGTCCGACGATGCCGCGTTCAATGCATTTGCAGCGTCTGTCCTTCAGACGGCCAAGCCCGATAGCAATAAAGTCGCCGCGCTGCGGAGCGACGTCGATGCATGGTACGTGCGATACCACACCATCATTGATCGGTCTCTTCCGAACCCCGCCTGGGGATTGGGGCGCCTCGATGCAGTCGGCATGATCTTCAATCGCGTGACGGGGTTGGGCATCGGCCCGGAGCCGACATTTTTGATCCCCGAAAACATTCACAGAGCCGATGCGCCGGTACGCTATCCTTTTCTCTGGAACGCGCCCAAACAGGACAAGACGCAGTGGCCCGGATTTGCGGATAACGGGAGCGATATCCTCGGGCTGGCTCGGAACGTTGGCGAAGTGATGGGCGTGTTCGGCAACTTCCAGCCGACGCACGATGGCCTGTTTATCGACTTCCTGAACAATAACTCGGTGAATTTTGACGGGCTGCAAAAGCTTGAGGATATGGCAAAGAAAATCGGGCCGCCGAAATGGCCATGGTCCGTCGACACCGCGCTGGCGGCCAAGGGCAAAACGATCTTTGACCGGTCGGCGGCTGACGGCGGCTGCCAGGAATGCCATGGCCAAAAAGCCGGCACGGAGCGTTTTCCATTTCAGCAGACCTGGGCGACGCCAATTCAGAACGTCGGGACGGACACGCGTGAATACGATATCCTGGGATGGACGGCCAAATCGGGAGTCCTGAAAGGTGCTTACATTCCGTTCGCGACCAAGCCTCTGAAAGAAACCGACCTCGCATTCAACATCCTTTCGACCTCGGTGATCGGCACGATCGGAGAGCACGTCCTGAGCTTTTCGAAAGGCACCTCACCACGAGCCCTTGGTGTTTCTGCCAAGCCCGAGGTCGCGCAGGGCGCGTCCGAGCCCGTCGATGCCACTCGACTCCCAACAGTCTTGCAGGACTTGCCGGGTGCATTCAGGTTTCCCGACGCCGCTGCAACTCCCGAAACCCGTCTTCGACTCGACATGGATGCTGGAAGCTCAAGCTCGAAAACGGACGCTGCAACCCCAACGCCCCCGAAGGGTGCCTATGAATCGCGAGTTCTCTACGGCATATGGGCGGCCGCTCCGTACCTGCACAATGGCTCGGTCGCAAGTCTTGCCGAGTTGCTCAAGCCTGCAAGCCAACGGCAGCAGCGTTTTGCGATCGGTCCCGACTATGACGTGAATAACATCGGCATTTCTTCAAATCAGGCCCAGGCCGGCAATGTTCGCGAAACAACCGGTTGTGACGATCTGAACTCGGGCAACAGCCGTTGCGGTCACGAATTTGGGACGAGCCTGCCGGATGCTGACAAGAAAGCTCTTCTCGAATATCTGAAAACGCTTTGACGGTTGGCCTGCTTTATTGGCCAGCGAAAGCTCGTAACCGTTTCCACCTGTGCAACGGATCGCTCGTTTGATAATCGGGTGCCCCCGCTGTTCCGAAGCCGAAGTTGCCACTACGCTCCTTCGGATTCGGGACAGAAGATCAGGAAGTTGACCTGAACGCTTGCGTTACATCGGCGGGTTAGAGCGTTTTCGTGCGAAGGGGATGGCTGTTCGCGTGAAGAAAAACGCGTCAAAACAAAAATTAAAGCCATTCCGGCTCGGATAGATTCAAGACCGGAATGGCTTTAGCCCATCGGACTCGCTTTTGCCTTGTCGGTGCCATATCGCTACGATATCGCGATCGCTATTGGTGGGGACGCGCGCGGCGCGGCGCTGTGGTTTGGGGAAGCGGGGATAGCAGTAAGTGACTGAGATATTTAGTGAAATTGATGATGAGCTGCGTCGCGAACAGGTTCAGAGAATTTGGAGCCGCTATTCGGCGCTAATCATTGCCGCCATCATTCTCGTGATTGCCGCTGTCGGCGGTTGGCGTGGATACCAATATCTCCAGACCCAGAAGGCCGCCGAGGCCAGCTCGACCTTTGAAGCGGCGGCTGCGCTGGCCGATCAAAACAAGCATGCCGAAGCGGAAGCGGCTTTCACCAAACTGGCGGAGGCCGCACCGCCCGGATATCGTAATCTGTCGCGGCTTCGCGCCGCTGCTGAAGCCGCCAAGCATGACGTCAATGCAGCGGTGAAGCTTTATGATGCGATTGCCACCGACAGCGGGTTCAGCAGCGCCGAGCGTGATCTTGCGCGGGTGCGCGCCGCCGGATTGCTGGTGGACACCGAAACCTACAACAACATGCTGCAGCGGCTCGAGCCGACGACTGCGCCCGAGGCGACCTTTCGCCATACCGCGCGCGAGCTTTTGGCGTTATCCGCTTGGCGCAACGACGACACCACGGCTGCACGGAAGTGGCTCGACATGATCAGCGAGGACGGACAGACGCCGTCCAGCCTGCGCAACCGCGCCGAAGCCCTGCAAGCTTTGCTGCCGCCGGTTGCGAAGAGCTGAGCAGGTTTGTCGAACTCAAGCTTGAACGAGAACCGTCGATGCGCCGCTCGCAACGCCTATTGACTTTCGCTGTTCTGATTTCGCTGTGCGGCGTGCTGGCTGGTTGCGGTAGTGGCGGCCTGAACAATTGGGATCCGTCCGATTTGCTCGGCTTCCTCGATACGAAGAAGAAGATGCAGGGCAACCGCCAGCCGGTTTTCCCGGGTGGCGTTCCGGGCATCGAGCAGGGCGTGCCGAAGGATCTTTACAAGAGCGACGGCGAGCTTCAGCAAGCTCAGCCTGCCACGGCACCGGCGCCAGAATCGAGGCGGGCGCGACAACAGGGCGCAGCAAACGGCTCGTCCGGTGGCGCCGAGGCCGCCGCCGCTGATGCTGGTACTGCCGCCGCCGCGCCCAGCAAGGCCAAGCGTCTCGTTCATCGGCGGGCCACGTCCCTGCCAAAAGAAGAGTCCCCGTCGGCGCAGCAAGCCGCACCGCCGCCGCCTGCCGCACAACAGACCGAGCCGGCAGCGTCGCCATTCCCGGCACCGATGCCCAGCGGCAGCTTCTCACGCTGACAGCGGTATCGGCGCTGCTGAAACACTGGTATTGAGACGCCGCCCGGAACGGGCGCGGAGCGTCGATGCCCTTCACCATTGCCATCATAGGCCGACCCAATGTCGGCAAGTCGACCCTGTTCAACCGTCTGGTCGGGCAGAAGCTGGCGCTGGTTGATGACGAGCCGGGCGTGACGCGTGATCGCCGCGAAGGACAGGCTCGGCTCGGTGACCTCGATTTCACGGTGATCGACACCGCTGGTCTCGATGAAGGTCCGCGCGGCTCGCTGACGGCGCGAATGCAGGAGCAGACCGAAGCTGCGATTGCAGCTGCCGATGCCCTCATGTTCGTATTCGATGCGCGTGCGGGCCTGACGCCGACCGATCGGTCTTTTGCCGATTTCGCGCGCCGCGCCAACAAGCCGGTTGTGCTCGTTGCCAACAAGAGCGAGGGCAGGCACGGGGACGCCGGCGCGCTGGAATCCTATGCGCTGGGCCTTGGCGATCCGATCGGGGTGTCCGCCGAGCACGGCGAGGGCATGAGCGATCTGTATGACGCGTTGCGTGCCGTGATGCCGGAGCCAGCCGAAGAAGCCGAGGAATTCGACGATGACGACATCATCGAGTCCGACGATATCTCGCAGCGGCCGATCCGCGTGGCGATTGTCGGGCGCCCCAATGCCGGTAAATCGACACTGATCAACTATCTGCTTGGGGAAGAGCGGCTGCTGACCAGTTCCGAAGCCGGTACCACGCGGGATTCCATTTCGGTCGAGCTGGACTGGAAGGGACGGGATTTCCGGATCTTCGACACTGCCGGGCTACGGCGCAGGTCGCGGATCGAGGAGAAGCTCGAGAAACTGTCGGTGGCGGACACCTTGCGCGCCGTCAGGTTCGCCGAAGTCGTCGTGCTGATGATGGATGTGCAGAACAAATTCGAGGAGCAGGACCTCCGCATCGCCGACCTGATCGAACGTGAAGGCCGCGCTCTGGTGATTGCCGTTAACAAATGGGATCTGATGGATCGGGGATCCGGCCGGATCGCGTCGCTGCGCACCGATGCAGATCACTGGCTGCCGCAGGTCAAGGGCGCGCCGATTGTCGCGGTCTCCGGCCTGACGGGCGACGGGATCGACGGCCTGATGACGGCGATCCAAAGCGCCTACGCCGTCTGGAATCGCCGTGTGCCGACTGCGGCGCTTAATCGCTGGTTCGAACAGGCGGTCGATGCCAACCCGCCGCCAGCTGTTTCGGGTCGGCGATTAAAACTCAACTATGCAACCCAGGCCAAGGCGCGGCCGCCGAGTTTCATTGTGTTCTGTTCGCGGGCGGACGCGGTTCCGGAATTCTATCTGCGCTATCTCGTCAACAGCCTGCGCGGCTTTTTCGATCTCCCCGGCACGCCGATCCGCGTCACGCTTCGCGAAAAAGCCAATCCGTTCGCGCATAAGCGCAAGCGCAAGTCATAGCGCGCACCGCCAATCGATTTGTCCAGAAGCAGGATGCCGTCAGCGGCTGCAAGGAGGCTGTGCGCGCTGCAGAAGATGCACTCTGTAATTCTCCAACAAGTCGGCGGCCAACCCGGCCGGAGTTCGGCAATCGCCGTCGGCCTTTTCGTCGGACGGTGAGTTCCTGAGAGTAAAGGCGCGTATCACGCGCTCGACAACGGCTTGCATCGACAGCTCCTGACCCGCCCGACACCATCCATCGCGTACTTCCAGTCATTTGTGAGGCGGCCGTCCCAAACGATTCAATACGCCGGCGCTGGCGGAACGCGACCGATGGCGGCCAATCGTCGGCACGCCCATAGCGTTTTCGAGCGAAGTGGAGACCGGTTCGCGGGAAGAAACGCGTCAGATCAAAATCATGGAGCCATGCTTTGATTCCGATCTGAAGCGGAACGGCTCTAGGCCGGCGGCGAGCCGAAGCTCATAACCTCGCCGCTGGCGTAGTCGTATAGTTTTCCGGTCTCGCCCCAGGAAGGAAGGCACATCGGTATAATGAGATCCGCAACCTGTTCCGGTGTGTCCAGCGTCATGGGATCCTCGCCGGGGAACACTGTGGCGCGCATCCGGGTCCGGATCGGTCCCGGATCGAACAGGTTGACGCGGAGCGGAGTGGAGGCGGTCTCGTTTGCCCAGCATCGTACCAGCGTGTCCAGCGCCGCCTTCGAGGCTGCATAGGGACCGCGATAAGCGTTGGCCTCGCCAGCAGCGCTGGCGGTAACGAATACCGCGCGTCCGGCATCCGATTGCTGCAGCAACGGTTCCATGCACCGGATCAATTGAAAATTCGCGGTGACGTTGATCGCCATCACGTCCTGCCATGGCTTCATCTCGATGTGGCCGAGCGGGGAGGATGGACCGGCGATGCCCGCGTTGCCGACGAGGATATCGAGTTTGCCGTGACGCTCATTCAGGGCCGCACCGAGCCGTGCGATTCCATCGAAGTCGGTGAGATTGAGCGGCACCAGCGTCGCGGTGCCGCCGTCCTTGCGGATGTCGTCGTCGAGTTCTTCGAGCCCGCCTTGCGTGCGCGCAACCGCGATGACATGCGCGCCGGCTTTGGCAAGCGCGCGTGCGGTGGCGTAGCCGATGCCGCGCGAGGCGCCGCTGACGAGCGCTATGCGGGAGGCGAGCGGTTGTGTCATGGACGGATGCTTTTGTGTTAGGATTGGAAGAGCTCGAGTTTTCCGTGTCTTATGCCTGAATTATCTGGCGAAGCCAAAGGCCAATGGCGACCGATGCCGGCCGCCGACGGTTACAGTAACGCGGCGGCCTTCATGGTCGGGTGGTTCTAGGCCGAAGGTTTGTCGATGGATGTGTCCTCGGAACGGATTGTCGAGCTCTACGAACGGCACGCACGTGCCTTCGATCGAGAGCGCGGCAGGAGCCTGTTCGAACGAGGTTGGCTTGACCGATTTCGTGCGGTCGCGGGCGCCGGAGTGGCCATTCTGGATGTCGGTTGCGGATCGGGTGAGCCGATCGCTCGCGCGCTCATCGAGGCCGGGCACAACATCACCGGCATCGATTCGGCAGAAACGATGATCGCAATTTGCCGGGAGCGCTTCCCGACGCAATCGTGGGTGGTCGCCGACATGCGGAGTCTCGCCCTCCGCCGCCGGTTTAGCGGCATTCTCGCGTGGGACAGCTTTTTCCATCTCACACAGGCCGATCAGCGGGCGATGTTTGCAATCTTTGCCGCGCATGCTGCGGAAGGATGTGCGCTAATGTTTACCAGCGGCCCGCGTGCGGGCGAAGCGATCGGAACATATCAGGGGGAGGCGCTGTACCACGCGAGTCTTGATCCCCACGAATATCGGGCGCTGCTGCAGGCTAACGGATTCGACGTCGTCGACCACGTTGCCGAAGACGCAGCATGCGGTGGCCACACCATATGGTTGGCCCGATCAGATGGGAGCGGTGCTGGCGCTTGCTAACTCGATCCGGTCAGCTCGCTTCCGCGAGCAGCGACAACTGATGGGGTTGCGGTTCGACGTCAGTATGGTCGGTAAGATTGGTCGGATAGGCGCCAGTAAAGCAATGATCGGAATATTTCGGGTTCGCCGGATCGCGTCCGGGTTCGCCCATGGCGCGGTACATGCCGTCGATGGAAAGGAAGGCAAGCGAATCCGCGCCGATCATGTCACGCATCTGCTCGAGGCTGTGGGTCGCGGCCAATAGTCCACTCCGGTCGGGCAGGTCGATGCCGTAGTAATCGGGATGGATGATCGGCGGCGAGGCCAGGCGGAAGTGCACCTCCGTGGCTCCGGCATCGCGCATCATGCGAACGATCTTTCTTGAAGTCGTGCCGCGCACCAGCGAGTCGTCGATCAGGATGATGCGTTTGCCGGCGATCGCGGCGCGGTTGGCGGAATGCTTCATCCGGACGCCAAGTTCGCGGACGCTTTGGGCCGGCTGGATGAACGTGCGGCCGACATAATGGTTTCTGATGATCCCGAGTTCGTACGGCACGCCGGAAAACTGGCTGTAGCCAAGGGCGGCAGGCACGCCGGAATCGGGCACCGGTACCACGACATCGACCTCGGCGTGACTCTCACGGGCCAGTTGTGCGCCGAACGCCTTGCGAACTTCGTAGACCGAACGGCCTTCGACGATCGAATCTGGCCGTGAAAAATAGATGTATTCGAAGATACACGGCCTTGGCGGCATCGGCGGAAAGGGCTTGTGGATTTCGGTCTGGATGGTGCCATCGACACGATGGAACACGATGACTTCGCCGGGTTCGATGTCACGGACATACTTTGCACCGATGATATCGAGCGCACAGGTTTCCGAGGTAAGGATCGGACAACTGTCGAGTTCGCCGAGCACGAGCGGACGGATGCCCCGCGGATCACGCGTTCCGACCAGCTTCTTGTTAGTCAGCGACACCAGCGCATAGGCGCCCTCGAGAGCCCGAAGCGCTTCGATATAGCGCTCGATGAAGCGGCCGCGCCTTGACTGTGCGACCAGATGAAGGATGGCCTCGGTGTCGGTGGTCGATTGCATCAACGCGCCGCGGCCTACCAATTCGCGACGCAGCGTCAGTCCGTTGGTGAGGTTACCATTGTGGGCAACGGCGAAGCCGCCTGCGTTGAGTTCGGCGAACAGCGGTTGCACATTCCGCAGGATGGTGCCCCCGGTGGTGGAGTAGCGGGTGTGGCCGACAGCGGCGCTGCCGGGGAGACGTTCGATGACCTCGCGGCGGGAGAAGGCGTCACCGACAAGTCCGAGCCGGCGTTCAGAGTGAAAGCGATGGCCATCGAAGGTCACGATGCCGGCCGCTTCCTGACCGCGATGCTGGAGTGCGTGAAGGCCAAGCGCAGTGATCGCTGCGGCTTCTGAATGGCCGAAGATGCCGAACACGCCGCATTCCTCACGGAGCATGTCGCCGTCAAGATCGAAATCAGGTTCGGGATCGTGCGAGGACGCGTCGCTGGAAAGGCTCTGCTGACAGTCCATTGCGCCTCACTATTCGGTCGGACCTGAATAAGTCGTGAACGTCAAGTCCGCGTTCTAACTACTGTTCCGCCGGTTTGCCGTCGATCAGCTTTTGCAGGCCGTCTCGGGCAGGTTTGGAATAGCCATCGGAACCCGGTGACGCAGGTTCCGCATCCGGCTGCTCCTCTTCGGGCTTATTCTTCTTGAGCTTGTTTAAAATGGTGTTCTCGGGATCGTCCGGCAAGAGCGACTGTAGCCAGACGCCAGTGGAATTGAGCACCGTGAGCGATTTTGCCGCCGTGACCCAATCGGGCCGCTGCTTGTCCGGAACCAGCCAGGTGAAAAACAGGAAGGCAACGACGACGATCAGCAGCCCCCGCGCCAGTCCGAACAGGAAACCAAGGGTACGGTCGAGTGCGCCGATCCTGGAATCGAGGACCATGTCGGAAATGCGTGTCGTGATGAGGGAAATCACGATCAAGGTGCCGATGAAAACGCCACCGATGACGGCGGCAGCCGCGATCGTATCGTTGTTAATATAATTCTTGGCGAACGGCAGGAGCTTCTGGAACGAGTAAAGGGTGGCCAGCGCGGCTATGCCCCACGAGGCAATTGACAGGATTTCGCGCATGAAGCCGCGGATCATCGCCAGCAGCCCCGAAATCAGCATTACGGCTAGCAGAACGAGGTCGAGGATGGTTATCGGCATCGGCTGGTCAGGTCCGCTCGTAAAATCTCAAACCACGAATCGTTGCTTATTGCTGGTCTCGCAGACGATCATACAGCGCGTCCAGCAGGGACATTTTCGCACAACACTATCATTGGCCTTGCGGCCGCCGAATGTATAGCGGCGGGCGGTCGCAAGGTCACGCCGCTTTAGCCGTCCTGACGACGGAATCGGGCAGGTGTGGCATTTTTCTCCGGATCGGTGGTTTTGCCAGAGCGGCTTTGTCCGCGCGCTGCGATATCCGCCACCAGCGTCGTCAATCCGGCGACGGTATTGAGCGACAGGCCGGCATCGCCGCCGACATCTCCACGGGCCGATTCCGGCAGCACGGCACGCCCGAATCCGAGCTTGGCGGCTTCTTTCAGCCGCGCCGAGGTTTGGGCTACCGGTCTGACCGCGCCAGATAGCGAAATCTCGCCGAAATAGACCGCGTCGGTCGGGAGTTGGGCGTTTGTCAGCGAAGACACGAGCGCCGCAGCCGCGGCAAGATCGGCGGCTGGCTCGTTGATTCGCAGACCACCCGCCACATTGAAATAAACGTCGTGACCCGAGAGCTTGACCCCGCAGTGAGCTTCGAGAACCGCTAGCACCATGGACAGCCGGCTCGAATCCCAACCGACGACGGCGCGTCGCGGTGTGCCGAGCGAGGTCGGCGCCACCAATGCCTGTAGTTCCACCAGCACCGGCCTGGTGCCCTCGATGCCCGCGAAGACCGCCGTGCCCGGACTACCGAGATCACGTTCCGACAGGAACAGTTCGGACGGATTGGAGACCTCGCGCAAGCCGAGTCCTGTCATCTCGAAGACGCCGATCTCGTCGGTGGGGCCGAACCGGTTCTTCACCGCTCGCAGAATACGGAATTGTTGAGAGCCTTCACCTTCGAACGACAGCACGGCGTCGACCATGTGCTCGACCACGCGGGGGCCAGCGATCTGGCCGTCCTTGGTGACGTGGCCCACCAGAATCAGCGCCGCCCCGGACTTTTTTGCGAAACGAATGAGGGCCTGCGCCGAAGCGCGCACCTGGGTTACGGTTCCCGGCGCGGATTCCACCGTGTCGGTCCACATGGTCTGGATCGAGTCGATCACCACGAGGCGCGGCACCGCACCTTCGGACAGCGTGGCGACGATATCCTCAACAGAGGTTTCCGCTGCCAGTTGCACCGGTGCGTCGGCAAGCCCAAGGCGTTCGGCGCGCAATCGCACTTGCGCGACCGCTTCCTCACCCGAGATATAGACGGCGCGATGGCCGGCGCGCGCCAGCAGGCTCGTCGCTTGCGTGAGTAAAGTCGATTTGCCGATCCCCGGGTCGCCGCCGACCAGCAGCACCGAGCCGCGGACAAAGCCGCCGCCGGTGACGCGATCAAGCTCAGTCATGCCGGAGGAAAGGCGCGGTGCATCCTGCGTCTGGCCTGTCAGCGTTTCCAGTGTGAACAATCGGCCCTTGCGCTTGGAGCGGATGCTGACCGGCATCGTCGTCGCGCCGGTTATGTCCTCCTCGGCCAGCGTATTCCATTCGCCGCAAGCGTCGCACTTGCCCTGCCAGCGGTTATACGCCGCGCCGCAGTTCTGGCAGACAAAGGAGAGGGTGGATTTGGGCATATGGTCGGTTGACTTTTGTTCTCATTTTGTTCTACAACGAACGTTCGATGAAGTCAAAGCAATCGGAATCATTAGTAAGAATTTTTCGCTATTTTGGACGACAGAGTAACTGAGTTTGGTGAGGGTTCCAAATGGCCGAAACACAGATCGAATGGACCGACGCCACATGGAATCCGGTAGCAGGTTGCACAATCGTCAGTGCCGGCTGCACCAACTGCTACGCCATGGAAATGGCGAGGCGGCTACAGGCGATGGACGTCGCGAAATACAAAGGTCTTACTCGTCGAAGCGGCAAGCGAGCAGTCTGGAATGGCGTTGTTCGAGAAGATAAGAACTCGCTTAACATCTCGTTGCGATGGAAAAAGCCCAAAAGATTTTCGTCAATTCAATGAGCGACCTTTTTCATGAAAGTGTCAGTGACGCTTTCATTTCGAAGGTGTGGAATGTCATGCGTGCGACGCCACATCATCACTATCAAATCCTGACTAAGCGCCCGGAGCGAATGGGCGTTCTTGTCAAAAAGATTTCCGATGTGCTTCCTAGGCTCAGGACCCATTAAATCTGTTGCGAGAGGACTGGCGGGTTGATTCAATGGCGATGTTTGGGGGACATCGCCATGGCCGATTTGTTGTTGCTGTCGGAGGCTCAGATGCGCCGGATTGAGCCGTATTTTCCGCTGTCGCACGGGATTGCGAGGGTTGACGATCGACGGGTGATCAGCGGCATCGTCTTCGTCATCAGAAACGGTCTGCGCTGGCGCGATGCGCCGCCCGGCTATGGTCCGCATAAGACGATCTATAACCGGTTCGTGCGCTGGAGCCGGCTCGGCGTGTTCAACAATATCTTTGCCGAGCTGGCACGCAAAGGTGGCAAGCCCTCTCTCCTGATGATCGATGCGACGCATCTGAAGGCGCATCGCACCGCCGCCAGCCTTTTAAAAAAGGACCTGTTCCCCGATGTATCGGGCGCACGAAGGGCGGCTTGAACTCCAAGCTGCACGCCGTCTGCGACGGTCAGGGACGCCCTGTCATCATGCTGCTCAGCGAAGGCCAGATGAGCGATTATAAGGGGGCGGCCTTGATGATCGATGCGCTGCCGCCCGGGAAGCAGTTGCTTGGCGACAAGGGCTACGACGCCAACTGGTTCCGCCAGCCGCTCGCGGCCCGCGGCATCACGGCCTGCATCCCATCGAAGGCCAGCCGCGCAAAGCCGCATGCTCTATCGCCAACGACACAAGATCGAAAATGCGTTCGGCAGGCTCAAGGACTGGCGCCGCCATCCACACCCGCTACGATCGATGCTCACATACCTTCATGTCTGCCATCTGCATCGCTGCAGCCGTCATCTTTTGGCTCTGATCAATGAGTCCTGAGCCTAGAAACAATTTCGGATATCATTGCATCGTTCACATCAGCTGAAATTTTCTATACGTTCGGAATTACATCGCTCCTTACATTCTTGCGCAAATCAGATCCGGGGCGATTGGCTAAAGCGCTTGATCCGCTAGGAGTGCGCGTAGCTGATCTCGCACAACTCGATGCGGTGATGAATAAAAATGCTTGGCTAGGCTCAGCGGAGCGGTTGGTATTTGAGTCCTTCGAGCGTTGCTCAAAATTTCACAGTCCATTTTCAATCAACAATCAAGAGGGCTGGCGTTACTGGCTGATCCATTTCGCCAGTTCCTACCGAGCGCGCCAAGAATATAACGACATCTTGCATCAGAATAAATCTGCGCAGGCTCATTTCGGTCGTTCCGGCTTAAACATGCTCTCGTACGACGCGCATGACGACAGCACCATGCTATATCTTTTCGACGAGCCGGGCCGTATCGAGGCTAAGAAGCAACTCTATGATGACATTCCGCGTCTGATTTCTAGTTACGGTGACGCCGTCAGCGTTGGCGACTTTTATGCAAGCATTTATAATGCGACGCCGGCTCATACTGACGACGTGCATTTTGCCATTATTGAAAATCCAGACCTTGAAGTGATTACCGCTGATGGCGGCGGAGAGCGCCGCAAGGCTAATACAATCAGAGTGAGCGATACTCTGCGTATGAAGAAGCAATTGAGCTTTCCGAAATTTTTCGGGGCACTCACCAAATCAACAAAATGACCGCAAACTTGCAGCTTCAGCCGGCGGTCAGGCCCTTTAATCCCATATCCCAAGTCGGCGCGCCAAAGCGTTCGAAAATCACCGACTTGCTGAAATAAAGTTCGAGAGAACTAGCGGAGAGCCTGGCAACTTCCGCGCCCGCGGGAACGCTTGATCGCATTCGGCGCAGGGTTCACGACTCGGCTGGGCCGCCCTTGTAGATTCGGTTGTAGCGGCCGCCCAGGCTGGTCAGCACCTCGTAACCGATGGTGCCGAAATGGTGCGCAAGTTCGTTCACGGTGATGCCTTCGCCGATAAGCGTCGCCAGATGGCCGCGCCGGACCATCGCATGGGACGGCAGGTCGGTGATGTCGACCGCCAACAGGTCCATGGAAATTCGGCCTGCCACCGGGCATCGCGTTCCGGCGATAATGACGTCGGCTCCGCGCGTACCGTCATTGCTGCCGCCGGCACGGAAATATCCGTCGGCGTATCCCGCCGAGACAACGGCAAGCCGGGTCGGCCGCCGCGCGGTCCACGTCGCGCCGTAGCCGACGCTTTCGCCTTTGTCGATCGAGCGGGTTTGCAAGATCCGCGCCTTCAACTCGACCACTGGCTGCATCGGATTGGTGGCTTCCGGCGTGGGGTTGACGCCGTAGAGCGCGGCGCCCGGACGCACCAGGTCAAATTGATACTGCGGCCCGAGAAAAATACCAGACGAGTTCGCCAGCGAAGACGGAGCGCCGGAAAACAGCCTAGCGGTCTCCCGAAACGCCGCGACCTGACTGGCATTGAGAGGATGATGGAGGCTTTCCGCGCACGCCAGATGACTCATCACCAGCGTGATACCATGATCGCCAGCGTCGATCCTTGGAAGGATGCCTTGCGCTTCATCGATGGTGAGACCGAGGCGGTTCATGCCGGTGTCGATGTGGATGGCCGCGCCGCCCGCCCAGCCGGTATGACGGCAAAACACGTCCCATTCCGCAAGTTCGTTGAGATCGCCGATCACGGGGCGGCAATTGATTGCCGCGAAAGCGTCACCGCAATTCTGAAAGAAGCCGTCCAGCACATAGATGTCGGCCCCGGCCGCGGCGGCGCGCACCACGCGCGCCTCATCGAGCGTGGCAACGAAAAACGTTTTGCATCCGGCGGCGCTCAGCGCGCGCACCACGGGCCGGGCTCCACAGCCGTAAGCGTCGGCCTTGACCACCCCCGCACATTCGGCGGGCACCGCGGTCTTTTCGAGCTTGCGCCAGTTGGCGACTATGGCGTCCAGATCGACGGTGAGGGTGCCGATCGCCGCAGCCGGCGCAATAGCCGCGCCGGCATCGGCGGGCACGCTGCTGGAGGTCATTTTAGAATCGGGCATGAGATTCATGCCGCATGGTACGCCCGGCTGTGCGGCGGTTCAACAGCGCGAGTCGTATGCTTGGAAAGGCTGTAAATCGAGCCTGCTCATGTTGTGGCGCGCCGCATCGTGAGGCGACTGTCGGAACCGACGCTAGGCTCAGGACCCATTAAATCTGTTGCGAGAGGACTGGCGGGTTGATTCAATGGCGATGTTTGGGGGGCATCGCCATGGCCGATTTGTTGTTGCTGTCGGAGGCTCAGATGCGCCGGATTGAGCCGTATTTTCCGCTGTCGCACGGGATTGCGAGGGTTGACGATCGACGGGTGATCAGCGGCATCGTCTTCGTCATCAGAAACGGTCTGCGCTGGCGCGATGCGCCGCCCGGCTATGGTCCGCATAAGACGATCTATAACCGGTTCGTGCGCTGGAGCCGGCTCGGCGTGTTCAACAATATCTTTGCCGAGCTGGCACGCAAAGGTGGCAAGCCCTCTCTCCTGATGATCGATGCGACGCATCTGAAGGCGCATCGCACCGCCGCCAGCCTTTTAAAAAAGGACCTGTTCCCCGATGTATCGGGCGCACGAAGGGCGGCTTGAACTCCAAGCTGCACGCCGTCTGCGACGGTCAGGGACGCCCTGTCATCATGCTGCTCAGCGAAGGCCAGATGAGCGATTATAAGGGGGCGGCCTTGATGATCGATGCGCTGCCGCCCGGGAAGCAGTTGCTTGGCGACAAGGGCTACGACGCCAACTGGTTCCGCCAGCCGCTCGCGGCCCGCGGCATCACGGCCTGCATCCCATCGAAGGCCAGCCGCGCAAAGCCGATCGAACATGACCGCATGCTCTATCGCCAACGACACAAGATCGAAAATGCGTTCGGCAGGCTCAAGGACTGGCGCCGCCATCCACACCCGCTACGATCGATGCTCACATACCTTCATGTCTGCCATCTGCATCGCTGCAGCCGTCATCTTTTGGCTCTGATCAATGAGTCCTGAGCCTAGTTGCGTTCGGGTAGGTGGCCGTCATGCGCGAGATCACTGAAGCGGGTGAACTGCCCCTCGAACTGCAGTTCGACGGTGCCAGTGGGCCCATGGCGTTGCTTGCCGATGATGACTTCGGCTTTGCCGTGCACCAGATGCATTTCGAGTTGCCATTTCTCGTGTTCAGGCGTGCCGGGCCGAGGCTCCTTGTTCTGGAGGTAATATTCTTCGCGATAGACGAACATCACGACATCGGCGTCCTGTTCGATCGAGCCGGATTCGCGCAAATCTGAGAGTTGCGGGCGCTTGTCGTCGCGATTTTCGACCTGACGCGACAATTGCGACAGCGCGATGATCGGAACATTCAGCTCCTTCGCCAGCGCTTTCAGGCTGGTGGTGATCTCGGTGACTTCCTGCACGCGGTTGTCGCTGCGCTTGCCGCTACCCAGCAGAAGCTGGATGTAGTCGATCACCAAGACGTCGAGCCCTCTCTGCCGCTTCAGACGGCGGGCGCGCGCGGTTAGTTGTGAAATCGAAAGGCCGCCGGTTTCGTCGACGAAGAGCGGCAGGTGCTCCAGCTCGATGGTGTGATCGCGGATCTTCTCGAAATCGTTTTCAGTGATGCCGCCGCGCCGAATATTGCTCGAGGGAATGCAGGTCTGCTCGGCGAGAATACGAGTCGCCAGTTGCTCCGCCGACATTTCGCAGGAGAAGAAGCCCACGATCCCGCCATTGACGGTCTTCATCGTGCCGTCAGGCTGAAGCTCCGACTCATGAGTCTTGGCAATGTTGTAGGCGATGTTGGTCGCGAGCGCGGTCTTGCCCATGCCCGGCCTGCCGGCCACGATGATCAGGTCGGACTGCTGCAATCCGCCCATTTTCGAGTCGAGATCGCGCAGGCCCGTCGCGATGCCGGAAAGCTTTCCATCGCGGCGGTAGGCATTGGCCGCCATGTCGAGTGCGATCTTCATCGCCTGCGAGAATTTCTGGAAGCCGCCTTCATAGCGGCCGGATTCGGCCAGCTCGTAGAGTCGGCGCTCGGCGTCCTCAATCTGTGCTCGCGGCGCGAAATCGACCGGCGCGTCGTAGGCGACGTTGACCATGTCCTCGCCGATGTGAATCAGGTCGCGGCGTAACGCCTGCTCATAGATTGTGCGTCCGTAATGCAGGGCGTTGATGATCGTGGTCGCTTCCGCCGCCAGACGGGCGAGGTACTGACTTACGGTCATTCCGCCGATATCGGTTTCAGCGGGAACGAACGTCTTGACCGTGACAGGCGTTGCGATCTTGCCAGCGCGGATCAGGCTGCCTGCGGTCTCAAAGATGGTCCGATGCATCGGGTGGAAGAAGTGCTTCGGCTCAAGGAAATCCGAAACCCTGTAAAATGCGTCGTTGTTGACCAGAATGGCGCCGAGAAGACCGCACTCCGCTTCGATGTTGTGCGGCGGGGTGCGATAGGCTGGTGTCGCGTCAGGCGCAAGCTTCAGGATGTTCGAATCAGCCATGGCTTTCGGATTCTGACCTGGATTATTTGTGGGATACAGGCCCCGCATAAAGCGCCGCTCCGGTGGACGGCGAAAGCAAGGTCCTGTCCCTTATGCCCGATTCCCACATGATCTTGAATGAAACTTGAGTCGAAAATGCAAGGAACTTGACTGTCGCCAGCGACAAATCTCCGCCCGACTCGCCGAGCCGGGATGACGCTCAAAACGAAACTTCGAATGGATCACGGAGCGACTTTGCATATCGGCCCATATTCACAGCACTAAGGATCGCACTTAGCCTTCGAAACTGAAATTTCCCGATTTGAGGCGGCTCATTCGCCGGCGATTTGAAACCGCGGCCGCTGTTTTTGCTCAAGACTGCGCAGTTTCGCTTCCCTATGTTGGATATAGTCGCGTGTTATAGGTGCGGTGCCTTGCCGTTTCGTGATCTGAACTTGGAAATTCATCAGGTTCTGCTTCCGGAACGACATTTCCGATGCCGCCAAATAAAACTCCCACATGCGCCCGAACCGCTCATCGTAGAGCCACACGGCTTCTTCGCGTCTCGCCATGAAGCGCTCGCGCCATGCCTTCAGCGTCTCTGCATAGTGCAGACGCAGGATTTCGATGTCGCAGATGAGCAGTCCGGCGCCCTCGATGGCTGACAGGACTTCGGACAGCGCGGGGATGTAGCCGCCCGGAAAGATGTACTTCGCGATCCAGGGATTGGTAATGCCCGGGCCCTCGGAACGGCCGATCGAATGCAGCAGCATTATGCCGTCGGGTTCAAGCAGCTCGGCGCAACGTTTGAAAAAGGTATCGTAGTGGTCGACGCCGACATGCTCGAACATCCCGACAGATACGATGCGATCGAACGATCCGGGAATATCGCGATAATCCTGGAGCAGGAATTTCGTCGACCGCGTCATGTTGTTCTCAGCTGCGCGGGCTTTCGACACCTGAAGTTGTTCGGTCGAAAGCGTGATGCCGGTGACGTTGGCGCCAGTCATTTCCGCGAGATAAAGGCTGAGGCCGCCCCAGCCTGAGCCGATATCGAGGACGTTGTGGCCGCGCTCGACCAGAATCTTGGCGGTGATATGCCGCTTCTTTGCAAGCTGGGCATCGTCCAGCGTCATGTCCGGAGTTTCGAAATACGCGCAACTGTATTGTTTGTCGGCATCGAGAAACAGTGAGTAGAGACGGCCGTCGAGATCGTAATGGCGCGAGACGTTGTTTATTCCGCGAGGATTGAATTGCTGGAAGTTGCGGACAAGATAGCGGAGCCACCATTGCAGCTTCGCCCAGCGCGGCATGATGTCGGGCTGGTCGAGGATGATCGCCAGAACGTCGGCAATCGATCCCCGTTCGACGAGCATTGTGCCGTCGGTATAGGCCTCGCCGAAAGACATTTCAGGATCGAGCAGAAGCTGGCGTGCGACGTCTTTCGTGGTCAGCCGGACCCGAACCGGTTCCCCGGTGCCATCGCCGCAAGTGAAGGCCATACCGCTTGCGGTTACGAATGTGATCGAGCCGCGCCGGATAAATTGGTTCAGAAAAAACCGTAACAAACGGTCCATCGAAACCACCATCATCACCAGAACGCATCAGCCGCCATAGCGTCTGGGAATGGCGTCCAAGTTCCATCAGCAATAATAATGTCGCGGAAGCCGGTTCACCAATGTTCTGATCGCAAGGCCGATATCCGGAATCGATCTGCGGTCATGTGTTTGCGTCCATCTCTACGCTTCCATTCGCAGCATAATGAGCTAAAAGGTGTGCCGCCGCGGCGGCCGTGCAATTTCCGCACCCGGAGGATGAGAATGTCGAGCCGAGCGCTCAGTTTAGCGACGATGCTTATGATCGTTGTTTTCGCGAGTGATGCTGGAGCGCAAAATCTCGAGGCAGGAAAGTCGGCTGCCCAGATGTTTTCGGGGAACTGCGCCTCCTGCCACAAAGCGGTGCGCGGGCTGCTCAGGACGGTACCGCCCGGATCGTTGCCAGGCTTCCTGCGCCAGCATTATACCACCGGCCCCGACATGGCCGGGATGCTTAGCGCCTATCTGATTTCCAGAGGCGCGACCGATCAGCGGTACCACCCTGAACGACCCAGGTTATCTCCGGGTGATGTGAGACCGGAACCGAGGCAGGCGGAGGGACAGGGCAGGACGCCGCTTCCCCAGGCGGCGCAGCCCGATCCTTCCGCGCAGAATGAGCCACAGGCAGGTAAGGACCGGTATGGAAGGCGCATCATGCGGCCGGCCGGAGAGAATCCCGAGACTGCGAGACCGGCTTCGGAGGAGGCCAGCCAGCAGGATAGGCGGAAGCCTCGAGACAGGAAAAAGCTCAGCAAGCAAAAGCCGGCTTCGGACGAATCGGCGAAAGCCGGCGCCGCAGGGCAGGGCGCGTCTCAGAGCGACGCTGCGACGAAGCCCGAGGCTGCGAAGACTGAACCGTCCGACGTGACGCCAGCCAAGGAAAAAGAAGCGGTCAAGGAAGAACCAGCTAACGGACAGGCGCCCAAGGCACAGCCCGGCAAGAAAGGAGCGGCCGAAGAAAAGACGGTCAAGGACGAAACGCCAAAAACGGAGCCTGCCAAGGAACAGGCCGGCGAGAAACAGCCTGCTCTGGAGCAAGCCGCAAAGCCGCAAGCGGTCAAGCCGGACGCATCGAAGCCTGATCCAGCCAAATCCGAGAGTGATAAGGCCGACGTCGGTAGAAGCGAAACGGGAAAACCTGGCGTTGATAAATCTGAAGCCGAGAAACCCAGCGCTTCCGCAAGTAGCAAGGCGGACAGCACTCCGACCGATGCTGCGCCTTTCGGTGAACCCAAAGCGGTGCCTCTGCGCGCCGATCCCGTTCCGGCGGTGACGCCTGCGCCGAAGGTCGGCAAGAGCGAAGCCCTGCCGCCGTCGGAAGCAGCGAGTTCGACGCTGGCGCCAACTCCCTCCGATTCTGTCGTCGTATCGTCGCCATCGAACTCCGTAGCGCCGTCGCCATCAGCTTCGCCTAGGACGGAGCCGGCATTGGCGCCATTGGAGCCCGCCGCTTCTTGGTCCGCGCCGCCGCCATCGGCTCCCGTCCAGTAGTCGCTTTGAAGACGCTACAATCGCTGCAACTTCGAATCGAGTCGAACAGACCGTCAGATCATTGATACCAAACCGCCGCCATGGCGCTCCAGTCGTCCGGCCAGTTCCAGTTCAAGCAGGACCGTGCGCACGACGGCCGGTGGGGCATCCGCCATCCGAATCAGATCGTCGAGCCCAATCGGCGCGGGACCAAGCAAGGCGACGATGCGCGCACGGTCGCTTGCGGCAGGCTCTTCGGTCCAGGTGCCGCCGTGCTCCGGTTCTTCAGCGGGTAGATCGACCGGCCGTCTCATGATCGGCCGGACGGCATTGATGACGTCGGATGCCTCGGTAATCAGAGTCGCGCCCTGCTTGATAAGATCGTTAGTGCCGGCAGCACGAGGATCGAGCGGCGAGCCCGGCACGGCGAAAACCTCGCGGCCTTGCTCGGCAGCGATGCGGGCGGTGATCAGCGAGCCAGATCGATGCGCGGCCTCGACCACTACAACACCGATCGCGGCGCCCGAGATCAGGCGGTTGCGCCGCGGGAAATCACGGGCTCGTGGCACATGCCCCATCGGCACTTCAGAAATGGCGCCGCCTCCTTCCAATATTGCCGCTAGCAGATCCTCATGCTCCGACGGATAGATACGGTCGTGGCCACCGGCAAGCACTGCGACAGTACCGCGAGCCAGGCTTGCACGATGCGCCGCCTGATCGATACCGCGTGCCAGTCCCGATACGATGACGAAACCGGCATCGCCGAGATTATGCGCCAGCGTTTGCGCGAACTTGTGACCGGCACCGGATGCATTGCGTGAGCCGACGATCGCGATCATGGGACGCTCCATGACATCGAGGTTGCCGCGCGCACCAAGCAGCGGCGGCGCGTCGTCGATCATTGCAAGGTGCGGGGGATAGCCGGCCTCTCCTGGCGCTAGCAAACTGACGCCGATCCGCCGGGCAGCCGCCAACTCGTTCCGCGCCTCGGTTTCCGCACAAAGCCGGCCGGGACGCGAAGCTCCGCCACGTCGCGCCAGATCGGGTAGCCGGATGAGGGCCTCACGGGCGCTGCCGAAATGGTTCACGAGGGAACGAAAGGTCCGAGGCCCGACGTTTTCGGACCGGATAAGCCGCAGCCAATCGATCCGCTGCGCTTCGTTCAGCCGCCTGTCTGGATTCCGGATGTTCACGCCTGCCCCCAAAGCTAGAGCGTTTTCGAGCGAAGTGGATACCGGTTCGCGTGAAGAAAACGCGTCAAAACAACAAACTGGAGCTCGCTTCCAATCAGTAAAAAGCGGAAAGGCTCCAGGTGAGCTTTGCCCAAGTTGTCGCGAGGGAGCAACCTTGGATGCGGCGTTGATCAATGTGATCCCAGATCGCCGTTACGCTTTCGCGCCAATCCTGCCTTCGCTGCCCGCGGAAAGACGCCGGATGTTGTCGCGGTGTTTGAACCACAACAGCACGGTCAGCACCGCAAACAGCAGCGCTAGCGGCGGGTGTCCGAGCCACCACAACAGCAGCGGAGTGAGGAGACTGGCGATGAGTGCCGACAGTGACGAGTAGCGTGTCGTGAACGCCACGAGCAGCCAGATCGCGCAGAAGGCGAGCGCTGTCGTCCAGCACAGGCCGAGCAGCACTCCGATATAGGTTGCGACGCCCTTGCCGCCATGGAATTTCAGCCACACCGGAAAAAGGTGGCCGAGAAATGCACCGAGTGCCGCAGCTATGGCGGCCGCAGGTCCCCATAGCGATCCTGCAACAAGTACGGCGGCAGTGCCCTTGAGCATATCTCCAACAAGCGTTGCCGCGGCGAGTCGCTTGTGTCCGGTCCGCAGCACGTTGGTTGCACCGATATTGCCGGAGCCGACCGAACGCAGATCTTGCGTTCCGGCGATCCGCGTCAAAATCATCCCGAACGGGACTGAGCCGAACAGGTAGCCGAAGACGAAGGCGATCACGGCAATGATGGACGAAGACATCGTGAGGGGCTCCGGGCTTCACTTCGCAGATGTAAACCATAGATCGGCGTCATCGCGCCATAACCGACATGTCGGGTAGAGAATGAGATTCGCGTCCATCCGCCTGCGCAGCGGGTGTTCCTTGGTTCGGATACCTTCGCTGGCCGCCGTTATTGTGGCGTCAGACGTGTTCGAAAACCGTGCGTCCGCCGACGATTGTGCGGACGACACGGCCCAGGAAGCGCGACGCGTCAAATGGCGTATTCTTACATTGCGATTTGAGATCGGCGGGATCGAGAATCCAGGGAACGTCAGGATCGATCACGATCACATCGGCGGGTGCCCCCGGTTGTAAGGATCCGCCCGGCAAACCCAGCAATTCTGCGGGCCGCGTCGACATTGCCCGGATCAGGGTTTTGATATCGAGTTCCCCGTTGTGTACAAGCCGCAGCGCCGCCGTCAGCATGGTTTCTAACCCTATCGCGCCGGACACAGCTTCCGCGAAAGGCAGGCGCTTGGTTTCCACGTCCTGCGGGTTGTGGTCGGACATCACCACATCGATCAGGCCTGACGCCAGCGCTGCGATCAGCGCGCGGCGGTCGTCCTCGCCGCGCAGTGGCGGCGACAACTTCAGAAACGTGCGGTATGGACCGATATCGTTTTCATTTAGAGTCAGATGATTGATTGACGCGGACGCGGTGACAGGAAGTCCGGCCTCGCGCGCGCGATTGAGAATATCGAGAGATTCCGCGCAGGTGAGCGACGCCGCATGGTAACGGCCGCCGGTGAGTCCCACGAGCCGCATGTCGCGCTCCAGAACTACCGCTTCCGCGGCCGTCGGGACGCCCGTCAATCCGAGACGGGCAGATAGCTCACCTTCATTCATGACGCCTTCGCCGACCAAAAAGGCATCTTCGGTGTGATGGACGATCAGCGCGTCGAAATCGCGGGCATAGGTGAGGGCGCGGCGCATCACCCCGGCGTTCATCACGCTGCGGGCGCCATCGGTGAAGGCGACCGCGCCTGCCTCCTTCAAGAGGCCGATCTCGGTCATTTCCTTGCCGGCAAGACCCTTGGTCAGCGCCGCCATCGGATGAATGTTGACGATCGCGGTGTCCCGCGCGCGGCGCAGCACGAAATCGACGGTTGCGGAATTGTCGATCACCGGCGAAGTATCAGGCTGGCAGACAATGGTGGTGATCCCGCCGGCAGCGGCGGCGCGGCTCGCGGATGCAAAGGTTTCGCGATGGCCGGCGCCCGGCTCCCCGACGAAAGCGCGTATGTCGATCAGGCCGGGCGCGACGATCTTGCCGGCACAGTCGATGATGTCGGTGCCTTCGGGCACGCCTGCGGCGCCGATGCCGTGGCGCGCGTCACGAACGACCCCGTCAGTGATGAGCACGTCCCCAAGACCATCGAGATCGAGGGCAGGGTCGACGATGCGAGCGTTGGCGAGCAGGATGGGGCGGGAACCGCTTAGCATGTGCTGCACCTTCGCAAATCGAGAGCGCTCGCTAATGCTCGCCGTGCAAATCGGCCGGAACGGTCGGGTTCATGCATTCGGCAGATTCCTCGCCAGCGCCTCCAGCACCGCCATCCGCACCGCTACGCCCATTTCGACTTGTTCGCGGATCAGAGACTGTGTGCCGTCCGCGACGATTGAATCAATCTCAACGCCGCGATTCATCGGCCCCGGATGCATGACCAGCGCGTCAGGTTTGGCGTATGCGAGCTTTTTCTGATCGAGGCCGTAATAATGAAAATACTCGGAGCTCGACGGCACGAACGAGCCGCTCATCCGTTCGCGTTGCAGCCGGAGCATCATCACGATGTCTGCGCCGTCCAGCCCCTCGCGCATGTCGCGGGCGACTTCGACGCCCATGCGCTCGATGCCCGGCGGCAGCAGCGTGGAGGGTGCAACGACGCGGACGCGCGCGCCCATGGCGTTGAGCAGGATGATATTGGAGCGTGCGACACGCGAGTGGAGCACGTCGCCGCAAATCGCGACCAGAAGTCCCTCCAGCCGTCCTTTGTTTCGGCGGATGGTCAGGGCATCCAACAGCGCCTGGGTCGGATGTTCGTGGGCGCCATCGCCAGCATTGATAACGGAACCGTCAACCTTGCGCGCCAGAAGCTCCACCGCGCCGGAAGCTGAATGTCGCATCACCAGAATGTCCGGGTGCATGGCATTGAGCGTCATCGCGGTGTCGACCAGCGTCTCCCCCTTGCGAGTCGACATTGACGATACCGACATATTCATCACGTCGGCGCCGAGCCGCTTCCCGGCTATCTCGAATGACGATTGGGTTCGGGTCGAAGCCTCGAAGAACAGGTTGATCTGGGTGCGCCCGCGCAAGGAGGTTCGTTTCTTGTCCACCTGGCGGTTCAATTCGACGTATTCTTCGGAAAGGTCGAGGAGGCCGGTAATGTCGGCGACGGAAAGGCCCTCGATGCCCAGCAGATGCCGGTGTCCAAGGACAAAGCTCGATTTGGTTGACGATGTCATTAAAGCCAGAGCTATAGGCAGAGTTTCCCCGTCGGGCAAGGCCGAACAGCGCGCAGGCGGGTTATCCCCCGCCGAAGCGGAGGTCACGGTAAATGAAGTGGAGACCGTCGGCGTGAACTCGCCGCGGTTCCGGCATAAAGTCGCATGGGCATCAGCGCCGGCGGAGGTGGTTCATGACGCAACCATTCAGGACGCACGAGGTCTTCAACCAGTCGCCGCCGTTCGAGGACGTCGATCTATTCACGCTCGACCGTCCGTTGGCGGAGGCGGCAGCTGCGAACGGCGGAGCCACAGCCCGCGACGAAATGGAGGCGTTCGGAAAGCATTGGGGCTCGGCGGCGATGGCCGCGCGCGGCCGTCTGGCCAACGAAAACCCGCCGAAGCTGCAGCTGTTCGATGCGCGCGGTAACCGGCGCGACGAGGTCGAATTCCATCCATCCTATCACGAGCTGATGGCGAACAGCGCTCATGCCGGTCTCCACAATTCCACCTGGACGGCCGAGGGCAAACCCGCAGCCGGTGCGGTGGAAGTGGTGCGCGCGGCAAAATTCTATATGGCTGCGCAGGTCGAGACCGGACATCTCTGTCCGATCACCATGACCCGCGCCTCTGTGGCGGCGCTCGCGGTGCAGCCGGACATGCTGGCGAAAGCGATGCCGGTGATTGCGACCCGCAGCTACGACCCGTCGGTTGCGCCGTGGTGGACCAAGCGCGGCATCACCCTGGGCATGGGCATGACCGAGAAGCAGGGCGGCACCGACGTGTCCATCAACCAGACCCGCGCTGTCCGCGATGGTGACGCCTATCGTATCACCGGTCACAAGTGGTTCATGTCGGCGCCGATGTGCGATGCGTTCCTGGTGCTGGCACAGGCGGATGGCGGACTGACATGCTTTTTTATGCCACGCTTCCGTCCAGACGGCTCGGTCAACACGATTCATTTCCAGCGGCTGAAGGACAAGCTCGGCAATCGCTCCAATGCTTCGTCCGAAGTGGAATTTATCGAGGCTTATGCCCGGCGTGTCGGTGACGAAGGAAACGGCATTCGCACCATCATCCAGATGGTGCAGTTAACACGGCAGGATTGCGCCATCGCCTCGGTCGGCTTGATGCGCTCGGGGCTGGCACATGCGCTGCATCACACACGTCATCGCAGCGTGTTCCAGAAACGTCTCGTCGATCAGCCCTTGATGCATGCGGTTCTTGCCGATATGGCGCTACATGTGGAAGCGTCGTTGGCATTGGTGATGCGGCTGTGTCGCGCGTGCGATGAAGCCCCATCTAACCCGAAAGCGGCGACATGGATGCGGCTTTTGACGCCCGCGGTGAAATATTGGATCTGCAAGAGCTCGCCGGGCTTTCTGTATGAGGCGATGGTGTGTCTGGGGGGAAACGGCTATGTCGAGGAGAATATTCTGCCTCGTCACTATCGCGAGGCGCCGGTTAACGCGATCTGGGAAGGGTCCGGAAACGTGATGTGCCTCGACGTGCTGCGGGCGCTGGCCCACGAAGGCGAGGCGGCTGTCGCCGTGCTCGAAGACTTCGTGGTGGATACCAATGGTTTGCCCGGTGCGGCGGAAGCGGTAGCATTTCTTGCCAAGACTTTCCGTCGGCCCGACTGTGAGCGCGTCGCGCGCCAGGCGGTGGAGACGCTCGCGCAACTGGCCGCGGTCGCGGCGCTCAACCGGACCTCGCCAAATCAGGCCGCGCTGTTTGCGACGACACGGCTCGGCGGCACGCATGGGCGCCTGTTCGGAACGGCTGAATTGTCCGCCGCCCAGAGCCGCGATCTGCTAGAGCGGGCGCTGCCGTGAATCGGGGGTAAGCAAATGTCGAGCGGATTAAGTATACCCGAAAGTGATCCTGTGACGCCGCCGACGTTGGCTCCTTCACCGCCCCGCATCCCGCAAACGTGGAAATTTCTCGGCACCAGCCTGTGGGGGATCGTGGTATTCGCCGCGATGTTTGCAGGACAGCTATCCGTCCTTGCTTATTTCCTGATCACCGATCGCGCGCCGTTCAGTTTCGACGAGGTCAAGGAATTGGCCGGCGGAGGTCTGACCATCTCACTATCGGTCATCATGGGGCTGCCTGCGGCCTTGCTCGCCCTGTGGATCGCGATCCGGCTGTCGGGGGTGCCGTTCGCCGATTATCTCGCGCTACGCTGGACCTCATGGCGCTACCTGCTGCTTGGCATCGTCGCTATGGTCGTGCTTGTCATCGGCTGGGAGGGAATATCCAATGCGGTGGGACACGAAAGTTCGGCTGCATTCATGGTCGATGTGGCAAAGTCGGCCCGCGCCGATGGCGCGCTGTGGCTTCTGATCGTTTCATTTTGTGTCGTGGCGCCTGTCAGCGAGGAACTTCTGACGCGCGGATTCCTGTATCGCGGCTGGTCGGAGTCGTTCTTGCGTCCCACCGGCGCGATCTTGCTGTCATCGATGGTATGGACCGCGATGCACCTTCAATACGACTGGTTTTTCTTCGGGCAGATTTTTTCGATCGGATTGCTGTTCGGTTACCTGCGATACCTCAGCGGTTCGATCTGGCCGACCGTGATCCTGCATGGCCTCAACAATCTTGCGGCGACGCTACAGACCTTATGGCTCGCCAATCAGCCGTGATCGTCCGGTCCGGACGAGCGCCGCTGCGCCGCAAGCCGGTCCAACGCACCCTGCAGAATAAAGATCGCGGCATGCTCGTCGATCACCTTGGCGCGCCTTGCGCGGCTCATGTCCAATCCGATCAACTCGCGCTCGACGGCGACCGTCGAGAGACGCTCGTCCCATAGCCCGATTGCGAACTCGGTGAGTTTTGCCAGATTGCGCGCAAAAGCACGAGTCGACTGCGCGCGTGGCCCCTCACTGCCGTCCATGTTGATCGGCAATCCAAGAATGAAACCTTCCGCGCGACGTTCGCTTGCAATGGCGAGAAGCCGCGCGGCATCGACCGTGAACGTTTTGCGTTGGATGGTTTCCACGCCGGTGGCGAGGCGACGATCCGGATCGGACACCGCGACGCCAATGGTTTTGGTGCCGAGGTCGAGTCCGACAAGCGCTCCGCGCTCAGGCCAATGCGCGGCAGCTTCGATCAGCGGAAGGACGGATGCAGGCATGGGACCGCATATCATGGGCAAGACAGGCAGGGCAAAAGGGGGCTAACGAACCGTTTGTGCAACCTTCGCAATCACGGATGGTTGCGGTGCGAAAGCCGGGTCTGCTATAGGCGTAACGCTTGTAGGGTGCCAATGCCTTACAACAGACGCCTGCGGGGCCTAATATGTCCGTCGATGCCGCTACCGTCCGCCGCATCGCGCATCTCGCGCGCATAGCGGTCGATGACACCGAGGTTCCCCATCTCCAGGGCGAACTGAACGCGATCCTTGCCTTCGTTGAGCAGTTGCAGGAAGTGAACGTCGACGGTGTCGAGCCGATGACGTCTGTGACGCCGATGGCGATGAAAATGCGGCCCGACCTGGTGAATGACGGCGAGATCGCGGACAAGATCGTCGCCAACGCGGCGGTGACTCACGACCACTTCTTTCTGGTGCCGAAGGTCGTCGAATAGCAGGGTTTGATTCGATGTGTCTGCTCTGTGGCGATGAAAAGTCGTATCGGGCTTATATGGACTACCTCGACGCCATGGAACGCGAGGGCCGCACCGCCGATCTCGACGAGGCGATGAAGGCCGTTTTCGAAAGACTTCAGGCAAACGATACGACGTTTGCCGATGACCCTAGGAACGACAGAACCCTATCGCCTTTTTTTTGCAGCGCGGTTCATAAATGACAGACCTGACTTCGCTTACGCTGGCCGAGGCCCGTGACGGTCTCGCGGGCAAATCGTTCACCGCGCTTGAATTGGCCGACGCGCATCTTGCGGCGATGGAGCGGGCGCGCGTTTTGAACGCCTATGTGCTCGAGACGCCGGAGCAGGCGAGGGCGATGGCGCGCCAGGCCGACGGCCGGATTGCCAAAGGCGAGGGCGGACCGCTCAATGGCCTTCCGCTCGGCGTGAAGGATCTGTTTGCGACGGAAGGCACACGGACCACGGCGTGTTCGCGAATCCTGGATGATTTCAAGCCGCCTTATGAATCCACGGTGACGTCGCAGCTCTTCACGCGTGATGGCGCGGTGATGCTTGGCAAGCTTAACAATGATGAATTCGCGATGGGTTCGTCAAACGAGACCTCGTGCTTCGGTCCGGTGCTCAATCCGTGGCGGCGGCAAGCCTCCGACGCGAAACTGGTGCCCGGTGGATCATCCGGCGGATCGGCTTCGGCGGTGGCGGCCGGACTATGTCTCGGAGCAACCGCAACCGATACCGGCGGCTCCATCCGCCAGCCCGCAGCCTTCACCGGTACCGTCGGCATCAAGCCCACCTACGGGCGTTGCTCCCGCTGGGGCATTGTCGCGTTTGCGTCGTCGCTCGATCAGGCCGGGCCGATTGCGCGTACCGTCCGCGACGCAGCGATTCTGCTGCGCTCGATGGCAGGCCATGATCCCAAGGATACGACTTCAGTCGATCGTGCCGTGCCCGACTATGAAGCCGTGGTCGGCAAATCCGTCAAGGGAATGAAGATCGGCCTTCCCAGGGAGTACCGGCTGGACGGAATGCCCGCCGAAATCGAGAAACTGTGGTCGCAGGGAGCCGACTGGCTGAAAGCCGCTGGCGCCGAACTTGTGGAGGTGTCGCTGCCCCACACGAAATACGCGCTGCCCGCTTACTACATCGTCGCACCGGCCGAGGCGTCCTCAAACCTCGCGCGCTACGATGGCGTCCGTTACGGCGCCCGTGCAGCGGGTAACAACATTGTGGAAATGTATGAAAATACGCGTGCGACAGGCTTTGGCGCGGAGGTCCGCCGTCGCATCATGATCGGAACCTATGTTTTGTCGGCGGGTTACTACGATGCCTATTACCTCCGCGCACAAAAGGTTCGTACCTTGATCAAAAAGGATTTCGAGGATTGCTATGCAGCGGGGGTCGACGCGATCCTCACTCCGGCGACGCCGTCCGCCGCCTTCGGCATCGGCGAGAAGGCTGGCTCCGATCCGATCGAGATGTATCTCAACGACATCTTCACTGTGACGGCAAACATGGCGGGCTTGCCGGGTATTTCCGTGCCTGCGGGCAAGGATGCTCAGGGACTTCCGCTCGGACTGCAACTGATTGGTCGGCCGTTCGACGAGGAGACGCTGCTTTCGCTCGGCGCGATTATCGAGCAGGCTACCGGGCGCTTTAAACCCGAGGTGTGGTGGTGACTCCAGATGCTTTCAAAGCCAGCCTGACGAGTGCGGACCCGCCGGGGGGAGTTTCGCCACAACTTACGGCGTTGTGGTGGGCTGCCAAGGGTGACTGGAATAAGGCGCATGTCATCGTGCAGCCGCTGGTAGGGCCGGAGGCCGCCTGGGTGCACGCCTATCTGCATCGGCTTGATGGTCGCGAGATCGGCAACGCCGCTTACTGGTATCGCCGCGCCGACAAGCCGTTTGCGAAAGGTTCGTCCGAGGACGAGTGGAACCAGATCGTCGCGGAATTGCTGGGCGGCCAAAGCGGCTAGCTCATTCGGGGGTGGTTGCCCCGCCAATTTCATTGCCGCTTTATGCGCGGTATCAGCGCCGCAAATTGACCACAACGGGAGGTAGGCCGGTCGAGACGGATTGCCATTCGCCGCGCCCCGAACCATAGTCGGCGCGCGATTGGCGGGGCGACTTTAGGACCATGCGTTCAGCATTAGTCATCGGACTGTGTGCGATGCTGCTTGGTTGCGCATCGATCCAGAACGCGCCTGTCAACCAGCCGGGCAGCAGCGCCGATCTCGCGAGCCAACTGCACGAAAACTTCGAAGCACGCACCGCCACCGACGACGATCTGGTCGCGCTGTCGTTTTCAGGCGGCGGTACGCGGGCGGCAGCTTTTTCCTTCGGCGTGCTGGAAGAACTGGCGCAGACGCCAGTGCGCGGCGGCGGCGCATCCATGATCGACCGCATCGATTTCATTTCCGGAGTGTCGGGAGGGTCGGTAACCGCTGCGTATTTCGGATTGCGCAAACGAGCGGCCATAGCTGACTTCCGTGAAAAATTCCTGCTGCGCAATGCCGAGGAGGGGCTTCAAACCAACCTCAACCTTGCCACGCTTAGCAAAGCGTTCGCCGGCGGTATCAACGATTCCAACGGCCTGCCGCGCTGGCTCGATGCCAACCTGTTTCATGGCGCGACCTTCGCCGATTTGCGAAAGACGGTACGCCCGCGGGTGTGGATCAACGCCTCCGACATCTACAATCGCACGCCCTTTGTCTTTGGTGTGACTGCGTTCAGCGCAATGTGCAGCGACCTCGAGTCCTATCCGATGGCAAACGCGGTGGCAGCGTCGGCGGCAGTGCCCGTCGCGTTCGCGCCGGTGGTGATTCAGACCTTTCCGGGTCGATGCAAGGATCCGCTGCCGGCCTGGATCGTGAAAGCGCGCGACAATCGCAACGCGCCGCCGATGTTGAGCGCCTTTGCGAAAGCGATCAGTCGCTATCATGATGGCGAAATTCCCTACATCAAGCTGCTCGACGGCGGTCTGGTCGACAACTACGGCTTGGCCGGTTTCACCATCGCGCTGCTGTCGGCGCGAGCACCCTATGAACCGCTGTCGCCCGAGCAGGCCGTCAAAATCCGGCGCGGACTGTTTGTGGTCGTGGATGCCAAGACCGGCGTTTCAGGCAACTGGATCAATACCATTGAAGGTCCAAGCGGCGCCGATCTGGTCAAGGCGGCGGCGAATACCGCGATCGATGCCAGTGTGGGCGCGGGTTACACCGCCTTCGAGCGCACCATGGGTGATTGGCAGGCGGCGCTGGTCCGTTGGCGCTGTGGTCTGACTGCGGCGGAGCGCGCCCGTTACGGGGCGCGCCCCGGTTGGAACTGTCACGATCTGAAATTTTTCGTTGGCCGCGTCGGCTTCGATCAACTTGATTCCGCGCGCGCTGCTCGCCTCGAGACCGTTCCGACCCGATTCCACTTGCCGCCGCAGCAGGTGGACGAGGTCATCGCGGCAGGCCGGGACGCATTGCGGGCAAGCTCCGCGTTTCGCATGTTTGCCGGAAGCAAGTAAGCGAGCGTGGACATCCCGCGTAAGATGGGGTTTCCCAATCGCGAACCCCGGAGTAAAAGCCGCGCATGAACGCACCTGTCAAACCGTCTAACTTGATCAAAGGCGCAACCGGCGACTGGGAGATGGTGATCGGGCTTGAAGTCCACGCCCAGGTCACTTCCAACGCAAAGTTGTTTTCGGGCGCCTCGACCGCCTTCGGCGGCGACCCCAACAGCCATGTCTCGCTGGTCGATGCGGCGATGCCCGGAATGCTGCCGGTCATCAACGAGGAATGCGTCCGCCAGGCGGTGCGCACCGGGCTTGGGCTGAACGCGCAGATCAACCTGCGCTCGGTGTTCGATCGCAAGAACTATTTCTATCCCGACCTGCCGCAGGGCTATCAGATCAGCCAGTACAAGTCGCCGATCGTCGGTGAGGGTGAAGTCGTGGTCGATCTTGCTGATGGCACGAGCTTTGTGGTCGGGATCGAGCGGCTACATCTCGAACAGGACGCCGGCAAGTCTCTGCACGAGCAGCATGCGGACATGAGCGCGATCGACCTGAACCGCTCCGGCGTAGCGCTGATGGAAATCGTATCCAAGCCTGACATGCGTTCATCCGAACAGGCCAAGGCCTATGTGACGAAACTGCGGACGATCCTGCGCTATCTCGCCACCTGCGACGGTGACATGGAGAAAGGCAGCCTCCGCGCCGACGTCAATGTCTCGGTGCGCCGGCCGGGCGAGCCCTTCGGTACGCGCTGCGAGATCAAAAACGTCAACTCCATCCGCTTCATCGGTCAAGCGATCGAACATGAGGCGCGGCGTCAGATCGGCATTCTCGAGGATGGCGGCAGCATTGATCAGCAAACCCGGCTGTTCGATCCGGATAAGGGCGAGACCCGCGCGATGCGCTCTAAGGAAGAGGCGCACGACTATCGCTATTTTCCAGATCCCGACCTGCTGCCGCTGGAGTTTTCGCAGTCCTTCGTCGATGCGTTGAAGACCGATCTGCCGGAGTTGCCGGACCAGAAGAAGGCAAGGTTCATCGCGGATATCGGCCTGACACCCTATGACGCAGCCGTGCTTGTCAACGAGCATGAGAGCGCCAACTTCTACGAGGCGGTTCTGGCCGGTCTTGCGAACGCGCGACGCGATGGGAAAGTTGCCGCCAACTGGGTGATCAACGAACTGTTCGGACGCCTCAACAAAGAGGGCCTGAGCATCGCGGCATCGCCGGTATCGGCGCCCCAACTCGCTGCGATCATCGACCTGATTGGCGAGGGAACCATCTCCGGCAAGATCGCTAAGGATCTGTTCGAGATCGTTTGGATCGAGGGCGGCGATCCGCGGGTGCTGGTCGAGGCGCGCGGGATGAAGCAGGTCACCGATATGGGTGCGATCGAGAAGGCGGTCGAGGATATCGTCGCTGCCAACCCGGACAAGGTCGCGCAGGTCCGCGCCAAGCCACAGATGATCGGCTGGTTCGTGGGTCAAGTGATGAAAGCGTCCGGCGGCAAGGTCAATCCGCAGGCGGTGAATGATCTGCTCAAGACCAAGCTTGGTCTGTAACCTTCGACCGTAGTTTCTACGCGGCGCGGCTGCATTCCTCGCCCCGACCCATGGTGCGACGGCGCCTGCGTTTGTTTGGCGAAGCGTTGCGGGCCTGGCTGAAGGAGTTGGCCTCGCATGGCGCGGAGTGGCGCTACGTTACGCCTGCCAACCGATGCAGAAGGCTTTGTCAAAAGCTTCAAAGGCCGCTTCGCGCCTAATGGCTCAACGAGCATCTGTTCGTCAGCCCGACAAGGCCCGCCAGTCATCGAGGACTGAAGGAGCGACTACAACACCAACCGCTCGCAAACGTCTTCACGGGCTCGTACCAACTGAGTTCGCAACCTGTCCCAACGAGCCGACAGCGCCCGGAAGAGTAGTGAGAGCAGGATCAATTTTGCGAATCGTATTTCACGATTCGCAAAAGCGATGCGTCATGGCGGGCGCCGAGCGGTGGCTTTCAAGCTTGTCGGTGAAAATATTTTTATTGCCAAAAGTTGCGACTCGGAGTCCGCACCTATATCGATTTCACCTTCGCCCCGACTCGTCACGATGCGTGCTGCGCATCTATCGCTGATTTGTTGAATGCAGAATATCGCTGCGGCGCAGTGGTTTTCTTAAAAATATTGAGAAGCGCCTGCGCAGGGTTTCTTAGCTTGCTGGCGCCTCTCGTCAACGAGTCTCCGCATCATCGCGGTGCGCGCTGCCGTCTTGCCGCTGTAAGGCGTCAACACTTCCTTAAGCGAGACGCTGTTTTTTTCAATATGTTGGTGTATTCGAAGGATGTGCACTTCGATTCCCGAGTGCATGCAGCGACTAAGCCATCTCACTACATCTGGAGGGCAACATGGCCAAGAAAGCGAAGAAGGCGAAAGCGAAAACGAAGAAGGTGAAGAAGACCAAGAGCGCAGTGAAGAAGACTGCGAAGAAGACCCGTAAGGTCGCCAAGAAGAAGAAGTAAGTTCGCTTTGGAATCGCCGGCAGCTTGATGCCGGCGAAGTCGTAGGAGCCGAAGAGAGTTTGTTTCCAAACAGATTTTAATTCGGGCTTTGGCGACGAGAGAGGGTGTCGGCGAGACATCAGGTCAAACGGTCGGATCGTCGTTTCGGAACTCCCCCCGCGACAACCGATCCGAAGGAAGGGCGCGGTGAGTTTCACCGTCGGTCTTCGTCGACGCGGATATCAAGATCCGCGATCACTTGCAGCCTCGGCTGCGGTGAGAGTTGGTCCTGACGTGTTCACCGACGCCCTCGTCCTGCGCTGGCGTGGCTCAGCCCCGGCGCTGCCATTTTCCATCATTTGCAGTTGATCTGTCGCGGGAAGGCGGCGAATCGTGATGCCTACGGCGTCCGGCCTCCTGCTTTAGCGAGCGCGGTTGGATCCGGGCTGTGGCGATGGTTAGCAGTTTGCCAAATGAAACAGTAAATCGAATCCTGTGAAATTACAAAAACCCCTGTCACATAAGGGCTTTTTGATTCGATGCGATTCCTGTCCGCGCCGGCGTTCACGTTCGATTCATCCCAATACTTAAACTGCTCTTCAAATTTAACCTCCATGATCCGTGTGTCTGGACGGCACGCCGGCGAACGGCGGTTGGATCTGGCGGGGCGCCAACAGGTGGATGGGCCGCACTCGAAGCAGGGGTGGCAAAAAAAGGAACAGAGGGATGTTTCAGGGGCAGATCGACTACGAGACGGCGGTGCCAGTAAGCGCTGACGCTATTCAGGATATTCTTTTTGAACAGGGCCTGTATTGGGCGAGCGGTCGGGCCGGCCTGGTCGATCTGGTGGCCGCGCATAAATGGTTCAATCTTGCAGCGGTTAAGGGACATACTGAAGCGGCCGCGATGCGTCGCGAGGTTGCGGCGCTGATGTCCGAGGCCGAGATTGTCATGGCGCAACGCGACGCGCGGGCCTGGATGACGGTGCACTGAGCCGCTTTGACTTTCGCGTCCAATGCGCCGCGGGAGTCTTGCCGCTTGGTATCGCCTTCGGGTTGCTTGCGATTGAATCTGAAATCACGGGCAGCAACGGCACTGGAGCTGTGCCATATGGCCACCGACAACTAAGGTCTCTCGGTTCCGCCTGGCGACGCAGCAAGCGTCTCGAGAAGGGCGCGCACGAAAGGGCTGTGCCAGCATAGCTTCGGCGATGTCGGTGCGGGTTTTGGAATTCCTTCCATCGTTTGTTTCATAGCTGCACGAATGGACTGCGCACCTCCTTTCAAGGGCCTCTGAAGCAGGCGCGCGCGTCGACGTCGGCGAGGGCAAGATTCCTCTCAGGAAGGGAAGGCGGCAAATCCCCGACCGACCCATCAGTGTTATTGATCGAGGCTGCGGCTAGACACCTGCAGAAAACACACGAGGCCCAGTAGAACGAGGCATTCTGTTTGTTCGCCAAGTACGCGCGAGCAACTGGCTTGGACTGTTTCCGTTGCTCGATTGCGAGGGGCTTCGTTTTCAACCGCTCGTTGGCGTGCGCTGCATGTTTGCCAGAGATCGTGCACCAATCAGCGCCAGCCATGAGCGTGAACGGCGTTGCCGCTAATAGGCTAATGAGATGTAAAGCGTGCGATCATTCATCTTTCGCAGCCTCCACATCCTGCGACCTGACGCTGAGGTGATGCGACCCGTCGTCACAGATCGTTGCACGGCACGCGCCACCCGCAGCTCTCCGCTGCCACCGACATCTGCTGCGAAGCGCGGCGGTGAGGACGCCTGGAGGCACTAACCTGACCGAGCAAAGGGCTGGTTTCGAACTCGGGCCGCCGCAGGCCAGCTAATCGTTATCGTCGAGTTCAGCGTCCCAGCCACGCGCCCTTGCACGGGCGATGGCCTCGGCATAAACGCGCTTGTGGCGATCGGCCAACTCCGGTGGCAACGCGCTGGGAACGTTGCCGTATTGATCCCAAAGCTGGTCCACTTTGCTCATCAACGCCTGCATCTGGCCGGCGTCCCAATTCGCGCAGTCTTGTGTTTCGGGAATGAGACCGAACACGCGCGCATCAAGCACGGTTCGCCCGAGCGGGGTCATCCCATGTCTGTCTTGGTCGAGTCCGACGTATTTGGCCATGGACGATTCTCTTGCATGAAAAACGATTCGCCGAGTGCTGGCGGTAAGCGTTGTTATCAGCTCGCCTTAGGGACTGAATAAGAAAATCAAATTTGCTTATTCAGTCTATCCTTTATGATGTTGCGGTCGGCCTGCTTGGCCAGCCGGGGCTGCGGGGCCCCCGAATGCTTCGGCATCGCGCTATCCCGATCGAACAAGGAGTGTTGCCGTGGACCAATGGGTCTCTTGGTGTCTAGTGGTGTTGCCGTTGCTACCGGCACTATCGGCGATCGTCGCCCCGCTAGCCGGAGCCGGTCGGCCGGCACAGGCGGCGCGCATCAGCGTGACGATGACCGCTGTCACCTGCGCTGTCGCGCTGGCGATGCTGGTGGCGGTGCTGAGCGCGTCGGAGAGCGAGGTGGTGCTGGCTCGACTCGGGCCGGCGGCTCTGTTGCTCGACCATCTCGCGGTGGCGATGGCGGTGCTGGTGGCGGCTATCAGCTTGGTGGTGCATGTCTATTCGGTGCGCTACATGGCCGACGAGCCCGGCTACGTGCGGTTTTTTGCCAAGCTTGACCTGATGACGGCCGTGATCCTGCTGATGGTTATCGCCGCCGATCTGGTCACGCTGCTGGTCGCCTGGTTCCTGATTGGGGTGCTGCTGTTCTTTCTGCTCGGCTTCGACACCAGTCGCAAAGCCAGCGGCCGCTATGCGTTGTGGACGTTTCTGACCTATCGCGTGGGCGATCTGCCGCTGGTGGGCGCGGCTTTGCTGTTGTGGCATGGCTATGGAACGGCTCAGTTGCCGGAACTGTTCACACGGATCAGCGCCGATCCGGGCGTGCAACTCGGCGGAATAGCGGTGGTGCCGGTGGCGGCGCTGCTGCTGGCGCTGGCTGCGTTTGCCCGCTCGGCGCAGTTCCTGTTGCATACTTGGCTACCTTACACAATGGACGGTCCCACGCCGGTGTCGGCACTGATGCATGCGGGCATCGTCAACGCCGGGGGATTTTTATTCAACCGCTTCGCTCCGGTGTTTGTTCACGCGCCCAACGTGCTGCACCTTGCCTTCGTCGTCGGGCTGGTGACGGCGCTGATCGGCTCGGCGCTGATGCTCACGCAAAATGACGTCAAGAAATCCTTGGGCTATTCCACCATGGGGCAGATGGGCTTCATGATCATGGAATGCGGGCTGGGCGCATTTTCGCTCGCCGTCTATCACCTCATCGCACATGGATTGTTCAAAGCCACGCTGTTTCTAGGCTCGGGCAATGTCATCAGCGAAAGCCGCCACGAGGATGGCGTGCCGCCCGATGATATCTATAGCTTCGTGGTCGAGCGCCGTCCCCTGCGCGAAGTTAAGAAGGTGCCTTGGCTGTTGGCCGCGCTCGTCACCGTGCTGGTGCCGGCGCTGGTGCTGGGCTTGTCACACGGGGTGGTGGCGGAGGACTTCTTCCATAAGCAAGGCTCGGTGGTGCTGCTGTTCTTCGGCTGGGTCACTGGCGCGCAATTGTTCTTCTCCATTCACAAGCTGCCCAGCGAGAACGCGTGGGGCTTGCTGACCATGATCCTTCTGTCATTTTTCATCGTGGTGGTGGGCTATACACTCATCGCACATGCGTTCGAGGCCTTCCTCTACCCGGATCCGGTGCTGCGCGACGCCATCTATGCCGCGGCGGGTATCAACGACCTCGCTTTCGGCATCCTTGTGCTGTTCTTCACTGCGTTGCTGGTCGGCGCCTGGCTGGTGACATTTTATGCGCAGTCGCTCGAAATTGGGGGGAAACCCGGCACACGGTGGAACGCTATTTACCTCAATCTCTACGCCCTGTTCTCGCGAGAGTTCTATGTGTCCGTCATTTACACCCAACTGTCACGCGGCCTGCTGGCCGCGACCAAGCGGGTGAATATTTGGCTGCGTTGGGTCTGACCGCCATGATCGCTCTGCTCCTTGCCTTGATCCTGCTGCCGCTGTTTCCCCTGAGCATGTTGTTCAACGCCGGGCTCCAGGCGCTACCCGTGTGGTTGCGCGCTCCAGTGCTTTTGGCGTTTCCCATTGCGGGGGTGCTGTTGCTCGACCGGGCGGCCGCGCCACCCGAGCAATACATAACTCCCCTGCAGCTATTGGCAGCGTTCACCGCGCTGCTCTATGCATGGCGGCTGCTTGCGGTGCAGGAGGTGTTCATTTGGGCGCGGCTGCAGGCCACCTCTGCTTGGCCGCTGGTGTGGCTGGCGTGGCTGCACGGTCTGCACGGTAAAGCCCTCATGTTCGTGGCTCTGGCGGTGACAATCCCCGCTGCGCTGCTGATGGTTCTCGGCTCCAGCCTGAGCGAGCGTCTCGGAGGGGCGTATCTCGGACTGCGTGGGCGCATCGGCCCGGCCTTTCCGCGCCTGACCTGCGCCTTGGTGCTGACCTTGCTCGCGGCTCTGGCGGCACCTCCTTTCCCCGGGTTCTTCGCTATGTTTGCGGTGCTGCAGCAGATTCCCGCTGGTCTGGTGGCTGTCGTGCTTGCGGTGTGGTTGCTGTGGAGCTGGGCGGTCGCAATCTTGTGGCAGCATGGCCTGTTCGGGAAAGAATGGCCGCGCCCGGCGGGCGCAGTTGACTTGTCACTCAGCACTGGCCTGTTGCTGATGCTCGCAGCCGTTGCCGCAGTGCTGGGTTCGATCGGAGGGTGGTCATGGTGGATGCATTGAACCTCGGCCGGCGTCTGCGGGTACGCTCGACCGCCTATGTGGCGGGTGAGCCGGTGCCGTTTTTCTGGCCGATGCGTACCTTCATTCACCACAACCCGCTCTACGGCCTCGAGCACATGCCGTTCGAACAGGCGGTGCGCCGCGGTGCGGAGCTGTTCCACGCGCGCATGTTCCTGCCGCGCAGCAACTATCAGCAGTGGCAGCGCGACGGCAAAGTACGGAAGGATACGCTCACCGAGGAAATCGGGCGACGGTTGCAGGACTTGCCTTCGGTGCCGGGCATCGACTGGCCTCGCTGGCTGTACGCGCTGATGCAGTTGCCGCATGACCGCGACGTGGTGGTGCGGGGCGTGCGGGCTAAGGACGTGCACGCTGCGCTGCACGGTCGGCCGTCTTCCGCGGAGGCTGTCGACGTTGCGGCGCTGCTGCCGGATCTTGAGCAGCGCCTGCACGCGCGCACATTGCCCGAGGCGGTCGACGCAATGTGGGGCACCGGCCTGGCCGACGAACTCGACGAACTGGTGATCAAAAACTGCCTGGATTTTTTCGACGAAGACCAGTCTGCCTGGCGTATGCCCGGGCGCGAGCGCGGCCTGTTCGTTGCCTGGAGCGAGCTCACGCGGCGCAATGCGCGTATGTTCCTGCGCGGGCTACACATGCCACGCATTCTCGATCTGGTGCAGGACGCCGAGAGCGCCGTCGTGTACGTCATGGAGGAGATGGGAATCAGCGCCGATACTTGGCCGATCTACTTCACGCGCGTGCTCACCCGGTTGCATGGCTGGACCGGCTTTGTGCGTTGGCGCGCGTCGGCCAAGCACTACTATTGGGCGCAGCAGTACCCCGCCGACATCGTCGATCTTCTGGCAATTCGGCTCGTAATGGGCTTGGCGTTGCTGCAGGAGAGTGCGCGCAGTCGCGGCACGCCGGTCCGGCGTGAGCAGCTCAATAGCGTGTTGCGCGAACGTGGTGCGGAAAGCGTACTGCGCTATGCGCTGCACAGTGGCGAGGTGTTGCCCAATTGGGCGCAGCGCATCGACGACACGCTGTCGCGCGGCAACGGCACCCGCTGCCATGATCTCCTGCAACGCTACTGGCCGTTGTGGCATACTCAACTTGGGCAGGAACAAGCCGCCGCGTTGCGCGAGCTGGCCACCGCGGCGAATGCCACCGCGGCGCTCGATGCGTTGACGCCGGAGGACGTCGCGGGTCTGTTGCAGGGCTTGCGGGAGTTCGCGCAGCAGGAAGGCATGGTGTGGACCCTGGCGATGGAGGCGCAGTCCATCGACCGGCTGCTTACGCAGGTGCAAGCGCCGCAGGACTCGCCGTCCGACAAGGCGCCGTTCGCGCAGGCCTGGTTCTGCATCGACGTGCGCGCCGAGCCTATCCGCCGCCACCTGGAGCGCGTGGGAAATTACAAGACCTTCGGCATCGCCGGATTCTTCGGTGTCCCCGTGGGCTTCCTCGGCTACGGCAAGGGCAGCGAGAGTCACTATTGTCCGGCGGTGATCACGCCCAAGAACCTGGTGCTGGAGCTGCCTGCCGCACTAGATCCCAACAACGAAGATTTCCTCACCACCCTCGGCCATGCGCTGCACGATCTCAAGAAATCGGTGCTCTCGCCTTACGTCACGGTGGAGGCGGTGGGTATGCTGTTCGGGTTGGACCTGTTCGGCAAAACCCTGGCGCCGCTGGCCTACAACCGCTGGCGCAGCCGCATCGATACAGAAAAGCCGGTCACCCGCTTGTTGGTGGACAAGCTCACCCGCGAGCAGGCCGACTCCATCATTCGCACGCTGCAGCGAGCGATGATCGTTAAGGCGCTGCATGAGGAACTGAAAATCGAGCGCGAGCGGGTGGATGACGACATGATCCGCGAACTGCGCGAAATCGCGCTGCGCCACCGCGACGGGCCGACGCGGTTGCGCACGGAGTTCCGCGTGCCTCAGACGCAGGAGGTCGAGTTCATCGACAAGCTGCGCGAGGCATATGGTGTCGATGCCGACTACACCAATCATCAGCTCGAACGGTTGGGGCGCATAGGTTACTCGCTCGACGAGCAGGTCAACTATGTGCACACGGCCCTGACGATGATCGGGCTGACCCATACCTTCGCGCGCTTCGTGCTCGTTGTCGGCCACGGTGGGAAGACCGAGAACAACCCCTACGAGTCGGCGCTGGACTGCGGCGCCTGCGGAGGCGCGAGCGGCCTGGTTAATGCCCGGGTGTTCGCGCAGATGGCCAACAAGGCCGCGGTGCGCGAGCGGCTGGCGGCCATGGGCATCACCATTCCGGAAGACACCTGGTTCATGCCCGCGCTGCACGTCACCACCACGGATGCCATCGAGTTGGCCGACCTCGACCTGCTGCCGCCGCGCCATCTGGTGTATCTGGAGCGCCTGCGCGAAGGCCTGCGCGCGGCCTCGCGCCTGACGGCGGCCGAGCGCATGCCCAAGCTGTTGCCGGAGGCGAAGGCGATCGAGCCGGCGGAAGCCTGGCGCCTGGCGAACCGCTTGGCGGTGGATTGGGCGCAGGTCCGGCCGGAGTGGGGGCTGTCGGGGAACGTATACGGCATCGTCGGCCGGCGCGCGCTCACCGAAAACGCGGATCTAAAGGGCACCGCCTTTCTGTTATCTTACGACTGGCGCTGCGACCCTAAGGGCCGGCTGCTGGAAAATCTGCTCGCTGCCCCGGTGGTGGTGGGCCAGTGGATCAACCTCGAACACTTCTTCTCCACCGTGGACAATGCCCATCTGGGCAGCGGCAGCAAGGTCTACCACAATGTGTCCGGACGCTTCGGCGTGATGACCGGTAACCTGAGCGATCTGCGGACCGGCCTGCCAATGCAGACGGTCATGCGCGAGGGACGTCCTTACCACGAGCCGATGCGCCTGATCGCGCTGATCGAGGCGCCGCTGGACTTTGCCGGCCGTGTGCTCGAACGCGTGGTCAAGGTCAAGAGTCTGGTGCTTGGCGGGTGGATTCGCGCCATCGTCATCGACCCCACTCAGGGTTACAAGCCTTTTGTCTTCAACAATGGCCAGTGGGAAGAGCGTCCGGCTCTGATTGCTCCTGCCGAGAAGGAACACTCCGCATGAACGAGATCAAACTGCATCCGCTGAAAAAGCTTGAAATCATTCTCCAGGGCGAGCACAGGGAATTCGCCACCGACTTGCTCGATCGCGCTGGGGTCAAGGGCTACACCATCATCGGCAATCTGTCCGGGAAGGGTGCCCACGGCATGTACGAAGGGCATTTGATGTTCAATGAAGATGACGTTCTCATCATGATCATCGCCGCCGTGCCGCAAAGTCTGTTCGATCCGCTGCTCGAGGGTTTCCAGCCGTTTTTCGAGGCCCATTCAGGAGTGCTTTTCGTCAGCGACATCCAGGTCGGTCGCCTGGTCAAGTTCATGGCGTGAGCGGAATTGCTGCGGATGCTTGGGCGAGGCCAGCGGCCGCGCTTGCTGGCTGATGAACGCCAGAAAGGACTGCGCCACCGCCGACAGCCGCTTACCCTTGCGATGCACGACGAACCATTGCCGCACGATGGGGAAACTCTCCACATCGAGGGTGACCAGGCGGCGTATCGCCAGCTCCAATTCCAGGGTGTGCAGCGACAGGATGCCCAGCCCCAGTCCAGCTTCGACAGCCTGCTTGATGGCCTCGTTGCTGCTCATCTCCATTACCGAGTGGAATTCCACCCCAAGACGCGAAAAATGACGCTCCGCGGCGTTTCGTGTGCCCGAGCCGGGTTCGCGTGTAATGAACGGCTGGTGACCCAATTCCACCAGCGGAATCTTCCGGCGTCCGGCCAGCGGATGCTCGGGCGAGGCGATGACCATTAGCGGGTTGTCGAGAAATGCGCGCGCGACGAGCTCACCGTCCTCGGGCGGCTGTCCCATGATGGCCAGGTCCTGGTTCGCCGCTGAGAGCGTCTCGAGGATATGCGTCTGGTTGGACACCTGCAGCCGCACCTGCACCCTCGCATGGCAGGCGCAGAAAGCTGCGATGAGCTTTGGCATGAAGTAGTTGGCCGTGCTGGCCACGGTGAGGTCGAGTTCTCCGCGATGGACGCCACGGAACTCCTCCATCGCCGACTCGAGGTCGCGCATCTTGGCGCCGAGGAGCGTGGTATGACGGTGCAACTCGCGACCTGCATCGGTCGGATGGATCTTTTTCCCGACGTGGTCGAACAGCGGTACGCCGATCTGCTCTTCCAGCTGTCGCATCTGCATCGAGACCGCCGGCTGCGTGAGGTGCAGCGCTTCGGCCGCGCGTGTAAAGCTCTGCTGTTGCAACACAGCGTCGAAGATCTGGAGCTGTCTCAGGGTCAGATGCATGGTCGATACATAAGTGACACTAATGCATTCGATCAAAAATATCAATTAGTGTTTATGCCCATCCTCTTCTATGTTCTTTACTCGTGAATCGCTGGGCTGGCTGAATCACAGGCCTTGCTGAGACCCACGAACGTCATCCCCGGGCCGGGTGGGGGGATGGCCACCGCACCGCGGTAGGTCCTCGCCCGTCGTTCGCTTATCGCAGTTCGCTTACCGCAAAAGCGCGCATGAAGGAGTCCTCGAATATGGCAGTCAAATCGTACCAGGCGGGCGTCACGCAATATCGGCAGAGCTACTGGCAGCCGGATTACATGCCTCTCGACACCGATATTTTGGCGTGTTTCAAGATCACGCCGCAGCCTGGGGTGGATCGCGAAGAAGCGGCGGCGGCGGTTGCTGCCGAATCGTCCTGCGGCACGTGGACCACAGTGTGGACCGATCTGCTGACCGACCTCGATTACTACAAGGGACGCGCCTATCGCCTCGAAGACGTGCCGGGCGACGATACCTGCTATTACGCTTTCATTGCCTATCCCATCGACCTTTTTGAAGAAGGTTCGGTTGTCAACGTGTTCACCTCGCTGGTGGGCAACGTGTTCGGGTTCAAGGCTGTCCGGGCTCTGCGTCTGGAAGATTTGCGCTTCCCCATCGCTTACGTGAAGACCTGCGGTGGTCCTCCGCACGGTATCCAGGTCGAGCGCGACAAGCTTAACAAGTACGGCCGCCCGCTGTTGGGTTGCACCATCAAGCCGAAGCTTGGTCTGTCCGCGAAGAACTACGGCCGCGCCTGCTATGAAGCGCTGCGTGGCGGTCTGGACTTCACCAAGGACGACGAGAACATCAACAGCCAGCCCTTCATGCGCTGGCGTGATCGGTTCGATTTCGTGATGGAGGCGGTTCAAAAAGCCGAACAGGAGACCGGCGAGCGGAAAGGTCACTATCTCAACGTGACCGCGCCAACGCCTGAGGAAATGTACAAGCGCGCCGAGTATGCCAAAGAAATCCGCGCTCCGATCATCATGCACGATTACCTCGCTGGCGGGCTTTGCGCCAACGCGGGTCTGGCGAACTGGTGCCGCAACAACGGAATGCTGCTGCACATCCACCGCGCCATGCATGCGGTGATCGATCGCAACCCGCATCACGGTATCCACTTTCGCGTATTGACCAAGATCCTGCGTCTGTCGGGCGGCGACCATCTGCACACCGGCACCGTCGTGGGCAAGCTCGAAGGCGATCGTGCTTCCACCCTGGGCTGGATCGATCTGCTGCGCGAATCCTTTGTTCCCGAAGACCGCTCGCGCGGCATCTTCTTCGATCAGGATTGGGGCTCGATGCCGGGCGGCTTCGCCGTGGCGTCCGGTGGTATCCACGTTTGGCACATGCCTGCGCTGGTCACGATCTTCGGCGACGATTCAGTGCTGCAGTTCGGTGGTGGCACGCTGGGCCATCCCTGGGGCAACGCCGCTGGCGCGCACGCCAACCGTGTGGCGCTCGAAGCCTGCGTCCAGGCGCGCGGCGAGGGTCGTCATCTGGAGAAGGAAGGCAAGGATATCCTCACCGCTGCCGCCGCTCACTCGCCCGAACTGAAGATCGCCATGGAAACGTGGAAAGAGATCAAGTTCGAGTTTGAAACCATGGACAAGCTCGCCGTCGCCAACAAGTAACCGGTCGCCGGCTAGGGTCGGCAGCGCCCCCATTGGGCGCCGCCGCCCAGCAAAAATCGAAAGGACTAAGTCATGGCTGTTCAAGCTTACCGTTCGCTCAAGAAATACGAGACCTTCTCCTATCTGCCGCAGATGACGCCCGAGCAGGTGCGCCGTCAGATCGCCCACGCGATTGCTCAGGGTTGGAATCCGGCGGTCGAACACACCGAAAAGGGCACGCCCGCCAAGGCGAGCTACTGGTACATGTGGAAGCTGCCGCTGTTCGGCGAGCAGTCCGTTGACGCCGTAGTGGCCGAAATCGAGGCCTGCCACCGCGAGTTTCCGGATCAGATGGTGCGTTTCGTTGCGTACGACAATTACGCCCAGAGCCAGGGCATGGCGTTCGTGGTGTATCGCTGATGAAGTGGGCGCTGGAGCCAACTCGATTCGGCGCCCATGATTTGAACGTGGCGCGGCGCTTTGGCGCCGCTCCTTCATCGGGTTCTTTGTGCTGAGGTCCGAATGACAAACGTCGCCCCCGGTCATGCCACTGCAACTCTATCCGGCCGTGAACTGGCGCTCCAGCGCCGGCAGGCTATGGCGCGTCACGGCAAGGCCGGGACCGTCTCGATGGCGCAAACCGTCAAGCATTCCGCCGCCGGCCGCTTGCAGCTAAATGCGGCGCATCTTGTTAGCGCGCATCACGGCGGTGCTGCTACGGCCGCATCGGCGGTGGCGTCTGCATCGGCCGCATTTAATCAACCGGTGACATCGAAGTCCGCGGCGCGAATCCGACGGCAGGCGCTGTCCACGGTTGGTAAGGCCGGGTTGAAGAACGCCGGGCAGGGCGCGGCATCTCGTCCGGCGGCGCATTTGCGCCCGAGCCGTACGGCTCAAGCTGAGGTGCGTGGCTCCGATTGCGGTTGCGGCTGCGGCGGGCAATGCAGTTGCGGCGGACAGTGTGGCTGTAGCCACGGCGCGCAGCGGAAGGAAGCAGCGCAGATTGAAGCGGTGCAAATCGATACTCCGGCGGTCGCGCGTGCAGCCGTGAGCGCGCCGGAGGCGACCGGCCGCGCGCTCGCTAAAATGCGCCGTGCTGCGCTGAACCAAGATGGCAAAAAGGGTCTGAAGCGCATCGCCCAAGCGACGCGGATCGCCGCTTCGATGCCGGCGCAGGATTGGCAGAGTGCCATGCTGAAAGGCGCAACCGGCCGTCAGGTCGCGATGCAGCATCGGTTGGTGCGGGCGCTGGCGGGCCGAATCGACAAGACGTCGGGTGCCGGTACGCGCCCGACCGGTCGGGTGCGCGCTCGTAACGTGGTCGATGCGCCGGCCAAGGTCGAGGAGGGGCGCACGCTCTCTGGGCAGACCGTCACCGGTACCCAGGTCGAACGCAATTCCAAGGTGACCGGCAATGAGCCGGGCTCCTGCCGCGCGATTACCGGCACCGAGTATATCGGTTTCGAGCAGTTCCAGACGATCTGTGGCACCCGGCCCGAGCCGGCAGCGCCCAAGGTCGCGATCAGCAGCACGCTGCGCGAGCAACGCATCACCGGCACCGCGCTGGGGCGCTCCACCAAGACCACGGGCGATGAGCCGGGTGCGTGCCGTCCCGTCACTGGCACGGAATATCTCTCGAGCGAGCGCTTTGAGCAGTTCTGTTCGACGCGGCCGTCCGCCCCGCTGGGGAAGGTGGCGCTCACCCGTACCGACAAGGGCCAAACCGTCACCGGTGCGCTGGTCGATCGTCCGCGCCGCGTCACAGGCGTCGAGCACGGCGCCGATCGCTCTATCACTGGCACGCGTTACAGCCAGGGAGAAACCGACGACGCGCCCCCTAAAGTGGCGGTCACGCATACAGCTGCGGGCAAGCCTGTCACCGGCACGGTGGTTGGCCGCAGCGAACGGCAGACCGGCGACGAGGCTGGAAGCTGCCGTTCGATTACCGGCACCGAGTATCACACTGTTGAACAGTTTCGCGATTTCTGTCGAACGCCGCCACCAGGGGGAGGCCCGCGAAAGGTCAGCGTGATGTCCACTCGCGACGAACAGGTCGTCTCGGGGACCGCAGTTGATCGGTCGGCCAAGGTAACCGGCAATGAGGTCGGTTCCTGCCGCAGCATCACCGGCAGCCAGTACTACACCACTGCCGATTTCGCGGGGCTGTGCCAGACGCAGAGCCCCAAGAAGGTGGCGGAGATGCAGACGCTGCGTGGTCGTACTGTGACCGGCTCGGAGGTTGCCCCAAGCCCAAAATTGTCCGGTGACGAGTCTTATGGGTGCGAACCCGTCACCGGCACGGACTACATTGGCACCCGCCAGTTAGCCGCAGTATGTCCAGTCGAAGCGTTGCCGGTAGTCTCGCCGGTCAGCAAGGTCGTGGTCGACACCACGCTGCGCGGCCAGACGATCACGGGCGTTGCTGCTGGGCGTGCGGAACACGTCACCGGAAACGAGGCCGGGACCTGTGCGCCGATCAGTGGCACCCCATACATCGGTCAGGGCCAGTACACGGGGTTCTGCGAGGCGCCGCAGCGTCAGCAACAGGCTGCGCGGGTACGCGACAGCGCGGTGATTCCGGCCACCTTCGTCACCGGCGATAGGCCGGGCGCGGGCGGGTCGCAGGTCACCGGCGACGAGCGTGGCGCTTGTGAGCCGATTTCGGGAACGCCTTATCTCGGGCTGGACAATATTGCGTCCGGGCAATGTGCGATGAGTGATCGCTTCCGCTCGCGGAGTGTGGATCAGCGTCCGCCCGCTCCCCGGGATTTCAGCGTTACCATTCCGGCGCGGCAGGCGCGCGAGCGGCAGACCGAGGTCATTACCGGCAGCGGCATGGGCAGTTCGCGCATCACAGGTCCGATCAACAAGGCCGATGGCCTGATCACCGGCACACCGGAATTCCGGCACGGTGACCAATCGCGCCGTCCGCGTGACGAAGAGCATTCGCTTCCTGCTGCTCGTCGTTTGAGCGGCGAAGGCAGTCAGCAGGGTCGGCGCGTCTCGGGAGATGCTTGGGACGGTAACAGCCGTGTCACTGGTACCGAGGGTTCGTCCAGCCTTGCGCGCAATCCTTCTATGCGTGGTCAGCCGCGTGGAGTCGGGGTTAGTGCCGTGACGTTTCGCGGAGTCGAGCGGCCGGAAGTGCCAGACTCGGTGATTACGGGTTCTGCGGGGAACGCCCGTGGTGGCGCCGTGGTGACCGTCTCCGGCGGGGCGCGCGGCTGAGGATCGCGGATATGAACACGCGCAAACGCCTTCAGGCCCTGCGACGAGAAGCCAGCCCAGTTGCTGTGGCGGCTCCCGTGGCGGCGGCCATGCCCGATCATCCGGCGTGTATGATCGGCGGCGGGCAGATGTGCGAGCATGCGCTGGTTGATCGCGATCTCAATCGCATGCTGTTCGATTACGAGCGAACCGTGCGCTCGCGGTTTACCCGCATCGTCGATGTGCTCAAACATATCTCGACGTATCAGCACGACGGAAATTTCACGGAGCGCGCGCAGCAGCTTGCCCACGAGCAACTCGGCTTCGATCTGCCGTCGCAGGTGCTCGAGGACGCCTGGGTGTGCGGGCTGGATTTGTCCGCACTGCACTCGCGCTGCATATTCAGCGCTCTGAAGGCGAGTGTTGACAATGCGTCGACAGAGCAGGCCGGCTGGCGCCAACGTCTCCCGCTCGATGAGAACTTCCTTCGTTCGTGCGGCTACCACACCGTGGACATTAGCCCTTGTTCCGACGGCCGGCTGCAGGGCGTCAGCCCCTACGTGCTGCGCATTTTGCCTGGGCCAAATGTGCGGGTGAAGGCGTATGCCGGCGCACTGTTCGATGTCGACGTCGATGTATCAGACTGGGCGCAGCGCGAAGTCGAGCGGCTGTCGGGCGCTATGGTCGATGGTGATCGCCTGAATTACCTCAAGATCGCCGTCTATCATTTCAGCAGTTCCTCGCCCGACGGCCAGGGTTGCGCTGCTCACGGCAGTAACGACCGTCAGGCCACCGAGGCGGCGCTGCACCGCCTGCAGAATGAGTTGCGGACGGCAATCGACCAGACTTTCGGTGCGGGCGCCGCGCCAGATGTGTTGCTTATCGGCGTTGACACGGATCTGGATGCGTTGCGCATCCATCTGCCCGATGGCTTCGGCGAGCTTAACGCGCACCGCTACTTCGAAACCGCGCAGGTCTACCGCGACACCCTCGGGCTAGCGCCCGATGCGGCGCGGGCGCGTATCGCTGGGATCGTTGCCGATGCCGAGGGCATGGGTGGCTGGGGCCAGGGCAACGGCCGTATGCACGAGGGTATGCGCCGCCTGGTGCTGGCGCTGGCTGAGGCCAACCTGTCGCAGGTCGAGTACGTCATCAAGCACCACACCGGGCGCTACGCGACCATCGGGCACGACGAGGAATGCATCGTTGCCGGTGAAGCGCTGCGGCCGCTGCAATTGCGCAATCTGTTTTATTTCGCTCACCTCAATACAATCGAGGAAGGCGCGCCCGACATGGATGTCGGGATCAATATCTTCTCCAAGCTCAACGTGGCGCACGGCCTGCCCGTGCCGGTTCTGGTGCATTTCGAATACGACGTGCGGATTCCTCAGTCGCGCGAGCGGGCGATCGCGCGGGGTCGGCGGGTGCGTGACGCGATCGAGTCGCGTTACCCCGATCTGGCCGCCCGGGGTCTACTCAATTGCGCGATTGCGGTGAGCGAACGTGGCGGCGACGAGCGCTGCGCCTTCGTCGCCGACGACGCTGTCGATGATCATTGAGGACGTATGAGCCATGAAGATCATGCGTGTAAGTACCACCCTCGTGTCGACCAATCGCATCCATGCCATGGGTCATCGTCCGTTGCTTGTCGTGCAGGAAACGCCGAATGGACCGCGCAGCGTCGCGGTCGATGCCGTCGGCTGCATCCCGGGCGACTGGGTGATTTGTGTCGGGTCCTCCGCGGCGCGCGACGCGGCTGGGGCCAGGGATTATCCATCCGATCTGACCATCGTCGGTATCATCGACCATTGGAATCCGGAGGTGGCGTGATGGAAGTCTGGCGCGTGGTCGATGAATTGGTCTGCACCCGGCGTGTGCCAGAGATGAACTCTGCTTCGCTTCGGATTCTGAGGGGTCAGAAGGGAGAACTATCGGTGGCGACCGACCCGGTCGGAACGCCGCCTGGCAAGTGGGTATTCACTGCTGCCGGCACAGCCGCACGTATGGCCATGCCTGATCGAACAGTGGCCACCGACCTGACTATCTGCGGCATCATTGATGGCTGGGAGGAGGAGTGATGACGCGGTGAGCAAAGAGCAAAACGGCGCGCGCGTAGCGGGCGCCAGGGTGCAGTGACTGGCTTGTGATTCTTTTATTTCGACACAACAAGGAGTGAACAGATGGCTGAAACAATGGGTATTGCGCTGGGCATGATTGAAACTCGCGGACTGGTTCCTGCGATCGAGGCGGCGGACGCGATGACCAAGGCTGCCGAGGTGCGTTTGATCTCGCGTCAGTTCGTCGGGGGCGGCTACGTCACCGTGCTGGTGCGTGGCGAAACCGGTGCGGTCAACGCGGCGGTGCGTGCCGGGGCTGACGCCTGCGAGCGCGTGGGCGACGGTCTGGTGGCCGCGCACATCATTGCCCGCGTGCACAGCGAGGTCGAAGGCATTCTGCCGAAATCGCCGAGCGCTTAAGCTCGGCTTTTTCTCCTGCTGGTAATTGGAAGGACAACGACATGGCAACACACGTGAACGGCATTGCCCTGGGCATGATTGAAACCCGCGGGCTGGTGCCCGCGATCGAGGCGGCCGACGCGATGACCAAGGCCTCCGAAGTGCGGCTGATCGGCCGGCAATTTGTGGGCGGCGGCTACGTAACCGTGCTGGTGCGCGGCGAAACCGGTGCGGTCAACGCGGCGGTGCGTGCCGGGGCTGACGCCTGCGAGCGCGTGGGCGATGGCTTGGTGGCCGCGCACATCATCGCGCGAGTGCATAACGAGGTTGAGGGCATCTTGCCGACCCAACCCGAGGTCAACGGCGGTAGCCGCGGCGGTCGCGACGCCGAGCTCACGTCCACCCGCAGCTGATCCTGCGCGGAGGACGTCGTGGCGGTCGATCGGCGAACCTGGCTGGCTCGCACGCGCGCTCAATCGAGAGTTGGCGGCGTGCAGCAAGTATCTCGTCCAAGCGTGCTCGCACGCTCCTGGGGAGATGCCGAAAATTTGGCACGCAAGCGGCGCGCCGGGCCGGAGCGGCCGGGTCATGCCGAGCGTTTGACGGCGCGGCAGATCCTGTTGGGTATGACACCTTGCGGCGGGCAGTTGCCCGCGGCGCGGCTGGGCCGGACAACGGTTCGGGTCGAGACTCTGCAGTTGTCGACGCGTTGACATACGCGCCGTCGGCTGCGCGGTAACGATACCGCGTCGCTATTCGAAGCCTTGCTACAGGAGGCGCTAGCGCATCTCGATCACGTAACCCAGATCGAACCGGGGTAGGACGCCCATGACTGATGATTTCCAAGGTTGGGAGCGCCGCGACAAGCCGCCGACGTTGTTTCGTCGCTTTGCGTTTGCGCAATATGCGCAGACCCGCGCTTTCCTCGACGCGCTTTCGGCACTGTCCGAGGAGATTCAGCGCCATCCGCAGAACATCAACTTCGGCACCACCTACGTCAACATTACGATCGGGGCGGCCGACGGCGCCGCATTGAGCGCCGAGGACGAACAGTTCGCCGGGCGTATCGCTGCTCTGGCCGGGCGCGGGGAGTGAGCGATGGGCGGGCCACTGGTCATCGCGGTGATCAACCAGAAAGGCGGCGCCGGCAAGACCACCGTGGCCATGCATCTCGGCGCGGGGCTGGCGCGGCGTGCATCCGCGGTTGTGGTGGATCTGGATCCGCAGGGCTCGGCCACGCAATGGGCCGCGGCAGGCACGCAATCCTTTCCGGCCACGGTCAAGCACTTGCGCGTGGGTGTGGGCGCGGTCGATCTGCGGCGGGACTTTCGCGCCTATCCGTTCGTCGTGTTGGACTGCCCGCCAGCGGTCGAGAGCCGTGCGGCGGCGCTGGCGCTGCAAAGCTGCGACGTGGCTGTCATTCCGGTGCTGCCTTCGCCGATGGATCTGTGGGCCAGCCTGCGGCTACCGCAGGATATCGATGAGGCTCGGCGACTCAACCCGGGGCTCCGAGCCTACTTGCTGCCGAATCAGATCGAGGCGCGTAGCGCGCTATCGGCGGCGATGCAGGAGGCGCTGGCCGAGTTCGGGCTGCCGGTGATGCGTACCCCGGTGCGCCGCCGCGGCATCTACAAGACCGCTGCGCTTGAGGGCGTATCGGCATACCAACTAGGGGCGCGCGGCCAAAGTGCGGTCGCGGAGATCGAAGGCCTCATAGAGGAGATTCTTGCATGACCAGCATCAAAGACAAGCTCGCCAGCAGCGTCCGTCAGGCCAAGACTGGCGCGGAGCCTATCCCTGAAGAAAAGACCGAGACCCGCAAGACGCCGCGCTCGGCTTCGACCACTGCAAAGGCCGCTACCAACAAGCGCGCCCCTACAGAATCACTAGCGGCGGAGCCGCCGGATAGTAAGCACGAATTGTTCCCCGACCGCATTTGGCCGGATTGAGATTTCCAGGAACCCGATCATGCGTGACGATCCCACCAGGCGCGGCTACCTTCCGCGACGAAACCCAGCCTTCCACGTGCCCGCGGATTCCCCTGCGCCGAGCGGCGCGGCCCGCCGCGCCGTGACGGATACGGCCGGCGCTGCGGCCGGGCTCGACGCTTACCGCGTCGCCAAGGAGCCCTACTACCGTGCGGTAGCCGATGAAATCGAGCTTTATGAAGCCGCCTATTCGGTCCGTATGCCGATGATGCTGAAGGGCCCGACAGGCTGCGGCAAAACGCGCTTTGTTGAATACATGGCGTGGAAGCTCCGCAAGCCGCTGGTCACCGTGGCGTGCAACGAAGACATGACCGCCAGCGATCTCGTCGGCCGCTTTTTGCTCGACGCCAACGGCACCCGCTGGCAGGACGGACCTTTGACCATGGCGGCCCGTTTCGGCGGAATTTGCTATCTCGACGAAGTGGTCGAGGCGCGCCAGGACACCACGGTCGTGATCCACTCTCTGACCGACGCGCGGCGCATTCTGCCGCTCGAGAAAAAGGGCGAGATCGTCGAAGCGCATCCGGATTTCCAGGTCGTGATCTCTTACAACCCCGGCTACCAGTCGCTCATGAAGGATCTGAAGCAGTCGACCAAGCAGCGGTTCGGCGCGCTGGACTTCAACTACCCTGAGCACGAGGTCGAGGCCGAGATCGTCGTGCACGAGAGCGGCGTCGACTTGGAAGCGGCAAAAAAGCTGGTCCACATCGCCGAACATGCGCGCAACCTCAAAGGCCATGGGTTGGACGAGGGCATCTCGACCCGCATGCTGATCTACGCCGGCTCGCTGATTTCCCGTGGCGTCGCGCCGCTGGCCGCCTGCCGCGTGGCTTTGGTGCGCCCCATCACCGACGATCCCGATATGCGCAACGCGCTCGATTCCGCGGTGACGACATATTTCTAAGCGGCTTCGACGGCTTGCGGGCGCGAGTTGAGAAAGGAAACGAGAGGTCGGCCGGGCTAGAATTACCAGGGCAGTCCGAACTTACACATCATGGCCATCCACCTAGACGAATTCCAGGAGCTTCTCGACGAACTGCCCGGCCGTGCGCAAGAATTGTTGCGCGCCTCCTGGAACGAGGCTGCGCGCACCCTCAGCCCGCGCGGACTGGATAATTATCTCAAAGGCGCGGTAGCGCTGCATGAGCTTGGTCGCGGCGAAGACCTGGTGGTGAGTTTCATCCAGTCCATGCCGGAGGTCGGGCGTGCCATCGGCGAGGAGGTGCTGCCAGATCTGGTCAACTTCCTGTTGAGCATGGCATCCAAAACCTCGGGGCAGGTACTGGCGCTGATCGCCAGTACCGCGCCGCTCGCAGCCCACCGAGTGGGCGATGCCGAACTGTTTCGCCAATACCTCAATGTGCTCGAGATCGTGCTGGCGCAGGCTCCGCGCGGCCTGCGGCCGATGCTGGAAAATCTCGACCGTCTGCTCAGCCAGCTCACGCTGGGTGGCTTGCGCCGCTGGGTGCAATGGGGAGCGCAGGCGTACAAGGCGGATTTCGAAGGGCAGGCGACGTATTTCGGACTGCAGAGCGCCGATGCGATGGCCGTGCTGCAGCAAGAGCGCAAAGGCACGCTGTTCGTCGACATCCAGCGGCGGCTCAACATCTACATGCGTGCGATCTGGGGTCGCGATTTTTTTCTGCGCCCAACCGCCGGCGATTACGAGAGCCGCGAAGGGCTCAGGCCGTACATCGAGCATTATGTAATCCACATCGCAGACGCCTATGACGACTATAAACCCGAGGGCGATGCGACCGCGCCCGAACGGATCGTCAGTGCGCTTGAGGTCTACCGCGCCGCCATCAACCATTGCGCTGCGCATCTTGTATTCACGCAGACACCGCTTTCGATGCAGCAGCTGTTGCCGGTGCAGATGGCGCTGATCGAGCTGTTCGAGGATGCGCGCGTGGAGGAATTGGCGATTCGAAAATTCCCCGGGATGCGCCAAGCCTGGTTGGCGCTGCATCCGGTGTTTGACTATTCGGCCCAGCCGCAGACCGTGGGGGAGTTGCTTGATCGTCTCGCCCGCGCCTTGCTCGATCTCAACGCGACCGACCCGCATCCGTTTGTGCAGCAGGGTGTGGCCGCGTTTCGTGCCCAGTCTGATCTGGACAGCAATCAGGTGAGCTGGAATTTGGGCGTGGATTTATCGCACCGCCTGTTCGAACTCGACCTGCCTACCTACAACAAGCTTACGGATGCGCTCAGCGCCATCTACCGTGATGACAATCGCGCCGTCTGGTTTCTGGAGGAATACGACGAGGCGCAGGTGATGGCTGCCACCTGGGAGACCCGCCAGCAGGTGCGCAGAAAAGTCAACGTGATGGAAATGGTCAACGAGGTGGACGTCGAGTTTTCCGGCGACGATGCGCAGGAGGTTTGGGAGCTTCCGACCGAGTTCTATCTCGATCAGGAGAACGTCAGCATCAACTCGTTGGAAGGCCGTCCGCCGGTCTCCGAGCCTTTCCACTATCCTGAGTGGGACTATCAGATCCAGCTCGAGCGTCCAAACTGGGTGACGTTGCTTGAGTACCACCCGGTGATGGGCGAACTGGAGGTGATCGAGGGTATCATCCTAGAGCACAAGCCGGTGATCTCGCGTCTCAAGTTCCTGATCGAGTCGATGGTGCCGCAAGGTATGCAGCGCATTCGTCACGTGGAGGATGGCGACGAGATCGACATCAACGCCGCGGTGCGCGCGATGATCGATATTCGCATCGGCCAGCAGCACGATCCGCGTATCATGATGCGCTACAAGCGAGCGCTGCGCGATCTGGCGGTGCTGGTGCTGCTGGACATGTCCGAGTCGTCAAACGAAAAGGTGCGTGGCCACGACTACACAGTGATGGACCTTACGCGCGCCGCCACGGTATTGCTGGCAGGTGCGCTGGATCGTATCGGTGACCCGTTTGCCATCCATGGGTTTTGCTCTGACGGCCGGCACGATGTGCATTACCACCGCTTCAAGGATTTCGATCAGCCGTATGACGATGTAGTCAAGGCGCGGTTGGCGGGGATGAAAGGACGGCTCTCCACTCGCATGGGCGCAGCGTTGCGTCATGCCGCCCACTACCTGGCGCTGCAGCCCAGAAGCAAACGTGTCATATTCGTCGTCACCGACGGCGAGCCGGCTGACAACGACGTCACCGATCCGAAATACCTGCGCCACGATGCTAAGGCCGCAGTGGAAGAACTGAGCCGTCAAGGTATCACGGTCTATGGTCTGTCGCTCGATCCGCATGCCGACCAATACGTGTCGCGCATTTTTGGCATAAAGAACTTCACCGTTATCGATAAGGCTGAGCGCCTGCCGGAAAAACTGCCCATGCTCTACATGAGCCTGACGCGGTGAGGGTGGGCTGAGAATGAAGATCACCCTGCGAACCTACGTGTTCATGGACGCGCTGCAGCCGCAGCTGGCGTCCTATATCGCGACGTCCTCGCAAGGTTTTCTACCGGTGCCTGGCGATGCCTGCATGTGGATCGAGGTCGCCCCCGGCATGGCGGTGCACAACCTCTCGGATATTGCGCTGAAGAAAACCAACGTGCGCATGGGTGAGCAGGTCGTCGAGCGCGCTTTCGGTTCGATGGAGCTCCACTTCCGCAATCAGAGCGAAGTGCTCGCCGCGGGCGAATTGATCCTGCGGCAGCTCAACACCACGATGGATTCTCGGCTGCGCTGCAAGATAGCGTGGAACGAGATCATCCGCGCCATCACGCCCGACCACGCCACGCTGATCAACCGCCAACTGCGGAAGGGCTCGATGATCCTGCCCGGCAAGAGCATGTTCATCCTGGAGGTCGAGCCGGCGGGCTATATCATGTATGCCGCCAATGAGGCCGAGAAGGCAGCGCACATCACCTTGGTGGATGTCAAAGCCTTCGGTTCTTTCGGCCGGTTGACCATGATGGGCAACGAGGCCGAGGCCGAGGAAGCACAGCGCGCCGCAGTGGCCGCGATAGAGCGCTTGAATCAGCGCGCCGTCCCGCACGGGTGAGCTTATGGAAATCGACTCTATCGCAAAGAAACTGCTGTTCTCCACCGTGCGAGTGGATACCGAACTCGAGGACGGCAGCGCCGGCTCGGGCACGGCCTTCATCCTCAGCCACGCCCACGCGAAAGGCAGTACGCCGTTTATCGTCACCAACCGGCACTTGGTCGAGGGCGTGCGTCGCGGTGGCCTAGTGTTCACTCAGACGAGCGAGGGCAAGCCGGCATTCGGTCAGCGCTTTCAACTCAACATCGACGACTTCCCCGCGGCGTGGTTCGTCCATCCCGACCCCGCGGTCGATCTCGCTATCGTGCCGCTGCGGCCGCTCGAGCGTGCGGCGCGCGATCTCGGCGTGCAGCTGTATTACCACGCGATCGACAGCCAGCGCATTCCCGATGCGGCAACGGTGCGGGGCTTCGATGCGCTGGAGGAGGTCCTGTTCGTCGGCTATCCCAGTGGGGTATGGGATCAGGTCAATCTCATGCCCATCCTGCGCAGGGGCACCACCGCCACGGCGCTGGAGCTCGATTTTGAGGGGCACAAGCAATTCCTGATCGACGCCGCGGTGTATCCCGGATCGAGCGGCAGCCCGGTTTTTGTGATGCGCGACGATCCGCTGCGCCCGCGCGGCGACGCTGCGCGTACGATATGGTTTGCTGGCGTGGTGGCGGAGGTATTCTTCCGAGAAGAAGCCAACCAACTCGTGCCGGGGCCGGTACCGACGCAGACCGCGTCCGGGTTCATCGGTGCGGAAATGATCGACCTTGGCTTGGTGATCAAATCCGAATCCGTGCGCGAGCTCATCGACGCATACGTACAGAAATGGCTGTCTGACTGAAACAGTCTACGCGGCAGCTCGAAGCTTGTTGAGATAGCAAAGTTTATTCGTGCAACGGGCGATGATGCGGGTCGCCCGGAATAGCTTGCAGCAAAAGCAACTACGCTCAAGAAGTGCGACGCTTGTCAGCTAAACATCGACCATCAATGAACTGACATGCGCACGATATCTCGTCCGAATGAACGCCAAGCACTAGGTCGAAGCTATTTCAGGATAGCCCCTTAGCTGATCGAATAAGACGATCCCAGAATGATATCGTCCCAAGACAAACCTAGTTCGACCCGCTTGGCTTCCGCTTTTTTCGCAGCCGCCAGAACCTCACCGTCTTGAGACGATCCTAGCATTCCAAGAATCTTCGAGATCAATTTCAACCGTTCGTTTTTCTGCTGCACAGGCGACTCAGGTCCTCTGCGCCTAAAGCTCCGAGCTTCCCTTTGTCGCGACGCGAGAGCCCATCTCCCATCGAGACGGACGACTTTGCCCACGGCTTCCAGAGTTCGAAGCGCACGATGAACTGATGCAATCATCGACCTGCTGCGCACCCCGCCGTTGACGACGTGAGCGAGGTCAAGTGTCGAGAGGGTGATGATCAATTTGTCCGACAACGCATCGAGTATCGCACGTTGAATCGCGCCAAAGCCCCGGGACATTTGAAATCTCCACTGTCGAGCACCTAAACGTTATTTCGATGCAACGCTTAGAATCAAGAAACAAGCGCCAATCTCGATGAACCACCACGTAATGCGATCACGCTTCTGCGAGACCCACGCGGCCTTCACGTCTAGATGCTGACGTTGCTCACGCTAATCCCGGTGATTTGGTATTCGGTGAAACTGCTGCGCTTCATCTTTGGTTCGGTCGCGTCTAAGCAACAGCGTTGACCGAAATGTGGGTTGTGGAGCATCCGTACTGATTTTTTCACTGCGTATGAATTCGCGCTTTGGTGGTAGGCCGCGATATATTCCTCTTATTAGACGCATTTTGTTCTAAATGGGCACAGACCCGCGGAGGTTACCCTTGTGGCAAAGCTCTATTACTCCGAATATTCCGTCGTTGGCGCATTCGAATCCCCCGCGCAAATGGCAGTGATTGGACAGATTGTTCTGGGCTTGATCTGAATGAGGGAGACCAGATCGTCGTCTCCTACACGACTGGCGGCTCAGGGCAGGCATCGACTCGAATAAACGCATCGGCCACCAATGCAGACACCTACCCGGTGCGTCATTGCCGTCCCCATAACGAGTCGGGCTATTTCGACAAAGCAAGGGACCAATACAGCGGTACAGGCGAGATGCCGAGTCCAGCATAGAGCCCGGCCAAAAGCCGGGCTCTATTTGGTTTACCAGCGCCGCCCAAGACGAGGATAACGCCAAGGGCGTCAATAAGGCCGTGGCGCATAGAAGCGGCCGGGCAGGATGGTAGGTTATCATCCTCGCGGGCTGCGGCCCGTCCGGGCTGACCGAGTATGACATGGCCGGATGCGCGGTGCGCAGCGGTGGCCCGTTGATCTTAAGCAGAGAGTTGCCGACTGCACTGTCGATCAGGCGAAGTTAAAGCGAAACCGGGAGCGCTAAGACGAGCCGCCTGCAAAAAGACCCCGTGAGGCGTACAGCGGGCCACCCGGCGATACTCGGCCCTATCAGGTGCCACCGCTATACTCAGTATCTTGTTGGCCCTGAGGATGTTTCGGGTCGATCATATCTGCCCTTACGGCTTTCCTGATTTCGGCCATCCTGATTTCGTCCTCGTCGGCCTGCTCGCTCGGATTTTGACTTTGTTTCTGCTGCTGCAGGTCCGGATTTTTCTCGTTCTGATTGGACATGGGGAGCTCCTTTTTTTGTTGCCCCCACGGCTGAACATATAGTGACAGCCGGTACGCTCTTGCAGAGTCGGGCCACTTTTTTTTGTCCCTCGTCAGCTTCCGCTTTTCCCACCATTTGGCCTGAGCGCCGTACGCCGGATCGCCCGAGGGCGGGGTTACATCCGGAACTGTGAAAACCCTGTGCGGTTGTTGTTCCTAGACAGGCATGGAGTGCAGGCAACATGGCATCCCCACATGACAATCCCCCCAGGGGGAAGGACCAGATAAGGCGCGTCAACAACACCACGATCGGCTGGGCTATCGGAGTTGCAGTGCTCGTGATGCTACTCAGTCTCTCAGTCTTAACCGGGCACGGCACGCCACCGAAATCCGGCGCGAATGCGCCGAATAGCTCAACGCAGACACAACCGCAGAGATGAGCTCGCCTTAGATCAGGCTCCCGATAGAGGCCGGCGGGCCTCGAACCGAAGCGCATTCTGGCGGCCCAGCTCCTTCGCCAGGGCCCTTGCGCATCCCGCCTGGGACCGGCGTAGGCACAAATCTCAGGTCGCGCTCGAGGGACAGTAGGGCGTCAGCTTCCACATCGCGAAAATGCGCGAAGGGGATTCGCCGGAATGGCTGGCGGCCGAGCTTTCGGACGGGGTGGTTGGTGAGCATGTCTGGCGGCAGCCGCGCCACATGCGGGAGCATTTTGCGAAGAATATTGCAGGAAACCTGCATAAAACATTGATTGGCGGAGCCGGAGGGATTCGAACCCTCGATAGGGCTTTACAACCCTATAACGGTTTAGCAAACCGCCGCCTTCAGCCACTCGGCCACAGCTCCGTTGGTGACCGATATGCCTGACACGCTCGCCAGCCGCAAGCACAGGATCGCGAGATAAGGCGTCGTAATGGAATCCATGGGACTATGTGACGCAGATATGTGATGCCGATGCTGATCGGCGCCACCTGACCCTGCATTTGCGGTGCAGAAGTACAGGTCTTCGCATTGTATTATACAGCATACAACGTTGAATTCGTGTAGCTTTTTCGCGTTTGAAACGGCGATCCACTGATCGAATCAGGTGTCTATGATTTGCGATGTTTGAAAAGGGGAGGCGAACAGCCTGTCATGTGGGGCGGAAGTGCCGTTTTAGACGCCTCAAACACGCTATAAGAAAAATATACTACAAACCAATGGCTTATCGAAAAAATTCAAGTGATTGGTGTGTGTTATTTGCGCAACATGCCACCAAAAATCGTTTCGACTTATTCCATTTCGAAGCTTCCTTCATTGCGTGTGCAAGACGGTTCGGTAATTCTGATCGTGCGACGGAGGGGGGCATCCCAAAGTCGTTCTGTTTTAGATGGTCGCTGTTGGTCGCCCGTTTGCGTCCCTCCTCGTGTTGAGCGGGGGTCAGCAAGCACGAATGCTATCGGTTAGTCCGCAATTGGGGAAACGCTCTTGAGTGCTGCGTTTAGCGGACCCGGTCGCCCTGCAGAGCAACTTGGAGGTTTGACGATGAATTTGATGAAGAGCCTTTACCTCGGCTCGGCGGCAGGGCTGGTCGTCATGAGCGGGGCTCACGCTGCCGATCTTCCGTTAAAGGCCAAAGCGGTCGAATACGTGAAGGTCTGCTCCCTGTATGGCGCGGGCTTCTATTACATCCCCGGCACCGACACCTGCATCAAGCTCGGCGGCTATATGCGCGCCGATCTGGGCGTCAATACGAATACGATCTTCCAAGGCAACACTGGGCTTCAGGCCGGTGCGCAGAACCGTAGCTCCAACGATTTCACTTGGCGCGCGCGATCGGATCTGACCATCGACACCCGAACCGCGACAGAGTACGGCGTGGTTCGTACCTTTTTCGAGGGTGTCTTCACCTGGACCTCGGGCGGCTACCAAGGTGTGCGCGTCGGCGGGAGTGCATATGACGGAAACCCGAACGGCGGCGTACTCGGCGGCCAGCTTGGTGTGTTCCACGCCTTCATCCAGTTTGCTGGCTTCACGATCGGTAAAGCTGCCTCTCAGTTTAGTGCTCCCTGGGGGCAATATCCCGGAAACGTCTATGACGGTCTTGTCGGCGGTGGCGGCGCGCTCACGGGTGTGAACCAGTTCACTTACACAACAGAGTTCGGCAACGGCGTATCAGCTTCGATCGGGGTGCAGGATCCGAGCGCATACTACCAGCCCGGCATTCAAAACCTCGGGATAACACCGCCCGGCAACGCCGTCCTCGATGTTCAACCCCCCTTCTTCGGTCCCGTCCCCTATGGCACCCCCCAGCTCGGCTACGGCCTCAGCGCTTATGGTGGAACCACTTTTCCGGATATCGTCGGCCAGCTCCGCGTCGATCAAGCCTGGGGTATGTTCCAGGCCTCGCTCGCAGGGCATCATAACAACCCGGCTTACTACACTGGCGTTGAAACCAGCGGCGGTCCCGGAGGCAAGTGGGGTTGGGCCGGTCAAGGCGCTCTGACGATCAAGAACATCCCGACTGGTCCGGGTGACGTGATCAATGTCTCGGGTGTCTACACCAACGGTGCAACCCGCTACAACATCCAGGACATGACCGCTTTGGCAGGTGCTAACCTCATCTACGGCGGCGGCGGCGGCATTAGCAGCGTTGGCTTCGGCTTTGCGCCCGATTCTGTCTATGCACCCAACGGCCAGCTTCAACTGGTCTCGACCTGGGGCATGCGCGGCGCCTTCACCCACAACTGGAGTCCGCACTGGAGCAGTTCGGTATTCGGCGCCTACGCAGCGGTCAGCTTCACCGGTGAAGCCAAGTCATATATGTGCGGTGTCTCAATTCCGAGGGCCCTTGGTGCGGGTTTCACCTCCTGCAACCCCGATTTCAACATCGCGCAGGTCGGTGCGAACCTTCGCTGGACGCCAGTCAAGAACCTGACGTTCACGACGGAAGGAGTGTACTCCATGTTGGATCAGAAGCACGCCGGTGTGGCGAATCTTCCAAACAACTACGCGGTCTACAAGGCGACAGGCGGTTATCAGCTGAAGGATCAGGACATCTGGACTGTTATGTTCCGCGCTCAGCGCACCTGGTAAGACACATCGTCTGACGACACACTCTCATAAACCCCCGGCGGGAGACCGCCGGGGTTTTATTTTGTGGCGAAGCCAGATGTTTGCTCAGTTTCAGGAAGGTGCTGCGCCGCCGCTGAGCGGGACAAGGACGACGATCGTCTGAACCACTGATAAGAACCTTCCGACGCATTTGGCTGCGAGTCGCGAGCAACCTGGATACTTTCATCGGCGACGGAGATAGCGGCGACAAATCCGATATTACGGCGTTCACGCGTGGATGCGGTACTGCTGGAGTGTCCCTAGCGCTTTTTAGCGAAGTAGATGCCGGTTCGCGCGAAGAAAATGCGTTAAACAACAATCCAGAGCTCGCTTCTGATTCAGCTAGAAGCAAAAATGCTCTCCAATGGGACGGACTGATCCGGCCTGCGCGCAGGCTCCGTTGCTTCAGGCACTCGCGTCAATCTTGTTCCGCAAACGAAGGTCCGCAGCCGGCAAGGAGGATCACCAAGGACGTTTCCTCCACGTGGACTGTGCCCCGCACGAGGCGTTATCCGCCTCCAAACGTCACTGGTTAGCGCCGCGCTGCAAGTCCGCCTCGATCTGTAACTTCGAGCCGCCGCCAAAGCGGGCGCGATAGACCTGCAGGTTTTCCATTATTCGCTGCACGTAGTTGCGCGTCTCCGAGAACGGGATCAGTTCGACCCAGTCCACCGCATCGACTCCCGGATCCCGCGGATCACCGTAACGCGCGATCCATTTTTGGACGCTGCCGCGGCCGGCATTGTAGGCCGCGAACGTGATGATGTAAGAGCCGCGATAGTCTTCGAGCAGGCCGCCGAGCTCCGCTGCGCCGAGTGCAGCATTGTAGGCGCTGTCGGTCTTCAGGCGATGAAGGTCGAAGCTGGCGCCGTACTTCTTGCAGACATACCGTCCAGCATCCGGCGTCACTTGCATCAGCCCATAGGCGTGCGCCGGCGAGACCACCGACGGATTGAAGGCGCTTTCCTGTCGGGCAATCGCATAGATGATGCTGCGCTCCACATCCGGTCCAATTGATTTGACCGGCGGCATTCCACTGACCGGGTAGGCATAGAAATCGAATGGCAATCCGCGATTTAGCGCGGCCTTGCCGGCGAGCAGCATTCCCTGCGCGTCGCCATGACGTGCGGCGAGTTCGCCAAGCCCCAACACCGCATCGGGGTCGCCGTTTGCGCCTATATCGGCAAGGATCGGAATTGCGAGGTCGTCTTTGCCGAGAGCGTAGAGAAGCACCGTGGCGCGGACTATCTCTAGCCGCTCGATTCCCCGTGACTGGCTGCTTGGAACGCTGTGCAGTTCGATCTGCGGGAGCCCGAGCTTGGCGCGTGCGAGTTGACCATAGTAACTGGTGGATTGTTCCGCCGCCGACGCGTAGGCGCGACGAGACTCCTGAATCCGGCCTGCCGCTTCGGCGGCGCGACCCTGCCAGTAGCCGGCCCGCGCCAGCGCGGTCGGATTGACGCTGCCGACGCCGATGCGCGCAAAATGCCGGGCGGCCGTATTGGGGTCCTTCAGGAATCGGAGAGCTATCCAGCCGGCGGTAAACTCTTGTTCCGTTTTGTAGATATCGCGCGCGGGGAGCGCCGCGTCGCGGGCGATGAGATACGCGGTGCGGTAGTCTCCGACGTCGATCATCTTGCGCGCAAGGAGCCGCCGCTCGATCCACCACTGATCGACATTGTAAAGCCGGTTGGGATCCCGCGGCGCGCTCTGCATCAGCCGCGCAGCTTCCGCAAACTTCTCTTCACGACGCAGTAGCTGAATGTAGGCCAAGACATAGCCAGGATCGCTGTGCAGTTCGTGTGGCACTCTCTCGAGCAGTGCACGCAGGCTGGACGATTTTTGATCGGCCGCAATTCGCGCCCTGGCGAGGGCCTCTTGCGACCTTCCGAGACGCTGCGCCGCACGCATTCCGACTTCGCGGTCCTCGCCGTAAAGCATATAATCCATGCGTGCCTTGTGGTCGCTCGGCGTAATCAGCGCTCCGAACATCTCCAGCGCTTTTCCCTCGACCGCGGCCGACATCGTATCTGTCCGCCAGGCCTCGCGGACCAATTGCTCGGCGCGGGCGCGGTCTCCGCGTGTGAGCAGTGCGCTTGCCAGAGCAAAGCGTCCTTTGCCCGACAGTGGTCGTTCATTTTCGAACCAGGCCATCACAGTGGCGCTGTCGCGATGGTCGTCCCATAGCGCAGCTTCCGCGCGCCGGCGCAGGAATGTCTGCGAGGGCCAGCTTGGATTGGCGTCGAGGAAGGCGCGGTAGCGCTCGGTCGGCGCGCCGTTGTCGTTGCTGCGCAGGATGATCCACTCGGCGAGCTTGCGAGCCACCGGGTCTGTCATGGTGGCCTGGACCTGGTTGGCCTCCGAAAATCTATTCTTGCGGGTAAGGTCTATGACATTCTCAAGCGCAGCGACATCGGTGCGCGACGTCGATGACGTTGCGGCCATCGCAGCTCTTGGAGCGGGCTTGCGAGCCGGTGGCGCGGGAAGCGTGGCGTGCTGACGTGTGGCGGGTTGAATGATCGAGGCTGCGGGGGCCTTGCTTTTGCTCGGAGCGACGGTCTTGCCGTGCCCATGGCCGGAGGCGGGTTTTGGAACGGCGTGGCCTGAAGGTTTAGACTTCGGCGCGGGACTTTTGGCGACTTTCTCCGCATGGGCGATCCCCGCCCAGAGCGCGGCCGCCACCAGACTCGCGCTTAAAGCCGCAGTTCGTAGCTTTGATGCACGGGCAGGCGATGTCACGACAAATCCCTTTTTCAGCGAATTAAGCAGGCCCCTAAAATCTTATTTACTATTTCATTGAATGTGTGGACAAAACACTAAAACCCCGACATTGCGATCATATGCCTCGACAACGGCGGAATCGCGGCCATGGCTTCAGCCGTGGACCTTTCGTGGCAGCGTCAGACCCGATATGACTGATCCAGCATCAAAATCGGCAGACGGCGAAGCCGCGCAACGTGTTGGAGCGGACTAATGGCAAGCAAGGCGAAGTTCCAAGGATCGTATACGGCTCTGGTGACGCCATTCAAGAACGGCTCCGTCGACGAGGCCGCCTTTCGCAGTCTGGTGAGTTGGCAGATCGCCGAAGGAATCCACGGGCTTGTGCCGGTCGGCACAACTGGTGAGAGTCCGACGCTGAGCCACGACGAACACCGCAAGGTCGTGGAATGGTGCATCGAGGAGGCCGGGGGTCGTGTGCCGGTGATCGCGGGCGCGGGTTCAAATTCGACTCGCGAAGCCGTCGATCTGGCCTTGCATGCCGAGAAGGCCGGCGCTGACGCGGTGCTGGTGGTGACGCCGTATTACAACAAGCCGACCCAGGAAGGTTTGTACCAACACTTCAAGACCGTGAACGATGCGGTTGGTATTCCTATCATTATCTACAACATTCCCTCGCGCTCGGTCGTCGATCTTTCCGTCGAGACAATGGCGCGATTATTCGAACTGAAGAACATCGCCGGCGTCAAGGATGCTACCGCTAATCTGGCGCGGGTCTCGCTGCAGCGCCGGGCGATGGGGCCAGAATTCATCCAGTTGTCGGGCGAGGATATGACGGCGCTCGCCTTCATGGCGGCGGGCGGACATGGTTGCGTCTCCGTTGTCGCGAACGTCGCGCCAAAATTGTGTGCGGGCCTGATGTCCGCCGTCCTGAAGGGCGACTATACCACCGGGCTCGCAATTCAGGACCGCCTGGTGCCGCTGCATGACGCTATTTTCAAGGAACCTGGTCTCGCCGGAGCAAAGCATGCGCTCAAGCTGCTCGACCGGATCGACGAAGTCGTGCGGCTGCCACTGATGCCGGTGACCCCGCCGACCGGAAAGCTCATCCGCGATGCCATGGTCCATGCCGGTTTGATGAACTGACTTGGGGCTAATTGCTGCCGCACGTGGCGGTGAAGGACTGCTGGAGATTGCGATGCTCAAAGAATTTCGTGAATTTGCGATGAAGGGCAATGTCGTCGATCTCGCCGTCGGCGTCATCATCGGCGCCGCCTTCGGGGCCATTGTGTCCTCAATGGTAGCCGACGTCATCATGCCGATCATCGGCGCCGTTACCGGCGGTCTCGATTTCTCCAACTATTTCACTGGTCTTTCGAAAACCGTTACTGCGACCAACCTTGCGGATGCGAAGAAGCAAGGCGCGGTATTGGCTTGGGGCAACTTCCTCACGCTGACGTTGAATTTTATGATTGTCGCTTTCGTCCTCTTCATGGTCATCAAGGGCATGAACAAGCTGAAGCGCAAGGATGAGGCAGCGCCTGCCGCGCCGCCGAAGCCTTCTCGCGAGGAAGAACTGCTGACCGAGATTCGCGATCTCCTGAAAGCGAAGGTATAGGACGCAACGCCGCCAGATCGGTGTCGCCGCCGTCCCTCGAAAGATAACGCCTGGAGGTTTCAGGGATATGGCCGAGAAAGGCGAGCGCGCCATCAAGGTCGTCGCGGAGAATCGCAAGGCGCGATTCAACTATGCGATCGAGGATACCGTCGAAGCCGGCATTGCGCTGACCGGTACGGAGGTTAAATCGATCCGTAACGGTAAGACCACGATTGCCGAATCCTACGCCGATTCAAAGAACGGCGAAATCTGGCTTATCAATTCCAACATCCCCGAATATCTGCAAGCCAACCGCTTCAATCACGAGCCGAAGCGGCCGCGCAAGCTGTTGCTGCACAGGAAGCAGATCAACAAGCTGATGGGTGCGGTCGATCGTGAGGGGATGACGCTGATTCCGCTCAAGCTCTATTTCAACGAACGCGGCCGGGCCAAGCTGTTGCTGGCGATCGCCAAGGGCAAGAAACTGCACGACAAGCGCGAGACCGAGAAGAAGCGCGACTGGGGCCGCGAAAAGGGCCGGTTGTTGCGGGCGAGGGGATGAGAGTAGCAAGCCTGACGGAGGTCGATCCGGTCGTTAAACTTTGAAGGATCGGTTCAACTTAATTTTAGGGTTGAGGTGATTTGCTCTCGACATGCGCATCAAACAGAAACGTGCGATTCGGCGGATGCGTCGGCGGCATCAACGAGCGTGGCTTGTGCTCGACTCGGTCGAGGGCAGATCCAAATCGGAGTGTGAGGTGATGGACATCTCCCACGATGGCGCGCGCCTGGTGATTGCCTCCGGCCTGACTGTGCCAAAGCGTTTCGGCGTCGCGCTGGTGCCGAATTCAGCGCCGAGGGAATGCGAGCGCGTCTGGCGAAACGGCGAGATGATGGGAATCCGCTTCACGGAGCCGGGATAGACTTGCCGGAGTTTCAGCGGCAGGTCAGATCGGCACGCACCTGCGCGAATACGCTCTCGAACATTGCGGGCGTCAGGACGCGCGTGTTGGTGTTGTAGCGCGAGCAATGATAGCTATCATAGAGGCTCACCGCGCCGACAGGATGCACGGCGCCGTGGGCGAAGGGTGCGGCGGCAGCGCGGACTCCGAGCGCCTTCACCGCGGAATCGTGTGCGACGCGGCCGAGTGCGACGATCGCTCGCAATCTGGGCATTGTCGCAAGTGTGGCGCTGAGAAACGCACGGCAGGTGTTGATCTCGGCCGGTAGAGGTTTGTTCTGTGGCGGCACGCAACGTACTGCATTGCTAATGCGGCAATCGACCAGTTTGAGGCCATCGTCGGGGCGGGCCTGGTAACGTCCGGCGGCAAAGCCGTATTTGAGAAGCGTCGCGTAAAGCAGGTCGCCTGCATAGTCTCCAGTAAAGGGTCGTCCGGTGCGGTTGGCGCCTTGCACGCCCGGCGCCAGGCCGACGATCAGAACGGCCGCGTCTGGATCACCAAAAGAGGGCACGGGCGCGTTGAACCAATCCGGCTCGCGCGCCCGCACCGAAAGGCGATAGTCGACCAGCCGCGGGCAGAGCGGACAATCATGGCCTGGTTCTGAACTGGCGGAAGCCGCGCCGGACCGAGAGGTTCGGGTGCGCGGGCGTGTTTCAGTCCTCAAAGTCGTCGTCATCGCCCCGGGGTGCCATAGTGGCGGTGCGCTGCAGGAACTGCGGCGCGTGGTGGCGCGATTGACGCTCCGACGGGTCGCGGCCGAGTTTCGACTGCAACTCAACGAGATCGGTGAAGACGTCGGCCTGACGGCGTAGCTCATCGGCGATCATCGGCGGCTGACTTGCGATTGTGGAAACAACGGTCACGCGAACGCCGCGACGTTGTACCGCTTCGACAAGAGAGCGGAAATCGCCGTCGCCCGAGAACAGCACGATCTGATCAACGTGCTCGGCAAGCTCCATCGCATCGACCGCAAGTTCGATGTCCATATTTCCCTTGACCTTGCGACGGCCGCTGGCGTCGATGAACTCCTTGGTGGCTTTCGTGACCACCGTGTAGCCGTTGTAGTCAAGCCAGTCGATCAACGGTCTTATCGATGAGTATTCCTGATCCTCGATGATCGCCGTGTAATAGAAAGCGCGGATGAGGGTGCCTCGGGAATGAAATTCTTTCAGGAGGCGCTTGTAGTCGATGTCGAAGCCAAGCGTCTTGGCTGTTGCGTAGAGATTGGCGCCATCGATGAAAAGCGCGATCTTGTTGGAGGCAGATGGCATCGAGCGTTCTCGTGATCGTTGTTCGCGTTATTGGTGCGGCTGAATCCAGCCCCACGGTTCAATGATGCATCGCGTCTTGCGGATCAGACTGAAGAAGCCAATATGCGCAATGAGGTTGAGGCAAAGGCAGCGTGATACGATGGAGAAGCAATGAAGCGAATTGTTGTCCGGTCAGGACCCCGTTCGGCGCTTCTCCGGACGCCGGCCTTCTGGCTCCAATAACGGGTATCAGAGACCGGCCGTCACGCCAAATGCTAAATTCCCTGTTGCGAAACCCGCAAACGCTCTATACGTAGCGTATATATTCACCAGTTTCAGCCCTGCAACGGAGCGACAGGCGATGGCGCGCGTCACCGTGGAAGATTGCATTGATAAGGTCGACAACCGGTTCGATCTAGTTCTTTTGGCCGCACATCGCGCGCGGACGATTTCATCCGGTTCGCAACTTACGATTGACCGCGATAACGACAAAAATCCCGTTGTTGCGCTTCGCGAGATAGCCGAACAGACCATCTCCCCGGAGGATATGCGCGAAGAGTTGGTTCATTCCTTGCAGAAGTTTGTCGAGGTTGACGAGCCCGAGCCCGACACCGTGCCTTTGATCGGTTCAGCCGGGGCAAGCGTCGATGCGGACGATACCGAGGTTGCCGTCGAGCGCATGACGGAGGAAGAACTGCTGAAAGGCCTGGAGGGACTCGCGCCTCGCGAGGAACAACCAGAAGAGGACGAATGATCGGCTCATCACCGATAGTAAGGTTTAAAAGCCCGGACCTCGGTCCGGGCTTTTGCGTTTAGCCAGGCCGTACGGTCGGCGGCCGCTTTGATAACCAAAATCTGGTACGCCTAAAGATCGAATTCGACTTTCGGTTGGGACAATCTAGGATAGACACTGGAGGGTGAACGGCGGGTTCCGGGCGATGAAGACACTTGGTTCTATGACAGGTTGGCCTCGCAGAAGGCGACAGATAGAGGCCGCGACCGACTCGGCCGCAGCGGCGCCGATGCCGGCTGCCCCCGTCAAGCCGCCGCGCCCGCGAATGATGCGTCAGTACGACCTGGTCGAACGCGTTCGCTCCTACAACCCGGACACAGACGAGGATTTGCTGAACCGAGCCTACGTCTATGCCATGAAAGCTCATGGCGAACAGATACGGGCGTCGGGCGATCCCTATTTCTCCCATCCGCTTGAGGTGGCGGCCATCCTGACCGGTCTCAAGCTCGACGATGCCACCATCGTCGCGGCGCTGCTGCACGATACCATTGAGGACACCGAGGCCACCCGCGCCGAGATCGACAACATGTTCGGGCCAGAGATCGGTGCGCTGGTCGAGGGCCTGACCAAGCTGAAACGGCTGGAACTGGTCTCGCGCGAGGCCAAGCAGGCCGAAAATCTGCGCAAACTGCTGCTGGCGATTGCTGACGACGTCCGCGTGCTGCTGATCAAGCTTGCGGATCGGCTGCACAACATGCGTACTCTTGAGTTCGTGCCGCCGATGTCGCGTCAGCGCATCGCCGAGGAAACCCTCGACATCTACGCGCCCCTTGCAGGCCGCATGGGTATGCAGGAGATGCGGGAGGAGCTTGAGGATCTGGCGTTCCAGACCCTCGATCCGGAAGCCCACGCGGTGGTGGGGCAGCGGCTTGATGCGCTGGCCGAGCGTAACCGCAACCTCATCGGCGAGATCGAGAGCCAGCTCACGACCAGTCTTGCGAACAAAGGTATCGCTTCGCGGGTAAGCGGTCGTCGTAAGCAGCCGTTTTCGATCTGGACCAAGATGGAACGGAAATCGGTCGGGTTCGAGCAGCTTTCCGATATTTTCGGATTTCGCGTCGTGGTGCCCGATGTCGAAGCCTGCTATCGCGCTCTCGGTGTGGTCCACATGACGTGGCCGGTCGTGCCAGGCCGTTTCAAGGACTATATCTCGACGCCGAAGCAGAACGACTATCGCTCGATCCACACCACGGTGATTGGACCGGGCAATCAGCGTGTCGAATTGCAGCTCCGAACCGAGGAGATGGATTGCATCGCCGAGCTCGGCATCGCCGCACATGCCTTTTACAAGGAAGGCGCGGGATCGCCGACCGAATTGCTCAATCGGGAGTCCAATGCGTTCGCATGGCTGCGTCATACCATCGAAATGCTATCGGAAAGCGCCAATCCGGAAGAGTTCCTCGAACATACCAAGCTCGAATTGTTTCACGATCAGGTCTTCTGCTTCACGCCGAAGGGGAAGTTGATCGCGTTGCCGCGGCACGCCAATGTCATCGACTTCGCCTACGCCGTGCATACCGACGTCGGCAACAGCACGGTGGGTTGCAAGATCAACGGCAAATTCGCGCCGTTGTCGTCGCGATTGCAGAATGGTGACGAGGTCGAGATTCTGACTTCGGACGCTCAGTCCGCACCGCCATCTGCCTGGGAATCGCTTGCGGCAACCGGCAAAGCGCGGGCGGCGATCCGGCGCGCCACGCGCGCCGCCGTGCGCGGTCAGTATGTCAGTCTTGGTCGGCGGATTGTGGAACGCCTGTTCATCCGCGCGAAGATCGAATACGCCGACGACAAGCTGACCGGCGCGTTGCCCCGGTTGGCGCGCGCCACGATTGAGGATGTCATGGCTTCGGTGGGGCGGGGGGAAATGCGCGCCGCCGATGTCGCGCGCGCGATGTACCCAGACTACAAGGAGGAGCGCTTAGGGCGCCCAGGCGTCAAGAAGAGCCTGGCGGCGAAACTCAAATTGAAATCGCTGCCGGATCCGGCTCGTGGCCCGGCGGTGATTCCGATAGGCGGCATCAATTCGGGCTTGCCGATCAAGTTCGCGCCCAGTGGCGGCGCGGTGCCGGGTGATCGTATCGTCGGCATCATCACGCCGGGTGAGGGCATCACAATCTATCCGATACAGTCGCCGGCGCTGACGAATTTCGAGGAAGAGCCCGAGCGCTGGCTCGACGTTCGTTGGGACGTCGACGACACCACGCCTCAGCGGTTCCCGGCGCGCATCGTGCTGGATAGCCTCAACGAACCCGGCAGCCTCGCGCAGGTCGCGACCGTGATCGCCGAGCACGATGGCAATATTGACAATATCAGCATGACGAGGCGCTCGTCCGACTTTACCGAAATGACCATCGATCTCGAGGTCTACGATCTCAAGCATCTCAGCGCCATCATCGCTCAGTTACGTGCCAAGGACGTTGTGGCACGGGTCGAGCGGGTCAATGGCTAGTAATAAAGTGATATGGATCGCGACCGGCCTTCATGTGCAATCTCAGTTTGTCTTCCTAAACCGGCAAAGTTGACTGCTCACATTTTAGTTTAACGTCGCGATGCTAAGCCAACGCGATACGAAGCAGATTAGAGTTCTTTGATGTCCCATCCTCCATCCATACGTCTAGGAGTTAATGTCGATCACGTCGCCACCATCCGTAACGCGCGCGGTGGCGATCGGCCGGATGTGGTGCGAATAGCGCTCGCGGCGATTGCGGCTGGCGCCGACGGCATTACCGCGCACCTGCGCGAGGATCGCCGTCATATTCGCGACTCCGACATGGCGCGGCTAAAGGCTGGAATTGCAAAGCCTCTCAATTTCGAGATGGCGGCGACGGCGGAGATGCAAGGGATTGCGCTCGCCACCAAACCGCACGCCGTTTGTCTGGTCCCCGAGCGGCGGGAGGAGCTGACCACCGAGGGCGGTCTCGACGCGGCCGGCCAATACAACGCGCTGGCGCCTTTCATCGCGAAACTGAACGATGCCGGCATCCGGGTCTCGCTGTTCATCGCCGCCGACCCCAGGCAGATTGAGGCTGCGGCGAAACTGCACGCGCCGGTGATCGAGATTCACACCGGTGGCTGGTGCGATGCTGTCGTGGAGGATGACAAAGAGAAGGCGGATGCCGAGTGGCGTCGTATTGTCGAAGGCGCGGCGTTAGCCAAGTCGGCGGGCCTTGAGGTTCATGCCGGCCATGGTCTCGATTACGCGACGGCGGAGACGATCGCGGCTCTGCCCGAGATCGTCGAACTGAATATCGGATACTTTATGATGGGCGAGGCGTTGCTCGTCGGCGTCGCCGAGACCGTTCGCACCATGCGTGCGGCCATGGATCGCGGACGCGCAACGTTGAAGATACGGACGGCATGATCATTGGCATCGGCTCCGACTTGATCGATATTCGCCGCGTGGCGACAGTCATGGAGCGTCATGGGGATCGATTTCTCAACCGGATCTTCACGGAGGTCGAGCGGGCGAAGGCCGAGCGTCGCGCCAGCAATGAGAAGATGGTGGTTGCAACCTATGCAAAACGGTTTGCCGCGAAGGAGGCGTGCGCAAAGGCGCTTGGGACCGGAATCCGGCAGGGCGTATGGTGGCAGGACATGGGCGTCATCAGTCTGGCGACCGGGCAACCCTCTATGAGGCTCACGGGCGGGGCGCTGAAGCGGCTGGAACTGCTCACGCCCTCCGGCCTTGAGGCCCGCATTGACGTGAGCCTTACCGATGACTGGCCGTTAGCGCAGGCTTTCGTCATAATTTCGGCCGTTGCACCGGGCAAGTTTTGAGTCGACTAGCAATAGGCTTAAACTAAAATATGCTATTTATCAGATAGTTATCTGATTTTCACGACACGGTTGATTGCGCGGTCGTAAACAACCGTCTAAAACGCCGCAGGGACCACGATCAGGGTGAATCAGCTCGAATCGTGAAGAATTGCGTGCGAGTTCGTCCAAATACCAGAATTCACTGCGTTATTGTGCGGAACGGATACGCTTCGCTTGAAACGCTTTGCCATCGCTTTGAAGCGGCGGCCACCGAGATAGGGAAACGATGAGCGTGTCATCCGGAACCAAAACTGAAAGCGGCGTCGGCGAGACCGTCCGTGTCGTTATCCACGCTCTCCTAATCGCACTGGTGATCCGGACCTTTCTGTTCCAGCCGTTCAACATCCCCTCGGGCTCGATGAAGGCGACGCTATTGGTAGGTGACTACCTGTTCGTTTCGAAATACTCATACGGCTACAGTCATTATTCCATCCCATTCTCACCGCCGCTGTTTTCAGGGCGGGTGTTCGGTTCTGAACCGAACAGGGGCGATGTCCTGGTGTTTCGTCTGCCGAAGGATAACACCACCGACTATATCAAGCGGGTGATCGGGCTGCCGGGCGACCACATCCAGATGAAGGAGGGGCTGCTCTACATCAACGACACACCGGTGCAGCGCGAACGGTTGCCGGATTTCGTGGGTGAAGACCCTTGCGGCTCCGATGCGACGGCGCGCGTAAAGCAGTGGCAGGAAACGCTGCCGAACGGTGTCACCTACAAAACGCTCGATTGCGTCGATAACGGCTTCTACGACAATACCAACGTTTACACCGTGCCGCCGGGCCATTTCTTCATGATGGGCGACAACCGCGATAACTCGACCGATAGCCGCGTGCTCTCCGCGGTTGGTTATGTGCCGTTCGAGAATCTGGTCGGACGGGCGCAGATGATCTTCTTTTCGATCGCGGAGGGTGAGCATGCCTGGCAGATTTGGCGCTGGCCCGCCGCGGTGCGCTGGAATCGCATATTCTCTATCGTGCGATGATCGACGAATCGGCTGATATTAAGCCAGTCCCGCCTCCCCACGACGTAGCCGTGCCATCCGGCGCGGAGCCGGTGGCGCTTGCCCCGAAGAAGAAGCGAGCCCGGACCACCACAAAAGCCATTATGGCCGCGATCGAACAGCGGTTGGGTCATAAGTTTGCTGATATCTCGCTGCTCACGACGGCTTTCACCCATGTCTCGGCGCTAAAGTCATCGCGCGGACGCTGCGATAGCTACCAGCGTCTTGAATTCCTCGGCGATCACGTGCTCGGTCTGGTGGTTTCCGACATGCTCTACCGTGCCTTCCCGCAGGCGGACGAGGGCGAATTGTCGAAGCGCCTGGCTGATCTGGTGCGCAAGGAGACATGTATCGACGTTGCCAAGTCGCTCGATCTGCAAGAGGGCGTCAAGCTCGGCGCGGTCGGCGCTGGCGCCGGGGCTCGGCTACGCCGGTCCGTGCTCGGCGACATCTGCGAGGCGGTGATCGGGGCGGTTTATCTCGACGGTGGCTATGCGGCGGCAGCTACCTTCGTCGAACACAACTGGCTTGAGCGGATGCGCAAGCCAGTGCGACCGCTGCGCGATCCCAAGACCGTGCTGCAGGAGTGGGCGCAGGGCAAGGGGCTGCCGACGCCGGTTTACCGCGAAGTGGAGCGCACCGGGCCGCATCACGACCCGCGCTTCCGCGTTGCGGTGGAATTGCCGGGGTTGGAGGCTTCGGAAGGTATTGGCGGCAGTAAGCGTGCGGCGGAGAAGGCTGCGGCATCCGCCATGATCGCTCGTGAAGGTGTCAAGTGAGCGAGACCGGCCCGGCTGCGCGATGCGGTTTCGTGGCGTTGATCGGAGCACCGAACGTCGGCAAGTCGACCCTGGTGAACGCGCTGGTGGGCTCCAAAGTCACTATCGTCTCGCGCAAGGTGCAGACCACTCGTGCGTTGATCCGCGGCATCGTTGTCGAGAACAACGCCCAGATCATTCTGGTCGATACTCCCGGTATCTTCGTCCCGAAGCGGCGGCTCGATCGCGCCATGGTTTCGACCGCATGGAGCGGAGCCTACGACGCCGATCTCGTCTGCGTGCTTCTTGATGCGCGCGCGGGCATCGATGACGAGGCCGACGCCATCCTGACGAAGCTAGCTGGCGTGGCGCATCCGAAAATTCTGGTGCTGAACAAGATCGACCTCGTCCCCCGCGAAAAACTGCTCGCGCTGACCAGCGCGGCCAACGAACGTCTCTCGTTCGAGAATACGTTCATGGTATCCGCGTTGTCGGGCGACGGCACCGATGATCTGCGTCGTGCGCTGGCCGGGCGCGTTCCGGAAGGGCCGTTTCACTATCCGGAAGACCAGGTGTCGGACGCGCCATTGCGCCATCTCGCTGCCGAAATTACCCGCGAGAAAATCTACCGCCATCTGCATCAGGAACTGCCGTATCAATCAACCGTCGAGACCGACACTTGGACCGAACGCAACGATAAGACGGTTCGTATCGAGCAGACCATCTTTGTTGAACGTGACAGTCAGCGTAAGATCGTTCTGGGAAAGAGCGGCGCGACCATCAAGGCGATCGGTGCCGAATCCCGCAAGGAGATCGGCGAGATCATCGGGCAGCCCGTGCACCTGTTTCTGTTCGTGAAGGTGCGTGAGAAGTGGGGCGACGATCCGAACCGTTATCGAGAAATGGGACTGGAGTTTCCCAAGGAATAGGCCGACGGAATGACCATCCCTAGAAACGTGCTGCGGTTTGAAGTTCTGCTGTACCTTTCGCTCCTGATCGATACGTTGTCGGCTGCTTTTATCGCACGCCCGTCGGCCGAGATCGACCAGGCGGCTACGGTGAGCGCCGACACGTTCGTCGTTATCGTGTTTGTGTTCTTTCTGCTTTTGGTGTGGCTTGCAGCACGGCAACGAAAGAATTGGGCGCGATGGGCGCTGGTCGTCGCGCTTGCGCTTTCGGTGCTTTCGATGCTCGGTTCCTTAAACTATGGGCTGACTCTGGCATTGTTAGTCGATCTGTTTTCGACCGGTTTGGCCGGAGCCGGACTTTATTTTTCATTCTCCGATGACGCGGAAAAGTGGTTCCACTGACGTTGCAATCGAATTGCTGCGAAACGGCAGGATACCGTAGACTGGCGCCATGGAATGGACCGACGATGGCATCGTGCTCGGAGTGCGGCGACATGGCGAGTCCGCGGCTATCGTCGAGCTTTTGACCCGCAGCCATGGGCGCCATCTCGGCCTTGTGCGTGGCGGAGCCGGATCACGGATGCGTCCGTTGTTACAACCCGGAAATTCGGTCAACGCGCTGTGGCGGGCGCGGCTTGACGAGCACCTCGGCACCTATGTGCTGGAAGGAACGCGCATGCGCGCAGCGAGCCTGCTCGCATCGTCACATGCGACCTATGGCGTGACCCATCTGGCAGCGTTGGCGCGCCTGCTGCCGGAGCGCGACCCGCATGAAGGCATGTTTGCGATGCTGGAACGGACGCTGGATGATTTCGATCACGCGGGCGGGGCGGCGATCCATCTGGTCCGGTTCGAGCTGGCGATGCTGACCGAACTCGGCTTCGGCCTCGACCTCACGATCTGTGCTGCGTCGGGCGTTACCACCGAGCTGATTTACGTCTCGCCGAAATCCGGCGGGGCGGTGTCGCGGCGGGCTGGCGAACCCTGGCGCGAGAAGCTTTTGCGGCTGCCACCGTTTCTGCGCGGGGCCGGCGAAGAACAAAGCGGTTGGTCGGATCAGGATTTGCTCGACGGGTTCGAACTGACCGGGCGCTTTTTAATGCGCCACGTGCTGGAACCGCGGGGGCAAAGACACTCCGATGCACGTGCCGGGTTCATCAACGCGGTGGTCCGAAAGCGGACCAAGCTAACCTTGGAGGCGGAATGACTGATCCTGTTAAACCGGGCCAGAGAAGATGGGGCATTGTCCAACTCGGCGAGATAGCAAGTTGGATAGAGTTCGCGGTGTATGTGGCAGTGTTCGTTCTGTTCATTATCAGCGTGGTTTTTTGGAGATAGGCCGGGCGACCTTTGCTCGCGCCGTGGCCGATTCGCGTCTTGTTCTCGGACTCGTCCGGGTCTAACCCGTCCGCATGGGAAAACGATTGATTCCGGCTGAGCCGGCCGAAATTCACGAAGTGCAACTGCGGGATGCGCTGGAAGAGCGCTATCTCGCCTATGCGCTGTCCACCATCATGCACCGCGCATTGCCGGACGCCCGCGACGGCTTGAAACCCGTGCACCGGCGCATCCTTTACGGCATGCGGTTGCTGCGGCTCGATCCCGGCTCGGCTTTCAAGAAGTCCGCCAAGATTGTTGGCGATGTGATGGGCTCGTTCCATCCTCACGGTGATCAAGCGATCTACGATGCCATGGTGCGGCTCGCGCAGGATTTCGCCTCGCGATATCCGTTGGTCGACGGCCAAGGAAATTTCGGCAATATCGACGGCGATAATCCCGCCGCCTACCGTTACACCGAAGCGCGCATGACCGATGTGGCGCGGCTGCTGCTCGACGGTATCGACGAGGACGCCGTCGAGTTCCGTCCGAACTATGACGGCCAGAGCCGCGAGCCGGTGGTCCTGCCCGGCGGCTTTCCTAACCTGCTCGCCAACGGCGCGCAGGGTATCGCGGTCGGGATGGCCACCGCGATTCCACCGCACAACGCCGCCGAACTTTGCGACGCCGCGCTACATCTGATCGACAAGCCGGACGCGAAATCGAAATCGTTGCTGAAATGGGTCAAAGGGCCGGACTTCCCGACCGGCGGCATCATCATCGATTCCAAAGAGAGCATCGCTGAGGCCTACACGACCGGGCGCGGCGCCTTCCGCACCCGAGCCAAGTGGCATCAGGAAGAAGGCGCGCGTGGCACCTGGGTCATCGTGGTCACGGAGATTCCGTGGCTGGTGCAGAAATCGCGACTAATCGAGAAGATCGCCGAACTGCTCAACGAGAAGAAGCTGCCGCTGGTCGGCGATATCAGGGACGAGTCGGCCGAAGACATCCGCGTTGTCATCGAGCCGAAGTCGCGCAACGTCGATCCCGAGCTGGTGATGGAATCGCTCTTCAAGCTGACCGAGCTTGAGAGTCGCATTTCGCTCAACCTCAACGTTCTCATCAAGGGCAAGATTCCAAAAGTCGTTGGCCTTGCGGAGTGCCTTCGCGAATGGCTGGACCATCTGCGCGACGTGCTGCTGCGTCGCTCCGCCTATCGCAAGGCGCAGATCGAGCATCGGCTGGAAGTGCTTGGCGGCTACCTGATCGCGTATCTGAACATCGACAAGGTCATCAAAATCATCCGCACCGAAGACGAGCCGAAGCCAGCCTTGATGAAGGCGTTCAAGCTGACGGAAGTCCAGGCGGAGGCCATCCTCAACATGCGCCTGCGTAGTTTGCGCAAGCTCGAGGAAATGGAGATACGCACCGAGGACAAGAACCTGCGGGCGGAACTCAAGGGCATCAATGCCGTGCTAGGCTCCGAAGCCAAGCAGTGGGAGAAAGTCGGCGAGCAGGTGCGCAGCGTGCGTGACATGTTCGGCCCCAAGACACCGCTCGGCAAGCGCCGCACCGTCTTTGCGGACGCACCCGAGCACGATCTTGCCGCGTTGGAAGAATCGCTGGTCGAGCGCGAGCCGGTCACGGTCGTTGTATCCGACAAGGGTTGGGCGCGGACGCTGAAAGGTCACGTCGAAGATCTGTCGAACCTGTCCTTCAAGACCGACGACAAGCTCGGCTTCGCGTTTTTCGCTGAAACGACGTCAAAGCTGTTGCTGTTCGCCACCAACGGTAAATTCTATTCGCTCGACGTCGCGAAATTGCCGGGCGGACGTGGTCATGGCGAGCCGATCCGTCTGTTCATCGATCTCGAGCAGGATGCAGCGATTGTGTCGTTATTTGTCCACACTGGCGGCCGCAAGTTTCTGATCGCGAGCCATGAGGGGCAGGGGTTCGTCGTCAACGAAGACGATTGCGTCGGCACCACGCGCAAGGGCAAGCAGGTGCTCAATGTCGAGATGCCGAACGAGGCCAAGGCGATTGTGACGGTCGCGGGCGATCAGGTCGCGGTCATCGGCACCAACCACAAAATGGTGATCTTTCCACTCGATCAGGTGCCGGAGATGGCGCGCGGCCGCGGCGTGCGATTGCAGAAGTATAAGGACGCAGGGCTGTCCGACGTCGCCGTGTTCGATTCGAAAACCGGATTGACGTGGCGGGACTCCGCGGGTCGCGAGCAGGGCTTGAGTTGGAAGGAGTTGTCCGACTGGCGCGGCAACCGCGCCGACGCCGGACGCCTCGCACACGGCCTACCGAAATCGAACAGGTTCGGCCGAACCATATGACATCGTGCATAGCGTTTTCGAGCGAAGTGGATACCGGTTCGCGTGAAGAAAACGCGTCAAATCAAAATGCTGGACACCTGAGCGGATACGACCATGACCGTGACGATCTATCATAACCCGTCTTGCGGAACCTCCCGCAACACGCTGGCGATGATCCGGGAGAGCGGCGAGGAGCCGGTGATCGTCGAATACCTCAAGCACCCGCCGGACCGTGCACGGCTTCGCGCGCTGGCTGACGCCATGGGTCTTCCCGTTCGCGCGCTGTTGCGGGAGAAGGGCACGCCCTATGCCGAGCTTGATCTCGGCAATCCCAAATGGACCGATGATCAGCTTCTGGATTTTATGCTGGCGCACCCGATCTTGATTCAACGCCCGATCGTGGAAACCCCGAAGGGCGTGCGGATTTGCCGTCCGGCCGAAACGGTGCTCGAACTGCTCGATTCTCCCGTCGCTTCTGGCAAGTAAGTCTCACATACCAGCATCCTTGAATCCCGCGATCTTCGCGTCGCGGAGCATCGCCGCTTGCGAACCGCGTGGCGGAAACCGCTACACACTTTATACCCCATCTTGTTCTAGATGCATTTGCAAATGAGTTGCAATAAAGGTGGAGTTAGCCCATTATCCCATCCGATGGATATGAAAACATCCGCTTTGTCGCCCGAACCGGCTTCGGAGCCGTCGCAAGGGACCTTCTCGGCTGGGACTGGCTGGAGTTCGGAAGCGCCAGTCCGTCCCAGTCTCGAGGAGGTCCATGCGACGGTGCGGGTTCCCGCGAACGGGCACTGGCTGCGCCGCATGCTGGCCTTTGCGGGACCCGGTTACATGGTCTCGGTGGGGTATATGGACCCCGGCAACTGGGCCACGGACATCGCGGGCGGCTCGAAGTTCGGTTACACGCTGCTATCTGTCATCCTGCTGTCGAACCTCATGGCGATCCTGTTGCAGGCCCTGGCCGCCAGGCTCGGTATCGCTGCCGGCCTTGATCTCGCGCAGGCATGCCGCGCCAGCTATTCGCGGCCCGTCAATTTCATGCTCTGGCTGGTCTGTGAGGCTGCGATCATTGCATGCGATCTGGCCGAGGTGATCGGCACGGCAATCGCGTTGCAATTGCTGTTCGGCATCCCGCTGATCGGCGGTGCGCTGATCGCGGCGCTGGATGCCTTTCTGCTGCTACTGTTGATGAACCGCGGCTTTCGTTTCCTCGAGGCTTTTGTGGTCGCGCTATTGATCGTGATCGCCGTCTGTTTTGCGATCCAGATCGTTGCCGCCGCGCCTCCGGTCGCCGAGATTTTGCGCGGCTTCGCGCCGTCGCGCGAGATCGTCACCAATCCGGCAATGCTCTATATCGCCATCGGCATTATCGGCGCGACGGTCATGCCGCATAACCTCTATCTGCATTCGTCGATCGTGCAGACTCGGGCTTATCCGCGAACGAAGGAGGGTCGGCGGAGTGCGATCCGCTGGGCGACCGCCGATAGCACGCTAGCCTTGATGCTGGCTCTGTTCGTCAACGCCGCTATCCTGATCGTGACCGCCGCAGTGTTTCACCGCAGCGGTCACACCGAGGTGGCCGAAATCGGAGACGCGTTCAGGCTGCTGTCGCCGCTATTGGGTCTCGGCATCGCCTCGACGCTGTTCGCGGTCGCGCTTCTCGCCTCCGGCATCAATTCCACAGTGACGGCGACGCTCGCAGGCCAGATCGTGATGGAAGGCTTTCTGCGTTTGCGGATGCCAATGTTGGCGCGGCGGTTCGTCACCCGCGGCATTGCCATCGTTCCCGTGATCGTCGTCACCGCGCTCTATGGCGAGAGCGGAACCGCACAGCTTCTGGTTCTCAGTCAGGTCATTTTGTCGATGCAGTTGCCGTTCGCGGTGATCCCGCTGGTCCGCTTTGTCTCGGATCGGCGCAAGATGGGCGACTTCGCGATCTCAACCGGGACCGCCGCCGTGGCATGGATCATCGCCGGCGTGATCGTGATCCTCAATCTCAAGCTGCTGGCAGACACGTTCGCCGGATAGGATCGGTCGAGTTTCTTAACCTACAGCAGCAGCACATTCTAGGCTGTGGGATCGTACTCGTCCGGCTGGACCGCCGGAAGGCCCTTAGTATGAAGATCATCGGAATTCTGCTGGCTGTCATCATCGTTGGAATCGTCGCCTATAAGATGGCGTATCCAAGTGTGACGATCCGCTATCGTCTCACGCTTAACGCTGAAGTTGATGGCGTTCCGAAGATGGGTTCTGGCGTTATTGAGGTGAGCTACGGCAAAAACTCCCAGATTCTGGGAGCCTCCGCCGAGCTTAAGATAAATGTTCGTGGGGAGGCAGTCGCACTTGACCTCGGTTCGCGTGGAACTCTGTTTGCGCTCCTCAAAGGAGGCGAAGACAGTCGTTCTTCCGCTGAATGGATTGTCTTGCGCGCTTTCGATCTGCCGGGAGGTGCATTCCCGTCGCCTGTTGAGAAAGGCGTAAAAGAGGTAAGTCAGCTTTCCGGGAAGGTCGACTTTCCGATGAAGAGTTTGCCGATTCTTGTGCGCTTCGGTGACACCAACAACCCGTTGACGGTCGAGAAAGTCGATCCATTCAACCTCGAAGCAAGCTTTGGTGCAGGGGTCAAACTAACCGGGGCGTCAATTGAGATCGTCTCGGCTGGAATATGGCCCTTCAGTTGGTATGGCATAACGGGCGAGAGGATCACGAGTGAGGCAAGTACGAAGCTCAAATGGCTAACTGAATACTTCGATCTTCAGCTCGATGGTCAGCGTTTTGAAAGTGCTTCATCTCAAAGTAGGTTTCAAAATTCGCTCAACGCGGGTGCATTCAAAGCAGGATGGTAACGATGACGATAGATGGCAACGTCCAATAGTGACCTGTTTCTCTCAATCCTCGCAATGAGTGCTTACAATCGTTGTGGTGGAATGACAGGAGCGCGGTCGGCTTAGATTGCCGCGTCGCCTGTTGATTGACTGTTCTCATCCACGCGCAACCAGCCCGTCGGCGCAAGGCGTTGCTGCGGCAGGAAGCGACCCTTGTAATCCATCTTCCGCGATCCCTCGATCCAGTAGCCGAGGTACACATAGGGGAGACCGAGCCGCCGCGCACGCGAGATGTGATCGAGGATGATGAAGGTGCCGAGCGAACGGTTCTGTTCGGACGGTTCGAAAAACGAATAAACCATCGAGAGCCCGTCGCTGAGCACATCGGTCAGCGCCACGCCCACCAGTTCGCCGCGTTCGTTGTTGCCGATGTCCGGGCTGCGCCTGCGATATTCGATGATGCGGGTCTCGACGTGGCTGTCTTCCACCATCATCGCGTAGTCCAGCACGGTCATATCGGCCATGCCGCCGTGGCGATGGCGCTGGTCCAGATAAGCGCGAAATACCGAGTATTGCTCCGACGTCGGCATTGCGGCACGCAGGTTGCCGACAATGTCAGCGTTCCGCGCCAGCACCCTGCGGGCACTGCGCGACGGCCGAAACTCATCGGCGATCACCCGCACGGAAATGCAAGCACGGCACTGGTCGCAAGCCGGACGATAGGCGATCGACTGACTGCGGCGGAAACCTCCATAGGTCAGCAGATCGTTGAGTTCGCCCGCTTTTTCGCCAACCAGATGAGTGAATACCTTGCGCTCGCTGCGATCGGGCAGATACGGACACGGCGAAGGCGCGGTCAAATAGAACTGCGGGGTATCTCGCGAGTGGTGGGTCACGGCGCCTTGTCAGCCTCCGAACAAATTACATTCCAGCATCGCGCTCCCAGGGCTGACCGTCAATCCGGGTTGCCGCGATATCAATAGCTTCCATGTGGTTCCGCAACTGTCGCAAGATCCGAACTGTTGATGATGACGGTTCCCAACAACATGTCGTGCAGCATGCGTCGCCGGTTGTTGAACAGGCTGATCAGAAGGATAAGCGGCGTAAACATCGACACCGAGATCCAGAACAGGATCGCGTGCATGGCACCGAGCACAAAATAACTCGGCTCGCCGTGCCAGGTCCGCATTTCCAGACCCATGGCGCGCATCCCAACCGTCGCCGAATATCGGCCGCCAAGTGTCGCGCCGTAGTAGACGATGGCCCAGATCAAGGAGGCGGGCGACACCAGCCAGAACAGCGCCCAGCCGAGCCCGAGCGTGATGACGCCGAATATTGCGATAAAGATCACGCCAAGGATCACTGGTATCGAAAGCACCAGCAGATCGATCAGAAATGCAAAAAAACGCCGGGCCAAAACACCGCGAAACAGTTCGGGCTGCATCCAAGGATCAGACGCATGCCGCTGAAACTCGGCAGAGTTGCCGCTCTGCGCAGTGTTGAAGCCACCATCGGCCATGTCCAATCCTCCACGGCGCTCAGCACGGCATTTCTGCTGCCCTTCGACATGGCGACGTGCTGCCTGGGTTACAAGCCCTCAGAAGCTCAGAGGCGTAGGTAACGATGGCATACGGCGGGGGAGGGAGGCTCAGCCGTTTTTTTGTTTCAGCTTCTCCGCTGCCTCCGCAGCAAAATAGGTGAGCACGCCGTCGGCGCCGGCGCGCTTGAAAGCAACGAGGCTTTCCATCATCGCCCGGTCGCGGTCAATCCAGCCATTGCCAGCGGCGGCAGCGATCATCGCGTACTCGCCCGACACCTGGTAGGCGAAGGTTGGCATTCCAAACGTGTCTTTTACTCGCCGCACGATGTCGAGGTAGGGCATACCGGGCTTCACCAAGACCATATCGGCGCCCTCGGCAATATCGAGTTCGACTTCACGCAGCGCTTCGTCGGAGTTGGCGCTGTCCATCTGATAGGTGCGCTTGTCTCCGGTGAGCGCCTTGGCCGAACCGATGGCGTCGCGGAACGGGCCGTAAAACGCGGATGCATACTTCGCGGCATACGCCATGATCTGCACATCGACGAACCCCGTTTCGTCGAGAGCCCTTCGAATCGCACCGACGCGGCCGTCCATCATGTCGGACGGAGCAATGATGTCGCAGCCGGCTTCCGCCTGCACCAGCGCCTGCTGGACCAGAACCGCAACGGTCTCATCATTGAGTATCCTGCCGTCCTCGATCAGACCGTCATGGCCATGACTGGTGAAGGGGTCGAGCGCCACGTCGCAGAGCACGCCGAGGTCCGGAAATTCCCGCTTGATGGCGCGGACCGACTTGCAGACCAGATTCTTGGTATTGAGGGCTTCGCTGCCGGAGAGGTCTCGCAAGGCGGGATCGGTGTAGGGGAACAGCGCGATGCAGGGGATGTTCAGCTTGAGCGCTCGTTCAGCGTCACGCACGCACTGGTCCACGCTAAGACGGTCGACCCCGGGCATTGAGGGAACAGGCGTCCGCCCATTGACGCCATCGGCGACGAACAGCGGCCAGATGAGGTCGTCGGTTGTCAGAACGCTTTCGCGGACCAAACGGCGGGCCCATTCCGCCTTGCGGTTACGACGAAGCCGGGCCACGAGATCGAGCGGCGGGGCGGTGATCGCGGCATCGCGGCGGGGTCCATCCCGCATTTCAATGGGACGCCCGTATTTTATCGCCATGTTGCCGACACTCCCGAAGGCCAGAACCAATTGGATTTTTGTAGCATCAGGAACCGGCTTCGTCACCGCGCTCGTGCATCTCGGTGCATTGCAATTGATTTTATGGTTCCGGAAAGTCATGAATTGATCTCGCATGGCTGTCGGTTCCGGTTGTGAGCATCCTGATGTCTAAAACCTCATCGCGCGAGCAGATCCCGCGGGATCAAGCCATGTCGGTGGCAAGAAGTTCGACTGCACAGACAGAAGCCGACGAAAATCTCTGGACCCGGCGACTGGTGGTGTTTCTGCGGGCCATGGCGGTGCTATCGCTCGCCGTTGGGCTCTATCATTGGGCTCAATTGACCGGATTCATAGGCAGCGAGGACGGCGCCTTTGAGAACCAGATGGTGGCCTGGCAGGCGGCGACGATCTACTTTGCCGTGATCGAGCTTGTGGCTGCCGTGGGTCTATGGCTGGCCACGCCATGGGGCGCCGTCGTGTGGCTTACCACGGTGGTCTCAATGGCCGTCGTCGAACTTATGTTTCCGGCGATCTACGGCGGCAACCTGGTCGTCGTTGGATTGGAAATTGCAATGCTCACGGCCTATCTCGCGCTGGCATGGATGGCTGCGCGTGAACGGCCGCCATAGATGAGACGTGCGACGAGCGTCGGGTCGATAGAAGGGAGCGCGATTTGAACTGTAGCGGCCCTTCGGAACGGACGTCATTTCCAGATTGGAGATGACAAAGTCCCGTAAAGTTTTCCGAGAATTTTTCGCAATAAGAATTTGGTCACCCTAACGGCCCGGTTATCTATATTGACCGAGTATTTCAAATCTGAGCCGTGCTGTTTCTGAATGCGACAGCAGTCGCACACGAAGCGTGAACAGCGCAGCGGAAACGTCAACGAAGGGTTGCGAAATGCCCTTTTCTGGCGACTTAATCGGCGATTCACTCTCTTAAATTCATGATGTCTTTATTGTCTTATTTAAGCTGATCTTCAAACGCCCCCCCTAAGGTCTCAGCTATCAGGCGGAACACAAGTTTCGTCGAATAAGTCGAAAAACGACAACAGGGGATGTCACCATGAAAGCCGTTGCGAAGGCTCACGAGCCCGCGGAACAGGTTGCCGGCCAGGCACCGGTGCAGTCGCTCTATCTCGAAGCATTGACCTTGGTCGAGCGACTACATCGCAGACTGCTCGATGTTATTAAAGATGAATTCGATCGCCGCGGTCGGGCCGACATCAATTCGGTGCAGGCGCTTCTTCTCTATAACATCGGCGACAAGGAACTAACGGCCGGCGAGCTGCGGACCCGTGGCTACTATCTCGGCTCCAACGTTTCTTACAATCTGAAGAAGCTCGTCGAGCTTGGATTCCTCGATCATCAGCGCTCGCGCGTGGATCGCCGCTCGGTGCGAATCCGCTTGACCACGCAGGGCCAGGAAATTCGACGCATCGTCGATGCGCTTTATCAAAAGCACGTCAAGACTGTCGAACAGGTCGGCGGCATCTCGAACGAGGAGTTCGCAACGCTGAACAAGTCGCTGCATCGCCTTGAGCGCTTCTGGACTGATCAGATTCTGTATCGGCTCTGAGTTTTCTCCGGAACAGGGCGAAGTCGGCAGCAAGATCGGCAGCCCGTTCTCCGGATACCCTGCGATATTCCCTGCATTTGCGCCCATCGGCCCGGTCTGTCCGGAGCCGGGGGCGTTTTGTTGTTGTCTGATGGTGCGAGTGATAACAGCACCTGGTAACGCGGCCTGAACGCGACTTGCCGTTCGCTTCACGGTTGCAGTCGATTGCGGTACAGACGCAAGGCATATGAAAGGTCTGCTCACATGATCACCGAAATCGCGCAAATCGAGATCAAGCCGGGCAGCGAGAAAGATTTTGAGGCAGCCGTGTCGCAGGCTCAAACGATCTTCAAGCGCTGCATCGGCTGGAAAGGTTTTGAGTTGCACAAGTCTATCGAGAGGCCGTCACGCTATAGGCTGCTGATCAAATGGGAAACGCTTGAAAACCATGTCGTGGATTTTCGCGAATCCTCAAACTTCACCGAATGGCGTGCGTTGGTGGGGTCATTCTTCGTTTCGCCCCCCGAGGTCGAGCACACTGAAACGGTGGTGATTTCCAGCGTCTGATGGGCAAGAGCCTTTCCGCTTCTGATGGAAACAGTAGCGGCGCTCTCGGATTTTGATTTGATGTGTTGTCCTCGCGCGAACCGGTACTCACTTCGCTCGAAAACGCTATAGTTAGCTCTGGGCGGCTGCAGTTTGATCCGGCCAGACGTGGTTCAGCACCACCTTGATGACCGCAATCAATGGCAGCGCCAGCGCCAGACCCCATACTCCGAACAGCACACCGAGAAAGATTTGTGCCGCGAACAACGTCGCCGGCGGAATGCTGATGGCGTGGCGCTGGATCAGCGGCGTCAGTACGTTGCCTTCAAGAAATTGCACGGCGAGATAGAGCACGAAGGAGCTGACGATCGCGGTGAATCCGGAGCCAAGGCTCGCCAGCACAATGAGAGCGCCCGCTAGGATGGCGCCGACGTTGGGGATGAATGTCAGGAGCCCGGTAACGAAGCCCAGCACCAGCGCGCCGGGAATGCCGATCACGGTCAACCCGATCCATGTCAGCAGGAACAGCGTGGCCATGGTGGCCATTTGACCGAGCAGCCAGCGGCGTAGCGTCTCGCTGACGTCGTCGATGAGGCGCGTTGCTTCGGGTAGTCGTTGTCTCGGCACGAAACGCAGGATGCCGTCTCGATAGAGTTTTGGCTGTGCCGCCAGTAACAGCCCCAGGAAGATGATGATGAAGAAGTTGCCAACGCCCTCAAAGACGTGGGCCAGAATTTTGATGGTCTGAGTGACGATTGCGCCGGTTCCGGAGGCGATGGTGCTGGCGTCGGGTAGTTTCGGGCCGCGCGACGGCGAGGCAGAAGTTGTGGGCGTCGGAGTGGCACCGGCGTCGGTCGGCGCCGCCTTGGTGCCCACGTTGAGGAAGCTGGTGTCGATCCCTTGCTTCTCAAGAAAATCCTTGGCGTTGCCAAGTTGCGCGCGGAGGGTCGAACTCAAGGCCGTAGCCTGTTGGGCGATGGTTGCGCCGCCGAGTACAGCCACACCCGACAACAGCCCGGTGAACAGGAGGCAAACGATCACCAGGCGCAAGGTTTGATTTCCGCCGAACACCCGGCGTAGCAGATCCGCCATGGCCGTGAGGAACACGCCAAACAAGATGCCAGCGAACAGCATGAACAGCGTTGCTGCGGAATACCATGTCAGTGCGAGGGCTGCGCCAAAGGCGACAATGCCAATGCCGCCGGCTGCGATCGAGCGGGCAAAAGACCGCCGTTCGAAGCCCTGAGTTTCAGGCGAACCGTCCACTTTGAACCTCACTGATTCCCAAAGCAGGCACTCTTTCTGCAAACCCCGCGGGGATCAAGCTGGCGCGACCTTGCGGAGTACGACCGTTCAACAAAAAGGGCGCCCCGCGATGGGCGCCCTTGAGCTTTCGAAACCTGCAGAAGATTTCGTAGGTCGTCGATTACAGCGAGTAGTACATATCGAATTCGATAGGGTGCGGCGTCATCTCGAAGCGCTCCACCTCGGCCATCTTCAATTCGATGAAGGCGTTGATGAAGTCGTCGTCAAACACGCCGCCGACCTTGAGGAAGGCGCGATCCTTGTCGAGGTTTTCCAGCGCTTCGCGCAACGAGCCGCAAACCGTTGGAATTTGCTTCAGCTCTTCCTTCGGCAGATCGTAGAGGTCCTTGTCCATGGCGGGGCCGGGATCGATCTTGTTCTTGATACCATCGAGGCCCGCCATCAGCATCGCAGCGAAAGCGAGATACGGATTGGCCATGGGGTCAGGGAAACGAACCTCAACACGCTTGGCCTTCGGCGAGGTGGTGTAGGGGATACGACAGGAGGCGGAACGGTTGCGCGCCGAATAGGCGAGCAACACCGGCGCCTCGTAGCCCGGGACCAGGCGCTTGTAGGAGTTGGTGGAGGGATTGGTGAAGGCGTTGATCGCCTTGGCATGCTTGATGATGCCGCCGATATAATACAGGCAGGTTTCCGATAGGTCGGCGTACTTGCTGCCGGCGAAGGTCGGCTTACCGTCCTTCCAGATCGACTGATGGACGTGCATGCCCGAGCCATTGTCGCCGTAGACCGGCTTCGGCATAAAGGTGGCGGTCTTGCCGTAGATGTGCGCGACCTGATGAATGCAGTATTTATAGACCTGCATCTGGTCAGCCATGTGGGTCAGCGTATCGAACTTCATGCCGAGTTCGTGTTGGGCAGATGCCACCTCGTGGTGGTGCTTCTCGACTTTCACGCCCATGCGGGCCATGGAGCCAAGCATCTCCGAACGCATGTCCTGGATCGAATCCTGCGGTGGAACGGGGAAGTAGCCGCCTTTGTTGCGGATGCGATGACCTAGATTGCCGCCCTCATATTCGGTATCGGAATTAGTCGGCAACTCAGAGGAATCGAGCTTGAATCCGGTGTTGTAGGGCGTGGACTGAAAGCGCACGTCATCGAACACGAAGAACTCGGCTTCCGGGCCGACGTAGACCGTATCGCCGATGCCCAGCGATTTCACCATCGCTTCGGCTTTTTTGGCGATTCCGCGCGGGTCGCGGTTATAGGGCTCGCCCGTGGAAGGCTCCAGGACGTCGCAGGTGATCACCATGGTGGTCTCGGCGAAGAACGGATCAATCGACGCCGTCGCCGGATCGGGCATCAGCATCATGTCGGATTCGTTGATCGCCTTCCAGCCGGCGATCGATGAACCATCGAACATCGTGCCCTCGGCGAAAAACTCCTCGTCGATCATGCTCACGTCGAAGGTGACGTGTTGCCACTTGCCGCGCGGATCAGTGAATCGCAGATCGACGTACTTTACGTCGTTGTCCTTGATTGATTTCAGGACGTCATTGGCGGTCTTCATAAATACCCCTTGTCTATGCTGGTCTTGGTAATCGGCGGCGCGAAGCGGCCGTCGGTATGGCTTGTTGTGCGGATGTCGTTCTCAAAGGGTCTAGATTGCGTCGAGGCCGGATTCCCCCGTTCGGATCCGAATAGCCTCTTCGATATTGGATACGAAGATCTTGCCGTCGCCGATGCGGCCCGTTTGGGCGGCGCGCCTGATGGCCTCGATGGCTTTTTCGACCAGATCATCGCCGATCACAATCTCGATTTTGACCTTGGGCAGGAAGTCCACCACGTATTCCGCGCCGCGATAGAGCTCGGCGTGTCCTTTCTGCCGGCCAAAGCCTTTCGCTTCGATCACGGTGATGCCTTGCAATCCGATCTCCTGCAGAGCTTCCTTTACTTCGTCAAGCTTGAACGGTTTGATGATGGCTTCGATCTTTTTCATTGAACGTCTCCTGGCGCTTTCAATATCCAGCCAGGGGCTGATGCGCGCTCACACTGCCGCCTGCAGCAGCGGTCATGCACTGGTTTTCGGACGGACAAAAGTCGCGGGACACGCTTCATTGTCCGCCAGTGGATACATTGGGTCGAATTTCGTCTTCAAAGCAGAGTTTATGCCAATACGCAATTTGTAAAAAACATCCATAATATCATACGATTAAGGTGAGTTGGCATATCGATAGATGAGCGTCTGACCATCGACCAGACTATAAATTAGGCACTGCGTTTATTTTTTGTGCAGTGTTGGATATGCGGACGGGCAACTTGCGCTATCAGGTTTGAGGCCATGGAGATTCTGACGACCGGTGAAATGGAGCAGGCCGATCGGCTGGCGATTGCGGGAGGCACGTCGGGTTTTGCCCTGATGCTGCGTGCCGGGCAGGCGGTCGCGGACACAGCCGCCGACCTCGCGGAGGAAGGGCCGATCCTGGTTGTCGCCGGATGCGGTAACAACGGCGGCGACGGGTTCGTGGCTGCTACGGAACTGGCGGCGCGCGGTTACGACGTTTCGGTCATCCTGATGTGCGAGCGAAGCAGCCTCAAGGGCGACGTCGCGCTCGCAGCGAAAGGTTGGAAAGGGCCGGTGCTGCCCTGCGACCTCTCCGCGCTCGGCTCACCCGCGCTGATCATCGATGCGCTGTTCGGCGCGGGTCTCAACCGGCCGGTCATGGGCGACGCCCGTGCGATGATCGAGGCAATCATCGCCAACGGCGCGCCGGTACTCAGCATCGATCTGCCGAGCGGCATTAACGGCACCACTGGCGCGATCATGGGCGCAGCGATACGCGCTACCGAGACGGTAACGTTCTTTCGCAAAAAACCGGCGCATCTGCTGTTACCAGGTCGGATTTTTTGCGGCCGGGTGCGCGTGGCCGATATCGGCATCACCGATGCGGTACTAGATAAGATTCGTCCCATAACCTTTGAGAATATCCCGGATTATTGGCAGAGCGCGTTTCCGGTGCCACCTATCGACGGTCACAAATATGCGCGTGGCCATGCTGTCGTTGTGTCCGGCAATCTGACATCGACGGGCGCGGCCCGACTGTCCGCGCGCAGTGCGCTGCGCATGGGAGCCGGGCTTGTAAGCGTGCTTTCCCCCGATGATGCGCTGGGCGCGAACGCGGCGGCGCTGACGGCCGTGATGGTACGCCGCATGAATGACGCGGCCGGTCTCGCGGAAATCCTGGAAGATCGGCGCATCAATGCCTGCGTGATCGGACCCGGCGCCGGGATCGGCGAGGAAACCCGAGCACTTGTGACGACGGCTATTGCAGCCAGGCGGGCGCTGGTGCTCGACGCCGACGCACTGACGAGCTTTGCCGATGCGCCGGGTCGCTTGTTCGAGACCATCAAGCAGAGCGGAAGCGCCGACATTATCCTGACCCCACACGAAGGAGAGTTCCGTCGTCTTTTCAGTGAGATGATTGATGAACATCCACTTCGATCAAAACTTGAGCGGGTGCGTGCCGCGGCCGAGCGTTCGGGAGCGGTCGTTCTGCTCAAGGGACCGGACACGGTGGTGGCCTCGCCCGACGGCCGTGCGACGATCGCGGCCAATGCGCCGCCATGGCTGGCCACGGCAGGCTCAGGCGACGTGCTGTCCGGCATGATCGGCGGACTGCTGGCGCAGGACGTGCCGGCCTTCGAGGCTGCCTGCATCGGAGTCTGGATGCACGGCGAGACGGGGCACGAGGCGGGACCGGGACTGATCGCCGAGGATTTGCCGGAGGTGCTGCCCGCGGTCTTGCGGCGGCTCTACGATCGGTTCGGGGTTGATTACTGAACAGCTACTCCACAGCGAACCAGCTGACCTGGCGCGGCGCGCTCCATTCCACAGCCATGGTCTCGATCAGCCATGCTCCGGCGACGTCAGCGACAAAAGCGATGCGTTGGGTCTGCCCTGTATCGACCAGCACCGTATCCAGCCAGAACGGTTTCCATCCGTCGTCGAGCCGGTCCAGCAGGCGGGCGTGATGGCCATGCAGGCGAAAGACCATGGGCTTTGCTGTCGTGTTTGTCAGCGCAAGCACGGCGGTCCGGCCGCGTTTGACACGGAAGGCGGGGGTTCTACGCGTGCTAAAGAGCGCCGGGCGACTCCATGAAGTTGGAGTTCCTTCAGAGGAGGTGAGCGGCACGTCGGCGCGCAGCGCGTTCCTGAGATCGAGTCTCGCAGGCAGGCTGGTGGATGGCAACGCAGGCGGCACCGGCAGCGGCGCGGCGCGGCCCGGCCCGTCAGCTGAAACGTGCAGGCGGGCGATCTCACGTGGGTTGCCGCCGCCGTCATGCAGGACGATGGCAGATGTCGTTCCCGACGGAAGCGTGACATCTATAACGGCGTCGATCCGGGTTCCCGGGGCCAGTACCAATCGGCCGTTGCGCGCCAGAAACGGCTCCGCCGGCTGGCTGTCGATCGCTATGATCCGTACACCAAGATTTTTGATTTCAATAGCAATTGCATTGCGTTGACAGGCATTTATGAACCTCAGCCTGAGTCGCTCGTTGATGTGAAGGTTAAAGTCGAGCGATGGCTTCCCATTCACCAGGTAGATGGGCGGTCCGACCTTCTTTTCGGTTATCCCGGGCGCGACAGGAAGTCCTTCGGCATCCAGCCGCCAGTCCTCAATCAGCATGACCTCGTCACGGTCGACTTCCGTCGGCGTCCGTTCCTCGACGATCAGAGCCTGCGCGGGCGAGGGCTGCGCCAGACCGTCTCCCAGCAGGCGGCTATCGCACATAAAAGTTCCGGCCTGCTGGAAGGGGAGTGAATAGCGATCGGTTTCGCCCGGCGAGATAGGAGGTCGAGCGGTCAATGGCTCGATGGCAGCCGCGCCATCTAATCCATGCCAGTTCAAAACAAACGGCGCCGGCAGGCCGTTGTTCACGACGAGGCCCATGCTCTCGCTTTGGCGGAAACGGAGGCTCCCAGAGGAGCCGTCGGTCTTCAGGGACCAGACCGTGGTTTCGCGATGATCCGGCCCAAGTGAAAGGGGGGTGGGCATTGCGTCAATGGCCTGTATTTGAGGATGTTGCGATTGCGCATGAATCGTGGCGGCGGGTCCTGCCGCGGCGGCTGCCCCGAAACCGGCCAGAAGATGCCTCCGGGTTAATTGAGCAGGACGAAACGTCATTTGCCAATGCCGATCATGTTCTTGGGACCCTGTCCAGCACGGCCATTTTTTTACTGCAGACGGATGCCACCATGTTATAAGCCCGCCGCATCGAAGCGCCTCGATGACAGCGGGAGATGAACCCGTTGCCCTCGATGCGCCTGGTTTCAACTCGTTCCGGTTTTAACCCGTTGGAGCATGAGGTCTACCGAAAGCCGCTTCGCATTTTTCGGCATCATTTGACATTCGCTTTGCCGACTCCCAGCCAGATGGTAGCAAATGTCAAACCCACTCCACCGGCGGGCGTGGCGGAATTGGTAGACGCGCTGGATTTAGGTTCCAGTGACGAAAGTTGTGGGGGTTCGAGTCCCTCCGCCCGCACCAAGCGCTAAAGCGTTTGAGCAGATGATTTCAGGCAGCTATCCGGGTTGGATACATGCCGGCCATACACCGATGCAGGCGTTTTGCCGCGCATCGACCGATTGACAATGATCCGGCCATTCCAGCCGGATCGAGCGGAAGAAGATTGACGTCATGCAGGTGAACGAAACCCTCGCCGAGGGACTGAGACACGAGTTCCAGGTCAGCATTCCGGCCGCCGAAATCGCGGCCAAGGCGGATGAGCGGCTCGTCGACCTCAAGGACAAGGTGAAGATCAACGGCTTTCGTCCAGGGAAAGTGCCGGTCAGCCACCTCAAGAAGCTCTATGGCCGCTCCTTGATGGTCGAGACCATCGAAGACACGATCCGCGATACGAATATGCAGATCGTCAACGACCGTGGCTTCAAACTCGCAGGTAATCCCAAGGTAACGATGCCTTCGGAGGAGAAGGAGATCGAGGATATCCTCGCGGGCAAGTCCGACCTCAGCTACAGCGTGGCGATCGAAGTCGTGCCGCCGATCGAACTAGCGGACTTCAAGTCCTTCACCATCGAGAAGCCGGTGGTCGATGTTAGCGATGCCGATGTTGACGAAGCCATCAAGCGGATCGCCGATCAGAATCGCACCTACTCCAACAGGACGGAAGGTGCGAAGGCCGAGAACGGCGATCGCGTCACCATTTCGTTCAAGGGCACCATCGACGGCGAGCTGTTCGAGGGCGGGAGCAGCGAGGATATCCTGGTCGTGCTGGGATCGAATGCCCTCATTCCGGGGTTCGAAGAGCAGTTGGTCGGGGCCGGAGTCGGCGAGACTCGCACGGTCAAGGCGTCGTTCCCTCAGAACTATGCGGACTCAGAGCTTGCCGGGAAGGATGCAGAGTTCGAGACCACGGTAAGCCTGATCGAGGCGCCGGAGGATATCAAGATCGACGACGAGTTTGCCAAGTTGCTCGGTCTGCAGGAGCTCGATCAGTTGAAGCAAGTCGTCCGCGAGCAGCTCAGCGCTGAGTTTGCCCGAGCGATGAGGCAACAGGTCAAGCGCGCGCTATTTGACCGTCTCGATGAGACGCACAAGTTCGATGCGCCCCCGACGCTGGTCGAGGAGGAGTTCGAGCAGGTTTGGCGGTCGATCACGGCGGAGATGGAAAAAGAGAAGAAGACCTTCGCCGACGAGAACACCACCGAAGAAGAGGCCAGGGCAGAGTACCGCCGGATTGCAGACCGCCGGGTACGGCTCAGCCTGGTACTCTCGGAGATAGGCGAAAAGAACAAAATCACGGTCGCGGATGATGAAATCAACCGTGCGTTGATTAGTCGCGCCCGCCAGACGCCGGGCCGTGAGAAGGAAATTTGGGATTACTATCAGAAAAACCCGCAAGCGCTGGCTCAGATTCGCGCGCCCCTTTTTGAGAACAAGGTGGTGGATTACATTCTTGAACTCGCCACGATCACGGAAAAGAGCGTGACGCGCGAGGACCTCTTTAAGGAACACGAGGCGCACAGTACCGACATCTGACCGGCTGCACGTCGGGGTCTGTACGGCGCCGCGTGGTATTATGGGTATGGATCGGATCCGGCGTCGCGATACGGTCCCGTCAGGCTGCGAATCGGTTCAGTTTGTGGAGTGAGCCTGACATTCGAGACGGTGGTGCCGTCCAGGACCAGCTCGCGCTGTGCGACCTTTCGTAACGAACGTCACAATCGAGGGCGCCAACAGATTACGATTCCGGCGTGGCCTAGGTTCAGTCTTGTCGCCCAAGCGATGAACTTATATCTGTGGGCCGTGCTTGCCGAGTCCTGCATCACGGGACATTCATCCGCGCCGGAAGAACTGAAGACTCTCGGTTTCTCGGATGTTCGTCGCCGCCAACCGCTGACACAAACTTTTGGGTGATCAATGCGCGATCCAGTGGAAACCTACATGAACCTCGTGCCGATGGTGGTCGAGCAGACCAATCGCGGCGAGAGGGCCTACGATATCTTCTCCCGGCTGCTGAAGGAGCGCATCATCTTTGTGACCGGCCCGGTCGAAGACAACATGGCGATGCTGACCGTTGCGCAGCTCCTTTTCCTGGAGGCGGAGAATCCGAAAAAGGAAATCTCGATGTACATCAATTCGCCGGGTGGCGTGGTGACTTCGGGTCTGGCGATCTACGACACGATGCAGTTCATTCGTCCGCCGGTTGCAACGCTGTGCACCGGACAAGCTGCGTCGATGGGCTCGTTGCTGCTGGCCGCAGGCGAAAAGGATATGCGGCACGCACTGCCGAACGCGCGCATCATGGTTCATCAGCCCTCTGGCGGTTTCCAGGGGCAGGCGACGGACATTATGCTGCACGCGCAGGAAATCCTGAGCCTCAAGAAGCGACTCAACGAGATCTACGTCAAGCATACGGGACAGACCTACCAGGCGATCGAGGAGGCGCTGGAGCGCGATAAGTTCCTCACGGCTGACATGGCTCGTGACTTCGGCATCGTTGATAAAGTGATCGACAAGCGCGCTGAAGAACCGGCCGCACCGAAGGCTTCGTAACGTATCAAGGCTCCGTCCAGGGACGAACGCAAGGCCGGTTGATCCCGATCCAGTTTGAGCCATCGCGATTGCACGGCGATGGTTTCTGAAAAGTTCCTTTTCTTTCCGCGCGAAGTATCCGCCTGACTGGCATGATACTGGCGCAACGCTGGACTAAATTTTGGCAAGGGAAGAGTCGCCTCCCTGGGCCAAATCAGGCTATTGTCGCATTGCGGATGGCTGCCGATTAGCGAATTCTTGAGAGTCGGGGAGCCATGGTGCGGTTGCTGCGTTTCAACTGGCGGTATGCGCAGGAGAATCGAATGGACCCGCGATTCGCGCGGGGTTGAGAGCGCAGGGTCTTTTCTGGTACGGACTTTGCTCATATGTAAACTCGTTAGACCGGATGTGCCGGATCGGAACGGGTGAGCAGGCGAACAGGCGGGATCGAGCGTCGGACGGAGACAGGAATGAGTAAGGTCGGTACGGGCGACTCCAAGAATACGCTGTATTGTTCGTTTTGCGGCAAGAGTCAGCACGAGGTGCGCAAACTGATCGCGGGCCCGACCGTGTTCATCTGTGACGAATGCGTCGAGCTCTGCATGGACATCATTCGCGAGGAGAATAAGTCCTCGCTGGTGAAGTCGCGCGACGGCATTCCGACTCCGAAGGAAATCTGCAAGGTTCTGGACGACTACGTCATCGGGCAGGGCCATGCCAAGAAGGTACTTTCGGTTGCAGTCCACAATCACTACAAGCGGCTTAACCATCAGACCAAGCATAACGACGTCGAACTCGCGAAGTCGAACATCCTGCTGATTGGACCGACCGGATCGGGCAAGACGCTGCTTGCGCAGACGCTGGCGCGTATCCTCGACGTTCCGTTTACCATGGCGGATGCGACGACACTGACCGAGGCCGGCTACGTCGGCGAGGATGTCGAGAACATCATCCTGAAGCTGTTGCAGTCTGCGGACTATAATGTCGAGCGTGCGCAGCGCGGTATCGTTTATATCGATGAAATCGACAAGATTTCACGCAAGTCCGACAACCCCTCGATCACGCGTGACGTGTCGGGTGAGGGCGTGCAGCAGGCGTTGCTGAAGATCATGGAAGGCACAGTGGCTTCGGTTCCGCCGCAGGGCGGCCGGAAGCACCCGCAGCAGGAGTTCCTGCAGGTTGATACCACGAATATCCTGTTTATCTGCGGGGGCGCGTTCTCCGGCCTAGAGAAGATCATCTCGGCGCGAGGACGCACGACGTCAATCGGTTTCGCTGCGCAGGTGCTTGCGCCGGAAGACCGCCGCACTGGCGAAATCTTCAGGCATGTCGAGCCGGAGGATTTGCTGAAGTATGGCTTGATCCCGGAATTCGTCGGACGTCTGCCCGTCGTGGCCACGCTCGAGGATCTCGACGAAGCGTCGCTGAAAAAGATTTTGACTGATCCCAAGAATGCGCTGGTGAAACAGTATCAGCGGCTGTTCGAGATGGAGAATATCGAGCTGACGTTCGCCGACGAGGCGCTCGGCGCGGTGGCCCGCAAGGCTATCGAGCGCAAGACCGGCGCGCGCGGGTTGCGCTCGATTCTCGAAAGCATCCTGCTCGAAACTATGTTCGATCTTCCGGGCCTGGAAGGGGTCGAGGAGGTCGTGATCTCGCGCGAAGTGGTCGAAGGAACCGCGCGACCGCTGTACATTTACGCCGACCGCTCTGATCGCGCGAGCGAAAGCAGCGCCAGCGCCTGATCCGACCGTTTTTCGGCTGTCGGATGCCTCGCTGGCGGTTAGTCGCGAGGGGGCCTTGCTTTACAAGCCGATGGCTCCTGTAGGTTGCAAGCCGACGCTCCGTGTAGGTTACAAGCCGCTGATTTCCTTCACTTGACACGCTGGTGGTGGATGGCCACCTTATGCTGTCGGCGGCGGCGCATGTTCGCTAGCTGCTCACGACCTCGGGCAGGTGAGGCCTCGGTTCGCAAAGGCCCATTCTTCTCCAGGAAACTCGGCACCTTGTGGCGGTTGCGCATGATATGCGGCTGCGAACAAGGGGGCGCAACAAAAGGAACAAGGCTATGACCGCCTCGAAACCCCGGCCAGCTATAGTCCACGGCGAAATCCATGCCTATCCGGTGCTTCCGCTTCGCGACATCGTCGTTTTCCCGCACATGATCGTGCCGTTGTTCGTCGGCCGCGAGAAATCGATCAGGGCGCTGGAAGAGGTGATGAAGAACGATGGGCTCATCATGCTAGCGACGCAGAAGAACGCGTCGGACGATGATCCTGCGCCAGATTCTATCTATAAAATCGGAACGCTCGCCAGCGTGCTGCAACTGCTGAAGCTACCTGACGGCACGGTAAAAGTGCTGGTGGAAGGTCTTGAGCGTGCGCGCGTGGAGGCCTATTCCGACCGCTCCGACTATTATGAGGCGACCGCGGTCGCGCTGGCTGATACCGATACCAACAGCGTCGAAGCCGAGGCGCTGGCGCGTTCAGTCGTGTCGGATTTCGAAAGCTATGTGAAGCTGAACAAGAAGATCTCTCCCGAGGTTGTGGGTGTCGTGCAGGCGATCACGGATTTCGCCAAGCTTGGTGACACCGTAGCGTCGCACCTCGCCGCCAAGATCGCGGATCGCCAGGGCATTCTTGAGACGCTGTCTGTAACCGCACGTCTGGAAAAGGTGCTCGGTCTGATGGAGAGCGAGATCTCCGTCCTGCAGGTCGAGAAACGCATCCGTTCACGCGTCAAACGCCAGATGGAGAAGACCCAGCGCGAGTACTACCTCAACGAGCAGATGAAGGCGATCCAGAAGGAACTCGGCGATGACGAGGGCCGGGACGAGCTCGCCGATCTCGAAGAGAAGATCGCCAAGACCAAGCTTTCGAAGGAGGCTCGCGAGAAGGCCCAGCACGAACTGAAGAAGCTGCGGCAAATGTCTCCGATGTCCGCGGAGGCCACCGTGGTGCGCAACTATCTCGATTGGTTGCTGTCGATTCCGTGGGCCAAGAAGTCCAAGGTGAAGAAGGATCTCAACGCCGCCCAGGAAGTGCTGGACGCTGATCATTACGGGCTCGAGAAGGTCAAGGACCGTATCGTCGAGTATCTCGCGGTGCAGTCGCGCGCCAACAAGCTGACCGGACCGATCCTGTGCCTTGTCGGTCCGCCCGGCGTCGGCAAGACCTCGCTCGGGAAGTCGATCGCGCGGGCGACGGGCCGCGAATTCGTGCGCGTCTCGCTTGGCGGCGTGCGCGATGAGGCGGAAATCCGCGGTCACCGCCGGACGTATATCGGCTCGATGCCCGGCAAGATTATTCAGTCGATGCGCAAGGCCAAGACCTCGAACCCGCTGTTCCTGCTGGACGAGATCGACAAGATGGGCGCGGATTTCCGCGGCGATCCGTCGTCTGCCCTGCTTGAGGTCCTCGACCCCGAGCAGAACTCGACGTTCAACGATCACTATCTGGAAGTCGACTACGATCTGTCCAACGTGATGTTCCTCACGACCGCGAATACGCTGAATATTCCCGGTCCCTTGATGGACCGCATGGAGATCATCCGGATCGCCGGCTACACGGAGAACGAGAAGGTCGAGATCGCTCGCAAGCATCTCATCCCGAACGCGCTCACCAAGCACGGCCTGGATTCGAAGGAGTGGTCAATCGATGACGACTCGCTCCTGCTCATCATCCGTCGCTACACCCGCGAAGCGGGCGTGCGAAACCTGGAGCGTGAGCTTTCCACACTCGCCCGCAAGGCGGTGAAGGAACTGATGCTCTCGAAAAGGAAGTCGGTCAAAGTCACCGAGAAAGTCGTCGAGGAATTTCTTGGAGTTCCGAAATATCGCTACGGCGAGATCGAAACCGACGATCAGGTCGGTGTCGTAACCGGTCTGGCATGGACCGACGTCGGCGGCGAGTTGCTGACGATCGAAAGCGTGATGATGCCCGGCAAGGGACGCATGACGGTTACCGGCAACCTGCGCGACGTGATGAAGGAATCGATCTCGGCGGCGGCTTCCTACGTCCGTTCGCGCGCGATCACCTTCGGGATAGAGCCGCCGCTGTTCGAGCGACGCGATATCCACGTTCACGTCCCCGAGGGTGCTACCCCGAAGGATGGTCCTTCGGCCGGTGTAGCGATGGCGACGACGATTGTGTCGGTGCTGACCGGAATCCCGATCCGGCGCGACATCGCCATGACGGGCGAGATCACGCTGCGAGGCAGGGTTTTGCCGATCGGCGGTCTCAAGGAGAAACTGTTGGCAGCCGCGCGAGGTGGCATCAAGACGGTGCTCATACCGGACGAGAATGCCAAGGATCTCACTGAGATATCCGAATCTATCAAGGCTGGGCTGGAGATCATTCCGGTCGCCCGGATGGACGAGGTGATTGCCAAAGCGTTAGTGCGGCAGCCCAAGCCGATTGTCTGGGAGGAGGATACGAAGCTCCCGGTCACTCCCGATGCGGCTGACGAGGCGGCGGGCGGCCTGACCGCTCACTGACCGCTACGACATAATTGACGGAACGGCGCCTTCGAGGGCGCCGTTCTTGTATTATGATGCGACTATGCCTCTGGACTAAAATCAGGGATATCAAGGAGGGATGGAGGTGCGCTTTATTGAAGCGTTCCCATGCATCAAAATTCGGGGAAGCTGGCGGGGAGCCGAATCAAAACAGCTAAATATTGGTAGGCGGCGAGAGATTCGAACTCCCGACCCTCTCGGTGTAAACGAGATGCTCTAACCAGCTGAGCTAGCCGCCCTCCGCTCCTTGTTTAGCCCCGACGCATCCCAGCATGCAAGCCGCTGTCGCAGCCCTAGGCTTTATCATACGGCTTTGCCCGTTGATCCCGATGCAAACGGAAGCCGCAGACGCATATTCGGGTCGGTTATGATGAGACTCTACGATAGATCAAACCGGGGGCGATAAGGCATTCATTCCGGGCCAGCTGCGATGGCTCGAGCCCGCCGGCTCCTTCGAGAGCGATACGATCAAACTCAAACCGGGCGCCACTCGAATCGACGATGTATTCGGGGATCGATTCCCGGCGATACTCACCGATGGAAGGGCCTTGCTCGACGATCGTCTTATCTTCCTCATCTGCCATCTCATCTCTCCATTCTGGTCCGAACCGCAGTCGGCCTCTCCTCTGTCCCGCTGCGGCGGGATATCGCCCTCGGCTTAGGTGTGGTACGTTTTGACCTCGGCTTGTTACCAAGCCGCTAGATCGAGTGGTTTCCTCCATAAGCGGCGTCACCGATTTTGTGAAGGGCAATCGCTCGAATTGCGCGGGAGCGGTGATGGCAGGGGTTCCTCTGACGCGAAACGCGGACCAGATCGCCTATTGGAATGGATCCGGCGGTCAGCGCTGGGCTGATCGTCAGCATATGCAGGATGAACTGCTGCAGCCGGTCTCCACCCTCCTGCTGGATCGTGCCAAAGCCATGCCCGGCGAACGCATCATAGATGTCGGCTGCGGCTGCGGTGCAACTACGCGGGCATTCGCGGAGAGGGTCGGCGCTTCCGGCTACGTCCTGGGAATCGATATTTCTGCACCGATGCTGGAACGGGCAAGGCAGGTTGTGCCGAAGAGCGCGTCGGTAGAATTCCTGCTCGCCGACGCCACCGTATATCCGTTTGAGCCATCGCGTTTCGATCTGGTGGCCTCCCGGTTCGGCGTGATGTTCTTCGACGAGCCGGTCGTGTCGTTTGCTAATCTGCGTCAGGCGCTGCGACCCGGTGGCCGCTTGGCATTCATTTGCTGGCGGGAGCCTCGCCTAAATCCCTGGCTCATGGCCCCGCTCCAGGCGGTCTACAACCATGTTCCGAAGCTCCCCGAGGTCGGGCCGGAAGACCCCGGTCCGTTCGCGTTCGTGTCCGAAGCGCGTGTCCATCGTATTCTCGGTGCTGCCGGTTTTTCCGACGTCGCAATGGAGGCCTATGACCTCACATTGGACATTTCCGTCGGCGGCGGGATTGATGCCGCGGTCAAGTCCGCGCTTCAGCTCGGTCCCGCCAGCCGCGCGATTGAAGGCCAGCCTGTTGAAATCATCGCTGCTGCGGCGAACTCGATCCGGGAAGCTCTTGCTCCGTTTGCCAGTGGGCAAACAGTGGTTCTACCGGCATCGATCTGGATCGTAACCGCGCGAAACCTTTGATCGCGGCGCAGGCCCTGAGTTCGTCGACTCGCCGATTTAGAGATCCAAGTTTATCAGATCATGCCCTAGCAATATCCGTAAAGTCCGCAAGCGTACGGCAATCGGTCGAAATAGAACGAGAGCACTGGCCGCTCCTCGTAGTACGGGCGATAGTAGAAATCGTTTGGCCTTCCGTAATAGCCCGGCACCGGCGGCGGAATCCGAAAACGGTAGAGCACGCTCTCGGGGTAATCCTTCTCCTGCGCGACACGGACCGGCGGAGGTGCCGGCTCCGCGAAGATTTTGCCGATGCGGCTCTGCACTGGAAGGTCGGCGGCTGATCCCGTCGCTCCCATCATTGCAACTCCGATGATCGCAAGCGAGATGGTGCGTAGCATTCTTGAATCCCCGATGATTCGAGGATCATATCTTCTGATGTTTAGGAAAGATTAACGATGTTCGCGCGGTCGTATCCCGCGATGACCGCGCGGCATCCGGACCTGCGATCTCTTGCTCGCGATATCAGAAACGTCAGGCACGTTCTTCCCAGATCGCAGCGAGATGGACGATGGTGCGCACAGCGGCTTCCATGTCCTGTACGCTGACCCACTCGGTGCGTGAGTGGAAAGCATGTTCACCGGCGAAGATGTTAGGGCAGGGAAGCCCCATGAACGACAGCCGCGAGCCGTCCGTGCCGCCGCGAATGCTGCCTTTGGCTGGCTTGAGACCGGCGCGGCGGATCGCCTCCATCGCGTTGTCGACAACCTCCGGATGACGATCCACAATCTGCTTCATGTTGCGGTACTGCGGCTGTATGTCCAGCCGATACGTCGAATGTGGGAAGTCCGTCATGACATCGCGGATGATGCCCTCCAGCAGGGCCTCCTTCTCCGCCAGACCTGTTTCCGTGAAATCGCGCACGATGAAGTTTAGCGTCGCGTGCTCAAGCTCGCCGCTGATTCCGGTCGGGTGAAGAAAACCTTCGCGGTCCTCGGTAGTCTCGGGCGAGCAAGTATTTTTCGGAAGCCGGTCCACAATGCGAGATGCGATCTTGATTGCATGTTCCATCTTTCCCTTGGCGAATCCGGGATGGGCGCTAACTCCGTTGATGGTAATAACCGCAGCATCGGCCGAGAACGTCTCGTCCTCGATATGACCTGCGGTCTCGCCGTCGATGGTGTAGGCGAAGTCCGCGCCGAGTTTTTTCAGATCGGCCTTGTCGACGCCGCGTCCGATTTCCTCATCGGGCGTGAACAGGATTTTGATCACGCCATGCCTGATATCTCGGTTGGCAAGCAGGACCTGGACTGCATCCATGATTTCGGCAACGCCGGCTTTGTTGTCGGCGCCAAGCAGCGTGGTACCGTCCGACGTGACGATGTCGTTGCCGACCTGATCGGCCAGTGCCGGATTATCCGCCATGCGGATGATCTGCGACGGATCGCCGCATAGAACGATGTCGCCGCCGCGATAATTCCGGACAATCTGCGGTTTGACGTTAGCGCCTGAACAGTCCGGCGACGTGTCCATATGCGAACAGAAGCAAATAACTGGAACCTGCTTTGAGCTGGTTGCCGGAATGGTCGCATACACGTAACCGTGCGGGTCGAGATGCGCATCGGCGGCGCCGATCTCCTGCAACTCCTTCACCAGCAGCCGTCCAAGATCCTTCTGCTTCCCGGTGGAGGGACAATTGGAAGACGTCGGATCGGACTGGGTATCAATGGTGACATAGCGAAGAAAGCGCTCCGTCACCGTGTGATTGAATGTCATGGGCGCGGCCGTTCGGGAATCCAGGGCAGGGCTGAACAGTAAGAAATCAGCCTCGCCAAATCCGCGGTTGGGCTTTGCGTGGGCAACCGGTTCGTTGCGGCAAATCCTCGAGCGTTTGAACGGAGCGTCCTGGACCCGGTATTTCTGGTCAGATGGCTTCCTTGAGCTCTTTGGCAGCTCGGAACGCGACTTTCTTGGATGCTTTGATCTGAATTTCCTCGCCGGTGGCCGGGTTGCGTCCCTTGCGGGCGGCGCGTTTGCGGACTTGGAGGATGCCGAGGCCGACGATGCGGATACGATCGCCTTTCTTGAGGTGCTTGGTGATGCGGGTAACCATGTCGGTCAGGATGGCCTCGGAGGCCTTCTTGGACAATTCATGGTCCTCGGCCAATGCTGCTGCGAGATGTTTCAGGGTCACGGTGCTTGGGGTCGCTGCCTTCTTCGCCATAATATAGCACTCCTCGTCATTGCCAGCGTCGAAAAGCAAGGCGTATCAGCCCTTGTTTGATTCGGGGAGATGCCGCTCGCGCCATTTTGCCTGCAAATAGCTGATTTTTTGCACCGACCCCTCAAAAAGCCTGATAGCAAAGGAGATCTGCAACTGCCTTGACTTGGAAAGGCCCCCCCTTTAAGCCGTCACACCTATTCGCGGATAAACGGCTTCCGCGGGAGTAGCTCAGTTGGTTAGAGCGCCGCCCTGTCACGGCGGAGGCCGCGGGTTCGAGTCCCGTCTCTCGCGCCATTTCGTGTGATTTCAGCTTCGGGTTTTGACGAGGGCTCGCAGCTCGGGCCAGTTCCAGCCAGCGGTTGCCTCAATGAGCGCCACCAGATGGCGCTTCGGTCGCCGGCGAGAAATCAGGATCATCTAACGAGCGATGGTTCCGAACTGGATACCATCGTTGGTTGTCCGGCCTTGATCACGTGAACAGTCTGGATGAAGTCGGTGCTTGGGCGAAGCGAAGTCCCGAAAGTTGTCAATACGGCACCTGCGACAAGCGCGACAATCACGATCTTTAGGTGGGTGGCGCGGTCTGCGCTCTGGATCGAATGGTTCATGGTTTGCCTCCCGCCTCGCGGCAACTCGTGGTCCGTAGGCGAGAGCAATAAAACCAGTTTGTTTCAGCCCGGCTTCGCGGCACTCCCGAAAGGGTTTCATTGGGCCTGATTTTTCGGGCCGTGGTTCGACGGGATGAGCGAGCAGCGGGTTGACCGCCTGGCCGCGGTCCATGCTCCGATGTCAAGTCGCAAAATCTCCGTCACGGGGTGCGTCAAATTAGGCTATCTTGCCACCCCTGTTTTGCTAGGCTAAAGCCTCTCAAAAGTTCCAATATCTAAACAAATCTGCGGGTAAAGCATCGCAGCAAGGGGAAGCGCCCATGAGTGGCATTTTGCAGAACTATCTTCCGCTTGTGGTGTTTATCGGGATAGCGGGTGTGATCGGCGCGGTGCTCCTGATCGCTCCATTTATCGTCGCATACAAGCAGCCGGACCCGGAAAAGCTTTCCGCTTATGAGTGCGGATTTAACGCATTCGACGATGCCCGGATGAAGTTCGACGTCAGGTTTTATTTGGTCGCTATTCTTTTCATCATTTTTGACCTTGAAGTCGCGTTTCTCTTTCCTTGGGCGGTCACGTTCGGCAAGCTCGGCGTGACAGGCTTCTGGTCGATGATCGTGTTTCTAGGGGTGCTGACGGTCGGTTTTGCCTACGAATGGAAGAAAGGCGCTCTCGAATGGGATTGAACTCTCCCACGGCAAAGGTCGCCTACGCCGGCAGCCCTCTCTCGGCTCCGTCGGGAGGCTCGATTTTGGACCCCAGCACCGGCCGGCCCGTCGGTGCGAGCGATCCGTACTTTCTCGAGGTTAATCACGAACTGTCGGACAAAGGCTTCTTTGTCGCCGCAGCCGACGACCTCATCACCTGGGCGCGTACCGGTTCGCTGATGTGGATGACCTTCGGCTTGGCCTGCTGCGCGGTCGAGATGATGCAGGTCTCGATGCCGCGTTATGACGTCGAGCGCTTTGGCTTCGCGCCGCGTGCATCGCCGCGGCAATCGGACGTGATGATCGTCGCCGGAACGCTGACCAACAAGATGGCGCCCGCGCTGCGCAAGGTCTACGACCAGATGCCGGAACCGCGTTATGTTATCTCGATGGGATCGTGTGCCAACGGTGGCGGTTACTATCATTATTCCTATTCGGTGGTTCGGGGTTGCGATCGCATCGTGCCGGTCGATATCTACGTGCCGGGCTGTCCGCCGACGGCCGAAGCACTTCTCTACGGCATTCTTCTCCTGCAGAAGAAGATCCGGAGAGTTGGAACTATTGAACGCTGAGGTTTAAAGGGATGGACGAGAGCAGGCTCGATGCCTTGGGCCAGATGATCGTCGCCACGCTTCCGGGCGCGGCCACGGGTCATTCCGTGTCGTTTGGTCAACTGACCGTGACGGTCGAGGCCGCGAAGATTGTCGAGGTTGCCCGCTTCATCCGCGACGACCAGCGCTGCCGCTTCGTCAACTTTATCGACGTGACTGCGGTCGACTATCCCGGCCGTGAGAAGCGCTTCGATGTGGTCTATCATTTCCTGTCGCCGACGCTGAACGCGCGCATCCGTTTGCGTGCTCACGCTTCGGAGACCACCCAGGTTCCCTCGTTGATCGACGTGTTTCCCGGTGCGGACTGGTTCGAACGGGAGGCCTACGACCTTTACGGCGTGATCTTCACTGGCCATCCCGACATGCGGCGTTTGTTGACCGATTATGGATTTGACGGACATCCGCTGCGAAAGGATTTTCCGCTGACGGGCTTCGTCGAGGTGCGCTACGACGACGCCGAGAAACGGGTCGTGTACGAGCCCGTGCGTCTCAACCAAGAGTTTCGCAAGTTCGATTTCATGTCACCTTGGGAGGGCGGCGACTATCAGTTGCCGGGTGATGAGAAGGCGACGGGCGGCAAGGCGGGTAGCTGATGACGGAAGCACTTGGTGCCGTAACTCCCGGTATGCGTAACTTCACCATCAATTTCGGCCCGCAACATCCGGCGGCCCATGGCGTTTTGCGCTTGGTGCTGGAGTTGGATGGCGAGGTGGTCGAGCGCGTCGATCCGCACATTGGCCTGCTTCACCGCGGCACCGAGAAGCTGATCGAGCAAAAGACCTATCTTCAGGCGATCCCGTATTTCGATCGGCTCGATTATGTAGCGCCGATGAATCAGGAGCACGCGTTCTGTCTCGCGGCCGAGAGACTGCTTGGGATCGCGGTGCCGCGACGCGGCCAGTTGATCCGGGTTCTCTATTGCGAGATCGGACGCATTCTTTCGCATCTCCTCAACGTCACCACGCAGGCGATGGATGTCGGCGCGTTGACCCCGCCACTGTGGGGTTTTGAGGAACGCGAGAAGCTCATGCTCTTCTACGAGCGCGCGTCCGGCTCGCGGATGCATGCTGCGTATTTCCGCATTGGCGGGGTGCATCAGGATCTGCCGCCAAAGCTGATCGATGACATCGACGCCTGGTGCGATCCGTTCCTCCAGGTTGTCGCCGATCTCGATAGGCTGTTGACCGCCAATCGCATCTTCAAGCAGCGCAACGTCGATATCGGCGTGGTTACGTTGAAACAGGCCTGGGAATGGGGCTTTTCCGGCGTCATGGTTCGCGGCTCCGGAGCGGCTTGGGATTTGCGCAAGGCGCAGCCCTACGAATGCTACGCCGAAATGGACTTCGATATTCCGATCGGCAAGAACGGCGACTGCTACGATCGCTACCTCATTCGCATGGAAGAGATGCGGCAGTCGGTTCGCATCATGAAGCAGTGTATCGCCAAGCTGCGCGCTCCCGACGGGCAGGGACCGGTAGCGGTCGAGGATAATAAGATTTTCCCGCCCCGTCGCGGCGAGATGAAGCGCTCGATGGAAGCTTTGATCCATCACTTCAAGCTTTATACCGAGGGTTTCCATGTTCCGGCAGGTGAGATCTATGCGGCCGTGGAAGCGCCCAAGGGAGAGTTCGGCGTCTATCTCGTCTCCGACGGCAGCAATAAGCCCTACAAGTGCAAGATCCGCGCGCCGGGTTTTGCGCATCTGCAAGCGATGGATTTCATCTGCAGGGGACACCTGCTAGCGGACGTTTCCGCTATTCTCGGTTCGCTTGACATCGTGTTCGGAGAGGTTGACCGGTGATCGCACAGCCGCCGATCCAATTCGACCGAACGTCCGGTGTTCTTCAGGGAGCGAACGCCTGGGAGCGTGCGGCTGCGCGGGCGCTAGTGGCTGGCTCCAAAGTGTCGTCGCTGTTCTCGCATCGCGGCTACAATAGTTGCGCCAACCTACTGCGCAAAACCTTGCCGGAGCGGGATATCGCCGTCAGGCTCAATCCCGATGCTACGTTCGCGTTTCCCTATGGCGACGGCTATTGGAGCAAGCTGCTCAATCGCTCTTTCAAGTATGAAGACGAACTTGAGTTGCTGTTTCGCGATTCCGCCGACGTCGACTACACGCTGCTCGATTGCGGCGCTAACTACGGTTACTGGTCGGTGCTGGTATCCAGCAAGCCGTTCGGATCACGCAAGGCGATCGCGATTGAGCCGTCGTCCAAGAATTTCGCCAGGCTTTCGAACAATGCAAAGATCAATGGCAGTCGCTTCGAGGTGATGCAGAGCGCCATTGGCGCGACGCGCGGCACCGCGCGCCTGTCCGGCACCAAGCACGAGGCATTCAGCATCGCCGGCGGCGCCGATGCCGGCGGCGAAGTTGTGCCAGTGGTGGCGCTAGATAATCTACTCGATGACGGCAAGATTTCACCTGACGGCAAGTACCTCATCAAGCTTGACGTCGAAGGCGTTGAGATCGAAGCCATCAAGGGCGGCACCCGTGTGCTGCAAGGTGATGCCGTGATCCTATGCGAGGAACACGGCAACGACCGAAATCACACCGTATCGCGCTATATTCTTGAGCAGACGCCGTTAGATCTGATCGTGCACGATCCGGCCAGTGATCGTTTCGAGACGTTAACCGAACTTTCCATTTTGGACCGCATCAAGGTTGCCTCCCACGTTGGATACAACGTGTTCGGAACCTCGAGCGCATTCTGGCGAGATCGTTTTCGTCGCCTGAACGCGACCGCGTCGCAACGTGTTCATTGAGAGACTAGAGTACGATGTCCGTTCGCCGCCTGGCACCGAGAGAACAACAGCCCGAGAGTTTCGCCTTCAGCGAGGAAAACCTCGCATGGGCCAACAAGCAGATCGCGCAATATCCGGCGGGTCGCCAGGCGTCCGCCTCCATCGCTATCTTGTGGCGCGCGCAGGAACAGCATGGTGGCTGGATCTCCGAGGCAGCGATCCGCGTCGTCGCTGACATGCTCGACATGCCCTACATCCGGATGCTGGAAATCGCGACCTTCTACACGATGTTCCAGTTGCAGCCGGTCGGCAAAAAGGCTCACATTCAGGTCTGCGGCACCACGCCTTGCCGGCTGCGGGGCGCTGAGGACATTCTCGCCGTCTGCAAAAGCCGCATCCATCACGAGCCGTTTCATCTTTCGAAGGATGGCGACTTCTCGTGGGAAGAGGTCGAGTGCCTCGGCGCCTGCGTCAACGCGCCGATGGTATTGATCTGGAAGGACACTTACGAAGATTTGACGAAGGAGAACTTCGGCAAGGTGCTGGATGGGTTTGCATCGGGCCAGCCGCCGAAGCCCGGTCCTCAGATCGACCGCCAGTTTTCCGCGCCGGTCGGCGGTCCGACCACATTGAATACGGCGGCTGCGAAAGGCGAGGGACGATCGCGCGGTGGTGTTCGGCCGGCATTGACGGATGCGGACGCCAAGAAGCCGTCCGCCGATGACGCGACCAAAAAGGGCAAGACCTGATGCTCGACGACAAGGATCGCATCTTCCGAAATCTCTATGGTCTCGATGACTGGCGGCTGGCTGGCGCGCGCCGTCGTGGTGCGTGGGACGGCACCAAAGCGATCGTCGACAAGGGTCGCGACTGGATCATCAGTGAGATGAAGGCCTCGGGCCTGCGTGGCCGCGGCGGGGCCGGATTCCCGACCGGCATGAAATGGTCCTTCATGCCGAAAGACAACGCCGACGGCCGCCCGAGCTATCTCGTCGTCAATGCCGACGAGTCCGAGCCCGGCACCTGCAAGGACCGCGAGATCATGCGGCACGATCCGCATCTACTGATCGAAGGTTGCCTGTTGGCCGGCGTCGGCATGGGCGCTCATGCCGGCTATATCTACATTCGCGGTGAATTCATCCGCGAGCGCGAACATCTTCAGGTCGCCATCGACGAGGCCTACGAGGCCCGGCTGATCGGCAAGGATAACATTCATGGCTTCCCGTTCGATCTTTACGTCGCACATGGCGCGGGGGCCTACATCTGCGGCGAGGAGACGGCGCTGCTGGAGAGCCTGGAAGGCAAGAAGGGCCAACCGCGGCTGAAGCCGCCGTTCCCGGCCAATGTCGGTCTTTACGGTTGCCCAACCACGGTGAACAACGTCGAGTCGATCGCGGTGGCGCCGGACATTCTGCGCCGCGGCGCGGCCTGGTTCGCCGCCATCGGCCGCCCCAACAATGTAGGCACCAAGCTGTTTTGTGTTTCGGGCCATGTCGAGCGCCCCTGCAATGTCGAAGAGGCGATGGGGATCACGTTCCGCGAATTGATCGATACCCATTGCGGTGGCATCCGCGGCGGCTGGAACAATCTCAAGGCGGTCATTCCGGGCGGCTCATCGGTGCGCATGGTGCCGGCCGAGCAGATCATCGATACGCCGATGGATTTCGACAGCCTCAGCAAGCTGCGTTCCGGCCTCGGCACCGCGGCGGTCATCGTCATGGACAAGTCGACTGACTTGATCCGGGCGATCGCGCGCATTTCCTATTTCTACAAGCACGAGAGCTGCGGCCAGTGTACGCCGTGCCGGGAAGGGACCGGCTGGATGTGGCGGGTGCTGACCCGGATGGCCGAAGGTCGCGCTCACAAGCGCGAGATCGACATGCTGCTCGAAGTCACCAAGCAGGTTGAGGGCCACACCATCTGCGCGCTGGGCGACGCAGCGGCCTGGCCGATTCAGGGTCTCATCGCGCATTTCCGGCACGAAATCGAGGCGCGCATCGACCAGTATTCGCACAAGGCCGACCGCGACGATCAGGGCATCCTCGATCCCGCCCATATGGTTGCGGCGGAGTAGAGACATGACGAAGCTTATCATCGACGGCAAAGAGATCGACGTACCAGCAGAGTATACGCTCTTGCAGGCGTGCGAGGCCGCCGGCGCCGAGATTCCACGCTTCTGCTATCATGAGAGGCTGTCGATCGCCGGCAACTGCCGGATGTGCCTTGTCGAAGTGAAGGGTGGTCCGAAGCCGGTCGCGAGTTGCGCCTGGGGCGTACGCGATTGCCGTCCCGGTCCCAACGGTGAACCGCCGCAAATCTCCACGCGCTCACCGATGGTGAAGAAGGCGCGCGAAGGCGTGATGGAGTTCCTGCTGATCAACCATCCGCTTGACTGTCCGATCTGCGATCAGGGCGGCGAGTGCGATTTGCAAGATCAAGCGATGGGGTACGGCGTCGATACTTCGCGTTTCGCCGAGAACAAACGCGCGGTCGAAGACAAGTATCTCGGTGCACTGGTCAAGACTTCGATGAACCGTTGCATCCAGTGTACGCGCTGCGTCCGCTTCTCCGCCGAGATATGCGGCGCGCCGGAAATGGGCGCGACCGGCCGCGGCGAGGACATGGAGATCACGACCTACCTCGAAAGTGCGCTCACGTCGGAATTGCAAGGCAACCTCGTCGATATCTGTCCGGTCGGCGCGTTGACATCGAAGCCCTACGCATTCGCCGCCCGGCCATGGGAGCTCGGAAAGACTCAATCCATCGACGTCATGGACGCGGTTGGCTCAGCCATCCGCGTCGATACGCGCGGACGCGAGGTGATGCGCATCCTGCCGCGCTTCAACGGCGCCGTGAACGAGGAGTGGATCTCGGACAAGACCCGCCACATCGTCGACGGGCTTCGCACCCAGCGGCTCGATCGCCCCTACATTCGCGAGAACGGCGCGTTGCGCCCGGCCTCGTGGCCGGAAGCATTCAAGGCGATTGCTGCGAAGGTGAAGGGGACCGACGGAAAGCGGATCGGCGCCGTTGCCGGCGATCTTGCTGCTGTCGAGGAATTGTTCGCGCTTAAGGATCTGCTGTCAAAACTCGGCTCGGTCAACATGGCGGTGCAGGGAGGCGACGCCTTCAATCCCGCGCGGGGGCGGGCGTCCTACATCTTTAACCCGACCATCGCCGGCATCGAGCAGGCCGACGCGCTGCTGATCGTCGGGTCCAATCCGCGCAAGGAAGCGGCGATCCTCAACGCGCGCATCCGCAAGCGCTGGCGGACGGGTCAGCTCAAGATCGGTGTGATCGGAGAGCGAGCCGATCTGACCTACGAGTATGACTATATCGGCGCCGGCGCAGATTCGCTTGCGGACCTCGCTGCGGGCAAGAACAAGTTCCTCGATGCACTAAAGGGCGCCAATTATCCGATCATACTGGTCGGCGGTGCTGCAACGTCACGGCCTGACGGCGCGGCAATTCTCGCGGCCGCGGCCAAACTTGCCGTTGATATCGGTGGGCTGAACGACGACTGGAACGGATTTGCCGTGCTTCACAATACGGCGTCGCGGGTAGGCGCGCTGGACCTCGGCTTCGTCCCTGGGAAGGGCGGCCTGACCGCAGGACGGATGACCGCACCGGGCGAGCTCGACGTTTTGTTTTCGCTCGGCGCAGACGAGATCAAAGTGCCGGACGGGGTATTCGTCGTCTATATCGGAACACACGGCGATGCCGGCGCTCACCGCGCGGACGTCATTTTGCCGGGCGCAGCCTACACCGAAAAGACCGGCATTTATGTCAACACGGAAGGCCGGGTCCAGATGGCGAACCGGGCCAGCTTCCCGCCCGGCGAGGCGCGAGAGGACTGGGCGATCATTCGTGCGCTGTCCGAAATGCTAGGCAAGACCCTGGGTTATGACTCGCTTCCCGCCCTGCGCCAGGCGATGTTCAAGACAGTGCCGCATCTGATGCGGATCGACCAAATAGAGGCCGGCGATATCCGCGCGATCAAAGATCTGGTGGGCAAGGGCGGCAGTATCGAGAAGTCGCCGTTCAAGCCTGCGATTGACGACTATTATCTGACCAACCCGATCGCGCGGGCCTCGGCCGTGATGGCCGAATGCTCGCGGCTTGCGTCGGGTCGTATGCTGACGGCAGCGGAGTAAGCGTGATGGCCGATTTCTTCGCAATGCCATTAGTGACGGACTTTCTCTGGCCCCTGATCGTGATGGTGGCGCAGAGCCTGCTGTTGCTCGTCGTTCTGCTGATAGCGATCGCCTACATTCTGCTCGCCGACCGAAAAATCTGGGCCGCGGTGCAGATCCGGCGAGGCCCCAATGTTGTCGGACCGTGGGGTCTGTTTCAGTCGTTCGCCGATCTTCTGAAATTTGTGCTGAAGGAACCGATTATTCCCTCCGGTGCCAACAAGGGCGTGTTCCTTCTGGCGCCGCTGGTCTCCTGCGTGCTGGCGCTGGCCGCGTGGGCGGTGATCCCGGTGAATCTGAACTGGGTCATCTCCGACATCAATGTCGGGATTCTCTACATCTTCGCGATCTCGTCGCTGTCGATTTACGGCATCATCATGGGCGGCTGGGCGTCGAACTCGAAATATCCGTTTCTCGCCGCTTTGCGTTCGGCGGCGCAGATGGTCTCCTACGAGGTGTCGATCGGTTTCGTCATCATCACGGTTTTGCTTTGCGCAGGTTCACTGAACCTCTCTGCCATTGTCGAGGCGCAGCATACCCGCGGGTTGGCTAGTCTGATCGGACTGCCGTGGCTGACGTTCCTGAACTGGTACTGGCTGCCGCTGCTGCCAATGTTCGTGGTGTTTTACGTTTCGGCTCTGGCCGAGACCAATCGCCCGCCGTTCGATCTCGTCGAGGCGGAATCCGAACTCGTCGCAGGCTTCATGGTCGAATACGGCTCGACGCCGTATCTGTTGTTCATGCTCGGCGAGTACGTCGCGATCACCACCATGTGCGCGATGGGTGCGATCCTTTTCATGGGCGGCTGGCTGCCGCCGGTCGACTTGCCACCGTTCAGCTGGGTGCCCGGCGTCGTCTGGTTCTCGCTGAAACTGTTTTTTATGTTCTTCCTGTTCGCGATGGCGAAGGCGATCGTGCCGCGCTACCGCTATGATCAACTGATGCGGCTCGGCTGGAAGGTGTTTCTGCCGCTGTCGCTGGCGATGGTGGTGATCGTGGCTGGCGTGTTGCAGTTCGCTGGCATCGCGCCGAATTGAGATTTGTCATGAGTATCAATGCAACAGCCCGTTCGCTCCTGCTGACCGAATTCATCTCGGCGTTCTTCCTCACCATGAGGTATTTCTTCAAACCGAAGCCGACTATCAACTATCCCTTCGAGAAGAATCCGATCTCGCCACGCTTCCGCGGTGAGCATGCGTTGCGCCGTTATCCAAACGGCGAGGAGCGTTGCATCGCCTGCAAGCTGTGCGAGGCGATCTGCCCTGCGCAGGCCATTACCATCGAGGCCGGTCCGCGCCGAAATGACGGCACCCGCCGCACAGTGCGGTACGACATCGATATGGTGAAATGCATCTATTGCGGATTGTGCCAGGAGGCCTGTCCAGTCGATGCGATCGTCGAAGGGCCGAATTTTGAATTCGCGACCGAGACCCGCGAGGAGCTTTATTATGACAAGGCCAAGCTGCTCGCCAACGGCGACCGCTGGGAGCGCGAGATCGCGAAAGCGATCGAACTTGACGCGCCGTATCGGTAAGGTGGGTATGTTCAATCGCATTGTAGTATGGGGCGTTGCCTCCATTCTCCCGCCCCGACAAAGGGGGAGAGGGTGTGTTCTCCGCGCGGCAAGGTTGCAGCTAGCTGGCGGGGGTATCGCATGATCCTTCCAGCGCTGTTCTTCTATCTGTTCGCCGGCGTGTGCGTAGCATCTGCCGCGATGGTCATTTCGTCGCGCAATCCCGTGCACTCGGTGCTGTTCCTCATTCTGGCGTTCGTCAACGCCGCCGGTCTGTTCATCCTGTTGGGTGCGGAATTTATCGCGATGATCCTCATCGTGGTCTATGTCGGCGCAGTCGCGGTGTTATTCCTCTTCGTCATCATGATGCTGGACGTCGACTTCGCCGAATTACGAGAGGGCTTTCTTGAATATTTGCCGTTTGGTTTGGTGATCGCAGCGATCTTTTTGCTGGAACTGCTGCTCGTTGTCGGGGGCTGGACCCTCAATCCGACGGTCACGAAATCGATCACGGCGGCCATTCCGGGCGACGTCAGCAACACCGAGGCGCTCGGTCTCGTGCTCTACACGAAGTACATTCATTATTTCCAGCTCGCCGGCATGGTGTTGCTGGTGGCCATGATCGGCGCCATCGTCCTGACGCTGCGACACAGGGCTAGCGTCAAGCGTCAGGATATCAATGTCCAGAACGCGCGGACTCCTGAGATGGCCATGGGCGTGCGCCAGGTTGCCTCGGGGCAGGGGTTGCAGGACGCTGACTCGGCGGAGTGGGTGAAATGACAATCGGCCTCGGACACTATCTGGCGGTTGGCGCGATCCTTTTCACGCTGGGGACTCTCGGCATCTTTCTCAACCGCAAGAACATCATCATCATCCTGATGTCGGTGGAATTGATCCTGCTGGCCGTCAATATCAACCTGGTGGCTTTTTCGGCGTTTTTGGGCGACATCGTCGGACAGGTGTTTACGCTACTAGTGCTCACGGTTGCCGCGGCCGAGGCGGCGATCGGCCTTGCTGTTCTCGTTGTGTATTACCGCAACCGCGGTTCGATCGCGGTTGAGGACGTCAATCTGATGAAGGGCTGAAGCATGATCCGGAAAAGTGAGGACCGGCTTTCTCCGGCCAATGGATGCATTGGTTGCGAGATCATGCTTCGTGGGGTGGATGCATGATCGAGGCAATCGTCTTCTTGCCGCTGATCGGCGCGATCCTCGCCGCGTTGATTGCATTGGTGGGCGCGCATGGGCGCAATCCCAGCGGTGATGCGGTCGATCATCACGACGACCATGGTCATGCTCACGCGGCGGCTGCGCATGATGAACATGGGCACGGTGACGCCCACGGTCACGACGACCATCATGTCAGCGAGCCTCCGGCTGCTGGATCGCGAGTAGCCGAACTGATCACGACCGCGTTTCTGATTGCATCGGCAGTTCTGTCATGGGTGACGCTGGTCGACGTCGGCTTCATGCATCACGACGCACGGATTGCGCTCTTCTCTTGGATTTCCTCGGGCGATCTTCAGGTTGGTTGGTCGTTACGGGTGGATACGCTTACAGCGGTGATGCTCGTTGTCGTCACCACGGTGTCGTCGCTGGTGCACTTCTATTCCATCGGCTATATGGACGAGGATCCCAACCGGCCGCGATTTTTCGGCTATCTGTCGTTGTTCACCTTCGCGATGCTGATGCTGGTGACGTCGGACAACCTGGTCCAATTGTTCTTCGGTTGGGAAGGCGTCGGTCTCGCTAGCTATCTGCTGATCGGATTCTGGTATCAGAAACCGTCGGCTAATGCGGCAGCGATCAAGGCGTTCGTCGTCAACCGTGTCGGAGACTTCGGCTTTTCGCTCGGCATTTTCGCGGTGTTCATGCTGATCGGTTCGACCGATTTCGACACCATCTTCAGCGCGGCGCCGGGCTTGGCTGGAACGAAGGTTCACTTCCTCGCCTGGGACGTCAACGCCCTGACTTTAATCTGCCTGTTGCTGTTCATGGGCGCCATGGGCAAGTCGGCCCAGTTCCTGTTGCACACCTGGCTGCCCGACGCCATGGAAGGCCCAACACCAGTATCGGCACTGATTCACGCAGCGACCATGGTGACGGCCGGGGTGTTCATGGTGGCGCGGCTGTCGCCCCTGTTTGAACTGGCGCCGGACGCGCAGGCTTTCGTGATGTTCGTCGGCGCGACCACGGCGATCTTCGCGGCGACGGTCGGTCTCGTGCAGAACGACATCAAGCGCATCGTGGCGTATTCGACCTGCTCGCAGCTCGGCTACATGTTCGTGGCAATGGGAGCAGGAGCCTACACCGTTGGAATGTTCCACCTGTTCACTCACGCCTTCTTCAAGGCGCTGCTGTTCTTGGGTTCGGGATCGGTGATTTATGCGATGCATCACGAGCAGGACATCCGCAATATGGGTGGCCTGAAGGATCGCATTCCTTATACCTACTTCGTGATGGTGATCGGTACGCTGGCGCTGACAGGATTTCCGCTGACGGCAGGTTATTTTTCCAAGGACGCGATTATCGAGTCCGCTTATGTGTCTCACAACCCCTTCGCGTACTACGGTTTCCTCATGACCGTGGTTGCTGCCGGCCTGACCTCCTTCTATTCGTGGCGGCTGATCTTCAAGACTTTCCACGGCAAGCCTCACGATCAGGCGCACTATAAGGCTGCGCATGAAAGCCCGATCTGGATGCTAATTCCGATCGGCATTCTTGCAGCGGGCTCTATCCTCGCAGGCTTTCCCTTCAAGGAACTATTCACGGGGCACGGGGTCGAAGAGTTCTTCCGGGAATCCGTGAAGATGCATCCGCACATCCTTGAGGAAATGCACCATATTCCAAAGGCAATCGCTTACCTGCCGACGGCGATGATGATTTTGGGGTTCGCGGTGGCGTGGCTCTTCTATATCCGTCGCCCCGACGTGCCGGTCCAACTCGCCCGTGAACACCCGATGCTCTACCAGTTTCTGCTCAATAAGTGGTACTTCGACGAACTCTATGAGGTGATCTTCGTGCGTCCGGCGAAGTGGCTTGGTCGCTTTCTGTGGAAGAAGGGCGATGGCTTCGTCATTGACGGATTTGGCCCCGATGGCGTCTCGGCGGGGGTGCTTGATGTCACCCGCAATGTCGTCAGGCTACAGACCGGCTACCTTTATCACTATGCGTTCGCAATGCTGATGGGCGTCGCCGGCCTGATCACCTGGTTCATGTTCTCGGGAGGCCGGTAAGAATGACGACCTGGCCCATTCTGTCTGTCACGACCTTTCTGCCGGCGGTCGGCGCGGTTCTGATTTACGTGATGGCTCGTGGCAGCGACGAAGCCGCCAACCGCACCGCGCGCTGGATTGCGCTGTGGACTACGATCGTCACCCTCGCAGTGTCGCTGATCCTGGTTGCGCGCTTCGATCCAACCAATACGGGATTCCAGTTCGTCGAGCAGGCGACCTGGCTTGCCACCGGCATTCGCTATCACATGGGCGTCGATGGCATCTCGCTGCCGTTCGTCATTCTCACCACGGCGCTGATGCCGCTATGCATCATCGCAAGCTGGAAATCGATTACCCGTCGCGTGCCTGCCTACATGATGGCGTTTCTGCTTCTGGAAACGCTGATGACCGGAACGTTCTCGGCGCTCGACCTGCTGCTGTTCTACGTATTCTTTGAAGGCGGTCTGATCCCGATGTTCCTTATCATCGGGATCTGGGGCGGCCCGCGTCGGGTCTATGCCACCTTCAAGTTCTTCCTCTATACGCTGCTCGGCTCGGTTCTGATGCTACTGGCCATCATGGCGCTCTACTGGAATGCCGGAACGACCGACATTCCGACGCTGATGCGCACATCCGTTCCGTACAATCTGCAGATGTGGGCGTGGCTTGCCTTCTTTGCATCGTTCGCGGTCAAGATGCCGATGTGGCCCGTGCACACCTGGCTTCCGGATGCGCATGTCGAAGCGCCCACGGCGGGATCGGTGATCCTTGCAGCTATTTTGCTGAAGATGGGGGGCTACGGCTTCCTGCGCTTCTCGCTGCCGATGTTTCCGCTTGCGTCGCATGACTTCGCGCCGCTGGTCTTCGTTCTCTCCGCTGTCGCGATCGTTTACACCTCACTGGTGGCCCTGATGCAGGAGGACATGAAGAAGCTGATTGCCTATTCGTCGGTGGCTCACATGGGCTTCGTGACCATGGGAATTTTTGCCGGCACCATGCAAGGGGTTCACGGCGGCGTATTCCAGATGGTGTCGCACGGGATCGTGTCGGGCGCGCTGTTTCTCTGTGTCGGTGTGGTTTATGACCGAATGCACACGCGCGAGATCGCGTCCTATGGCGGGCTTGTCAACCGGATGCCACTTTATGCGATGGTGTTTCTCGTCTTCACGATGGCCAATGTCGGACTGCCCGGAACGTCCGGATTTGTCGGGGAGTTCCTTGCGCTGATCGGCACCTTCAAGGTCAACATTCCCACAGCGGTCGCGGCAACGCTCGGCGTGATCCTGTCAGCCGCCTACGCTTTGTGGCTCTATCGCAAGATCGTGTTCGGGGCGCTGGTCAAACCGTCGCTTGCGACCATTAAGGATCTTACTTTCCGCGAGGGCTTGACGCTGGCGCCGCTTGTGGTGCTGACGATCCTGTTCGGCGTTTATCCGAAGCCGGTGCTCGATTTCTCGGCGGCTTCCGTACAAAATCTTGTCAATAATTACGCAAGCGCGACCGCCGCCATCAAGGCTGCGGCGCTGCCATGATCGCGGCAGGTCAGGGACGCCAGCTATGATGTTTGAGGCCGCTGGGTATCAACTGCTTCCCGTATTGCCAGAAATTGTTCTGGCGGTCGGCGCGATGGTGTTGCTGTTGATAGGGGCATGGTGCGGCCAGCGTGCAGCCGGCCTCGTGACCGGTCTTGCGATCTGTTTTCTGATCGGGACCGGCGTGATTGAGTATCTGTTGCCGCACGGCAGGCTGATGACATTCGGCGGCAGCTTCATCGTCGATGAGTTCGCGCGGTTTCTGAAGATACTTGCCTTGCTTGGCTCTGCGGCGACGCTCGTTCTGTCCCGGGAGTTTCTCGAGGACCAGTCCCGTCGGATGTTCGAGTTCGCAATTCTGGTGATGCTTTCGACAGTCGGCATGATGGTGCTGATTTCGGCGGCCGACCTGATCATGCTGTATCTCGGGCTCGAATTGATGAGCCTTGCGCTCTACGTGGTAGCGGCGAGCAACCGTGACAACGTCAAGTCCACCGAAGCGGGTTTGAAATACTTCGTCCTTGGCGCTCTGGCGTCCGGAATGTTGCTGTATGGCGCTTCTCTAATCTATGGCTTCACGGGAACGGTCAGCTTTGCTGGCATTGCAGCCGCTGCGAAGACGGGTAGCGCTGGCGTTGTGTTCGGCCTTGTCTTTCTGCTGGCTGGCCTTTGTTTCAAGGTGTCGGTGGTGCCGTTCCACATGTGGACGCCCGATGTCTATGAAGGCGCGCCGACGCCGGTCACGGCCTTCTTCGCCTCGGCGCCGAAGATTGCGGCGATGGCTGTGTTTACCCGCGTGGTGCTGACGGCATTCTCCGGGGTCGTCGCCGAGTGGCAGCAGATCGTGGTTTTCGTGGCGATCGCGTCCATGGCGCTTGGGTCGTTCGGCGCGATCGGACAACGCAACATCAAACGCCTGATGGCTTATTCGTCGATCGGCCACATGGGTTTTGCGCTGGTCGGCCTTGCTGCCGGCACGGTCGAGGGCGCGCAGGGCGTCGTGCTGTATCTGGTCATCTATACCGTGATGACGTTCGGGGCGTTCACTGTCATTCTCGCCATGAGCCGTAACGGTCAGCCCCTGGAGCAGATCAGCGATTTCGCGGGACTATCGCGAACCAATCCACTGCTGGCGTTTTTCTTTGCGATGCTGCTGTTTTCGCTCGCCGGAATTCCGCCGTTGGCTGGTTTCTTTGCCAAATTCTATGTCTTCAGCGCGGCCATCAAGGCAGGATTGTTTGCCCTATCCGTGATCGGTGTCATCACCAGTGTTGTCGGCGCGTTCTACTATCTCAATGTGATCAAGGTGATGTATTTCGACGAGCAGGCCGAGGCGACAGACACAGTGCACATCGAATTGCGTTCGGTGGTGGCTGCGACGGCGCTTTTTAACATGCTGTTCTTCGTGTATCCGGGACCCTTGGTCAGCGCAGCCACGGCGGCTGCGAAATCATTGTTCTAATGGCATTCTCGCTCGGTCCACGAGCTGCATCGGCTGGTTATCGACTCGCGGTTTTTGACCGCATCGGCTCGACTAACACCGAAGCGCTGGTGCGTGCGCGAACGGGCGAGACCGGTCCGATCTGGCTGGTAACGGCGGAACAAACCGCGGGACGCGGTCGCCGGCAGCGTAGCTGGATCTCTCCTCGGGGCAATCTGGCCAGCAGCGTACTGGAGGTTATCGATACCTCGCCTGCCGTAGCGGCGACCCTGAGCTTTGCGGCAGGGTTGGCGCTCGAAGCTGCGCTTCAAGCAGTCAGCCTTGAAGCGCGCATGAGATCTCCAGTTTCGGAGAAGGTGACGTTTCATTTGAAATGGCCGAATGACGTGTTGGCAGGTGGGAGGAAACTCGCGGGAATCCTGCTGGAGGCCGAGATGGTCGCGCATAACCGTCTGGCCGTTGTTGTCGGCATAGGCACCAATGTGATCGCTGCGCCTGAGGGAATGCCGTATCCGGCGGTTGCGTTGAGGGACCTCGGCATCGATATCGGCGCGGAGGATTTATTTCGCGCGCTGACCGAGGCCTGGGCTGAATTTCGCGCGATCTGGGACATGGGTCGTGGCTTTGGCGAGATCAGGCGCTTGTGGCTCGATCGGGCGGCCGGCGTCGGCCAACAGGTCTCGGTCCAGTCCGGCCCGTCAACGGTATCCGGCCTGTTTGATACCATCGACAAAAACGGTTGTTTGATCGTTGCGACCTCCGACGGTAAGCGAGTTGCGGTCTCCGCCGGTGATGTGCATTTCGGCACGGCAGCCTCGGTCGGAGCAACATGATAGCGCGGCCTGATGAGTTGATGTTCGCCCCACTCGGCGGCGTGGGTGAGATCGGCATGAACCTGTCGATCTACGGGCTTGGCAATCGTCATCAGCGGAGCTGGCTGGCGGTCGATCTCGGTGTATCCTTCGGCGACGAGGAACATTTGCCGGGCATAGATCTCATCATGCCGGACATCCGGTTTCTCGAACAAGAACGAAAGAACCTCGTCGGCCTGGTGCTGACGCACGCCCATGAGGATCACTTCGGCGCAATCATCGATTTGTGGCCGCGTCTGAGATGCCCGATCTACGCGACCAAATTCAGCGCAGCTTTATTCGAGGCCAAATGCGCAGCCGAACGTAATTCGCCCGACATCCCTGTGACCGTCGTACCTTCGGGAGGGCGTATCGAGATCGGTCCCTTTGGCGTGGAATTCATTCCGGTGGCGCACTCGATTCCGGAATCCCATGCCCTTGCGATCCATACGGAAGCTGGAATTGTTGTGCATACCGGCGATTGGAAGATCGATCCGACGCCCATCGTCGGCCCGCCGACCGACGAGCGGCGCTTTCGCGAACTAGGCGACGAGGGCGTGCTGGCGCTGATCGGCGATTCGACCAACGCGGTGCGGGATGGGCGTTCGCCGTCTGAAATCGAAGTCGCCAAAACCATCGCGGAATTGGTGAAGGCCGCCAAGGGCCGAGTTGCGGTGACAACGTTTGCGTCCAACGTCGGACGGCTGCGCGCGGTGGCCGATGCCGCGCGTGAGACAGGACGCGAGGTCGTGGTGGTCGGTCGTGCAATGGCGCGCGTGGTGCAAGTCGCGCGCGAGACCGGGCATATGGACGGGGTGCAGGATTTCCGTAGCGCCGAAGTCTATGGCCACCTTCCAGCGGACAAAGTATTGGCGTTGTGCACGGGCAGTCAGGGCGAACCGAGGGCGGCACTTGCCCGCATCGCCCGGGACGATCATCCGGAGGTCACGCTAAACGGTGGCGACACCGTGATCTTTTCCTCACGCACCATTCCCGGCAATGAGAAAGCCGTCGGCGCTATCATCAACGGTCTTGTGGCGCAGGGCATCAAGGTCATTACCGATCGCACCCGACTTGTTCATGTGTCCGGCCATCCGCGCTGCGACGAGCTACGGGACATGATTTCCTGGGTTCGCCCACGTCTGCTGATCCCGGTGCACGGCGAGGCTTTGCATCTCTCCGAGCATGCGCAGTTGGCGCGTGCTTCAGGCGTGCCGAAAGTTCTAATCTGCAAGAATGGCGATCTGGTCCGGCTTGGGCCAGGAGACCCAGGCATCATCGATGAATTGCCATCAGGGCGGCTTTACAAGGATGGCGCCATCCTGGAGGATTCAAAGTCGCGCGCGGTCGTCGAGCGGCGGCGCATGGCATTTGCCGGCTGCGTGTTCGTGGCAATTGCTGTCACGGATAAAGGTGAACTGGTTGAGGACCCCGAAGTTGATCTCGTCGGAATACCGGAGAAGAACATGGCCGGCGAGATACTCGACGACATCGTTTTCGACACGGTGGTCTCGACGGTGAAAGAGTTGCCGCGGACTCGGCGGCGCGATCCGGATGCAATGGCCGAGTCAGTGCGCCGCGCGGTGCGGGCAGCAGTCGCGGAAGAGTGGGGCAAGAAGCCGCTCTGCTATATTCACGTTCTGGTGATTTAGTGCAGCGGATTAGCGCCGCCCCTTGACGGTGTTTCCGGGACGTGAAGGTGGATGTGGTGCAGGTGCGACGAAACTAAATCCAACCATTGCATTGCGGGATGACATGCTGGGTAGGCTCAATCATGTGGCTATCGCCGTCAGAGATGCCGAAAAGGCGGCAAAGATTTACGGCGCCGCCTTCGGCGCGGAAATTTCTGCCGCGCTGCCGTTGCCCGAGCATGGGGTGATCACAGTGTTTGCGGTTCTACCAAATACGAAGATCGAGTTCATTCAGCCGCTCGGCGAGACATCTCCGATTGCGAAGTTTGTCGAGCGTAATGCGGACGGCGGTATTCACCATGTCTGCTATGAGGTTTCTGACATCGTCGCGACTCGTGATATTCTCATAGCAGAGGGCGCGCGCGTTCTCGGCGACGGCGAGCCCAAGATTGGTGCGCATGGCAAGCCGGTGCTTTTCTTCCATCCGAAAGACTTTTCCGGCGCGCTTGTCGAGATCGAGCAATCCTGATGATTTCCGCAATTTTCTCCGGTGTCGCGATCTATTTTGTCTTCTGGTGGATAACGCTGTTTCTGATGCTGCCGTTCGGTGTGCGAAGCCAGCATGAAGATGGCGAGCATGCTCCGGGCACCGATCCCGGAGCCCCTGTGAGGGCGTTGATGCTGCGCAAAATGATCTGGACCACGATTATTTCACTGACGCTCTATGGTATCGCGGCCTGGGCGTATTACTCAGGCCTGCTGAATGTGGTGCGGTTGTCGCGGCTGATGGGTTTTCCGGATTAGCTAGTCGCGAAGCACTGTGCGCGTGGTCCCAGCGCGGCTTCGGATTTTGCATTCAAGAGAAGAGCCGGGCCAGCGTTAGAATACAAAACCGCAGAGCGTTGTAGTCGTGTATTCGCTCGAACATCCGTCCGCCGACCTGTAGGATATCGGCTCGACACTCGACACCGGCCATGATAGCTCTCAACGCGAACGGCTGAGGGGATCATGCGGCGGCGGCTGGGAAGGCTTCTTCCGATCGTCATGTTTGCGATGCTGGTGCAGATTTTTGCACCAATCGCCGCCTGCCGGGCGTTGAGCAACACGACGGGTGATCCGACTGTCGGCGCCATCTGTTCCCACGCTACTGACGGCAGCATTTCGCAAGACGGTCAGGCGGACCATCAAAAGGCAAGCGGCGCGTGCTGTACATTATGCTGTGTCGGCAGTGGCGCGACCCCGACGGCTGACCCGCAAGCCTCCATTGTCGAGGTCGAGCGGAATGCCAACGCGGTCCGCTGGCGCGATCTGACCTTCGTCCTGCCGCCATCGGCGGTCGGCTCCAACGCGCAAGCGCGTGGCCCTCCCGTTATTTCCTGATCGGTGAATTTGAACGATTGCTGCGATCTTGCAGCGATCCGAATCCGCTCGAACGCTCCGGGCGAATGTCCGGTATCAGGTAAATTATCATGTTCAATTGCTTTGCCTCCGTCGGAGGCAACGGGCTTCGCCGTGTGCTCGCGACGTCCGTTGCGATCATGTTGCCTTCCGCGGCTTTCGCGCAATCCGGAGTAACGTTGCCGGCGGTAACAGTCATGGCGGCCCAGCCCGACAAACCTCAGTTGAACCGCGCCATGCGAAGCACGCCGCGGCAAAATCAGGCCGTTCGTCATGCACAGGCCCCTTCGCAGGCCGCTGCTCCGACAGCAGTCCCCGGATCGTTGACGGTCCTCACCGCGCAGCAGGCGCTGCGGGAAATCCAACAGACGCCCGGCGGCGTCGCGCTGGTGATAGCCGATGCCTACAAGAACTCGACCGTCGCCAACAGCATCAAGGACGTGCTGGAATACGTGCCCGGCGTGTTCGTCCAGCCGAAATGGGGCGACGACACCCGGCTGTCGATCCGAGGTTCGGGCTTGTCGCGTAACTTCCATCTACGTGGCGTACAGCTCTATATGGACGGAATCCCGATCAACACGTCCGACGGCTATGGCGATTTCCAGGAAATCGATCCGACTGCCTATAAGTATGTCGAAGTCTTCAAGGGCGGCAATGCGCTACGCTTCGGCGCCAATTCCCTCGGCGGCGCCATCAACTTTGTGACGCCGTCCGGCCGCGACCCCTTCATCAACGGCGTCAGCGTCGATGCCGGCGCTTTCGGCTTCCGGCGGTTGCAGGCCAAGGCCGGAGGCAACAACGGTCCGTGGGATGGCTTTATCACGGCTGCGACGCAGAGCAGCGATGGATTTCGCGATCACAGCTTCGGCCAGGCGACGCGCCTCAGCGGCAACGTCGGCTATCAATTCTCGCCGGATGTCGAGACGCGGTTTTATCTCAACGCCAACAGTGTGCGGCAACGCATCCCCGGCAGCGTGAGCAAGTTTTCGGCGCTGACGTCACCCGAGACCGCTGCTGTGAACAACCTTACAGGCGACTGGCAGCGAAATATCGATTCCGTGCGTATCGGTAACAAGACCACGATGCGGTTCGATAATACGACGGTGGAGTTCGGTGCATTCGGGATCGATCGCCACCTGATGCACCCGATCTTCCAATGGCTTGATTATCACTATCAGGACTATGGGGCGTTCGTGCGAGCGGTCGATGACCGGGTGATCGGTGGTTTCCGCAACCGGCTGGTGGCGGGCGTCAACGTGATCAACGGCCGGATCGACAATCAACAGTTCGCCAATCTCGCCGGCCAGAAGGGTGCGCTGCTGTGGTCGTCGATCGATCGCTCGAAGAACACTTCGGTCTATGCCGAGGATTCATTCTATTTCCTGCCAAATGTCGCCGCGGTCGCGGGCACGCAGTTTCTTTACGCGACGCGCGACAGGCAAGACCGCCTCCTGAGCGACGGCGATCAATCGGGACGGACGGAGTTCAACCTGTGGAGCCCGAAAGGCGGGTTATTGTGGCAGATCGATCCGACCTGGCAGGCTTTTGCCAACATCTCGCGCAGCGCGGAAGTGCCGAGCTATGGCGAGAGTGCGATCGGTCCCGGAATTCCGACCATTCCTTTTACCAGCATTCGGCCGCAGCGTGCGACGACGTACGAGATCGGCACGCGCGCGGGGCGGCCTGACGCCACTTGGGAGCTGACGTACTACCGGGCGCAGATCCACAACGAACTGCTTTGTCTATTCAGCGCGTTCGGTAACTGCAACGTCACCAACGCTGATCGCACGATGCATCAGGGCATCGAGGCCGGCGCGGGCGCGGCGATCTTCCGCAATCTTTTCGTGCGCGGCGATCGGCCGGACCGGCTCTGGCTTAACATTGCCTATACCTTCAGCGATTTCCGTTTCAGCAATGATCCGGTGTTCGGCAATAATCTGCTGCCTGGAGCGCCGCGCCACTTCGTCCGAGGCGAACTGCTCTACAAGCATCCGAACGGGTTCTACATCGGTCCGAATATCGAATGGGTGCCGCAAGGCTATTATGTGGACAGCGCGAACACGCTGAGCACGGACGGCTATGCGATTTATGGACTGAAAACCGGTTTTGACGATGGCGGCAGGTATTCTGGCTACGTCGAGGCCCGCAACATCGGCAACAAGGCCTACATCGCCTCCAGTTCGATCATCGATCGCGCCAACGCCAACTCACCATTGTTTGAACCTGGATTTGGACGTGCGGTCTATGCTGGGTTCAAGGTGCGATGGTGAGCGCCTGTACGCGCACTTCGGCGTTGTTCGACCGATTAGCGCTTATGATCGAACAATCCTCTTGTGACAAAACCCAAAGGAGAACGTGATGAAATCATGTTTGGCGCTTCGCGGCATCATCGGCGTCGTGGCGGTCGCTGCGCTTGGCCTGGTGACGCCGGTCCACGCTGAATCCGCCAGCGTCGGCGATCTGGTGATTTCTCAGGCCTGGACTCGTGCCACGGCGGGCGGCGCCAAGGTCGGTACCGGATATCTCACCATCGAGAACAAAGGTGCGGTTGCCGATAAACTTGTCGGCGGTTCGACCGATGCAGCCGGTAAGCTCGAAGTTCATCAAATGAGTATGAGCAACGGCGTGATGGAAATGCATCAGGTCAAGGGTGGCCTCGCCGTCGAGCCGGGCATGACGGTCAAGCTGGAGCCCGGCGGCTATCACCTGATGTTGGTCGATCTCAAGCGTCCCTTCAAAAAGGGTGAAAAGGTGCCGGTGACGCTCGAATTCGAAAAGGCCGGCAGCGTCGCGGTCACGCTCGATGTGGAAGGCATCGGTGCGCGAGCGCCGGGCGCGCCGGCCGGTGGAGCGATGATGAAAAAGATGCCGGATCATTCACATGATGGAGGCGAGAAGTGACGCGCGCGTTAGGATCGTGGATCGGTTTGGCCATCGCGGCGGCTGACGCAATCATCTCGTGTAACGCAGCGCTGGCGCATGTCACGGTCCAGCCGGCGGATGCACCCGCGGACAGCTATGCGCATCTCACCTTTACCGTGCCGCACGGCTGCAACGGCAGCGCGACCACGGCGCTGCGGATCAAATTGCCGGACGGCATTCTGTCGGCGAAACCGCAGATGAAGCCGGGCTGGAATGTCGAAATCAAGAACAAAAAGCTCGAAACACCGGCACAAGGGCCACACGGAAAAACCGTCACGGATGTCGTGGAGGAGGTCACCTGGCGCGGTGGTCCGTTGCCGGACAACCTTTATGACACGTTCGGTCTGGTCGTCCGTCTACCGGACAAGGCGGGGCAGAGCCTTTATTTCCCCGCTGTGCAGGAGTGCGAACAGGGGTACCAGCGCTGGATCGAAATCCCACAGGCCGGACAGGTCCCTGACGGACTGCGCAAGCCTGCGCCGGTGGTTCGGCTGAAAGCCAAGCGCTGAGACTCATCGTCGGTGAGACGTTTCGCGCAGGTGGTGTGGTGCTGGCTGTTGATGACAATGCTGTTGTCGTCGGCGGCCTGGGCCCACGCCAGCCTGATAGCCAGTGATCCCACGGACGGCGCTCTGTTGGCACGTTCGCCGGCGACCCTGACGCAGCTACAGCACGCGCTCAGAGCTTCAGGTGCGTGAAATTCCGTCGCTTTCGCGCGGCTTGTCGTCTTGCAGACCTTGTATTTTGCTGGCCGATCCGGTTTCACTGCTAGCGTCCGTGTCCCCAAGCGATTCCAGGCCTGCCCATGCGATTGTCGCGGTTCTTTTTGCCGATTCTGAAGGAGACCCCGAAGGAAGCCGAGATTGTCTCGCACCGGCTGATGCTGCGGGCGGGCATGATACGCCAGGAGGCGGCCGGCATCTATGCCTGGCTGCCGCTGGGTCTTCGGGTGCTCAAGAAGATCGAGGCGATCGTGCGCGAGGAGCAGAACCGCGCCGGCGCGATCGAACTATTGATGCCGACGTTGCAACTTGCGGATCTCTGGCGCGAGAGCGGGCGTTACGATGCCTATGGGCCGGAGATGTTGCGGATTCAGGATCGCCACAAGCGCGAGCTGCTGTTTGGTCCGACCAACGAGGAAATGATCACCGAGATCTTCCGCGGCTATATCCGTTCCTATAAAAGCCTGCCGCTCAACCTCTACCATATCCAGTGGAAGTTCCGTGACGAGCAGCGCCCCCGTTTTGGCGTCATGCGCGGCCGCGAATTCCTCATGAAGGATGCCTATTCCTTCGATATCGATGAAGCTGGCGCGCGGCGATCCTACAACAGGATGTTCGTCGCTTACTTGCGCACATTCGCGCGCATGGGATTGAAGGCGATCCCGATGCGGGCGGAGACCGGCCCGATCGGGGGCGATCTCAGTCATGAATTCATCGTTCTCGCCGAGACCGGAGAATCCGGCGTTTATATCGACAAGGATGTTCTCAATCTTCCGGTCCCTGACATGGATGTGGATTACGACGGCGATCTGACACCGATCGTTAAGCAATGGACCACAGCCTATGCCGCGACAGAGGACGTTCATGATGGGTCGCGCTATGAGTGCGAGGTTCCGGAAGAGAGACGCGTTCATACCCGCGGCATTGAGGTCGGCCAGATCTTCTATTTCGGCACCAAGTATTCCGAGTCGATGAAGGCGCTGGTGGCTGGCCCCGACGGCATTGAGCAGCCGATCCATGGCGGCTCCTACGGAGTGGGGGTCTCCCGTCTCGTCGGAGCGATCATCGAGGCCTGTCATGATGAGACGGGCATCAAATGGCCGGACGCGGTGGCGCCGTTCACAGTGGCGATCCTGAATCTGAAACAAGGCGCCAGTGATACTGATGCGGCCTGCGAACGGCTCTATCGCGAACTTTCCGCCAAGGGAGTTGATGTGCTTTACGACGACACCGACCAGCGGGCAGGCGCGAAGTTCGCAACCGCCGACCTGATCGGCATTCCCTGGCAGGTGATGGTGGGCCCGAAGGGGCTCGCCGAAGGCAAGGTCGAGATCAAGCGACGGAGCGACGGGACGCGAGAGCATGTCGCGTTGGAGGATGCGATTGCGCGGTTGATGACGTAGCGATTATCCACCGCGCGCGGCATTCAATGCCATTCCGGCCACAATTGGCCGCGAATCATGGGATTATCGAACGATGGATGAGACCATGAACGAGCCGCTTCGGACCAAACCGTTTGCCGCCTTTGAATGGATGCTGTCCGGGCGCTACCTGCGAGCGCGGCGGAAGGAAGGGTTCATCTCCGTCATAGCCGGCTTCTCATTCCTCGGCATCATGCTCGGCGTGGCCACGCTGATTATCGTGATGGCTGTCATGAATGGCTTTCGCACGGAACTGCTCAGCAAGATCCTTGGCCTGAACGGGCACCTTTTGGTTCAGCCGCTGGAGTCGCCGCTCACCGACTGGAAGGACGTTGCGGACCGTGTCAGTCAAGTGCAGGGGATACGGCTTGCCGCGCCTGTCGTCGATGGTCAGGCGCTCGCGTCTTCGCCGTATAATGCCGCCGGTGTTTTCGTCCGGGGCATCCGGGCTAATGACCTCAATAATCTCACCTCCATCGCCCAGAATATCAAACAGGGTACGCTCGACGGGTTCGACGACGGACAAGGCGTGGCCATCGGCCGGCGTCTTGCCGATCAGCTCTCGCTGCACGCAGGCGACAGCGTGACGCTGGTCGCACCGCGCGGGGCCGTAACTCCGATGGGCACGACTCCGCGCATCAAGCCCTACAAGATCGCGGCGGTGTTCGAGATCGGGATGTCCGAATACGATTCCACCTTCGTGTTCATGCCGTTGGCGGAAGCGCAGGCTTATTTCAATCGCGCCAATGATGTCACCGCGATTGAAGTCTATACGGACAATCCGGACAAGATTGATGACTTCCGCAAATCGGTAACGGAATCCGCGGGCCGGCCGGTGTTTCTGGTCGACTGGCGGCAACGGAATTCGACGTTTTTCAATGCGCTCCAGGTCGAACGCAATGTGATGTTTCTGATCCTGACGCTGATTGTCCTGGTCGCGGCGCTGAATATCGTTTCGGGACTGATCATGCTGGTCAAGGACAAGGGGAGCGATATCGCCATTTTGCGCACCATGGGGGCTTCTCAGGGAGCGATCATGCGCATCTTCCTGATCACGGGGGCGGCAATCGGTGTGGTCGGCACGCTTACCGGCTTTGTGGTGGGGCTCGTGATCTGTCTCAATATCGAGTCGATCCGCGAATTTCTCTCATGGCTTACCAGCACGGAGCTGTTCTCACCTGAACTTTACTTCCTGTCCAAACTGCCGGCGGAAATCGATGTTCGGGAGACCAGCGCCGTTGTGATCATGGCGCTGACGCTGTCGTTTCTCGCGACTCTTTATCCGTCATGGCGCGCGGCGCGGCTCGATCCCGTCGATGCCCTGCGGTACGAGTGAACCCGACATGGAGCAAGAGACGAAGGAAGTACCGGTTGTTTATCTTCACGACATCAGGCGTCAATATACGCAGGGTGAAACGAGACTGACCATTCTGGACAGCACGAAGCTTGCCTTGTGGGCGGGCCAGTCCGTTGCGCTGGTGGCCCCGTCGGGATCGGGCAAGTCAACCCTGCTGCATATTGCCGGGCTGCTCGAAAGTCCTGATGCAGGGGAGGTCTATATCGGAGGAACCGCGACGTCCGGCCTCTCGGACGTGGAGCGTACGCAGATAAGGCGCACCGATATCGGGTTCGTCTATCAGTCGCACCGTCTTCTTCCGGAGTTCACCGCGCTCGAAAACGTTATGCTGCCGCAGATGATCCGCGGTCTCAAACGCGCAGAGACGGTCAAGCGCGCACACGAAATTCTCGCCTATCTCGGCCTCGAGGACCGCGTCACCCATCGTCCGGCAGAGTTATCCGGCGGAGAACAGCAGCGGGTTGCGATCGCGCGAGCCGTTGCCAACGCACCGCGGGTGCTGTTTGCGGATGAACCGACCGGCAACCTCGATCCCCAAACAGCAGATCATGTGTTCAATGCGCTGATGCAGCTTGTGAAAGCGACTCAGGTGGCAATGCTGATCGCGACGCACAACTTGGAACTCGCAGATCGGATGGACCGGCGAGTATCGCTTGAGAACGGTCACGTGGTCGAACTCGACTGAGGGGATTCGGCCCGACGCCGCCGACTTTCGTCTCAATCATTGGTAGTGGTGTCGTCGTCGTGGTCGCCTTCGATCGTCCGGCGTGCCGGCGAAATAGGGGTTCTCCATGCATTGGGCGTACAAGCCCCTTGTTGACGCCCTACATTGCTCCATCGTTTCAAAGCGGCAGTCACTCATCGTGACCGGTGAGTAAAGCATCTGGCAGACCGGATAACGGGGGTCCCAGTTCTGGGCGTTAGCTGTGGCGCACGAGAAAATCAGAGCTAGAGCGATGAAAGTTCCGCGCATCAAATGAGTCCTGAATGAATGAACTGATAAGCACTTTCGCTTTTTGGCCGCGTATCAAGTTATCAAGTCGCAAAGCTTGCAGGTGGGCGTGTGACTGCCCTGCATATTGATATATATCCTCGCCTGAAGTAGTTCCATCTCGCTAAACGCAAAACTTCAAAAGTTCGGTGTCAGGCTAACCAATCCTCGAACTTTCGAGGTCCTGTGACAAGCATTGAGATGGCCCGCGGCATGACCGGCTCACACTATCTTGATCTCGCCCGTGAGAAGCTGATTGTCGCTCTCGATTACTGGAATATCGAGGATGCAAGGAAGCTCGTTCGGGACCTGGGCGACGAAGTCTCTTTTTACAAGGTCGGTTTAGGACTGCAACTCGTCGGCGGAAACGAATTTGCCAAGGAACTCATTGCGGAGGGCAAGCGGGTTTTCCTGGATTACAAGTATTACGACATCGCAGAGACCGTTCAGCGCGCGGTCGCCCAGGCTGCCGAGTTGAAGATCACCTTCCTGACCGTGCATGGCGTTGCGAGCATCATGAAAGCAGCCGTCGCCGGTCGCGGCAATTCCGACATGAAGGTTCTCGGCGTCACTGTGCTCACAAGCATGGATGCCGAGGATATCAAGGAAATGGGATTCGAGTGCAGCGTCGAAGACCTGGTCGTTGCACGCGCGAAGAGGGCGCTTGAGGTTGGAGTCGATGGCGTCATCGCGTCGGCCCTGGAAGTCGCCGAGCTTCGCAAGCAGACCAGCAACAAGCTGATGATCGTGTCGCCTGGTATCCGCCCGAGCGGCGGCGCCAGGCATGATCAGAAGCGGGTGGCCACACCGTTTGAAGCCATGCGTGCGGGGGCGGATTATCTGGTGTTGGGCAGGCCGATCTACGCCGCGGATAATCCAAAAGCCGCCGCGCAAGCGATCATTCAGGAAATGGCGGATGCGTTGCGCCCGGATTAAGGCTTAGCTCTCGAAAGCTGAAGCGTTTTCAAGCGAAGTGGAATCCGGTTCGCGTGAAGAAAGCGCGTCAAATGAAAGACTCTTAGGAATCCCGACCCGGTTTTTCCTATTCGGCGGTAACCACGCGAGATACGGCAGGTCATTTCTTCTCAACTAAGCCGTGCCTGAACCTTTGGTAGTTTGTTCTCTTCGCGGCAAACGAAATGACTTGCGAAGTGGACCAAGGAGCGCTATCGGCCCCTTATGGCTCAGAAACTCAAACCTGGCGTGCGAAGCCGCGACGGCGGTGAATATACCTGTTCTGGTTGCGGCGCCGTCTACGCAGTGACGGTCTATACCAGTCCGTTCAAGGACACTGGGCATGCAGATTGTGACGTCTGTAGTCTCCCCATCAAAAGCTGGAACCACGCAACGGCTTGGTGGTCGTACAAATTGACCAAGCGGCCACGCAAGTGATGGTGGTCGGCAAAACCCCGCGTCATTAACCAAGGGATTTTTTCAAAGGTCGTCCTTACTTGACTTTTTAGAACATAAAGAGAACAATGTTCTTCCTATGTTCTAGTCAGAGGAGGGCCTAACCATGTTAAGAATGTTTGTGGAGGAGGCGTCGGCGCTGGCGTCGATCGTGCTGTTCGTTGGAATGGTTGCCGTCTGGGCGCAGCTTATTCCTCAACTTTCGTGAACGAGGTCCGGCGGACTGGGGAAAGTGAGAACAGCTGCGTCGGTGTGGGGGTTTCGAATGGACTCACCAGGTGCAAGCCCTCACCATTCATTCGCTGCGGGTCGGCCTGTGCCGATTCGCCCCGATGATTGCTCAAAGCCATGATCCAGAAAACCGTCGCGGCTAACGCTGGTTTCGTTCACCTGCATGTCCATTCGGCCTATTCGTTGTTGAAGGGCTCGATCAAGATCCAGAAGCTGGCGGAGCTCGCCAAGGCGGATCACCAACCGGCATTGGCGCTCACTGATACCGATAATATGTTCGGTGCGCTGGAATTCTCCGACAAAGTCGCGGGCCAGGGCATTCAGCCGATCATCGGCTGTGAACTGGCAGTTGATTTCGGAGATCAGGACGCCAATGCCCGGAACGCGCTTCCGTTTGCCCGAATCGTCCTGCTGGCAACGCGCGAGGCCGGTTATCGTAACTTGATGAGACTAAACTCCCGGGCGTTCCTCGAAACGCCGGTGCATTACAGCCCGCACATCAGTTGGGAGTGGCTTCGGGATGAGAACGAAGGTTTGATCGCCTTGACCGGCGGGCCGGAGGGCCCTGTGGCGTTGGCGTTCAACGCCGATCATTCAGCGCTTGCGATGGCCCGCTGCGATCAACTCGCCAGGATTTTCGGCGACCGGCTCTACGTGGAATTGCAGCGTCATGGCCTGGACAAGGAACGGCGAGTCGAAGGTGCGTTGATCGACCTCGCTTATGCGAAGGGTCTTCCGCTGGTTGCAACCAACGAGCCGTATTTTGCCACCTCCGATGATTATGAAGCCCATGACGCCTTGCTGTGTATCGCCGGCGGTCGCCTGGTTGCGGAGACCGAACGCGAGCAATTGACTTCCGATCATCGCTTCAAAACCCGCGCGGAAATGGCTGTTCTGTTTGCCGACCTCCCCGAAGCGTTGTCGTCCACGGTTGAAATCGCAGAACGTTGCGCGTTCCGGCCCATGACACGCAAGCCGATCCTTCCGAACTTTACGGTAGCCTCCGACGCCGCCGCGGCAGAAGGCAAAAACGATGAAGCCGCCGAATTGCGGCTGCAGGCTGAAGAGGGGCTTGCGAAGCGGCTGGCGGTGCATGGCGTCTCGACTGGAATGACGGAGAACGACTACGCCGCACGTCTTGGTTTTGAACTCGACGTCATCACTCGCATGAATTATGCGGGCTACTTCCTGATCGTTGCGGACTTCATCAAGTACGCCAAGTCCGAGGGAATTCCGGTCGGGCCTGGACGCGGTTCCGGCGCCGGCTCATTGGTGGCCTATGCGCTCACGATCACCGATCTCGATCCGATCCGGTTCGGCCTGCTCTTCGAGCGTTTCCTCAATCCCGAACGCGTATCGATGCCGGACTTCGACATCGATTTCTGCCAGGAGCGGCGCGGAGAGGTCATCGACTATGTGCAAAAGCGCTACGGTCGCGATCAGGTCGCGCAAATTATTACCTTTGGCACGCTACAGGCGCGCGGCGTGCTGCGCGACGTCGGCCGCGTCCTGCAGATGCCTTACGGTCAGGTGGATAAGCTCACCAAGCTAGTGCCGCAAAATCCCGCAGCGCCGGTCTCGTTGAAGCAGGCGATCGAAGGGGAGCCGAAGCTTCAAGCGTTTCGCGATGAGGATCCTGTAGTGGCGCGCGCGTTCGATATCGCCCAGCGCCTCGAGGGGCTGACACGTCACGCCTCGACCCATGCGGCGGGCATCGTGATCGGCGATCGCCCCTTGAGCGAACTCGTGCCGCTGTATCGCGATCCAAAGTCTGACATGCCGGTGACTCAGTTCAATATGAAGTGGGTGGAGCCGGCAGGCCTCGTGAAGTTCGACTTTCTCGGCCTGAAGACGCTGACCGTTCTGGACGTTGCGGTGAAGTTGCTAAAGCAGCGCAATATCCACGTCGATCTCGCTACACTGCCGCTCGATGATGCACCCAGCTACCAGATGCTGGCGCAAGGCGACGTGGTCGGCGTGTTTCAGGTTGAAAGCCAGGGTATGCGGCGAGCGCTGGTGGACATGCGCCCGGACCGTTTCGAGGACATCATCGCGCTGGTCGCGCTGTATCGGCCGGGGCCGATGGCAAATATTCCGACCTATTGCGCGCGCAAGCACGGCGAGGAGGAGGCGGAATTTCTTCATCCAATGCTCGAGCCGATCCTGAAGGAAACCTTCGGCGTCATCATCTATCAGGAACAGGTGATGCAGATCGCCCAAGTTATGGCCGGCTACTCGCTCGGAGACGCCGACCTGCTGCGGCGGGCGATGGGCAAGAAAATCCGCGCGGAAATGGAAAAGCAACGCGCGATCTTCGTTGCCGGCTCCGTAAAAAGCGGCGTTCCCAAAGGCCAAGCGGAAACGATCTTTGAGCTGCTGGCGAAATTCGCTGATTACGGATTTAACAAAAGCCATGCGGCGGCCTATGCGCTCGTCTCCTATCAGACGGCGTATATGAAAGCGCATTTCCCCGTCGAGTTTCTCGCGGCGTCAATGACGCTCGATATGAGCAACACCGACAAGCTTTCGGAATTTCGCGCGGAAGCCCACCGCCTGGGCATCAAGGTCGAAGCGCCGTCGATCAACCGTTCTGGCGCGACCTTCGAGGTGAACGAAGGCGTCATCTATTATGCGCTGGCCGCGCTGAAAGGGGTTGGCGCGCACGCTGTCGAGCTGATCGTCGAAGCCCGCAAGAACGGCTTTTTCACCTCGCTGGCCGACTTCGCCGCCAGGGTGTCGCCACGCGCCATCAACAAGCGCGTGATCGAAAGCCTCGCAGCCGCCGGAGCGTTCGATGCGCTCGAGCCCAACCGCGCCCGCGTGTTCGCCGGCGCCGAGGCGGTCCTTGCCGCGTGCCAGCGCAGTCACGAGGCAACGATACTCGGCCAGAATGACATGTTCGGCGGCATGGCCGACGCGCCCGACATCATGCTGCCTCGGGCGGAGTCTTGGTTGCCTGCTGATCGGCTAAGACGCGAATACGAGGCGGTTGGATTTTTCCTCTCAGGACATCCGCTCGACGACTATGCGACAGCGCTAAAGCGGCTGCGCGTCCAGTCCTGGGTCGAATTTTCCCGCGCGGTGAAGGCTGGTGCGACCGCCGGCAAGGTGGCTGCGACGGTGCTTTCGCGGACGGAGCGGCGAACCAAGACCGGTAATAAGATGGGCATCATCGGCCTGTCCGATCCGACCGGCCATTTCGAGGCGGTGCTGTTTTCAGAAGGTCTGGCGCTATTTCGGGACGTACTTGAGCCGGGAGCAGCAGTGCTGTTGCAACTCGACGCGGAGTTGCAGGGGGAGGATGTGCGGGCGCGGGTATCCCGTGCCGAGCCGCTCGACGATGCCGCGGCCAAGACACAGAAGGGACTGCGGATTTTCCTGCGCGATTCCAAGCCGCTCGAGTCGATCGAAAAGCGTCTCCTGGCAAACGAAAGCGGTGACCCGGCCGGGGTCGCCGGAGTTTCAGCGTCAAGGCAAGCCGGCGACGGTGACGTCTCGCTGGTGATGTTGCTGGACCTTGAAACGGAGGTGGAGATAAAGCTTCCGGGCCGCTTTCGGGTTTCGCCTCAGATCGCGGGCGCGATCAAGGCGGTGTCGGGGGTCGTGGACGTTCAGGCTGTCTGACCGGCCCGGGCAGCGCAGCCGGCGGGGTCGGATTGCCTTGCGTATAGCGGGTACCCTCGCTATACAGGCCGCATCTCACACGGAAACATGGCCTAAAAAGCCGTCCGGTGGCTTGCCGGACCGCATTCCTTTTGGTTTGACGGTTCGGTCTGCTCACACGTTTCCGGAGGAACCAACCGGAGAATTTAACCATGGCGCTACCTGAATTCACCATGCGTCAGCTGCTTGAGGCTGGCGTTCATTTCGGTCACCAATCGCACCGCTGGAATCCGAAGATGGCGGAGTACATTTTCGGTGCGCGTAACAACATCCATATCATCGACCTCGCGCAGACCGTGCCGATGCTGCACCGCGCGTTGCAGGCCGTCAGCGATACCGTCGCCAAGGGCGGCCGCATCCTGTTCGTCGGCACCAAGCGGCAGGCGCAGGACGGCGTCGCCGAGTCGGCGAAGCGCTCGGCGCAGTATTTCGTCAATTCGCGATGGCTGGGCGGCACGCTGACCAATTGGAAAACGATCTCCGGTTCGATCAAGCGGTTGCGCCATCTCGACGAGGTGCTCAATTCCGGCGATGCCAATGCCTACACCAAGAAGGAACGGTTGACGCTGCAGCGCGAGCGCGACAAGCTCGATCGTTCGCTCGGCGGTATCAAGGACATGGGCGGTCTCCCCGATTTGATCTTCGTGATCGATACCAACAAGGAAGACATTGCGATCCAGGAAGCCCAGCGGCTGAACATCCCGGTCGCGGCGATCGTGGACACCAACTGCGATCCGAAAGGCATCACGTATATCGTGCCCGGTAACGACGATGCGGGCCGCGCCATCAGCCTGTATTGCGACCTCATTGCCCGTGCGGCAATCGACGGCATTTCGCGGGCTCAGGGTGATTCCGGCATCGACGTCGGCGCCTCGGTTGCGCCGGTGCAGGAACAGCTTGCGGATGCCGCGCAGCCTGCGGGCTTCCAGGGGCTTGCTGGGCCGCGAGGCGTCGCCGACGATCTTAAGAAGCTCACGGGCGTCTCAGGGGCGATCGAGAAAAAATTCAACGATCTCGGCATCTTTCATTATTGGCAGCTTGCCGAGCTCGATCACGATACCGCGCACAGGATTGGCGAAGAAGTTGGCCTTCCAAGCCGGGCCGACGGCTGGGTTGCCCAGGCCAAGGCAATGACCGCCGAGGCCGAATAACGTGACGCGCGGGCGGTGTTGCGGCCGCCGCTTCACACCTGATTTTCTGACTTGATCCCTGAATAGAGGTGGCGGGGGCAGTAAGCCGTACCGCAATCTCCCGACAGGCAAAGGATATTACAGCAATGGCGACAATCACCGCGGCGATGGTCAAGGAGCTGCGCGAAACCACTGGCGTCGGCATGATGGATTGCAAGCAGGCGTTGACCGAAAACAACGGTGACATGCAGGCTGCGATTGACTGGCTGCGCAAGAAGGGACTTTCCAAGGCTGCCAAGAAGGCGGGGCGTGTGGCAGCCGAGGGCCTGATCGGCGTCGTCACCAGCGGCAACAAGGGTGTCGTCGTTGAAGTCAATTCGGAAACCGACTTCGTTGCGCGCAATGAGCAGTTTCAAGGATTGGTCAAGATGGTGGCGCAGGTCGCTCTTAGCGTCGGCGCCAATGTCGAGGTGATCAAGGCCGCCAAGGTTGGTAGCGCCACCGTGGAGACGGCGATCTCGGATGCCATCGCTACCATCGGCGAGAACATGACGTTGCGTCGCGCGGATTCGCTGGAGGTCGCCAAGGGGGTCGTCGCGAGCTATGTCCACAATGCTGTGATCGACGGTGCAGGCAAATTGGGGGTGATCGTCGCGCTTGAGTCCGCCGGCAATGCCGACGAGCTCGCAGCGCTTGGCCGCCAGATTGCGATGCATGTCGCGTCCACGAATCCGCTGGCCATCGATCCCTCGGGAGTCGACCCGGATGTCGTCAAGCGCGAGAAGGACGTCCTCGCTGACAAGTTTCGGCAACAAGGCAAGCCGGAAGCGATGATCGAGAAGATCACCGAGTCCGGCCTGAAGACCTTTTTCAAGGAACAGACGTTGCTGGAACAGCCGTTTATCTTTGACGACAAGAAGAGTGTTGGCCAGGCGCTCAAGGAAGCCGAGGGCAGGGTTGGGGCGCCCGTGAAGATTACAGGCTTTGTGCGCTATGCTCTCGGCGAGGGAATCGAGAAGGCCGATTCCGATTTTGCGGCCGAGGTTGCTGCGGCGGCCGGACAGGGCTGACGCCGAATCTGAGGCGGGACAGTCTGACTCGCGACGGAGCTAACGCATCATGGATCAGCCGGCCTACCGTCGTGTTGTCGTGAAGCTGTCGGGGGAATATCTGGCGGGTTCGCAATCTTTCGGCATCGATCAGCCCACCATCGATCGTATTGCCGGCGATCTGGCCGCGGCCCGCGCGCTGGGAGCTGAAATCGCGGTCGTTGTGGGCGGAGGAAACATATTCCGGGGCGTCGAGGTATCGTCCCGCGGCGTCTCGCGTCCGACCGGCGATACGATGGGAATGCTTGCAACCGTCATGAATTGCCTTGCGCTCGAGGCCGCCCTCGAACGCCGCGGGCAGTCGGCGCGCGCCCTCTCTTCGTTTGTAATGCCCGAAGTCTGTGAGCTCTTCACCCGCCGTGCGGCGCACAAATATCTTGCAGAGAACCGAATTGTTTTGCTCGCTGGTGGAACCGGCAATCCTTATTTCACGACCGATACGACGGCGGTGCTTCGTGCCGCCGAGATCGGCGCGCAAGCCGTGCTCAAGGCAACCAACGTGGATGGCGTGTATAGTGCCGATCCGAAGAAGGACCCGTCGGCGAAACGGTTCGAACGGTTAACTCACTCGCAGGCGCTCGAAGGCGGCTATAAGGTCATGGATGCGACGGCTTTCGCGCTTGCTCGCGAGACGTCGCTGCCTATCATTGTGTTCTCGATCGCCGAACCGGATTCGATCGGCGCTATTCTGAGGGGGACCGGCCGCGGGACGATCGTCGCAAGTTGATCCGTGGCGCCGGATCGGATGTAGTTCAGGCAAGTTCCAGATGGAGGGCACATGGCGTCGGAAAACTTCGATATCGGCGACTTGAAGCGGCGAATGCAGGGAGCGATACAGTCCCTCAAGCATGAACTGGGAGGCTTGCGGACCGGTCGGGCGTCGCCGTCAATGCTCGACCCGGTGCAAGTCGATGCCTATGGCAGCCACATGCCGTTGAATCAGGTTGCAACGATCAGTGTCCCCGAGCCGCGCCTGCTGTCGGTGCAGGTATGGGACAGATCGATGGTGAAGGCTGTCGAGAAGGCGATCGTCGATTCTAATCTCGGGCTGAGCCCGGCTACCGAGGGACAGGTATTGCGACTGCGTATCCCCGAGCTTAACGAAGAGCGGCGCAAGGAATTGGTAAAGGTCGCGCACAAGTATGCGGAGGCGGCCAAGGTGGCGGCTCGCCATGTGCGCCGCGATGGCTTGGATACGCTTAAGAAGCTCGAGAAGAATCACGAGATTTCCGAGGACGACGAGAAGCGCCTGGCGAACGATGTTCAGAAGGCAACGGACGGCGTAATCTCCGAAATCGATCAGTTGCTGGCGGGCAAGGAAAAGGAAATCCTTACCGTTTAGCAGGATTGGATTGGCCTGATGTCGAATGCTGTTGCGCCTGCAATCGAGGGATCGGACCAATCCGATACACCGTTGCACGTTGCGATCATCATGGATGGCAACGGCCGATGGGCGGCCGCTCGAGGATTGCCGCGCGCGGAGGGTCATCGCCGCGGCGTCGAGGCGTTGAGGCGCGTGGTCCGTGCTGCAGGCGAATTGAACATCCTTTATCTGACCATTTTTTCATTCAGCTCCGAGAACTGGTCGCGGCCTCCGAGCGAGATCGGCGATCTCTTCGGCTTGCTGCGAAGGTTCGTCCGTAATGATCTGGCAACGCTGCACCGCGACGGGGTGCGCGTGCGAGTTATCGGCGAGCGTGCCGGCTTGGAGCCGGATATCTGCGCGCTGCTGACAGAGGCCGAGGACCTGACGAAGAACAACAACCGGCTTAATCTTGTCGTTGCATTCAACTATGGCTCGCGACAGGAAATCGCGAAGGCCGCCCAGCGCCTTGCTCGTGAAGTCGCTGACGGCAAGCGCGACCCGGCCACGGTCGACGCCGATACGCTGGGGCGATATCTCGACGCGCCGGACATTCCCGATCCTGACTTGATCATTCGCACAAGCGGCGAGCAGCGGCTGTCGAATTTTCTGATGTGGCAAGCGGCTTACAGTGAGTTTGTATTCGTCCCGATTCACTGGCCGGATTTCGACAGAACGGCGCTCGAAGGCGCGATCGCCGAATATGCCAGACGCGAACGAAGATTCGGCGGTCTGGCTGCGAAAGCCGGATCGTGATCATAGCTTTTCGAGCGAAGTGGTTATCGGTCGCGTGAAGAAGCGCGCCAATCAAAATCATAGAGTCCGCATGATCCATCAGAAGCGGAAAGATTCTAGACTATAAGATGATAGTTTGCCTTTGATCCCGAAGTCCGTATCAAAGGTTGCTAGCTACGGACATTCGAACTTGGACCCGGGACATTAGCGTGAATCAGGATCAACTCGCGCCGGTTGCCGCAAGCGGATCGCAAAATCTCCGGATGCGTATCATTGCGGCCTTGGTGCTTGCGCCGGCCGCGATTGCGATCGCATGGGCTGGCGGATCGCTATGGATAGGTCTTGTGACCCTCGCGGCCATCGGCATGTACGTCGAATGGCTGACGATCGTCGGCACCGCGCAGGAAAGGCGGACGGTTGCCGCGGGGATCGCAGCCCTCGTTGTTTCCAGCCTGTGCCTGGCGCTCGGATACGGCGCATTTTCGCTGGTTGTTCTCCTGATCGGCGCCGCGGCGGTCGCAGCGATGTCGCAACAGTTGCGGCTCTGGTCAGTCGGTGGATTCTGTTATGCGGCGGCTGCCGCATTTGCGGCGGTTCAGGTTCGCCTCGACGGCGAATACGGATTTGTCGCGTTGATGTTTGTGCTCCTGGTGGTGTGGGTGACGGACATCGGGGGATATTTCGCCGGCCGCGGAATCGGCGGACCCAAATTGTGGCCTCGCGTCAGTCCGAAGAAGACGTGGGCGGGTGCGGCAGGCGGTTTCGTCGCGAGCCTTGCAGTTGCCGCCGGATTTTCGGCTTTTGGTTTTGGAAATCTGACGTCTTTGCTTTTCCTTGGGGCGGTTCTGTCAGTCGTGTCGCAATCGGGCGATTTGTTTGAATCTGCGGTTAAAAGGCGATTCGGGGTCAAGGATTCCAGTCAGATCATTCCCGGTCACGGCGGCTTGCTCGATCGTCTCGACGGCTTTGTCGCGGCGATCGTGTTCGCCATGTTTTTTGGATTTCTGCTCGGCGATGCCAATGGCATCGGTCAAGCTCTTATGGGTTGGTGAGGTATGAGTGCTGTTCCGTTGAAAAACGACAAGCCGGTTGAGGCTGGCGTCAGGACCGTGACGGTTCTGGGAGCGACCGGATCGATCGGCGACAGCACGATGGATTTGTTGCGCGGCGCGCCCGGCCGCTATCGGGTCGAGGCTCTAACCGCGAACTCCAATGTTGAAGGCCTTGCCAAGCTGGCGCGCGAATTCGACGCGCGGTTTGTGGCGGTCGCGGATACCGCTCGCTTTGGCGAATTAAAGGATGCGCTTGCTGGTAGCGGCATCGAGTGCGGTGTCGGCGAAAGCGCGATCATCGAGGCCGCTTCGCGTCCAGCCGACTGGCTGATGGCCGCGGTGAGCGGCGCGGCTGGACTGAAGCCCGCGCTTGCAGCCGTCGATCGAGGGACAACGATTGCGCTTGCGAACAAGGAATGCCTGGTCTGCGCCGGCGATTTCTTCATGCAGCGCGCCGCGAAGGCGGGAGCTTGCATCCTGCCAGCGGACTCCGAACACAATGCCCTGTTTCAGGCTCTGAGTTCGGGAAATCGCGATGAACTCACGCGCGTCATCATTACCGCGTCAGGAGGACCGTTTCGCACCTGGGCGGCGGCTGACATCGAGAAGGCGACGTTGGCGCAGGCGTTGAAGCACCCGAACTGGAGCATGGGACAGAAGATCACCATCGATTCAGCGTCGATGATGAACAAGGGGCTCGAAGTCATCGAGGCCGCCTGTCTGTTTGCGCTGACGCCGGACGAGATCGACGTCCTGGTTCACCCGCAATCGATCGTCCACGGCATGGTCGAGTTTTCCGACCGATCTGTTGTCGCTCAACTCGGAACCCCCGATATGCGCACGCCGATCGCGCATTGCCTCGGCTGGCCAGAACGCATTGCTGGACCGGCGGCGAAGCTCGATCTCGCAAAAATCGGACAACTGACTTTCGAGGCGCCGGATTTCGCCCGTTTCCCTGCTTTGCGGCTTGCTTATGATGCGCTGCGGACCGGAAATGGCGCAACCACGGTCTACAACGCTGCAAACGAGATTGCCGTTGCGGCGTTCATCGCGGAGAAGATCAGGTTCGGCGCCATCGCACGCCTGGTCGAAGCCACCATGAATGGTTGGGTCCGGGCAGGAAATCTCGCGCCCTTGGCATCGGCTGATGACGCCATCGCCGTTGACCATAACGCGCGAAATATGGCTGCTTCGCTATTGCCTCAAATTGCCGCAAAGGCATCTTAGGCGTGGACGGAACAGGGCCACCGGTCCTGGACGAGGGAAACGGAATGGCTGATTTTTTTCTAAATAGCTTCAATATGTTAAGCTCAGGTTTGATTGGCTACATCGTTCCGTTCCTGTTTGTCCTCACCATCGTTGTTTTCTTTCACGAACTTGGCCACTTTCTCGTTGCGCGCTGGGCGGGCGTGAAGGTACTGACGTTTTCCGTAGGCTTCGGCCCCGAGCTGGCTGGCTTCAACGACAGGCACGGAACGCGCTGGAAGCTCTCCGCGATTCCCCTGGGCGGATACGTCAGGTTCTTTGGCGATGATTCCGAAGCCAGCAATCCCTCGAACGCGACCCTTGCCTCCATGACGGCGGAGGAGCGCGAGAGCAGCTTTCATCACAAGAACGTTGGTCCGCGCGCCGCGATCGTTGCTGCCGGCCCCATCGCCAACTTTATCCTCGCGATTGTTATTTTCGCTAGCCTGTTGATGTTTCTCGGTAAGCCCAGCACGACAGCTCGCGTAGACGGGATACAGCCCGGCAGCGCTGCTGAAGCCGCCGGTTTCAAGGCCGGCGATATCGTGGCCGCGATCAATGGCGGTAAGATCGACAGCTTTTCTGACATGCAGCGGATCGTCGGCACCAGTGCCGGCGAGACGCTGACATTCGCAGTGAAGCGAGGCGATTCCATCATTGATCTCAAAGGAGTGCCGGAGCTCAAGGAGATCAAGGACCGGTTCGGAAACATTTACCGGATCGGCGTTCTCGGAATTACGCGCGCGACGTCGCCAGGGGACGTCACCAGGGAATATGTGAACCCGGCGGTGGCACTATGGTTGGGAGTTAAGGAAACCTGGTTCGTGGTCGACCGCACGATGGCTTATATCGGCGGGATTTTCACCGGGCGCGAGGCCGCCGACCAGGTTGGAGGACCGCTGCGGATTGCTCAGATTTCCGGGCAGGTAGCCACGATCGGCTTCGCTGAGTTGATCCATCTTGCCGCCGTTCTTTCCGTATCGATTGGACTGCTGAACCTGTTTCCGGTTCCGTTGCTGGATGGCGGGCACCTTTTGTTTTACGCGGCGGAAGCCGTGCGAGGTCGGCCGATATCCGAGCGTGCGCAGGAAGTGGGTTTTCGAATCGGGCTGGGTCTGGTGTTGATGTTAATGGTTTTCGCTACCTACAACGATATTCTGCATCTGGCTGGATCGTGAGTCGTTCGCTCCAGGGCGGGATGAGGAAAATTCTTCCCTGTTTTCCGCCCGCACGCCGCTCTGAAATTTCTTGGAATCGATCACGTTCGATTCTGGCTGAGGCTTAATCCAGGATCGTCGTGATTCGGGCGTGACTTATGGGCAACGTCTTGGAATTAAATTAGAATTGCACTGCGAATGGCCGTTTGCCACTGAAGGAAAATTGGCTACAAACGGCGCGAATGGGAATCTGCCGCCTGAGGGGGAACTGGGCGGCATCAGAATTGATAAGGGCGCGTTGCGCATGAATGTTGGAATGCGAGTGTTAAGGGGGACATTGCTCGCCGCCCTGATTTCCATTGGCGTGCCGGTCGCCGCTGTGATGACCGTCCCACTCGTGTCGTCTCCCGCTGTCGCCCAGACGCTGTCGTCGATTTCCGTCCAGGGGAACCGCCGCGTCGAGTTGGATACGATCCGTTCCTATTTCAAGCCGGATGCCAGCGGGCGCCTTGACCAGGCCAGCATCGATGACGCCTTGAAAGCGCTGATCGAAACCGGCCTGTTTCAGGATGTCAGTATCAACCGGGTGGGGAACGGGCTGGTGGTCTCGGTCGTCGAGAATCCGGTCATCAACCGGGTTGCCTTCGAGGGCAACAAGAAGGTGAAGGACGATCAACTGAAGTCGGAAATCCAGTCCAAGCCGCGCGGTACGTTTTCCCGGCCGATGGTTCAGTCTGACGTCCGGCGAATCGTCGAAATCTATCGCCATTCCGGCCGCTACGATGTGCACGTCACCCCAGAGTTCATTGAGCAGCCCAACAACCGCGTCGATCTCATTTTCACGATCAACGAAGGGGACAAGACCGGCATCGCCTCGATTGAGTTTATCGGCAACCATGCCTTTTCGTCCTACCGGCTGAAGGACGTCATCAAGACGCACGAATCGAATTTCCTCAGCTTCCTCGGCGGAGGGGATACGTATGATCCCGACCGCGTCGAGGCCGACCGCGACTTGCTGCGCCGCTATTATCTGAAGCACGGTTATGCCGATGTTCAGATCATCGCCGCCCTGACCGAATACGATCCCGGTCGCCACGGATTCCTCGTGACCTTCAAGATTGACGAAGGCCAGCAGTACCGCGTCGGATCGGTGGCGTTCGAGTCGTCGATTCCGACATTCGACGGAAATTCGATGCGCAGTTTTTCTCGTGTCAACGTCGGATCGCTCTACAACGCCGAAGCACTGGAGAAGTCCGTCGAAGAGATGCAAGTCGAAGCGTCGCGGCGCGGGTATGCTTTCGCCGTCGTGCGTCCGCGAGGCGATCGTAACTTCGATGCCCATACCGTCTCAATCGTATTCGCGATCGACGAGGGTCCGCGAACCTATATCGAGCGCATCAACGTCAGGGGTAACACCCGGACGCGAGACTATGTGATCCGGCGTGAGTTCGATATTTCGGAGGGCGATGCCTACAATAGGTCGCTGGTGGATCGTGCGGAGCGCCGCCTAAAAAATCTCGACTTCTTCAAGACGGTCAAGATCACGACTGAGCCCGGCTCTTCAAGTGATCGCGTGATTCTCGACGTCGAGGTCGAAGACAAATCGACCGGCGATTTCTCGGTGTCCGGCGGCTTTTCCACGACCCAAGGCGCGCTTGCGGAAGTCAGCGTCTCCGAGCGCAATCTGCTCGGCCGCGGTCTGTATGCGAAGGCCTCGGTCCAATACGGGCAGTGGGCGAGGGGATACTCGCTGTCGTTTGTCGAGCCGTTCCTGCTGGATTATCGCGTCGCGCTCGGGCTCGACCTTTACCAGCGCGAACAGCTCGCCAACCAATGGATTTCATATAACATGAAGACGCTCGGATTCAGCCCGCGGCTAGGCTTCGGCCTGCGGGAGGATCTGACGCTGCAACTGCGTTATTCGATTTTCCAGCAGGAGATCGGCCTGCCGAGCGCTCTGCGGAACTGTAACAACAACTTCGGCGATCCGAACTACAATCCCTCGCCAGCGTTCATGAATGCCAATGGAGTGTGGGATGGTTCGAGCCTCGGCTGCTACTCCGATGGCGAGGCCTCTCTGCCGATCCGCCGGGAGCTGGAGCGTGGCCGGACGCTGACCTCGATGCTCGGCTACACGCTGACCTACAACACCCTCGATAACAACAAGAACCCGACCGCTGGTCTGCTGATCGATTTCAGGCAGGATTTCGCTGGCGTCGGCGGCGACGTCAAATACCTGAAGACGGCGCTCGACGCGAAGTACTATCAACCGCTGGTCTCCGACATTGTCGGGCTGATCCATCTGCAAGGCGGTGTTCTGAACAATGTCGGCGCCTATGCCGGACAGAACGGAATTCGCATGCTGGATAACTTCCAGATGGGACCAAATCTGGTGCGAGGCTTCGCGCCGTACGGCATCGGTCCGCGCGATATCAATTTCCTGAGCACGAGGGATGCTTTGGGCGGCACCAAGTACTGGGGCGCGTCGGTCGAGTTGCAGATGCCGTTCTGGTTCATGCCGAAGGAAGTGGGCTTGAAGGGCGCCGTTTACGCGGATGCCGGCTCGCTCTGGGGCTACCAGGGACCGACGTCGTACGCACTGACCAATGAATTCAATGCGCCCGGCTGCGTGCGAAGCACGTCGAGCACCAGTCCGGGTACCTGCGCGGGTCTTCAATTTGACGACACCAATGTGATCCGAAGCTCGGTGGGCGTCGGCTTGATCTGGCAGTCTCCGTTTGGCCCGCTTCGCTTCGACTACGCCGTGCCGATCACGAAGGGCCAGTACGACCGCGTGCAGGAGTTCAGGTTTGGCGGCGGAACCACGTTCTGAGCGTGACCACTGCGCGAACCGCGACGGATGGAATGACGCAACCGGCATTCTTTAAGCGGCCGCCGCCGCTGACTTTGGCGGAGATAGCCTCATCGACGGGAGCGCAGTTGGTCGATGCGTCCCGGAGCGACCTTCGGATTGTCGGCTTGGCCTCGCTCGATCAGGCCGGCCCCATGCATCTCGCGTTTTTTGACAACCACAAGTATTCCGCGCAACTTGCGGCGACGAAGGCGGGGGCCTGTCTGGTCGGTCCGCGTTTCGAAGCCGATGTTCCGGCTCATGTGGCGGTTCTGCGCTCGAAAGCTCCGTTTCGTGCGTTCGTAAGCATCGCTCGTGATTTTCATGACGATGTGTTGCGACCGCAGTCCTGGTTTGATAACGCGGCTATCGCTGAATCCGCCGTCATACATCCGTCTGCGCATCTCGAAGACGAAGTCGTGATCGATCCGTTGGCGGTGATCGGTCCGGAAGTGCAGATCGGGACTGGTTCGGTTATCGGTTCTGGTGCTGTGATTGGCCCAGGCGTCCGGATAGGCAGAAACTGCAACGTCGGTGCAGGAACGACGATTCAGGCCGCCTTTATCGGCAACAATGTTCTCATCCATCCGGGCTGCCATATCGGGCAGGATGGTTACGGTTTCATTTTCTTTGGCTCGGAAGGTCATGTGAAAGTTCCGCAGACCGGACGCGTGCTGATCCAGAACGATGTCGAAATCGGCGCGGGTACAACCATTGACCGCGGCAGCCTGCGCGACACCGTTATCGGAGAAGGAACAAAAATCGATAACCAGGTTCAGGTCGGGCACAACGTGACGATCGGCCGGCGCTGCCTGCTAGCGGCGCAGATCGGCCTGGCGGGCAGCCTGACGATCGGCGACAACGTGGCGCTGGGCGCCAAGGTCGGAATCAACAACCACCTTCACATCGGTGACGGCGCGCAGGTCACTGCCATGAGCGGGGTCAAGGACGATATCCCCCCGAACGGTCGCTGGGGCGGATTTTTCGCGAAACCGACCAAGCAATGGTACCGCGAACTTTTTGCAGTGGAGCGCCTGGCGCGCAATAGTGCTCCTAATGCCGGATCGGCCAAAGCCGCTCCGAAGGATTGAATTACCGAATGAAGGATCGAGGTGCTGAGTAATGGAGTCGCCGGTCAGGTTCGAGCATGTGGACATTGCCACCATTCTCAAGACCCTTCCTCATCGTTATCCGTTTTTGCTGATCGACCGGGTTCTCAATATTCGGGCCGACCATAGCGGGATCGGCGTGAAGAACGTCACGGTCAATGAGCCTGCGTTCCAGGGGCATTTTCCGGAACGACCGGTTTATCCGGGAGTGCTTATGATCGAGGGGATGGCGCAGACGGCTGGCGTCATCGGCATCATGTCGGTGGAGGGCACGGAAAAGCCGCGCGCGGTTTATTTTCTGACGATCGATAAATGCAAGTTTCGCAAACCAGTCATGCCCGGCGATATTGTCGAGTATCACATGCGCAGCATCGGGCGCCGCAAGACGATGTGGTGGTTTCACGGCGATGCCAAAGTGAACGGCGTGGTCGTCGCCGAGGCGGACGTCGGCGCGATGCTGACCGACTGATGAGCAGGATCGATCCTACCGCCCGGATTGAAGCTGGCGCCGTGATCGGAGAATCGACCGAGATCGGGCCGTTCTGCATGGTTGGTCCCCATGTCGTCCTCGGTCCGAACTGCCGCCTGATCTCGCATGTGTCCATCACGGGACACACAACTATCGGGGCCAATTGCACGATCTATCCGTTCGCGGCGCTTGGTGGCGCGCCGCAGGATATGGGTTATGGGAATGAGCCGACGCGCCTTGAGATTGGCGATGGCTGCACGATCCGTGAAAGTGTGACGATGAACGTCGGCACACCCAAGGATGTCGGCGTTACACGCATCGGCGCGCGTGGGTTCTTCATGAGTTACAGCCATGTCGGCCACGACTGCCAGGTCGGCGATGACGTGATTTTTGCCAATTCGGCAACGTTGGGCGGACACTGCAAAGTCGGGGATTTCGTCTATATCGGCGGTCTTTCTGCCGTGCATCAATTCGCACGTATCGGCAGGCAGGCTATGATCGGCGGCCTCACGGGCATCCGTGGCGATGTCATTCCCTACGGCTTCGTCAATGGCCAGCATGGGCATCTTGAGGGCCTTAACGTTGTCGGCATGAGACGCCGCAAGTTTACCCGCGAGCGTCTCGTCAAGGTCAGGTCGTTCTATCAGGAACTGTTTTACGGGCCGGGTCTCTTTGCAGACCGTCTCCAGCGCGTCCAATCACATGCGTCAGACGATCCTGCTATTGCGGAGATACTGACGTTTATTGGCGAGGATAAGCATCGTCCTCTCTGTTTGCCGGAGGGCGGCGCAAGCAAATCCGCATAGCGGAGTCGGCGTGTTAGTCATGACTGATCGTGTTTCGGGCATTTCCTCGCCGATCGGCTTGATCGCCGGCGGCGGAGTGTTGCCGTTCGCGGTTGCCGATTCGCTGACCGCGCGAGGTCTCAAACCCATCTTCTTCGCGTTGAAGGGCGTATGCGACCCGGAAAAGGTGTCGCATTTCACACATCACTGGATCGCGGTCGGCCAGATCGGAAAGGTTGTGCGGCTGTTACGCGCGGAAAACTGCCGAGATCTGATTTTCATCGGGACGCTGGTTCGCCCGGCGCTGTCGGAGATTCGCCTGGACTGGGGAACCGTTCGGGTAATGGGACACGTTTTGGCGGCGTTTCGGGGTGGCGATGACCACTTGCTGTCGGGGATCGGTCGCATTCTGGAACGCGACGGGTTTCGAATGGTGGGGATCAAGGACATCGCGCCGGATCTGCTGATGCCTGCCGGATGCCTCACCCGGAAAACGCCGGATCAATCCGCGGCCAGTGACATAGCCAAGGGGCTGGACATGCTGCGCGCCCTTAGTCCCTTCGATGTCGGGCAGGCTGTCGTTGTAATCGACGGTCATGTGGTCGGCGTGGAGGGAATCGAAGGAACGGACGCGCTTTTGGCTCGTATCGCCCAACTGCGTGCCGACGGACGAATCCGTGCCAAGACCCAGCGGGGTGTGCTCGTAAAGGCACCAAAGCAGGGACAGGACTTGCGTTACGACCTGCCGACGCTAGGTCCGCAAACCATCGAAAATGCGGCCGCCGCCGGGCTAGCCGGACTGGCCGTTGTCGCCGGGAATACGCTCGTCGCAGAACCACAGGCGCTGGTCGGCGAGGCCGACGCATCGAACCTGTTCGTTGTCGGGCTGTCTGCATAATGCCGGACAAGGCGTCAGCAGATCACTCCCGAAAAATATTCCTCATTGCAACGGAAGAGTCCGGCGACCGCCTCGGGTCCAGCCTGATGAAAGCTTTGCGGCGGCGGCTCGGCGATACTGTGCGGTTCGAAGGCGTTGGCGGTCAGTCAATGGCGCGCGAAGGTCTCGTGTCGTTGTTCCCGATCGAAGATCTGTCGATCATGGGATTCGCGGCCGTGGTGAAGCAGCTTCCCATGATCCTGCGGCGGATACGCGAGACAGCGGATGCCGTTATCGCGGCTGCGCCGGACATGCTCGTCATTATCGACAGTCCCGACTTCACCCACCGCGTGGCGCGACGCGTGCGCGCCCGGCGGCGCGTCTTGCCGATCGTGGATTACGTCTCTCCCTCGGTGTGGGCCTGGCGGCCCGGCCGGGCGCGGGCCATGCGTAGCTATGTCGATCACGTATTGGCGCTGCTGCCATTCGAACCGGAAGCGTATCGCAGGCTTGAAGGCCCGCCCTGCACCTATGTCGGCCATCCGCTACTTGAGCAGGTTGGAGTGCTGCGGCCGGACACCCAGGAACGTCAGCGGCGCGATGCGGTAGCTCCGACGCTTCTGGTATTGCCCGGGAGCCGGCGTAGTGAAATCCGCCATCACCTCTCCGCCTTCGGCGAGACCATTGAGGTGTTGCGACAGAGCGCCCCCAAGATCGACGTAATTTTGCCCACGATGCCGCATCTCGTCGACGAGATCACAATAGCCGTCGCGAACTGGCCGCGTCGGCCAAGGATCGTGGTCGGCGACGATGACAAGCGCGCCGCGTTTCGCGCGGCGCGCGCGGCACTCGCCAAGTCAGGCACCGTGACGCTCGAGCTTGCCTTGGCGGGCGTGCCAATGGTTGCTGCCTACAAAGGGGGGGCGGTGGAGGCGTGGATCGCGCAGCGCGTCGTTCGCGTATCATCGGTCATCTTGGCCAATCTCGTGATCGGTGAGAATGTCATCCCGGAATTCCTCCAGGAAAATTGTACAGCCCGAAATCTTGCACCGGCGCTGCGGGAGGTTCTGACGGATTCACCGATGCGGCAGTTTCAGCTCAAGGCTTTTGCAAAGCTCGATACGATCATGTCCACAGGGCAGCGCTCGCCGAGTGAGTGCGCGGCCGATATCGTGCTCGAGGTCATGCGGGAGTCGCGCGGACGGACATAGACGAGAAAGATAAGAGAGCGTTACGCGTGATTGGGGCCGACTCAACGAGAGCCTTTTCGCTTCTGATGGAATCAGGAGAGGACCCTATGATTTTAATTTGTCGCGTTTTCCTCTTCACGCGAAGCGGTATCTTCCGCTCGAAAACGCTATAGTTCCGCGACATTACCTGCGGTTGGCCATGTCGATGTAATCGCGCCGGGTCGCGCCGGTATACAGCTGCCGTGGGCGACCGATCTTCTGCTGCGGATCCTCGATCATCTCGCTCCACTGGCTGATCCAGCCGACGGTGCGCGCGACCGCGAACAGCACCGTGAACATCGAGGTCGGAAAGCCCATCGCTTTCAGGGTGAGGCCCGAATAGAAGTCGACGTTGGGATACAGTTTGCGGTCGATAAAATATTCATCGTTCAAAGCGATCTTTTCGAGCTCCAGCGCGACCTTGAGCATGGGATCATCGCCGTGGCCGGTCTCGTTGAGCACCGCGTGACACATTTTTTGCATGATCTTCGCGCGGGGATCGTAGTTCTTGTAGACCCGATGTCCAAATCCCATCAGCCGGACATCGCTGTTCTTGTCCTTCACCCTGTCGATGAATTCCGGAATCCTGTCCACGGTTCCGATTTCAGAAAGCATGGTTAGCGCCGCCTCGTTGGCGCCGCCGTGTGCGGGTCCCCACAGGCAGGCGATGCCGGCGGCAATGCACGCGAATGGATTCGAACCTGAGGAGCCTGCGATGCGCACGGTCGATGTCGATGCGTTCTGCTCGTGGTCAGCATGCAGAATGAAGATCTTGTCGAGCGCGTTCGCCAGAACAGGGTTGATGTTGTAGTCCTCGCACGGCACGGCGAAGCACATATAGAGGAAGTTTTCGGCAAAGCTCAGGGAGTTCTTCGGATATATGAACGGCTGGCCGATCGTATATTTGTAGGCCATCGCAGCCAGCGTCGGCATTTTTGCGATCATGCGCATGGACGCGACCATGCGCTGCTTGGGATCGTTGATGTCAGTGGAGTCGTGATAAAAGGCGGCAAGCGCACCGACCGCAGCCACCATGACCGCCATGGGATGAGCATCGCGGCGGAAGCTTTGGAAGAACCGCGTCATCTGCTCATGGACCATGGTGTGGTGGATGACACGCTTGTTGAAATCGCTCTTCTGCGACGTCGTCGGCAGCTCGCCGTAGAGCAGCAGATAGCAGGTCTCGAGGAAATCACCTCTTTCCGCGAGTTGCTCGATCGGATAACCGCGATATTCGAGTACGCCTTCGTCACCGTCGATATAGGTGATCTTGGATTGGCAGCTGCCGGTCGACGTGAATCCCGGGTCGTAAGTAAACAGGCCGGCCTGCGCGTAAAGCTTGGCGATGTCGATGACATCCGGTCCGACCGTGCCGCTCAGTACGGGGAACTCATAACTTTTATTCTCGACCGTCAACGTTGCGGTTTTTGTGCTCGTTGCGTTCATCGTGAAGCCCCCCCGATGAGATCGTTGCGGATCGCCTGGTCTCTCGATGAGGAGACTAGTCGGCCGTTACAAAGCGCCGCGCAAAGGGGTATCGTATTGCTATGTGCACCGCAAGATCGCCAAAAACCGGATGGTGGGCGTTACGGTGAACTTTGATCGCCAAGCCGGGCCAAACACGTCTCTTTTCCGAGCGTAGCGAGGACGTCGAATATGCCGGGCGATGTCGTTCGACCGGTCAACGCAATTCGAAGCGGCTGCGCGATAGCGCCGAGTTTGAGATTGTTTTGTTCAGCAAAAGTCCGCATCGCGGCCTCGGTCGTTTCCGCGCTCCACGAAGTAACCGATTCAAGGACCGCGCGAAGCCTTCCGATCAGTGTGCGTATCTCCGGTGTCAGCATAGCGGCGGCTTTGGATTCCATCGTCAAAGGTCGATCTGCGAAGATAAATCGAGCGCTCTCGATCAATTCGATCAAGGTTTTGGCCCGCTCTTTGAGTCCCGGCATCGCGCGCAGGAGTTGCACTCGTGTAACCTCGTTGAGTTTCGGCTTGATGTCCGCACCGCGCGGAACGTAATCAAGCGCATTCTCGAACAGGGTCACCAGAGCACGATCGTCACAACTGCGAATATAATGGCCGTTGAGGTTTTCGAGTTTGGCAAAGTCGAAGCGTGCAGCGGAGCGTCCAATAGCAGACAGATCGAACGCGTCGATCATTTCCTGTGTGGAGAAGATCTCCTGATCGCCATGGCTCCAGCCGAGCCGAACCAGATAGTTGCGAAGTGCCACCGGTAAATATCCCATCGCGCGATAGGCATCGACTCCCAGAGCGCCGTGACGCTTGGAAAGCTTCGAGCCGTCGGGGCCATGGATAAGCGGAATGTGGGCCATCGTCGGGAGAGGCCATCCAAGGGTGTCGTATATCTGCTTCTGGCGGGCTGCATTGATGAGGTGGTCGTCGCCGCGAATGATGTGTGTCACTCCCATGTCGCGGTCATCGACAACGACGGCGAGCATGTAGGTCGGCGTGCCATCGCCGCGCAGCAGCACGAGGTCATCGAGGTTCTCGTTCTGCCAAACAATACGCCCCTGAACTTGATCCTCGATCACGGTTTCACCCGTTAGAGGCGCCTTGAGGCGAATGGTTGGCTTGACGCCTGGCGGTGCTTCGGACTCGTCGCGATCGCGCCAACGGCCGTCGTAAAGCTTGGCACGACCCTCGGCCCGCGCCTTCTCGCGCATCTCGGACAGCTCTTCCGGCGTTGCATAACATCGGTAAGCCTTGCCTTCGGCGAGCAACTGCTCAGCGATCTCACGATGGCGCGCAACGCGGGAAAACTGGTACACGACTTCGTCGTCCCACTCGATACCCAGCCACTTCAGCCCGTCAAGGATCGCATCGATGGCCGCCGGCGTGGAACGTGCGCGATCGGTATCCTCGATCCGGAGCAGCATCTTGCCACCGTGCTTGCGCGCATAGAGCCAATTAAAGAGCGCGGTCCGGCCGCCGCCGATGTGAAGAAAACCGGTCGGGGATGGCGCAAAGCGTGTAACGACGGGTGCTGTCATTTTTGGTGGATCTGACACTTCGGAAGAGGGTATCGGGATTTGCATGAACGGCTAACTGGCCTGCTTCGCGGCGTCAATGTAGTGAAGGGATATTTTGTCCGTTTCTATCTCTACGCGGAACGCCGGGACGGCGCCGTTTCCCAGTTTGCCGGTATCTCAGCCCTTGGCGGCTGCGCGTGGATTTGGCACATAGGCCCGGAGTGAAAGGCACACAATGACCGACGAATCGACTGCGGAAGCGGGCCGGGATTTCATACGCGATATCGTGGCCGCTGACCTTGCGTCCGGAAAGCACAAGAGCATAGTCACCCGGTTTCCGCCGGAGCCGAATGGCTATTTACATCTTGGGCACGCCAAATCGATCTGCCTGAATTTCGGCATTGCCGAGGATTTCGGCGGACTTTGCCATCTCCGCTTCGACGACACCAATCCGACCAAGGAGGAGCAGGAATACATCGACGCGATCCAGCGCGACGTCCGCTGGTTGGGCTTCAATTGGGGAACACACCTTTATTATACCTCGGACTATTTCGAACAGCTCTACGCCTGGGCGCAGCACCTCATTCGCGCAGGAAAGGCCTATGTCGACGATCAGACACAGGAGGAGATCCGCCAGGCTCGCGGTACGCTGACCGAACCTGGCAGACACAGCCCGTTCCGCGACCGGCCGATTGATGAGAATCTTGACCTGTTTGCGCGGATGCGGGCCGGAGAATTTCCCAATGGCGCGCGGGTACTGCGTGCGAAAATCGACATGGCGTCCGGCAACATCAACCTGCGCGATCCCGTGCTCTACCGGATTCTACACGCCCATCATCCGCGCACGGGAAACGCGTGGAACATCTATCCGAGCTACGATTTCGCCCATGGGCAGTCCGACTCGATCGAACACATCACGCATTCCGTCTGCACGCTGGAGTTCGAAGATCACCGGCCACTCTATGACTGGTTTCTCGACAATCTTCCGGTGCCGTCGCGACCGCATCAGTACGAATTCGCACGGCTCAACGTCACGTATACGCTTTTGTCGAAGCGGGTGCTGACCGAACTGGTTCGCGGCGGTCACATTGCGGGCTGGGACGATCCTCGCATGCCCACCCTTGCGGGCCTTCAGCGGCGCGGTGTGCCGGCTGAGGCGCTGCGAGAGTTCATCAAGAGGATTGGCGTTGCGAAAGCGAACAGTACCGTCGATGTCGGAATGTTCGATTTCGCCGTTCGAGAGGCTCTCAACAGGAACGCGCCGCGTCGCATGGCCGTCTTGCGTCCACTCAAGGTCGTTATCGAGAATTATCCGGAAGGCCAGAGTGAGGAGCTTGAGGCCGTGAACCATCCCGATGATCCCTCGCAGGGCACCCGATGGATGCGGTTTGGGCGCGAGATTTATATCGAGCAGGAAGACTTCATGGAAAACCCGCCGAAGAAGTTCTTTCGCTTGTCGCCGGGCAAGGAAGTGCGGCTGCGATATGCGTATTTCATCACATGCCGCGATGTGGTGAAGAACTCCGCGGGTGAAGTGCTCGAACTCCGCTGTACCTACGATCCTGCGACCAAAGGTGGCAATGCGCCTGACGGACGAAAGGTGAAGGCCACAATGCATTGGGTGAACGCGGCGGACGCCGTGCCGGCCGAGGTCAGACTTTACGGTCATCTGTTCGATACCGAGCAGCCCGACGCGGCGAACTTCGTATCCCAACTCAATCCGCAATCGCTTCAAACTCTGTCCGGCTGCATGGTTGAGCCCGCTCTCGCCCGAGAGGATGACGGAGGTTCAGTGCAGTTTGAACGACAGGGCTATTTCTGCCGAGATAAGGATTCGTCTCCCGGCAACCTTGTGTTCAACCGGACGGTCGGCCTGCGCGACACCTGGGCCAAGGTCGCGGCGACCGGCTCCTGATTTCGCCGGTATTCCGTATCCGTTCCACTGTTCGCCGTGCAGTCTCTTCCGCTAGCATCGCCGCGAGGGCGTGAAGGGGCAGCCGGATGGCGGAGCGGGGCAGGGCCCGCGATCGAAGGGGAGGGTACGCAGGAACGTGGCCGACGCGGCAAGCCGTCGCTGCTCCTTCGCAAACGCCTTCGGGCACCTTACTGGCAATGGTGGCGCGGCTGCGAGCCTGGGTTGGCGCGGAATTGGCAGCCGGCCAACTCTTGCCGTGGGTACCGGTGGCATTTGGCACAGGTATTGCGATCTATTTTTCGGCCGATCACGAGCCCGTTGTCTGGGTTGTCTCCGCGACCGCCGTAGCTCTGTTTGTGGTGGCGCTGCTCTTGCGCCGGCATCGGATGTTTGCCGCCGCTGTCATGGTTGCGGCGGTCGCTGCAGGATTTGCCGTCGCCACGATCAAGACGGCACAGGTTTCCCACGTCGTCCTGATGCGGCCGATATACGCGCCCTTGCTCCAGGGCTTCGTCGAAACCAGCGAGGTGCGGGAGCGGACCGATAGATTTGTTCTACGCGTCGTTCGGATGGACAATCGGCGGTCGCACGTCAAGCTCGATCGCGTACGGCTGTCGGTCAGGAAGGGCGCCGCGCCCGCCGTTGGGAGCTTCGTGGAGTTGAAAGCGCGGTTGCAGCCGCCGCTTACGCCTGTACGGCCAGGAAGCTACGACTTCGCCCGCGATATGTATTTTCATGGCATTGGCGCGTCCGGCTTCGTCATGGGCGCCATCAAGACCGTGAGCTCTCCGCATGGTGGTGGGCTCGCGTTGCGCTATGCCGCGCTGATGCAGGAGTTGCGCGACGCCATCGACGCCCGCATCCGTCTTGTTCTCAGCGACGACTCGCGGGCCATTGCCACCGCGCTCCTGACCGGACGGCGCGACGCCATCACGACGCCGGTTAATGAGGCGATGTTCATTTCGGGATTGGGCCATGTCCTTTCGATTTCCGGCTATCACATGGCCGTCGTCGCTGGCGTGGTCTTCTTCGCGGTGCGTGCGCTGTTGGCGCTGGTTCCAGCGTTGACGGCGACGTTCCCGATTAAGAAGTGGTCGGCGGCGGCGGCGTTCGTGGCAGCCGCTTTTTATCTTCTGCTGTCGGGCGCCGAGGTCGCGACCCAACGCTCGTTCTTTATGACGGCGGTGGTACTGATTGCGATCACGGTGGACAGGCGCGCCATCACGTTTCGCACACTCGCGGTCGCGGCGATGATCGTGCTTGCGATTGCGCCGGAGTCGTTGATTCACCCGAGCTTTCAAATGTCGTTCGCGGCGACGCTCGGGCTGGTGGCGCTGGTTCAGGTCGGCATGCCGAAGATGCTTGCAACCCCCGATCACTCGCCGACGGCGAGGGCCGCTCTGTGGGGTGGACGCGAAATCGCTATGCTGGCGCTGGCGTCACTCGTGGCCGGACTCGCGACCACGCCGTATGTCGCGTTCCATTTCCATCGGGTGACGCCATACGGCATGGTTGCGAACCTGCTGGCGATGCCGGTGATCTCGGCGCTGGTGATGCCGGCCGGGCTTCTCGGACTTGCGGCCATGCCGTTTGGCTTCGACGGCGTGTTCTGGCGGCTGATGGACTTTGGCATCGAATGGATGGTCGCTGTGGCTCAATGGGTAGCGGCGCTTCCGGGCGCCGTCGGTCATACGGCTGCATTTGGAACGGGACCGCTGCTCGCGGCGACCGCGGGCATCATTCTGCTCGGATTGTTGAGAACGCCGCTGCGCTGGAGCGGCGCAGCTGTGGTCGGGTTGGCGATCGTGTGGTCACTTGCGGTGACGCCGCCGGATATCCTGATCTCCGCCGAAGGTCGCAATGTCGCCGTGAGGGGCGGGGACGGCAGGCTGCGTCTCATCAGCACGAGTAAGGACTCTTTCACCGTCAAGGAATGGCTTGCCGCCGACGGGGATGGGCGTGGGTCTGCCGACCCTACACTGGCGGAGGGCGCCTCATGTGACGATGAGGGCTGCGTGGTCAAGGTGAGTGGAGGTGGACTTGTCGCGCTGACGCGGCGTCCGGAGGCGATACAGGATGATTGCGCTCGGGCGGAGCTCATGGTGACGCCGTGGCAGGCTCCGGAGGGGTGCCTTGCGCAGGTGATCGATCAAAACAGGCTACGGCGTGAAGGCGCTCTTGCCCTGTGGCGAACCCCAAGTGCTTCAAGATCTGGTGCTTCAAGATCTGGCTTTGCTGTTGATGCCGCACGTCCTGTCGGCGTCGATCGTCCCTGGTCATCCGCTGCCGTCGATGAACAGTCAGCACAGCTGCAATCAAAACCGGAGCCCCCGGCCGACGCCACGCCGGCGCCCGAGGATCTCCAGCCGGACGATTGAACGGCTCGTCCACGGTCGGAGCCTTTCGCTCCTGATGAAATCAGTACTTGCGGTAAATGCCGATCAGTCTGCCCTGGATCTGGACCCGGTTGGGCGGAAGTATGCGAACTTCGTAAGCCGTGTTCGCCGGCTCCAGCGCGATCGAAGCGCCGCGACGGCGGAAGCGTTTCAACGTCGCTTCCTCGTCGTCGATCAGGGCAACGACGATGTCGCCGGTATCAGCGGTCTGGTTCCGCTGGATCAACGCAAGATCGCCATCGAGAATTCCGGCATCGACCATGGAATCGCCGCGCACCTCAAGCGCGTAGTGTTCGCCGGTACCAAGCATGTCGGGCGGCACGCTGACGGTGTGGCTGCAGGTCTGCAACGCTTCGATCGGCGTGCCGGCTGCAATCCGTCCCATCACCGGAACGGCGACCGGACGTTCCGCATCGTCGACGACAGCGCCGCCGCTGCTGCGGCGGACTTTGCCCAGATTGCCTTCGATGACGCTCGGTGTGAAACCGCGACGGCCGCCGCCGCCGCTGGCGGCGAGTTCGGGCAGTTTGATGACTTCGATGGCGCGGGCGCGGTTGGGTAGACGGCGGATGAATCCTCGTTCTTCCAGCGCGGTAATCAGGCGATGGATGCCGGACTTCGAGCGCAGGTCGAGCGCGTCCTTCATTTCATCGAACGAGGGCGGCACGCCGGATTCTTTCAGCCGTTCGTTGATAAAACGCAGGAGTTCATACTGTTTGCGCGTGAGCATCCCGACCCAGTCCCTGGTTGATGGGGTTCTTGCCAACTAGGGGACATCGGGGCTGCAGCCCTTATAACCCCGCGGCACGAACCTCGAAACAAATCATGAACATACACTATATGTTCGATATGTGTTCCGCAACCCTTTAATTTAAGGTCAACAAAGCGACGTTTTATGACAGCGAAAGCTTAATGATGGCACAGGGCTCGCCTTTGCTTGCGGCCGGCGCAAATGGCGTGCGGATTACGAGAGCCTCTGCCGCAGCGAGTTTTCCCATCAGCGAGCTGTCCTGATGCCCGATCGGCGTCGCCACCGGCAAGCCGTCCGTCGAGGGCGTGAGCCGGGCGCGCAGATAATCCTGCCTGGCTTGATTGGCGCTAACATCGCTTCCGAGCAGCGCCGGTTCAATGCAGTGGTGCACATCTTCACGCCCCGATAGCGCACGAATCAGCGGCACCATGAACAGAAACGCGCAGATGTAGGACGAGACGGGATTGCCGGGGAGGCCGATCACCCGCATCGGGCCTAGACGTCCGTGCATCATCGGCTTGCCCGGCCGCAGTGCGATCCGCCAGAACGCCATCTCCACGCCTTCCGCCTCCAGCGCACGCTTGACGAAGTCATGGTCGCCGACCGACGCGCCGCCGGTCGTAACCAGAATGTCGGCGCCGCTCTCGCGGGCGCGGCGGATCGCGGCGGTTGTGGCGTCCATGGTGTCGGCGGCGATACCCAGGTCGATCGCCTCGGCGCCTTCGCCTCGGGCGAGTGCGCGAAGCGCGTAGCCGTTGGACAGGATGATCTGGCCCGGACCGGGCGTCGCGCCCGGCAAAACCAGTTCGTCGCCCGTGGCGAGCATCGCTATTGTGGGACGGCGATGCACCGGCAGGTCTGGATAGTTCATGCCGGCAGCAAGGGAAAGATGGCGATCGGTGAGATGGCTGCTGGCCCGGATCAGGACGTCGCCCTCACGAAAGTCCACGCCGGCAGGACGAATGTTCTTTCCGGGAGCAGTGGCCTCCTTGACGATAACGTGGTTGCCGTCGCGTTCGGTGTCTTCCTGGATCACGACTGTATCGGCGCTGTCCGGCACTACGCCGCCGGTGAAAATCCGTAAGGCCTCGCCGGTTTGCAGCGCGCGCTCGAGCGGTCGTCCCGCGGCGATCTCACCGATCACCTGTAGCCGCGCTGGAATTGTCGCAATGTCCGCTGCGCGCACCGCATAGCCGTCCATCGCCGACATTGCGACCGGCGGCTGAGTCCGGCGCGAGGGGAGGTCGCGCGCCAACACCCGGCGATGCGCGGCTTCGAGAGCCACGGGTTCCTCCGGGAGCGGTTCGACTCCGGCAAGAACAGCCGCAAGGGCGTCGGCGACCGTCATCAGGGGCATGACCATTCTCCTAGAGCATTTTCCGGCCGTGCGATCAGCCGTAAGAAAATCCCCTCAATCAATAACTTGCGTGTATTCCGATCGCAAAACCGGTATCCATTTGCGGAATACGCGCTAGGCGTAATGCGCCTAGCGGGCGCGTCAAACATCTACCGAACTCGCGGCTCGCATACAACGGTACCAAGAGCCAAAATGCCGCTTACCGACCCGTTCGCGCGGCGGCTATGGTTCTGAGGGGGTATCCGTCACGAGATAATGGCCGGACTTGCCGCCCTTTTTCTCGACGAGGTGAATGCCCTCGATCCGGACGCCGCGTTCCACGGCCTTGATCATGTCGTAGATCGTCAGGCAGGCGACGGAGACCGCCGTGAGGGCTTCCATCTCCACTCCGGTCGGGCCGGAGACTTTGACGCTTGCGCGGACGCGGCAGCCCGGAATTTTCTTGTCGGCCTCGATATCGAGCGTGACCTTCGACAGCGCCAGTGGATGGCAGAGTGGGATCAAATCCGAAGTGCGCTTGGCCGCCATGATGCCGGCAATGCGCGCGGTGCCAAGCACGTCGCCCTTCTTGGCATTGCCGCTTTCAATCAAGTCGAGCGTCGCCTTGGTCATGACGACCTGACCCTCGGCGACGGCGACACGCTCGGTTGCGGGCTTTGCCGAGACATCGACCATCCGCGCTTCGCCTTTGACGTCGATGTGGGTGAGGGCGGGTTTGTGTTTCCCGGCGGTCTTGTTTTTCTTGTCTGCCATATCAATCAAATCCTGAGCTGGTATCGTCCCCCTCTCACAAGGGGAGAGGCTAGACGCCTGCGTGAGTTTCGCGATGCCTAGAACGGCAATATGTAGTTCATAATCGCCGTTTGTCGCAGCAGAACTTTGCGAATGATATGGGCTGGCTTTACGCGATCAGTGAAGATGGCGGCTGTGCCGGTGGTGCCGGCGGGAAGGCTCGCTGCAAGCCTAGCGTCATCAAGCTTAACGCGCACGACGAAGGGAGCCGCTTCAATCTGCTTTGGCTGGACGGCGAGGCCCGATGTTTGTACCTGGCCGGTGGCGATCGCCTGAAGGACGCTTTCGACCCTTGCGGGGAAAATTTGGCCCGGCAGAAACTTGAACGTAACTTCGACCTCCTGTCCGGGCGCTACATATCGCGCGTCATTTTGTGCCAGTTCGACACCGACTAGAGTGTCGGATGTGTCTATGAATGCCATTACCGGAGCCAGCGGTAGATTCGCCACGCGCGCGCCTTTCCGCAGCGCAACATTGGTTACATAACCATCGGTCGGCGCGCGAATGGTCGTTTTGTCGAGATTCCACTGGGCTCCCTCTAGTTGTCCTCTCAGTTGATCAACCTCGGATTGCCGTTGCTCAACGTCGAAGTGGCGTCCCGCGGCACGCTCATACAACTGCGTCATCTGTGACAGTCGCAGTTGAGCGAATTTTAGCTGCGCCGTCAGCGCGTCAACGGTCGCGCGGTAGGGCGTCGGATCAATTTTGAAAAGTATGTCGCCAGCCTTTAGCGCCGTGTTGGCTTGAACCGGCACCTCGGACACTTCACCCGCTACATTGGAGACGATTTGAACAGAATTGCGCACGACTAGGGCCGGGCCCTGCGGTGCGCCCCATCCCATTGGGATAAAGAGCCCGACCAGGAGCAGCAACAACACGATGACAGGTGAAACTTTCCAAAAAAGATTGAAGGAAACGATCTTTAGCTTCACCAGGATGAAGAGGATGACGAGATAGACGTTGAGCAGAACAACGATCACGACACCACCTCTGTCCTGCGCGGCGCGGGGACATCGACATAGGCCCAGATCAGGGCGACCGGCCACAGGGCGAAGCCAAGGAAGAGCGTAATCCAGCCAGCCACCGTCACGGCCTGGACCCAGGGATGATTGCGACGCTTGGCGATCATGCCCGGCAGCATCGCCATGAAGATGACGACGAATGCGGTGCTGGCGACGAGGACAATGAGGACGATCCAGGCGAAATAATCGAGAGCGCTCATCGGTCGGCTACCTCGCAACTAGCCAGGCGGTGCAATTTGCTGCCCGCCCTTTTACGTGGCGAGGACGACTATACGCACGTTCTGCCTTGTCTCCAACTATGCGCGTAGCCGTCGCTAATAAGGTTTGATGTTCGTCGGCCGGACAAACGAAAATCCATACCAGCCGCAGCATTGTTTGCGAGAGGTATGGACGGCTGGCGGTTCTGAGGATTTAATGTTGTTCCGGATACTGAAGGTTCTAATTTTAGACGCCCGTTACAAAAATGCGCTGATGCCCCGTTAATGTCAGTGGGTGTGGTCCGTGCTGAATGTGAGCAATATCGCGCTTCGCAATGTGGTTCCTGACAACCGCATGATCCTAATTTCCGGCGGCACCTTCCGCATGGGATCGGACAGGCATTATCCGAAAGAGGCCGCGCACCGGGTTACCGTCGGCACTTTTTGGATGGACCGTGCTCTGGTCACCAATCAGCACTTCAGAGAGCTTGTGAGGGCGACCGGTCACAAAGGGCGGTTGGGAGGTGTCTGCTGATTATCGTTTAGTTAGCAAGATGGTGAGTGTGGAAGTAGCGCGTCAATCGATTGGTCGGCCGTATTGCCGGCTGGTTGAAAAGTTCATCCGAAGGTACTCAAGAGAGGACAAGATGAGCAAGGACCATCAGAACACGTCGAAGATTGGCACTCTGGATCGTCGCAAACTCTTGCTCGCCAGCACGTCGCTCGCAGCGGCGGCGCTCGGCGCTACTGCGTCCACGCACCTCGCTCAGGCGCAGGCGCAGCGGCATCCCGCGGCGCCGGTGGCCGGCCGCAAGCCGAACATCCTCGTGATCTTCGGCGACGACATCGGCGTTCCACAGATCAGCGCCTATACCATGGGCATGATGGGCTATCGCACACCGAACATCGACCGCATTGCGAATGAAGGCGCGATCTTTACCGATGCTTATGGACAGCAAAGCTGCACCGCAGGACGAGCCTCGTTCATTCTCGGACAGGAGCCGTTCCGCACCGGCCTTTTGACTATCGGCATGCCGGGCGACCCGCACGGCATTCAGGACTGGATGCCGACCATTGCCGACGTTATGAAGACGCAAGGTTATGCGACCGGCCAGTTCGGCAAGAACCATCTCGGCGACCGTGACGAGCACTTGCCGACCAAGCACGGATTCGACGAGTTCTTCGGAAATCTCTACCACCTCAACGCCGAAGAGGAGCCGGAGGGCTACTTCTATCCGAAGGATGCTGAATTCCGGAAAAAGTACGGTCCCCGTGGCGTCATTAAATCTTCGGCGGACGGCAAGATCGAGGACACTGGCCCGCTGAACGTCGCGCGCATGCCGACGGTGGACGAGGAGTTCCTGGGCGCTGCCAAGGATTTCATCGGCCGTCAGGCGCGCGCCAACCGGCCGTTCTTCGTGTGGTTCAATTCAACGCGCATGCACGTCTTCACCCATCTTAAAAAGGAGTCTCTGGGCAAGACCGGCAAAGGCATTCATGCCGACGGCATGGTCGAGCATGACGGGATGGTGGGAGAACTGCTCAAGCAACTCGACGACCTCGGCATCGCCGACAACACCATCGTGCTCTACACGACCGACAACGGCGCCGAAATTGCGCTGTGGCCGGATGGCGCGATGACGCCGTTCAAGAGCGAGAAAGGCACGACATGGGAAGGCGGCATGCGCATTCCGATGATGGTTCGCTGGCCTGGCGTTGTGAAGCCAGGCACGCAAATCAACGAGCCCATTTCGTTGATCGACTGGATGCCGACGCTCGCTGCAGCAGCGGGTATTCCCGATCTCAAGGAGCGTATGAAGACCGGCTTCCAATCCGGCAACAAGACCTTCAAGGTTCATCTCGACGGCTACAATTTCCTGCCGTTCCTCAAAGGAGAAACGAAGGCGCCGCCACGCGACACGATCTACTACTTCGACCAAGGCGGCAACCTGAATGCGATCCGTTGGAATGATTGGAAGCTGAGCTTCGCGACAGCGAAAGGTAACATCGCGACAGGCGTTCGCGAGACATCAGCATGGGCGTTAATCACCAACCTGCGAATGGATCCCTACGAGAGAGGGCTTGAAGAGGGAGGTGGCGCCATCGAATTCCTCGCGCGCAACATCTGGCTGCTCGTACCTATTCAGGGGAAGGTCAAGGAGTTCTTCAGCGACTTCGATCAGTATCCGTACCAGACAGGCAACTCACTCAATGCAGGTGGCATCAACTATGCGTTGCTACGCCAGCAGGACGCGATGAAGCGGCTCAAAGATCTGGAGAGTATTAAGACACGCTGAGGGCCGAAATGTCACATGCTGGCCGGGCAGTGATGCCGGCCAGCATGCACGTTACTTATCGAAGGGAACAAACCGATGGCTGATGCGAGCGTAGCGAGCCCTCCCAGCGGGGCGGCGCCCGTAAAAGTGGGCTCATCCGCTGCCCGTGACGCCATCCTCGATCTGAAGGTGCGCATCGGCAAATCCGTCCTCGGCCAAGATCACCTGATCGAGAGCATGTTGATCGGGTTACTCGGCAACGGCAATCTTTTGATAGAGAGCCTGCCGGGCCTCGCAAAGACGCGCGGGGTGAAGTCCCTGGCCAAGAATCTCGCTGCGGATCTGTCGCGTGTGCAGTTCACGCCGGACCTGCTCCCGTCCGATATCACCGGCGCGGAGATTTACGCGCAGACCGACAAGGGCGGGCAGTTCCAGTTTCAGAAGGGACCGATCTTCGCCAACCTCGTGCTGGCCGACGAGATCAACCGAGCGCCTGCCAAGGTGCAGTCGGCGCTTCTCGAAGCGATGGAGGAGCGGCAGGTCACCGTCGCCGGCAAGACCTACAAGATGCCTGAGCTGTTCATGGTACTCGCGACCGAGAACCCGATTGAGCAGGAAGGCACCTATCCGCTGCCGGAAGCGCAGCTCGACCGGTTCTTGATGCACGTCGTCATCACCTATCCCGACGAGGACGTCGAGGGCGCGATCATCAAGCTCAATCGCGAGGAAGTCGCCCAAGCGTCAAAGGAAAAAGCGGCGGAGCCTGCCGCGGTGCCGCAGCAGGCAGTCTTCGACGCGCGGCGCGAGATCGACGGTGTTTTCGTGTCGGATGCTGCGCAGCGCTACATGGTCGACATCATCTTCGCCACGCGGTTTCCGTCGCGCTACAAGGAGCCGCTCAGCAAATGGATTCAGGTCGGCGCGAGTCCGCGGGGGAGCCTTGCGCTCGACCGCTGCGCACGGGTGCGCGCGTGGCTCGACGGCCAATCGTTTGTGACTCCCGATCATATCCGAGCGGTGATGCACGACTGCCTGCGGCACCGGCTGATCCTCACCTACGAGGCTTTATCCGAAGGCGTCACCGCCGATCAGGCCATCGACAAAATCGCGTCGCTGGTGGCGCCGGTGTGAGGAGCATGCGATGCCGGAAGCGAGCGCAGCGGCGGTTCCCGGCGTCTATGTCGATCTCGGCGAGTTGATCGCGCTGGAGCAACGAGGCCGCCGGGTCTCGTTTCTTCCTCGTCAACCGGTCCACAGCCTGTTGTCGGGCCGATACGCCTCGCGAATGCGTGGGCGAGGGCTCAACTTCGAGGAGATCAGAGACTATCGTCCCGGCGACGACGTGCGCTCGATCGACTGGAAGGTGACGGCGCGTTTACAGCAGCCCCACGTTCGCGTGTTTAACGAAGAGCGCGACCGCCAAGGCTTGCTCGTGGTCGACCAGCGGCTATCAATGTTCTTCGGTAGCCGCTTCGCCATGAAGTCAGTAACGGCCGCACAGGCTGCGGCGTTGGCCGCCTGGCGAATTCTCGCGGCGGGTGACCGCATTGGCGGCATCATTTTCAATGACTCGGACATTGCCGAGGTGCGGCCGCAGCGAAGCCGCCGGAACGTACTCGAACTGCTAGGGCATATCGTTGGGCAGAACCAGGCGCTCGGCGTCGGGCGCGGCCTTTCGGGCGCACCGACAATGATCAACCGTGCGCTCGACCGAGCGCGGCGGCTCGCGATGCATGACTCGACCGTCATTGTCATCAGTGACTTCGATGGTGCCGACGACGCGACCAAGCGTTTGGTCGGCGGCATGGCGCAGCACAACAGCGTGGTCGCGTTGCTGGTCCACGATCCGCTGCAAAGCGATCTGCCCTCATCGGCGCGCATGACTGTCACCGACGGCGAATTGCAAATCATGCTGGAGGTCGGCCGTGAAAGTGTACGCAAAGGCATTCAGGAGGCGACTGATGCACGGTTACGTAACGTGTTCGCGTGGACGCGCGAGATCGGCGTGCCGGTGTTGCCTCTGAGCGCCGCAGAGAAAACCGCCCCTCAACTGCGCCGCCTGATGGGCCGTTTGCCGGGCGGCGGCGGGCGAGGCGGAAATCCACCATCTCCGGAGGCGAGCCTTGGCTAGTTCTCCACAACCCGATCCAGTCGCCGGTTTGATCGACATTCCGTTGCCGCCGGCGATCAGTCTTTTGCCTCAGACATGGCCGTTGCGGATTGCGCTGGCGGTTGCCGCGGCCGGTTTTCTCTTTGGTCTGTGGCGGTTGACCTACTGGTGGTATCGCAACCGCTATCGTCGAGCGGCGCTGACCGAACTTGCGGCTATCGAACGCAAGTGGAATCCGGAGAATCCCGCTGGCACGTCCATCGCTTTGGCGTCGCTGATCCGCCGCACTGCGCTGGCTGCTTTTCCGCGGGGACAGGTCGCATCGCTGGCTGGCCAGGCATGGCTGACGTTTCTCGACCGAACCGCTAACACGCGAGACTTTTCCGAGGGTGTGGGGCGAGTGCTGGCGCGCGAAGCCTATCAGCCGATCGCCGACGATCCCCGCGCGCTTTTCGGTATTATCCGGCACTGGATCAAGGCGCACCATGCTTGAATTTGCCTGGCCTTGGGCCTTCGCCCTTTTGCCGCTGCCGTTGTTGGTCTGGTGGCTGTTGCCGCCTTATCGGGAGCGCCGCGCATCGGTCCAGATTCCGTTTTTCGCCCGTGTCGCCGAGGCGACCGGGCAGAAGCCGCAGCCAGGCGCGGTGATCTTGCGGCGCTTACCCCTGCAGATGATCGTTGCCGTCATCATTTGGCTGTTGATGATTTCCGCACTGGCGCGCCCTCAATGGGTCGGCGATCCGATCACGCATAAAATCGCGGCGCGTGACATGATGTTGGCGATCGATATCTCCGGCTCGATGAGCCAGCCCGACTTCAAGGCGCCCGACCAGAAGATGCTGCAGCGGCTCGATGGCGTGAAGCAGGTCGTTCACGACTTTATCGCCCGCCGTAAAGGCGATCGCATTGGCTTGATCTTGTTCGGCACGCGCGCCTTTTTGCAGGCGCCATTCACGCAGGATCTGCAGACTGTCCAGATGCTGTTAGATCAGACCGCAGTCGCCATGGCGGGCGAGCAGACGGCCATCGGCGACGCCATCGGCTTGGCGATCAAGACATTCGATACGAACAAAACGAAGCAGCGCATGCTGATCCTGCTCACCGACGGCAACGATACGGCAAGCCGGGTGCCGCCTGTGCATGCCGCTGAGATCGCCCAGCAGCGCGGGCTCACGATCTACACGATCGGCGTCGGAGATACTGAAGCCTCCGGCGAAAACCGCGTCGACCTCCCGGCGCTCCGCGAAGTGGCGAGCACGACGGGCGGACAGTTTTTCCGCGCCGAGAACGGCGAGCAGCTCGAAGCGATCTATGCCGACATCGACAAGCTTGCGCCGGTAAAGGTGCAAACCGAGAGCTGGAGGCCGAAGCTGCCGCTGTTCCAGTGGCCGCTCGGTGCAGCCGTGGTGCTTGGTCTCGGACTTTGGACGATATTGCTGCTGCGCGGCCTGACTTTCGGAGCGCCTAGCGATGTTTGAGCAGGCCATCGAGGCATTTCATTTCCTTCGGCCGTGGTGGCTGCTCGCGCTCGTGCCAACCGGGCTAATCCTAGCGCTTATCTCACGGCGAGACAGTGTCGATTTGCAATGGCGAGGCGTCATTGCACCCAGCCTGCTGAAGCACATGATCGTTACGCCGCAGCGGCGGTGGCATATCAAACCCTCCTATCTTGTCGCGCTGGCGCTGGGACTAGGCGCCGTCGCGCTTGCCGGGCCGACGTGGCGGCGCGAGTTGCCGCTCTTTGTCGAGGACAAAGCGCCATTGATGATCGCGCTGGATGTCTCTGCATCGATGGGGCAGTCCGACGTAGCTCCGATGCGGCTGGAGCGTGCCAAGCAGAAGATCCTCGACATGCTTGCCGCGCGAGGCAGCGCCCGCACGGGCCTCATCGCCTACGCCGGCAGCGCGCATCTCGTCATGCCCCTGACCGATGATCGCCGCGTCATCGAGCCGTTTCTGGCGGCGCTGACGCCCGGCTTGATGCCGGTGCAGGGTAAAAACCCAGTCGCGGCTCTCGCACTTGCCGCAACGTCTCTTCAAGGCGAACCGGTCGCGGGGACTGTTCTCTTGGTGGCCGATGGCGTCGGAACCACGGATGCAAGCGAACTGCGAAAGGGCGCAGGTCGTAACGGCGTGGTGATGCTTAGCGTCAGGCCGCCGCAGGACACCGCCAGTATCCCAGTCGACAACGTTGATGTCACCGTCGACAAGTCGGACATCCAAGCTTTGGAACGCCGTATCGACACTCAATTCGAGAGCGCCCAGGCGGAAGAAAGTGGAACGCGCTGGCGTGACGAGGGATTCTGGCTGCTCTGGCCGATAGCGCTGCTCGGTGCGCTCTGGTTTCGCCGGGGCATGACGGTGCAATGGGTCTTGGTGTTGTTCCTGCTATATGGGCACCCAGCCAAGGCGCAACCCGCCGAAGCGCCGTCAGGCTTCGCGAGCCTTTGGCTGACACCGGATCAGCAAGGACGCATGGCCTTCGACCGCGGCGACTATGCGAGCGCGGCAAAACTATTCACCGATCCGATGTGGCGTGGAATCGCCGCCTATCGCGCCTATGATTTCCTGGCTGCCGCGGAGGCCTTCCGGAAGGTCGAGACGGTCGAAGGCCGTTTCGCACTCGGCAATGCCGAGGCGCAAAACCATGCTTACGAGAAGGCGATCAAAGCCTACGACGACGTATTGGCGCAGCAGCCAGACAACATCGCGGCAAAGACTAACCTCGCCATCGTCAGGAAGGCTTTTGAAGATGCCGAGGAAAAACGGCGCAAGGATGAGCAACAAGACGCCGCGCCGCCTGATCTCAAGCCCGATGAAACCAAGGTCGACGAAAAGCAGAAGGGTGGCAAACGCATAAAAGTTGCACCGAACGACATGACGACGGCTGGCGCTGCCGACGCCTGGATGCGTCAGGTGCAGACGACGCCGGCGGATTTCCTCAAGCTGAAGTTCGCCATACAGGCGAACAGCGGCTCAACGCCGGGCGGGAGTTCGCCGCAATGAGAACACTGGCCGCATTCGCGCTGTTTGCACTGTCTGTCGCGGGCGCAGATGCGCAACAAACTGTGGCTACTGAGCCGTTCGTGCGCGCCAAGCTCGATCCCGCGACGGTCGTCGTCGGCCAGAGCGCGACGCTGACCCTCGATGTTCTGGTGCCCAACTACATGACAAAGCCGCCGGTGCTGCCGGCATTCCAGATCCGCAATGTCGTCACGCATGACGGGTCGACGGTCAACATATCGGAACAGGTAGACGGTGTGAGCTTTGCCGGAGTGCGGTACGAATTCCTGCTCTATCCGCAAGAGCCGGGCGCTTACGTCATTTCGGAGCGGTCGATAACAGTTACTTACGCGGCCGGCCCGCCAGAGTCGCGCGAGGCGGTTGTGCGCATTCCGTCTTTGTCGTTCCAGGCAGTCATTCCCGATGCGGCGCAGGCGCTCGATCCATTCGTCTCCGCCCAACGGCTTGTTGTTCACCAAGAGATCAAGCCGTCGTCAGATCATCTCAAGGTCGGCGACTCCGTTGTCCGCACCGTCACGATCGAAGCCGACAGCACGCCGGCGATGCTGTTGCCGCCTCTGCCTCTTGTCCGCTCGCCGGGAGCCGAAGCTTATCCGGCACAACCAGAGTTCCAGGATAAGTACGATTCCCGAACCGGGGTGCTTGTCTCGCGCCGTATCGATCAGGTCACGCATATGCTGCAACAAGCGGGTCAATTCAGTTTGCCGGCAATCGACATTGGATGGTGGAATGTCGGCGCAGGCAAAGTGGAGACGGCGCACCTAGACGCGATGTCATACGACGTCGTTGCTAATCCGGCCACGCAAGGGACAATTTCCGACGGAGCCCGCGCGCGATGGAATTGGTCCGCCGTTCGCAACGGTATTGCCGAGCACTGGCTGCTGGCAGCGCTGATTGCAATCGCATTTGCCGTGATCGCCTGGTTCGCGCCGGTCGCGGCAAGATCGATCACGGCAGCGTATCGGCAGCGGCGGAAGATCTATCTGCAATCTGAAGCCTGGTCGTTCCGTCGCCTTCGCCGCGTAGCAGGCAGCGGCGATGCTCGTACGGTGTACTTTGCAATGCTTGACTGGCTGCAACGGTTCGAACCCGTTGCGTCAGATCGCACGATCAAGGCTTTTAAGGCCGCAGCGGCCGATCCCGTGCTCGACTCCGAAATCGGATCGATCGAACAGCAATTGTTCGCGTCGCACCGCAACGCCGGTGAATGGTCGTCATGCCGCTTGCTGTGGCGGGTTGGGGCCGCGCGCCGCAAATTACGCAGGCAAGCGGCCAGTCACGGCGCGAAACGGCAGTTACCTCAACACATCAATCCGATGGGTATTCCGGAATCGTCAACCGAGAGTTGGCGCAAGCCGGCCAGATAATAGGAGCACTCACAACCTCACAAACTCGAACGCCGAGCTTTTCTCATCCGATCACCATTCCATTTCACACGTTAGGGAGTGTCAAATGAGCGAGGAAGAAAAGAATAAGGGTCATGTTGCTGGCCCTAACACGTCAACCTTCAATCGCCGCGCCGTGCTGCTTGGCTCGTCCTCGCTGGTCGCCGCCGCGGCACTGACATCGGAAGCCATGGCGCAGGCACACAGGACGAAGCCGACGTCTCCGTCAAACGGGGCTGCCGGTGGCAAGAAACCAAACATCCTGTTCATCATGGGCGACGACATCGGCTGGTTCAATGTCAGCGCCTACAACATGGGCATTATGGGCTATCGCACGCCCAACATCGACCGGATCGGCAAGGAAGGCGCCATTTTCACCGATTGGTATGGCCAGCAGAGCTGCACCGCCGGGCGCGCTGCCTTCATTACGGGACAGACGCCGGTTCGTACCGGTCTCACCAAGGTTGGCCTGCCCGGCGCCACGCTCGGTCTCGGGCCGCTCGATCCCAGCGTCGCCGACGTTCTCAAAACATACGGTTATGCCACCGGCCAATTCGGCAAGAACCACGTCGGCGACCGCGACGAGCATCTGCCGACCGCGCACGGCTTCGATGAGTTTTTCGGCAACCTCTATCACCTCAATGCGGAGGAAGAGCCGGAGAACCCCGACTACCCCAAGAGTCCGGAGTTTCGGAAAAAATTCGCCCCGCGCGGCGTCATCAAGTCGACCGCCGATGGAAAGATCGAGAATACCGGCCCGCTCAACACCAAGCGCATGGAGACGATCGACCAGGAGTTTCTTGACGCCGCCAAGGACTTCATCAACCGGCAGCACAAGGCCGACAAACCGTGGTTCTGCTATTTCAACTCGACGCGGATGCACATCTTCACGCATCTGAAGGCGGCGTCGCAGGGCAAGACCGGCCTCGGCATCTATCCAGACGGGATGGTCGAGCACGACGGCATGGTTGGCGAATTGCTGAAGCTCGTCGACGACCTCGGCATCGCGAACGACACCATCATCGTCTACACCACCGACAATGGCGCGGAGGTCTTTACTTGGCCCGATGGCGGCACCACGCCGTTCAAAGGCGAGAAGGCGACGAACTGGGAAGGTGGCTTCCGTGTACCATGCCTGATCAAGTGGCCTGGCGTGATCCAGCCGGGCAGGGTTATCAACGACGTCTGCGCGCACGAGGATTTCATCCCGACTTTCGCGGCGGCCAACGGCGACACCGACCTGGTCGAGCGGACGAAGAAGGGCACCACGCTCAACGGCAAGCAGTTCAAGGTCCATTTCGACGGCTTCAACCTGCTGCCATTCCTCAAAGGCGAGGTGAAAGAATCGCCGCGGACCGAGTTCCTGTACTGGAGCGACGACGGAGACTTGATGGCGCTCCGAGTCAAGGAATGGAAAATCGCCTTCCTGGAGCAACACACTGAGGTGAGCCCCGAGAATCCGGTTGGCGTTTGGCAGGGTCAATTCACTAAATTGCGCGCGCCCATGCTCTACAACCTGCGTTCCGATCCGTTCGAGCGTGGACCCACCAGCATGTACTACGGCGATTGGCTGGCGCGGCATGTTTTTATTCAGGTGCCGGCGCAGGGCATCGTCGCAAGATATATCGAGAGCTTCAAGGAGTTTCCGCCACGCGCCAAAGCGGCAAGTTTCACCGTCGGCGACGTGATGGAGAAGCTGACAACAGGTAGTCCGGGCAAGAACTGATCGGCGTAACGGTTGGCGACGGACCGCGATACCGCGGTCCGCCGCGGGTATGCATGCCCCGCCTACGGCCGCGCTGATCTGTCATGCTTGAGCAGCGTGCGGGTTGCGGCGGTGACGTCGGCTTGCCGCATCAGACTTTCACCGACGAGGAAGGTTGAGATACCAACCCGTTCGAGCCGCGCGAGGTCGTCCGGCGTGAAGATACCGCTTTCTCCCACCATCAGCCGATCTTTCGGAATGTGAGGCGCCAACGCTTCGCTGGTTTCGAGCATCGTCTCAAACGTGCGCAGATTGCGATTGTTGACGCCGATCATCGGCGAACGCAGCTTGAGCGCACGATCCAACTCCTCGCGGTTATGAATTTCGAGCAGCACATCCATGCCGAGATCGATCGCGGCCGCCTCGATGTCTTTCGCTGCAGCATCGTCAAGCGCGGCCATGATGATCAGGATGCAGTCCGCTCCATGCGCTCGCGCCTCGACAACCTGATAGGTGTCGAACATGAAATCCTTGCGCAGCACCGGCAGCGACGTTGCGGCGCGGGCGGCGACCATGAAGTCGAGATGGCCCTGAAATGATGGCGCATCGGTGAGAACGGAGAGGCAAGCGGCACCGCCGGACTCATAGGCGCGGGCGAGGGAAGGCGGATCGAAGTCGGCGCGGATCAAGCCCTTCGAGGGCGAGGCCTTCTTGACCTCGGCGATCAGGGCATATTCTCCCTTGGAGAGCTTGCTGCGGATGGCTTGGACGAAGCCGCGCGGCGGCGAAGCGGCTTTTGCGGCGGCCGTGACGTCACTGAGAGGACGTGCGCGCTTTGCGCTCGCAATCTCCTCGCGCTTGTAGGTTTCGATTCTGATCAGGATATCGGCCACGCCACCGTCCTCACCCGTTGGAAACCGCAATCAGCTGCTTCAGCTTGTTCATGGCGCCTCCGCCGTCGAGCGATTTCGTGCCGAGCGCGACGCCCTCCTTCAAGGTCTTCGCCTTGCCCGCCACGATCAGGGCCGCCGCCGCGTTGAGCAGGGCGACATCGCGGAAGGCGCCGGGCTTGCCTTCAAGCACGTTGCGCAAGGCTGCCGCGTTCGCCTCGGCGTCGCCGCCTTTCAGCGCATCGCCACCCGCGCGGGGCAATCCCGCGTCCTCCGGCGTCACCTCGAACGAGCGGATATTGCCGTTTTCGAGCGCGGCGACAAATGTCGGGCCGGTGAGGGTGATCTCATCCAAGCCGTCCGAGCCGTGAACGACCCATACCGATTCGGAACCGAGGTTCTTCAGCACCTGCGCCAGCGGTTGCACCCATTGCCGCGAGAACACGCCAACCATCTGCCGCCTGACGCCGGCGGGATTGGACAGTGGCCCCAGCAGATTGAAGATGGTGCGGGTTGCGAGTTCGACGCGTGTCGGGCCGACATTCTTCATCGCGGGATGGTGCGATGGCGCGAACATGAAGCCGATGCCGGCCTCGTTGACGCAGCGGCCCACTTGTTCAGGGGTGAGGTCGATCTTGATACCGAGCGCAGCGAGGCAGTCGGCAGCTCCGGATTTAGAGGATAGCGCGCGGTTGCCGTGCTTGGCGACGGGCACGCCCGCACCTGCGACGATGAACGATGCGCAGGTTGAGACATTTACTGAGCCTGAGCCGTCGCCACCGGTGCCGACCACATCGACCGCGTTCGCGGGCGCTTTGACGCGCAGCATCTTCGATCGCATCGCCGAGACCGCCCCGGTGATTTCGTCGACGGTTTCGCCGCGCACGCGCAGCGCCATCAAAATCCCGCCCATTTGCGAGGGCGTTGCTTCGCCGGACATCATACGGTCGAACGCGGACGCAGCTTCCTCACGCGTCAGAGTCGCGCCGGTAGCGACTTTTCCAATGAGAGCCTTGAGATCGTCCATCGGATGCTTTCGGAATACGGGAGCGCGTCGGTCCCCGTCAGAAGTTGCTGGCGCCGATGATTTGCGCCACTGCTGCCTGGTTGATCGTGGTGCCGATCTCGCCTTCGAGCTTGACGATGTACTGGCCCACATACTCATCCGATAGGCTGCGCTGGATGCCCTCACGCAGCTTCTTCATCTCATCGGAGGCAAGATCGAGCGGTGGCACTGTCACGTCGGTAACGCGGAAAACGATCCATTCCTCGTGACCCGCGCCCGGAGCCTGGCCGGCTCCGCCTTTGACGACGCGGAATGCTGCGGCGACCACGGCGGCGGGCAATTCGGCCGTTGTGGCGTCCCGTTTGATAGCACTCGCGCTTTCGACCTTGAGACCGAGGCCGGCTGCCTCGTCCGCGAGCTTGCCGCCCTGGCCGAGCTTGCTGACCATGTCCGTGGCCTTGGTCAGCAGACGGCCGCTGATCTGTTCGGCGCGCCACCCCGCCTCGACCTTGTCCCGGACCTCGTCGAGGGTGCGGTCGCGTGAGGGTGTGACGCCGAGAACGTCAAACCAGACGAAGCCGTTATTACCGAGTTGCAGCGTTTCGTTGTCGACGCCGACATCGCTGGCGAAGGCTTGCGCGATCAGGTCGGCTCCCTGCGGAAGTCCTGTAACGGGTTTGCCGTCCGGTGCGCGTCCGGAGCGGTCGACGGCCTCGATGGTGACCGCGGTCAGCCCAAGCTTCTTGGCGGCCTCGATGACGGTCGCGCCGCCGCCGCGCTCGTCCTCCATCTTATTGTGGAGGTTGTTGATCTCGGAGCGCCCGCGTTCAACCGCGACATCGTGCTTCAGTTTTTCGGCAACGCTTTCGTACGTCGGCTGATTTCCTGGCTCGATGCGGCCGACCTTGATCAGTGCGACGCCGAATTTGCCCTGGATCGGCTGACTGATCTCGTCGGTCTTCATCGCAAACCCTGCGTTGGCGATGGCGGGATCAACGACCTCGGATCTCGGGATCGTACCAAGATCGATGTCGGACGCTGCAAGGCCGCGCGCTTTGGCGATATCGTCGAATGACGCGCCGCTGGTGATCTTCTCCCGTGCGGCCTGAGCGTCTGTAATGTTGGGGAACATGATCTGCCGGAGTTGCCGCCGTTCGGGCGTGGACAGCTTGTTCTTGCGCTCCTCATAAACCTTTCTGGCGTCGTCGTCGGACACCGCCGTCCATTTGGCGACCTCCTCGGGCGTCAACGTCACCAACGCGATCTTGCGATATTCCGGCGCGCGGAACTGCACCTTGTGGGCGTTGAAATAACCGGACAATTGGTCCGCCGTGGGAGGATCGATGCTTCCAGCCTGCGCCGCGCCGAGCTTGACGTAATCGATGGTCCGTTGCTCGTTCTGGAAGCGGTTCAGCGCCTCCAGCAACTTCGTTGAAGGTTCGACTCCCGCCGTCACCGTTCCGGCGATCTGGCGGCGCAGCGTCGTATGCCGCTGCTCGGCGACATAGCGTTGCTCGGTGTACCCCAGCTGTCGGATCAGGCCGGCGAAGCGCGCCGGATCGAAGGCGTCATGAGCCCCCTTGAAGTTGGGATCGGTCATGATCTGGCGGCTGATTTCCTTATCCGAAACTGCGAGGCCCTTGCGCCGGGCGTCCTCATCGAGCGCAGCTTCCGCGATCACTTGCTGCAAAATCTGACGGTCGAGGCCGAGGGCCCTGACCTGATCGGGAGGCAGCGCGCGGCCGAACTGGCGTGCGATCTGTTGCAGACGGTCGGTGTAGATTTGCCGAAACTGCTCGGTCGAAATCTCGGTGTTGCCGACCGTAGCCAGCGACGACTGGCCGAAGCCGTGAAAGATATCCGCGATGCCCCAGATGCCGAAGGCGACGATCAACAAGCCCATCACGATCGTCATGATGGCCTTGCCGAGCCAGTTTGATGAGGCGTTGCGTATTCCTCGAAGCATGAGTCCGTCTTTTGTAGGAGGGAAGCGGGTCGCACCTGAGCGGAAGCCGCGCGAGGGCGTCACCGAGTTGATAACGCATCATAAAGTGGCAAGCGCGCCGTCGCAACCTCAGTGGAACGCCTCGACCATAAGCCGCACCGGGTACCGGAGACTGGCCCCGGCCGATAACCTCTGCTAGCAAGGTCCGCCAACTTCGGCGTCGGATCGCCGGTATACCGAGGTGGCGCAACGTCAAAATCATCCATGAGAGATCCATGACCGGGCTGCGACCGCTGATTGCTGGAAACTGGAAGATGAACGGCCTCAAGGCTTCGGCCAGCGAGCTCGGCCAGATGATCGCAGGCGCGGACGGCCCCGCGCAAAAAGCCGATCTGCTGATCTGTCCGCCGGCGACGCTGGTATTGGCGTTTGTGGGTGCGGTCCAGGGCTCACCGGTGCGGATCGGCGGGCAGGATTGTCATCCCAAACCCTCCGGTGCTCATACGGGCGATATTTCCGCCGAGATGCTGGCGGATGCGGGTGCCACCGCCGTCATCGTCGGCCATTCCGAGCGTCGCGCCGATCATGCAGAGACCGACGCTCTCGTGAGGCAAAAAACCGAAGCCGCCTGGCGGGCGGGGCTGATCGCCATCGTCTGCGTCGGCGAAACCCAGGACCAACGTGATGCCGGTCAGACCCTTGAGGTGGTCGGACAACAGCTTGCGGGTTCGCTGCCGGACGGCGCGACTGCCGCCAATCTCGTCGTGGCCTACGAGCCGGTATGGGCGATCGGCACCGGACGCACGCCGACATCGGAAGATGTTCAAGAGGTCCATAGATTTATCCGCGAACAGCTCGCGGAACGGTTTAGCGTGGAGGGGGCGAAAGCTCGTATCCTCTATGGCGGATCGGTGAAGCCGTCGAACGCTGCGGAGTTGTTGGCGGTTCCGAATGTAAACGGGGCCTTGATCGGCGGCGCCAGCCTCAAGGCGGCAGATTTCCTTGGGATCGCCCAAGCCGTTGCCTGACCGTTCATCTCGCGGGGCCCAGTGACCCTGCGGGGGTGACAACGTCGCGCCTGATCGTGTAGATACCGCCGAGTGTGGCGGTTCAGAAGTTCGCTTTGAGTGTCAGCGAGTCCGTCAGGCGAACTTCTCAAGCCCCGCAAGCAAGCCCCGCAAGATCGTGACTCCGGCTGGCGGGTGCGCGCTGTGATGGAAGGCCAAGATGCAGACCGTAGTTATCGTAATCCACCTGATCATCGTTTCGGTACTGACCATCATCGTGCTGCTGCAAAAGTCCGAAGGCGGCGGCCTCGGCATGGGCGGCGGCGCCGGATTTATGTCAAGCCGGGGCACCGCGAATCTGCTGACGCGCACTACGGCCTTCCTTGCGGCTGGCTTTTTCGTGACCAGCCTGTTCCTGTCATGGCTTGCGGGCGTCCATCAAAATCCGGGTTCGATCCTGGATGGAGCCCCAGCGTCGCAGTCCCAGCCGGCAGGAGGCGCGACCCCGGTAACTCCGCCCTCCGGCGGCGGTCTCCTCGATTCGCTGAAACAATCGGACCAGCCGGCCCCGCCGGCACCCGCCGGTCCGCAAGCGCCGCGTTCGCAATAAAGCGGGGTATTGATGCAGAACCGGGATTGCCGCTCTGCATCAAAAGCCTTAGCCAAGAGACTGCAATCATTTGAGTTTTTAAGTCATCCATAGCCGATCCGATTTCGGCTGACGGCTGGGATTGGTTTTGGCGAATCGTCTCGGGAGCCTTAAAGGTTGAGACCCATGGCGCGGTATATTTTCATCACCGGCGGCGTGGTTTCCTCGCTCGGAAAAGGTCTGGCTTCGGCAGCGCTCGGCGCGCTGTTGCAGGCGCGTGGCTACAAGGTTCGCCTTCGCAAACTCGACCCCTACCTCAACCTCGATCCGGGAACGATGTCGCCCTACCAGCACGGCGAAGTGTTCGTGACTGATGACGGTGCTGAGACCGATCTCGATCTCGGTCATTACGAGCGCTTTACCGGGCGCCCCGCGACCAAGCAGGACAACATCACCACCGGCCGCATCTATCAGGACATCCTGACCAAGGAGCGCCGCGGCGACTATCTTGGGGCTACGATCCAAGTGGTTCCCCACGTCACCAACGCCATCAAGCATTTCATCCTCGACGGCAATGATGGCTATGACTTCGTGCTGTGTGAGATTGGCGGCACGGTGGGTGACATTGAGGGGCTACCGTTCTTCGAGGCGATCCGGCAGATCAAGAACGATCTCCCGCGCGGTGCTGCGATTTACGTTCACCTGACGCTGTTGCCGTTCATCCCGAGCGCCGGCGAGTTGAAGACCAAGCCTACGCAGCATTCGGTGAAGGAATTGCGGTCTATCGGCATCCAGCCCGATATCCTGCTGTGCCGCACCGACCGGGAAATCCCCAAGGAGGAGCGCCGGAAGCTCGGATTGTTCTGCAATGTCCGGGAAAGCGCCGTGATCGAGGCGCGCGATGCAGATAACATCTATGCCGTGCCGGAAGTCTATCACGCCGCAGGCCTCGACGACGAGGTTCTGGCGGCGTTTGGAATCGAGCCGGCCGCGCCTCCGGCGCTGCAAGGCTGGCATGAGATCAACGAGCGCATCCGCAATCCGGAAGGAGCAGTGACGATTGCGATTGTCGGCAAGTACACTGGTATGAAGGACGCCTACAAATCGCTGATCGAGGCGCTGTCCCATGGCGGTATCGCCAACAAGGTGAAAGTCAATCTCGACTGGATCGAGAGCGAAGTGTTCGAAAACGAAGATGCCGCACCATTCCTCGGACATGTCGATGGCATTCTGGTGCCGGGCGGTTTCGGCCAGCGCGGCGCCGAGGGCAAGATCAAGGCGGCGCGGTTCGCTCGCGAAAGGCGTGTACCGTATTTCGGCATCTGCTTTGGGATGCAGATGGCCGTGATCGAGGCGGCCCGCAACCTGGTTGGAATTGCAGACGCTAACTCGACCGAATTCGGCCCGACCAGCGAGCCGCTGGTCGGGCTGATGACCGAATGGCTCCGTGGCAACGAACTGGAGAAGCGCGCGAAGGCTGGAGATCTCGGCGGCACCATGCGGCTTGGCGCCTATCCGGCGGCGCTTAGGCGCGGCAGTCGCGTTTCAGGAATCTACGGCGGGGCGCTGGAGGTTTCCGAGCGGCACCGCCATCGCTACGAAGTCAACACTGCCTACAAGGACCGCCTGGAGCACCACGGACTGCGGTTCTCGGGCCTCTCGCCTGACGGTGTGCTGCCGGAGATCGTCGAGTACGAAGATCATCCCTGGTTCATCGGTGTGCAATACCATCCCGAACTGAAATCGCGGCCGTTCGAGCCGCACCCGCTATTCGCCTCGTTCATCCAGGCAGCGGTGGTGCAGAGCCGGCTGGTGTAGCTAGAACATTTCCGCTTCCGACCAAATTAGAAGCGACGCTCTAGATTGTTGTTTTGACGCGTTTTCTTCACGCGAACCGGTGCCCACTTCGCTCGAAAACGCTATGGCTATTTCGCACACCCGGACGTTTGGTCGCCCTGACGCGCCATCGGCTTGCCGTTGATGAATACGCCATGGCCGCTAGAAGTGACCGAGCCGCCGCATCCGGTTCGGTCGCCGGTCACCGTTGCGGGTTTGCCGTTGATGAAGACGTTAGGCGATCCCTCGATCAACGCGCCGCCGGTCGTAGAGTCGCCCTGACGTGCGGCGGGTTTGCCGTTGACCATCACGTCCTGACTTCCGCCGGTCACGACGCCCGGCGATTGCGATGCCGGGCTTGGCGTCTGGCTCCGCGCCGGTCCCAGTTGAGCCGCACCGATAAAAGCATATGCAGAGGCGGTAAAAACAATAAGGGGCAGTCGCATTAGGCCTCCGGGGCAATGCCGCAAAGCTTATCAAACCGGTCCCGAGGAGGCTATGCTTCGCGCGCACGCTCGCATTCCGCGCATGCGGGTTGATCCCGCCGCTGCGGCCCGGCATGGTCCGCCGACAAAGGAATTCACCTTGAACCAGTCCGTCTCCGCAGCGCCCGTCGTCTCCGTCGGCTCCGTAACTTTCGGCCAGGACCTGCCCCTGTCGATCATCGCCGGTCCGTGCCAGATGGAAAGCCGGGCTCACGCAGTCGAGGTGGCCGGCGCGCTGAAGGAAATCGCCGCGCGGCTGAACATCGGCCTTGTCTTTAAGTCCTCGTTCGATAAGGCCAACCGCACCAGCGCTTCGGGCGCGCGCGGGATCGGGTTGAAGCAGGCGCTGCCGGTTTTCGCAGAGATTCGATCGTCGCTCGGATTGCCTGTGCTGACCGATGTCCATGAGGCAGCCCAATGCGCCGAGGTCGCGCAGGCGGTCGATGTGTTGCAGATACCCGCATTCCTGTGCCGGCAGACTGACCTTTTGCTGGCGGTGGCGGCGACCGGCAAGGTCGTCAATGTCAAGAAGGGGCAATTTCTGGCGCCATGGGATATGGGAAACGTGGTGGCCAAGATCACCGGAGGCGGCAACCGCAATGTGCTGGTGACCGAGCGCGGCGCATCGTTCGGCTACAATACGCTGGTGTCCGATATGCGCGCGCTGCCAATCCTTGCGCGCACCACCGGCGCGCCCATCATCTTCGATGCGACTCATTCCGTGCAGCAGCCGGGCGGCAAGGGCACCTCGTCCGGTGGTGAGCGCGAATTCGTGCCGGTGCTGGCGCGTGCGGCGGTCGCGGTCGGCGTCGCCGGCGTGTTCATCGAGACCCATCCAGATCCCGATCATGCGCCGTCGGATGGCCCCAACATGGTGCCGCTGCGTGAGTTCGAGGCGTTGGTGCGAAGGCTGATGGCGTTTGATGCGCTGGCGAAGGCGACCGATCCGGCCCGCCCGAAATGACATCGGTGCCCCCGGCAGCGGCCGAAAAGCACAGACTGCCGCCGCTGCTCAATATCATTGCTCTGGCCACCTTCGCGGCGAGCCTGTCGACGCGTGCGATGGATCCGGTGTTGCCGCATGTCGCCGACGATTTGTCGGTGACGGTCGCCACCGCCGCCGGCCTCTCGGCGGTCACCGCATTTTCGTTTGCAGTCGTGCAGCCGCTGATCGGCGCTGCAGCCGATATCTTCGGCAAGGGGCGGCTGATGCTGATGTGCCTGGTGCTGCTCGGCATTTCGAACGTCGCCGGCGCATTGTGCTCGTCCTACAGCGCGCTGTTCGCGACGCGCGTCTTTGCGGGGATAGCATCGGGCGGTGTTTTCCCGGTCGCGCTCGGCATGGCGAGCGACCTGGTGCCGGTGCCACAGCGCCAGGTGGCGATCGGCCGGACCATCGCGGGTACGATGGGAGGCAACCTGCTGGGCGCCTCGTTTTCCGGCGTGATTGGCGATCTCGTCGGCTGGCGCGGCGTGCTTGTCGTGCTCGGAGCGCTGGTTCTTGCGGCCTCGATTGCTGTTGGGCTTGGATTTCACCGCGGCGACGCGATCGCAACCTCGCGGCGGATGAAGTTTGCCGATCTGCGGCAGGGTTATCGGCAGATCTTCAGCAATTCCAACGCCAAGGTCTGCTACTCTGCTGTTTTCATCGAAGGCTGCTGCGTACTTGGACTGTTTCCCTACGTCGCGGCGTTTCTGTTCGAACTCGGTGAAACCCGGCTTTCGATCGCGGGCATCGTTATCGCCGGATTTGCCGTCGGCGGCCTGTTCTACACCATGACGATATCGCAGTTCCTGTCGCTGCTCGGCGTACGCGGCCTGATGATATCAGGCGCAATGATGGTGGCGGCGCAACTTGTCGCGGTGGCCTTCGGTCCGGACTGGCGTATCCAGATGCTCAGCTTCATCCTGATGGGTTGGGGCTTCTACATGCTGCACGGCTGCCTGCAGGTGTTCGCCAGCGAATTATCCGAGCAGGCGCGGGCGACGGCGTTATCGCTGCATTCGTTCTTCTTTTACATGGGGCAGACTGCCGGTCCGATCGCCTATGGCGTGAGCCTTTCCTGGACCGGAAAATTTCCCACGCTTGCCGCGAACGCCGTCGTCATCGCAATTCTCGGGTTGGCTTGTGCGGGGCTACTGACCGGCAGGGTCGCCTCACGCGCGCGCTAAAGAATCTCGGTCCGCGCTCAACCTCGGCCTCGGTAGGACCGGACGGCCTGATCGGGAATCCAGACGCCCTTCGGCGCCGTGCCTGTCTGCCAGAATACGTCGATGGGAATGCCGCCGCGCGGAAACCAGTAGCCGCCGATACGCAGCCATTTCGGCCTGACCGCGCCGACGATGCGCTTGCCGATTGCCACCGTGCAGTCCTCGTGGAAGGCCCCGTGATTGCGAAAACTGGCGAGATAGAGCTTGAGCGATTTCGACTCCAGCAGCCAGGACCCCGGCACATAATCGATTACCAAATGCGCAAAATCCGGCTGACCGGTGACCGGGCACAGCGCGGTAAACTCCGGCACCGTGAACCGCGCGACATAGTTGGTGCCCTTCTGTGGATTAGGCACGCGGTCGAGTTTTGCCTTCTCCGGAGAATCAGGCCACGCCACGGCGCGGCCGAGTTGCAAAGGAGACGATTTTGGCGAAGAGAGGAGCTTTCCTGGCATGATCATCTCTGTCAAAGCGGGAGCAGCGGAAGTGGAGCCGGTTTTGCATCGATTACGCTGCAAATAGATTTATTCGCGCAAATCTTTTCGCGAATCTCTGCTGATAGCCAATCCTGACGGGCTCGTCACGAGGGCGTCACGATTCACGGCCTTTCCCGCCCCCAAGCATTGCTGTAGAAGCAGCGCAAAATCTAGTGATTCAAGAGGTTCTTATGACTGCCATCGTCGACATCATCGGCCGCGAAATTCTCGACAGCCGCGGCAATCCGACCGTTGAGGTCGATGTGGTGCTCGAAGATGGAGCGATGGGACGGGCCGCGGTGCCCTCCGGTGCCTCTACTGGCGCTTATGAGGCGGTCGAACTGCGTGACGACGACAAGAGCCGCTATCAGGGCAAGGGCGTACGGAAAGCGGTCGACGCTGTGAACGGCGAGATTTTCGATGCGATCGGGGGCATGGATGCCGAGCAGCAGGTGCAGATCGACGAGATCCTGATCGAGCTTGATGGGACCGCGAACAAGGGCCGGCTCGGCGCCAACGCGATTCTCGGCGTGTCGCTGGCGCTCGCCAGGGCAGCGGCGGACTCTTTGGACATACCTCTGTACCGCTATGTCGGCGGCGTCACGGCGCGAACGCTTCCGGTGCCGATGATGAATATCGTCAACGGCGGTGTGCATGCCGATAATCCGATCGACTTTCAGGAATTCATGATCATGCCGGTCGGCGCCAAAACGTTCTCGGACGCGCTGCGCTGCGGTGCCGAAATCTTTCACACATTGAGAGCCGAGCTGAAGAAGGCCGGTCACAACACCAACGTCGGCGACGAGGGTGGTTTTGCACCGGACCTGCCATCGGCCGGTGCTGCGCTCGATTTCATCATGGGTGCGATCGTCAAGGCTGGGTACAGGCCGGGCGATGACGTGGCGCTGGCGCTCGATCCGGCTTCGACTGAATTCTTCAAGGACGGCAAATATGTTTACGGAGGCGAGGGCAAGACCCGTTCGATCGAGGAACAGGCAAAATATCTCGCCAAGCTGGCCTCTGACTATCCAATCGTCTCAATCGAGGACGGTATGGCCGAGGACGATTTCGAGGGCTGGAAGATCATCACCGACATGATCGGCAAGACGTGCCAACTTGTCGGCGACGACCTGTTCGTTACCAACGTGACCCGGCTCGCCGACGGCATTCGAAATGGGCGTGCCAATTCCATTCTCATTAAGGTCAACCAGATAGGCACGTTGACCGAGACGCTTGCCGCTGTCGAGATGGCGTACAAGGCCGGCTACACTGCCGTGATGTCGCACCGCTCGGGGGAGACCGAAGACTCCACCATCGCTGACCTCGCGGTCGCCACCAATTGCGGACAGATCAAGACCGGATCGCTGTCGCGTTCGGATCGTGCCGCCAAGTACAATCAGCTACTTCGCATCGAGCAGCAACTTGGCTCGCAGGCGAGGTACGCGGGCCGTGCGACGCTGAAGGCGTTGGCATAGAGCGACTACCAGACGGAAGCGGCGGCGGACGCAGGATTTCCTTCAGAGCGAGGACTCGCGCAGCATCTCGCCGCTTGAAACGGCGAAGAGGCTGCTCCGTTTACTGCACTGGGGCTTCGGAGACATGATCGCGCTTGGCAGGTCGCTTGGCGCGATACGTACCCCGGCCGCCGACGGCCTGAAGCACGGCAGCGATCGCCTTGCGGTGGAGGGCTTCAGCCTTGTCGACGTCAAAATGGCTGTATTGCCCGCCTTCGTTGAGGTTAGACAGGCTGCCATGGAATTGCTTGCTTGCCTCGACCGGGCGTCCCCAGGCGGTGGGTACGTAGAAATTAATGATTCGTCGGACATTAGGTGGAACCCGGTCCGGCGCTGTCGGATCGAAGTTCACGATCAGCGCCACTGGAATTCTGCGCTCGTTGAGCTTGCGTGCCAGTGAGATCGTCGTATCCGCGCCGTAGGAATGGCCCATCAGGATGACGGGTTCACGGTTGCCGGCCCGAAAATTAGCGGTAATGCTGTCGGCAAGCGAGGACCAGGACGTGTAGGACACGGCGTCGGCCTTCACGCCCGCTCTCTGGAGCTTTGCGGCCAGGTCGTCCATGCCTAGCGAAAATACGTTGAACAGGCCCCGCATAAGATAAACATGACCTGGCCTGTGTGGCGCCACAGTCTGCGCGATGGCCGAATTCGCCATGAATCCGCCTAGCGCAAACAGGATAAGACCTCCGATCCCGGCACGCAGGCCGCGGCGAGCAGGCGGGCAATCAGTAGGCATCAATAAGTTCCATTTTGAATCGCTTGAAGACTCTATATTTCGCCTTCGCATTCTCCCGTCAATTGTGTGTTGCTAGAAATCCTGTGTGTTGTGATTGAAACGCCACAGATGGAGTGTTTCCAGGGAAGTATTCGAGGCCGAAGTTGGGTATCGTATTCGCAGCCTGAAAATTTGCGTCTCTCTGCTTGGCTTGAAAAGACAACGACTACGGAAGTGGCGGGATGATCGCACGGCGGCATGTCTTTCATATTGGCGGATACGATCCAATTTCGCCGGAGCAGCAGCATCGTCGCTGTGAGCGATCACTGTCGGTGTTTCAACGCACGTGGGGCGTGAGGGCCGAAATCGTGAGCGCGATCGAGGCGACGCCGGTTAGCGCGTCCTGGGACATCGAGGCGTCCGGACCCAACTGGAACACGCGCACGTCCTATGAAATGTTGCGATGGGACGACTTGATCCTTGAGGATCACACGCGAGGCATGTGGTCGCGCCTCGTGCAGAGCCTCGTCACGCTGGCTGACTTTATCCTAACCGGCACACTGTTTCGTTTCATGTATGCAAGCTGGAAATATGCCGGCTTCTTTCTGTTTCCGTATCTGTATGTTGCAGGGTTCGCCGCGTGCGGCGCGGGCATCGGATACGGCCTGGTTCGACTAGCGGGTGTGACCGGGTTTGCAGCAGTCCTGCTGACGGCAGCGGTGACCGTGGGCGTGACGGCAGGTTTGCTGCACCTATTAGGCTGGCGATGGCCGATCAATCATGTGTTCGACGATTGGATCTTCTCGCGAGAGTTCGTCTACGGCCGGCGGCCGCGCATGGATGCCCGGATCGATCAGTTTGCGGGGCGAATCCTCGACCGGGTCCGCAACTCCAATGTCAACGAGATCGTCATCGTCGGCCATTGCCTCGGTGCCGCGCTGGTCATGGATTCGGTCGCGCGAGCGCTCAAGCGCGATCCTGAACTTGCCCGGTGCGGTCCTTCGCTGTGCATCTTGACCGTCGGCGCCACGATTCCGAAATTCTCACTGCATTCGCACGGTGGGCGCATTCGTGAGGCCACGCAAACCGTCGCCGACGAGCGCCGAATCCGCTGGACCGAATATCATGCTCGCGATGACGCCATCAGTTTCTATCGCTTCGATCCGGTGACATTGAAGCGCGTCAGCCGCGAGCGCTCCGACGGACGTCCGAACATCCGGCGCGTGCAGTTGCACGACATGATGGACAAGGCTAGCTTCCGGCGTCACCGGTTCAACTTCATGGTGTTGCACTACAAGTTCTTGATGGGAAACAGCGTGCGCGCCCACTACGACCATTGCCTCATCGTCTGCGGTCCGCTGTCGTTCGACGAGATCACGGCGCCGCGCGGCGGTGTCGACCGTTTCGGAGAGGACGGCGCGCTTCTGATGCGCGCGTCATCCGAGGTGACCGTGGCCACGACCAGGCTGGCGGGCGCCGCCGTCGGCGCTGCGTAAGCGCGGCGGCGGCTGATGTCTTCGATCTCTCCAGGGCAGACGATATGGCTTATCGGCCTCGTCGCCTGGTTTATCATCCGCTATCCCTACGCCAGGCGGGCGCGGGGCACTGCGACGTTGCGGCGCGATGGTACTTGGCGAGAGCGCGTGCTTCTGGCGGCGTCTTTTGTCGGACTGTTTGCCATTCCGATGGTCAATCTCGCGACGGGATGGCCGCGCGCTTGCGCCTACGATCCGGGTTATGGTCTCGTTGTGCTCGGCAGCGTATTGTTTGCCTTCTCGCTCTGGCTGTTCCGCCGGTCACACAAGGATCTCGGTCGGCAATGGTCGGCCTCGCTCGAGGTGCGTGAGGGGCATCGGGTCGTTCGCACCGGTGTGTACCGGACGATCCGTCATCCGATGTATGCGTCGTTCTGGCTGTGGGCGATCGCGCAGGCCTGCTTGCTGCCGAACGTCGTCGCCGCCTTCAGCGGCATCGTCGCTGTGGCGGTGCTGTTTTTCGCGCGTGTGCGCTTCGAGGAGCGGATGATGATCGAGATGTTCGGGGAAGACTATCGCCGCTATATGCAGCAAACACACCGTATCATTCCCGGCGTGTATTGACCGGAGGTCGAAGGCCCGGCCAAGTTCCTTGATGATTAAGTCTCTCGCAAGAGACTGAGCTTTTCAGCTTCTCCGCATCGCCAGGTTGTAATCGAGCCGGTGTGAGTGCTGCACAACTATAGGATTTTCGATGGCATCCCAATCCAGCACCGCCGTCATCGTCGGCAGCCTTCGCAAAGAGTCGTTTTCGCTGAAAATAGCCAAGGCTTTGACGACGCTCGCGCCGCCTTCGCTCCAGCTTGACGTCATCACGCTGAATGGATTGTCATTCTACAATCAGGATCTGGAAGCGACGCCGCCGGCTGACTGGGTGAGCTTTCGTGATCGCGTCAGGAAAACTGACGCTGTCCTGTTCGTGACGCCCGAATACAATCGATCCGTTCCCGGCGTGTTGAAAAATGCCATCGACGTCGGATCTCGTCCCTACGGGCAGGGCGTTTTCAACGGCAAGCCGGGCGGGGTTATTAGCAATTCGCCGGGTGCCATTGGTGGTTTCGGCGCCAATCATCATCTGCGCCAGTCGCTGGTTTTTCTCAACGTTTCGGTTTTGCAGCAGCCGGAAGCCTATATTGGCGGTATCGGTGATGCGTTCGATGAGAAGGGAGATCTCGTCAAGGCATCACTGCGCGAGTTCCTCGCAGCCTATGTCAACGCTTTCGCCGCCTGGGTAGCCCAGCATAAAAAATAGCAACTTGGGCGACCCCTGGTTGTTAGCGAAGCATTAACCGGACGACCGCATCGTCGATGCCATGGTTTCACGCTCACGACTCATATCGCTGCTCACCGGCCTTGCTCTCTATGCGATGGCCGCAATGATCGTCGGCTATTTCGGCGTTAACGCCTATATCGGCAAGTACGGGCTGAATGCGCGGCAGGAGCTCGATCAGGAGATCGTTGCGCTGACGTCCGAACTGGAGCGGCTGAAGGCGGAGCGCGCAGAGGGCGAGAAGCGGGTTGCGCTTTTAAGGTCCAGCGGAATCGACCCCGACATGCTCGATGAGCGCGTCCGTTATCAGCTCGACTACGCCAATCCGCGCGATCTGATTCAGATCATCCGCCAGAAATAGGAACGCCGTTGGGAGCGCATTGCTCGCGGTATTCTATCCTTTTCGCAAAGGGCTTTTGTCTAATTTCAAAAACCGCTGATTTTCGGTCACGGAATTTCGCGACGTATTGAACATCGGCAAGATCACGCGCTTTCAAGGTTGCCTGACTTGGGCTAGAGAGGGTGATCCTTTCTCGCATCCGGAATTGCCATGGTCGCATCCAAGAAGAGCGTCACGCAGGTGGTAGGCAACGGCTCGACGAGCCAGCCGCCCCCCTCGTTCACGCGCGAGCAAGACCTTCACGCGTTACGCGAAATGCTGCTGATCCGCCGTTTCGAGGAAAAAGCCGGCCAGCTCTACGGAATGGGCGCGATCGGCGGCTTTTGTCACCTTTACATCGGCCAGGAGGCGATCGTCGTCGGAATGCAGATGTCGCTCGAGGAGGGCGATCAGGTCATAACGGGCTATCGCGATCATGGGCACATGCTGGCCTGCGGCATGGACGCCAAGGGTGTGATGGCCGAACTGACCGGGCGGCGCGGCGGCTATTCCAAGGGCAAGGGCGGCTCCATGCACATGTTCAGCAAGGAGAAGCGTTTCTACGGCGGCCACGGCATCGTCGGCGCGCAGGTGTCGCTCGGAACTGGCCTCGCCTTCGCCAACCGTTATCGCGGCAACGATCGCGTCAGTCTCACCTATTTTGGGGATGGGGCGGCCAATCAGGGCCAGGTCTACGAGAGCTTCAATATGGCGCAGCTCTGGAAACTTCCGGTGGTCTACATCATCGAAAACAACCGGTACGCAATGGGCACGTCCGTGACGCGCTCGTCGGCGCAGACAGATTTTTCCAGGCGCGGCGTGTCCTTTAACATTCCCGGCGAGCAGGTGGACGGCATGGATGTCCGCGCCGTAAAAGCGGCAGGCGACAAGGCTGTGAAATGGTGCCGCGAGGGTAACGGTCCCTACATCCTGGAAATGCAGACCTACCGTTATCGCGGTCACTCGATGTCAGATCCGGCGAAGTATCGTACGCGCGAGGAGGTCGATAAGGTTCGGCACGATCAGGATCCGATCGAACAGGTCCGCAACCGGCTGCTGGCGGCCAAGCTACCCGAGGACGATCTGAAGAAGATCGACGCGGAAGCGCGCGAGATAGTCAATACGGCCGCGGACTTCGCGCAAAACGATCCAGAGCCCGACGCGTCCGAGCTTTACACCGATATTTATCGCTGAGCGCGCAAGCCTTTTTCGGAGCGATCATGCCAATCCAAGTTCTGATGCCCGCGCTTTCTCCGACCATGGAGAAAGGCAACCTCGCCAAGTGGCTGAAGAGGGAAGGCGAGACGATCAAGTCTGGCGACGTCATCGCGGAGATCGAGACCGACAAGGCGACCATGGAAGTCGAGGCGACCGACGAGGGCACGCTTGGCAAGATACTCGTTCCCGAAGGAACCGCGGACGTGGCGGTAAACACGCCGATCGCCACCATTCTTGCCGATGGCGAGAGCGCGGCCGATCTGGGCAAGATCGAAGCGAAGGCTTCAAAAAAATCGGCCACTTCCGTCCAGAACGTTTCGAACGAAGTTGCGGAATCCCGTTCGCCGGTTGGCGAGGGCAAGCCGATGATCTCGGACCCGCAACGGACTGCCGGACCGGCGATGGAGATTCCAGAGGATCCCGACATTCCTGCCGGCACCGAGATGGTGACCATGACCATCCGCGAGGCGCTACGCGACGCCATGGCCGAGGAGATGCGCCGCGATGACAACGTCTTTTTGTTGGGGGAAGAGGTCGCCGAATATCAAGGCGCCTACAAGGTGTCGCAGGGTCTCTTGCAGGAATTCGGCGCGCGGCGGGTGATCGACGCGCCGATCACCGAGCACGGTTTTGCCGGCGTCGGCGTCGGCGCTGCGATGGCGGGATTGAGACCGATCGTCGAGTTCATGACCTTCAACTTCGCGATGCAGGCGATCGACCAGATCATCAATTCGGCTGCCAAGACGCTTTACATGTCCGGCGGACAGATGGGCTGCGGAATTGTGTTCCGTGGCCCCAACGGTGCCGCGTCGCGCGTCGCGGCCCAGCATAGTCAGGACTATTCGGCGTGGTACTCGCAAATCCCGGGCCTCAAGGTGGTCGCGCCGTATTCCGCCGCCGACTACAAAGGACTTTTGAAAGCCGCGATCCGCGATCCCAATCCGGTGATCTTCCTCGAGAACGAAATCTTATATGGACACACCGGTCCGGTGCCGAAACTCGACGACTATGTGCTGCCGATCGGCAAGGCGCGGATCGCGCGTGCCGGCCAGCACGTCACGCTGGTCTCGTGGTCGAACGGTATGACCTACGCATTGAAGGCCGCGGATGAACTCGCCAAGGAGGGCATCGAGGCCGAAGTCGTCGACTTGCGTACGCTGCGCCCGATGGACACCGAAACAATCGTGGCATCGGTGCGGAAGACCGGCCGCGCGGTGACCGTGGAGGAGGGCTGGCAGCAATCTGGCGTTGGCGCCGAGATTGTCGCGCGCATCATGGAGCACGCATTCGATTATCTCGATGCGCCGGTGACGCGCGTTTCGGGCAGGGACGTGCCAATGCCATATGCGGCCAACCTCGAAAAGCTGGCGCTGCCGTCGGTGGCTGAAGTCGTCGCGGCGGCCAAGGCCGTTTGTTATCGGTGAGCGGGGTCAGTCATGCCGATTAACATCCTGATGCCCGCGCTGTCGCCGACGATGGAAAAGGGTAATCTCGCCAAGTGGCTCAAGAAGGAGGGCGACAAGGTCAGGTCCGGTGACGTCATTGCCGAGATCGAGACCGACAAGGCGACCATGGAAGTCGAGGCGGTGGACGAGGGCACCATCGCAAAAATCCTGGTGCCGGAAGGCACGCAGGACGTGCCAGTCAACAACGTGATCGCGGTGCTCGCCAGTGACGGCGAGGACGTGAAGGCCGCCGCCAGCGGTGCGTCTTCGAAAGGTGAGCCGAAGGCCGAAGCAAAAGCAGAATCCAAAGCAGACACGAAAGCTGTTAGCGAAGGTGCGACTCGAATCGCCGACCTTTCCTCCGGTGCGCCCGCGCCTAAGCCTGCATCGTCAGGAGTGCAAGCAGCGCCTGCGTCTGCCGCGAACGGTCACGCCCGCATCTTCTCCTCGCCGTTGGCGCGGCGGCTCGCAAGCGAAGCCGGCATCGACCTGGCGCGCATCGAAGGCAGCGGCCCGCATGGACGTGTCGTCGCGCGCGACGTGGAGCAGGCGAAAGCCGGCAAGGGCCTGAAGGCGTCGGCGACCGCACCAGCAGGTGCGCCTTCAATCGCGCCTTCGATGTCGGACAAGCAAATTCTGTCGCTGTTCGAGGACGGCTCCTACGAACTCGTCCCGCATGACAACATGCGCCGCACGATCGCGCAGCGCCTGACCGCTTCGATCCAGAACGTTCCGCACTTCTATCTGACGATGGACTGCGACATCGGACGGCTGCTGTCCGCGCGCGAGGACATCAACGCGTCGGCGCCGAAGGACAAGGAGAAGAAGCCGCTCTACAAGCTCTCGGTCAACGACTTCGTCATCAAGGCGATGGCGGTGGCGCTGCAACGCGTGCCGAACGCCAATGTCAGCTGGACCGAAGGCGGTATGCTGAAACACAAGCATTCCGATGTCGGCGTCGCCGTTGCGATGCCGGGTGGGTTGATCACGCCGATCATCCGCAAGGCGGAAACAAAGTCGCTTTCTGCGATCTCGTCCGAAATGAAGGACTTCGCCGCGCGGGCGCGGGCGCGAAAGCTCAAGCCCGAGGAATATCAGGGCGGCACGACGGCGGTCTCGAACCTCGGCATGTACGGCATCAAGGATTTCACCGCCGTCATCAACCCGCCGCACGCCACCATCCTCGCGGTCGGCGCCAGCGAGGAGCGCGCAGTCGTGCGGGGCGGCAAGATCGAAGCCGCGCACATCATGAGCGTGACGCTGTCCTGCGATCACCGCGCGGTCGACGGCGCGCTCGGCGCGGAACTGATCGGTGCGTTCAGGACGCTGATCGAGAACCCCGTGATGATGATGGTGTGAGCGCGCCGGCAAACTTTCGATGACCATCGGAAAATCCCTCGCAGTTGCAGTGCTGATGGCATGTTTTTGCATCGGTGCGACGGGTTTGGTGCGCGCTGAATTGCCACCGCAGTTCACAGTGTGGCAGAACTTTGCGGCGATCGTTGCGATGCGTGATATTCCCGAGCGCCTCGGCACGGTCGATCGTATCGAGCGGATTGGCGTGGGTCGTTTCAATATTCACGGCGGCAATTGCGCGATCCTCGCCACGGTGGTGCGTGAGCCCGCGAAGAGTCCCGACGGGAGACCGATACCAGGACCATCGCGGATCGTTCGGGTCGATCTCGGCGAGAAGCAGTGCAAGTCGTAAACTTGACAGAGCGTGTGAAGGAAAAAAGATGCGGACCTTCCTGATGTCTCTTGGTGTGGTTCTGGTCGCGGCGTCCGCGCAAGCAGCGGACATCAAGGACGGCAAGGATCATCCGTTGCTGCCGCGATATGACGGCTCGGAGATCATCCGTTACAAGCAGGAGGCGTTCACCGACTACAAGCTCGCGATCGCGCCGATAAAAAGTCCCGGCGGCAAGGACAAGAACGCGAATTCCGTGACTCCGCTGGAGGGTAAGTTCACGCAGATCTCCTACAAGATGCCGGAAGGCCGCGCGGCAACGGAGGTGTTCCGCAACTACGAGCAGGCGATCAAGAAAGCCGGCTTCGAGACGCTCTTCACTTGCGAGCGCGAGGCATGCGGTGGCCGAAACTTCAGCCTCGCCATCGCCGGCGACCCGCTCTACATGCTGTTCGGGGACCAGCAGGCCGACCAGCGCTACATCGCCGCGCGGCTCAAACGGGCCGAAGGCGACGTCTACGCCTCGCTCTATGTCATCATGCACCGCTCGGGCGGTGGACCGCTCAAGGACCGTGCACTGGCGCTTCTCGAAATCACCGAAGTCAAGCCAATGGAGGAGCGGATGGTGGTGGTGGATTCGTCCGCCATGCAGCGTGATATCATCGCACAGGGACGTGTCGCGGTTCATGGCATCCTGTTCGACTTCGACAAAGACACCATGCGCTCCGATTCGAAGCCGCAGATCGAAGAGATCGCCAAGCTCTTAAATGAACAGCCCAATATGAAGGTGCTGATTGTCGGGCATACCGATTCCAAGGGAGCGCTCGACTACAACCGCGACCTGTCGTATCGCCGCGCACGATCCATTGTTGAGACTCTTAGCCGCGACTATGGCGTCGTCGCGGCGCGTCTGACCCCACTTGGAGTCGGGATGGCTGCCCCGATGGCGACCAACCGCACCGAAGAAGGTCGTGCGCTGAACCGGCGGGTCGAGCTGGTAGATGCCACGAATTGAGGACAGAAAGCAGAAGCCATGCCTGATACCTCCTTCGACATCGTCATCATTGGCTCCGGTCCGGGCGGTTACGTCACCGCGATCCGTGCCGCCCAGCTTGGATTCAAGACTGCAATTGTCGAGAAGCAACATCTCGGCGGCATCTGCCTGAACTGGGGCTGCATTCCGACCAAGGCGCTGCTGCGCTCGGCGGAAATCTATCACTACATGCAGCACGCCAAGGATTACGGCTTGTCGGCGGAGAAGGTCAGCTACGATCCGAAGGCTGTAGTGCAGCGCTCGCGCGGCGTATCCAAGCGCCTCAACGAGGGCGTCGGCTTCCTGATGAAGAAGAACAAAATCACCGTGATCTGGGGCGATGCATCCATCGATGCACCCGGAAAGATCACGGTGAAGGCCGGCAGCGCCGATGCCCCGAAGGGCGTGCTGGGTGCGGGCAGCTATCAGGCCAAGCACATCATCGTCGCGACCGGGGCGCGGCCGCGCGTGCTGCCGGGGCTGGAAGGCGACAAGAAGCTGGTCTGGACCTATTTCGAGGCGATGGTGCCCGATCGCGTGCCGAAGTCGCTGCTCGTCGTCGGCTCCGGCGCGATCGGCATCGAGTTCGCCTCATTCTTCCGCACCATGGGGGCCGAGGTCACAGTTGTGGAGGTGCTGCCGCAGATCCTCCCCGTGGAGGATGCCGAGATCGCCGGCCTTGCCCGCAAGCAGTTCGAGAAGCAGGGCATCAAGATCATGACCGGCGCCAAGGTGACCAAGCTCGACAGGAAGGCGGACAGCGTCGTCGCCACCATTGACGCAGGCGATGGCAAGCCGGTTACCGCCGAGTTCGAGCGGGTGATTTCGGCGGTCGGCGTGGTCGGCAATATCGAAAATCTCGGATTGGAAAAGCTCGGCGTGAAAACTGATCGTGGCTGCATCGTGATCGACGGCTATGGCAGGACCAACGTACCTGGCATTTATGCGATCGGCGATGTCGCGGGACCGCCGATGCTGGCGCACAAGGCCGAGCACGAGGGGGTTATCTGCATCGAAACCATTAAGGGGCTGAAAACGCACCCAATGGATAAGCTGCTAATCCCGGGTTGCACATATTGTCACCCGCAAATCGCGTCCGTCGGCCTGACCGAAGCCAAGGCCAAGGAGGCGGGCAAGGATATCCGTGTCGGCCGCTTCCCGTTCGCAGGCAACGGCAAGGCCATCGCGCTGGGCGAGGATCAGGGGCTGGTGAAGGTCATTTTCGACAAGACGACTGGGCAATTGCTCGGCGCGCACATGGTCGGCGCGGAAGTCACCGAACTGATCCAGGGTTACGTGGTTGCGATGAACCTGGAGACGACCGAGCAGGAATTGATGCACACCATCTTCCCGCATCCGACGCTCTCGGAAATGATGAAGGAAGCGGTCCTCGACGCCTACGGGCGCGTGCTGAACATGTAAGAGCAATAGCGGGGTTTGGACCCCGCGCATGCTCGACTTAGCCTGCCCGGACTACCGGAAAACTGGATATTGCTCGGTCAGAATCCACGCGTGAGGGCACATGCCGCGGAGCAGCAGAGCCATGTTGCCCCGCGATAAGCGTTGTTGCCAGGTCGCAACACCAGCCGGTCATTTAACCCTACAAACAGGTGGCTCTTGCAGACGCCGCTATTTAGCCACACCCCTTGGTGAAGAATTTACTCGTCGGCTAAAGGCTGGCGCTTTTGGTGCTTTCCCGGAAGCGTCTTCAGAAAAAAGGCCGCTGGGAGGAATGGGTTCGCGATGGATGTCGAGGCGGGCATCAAGGGCAGGCTGTCGGACCGTCACGTCACGGAAGGTCATACGCGCGCGCTCGGCCGTTCGGGTTCGTATGGCGCGCGATGGATCGATTCGCTTAACTCTGCCGGGCTCGCGATCGTTGTTGGCCACGCCCGAATCTTAACGACGGTCGGCCAGCCTTCTGACGTAAATTTGATTTATGCCCGATGCTCTGACCGCAAGACCGAATGGCGGATCGGCGCGACTAATCCTACATCCGGCGAGCGCACAAAATCCGCTCGGCAGTTTGGACAAACGTTTAGCGATGCCCTGACCTGTTCGGGTGGGATGTTCGAGAAGTTGCGTTATGCGGATGGCTAGGAGTACAGCTTTAGCGTTGGCGTGGAGCGTGGCGTGCGTGAGCGCGTCGGCCTTTGCCTTCGATGGAACCGTGGCCGGACAGCAGGATGCCGCCGCGGCGCTTCCCGTGGCCGCTGCGCCGCTCGCTGCTGGTGAGACGCTGAAAAAGGCGGTGGCCCCAAGCACGTCGTTGACAGCCCTGCAGTATGCGGCCGAGGGTGGGCACCCGATTGCCCAGTGGCGGCTGGGGCGTATGTACGCCAATGGCGACGGCGTCACCCAGGACGATCTACGCGCTTTCCAGTACTTCAGCCGTATTGCCAATGCGCATGCCGAGGACAGCCCCTCGGCGCCGCAGGCCCCCGTTGTGGCCAATGCGTTTGTTGCGCTTGGACGCTATTACCTACAGGGGATTCCTAACTCGACCATCAAACGCGACGCCGAGCGCGCGCGCGAGATGTTTTCCTATGCGGCCTCCTACTTCGGCAATGCCGATGCGCAATACGATCTAGCGCGGCTTTATCTGAAAGGGGTCGGAGCTCCTCACGATGTCAAGTACGGCGCCCGTTGGCTAGGCCTTGCGGCGCAAAAGGGCCAGCATCAGGCGCAGGCGATGCTCGGCAAGATGCTGTTTGTCGGCGATCAGTTACCCCGGCAGGCTGCGCGCGGGCTGATGTGGCTGACGCTGGCACGCGATGCCGCTCAGCCGGACGAGACCTGGATCACCGAGAGTTACAATAAGGCGATTGCGAAGGCTTCGGAAGACGATCGCGCGATGGCGCTGCAGATGCTGGAGCACTGGGTGCAGGGGCGACGGGATTAGCGCGGAAGTGCGTTAGCAGTCCGCCGTACAGCTTTGAAATCTCTAAAATAAGAAGACTGCGTCGCTAAGGCTGTCCGGCGGGGTCCAGCTCCAGATCGATCCACACCGGAACATGGTCGGACGCCTTCTCCCAGCCGCGGACATGACGATCAATTCCTACTCCGCTGAGCCGGTCGCTGGCCTGCGGCGACAGCAGCAGGTGATCAATCCGCAATCCGTTGTTCTTCTGCCAGGCGCCGGCCTGATAATCCCAGAAGGTATATTCCCCCGCGGCGTCCGACACCGCTCGTAACGCGTCGGTTAGGCCCAGCCCCAGCAACGTCTGAAACGCCTGCCGTGTTTGCGGGCGAAACAAGGCATCATCGACCCATGCGGATGGATTGTACACGTCGCCCGCTGTAGGGATGACGTTGAAATCGCCAGCAAGTACGAAGGATTCTTCGCTTTTCAGCCGCTCTTTTGAATACTCAATAAGCCGCGATATCCATCTGAGTTTGTAAGGATATTTCTCGGTGTTCGGCGGATTTCCATTGGGTAAATAGAGACAGGCAATCCGGACGACCCCTTGCTTGAGTGAGACAACGCCTTCAAGGAATCGCGACTGCAGGTCGTCGTCATCGCCAGCCAGCCGAGGGCGGGTTTCATCGAACGGGAATTTCGATAGCAGCGCCACGCCATTAAAGGTCTTCTGACCGTGCGTCACCACATTGTAGCCGAGCGCCTCAATGGCTTCGCGCGGGAATTGTTCATCTACGCATTTGATTTCCTGGAGACAGACGACATCGGGCGCGGTCTCCCGCAGCCAAGCGAGAAGGTGATCCAAGCGCTGCCGGACCGAATTGACGTTCCAGGTGGCTATGCGCATGAGACGGTCCCGCGTGCGATGACCGACCTGATCGGGCAATCCCGCGCAAAGGTCTTCTTTCGGCGGAGGAGCGGGTCAAACCCGCGCATGACATGAAGGCCTAGATCGAAAAGCTGGTGCCGCAGCCGCAGGAGGCGGTAGCGTTCGGATTAACGACCCGGAACGACGCTCCGATAAGATCGTCAACGAAATCGACTTCGGACCCGCTCAGGAACGGGACGGAGGCTGGATCGACGAGCACCACTGCGGAATCTCGCGCGATCACCAGATCATCGTCGGCCTTGGCCCGTTCGATGTCGAATTTGTATTGAAAGCCCGAGCAACCGCCGCCTTCGACGCTGATGCGCAACATGGCGCCGTCACCCTCGGATTTCAGGATTTCCCCGATCCGCCGCGCCGCGCGCTCGCTGACGGTGATGTTGGTTTCTGTCATCCTGCGACTCCGTATGAGATGGCGGACATTGTCCAATATTTTGAATTACCCGCAAGCCATAGTTAAGTGCCCGGGCGACAGAATCAAACGATCGGAAGGGGGCAAGTGCCGTGGCAGTCGGAATGGCAGCTCCCCGCGCGCCTTTTGCCAGCGAGCCCGACCGCAGCCGCGGTCGGTTGTGTGACGAGTCGCCGAGCCTGACCCGCAGCGCGTTTCGGCGCGATTGCGACCGGGTGATCCATTCGACGGCGTTCCGGCGGCTGAAACACAAGACCCAGGTGTTCGTCTATCATGAGGGCGATCACTTCCGGACCCGGCTCACCCATACCCTCGAAGTGGCGCAGATCGCCCGTGCGCTGGCTCGGCAGCTCGGGCTCGATGAGGATCTGACGGAAGCGCTGGCGCTGGCGCATGATCTCGGCCATCCGCCGTTCGGTCACGCTGGCGAACGGGCGCTGGACCTTTGTCTCGGTCCGTATGGCGGCTTCGACCACAACGCGCAGACGCTGCGGATCGTAACCCTTTTGGAGCGCCGCTACCCGGATTTCGATGGCCTCAACCTGAGCTGGGAAACGCTAGAGGGGATCGTCAAGCACAACGGTCCACTGACCGATACCACGGGGCACGCCATTGGACGTTATCAGTGTCGCGGTGTTCCATTGGGCATCGTCGATTTTAACCGGACCTGCGATCTGGAGTTATGGAGCTTCGCCTCGCTCGAGGCGCAGGTTGCGGCCATTGCCGACGACATCGCCTATAACACCCATGACATCGACGATGGCCTGCGCGCCGGTTTGTTCGCTGTCGATGATCTCAAGGAAATGCCGTTAACTGCTGGAATAATCGCCGATATCACGCGCCGTCATCCGACGCTGGATCACGGCCGGCGCGGCGCCGAATTGGTGCGTGAGCTGATCTCCTATCTGATCATGGCCGTTCTGTCCGAGGCAAGCAGGCGGCTTGCCGCTACGCAGCCGCAATCGGTCGATGACGTGCGGCGGCACTCTGCGCCGCTGCTTGCCTTTCCGACGGAGGCAGCAGAGGCCGAGGCTCGGATCAAGGCGTTCCTTAAACACAGGATGTATCGCCATCCCCGCGTCGTGCGGGTGATGGAGCAGGCCGAGACCATCGTTCAGGACCTGTTTGTGCGCTACCGCAACGATCCGGCGGCGCTGCCTGCCGAATGGCTGCCGGAGAATGGCGACAACCGCGAATGCGATGCTGAAAAAGCGCGCAGGGTTGGCAATTTCATCGCCGGGATGACCGACCGGTTCGCTATCAACGAGCACAGGCGCCTTTTTGACTCGACTCCGGAATTGCGTTAGGCGGCGCGTATTCCAGGTCCACTCAAATCGCAGAAATCATGACCAATTCCAGTCCATCGCAGCATCTTTTCGCGGATGTGCTTGCGCGAGTGCTTAAGGCGTGCGCCGCGCTTGTGGAAGACGGCGCGCTGCCGGCCGGGCTTGATCTGTCGCGGATCGTGGTTGAGCCGCCGAAAGATGCCGCCCATGGTGATATGGCGACCAACGCTGCCATGGTGCTGGCGAAGGACGCCAAGGCCAAGCCGCGCGATCTCGCCGAACGGATCGTGACGAAACTGCGCGCCGATGACTTGATCGAAAACGCCGAGATCGCCGGTCCAGGTTTCATCAATCTGACCTTAAAGTTGCAAGTCTGGTCTAATGTACTGCGCGACCTGATTCGCGAAGGCGAGGGCTATGGCCGCAGCGCGGCCGGCGCGGGCGAAAAGGTCAACGTTGAATATGTCTCCGCCAACCCGACCGGCCCCATGCATGTCGGACATTGCCGCGGTGCAGTGTTCGGCGACGCGCTGGCGAGCCTTTTGTCGTTCGCCGGCTATGACGTTACGCGCGAATACTACATCAACGATGCGGGCGCGCAGGTAGACGTGCTCGCGCGCTCGGCATTCCTGCGCTATCGCGAGGCACTCGGCGAAAACATCGGCGAAATTCCGGAAGGGCTTTACCCCGGTGACTATCTGAAACCGGTCGGGCAGGCGCTTGCCGACGAGCACGGCGACAGGCTGCTCAACGCGCCCGAAGCCGAATGGCTGCCGGTCGCGCGCGCCAAAGCCATCGCCATGATGATGGATATGATCAAGGGAGACCTCGCCGCGCTCAATATCCAGCACGAGGTGTTCTTCTCGGAGCGCTCGCTGATCGAGGGCGGTATGGACCGCGTCGCCGCTACCATCGATTTTCTGCGACAGAAGGGCGACGTCTACGAGGGCCGATTGCCGCCGCCGAAGGGTGCTCCGGTAGAGGACTACGAGGATCGCGAGCAGACTCTGTTCCGCGCCACAGCCTACGGCGACGATGTCGATCGTCCGCTGAAAAAATCGGATGGCGGTTACACTTACTTCGCCTCCGATATCGCCTATCACAAGACGAAATTCGACCGCGGCTTCCTCAACATGGTCGATGTCTGGGGCGCCGATCACGGTGGTTACATCAAGCGCGTTCAGGCCGCGATCAAGGCGGTCACGTCGAGCCAAGCAACGCTCGATGTCAAGATCGTGCAGCTTGTGAAGCTGTTGCGCAACGGCGAGCCGGTGAAAATGTCAAAGCGCTCCGGGGATTTCGTGACGTTGCGCGAAGTGGTCGATGAAGTCGGCTCCGATGCCGTGCGCTTCATGATGCTGTTCCGCAAGAACGATGCAGTGCTGGATTTCGACCTCGCCAAGGTGATCGAGCAGTCGAAGGACAACCCGGTGTTCTACGTGCAGTACGGTCACGCCCGCGGGTTCTCGATCTTCCGCAACGCGCGGGAGGTGTTTCCGGACCTTCCCGAAGCGGATGCGGCGCGGAGGGATTTCCTCGGGACGGCGGACATGGAACGGCTGTCAGATCCGGTGGAAATCAGCCTGCTACGGAAGCTGGCGCTCTACCCGCGAACCGTCGAAGCGGCCGCCGTGGCACACGAACCGCACCGGATCGCATTCTACCTGTATGATCTTGCAAGTGAATTTCACGCGCTTTGGACGAAAGGGCGCGATTTGCCTCATTTACGCTTCATTATCAATAATGATGCACAAATAACCAGGGCACGGTTGGCGCTGGTTCAGGGTGTTGTCGCTGTTCTGGCATCCGGACTTGCCGTTCTCGGCGTTCACGCGCCGACCGAGATGCGATAGTGGTTTAGCCATCATGAAGGGGATCGTGATGGGCTTGATTGGCAGCTGTTTCGTTTAGAACGAGCGAGTTGGCGCCTTTCCGAAAGGGACGCGACATCACAATGGCTCATCGATATCAGGACAGACCTTTCCCGGAGGACGATGATTACGGGCGCGACGATCGGGGCGCGACAGCTCCCCCGGAGCCGGATCCGCTTGCGGAACTTGCGCGTCTGATTGGTCAGACCGATCCCTTCGGCGATGTCAAACGAGGAGCGCCGGTGGCTCCGGTGGATGATCCCGTGGATCACTTCGAGCCGCAGCCAGCCGTAGAGGAAGAGGTTCCAGCCGGTCCGCCTCAGTGGATTCAGAGGCGGATGACCCAACCTGATCCTTCGCCGGAGCAGTTCGAATCCCCGCCGCATCCGGTTCTGCGGCGCGCGGCGGTTTATCCTGACAACCAGCATCAGCCGCCTGAGCCAGAGTCATATTATCAGGCCGACCGTTATGACGACGTGCTGTACGGGAAGCGCCCGGACGAGCAGCCGGCGTACGCGTATGGGGATCACGTTCCGCGCGACGCGTATGAAGGCCAGTTTCCGCGTGAGACCTATACGGAAGCGCCATTCGGCTACGAGAATGGTTATGAGGAAGATGAACCGGCACCCGGGCGTCGCGGCAAAATGGCAACCGTGGTCGCGGTTTTAGTGCTCGCTGTGGTCGGTACCGGTGCGGCGTATGCTTATCGCACCTTTGTTGGAACTGCCCCGAAAGGTGAGCCTCCGGTCATAAGGGCCAACACCGAACCGAACAAGATCGTGCCTCAGCAGGCCGCTTCGGGGGATGCCGTTGGCAAGTTGCTTCAGGACCGAATGTCCTCGGAGAACGGTACCGAGCAGATGGTGTCCCGTGAGGAGCAGCCAGTTAACGTCAAAGATGCCGTCAACGCCGGTCCGCGTGTCGTATTCCCGCCGTTGAACCAGAACGGCCATCCGCCGTCCGCAGCAAGCGTGGCTCCGAACATCAAGCCTCCCGCGACGGCGGCAAACGGAACAGTTGCTGGCGATGAACCACACAGGGTCAGGACCCTGACGGTCCGTGGTGATCCGGCCGATCTAACGGCCGCGGCTGTTGCGCGGCCTGAGTCCTCCGAATCTCGGCATGCGACTCCCACGGGTCCTGCATCCGGGGCAAATGCACCTCAGTCGGTGTCGCCACAGGCTGCCGAACCGCGCACCCGAATAGCTTCGACCAATCCGACGCAGCAGGCGCCGGTCGTCGCCAGTACGGGAGGTTATTTGGTGCAGGTTTCCTCTCAGCGTAACGAAGCGGACGCGCGGGCGTCGTTCCGGCACCTGCAGGGAAAATTCCCGGTGCTGGGATCGCGCGCTCCTTTAATCAAACGCGCAGACCTTGGCGCCAAGGGTGTCTACTATCGTGCGATGGTCGGTCCGTTCGGTTCTTCCGAGGAGGCCTCGCGTTTCTGCGGAAGCCTCAAATCGGCCGGCGGACAGTGCGTCGTCCAAAGGAATTAACGGCCGATTCCTTGACCGTCGCGGCCGATGAAGGCTAATCGGCCGCCATGAGTTCGCGCGCATTCATCACGGGAGCGTCAGGCCTAAGTCTGACAACGGAGGAGCGCGAATTCCTGCGCGAACAGCGCCCGTGGGGGTTCATTCTGTTCAGAAGGAATGTGGACAATCCCCTGCAAGTCGCGCGTTTGGTTCAGGAGTTTCGAGAAGCGGTCGAGGATAGCGATGCTCCCGTCCTGATAGACCAGGAAGGTGGCCGCGTGCAGCGGTTGGGGCCGCCCCACTGGCCCATCTATCCGGCGGGCGCCACGTTCGGCGTCCTCTATGACCGCGACCGTGATATGGGGCTGAAGGCCGCACGGCTCAGCGCACAACTGATCGCGACCGATCTCGCCGATCTTGGCATCACAGTCGACTGCCTGCCGCTGGCGGATGTTCCGGTGCCGGGCGCGGATGCAGTCATCGGTGATCGCGCCTATGGCACCGATCCTCACAAGGTGGCGACGATCGCGCGGGCCGTTACTGAGGGACTAGAGCAGGGTGGTGTTCTGCCGGTTCTCAAGCACATTCCGGGTCACGGGCGGGCGACCGCTGACACCCATCACCGACTCCCGATTGTAGAAACCTTGAAGGACGATCTGGAGACCTTTGATTTCGCTGCATTTCGTCCCCTTGCGGACCTGCCGATGGCGATGACCGCACATGTTGTGTTCAGTGCAATTGATGCCACCCAACCGGCCACGACATCTGCGACAATCATCGAACAGGTGATTCGCGGCACCATCGGGTTTCAGGGATTGTTGATGAGTGATGATGTGTCCATGAACGCGTTGGCGGGATCGATCGCCCAGCGGACGAGGGCGATCGTTGCTGCTGGCTGCGACATGGTCCTGCACTGCAATGGCAGTCTGGATGAGATGCGGCAGGTCGCTAGCGAAGCTCCGGAGCTGTCGGGTTCGGCGCTAGACCGCGCCCGGCGAGCGCTGGCGGCGCGCAAACCGCCGCAACCATTCGATCGCGAAGCGGCGCGGGCGGAACTCGACGCGTTAACGGCAGCGGGGACGGCGAGCGCATGAGTGCGGAAATTCTGTCGTTTGAAACAGGCCGGCCCACCGAGCCCGTCGTCATCGACGAGGTTGCGCTCGTGGTCGATGTCGAGGGTTATGAAGGCCCGCTGGACCTTTTGCTTGCGCTTGCCCGCCAGCAAAAGGTCGACCTGGCGAAAATTTCCATTCTGGCGCTTGCCGATCAGTATCTCGTTTTCATAGAGGCGGCCCGCAAGATTCGTCTCGAACTGGCTGCCGACTATCTGGTCATGGCGGCATGGCTGGCATTTCTGAAATCGCGCTTGCTGCTGCCGGAGCCGCCGACGCCGGATGGGCCCAGCGCCGGTGAGATGGCGACGGCGCTTGCCAATCGGCTGCGGCGCCTTGAGGCCATCCGCGAGGCGTCGAACCGCCTGATGAATCGTCAGCAGTTGGGGCGTGACCTCTTTCCGCGAGGCAACCCGGAATCGATCGCTGAAATTCGCCATCCGAGATTCACCGCGACGTTGTTCGACCTGCTCTCCGCTTATGCCGTGCAGCGGCAGCAGCGTGTCTTGACGACCGTTCATATGGCCAAGCGAACGGTCTGGTCGTTGAGCGAAGCACGAGCCTCGCTTGAGCGTCTGGTCGGTCTCTCTGGCGAGGATTGGGGATGCCTCGACCAGTATCTGATGACCTTTGTTGTCGATCCGTCGCAGCGGGCTACCGTGCTCGCGTCGAGTTTTGCGTCTGCACTCGAATTGGTGCGCGAGGGCGTCATGGATCTGAATCAAAAAGAGGCATTCGCACCGCTTTATTTTCGCAAGCGTGCGCGGCAGCCGTCACCCGATCCGATGGCGGGGCCGGACACCTCGGCGCAGTAAGTGAAGAAGGAGAGCGAGCATGGCAAGCCTGGCGGAAATGCGCGTGGAGCAGCTCGAGGAGTTTGAGTCGGAACGACCCGCAGCGCGTCCCGAGGAATTGCGGTTGCTGGAGGCGTTGCTGTTCGCTTCATCCGAGCCGCTGGATCAGGCCGCGCTGGCCAAGCGGATGCCCGACGGCGTCGACATCAAAATGGCCCTTGCCCAGTTGCAGGCGGACTACGCCTCGCGGGGCGTCAACCTGGTGCGCATCGCCAATAAGTGGACATTCCGTACAGCGGGAGATCTGGCGTGGCTGATGACGCGGGAAAGCACGGAAACCCGGCGTCTGTCGCGCGCAGCGATCGAGGTGTTAGCGATCATTGCCTATCATCAGCCTGTGACCCGGGCGGAGATTGAGGAAATTCGCGGCGTCGTCACCTCCAAGGGGACGCTCGACGTGTTGCTGGAGACCGGGTGGATTAAGCCGCGCGGCCGCCGCAAGACACCGGGCCGCCCGCTCACCTTCGGAACGACGGAGACGTTCCTGTCCCAATTCAGTCTCGAAAATCTCGGCGACCTGCCGGGCCTGGAAGAACTGAAGGGAACGGGGCTGCTGGATTCTCGTCTACCGGGAGGGTTCAGTGTTCCCACACCTTCCGACGATCCGACTTTGCGGGACGATGAGGAGCCGCTTGAGGCGGGCGATCTCGAATTGGCGTTAGTCCCGCCCCTGGATCCTGAAAGCGATAGTTCGAGCAGCGGCGGCGCTGCGCAGTAGGTTCTAAGCCTTGGGCTAGAGGCTCTCCGCTTCTGACGGGATCGGTCGCGGGCTCGATGTTTTTTGTCTGACGCGTTTAGCCGCAATTTTTTGCGTGTGCTCCGCCGCCGCTTGCGTTGCCTGCTGGACCTCCCGCGCCGGCCGAACCCCCACCACCATAAGCGCCACGAAGGTCGTCAGCGCGTAGTCCAGGACCACCATTCGACCATCAGATTCTGGTTGCCGTTATAGCCTATAAGTGTCTGAAAAAACGACGGGAAAAAACCGCCTTGCGGGGCTGCCGAAGGTGGTCTTCCGAGCCTCAGTAAGCTATATGAATCCAAGTAGAAACCGACCGGAATCCTTCTTTGTCAGACACCGACGACACCAAGCCTGGGGAGCCGCCGGCGCCTTCGGGCATTCGGCCCGTTTCGATCCTCGATGAGATGAAACGCAGCTATCTCGATTACGCCATGAGCGTAATCGTGGCGCGGGCGCTGCCGGATGCGCGCGACGGTCTCAAGCCGGTTCACCGGCGAATTCTCTACGCGATGTACGAGAACGGTTTCGAGTGGAATAAGCCCTATCGCAAGTCGGCGCGCACCGTCGGCGACGTGATCGGTAAGTACCATCCCCACGGCGACCAGTCGGTCTACGACGCGCTGGTGCGCATGGCGCAGGGTTTCTCGATGCGCGTGCCGCTGATCGACGGGCAGGGCAATTTCGGCTCGGTGGACGGCGATATGGCGGCGGCCATGCGCTACACCGAATCCCGCCTTACCAAGATCGCGCAATCGCTGCTCGACGATATCGACAAGGACACCGTCGATTTCCAGCCTAACTACGATAACAGCGAGAAGGAGCCCTCGGTCCTTCCGGCGAAGTTTCCAAACCTTTTGGTCAACGGCGCCGGCGGCATTGCCGTCGGCATGGCCACAAACATTCCGCCGCACAATCTCGGCGAAGTCATCGACGCCTGCGTGGCGCTGATCGACAATCCCGCGCTGGGGATCGACGACCTCATCAACATCATTCCGGGCCCGGATTTTCCAACCGGCGGCATTATCCTCGGGCGGCAGGGCATCCGCTCGGCTTATCACCTCGGCCGCGGCTCGATCGTGATGCGCGGCAAGGTGTCGATCGATACGATCCGCAAGGACCGCGAAGCGATCGTGATTTCGGAGATCCCGTATCAGGTCAACAAGGCCAGTATGGTCGAACGTATCGCCGAGCTGGTGCGCGAGAAGAGGATCGACGGTATTTCGGATTTGCGTGACGAATCCGATCGAGAGGGTTTCCGCGTCGTCGTCGAGTTGAAGCGAGACGCCGTTCCGGAGGTCGTGCTCAACCAGCTCTACAGGTTCACGCCGCTGCAAACCAACTTCGGCGCCAACATGGTGGCGCTGGATGCAGGTCGTCCGCAGCTCATGAATCTGAAAGACCTGCTGACGCTGTTCATCGCATTCCGCGAACAGGTCGTCACCCGCCGAACCAAATTCCTGCTCAACAAGGCCCGCGACCGCGCCCATATCCTGGTTGGCTTGGCAATCGCCGTCGCCAATATCGACGAGATCATTCGTGTGATCCGGGAGTCTCCCGATCCAACCACAGCACGTGATACCCTGATGTCGCGCGACTGGCCGGCGAAGGACGTGGCGGCGATGATCACGCTGATCGACGATCCGCGCCACCGCATGTCGCCGGACGGCACCGCGCGGCTGTCGATGGAGCAGGCCAAGGCTATTCTCGATTTGCGCCTGCAACGCCTGACCGCGCTTGGCCGCGAGGAAATTTCTGACGAGCTCGACAAGCTCGCGGTCGAGATCGCCGATTATCTGGATATCCTGCGGTCGCGCGCCCGCGTACAGGCCATCATCAAGAGTGAGCTTGGCGCGGTTAAGTCCGAATTCGCCACCCCGCGCAGGACGATTATCGTCGAACAGGAAGGCGAGGTCGAGGACGAGGACCTGATCCAGCGCGAGGACATGGTCGTAACCGTCTCGCACGCGGGTTATGTCAAGCGGGTGCCGCTATCGGCCTATCGCGCTCAAAAGCGGGGCGGCAAGGGCCGCTCCGGAATGCAGACGAGGGATGAGGATTTCGTCAGCCGGTTGTTCGTGGCATCGACCCATACACCGGTGCTGTTCTTTTCATCTCGCGGACAGGTCTACAAGGAAAAGGTCTGGCGGCTGCCGATGGCGGCCCCGAATGCGCGCGGCAAGGCGATGATCAACATTCTGCCGCTCGAACAGGGCGAGCGCATCACCACCATTATGCCGCTTCCTGAAGATGAATCGTCGTGGGCCGACCTTGATGTGATGTTCGCGACCACCAGCGGAACGGTCCGCCGCAACAAGCTCTCCGATTTCGTCGATGTCCGACGCTCCGGCATCATCGCGATGAAGCTTGGTGAGGGCGAGTCGATCGTCGACGTCCAGATCTGCACCGAGCGCGATGATGTGCTGCTGACCGCCGCAGACGGTCAGTGCATTCGGTTTCCTGTCACCGACGTGCGTGTGTTCTCGGGCCGGACATCGATGGGCGTGCGCGGCATCGCGCTGGCTAAGGGCGACCGGGTTATCTCACTGTCGATACTGCATCACTTCGACGCCACGCCGGCCGAACGAGCCGCGTACCTCAAACAGTCCGGCGCGATCCGCCGCGCTGCAACCGGCGAGGATATCGAGCCCGAGGAGGCGACACCCGAGGCTGACGAGGCCGCACATACCGATCTCTCGCTGCCCGAAGGGCGCTATGTGGAGATGGGCGCCGCCGAGCAGTTTGTGCTCACTGTCACCGCGCAGGGTTATGGCAAGCGATCGTCGTCGTTTGAATTCAGGGTTTCAGGACGTGGCGGCAAGGGCATCCGCGCGACCGATCCGACCAAGCTCGGCGAGATCGGCCATCTCGTGGCTGGATTTCCGGTCGAAATGTCGGATCAGATCATGCTGGTGAGCGATGGCGGGCAGTTGATCCGAGTGCCGGTGGAAGGCATCCGCATCACCAGCCGCGCTTCCAAAGGCGTTCGCGTGTTCAATACGGCGGATGATGAGCATGTGGTGTCGGTCGAACATATCCGCGAGGATGGCGAAAACGGCAACGGCGGATAGCGGGATTCGCCCTTTACGGCCAACATAGAGGCCGCTCGCGTCATGCGGGCGGCCCCTTTTTAAGCGATCAAGGAACGGAATTAAATCCAGATCAGCGATGCTCTGGCGTGACGAGCCGAGCTTCACGAACTACCGTTTTGGAGCCGGCGGCGCGAAGGCAGGACGTTTCGAAATTCGGCCAGGCTCGCTGTGAACAGGTCGTTCCAACCGGGTGGATGTCCAGCCGATCCGCTTTGGCGAGCGGAACAGGCGTGCTGGCGGAAACCTGGGGAGCAAAACCGGGAAGAACGGTGAGGGCGGCTGCGATGAACGCCGCGACCGCGACTGCGGAAAGAGCTTTGATCATGACGGTCCCCTGTGATTTGAGCCTGTCCGTTTGTTTTGGCGGCCCGTTTTGTTGGGCGGATTGATAACCGGCCCTGGTTTCGCGGTATCTTCGCCAGCCATGAAAAGCGGTTTCATCATGCGAAGAATTGTTTCACCTGGTCTTTCGGACGAAACAGAATCCTGAAATCTGTAATGATTTCAGCTGCCCCCTGACGTACGGTAAGACGCGGATACCCCCGCAGCGGTTCGATCGGCGCCAAGAAATAAATCGACGGAAGCCTCGAATATTGTGGAACCCGGCCTGCTTGCGGCCCCTGAACAGGCGCGCTAGAGGGGGTGATGCCACGCGTCGCGCTTTATCCGGGATCGTTCGACCCCGTCACCAACGGCCATCTCGATGTCGTCAGAAGCGCCGTCGTCCTATGTGACCGGCTGATCGTGGCTGTCGGCGTTCACCCCGGCAAGACGCCGCTGTTTTCGGCAGAAGAGCGTCTTTCGATGGCGCGCTCGGTGTTCGAACCGATCGCGGTCGAAGCTGGCTGCGCCTTCGATTGCGCGACTTACGACGAGCTCACAGTCGTGGCCGCGCATAAGGCCGGTGCCACGATTCTGGTTCGGGGCCTGCGCGATGGCACCGATCTCGACTATGAAATGCAGATCGCCGGCATGAACGAGGCTATGGCCCCCGACGTGCATACGGTGTTCGTTCCGGCTTCGCCCGGCGTCCGCCCGATCACCGCCACACTGGTGCGCCAGATCGCAACGATGGGCGGCGATGTCTCAGCTTTCGTTCCGCAACTGGTCGCCTCGAAGCTCAAGACCAAATTCGCCGGTTGAATGAACCGATCTTCCTCTGATCCGGAGTTATCATGATTAGAATCCTTGGCCTCGTCGCCGCGCTGATGTTCGTGGTCCCCGCTCTTGCGCAGCCATTGCCGGCCGGTCTCGACAAGCAGAACGCCATCGTGATCGACACCACGAAGGGCCAGATTATCATCAAGCTGCGGACCGACATCGCGCCCAAACATGCCGAGCGCATCAAGCAGCTTGCTCGTGATGGATTCTACAATAACGTTCCATTCCATCGCGTTATGGACGGCTTCATGGCGCAGACCGGCGACGGCAAAAATTTCAACGGTACCGGCGGCTCGAAGTATCCGAACCTCCAGGCCGAGTTCTCTACCGTTCCGTTCAAGCGCGGCGTGGTCGGCATGGCGCGCGCGGGAAGTAATGACTCGGCAAATTCGCAGTTCTTCATCTGCTTTGACGACGCGTCCTTCCTCAACAACAAATATACCGTGGTCGGCGATGTCGTCTCCGGCATGGATGTGGTGGACAAGTTGAAGAAGGCGCCCGCCGGGTCGCGAAGTGGCACCGTCACCGATCCGGACAAGATGCTGAAGGTTCAAGTTGCCTCCGACATCAAGTGAGCGCAGCCCGTGCGCTGGCTGACCGTAATGGTTGCGATCTGCATCGTCGGCGTATCACCAGATACGATGGCGCAGGACGGCGGCGTGGCGAACCTAGCCGCCATGTCCGCGCGCTTGAAGGGATGCTGGCAGCCGCCCGCTTTGCCGCGCGACAGTGCCGGCATGGAGATCACCGTGCAGTTCACATTCAGGCGAGACGGTAGCTTGTTGGGTCGGCCGCGGATTACTTACGAGAGGCACGACGCAACGGACGGAGAGCGCATCCTCTACCGGACGGCCGTGATGGAAGCATTACAACGCTGCGCACCGATGCCATTTACCTCAGGCATGGGCGAAGCGATCGCGGGCCGTCCCCTGACCATCCGATTTGACGATCGACGAACCCCTTCCAAAGCAAGAGAAGAGAAGAGAGCATGGCTGAAAACGAAAACACTTTGATCCTCGAAACCACGCAGGGACCTGTGACCATCGAAATGCGCCCCGATCTCGCTCCCGGTCATGTTGCGCGGATCAAGGAGCTGGTTCGTGAGGGGTTCTACGATGGTATCGTATTCCATCGCGTTATCGATGGCTTCATGGCGCAGACCGGATGCCCGCAAGGCACCGGTATGGGCGGCTCAGGCCAAAAACTGAAGGCTGAGTTCAACAGGGAGCCCCATGTACGTGGCACCGCATCCATGGCGCGAGCGCAAAGTCCGGATTCGGGTGACAGTCAGTTCTTCATCTGCTTCGACGATGCGTCTTTCCTGGACGGGCAATATACCGTCTGGGGCAAAGTGATCGAAGGTATGGAGAACGTCGACAAGATCAAGCGCGGTGAGCCAGTGCAAAATCCCGACAAGATCGTGAAGGCCAGGATAGCGGCCGACGCTTGAGGCGATATTCCGACTCTTCAGACCGACGTGAAATGGCCGGATGCGTTCCGGCCATTGACGTTTCGGGCTAACGGGTTCAGTGACGAGTTACATCCGTCAGCTTGATAATTTCATGCGAACCGATCTCTTCGATTTCGAATTGCCGGCCGAGAGCATTGCGCTGCGTCCGGCGAGCCCGCGCGATTCCGCACGGATGCTCGTGGTACAGCCCGGGGCCGGTTTACGCGACCAACGGGTAAGAGATCTTCCAGAATGGCTGCGGCCCGGTGACCAACTCGTCGTGAACGATACGCGTGTCATCGCCGCTCAGTTGCATGGCCGCCGCATCGGTCGCGAGACTGAGCCGAGGATCGACGCCACGCTGATCAAGCGCCTCGACGGTTCTCGCTGGAGCGCATTGGTCAGGCCGGCCAAGAAGCTCATGACGGGAGACATCGTTCGCTTTGGCAACGAGGGACGGGTGTGCTTCCTCGGGCACCTCGATGCGCAGGTCGAAAGCAAAGGCGAGGAGGGCGAAGTGACGTTCGCCTTTTCGTTTCACGGACCGACGCTGGATCAGGCCATTGCCGATCTGGGCTCAACGCCGCTACCGCCATACATTGCATCAAAGCGCGCGCCCGACGATCGCGATGCAGCAGACTATCAGACGATGTTCGCAGCTCATGAGGGAGCCGTCGCTGCACCGACCGCGGGGCTGCATTTCACGCCGGCGATCGAAGCGGCGCTGCGCGAACGCGACGTGGGCCTTCATCGGATCACCCTGCATGTCGGTGCCGGTACGTTTCTTCCGGTCAAAGCCGAAGACAGCGCTGGGCACCGTATGCATTCGGAATGGGGTACGATATCCGCCGAAACCGCGGCCGCGCTGAACGCGACGCGAGCGAGCGGGGGGCGGATCGTTGCCGTCGGAACGACATCGCTTCGGCTTTTGGAAAGCGCGGCAGGCGACGACGGTCAAATCGCGCCGTTCACCGGGGAGACCGCGATATTCATCACGCCGGGCTATCGCTTTCGCGCGGTCGATATCCTGATGACAAATTTTCATCTGCCGCGGTCGACGCTGTTTATGCTGGTCTCGGCCTTTAGCGGTCTTGAAACCATGAAACATGCCTATGCTCATGCGATCGCGGGGGGGTACCGGTTCTATTCCTATGGCGACGCTTGCTTGCTGTTTCCGAACAGGTCGGACGCATGAGCCTCGCCAATCATTTCGAAATTCTTGGACGCGACGGCAGCGCTCGCACTGGACTTCTCACCACAGCTCACGGCGCGGTGCGGACACCGGCGTTCATGGCGGTCGGGACACAAGGCGCCATGAAGGGCCTCCAATGGCAAGAGGTGCGCGACGCCGGGACCGATATCGTGCTCGGCAATACCTATCACCTGATGCTGCGGCCCGGAGCTGAGCGGATCGACGAACTCGGCGGCTTGCAAAAATTCACGACCTGGGGCGGGCCGATGTTGACGGATTCCGGCGGGTTCCAGGTGATGTCGCTGGCCCAGTTGCGAAAGGTGAAAGAGCAGGGCGTGACGTTTCGCTCTCATATCGACGGTACCGCGATCGAACTGACGCCTGAACGCGCCGTCGAGGTTCAGCGGCTGCTCGGCTCCGACATCGCGATGCAGCTCGACGAATGCGTGCGGCTCCCCGCCGAGCGTACCGACATTGAGCGCGCTATGCAGCTCTCGCTGCGCTGGGCCGAGCGTAGCAGGCGCGCTTTCGAGGGCGCCCCCGCCGCCAACATGCTGTTCGGCATCGTTCAAGGTGGGGACAGCTCCGATCTGCGGCGCACGAGCGCATGCAGGCTGACCGAGATCGGCTTCCACGGCTACGCCATCGGCGGTCTCGCGGTCGGAGAACCGCAGGCCATCATGCTCGCGATGATCGAGGAAACCGCGCCGTGGCTGCCGGTGGAACGGCCGCGCTATCTGATGGGTGTGGGGACGCCGGAGGATTTGCTGGAAGCAGTCGCGCGTGGCATCGATATGTTCGATTGTGTCCTGCCGACGCGGAACGGACGCCACGGCATGGCCTTCACCCGCTTCGGCCAGATCAATCTTCGCAACGCCCGTCACGCCGACGACCCGCGTCCACTCGACGAAGAGAGTTCGTGGCCGGCATCGCGAAATTATTCGCGCGCCTATCTGCATCATCTAGTGCGATCCGGTGAAACGCTCGGCGCGATGCTACTCTCCGGGATCAACATCGCATATTATCAGAGTCTGATGCAGGCCATGCGCACGGCGATTACAGGAGGAACCTTTCGGCAGTTTCGCGAGCTGACACGCGAAGGCTGGGCGCGCGGCGATATCGCCATGCGCTGATGTCTGACCGCATCGGAAAAGATCGTATCAATTGCAGGCGATGCGTCGGACAACATGCTTGGTTACGAAGCCATAACCGCACGTGTCGCAGCTCCACAAGTGGCCGATGACGTTGTCGGGCAGGTATGCGGATGCTTCCGCTGCAATCATCGAGTCGGCGCAAACCGGGCATGTCGGAAGATCGCTTCCGCGAGGCGCGGAGTGCGGCAGGGCGGTCGGCCGGATTTCAGCAATCGCTGGCATTCGTGACCTCCTTATAAAAATTAATCAGTCTGGACTTTCGGGCACGGTACACGCATCGTTTGACGATGTCGCAACACAAATACGTTTCTTTTACGAATTCCAGTCCGGCAAGAATCGGGTTTGGCGCAACGTATTGCTGCCAGACTTTAGCCCCCGATACGCTGGCTGATCGTGATGAGCATTGTTCAACTATTCGAGGACGCTGACATGGATACAAAATCAAAGGTTGATGCACCGCACCATGCCGGCCGTGGCCGTGTGTTCGACAGCATTGTCGATACGGTTGGAGACACCCCGATCGTCCGGCTTCGCAGGCTGCCACAGCAGCATGGTGTGAATGCAATCATTCTGGCCAAACTGGAATACTTCAACCCAGCCACGAGCGTGAAGGATCGTATCGGCGCGGCAATGATCGTGGCAATGGAGAAAGCTGGCAAGATCGAAGCCGACACGGTTCTGATCGAGCCGACCTCGGGAAACACTGGCATAGCGCTGGCGTTCGTTGCGGCCTCGCGTGGCTACCGCCTGAAGCTGGTGATGCCAGAGTCGGTCTCGACGGAGCGCTGCAAGATGCTGGCCTTTCTGGGAGCGGAAATCGTTCTGACGCCGGCGGCAGAGGGTATGAAAGGGTCAATCGCCATGGCCGAGGAACTGGTGCGCACGACCCCGCACGCCGTCATGCCGCAACAGTTCAAGAACCTCGCCAATCCGGAGATTCACCGGCTCACCACGGCCGAAGAGATATGGAACGATACCGGTGGGAACATTGATTGGGTCGTGGCTGGGGTCGGTACTGGCGGGACCATAACGGGGATTGGTCAGGCCCTGAAGCCCCGCAAGCCGTCCTTGCGCATCGTTGCAGTCGAACCCGAGGAGAGCGCCGTACTGTCGGGCGGACGGCATTCGCCGCACAAGATCCAGGGGATCGGCGCGGGTTTTGTCCCCCAAATCCTGGATCGTTCCGTCATCGATGAGGTCGTGAAAGTCGATAGCGCCACGGCATTGGAAACCGCCCGTGCCTTGGCGCGTAGCGAAGGCATTCCAGGGGGGATTTCGTCCGGTGCAGCTGTTGCAGCGGCGCTTGCCATCGGCCGGAGGCCCGGCAGCGAGGGCAAAACCATTCTTGCCGTCGTCCCCTCGTTCTCGGAGCGGTATCTCTCGACGGCGTTGTTTGAGGGAATCTGACCAGAGTCTTTCACCGCTTCACGGAACGGTGAAAGACTCGATCTTTTTTCCGACGCGCTTTCTTCACGCAACCGAATTGCACTTCGCTCGGAGGCGCTATGCCGAAGACTGCGCTTGAAATCAGGAACGGGACAGCGAGATACTGGCCCCCTTGAACTGGCCGTCCGAACTGATGACCACGTCCTGCCGGTTGCCGTTCGTCTTCATCTTGAGCTTTGCCGTAAATGCGGGAGCGCTGACGTCGACGTTAAACTGGCCGTTACCGGCCCGTCCTTCGAGGGTTCCGCTAACATTGCGGCTGGTCTCGCGCCACTCTCCCGACAGAACGCCGTTTCGAGCGAGCACATTGCTTCTGAGTTCGAATTTGTAACTGTCGCTGGCGCATAGCAGCGTCTGATTGAGGCCCTGGGAATCGCCACTCACGGCATAGGTGGCCTTGCAGCGGATCTTTTCGGTCGAGCCATCCTCCAGCTGTATAGTGCCACGTCCGGTCCAGACGCCCGCCAGGCCGTCAAACGGCCCCGCTCCCGCGGAACTAGCGGATATCGACAGCATCACCACAGCGCCGAGCGCGCACGCGGCGGATAATCCTCGTGACATGGTCCCCCCAAATCCCATTTGCATCATCCCAATATTACTGACGCGAAGCTTCCCAGCGCCCGCTACAAGGAACTCCTCCGGACGCTCCGTTCCACTTACCCGATCCGACGTTACCGTTGAGCTGTCCGTTGGCGTAAGCGCCACGGATCGATACCTTCACGTAGCCTTGGTTTCCGACGCTGCCGGTGATGTCAGCGCCTGCCGCCGAAACCTTACCGTCGGTAACGGTCAGAGGATATTGCGCCACCGGGTCGCAGGTGCCCGTCTTGGTGACGATCCTGACGTTCCAAAGCCCGTCATAAGTTTTTCCGGCAAGCGCCGGAGAAGCCAAGCCCGCAATCAGGCCACATGAAAAAAGAACAGCATGAATGCGAACATGACGCATGAACTAATTCCTCGATTTTCGTGATCGCCGCGTTATTCCGGCAGATTGTGTCCAAAATAGCGGCAAGGCGAATCGCGGCCGATGGCTTGAGTCCATCGTCACGTTAGCGTGCACGAAATAGTGTCTCGGTCGATATTGGCCAATCACTAATCAATTCAATATATTACCTCCGCACATCAATTGCGCACTTAAAGAAAATTCCTGACCCGCCACTGTTGCTGTCCAGCAAAACCGTAACGAATCGGGCAAGTTTATTGATCTTGAAACGCTCATACTCAGTTTCGGCGAGGAAGAACAGAGATCTTCAAATACGGCTGCCGGCAAGCCAGAATTTCAGATGCTGTTCGTTGAGGATAGCGACATGCGGGCCCTATGCCTTCGACGATTGGCAACTAGAGGTTACCCACCGTGTTGCTTCAAAGGAGTTCAAAGGAGAGAATATATTCAATCCGACCGAAGCCTAAAGTCGGGACGTTTCTGGTCGGGAATGCTCAAGGCCTCGCATGAAGGATGACGCACAGAAGAGCCTGCTGCAGTGGCTGGCTCCCGAATTCGCAGCTAACGGTCTGCTGCGGGATGAACCTTGGGTTCAGGCCTGTGCACGCGAAGCTGAGAACATGTTCGCGGTCAGGCCATTGGCGATCGCGGCTGTGACCATGGTCGTGGCCGAACCTTTCGCGATCGATTATCTGCGGCAAGCTCCGGTCCTTGTCGTCGCGGCGGCGCAGGGCATGGAGTGTTTTCGCCCAAGCGAACGAGAATTTATCCAGCAGGACTGGCAAGCGATTGTTCATGATCGCCCAAAATTGCGCGATCTCTTGAGGTATTATGGACTTATCCGGCCCTTACGCGCGCTCAAAGGGCAAGCGTTTCGTGCTGGTCCCACCGAATATCAGACCATTCAGAGTTTGTGCGATATCCCGCCCTCACCATTGGCGCAGGCAATTCCATCCGCGATCCGCAAGCAGCACAACTGGTTGCGCGCGCTCGGGGAATGGTCGGAGGCAATGTGTCGTCGTGAGCAGAGCGCGAAGGCCCTCTTTGACTGGGCAGTGTGCGCGATGGGTGATCATACGGCGAACACGGCGGGTGGTCCCCTGGATCAGGCGTCCGCTGTTGCGGATTATGCGGCATTTCATATCGGCCAGTTCAATCGGCGCTGGAGTTATGAACGCGCTTACCGAGCGGCGCTCGAATGGCACGATGAGCTCGCGCAAGCCAGCAGCGAGAAGGCGTACCTTCTGACCCACAAGATCGGGTGGAACGAGGTTATCGACTATGGAGACCTGCCGCGCAGGAGGATCATTGATGGGTACGAAATTGTAGCGCTCCAGTCAGGCGCGGCGCTTCACGCTGAGGGCGCGGAAATGCATCATTGCGTTGCGAGCTACGCGGGAAATGTCATACGCGGCTTCAGCCGAATTTTCTCGGTGCGCGGAGACGGCCAGCGGCTTGCGACGTTCGAGGTCAGTAAATCAGGCTTCCTGCTTGCGTCGGGCGAATTTCTTCAATTGCCTGCCAGAAAACGCTCGCCTTACAAGCTTATTCAGATCAAGGGACCGTACAATGCCGAGGTCTCCCAGGAGGTTGAGAAGGCGATTCAGGCGTTTATCTCCAGCCTAAACCAAGCCGCCCCAACGGTCGGTTGAGCAGTTTTTGTCCCAGGTTCAAAAATCCCAGGTCCAAGAGTGACGACAAAAGGCCCGCCATCCACGCGTGAGGGAGGCGGGCCAGGTCGAGTGAAGTCGGACGGTACCCGGCCAAGGGAGACCGCCCGGATCTGGCAATGCGCTAAGAGGCAGATGGTTCCCTGAGACCGTGTAGATCTACTGCTGTCCCATCATCGACCAGATCGTCAGCATGACTAAGACGATCGCGATGAATTGCAGTACAACTCGGGTTTGCATCAGGTATTGCGAGCGCCACGGATTGCCGCCGCGCATCATGTTTACGAGGCCTAGCACCAGTACGGCCGCGACGGAAGCCAGCGCGATCGGGATCATAATTTGACTTAGGAATTCTGTCATGCTGGTAAAGTCTCACGCTGCTTGATCGATCTAATAGACTGTACGAGAGGGAAGGGGTTCCGCAACCGGAAACCTTCTCGCCCCGTCAAAACGAAGTCCGAGTTTGGCGACGATTTATACGACGCGGAGCCCTGAATTGCGACAAGACTGGCGCGGATTATCGCCGTCCTTCAATCGTAACGGCGGCGCTGGCGCGTCGAACATCTCGCCAAGCGCGAAGCCTCGGAACTATCGCGCTCGCGCTCGGTTGATGCTTCAAATGGAGCGATCAAAGGGAGCGATTGATGGCGAATATTAGCGGCGGCGCGGAAAATGAAGGCGCACTCCGAAATGCATCCGATCAGGTCAAGCGCGCCACGCGAGACTTGGCTGCTAACTTAACGAAATCGGGCTCAGCCGCTTACGATCACGGCTCCGATCTCGTCGCCAGAAGCCCGGGGAGCGCTCTCTTAACGGCAGGAATTATCGGTTTCGCGCTGGGCGTGATCTTGACCAAAGGCTCGCAGCCGCCCCGGAACAGTCTTCAACGATATTACGATCGCTATACCCATTAGATGGTCCCGAGGCTCGTACCTCAAGTAGGGACGATTAGGCGACTTTGGCGCGAGATCGTATGCGAGGTCCCCCTGGGACGTCTATAGCCCCAATTGCTGGTGCTGTAGCGGATGAGGGCGATTGGCGAGCCGAGGGACGAAGCGCTCAAAAACCACCCAGCGGTCCCCTAGCGAATAACGGTTTCGAAAACTTCGGATATCCCACCAGGACGAACGTTTTTCACCTACTGCGAGAGGTGGTCTAGCCGGATGGCTAACGAGTTGATTTTGTGGTGAGCGCGGAGGGACTCGAACCCTCGACCCCATGATTAAAAGTCGAAAAATCGCCGTTTTAGGGTGTTTTAGGCAGTATGCCGTTGTCTGAAATTACAATGACTTACGCGCTAATATGTACGTATTTGTATAAGAGCGTTTGAGGAATTTGTTTCCCCTGTGTTTCCCGAGGCGCGTTTACAGCCGCTGACATCATGTGCTCTATTGGGAATTTAGAGCACATGACCGGGGGTATCCAATGGCGGAGAAAATCACGTCGGACTGGTTACAAACGGCCACCGCTGGAAGCGGCCAGCGGATAGAACGCATGGACTCGGCCTGCCGGGGACTACAGGTCCGGATCAGCGAAGGCGCGAAGAGCTTCTGTTTCGTGCATCGTCCGAAAGGCGGGAAGCCGATCAAGCTCACCCTGGGCCACTTTCCAGACCTGACGCTGGCCGCTGCCCGGAAGCTGGCGGATAAGCACCGCGTGGCCGCCGCGTCCGACCGGGACGTGAGAGCTGAAGATCAGGCGAAGCGTCGAGCGCAGGCAATCTCGCAAACCACATTCCGAGAATTGGCGGACGATTTTGTCCGGCTGCACGGCAAAGCAAAAAAGCGATCCTGGGAAGCGGACGAACGCCAGCTTGCGCACTTCGCAGAAGGCTGGCCGGACAAGACGGGCGCGAAGCGGCTTCCGGCGTGGGGGCGTCGCGCCGTCTCGACGCTCGGCCGAGACGAGATCGCTACCGCGCTGTCGAAGATCGCGGAACATGCTCCCGTTTCCGCGAACCGCCACCAATCGAGCCTGCACAAAATGTTCCGATGGGCCGTAAGCGAGGGCAGGCTGAAAGGAAACCCGATGGCCGGGCTGGCGAAGCGAGCCGATGAAAATAAGCGTGAGCGCACCCTGTCGACCACCGAATTGAAAGCCTTCCTACGCGAACTAACAAACCCGAAAAGTGCCATCGGCAGCACGACCCGCGCGGCGTTGCGCTTCATCCTTCTGACCGGCCAACGCCCTGGCGAGGTGGTCGGAATGACGGTTGACGAACTCGACTTGACGGAAGGCGAGGGGACTTGGACCATTCCGGCCGCGCGTTCGAAGAACAAGCGAGCGCACGTTGTCCCGCTAACCCCGGCCGCGCTCGCAGTCATCAAGGCCGAGCTTGAAGGCCGGGAGAATGCCGTCGCGGTATTTCGGTCACGAACCTTCGGCGACCGGCCGATGAATCGGCATAGCTTGCCGCACGCTTGCGCCGACATTGCTGTGAGGCTCGGCATTCCGCATTTCGTGGCGCACGACCTTCGACGGACAGCGGCGACAATCATGCGAGGGGCGGGCGTTGCGCCCTATGCCGTGGAAAGCGTTCTGAACCATCTGCCGCCAATGCTGGTCCGAACGTATCAAAATCACGACCCGGTGCCCGAGCGTCGCGGGGCGCTTGAAGCGCTGGCGCAAGCAATCGGAAACCTGTCCAAGCCCTGAAAATTATTTTTTTGTCGGAAGTGGCGCAAAACGGCCGGAAGATCGTTTTCACTACGGAAGCGGGCCGCAGGTCTTTTAAATTGACGAAATTCGATTTGAGGCCATACGCTGCCAAATAGGCCAAGCGGTCACCGCTTTGGTCCTGTCATTCGACCGGAACGAAACCCTGCGCACCTTTACGGCGGGCAGGAAAAGAGGCCGGTTCGTCTCCGACGTGCGAAACCCCGCGTCGGCTGGTTCAGACAACCATTAAACCCTCGAACGTTCTTTGACGGCGTGGCGGCCGAATGACGGCGTGCGCCCGCATGGTGGGAGATTCTACAGTGACCGATCATAATGACTTGCCGCAGTATCTCGAAGTCGCCAACATTTGCAAACGCTACGGCAGTCCGACGCGGCCCCGGTCTAGGAGTTGGGTTTACACGAGCATATCGAACGGCGAGCTTCCCGCGCCGATAAAAATCGGCGGCAAGATTCTGTTCTCCCGCGCGATGCTTGAAGCACGCGATGCTAAGCGGCTTGCGCAGGCCGAACGCGAGACGCAAGAGCGGCTTGCTAGTCGCGCGACGGCCTAAGCCGCGTCGCTTAAAATTCCCACATCATCTGCGGTCCCGCGCCGTCTTTGCGCGCGGCAAGCCGAAGCACCTATCGGACTTAGCCCTATGACTTCTTTCGACGCCCCGCATCAAGCCGGGCAGCACGATCCCGATTGCAATCCCAACGAACTACCGTTCAGCCCCGCATCCCTAACGCTGATCTCAGACGCTCGCCAGAGCCGCGGCGGCGAGTTGCTTGCCCAGGGCAATCGTGACTTGGATGACGACATTGACGCAAAGACCTTTCGCTTGCGCGAGCAAATTAAGCGCCGCGAGTTTTTCCAGCGCGGCTTATTGCGGGACTGCCGCTCCGACGATGAACGACGTGCCCGTGTCGAGCGCTGCATCAGCCAGCTTGAGCATACCAGGGCCGAAGATATCCGCGCCGCCATTGTCGCCGCTTTGGACGACGCTCTTGCGGGCCTGCACTACACGTTCAAGCAGCGTCGAGACTATATCGCGTCTCGCCTTGGCGTATCGGTTGCAACGGCAAATGCTCGCGTAAAGCGGGGGCAACATATCCTAGCGCTTGCGGCGCGAATGGCAGCCGAGAAATCGGACGACCTTGTCGACGCTGAGCCTACCGACGCGACACCCAAGTGCATCAAGCCAAACCTCCGGAGCGCAACGCGCAATACCCAATTCGACAGCGACGCGCGCCGCAGCGCAATCGCTTCTCTGTCACCGGAGGAACAAGTTGCCTTTGTGCGTTTGCTGGAACGTCAGTCCGTCGAAGGCGAGATTGACGCAGTCGACAAGGCCGACCGGGCGAGCCGAATCAAGATGTTACCGCACGCGTACAATTGTGTCTTGGACGACGTAGGTCGCAGCGACGATCAGTCTCGCAGACTTCTCGCCCGCATGTCCCCCGAGGATCGAACGGCGCTTATTGCGGATTGGGTCAGCGAGAACATTGACGCTGCGATTGGCGGTAATGCCGATCAGCGGCAAGCTGCACGCGACAAATATAGCTCCCGCGAGTATGAGCGAATGGTTCGCCAGTATATTGAACAGAACAAAACGCAAGGCATCGCGGCATGAGCGTCGATACTACCGGCGAACGCCGCAACACGAACAAGGTCAACGCCATTAGCTTTAGCCAAGATCGGCGTAGCTGTATTCCCCTCAAGCGGCAAAGTTCCGCTAGTCCCCCGATTCAATAAGCTCGACACTGATATCACGCCCGAAGACCGCGAAGCCGCGATAGAGGAATTTTGCGAGAAGAACGAGGGCAAAGACCCGATTCACGTCGGCGCGACCAAAGACCCCGAGGTCGTCAAGCGCATGTGGCGCGCACATCGGGACGCTGTACCGTCTGTCGCCTGCGGCCCAAGTCACCTCGTGGTGCTCGACGCCGACCAAAAGGACAACGGCCCCGAGCTTATGGACGCGCTGTTCAAAGAGAACGGCGGCGTACCGGCTGGCGTACCTGTGCTGCCGACCAAATCAGGCGGCAAGCACTATATCTTTTCAGATGCAGACGGCGCGTTCACCAACAAAGCGGGCCTGCTCAAAAAGAACTACGGCACCGATGTCCGAGGCACGGGCGGTCAGTTCGTGGCCCCAGGCTCGATCCGCGAAGACGGCAAAGCCTACGGCACCCGCGCCGATCTGGCCGCATTCTGCCGCGCGGTCACATCAAAGCAGTTACCCCCACTTCCCACTTTCATCACCGAGTTGATCGGCGCGTCGTCGGGCGACCACAACGAAACATCGCTAGGCGAAACCGATAGCGATTACCGTGCCGCACTTGATGACATCGAAAGCGGGAAGCGCGACGACTATGCGTCGCTCTTCGACGCGACAGGGGGAACATATCCGCTCGATTTCATCTTTGAGAATCGACCGGACTTCAAGTTCTTTTGCGACCATCCCGGCGAAGATCGGTCGGCAAACCGCCTAAAGGCCGCGACGTTCCTGATCGGAGCATATCCGAATCTGAGCGCAGCCGATTATGCGGTGTTTTGCGAGGAACATAGTGACTGGACCGGCGAGCCGAGCAATCGCGAACTGGCGCGGGAATACACGCGGGCGAAGCGCAACCCGGCGAACGTCTCGAAGCCTAGCGATGGCGAAGCGTTCGGCGCTGTCGTCGAGAACGAGAACGGTAAGAAGCTGCCATTTGAGTTCGAGTCTGATGTTGCCGCGAATGCGACTCTGCCGGATTGGCTTATCGGAGAAATCATCGAGGCCGAGACTCTTTGCGTGATCTATGGTGCCCCAAATTCGGGGAAGTCTCTTGCCGTGCTCGACATGCTTTACCACGTTGCGACCGGAAAGCCGTGGCGGGGCCGGGACGTTAAGCGGGGCAGCGTCTTGTATATCAGTGTTGAGGGGCCGAACGGCACGGCGCGCCGCGCAAAGGCTTGGCGCGAACACCACGGCATTGCGAACAGCGAGAGCTTGCCGTTAGCGTTCATTCGCGTCGACGTTGACCTGTTCAAAGACAGGAAGGCTGCGAAAGCCATTGTCGACGCCGTAGCTCTGTTAGAGTCGATGACCGGGCTACCGTGTCGTGCTGTCGCAATTGATACCGTCAACGCTGTGACGCCTGGAATGGACGAAAATTCGAGCGCGGACGTTGGGGTGTTTCTGCGCAATTTACGAACCATCCTTGCGGAAACGAACGCAACCGTTATGCCGGTTCATCATACGGGAAAGGACGAGAGCCGTGGAATGCGGGGCTCAAACGCGTTGCTCGCAAAAGCGGAAACGACGTTGTTTGTGAGCGACGGCGTCTTATCGACCGTGAAGATGCGAGACGGACAACGTGGTCAGCGCCTCCCGTTCGCTATCAAAATTCTGAACTTATGGACTGACGACAAGGGCAGGCCAGTAGGTGCTCCGGTTGTTATCGAGCCGGAAATTGGCACGTCGCTAGGGGCCGTGACCGAAGATGATGACGAAGCGGTCCCATTACCGTCCGACACACCTGCGGACAAACTTGCGGCCACGCTGCGAGCCTTGGAGTCTTGCGTCGTGGAGCAAGCCGAAGTAACGGGCGACGCGATCACGGAGGTCGGGGTGACCAGGGGTAACGTATTCGCGAGGCTGAACCGGGATCGTAAGTCCGCAGGGCTGCCCGAGCTTAAAGAGCCGACGTATGTGACGCGGTTGCTCGACAAGCTCGTAAAGAGCCATCAGGCGGTTTGCGTGGGGGCTAACAGACGGACAGAGTATCGCCTGACCGGATGAAAGTGCAAACATGGTGATTGTCATACCCAGTCAACCGATAGTTCATCGTCATAGCGCATGCCTTCGAGATAACCGGTCATACTGTGATTAGGCAGAATCCGGGTTATGCGCTTTTTGTGTACTTCGTAGCCGGGATAGGGATCAGAGATAACTTGTTCAAAAAACCTCTGATGCCTAGGAGAGAGGTAAGTCGTGATTTCGTGCAGGAAGGCGTGCACGGCTTCATAATCACGTACCACGGACGTTGGCTTATTTATCGCTTCAAGGTGCTCGAACAACTTTAGGATATTGTCGCCACCTGTCGCAAATAGCGGTCGTCGCCCCTCAAAATAGACAGTTTCAATCTGCTCCATTTCCGGATCCATGTTCCCATGAATCGCGAAGTTTCTGCGGTTCATCACGCGCATGAAATCCGCGTAGGCCTTTGTATCTTTGCGGATGACTGCAACGAATCCATCGCAGTTTTCAGCAATCAATTCTATACGGCGGGGAATTTTCGCCCTAACGAATGCTCTATAAGCTGCCTTATCATCCAATATGGACTTCTTGCAGAACGCTAGAATCAGCATGTTGAAGTAGGCTTCAGCCATTATCGGTGTTAGCAGCCGTAGAGTGAGACAGTTGCCGTATAGCGCGGTCGCACGCTTGCCCAACACATCTAATACCTTATGGTATTTACGTATCGTGCGTTTAGAGCTTGTGGAGCGTGGTAGCGTAAGGTTCGGGGGGTCCGCGTCGACAATTATTGCATGCCTCTCCGCACAAAGTCCGGAAATTCTGACAAACTTGTTTTGGAAAGACAGATATTTTTCGAACGTCTTCGTTATGGCGGATTTTTCATTACCGAGTCTTCCGAATTCATCCTTGAGGGTAAGGATTAACTGCTTCCAGTCTGGATCGGACAGGTCTTCCGAGACGAGAATATGCACGTTGCGCGACGTGCCAGCGATGTGAATGTCTTCGTCATCAGCCTTGAGATTGAAGTCCCAGTGTATCCAGTTGTCGCTATCATCATTGCGGAGGAAATTCTGAAAGCCGTTAGGTTTTCCGAAGCGCGCGCGGAGATAAGCGTAAGTGTCCACAGGCCTAAGGTGGGTTCGGATTATCAAACCGTTTTTGCTCGGCGGCGCCGGTCGTTTGCTACGGCTAGGCGAGCGTCGATCCCGGGTGAAAAACTTGACTACTTCCTCGCGGGTGGCAGCCCGCCACACACTAACGTCGATGCATCTCGGCATAAACAGCGAGCTTTCGGTCGGATGGCCTCACCGTGCATCAACCGTGCACTGATTTTCCCACTGACCGTGCACCATTCTCTCCCCCTATAGGGGGAGAGATGCACGAGGGCGACCGTTTGGACAGTCCGCACGGTCGTCAAAGCAGGAGAGGCGGGGGAGAAAACCGGGCAGTCGGGATAGGTACCCGCGCCAGTGCCGCCCGGTCGGGGCCGGACTCTAAGATTTTGCCAATTAAGGAATTGGGGGCTGCCCATAGGTGAGGGGTCGCGGTCGACGGGACAGCGCGTGCCCTCATGTCGCGCCGGGACGTGTAGTCCGATCACGCCCGGCGCGTTCGCCCGTCAATTTTAGGAAACGCCGCCATGGGCAAGAGCAATCGGGGCCGAAGAGCTATCTCTATCTCGTACGCCTCCGTAGGGAACAACCGCGCACATGGGAACACGTGGCTTGGCGGGAAGGGCGCGCCGCCACGGGTAGCCCCGCAGATGCGCCACGGTGCTAAGGCCCCGGCCATTAAGAACGACCGTGCGACCCCGCTCACGACGGTCACGACACAGGAATACGCCCGATGAATCTTGTTGCCGACGCCTTGGCCGCAGGCTTGCGACCGGCCGATCTTGACGATGATGATGCAGTTCCCGCCGACACCATATTGGCCGCTGACCTTGCGATGATTGGCGTCACCGCCAAACTGGCGCGGATCGAAAAACTGGCAGAGCGGCAGACGGCCGCCGCAGAGCGCGCCGCTGATGCCAACGAGCGGCAGGCCGCCGCGTTCGAAACGCTGACCTCGCTATTGGCCGGATGTATTGGCATCGGTACTTCCGCGTGCTCCGGCGAGACAACTTCGGACCCATGGAAAATGCGTGACGTTCTCTATCTGCGCACGGGCGAGGGTCGCCGCAATTTCGGATGCGATCAAACCGGAGACGATAGCGATGCAGATTGAGAACGACACGACGCCAGCATGGTTGAAGATTCACGTCGACGGGTTGAAGCCGACTAGCTTGACGATGAAGGCCGTCGAGATCGCCACGCGCGTAACGCAAGCACAACGGGACCGCGACATTCGCGCCGACATGGATTTGCAAAGATGGCTACAAACTTGAGGCTTCGAAACTCGATACTGGCCGTGAGCGGTGCGCTCGACGACGCGTCCGCCGAACTAGATCGCATCGCTCTAATCACCGATGATCCGGAAGCCGTTGAACTGGCCGCGAGCGCCGTCTTCAGGTCGCTATCAGATATGATCGCACGGGAGGCTAGTCGTGTCCGGCGCGCTGCGAGTTGATATAGACACTGCGGCATTGGAACGATGGGCGTCCGAGCTTTCACAGCGGGGATTACGGAATGCCATTCGTCGCGCCGTCGACCAGAGCGCGACCGCCGCGCGCAAGATCGCACTTGATACGATGGCTAAGGACATCGGCGTTCCGAAGGCGCGGCTTACAGCCGTCGTCAGCCGGGTCAAGCGAACCACGCAAACGAATTTGTCCGCCAGTTTCACCGCCAACAAGTCCGGGATCAATCTTGCCGCGACTGGCGCAAAGGTCTCGCGCATTGGCGGTGCAAGCGGATCAACGTACCGGATCACCGGAGGCCCGTCGACGCACTTGCACGCGCGACATGCGTTCGTCATGTCGAAGGGCGGCGCGAAGTTTATCGTGCAGCGGAAGGGCAAGGAACGGCTGCCGGTCAAAGGCATCTTTGCGGAAACCGCGTCATACGCTCTAGGTGAAGGCAACGCTAACGAGGTTTGGTCAAAGGCCGCAAGCGCTGAGGTACAAGCCCGACTTGGTAGAGAAGTCCAACGGCAGCTAATTAGGGAAACGCTCAGCGCTGCAACACCCGCCGACTCTGGCGATTAGGTCCACCGATCACCAACACCGTCATGCGCGCGCTCGTCACGCTGCGCGGACGGATCAGCGCGCCGCGTGCCCTAGGTACGTTCCGACCAGTCGCGTCCCACGGGCGCGCGGCGCGCGTCTATTCACCGTCCGCAGCCGGGCTTTGCTCGCGAGGTGGATGGATACAGCGCCCCAATGCGCGGATGCACCGCATTGGGGCGCGAGCAATGCAGCCCGCGCCACAGGCCCCGAGGCGAACGCGCCCGTGCGGTGAGCGCGGGTCCTTGGCAGCGCAGGGTCAAGGCCCTAGCGGGCCGCTGCCGAAGTATTTCCGCAAACGATGTCGCGTTTTTAGATAGCCGAGAATGAAACATGGGACGACCACGCGGCGTCATTCGCCGCATAGCCGACGAAACCGGCCTCGATCCAAAAACGGTCCAGCGGGCGCTTGAGACTTCAACGCTAACCGAACAGGATTGCTTGGCGAATTTCAATCACGCGTGCGAATCGGTGCGAGCGATTGCCGATAATGACCGCGTGCTCGGTCATGCCACAATGGGGCGAGGCGAGGGGGGGGAACAGCGAACTAACGAACACCTTGGCGAAGGCCAAAGCGCAGGCCGAGCTTCACCGCGCCCGCAAGCTTGAACTGCTCAACGCAAAACTTGAAGGCTCGTTGATCGACCGTGCCAACGTTACAGAGACGGGCGCTCGCATCATAGCGGAAGTTCGCACCGCGCTCCTTTCGCTAGGGCCTCGCATCGCCCCAAAAGTCGCGGACAAGAACGACACGCGGGAGATAGCACGCATCGTTGAGACTGAGGTCCGCGACGTGCTCGGAAATCTTGCCGACGAAGAGCGATTTTTTGCAGCGCTCGAATCCGAGTCGCTCAACTAGGAACAGACACACCGCCAATGATTGACGCCACGCTGGCGCGCGGCTGGCTACGCGCACTTGCGCCGCCGCCGATTGTCGCGCCGACCGTTTTTGCCGAAAGCGAGATAATCCTTCCGGCCTCGGCGAACGCGAGACCGGGGCCGCTAAGGCTTTACGCCTATCAGCGCGAACCCATTGAAGCCATCGCGGACGATGAAGCAGAAATCATCGTCCTTATGCTGGCATCACAAACCGGCAAGAGTACCGTCATAAATGCAATTATGGGGCACTGCATCGCAGCCGCACCCGGCCCGATGCTGCACGTCTCTCCGACCGGACCTAACGCCGAAAAGTTCGTGCGAGAACGGCTGGACCCGCTGATTGCGAGTTCGCCTGCGCTGAGAGCGCTTATCGGAAAAGGCGACGCAACGCGAAGAGGATCAAGCGGGGGCGTGAATTCTGTTTCGCTGAAAACATTTCCTGGCGGTTCGCTCGCCTTCGCTTCCAGCTTCAAGCCCGACGAACTGGCCGCGCGGGCGATTAAATACCTGTTCCTAGACGAGGTCGACAGATATGCGTCATCCGCCGGTGTCGAAGGTGACCCGGTAGAGCTTGCGATAAAGAGGACCAAAACCTACGAAGGTCTCGGCCGCAAGATCATAATTGTCTCGACTCCGACCACACGGATGGGGTCGCGCATTGGCGCATGGTACGCGCGGGGAGATCAGCGGCGCTTTCATGTGAAGTGTCCGGACTGCGATCATTCGGGCCCACTGGCGTTTGAATGTCTGAAGTGGACAGAGGGTAAACCCGATACGGCACATCTGGCGTGCGAAGAATGTGGCGTCGTCATTGACGAACCGAAGCGCCGGGCCATGATCGCGGACGGCAAGTGGGTCGCGACCGCGACAGGCGAACGCGGCATTAGGTCATATCATCTTGACGAGCTATCGTCCTTGTTCTCGACGATGGCAGCCGTTGCACAACAATTCGACGCTGCGAAGACACCGGAAAAAAAGCAGTCATTCTATAACACGACGCTCGCCCGCGTTTATGACGCCGGGACCGAAGTCGAGTTGTCAGCATCCGAGCTTGAGCAACGTGCCGAGCGGATTGTGCCGCCTTACAATTCAAATATCCAGTATGTCACATGTGGCATCGATGTGCAGTCTGATCGGCTAGAGTGTACCTTCCTCGCAAAACATAGTGACGAAACGTTCTCGGTCTTAAACCACTTGAAGCTGCCGGGAGATACGACCGGCGACGCCGTATGGTCCGAATTGGACCATGCGTTAGGCACGGTGTTTCCGCTGGCGGACGGTCGCTCGTTAAGCTTGGAAGTGATCGCTATCGATAAAAACTTTAGCGCAGATCAGGCTTTGAAGTTCGTTCACGCGCAACGCCGTAAGTCGCGACGAATTGTTCCGGTCATTGGCAGGGCGGATTTTGGTAGGCCGTCACTAACCCCCAGCAGAACAAGCCGAGGTCACACACGTCATTTTATTGTTGGCGTCGATATGGTGAAGCACGCTTTGCAGAAGCGCCTAACGATGGAAGAGATGGGGCCGGGGTACATACGGTTGCCGGATCATTTGCCGCCCGAGTATTTCGAGGGCCTCGCATCGGAAGAACTGAGAGTCAAAACGATAAAAGGCACTCCGATCTACTACCATCATCGTGTCGTCCGCAAAAATGAACCGTTCGACTGCTTAGTGTACGCCACCGCCATTGCGGGTGTCGTTAACGTACAGGCGACCACGGCACCGGCCACGCCGGGACCATCTATCCGAGAGTTGGCCGCAAAACTGAATGCGGCGCACAACACATAACGAGGCTTTCTACATGACTAAAACACCCGCCGCGACGAGCGGCAGATCGAACGCGTCTGTTCTTCTGAGCGAGCGACTCAGGGTTTCCGCCATAATCGAGTCTTCAGAGGGTCGCTTGAACCCCAGCTTGGCGGCGGAATTGGCTTTGAGGTCTTCACTAGACGCTGACTCGGCTCGCGCCATTCTCGGCAAAGCCCCAGCTGCGAATCCATACTTACAAGCGATGGACGCTCAGGGGCCGATTGGGCTCAGTGCTGCGACGGCGGATTTCAGCCCGGCTGATCCGAAAGAGGCACGGCGCAAAGAACTGGCTGAAAGCATGAAGGCGTTTAACGCCGCTCGGAACGGCCAGCCGAAGACGGGCATCGGGTACTAACCAATGGGATTCCTAGATAGGTTTAGATGGCGCGGATCGAGCGCGCCCGCACCGGATGCAGTAGTCTCGAAAGTACAGAACGCGCTATTGTCGTCCCCCGCCGTGCCGGAAATTCTGCCGCCGATTAGCGGCGGCGTGTCGTCAGCCCGAATGGGGTTTATGGACGGTACGGACGGCAAGCCGAGCCTAACCTGGGCACGATATTCGGCTCCCGTATTTCGTGCGGGCTATGGGCCTTATGTCGGCACGCCGGGGGCCGAAGTGTCCCGCGAACGGTCATTAGCGGCCGCAGTGACGGCCGATTTGCTCACGTCGAATAGTGTCGTCGCAACGCTCGTTGAAAACTTGGCGGTCTATGGCGTGGGGAACGGGCTAACTCTGTCGTCGCGCCCCGATCATGTCGCTTTGGGAATCAGCCCGGAAGCGGCGCGCGACCTTTCAAACCGGATAGAGAGGGCATGGCAGGCATGGGCAAGTAACCCGGTTGAGTGTGACGCGTCCGGCCGTCATACGCTGAGCCAATTAGCCACAGCAAGCTATAAGAGCTTCATTGTCACCGGCGAGTCAGTGGTCTTGCTTGACTGGCAGCGCGGGAACGGTGCGCAGACAGCGACCAAAGTGAAGTTGTTGGACTCCCGACAACTCGATTCGACCATCAATCGCACCGAACGTGACGGCAGTATCCTACAGGGCGTGCAGTTCGACGCCCGAGGCCGTGTCGTCGGATACTGGATTCGCCCTTTCGTGCTGGGCAGCATTAACGCCGCGCCGCAGGCGATCTTTGTGCGGTCCAGGACAACTTGGGGACGCGTACGAGCCCTTCACCTGTACGATTTGGTCCTGCCTGGGCAAGTGCGCGGATTGTCGCCGCTCACGGCTGCGCTTTCGGCCGCACATTCGAAGGGCACGCTTCGCGAGTTCTCTTTAGACGCCGCGCTTGTTCAGACCATGACGGCCACGACCATCGAGTCTGAGCTACCTACGGCGCAGGCGGTCAGCGCCTTCGCCGTCAACGATGGATTGCAACAACCGGGAGCGTTTGCGTCGCTGGACCAACGGCTGAAAGAATCCGGAGATTTCTACACTGGAAACAAAGTCTCATTGCAGCCCGGCACTATCACCCATCTGCTTCCCGGCGACAAAATCAAGATGCATCGCTCGGAGCATCCTAATGCTGTGTACGACGCCTTCGATAAGAGTCTCGGCCGTGAAGCCGCGAAGGCTGCCGGTTCAGCTTACGAAGATGTGACCGGCGACTATAGCGCGACATCGTTCTCAGCCTCCCGGCTTGCGCTTGAATTGCCGTGGCGCATCAACAAGCGCCGTCGTGCGGCTATCGTCGAACCCTTCTATCGAAACGTGTTTGCGGCCTTCCTTGAGGAATCCATAGAGACGGGAAAAATCGAGCTTTCGCCCGGTATGCCCGCCTTTTGGGAAGCACCGGGCGCTTATACACAAAGCATGTGGCACGGGGACGGCAAGCCCGTAGCGGACTCATACAAACAAAGTCTCGCGGAAGCCTTGGACCTCGAAAATGGGACGACCACGCTCGGACAGCTACTAGCTGAAAAGGGGATGGACTTCGAGGAATCTCTTGCGCAGCGCGCAAGCGAGAAGGCCCAATGTGAAGCGGCAGGATTCATCTACCCGTCGTCGTTGAGTCGCGCCGGGCTTCCCGACCCTGACGACGATACGGCGGACAATCGTCCGCCGAAATAACCTCAAAGGTTTCACACCATGAACTGTACACCGGGCGGGACACCGCCCGCTATCGACAACCCATGCGCTTGGCTGCCGCAACTCCGAGCCGCGCTCTATGAGCTTATGGCCGGTCAGGCGCGTTCGCAGACTCGCCACGGCGATCAATGGTGCACTTGGCACCGAGGCAACGTCAAAGAACTGCGAATGGAAATTCGCCGTCTCGAATTGCTTTGCGGCCAAAACGCTAACCGAGGCCGCGCGGTTCGCGTCGGGCCTTACGTTCCAACCCATGCGCCGTATCGGCGCTTTAGATATTGAGGTTTCACTATGACGCATCAGGCAGCGTGGAAACACCCTAATCGCCTTTTAGATACAGTCATTTTGCCGGACGGCTACCAGATGCGCCGATCCGAGGCGGAATCGCGCGGCTTTGACGTTGTGCCGTGGCCGGAAGGCGAGAAGGCTGCGAGTGTACATCCCCACGAAAAGGGCAACGTCGTGTTAGCGCGGGGCGTTGTAGTCGCGGCGGACACCGCTCGTGGGGCTGGTTTCAGCATTGGGGAGCGTATCCCGCAGGCCGCAGCGTTGTCGCCGCATCGGGCGTGGCGTTCGTCCATCATCACTTCACCGGAAGCGAAAGACCGCCCGGACGCGACTGCCGAATTAGTGCTGGCGCAAAATGAAACAAACATGTCCGTCGACGCGGCTCGCGCATTTCTGCGGGGCCTGCCGGTCGAAACCGAACAAGCCGACACCCGAGAGGTTGAAACAGTGACTATCGATCCGCGCACCGAACGTCTTGCTCAAATCAGCGGCGGTACGGCCGCTTTCAACAAGAGCCGTGGTTACGCGGCGAAGGTCAAAACGGCGATCACGCCCGCAGCCGTCAGCACGGAAAGCCCTGATAAGCTAAAGCGCCTCGCTGAAATTCGCCAAACGATGCTTATCAAGAACGGGCAGGACCACTCGCAAGAGGCGAAAGCCCTGCGACTGGCCTTCGATGCACATCATCGGATGGGTACACCGTTCGCGCAAGCGCTAGCACAGAGCGGATTTGATGCCGCCACGTTGACCAAGAACGCACGGTAAGGGAGATCGAATATGTCTGAGACCTTTAAGCTTTCCGAGCCGCTGAAGACCCACGACGGCGAAGTAAACGAACTGAAACTCAAGGCCCCGCGCGCTGGCCTGCTCGTGAAATACGATGACCCGTTCAAGATTCAGCCGATCAAGGACGGCGACGGTTACGAGTACGTATTTAACAACAAGGCCGTCATGCAGTTTGCGTCTGAGATGACCGGCATTGACGACTTGATCCTGCAAGACCTGTCCGTCTCGGACTTTATGAAGCTGCGCAGCGAGATCGCCAGAATCATCGTGGGAGCCGTACCCGACCGAAACCCTTCGTAGCCACTCGCCGTTTGATTGCTGCGCTAGTTAGCGAACGTGGGCTTGACTGGCGCAGCGCCAAACGAATGAGGCTGCGAGAACTTATGAAATATGCCGACATGCTTGCGGAGCTAGATGCTTACCGCGAACGGAATAAGAAGGGATAGGCATATGTCGTCACCTAGCGTGACCGCAAATATTAGCGTCAATGACTTGGCGAGTCCAAAGTTCAAAGAACTGATAGCGACCATGGAGCGCGCGAAGCGCGTCGGTCATGAGATTGCCAGCGGCGAAGGCTTAGGCGGCCGCTATACCCGCTCAATCGATAGCGCGACGGCCGCTGCGCAACGTCATGTTGGCGTGCTGCATCAGATGCATTCTGCGCATAAGGCCATTGCCGCGACCGTCGTCGGTTATGCGGGCCTGCGCATGGTGCATGGTGGGGTTGAGGCCATCAAGCACGCCTTGCCGTATCTTCGCGAAGATCGGGCAATCCAAGCCCGCACCGGGTACAGCGACGCGGACATGCAAGCGTTGCGTAAACAGCAACGCGACCTTGCCGCCGTATATGGCTCAACGGTCGAAGCGACCCAAAAGGCGCACGAAACGTTCGGCCGGTTGAAGTATGACGCCGCGACGAACGTGGCGATCACCGGCCCGACGGCTATCGGCGCTCGCGCGATGGGGGTCACGAGCGAACAAAATGCAGAACTCATGGAAACCTTGCTGAGCCAGTACGGTGTCAAAATTGATAGCCCGGCAGACGCTCAGCGCAAAGCAATGCACTTAAACGACGTGGCAGCCGTTGCGACCAAAAAGTCGAATATGCGGTTTAGCGACGTGCTCGATTTTATGCGTTACAGCGCGGCGGCGTCGAATGCGGTCAACGTGACGCCCGAGCAAAACCTCGCAATGGGCATGGCATTGCGCAGGGGCGGAATTGTGGGAAGTGAAGGTGGCGTGTTCGCGCGCCAGTTCTACGCAAGGATGATGGCCCCAACGCGCAAGGGCCGGGAAATCACTGCGCAATACGGACTCAACCTTGATGAGTATGCAGGCCATGGGACGATTAGCGGTCAAGGGCTGAGCGATAAACTGTCCCGTTCGTTCGGAAAGGGCCTCAGCAAGCAAGCAATCGCGGTGTTCGATAAGGAAATCGAGGAACACGGCGACGAACTGTTGTCGGATCGGGGTAAGTTCGCGGAGGCCGTCGTCAAAGCGCGACGGTCGGATGGCGACAAGCTGTCTGAGACTGATCGCAAGAATTTGGTCCGCTCGTCTAATGAATACTTCGATTGGACGAAGACGGGCATTCGAGGCGGGGAGTTGCTTGACCGGTTTATGGCGGTCAACAGTCCGATGCTGATGCAAGGTTTCTTGGGCGATAAACAAGGCGCTCGCGGAACAGCGTTGCTCGCAGAGCGCGACAAGTATTGCGAAGCTAAGTCCGATCAGTCGAAGGCGGATGGCTTTGCGCAGCATGTCTCAGACGACATGAACAAGGGCCTTGCCGCCGCGACGGATCGTTTAGCCGCATCGTTTGAAGCCTTGCAGAACACCGTCGTTCAAGCCAACGAAGGATGGCTGACATCGGCAGCCGATAAGGCTTCAGCGCTTATCGTTTCGTTCAATAACCTTGATCCGAAAGTTCAGCAGGCCGCAGGCATCTTTGCCGGGTTGACATCCGTTACAGCGGCTGGTGGTCTCGTTTATTCGTTTGCATCGCTCGTCATATCCGCCCGCAGAGCGGCGGCTTCGACCTTCTAGCGGCCGGAGGCACCGCCGCGCCGGGCGGGGCTGCGGGTAAGGCCGCCGGATCAGGCAAGGCCGCTTCAGCCTTGGGCGCGCTCGGCCTCATCTCCCGTGCGGCGGGATGGGCGGGCATCGCCTATGCCGGTTACGAATTTCTTTGGCCGGAGATAATGGCAGAAGCTGCGGGAACTGATAGCGGGGCCTCGCATTACCGCCGAAGGCGCGCGGCCCTGAATAGTCAAAGGGTTTGGGGTGACATGCCGTTGCCCGGCCGGTTCGATGCATATCAGCCGCCTGTGCTTGATGACGTGTCGAGCCGATACCTCCGAAACAGCGGGACCGAAGGTGTAACGTCGAGGGGCTGGCAGGATTCAGTAATTCTTGGCACTGGCGCTCCCGCTTCGCGTGGTTTCGGCGATCCGGGCAAAACCCAAGTCGAAGGTACCGTGAACGGCGAAGCCGAACTGCATGTCAACATAAGCGGGGATGTGCGGCCGACGCCCTATCTTGAGGGCATTATTCGTCGGGCCGAGAGCGCCGCGAGCATTTCGCTAAACGGGCATCTTGGCACAAGTATGCAAGGCCCCGGCGATAACGGCACTAAGCCGCAAGCGTCGAACGCGCTCACGGCTGCACCATAAGAGGGCAAGACATTATGCTGTTTGACACTCATTGGCGGGAATCCATGGTGAATGAAGTTTCCGCAGCCATCGACGAATGTTTTGCTGAGCGCGTGACTGTGTGTCCCGTAATGCCGGGTAAGCCCAATTTTCAGGGAACACCGATTCCTGACAAAGCCGTCACTGTGGCGGCCGTGTTCTTGTCACCGGCCACGTTAATCAGACTAGGTGCTGACCGAGCACGTGAGCACGGGTTGAGCGTTCCAATCTCAACGCGCAAACCATCGTTTAGCTTCGGCTACGGCGTGTTGCCGTTCGTCACGCTGCAAGGCTATCAGATCAAGAGGCTTTGCAGCGGCGAGATATTTGAGATCACGGACATACAGGACGACGGCGTGTCGCGCATCGTCTGTCTTGTGAACCAAATGGGCCGCGAGGGGGGAGGGCATGCAAGGTTTTCATAGTGCGCGCACGGGCGCGCTTGAAGTTGATATGCCAGATGTGCTTGCCGTGGCTTTGGCCCGGCTTCGCCGTTGTCGTGTGGATTCGCTCGACGTGTTCGTGCTCTGCGAAGACCTTCCGGAGCTAGTGTTGCCAGCGCTCGCTTATGCGGCGTCGCGCCGGGCATATCCGCGCGAGTTAGTGAAGGTGCTTATCAAATATAGCGGGCCCCTATTCTTAGAACGGTGCCTCGGGCGACGACGCGCTCGCGAGTTGATCGCGCGCTATCAGGAAGACAAAACGCTGTCCGGTTTGTAATGCGTTGTAGTATCACATCGTATTACATAACTATTTGATATTTCTACATAATAAAGAAAAATCAATTTCAGTCAAGGTCTCGACAAGGAGGTGAAGCGCATGCAGGGTCAACCTCACGGTTGAATTAATGGCCGCAACCCATGGGGCAAGAATCCATGTTGACGATCAGCATCACGGATGGGGCTAACGAGAGCACCGACAAGGTCGACGTATACGGCGTTCTCAACGCACTTGAGAACACGCTTGCAGCCGCGCCTTTCGAGGCGCGGAAAGCGTTGCACGACACGTTGACGCAATATGCCGAAGATTGCCCCTCTGAATACTCTTTGGCGACGGGGCCGCTCGCCCCGACACTACTGCACCAACTGCTATCCGTGATCGAACGTGATCCCGGCGTGGGAACTGGCGAAGAGCCGGTATTCGGCGGGCTGACATCGAAGTTTGAAGTTGCGGACGGATTCGTAATGGCGGATGGCAGGTGCGGGCGCATCATTGCTATTCGACATTACGACGACAATCACCCCGACACCGGGGAACGCTTCAAACTGCGAGACTACCTGGTTGTATGGGATGATAAAACCCATTCTCTTTTCGTTGCGGGCGATCTTCCCGGTGATATGCCATTCGAAGAGCCTATGACACTCGCGAAGGTGTTCGAATGGTACCAGGATTTCCCGGAGGGGATAGAGCGCGCTGTCGTGCGAGGCGCATGAATGGATACATCGAAAAAACACTTAGTGCTTTCCGCTTATCATGAAGCGGGACACGCGGTGGCCCGCGTTGTCGGGGCGCGGGCGAGAGGGTTTAAGCCCAAGTGCTTCGAAGCGATTGAAATCTATGCCAGTGGCGGCAAAAATGTTGCCGGAGAAGTTTCAGGTTTTGTGGAAGGCATTGGGCCGGTAACATTCGAAACGGAACGTCATCACCAAGAATGGTTGCGCTGGGACATCATTGATTCGATTGCCGGTCCCGCTTCTGAAGGTCTTTTCACGTTAATCGAGAAATTTGATCTTGAGCAGGGCGAAGAGGCAGCGGACATTCTTTTCGCACTCCGCGTGAATCTAGCTGAATGGTTAGAGAGTAGCACCAATGCGGGCAACTGCGATTCTTATCAAGCCCTTAAGCAACTAGCGGAGTTGCAACGGTTTAGCTGTGACGTTCCCTCTAGAGAATCGTTGATCGAAGAAGCGTTATCGACGGTTGCAAATAATTGGGGCGCTGTAAGCAATCTCGCCGAAGCCCTTTTGGAATATCGACGGTTGGATTATGAGGCTGCGTTGCCAATCATACTGTCCGGTCTAGGTCACGGTTTGGCAGAGCGTGCAGCGAATCCTGCAAGCATCTTCACTAAGATGCGGGAATGAAAGTCCACTCGCTAATATCTTCCGGGATACCAAGGTCGCTTGGGTCGCCCGCTGAAGGCCAAAAGCATGTGCCGTTAGCTAGAGCTTCTGCGGCTGATGCAGGAGACGTATGAGACTCAAGAGTTTCACCATCGAATACCAGATCATAGCCGCGTGACACCCGTATTACCTGAGCCAAGCCCGCACGAGTTTTAAAAATCCATCTCATGTTTGCCCCTTACAAAGCGCTCAAATCGCTAGGCACGTCGCCAAACGCTTTCAGCAAAACCGCATCAGAAAACTCGCCGCTGCCCGGATCGCCTGTACGGCTGAACGCCACAGCGCCGATATTTCCCTCAGTGTGCGCCATTCGCTCAGCGCTTCTAATCGCAGCGTTCGCGCTGGTACACTCCATAGCTTCGCGAGGCTCGGGGCCATCGTCGCCAATGCCGAAGGGCAGGGCCACGTAGTATGTAACATCGGTCATGATTGCGTCACCCGGAGTTCGTGCAGACAAAAAGCGCGAATAGAAGGGCGAGCAAAGCCGCCCAATACGCTCCGCCCGCTAGATGCTTGAAGGGGTCACGCCGGTGCCTGCGCTTGAATTCGCGCCCATTTTTTAGGTCGCGTTGTTCTTCGCCATGCCAGTCCATAGTGCTATCCATTATAGCACCTAAACCGCCCTTACGCCGCGCAAATATCCGGCGGATACTTTCGTCGCTAATTCCCATTCCAGAAACTCGTTTGCCAGGATCAGCGCGCGAACGGCGCTCTTCATGTCGCCACCGCAGGCCGCAATAGCTGCGTCCGCCGCAGCTTCCAGCCTTTCGCTTTCAGACTGCGGATTCTCTTCAGGCTGAGCGAGCATTGGCAATTTTCCATCTTGACGACGTAGGATAATGTTCTCAGTTTGTTCTCATGGTGTCAAGTGGTCCAAAACGACGTTTTCCGCCGCCTTGGCATGTCCACAGGGACGGCGCAGGACCGTTCATCGTCAGTGACGCCAAGGGCATCCCACTCGCGTTCGTGCCGTGCCGCGACGATCTTCAAGGCGTTCGCTTCGCGCATAACCATCTCACGTCCGACGAAGCGCGCCGCATTGCTAACGGCATTGCACGGCTGCCCGAGTTCATGATGCAGCGAAAAGACTTTCACCAACGCGGCAGTGGACAATATCGATGGCGCGGCGCGCGGCCCTATCACGTCGCGTTTGAAGACAGCTACATTCGCGCGCATTGGGGATTCATCGAAGCGGTTTGCAAAATGAATAGTATCCCGTTCGACGGGACAGGCGAGCGCATCGAACGCGACGGCTCATGGTGCGTCTACGAGTTCGCCGTGCAGCTAGACGCGATTCAGTTTTGGGACCGCTTATGAATCGGTTTGGGAGAAGGCCGGCGGGCCATTGATGGGCGCGCCGCTGAGCTTCCGATACTCGGATTTGCTTACGGCGTTTATCGAATGGCCCGACGCCGCCGCAAAGTTGACTGAGTATCTTCAGCGATCTCTCGCCAGCTTCCGTTTTCCGCAGTGACGGCCCTTCTTGCCTGCTGGCACAGTCAAGCTCGCTCCGGCGGTCATCTAATTACGAGGTGGCGATAGACCGTCTAGCCAGTCCTGCTCCTCGGCAAGGGCAAGCCAAGCGTCCTGCATTCGCCTGTAGCGGTTCTTCGAAGGCAAATCCTTCGCCTCATCGGCGAGTTCACCGCAGTTGCGGGCGTTCTCTCTGTACTCTTCCGATTTGGTCAACATGATGCGCGTTCTGTCCGCTTGCTACCATCCTTCACCGATTCCGAGCCGAGCTTCCGCTTAATCGAGCAAAAGAAAAAGGCCGGCACAATTGCCGGCCTTTCCCAATCAGTTCAGAAGTGATCAGTATCCCGGAGCAAGCGGAGCGCCCACCGGAGCACCCCAGTTGAAACGATAGTTCAGGCCGACCTTGATGGTGTGCTGGTCGTTGCGGAAGCTGCCGGCGACCAAACCCGGAGCCGGACCGACGAAGTTCACAGTGCCGAAATCGTAGTACTGGTACTCGACCTTGCCCGACCAGTTCTGGGTGAACAGGTATTCGAGACCGCCGCCGACGGTGTAACCGTCACGGCCGCCGTTGCCAGCGAAGCCGTTGGTGAAGCGCGAATCAGCCCAGCCATAGCCGCCCTTGACGTACAGCAGCGCCGGACCCCAGGTGTAGCCGAGCCGGCCGGTGACCGATCCGAGGCCACGGTTGGCGAAATTGCTGCCGGTGTCGAGGAAGCTATAGTTGGCTTCGATACCGAACACCCAGTTCGGCGAGAACTGCGTGTCGTAGCCGATCTGACCACCACCCATGAACCGGCCATCGTTGTTGTTGGTGATAAAGCCCGGTGCCAGGACGTTATTGCTGCCGCCGAAAGCGCCGCCGATATGGCCACCGATATAGAATCCGGTCCAGTTGTAGATCGGCGCTTGTGGAACGTAGGGCGGCGCCTTGGTGTAGGGACGAGCTGCGAGATCGGCGGCGGAGGCAGCTGACGCGCTGATGAGCACGGCTGCGGTTGCTAGAAGAATTTTCTTCATGAGGGAACCCCAAAGTTGGAATCGATCGATAGCGCCTATCCTAAAGGTAAGAACTCGGGTGGGGCTGTAGCGGGAGGGGCACACTGGGCAGAAATGATCGCGCCGCGCATACGCAAAAAAAGCCCCGCCATTCGTGGGCGGGGCTAAGGATGATTCGATTCCTGGACCGGACAATTGCCGGCTCGGCCAAATAGACACAGATCGATCTGAAATCCAAGCAATACATTGCCTCCCATATGGCCTGATCCACGATCCATCAAGCGCTCGTATGCGCGATTGCGGTCGTGCGAGAGTGCAGGGCACAAGGTGCGCGGCTGCCTGACCAGCTTTGAAGTTGTCGTAGAAGATACAAGCTCGTTTGAAAATTCTGTTTCCCTTGTGTTTCCCGAGTACAGAATGGGGATTTAAGCACATGACGATTTACGAGAAATATTTCTTTTAAATCATGTATTTAGATGGTGAGCGCGGAGGGACTCGAACCATCGACCCCATGATTAAAAGTTTTAATTGGCCTGTTTTATAGCCATTCCTGCCGTTGGATGAATCCCAATAAAAGCCGATAAATCCAACATTATCCAACCAATGACCACTTGATTTTTCAAGGCCGATAGCCAGATTGCTGGCTATATAGTGGCTATAAATTTGGTGGGGCATGGCGAAGATCAAGGTTACGACCGACAGCGTGGCTGCGCTCATGAAGTCGGCGGTTCCAAATAAGACCACGTACTATTTCGACGATGACCTTGCTGGTTTCGGCCTGTATCGGACCACCACGGGTACCGGTACCTACTTCGCTGAATTTCGTCCCGTAGCAGGCGGATCGAAGAAGCGCCTCAAGTTGGGCCGCGTCGGAACCCTCAAGGCCAACGAAGCGCGAGAGGCAGCCCGGCGGGCAATTGCGAACGCGACCCTCGGGACTGATCTGGCGAAATCGCGCGCCGACGAACGGGCTGGCGTGACGGTCGCGGAGCTGATGAAACTGTATATCGCGCGCACCCGCATCCATCGGAAAGCGTCGACGGCTGACGGCTACGAGGGAATAGTCAAGGTCAACATCATCCCGCACATCGGCACCGGTAAGGCCGCTGCGGTGACCTTGAGCGACGTGCAGCGGATGCACGGCAAGGTCAGTGGGACCCGCGGCAAATATGCCGCGAACCGCGCTGTGGCTGTTCTTAAGGCCGCTTATGCGTGGGGTAGCAAGCATGGCCCGCCTAAATCTAAGGGCGTGACGTATGTTCCCAAGGGCACAAACCCGGCATCCGGTATCGATCGTCATGAAGAGCATGAACGCGATCGGCCGCTGACCGCGGCAGAACTACTCGCCATCGGCAAAGCGATGATCGAGGCCGAGACGGTCGGCCTGCCGGTAGACGCTGGGGACGCCAAGCACGCCCCCAAAGGTCAACGGGTAGTCATGTCGCCCTACGCCACCGCCGCGATCCGTATCATTATGCTGACCGGCGCGCGGTTGCGGGAGATACTCAATCTCCGGTGGACAGAAGTTGACTTTGAGCGAGGCGTGCTGCGGCTGCCGGACTCGAAGACTGGAAGGAAAGTCATCTATCTTCCGACTGCTGGTATCGACATTATAAAGGGCCTGACGCGGCTCGGCGCCTATGTGTTCGCGGGGGAGTCAGCGGGTACGAAGAAAGAGAAACCCCGCGCCGACCTGAAGCGACCTTGGACATCCATCCTCAAGCGGGCCGGTGTAAGTGGCGTTAGAATTCACGATCTGAGACATGCGTTCGGTACGACCGGAGTCGGTGAGCAGATGGGGTTACCCGTCATCGGCGCCCTCCTTGGGCACAGTAACGCCGCAACAACGAAACGTTATGCCCATGCGGCCGATGAGGTTCGCCGCCGCGCCGTTGAGGCCATCGGCGAGAAGATCGCCCCTGCCATCGTGGGGACGAAGTAATGGCGCCATTGCCAAGGCCGTTTGATATCGAAGCGTAATCCCAGAAAAAATCCGCCGCTTTTTGTTTACTTAAAACGCGCGCAAATCCCTAGTTACTTGTGTCAAACGCAGGCAACTAGGAGGTGCTAGTGGCAAACATCAGGGTAGTGGAGGCGGCCCAGTACTTGGGCGTTTCAAAAAGCTTTCTCGACAAGGCCAGAATTTACGGCGGCGGGCCGCAGTTCATGCGGTTCGGGCGCGTAATTGTGTATTCCACCGCAGCGTTGGACGAGTGGGCGAAATCCTGCACTGTAGCCAACGACAACCAGCCGGCCAAAGCGGTGGAGGCAGCGTGATGCTTCCGCCAGTCGTCCGCTATGCCGCGCGTTCGCGAAATGTAGCCTCCGCCTCAGCGTCCAAATCCTCAAGGACGGCCTCGAAGGCGGCGATGGCACTTTGGACGGCCGCGATTTCCGCGATCTCCTGTTCCGACACCGGGCCATGTCGTCCCATAAGCGCAACGATCAAATCGCGGCGCCGCTCTTTTAACTGAATGAGCGGCAATCCGTGGTCTTCAAGCAAGACGGACATCCGGAGATTCTCTCCCACCGACGTTGGCAATTTATCTCGTAATCGCTGAGACAATTTTTCGCAGATATCTAAAATTGTCGATACGCGCTGCCTTTAGCTCCGACCCAGCACGACCGGCGTTCACGCATCGGGTGCACGTTAAACCCAACCACGAGACCTCTATGAAAATCTTACAGACCTATCCGCCAGGCCCGGGCGGTCGCGATGTTGCGCGCGCCGATATCGAAGTAGCCGATGGCATTCGACTGTTCGACGTGAAGATTCAACGGGCGGTCGATGGCTCCAGCCGCGTCTATGCGCGCTCGGCGAGTTTTTCGCCGGAAGCCGTCAAGCAGATTTCCAATTTAGTTCTCTCACAGGTGGGGCGATTGCCAGATGCCAATCTCCGCTAACATCCGTTCTATCGCTCACGCCCTCGGCGGAGATCTAATCAGTGGCGAGTATGTGCTCTGCCCTGGTCCCGGTCATTCCCGGGCCGACCGCAGCCTAAGGGTCAAATTCAAATCCGATGGCTCCTTCAGCGTCACAAGCTTTGCGAGCGACGACTGGCGCGAGTGTAAAGATTATGTGCGCCAACGCCTCGGACTATCCAATGACTGGCACCGCGAACACGCCAACGACAACACGCCAGTTATCCGCCTTCGCGAACGTGATGACGACGAACCCGCGCGGATTCGCTCCGCACTCGGGCGTTGGAATGTGTCAGTCTCGATAGCGGGCACGCTGGCGGAGCGCTATCTGGCATCTCGCGGCCTATCATACAGCGGCGACGCAATCCGCTTCCGGGTGAATGACCGCAGCATGGTCGCGTTGATGACGGATGCCGTCACCGCGGAGCCGTGCGGCGTTCACTGCACCTTCCTCGACCGCGATGGCCGCAAGCTCGATCGAAAGATGTACGGCAAGGCCAAGGGCGCCGTGGTGCGTCTCTCTGCCGATGAAGATGTCGAGTATGGACTCGGTATAGGTGAGGGGCTGGAGACCTGTATCGCAACCGGCTTCACTCCTATCTGGGCTTGCCTGTCGGCCGGCACGATGACTGCGTTTCCGGTGTTGGCCGGCATTCAATGCCTTAGCATCTTCGCAGATAACGACCATGCAGGCATGAATGCCGCGAACGTCTGCGCCCAACGGTGGCACAAAGCAGATAGAGAAGTTGAGATCGTTGCGCCTTCTGAGACCGGTGCTGATTTCGCAGATATGCGAGGTGCAGCGTGATGGCACCCCTTAGCTGGAAATCGCAGCCTGGCACTACGTTCAATGAGGCTGAGGTACCCCCGAAGCCGGCAAATGACAATGCGGCACCCTCGAAGCCAGCTATCATTGCAACAGAGTGGAAGTGGGTCGATCCCAAGATGATTCCGCCGCGACGCTGGATCTATGGCTACCATTATATTCGGAAGTACATCTCCACGACTGTGAGTCCCGGTGGCCTTGGCAAAACTTCCAACAGCATTGTAGAGGCGTTATCGATGGCGGCAGACCGCCCGCTGCTCGGCGAACGAGTCCATGAGCGTTGCCGCGTCTGGCTGTTCAACGAAGACCCTCGGGACGAGCTTGATCGTCGTATCGCGGCTGCCTGTATTCATTACGGCATTAACCCACAGGAGATTGCGGGGCATCTGTTCGTCGATAGCTTCCGCGAGCAGAACTTCGTGGCTGCCGTGCAGGCAAAGAACGAGGTGAGGATCGCTGTGCCATTTGCCGAGGTGTTAGAGACCGAGATCAAGCGAAGAAAGATTGACGTCCTGATTATGGACCCGTTCGTATCGACACATCAGGTTAGCGAGAACGACAACATGATGATCGACGCCGTTATCAAGAAGTTTTGGCAGCCCATCCTTGAACGCACCAACTGCGCGGTCGAGCTTGTCCACCATTCAAAGAAGCTGGGTGGTGCGGAGGTCACCGCGGAGTCCGCCCGCGGAGCGGTAGCCTTGATCGGTGCAGCGCGCTCTGCTCGTGCCCTAAATGGTATGACGCAGGACGAGGCGGACAAGGCACACGTTGATAATCGACGACTGTACTTCCGAATAACGGACGCCAAGGCGAACATGTCGCCACCGTCAGCAAAATCAACGTGGCGCAAGCTGGAAAGCATCCCGTTAGGAAATGACACTCCAGATCGTCCAGCCGACCTTGTCGGTGTCGCCACAGAGTGGAGGTGGCCAGACACTATGGCTGGAGTGACGGTTGGCAATCTACGGGCAGTGCAGTCGGAGATTGCTTCTGGCGAATGGATGGAAGCAATCCAGGCCGGAGACAAATGGGCCGGATGTGCTGTCGCAAAGGTAATGGGGCTGGACCTCGACAATAAGGCCGATAGGGCGCTGGTGCGAGAGTGCCTTAAGGCATGGAAGGCAAGTGGCATGTTCCGAGTCGAAATTCGGAATAATGAGAAGCGCGAGCCGCGAAACTATCTCGTCGTTGGAGAGTGGGCGGAAGACTCTGACCCCGGCATGGATAGATCATAACGTTAGTAACTGTCGCCGCCGTTGCCGTAGTAGTTCCCCCTAAAGGGGGAACACTACCACGGCAGAACCGGTGCGACTCCTATGCCGTAGTTGAAAAATCGATCACGGCAGACCGCGGCACCACGGCAAACTGGCGGGGTACCTCACAACTCTCCCGCCATCCGTAGGTGACCCGCGGCACCAGGGAAACATTTCCGCGTGCAAAACCGAAAGGTAAACATGGTCCGGGAGGGAGGGTTAGATCCTGCCGGCGACGCGCCTAGATACCGGCGTTCCCCAAGCGCAGCACTAAACCATAAGAAAAAAAGCATTCAGAGGGGTGGTCTCACTCTCTTAGGACTTTGCGCCTAACTACCGGCGTTCCAGTCAAACGCGTTAGCCCGCAAGTTTTCAAATTGTAGCAAAGGCCGCAAAGACGGCCCGAACAGAATTAGAGCCCAAAAGGGCCAGGCACAGCAATCACGTCGAGAGCCCAAAAATGCTTCACGCAAACGACAATACCCGCAAAACCACCGCGGCCATTCCGCTCGCCATCCGTCTCGCCCGCGCTAGCAGAAAAGAAGATCTAAGGCGCCTCATCAGGTACGGAACTGTGCCCGTTGTTCCGACCTGGCTATCCGCGGAAAGTAACTTGCCCGAGGCCGGCAAGCCACTTGCGGACCGCGTGATCGAGATCCGGCCGTCGCCCGACGAGATGGTCCGACTCGCGACGCAAGACGCAATCGCTGCGCGTGACGGTTACGGCCCGATTACACCGCAGGAGCTGAATACGCCAATGCGCGCTCGCCTGCGGTTCGATTCCAACGGCGTTATTTCCGAATGGCGCGGGTCTGACGAGCGCTGGCACGCTACGGCAGAGTTGTTTCGGCAACCGAAAGGGAAGCGCCGCAAATCCGAACACGAACGGCAAGACGACAATGCGCGTCATCTATCCATTCGCGGAAGCGGCCGCCTACCGGAGCGATGCCGCCGCAGCACCACGCCGAGCGAGGGCGAGGACTATCGTCGGCTCCGCGCTGCGCATTGGGTCCAAGCCATGGGCGCTGCCAATAATAACCGACGCGTTATCGATCGCATCGGCGTCGGTGGTCGGCATTCATTTGATGATGCCTGGAATAATTCCGGACTCTATCCTGCCTGTAGGATTCCACGGCACGTTACCGCGATTGCCAAAGGTGCCGAATTCATGGCGTTCCGCGTTCACAGTAACCCGCGCGCGATGCAGAGCGGTCCAGAAGGCGGCCACGATCTGGTGGAACGGCAGCTTATAGAGACACTCGACGCGCCGCGGATAGATGCGGCCCTTGGCGAACACGCTAAGATTCTGGACCAGAGCATTATTGGCATGACAGCACGCGAGATCGCAGCGACAATGGGTTTGGGCGATACCAAGCAATCGGAGCGGAAGGCTGTGGCTGCACAAGATGCAGCACTAGCTGCGTTGACAGACGTGGAGAAGTTGGCGGCTTGAGTTGATAACTAGCCCAATCCCGCTTGCCATATTTGCAGCACGAATCTTATCATATAATGTTTATATGTGATGCGACGCTGTTGATCCGCAAGTTGTGCGATCAATCTGGGGGGCGGGGTATGACAAATTATCGGCCCGGCGCCCAGCAGGGAAGAATCCTGCTGGATGGAGCGTCAATGCGCTGCAAGGTTCGGCATTTGACGGCCACGTCAGCGACAATACAGACATGGGACGCTCCATTAGTGCCTACAGCGTTTGCCTTGCGCGTACCAAACGCAGACCTTGATGCTCGCTGTCAGGTTGTGTGGCGTGACGAGCGCCGCCTCGGCGTAACTTTCATTCAGTAAAAAAACGTTCTTGCCACGTCCCTCGTCCGAGGGGTTGGACCGTATTATTATGAAGGCCACATCACTGTGGCCTGACGTGACGTGCAAAAACCTCGGCGCGGGTCCAATCCCTGCGTCTCCTTTTGCCTCACTGCTCGCAAAATCTAAATTTTAAATAGGAGATCGGCCAAGATGGCCACACTGAACAATGCGCTCGACGCAATCGAGCGCCGCATTGGATTCCCGCGGTCCCGAAGTTCTGGGATTGCGCGCCGCCTTCAGGAAGCCAGGCTTCTGCCATCCGGCACCCCCAGCGCCCCTCCGAATCTAGACGAAGACGAAGTTATCGACTTGATTGTTACTCTGTCGGCTGACACGGAGTTGCACACCGCAGCTGACGCACTCCGGTCCTATCATGGCATGACTCCAAACGGAGCTAGCCTTGTCGGTGCACCAGATTCAATCCCTACCGCGCCGATCGCAATCTCGATCTTGATCGAGGACGCTCGTTCCAACCTTTCTGAGGCTCGTTCAAGCAAGATCGAAATTTCTTGCAACTGGCGATCTGTCTCAATTCAAAAGCCGGACGGCACGGTCAATCGGTTCGTCGAAGTCGGTACCGATCCTTCACGTTGGCAGTCGAACGGTCATCACAAGTCAATCGAACTCAACGTTGCCGCTGTAGCGGACACGCTTGATGATATTTTTGGAAAGGCAGCCGCCTGATGGCAAAGAAGCCAACCAATACCTTTGAAGTAATGGGCCTCGCTGAGGCCAGCACAGAATACAACGGCCTAATTGAAAAACGCCAAGAGCTAGAAAAGAACTACCGCGAACTGAACGCGGAGCGCTCCAAGCTTCGGAAAGAAATCGAAGCCGCCAAAGCCGCAGGGGGCCAGCGTCTCACGGCCGGGGTCGCTCGGTTGCTGGGCGAGTCTGCCGAGGACAGCGTAACCGCGTTATCGCTGCGGCTGCGTGAGGTCGTTGTCGAAATGAGCGACTCAGAAGCAGCCACGGAGGTGATCCGTCGCCGCCTTAGCGATGCTCGCGACAGAGCCAGCAAGGTTATTTGCGATGGCGTGCGCCAAGAGTATCAACGGCGCTTGGGTGCGATGTGCGACGCGGCCCGCGCTTTGGAAGCGGCGCGACAGGACCACGATGAATTGCTCGATGGGCTTGATCGCGAGGATGTTCGCAAGGACTACTTGCAGCCGGTTCGCGCACACTTCGTGGGTGATGGAAAGGTTGGATACTTTTTGAAGGAAGTGCGGGAGCATGGATACAATGTTTGAACGTGCGGATAGAAAAAACGCCAAGCCGCCGCGGAAAGTGACGCTTAGAGGCAAGGTACTCAAGGTCGATAACCCTGATCCGGTCGCAATTGCCAGGGCGTTGCGGAAAAATAGGCTCAAGCAGCGCGAGGCGAAGATTGCAGTCCGCTGACACGGAGATTCGTGACGCGTCTGCGCAGCAGGCCGGACCAGTTATCAAAGGCTATGCTGCGCTCTACAATACGCCAACCACCATCGGTGGAGAATTTATTGAGCAGATCGCACCTGGTAGTTTCAAGACAATCGCGAATGGCGATTGTCTTGCGTTGATCGCTCATGATTGGGGGAGGGTACTCGGGCGCCAGTCTGCAGGAACTTTGCGTCTAAAGGATACGCCGCTTGGTCTGTACTTCGAACTAGATGCGGACACCAGCACACCCAGCGGCTTGGAAATTCTTGGCAATGTTCGTCGCAGGGATGTCCGCGGATGCAGCTTTGGCTTCCGAGTTCTCTGGGATGACTGGACCGACGACGGTCCACTTCCGCTGCGTACTATTCGCGAGATCGAATTATACGAAATCAGCATACTCGCAAATCCTGCCTATACGGCGACAAGTGCGTGGGTCAGTTCGCGAGCTTCCGACAACGCTGCAGCCGCAGCACGTCGGCGATGCGAGGCCAAGATGAGGGCAAGAGGAATCAAACATTGAGCTACGCAACTAAAGTTCACCGCGATATTGGCGGTGATAGCATTACACTTGATCCGAACGGCAAAATCGTTTTCGGAAACGTTACGTTCTCGATCAGTGCTTCAGGCAAGCTCGTCATTACCGGCCTTCCTACAGCAGACCCACTTGCCGCGGGTCAACTTTGGTCCGATAGCGGCGCGTTGACTGTTAGTTCTGGCGCATGATCCCGGCCGAGGTCGCGCTCAGGCTTCGAGCTGAGTTGCTGAAGAGAGCCGTCACCAAAACTCCTTCTCTTCTTCGAGGTCGACCGGGCACTGGTCCACATGTCGCGGATGAGGCGGGTTAAGAATTTGTAGTCGCTCGCTGTCTGCTGCGGCTTCGGTCGCAACGATCCGAAATGTTTCCTGCGAGCGGGTGCCATTCGCGGCTGACTGTAAAATCCGTTCGGCCATCACCGCTTGAGTTGATGGATCCGGGCGGACGTCGAGTGTGGCTTGTGCAAGCGCGCCTCGCATAACCGCAATTAGCTCTGCATCAAACATGTTGAATCTCCGTTTTGGCAACGCTGTACCATGCATCGGTGACGGCTGTACTGCGGAACTCTGACGACGATGAGTCAATATAATTAAACTTCGGACAGGTTGAGTCACATCGTCACACGACGATGTGATTGCTCATTCACATTACCACCACAACCGCGAAGCCACGGACGTACTGGTGCGCGGCAATCAAACGAAGGAGTTTCTTACTATGCCTTTCTGGCAACTCAATACTGTCGACGCCAACCCGACTGTCGCCGATCGCACGGCGCTGAAGGCGCTGGACACGACTAAATATCAGTCAGTGCTCCTCACCGAGTCCGGCCGCGCCGGCACGTTTGTGTTCACCAGCGGTAACTATTCCGCCCGCGTCACTGCCGACACGCTGGAAGGTATCTACATCAAGGCAACCGATACCGCTTCGTCGGCCGGCGCTTGGGTTCGAGTTTACAGCGGACCCGCGAATGTCAAATGGTTCGGTGCGATGGGCGACAACTCTGCCGCAGACCTGACTTCTCTCCAAGCCGCTACCGACCTCTGCGATGATGTTTATATCCCAGATGGAACTTATAAAATCAGCGGTCCGTGGCTGCTCGACGACAACGCGACGCTCATATTCCAAAGTCGTTCGGCTCTTATCAAGAGTTCGGAGATGAGTTCATCGTCGGCGATCCTGCGCGCGCGTGGGACTTCGAGTACGCGAAATTTCTACATCACAATTAAGAGCGGAATGCTACAAGGCCCGGTATCTAGTGGTGTGGTTGGGATCGACTTCCTGTCCACTTCATACGGGTTAGTTGAAGGTACATTCATCAGTCAATGTGGTGAAGGTATCAAGATTGGCGGCTCTGGATCGCTGGGCGCTTTTTACAACAGATACACGGACGGCATTTTGACGGACGTTACGGTTGGGGTTCGTTGCGGTACGTTAGGCAACGAGAACGTTTTTCGTGGTCTTCGCATCGGCAGTTGTGTCGTCGGGACTGACGATGACGACAACACGTGCAATACGTATGATGAAGTCGCCATTGAGGTTTTCAGCAGCACGGGACATCGGGTCTGTAATACCGGCGCTGCCTCGCAACGCATTCGCTATATCAACTCTCGCCTTGAGAATGTTGGCGGCGTTGGCATCGGTATCGACGTAAAGGCCGCGGCTCAGGGTACCGTTGTTAGCGGCGAATTCTACACGGGAGTCGCAACGGGCGTACAGGACGGCGGCACCGGAACCGATCGCGTTGCATCTTATTGATGAAAGGCGCGACGCTCGTAATGGGGACGACGCTGAATGGCTGACGATACCGAACAACTTGTAATTTCGATATCTGCGGATACCACGCAGATCAATCGGGCCATTAGCCGTCTGCTCGGGACGGTCAATAGCTCGACGCGTGGTATTGAAACAGCATTCACCAGAACCGGCGCCGGGGCGGTACTGCTTCGGGTCGATATCCATCTAGAAGGCGGGCGGCAACGAAGGGGAGCCAAGTTCTTGAGCGCCTCGTCGGACTAACGAAATACCGAGGCACGCAAAAGCCGCCTGACAGGGGCGGCTTCTCGCTATGCGCAATTCAGCGTGTGAAGGTGCGCCGCTTTCAACGGAGGACTAGCCTCGTAGCGGATGCTGCTTATCTTAGAGTGGACTGCTGTCGGGAGCGTGAAGATGGAAGACCGGGAAACGCGGCTGAAAAGGGCTTTAGGGCGTTTCGGCGACGTTCCCGCGAGCAACCAGCCGTCGGTGCAGCAGCTCGGGATGATGCTTGACGACTTCCTCGAGAACGGCCCCGGCACTCTCGAAGAGCGGCATCGTGCGCTGATCGACAGGCTTCTCGAGATGGACGCTTCTTATGCGGAGTTCCTGAGCAAGCGGAACTAGCCATGCGGGCGCGGGGTCGCCATATGAGCATGACAGCCGAGAGGATCATGAAGATGGACGACATAGAGAAGCGCGTACAGGAAATCATCGCGCAGTACGGCGACCTGACGAAGGAATCGGAGCCGCGGGCCCAGGAATTCAAGAAGACGGTGCAGGCCTTCATAGAGCATGGCCCCGGCATGCCCTCACAGCGGCGCCAAGCCTTGCTCAGGCATATGAAGGGCAGGGACCGCCAGTACAGGGACTTCCTGATGAGCCCGAACTGACAGCGGGGATGGCGCTGTGCTGTCGGCATGGCCTAGCCTGCGCTGAAACGGCTACATTTTACGTCAGGGCCGTTATGCCCCCTTGGACACACTTCGGCCCGCAACAGCATTACCTGTACGCGGGCTCTAGTGTGTATATGATCGCCGAGAAGGCGCGGAAAAGCTCGATGATTTTAGCGTCTTCGCGCCAGTACGATTATGTACCTTCTCGCTCAGCATATACCCCTTAACTGTAGCATGGCTGAAAACGCGGCAAGCTCGCTATCAACAGGTGCCCGTACTCACTGGATAAAGTAGCGATGCTTCCAGAAGGGCGCTTAGGCGGCTCGTATCTGACGGCATGCTGTCGTTGCATGCGCACGGCGCCCCGTAGCCGCACGCGCAGCCTGCTTCATCATCGTACGGCCTGTCGGGATGCCGCTCACACACCCATCCGATGCCCCGGCAGATATGGCAGCTATCTTTCATGGACACGCCCGCTTCTTGGACGGCCTGGCTGCAGTCCGGCGCTCGCCCATACGTCTATGTTCGCGGCAGTCTCGGCTTGCTTGAGTTTCTTGAGGAGTTCGTACTTATCCATGCTTTCCGGCATCATGCTGTCCGCCTTCGCGCGCTCGCCGCTGGCGAACTCCGAGAGGCGCTTTTCAAATGATGTTGTCTGCTTGAAACGCCGCCGCTTCTGCATGGCGCGCTCCTTTCCGTGAGAGGAAGGCGGGAGCGCAGTCAGCGTTCTCATCACCGATGTAAGCCACGATTTGCTCGGTGGTATGGGCCAACAGCAGGCGGCACTGTTGGTTCCTAGCGGATCAGCAAAGGTTGCGAGGGGAACTCTTGTTGCGGGATCGCGAATTGAGAGCCCACCGACGCGGTCTACTCGCTTGAAGGTCGCTTTAAAGAAGAGGGAGAAGCGGGTTGACGATCTGAGGCTGATCCGAGCCGAAGGCCACAATCTTCCGGTTGCCTTCCCAAAGCTCCAGCTCCGAGCCGTCAGTAAACTCTCTGGCTGCCTTCATTGCGTCGATATCGTTAGCCGCGAGGATAGGTTCGGCCTTCCGAAATTGGCCGTCCAGTCCCAGGAAATAAAGTCGATAATCCGCCATGTGCTGCTCCCTTGAATCAGGCGGGAGCGCAACACTCTCAGTCACCGATGAATGCCAGGGGCCGGGCGGTGATAAATCATTGTGCCCCTATAGACGCGGCATAAGCGACTCAATTCGTGCTGCGGTGCCGGTATAGTGAAGAGCAGGTGCGGTTTCGGTCCGGAATTTGCGCCCCGTCCTCAAGAGACGAGGCGCAGAAGAACATTGATGAACCGGGTATCAATAGCGGTCGCGGTGATCGGCCACGCCGACGCGGTGGCGGAACACCATTTCGCCGCCCTTCCAGCCGGCAAACATCAGCACGAGGACGACTATCCCCGAGAGGACCATGCCGGTCGGCACTACGGCGGAGCTGCCGTGCTCGAATCTCGAGTACCAGTTATAAAGCGTGATCAGCAGCGCAATGCCGTTGCTCACCGCGTGCACCCGCGTGTCCGACAGGTCGCGGACGCGGTTGTCGCCGAACACCTCGACAAGGCCCGTCGCGGCGGCGACCGCGGCCGTGATGAGGCCGACGCTGAGGAGCCAGAACGAGGCCGTTGCCCAGAACTGGTTCGACGTTGCGTAGAAGGCGATATCGGAAACGAAGGCCAGAACGAAGCATGCGATGGGGAACGCGATCACCATCGGGTGGATGGGGTGCCCGGCTACTTGCGCCGTAGAACGTGGATTTCTCATTAGGAAAGCTCCTTTTCTAATGCAGCCAACAGTCCGCGCGTGCGCCCGTTCCTCCTGAAACGCAGAAACCCCCGTATTTGGGGGGTTTGTTCAAACGAAAGCCGCCAGCCCCTTGCGGACGATGGCTTCGCGGCGAGGAGTTCATCTATCCGGATCGACCGAAGGGGTTGCCGCAGCTTCGCGAACCGGTTGATATGAATCGGTTTGGAAGAAGGCCGGCAGTGAGATAACGGCGCAATAAGTCCCAACAGTCCCGTGACGGTCATTTCGGCGGTTGAAGCTCCGGCGAGTTGATCCAGTTGTAAAGTTTTGTGGCTTTGTCGGCCTGTACGATTTTCTTGAGCAACGCGTCTTGTTCCGGCCCGGGCGCCATCGTTGCTGCCTCCTTCCGAACCTCGTCGGCCCATGCCGCAAGGCGATCTTGCAGGCTCGCGAGTTGCTTGGACATGGGGCTGCTCCTCCCGCTTTTAGACGAAAGAGGGGATGTATTTTAGTGTCCCTGACTTACTCTGTGCGAGTCAAAATTTGATGACAGCTACGCGAGGCGACACCGTTGAGCGAAGCCCGCGAAAAGGCCCGCCGGAGTTGGAGCCACAGCGGGCCAATCCGAGTTCGGGGATCACACGGGGCGGCGAGTGATCGACCGTTCCGGCGGTTCAATACGAGGGGATGAAAGTTGTTCCGACCGCTTCACTTTTCAGTCCACTCTTGAACTGAGATCGCGTCTGCACATTCAAAAGCTGACTTTCTTCGAACGGTGCTCCGAAGAGGCCGAACGCCTGCGGAAAGAAGCCGAAAAGCTTCCTCACGGCCCAGAGAGGGATGAGCTCGAGAGTAAGGCGCACCAAGCCGAAACGGCCGCTGATATGGAACTTTGGCTGCGGTCGCGTGAGCTAAAGTCGCCGAAATAAGTGCTACGGTTCAATCGAACCAATGCGTGACTGTCTCGTTGTCGCGCATGGCACGCTATTTCCTCATTACCACAGTCATCGGCATGTTCCTGCTGGTCTCGCTCCTTCTGGCCGCGCTTTTTCATCTGCCAGCGGGTGAAGTGTCCGCGCTGAACGGCGACCAAGCCGTTTGCCGTTCGCCCACGTAGGCCGCAATCACTTCGGCGAAAAGAACGAAGCTAACGGGCTACGATTGCTGCGCAGCTGTAGTTCATCAGGCCCATGACCCAAACACAGCCGCCTAGAAGAGCGGGAGAAACCGATTAGGCCCGCTGCCCGCGAGGGTTCGGGATCGCCGGCCAGCGGTCGCGTGTATGACCCCGGTTGAAACCTGGCGCGAGCTTCCCGGCGGCGAGATCGAGTTCACGATGAAGCTTAGCTATGGGGCGTTCAGGGACGACGCCTCTCGGCGAGACGGGCGCCCCGGCATTTGCTGAGCCGGTTATCCCAGTCGTTTGTGACAAAAAGCCGCCCATTGGGCGGCCTTTCTGTAAGGGGCGACAACACTCCATCAGGTGCCGCCGCTGTACCCCACTTTTTCCTGGCCCTGAGATTTGTTGTCCGGATTATCTTCCTCCGCCGCCTTCTTTATTTCGGCCTTTCTAACTTTTTCGTCCTGCTCAAACTCCAAGTGCGGCCTCTCGCCTCGGTTCTGTCGCTGGTCAGGATTATTCTGGTTCATGGCCGCCTGGCCGGGATATCCAGGGTCTGGATTCGACGTATCGGACGGACCCGAGTTGGTGGAGGGACGCATATTAGCGGGAGCCGGCGGCGGATCTTTACCCACGCTGGGTCGAGTTTTGGGATCGGTCATAATGGCGCTCCTTTGCACATGTGAGAGACCAATTCGCCGACCAGCCCGTCGTTCCTTTGCGCGGCGCGGTATGATGCTTCCGTCGAGGGTTTCTATAGCGGCCGGTCCGCGGGAAGACCATCGTCAGACGAGACGCATGACGGATCAGGCGAAGATCGCTCTCAGAAGATTCGTAATCACCCATGCGAAGGCGGCGGCGCTAAATGCCAGCACTGGGTCTGGCAATCCATCCGGCGCGATCTCGGCTCTCAGCCACTGCCAGAATTGGTGCATGGCACCCCTCATTTGTGGGCACGCAGACATATCATATTGCAGCTTGCAGGCATGACGAGGGGGGCCGACGATTTAATCAGGCGCTTCGTTCTAGGTCCTTAGTCACCATGGCCATATCGTTATGAAGAAGCTTTTGCTGTTCGCGGTTGTCCCACTTGATGACGACGCCGGTCCAATCTCTGTCGATGACAGTACCGGCGTCCTTATGGTCCGCATTCCAGATCACTCGGGCGTTGATGGGTAGCAATCTCGATTCGCTTCCGGTCATCTTGCCGACCACTCCGTGTGGGTCATTTTAGGGCTCGAAGGAGTGCCTCGCCGCAGAAGTTGGAATCTTTGCCTTCATCGCTGCTAAGCCAGCCACTGTAATGCGAAACGTAAAGGCCGCGGGGATTTCTATCCAGCCTTTTGCGATCATTCTGTTGATTGTTACCGCCGCGGGTTGGAACTGCCTTGTATGTAGCTCGCCCCCGCGCTCGTGAAGAATCTGCAAGATGCTCCGCTCTCGATAAGTGGGTATGTGACTAGCTCTGGCCGGCATTAGCTGCCCTTCGTCTTCAGTCTCGCCTTTTCTTCTTCGGTGGCGGGGGTGGCTCGGCTGCCTCACGAGCCAGCCGCTCCGCCTTTAAACGCTCGCGATTTTTGTCGAATGCCTCTGCTGCGTTCGCGTGCTCAATCAATGCCGATTGTGCGTCAGCGTCGCGAAGCACTTTGCCAGCGTCACGCTCTTCTTTCGAGATGGGCTTACGTGGTTCGGACTGTCCGGACGCCTTACTCATTCGTTTTCCCCTTCAGCCCGAGCTCGCCCAAGCGGTGGATGCGGCAGATTTAATTCTCTCGACGCTTCTCTTCCCACGACTGTAACGCTTGAGATTGGAGCGATGCCACCGCTTGCTGAAGCTCATCCATCCACATATCCGCTTGCGCGGGGTCTGCGCCAGGTAGGGTCTCTTTCGAAAGTCCTTCGAATGTCGCCTGGTGTCCCTCGACGATCTGCTCTCTGGTAAAGCCGCATAGTAGATAAAGAATGGCCATGGTGTTGGTGAGAACGTGCTCCATTGCATAGAGCCGCGTTCGAAGCTTCATTTCTTGCTCGGTCATGTTTTTTTCCTGCCGAACGAGTCGAGAGCCTGTTCCACCAGGCGGCGGATCGCTTCCGGGCGGGAAAGGCCGGGCTCCTTCTGTTTTTTAATCCATGCATCCAACGCCGCGATGCGATTATCCAGCATTCGGACGCCGATAGTTGTTCCCGTGCCCGTGGTCACCGGGCGACCTCTGGTTTTAGCGCTAGCGCTAATTCACAACATACCACAAAACCCGCCTCAGCGCCTCAGAGAGGCCTGCCCGACCAGGTCATCCGCACAGCATCATCAAGCCGGTCCGCCGGCGGGTTTTTCCTTGCGGCAGTCTAAGCGAGCCCTCATGATGCTTCATCGTTTCAACACGGAGTGCGGACGCGGCTACAGGCACAGTGAAGTGGTTCAACGGGCAGAACTGCTTCGGATTTATTCAGCCCGACAGCGGCGGCAAGGATGTCTTCGTGCACATCTCAGCAGTGGAGAAGGCCGGTCTTAGCTCACTCAACGAGGGCGCCAAGGTGAGCTATGAGATCGTAGCGAACCGCGGCAAAGAGAGCGCGGAGAACCTACGGATAGGCTAGTGAGCTGAGCCGGATGTACGCTCGCTCGCGATGTGGATGGCCCGGAGTAAGCTTCGGGTCATTTGCTTTTCCACGTTGCCTACCCCTTGATGACCTCGAAATAGCAATAGCCTTTGACAGCTATGTCTAACCTTGCGTCGGAATGCACCGTGGAGCTCTCACGCTCGCTAATTAAGACCCATTCTTTTGCCGAAAACTGGGGAGGCAGCTTAGCGCCAGGTCTGATTGCCAAGCGTACCGAGGGGCGGCTCTTCTTGCGGTAAACGTCAAAAGACTTTTTGGGCGTCGGATCCATCTGCCGTAAATATGGCTAGGCCCAGTGCCCTCCAATTGGCATCCGCTCTTAACGTTACCCGGCTGCAAATGACGAGAGTGACAGTGTGGCCTTTGACCGCGCGAGCCCGCGGGCGAGGGGTGCGCCGACGGTCTCTGGGATCCCGTGCAAAGACTGGTAACTCGGGGCTGAATCCGTCCGAGCTGCCGCCCGGCACGGCAGCTCGAGACTGACGGCGATCATCGATGCGTCCCGTATCCGCCGTGCGGTCCGTGGTAGGTCCCGCCGCGATGCGATGATCCTCCGGACGCGCCAGAGTAATGCCCGCCATGGCTGCTAGTATGATGGCCGCCGCCATAGCTGTGACCGCGGGCGTGGGCCAATGACGAGAACGAAAGAACGGCCAGAATCGCAATTATGAGCCTCATTTGGATGCTCCTCCAAGTTTGGCAATGATTACGTATCGTCGGGAAAGTCTCCGGCGACGATGAGGCGGGTCATTTGTTGTCCTTCTTCGTCTTCAGCCCGATCTCTACAAGGCGGCGGATGGCTTCGGAACGACTGGGCTGATCTTCTTGGGTTAAGGCCCAAGTATCTAACCGAGCCATAAACTCATCGGTCAAACGAAATGTGCGAGAAGGGGCGTTGCCTGTAGCGGGGCGACCTGCGCCGGGGCGCTTTCCTCCGACTGATTTACGTATTGCGTTTTTCACAATTTAGTATTACGTTTTTCAGGCTTGCGACGCAAGCGGCCCGCCATGGTGTTACGAGCACCACGACGAGCCTGACCCAAAAACGTGAGGTAAGTCATGTCTCGGGCTAATGCCGAGAATAGCACAGTGCCGCTGGCAACTAGGCAGCAAGTCGAAGCCCAAATCTCCCTATTGATAGACCTGCTGGATCAACTCGACCCTGACCCGGACCTAGAGCCATCCTTGGGATTCTCGACGGACGGCCACCGGCCGGAGGATCAGGTCCAGGAAGGCGACGCCTATGACGTCTATTGGGACGCTGGAGACGATCACGAGGGGGAGCATACGGGCGAGGAGCCCGATGTCGATGGCGAGCCTTCACTGGGTTGGACCGATAATCCAAACCAAGCTTCACCGCATTGGAGTCAGGTGGCGCCGCTGTGCAGCGGTCCAGACTTGGAGGAGGGCGTCGGCGCCGTGCGGAAGAAGCGGCCGGAATCGAGGACGGGTGGAAAGGTACTGCGCGGGTGCGAGGTGCTAGCGTAGTGCAGCGGCCCGCCTCAGTAATGGGGCGGGCTACTTCCGCGGCCCAACTAACAAATACGAGGCACGCTGGCTACAATGTGGCTATAAATTTTATAGCCACTAAGCGGATATCGACGCAAGTGTTTGATTTTCCTGGTGAGCGCGGAGGGACTCGAACCCTCGACCCCATGATTAAAAGTCGGTTTTGGCGCCTTTCGTCTAGTACTTGAAATTGCTGTAGAAAATGAGTGTTTGCGACTAAGTCATTGTTTCATTTCGCCATCATTTGACAAATCAGGACCTTGGTCTGACAGTCCCTGCCACGTCCCGCGCCATGCCGGACGGACACAGTGCGGACACGGATCATGGGAAAGAAGCTCACCGACACCATCGTGAAGGCCCTGCCGGTGCCGAAAACCGGCAACCGGATCACGTACGACGACGGCGAGAATGCCGTCAAAGGGTTCGGCATCCGTCTGACGTCCGGCGGTTCGCGGTCGTTCATTTTGAACTATCGCACCAGGACCGGCCGCGAGCGGCGCTTCACCATCGGCCAGTTCCCGGACTGGAAAACGGCCGCGGCCCGGGAAGAGGCAGCGAACCTGAAACAGCGCATCCGGCTTCAGGGGGAGGACCCCCTTGCGGCCCTCGAGGCCGACCGCGGCGCAAAGACGGTCGCCGATCTGGTTGAGCGATTCCTCCGCGAGCACTCGGAACGAAAAAACCGCGCCAGTACCACAGCTCTCTATCGCGGAATGCTGGATCGCTGGGTGCTGCCGAAGATGAAGCACCTGAAGGTCGGCGAGGTCACATTCAGCGACGTCGACAGCCTGCACGCCGTTGTCACGAAGGACGGTGGTCCCTATGCCGCGAATCGGATGCTCGCCGCCCTGTCCAAGATGTTCAACTTGGCGATCAAGTGGCAGTTGCGCACCGATAACCCGGTCCGCGGCGTCGAACGGAACCAAGAGGTGAAGCGGCATCGCTATCTGTCAGGCGACGAAATCACGGGCCTGCTGGCGGCGCTGAACGCCCATGAGGACAAGCAGGCCGCAAACATCGTCCGGCTCCTCTTGCTCACCGGCGCCCGCCGTGGCGAGGTTCTGAATGCGACATGGGATCAATTCGACCTCGATGCCGGACTCTGGATCAAGCCCGGCGCTACAACGAAACAGAAGACCGAACATCGCATTCCCTTGTCGGCTCCGGCCCGGCAGCTGCTTTCCGAAATACTGGCGGACGAAAGAGCCAAGGCTGCTAAAGCGGGTAGGGATCTCGCGCAGTGGGTTTTTCCCGGCCGGGTGAACAGCGGCCCCCGTGAGGGAATAAAACGCCCATGGGCCGAAGTCTGCGAAACCGCTGGCATCAAGTCCAACGTTCGCGTGCACGATCTGCGACACACCTATGCTTCGATACTGGCGAGTGCCGGCATGTCGCTGCCGATTATTGGGCAGTTGCTAGGCCACACGCAGGCGTCGACCACCCATCGCTACGCGCATTTGCTCGACGATCCTCTGCGCGCCGCCACAGAGCGGGTCGGCGCAATAGTCGACGCCGGTAAGAAGCCAACCGCTGAAGTTGTAGACATCACGCGGGGGCGGGGATGACTGCGCGACGAGCAAACTGCAGGTTCGCTCTGTCCGCGGAGCAGTGGGATTCGCTGTGCGCGGATCTACCAGATCTGCGAAAGATTCTGAGAGCCAGAACGCTCTTTGATGAGCGAATTAATACGTTTCGGGCTCTCTCAAGGGCAGATGACGAAACGAACGCTCCGCACGCGACGAAAGACAAGCTCCTGAAGATCGAGGCTGCGGCGAAAAAACTTAGGAGTGAGTTGCGGTCGCTGGATATTCGAGAGAAAATCAATCTAGCGAGATTGGCAGCCCCGGCGCAATCGCCTCTTTTGCTCGACAACATGCGCGAATTTTGGGGAGAGAGATCTTCGCTTTTCGATGGTCTCGATAGGGTTGAGAAGACTGCGCGCCGCGCCATAGAAGAGATGAAACCCAAAAAACGCGGGGTTGATGCAGGCAACAGGATGTGGCTCGTGGAGCAACTGGATAAGGATCTTGAATACTTCGGCGCCACACTGACCGGCCAAGGTGCCGCTTTTAATTTCGTCTGCACTGTTCTCACTTTCGCCGACCCAAAGATCAAAGATGGAGGTCGCATTGTCCGAGACTACATCGAACTGCCGAAGCGGCAGCGCAGCGCGGAACTAACCGCGAAGGATGAGCGCGATGAAGCGGAGGCCACGCTCTGGGGCTTCATCTTGCCGGATAAGTGACCCGCGTCTCACGTCGGATGTTGGAATGACAGATTGCGGGAAATTTCACCCCGAACCTGTCGGTCCGAAGTGAGCGGTCTAAAAATACGTTCCCGCTGTCATCAACTGGCTTAGGCCATCACAAAGGCAGCACAAAATGACCACCACCGACGATCAGACGGCATCGCCGTCTTCCGACGCAGGCATCCTGGCCGGCTACCTCGAACAGACCGAATTTGCCCGCACGCACCGCATCGCGACGCGCACGGTCGCGCGTTACCGCAACCGTGCAAACGGTCTGCCCTGGGTCGCCTTCGGCGGCAAGGTCTTCATTCCAATTCAGGAAGCAGGCGAGTGGCTCAAGGGCCAGGTGAAGCGCCCGAACCAGAAGCGCCGTGCTGGTTGATGTCTTCCGAAAGAGCGGCGAAGCCGGCCACCGCGCGACACGGTGAACCGACTTTAGAGAATGAGCAGCGTGACAAGCGCGTCCTCGATGTGGTCCGCCGATCACCATCCGGTGCCAGCGCAGTCGATATCGCCAAGGCATCCCTCGGCCACAGGGCTCGCCGGCATTCGAAGACAAGCCTGAATATGATCGGCCTCGGTATCGCGGCCCGCCTGTGCGGAGCCGGCTTGATCGAGCCGACGCGCACGAACCTGTTTAGGACCAAGCGGGAGGAGGCGGCGTGAGCATTGCGCAGGAGATCGCAGACGCCGAGGCATACCGGCGCCTGCTCCTCGGACAGCCCGCCGCATGACCAAAAAGCAGCCCGACAAGGTTCAGCAACGGTCATTCACCGGCGATAAGCTGGATTGGATGAGCGGCGTGATGGCCGATCCGCGTCTGGATGCCCGAGCGTTCGAGGTGGCGTTCTGCATCGCCCAGCACGTCAACCAGTATTCCGGGCTGGCTATCCTGTCGGACGAAACCATCGCGGACAAAACGGCCATCCCGAAGCGCTGGATCGCCCGTGCTCGGGCCGAGCTGCGCGCCACTGGCTGGATCGACTGGAAGCGGACCAAAACTGCCAACGTGTATTGGACCAAGGGAGAGCCCTTAAACGCTGTCATCGATCACCAAGTCATGCTCAAGGACCGCAGGGACGAGAGGCGAATAAAGCGGAAAACCATCGTCCAAGATCAGCCACCCGTGGCGTATCTAAAATACCAAGATCAGCCACCCGTGGCGTATCTAAAATACCAAGATCTGCCACCCGTGGCGTATCCAGATGTGCCACCGGTGGCCAATCGGGATTAGCCACCCGTGGCGCACATACACCTTCAAATTTACACCTTCACCTATACACCTTCAAAAATAGACAGCTCTCCAAGAAGGAAACTCTAGTTATGGAAGGGAGGGAAGAGAGCTGTCGAGCGAAGTGGCAGGAAAAGCTTCTGGAAACGATCGCCGAGGTGAAGAGGTTGCTCGCAGACGGCGAGACCAAGGAGTTCACGCTCACGATCTCACGAAAGCAGGCAATCCTTTGGCTGGACTTTCTCGAGTCCATGGATCCGGACATGCCACGGCGGCCAGTCATGAAGGCGCTCGGACCATTGGTCGGCGAGTACATGATGAACGACAAGCTGCAACGCTTGAACGATCTGGCTGACAAGCTTGGACCAGCAGTCGTCCAATTGAGCATGATCGCGGAGCGCTTGGAGAGCCGGCGCTGACTAGCTGACACGCTCGAGGGGGATATCTCGGCCCCGGTTTAGGTCGCTAAGCCGCCAAGCATTATTCGCACGATGTCTTCCTGCTCCATTGTGCGGTCCCCGAAGGACACAAGGCCAAGGGAATTATATTGGACGTGCTCGGGGCCTGCTTGCGCGCTTCAAATTAGTGTCCGTCGCTGCGTCAAAGAGCCGGTGACATTTGCGCCACACGACAGACCCGGACATGGCTTGTCACAAGATATGTTATCATAGGACATGGTCTGACAAATATCTGAGAAATTTGACTTTCGTGTTTTTGCTGGCACCCATGTCCGCATGATGTCCGACAGAGCCGCGAAAAACACGATGCAATCCGCTCGCTCCGCGACCGCGAAGTCGTCGACCACCAACCGCGCCAAGATCAGCAATGATCCGCGGTATCTCGCCGGCCATACGGGACGCTCGCCCGCCGGTCGTCGCCGGCGCGATCTAGTCAACTTCTATGTCGACGCACTTGGCGGCGCAGATAATGTGACGCCGGTGCAGGTGACCGACATCCGCCGCGCTGCCGAGTTAACCGCTCTTGCCGAAGAAACCCGCGCCAAGGCCCTCTGCGAAGGCACAGGCGCGGTTGACCTCGCGGCCCTCGTGCGCCTGGAGGGTGCCGCAAGCCGAGCTGTGCGGGCACTAGGCATCAAATCAGGACCATCGGCACAAAGGACCCCAACGATCTCGGAATGGATGGCTGCGCAGACTCCGCGGCGTGCAAAGGCGACTGCTGAATGAGCACAACAGCCAGCCATTCAGCGCAACCCATCGTGACCATCCTGGACGCGATGCGCCATCATGACCTGTTTGCCCGCTGGTTCAGGGATCCTGTTAGCTTCGCCTGTTGGTGCGTTCTCTTGTCGGCGCTGTTCGGCCTTCCCCTTGACCCCGCTCAGCTGGAGATATTCAAGACGTGCACCGGCCGCACCGCGCCGTTAGCCTCGGGCTACATCGAGGCCTGGCTGATCGTCGGGCGCCGCGGTGGCAAGTCTCTCATTCTCGCGTTGATCGCGGTTTATCTCGCCGTGTTCAAGGTATGGTCGGACCGCTTGGTTCCCGGTGAACGTGGCACCGTGCTCGTCATCGCCGCCGATCGTCGGCAGGCTCGCGTCATCTTCCGCTACATCACCGCGTTGATCACCGAGACGCCGATGATCGCCGCCATGGTCGTCGGCGAGATCACGCAAGATCGAATTGATCTCTGCAACGGCATCTCGATCGAGATCAGCACCGCGAATTTCCGCAGCGTCCGCGGTTACACGTTGGTCGCGGCCCTCTGTGACGAGATTGCGTTCTGGCAGGGCGATGACAGTGCCAGCCCTGATGTGGAGATCCTTGCCGCCCTCCGGCCCAGCATGACAACTATGTTGCCGGATGCCATGTTGTTGTGCGCGAGCAGCCCTTACGCCAAGCGCGGCGCGCTGTATGACGCATTCCGGAAATACTTCGGTCAGAATGATGTGCCGGTGCTGGTCTGGCGCGCCAGCACCACGACGATGAACCCTAGTGTGCCGGCGTCGGTCATCAGCGATGCCTATGACCGCGACCCGGCGAATGCCGCGGCGGAATTTGGCGCGGAATTCAGATCGGACATCGAGGCGTTTGTTTCGCGCGAAGCCGTCGAGGCCTGCGTCATCAAGCACCGCTACGAGCTACCCCCGACAAAGGAGCAAAGCTACGTCGCCTTCGTCGACCCGAGCGGCGGCAGTGCCGATTCCATGACCCTGGCGATCGCGCACCGCGAAGGTGACCGCGCCGTTCTGGACGCTGTCCGCGAAGCTAAGCCACCATTTTCACCCGAACAGGTCACGTCCGAGTTTGCGAAGCTGCTTAAGACCTACGGCATCAAAAAGGTTCAAGGCGACAAATATGCCGGGCTCTGGCCGCGGGAGCGCTTTGAAATTCACGGCATCACCTACGAGCCCAGCGCAAAGCCGAAATCCGACCTCTATTGCGAGATGCTCCCGCTGATCAACGGTGTTCGCGTCGATCTCCTGGATCATCCTAAGCTGATCTCTCAGATCTGCAGCCTTGAGCGTCGCACCGCGCGCAGCGGTAAGGATTCGATCGATGCCCTTGGTCATGAAGATATCGCCAACGCCGTAAGTGGCGCGGTGACGGGATTGATCCTGCATGACTGGTCTGGCGGCCGAGCCATGCTCGAGATCGCCCGCCAGGAGACGGCTGCGATGAAAGCCAATGGAACGTGGCCGCTGCCCCCCGACAACGACAAGCCGATGCCTATTGAACGCGAATGGGCTCGAGGATCCGTCGAGTGGCAACTTCAGCAAGAGGGCAAGCAAGGGCCTCCAGAGCAGAAGCAAATCCCCGCGCACCACATAGGTCGGACAGCATCTTTCGACGACGAAATGAACGAAAAATTCCGGTCGATGGGGATGATCGGGTGAAAGGACGCACAAAATGGCTCTGAATATCCGCATGTTGCCCCCGCCGGCGGTGATTAGTCAGACGATAGTCGTCAATGGCCGCAGCTATTCCGGTGCGCCCGGCGCGGTGATGGACATTCTCGATGCCGACGCCGTGATGTTGAGCGCAAACGGATGGGTTAAGGTCGCACTGTCGGGCCCGACCAGCGCACGGCCGTTGACCAGCCAAGCCACCGGGAGCCTCTACTTCGCAGCTCCGGGCTTGCAATTTTACGACACGAGCCTCGGCAAGATCGTCGTTTTTGATGGCGCCACCTGGCGCGATCCGGTCACGGGCGCGGCGGTCTAACCAGAGGAAACCCAAATGGCAACAGTCCACAAACTCGAAACGAAAGCTGCCGCGTCTCCGGCGCGCCAGCGCCTGCAAGACATTCTCGATCAACGCGCTCAGCACCAACGAAAGATCCAGGAAGCGAAGGCTGCCTATGATCGACTCACGAGCGTTATTGAGATCGCAGTCGAAACCCGCACGGCCCTGACGGAATTTGATGACAGATCAGCGGAAGATACCGCGGCGTGGGCCCGGTCACCTCTGAGAGGGGAAATGCCGAGCGTAGATTCCAACGCCCGCCAAAAGCTTCTCACTGATCATACTATTGCGCAAGAGAATGCGGACGCGGCACTCGCGGCCAGAAAGCAGTTCGAGCAGGCCATGCACGCCGAGAGCTTGGCGATTGAGGCCTTGAAGATCCCGGAGCAGCACGCCGTCGCCGACATCCTGATTGAGGAAGCCACGGGACCCGCTCTCGACGAACTTCGACGGGCGGTCATCTTCGCGGTCGAAAAACAAACTCGGGTGAAGGCGTGCTTTGACGCCCTGGTGACGATCGCCCATAGCGGCGATGCCGAGGCGATGAAGCCGGTATTTGCTAAGCTGCAACCGTTTTCCGAGGCCCTGCAACTTGCAGCCGCTCCGCCGGCACCCGACCATACTCCGCATCGTTCCGCCTGGCTCAAACTGGCCGCGGACCTGCCAAACAATCCTAACGCAACGCTCACGATATCGGCCGGCTAACATAGAAGGAATCTCGCCGTGCATTTTTATGGCTCAATCCAAAAGGTCGACACCGAGCAGCGCATGGTCTGGGGCTATGCCTCCACGGAAGCCACCGACGCGCACGGCGAGACCGTGACCAAGGCCGCGGTCGAAGCCGCGCTCAATGATTATCTCGAGTTCGCCAATATTCGGGAAATGCACCAGCTCTCTGCTGTCGGCACCACCGAAGAGGCCAGCGTTGACGACAAGGGCCTCTACATCGGCGCGAAGATCGTCGACGACGTCGCCTGGGAGAAGGTGACCAGCGGCGTCTACAAGGGGTTCTCGATCGGCGGCAAGACGCTGGCCCGCGACCCCGACAACAAGAAAATCATAACGAAAATTCTGTTGACCGAGATCAGTCTGGTCGACAGGCCGTCAAATCCGGAGGCGAGATTTGACGTTTACAAAGCCGCCATAGCCAAAGCAAACGCTGCGCTTGACAACATTGATCGATCCCTTGATCGAGTCCTTCAGCCGAAAGGCGCCGACATCATCGCGAAAGCTCTTCAGGAGAGAGACAACAGAATAGAGCAGTTAGAAAAACGGATTGTCGAGCTGCTCGCCGAGCCCATGCCGCCGAAGACTGCTGGTGCCTTTGGCTTTGTTGCGGTGTCCAAGGAAGCCGACGTCAGCGGGACGCTCGAAAAGAAGGGGCCGACGCAGGACGACATCACCAAGGCGCTGTCCGAAATGCCAAACGAAGACCGCGCATTGCTGCTGATCAAGGCCGCACAGGCCCTGCCGCGGCCGGTGACCATGTCGAGACCCGCAGAATGACGCCGATCGCTCGCATAGAGCACGCCATCGATCGGATCGAAACCGCGCTTGCCGTTACTGGATCGTACTGGGACGAAAACACGATGCCCGACGACGGCTATTGCTTGGATCCTGAGTTCATCGATCGGAGCGTCGCCTTGGCCGCCGACTTAGCTCTGATTTTCGTCGGTGCGTCTCACGACCAAATGCTGCAGCACCTCGTCACCGTTCGCGAACGAATGAAGATGCGACTCGCGGGCTCGCTCGGTGTCGAGGTCGCCGCGTTTGTCGCGGAGTCGTTCGTCGCGACCGTCGCCCGGTGCAAAAACGAAATTGAAAAGGCCACTGTCGCAAACTCGGGGACGATTCAATGATCACGTCATTCGAAGTCGGCGCGGTTTTCAAAATCGTCAACCAGGCCTCGCCGGCGCTCGCCCAGATCCTTCGGCAGATCCGCGAGCTCAACCTCGCGGTCGACAAGGCGCGCAAGAACCTCGCCCTAATCACGAGGCCCATCGGCATGGGAGCAGCGATCGGCGAGACCAACCGCCTGGCCGGTGCCTGGGGTGACGTTGCGGCAAACGCAACCGCGGCTCGGACCGCAATCCGTAACGCATCGGCCGCGAATGCCAGGGCGGCGTTAGCTCTGCCCGCCGGCTTCCCGGGCGGTGGCGGTCGTGGCGGACGAGGTCAGCCGGGATGGTTGCGTGGTGGCGGCGGCGCCCACATTTCTGGCCCTGGCATGTCCATCCCTGGCGGCAGCCATGTTCGCTTCGGCGGGGCGGCGATGCAGGTGCCGGCCTGCTCGGATATGGCGCCTATCAGGCGGCGGAGATGGAAGACGCGGTCCTCCAGTTGATCTACCACTCCGGCGTGGCGTCCAACGACGCCAACCGCTCCAAGTTTCGCAAGATCTTGCAGGACTCGATGTCGGAGAGCGGCTATTCGCTGCACGATATTTCGGAGTCGGCCAAGCAAGAAATCCGGATGTTCCAAGGCACCCAAGGCGGGGGCATTGATGTCCTGCCGGAGATGCTGCGCGCGGCGACGATCGAAGCCCGCTTGAAGGGCGAAAGCCCCGAAAGCTCGATGAAGGCGCTGATCGGCTTGGCACATATGCTGCCAAAGTACGGTCCGTCCGACATCAAGAAACTGGCGCCAGCGTTCGCGTTCCTGTCGACCGCCAATCCTGGCTCGCTGTCCTCGATTGAGCGCGCCGCCGGCTATGCGGTGCCGCTGCTGCGGGCTGGCCTCGAGATCGACCCGATGCAGTCCTTGCTGCTTGGCACCGCACTGACGCGCGCCGGTGCCACGTCGACAAAGTCCGGCACCTGGCTGCGCGAGATGGCGCTGCGGGCGATGCCGGGCACGTCGATGATGTCGAAGATGGCCTTCAAAAAGCACGAAGAGGCTTTGGCGGCGTTCGGCCTGGTCGACAAAAATCACCAGCCGACCTGGTTCACAGACGGCAAGCCTGACATCTTCAAGATGCTGGAGATTGCTGGCGGTCGCGCGAAAGAGATTCCGGTTGAGAAGCGCGCCGCCTATGAGCGGCAATTGTTCGGTGCGCAAGGCGGCGGCGGGTTCGCGCTGTTGGCCGATCCGGCGGTGCGAGAGCAGGTGCAGACGCTGATGAAGGAAATGAACTCGCCAGAGTTCAAGAATCGCTACGCCGGGTTCGCCGAGAATTATAAGGCCGGCTCGACCGTGCAGCAGGCGCGGACCGCAATGGCCGACTTCAACATCACCGCGATGGAGCTGGGCAAGGATACGTTGCCATCCGTGAATGTTGCGCTCCACGGTTTCAAGCGTGTCATGGATGGCATCCGCGACGTTTTGCCCGGGGTCAAAAATGACGGCAAGGTCGGCGGCTCCGCGATTCTAGGTGCGGTGGCAGGTGCGGGTACTGGGTTCACCATCGGGAAATTCGGCGGGCCGGCCGGGGCACTCAGCGGCGCGGTTGCCGGCGGCGTGCTCGGAGGCGCGTACGGCGTTGCCGAGCAATACATCGACAGCCACAAGAAACCCGCGAACGGGCCGCTCGCAACGGGCTTGATGGGCAGCGTCGCTTTGCTCGCGCAATACGCCCAGACCACAAACCAGGTCTGGACTGCGGCGCTGCAGTTGCTCAAAAGCCAGGCCGGCGAAAAGCACGAGACGTTTGGCGAACGCTATGAGCGGCGGGTCGGCAAGCACGCCGCCAACGAAGCTCCGCAAGCCAAGCTGGCACCGCTCGCGCTGACGATCAATCTCGACGGCCGTACGCTGGCCCAGGCGATGAGTAATTCCTGGTATTCCTTCCCGACGCAGGCGCCGGCCGCCGATGGATCCAGCCAGTTCTTCTCAGGCGATCACAACACCACGGACAAGTGATTCTACCTTTCCGGTCACCGCCGCGACGCGGGGACCGTTCGGGTTGATACCCGAGGGCGGCGGGGATTGGGATGCGAGCCTATCCCTGTCGCTGAATTTAAGGGGGCCGACGTCGCGGGCCTGGACGGCGGAGGTAACCGCCGGGCTCTGCGATGGCGGGATTCATGGGGGGCACATGAGCGCAGCGTTGAAGCTGTTCGAGGCTCTCGACGTCAGGTGCATTCCTCTTAAACAAGCGCGCCGACGCGGGCCCATGGAAACTCACGCGGTCAACATCGTCGACCGCATGATCCGGCAACATGGACTTCCACACGCGACACTGACCGTGCGAACGATTACCGAGTCTGAAGGCAACCAAGGCGCGCTTATCGCAGACGTCATTGAAGCGATTTCAGACGTGATCCGGCTCCATCCTCGCTGGGCGAATCTGGGCCTGCAATGGCTGGCCGCCTTCGACAAGATCGCGCTGATTGAACTCAGGCGCAAAGTGAAAGCTGCGAAAGTGGAGCTGCTGAGGGTCGGAATCGCAACGCTGATTTGCGTCGAGCTGGAAAAGATTCTCGGACCGTCCGTGTTACCGAAACCGCCGAAACCGGTGAGGGTCAAGGCCGAGCCGAAGCCATCGCGGGCGATCACGCGGATCCCAGAAATCGAAAGAAATATCGCGCTGGGCCTGCAGCTACTCGAGCTCAGAGCCAAGATCAAATCACACCGCGAGTTCGGTCGAGCACGCCGCCGGCTGGCTGGCATCGATACTCAGCGCGCCGGTCACCTCATGGCAGTGGTCAGAGCTTTTGGTACCAAGCCTGAAGTCTATCGGCGATTGAGCTGGAAGGCGCTTTGCGACATGTCGTCACCGTCATTCCCAGTTGCCGCGCGTGAGGCGTTGGAGAGCAGGATCGTCGCCGGCGAGCGCATCCGCGCGCCCGAGATCCGGGCAGCCCGCGGAGCGCTAAAGGCCGGCAAGAGGGGGCGCCAGGCCGATCAGCAGGCGCAGCGGATGGCGGCATGACATGCGCAACCGGCCGCGGCGTACATGTCGAAGGTTGGCGAGAGCTGTCGCCGCTGAGATCGAGTTCACGATGAAGCGGCTGCGAATCTTGAACCAGGAATTTTTGGAAGGCTAAGATGGGGCTAGGGAGACTACCGATGGGTCCGGACTGGCTGGCGCGTGGGCGGGGGCTCTTGCGAGCTTATCTGGTCCAACCCCCTGCAAAGCTCGAACGCAAGTCGCGACAAGGTTGAGAAATTCCGCGTGGTCGGCGCACCTCTTATCTTTGTAATTGCTTTGAATGTATTGCGCGAGACTCACTGCTGCCTTTGCGAATTCGCCGTCGGGGTACTGTTGGCCGCTCAATTCGCCCTCCTTAAGAAAACCAGCCGCACCGCGTGACCCCGCAGAGGTCCCTAAAAAGGCCCGCCGGAAGCAAATCAACAGCGGGCCTAATCAGGGTCGGGGATCATGTGGATTGTGGGTCCACCCGTTCCGGTTGAGTCAATGCATATAGATGAAAAGTAGTTCCCGTCACAAGACGCTCGTTATGGGCGAAGCATCTCGAAAATGGCGTAGCGACTAGGAGACCGTCAGGGTGTGATAGGGCGGGACTGACCGTTTAGAATTACGCTCCGAAGATCGCTTCGGAAGGGTTTTCTGACCCGCTCGGCAAAGCCTTATCCACGAGTACCAGGATCATCTCCATGTGCTTCCGTAGTAAAACCGCGTCGTCGCTGTCCTGCGCAGCCCGAGCCAGTGTTCGGATGTGCAGCAGAGCTTTCTTGGGATCGAGGAAAGGCTCTTTATCCCCCTGTCGGGAGAGGACTTCCTGCCCACGCGCCTTTATCAGTGTTCGGATGTGAGACAAGTCCTTACGCTTGTTCATCAAACCCTCCTTTGTCGCGGCGATGTCTAGGGCGAAGACTTCGTCTGACCCCGATGCAAACGGCCGCTATGATGACTGTCCCTAAAAACAAAAACGGTAGAATGGTCACAAGCGTTAGCATCGGTCTCAGACATTCTTGAGGAGGGATCATTAACGCTTCGGCGCCCGCATGGCCCCGCTCCGGCGGGGTTTTCTTTCGGGCCGTTCCAGCAACTTTATGCCCGTGGGGTGCTTAGCTATGGGGGCGTTCAGGGACGACGCCTCTCGGCGAAGGGCGCCCCGGCATTTGCAGGCTGCCGGGACCGTCCTGAGCCGGTTATCCCAGTCTTTGTAACAAAAAGCCGCCCATTGGGCGGCCTTTCTGTAAGGGGCGACAACACTCCATCAGGTACCGCCGCTGTACCCAACTTTTTCCTGGCCCTCTTCGTGGGCGGGTTTGTTGTCCGGATTATCTTCCTCTACGGCCTTCCTAATTTCGGCCTTTCTAGCTTTTTCGTCCTGCTCAAACTCCACGTGCGGCCTCTCGCCTCGGTTCTGGTGCTGGTCAGGATTATTCTGGTTCATGGCCGCTTGGCCGGGATATCCAGGGTCCGGATTCGGCGTATCGCCCGGATCACGGTTGCTGTAGGAACGCATACTATCGGGAGCCGGCGGCGGATCTTTACCCACGCTGGGTCGAGTTTTGGGATCGGTCATAATGGCGCTCCTTTGCACATGTGAGAGACCAATTCGCCGAGCAGCCCGCCGTTCCTTTATCAATGTGGTATGCTTGGCCCGTCGCTCCGGCGGGGTGTTCTATTTCAGGGACGGCGTCGTTTGCAGCGCCTCTTCCGTGATCGTCAGGATCAACTCTAAGTCATGCCGCATGACGGCAGGGTCTGCACTCTCCAGAGCAACGCGGACCAGCGCTTGGATATCAGCCAAGGCTTTCGCAGGGTCCAGGGCCTGCTGGTTGTCACTCATCAAATCCCCCTGTGCCGTAGCGGTCAGTTCGCTCTGGCACTACCAAAAGCTTAAAAAATGCGAACGCGACCAGGCCGATGACTAAACCGAGAACCTGGCGCTCACCAAAGTACTCGCCGATCAGCGCACCAACAAAACCGCAGACAACTAGACCGCCGAGCCAGATGAAAAACGTTTTCAATTCAATACCGTTCGCAGGGATCAAAATCCTCTAGGGCTTCGGCGAATTCAATCCGCGGCTTCAGTTTCCCTCTCGGTCCGCGTTTAGCTTGGGCTTTATTTGAATGGTGTCGCCACGTCCGGCAAATAGGCTATCAGTCCGATTAGAACAATAAATCCGACAGCGATCATGAGAAGCATGACCTTCTGAGGTCCACCAATCTTTCCCAACTCCGGGTTTGGTTCGCCCTGGCACGGGCGATAGGCGCTCTCGTTCGGTCATACGACTCCCCCTGAAATTGGCGGGAGCACAACACTCTCAGTCACCGATAAAGGCCGGGATCCGGTCGGTGATAAATCACTATGCGCCTATCGACACAGCTCGAGCGACTCAATTAGTGGCGATGCCGGTATCGTGAAGGTAAGGTGCTAAGCGGGCTATCTGTCTCTCGCCAGCTTCTCTCCCGGATTGCCGATTGGCGGCATCGTGTCGCCCTAAGCGGTATGTCCGGGATCAACATTCTTGGGCGTCTTCTTCTCCCGCTGGGGCGTCATTTTGGCGGGGTCAGGTTTTCCGAGCACTCCGCGAGGCCCGAGTTGATTCCTTTGGATATCATCTTCGGACAAGCGCGGTTCGCCGTCGTCGAGCTGTCTTCCAGGACCGTATTTCAAATCTGATGTCATGAACTAATCCTTCGATCATTAGGTCAATGACCGGCCGATGTATCGGTTCCTGGCGGGCGGGACCAATTCGTGTTCGTCCATATCTCAGCCGTGGAGAAGGCAGGATTCACCGGCCTGGCAGAGTTGAGGTCGTGGCGAACCGCGGCAAAGAGAGCGCGGAGAATCTGCGGATAGGTTAGTGAGCTGAGCCGGATGTACGCTTGCTCTCGATGTGAATGGCCCGGGCAATGCTTCGGGCCATTTGCCTTTCCGCTCTACTCAGCAACGCGTATTCGCGACCGCGCTAGGGTACTCGCTGGCCTTCGATTGCCAAACAAGCCAAAGGGCCGGCATCAGCTGCCGGCCCTTTTCGATTTCAGAACCAAGAGGTTCACGATTGATCAGTATCCCGGGGCCATCGCGCCCATCGGAGCACCCCAGTTGAAGCGGTAGTTCAGACCGACCTTGATGGTGTGCTGGTCGTTGTGGAGGTTGCCCCGAACCAAGCCCGGAGCCGGGCCAACGAAATTCACAGTGCCGAGATCGTAGTACTGGTACTCAAGCTTGCCCGACCAGTTCTGGGTAAACAGGTATTCGAGACCGCCGCCTACGGTGTAGCCGTCACGCCCGCCGTTGCCGGCGAAGCCGTTGGTGAAGCGCGAATCAGCCCAGCCGTAGCCGCCCTTGACGTACAGCAGCGCCGGACCAAAGCTGTAGCCGAGCCGGCCGGTGACCGAGCCGAGGCCACGGTTGGCGAAGGAGCTGCTGGTGTCGAGGAAGCTGTAGTTTGCTTCGATACCGAACACCCAATTCGGCGCGAATTGCGTGTCATAGCCGATCTGACCACCGCCCATGAACCTGCCGTCGTTATTGTTGCCGACGAAACCGGGAGCCAGAATGTTGTTCTCACCACCGAAGGCACCACCGATGTGGCCACCGATATAGAAGCCGGTCCAGTTATAGATCGGCGCGGGTGGTAAGGGCGGTGCCTTTGTGTAGGGGCGAGCCGCGAGATCGGCGGCGGAGGCAGCCGACGCGCTGATCAGCACGGCTGCGGTCGCTAGAAGAAACTTCTTCATGAGGAAAACCTCTAATTGGAAACGATCGATCGATAGCACTCAATATAACGGTAGGAGCTCGGGTGCGGCTGTAGCGTGTCTGCCACACTCGGTTGAATTGTTGGCGACCCGCTGCCAAAAAAAAGCCGCCATTTCTGGCGGGGCTAAGGATGATTCGATTCCTGGACCGGACAGTCGCCGGCTTAGACAAATTTCCCCTTCGCCTTCAGCCCGATCTCGATGAGGCGGCGGATGGCTTCGGAGCGGCCGGGCTCATCGTTTTGACGAGCGGCCCAAGCGTCGATCCGAGTCATAAACTCATCTGATAGTCGGATGGTCCGCACTGGATCCTGGCCGGTGGATGGTCTGCCCGGACGTTTTCGTATTACGTTTACAGTTGACTTGCGCATAAATGCGTAATACACAAACGCCTGCGCAAAAACAAGCGGCCCGCCGAGGTGTCTCACCACCTGCGACGGGCCTAACCCCAGCGAGAAAAGGTCTTCTTCGCCATGGCTGATTCACAACATACCACGAAACCGTCCGCAGCGCCTCAGGAAGGCCACTCACAGTCGACCGCTGGTGATCCGGTGGTGGAGCTGTCTCGTGAGTTGCTCCGCCTGTGGGACGCAGATGAAGCCGCTCAGCGGGAATTCTCGCTGCATCGTAAGGCCTCCGGGCACGCCAGAGTTAACACCCAAGGGGAGTTTGGCGAATGGCGCGACGCGGTCGAAACGATCATCGGCTTTTCCCAAGCGACGAGCCTCGAAGGTGCTTTAGTTCAACTGGCTCTCGCGCTGGACACCATCCGCGATATCTTTCGCGATAACGAAGGCGAGCTTGATCGTCGGCTTCGATCGGCAATACGCGGGATCAGGCAATCCCTTCATACCGAGCTAGATCCCACGGTCCGATCGCTTCTGAAGATCTACGGCGCCAGCGATGAAACTCACCCGCTCTGGATCGACCGGGTTGATGCCTGGGCCGAGAAGGGGCGCACGCAACGACACCAGGAAGGCGGCTAACAGATCCGCAGACGGTGTTTCATCACCAGTAGCCCGCCGGTCCATCGGCGGGTTTTTCTTGCATCGGATTATCGCTTGGTCTTTGGTCCGCTTTCCTAACAATCGGAGAAAGTTTCGTGGCTACAGGCACAGTGAAGTGGTTCAACGGGCAGAAGGGGTTTGGTTTCATCCAGCCCGACGACGGTGGCAAGGACGTGTTTGTTCATATCTCGGCCGTCGAGAAGGCAGGATTCACCGGCCTGGCAGAGGGCGCCAAGGTGTCCTACGAGGTCGTAGCGAACCGCGGCAAAGAGAGCGCGGAAAACCTTCGGCTAGGTTAGCGAGCTGAGCCGGATTTAAGCTCGCTCGCGATGTGGATGGCCCGCAGCAATGCTTCGGGCCATTTGCGTTTCTGGTTAGTCAGCGACCGTTTATTCGGCTGTTAAAGACGTGCCCAGCTTAACCAAATATATCTATTTCCGCCATTAGCCGGATAAAGGATGCTCCGCTGCTGATCAAATGTACGGCGACGGGAGTAGGGGGCTGCGCAACCTTCTCTTCCGCCTGTTCGTGGCGGTAGAAGTGGCAGGCGTCGATCCAATCTTTGAAGCTGGCGATGATTTTTGGTGCGGCGAGATTGGTCGCCTGGTCATCTTCCTTGAAGAAATGCCTTAACTGAGGGGTAAGACGTTCAGTTTCCTTAGCCCCGAGCCTAGGTTCGCTAGGCGACATCAACTTGAACAGATTTTCAGCGGCACCGAAAACCCGCCGAATGGCCAACTTGTTGTCTTTGCCAAGTAGGGTCAGGCCGCCTTCAAATTCGTGGCGAACGTTGGCGTAGCGGGGGTTTGCTAGCGCGGCAATCGTCGACGCGCGGTTGTGCGCGAACTCGTCATCGACGTGATGATGAACTCCCCCTTCGGGATCCATGCGGTAGGAAATATTTTCTTCCTCAAAGACGCGGTTCGTCCTCGCCACCCAGGTCCTCGCATAGGAGTCTCCCGATTCTTGAAGGCGCCTATAAGCAAGTGTCAGAAGACTAAGAATATCGACAACATCCCATTTCGAGAGGACGCGTTGCCAAGTGAGTCCGGTCGAGTATGGAGTTGGCAAGCCCATCTCGCCCTCAGCATATTGAGGGAAACTCTTCCCGACGTTTGTCAAATGGTGGGCGAATCGATGCCTCATGCGCTCACTGTCGCCGACAGCGTTTCCGCGCTCGACGTAGACTAAATCGAATCTCTTACCTAGAGGAACGCCGACAGGAGGAGTAAATCCGGACATTGTGCGGACACGCAAATGAGAAGAGTATGGAAGTAACTCACTATGCCAACAAGCTATTGTTTTTGTTTTACATTTGGTGAGCGCGGAGGGACTCGAACCCTCGACCCCATGATTAAAAGTCACGTGCTCTACCACCTGAGCTACGCGCTCACATGTCGCGCTGTGTAGGGGGCCAGTCCGCGCTGGTCAATAGCGCCCGTGCCTGCGCGGGATAATGCACAACACAATTAACCCATCCAAATCCGGGTCTTAGAGACAAAACTTTTTCAGCAGCCTGCAAACGGGGATGCCGGCCGGGATCAGGTTGTTTCGCGCTGAATCTCGGAGCCGACGGGCGCCGACCCGCCTGTCGGCATTGGCGCCGGCCGCAGCCCGATCAGTTCGGCGCTACGGATACGGGCATTGCGCCAGAATGAAAACTGGTTGATGCGCGATGTCTCAAGGATAGCAATGGCGACGGCCGACAGGAACGGCAGGCTCTGGAGCATCAGCACGCCTGCAAAAATGTAGATTTCGGTGACTTCCTTGTACTGGTTGGATGCGATCAACACCGCGGCCCCGACCAACAGGAGAACGCCGATCACCGCCTCCCAGAATGCTTGAAACTCAATCGACATCCGCGACAGCCCGCCCTTCGAGGTCCGGGCGAAGGCAAGGTGCTCCGTGATAAGTCCCTGTGCGACCGCTCGCGATACGGTCCACTGCACTGACATGGCCGCTACCATCGCTCCCAACATCTGCGCAGTTTTTATCGGCACGCGAAGGCGGTACAGCGCCAGAAAATGGAGCAGAGACACAACGAACGCAGCGATGATTGGTAATGTCAGGATCTTGTCGGGGATGGCGATGTCGGCGAAGGCGACGATCGGCACCCAGATCAGGTTCAGGATCGCAACCACGACGCCGAGGCTTTCAGCGCCCAGCCAGTTGAGCCAGCCCAGGGTAAATTCGCGCTTCTGTTCTTGCGACAGGCGGCTCGCGCCCGGCAGAAAGCGACGCCAGTGCTTCTTGACGATCTGGAAGCCGCCATAGGCCCAACGATGCCGCTGCTTCTTGAAGGCTTCGTAAGTGTCCGGGAGCAGGCCGTAGCCGTAACGGGTGTTGGTGTAGTGCGTGACCCAGCCATGCTGGGCAATCGCGAGCCCGAGGTCAGTATCCTCGCAAATCGTGTCTCCGGCCCAGCCGCCGGCCATGTCCATCGCGGCACGGCGGATCAGACACATCGTGCCATGGACGATGATCGCGTTGGCTTCGTTGCGCTGGACCATGCCGATGTCGAAGAAGCCGGCATATTCTCCGTTCATGACGTAGTGCATCAACGAGCGGTCACCGTCGCGGTGATCCTGCGGCGCCTGAACGAGACCGACGCTGGGATCGTTGAAGGCTGGCACCAGATCCTTCAACCAGTCGGACTGCACCACATAGTCGGCATCGATGACGCCGATGATCTCGGCGTCAGCGGCGGTGCGCTCCATGGCGATGCGCAGCGCTCCCGCCTTGAAGCCCTCAACCTTTTCGGCGTTGATGAACTTGAATCGTTCACCAAGCGCGCGGCAGTGATCCTGGATGGGTTGCCAGAAGGCTGGGTCGGGTGTGTTGTTGATGATGACGACGCATTCGAAATTCGGATAGTCGAGGCGCGCGACCGCGTCGAGCGTCTGCTTAAGCATCTCGGGCGGCTCGAAATATGCGGGCACGTGAATGGAGACCTTGGGCAGCGATGCGTCGGTGGCCGCCTGAACGGCCACCGCCTCCTTGGTAATCAACCGCCGCGGGCGCTCACCGAATGCCACAGTCGCGATTTCCTCGATGCGGGCCATCGCGATCAGGATCAGCGGTACAAGCAGAATCAACCCGAGCATTAGCGCGAAAGCCGAGCCCAAAACGAAGTAATGGCCGGTCCAGTAGGCGAAAACCGTCGCAACCCAGGCGCCGACGCCGTTGGCGGCAGCCGACAGCAGCACGGCTTGCATCACGGTGGGACGGACGAGTCGCAGAATGGGCAAGGACAACAGGACGCCGATCAAAAGTGCGATGCCGGCAAGTTTCCAGTAGGCTTCATTGACGACAGGGCCGCTCCAGGAAAATTTCGGTTCGCGATCCGCGTTGAGGATGCCCCAATACGGGCCGACGCCACCTTCGAAAAACTTCCAGGGCTGGTCGATGGCTTCGACAATGTTGTATTCCATGCCGATCGACTGGGCCTTGGCCACGAAATTGCGAAGCGTGGCCGCCTGCTGGAACGGGCCAGGATCGGCGCTCTTGAGATTATATCCGGCGCTCGGCCAGCCGAACTCGGCGATCACGATCCGTTTGCCGGGAAAGGCGTCGCGCAGCTTTTGATAAATGATGAGAGCCTGATCAACGGCCTGCTTGCTCGAAAAGCCTTCCCAATAGGGCAGGATGTGTGCGGCGATGAAGTCGACCGACGATGCAAGTTCAGGATGCTCGAGCCAGATGTTCCAGATTTCGCCTGTCGTAACCGGTATATTTACGGAACCTTTTACGCGCTGAATGAGCTTGATGAGATCTGAAACCTTTTGGTCGCCTCGATAGATCGTCTCGTTGCCGACGACGATGCCATTGACGTTACCGTTGTGTTTGGCGAGATCGATGGCGGCGAGCATCTCGCGCTCGTTACGCTCGACAAACTTATCGATCCACGCGCCGACCATGACCTTGAGGCCGAATTCATTGGCAATGGGAGGCACAAGCTCCACGCCGCCGGTCGACGAATACAGGCGGATCGCGCGGGTCAGGGGCGCCAGCGCCTTCATGTCGGACCGGATTTTCTCGCCGGTAGGGATATTATCGACGTCCGGATGAGCGGTGCCTTCGAAGGGCGCGTAGGAGACGCTGCTCAGAGCACCCTTGAAGTCGGGAGCCTGCTGTCTGTCCTGAAGAACTCCCCAGAGTGCAGCATGTGCAGCGGTCACAAGTACTAGAACGGCGACGACGGCGCGCATCGCGACTAAACCATGAGGGGGCGTGCCTGCCAGAAATGCGGACCTGCCCCTAGGTCCGACCGACACATCAGCAGACATAACTCTGCGACATGATTTTACAACTGGTATGACGCCGTGGCGTTTTGAGGGCGGTTCCGCGCTTTAGCCTCGAAAATCCTGAATCGTTCTTGGCGGTCGCGGCGGCAATTATTTTTTCGGCGCGGCGGGAGCTGGAGCGGGCTTCGACGGGGGGGGAGTCACGGGTGCGGGATTAGCTGGCGGCGAAGAAGCCTCAGCGCCAGACTCGGACGGTTGTGCATCCGGATTGATCCAGCAGGTATGAACGCGGCCGCTCAGCGCATCGGGGGCCTTCGGGTCAATAGGTCCGAACCGGACCAGACAACGGAATGCCGCCTGGACATGTCCACCCGGGCATCCAAAGCGATCGTAGAGATCGAGATGACGGAAGGCCGTATCCAGGTCATCGCGCCACATCAAATGAACTACGCGGCGGCCGAGCCAGACGCATTCCGGATTTCCCGCCGGACCATCAATGACGCGCGCGGCTTCGACGAATTCGTCGGTTTTGCGCTGACTGTCTTTGGCGCCGTCGGCTCCATTTGTCGCACTCCCCGCAGCTGGCTTGTTTTGATCCTGGGCTCGAAGATCGCCGCTTTGCGCGATCGCTCCGCCGATACTGAACAGCAAGGCAAAGCCGGGAACGGCAAGACCACGCAACAACGCTTTCTCAAACCCAAACAGCACTCGACGCATGAAAGTCCCCCGACTCTTGCCCGCCGCAACCGCGCAATCAGATGACGGGCAAATTGGTCCCCAATGCGGCGAGGTGCCCCGGTCGCTTCTCAGGATTCCCAAATGACGGAGATTTTGGATTTTGTCCAGCAGACGAGCGGCTTGACTGCATCGGGGTAACACGTGGCCTGAATGATTGTGGTCGGAAGGCGGCTCCTCTTGGCAGAAAGGCCCCGACAAGCTAATCGGACGACTCTTGCGGAGGATAGGGCCGATTTCATTTCGTACGCCACTGGCGCTTCTCATCATTTCGCTAGGCCTGATCGCGGCAGTGTGGTGGTGGCTCGCCGCGCCGATCCAGCTTGCGCGAGCTCCGATCGACCCGGCAGCGAAACTGGAATGCGTGTCCTATGCACCGTTCCGGGGTCAGCAGACCCCACTGGTCGCCACAACCGAGATTGCGCCTGAGCAGATTGCTGAAGATCTTGCCCAATTGGCCAAGATCTCGAAGTGCGTCAGGACCTACTCGATCGAAAACGGCCTCGACCGGCTGCCTGCTCTTGCCAAGAAGGTTGACCTGAAGGTCATCCAGGGCATCTGGCTCGGCAATAACCGGCTGAAGAATCTCGCCCAAATCAACATCGCGATCCGTCTTGCGAAGGAATATCCCGACGTCATCACCGCGATCGTGGTCGGCAACGAGGTTTTGCTGCGCGGGGAAATGACGGCCTCCGATCTGACCGCGAACATCCGGCTGGTGAAGTCACAGGTGACGGTGCCGGTGACCTATGCGGATGTCTGGGAATACTGGCTGCGCAACCGCGAGGTCTATGACGCTGTCGATTTCGTTACCATCCATATCCTGCCCTACTGGGAGGATTTTCCGATTCGCGCGCGTAACGCAGCCGCGCATATCGGCGCCATCCGAAAGCAAGTCGCAGCGGCCTTTCCCGCCAAGGAAATCCTGATCGGCGAAACCGGCTGGCCGAGCGCCGGCCGGATGCGGGAGGGCGCGCTGCCCTCGCGGGCCAATCAGGCGCGTGTGGTGTCCGAAATTCTCGACATGGCGCAGCGCGAAAAATTTCGCGTCAACCTGATCGAGGCCTACGACCAGCCATGGAAGCGCCAGCTTGAGGGCACGGTCGGCGGCAACTGGGGCTTGATCGAGGCCACCCGGCGTATGCTGAAATATCCAGCCGGCGAACCCGTCCGCAATTTCCCACTCTGGAAGATCCAGATGGCCACGGGTATGGCATTGTGTGTCCTTGTTTTCGCGGTCGCTATGCTGACGTTGCGGCGGAAGCCTTGGAAACCGCGGTGGATGTCCTGGATCGCGGTCGCGGTCTCGGCGACCTCGGCGGGAATCCTGCTCGGAGTTGCCGCAGACAAGCTGTGTCAAGAGAGTTACGGACTAGGCAACTCGCTGCGCTGGGGTCTGCTGCTGGCGGCGGGAGTGGTCTCTCCGTTGCTGGGTGCGAACGCCCTGATGTCGGGACGTGCGCTGCCGACGTTCGTCGAATTGATCGGCCCCCGCCCGGGCCGCACCCGCTCGGTGCTGACGGTGATGCTGGGAATCACACTGCTCGTAACCACCTTGATCGCGGCGGAGGCGGCGCTTGGCTTCGTCTTCGATCCACGGTACCGGGATTTTCCCTTCGCTGCGCTGGCAATGGCCGTGGTGCCGCTCTGGGCGTTGGCATGGCTCAATCGTCCGCTCGTCGGGGTTCGACCCGTCGCGGAATCGGTTTTTGCCGGTCTGCTGATGATTGCTGCGGTTTATGTCGGATTTAACGAAGGTCCGAAGAACTGGCAGTCGCTTTCGACCTGTCTGATCTACGCCGTGCTCGGGATTACGCTGTGGCGGGCGCGGGCCGCGCAAACCCCAGAATAAGCAGGCCGATTGCAAGACCCGAAAGGCCGACATTATAGAGTACGATTCCGACGCCGGCGGCGACGAGCCCCGCGGTCAACAGCACGATCGATGGCCGGATCACGTGCAGCACTGCGACGACCAGCGCCGTAATGCCGAAGACATGGTTGCGAAACAGATACGTTGCGACGCTCCGGCCCCTGCACAGCATGGTTTGCAGGCCAGCGTCGCAAGCCAGTGATACCGTAGACAGCTCGATCGCAAGGTAACGAAGATAGAGCGCGTAACCGACGCTCAAGAAGCCCACGATCAGCAGCCATTGCACCTGATAAGGCGTCAGTCGGAACGGATCTTTTTTCATCGCGTGAATATGATCCGGATCTGTGGACCCCACAACCCGAAATCCAGCCCTTGCCGGATGCATCAGTGTGAAACGGCAGAACCGAATGTCGACGGCTTTGGCGGCAGGGGCAAGGGCGGGGGTGGAGCCGGTGCTTCGACGTTTGTCGACTTCCGGCTATGCCGATGTCGCGACGCGTGTGCTGCCTTCGGCCTTTTTGTTGCGAGGGCAATATCGTTGTCTTTGCTGTCTTCGAGCAGGCGCTGGCCGTCGAAAACGGCAGTATCGCAGTTTCTGCCGTTCTCGGATAGCACAGCGCATATCCTCGCCGCGGCTGCCGCGTCGGCCAGCGGCCCGGCGACCAGACGCATCTGCGTGCCGCTCCCGTTGTTGGTTTCCTTCAGCACGATGATCGGATGCAGCGGAGTCAGTTCTTTTGCCTCTAATTTCAGAAGGCCCTGCCAAAGCGCTCGCAAACCTTTGATTGAACTCGCGCTTCCGAGATCGACCCCGAAATCGGTGCGCGGCGCCGGAACGGGGCTAGGGTATGAATGTGGCTGCACGGCATCTGCGATCGTAGAAATGGAGGCAGCTACGATTTGCGCTTTCTTATGATCAAGGTTTCGCTCGGGTTCGGATTCGGTCCCACGGGTTGCCGTTTGATCTTGTCCGCGAGGTAGTGTTGCGGGCGGATCATGTGCGGCCGGCGCGGGTTGTGCTGCGGCTTCAGGCGCGATGGGTGTCGCAACCACCGTGGATAACTCCTTTCCATGCGTGGTCGGCGTGAACGACGAATCTGCGGTGGGAGAGGGTGTTGGCTGAATGTTTGCGGACCTCGATGAAGCATCCGCGGGGGAGGAGGTGGCGACCAGGGGCTTCACCGCCGCTGCGGTGGTGGAAGCAACCGGTGCAGAGAGAGGCGCATCCGTAGAAGCATTTCTGGTTGTCGATGCGTCTAAGCCCGATGAGTCCGGTTTTCTGGCTGGATCGGGCTCGATGATCGGCGGCATGGAGGCCGTAGTCGTTACGGCATCGGATCCTCGCGCCGCGTTCCGGCTAATGGAGCCGGTGACGGACTCGAATCCCTGTTCGAGCGCGGCGATACGGGCAAACAGCCGGTCGCGATCACCGTTCAATGTGTCGATAGCGGACGAAAGTCGTCTTATTTCCTTCTTGGCCGCTTCCGCAATCTCCAAATGCGACGATTGCTTTACGAGATCGGTGGCGACGACTTGGTGTGGCCGGATACCGGCACCGGAATTGTAAGCCAGGAGAGCGACGATTACGGCCCCGACTGACCCGACGCCCCAGAATCCGAGCCGCCATAAAGCGCGGCGGTCGAATCCTTCCTCTTCGGCAAGAAAGCCGCCCGGCCAGCCACCGCTTTCGTTGGCCTGCACGCCTTCGGCTAAACCATTCTGATTCTTCGCCATAACGATGACGCCGGGCCCCCGCTCCGAATCATGTCTGGATGTTAACAGGAAACCTGCTCGATCTCAGGGAGGTTGGCGGTTTTCACTTTCGACAAAAAAAGCTTAATGACGGCGACGCTTGATGCGCTAACCACGAGAACGAACACTCAAAGCCTTCTGCAACAGCTTAGGCTGGCTCACCCACCTAAAAACGTCTGTTGTTTGGAAACGGTATTTTCCAGCGGTGGCTCACCGCGCCGGGAGTGTCCTTCCCTTGTTAGGACTGCCGGGCGGCGGGCAGGGCGTCGTTGCTCCAAAAATCGAGACACCGCCACAACGCGCGTCAGGCCGCCCCCCGCGCGTTAGGCGCGCGCTCAGGACGATGGCGGACGCCATCTCTCGGATTCCCGTTCTTGGGGAGATCACCGACCGACCAATCGAAAGGAGGAAAGCTGACTGACGGCCGGCCTCGCCGCCCGGCATTGCGGCGTTATTTCACATCATGAAATAGAGGAAGACTGAGAATGACTAAGAAAATTGACCTCACCGATATCATTACAAATCTCGAACCTGGCGAAACGATCGCCGATTACGTCGAAGAACTCGCCGACAGCATGGAGGCGCACGCCGAAAACGCTCTAGGCGTAACCGATTCCAAGCTTGCAATTTTGGCCCTCCGCCGACTCGCAGCGAGTGTCTGATGTTCGGCGTGAGCGACCCTCAAAACCCCGCTCCGGCGGGGTTTTTGTAACATCTCTGTAGCAAATGCGAGAAGTCGCTGCGGCGCAGTGGTTTTTGATGGGTGAATTTGGGGATATCGGAACAGACTCCCGAAGCCCATCGCAACCCGTCAAAATTGCTCGCGTCAGGTCATTCCAATTCGGAGTTACACCATGAACGACATTCTTCTCACTGAATCCGAGGTCGCGGACTTTCTCGGCAAGTCTACCATCACGTTGGGCCGCTGGCGTCGTCAGGGTTACGGACCGAAGGCTGTCCGTGTGGGGCGCTCGCCGCGTTACACGCGCCAGAGCCTGGCGGAATTTATGAACGCCAACGGCATCGCACCGGGCGGTAAGTCCGCTGCATAATGCAAAAACCCGCACGCTGGCGCGGCGGGCTCTTTGCATCAACGAGTAGATAGGAACACGCAACATGTATATCGAAAATAAGAAAACTGCAACGCAATCCGATAGCCCGTTTCCCGCGCAGCTTCCGTTCCGGCTCACTCTGCACTACTCGCGCCACCATGCTCCGGACTATTTTGAGTTCGAGATCTCGACGGCTGACCCGGAAATTTCCGCGGCCGGAGACAAGTATGACGCGTTCTCCAGTCTGCGTTTTGAACCTGGCACGCCTCGTGAGCGTGTAATCCGCGCGTGTTTGCACATGCTCTGTGACCCGAACCGGCTTAGCCGAAAGGGGCATCGCCGATTGACGGACAATCCGGAATGGCGGCGATGCCACAAGATGAGCGACGCCGAACTTTGGCGGCTGGCGATGAGGGTGATTGAGCCGGAAACGACCGGGCAGCGAGTGCATTGTGATGCATAAGCACCTTTTTTCCGACCTTCCCGACGATCCGCGCGCCGCTGCTGTAACTCTGGCGCGGCGCGGGTTTTCAGTGTTCCCATGCAACCCCGCCAACAAGGCTCCGCTCACTCCGAACGGATTTCACGACGCTTCGAGCGATGTGAGCGACGTCGCTCGAATGTTCAACAAGGCTGGGTCCGGGGTGATGATCGGTTTCCCCACCGGTCTCGTCAATGGCGTGATCGCGCTCGACGTCGAAACCATTGAAGGGCACGACGCCGATGGCGAGTCCGACCTTGCAGCTCTTTCAGCGGAAGGCTTTCACGTAACGGATAGCGTCTGCCAGGTTCGCACGCGGAGCGGCGGAAGGCACATCTATTTCCGCTGCCCACCTGGAGGACGGTCAGGTTTCAAGTTCAAGCGCAATGGAATCGAGGTGCGCGGCGATGGCAACTACACCATCGCGCCACCTTCGGTCTATTTCACCGGCCAATTTTGGGAGGTGATCCAGTGACTCGCGAAGACTACTTGAAGAACATTCCGTTCGCGCCCGACTGGATCGCGAATCCGCCGCCCGAGATCAAAAAGGGAAGCGCCAAGCGTGGAAATCTTGAAGTGGCGCTCACGCACCGGGATGATGAGTCATCATCCCATGCCCGGGCAGTGCTGGACAAACTAGCTGGCGAACTTGCGCGCGAAACTCGCGGTGGACGGAACGACTTGCTCAATAGGATCGCCTTCACTTTGGGCGGATTCATTGGTGCGGGTGCGATCGAGCGCGCCGAGGTCGAGGCGGCGCTGACAAACGCCTGCCACCGCAACGGCTTGGTGAAGGACGACGGAATCTCCTCCGTCGAGAAGACGATTGCCAGCGGCATCGGTAGCGGCATGTCGCGTCCGATCGTTACGGAAGATGCGGCAATCTCCGATGAAGACATCGACCCGCCCATTGGTACCGCCCCGGCTACCCTCAAGCGCGAAAAGTTCCGCGTGACGATGTTCGATGACATCGAGGACAACGCGAAAAAGGAATGGGTTGTGGAAGGCTTCATTGCCGCCGGGGAGTTTTCCTATGCGGTCGGAAAGCCCGGATCGGGAAAGAGCGCCATTTTCACGGATGCGGCCTGTCACGTCGGCGCTGGCATGGAATGGCACGGCCGCCCGGTCAAGAAAGGCCTGGTTGTTTATCTCGCGGCAGAGCGCGGCCCGACCACGCGCCGTCGCATGATGGCGTTCCGTAAGCACCATGGAGTGTCCGGGGTTGCGGTGGCCATTATCGAGGGGGCGGCCGATCTCACGAACGGACTGGCGGACGCAAATCACATGGCAGAGATCATTACCGATCTCGGAAAGCATCACGGACTGCCCCCGGTCTGGATCATTGTGGACACCCTGTCCCGCACCTTCGGCGGTGCAGATCAGAACAAGGCCCAAGACATGGGCAAGTTCGTCCGTGCCGTCGATACGATCATTGAGAAGACCGGAGCCCATGTCACCGTCATTCATCATACCCCTTGGGAGCAGGAACGGGCCAAGGGCGCAATCGACCTGGACGGCGCTGTGGATGCCTCCTTCCTGGTGAGGAACAACAACGGTCGCTACACGCTGCGCTGCGATGGCGGGAACGATCAGGAAGAGGGTCTGATTGCGGCCTACACCATGAAGTCAGTCGTGGTCGGAACCGACGAGAACGGGAAGGTTACGGATGCGCCGGTTGTCGTTCGGGATGAGGCGGCAACTGATTTCGACGATGGCGATATCAAGTTGAGCAGCAAAAAGCAGCCGCTCGCTGTCCGGTTGTTTGAAACCGCGATCAGGGAGAAGGGAGAGGCTAATCCCGTCGATGGGCGGACTGCGGTTCACAAGTCCGACTTGAAGGAAATCATCCTCCGGGAGCAAAGGAGGGGTTCAAACGCCACGGATGCTTCGAGAGAGTCTATGGTTCGCAGGATCATTGGCGATATTCAAAAAAAGGCTGCGGACAAAATCGGTGAGTATTTCTACCCGAAGGCCGCGAACGACAACATTAAAGATGAGCGAACCGGTACCGCGTAACAGCGAACAGCGTACACCCCCCTAAGGGGGGTGTATTGTACTGTTCGCATGTTACACTTTGAGGATACCCCGAACAAAAATACAGCGAACATGTTCGCGAACATGTTCGCCAAAGGTGTTCGCTATCGTAGGCGCGGCGATGTTTGCCGCTGGCATGACGTTCGCGAAGCTGGTCGGGGGGGGTGAGACCGGCCCGTATAAGCGGTGAATGTCCTCTTAGGCCCCCATAGCAGACCTTTGCCGCCGCCGGTTCGACTTCAGCTTTTGACCCGGAGGAGAAATTCGCGCATGCCAAAGCAACGAGCCCTTCATGCGGCTTGCAGCTGTCATTAGCCATTCCGGTGCCACACGAAGATTTGTGCAGCACCGTGGCGATATCGCTTTAGCCATACACGAACGTCATCACGCATTCATACCGCTAAGTTTCATGCTGCTGGTTGGCTTCAGCTTTGTCTTTGTTACGCAGGAGGTTGTCATGAACCGCGATCCGAGGGCATCCAGGGTCTTGTTACTCTCTTGGCTCTCAACACATGCGCTTGCACGCACGTGCTCTCCGCAACAGGAGAGACGAGGAGACAGTCTCAAGATCAAAAAAGGAATCACCGGATTACTGCTTGGGACGGTATTTGGAGCATCCCAAATCGCGATTGTCCCGGCTCACGCCGATGAAGCACAATTGCAGCGACAGATCGACGACATGAAGCGGCAAATGGAAGCAATGCAGCGGGAGCTGGCGCAGAACAGGAAGCAGTTGGCTCAGCAGCGTGTAGGCACGGCGCATCCCCAGGCAGGCGCAGCGCATACGAACGCAGGCGCGGCGCCATCGCAGATCGTTACGGCGCGCAATGGCAATGAAATCATTATCCCGCCGCCGCAACCTGGGGCATCGATGCCGGTCAAGGGTCTACCTTACTGGTTCGATGGCATTCACGTCTCAATGGCCGGGTCCTTTATCTCGCTCGACGGAGCGTGGCGCCAACATAACGAAATATCGAATGGCGCGAGCGATCCGCCGTTCGCAAATCCGGGAATCCCGCTGCAAAATTCGGCGCTCTGGAACCAAAGGGAGTTTCGGATGAGCGCACAGCAGAGTCGGATTGCCCTGAACGTGAATGGCGACATCGATCCGAAGCAGCACTTGAAAGCCTACTACGAAATGGATTTTCTCGGCGCCTCAACGGATGCAAACAACCGCGAGAGTAACAGTTTTACTCCCCGCATACGTCAGTTATATGCCCAGTACGACAACGACATTTACCACATTCACGCTGTTGCGGGACAAGCATGGAGTCTCCTGACTCAAAATAAGGTCGGTATGCTTCCGGGCACCGAAAACGCGCCGGTGACCATCAACGCTCAGTACGTCCCGGGCTTCGATTGGTTGCGCACCCCTCAGGTCCGGTTGGTCTACGATTGGGACAATCTTGCCTGGTTCGGTTTGTCGATCGAGGAGCCGGCAATCACGTTCCCGGGTGGCGTCAGCGCCGGGACCGTTGCGCCGCCCGCGCCGATTGTCACAAGCATCAACAACAATTGCAACGGTGCGTCGCATCTCAACGGTACGGCGACCTGCTCGAACGATATCGCGCCTGATGTCATCGAGAAGTTTGCGCTCGATCCGGGCTTCGGTCACTACGAAGTCTTCGGCTTGCAACGGTGGTTCAGCGATCAGGTCGCAATTTCGACCATTCCAAACAGCTGGTCGCAGAAGACCACGTTCGCATGGGGAGTTGGCGGTAGCGTGTTGTTGCCCGTGATTTCGAAGGTTCTCGATCTGCAAGGCAGTGTCATGTACGGTCAGGGCGTCGGCCGTTACATGTCGAGCCAGTTGCCCGACGCCGTTATTGGACCGAACGGGTCGCTGACGCCAGTCACCGGTCTGTCATTCCTCGTGGGGGCGGTAGCCCATCCGATCAAAGGCAATGACATTTATGTCTATTATGGCCAGGACCGGAGCTACGCCAATTCGTGGACCGTCGCGGCCACACAGGGCGGTTGGGGAAATCCGAATTTCATCAACAACGGGTGCTCCAGTCAGAATCTGACTGGCGGCACGCTTGGTACCTTCAACACGCCCATCGCCGGTTTCACCTGTACCTTCGACGTTCAGAAGGCACAGGAGTTCACAATTGGATTCTGGCAGGACCTTTACAAAGGCGCGATTTGGGGCGCGTCAGGACCGGGCTGCAGTACGAATACGTGAAGTTGACCGCATTCCCGGGGCTCCCTACTGGGACAGGCACGCCAAACGTGGGGCTTACTCCCAGCAACAACATCGCCTTCTTCTCGCTTCGTTATTATCCGTTCAACTGAGCTTGGGCATCTTCAAGGGCACTACCGTCACCGTCGCGACCGTAACCGAGCGCGCGTGTCAGCCCCCGATGTGGCGTGGTCGATCATCTGCGAACTCGCGCAACATCCTCCATTTCTCAGCTATTGACCAACAAGCGGACATCGCAAGGTCCAAACGCGATGCACAAAGGTAAAAAGGTACTTCCAGACGGTACCCGGGTAGCGGGTGACGCGCAACTGCCAGATAGCGGTAGGTACAAAAAAATAAAAGTAGGTTGTTGTTCTTACGATCGAGGCCGACAGCGGTGGTGCGAGCGATTTAAAGACAACTGAAATGGGCTCCATTTTGATGGCGCCATGGGCGATCCTGCGTACAGATTCATCAGCGCAGTTTCTGAAAATGCCTCGCTATCATCCTTACGATAGAACCCAAGGTCCTCTCTACCTTCGGCCGCTCAACCCTCGCGCGCAGCGCGCATTGACGGTTCCGACGAACGCAGTGTCGGTGGCCAGATTGCTGTTCTCTCTGCTGAAGGCGAATGGCCGATCTTATGACGAAGTTGCCGAAGCGTCAGGAATTTTGAGAAGCACTCTGAAGTCTTGGCGGCACCGCACGGCACCAACTTACTCCTCAATCGAAGCGTGCTTCAATGCAATCGGCTGGCACTTTTTTCCGTGCCCGAAGGTAGAGACTCTGCCCAGTGAAATCGCGGCAGACCTCGCGCGACTCGCCGCGAAGATGAAAGCCGACCTCCCTGAGGTGTGGTCAGTACTGGGAGAACTTGCGGCTGATCAAGCATTCCTTCGTGAACGCGCGAAGGAGCGCATTGAAGCGCGCGAGGCTGAGCGCGTCGCATTACGAAGCGCCCGCATCGCCAGCCGCGCCGCGAATGACAATGTGAAGCGCCACCGTCGTAAGAGCGTCGCTTAAGGGTATCTCGAATAGACTCGTCGAAACGATCCAATCGAGCACAATGCGCGAGTTGCTTTTCTCCACTCGAAAGCAACTTTCCTCGTTTGAACCTAACCCGGCCGGTGGTCTTGATTTCCCCACCGACCGGGGGTGGTTCGAAAGGCTCGAACTTCCCATGTTGAAAAAACTCAGTCAGCGGAAGAGCGCTGCATATCTCGACCTCCCGGCCAGTACGTTCGCCGGCCACGTCCGAGCAGGTCGTGGTCCGCGCCACGTTGCACTTCGTGGCATCAAACTTTTTGAGATCGGCGATCTCGACGAGTGGCGCAACGCCCGCACGGTGGAGGGTGCACAATGATGGCCTATCCCGACGAACGTCCCCTCAGCGATTTTTGGACCGATCATCAGCGCCGGACCCATGCCCGCGAAGTTGACCTCATCATTGCCAAACATCGCGTCGTTTTCGAGCAAGCCCGGCTTGCCAAAGAAGCCGAACGGCTGAACCCTATTAAGGAGTACCTCTCATGACCCGGAAAGAATCCATCCTCCGTGACCTGAAAAGCGCCTCAGTGCGGCTCGCGACAGCGAAGCAATCTCTTGACGATGCGAAGCACCTGTACCGCGCCGGAATGGCCAGCGATCCCGTCTTTGCAGCACACGTAGTGGCTGGAGCCGAAAGCGAGTGGAACTGCGCGTGCGCAGCGTACCTGAGCTTCAAGGGCTGACAGGCATGCCCCGCAAGAATGCGATCCGCGCTGCCAGGGATGCATCTCAGGCATATGCCGCGACCCTGCGTCGCTTGACCACCGCCCAGGCGCTTCACTCGCCTGACACGCTGGAACTATCGGCCGCCGAATACATGGCCCGCAACAACCATCATCGCGCAAAGCGCGAACTCTAAGAGGCAACCAATGTCTATCATCACTAAGCTTTTCTCGAAGTCTTCGGTTATTACTTCCGACATGATCCGAAAAGAGATCAGCGAGGCCGAAAGCAAGCTCGCTGACCACCGCGCCAAGATTCAAGCTGCAAACGTCAATGTGGCCCTGCTTTCTGACGAAGCCCACGTGCAGATCGAGAACGAAATCGCCGTAGACCGCCGCGCCATCACGCGGCTTGAGGCACGCGTATCGCATCTGAATGACGAGCTGCCCAGGGTGGAAGCGGCCGAAGCAGCGGCTGAGGCCGCAGCTAAGGACGAAGCTCTGCGAAAGCGCGCTGAGGTATCTCGGAATGCGAATATCGTCGAGAGTAAGAAGCTCTTGACCGAGTTTGACAAGCTGGCATCCCAGATGGGCGACGTTCTCGCGCGCCTTAACGAGGTCGCCGACGAAACGAATATTGTGAACCAGGCGCTACGGCTGAGTCCCATCGCCGAGAGCATCACCTGCTACGAGACTCTGTACCGCAAGCACCCGGCCGGACATTACGAGTTCCCGTTTTCCGCGATGGTGATCCCCGCCGCCTTCACGGGTGGCAAGCAGCACTGGCCTCGGGCATAAGCGAACCTGCGCATCCCGTCGAAAATCGGCGGGGTGATGCGTGACAAGCGGGTGGTGTCGTCGGCAATGCCGACACCATCGCGTATTTTGCCCGAAGCAGCCGTTCTGGCTTCCAGCGTCTCAGCGAGCCTCGACGACCTCGCCGTCTTCCTTGACGAAGCGGCCTATGTGCGGGTTCGGCAGAAGATCGAGGACGACTTCGGAAGGACGACAGAGCGCCACCCCTTTGTCAGTCACGACGATTGGCCGATTGATGAGGATGGGGTGCGCCAGCATTTGGTCGATCAGTTCGTCGTCGCTCCACGTAGAGCGGTCCAACCCCAAATCGCGGTATGGCGTTCCCTTCTCCCGGAGCAGATTCCTCGGCGACATCGACATGGCCGCGAGCAGTTCTATGAGCTTGGACCGCGACGGGGGGTTCTTCAGGTAGTCTATGATCTCCGGCTCTTCGCCGCTCTGTCGGATCATCGCCAATGTGTTGCGGGACGTGCCGCAGTCAGGGTTGTGGTAGATCGTGATTGTCATAGGTTCACCTTCAACACATTGGCAGCGGGTTGATTGACTCCCGCCTCATACCAGCCACGAGACGCCTTCACGATCTTGACCACCGAAAGCATCACCGGCACCTCGACAAGGACGCCTACCACCGTCGCTAGCGCAGCCCCTGAGTTTAGGCCAAAGAGGCTTATGGCTGCAGCAACCGCCAACTCGAAGAAGTTGCTCGCACCAATGAGAGCAGCCGGGCCTGCGACACACCAAGCCACACCAAGGTGGCGGCTCAGCACATAGGCCAGACCGGCATTCAGGTAGACCTGAATGAGGATTGGAACAGCAAGGATCGCAATCACAATGGGCTGCGCCAGAAGTTGCTCGCCTTGGAAGCCGAAGAGCAGCACGAGTGTCGCTAGCAGAGCCATCAAGGAGAGCGGCTGGAGGTGGCCGAGAGTGCGACCGAGCGCATCACCACCACGAGCTATGAGCGCCCGACGCCAGACCTGCGCAAGGACTACGGGCACCACGATGTAGAGCAGCACAGACAGTGCCAACGTCGCCCATGGCACCGAGATGGACGCAACCCCGAGCAGCAAGCCGACCAGCGGAGCGAATAGGACCACCATCAGCAGATCATTCAATGCGACTTGGCCCAGCGTGTAGTGGGGTTCGCCGTCCACAAGATTGGACCAGACGAACACCATTGCGGTGCATGGCGCGGCAGCAAGTAGGATCAGCCCTGCGATGTAGGATGAGACCTGTTCCGCTGGCAGCATGGGCGCGAAGACATGCCCGATGAAGATCGTGCCCAGCAACGCCATAGAGAACGGCTTCACGGCCCAGTTCACGAAGAGCGTCACGCCGACGCCTCGCGCATGCTCGACCACCCGCCCGAGCGCACTGAAGTCAATCTTTAGCAGCATGGGAATGATCATCAGCCAGATCAGCACTGCCACCGGCAGGTTAACCTTCGCCACCTCCCAACCTGAGATCGCGGCGAATGTGCCCGGCATTAGGTGCCCGAGGACAACGCCGACCAAGATACAGAGCGCGACCCAGACCGTCAGGAACCGCTCGAAAATAGACATCAGCAGAAGCCTCTCTGGCTCAGCAACAAGGTGTCGCTGCCGGAGCAGAGCAGCAGGCCGACTGCTTCTCGTGTGCAACGCGGGCGTCGCGTTCCCCCGTGCCATCACCGTAGTCGGTGTTCTCACCAGTGGTCAGGAAGGCTTCCCATGAGATGCCCGCCGGGTCATCGATCCACGACTTCTCCGACTTGGCATAGCAACACGCTGTCTCTCCCTGTGCGATGATCTCCCCGCCCGCGTTGCGGAGCCTCGCATACACTTCCTGCAGCTCGTTCTGGTCCTCGACCTGAATGCCGAGATGATCCAGCCCCGCTTGCTTGCTGCGCGTTGAGATCGCGAAGTTGACCCTCGGGTCATCAAGCATCCATTTCGCGTAGTCGGATTTGAGGACGGTGGGCTGAGTTGCGAAGAGGGCAGAATAAAACCCAACCGAACGTTGGAGGTCGCTGACGGCCACATGAACGTGAAGGCGCTTCATAGCTTTTCCTCTCAGGCTGACATTTTCGTGCGACGGCGAGATGGTTTGCATTGGGCAGCAGGGGCGCAAGATGCTCCTCCACAGCAGTTCTCCGTAAGGAAACCCAAGAGCGCGTTCATTTTGTCGAACTGCGCCGCATAGATCACAGAACGCCCGTCGCGCCGCGAGGTGACAAGGCCCGCCATGCGGAGTCGATCAAAATGAAACGTGAGGGTGTTTGGCGGGAGATCGAGCGCGGTCGCAACCGCCCCCGCAGTCAAACCCTCCGGTCCCGCCTGTACGAGCAAACGAAACACGTCGAGTCGATTATCTTGAGCGAGCGCTGCCAGAGCAGTTACGGCATCAATCTTTTCTATATTTCAACGAATATAGAAATATATGTCATACGTCAACGCCGTTTTTCCAGTTTCGGCGTCGAGACCTACGGCTTGGCTAAACGGCCATGAACATGGCCGCTATCGGCTAAGGTCTCGATGACCCGACATTCCGCTACCCGGCCACAAGCGCATTCCTCGATCATTCGCTTCAATTCTTGACGCAGCGCCGTGAGGCTCGCGATCCGTGCCTCTACTTCGGCGAGGCGAGCCTTCGCGATCTTATCGGCAGCGGCACAAGGCTGGTCAGGATTGTCTTGAAGCGAGAGAAGCGCTCGGATGGCGTCCACGTCAAAGCCAAGTTCCCGGGAATGCCTGATGAAGGCAAGGCGCGCCATTGCGCTCTGGCCATAACGTCGTTGCTGCCCCTCGCTACGCGGCGGGGCGGGCAGCAAGCCGATCTGCTCATAATAGCGGATCGTTGGCACTTTTACGCCGGTACGCCGCGAGAGTTCGCCGATCGGCAAATCCATAAAAAGCTCCTTGAACCTCTAGCCACTATAGGAAGTAGCGTGCCTTCGTTAAAGGAGGCCCACGCATGGCTGATGGCTGCTGCAATAATGAACAAGGCGCTTGCTGCGGGCCGCCCCCGCCGCTGGAGCTCTCGACAAAGATAACCACCGTTGGCATTTGCGCCGGAGACGCTTGCGGATGCTCCGGTGGTGTCCCCGTCTTCGACGGCATGGACCCTCGCTACAAGGTGGCGCTCTGGACAGTCATCGGCATCAACGGGACGATGTTCCTGACGGAAATGACGGCTGGTCGGCTTGCCGGGTCGCATGCATTGCAGGCCGATGCGCTGGATTTCCTCGGAGACACGATCACATATGGCCTCAGCCTTGCAGTGATCGGAGCTTCGCTGCGAACAAGGGCGACTGCCGCCTTATTCAAGGGCCTGTCGTTAAGCGCTATGGCACTGTGGGTCTTCGGCTCTACCGCCTATCACACACTCATTCTCGGCGTGCCTAGGGCAGAGGTCATGGGCATCATCGGCTTCATGGCTCTCGTTGCAAACCTTACGTCCGTGGCACTGCTTATGCGCTACAAGGACGGGGACGCGAACGTTCGATCGGTATGGTTATGTTCGCGCAATGACGCCATTAGCAACGTCGTAGTGATGGTCGCAGCGCTGGGTGTGTGGGGCACGGCGACCGCGTGGCCTGATCTAATCGTTGCCAGCCTGATGGCCGGCGTCTTCCTGACATCTTCGGTGCAAATTCTCCGGCAGGCATGGGGCGAGTATCGAGAAGGCGACGTCTTTGCTTAGGGGCAACAGCCAAGTGCGCCAAGGGAATCCGCCGGAGTTTCAGCGAAGGAGTGCAGGGGAACACCGGCAACGCTTCTGTATTGGAAACCTGTTTTCCCGGCAGTCCTGACATTCGGACGCGCGGTAATCACGAAGCAAAAGGATTTGCGCATGAACAGGGAAGAGAAGCTTGAGGTCTTCAAGGAGGCGGTGAAGCTCGCGGATTCTGGCAAGTACAAGGACTGGGAACAAATTCAGTCGCGGCTTGTGAGTTCGGAAAAAGACGAGCGCCGGAGTTGCTCGACGGGAGAAAGATACGGATGATTCTGGACGCCCAGTGTAAGCTAGCCATTTCTCGAAAGTAGGCATCGGGAGCGGCTCTTGAATAGACCGTTCTCAGACGCGCGGTCAGCCGTCAGCCCATCAGCTTGCAGGGTATTCTCGTCGAATGCCGCGTCGTATTGAAGAATGAAGGACCCCCGGGGGGGCGCGCGTTGACTTAGGGCGAGTTCGCGCTTCATTCGTTGCACAGTTACCATTTCATGCAAGAGTTCGCTCCGCTGCACGGCGAGTTGAAAAAGCGAACGAGATAAAAAGGCTGTCCTGTCCTGGTCTATCGACATCATGAGGCCACCTTTTCCCACCCTAGACCAGCCGACCCCTGCAGGTTTGCCGTGGCGTCCGGTTCAAGTTCCTTCAGGGTGTGCTCAACTAGACGGTTAGTATGCGGGACGTCAGTGTGATCGCTGATCACACCCAAGCCGTTACTGCCGTTGACGTAGGCCAGAGTGACGATACCGACACGCCGTTTTTCGACATTAAGCGTAAGCGTGTCCACATCGGTGCTGAACATCGCCTTGGTTATCTCGGCGAAGTTCCGTGATCGATTGACAATCATTGTCTGCCCGGTGACGGAAATTAAAAAGCCATCGCTGATCGCATTCAGAACGAGCGCGTTTGCAACTTTTTCGCTGCACAAATTTTTTCGCTTGGAACTCTCCTGCGACATCGATTCGCTTTTAGCGATGAGGCAAGTCAAGGAGATGACGCCTACATGGCCGCGGACTCCGCTCGCGGCTTTGTGAGCAGCGGAACAGAACTCGCTCTCGTCTCGGCAGTGTATCTGGGGAACTGCTTACGTGTCAGTCATCGCTCGGCCAGAGCATCAAACTAGCGGCTTGACAGTGAGCAAGATCCAATCGGTCCGTGGAACCTCCGGTTTGCCCCATGTGGAGCGGCTTTGCTCAATGCCGATATCGATCAGCGCCTCAACGGCATGAATTGTGGCCTTCTCAAAAGCGTCAACGAAGGTCGTTATTGAATCCAGCGCCATTGCGTTTGACGAAGATCAATGTTCGAGGGGCGGCATCGCCTTATGAGCGGTCAAAAAGTTGGAGCTCAAACCCGGCTTGAAGGAGTACCTTACTATGTCTTCAAAATCGGTTCCGACATTCCAAGACTTCTTCAGCTACTCAATTGACGCCTGGCAACGCTCAGTCTTGTTTCTCGATGTCATGCGGCAACGGGCAGAGCAATATGAGAAGCACATCGCCAGTGCGGCGCCACATGTTCTGCACTACGAAGTGGAACTTCTTGTCGATGGTCGGAAACTCACCCGGCCGGTGAATTATCTGCTGGCGCGAATTGTTGCGCCCACAGGCGTTACGGTTGATCAATCGAAGCGGCCCTTCGTCGTCGTCGATCCACGCGCGGGCCACGGACCGGGAATCGGCGGGTTCAAGGCGGACAGTGAGATCGGCGTCGCCTTGAAGGCCGGCCACCCTTGCTATTTTATCGGGTTTCTTTTCGATCCAGTTCCCGGCCAGACAATCGAGGACATTGCCCTTGCAGAAGCGGTATTTCTCGAAACGGTCATTGCGCGGCATCCCAACACCGACGGCAAGCCATGCGTGATCGGCAATTGCCAGGCCGGTTGGGCTGTGATGATCCTTGCCGCGCTTCGTCCGGAGCTTTTCGGCCCAATCATCATCGCCGGTACGCCTCTGTCCTATTGGGCCGGCGTGAAGGGCCAGTATCCCATGCGCTATTCCGGCGGCCTGCTCGGCGGCAGCTGGCTTACCGCCCTAACCGGAGATCTTGGCGCAGGCAAATTTGACGGCGCCTGGCTGGTCCAGAATTTCGAGAACCAGAACCCGGCCAACACGCTGTGGACGAAGCAATATGATCTTTATTCAAAGGTGGACACCGAGGCCGATCGCTATCTCGGTTTCGAACGCTGGTGGGGCGGGCATGTGACGCTCAATACCCATGAGATGCAGTTCATCGTCGATGAACTCTTCGTCGGCAATAAGCTTGCCGCTGGAGAGATCCGAACATCCGACGGGACCGCCGTCGATCTGCGCAATATCCGCTCCCCCATCGTCGTCTTCTGCTCGAAGGGCGACAACATTACGCCACCGCAACAGGCCCTGGACTGGGTGCTCGACCTCTATGAAAGCGTTGATGAGATTCGTGCGCACGGCCAGACCATTATCTATTCCATCCACGAGACGGTGGGGCATCTAGGCATTTTTGTTTCCGCCGGCGTCGCCAGGAAGGAACATGACGAGTTTGCATCCAACATCGATCTGATCGATGTGTTGCCGCCCGGCCTCTATGAAGCGGTGCTGACGCCCGTTGGCGAGGTCGCGGACGGTGCAGATCTGATCACTGGCGAGTGGGTCATGCGCTGCGAAACTCGCACGCTAGACGATATTCGCGCGCTCGGCTGCAATGATCTGGAGGATGATCGCCGCTTCGCCGCTGCCGCGAAAGTCTCCGAGATCAATCTGGCGCTCTATCGGACTTACCTGCAGCCCGCAGTCAAGGCGATGACGACGCCGGCGGTTGTGGAGGCTATGCGCCAGATGCACCCGTTGCGCCTCCAATACCAACTTTTCGGCCCGAACAATCCCTTCATGTCCTGGGTTCAGGCTGTAGCCGTGCAGGCACGCGAAAACCGCAAATCGGTTTCCCTGGAGAACCCGTTCCTGGCCACGCAGGAAAAGATGTCGCAACAGATTGTTGATGCACTGGATGCCTGGCGTCAAACCGCCGAGCGTGCTTCCGAGGCCGCATTTCACGCCATTTATGGCTCACCCGTCCTGCAGACGGCACTCGGAATCGATAGAAATTCCGACCGCCAGCCACGCAAGTCGGCGAAAAACCAGCTTCACGAAACATTCGTGGAAACACAGATCGCCGCTCTGAAAGCCGAAATCGACAAGGGCGGGCTGCCTGAAGGGCTTGCGCGAGCCCTTCTGTTCGTTGGCAAGGCGCGTGAGGGCGCCGATGAGCGAGGTTTCGAGGCGATTCGCCGGCTGCGCAGCGCTCATCCGAGCGCGCGCCAGATGACGTTCCTGCAATTCAAGGAACTGTTGCGCAAACAGTTTTTCATGCTGTTGATCGATGAGGAAGCGGCCGTCGCCGCCATTCCGAAACTGTTGCCGAAGGAACTCGACGGTCGCCGCGCCGCCTTCAAAGCGCTGCGCGAAATACTCCAGGCTTCCGGAGCTGTGACCGGCGCTGCGGCCGAGCGCCTCGATCGCGTCGAACGGCTCTTCGATCTTGGCGGCGCGCCGGTGTCGCTGGCGGCAAGCCGAGCCTCGCGCAAGCCCAAAGCGTCTTGAGCCGACTATCAGGAGATTCCGGGTGTCCGAGGCGATCGAATTGAAGCATGAGCCATCGAAATACGACAAGTTGATCGCGGCCGCTCAGGCCGAAGCTACTCCGATCACCATAGTCGCCCATCCTTGCGACGAGACGTCTTTGCGTGGCGCGCTCGAAGCAGCCAAGGCAGGACTGATCAAGCCGGTACTCGTGGGACCTGAAGCGAAGATCAGGGCTGTAGCGAGCGAGTATCGGCTCGATGTCGGCGCGTGGGAAATTGTCGACGCGCCGCACAGCCACGCTGCGGCAGCCAAGGCTGTGGCGCTCGTTCGCGAAGGCAAGGGCGAGCTTCTGATGAAGGGGAGCTTGCACACCGACGAGCTGATGAGAGAGGTCGCTGCCTCCGCCACCGGTCTGCGGACCGACCGGCGGATCAGTCACGTCTTCATCATGGATGTCCCCGGTCATGCAGATACGCTCTTCATCACGGACGCTGCGATCAACATTTTCCCTGATCTCGAGGCCAAGCGCGACATTGTACAGAATGCGATCGACCTTTGGGTGACGATCGGATTAGGTGAGCCGCGGATTGCGATCGTTTCGGCGGTCGAAACGGTCACGACCAAAATTCCGTCGACAATCGAAGCGGCTGCGCTCTGCAAGATGGCCGACCGTGGTCAGATAACTGGTGGCCTTCTCGACGGGCCGCTCGCCTTCGACAACGCCATCAATCCGGAGGCCGCGCGCATCAAGGGTATCAAATCGCCGGTCGCGGGGCGCGCGCAGATTATCGTCGTGCCGGATCTCGAAGCGGGCAACATGCTTGCGAAGAACCTCACATTTCTTACCCATGCGACCGCTGCCGGCATCGTGCTCGGAGCATGGGTGCCGATCGTTCTGACATCGCGGGCGGATTCGGTGCGTACTCGCCTGGCTTCTTGTGCAGTAGCCGCGCTTTTCGCCGTTCGTCGGCGCGCGGCTCGAGGAGTCTAGCGCTATGGACGCTATCCTTGTGATTAATGCCGGTTCGTCGAGCCTGAAATTCCAGGTCTTCGGCGTTGCTGGGGGTGATCTGTCGCGCGTTGTGCGCGGGCAAATCAGCGGTATCGGCACGAGGCCGGCTCTGCAGGTTAAGGGCAGCAAAGGAGAAGTCCTTGTCGACAACAGCTACGCCGCCGGCGCGGTGGGCGATCTCCCGACCGCTATCGTGGTAGTGCGCGAGTGGCTGCTGACACTGGAGGGACTTGAACTGTTGGCGATCGGCCACCGCGTCGTCCATGGCGGGCCCGATTATGCGCAGCCGGTGCTGATCGATGCGAACGTGCTTGAGCAGCTTGCCAGCTATCAGGATCTGGCGCCGCTCCACCAGCCGAACAATCTGGCGCCGATCCGGCTGGCAATGGCGATCAATCCCAATGTGCCTCAAGTCGCTTGTTTCGATACGGCCTTCCATCGGGGACATCCCGAATACGCCGATTGCTACGCCCTGCCATCAGCGCTCTATGACCAGGGCGTAAGACGGTATGGATTCCACGGCCTGTCCTATGAATATGTCGCCGAGCGAATGGCCGAAACGGCGCCGGAGATCGCGCAGGGCAGGATCATCGTTGCGCATCTCGGTAGCGGCGCATCAATGTGCGCGCTGCGCGATGGAATGAGCGTCGAGAGCACTATGGGCTTCACGGCGCTTGACGGACTGCCGATGGGAACCCGGCCGGGTCAGCTCGATCCTGGCATCGTGCTGTATCTGATCGGTCAGAAAGGCATGAGCGCCGAGGCTGTTTCGACCCTGCTCTATCACGGAGCCGGCCTCAAGGGCCTCTCTGGCATCTCGAACGACATGCGCGACCTGCTGGCCAGCGACGACCCGCGGGCCTCCTTCGCCATCGATCACTTCATCTATCGATGCAGTCTCAACGTAGGCATGCTCGCGGCCGCACTCAGGGGCGTTGATGCGTTCGTGTTCACGGCAGGTGTGGGGGAAAACTCAGCGCCGATCCGCGCGAGGATTGTCGAAGGCCTCGGCTGGCTTGGCGCGGAACTGGACCCGGCCGCGAACGACGCCGGAGCCTGTCTGATCTCGGCTGCCGACAGCCGCATCGCCCTATATGTCGTCGCGACTGACGAGGAACTGATGATCGCGCGTCATACCTTGGCGCACATCATGCACAGAAGAGCTGCATAATCACTGGAGAATAATGCTGATGTCGATTCCTCTCGCCAAGGTCAAACTTCTCGACGGCCGAAAGGGTCTGATCGTTGGCATTGCGAACGACCGATCGATTGCCTGGGGCTGCGCCCGGGCTTTCCGGGCCTTCGGGGCGGAGCTTGCCGTCACCTATCTCAACGAAAAGGCAAAGCCCCATGTGGAGCCGCTGGCACGCGAACTTGAAGCGCCGATCTTTCTGCCGTTGGATGTTGCGGTTCCTGGCCAGATCGAGGCCGTCTTCGAGCAGATCGCAGCTACCTGGGGAGAGCTAGACTTCCTCGTCCACTCGATCGCGTTCTCGCCAAAAACCGCGCTCGGCGGTCGCGTGACCGACGTCGATCGTGAGGGATTCCTGATCACCATGGACATATCCTGCTGGTCCTTCATCCGCATGGCGCATTTGGCCGAGCCGCTGATGAAGAAGGGCGGAACGCTCTTCACCATGACTTATTATGGTTCACAGGTGGTGGTGGAGAACTACAACATTATGGGCGTCGCCAAGGCCGCGCTCGAAAGCGCCGTGCGCTACATTGCTGCAGAACTCGGACCGAAAGGCATTCGGGTTCATGCCATTTCCCCGGGCGCTCTCGCGACGCGGGCGGCGTCGGGCATTCCCGAGTTCGATACGCTTCTGGAAAAGACGAAGGTCAAATCGCCGACGCGCGAATTGGTCGACATCGACGATGTGGGCGTCGCCACGGCCTTCCTCGCACATGACGCTGCCCGGCTCATTACCGGCCAGGTGCTCTATGTCGACGGTGGCTACCACATCATCGACTGACCTACCGTTTTCGATTTGAAATTCGGACCGGACGGCGGCTCCTTTTTCAATATCGCAGACTCATTTTCGCGAAAGTGAGGAAATTACCTTATCTGCGGCCGGCATTACGATACCCGACACTTCAAATCCTGTAGGATGAGTTTCCCCCGGAAGTAAGCGCCGTGGAATTGATGGGCAACGGCTCCCTTCAGGGTGATCGAACTGCTTGTGGGCCTCAAAGGCAATATCACGATCGACTGGTCACCACGCGAAAGTGCAGAGCGAAGATGCGCGTGCTTGTGAAGAGAGTTCTGCGCGAGCACGGTTACTGGCGGGCCACGAATGCTTGATCAGTCTTGAAAGACTTGGCGAGGTGACAAGGGCAAGAGCTGTCGCCAGATCGCAGCTTCGCACAGATCGTTGGCCGACCTCAGCCCAATGTCGCAACTGTCGGTCAACCCAGAGCATATAGACGTCGACATGACAGATCATCTCAGAACCACGGCGGCGACGATCGAACTCGAACCTTCCGATGCAACTGCGTTGCACTTGGCCGACCAGACCGGCTTCCTCCATGGCCTCGCGCGCGGCGACCTTATGGGGGGCAACGCCGTCAATGGGATTCCCTTTGGGAATAATCCATCGGCCGCTACCTCGCGATGTGACGAGATAGATGTGGGGAGTGCCGTTGGAACCAAAATGAAGCGGCAGCGCTCCGAACTGACGAAATTCCTGTTTTCGTAAGGCCATGGCGTATTTTATCTCGAATGAGTGACGTCTCCGTGACTTTATTCCCCTCTTGGAGGCAGTTTCGGCAGAAACTAGTAGTGTCCGATAACAGTACGCTGACCAATCGAACAATGACTTATACTCAATCAATTTGACGGTAACGAAATAGTTGCCGCAACCCGAAATTGAGTGCAGAAGCGTTTCGCACATGAATGAGCGACCAGACCAAAGGGTTGGCGATGGAAGCGGCACTGGCCACGAGATTGAGATCAAGTTCAGGACCGATCCTGAGGGCCTGAAGCGGGTTTTGAACTCGCCGGCTTTCACTCTTCCTGCCGTCGTTCACGACCAAATTTTGCGTTCCAACTATTTCGACACCAGCCTCGGCGACTTGCGCAAACAGAACATTGCGTTACGCATTCGCAAGCGCGGCCGGGGCGGCCCCATTCTCGGCGTCAAGGCAAAATGCTCGACGTCGGAAGGGCCGTTTTCTCGCATAGAGATCGAGGTGCGCTCACGTAGCTTGCAACCTGAGCTCTCGCTCTTTGACGCGGAGACCGCCGCTGAACTCGGTCGCCTCATCGGAGAGCGGCCACTTGAACTTCAGTTTGAAACCAAAGTCAGGCGACGCGCTGTCTTGGTGGAGCGGGGCCGCTCTCACATCGAACTTACTTGCGATGACGGAAAGATCGTTTCTGGAGATCAGACCGCTCCGCTTGCGGAAGTGGAACTAGAACTGAAATCTGGTGATGAAAGCGATCTCTGCGATTTCGCGATAACTCTTGTCGATCAATTCCCGCTCAAGCTCGACTTCACCAGCAAGGCAGAACGCGGGTTTTGCCTGTCGACGGGCGAGAGTTTGCCTACAGTCAGGGCAACGGCCATCGAATACGGGGTGGATGCGACGCTTGACGATGCTGTGGTAGCGGTCGTCTCGAACGCCCTGGCGCATTTCATTGGAAACTGGGCTGCTCTTCGCACGGCGGATCGGGCGGATGCCGTTCATCAGGCGAGGGTGGCGTTGCGACGGCTGCGCACAGCAATGAAAATGTTTCAGCACGTGCTATCGTGTCCGGAAATCGATGCGTTGCGCAATGAGGCCCGGAGGATCGCATCCGCTTTTGGCTCAACACGAGAGTGCGACGCTTTTCTCGGCTCTGTGACCAAGGGACCGCTTGCCCATCCCGATCGACCGACCGGGTTCGAGGTGTTGCTGGCCGCGGTCGGGGATCGTCGCGCCGCGGCCTTTCGCGACGTTCGTGCTCTGCTGGAAGAGGTGGAAACGACCCGTTTCGTTCTGGAGGTTCGGGGCCTTCTGGCGCGCCGCGCGTGGCGCAATGGGCTCATCGGTTCGCAATTCGTTCAGCTAACCAGTCCGGCCGAAACTTTCGCGCGGGATGCCCTCGATAGATTGCATGCTCGCGCCCTGAAGCGCGGGAAAAACCTTGCCAAGCTGTCCAATGAAGCGCGCCACAAACTCAGGATCTCGCTTAAGAACCTGCGCTACGGCGCCGAATTTTTCGGAGGGTTCTTCGGCGGTCGGCGCAAGTTCAGACGCTACGTCGCGATCGTATCCACCCTGCAGGACTTATTGGGCGCACACAACGATGTTGTCAGCGCTCGCCGGCTTCTCGACGACTCGCCACCAGAAATGGGACGGACATCGGGCTTCATTCTCGGATGGTATGCACATCAGATGTCGTTCGCTGATGCAAAACTGATCGATGCCTGGAAGAAGTTCGAGGAGGCCGACGTCTTCTGGTGGTGAGGACATTCGTTGTTTGCCTACCTGTCGCTTGCGCCTTATGTGCCTTTTTCAACATCTCGTCGTTCTTCTCAGGGCCAGCTGGGAGCGCTTCGGCCGCCTGCAACGCCTACGGCAAAGGCGGTGACTCAGCCTCGAAGGAAGGCAGCTCTTTAAATCGTCGTCGCCTGCGCGCTCCTTTTCATTTCAGTTGAAGGCGGGAGCGCATTGATGCTCCTGTCACGATGAATGCCAAGCCGTGCGGGTGACGACCCCGACCAAAATGTCCAAGACGGATTTTGGTTCCGCAGCAGAACAGCTATTTTTATGGGTCGACCGGAACGGGAATCGAGAAAGGCTGCACGGGGCTTGCGAGGAACACCGCCGGCGCTCATGATGGTGCATCGTTCCAAAAGGAGTGCGTCAGTGGCGGTTGGTACTGTGAAGTGGTTCAATGGACAAAAGGGCTATGGCTTCATTCAGCCCGACAACGGCGGCAACGACGTGTTCGTCCATATCTCGGCGGTCGAGCGAGCAGGTCTTGGTTCGCTCAACGAAGGCGATAAGGTGAGCTACGAAGTTGTCGCGAACCACGGCAAAGAGAGCGCGGAGAACCTACGCGTCGGTTGATGATTTGATTTAGGTGAGCTGAGCCGGATGTACGCTTGCTCGCGATGTGGATGGCCCGGGCAATGCTGCTTCGGGCCATTTGCGTTTCGGGGTCCGTCACGGTGCGCTATTCTGTTGGCAAGGAACTGGCTGCGGTTCCGGCGCGTTGCTTGTTCCGTCTCAACCGACGCGAGACGAAACGGGAGCGCCGTTTGCCACGACATCCGAGCGACAAAGTAACGACCGGCGCGGAACGTCAGCGCCAGTGGCGAGAGCGGCTACGACAAGAGCGTGGTCCCGCGACAGCGGAGGGCGACGGCTCGTCTCAGGAACTGATCAAGGCGCGGTATGAGATCGAGCGGCTGCGCGCGCAACTGGCAGCCGCTACCAGGGCCGCGCCACCAGCTACGGCCGCGCTGCTCAGGATAAAAATCGAAAACGATGAGCTGCGGAAACTCTTGGCTGCTTCCCGCATGGCTGAGCCTGAACAGATCGCCGACCTGCGCCGAGATATCGAACGTCTGCAGGCAGACTACGCTCGCCGTGACGCTGCATCCAGGGTGACGGAGGCGGCAAGGGATAGAGGGGCCAATGACCCTCGCGTTGCTCGGCTTCAAAAGGAGAACAGCGAACTTCGCAAAGAAATCGCTGCCATGCGTAAGCACTTCGACAAGCAAAGCCAGACACAGGGCGTGATGAGCTTCAAGACAGTATCAATGATATCAAAGGCGCTGCATCCCGACAGCAAGCCGAGTGATCACGACAGGGCGGAAGCTTTCAAAGCGTTCTCGGGATGGAAGGCCGACAGGAACGCGGTGAAGCGCTAAGGGAGGGCGTTCCTGAATCGCTGGCCGGCGGCGGCTTACATGAGCGCGGTAGAATCTTGGCGCGAACTCCCCGGCGGTGAGATCGAGTTCACGATGAAGCGGCTATGCAGCGCCGATTAATGTGCGAAGCCCGCCGACGTGGGGGCATCGACGGGCTGCAGGGGCAGGACGAAGGAACGTGGGGGGCGTTTCCTCCGTCTCCTGGAGAATGCACGGACGGGAAGAGCGTTCCTTGCGAATCTTTGTCGGCTACAAAAATGCACACTTCAAAGAAAAGCCCGCCTCGTAGGCGGGCCAAGTTTCCGGGAAGAAAGAACGGGTTTCCCAATGGGATGGCTATCTCCGTTCCAGCTAATCAACTCACTCAATTAAAAGTTGTTCCACCAAAAAAAACCCGCGAAGGGCGAGGGCGGATTTTTGGTGAGATCGAGCTCACGCTTAATGCGCGCTCTTGAGCCGATCATCGGTAAGACCATCAGGGTCAAAGCCACCGACTCCTACAAGGAGCACGGCGCGACCGAACGGTACCACTACTCTAACAACACCGACTGTATCTACGAGGTCATGTTCGGAGGAACAGCGGCGCAGCTTCGAAGGACGTGGGGCTTGCCTCCAAAGGCAAATATCCGCGACCATCTAACAACCGACCGCCTAGACACGATTATCCAGATTGAAAGCGCCATCACGATCCAGCTAGAAGCGCGCAGAATTACCAATTCTGTGGACCAGCTAAGGGCCGTCAGGCATGTGGCTCTTGGATATCGGGCGATGATTGATGCGCCGCTTAACCTAAAAAACTCAAGCTTTGGCATCTCGGCTAGTTAAAGGTAAAGGGCGTTGCGACAACCCCGCTTCGGCGGGGTTTTCTATTTCGGGAGCTGCACCTCTTTCGACCTTGCTCATCGATCGATGTCGGTCGTGTCTTTAGCCTGACTTGGGCACCTGCGACCGACGTCATCTATCGACGTTTACGATCGCGCCGGTGCGCGCATCCACATCAACTTCCATATAGCTTCCGGCAGTGTCATAGCCCTCGACCTGCCACTCGTTGCCCCATTTGTTCGTGTTTGACACGAAAACCAGCCCGATACCGTTGGCGATATCGACAGCCGCCTGAAGCGGCAGCGGTCCAGCCTGGGTGTAGATCTCGGTCACCGGTTCCTGAACGTAGCCAATGTCGGCTGCCGACGCGGGAAAAGTGAATCCGATCATGGCCAAAGCTGCGGCGGGAAACAGATTATTTCGCATGATCGTTCTCCAAAGCGCGTTCAGACATCGTTGACACACCTCAGCAAAACGCATGTGGCGGAAGACCGTTCCGCATTCATCGCTTCAACCGGGTCGAGGGGCGGTTCCGGATAGCTGATGAGATTGATCTGGGTTTTGCCGCGCGGACCGTTAAGAGAGCGGGATCGAGGGCGCTGTCGTTTTTAGCCCTTGTCTTGCTTAGTCGGAACATTGCTGAACAGATACCCTTGCTCTGCCAGATAGGTACGCACTATCAGGCGAATTGCTTCTGATTGTGTGAGATTCAAGCCTTTCTCACGCTGATCTGCGATGAAGGAGTGCAAATCCAATTCGTCAGAGGCGAGAAGAGATCGCAGCAAGTCAGCGGTATCCGCAAGGTCTTTTGAGACGGAGAGCAACACCTTGTTGGTTAAGGCGTTCTCAAAGGAAAAATCCAGCCGGCCTATCAACTCAGCATTCATGGAGCGATTCGATCGGGCAGCCTCCTGAGCGATCGCAGCCCGCATCCCGGGCGGTAGGCGCAAGACAAATTGATCCGACCCGCGACCGGCTTTTGTGGTTTTGATAGCTTTCTTTGCCATGATAGCACCGTGCGATTTTTTCTTGGCTACATAGTATGACCGTGCTATATCACAAGCCGACTTAAAGAATCCATGAGTGCTAGCTATGGCCAGAACCGACCCCCAAATTCCGATTCGTCTCCCGCGCGATGCCAAGGACTGGATCAAGGCGGAATCCGAGAGGAACGGCAGTTCGCAGAATAGTGAGATCGTTCGCGCGGTTCGTGAGCGGATGGACCGTGTGACATCTAACCGCAAGGCGAGGGGCTAATGTCACGCGGGGTGCAGGCATTCCGCCAGGCGGACGTTGCCAAGGCCATCAAGGCCACGGTAAGCGCCGGGCTGTCCGTGCAGCGCGTTGAAATCGACCGTGACGGAAAGATCGTTGTGGTGATCGGCACACCAGTTCTAGACGCGGCCAACGATAACGAATGGGATTCCGTTCAGTGAAGTGGAAACTCCCGCCGAACGTTCATGGCTACATCAACCGCCACGGCAAGGCGGTGTTCTACTATCGCGTACCGGGTTCGCCGAAGGTCCGGCTGAGAGGCCATCCTGGCTCCGATGAGTTCATGCTCGCCTATGACCTCGCCAGGGCCGGCGATCGGCCAAAGGTTGAATTAGGGTCGGGGAGAACCAAGCCCGGCACCGTCAATGCTGCGCTTGTGAGCTACTATCAATCGAGCGCGTTCAGAGATGGCCTTACTGAAAGTTCGCAGAAGATGCGCCGCGCCATCCTAGAAAGATTCCGCGAGGCTCACGGTGACAAACGCGTGGCCCTGATGACACAGGCAGCCCTACAGAACATCATCAACAAAAAGACGCCGGCAGGGGCTTTGAATTTTCGGAAGGCCATGCGGGGATTTTTGGATCATTGCCTAAGTCTCAATTTTATCAAGGCGGACCCGCTAGCAAGTGTGAAACTGGTTGAGGTAAAATCTGCCGGTCATCACACATGGACCGCCGAGGAATGTCAGCAGTTTGAGGCGCACCATAAAATCGGGACGCGCGAGCGCCTTGCCTACGAATTATTGCTGCAAGCAAGTCAGTCCCGCTGCGACGTGGTTCGCATGGGCCGTCAGCACGTTCGCAACGGCATGATGACGATGGGTCGCCAGAAGACGGGTGTTCTCTTTAACGTGCAGGTGACGCCGTCGCTGCGTCAGGCCATCGATGCCATGCCCGCCGGCCCCCACATGACCTACCTTCTCACGTCCTTCGGGAAACCATTCACAGCGGCCGGTTTCGGAAACTGGTTTCGGAAAGCCTGCAATGACGCCAAGCTGCCGAATCGGTGTACGTCGCATGGACTGCGGAAGGCGGCAGCGACATACTTCGCAGAGCAGGGCGCGACCGACCATCAACTTATGGCATGGTTCGGGTGGACTACAATCTCGCAGGCGCAGGTTTACACCAAGGCGGCAAATCGGAAGCGTATGGCGGAAGCTGCTGCGAGGCTCATTACCGGAACAGGCATTGGCTCACCCGCTAACCCGGTGAGCCAAATTGAGCCGCAAGTCGTTGAAAACAAAGGACTCGGAAATTAACGTGCCAATCCCACGAGGATTCGAATGAACGGCCGGAGTTGTCTGACCATCGTGCTTGCAGCGGGTGAGGGGACACGGATGCGCTCCTCGCTGCCTAAAGTGCTGCATTCGGTCGGGGGGCAGACGCTATTGTCGCATGTGTTGGCGGCCGCGCCAAGCGGACCGGAAACGTTGCTGGCGGTTGTCGTTGGTCCTGGCCATGAGGCTGTAGCCGATGAAGCGAGGCGGGTGCGGCCCGATGTCATGGCGTTCGTCCAGGACCAGCGCCTGGGAACAGCACACGCTGTCCTTGCGGCGAAGGAGGCTATCATCCGCGGCGCCGACGATCTGCTGATCGCGTTCGGCGACACGCCACTGATCTCGGCCGATACGTTCACGCGCATGCGAGCGCCATTGCAGGCCGGTGCATCTCTGGCCGTGCTTGGCTTTCATGCCCGCAATCCTGCGGGGTACGGTCGGCTGATCGTGACCGATGGCCGGCTTACGGCGATCCGCGAGGAAGCGGATGCCAGCGATGACGAACGCCGGGTTACGCTTTGCAACGCTGGTGTCATGGCGTTCGACGGCAAGACAGCGCTGCAAATCATTGAAAAGATCGGCAACACCAACAGCAAGGGCGAATACTATCTCACCGACGCCGTCGGCATCGTCGGCGAGCTCGGTCTGACGGCGGCGGTGATCGAAACCAGCGAGAACGAAGTGCGCGGCATCAATACCAAGGCTCAATTGGCCGAGGCCGAACAGGTCATGCAGACACGATTGCGCGCGGCGGCGCTCGAAGCCGGAGTGACGATGGTGGCTCCCGAGACGGTCTTTCTTTCCGCTGACACCACATTCGGCAAGGATGTGACCATCGAACCTTACGTAGTCATCGGGCAAGGCGTGACTATCGCCGACGGCGCGGCTATTCACGCATTCTCTCACTTGGTGCAGGCGTCAATCGGCAGGAACGCTTCTGTCGGTCCCTACGCCCGGCTGCGGCCGGGAACGTCGCTGGGCGAGGGCGCGCGGATCGGGAATTTCGTCGAGACCAAGGCCGCCGTTCTCGAAGCCGGAGCCAAGGTCAATCACCTGACTTATATCGGCGATGCCTGTGTCGGGGCCAACGCGAACATCGGTGCGGGAACCATTACCTGCAACTATGACGGCTTTAACAAGCATCGCACCGAGATCGGCGAGGGCGCCTTCGTCGGCTCCAATTCGTCCCTGGTCGCGCCGCTTAAGATCGGCGCCGGAGCTTATGTGGGATCGGGTTCGGTCATCACCAAAAACGTGCCTGACAACGCGCTTGCGGTCGGCCGCGGCCAGCAAAGTCTGCGCGAGGGCTGGGCAAAGAGATTTCGCGAGATGAAGCTGCTCGCCAAAAAGCCGAAGAGCGGTTGAAGAAGGAGCCACGGCGAGCAGGCCCCGGAGAACCGAAGACTCACTCTTCTTCGAATTCGGAGAATATAGCCCGCGTGAGGCGCCAGCCGCGCGGCTTCGCCCGCTGCGGCTTCTCATCCGGGGTATGCCTGACGATCTTCGGCTTTGCGGCCGTGCTGCGGAAAGGCGGCGGCCAATGGGCAAGGCGGGATGACGTTTGCGCAAGCGAGCGGGTGGATGCTCGGGAAAAGCGATGCAGTCCGGTGCTCTTGAAATCGCGTGTATCGCTCACGTTCCATGGCTCCCCTATCATGGAATCTTTCTGCATAAACGTTGCGCGTTCGTTAAAGAAGGCCGCAAAGTCGAATGGTGGCCGACTCGCGATGGGAGGGGAGCAGGGCGGAATGCTCAAAGCCTGGACGATTGGCGTGAGGCGATAAAATCCGTCGCGAAGTGTCGGAAAACAGCATAGTGTCTGGAATGCCTGCTCCGGTGCCCCGCTTATCGACAGCGATCCCAAAATCAGCCTACCTCACCGCACATTCAACGCATGTGCGCTCGTTTCCATTTGGCGCACGGTTTCCGGTTGTTAGAGAGGAAAAGACGACATGAACAGCGAAATGAAGATTAAAATTGTCTTGGCAGTCATTCTCATCGTCGCGACATTGCTGGGCCTCAACGCGCTGATCGCGGCTGTTCAGAAAAACGATCATGGGGCGACCCATACAAGCAGTGTCTGGCAGCAGGAACTGCCGCTGCAAGCCAAAAGGATCCGGAAGGCCTGATATTTGTTAGGTGAGGATCCGGGAATTGATGAACCGTATGCTCCGCGAGGGGTAACAGCCTCGGGTGGTTGAATCAGGCCCTTCCGGGCCTCCGTTTCATTTCCGTCTCGATTTCACCTATAGCCTGACGCAAGGCGAAAAGTGCTTGTTCATCTACCTCGAACGCGATGGAGCCAAGTTCGGTCGTCGCCAGCTCTATCGCGTAGCGACCGTCAGGCCGGATCAAAGGGCGTGAAGCCTTTACCGTCACGATGCTCAGTTGTTCGGGGTAATTCAATACGTCCATCGGGAGACCCTCGGATAGGACGAAGGGAAAAGGCGCCCAGATCTCGATCATGCCCTTTTCTTGCGTGAGAAGTCGAGAGGGGTGGAAGCGAGATTTTATCGGATCTCATGCTTCGCAGCCAGTCGCTCGCGGTATGCTTCCAGTCCGCGTCGCCAATCCTGCCCGGGTTGCCATTCGCCCCTTTCGTCCATGGCGCCGGACTCCAGCATTGCGGCTGCGATCTCCCAGTGGCGGTCCACCCACCCCTGAATTTCCGATTCATTCATCTGATGAGACCGGCAGATTCGTTCTGCCATCGCTCGGGCAAGCGGTTCGATGTTTGATGACATGACATCTTGATAAATGTTGTTAGGTGCTGCGCGACAAACGGTGCTCTATCTAGATCCTGATCCCAATGGAAACCGGCTTTTTTGGGCAGGATCATGTTCGATCAAAGAGACGCTCACTCAATGTAGTCGGAACCAGAGTTTCGACCCATTGCGAAGAATGTGCGCATCCGCTTGACGCGGGGGTGACCTAGTTTACCGGTGACCTTTTATCTCGCTGCACCATGTCGAGGATGGTTTGCAGCATTTGCGCCGCCTTCCGGTTGGTCAAATCTCCCTTGGAATGCGCTGCTATTCCTTGTTCCAGCATATCCGACGCCTTCTCAGTTGAGATAATTCCGCTCTCGATAAGACCCCAGAACGCGAACTGAGCCAGCGTGAATGCTGCGATTGCGGAACTTTCAGCTTCGATCTCAAGGTTTTCTTCTGCCATTTAAATCTCCTATGCTATGCGCTGAAGACGAAGGTTGAAATCTCATGCCCACCAACGGAAGCGGACTGAAGTTTTTCGTGCATGAGACGACGGCGTTGTAAGACGTGAGTTATGCGACGAAAGCTCCGACGGGTCACGCCTATCGAACAGCACATCATAACTTTCCCGAGGTCTCGTGTACTGGCAGAGTTTCATGGCAGTGTTGGTGTTCGGTGCCGGAACGCCAAAGCCGATGATAAGTGGGCTCACGAAACCACTCACCAGTGAAACACGGCATGGCGGCTGGATCGGGTTGCGGCATGGCTGTTCGTGCCCAGTGCCGCATGGGTCGCCTTCGCCTCGTTCCTCAACGCTTCTTCTTGCGCTGAACTGACCGAATGGGCCGAGTCATCACCGTCAACGATCGGATGCAGAGCGGCTATCGCTATCGGTTGATGGCACCATCCGGCCGTAATTTCGATCCTGCCTTCCGGCCCGAACTCACGCCGAAGCAGATGCTCGAACTCGGCGTGTTTTGCGGCAAATATCTGACCGATTGCCGGGACGAGTTTCCCGCGAACTGGTTCGCGCGGGCCAAGCTTTCACCCTCGGGCCGCGATTGTTCGCTCAATTATTTCGGCGTCGATGCCAGTCAGCCGCTTTCGGTCTGGCGAAGGAAAGGCTGGATTCATCCCGACGACCCGCGTGGTTGGTTCCAGTGGTATTGCCGCTATTACATCGGACGGCGCATGCCGGACGAGGACGCGCGCCAGATCGGCCGCTGGAAGGCGATGCGGCGGCATGTCTCTCAAGTCAGGAAGCATTGCGAGCCGGGCGATCCCATGTGCCGGCCGCGCCAACGGCAGGCGCTCTTGCATTGGGCCTATGACAGCCGGAAAATCTAGAAGGCATCCACACGGTTCTGCGCAACCGGCTTTATACCGGCTGGTTCGAATGGAACGTGCCGGTCTGAAAAATGGCTCCTGGGCTGGATTTTATTCCTTGTCCATCTCGGCAACGCCACGCCGAACTTGGTTCAGGCGACGGACGCTATCGACAAGAATGGATGTCGAGGAACGTTACTGAGCAGCTTCGGCTCGTACACAGGAAGGGCGCAGGGCCTTTCGTCGTCAGTGATGCGAAAGGTGCGCCGGTCGCTTCCGTGCCTTGCCGAGACGATCTTCAAGGCGTTTGTTTCGCCCATAATCACCTGACCTCGGATGAAGCCCGGCGCATTGCGAATGGCGGATCGGTTGATATGAATCAATTTGGACGGCGACCAACAGGCAAATAATCAGTCCCTCGAAGTCGTGAATGGCGTTCAAGTATGTATCTAAAGGGTGCGATCCTAATCTTAGGAGGCCCAAAGTCATGTTACTTAATCGGGTTCTCGTTGCTGGAGGTCTAGTCGCGGTCTTTCTGGTTTTCACCCTAAGTATGGCTTACCGATGAAAGCCCCGCGGCTATTGATCTAAAAGCATCGTCGAGCGACGGATCCGTCCGCTGCTGACGGCCGTCATCTAACAATCGCTGTCCGACGTCCTTCCATTTAGGGCACGGGCCATATCGGCGCCGGCGTGGCTGGCGGAACGTTTCTGGGCCGCGTGGTTTATCCAGCCGATGCAATTCGAGGAATGGTATCATGAAAAAGCGGGAACCATTTCCGGACGACGTGTTGGAGCGCGAAACGCGAGCTATCCAGGCCATTGATGCAGCCCACAAACTGCCTAGCGGTCCGGCGCGGATCGAGGCTCTTAAGGCGGCGGCAAAACTTCGTCCCGGTGATGCGGGATCTCCGGCGACCGGAACAAGCTGAATCTGTTTGGCCAGCTAATGGATCGACCGGGCGATATGGTTTTCCGGTTGCTTATTTGTGCGTTGCCGCGGTCATCCACGCCGCTCGTTTTTGCACGCACGAGCCTCGCCTGTCTATGCGGCTGGCTAAGGGCAGCCAATACAAAACCCCGTCAGACGACGACAGCCACGCGCTGGCCGGTGCAGCTCATGCGGCGCTGAGGATCTAAGCGGGAACGCTGAGACTGAGATGGGCCCGCGAAAAGGCCCGCCGGAGTTGTAGGGTGACAGCGGGCCAATTCGGGTTCGGGGATCATGAAGCTGTGGGTCAACCCGTTCCAGTGATTTAATACAGCCGAAGGAAAGTTGTTCCCCGGGTTTGATCCTGGATGTGGGGTTGACGACGATGTGACTGCCGCATTGCGCTGGATCAAATAATGCGCCTGAAAGTGATGATTGAATAATGCTTACGCTACGGGCCCGCCTGGGCCCTGTTTCTCCTCTGGACTGACCCGGCTGCCTTAACCAGCGGCCGGGTCTTTTTGCTTTTACCGATCCCTCGCCAGTTTCCGCTTTCCCAATTGCGCCCCTTCTTACCTTCCGGGTTTACAGATCGGCGGCGGCTTCTCGCCAGAGTGACGATTCTCAATCTCGCGATCTTCGTTGATCATGCTTCGAGGCGCCTGCGCCATCTAAGGACGAGAAGGTCTAGTATCTAGCGCAACATCGAATCTAAGCCGATCCAGCATTTGCCGAATGTTAGGGCAGATAGCGCCGCTGCTGTGTTTGCATTTTAGCGCCATCTCCTCTTGTGAAAACGAGAAGGATTTTTCCGATCCGCTGCCCTCAACGTGGGCTTCGATGCCGCATTCGGGACATTTGATTGTGTCGGTGTCGCTTTGCATTTTTACATCCGAGAACAAAGAGTCGAGCCACAACTAGAAATCAATTCCTTCGCGGTCGGCAACTGCAAGCCATGCCGTTTTGCCTTCAGGGCGATTTTACAGACAGGCATTGGGGCCTTGGATACTGATCCACACTGACCACGTAGCCTCTGGCTAAGAGCCGTTTAAGTGTATCATAGCCGGCTCCCTTCACGGTCAGGCTGATGCCGCTCTTGCTTCGGTAACAATCGGCTAGAAGACGAGCACTGTGGCCGCGAACCCGACGCCGAACCTGACGTCGACGATGAACACAGTCTCGGCTGGCGCATGGGTAACGTCCAAGAGGGCGGTAGTTGGAGCGTCGTCACCGACCTTGAGGAAGGCATCGGCGCTGTCCGAAAGAGGCGGGCTGCGTCGCTGACGGGTGGGAAGGTACTGCGCTGGTGCGAGGTGCTGGCGTAGTACGAGTCACGCGCGAAGGCTCGCTGCGGAAACGTGGCGGGCTGCTTCCAAAAGTGGGGAGAGATGGCGCGGAAGGCTGTTTTGATCTTATGAAAAGAACAACAAAATCAGCCACTTTTCGCTGAAATAATGGCTCCCCGGGCTGGATTCGAACCAGCGACCATTCGATTAACAGTCACTACATATTCCATTTCGCCGCTTTGCATTCCGTTTCATGGATGCCGATAAGCACCTTACTTCATTGACTTTTCGACGCTCGCTTCTAGCGTCGCATTTCAGTGGGCCATCAAAGCATTTCAAATTCATGGGGCCCCCAAGGGGCCCCGACATGCCAAAGACCGACCATCGGAAGAACCTCACCCCGACGCTCATTAAGGGTTTGAAGCCGGCATCCGAGGGCGATCGGTACCAGGTCATGGACGCTGTTGTGCCCAGCTTTGGCGTGCGTGTGACCGATCGTGGCACCAAGACCTTCATCATGAAAACGAGATTCCCAGGCTATGCCAACCCGGCCCGGCGTGAGATCGGCAGTTGCTCCACCATGACGCTCGCCGACGCCCGGCAGAAGGCTCGCAAGTGGCGCGAGCTGATCGACCAAGGCCTCGATCCCGCCGTCGAGGAGGAGAGGGCGCGACAGGAGGCCACCAGGCAGAGAGCCATCACGTTTGGTGCCGTCGCCAAGGATTTTATCACCCAGAAACTTCCCGGCGAGCGCAAGGGCAAAGATGTAGAGCGCGAGATTAAGCGCGATCTGCTGCCCCGATGGGAAAACCGGCCGATTTCATCGATCACCGATCTCGACGTCCTCGCGGTAATAAAGGCCAAGATACCGGACGGCAAAGTCGGGGCGCGCAACCTGCTTGCGCTGGTGAAGCGATTCTTTTTGTGGGTGGTCGCTCAACGCGAATACGGCGTGGCTATATCGCCATGCGTGATGCTGCGGACTTCGGCCATCTTCGGCGACGACCTGCCGGGACCGCGGGACCGGATTCTGACCGATGACGAGATATTTGCTTACTGGCGTGCCACCACCCATATGCCGAACCCGTATCAGGCGGTCTACCAGATGCTGATGCTGACTGCGCTTCGCCTGAACGAAGTCGCCGAGGCCTCATGGTCGGAGTTCGATATCCGCAACAGGCTGTGGGTGGTGCCGGCCGCGCGGATGAAAGGCAAGAATGCCGGTAAGAAGCAGGCGCGGCCGCACGCCGTGCCGTTGACGGACGGGGCGCTCTCGATCTTGGAGGGTCTTCCGCGATTCAGGGGCGGTGCCTACGTCTTCTCGACAACCCATGGGGCCACCGCAGTCTGGATGGGCACTAAGCCAAAAGAGCGGCTTGAGCGCCGTATGCTGCGCACGTTACGCGCACTGGCGAGGGTTCGGGGTGAAGACTATCGCTCCGTCGAGTTGCCGCACTTCGTGAATCACGATGTTAGGAGGACAGTCCGAAGCCAACTATCGCGCCTGCGAGTCGCTCAAGAGGTAGCCGAGGCCGTCCTTGCTCACGCGAGGCCGGGCATTAAGAAAGTCTACGACCAGCACGACTATGTCGATGAAAAGCGGGAGGCGCTTGAGATGTGGGCGGCACGCCTTCGTGAGATCGTGGTGCCGCCACCAGACAATGTAATAAAATTCGTTGCAGTGGCTTGACGAAGCAGGCTCCAACCATCATCCTTTGCGCACTGTAGCGACCTTGTTTTCGGCACGTTCGGTTAGAACGTGAAGTGCAGCACTCACCCGATTGTAAGTCCCGTGCGGCTGAATGCGGTGAGACTTCTACGCCAGGCGCGTAGGCTTGGGTACACCAACTCTTTAGCCCTTCGGGGTAAGCGCACACCGTCCGATTGTGGGGAGCGAACCGTCTCACTTGTTGAGGCCGGGCAGATTTCATGTGGAAACATGGATTCGCCTGGCTATTCGATACCAGCCACGGTGAACCCAAAATTGGAGTTCTGCCGATGGTCCAGCGCCTCATCCCCTACGAAGCCCTAAAAGCCAAGTGCATCAGCTATTCGAAGCCCCATCTTTGGCGTCTAGAAAAGGCGAATAAATTTCCAAAGCGAGTTTCGATCGGCGCTGGCCGCTACGGCTACGTCGAGGACGAAATAGACGCTTACATTGCGGAAAAAATTGCCGAACGCGACGCGCGGGGTGTTGCCGCGTGACGCGCTCCGTTGGCAGGGTGAAATTTTTCAAAGAAAAGTCTGGCTACGGCTTCATCGCCCCGGATGACGGCAGCGAGGATGTTTTCGTCCATCGCACCGCCTTGGCGTCCCGCTGTGCGGATAATGAGGCCCCGACGCTTGTCGAAGGCCAGCGCGTCTCGTTCGACGTGGTCGAAAGTGAGAAGGGCCTGAAGGCCATCAGCGTCGACATTGAACACGCATAACTGCCGGCGCGCGCTCAACCGCGAGGCTGCACCTATGTCAGCGATAATCGAAGGAGCCCACCCACCGAAATGAGAACGGGCCCGACCTCGGAAGGGTCAGGCCCGTGATTTGAAACGGCGCTGAACGGTTACGACGGCAGCGGCGCCCCACTTGAGCAATGAAGTGGACAGTCTACTGCGGGGTGCGATCACAGACAATAGCCCGGTCCGAAAGGTGCGAGGGCGATCGCCGGAGCGATGCAGAGCTTCGAGAAGTTGGCACCAAGGTGATCAGCAGCATCGCGAGGTCACTGCCCTAAGCGGCGGCAGGCTCCGGCAGGCAAGATCGCGACGGGCATAGGGACCATCCTGGCTATATGCCGGGGTGGTCGTCCTATGCCCGTCACAACGACATCACCAACAGGCAAGGACTGAAGAGAGGTAAAGAAGAGATGAGGCCGGCCAAGAATTCGGAGCGGGGCTGATCAAGTCGACGCAGACAACCAAACAGAGAGCGAGTTCACAATGAGCCTGATCGATGTTGCCAATCAACTCCCGACCGGTCGCGAAATCGCACAAGCGCGGCTGCCACAAACTTACATTAAGGCCAGAGCAGTCCTTCGAACCTGCGCCAGACAATTCACCCCCGAACGGTATGCCAAAGCCGTAATAGCTCTTGGAGACGCACTGTCCTTTGAAGGGGAGATCAGCACATGGCCTGAACGCGACCAGCTGGCCACCTATACCAAACTGGCAGATGATGATGAGCTGAGACGACTTGCAAATCGCATCGAACGGAAACGAGCGGCGTGGAAAGCGGGGGCCTAACGCAGACGCCTCCCCGAATAAAAATCCGAGCAGCTGAGCCCGCCGACGGACCGCGCCCGCCATTTCCCCCACGAAGGCTCCCTAAGCGCCTGCCACCCGCCAGCGCGACCCGCATCTGCGGTAGCCCTGTGGCGTGACAAGGCACTCTCTGTCCTACCGCAGCGTGCATAAATCAAGAATTGTGCACAAAATCATTGATATTGAATTTGCTGGGGTTATTCTGTGCAGAAATCAGGTGCGAAAGTGGAGGCACGCAATGGCGCTTCTTGGCTACGGAAGAGTATCGTCTGACGGCCAGTCCCTGACGGCGCAAGTTGCTGAACTCAAGGCCGCCGGCTGCAACGAGATTTTCCAGGAGAAGATCAGCGGCGCGAGGGCGGACCGAAAGCAACTGGCGCGCTTGCTCGGCCGGCTCGGCAAGGGCGATGTCCTGGTCGTCACTCGCCTAGATCGACTCGCGCGATCGACCAGGGATCTTCTCAATCTGCTGGGCGCCGTTGCCGACAAGGGCGCCGGGTTCAAATCACTGCGGGATACCTGGGCCGATACCACCACGCCGCATGGCAGGTTGATGCTGACGGTCCTGGGCGGGCTCGCCGAATTCGAGAAAGAGCTGATCCGCAGTCGCACCAGCGAGGGCCGTGAGCGTGCCGTTGCCAAAGGGGTAGTGATGGGGCGCAAGCCGAAACTGACGCACCACCAGCGCCAGGAAGCCATTGCGCGACGGGAGGCAGGCGAATCCCTGGTCGACATCGGCCGCAGTTACAACGTCAGCCACAGCACCATCAGCCGTCTATAGGGTAGCTTCGGTCGGCAGGACGCAGGTTTATGAGCACTAAGGTCCGTTGCCCGTTTTGCGGGAAGGATTGGAAGCACCCAGACGCTCCACTAGGCACCGAGTTTGTGCTGTGCTCGGAATGCCAGATGTTTTGGTTGCGGCACTACCTAAGGCGAATCAAATAGCGCCTTGCATCGTGGTTTCTTCCTCGCCGCTAGCCCCGAAGGCGTCTGGTCTTGCTTCCGGCGAGGACGGCTTGAGCGGTTGGCGGTGAATGCGCGAGAACGGCGCGGGCTTGTGATAGGCGCGCCGACGAAAAGCTTTTAGTTTCTAAAACCTTTGCCTGATCCGACTTCTTGCCACGGTGCGCTTTTTCAGCTTGCGGATAAATCATCGCGGTTGCCATTGCCCGCTGCGCGGCGGTCATGTGGCGGCGATTGACGTTGACCGAGAGAATGTAGGCCTTCTGATCCTGCCCGTTGATCCTCTGAAATTTCGGGTTCAACGCCGGCTTCGATCTCAAGCCGTCCCCATGCACGACTGATTATTGAAATGTTAGCCCGTTGCATGTACTGATTCTCACCAGATGTGCGCCCGATGTAGTGCGCACCCCGTCCCCGACACGCGCCGCTCGGGGGAGGCAGTGCCAGGCTCCAGTCCATTTTCAGGACGAAGATGCCTACCGCTGCCCGACGATCAACCCGCAAGACCGCTTCCGGAATCAGCCTGCCGCGATTTGATGCGCGTACGCGCTCGTCCCGGCGATACCGCGCGCTGCTCGAGGAGCTGGCGGCGGAAGTCGGCGGACCTCTTTCGGCGATCGACAAGGAGTTAGTGGCGCAAGCTGCCGCCCTGGCGCTTCGCAGCGAACAAATTCGCGAGGCCATCGTGGCCGGCGGACCCGTCGATGCCGACGAAGCAATCAGACTGACCAGCGAGTCCAGGCGCATTCTCCTTCGATTGAAGGCGAAAGCCACGAAGAACAAGCCGGCGGTTCCGTCTATTACAGAATGGCTCGCTTCGCAGGCTCCGCGGCCCGCAGAGGCTGCTGAATGAGCACCGCAGCCGGCCATTCAGCCCAGCCCATCGTGACCATCCTGGACGCGATGCGCCATCATGACCTGTTTGCCCGCTGGTTCAGGGATCCTGTTAGCTTCGCCTGTTGGTGCGTTCTCTTGTCGGCGCTGTTCGGCCTTCCCCTTGACCCCGCTCAGCTGGAGATATTCAAGACGTGCACCGGCCGCACCGCGCCGTTAGCCTCGGGCTACATCGAGGCCTGGCTGATCGTCGGGCGCCGCGGTGGCAAGTCTCTCATTCTCGCGTTGATCGCGGTTTATCTCGCCGTGTTCAAGGTATGGTCGGACCGCTTGGTTCCCGGTGAACGTGGCACCGTGCTCGTCATCGCCGCCGATCGTCGGCAGGCTCGCGTCATCTTCCGCTACATCACCGCGTTGATCACCGAGACGCCGATGATCGCCGCCATGGTCGTCGGCGAGATCACGCAAGATCGAATTGATCTCTGCAACGGCATCTCGATCGAGATCAGCACCGCGAATTTCCGCAGCGTCCGCGGTTACACGTTGGTCGCGGCCCTCTGTGACGAGATTGCGTTCTGGCAGGGCGATGACAGTGCCAGCCCTGATGTGGAGATCCTTGCCGCCCTCCGGCCCAGCATGACAACTATGTTGCCGGATGCCATGTTGTTGTGCGCGAGCAGCCCTTACGCCAAGCGCGGCGCGCTGTATGACGCATTCCGGAAATACTTCGGTCAGAATGATGTGCCGGTGCTGGTCTGGCGCGCCAGCACCACGACGATGAACCCTAGTGTGCCGGCGTCGGTCATCAGCGATGCCTATGACCGCGACCCGGCGAATGCCGCGGCGGAATTTGGCGCGGAATTCAGATCGGACATCGAGGCGTTTGTTTCGCGCGAAGCCGTCGAGGCCTGCGTCATCAAGCACCGCTACGAGCTACCCCCGACAAAGGAGCAAAGCTACGTCGCCTTCGTCGACCCGAGCGGCGGCAGTGCCGATTCCATGACCCTGGCGATCGCGCACCGCGAAGGTGACCGCGCCGTTCTGGACGCTGTCCGCGAAGCTAAGCCACCATTTTCACCCGAACAGGTCACGTCCGAGTTTGCGAAGCTGCTTAAGACCTACGGCATCAAAAAGGTTCAAGGCGACAAATATGCCGGGCTCTGGCCGCGGGAGCGCTTTGAAATTCACGGCATCACCTACGAGCCCAGCGCAAAGCCGAAATCCGACCTCTATTGCGAGATGCTCCCGCTGATCAACGGTGTTCGCGTCGATCTCCTGGATCATCCTAAGCTGATCTCTCAGATCTGCAGCCTTGAGCGTCGCACCGCGCGCAGCGGTAAGGATTCGATCGATGCCCTTGGTCATGAAGATATCGCCAACGCCGTAAGTGGCGCGGTGACGGGATTGATCCTGCATGACTGGTCTGGCGGCCGAGCCATGCTCGAGATCGCCCGCCAGGAGACGGCTGCGATGAAAGCCAATGGAACGTGGCCGCTGCCCCCCGACAACGACAAGCCGATGCCTATTGAACGCGAATGGGCTCGAGGATCCGTCGAGTGGCAACTTCAGCAAGAGGGCAAGCAAGGGCCTCCAGAGCAGAAGCAAATCCCCGCGCACCACATAGGTCGGACAGCATCTTTCGACGACGAAATGAACGAAAAATTCCGGTCGATGGGGATGATCGGGTGAAAGGACGCACAAAATGGCTCTGAATATCCGCATGTTGCCCCCGCCGGCGGTGATTAGTCAGACGATAGTCGTCAATGGCCGCAGCTATTCCGGTGCGCCCGGCGCGGTGATGGACATTCTCGATGCCGACGCCGTGATGTTGAGCGCAAACGGATGGGTTAAGGTCGCACTGTCGGGCCCGACCAGCGCACGGCCGTTGACCAGCCAAGCCACCGGGAGCCTCTACTTCGCAGCTCCGGGCTTGCAATTTTACGACACGAGCCTCGGCAAGATCGTCGTTTTTGATGGCGCCACCTGGCGCGATCCGGTCACGGGCGCGGCGGTCTAACCAGAGGAAACCCAAATGGCAACAGTCCACAAACTCGAAACGAAAGCTGCCGCGTCTCCGGCGCGCCAGCGCCTGCAAGACATTCTCGATCAACGCGCTCAGCACCAACGAAAGATCCAGGAAGCGAAGGCTGCCTATGATCGACTCACGAGCGTTATTGAGATCGCAGTCGAAACCCGCACGGCCCTGACGGAATTTGATGACAGATCAGCGGAAGATACCGCGGCGTGGGCCCGGTCACCTCTGAGAGGGGAAATGCCGAGCGTAGATTCCAACGCCCGCCAAAAGCTTCTCACTGATCATACTATTGCGCAAGAGAATGCGGACGCGGCACTCGCGGCCAGAAAGCAGTTCGAGCAGGCCATGCACGCCGAGAGCTTGGCGATTGAGGCCTTGAAGATCCCGGAGCAGCACGCCGTCGCCGACATCCTGATTGAGGAAGCCACGGGACCCGCTCTCGACGAACTTCGACGGGCGGTCATCTTCGCGGTCGAAAAACAAACTCGGGTGAAGGCGTGCTTTGACGCCCTGGTGACGATCGCCCATAGCGGCGATGCCGAGGCGATGAAGCCGGTATTTGCTAAGCTGCAACCGTTTTCCGAGGCCCTGCAACTTGCAGCCGCTCCGCCGGCACCCGACCATACTCCGCATCGTTCCGCCTGGCTCAAACTGGCCGCGGACCTGCCAAACAATCCTAACGCAACGCTCACGATATCGGCCGGCTAACATAGAAGGAATCTCGCCGTGCATTTTTATGGCTCAATCCAAAAGGTCGACACCGAGCAGCGCATGGTCTGGGGCTATGCCTCCACGGAAGCCACCGACGCGCACGGCGAGACCGTGACCAAGGCCGCGGTCGAAGCCGCGCTCAATGATTATCTCGAGTTCGCCAATATTCGGGAAATGCACCAGCTCTCTGCTGTCGGCACCACCGAAGAGGCCAGCGTTGACGACAAGGGCCTCTACATCGGCGCGAAGATCGTCGACGACGTCGCCTGGGAGAAGGTGACCAGCGGCGTCTACAAGGGGTTCTCGATCGGCGGCAAGACGCTGGCCCGCGACCCCGACAACAAGAAAATCATAACGAAAATTCTGTTGACCGAGATCAGTCTGGTCGACAGGCCGTCAAATCCGGAGGCGAGATTTGACGTTTACAAAGCCGCCATAGCCAAAGCAAACGCTGCGCTTGACAACATTGATCGATCCCTTGATCGAGTCCTTCAGCCGAAAGGCGCCGACATCATCGCGAAAGCTCTTCAGGAGAGAGACAACAGAATAGAGCAGTTAGAAAAACGGATTGTCGAGCTGCTCGCCGAGCCCATGCCGCCGAAGACTGCTGGTGCCTTTGGCTTTGTTGCGGTGTCCAAGGAAGCCGACGTCAGCGGGACGCTCGAAAAGAAGGGGCCGACGCAGGACGACATCACCAAGGCGCTGTCCGAAATGCCAAACGAAGACCGCGCATTGCTGCTGATCAAGGCCGCACAGGCCCTGCCGCGGCCGGTGACCATGTCGAGACCCGCAGAATGACGCCGATCGCTCGCATAGAGCACGCCATCGATCGGATCGAAACCGCGCTTGCCGTTACTGGATCGTACTGGGACGAAAACACGATGCCCGACGACGGCTATTGCTTGGATCCTGAGTTCATCGATCGGAGCGTCGCCTTGGCCGCCGACTTAGCTCTGATTTTCGTCGGTGCGTCTCACGACCAAATGCTGCAGCACCTCGTCACCGTTCGCGAACGAATGAAGATGCGACTCGCGGGCTCGCTCGGTGTCGAGGTCGCCGCGTTTGTCGCGGAGTCGTTCGTCGCGACCGTCGCCCGGTGCAAAAACGAAATTGAAAAGGCCACTGTCGCAAACTCGGGGACGATTCAATGATCACGTCATTCGAAGTCGGCGCGGTTTTCAAAATCGTCAACCAGGCCTCGCCGGCGCTCGCCCAGATCCTTCGGCAGATCCGCGAGCTCAACCTCGCGGTCGACAAGGCGCGCAAGAACCTCGCCCTAATCACGAGGCCCATCGGCATGGGAGCAGCGATCGGCGAGACCAACCGCCTGGCCGGTGCCTGGGGTGACGTTGCGGCAAACGCAACCGCGGCTCGGACCGCAATCCGTAACGCATCGGCCGCGAATGCCAGGGCGGCGTTAGCTCTGCCCGCCGGCTTCCCGGGCGGTGGCGGTCGTGGCGGACGAGGTCAGCCGGGATGGTTGCGTGGTGGCGGCGGCGCCCACATTTCTGGCCCTGGCATGTCCATCCCTGGCGGCAGCCATGTTCGCTTCGGCGGGGCGGCGATGCAGGTGCCGGCCTGCTCGGATATGGCGCCTATCAGGCGGCGGAGATGGAAGACGCGGTCCTCCAGTTGATCTACCACTCCGGCGTGGCGTCCAACGACGCCAACCGCTCCAAGTTTCGCAAGATCTTGCAGGACTCGATGTCGGAGAGCGGCTATTCGCTGCACGATATTTCGGAGTCGGCCAAGCAAGAAATCCGGATGTTCCAAGGCACCCAAGGCGGGGGCATTGATGTCCTGCCGGAGATGCTGCGCGCGGCGACGATCGAAGCCCGCTTGAAGGGCGAAAGCCCCGAAAGCTCGATGAAGGCGCTGATCGGCTTGGCACATATGCTGCCAAAGTACGGTCCGTCCGACATCAAGAAACTGGCGCCAGCGTTCGCGTTCCTGTCGACCGCCAATCCTGGCTCGCTGTCCTCGATTGAGCGCGCCGCCGGCTATGCGGTGCCGCTGCTGCGGGCTGGCCTCGAGATCGACCCGATGCAGTCCTTGCTGCTTGGCACCGCACTGACGCGCGCCGGTGCCACGTCGACAAAGTCCGGCACCTGGCTGCGCGAGATGGCGCTGCGGGCGATGCCGGGCACGTCGATGATGTCGAAGATGGCCTTCAAAAAGCACGAAGAGGCTTTGGCGGCGTTCGGCCTGGTCGACAAAAATCACCAGCCGACCTGGTTCACAGACGGCAAGCCTGACATCTTCAAGATGCTGGAGATTGCTGGCGGTCGCGCGAAAGAGATTCCGGTTGAGAAGCGCGCCGCCTATGAGCGGCAATTGTTCGGTGCGCAAGGCGGCGGCGGGTTCGCGCTGTTGGCCGATCCGGCGGTGCGAGAGCAGGTGCAGACGCTGATGAAGGAAATGAACTCGCCAGAGTTCAAGAATCGCTACGCCGGGTTCGCCGAGAATTATAAGGCCGGCTCGACCGTGCAGCAGGCGCGGACCGCAATGGCCGACTTCAACATCACCGCGATGGAGCTGGGCAAGGATACGTTGCCATCCGTGAATGTTGCGCTCCACGGTTTCAAGCGTGTCATGGATGGCATCCGCGACGTTTTGCCCGGGGTCAAAAATGACGGCAAGGTCGGCGGCTCCGCGATTCTAGGTGCGGTGGCAGGTGCGGGTACTGGGTTCACCATCGGGAAATTCGGCGGGCCGGCCGGGGCACTCAGCGGCGCGGTTGCCGGCGGCGTGCTCGGAGGCGCGTACGGCGTTGCCGAGCAATACATCGACAGCCACAAGAAACCCGCGAACGGGCCGCTCGCAACGGGCTTGATGGGCAGCGTCGCTTTGCTCGCGCAATACGCCCAGACCACAAACCAGGTCTGGACTGCGGCGCTGCAGTTGCTTAAAAGCCAGGTCGGCGAAAAGCACGAGACGTTTGGCGAACGCTATGAGCGGCGGGTCGGCAAGCACGCCGCCAACGAAGCTCCGCAAGCCAAGCTGGCACCGCTCGCGCTGACGATCAATCTCGACGGCCGTACGCTGGCCCAGGCGATGAGTAATTCCTGGTATTCCTTCCCGACGCAGGCGCCGGCCGCCGATGGGTCGACGAGATTCTTCTCAGGCGATCACAACACCACGGACAAGTAAGCATGGCCGACGTTCTGACGCTGGGTGGCATCACCTTCGATGATTTCTCGACGCCCGGCGACATGATGGGCGGCGGAGATAAAGAAGCGAGCTTTTCCCTGCCGCTGACAAAGTTTTAACGGGGGCCGATGTCGCGGGCCCGAGCGGCGGAGGTACCCGCCGGGCTCGCGACCGACTTTGGGGATCGTGATGGGCAAAAGGAAAATCGTCGACGATGACGACGATGACAGGGCTGTCCCGCGCGGCCGTCCGCGCGCCCCGGAGGAGTTCGGTCCGCCGAAGCCGGAGCCCCATCAGCGCAAAGAATTTGTGACGCGGTTACAATCTATTCTGGACGCTCTGGAGATTCCCGATCTCGGCCGAGACGAGCGCATATACCTTCAGCGCATACTTTGGCGCGCGGACCTGCTTTGCAGCTTTGATCCGGGGCGCTTTTCCATCCGCGGCGTGGATCGAGTCATACTGCTCTTGCGCTCGATCGCCGAGACGACGAACGGTCCGGAAGCGTTGACGCTGCCGATCATGAGGGCGGTCTCATTTTGCCTTCATGATGGATGGACCAATCGCGGCTTGGCCTGGCTCGAGGCGTTGGATCGCGTGCCGCTCTTGGAAATCTTGCGGACGCTGAACGATCTTGGCCTGCAGGATCATCTCGAAGACGCGCTCCGGTGGAGGCTAACCCAAATCCTCGGATCGCCGTTTGCCCCACAACCGGTCAAACTGAAAAAACGCGCGCCCAAGATGGTGAAGCCGCCGACAGTGTCACAGGCCACGTGGGACGAGGTTATGGAAATGAAAAAGGCCGATCGGCGGCGCCGAGAGAAAATCCGCGCGCAGCGGATGGCCGCGTAGCTCCGCCAAAACCATGGAAGCAACTGCTCGTGAAGACGCTGGAGCGCCGCATCCTCGCCGGCGAGCGCATTACGGCGCCCGAGATCCGGGCAGCCCGCGGGGCGCTCAAGGCCGGCAGGCCACATCACCTAATCAGCGGGCGCCGCGGATGGCGGGACCATTCGTACAGGCAATGCCTTGGGTGAGTTAGGTTCTTGGCGCGAGGAAGCCAACAGTGGACTAGAGAGAAGCCGCCGCCACAATAAATCCGGACCCGACGAGTAATGCTAAAAACCCGAAACTACCTAAGAAAAACAATAAGTTGTCGCTCTGTTCCTGAGGCATTGGGCCATCTTCATTCATGATGATCATCCTATTTCTAGGGTTTAGTTGAAGCCGGCAAAATTCCTTGCGGCAGTTTAGTGTGACTCGATTGGACGCCGTTCTAGCAGCCGGGCTGGGTGAGCCCGCCGAGAGATCACCAAGGGGAGCGGGATGTCCCCGTTCGAGCGGCTTAACTCTCTCAATCGAAAGTTGTTCCTTCATAGAAAAGCCCGCGCCGAGCGAAAACGGGCTGAGCAGATGTCAAGGGGCCCGGAAGCGCTCCGGGTCTATATGAAAATGGCCTCGATCGGCTCTGATGGACTGAGGGTCAAATCCCCTGTGTCGCCGAGGTTAATTACACACCGTCTGCAATTTGCAGTCTCCGCTTGCGTCGCACACCCTGGCTTGCCGGCACAAGCTTGAACCAAAAGGCGGGATCCTGGGCGTTGCGAATGGTGCAATGGACGGTGGCCCGAGCGGGCAAAAAGTCTCCGGGCAAACAGGCGCAACATCGAGATTAGGGCAGTGTGGCTGCATGCGGCCATTTATACACTCGCATGAACAGTCCGCGTGAGCCGCTTGGCAAGCAAAAAGAGTGGCAAACACCAAAGCGGCCCTAATAGTCATAGTGGTTCCTCAGTGACCTTGCTGTCCGGGCAGCAGCTACGGCGGCTTTCTATTTATGATCTGGCAAACGACCATCTAGCCAATCTTGCTCCTCGGCAAGTGCGAGCCAGGCATCCTGCATGCGTCTGTAGCGGTTCTTCGACGGCAAATCCTTCGCCTCATCGGCGAGTTCACCGCAATTGCGAGCCTTCGCACAACGCCGAGATGTGGAACACGTCCTAACCGCCGCTGTCGGGCTGAAGGATAGAAAGCGGGCTTGGCTCGCTCGATGAAGGCGCCAAAGCGTCTTACGAAGTGGTGGCGTACCGCGGCAAGGAAAGCGCTGGGAACCTTCGGGTCGGCTGATCGTTGACCCAGTGAGCCGAGCCGGATGTACGCTTGCTCTCGATGTGGATGGCCCGCAGCAATGCTCCGGGCCATTTGCGTTTGCGGACTGCCGCCACACCTAGGGCTGGAGAGCCCTTGTGGGCTGCCATAGGCGAACTAGGTTTTGCGGGCCATGAGCATCTTTTACGTGCGGAATTCCGACGACAATCAGCGGCTTCGTCTCTATCTGGTTCTGTTCGCGGAATATGACGGCGAGGCCGAGGACGGTTGGACGCGCTACCGGTGCGAACCTGAACATGAGAAGGCGTTCGAGGAGTACACGAGGCGCAAGCAGGTGCGTTGGGGTTGATCGCTCCGGCTTACGCGGCGATATCGGTCCAGAACCATTTTTTAATGGTTGCGCCGGGTCTATTTGCAAGACCGGATTCGTTCTTTGAGAACGGAATAAAATCAAACTAGGAACGGGCATCCCGCAGTTTGAATCTTCGGCTAGCAAAAAGGCCCGCCAATCGAGCCTGGCGGGCCTGATCGGGTTCGGGAGCCAGGTGCGGTAATAATCCCGTCCCGGCCATCCAATGCGGAGCGCGGGAGAGCGTTCCTAACCGCTCCGGCGGGATTTTCTATTATGGGCATGGAGAGCGGATTCCATGGCTCGAACATCGGTCTACGGCTTGGAAGCCGCCGCTCTACCACTGAGCTAGATTCGCGTATCTGACCTGTACATGAGCGTCCTGGCCCGGGCCGGATGCAGAATTAAGGTTACATTGAACGGCCGCTGGACCCACCGGGAATACCTCGGAATATGTGTGCGGCCCGGTGGCGGAATGGCTACGCGGGGGCGTCGCAAGCGCTTCACATCCTGGTTCGAGTCCAGGCTGGGCCTCTATTCCGGGCGGCCAATCGCCGAATATCCTGATTCCGTCAGGATAAGCTTATCGTCATCCACAGTGACCAAACCGAGCTCTGCAAGCGACCTCAAATCATCGCTCGAAGACGCGAGCAGCTTTAAGCGACCCGCTCGAATGTCTCGCAACACCCAGCGAAGCCTAATCGCGATATCTATGGGGAGATCGTGAAGAGATTTCGGCTCCGCTGGTTGGCCTTTGCCTTCATCATCACTCATCGCTTCCTCTTGCGCCTCCCCGGCAGCGCCTTGTCTACGAGCGTTGAGATCATCTCGAAGTTCTTCCGCAGCGCTTCTACATCTTCGCTGTCCCTTGCGGCCTGCGCCAGCGTCTTGATGTTCTTCATAGCTGCGACCAGATTGATCACCTGCTTCTGCATGGCGGGGTCGCCGACGTCGCCTCCATCGCTTTGGCCCATTGCGTCCGGCTGCCTCGGTTCCAAACGCAGCGCTGGCGGGGTTTCCATGTTCTGTGCGGAAACGCTGCTTTGATGAGGAGCGCATATTCCGCGCATAACACGCTGTTTTACGTATGGAGGAACGAGGCTGGTGTCGCCGTTCGTCTTGAGCCACTGATTGAAAACATCGGCATACTCAGCAGCGATCTTTTCTTCAGCGGCATAGCAGGCCTGTAAGTCATCATAGACCAGATTTGTTTGAATTGGCGTCGTCCCCATCGCCATCATGACCAATGCCCATTTCATCGCTGGGCTTCCTCCCTATCAACGCTTCAGCGCCCTGCATCCGGCGGCTTCAGCTTCTTGCTCAGAGCAGAACCAACGCCCGGGCTATTTAGGCGCCAAGGTATCAAAACCCGCCGCGAAGCGGGATTGAAATTAACCATTCACCTTCAGCCCGAGCTCGACGAGGCGGCTGATGGCCCTACCGGCTGACCTCTCTTGTATTCGTCACGGCTTGGGGCTGTAATCGCGTCTCAATGTATTTGGGGAAGACTAACGTGGCAATTGGTACTGTGAAGTGGTTCAACGAACAAAAGGGCTATGGCTTCATTCAGCCCGACGGCGGCGGCAAGGACGTATTCGTCCATATCTCGACAGTGGAGAAGGCAGGATTCACCGGCCGGGCAGAGGGCGCTAAGGTGTCCTACGAGGTCGTGGCGAACCGCGGCAAAGAGAGCGCGGAGAACCTGCGGATAGGTTAGTGAGCTGAGCCGGATGTACGCTCGCTCGTGATGTGGATGGCCCGGGCAATGCTTCGGGCCATTTGCTTTTCCGCGTTGCCTACTCTTTGATGACTTCGAAATAGCAATAGCCTTTAACGGCTATGTCTAACCTTGCGTCGGAATGCACCGTGGAGCTCTCGCGCTCGCTGATCAAGACCCAATCTTTTGCCGGAAACTGGGGAGGCAGCTTAGCGCCAGGTCTGATTGCCAAGCGTACCGAGGGGCGGCTCTTCTTGCGGTAAACGTCAAAAGACTTTTTAGGCGTCGGATCCATCCACCAAAAATATGGGCGGGAGAGGTAACGTCCAACTCGCGTCCGTCCTTAACGTTACCCGCTACGCGGCGGCTATTTACTCGCTTCATAGGGCAGAAAGTACACACCCTCGCGAGTGCCCAGGCGCTCCTGTTCCCAAGCCTTACGCTCCTCGTCGGTAGCCGGGATGAATGCAAAGCAACTCTCAGCGCCAACTGTTTCGCCCGCTGCCGTTAGCGCCTCTTGGACCAGGCCATACACTTTTGGGGTCCCGATCAATTCCTGCATACGCTCGTCTTCCGACGACAAGTTTACGGTGCCTACGCGCACACCATGCTCATCCGGGCTGCCCTCGTTCAGAACGAGGAAGATCGTGGTTAGCTCAGAATCCGTAGGTTCGCTCATCTATCCCTCTTCCCCTTCAGCCCGATCTCCACAAGGCGACGGATTGCCGTCGCTAGCGCGGGTTTGTCATCCTGGCGGGTGCCCCACGCACGAACTGAATCCTGTAGCTCCAGGGACATGCGAACCCCGACGAGAGGGTCTTTCCCCGTGGCGGGGCGACCGCGCGCCTTTTTGGGATTATCCTTAATTGACTTCGCCATAGAAATAGGATAATCCTAAATGCAAGCCGGGGCAAGGCGGACACCTCGCTCCCGGCTCTGACCTCAGCGAGAAAAGGACTTCTTCGCCATGGCTACTCAAGCACATACCACAAAACACATTCCCGCACCGCAACCGGTGCGCGCCCTGACCGAGTTCACGACGCTGCCGCCGGGCCACATGACGTTTCGGATTGAGGAGGACGGTGCCGAGCCGCACCTGAAAGAGGGCGAATATGCGGTCATCGACATGACGGATCACAGCGTTCAGAACGGCGAACTTTTCCTGATCCAGTACCAGAGCGGCAACCGGGCGCGGCGTGTCGTTCAGCTGAAATCGACCCTGTCGCAGATTACTCCGCCACCTTCGCCGAAGCAGCAGGTTTGGTGGTGTTGTAGGCTGCGAGGCTTCCGACCCATAGCCTCACCTCCGGGAGCTGATGGCATCGCTACATTCACGGGCCTGTCTGACGGTCCATATGCGGCCGAAGGTTTGGAGAAACGGTTGCTGGGCCGTGTCGTCGGATATTCCGTGAGGTCGCTGGGCAAGGCGCTATCGCAAGCGGCGGGTTATGAAAATGAGGACATCCGAAACGCCGAGTTCGATGCCGCCGAATACATAGACACCATGACGCGGTGTGGTCACCGGCTGGTTATTTCCCGCGGTAAATATTCGGAGTTCATGCCCGAGCGGCAGTTGACCGACAAAGAACACGAGGAAGTTTTGGCGGTCCGCTGGAAATTCGTCCGCGCCTCCCAGGCGCGCGCTCGCGTCAAGGCTGAATGCGAGCGGCGAGGGCTGGTAGAGTGAATCGTTCCGGCGCGTGAGCTCTAAAAATAACCCCGCCGGTTCGCCGGCGGGTTTTTCTTGCATTCATCGCCTGGGCGGGGAACCGGGAACCAGATCGAGCAATTGGGGTTATGGTTGCCGGACGGGTCCGTCTCCCAGCGCCGTCCAACGCAAGCTAGCTGTGATCTGGGTTTCTAAATCGTTGTGGAGATACTTACGTGGCTACAGGCACTGTGAAATGGTTCAACGGGCAGAAGGGGTTTGGTTTCATTCAGCCCGACAGCGGCGGCAAGGATGTCTTCGTGCACATCTCGGCCGTGGAGAAGGCTGGACTTTCGAGCCTGAACGAGGGGCAGAAGGTCAGCTATGAAGTCGTCGCGAACCGCGGCAAGGAATCTGCAGAAAACCTGCGCGTTTGATGAAAGGCCGCCGGTCATGCCGGCGGCCCTTGTTGCCCTCAGGCTTGCCGGTAAGGAAAGATCGATGTCGCTGTCTTCAGCCAAAAACTACGCGCTTCGTGCGGCGCGATCGCAGGATCAAAAAGAGGCGGCAGAGCTTTTGTCGAAGGCAATCTTGGAACTCGCCGCGTCGATCGAAGCCACCGACGCGAAGATCAAGAAGCTGAACAAATCAGGTTGATGTCGTTTGCCTACGTCGTCAGGTCCGCCGGCGGGTTTTACTCAGCGGATGCGCTCGCAAACCCCGGCAAGGAATCTGCGGGTGTGCACGGCTGCTGCCGCAGGTCACACCTGATTTTTTCTCAAGGGGCCCGAGGAGGGGCCCCAATACTAATAGGCACCCTTATTGGTTTCTGGAAACTTCAGTTAAGTGTTTGATTTTCAATGGCTCCCCGGGCAGGATTCGAACCTGCGACCATTCGATTAACAGTCGAATGCTCTACCACTGAGCTACCAGGGAACACGCGAAGCATCCTTCGCAAGACGGCAGCCTATAACAAAGCCCCCAACGCTTGCAAAGCAGAAAAGGGCACCGCGGCGCCTCTGGACAAAGGTAAGGTGAATCCGCCGAGGATCGTGCATTTCCTGCGACCGATGGAAAACGCTGCGACAAAATGCGACGGCAAATCAGGCATGCTTAGCAAGGGCTTGCATCGACCATGGGGGTGCCTTAGTCCTCCGAGAACTTTGGCACGGGTTAAGGATCGCTGATGTCTGATTTCTCGACCGCTCGCGGGAAAATGGTTGACGGTCAGGTGCGGACCAGCGACGTCACCGATCCGCGGATTATCGACGCGATGATGGCGCTTCCGCGGGAGATTTTCGTTCCCGAGGATCGCCGCGCGCTGGCTTACCTGGATCTCGATCTGGACGTCAGCGAAAGGGGGGCGCCGAAGCGGTATCTGATCAAGCCCATGGTCGTCGCCAAAACGATCCAGGCAGCTGAGATCAAAAGCACCGACAACGTCCTCGTGGTGGGCTGTGCTACCGGCTATACCGCCGCGTTGGCGGCGAAGCTCGCGGATCGAGTGACGGCGACCGAGAGCGATTCGGCGCTGGCGGCGAAGGCCTCGGACATTCTCGCAAGCCTCGGACTCGGTCACGTGACCGTCGTTACGGCGGCGGCGTGCAAAGGAGCGCCCGCCCACGCACCTTACGACGTCATCATCTTGGAGGGTGCGACCGAGATTGCTCCAGATACGCTTTACGGGCAGCTCGCTGCCGAGGGTCGCCTGGTCGGCGTGTTTGCCATGAGTGGCGCGCCTCGGGCGGTCATCGTTACCCACTCGCATTCCGATTTCGGACACAGGGCTCTCTTCGATGCGTCGGTTCCGGTCCTGCCGGGCCTCGAACAACCACCAGCCTTCGTATTTTAACGAAGCAGTTCCGACGTCGCGCGCGGTCCGGTCAAAAGCCATAGGGTTACCGGGTTCTTATTGATGCCCGCCGGACCTGGAATCCTTGTTTTTGCCAACCCTCGGGCATACGTTCCGCATAGCTTCGGCCAAACGCCGGCCGCCGACTTGGAGGGTTGCAGATGGGTTCACTGAGCATCTGGCACTGGATCGTGGTGGTCGCGGTGATCCTGCTGCTGTTCGGCCGCGGCAAGATTTCCGACCTGATGGGTGACGTTGCGCAGGGCATCAAGGCCTTCAAAAAGGGCATGAAGGATGATGAGAATACTGCGGAAAAGCCCGAACCCGTGAAGACGATCGATCATAATGCGGATGGGTCCGGTGCGGCGCGGTCTAACACCGGCAGCAAGGTCATCTAACGCAGGCTCCGCGCGAGGCCGTTTATCCGCAGTGATACATAGTCGAGGCGCGACAACCAGGGATGCGGTACTATCGAAACACGTCGATCCCTGTGCCGGCTTAAAGCAAGATCTGACAAGACGGGACGTCGGCTGCGGTGCGGAAACCGACGCAAGCCTCGCGTGAGCGGAAAGTTTCATGTTCGACATCGGGTGGAGTGAACTGCTCGTCATTGCGGTCGTCGCGCTGATTGCCATCGGCCCCAAGGAGCTGCCTGGCGTGCTGCGCACGATCGGCCAGTGGATGGGCAAGGCACGCAGGATGGCGGCTGAATTTCAGGGTCAATTCAACGAGGCCATGCGTGAGGCCGAAATGGCCGACCTGAAAAAATCCTTCGACGAGGTGCGCGACGCGACCAGCGGTCTGACCCGTGGCAACCTGATGACCCGGCTGACCGACTCGCTCGGCGAGCCGCCCAGACTCGAGGACCTCGACAAGCCATCCACAACCGCCAACTCCGCTTCCGTGAGCGGGTCGGCGTCGCCGGAAGCCGGGGTCCCTGAGACTTTGACGCAAGCCGACGTCGAGGCGAGCGCATCCGGGCCGCTGGTGATCACGCCGGAGGTTCAGGACGCGGCTCCTGTTGAACCGCCTGCGGCTGCGCCAGAAACGCCGCATGAGGCGAGCAGGGACGAGACGATCAGGGACGCCAAAGCGTCATGAGCGACGAAGACATCGAGGCCAGCAAGGCCCCCCTGATGGATCACCTGATCGAACTGCGCTCGCGGTTGATCAAGGCGCTGGTCGGCTTCGGCGTGGCATTTATCGTCTGCTTCTTCTTCGCCAGGCAGATTTACAACATCCTGATATGGCCGTTCGTCTGGGTCGCGGGGCCGGAGAATTCGAAATTCATCTACACCGCGCTGCTCGAATACTTCATCACCCAGCTCAAGCTCGCGCTGTTCGGCGCCGCCTTCATCTCGTTTCCGGTCGTGGCGACACAGATCTACAAGTTCGTGGCGCCCGGCCTCTACAAACATGAGCGCAACGCTTTCCTGCCTTACCTGATTGCGACCCCGGCCTTCTTCGTGTTGGGCGCGACGGTGGTGTATTTCGCGGTGCTGCCGATGCTGGTGCGGTTCTCGCTAGGGATGCAGCAGATGGCTGGTCCCGAAACCGCGGAAATCCAGTTGCTACCCAAGGTCGGCGAGTTCCTGTCGCTGACGATGTCGTTGATCTTCGCCTTCGGCATCGCCTTCCAGTTGCCGGTGATCCTGACGCTCCTGGGGCGGATCGGCGTCGTCACAGCGAAAATGCTGCGCGCCAAGCGTCGCTATTTCGTGGTCGGCGCGTTTGTCATCGCGGCGGTGCTGACACCGCCGGACGTGCTGAGCCAGATGTCCTTGGCGCTGCCGCTGCTCCTGCTTTACGAAGGCTCGATTCTCGCCGTGGCTGTCGTGGAGAAGAAAGCGGCCAAGCCGTCTGCCTCCGCCGCCACCTCGCCGCCAGCGGAAAACCCGGCGGAGTAGAGCGCCACTGTTTCCAATCGCAGCCGTTCAGGCTACTGAATGCCCGTTTTCGCGGGCAAAGACCTTCGTGGACTTCAACCGCTTTCTTTCCGGGGCCGATCTTCCATGCACGACATCAAAGCGATCCGCGACAACCCGCAAGCGTTCGACGCCGCACTGAAGCGGCGGGGAGTTGAATCGCTGTCGTCGTCGCTGCTCGCGATCGATGAGAAACGCCGCGCGGCTATTCTGGAGTCGGAGCAGGCGCAGGCGCGCCGTAACGCGGCCTCGAAGGAAATCGGCGAGGCCAAGAAGGCCAAGGACGATGCGCGCGCGAACGTGTTGATGGCTGAGGTCGCCGAACTCAAGACCACCATGCCGCAAATGGAAGCGGCGGCGAAGGCAGCGGATGAGGAGCTCCGCAAGGAGCTTGCGCAAATTCCGAATCTTCCGCTCGAGGAGGTGCCGTCCGGCGCGGACGAGCACGGCAATGTGCGGCGTCATGTGTTCGGACAAAAGCGCGACTATGCGTTTACGCCGAAGCCGCACGACGACCTCGGCGGCGCGCTCGGCGACATGGATTTCGAGGCAGCGGCGAAACTGTCGGGCGCGCGCTTCGTGGTACTGAAACGCGGACTGGCGCGGCTTGAACGCGCTATCGGGCAATTCTTTCTCGATGTCCACACCGGTGAGCACGGCTACACCGAGGTCAATCCGCCGCTTCTGGTGCGCGACGACGCGATGTTCGGTACGGCGCAATTGCCGAAGTTTCGGGATGATCAGTTCGCGGCATCGAGATCTCCCGACCAATATGAAGCGCTCGCTGCTCAAATTGGATTTCTTAGAACGGCATTTCCCCAATGGGTCGTCGATGGGGCAATCCATGTTACGCAAGAAAGATTAGAAGAGGCAACGAAGGCGATAGAGCAACACGACTTTGCGGAGAAGCTTTGGCTCATTCCCACCGCCGAAGTCTCGCTGACCAACCTCGTTCGCGAATCCATTCTCGATGAAAAAGAACTGCCGCTGCGCTTCACCGCGCTGACGCCGTGTTTCCGCGCCGAAGCGGGCGCGGCGGGGCGCGACACACGCGGCATGATCCGACAGCACCAGTTCACCAAGGTCGAACTGGTGTCGATCACCACGCCGGAGACATCGAAAGACGAGCACGAACGGATGTTGTCATGCGCGGAAGAAGTTCTGCGCCGGCTCGACCTGCATTACCGCGTGATGACGCTGTGCACCGGCGACATGGGCTTCGCCTCGCAAAAGACTTACGACATCGAGGTCTGGATGCCGGGGCAAGGCGAGGGCGGCGCTTACCGCGAGATTTCGTCCTGTTCGGTGTGCGGCGATTTTCAGGCTCGGCGCATGGACGCGCGCTATCGCGCAAGCGACGGGAAGCCGCGCTTCGTGCATACACTCAACGGCTCCGGCACCGCCGTCGGCCGCGCGCTGATCGCGGTGATGGAGACCTACCAGCAGGCCGATGGCTCCATCGCCGTGCCCGATGTCTTGCAGCCCTATATGGGCGGCCTGAAGGTGATCGCGAAAGGCATGTAGTTGCGCGAGGACTTTGGCCTTCGGAATTTGCCGGGACAGCGAGTTTGCCAGCCTCGGCCGGGCCGGATATGAAATGTCCCCGAACGGGCTAGAGCCTTTCCGCTTCTGATAGAACAGAAGCGGGGCTCTATGGTTTTGATTTGACGCGTTTTCTTCACGCAAATCGCTATCCACTTCGCTCGAAAACGCTCTCGCAGCGGCCGAAAGAGGCACTCTCAGGAATGCGGATTCTCTGTACCAACGATGACGGCATCCACGCACCGGGCCTCGAGATCGTCGAGCAAATCGCAAAGGAGCTGTCCGACGATGTCTGGGTGGTCGCACCCGAGCACGATCAGTCCGGCGTCTCGCACTCGCTGACGCTCAACGATCCGCTGCGGCTGCGCGAACTCGGACCTCGCCATTTCGCGGTGAAGGGCACGCCGACCGATTGCGTGATCATGGGATCGCGGCACATTCTCGGCGACAAAGGACCGGATCTCGTGCTTTCCGGCGTCAATCGCGGCCGTAACCTCGCCGAGGACGTGGTGTATTCCGGCACCATCGCGGGAGCGCTCGAGGGCACGATGCTCGGGCTGCCGTCTTTCGCGCTGTCGCAGGAGTTCAGCCTGGAGACCGGCGACAGGCCGGTGTGGGAAACCGCGCTTACGTTCGCGCCGCAGATCCTCCGCAAGGTGATCGATATCGGCATCCCGAAGAACACGGTGGTCAACGTCAATTTTCCGGCCTGCGCGCCGGAGGAGGTGGCCGGGGTGTTGGTGACGCGGATGGGGAAGCGCAATCTCGGTTTTCTCAAGATCCATGAACGGCGCGACGGCCGCGGCAATCCGTACTTCTGGATCGGATTCGAGAAGGCCGACGCCGTGGATACGCCCGCGTCGGGCACCGATCTCGCGGCGATCGCGGCGCAATGCGTTTCGGTGACGCCGCTGCGGCTGGACCGCACCGACGATGCATTCGGCGAGATCTTGAAGGCGCGCTTCAAGTAGATTTTGCTTGGTGTCTTGTCGCTTGCAGAAAATAACGGCCGACTTTAAAGCAGCCGTTCGCTGTCTTGTTCGGCTGACTCAGGCCGCGGCGCTGCCCTTGAGCGTGCGCTGGATCACGGCGGCAAGACCATCCATCTGGAAGGGTTTCTGCACTGACGGACGGTTGCGATATTCGGGCGGAAGCCCTTGCGTGCCATAGCCCGTTACGAAGATGAAGGGCCGGTTGCGGCCCGCGATAACCTCTGCCACAGGAGAAATCAGCTTTCCGTTAACGTTGACGTCGAGAATCGCGACGTCAAAGTCAGTGGTATGCGCGAGCTCCAGAGCTTGCTCGATGTCGCCCGCTTCGGCGGCGATGCTATAGCCGAGCTCCTCCAGCATATCCGCAACCATCATGCGGATCATCACCTCGTCTTCGACGAGGAATACCGAGCCGCCGGGCGGCCTTGTTGGTACCATGGTAGAAATCTCGATCTTTCGGCCAACGCAGGGTCGCAAATTATGCGGACGAACGCAATCCGTGCCGTTGTCGCGCCCGGGCAGGACGGCCTGAGCCGTCGCGCCGGCTGTTTCCGCCGGAACAAATACTTGTCCCGCCGGATTGACCCAGCGGGTGATCTGCGCAGATTGCGTCAACTTATCGTGGTAATCGTTCGGCGAAGCGCCAGCGCTTGAGAGTTCGCCCATGCCCCCCGCGGATCGTTTGCCGCCCGAAAAGATGATGTTTCAGCTAAACCTGCGGCGACGCGGTATTAGCGATCAGCGCGTGCTTCGCGCGATGGATAACGTCCCGCGCGATGTTTTCGTCGAACGGGATGATCGCGAGGATGCCTGGTGCGATACCGCGCTCGGCATCGCCTGCGGGCAAACCATCAGCCAGCCTTTCGTCGTGGCCTACATGACCGAGCGGCTGGAATTACGTGACGATAACCGGGTGCTCGAGATCGGCACCGGCTCAGGCTATCAGACCGCTATTCTGTCGCGCCTCTGTCGCGAGGTCGTGACTATCGAACGATATCGGGTGCTCGCGGATCGCGCCCGTGCCCGGCTGGAGCAGCTCGGTTACGATAATATAGAAGTTCTGCTGGGGGATGGCTTCGACATTCCTGCCGGAGCAGGGCAATTCGATCGCATCATGGTCACTGCGGCAATGGAGCAAATCCCAGAGGCCTTGACGACCCGGCTTGAGCCGGACGGGCTTTTGATCGCGCCTGTCGGTCCGCAGAATGGACGGCAGACACTGATCCTCCTGCGACGTGCCGCCGCCGGGATTATCCGCAAGGAGCTGATCGACGTCCGCTTCGTGCCGGCGCTGCCAGGCATCGCCCGCGAACTCTAACCCGGTCCTCCGCCCGGCGGCTGCCGCAACACATTGTTCCAGCGATGTTAATTTTGAAGGCGGCGGCGTGTCAGGGTTAAAGGCTTGTTTACTGCCGGGGGTGTTTACTCAATTTGTATCAAGTTGCGTATGAGTGAGTAACATGTCCCGTGTCGTCGAGTTGCTTTACTCGCGTCGCGTACCGCAAGTAGCGGTGCTGGCGCTGGTGTCTATCGGTTTTGCCGGATGCAGCGCGGACATGTCCTCGCGCCTCGCTCAAATCGATCCTCAGCAATCAAATTTCGGATGGCAGCGCGACACGACCGGCGCGGTGCCTGCGGCGCCCGCCGCTCCCGTGGCTCCAATTCAACGCAGCGAGTTGCCGCAGTATGCGCGCCCGCAATATCAATCCCAACCGCTGCCTCCGATATCGACGCCAAAATCCTATCCGGTTGCATCGGGCAATGAACGTAGCGTCTTTTCGCATGCGGCTCCCGTGCATCCGATCGAGCCCGCCAGTGCTGTCACAGCGCGGGATGGCTGGAATCATAGCGGCGGCACCCCGATCATTGTCGGCACCAGCGATACGCTGGAAGGATTGTCGCACCGATATGGCGTATCCACTGCTGAAATCCTGAAGGCTAACGGCTACCACGGTCCTCGCCGGTTGCAACCTGGCCAGCGGTTGATCATTCCGAAGCGCGCGTCGGTGGCGGATACCCAAATCGCTCCGGCCGCGAAGCCTGCGGGCGCTATGGCTGCGTCCGGTACCCACTACGTCAATCACGGCGACACGCTGATGAGCATCGCGCGCCGCAATCACGTTTCCGTCGGAGAGCTTGCCCGCGCGAACGGATTACAATCGGGCGCGAAACTGACGACCGGCATGAAGATCACGGTGCCGACGAAGGTCGCTGTGGCGTCCACGCAGCCTGTTGCCGTTCCGACCGCGCCCCTTGCTACACCTGCGCCTATGCCGGCGGTTCACGCGGCTGCTGCGCCCGCAGGTCCGGTGCAGAAGGTCAACCTCGCGGTTGCGACGGCGACACCCGAGGCAGCCGTGGTCAAACATGCGGTGAAAGACGCAGAAGCAACCGGCGCCTTGCCGACATTCCGCTGGCCGGTGCGTGGCCGAGTGATCACGGCCTATGGCGCCCGGACCAACGGCAAATCCAATGACGGCATTAACGTCGCCGTGCCCGAGGGCACACCGGTAAAGGCTGCCGAGGATGGCGTCGTTGCTTATGCCGGCAACGAACTTAAGGGCTATGGCAACCTGGTCCTGGTTCGGCACTCCAACGGATACGTGACCGCATATGCCCATGCGAGTGATGTGCTGGTGAAGCGCGGCGATTCCATCAAGCGCGGACAGGTCATTGCCAAATCGGGTCAGTCGGGCGAAGCGGGGTCGCCGCAGCTTCACTTTGAGATCCGAAAGGGATCGACACCGGTTGACCCACTGAACTTCCTTAATGGGGCATGAGATTTTCAGCGGTTCCGTTAGTCTAGAGTAGTATACACCTGAGTTGGCCGCGAAGTCCGCTTCGCGGCCAACTCCGTTTTGATTTGGCGCACGAAGGGTGTCGGGCCGGGGACCATTGAACTTGTGGGAATCAATGCTCATGGCAGATGCTATCGCATGACGTCCCATGTGCGTGAGAAGGGGCGCGCGGTCGAGGTATTTGCGGCATTTTTGAAGCTCGGCCTGACAGCATTCGGCGGTCCCGTTGCTCATCTCGGCTACTTCCGCGACGAATTCGTGATCAAGCGGAAATGGCTTGAAGGAAAGGACTTCGCCGACCTTGTCGCGCTGTGCCAGTTCCTGCCGGGCCCTGCATCCAGCCAGGTCGGCATAGCCATCGGTCTGGCGCGCGCCGGTTATGCCGGAGCGGTCGCGGCGTGGATGGCGTTCACGCTGCCGTCGGCGCTGGCGCTGGTTGCATTCGCCTACGGCATATCCTTGTTCGGGAGCGCGTTGGGCAGCGGGTGGCTGCACGGCCTGAAGGTGGCCGCCGTCGCAGTGGTGGCGCTCGCGATTCTCGGCATGGCGCGAACGCTGACGCCCGATCGCGAGCGCGCCAGCGTCGCGGCGTTGGCAGCCGTCACGGCGCTGGTGATCGATTCAGTCTGGGGACAGATCGGCGCGATCGTTGTCGGTGCGATCGCCGGCATGACCGTGTTGAAGCGCGAGGCCGTACCGGCGGATCACTTCGGTGCAACACCGCGGACGAACAGGGCGATTGCGATTTTCGCGCTGGCGGTATTCGCCATTTTGCTCGTGGGATTGCCTGTCGTGTCGGCCGTCTCAGGCAATGCGGATTTGCGGCTCTTCGATACCTTCTTCCGCACCGGTTCGCTTGTGTTCGGTGGCGGACATGTGGTGCTGCCACTGCTCCAGGCGCAGGTGGTGCCGCCGGGATGGGTGAGTAACGATGCGTTCCTGGCAGGCTATGGCGCTGCGCAAGCTGTGCCGGGGCCGCTTTTCACGTTTTCCGCCTATCTCGGCGCGGCGATCGGCGGCTGGAAAACGGCTGCGCTGTGTCTTGTTGCGATCTTCCTGCCGTCCTTCCTGCTCGTCATCGGCGTGATGCCGTTCTGGGACGGATTGCGGCGGCGGGCCGCGACGAGAGCGATGCTGCGCGGCATCAACGCCGCGGTCGTCGGCCTTTTGCTGGCCGCCTTTTACAATCCAGTCTGGACCTCGGGCATCCTGTCCAAGGGAGACTTCGGGCTGGCTGTCGTTGCCTTTGTGTTGTTGCTCGTGTGGCGAACACCGCCCTGGCTGGTCGTTGTCGGTTGCGCCGTCTGCGCGGAGCTGCTGGCGGCGCTGTGAATTTGCGGCAGGTCGATTATGTCGCGATCCGCACGCCAAGCCGGCCTGCGAGCTCCTGCGTAAATTGCCAGGCAACGCGGCCGGAGCGCGAGCCGCGCGTGGCCGACCAGTCCAGCGCCTCCTGTTTCAGTTCAGCATCGTCGAGCCTGATGCCGAAGTGAGAGCAATACCCGCGCACCATCGCAAGATAGTCATCCTGGCTGCATTGATGAAAGCCGAGCCAAAGGCCGAAGCGGTCAGATAGTGAGACCTTTTCCTCGACGGCCTCGCCGGGATTGATCGCGGTCGATCGCTCGTTCTCGATCATGTCGCGCGACAGCAGGTGACGACGGTTTGATGTCGCGTACAGGATGACGTTGCCGGGGCGTCCTTCGATGCCGCCCTCGAGCGCGGCCTTCAGCGACTTGTACGAAGCGTCATTGCCGTCGAACGACAGGTCGTCGCAAAATACGATGAAACGAAACTCAGATGAGCGAAGTAGTTCCATCAGGCCGGGCAGGCTTTCGATGTCCTCACGGTGAATTTCGATCAGCTTGAGCAGGCCGCCGACTTCGGCATTGACACTGGCATGTGCCGCCTTCACCAGCGACGACTTGCCCATGCCGCGCGCTCCCCAGAGCAGGGCGTTGTTCGCTGGCAGGCCCTTGGCAAAGCGAACAGTGTTCTCCATCAGAATATCGCGCACTCGGTCGATGCTCTTGAGCAGGCCAAGATCGACGCGGCTGACTCGCGAAACCGGCATCAATCGTCCGTCAGGATGCCAGACGAATGCGTCGGCGCGCGTCATTGCAGCACGATTGTCGATCCGTTCAGCGGCGGCAGTCGTGGCGGCGGCGATTACTTCGAGAGCACAGGCGATCCGGTCCGCGGCATCGGACGCAACGGCCGCTTTCCGACCTTTTGTCGCGCCCCCCCGACGACCGGAGTGATCTCCTGGTGCCTTAAGAGGGGTCTTTCGAAGGCTTGTTTTCCGAGACTTTTTTGCCATCTTTGCCTTTCCTGAGCGCGCACCCTTAGCGAGGTGACCTGGCTCCTGCAAGCAGCGGAATAATGAGGCCCGATCAAGGGTCTGGTGGCGTTGCAATTGGGACCGTGGCCGTTATAGTCCGCGCGAATTTGCCCTTGATCGGCCTGACTCTGTGCTCGTGCCGGTTTGCTCCCAAGGAATAGCCCGAATGTTTATTACCCCTGCCTTTGCCCAGGCCGCCGGCGCCACCGACACCAACAACTTGTTGATGTCGCTGCTGCCCTTCGCGCTGATCTTCATCATTATGTATTTTCTGATCATCCGGCCCCAGCAAAAGAAGGCGAAAGAGCACAACGAATTGGTGAAAAATATCCGTCGAGGTGACACCGTCATCACGTCAAGCGGTCTCGTCGGAAAGGTCACCAAAGTGGTGGATGACGACCAGATCGAGTTCGAGATCGCGGACGGCGTCCGGGTGCGGCAGATGCGGCAGATGATTTCGATTGTCCGTGCCAAGGGCGAGCCGGCCAAGGGCGAGCCGACAAAAGGTGAATCGGCAAAGGGCGCCGCTAAAGGAGATGGCTCCAAGGACGACGCCGCGGCGAGCTAGGTGGTCCAGGCGATCATTCCTCGAATCTGACGAGTTATCTCGATGTTGTATTTTACACGGTGGAAGGCGCTGGCGATCATCATGACCGCTCTCGCGATCTGCCTGTGCGCCGTGCCTAACTTCTTTCCCGAGGCACAGGTCAAGACATGGCCGAAATGGGCGCAACGCCACATCGTGCTCGGACTTGATCTTCAGGGCGGTTCATATCTGCTGCTTGAGGTCGATTCCAACTACGTCAAAAAAGAGAAACTTGATCAGGTTCGCGATGACGCCCGCAAGGCGCTACGCGACGCGCGGATCGCTTATACCGGCCTTGCCGTCAAGAATGGCGCCGTCGAGGTCCGTATCAGCAAAGAGGAGGAATTCCAGACTGCGCTCGGCAAGTTGCGTGAGTTATCGCAGCCGCTTGGAGGTCTGCTCGGCTCGAACGGCCAGCGTAGCCTCGAAGTCAGCAGCGCGGACGGCGGGCTGATCCGCCTGACGGTGCCGCAGGCTGCTATCACTGACCGCATCCGCCAGTCGGTCGAACAGTCGATTCAAATCATCGAGAAGCGCGTCAACGAACTCGGCACCGTCGAACCCCTCATCCAGCGTCAGGGCGCCGACCGCATTCTGGTACAGGTGCCGGGATTGCAGGATCCGACGCGGCTGAAGGAAATCCTCGGCAAGACCGCCAAGATGGACTTCCGCATGGTCGATTCGAGCGTTTCTCCTGATCAGGCCGTGCAGGGCCGGGTGCCTGCCGATTCCGACGTGTTGATGAGTTCGCAGGCGCCCAAGACGCCTTACGTCGTCAAGAAGCAGGTGCTCGTCTCCGGCGGCGATTTGACCGATGCTCAGCCAGGATTCGATTCGCGTACCAGCGAGCCGATCGTGACTTTCCGCTTCAACAGCAACGGCGCGCGAAAATTTGCCCAGGCAACAACCGAAAACGTCGGACAGCCGTTCGCCATCATCCTCGACAATGAGGTGATTTCGGCGCCGGTCATCCGCGAACCTATCACCGGCGGCTCCGGTCAGATTTCCGGGAATTTTACGGTGCAGGAGGCCAACGATCTTGCGATCCTGCTGCGTGCCGGTGCGTTGCCGGCGCCGCTGACAATCATCGAGGAGCGCACCGTCGGACCCGGCCTCGGACAGGATTCGATCGAAAAGGGCGAACTCGCCGCCTATGTCGGATCGATCATGGTGATCCTGTTTATGCTGCTGACTTATCGGCTGTTCGGGGTGTTTGCCAACATCGCCGTCGCCATCAACGTCGCCATGATCTTCGGCGTGCTATCGTTGCTGAACGCGACACTGACGCTGCCCGGCATTGCCGGCATCGTGCTGACTGTGGGCATCGCGGTCGATTCCAACGTGTTGATCTATGAACGCATCCGTGAAGAAATTCGGGGCGGTCGTACTGCTATTTCGGCCATCGACGCCGGCTTCAAGCGGGCGCTGGCAACGATTCTGGATTCCAACATCACGACGTTCATCGCTGCCGCCGTGTTGTTTTATATCGGCACCGGCCCGGTGCGCGGGTTCGCCGTAACGCTCGGCATTGGCATCATTACAACGGTGTTCACTGCATTCGAGGTGACCCGGCTGATCGTCGCGACCTGGGTGCGCTGGAAGCGACCGCAAACCGTGCCGATCTGATGACCCGGAGCCGGCTGTGACCCAATGGATCTTACTCGGGCTCGGTGCCCTTATCGTCGTACTGACCATCGTCAGTTGCTTCGGCCTGCTGCCTTCGCTGCGGATCGTTCCCGACGACACGCGTTTCGATTTCACGCGCTTCCGCCGCATCAGCTTTCCGATTTCCGCCGTGCTTTCGATCGTCGCGATCACGTTGTTCTTCACGCATGGCTTGAATTTCGGCATCGACTTCAAGGGTGGCACGCTGCTCGAGGTGCAAGCCAAGTCGGGCGAGGTTGACATCGCGGCGATGCGCTCGACGCTGAACGGTCTCGGCCTCGGCGATGTCCAGCTTCAACAGTTCGGCGGCCCGACGGAAGTTCTGATTCGCGTCGCTGAGCAGCCGGGCGGAGACGCCGCACAGCAGGCTGCGGTGCAGAAGGTGCGCGGCGCGCTGGGCGACAGCGTCAACTATCGCAGGGTCGAGGTGGTCGGGCCGCGCGTGTCCGGCGAGCTCCTTGCCTACGGCATGGTCGGCCTGATGTTGGCGATCCTCGGCATCCTGATGTATCTCTGGTTCCGGTTTGAGTGGCAGTTTGCGCTCGGAGCCATGGTCGCGAACGTCCATGACATCGTGCTGACCATCGGCTTTATGTCGATTTCGCAGGTCGACTTCGACCTCACAAGCATCGCGGCGCTTTTGACAATCCTCGGCTACTCGCTCAACGACACCGTCGTTATTTACGACCGGATCCGCGAAATGCTGCGGCGTTACAAGAAAATGCCGATGCCCGAACTGCTCAACGCGTCGATCAACTCGACGCTTTCGCGCTCGATCATCACTCACGTCACGGTGACCCTGGCGCTGGTCGCTTTGCTGGTGTTCGGCGGACCGGCCATCCACAGCTTCACCGCGGTGATGACCTTCGGCGTGGTGCTGGTCGGCACCTACACCTCGATCTTTATCGCGGCTCCGATTTTGATCTACCTTGGCGTCGGCGAGAGCCGTGCCGATGTCGAGGAGAAGCCGGCCAAACCCGAAAAGCCGACTAAATCGCAGAAGCCAGCAAAGTCGTGAGTGCCGGCCCGCCGGGCGTGCCGCATCTTCCGCGGCCGGCCGTCATCGAGGCTTATGGCAACGGCGGCTTTCGCTTCGACACCATGTCGCATCGCGGTTCGCTGCTTTGCCTGCCGGACGGCGTCTGGGCGTGGTCCGTAACGCGAGCGGATGACATCGACCGTCATGCGCTGGCGCGTGTGTTTGCGGGCTCGGCTCTAATCGATACGTTGTTAATCGGTACCGGGACAGAGGTCTGGCTTGTTCCCACCGAGCTGCGCACAGCCCTGCGCCGCGTTAACATCGGAGTGGACACCATGCTCACGGGACCGGCGATCCGGACTTACAACATCATGCTTGGCGAACGGCGTAGGGTCGCGGCGGCGCTGATAGCCGTTCCATGACAAACGCGAGATCAAGGCAGAGCCTGAGGACGCTGAGAGCCATTCCATGATTGTCTCACGCCATCGGCAGAGCCTGACGGTGCTGATCGCATATAGTGGCAAGCGTCATGTCGATGAGCTCCCTATAGGTGAAAAACTCTAGCGCGCATGATTGTGGTGTCATGAACGGTACAACGGAGAACACGTCCGCGGCGTTTTGCGCGGAACTCGTGCGGACTCATGACTTCGACAACTATGCGACGACTTTGTTCGCACCGCTCCGGTGCCGTCGTGCGCTGCTGGCGCTCTATGCTTTCAACGTGGAGATCGTCAGGGTACGAGAGCAGATCACCCAGCCGTTGCCGGGCGAAATCCGCCTGCAATGGTGGATCGATATGGTCGGCGGCACCGGACACGGGGGCGTTGAAGGTAATCCGGTTGCGGCAGAACTTTTGCTAGCGATCCGGGATCATGGTCTGCCGGTCGAGCTGTTGTCGCGACTGATCGAAGCGCATCAGTTCGATCTCTACAACGATCCGATGCCGGACATAACAGCGTTAGAACGATACCTCGGCGATACATCGTGCGCGCTGTTTTCGCTCGCCTCGCGCGTCGTCGGACACCGATCGGACGAGACGGACCATCTGGCGCGGCACGCTGGTCTCGCGAGCGGTAGGGCGCGGGTTATCGCGAAATTCGGTTTTGACGCTTCGCGGCGGCAGTCGTATGTGCCGCTGCCGCTGCTGGAGCAGCACGGCGTCGATCTGGAACAGATGTTCGCTGGCCGGGACACGCCTACACTTCGCGCGGCCATTGGCGAACTGGCCGATGAAGCACGATCGCATCTGGAGGTGGCGCTGGGTCTACTGCCCAACCTTCCGCCGCAGTCCCGCAGTGTCTATCTTCCATTGGTGATTGTGCGTCGCGCACTGAATGATGTCATCGGCCCTGACATCAATCCCTTTGTGGCGCGGCCCGTGTCGCGGCTGCGTATCCTGTGGACCATGTGGCGGGCATCGCGCACTCGGCCGTTTCGCGGTTGAACGAGGTCAGGACGGCAGCGCCCGGTCGGTCGATTCGAAGTTGAAGCGGTCTCGAAGGTTTTTCCGGCTACCTAGGATGTCGCGGAAGAACTCACGATCTTCCGGACTAGTGATCAACGGCTCAATCAGATCGATCTGGTTCATTGCGATGAGTTGCAGGATTTCGGTGCGCACTTTACCGCCGGCGCCGCGTGGGAGGCGCGAAACGACCTGGATGTGCTCGGGAGGTTTCGGCTCGTTTGCAGCGGCGAGCGTGGAACGCAACCGCGCTTCGAGTTCGGGCAGGTCTGCCTCGACAAAGGCGTAAAGTCCGACACCGCTGCGGCGGTCCGCGAAGGCAACGATGGCGGCATCACGCACCGCAGGATTCTCCCTGATGCGAGCGACCAGCACAGGAGCATCGTTGACGAGACGTCGGCCCCCGCCTTCGCGGTCGGTGAAACTGAACAGGCCGCGCGTGATGGCTTGGTAGACCTTTTTGCCGGTCATCAGCCAAATGAGCGCAATGACCGACTTTCGCTCAAGTAACTTACGCTCGCGTGGCGTCAGGGCGTCGGGCGCATAAGTGCGTTTGTGTTTGAGAAGGTGCCGCAGGTCTTCGTAGGCAGCGATGCGAAACAGGCGTGATCGTCGTTTGAAGCACGCGGCGAGCTGGAAGTCCGTCAGATAGGCGTTGCCTTCGTTGCCGCGCAGCCAGTTCTGTTCCTTGGCAAGATCATTGTGGCATATGCCGGCGCGATGCAACTTGCGCAGCGCTACCTTGGCCGATCGGAAGTAGGATAAGTCGCCGTGGGGTTTGGCGAGATGCAGCGCTACGCCATCGATGAAGTCTCGCACCAATGCGCTGCGGCCGCTCCACAGAAGTTTTGGACCGACGCCGAGATCGCGAGCGAGCGTCAGCGCCTTACGTTCCCGCTCGAACAAATGCCGCGCCACAAGGTGCGACCACCAGGGCACTTGATCGAGGCGCCGCAGCACCGCGTTGATCTCGCCGGAGGCTGTCCGAAGCCGCCCGCGCTCCACGGTTGAAAACACGTCGCGCTTCAGCAGGACTCCTTCAATCCAGCTCGCGGACAGGAATGCTGCGTCCTGCTTTGGAAGTGACATGAATGATCCTGGAGATGGCGCGTTGAACCTATGCCGCGGCTGCCGGACGAAGTGCATTCGCGATCCAACAATCGAGGTCCGACAGCGCGCGCGCGCAGATCGCCTGTTTTTTTGCGATTGCCTTTTCGTTGCCGCGCAGGCGCGTGCCGTCCGGTTTTTTGTTTGGTGGATTAGCGAGCGGCGGAAACAATCCGAAATTGATGTTCATCGGCTGGAAAGAGCGTGGTCCCGCGTCAATGGTCTCGATGTGGCCGCCCGTGATGTGGCCGAGCAGCGCGCCCAACGCCGTGGTCTGCGGCGGGGCCTCAAACGTGTGTGTCCGCGCATCCGCCGCGGCATAGAGTCCGGCTATCAGTCCGATAGCGGCGGATTCCACATAACCCTCGCACCCGGTCATTTGTCCCGCAAAGCGCAGCCGCGGCTCGGCACGCAGTCGTAGCTGGGTGTCAAGGAGCTTCGGCGAGTTCAGAAATGTGTTGCGATGCAAACCGCCGAGGCGGGCAAACTCCGCGCCTTCAAGACCGGGAATGGTGCGGAAGATGCGAGTCTGCGCGCCATGTTTCAGTTTGGTCTGAAAGCCAACGATATTGTAAAGCGTGCCCAGTCTGTTGTCCTGTCGCAACTGGACGACGGCGTAGGGCTTGGTGATGGGGTCGTGCGGATTGGTAAGGCCTACCGGCTTCATCGGACCGTAGCGCAGAGTCTCGCGGCCGCGTTCTGCCATGACCTCGATCGGCAGGCAGCCGTCGAAGTAGGGGGTATCGGTTTCCCAGTCTTTGAAGTCGACCTTCTCGCCCTCAAGCAGCGCGTCCACAAAGGCGTGATACTGCGCTTCGGTCAGCGGACAATTGATGTAATCGGCGCCGCTGCCGCCCGGACCAGCCTTGTCATAACGAGACTGGTACCAGGCTTTCGACATATCGATGGAGTCGCGATGGACGATTGGCGCGATTGCGTCGAAAAAGGCGAGCGCGGATTCGTCGGTCAATGCGCGAATCGCAGCGGCGAGAGGGGCCGAGGTGAGGGGACCCGTGGCGACGATGACGTTGCTCCAGTCCGCGGGCGGCAAGCCATCGATTTCGGCACGGTCGATCTCGATCAGCGGATGGGCGTCAAGAGCTTCGGTGACCGCAGCGGAAAAGCCATCGCGATCCACTGCGAGCGCGCCGCCTGCCGGAACCTGATTAGCATCGGCGCAGCGCATGATCAGCGACCCTAGCCGGCGCATCTCGGCATGTAAGAGTCCGACCGCATTGTTGGAAGCATCATCGGATCGGAAAGAATTTGAACAGACCAGCTCCGCCAGCCCGTCGGTCCGGTGCGCCGCAGTCATCCGGTGCGGTCGCATCTCGTGCAACATCACTCGAACGCCCTGACTCGCGACCTGCCAAGCGGCTTCCGAACCGGCCAGGCCGGCGCCGACGATATGGACGGTAGCGCGGGAGGATTCAAACTGGGTCATGGGACGAGGGGTAGCGCGTTTTCAAGCCAAAAGGAACGCGTTAGCGCGAGTAACGGCGACGGCACTCTCGTTTCCTTGTACGATCCACCTTGGACCCTGAATGGCAAGGATGTTCGTTATTCTCGCTGATCCGGCACTTGCAACGCGTAGCAACGGTATTCGCGTCCGGATTTGGTCTGCCAGGAATGCTGACTGTGAACGCAGCGGCTGCCTCGGTTGGCCAGAGAGCGAGTTCAAGGCTCCTGACACCGAGACAGCCTGCGAGCGAGCGTCTTTCCGTCAATCCGAACTATCGAAGAACCGGTGCTTGCGCCCGTAAGGAGGGAATAAGACGGACGGGAAATCGGCCGCGTAACGCTTTTCTTTCTCCGTTTCCGGAGGCTCATGCGCTGACGACGTTAAAGGACTCTCGATCGCCTTGCGATAGAGATGCCACGTCGCATGACCCAGCAACGGCATGACGATCGTGAGGCCAAGGAAGAAGGGAATCGACCCGAGCGTCAGCAGGACAGCAACGATCAGACCCCATTCCACGGCCGCGATTGGATTCTTCGCGACCACGCGCATTGACGTCAGCATGGCATCGGTCATGTCGGCGTGTTGATGAAGCATCAGCGGGAACGACACAATGCTGATGCACAGCGCGACGGCTGCGAACAGGAACCCGACCCCGACGCCCATCATGATCATGCGCCAGCCCTCGGACGTGGTGAAGACCTGCGTGAAGAAATCGGGAATTGCCGCTGCCGGAGTGTTACCGAAGGTGGACACGTAGATCGCGTGAGCCACTGCCACCCACACGAAGAAAATAACCAGGAGCAGGCCGCCCAGTCCAAGCATCGATCCAAACGACGGCGCCCGTAGCACGCCGAACGCATGCCAGGCGGAGGCTTCTTGGCCGAGTTCGCGCCGATAGCTCAGTTCATAAAGTCCTAGCGCCGCAAATGGCCCGATCAGGGCAAAACCGGCGGCGACCGGAAACAGGAGCGGCAGGACCGAGTAGCCAAGCGCTATTCGCGCTAAAATAATTCCAATTATGGGATAGATAACGCAAAGGACGATGGCGTGGCTGGGAACCGCCTTGAAGTCTTCCCAGCCCAGCCGCAACGCATCAAGCAGGTCGGGTAAGCCGATGTGACGGACCACAGGTCTGTCTGCACCGGCCATTCCCGAGTGTGACGTAATGTCAACAGGATAAGTGGCCATGTTCGTTGTCTCCCTTTCGCGGGTCGATCTCTGGCCGCCGGAAGGCGCGAGTTCGCCCCTTCGGAAACGATCACGATCAAGACCAGACGCAAGGGCAAGCAACCTGGTCTTGCCGCGACCTGTAAGACCATTCTAATTCCGATCTGCGATTTTAGTTGCTCACGGTTGAGTGAATTTTGATGTCACTCTGCGCCCGGGTGACCGGCATGCCGTGCACATGTCGGTTCGACTGCTTACCTGCCGTATTGTTGTTGCAGCGGACTGGCGCCGAATGCGCTGCCAGCTTGTCCGCATTGGCAAGCCACAGTGAGCCGGTTAGTCTTTTGGCGATCCGGCGGAAACAGACGCGAGGTTCCGCCGCGAATTTGGTTCAAAGACTCAAGCAATTGGGAGCGGCACAATGAGCATATTTGGAAAGATCATGAGCGCCATCTTCGGCACGCACGCCGAAGCGGCAACACCGACAGGTGAAGCTGGTAGCGGTGCTGCACCCTCGACGGAGGGCCCGGCATCGAAGGGCGTCGACGTCGCGACCATCCTCGACAAAGCCGTCGCCGCCAAGAAGGAAAAGCTGGCGTGGCGGACCTCGATCGTTGATCTGATGAAGGCGCTTGATGTCGACTCCAGCCTGAGTGCTCGCAAGGAACTGGCAAAGGACCTGAAATACCCGGGCGACACCAACGATTCCGCGGCGATGAACATCTGGCTGCACAAGCAGATGATGGCTCAACTGGCAGCTAACGGTGGCAAGTTGCCGCCCGACATGAAGCACTGATGGGATAGAGCGCGCGCATTCTGGACGGTCCGCTGATGGACACGTCGTCTCGATGAAAGAAAAACGTGCGTGGAGGCCGTAAACGCATGCGTTAGATGCGGCCTCATTCCACTCGGTCGGCTTCTTCCGGATGCTTGTCGAGATAAGCGGCCACGAACCCGCAGCTGGCTGCGACCTTGAGGCCCTCGGCTCGGATCAGCGTCAGCGCGCCCTTCACCAATGTCGAGGCGATGCCACGGCCGCGCAGTTCGCGTGGCACTTCTGTGTGAGTGATGACGACCGTACCGGGCGCAAGGCGGTACTTTGCAAAAGCAACGCCGCCTTCGGCTTCAAGTTCAAACCGGCTCAGGGCTTTGTTGTCGTAGACGGCGGTCATGCCTGAGACGAGACCTCGCGCCGTCTCACAAATTCGGCCTCAGCAGATCGGCATAGTCCGGATGTTGCTCGAGCCACGCCTTCACGAAGGGACATTGAGCGCTAGCCCTGAATTTATCCGCGCGTACCTGATCCAGCGCGCCCTTCACCAGCTCTGAGCCGATGCCCTTGCCTTCGAGTTCGGGCGGCACCCTGGTGTGCGTGAAGACAAGAACCCCGTCCAGAAATCGATAGTAGGTTGCAGCGATATGCCCATCCACTTCGAGTTCGTAGCGATGCTTTTCCATGTTGTTGACGACTTCGGACATTTCACAGCCTTTGTTTCTTTATGCCTGAGAGGCAACATTCAAAGTTTTATTGGGCCAGTCAACAGCCGCAGAACACCTGCGGCCTGTCATTTCTGCGCCATTGCTCGCCTTGGATGACGCCAGACCACGCTGGGATGGGTAGGGTTGGGTAAAGGCGTGTCAGCCGAAGTGCAACCCGCAAATTTGGACCCTTTGGTGCTGCCGGCGAACGCCGGGTCGCGCTATTTGGCCGCGTTTGGCTGGACAAGACCTCGGCGGGATGGCATCAAACCTGTCGGAATGCGAACCCTTGCGGAGGGTCCGTGAAACTCCCGCGACGGATTTGCGGCAATGAAGCAGTTTTTCCTCAAACTCTTTACCTGGTGGAATAGCCAGACCTTCGGTACGCAGCTTTGGACCGCGCGATTTGGCGAGCTGGTCGGCAAGGACAGCCAAGGTAACTGCTATTACCGGACGCGCGGCGGGAAGATCGACCCGACGCTTGGCTTCGAGCGGCGCTGGGTGATCTACAATGGCCTTGCGGAAGCCAGCCGCATTCCGCCTGAATGGCATGGCTGGATCCATCACGTTGTGGATGTTCCACCTACCAAAGAGAACTATCAGCCGCGCGAATGGCAGAAGCCGCATGTGCCGAACATGACCGGGACGCCGGCAGCCTATCGGCCGTCCGGCTCGACGTTGGCGAGCGGCCGCCGTCCGAAGGCGACCGGCGATTACCAGCCCTGGACACCGGGGCACTAGGAAGACCGGCATCAACGCGGTGATGCCGGTCATGCGAGCAAGCGCTGTCAGCGCTTGGTGCCCGCGAAAATGCCGCTGCCGAGATAATTGTTGTCTCCCGAAATCCCAACGCGCCCGCCCATTTCGCCGACCGGGCTGCTCGGACCCTGGAAGAAGCTGCCTTGCAGGGTCATGCTACGATTGTTGTTGTTACCGGCGATCGTACCGCCGAAATTGCGTGGGTCGTTGTCAAAATTAACGGTGCCGGAATAGTTGGTGTTGTCGAGATTGGTCACGTTCACCGTACCGTTGCGTAAGCCGAAATCGACGGTGTTGGAGAAACCGCCGGCGACGAAGCTCCCATTATTTACGTTGGCGATGACGTGTCCGGTATAGGTTGCCTGGCCTATCGTTGGGACGTCGCTAATGCTGCCCACTGGCCGGCCGGCGACCCAGGTGCCGACGAGGACTTCGCGCGGGGTTTGGGTGTTCGGATTGGTACTCGTCGATTCAACCGACCAGAAACCCCAGCGCGTATACTCGCACTGACAGGGCGTCAGGTTCGGAATTGCGCCGTTGACGATCTGGCTGGCGGCTGCGCCGTTGGCTGACACCATCACACCGTTAACCGGTACGCCGTTGACAACACTGTTGTTGGGCGTATTCGCGTAGAAATTGTTGTAGTCTACGTATGCGCTGTTGGCTGGACCGCTCGATCCTTTCGATCCGAACTCGAACAGCGCGTGAATCGTGCCGGCAAGCTGCGTGAACGGATTTCTCGAGTCGAATGCGTAGATATCCAGATTTCCCTGAACGCGATTATTGGCGGCGTCGAGGGTGATTTCGGATGTACCGGTTACCGGTTTGACCGGGATCTGGTTGCCAGTGATGACGTCCAGTCCGCCGACATATCCGCGCAGCGTCACCGACGGCCGCGCGTTGGGCGGGGGAGTGTTGTTGTCCGTCGGTAGAGGGTTGTGATTATCCGGCGGTGAATGGTCCGTAAGCTGGTCCTGTGCGATCTGCTGCACCGCCTCCGCCTGATTGGAAATCTGGATCGACTGGGTGAAGGCTGACGAGATTGCGCTGAGTTGCTCGACAATAGGGGGCGGAGCGGGAGTGGGAGGAGCACCCGATCCGGTCACCAGTCCATTGGGGGATCCTGTCGCTCTTTGCGCGGCCGTCGCAATATTCTTCGCCGATGCCGCGCCTGCGCGTACGCCGCCCGTTTGGCCGGACGCGCTCTGGAAGATAGCGATCTGCTGCTGCACGAACCCTGGCGGCGGCAGGTCGGGTGGCGTTGGGGGGGCTCCCGCTTGCGTCTGGGTGAACTCGCCGGCGCCCAGCGCGACGGACCGGCCGCCGGACGTGACGGTCATTGTGCCGTAGCCGGAATAGATGCCGCCTTTTCCGTCGGTCATCATCACGCCGCCACGAATGCCGATCAAAGCCGACGCGGTCTTGATCTCGGCATCGCCGTTGTGGCTGATCTGGCCACCTACGAAACGCAGCGCGCCCTTGCCGAGGGTTGCCGCCAGCTTGCCGGTGTTGGCTTTCGGGTCATAGACGTATTCATCGATTGTGAGGTCGCTGTTCGGACCGATGGTCATCGAGGTCTTGTCGAGGAACAGCAACTGCACCGAGCCGCTAGCCTTGGTCTGGATGTGTTCCTTGTGGGCGATCGATTGGCCGATGACGATGGTTTTCAGGTTGGCGGTTGCCGCAGGGTTGACTGCCGATGCAGTGCCGACCTGCTGAGCCTGCGCCGTTGCGCCCCCGAGCGCCAGCGCAGCCGCCGTCATCGCGATATAAAGCCCCTCCGTCCGGCTCATGGCAATTCCCGACACTCAAAACTGACAAACCCGGGGCAAGTATAACCTTGAATAATCGGAATGCGCCAACCCCCGATCCTCTCAAAAACCCTATACGAGCGATTGATCGCGTCTGTTGCTGTAAATCCACGCTGAGCACCTGCATCCTCAGAATCTGCGGAGTGGGGCGTGCTACCCGCCTTGCGGGTGGCGCCGATCCGGCACTAAAGGGGACAGCGGTTCGACCCTCGGTGTCGTCTGTATCTGCGTTCCGCGCGACCAGTTACTCGATGGGGAAAGCGCACTGCAGCAGCCGTCAGTGGACGCGGAGCAGGCCGCCCTTTCCCCGCCGCAATCGACGTGTTAACCGGATGCTGCGAGCGGCTCGGAGCCTTTAATCCCTGTACAATGGTCCGGCCCTGATTCGAGCCTCACAAAGCCGCGCATGATGTTTCGAACGATTGTTATAGCCGGTTGTGCAGCTTTTGCGAGCGCTGCTCTCGTCGTTGCCGCGCCTTCTGCGCGCGCCCAAATTGGTAATATTTTTTCAGACTCTCCGCCGCGTCCGCCCGGCGCAATTCCACAAGGTCAGGTCGCGCCTGAGGACGACGAGGAAGAAGTGCCCGACTTGCCGCAACAAGGACGGGTGCTGCCGGCGCCGATGCATCCTGCGCCGGGGCAAGGTGCTCCACCGCCGGGCCCGGTTCAGTCCCAGCCACTGCCGCCGCCGCCCGGCACCACCGTGGTTCCGCAGAATGCCCCAAGTGGCAATGCTCCAGGTGGCGTAGCCGTCGCGCCGCCTTCACCTCCTAAGGCTCCCGAACAGAGTTCCACGCGACCGGCGCCGCCAACACCGGCCACGCTGCAACCCGGCGACGAGGTCGTCATCGAGGCCCCGGCCGAGAAGGTTGTGAACAAGAAGGCGGCATTTTCCGGCCTCGACAAGATCACTGGCCGCATCATCCATTTCGATGAGGATGTCGGAGAAACGGTGCAGTTCGGCGCGCTGCGGGTGAAGACCAGCGCTTGCTACACGCGGCCTGCGACCGAGGCCGCTAATACCGACGCCTTTGTCGAAGTCGATGAGATCACGCTTCAGGGCGAGGTGAAGCGGATTTTCTCCGGCTGGATGTTCGCGTCAAGCCCAGGCCTGCATGGCGTCGAGCATCCGATCTATGACGTCTGGTTGACCGACTGCAAGGATCCGGAGACGACTGTTATCGCCGCGCAGCCGGATGAGCCGAAGCCCGCGCCGCCTTCGACCAAGCGCCCACGGCCATCCGCGCGCCAGTCGCGTCAGCCGGCACCGCCATCCCAACCGGCGGCGCCATCGCCTCCGCCACAACGGCAACCGCAGGGCAATCCTTCGTTCCCGCCGTTCGGGCGATAGTTCTGAAAGCCTCAACTACGGTTGGCCGGCCGGGAGGCAATTTTGGGTGGCGCTCTCGTGATACGTCCGTTGCTATAACGATTTATTCGGATCTTGGGCCTATTGCTCCGATCGGCCCGTTATCGTTGGCGATTCGAAACATTGCCAATCAGCCCATACGAGTGCCGCAGCCTAATTTTCTGGAGCTACTTACGATGCGTTTCATCGAGAATCTGCGAATCGGCACAAAGCTCGCGATCACATCGTTGCTCAGCGTCGTCATGGTTGTCGCACTGATCTATGCTCAGATGAGCGGTAGCGATGCGGTGCGCCAAGCCAACGAAAAAGCAGGAAATCAGAATCTGCTCGCAATGAAAGGCATCGAAGCGAAATCATCGACTCGCGGCATGATGATCGGGGTCCGTGATATTCGTCTCGCAAGCACGCGGGCGCAGCTGCTGGCCGCACAAGAAGATGTCGTTAATCATTACAAGGCTGCACGGGGATTCATCGGTGAAGCCCTTAAGCTTTCGAAGTCGGCTGAAAACCGTGCGAGACTTGAGAAGATGAATCAGCTTGCCGACCAGTATCTGAACAATGCGGCCAAGCCGATTGGCGCAGCTCGCGGCGAATTGCTGGAGATCGAAGCAAAACAGGGTGCCGACATGAAGGTGGATGTCGGCGCGGGGCTTGCCAAGCTTGAGAATGAGGCTTTCCGACTGACGAAGGAAGTCGCCCTGCCGACAGCGAAGGAGTTGGCCGAAGTCTCGGAAAAGGTCGTCGAGTTCGCCACGGGACGCGTTGAAGAGGAAAAAGCAGCGGCGGCACGCGAAGGAGCGGCGGCTGAACGGATCTCAATGATACTCGGTGTCGCGGTTGCACTGCTGCTAATCGGCGCCTGCGTCTTGTCGATCGTCACTATTGCTAGACCGATCTCGGCGCTGACCAAATCCATGCTGGAACTGGCCGAAGGCAATTTCTCGGTCGTGCTGCCAGGACTTGGCCGCAAGGACGAAGTTGGCGCCGTCGCTGCCGCCGTCGAGAGGTTCAAGGTCGTGTCCGAGCAGAAGGCTCGCGAGGAAGCCGAAGCGAAGAGGAATCAAGACGAGATTGCCACCCAGCAGCGAAAGGCCGACATGATCAAGCTGGCCGATTCGTTCGAAGCTGCCATAGGCGAGATCGTCGAAACAGTCGCGTCCGCCGCGACCGAACTGGAAGCCTCGGCCAGTACGTTGACTTCCACAGCCGAGCGGGCCCAGCACCTGACAACAACGGTTGCGGCTGCTTCCGAGGAAGCATCGACCAACGTTCATTCAGTTGCCGCCGCAACCGAAGAGTTGGCATCGTCCGTCACCGAGATCGGCCGTCAGGTGCAGGAATCAGCGCGCATTGCGAATGATGCAGTCGACCAAGCCCGCAAAACCAATGATCGCGTCGGTGAGCTGTCTCGTGCCGCGGGCCACATAGGAGAGGTCGTTGAGCTGATCAACACAATTGCAGGTCAGACAAACCTGCTTGCCCTCAACGCTACTATCGAGGCGGCTCGGGCGGGCGAGGCTGGCCGGGGTTTTGCGGTGGTTGCTTCCGAGGTGAAGGCTCTCGCCGAGCAGACCGCGAAAGCCACCGGCGAGATTGGCCAGCAAATTTCAGGCATCCAGGCCGCGACGCAGCATTCGGTCGATGCCATCAGGGAAATCGGCGGCACGATCGAGAAGCTCTCGGAGATTGCCTCGGTCATCGCGGCAGCGGTGGAAGAACAAGGGGCTGCGACGCAAGAAATCTCGCGGAACGTGCAGCAGGCCTCGCAAGGGACCCAGCAGGTATCTTCCAACATTACTGACGTACGGCGCGGCGCGGCGGAAACAGGCACAGCCTCGTCACAGGTGTTATCGGCGGCGCAGTCACTGTCCAGTGACGGAAACCGGCTTAAGCTCGAAGTCGGGAAATTCCTGAATTCAGTTCGAGCTGCGTAAAGACACTGCCACGCGCTGGGGGCGCCAAAGGCGTTCCAGTGCGGTCGATGGCAAGTGCCGAAGATGTCACCCGCGGCCGGCGATGATCCGGAGCGCTTCGGCGCCTGGCACCGGCCGGTCAAGCGGCAGCGTCCCGAAATCGGCTTCGCCTTCCAGCGCAACATCCAATAAGGCCCGGTAGCGCCGGCGCGGGATTTCAATTGCACCGAATCCGCGCAGATGGTCGGTCACAAATTGGGTGTCGAGCAAGACGAAGCCTCCCGCGATCAATCGGGCGACCAAATGCACGAGCGCGACCTTCGACGCGTCCCGCACGACATGGAACATGCTCTCCCCAAAAAACGCGCGGCCGAGCCTGACGCCATAGAGGCCTCCCGCGAGTTGGTCATTTTGCCAGACCTCGATACTGTGACAATGGCCGAGTTCGTGCAGACCTACATAGAGTTCGCGAATACGACGGTTGATCCAGGTATTGTCGCGTCCAGGTTGTGGCGCGGCGCAGCCGTCGATCACCGCGTCGAAGGCTGTATCGACGGTCACGGTGAAACTGTCTGATCGGACGGTGCGCGCGAGCCGCGACGGGACTCGGAAGCTCTCGAGCGGAATGACGCCGCGCATCTTCGGTTCGACCCAGAAGAGCGTCGGATCGTCGACACTTTCCGCCATCGGAAAAATACCGCAGGCATAAGCGCGCAGCAGCAGTTCGGGCGTGATCTCGGACGAGGCGGTCTCGCGGGACATCCAGAGTCTTATAGCAGAGCTCTAAGTCTACCGCGTCGATAATCTGCTAAAGCGCGTCCAAAAGTTCAGACTGTTTGCCAACAGATCCCGCTCGAACAAGCGGATACCGCACAGTGTTTTTGATCGCGCTATTTGCCTTGCCTGAATGAAAATATGCAGTTCGCTTCTAATTCTGTGGAAACGAATTGAGCGCCGTTTTGAATCAGACGCCAGGTGCAGGCGCGTTTGCGGTTTGGTGCTGCCGTGCTCAGGCCGCGGTCGCAGATAAGGGTTCTGTGGCTGGTGGAATTCCCCGGCGGAACCGCAACACGATACGCGTGCCTGCATGGGCGGGATCGCGTTCGGCTTGAGCATCGAGCTTTTGCGCCATTGCGGAGACGATCCGCTGGCCCATCCCGGTCGAGCGCGGATCGGTCTTGGCATTGAGGCCAACACCATCGTCGGCGATTGACAGCACGACATCATCCCCATTGGTCGCGAGTTCGACGTGGATGGGGCCGGGGCCATCGGGATAAGCGTATTTGACTGAATTCATCACCAGTTCGTTGACGATGATTCCGATGGCCACCGCACGATCGGGATCGATCTCGATCGGTTCGGCCTTCAGGTCGAGACGTGACAGCTGGTTGCCTTCGGTGGAACGTCGGAGATCCTCGAGCAGAGCTTCAAGATACTGGTTGAGCAGGACGCTCTTCAGGTCGTGCGAGGTATAAAGCCGACGATGCACCTGCGCCACTGCTGCCACCCGTCCCATTGCATTCGTAAGGGCGGCCTTGATGTCTTCCTCGGGGCTTGAACTGGCTTGCAGGTGAAGCAGCGACGCGATGATCTGGAGGCTGTTGCCGATGCGATGATTGACCTCGCGCAGCAGCATCTCGCGCTCGGCGGCTAACGCCGCATAGCGGTCGCGCGAGGCGCGGACCTCGGCTTCAGCCTCGTCGCGCGCTTTTCGAACGAGCGCTTGCCGGATCGCCACTTCAGCCGCGAGGTGCAACAGCGGAACGAATTCGCCGAGCGTATCTTTGACAAGATAGTCGGCAGCACCCGCTTTGAGCGCGGTCACTGCGATTTTTGAGTCTTGCGAGGCGGTGACGAACACCACGGGGGGCGCGTCGGGAATTGCCAGAATCCGTCTTAGTGTTTCCAACCCGTCGAGGCCAGGCATATATTGATCGAGCGCTATCACATCGATGCCGCCAAGCGCGATGCGTGCGAGCCCGGATTCGCCGTCGGGCGCGTGCTCCACGCAAAATCCGTGGCGCGTCAGGCCGCGCTCCACCAGGCGAGCGAGCGCCTTGTCGTCATCCACGTACAACAGGGTAGGCTTGACTTTCATGGAGTAGCCTGAGGTACCTGGATGATGGAGAAAAACAGGCCGAGTTGCCGGATCGCGTTGGCGAAACTGTCGTAGTTCACCGGCTTCGTAATGTAGACGCTGCATCCGAGTTCGTAGCAACGCTTGATTTCCTGAGAGTCGTCCGTTGTCGTCAGCACGATCACTGGTGCGCACTTTAGAACTTTGTTTTCCTTCACGCGCCGCAGGATATCGATTCCGGTCATGTCAGGCAGATTAAGGTCGAGCAGGATGAGCAGCGCCTCTCCCTTATGAGGCATACCGTTGCCATCCGCCCCAAACAGGTAGTTGACGGCTTCCGTACCGTTGCTGAACGGCTTGATCTCATTATTGACACCGGAACGCCGAATATTGCGCTCAATCAGCCGGGCGTGCCCTTCATCGTCTTCGATCATGATGATGGTGACTGGCGTGGTCATGATTGTTTGTCCCGGTTGGTGCCGATCCATGCGACAGGAAGCGTAACGGTAAATGTGCTGCCGGTATTAAGCTCTGACGAGACCGATATGGTTCCTCCGAGCCTTCGCACCAATGCACGGACGTGTGCGAGACCGATACCCTGGCCCGGCCGATCCTGCGGTCCCGCCCGGCGGAACAGATCGAAAATACGCTGGTGGTCCTTCGAATCGATGCCGCGGCCGTTATCTGTGATCTCGAAGATGGCAAAACCGAGCTTACGCCGACCGCGGATAGCAATATCACCGGGAACATTAGATTTGAGGTATTTCAAGGCATTGTCGATCAGATTGGAGAAAATCTGTTCGATCGCGATGCGGTCGCTGACAATATCCGGCAATGGTTCGACACGGATCTGAGCGTTGGCCTCGGCGGCCTGATGCGCCACGGTGGATGCAATGCTCTCGATCAGGTCGCGCATGGTGATCGCAGAGGGATGAAATTCGCGTCGGCCCTCGCGGGTGAGGCTGAGGATCGCGCTGATCAGCCGGTCCATCTTGGCGATCGACGACTTGATGAACCCGAGCGCCTCGGTGAAATCCTGTGACAATTGTTTGTCCGGTTCGTCGAGAACCGGTTCGATGGCAGCCGCTGAATCTTCCGTCGCCGGAGGCGGGAGGCCGTCGGGCCGGCTCAGGTCCGCGATCCGTTTGAAGAGGTCGCCGCGCAGTTCCTCGAGCTCGCTGGTGAAGCCCATGATGTTGACCAGCGGCGAGCGCAGGTCATGGCTGACGATATAGGCGAAGCGTTGGATTTCTTCATTGGCCTCTCGGAGGTCGCTGGTGCGTTCCTCGACGATGGACTCGAGATTGAGATTGTTATCGCGCAACTGGGCTTCGGCGACGTCGCGCGCCCGGCTTGAGCGTCGCACCAGGAAGATCGACAGCCCTGCGAACACCACGACCAGCCCCGAACCAATGCTGGTGATCGATGCCGCGAGCGACTGGCTGGCATCGGCCGATGTCACTCGCGCCGAGAACAGACGACTTTCCTCAGCCCGCATCTCGCTGGCGAGGTTACGGATATGCCCCATAGCGTCACGGCCGGCCTCCTGGCGCGCGATCTCGGCAGCTTCGTTCTGCCGGTTCGCCAGCGTCAGATCGATGCCCCGCCGCAACTGCTCGATCCGTTGATAGGTCTGCGGGATAATCTGCTGGAGCCGCTGCTGCTGATAGGGATTATCGATCGTCAGCGTTTTGAGCCGCTCGAAACTCGGCGAAATCTGGCTGCCCGCTTCCTCGAATGCGCTGCGGAATTCTGGCCTCTGCGTCAGCAGGAAGCCGCGCTGCGCGCTTTCGGCGCGCCGCATCTGTAACAGGGCCAGCGAGATTTCATTCTCAATTTGCATGCTGTGCAGAACCCAGCGTGCGTCGTGGCGTGCCTTGTTGACAAAATAGACGGACATCGCGCTGATCAGCGTCAGAACCACCAGACCTGCCGTCAGCAGGATCAGCTGGCCAAGCGCAGTGCGTGACGATCTGGTGGACGGCACCGTGATCGCATCATGTTCGGATCGAGACAGTCTGAATCGCCCCCGCGCGGTTACCGGCTATTTGCTAAACGTCTCAATCCGCAGTCGGTTCCGCACTTCTGCCCCAACATAGTCCGCACGGAGCGGTTCAAGCTCCTGTCAGGCCGCCGCTGGAAAGGTACTGCTCCAGCCAATGGATGTGGTAGTCGCCGTCGATAATGCTCGCCTCGCGAACCAGCGCCCGGAACAGGGGCAAGGTGGTTTCGACACCATCCACGACCATCTCGTCGAGTGCTCTGCGCAACCGCATCAAGCATTCGGCGCGCGTCTTGCCGTGAACGATCAGCTTGCCTACCAGCGAGTCGTAATAGGGCGGGATCACATACCCCTGGTAAACGGCGGAATCGATCCGGACGCCGAGTCCGCCCGGCGGATGAAATTGCATGATTTTGCCGGGGGAGGGACGGAAGGTGACGGGATTTTCTGCGTTGATGCGGCACTCGATCGCGTGGCCGTTCACGACGATTTCCTTCTGGGTGGCGGGAAGGTCGCCGCCGGCGGCGATACGAATCTGCTCCAGCACCAGATCGATGTCGGTGATCATCTCGGTGACCGGATGCTCGACCTGAATGCGGGTGTTCATTTCGATGAAATAAAACCTGCCGTCCTCGTACAGGAATTCGACCGTTCCAACGCCGAGATACCGTATCTCACTCATGGCGTTGGCAACGATTTCGCCGATCTTGTTTCGAGCCGCCGCCGTAAGCGCAGGCGAGGGACCTTCTTCCCAAACCTTCTGGTGACGCCGCTGGAGTGAGCAGTCGCGCTCTCCCAGATGAATGACCCCGCCGCGGCCGTCGCCAAGCACCTGGATTTCGATGTGACGCGGTTTCTGCAGATATTTCTCTAGATAGACAGAAGCATCGCCGAACGCCGCTCTGGCCTCGTTCCCCGCGGCCGAGATCGCTATCATCAGGTCGTCGGGTGTCTTGGCGATTTTCATACCGCGCCCGCCGCCGCCCGCCGCCGCCTTCACCAACACGGGAAAGCCGATCGCCTTGGCGATCGCCATGGCGTCGTCGTCGGGACCGATGCCGCCATCGGAGCCCGGGACCACCGGAATACCGAGCCGCTTCGCGGTCTTCTTGGCTTCGATCTTGTCGCCCATGAGCCGAATGTGCTCGGCCTTGGGGCCAATGAAATGCAGGTGATGGTCGGCGAGAATTTCGGCGAAACGGGCGTTCTCGGACAAAAAGCCGTACCCGGGATGTACGGCATCGGCGCCAGTGATCTCGCAGGCTGCCAGCAACGCCGGGATGTTGAGATAACTGTCCTTCGTTGGCGGCGGTCCGATGCAAACGCTTTCGTCCGCGAGCCGGACATGCATGGCGTCGGCATCGGCGGTAGAATGTACCGCCACGGTCGCTATACCGAGCTCCTTGCAGGCGCGCAGGATGCGCAGGGCGATCTCGCCGCGATTGGCTATCAGGATTTTGTCGAACATCACTGCGTCCGCGGTTCGAACGGCGTCATTCAATGATGACCAGCGGCTCGCCGAACTCGACGGGCTGGCCATCCTCGACCAGAATCTGCGTGACGGTGCCCGACCGCGGCGACGGAATCTGGTTCATGGTCTTCATGGCTTCGATAATCAGCAGCGTCTGACCCGCGGCGACCTTGGAGCCAACCTCGATGAAGGGCTTGGCGCCGGGTTCCGATGCCCAATAGACCGTTCCGACCATTGGCGAAGGAACCATGCCCGGATGCTTGCTGATGTCGGCGACGATCGCAGCCGGCGCGGCGGCAGGGGCGGGCGCAGCCTGATAGGCGGCCGGTAATGCCGCCCCGACGGTGACATTGCGTGCGACACGTACACGAAGTCCGTCGCGCTCGATTTCAATTTCCGTGAGCCTGGTCTCGTCGAGCAGCGCAGCGAGCTCGCGGATCACATCGCTCTCCTCGCGCGGTTCGTTGCCGGTTTTGATTTTTGTAGGTTCTCCGGGCTGGCGGGACATGATCTCGATCCGAAACTTTCTGGGAAAATGACTGATATGTCAGGTTACTTTTTCGACGAGCTCACCGCGCCGATTTTGGCGGCAAGGCCATTGATCGCGAGTCGGTAGCCATCAATCCCGAAGCCGGACAGACTTGCGAACGCGGCTTTTGCCGTGAAGGAATGATGTCGGAAGTCCTCGCGCGCATGGATGTTGCTGATATGAACTTCGACGGTCGGAATTTTGACGGCAACGAGCGCGTCATGAAGTGCAATAGAGGTGTGCGAGTAGCCGCCGGCGTTGATGACGATACCGGCCGCCTGTTTTGCATGAGCCTCGTGGATGAAATCGATCAGTTCGCCCTCACGATTTGACTGGCGGCAATCCGCAGCCAATCCAAAATCGGTGGCCGTTTCGGTACAAAGCTTTTCGACGTCAGCAAGGGTGGCGCGGCCATAGGTGTCCGGCTCTCTCGTCCCTAGCATATTAAGGTTCGGGCCGTTGAGCACGTAAATCGTTTTGGCCATCTGAATTCCCGAAACGGTCTCCGCCGCTGCGCGCCGGGGTTCGGGTCGTTATATGTAACAAGGGAGCCAAGGGGAAGCCTGAACACTCTCGGATTCGGCTTCAATATACCTCATGTTATTCGCGAGGAATCCTTTAGAACATACAGAAATTATTCGTTAACCAACGTGAACCTCGTACGGAGTGGGCGTCGCCCAGTTGCGCGGTCCCCCGCGGGGCGGGTCCAGGATGGAGGATCCGCGCCGCCAATAGGAACTTAGATCAGGCATCCAGAACCGCTACGATCTCCAGGGTGTGCGGGTCGATACGAGAAAGTGTTTCGTCAGCGCTGTCTCCTCAGTGTGTGGGATGCCTCCAACAACGGCGCGAGGAGAAGCGATGTTCCGGCGCAAACGTGGGTTTCCGGAGATTGTTTTCTGAATACCAGATGAACAGGCGACGGCGTGTAAACGAAGCAGGAGCAAGCAATCAGCAGGAGGCCTTGCCACAACGCGCCGTGTTTATTTTCTCCTTGAGGTTTTCGAGACCCACGGCGCCCACGACGACCTGCTTGCCGATGACGTAGCTTGGTGTGCCATTCATGCCCATGGACTCGGCAAGCTTGAAGTTCTCCTCGAGCGTGGCGCGCACCTCGGGGCTTGTCATATCCTTCTCGATCTTGGCGATGTCGAATCCGGCTTCCTTGGCGGCGGCTAGCGCTCGCGACTTGTCGGCCTGACCGCGGCCACCCAAAAGCTTCTGATGAAAGTCGAGATATTTTTTTCCGGTGGGATCCTGCATTCGCGCCGCCACGGCAACCTGCGCAGCCTCAACCGAACTCTGACCAAGCACGGGAAACTCCTTCAGCACGACCTTGAGCTTCTGATCCGACTTCAGAAGTTCAAGCATGTCGATCATCGCGCGCTTGCAGTAGCCACAGTTGTAATCGAAGAACTCGACGAAGGTGACGTCGCCGTTTTTGTTGCCGAGCGTCACGCCACGCTGCGAGTTGAAAATAGCGTCTCCGTTCTCCGTGACCGCGGCCTCATGCTTTAACGCTTCGGTAGCCGCTTGGCGCTTGCCGAGTTCGGTCGAAACCTCTTCCAGGACTTCGGGATGGGCGAGCAGATAGCGTTTGACGATCTGTTCAATCTCGCCGCGCTGGCTGTCGGAGAAGCTCTGAGCAGACGCGGCGGGCGCTGCGCCGAACGAGAGCGCAAGAAGTGCGGGAGCGAGAAAACGGAGAGAGGACATTGTCAAATCCTTTGAAAGGAGCAGCGTGGCGGAGCCGTCTAATCTTTCTTGTCCGGGAGCTTGGCTGAGACGATGTCATCCGCCTTGACCCATCCGGGAGTGCCGATTGCGAAACGGGTTTTTGCGCGTGATGCGAGTTCTCGCGCTGTCTTGTTGTCGCCGCGCAGAAACGCGGCTTGAGCCGATGCCAAATCAGCTTGTGCATAGTCGCTCTTGCGGCCGTAAGCTATTGCAAGCTGCATATAACCGAGCGGGGCCTCCGGCTCTCGTGCCAGCGCTGCTCGCAAAATTGCAATGGCTTCGTCGGCATTCGCCTTGTTATTCGAGGCCACGAGCGCCTGACCCAGCAACATTTCGATGAGCGGAGCGTTATGCGAGAGCTTTACGGCTAGCCGCAGCGGCGCGATGGCCTCTGCGGGACGACCTCCCTCGAGCAGGGCCTGTCCACGCACCTCGTGGAAATAGGGATTTTGGGGTTGCTGCTTGATCAGCGCATCGATTTGCTCGATGGCCGAGCGAAGATCGCCATGCAGATACGTGCTGATAGCATGTGCATAGCGGGCGGGCAGGCTGGTGTCGGACCGCGGATAGCGCCGGTATACCGTATCATCACGTTCCATGAACGCCGATATCTTGGCACGTACCATATCGTGGCGCATCTGCAGCGCCGGATCGTCCTTCTTGTCCCAGTTGGGACTTGTCTTGACGAGTTCCGCTAGCGCGGCGACGCGGTCAGCCGGCATCGGATGCGACTGCACGTACGGATCGGCGCCGTGCGCAGCAAACAGGCTTTCATCGGTGAATCGCTTGAAGGTTTCGTACATCCCCCGGGCGGATTGCCCGGTGGCGTTGAGGAATTTCACGCCAGCGCGGTCGGCGTTTTCCTCCTGCTGGCGCTGGTAGCCCAACAGGCTTCGGCGCGCGATCTCCTGAGGTGCGCTGATTGCGGCCGCGCCGATATTGCTGCCGGCGCTGTTGCTTCCGCGGCCGGCTCCGGCGGCGAGAGCACCGGCGCCGAGAAGCATTGCGATGATGAGTTGAGTCTGGGTCCGAGCAAGCTGCTCGCGAAACTTGGACAGATGGCCCCCGGCGAGATGTCCGGTCTCGTGCGCGAGCACGCCGATCAGCTGGTTCGGCGTGGTCGATTGCATGATCGCGCCATAGTTCACGAAGATGCGGCGGCCGTCGGCGACAAAGGCATTGAATGACTTGTCGTTGATGATGACCATCTGAATGTTGTGCTTCTGTAACCCAGCCGCGTTCAGGATCGGCCGCGTATAGTCGCGCAGCAGTTGCTCCGTCTCACTGTCCCGCAACATCGGCAGTCCGCTGGATTGCTGCGCATGGAGCGGAATAGAGGTGCTCGTGAGCGCGCAGGCGGTGACCAGCGTAATCAGCTTCGAGACACGACGACGTGCGGAGGTGAGGGGCCGCCGGGTCATCTCTTCTTTAGTCATTGCCTTCGGAATCATTGGCGCTGGTTCGAATACGTTGTATGTCCTAACAACCCGCCGAATACGGCGGTAACGCGGCCTTCGGTGATCGCCGCAGGCGAAAGCGCATTAACAGATTTCCATGGTCGATGCGACATCGAGAGAGCGGGCCGCCGGCGTGCTGACGGCATCTAGCCGCAGCCAGGTTCCACCCTTCATCGTCATGGACGTCATGGCGGCGGCGGCGCGGATCGAGGCTGGAGGCGGACACGTCATTCACATGGAGGTCGGGCAGCCGTCGGCGCCGGCGCCTCGAACCGCGCTGAACGCGGCTCGTGCCGCGCTGGAGCACGGCCGGATAGATTACACTTCTGCACTCGGTATCCCCTCGCTGCGACAACGGATCGCACGACACTACCACGAGTCTTACGGCTGCACGGTCAGCCCTGAGCGGATCGTCGTGACGACGGGATCATCGGGCGGCTTCATTCTCGCATTTCTTTCGATGTTCGAGCCGGGCGACCGCATCGCGGTGACGGTGCCGGGCTATCCGCCGTACCGGCACATCCTGACTGCGCTCGGCTGCGAGCCGGTGCTGATCGAGACGTCAAGTGAAAACCGTCACGCGCTGAGCGGAGAGACGCTGTTGTCGGTACACCGCAAGACGCCGCTGAAGGGGGCGCTGGTCGGAAGTCCGGCAAATCCGACGGGAACGATGATGTCGCGCGAGGCGCTGACGCATCTGATGACGGCCGCCGAAAGCGAAGGCATCCGCTTTATTTCCGATGAGATCTATCACGGTCTCGACTATGCGTTTCCCGCCGTAACCGCGGCTGAACTGTCACCGCGTGCGCTGGTCATCAACTCATTTTCGAAGTATTTCTGCATGACCGGCTGGCGCGTCGGCTGGATGGTCGTACCGGAACAACTGGTGCGGCCGATCGAACGGCTGCAACAGAACCTATCCATTTCGGTGCCAATGCTGTCGCAGATCGCGGCCGAGGCGGCCTTCGCAGGCCGCGAGGAAATGGAGATCGTGAAGCGCGGCTATGAGGAAAATCGCCAAATCCTGATTGCGGGTCTGCCGCAGGCCGGCCTGAGCGAATTCTTGCCTGCGGATGGCGCGTTCTACCTCTATGCCGACGTCTCGAAATTCACGACAGACAGCCATGATTTCGCGCGCAAGATGCTGGAGGAGGCACACGTTGCCGCGACGCCCGGCGTCGATTTCGATCCAGTCCGCGGCCGCTCGTTCTTACGATTTTCCTACGCCCGTTCGGCGGCCGAGATGCACGACGCGGTCGCGCGCATCAGGCGATGGCTGACTTAGGCTGCCCGAGGCCGCGCATCCTGTGGCAATCTGTGATGCTGGCTGACTCCGGTATCATTTGCGTTCGCCTGCATCATGGCAGTCGGCCGTTGATCCAATCCACTATCCGGCGACTATGCCAGGCAACGTTTGAAATCCTTCCGTAAGTCCCGGCATTTTATTGCAATTCCTTACGGAATTCGATCGTTTAGCAGCAAGCCGACGTTGCGCAGGGGGTTCGATTTTGGCATGGTCGCGCCCGATTTGATGTCGCCTTGCGACAAAGCGGACCTCCTTAATACGTCCGTTCGCGGGCTCGCGGCATTGTCGGGGCAACTTCCGGAATTCTGAGGCAAATTCAATGACAGCATTAGTAGTGATTGTGCTCTGCGGAGCGCTTTCGATCATTTATGCCATCTGGGCGACCTCGTCCGTATTGAAGGCGGATGCGGGAAATCCGCGGATGCAGGAAATCGCCGCGGCCGTGCGCGAGGGCGCCCAAGCCTATCTGCGCCGGCAGTACACGACGATCGGAATGGTCGGCGTCGTGATCTTCGCGCTGCTCGCCTACTTCCTCGGGGTGCTGGTGGCGGTCGGTTTTGCAATCGGTGCGATCCTGTCGGGCGCGGCCGGCTTCATCGGCATGAACGTTTCGGTCCGTGCCAACGTGCGCACCGCGCAGGCGGCGACCAAATCGCTGGCCGGTGGACTGGAGCTTGCCTTCAAGGCCGGCGCGATCACGGGGATGCTGGTCGCCGGTCTGGCGCTGCTCGGCGTGACCATCTATTTCGCCTATCTTACGCATGGCGCGGGTTACGCCGCAAACAGCCGCACGGTTGTCGACGCGATGGTCGCACTCGGATTTGGCGCCTCGCTGATTTCGATCTTCGCCCGTCTCGGCGGCGGCATCTTCACCAAGGGCGCTGACGTCGGCGGCGATCTCGTGGGCAAGGTCGAAGCCGGCATTCCGGAAGACGATCCGCGCAATCCGGCAACAATCGCCGATAACGTGGGCGACAACGTCGGTGACTGCGCAGGCATGGCCGCCGATCTCTTCGAAACCTACGCGGTGACCGCCGTCGCCACCATGGTGCTTGCCGCGATCTTTTTCGCAACCTCGCCGTTGCTGGTTAACATGATGACGCTACCGCTTGCTATCGGCGGCATCTGCATCATCACTTCGATCATCGGGACATTCTTCGTCAAGCTCGGCGCCAGCGAGTCGATCATGGGTGCGCTCTACAAGGGCTTGATCGCCACCGGCATCCTGTCCCTGATAGGCGTTGGCGGCGTCATCTATTGGCTGATCGGGTTCGGTCCTCTGGCGGGCGTCAGCTATACCGGCCTCGAACTGTTCGCGTGCGGCGTGGCCGGGCTTGTCGTCACCGGACTGATCATCTGGATCACCGAATACTACACCGGCACGGATTATCGTCCGGTGAAGTCAATTGCGCAGGCGTCGGTGACCGGGCACGGCACCAACGTTATCCAGGGGCTCGCAATCTCGATGGAATCGACCGCGATGCCTGCGATCGTCATCATTGCGGGCATACTGGTGACCTATAGCCTCGCAGGTCTGTTCGGCATCGCGATTGCCACCACCACCATGCTGGCGCTGGCCGGCATGGTCGTCGCGCTCGACGCGTTCGGTCCGGTAACCGACAATGCCGGCGGCATCGCCGAAATGGCGGGCCTACCGAAAGAAGTGCGCAAGTCGACCGACGCACTCGATGCTGTCGGTAACACCACGAAGGCAGTCACCAAAGGGTATGCGATCGGCTCCGCTGGGCTCGGCGCTCTCGTGCTGTTCGCGGCCTACAATCAGGATCTCAAGTTCTTCATTGGTGACGCCGCGAATCACGCCTATTTCCAGGGTGTTAACCCGGACTTCTCCCTGAACAATCCCTATGTCGTGGTCGGCTTGCTGTTCGGCGGCCTGCTACCGTACCTGTTCGGCGCGATGGGGATGACCGCGGTGGGACGTGCAGCGGGTGCGATTGTCGAGGAAGTCCGTCGCCAGTTCCGCGAGAAGCCCGGCATTATGCGGGGCACCGACAAACCGGACTACGGCAAGGCGGTGGACCTGCTGACAAAAGCGGCGATCAAGGAAATGATCATTCCGTCGCTGTTGCCGGTGTTGTCGCCGATCGTTGTCTACTTCCTGATCTACGCGCTCGCAGGCGGTGGTGCAGCCGGCAAGTCGGCAGCCTTCTCGGCGGTCGGCGCGATGCTGCTCGGCGTGATCGTGACGGGCTTGTTTGTTGCGATCTCGATGACCTCGGGCGGCGGCGCTTGGGATAACGCCAAGAAGTACATTGAGGATGGTCATCATGGCGGCAAGGGCTCCGACGCGCACAAGGCGGCGGTGACCGGCGACACCGTCGGCGATCCCTACAAGGATACGGCCGGACCTGCGGTCAATCCGATGATCAAGATCACCAACATCGTGGCTCTGTTGTTGCTGGCGGTTCTGGCGCACTGAGACATCACAATGCGAACCATAAAAACCCGCGGCGTGAGCCGCGGGTTTTTGTTGCGTACGAGGTGAGGATCGAGAGGGATGGACGTCGCTCGTAAGCTGATCATAGCAAGCGAGAAAACGGCAGAACGTCGGATCGCAAGTGCCAGCGGCCTCCGACTGAAATCCGGTCCGAAGCGGAGTCGTTAAGAAAAAAGGGCGGGATCGATCCCGCCCTTTTTGCGTCAACTACAAAACTCGAAGCCGCCAAATGCGGGATTGGTGTGGTCTCTTACCACCAGGTACGGCAGACGGTGTGGCCTGCACCCCAGTAACGGCATCGGCGGTGCACGGGGCGAACTGCCGGGCGGACCACAACCACGGAACCGCCACGGTTCACGCGGCAGCCACCGTTGGGGCCGCGATGGAAGCCACGACCGCAGCCGCCAGCGACCTGAATGACGTCAGCGTTCACGCCTGTCGCTGGCGGAGCCAACGGCATGGCGTCGGCGATACCGAAGGTTGCGGCAGTGGCGACTAGGAAGGCTGCTGCAAAAATTGATTTCATTAATCGTCCTCTGGTTCGGCCGCGACAGCGCGGCAGCTCTAGTGACTCGCACTGGGAACGTCGGCCATGACTCTGTCCAGAATCTGGCAAAGCTGATTCGCCCAAGTATGCCGGTCGGACAGTTTATTTTACTCAACCGTTAATCATAACCCAAGCATCAAGAAGTGAGTATCTACAGGTTCATGGTCGCTTACACCGGTCGGTCATGAACGACATGGGTAGGAGAGTTTGATGCTGTCGACCGAAGAAAAACGAGTCGCATTCCACAAACTGCATGACAGCGGCTGCTTCGTGTTACCCAATCCCTGGGATATCGGCAGCGCCAAGGCGTTGCAGGGATTGGGCTTCAAGGCACTCGCGTCGACCAGCGCCGGGTTTGCATGGTCGATCGGCAAAGCCGACAACCGGGTTACGCTGGACAATCTTTGTGGCCATCTGAGCGCCTTGTGCGCGGCGGTTGATCTGCCGATCAATGCCGATTTCGAAAATGGCTTTGCCGATGAACCGGAAGGAGTTGCAGCCCACGTGTCGCGCGCGGTGAAGACGGGCATCGCCGGCTTATCGATCGAGGATGCCACGGGCGACAAGGCGAAACCGCTTTACGACGTCAATCTGGCGATCGAGCGCATCCGCGCCGCACGCAAGGCCATCGATACCGATCGCAGCAACGTCCTGCTGGTCGGCCGTTGTGAGGCTTTCCTGTGGGGGATGCCAGATCTCAAGCTAACGATCGGGCGGTTGCAGGCCTATGCGGAGGCGGGGGCCGATTGCCTTTATGCACCAGGTTTGAAGTCGAAAGACGACATTGCGGCCACGGTAAAGGCCGTTCACCCTAAGCCGGTCAATCTGCTGATAGGCTGGCCGGGTCTCAGCGTTACCGAAGCGGCCGATCTCGGCGTGCGGCGTATCAGTGTCGGCGGGGCATTGGCGCGTGTGGCATGGGCAGGTTTTCTGCGCGCGGCAACGGATATTGCTGACAGCGGCACATTTGACGGACTCGGCTCGGGCTATCCGGCCGGCGAGCTGAACCGGATGTTCTCTGCATAGTCCCTTTTGCTCGGAGCACATTCCTCCGCGTGCCTCGGCCCAAGCCGCGGACGGTTTTCACTCGGCTTCTGGCTACAAAACGTCCTTGCGCCAGACAGCTCTGTAACGACACAAGCCGAAACTGTCCGGGAATTTCTCGTAACGAAATTACGACCCCTTTTTTTATGCTCGTTCCAGCGACCTGATTTTTCTTAAGTGCTTGATTCATGAGATGACAACACTGGTTCTAAAGGATTTGCATCATTAGCTTTAGGAAGGCGGCCAAGGACGAAGAGGGCGCAATGGGTATCAATCAGGGTTCGATCAGCCTCGATCAGAAATACACCCAGGGATCAGGCCACGTCTTCATGACCGGCCTTCAGGCGCTGGTTAGATTGCCGATGGCGCAAATCCGCCGCGACCGCGCCGCTGGTCTCAACACAGCAGGCTTCATTTCCGGTTATCGCGGTTCGCCCCTCGGCGGTTACGATCAGCAACTCCTTGCCGCTCGCAGCCATCTCGAACGACATGAGATCAAATTCCAGCCTGGTGTGAACGAGGATCTCGCGGCGACAGCGATCTGGGGCTCGCAACAGGTCAAGCTGTCCCCGGGTGCGCGCTATGACGGCGTCGTCGGGATTTGGTACGGCAAGGGGCCTGGCGTCGACCGCTGCGGCGACGTATTCCGTCATGGCAATGCTGCGGGTTCGGCGAGACACGGCGGCGTGCTGTGCCTGGCGGGCGATGATCATGGCGCGAAGTCCTCGACCTTGCCGCATCAGTCTGATCATGCGTTCATCGCTGCGCTGATGCCGTATCTCTATCCGTCCAGTCTCCACGAAATGATCGAGATGGGACTGCTCGGCATCGCGATGTCACGCTATTCGGGCTGCTGGGTCGGGATGAAGGTCATCACCGAGACGGTGGAAACGACGGCCGAAATCGATCTGACTGACGAGATGAAGCCGTTCGTCATTCCGCCCGATTTCGAGATGCCGCCAGGTGGACTGAACCTGCGCTGGCCCGACGACCGTTACGATCAGGACCGGCGTCTGCAGGATCACAAAGGTTTTGCCGCGGTCGCGTTTGCGCGCGCCAATAGGATCAATCGCGTTACCATGGATTCCCCGAACGCGCGGTTCGGTATCATGGCGTCGGGAAAAAGCTACGAGGATATCCGCCAGGCGTTGCGCGAGCTGGGCATTACCGAGCAGGTCGCCGCGAAAATTGGTCTGCGGCTTTACAAGATCGGAATGCCGTGGCCGCTGGAGCCGCAGGGCGTGCGCGAATTCGCCGTCGGTCTCGAGGAGATATTCATTGTCGAGGAGCGCCGTGAGATCGTCGAGAACCAGGTCAAGCAGGAGCTGTTCAACTGGCGCGACGACGTGCGGCCACGCATCATCGGCAAGATGGACGATCACGACAAGCGTTTCCTGCCGTTCGCACAGGAATTGGGCGTCGCTTCCCTGGCGACATTCCTGACTGAGCGTTTACTGCACTTGAACCTTAATCCCGAAATCGCCGAGATGCTTCGAACCAAGGCTGACTGGTTCAACGGTCGTCAGGCGTCGCAAATGCAGCCGGCGACCCCGGTCACGCGCGTACCGTATTTCTGCTCGGGATGTCCTCACAACACCTCGACCAAGGTGCCCGAAGGCAGCCGGGCCACAGCCGGTATCGGCTGTCACTTCATGGCGATATGGATGGATCGCAACACTGAAACGTATACCCATATGGGCGGCGAGGGTGGGCCCTGGGTCGGTACCGCGCCGTTCACCAACGAGAAGCACATCTTCGCCAATCTTGGCGACGGCACCTATTTCCATTCCGGGAGTCTGGCGATCCGGCAGGCGGTCGCTTCCGGGGCGAACATCACCTACAAGATCCTCTACAATGACGCCGTGGCCATGACGGGAGGCCAGCATGTCGACGGCGAGTTGTCGCCGCAACGGATAACCTTTCAGCTTCGCGCCGAAGGCATCCGCGACATCTATCTGGTGTCGGAGAACCCGAACAGCTATCCGGCTGCCGACATCGCGCCGGGTACCCGGACCGCGCATCGCGATGACCTCGATGCGGTCATGAAAACCTGTCGCGAGATCAAGGGAGCTTCGGCTATCGTGTTCGTGCAGACTTGCGCCGCCGAGAAGCGGCGGCGTCGCAAGCGCGGCACCATGGAAGATCCGCAACGCCGTGTGCTTATCAATCCCGCAGTTTGCGAAGGTTGCGGGGATTGTTCGGTGCAATCGAACTGCATTTCGGTGGAGCCGCTGGAGACTGAGATGGGGCGCAAGCGCACCATCAATCAGTCGTCCTGCAACAAGGATTATTCCTGCCTCAAGGGGTTCTGCCCTTCGTTCGTCACGATCGACGGCGGCCGCTTGCGAAAGCGCGCGCCGGCGGACCTCGGCGAGATCGGCGACTTGCCCGAACCGGTTACGCGCCCTTCGCTCGATCGGCCCTACAACATCGGGGTCGGAGGGGTAGGCGGCACCGGCGTGCTGACGATCGGCGCGCTGCTTGGTATGGCAGCCCATATCGAAGGCAAGGCCAGCATGATCCTCGACATGTCCGGTCTCGCCCAGAAGGGCGGCGCGGTTTTGAGCCACGTCCGGCTGTCACAAAACCCCGCGGAGGTGACTTGCTCGCGCATCGTCACCGGCACGGCAGATCTCGTCATCGCCGCTGATGAAGTGGTCGCGGCAGCCAAGGAAACGATCACACTCTGCGAATCGAGCCGCACTTACGGTCTTATCAACACTCACCTTATTCCGACCGCCGCTTTCATTCTTGATCGCGATTTCAATTTCCAGAGCGGCAAGGTTGGCCGCGTCCTAGAAACCGCCTTGCGCAAGGATTCGACCTTCTTCGACTTTACCAGGCCGGCGGAGACTCTGCTTGGAGACTCCATCGCCACCAATATGATGATGATGGGTTACGCCTATCAGAAGGGTTGGCTGCCGCTGACCGCGACGGCAATCGAGCAGGCGATCGAGGTGAACGGTGTTGCCGTGAAAATGAATGTGGAGGCCTTTCGGCTTGGACGGCTTGCAGTGGTGGACCCCTCGCGCCTTGTCACGATGATGAAGGGGACCGATGAGGCGGTCGCGCCGAAGGTGCTGGAAGACATGTCGCTGGACGAGATCGTTGTGCATCGCTCGGCGTACCTTGCCGGATATCAGAATGCGAGGCTTGCGGACAAATATCGGGCGATGGTGAGCCGGGTCCGGCAGGCAGCGAGGGACGGCGGTTACGGCGATGCCTTGCCGCGTGCGGTTGCGATCAATTACGCCAAATTGCTCGCCTACAAGGACGAGTACGAGGTGGCGCGACTCTACACTGATGGCCGGTTCAGAAAGCAGCTCGGCGATCAGTTCGAAGGCGGCTACAAGATCAGCTTCCATCTCGCGCCGCCGGTGTTCGACAGTAAGAAGGATGCGCTCGGGCGGCCTGCCAAGAGATCCTATAACGGGTCACGGATGATGCCGGTTTTTCGTTTGCTGGCGAAAATGAAGGGCTTACGTGGCACCGCCCTCGACATCTTCGGATACAGCGCCGAGCGCAGGTTGGAGCGAAACCTGATTGCGGAATACGAAAACGATGTGACTGCTGTCCTCGACAGACTTTCGCCGGCCAACGTCGAAACCGCAATCGAACTGCTGTCGCTGCCTGATCGTATCCGGGGTTACGGCCCGGTCAAGGAGAAGGCGGTGGCCGACACCAAGGCCCGGCATGCGGAGTTGCTGCGCGACCTCGCGAATCCTCCTCCGGTGCCACGGCAGATGGCGGCGGAATAGGCGGCTGAAACAGCGCTCCGGGCCAATGGGGTAACTCTGTTACAGAGCAACGTTGTCGCCAGGTCGATCCTCATGTTCCCCGAAGCGGCGATCCGGCCTATATAGGACCATCGGGAGCCGGTCTAAACGCCATGCCATCTGGGTTCGGAGCATTTTCTAAGCGGATACAATCGTCGTCGCTGTCGATCGGCCAGATTACTTTTGGCGGATTCTTTCTGGTGCTGACGATCATCGCGATAACGAGCGTGGCCAATGTCGTCGCGACGCGTCATCTCGACAACACCTTTGCCGAATTGCAGCGGCTGGACAGCGTCGGTGATCTCGCCGAAGAGCTCGACCGTCGCATGAACGATTTGCGGCTGGCGGCGCGTGACTACGTCACCGATCCAAAAGCGCAGTCCAGCCGGGTGTGGGACGCCACATCGTCATTGAACGAGCTGCTCAAGAAGACACGCATCAAGCTAGCTCCAGAGCAACAGGAGATGATCGATGGCGTCGCGCCGCGGCTGGAGACCTACCGCAAGGGTATAGAGCGGGCGATGAACCTGATTGCAGACCGTGCGAAGCTGGTCAAAACGCTGCCGCCGCTTCGTGAAAAACTCGAACTCGTCATCGAGCAGTCCGCGGATCAGTCTACATCAAGAACACTGTTTCGTGCGCAAAGCGATGTCGCCGCCGCACTGCTTGGGCATGATCCAACGACCGCAGAGCAGGCGGCTGAAAAGATGCGTGCCATTCATGTTGACGAGCCCAAGGTACGTGCAGCCGTTGAGGCGTACGCCGATGCCGTGATCGCGATATCCTTGCGGGAGCGGAAGATAGCAGATCTCGATAGGGATGTGCTGGGCGCGGAGGGGCGGCTGATCGGGCGAGTAACGGAACTATTGCGCGAGCTCAGCGCGGAGCGCAAGCGGGTGCTGTCGCGCGATTTTGCCCGGACGCTTGCCGAAACCAAATGGGAGAGCCTCGCCCTCGGCAGCGTGGGAATAGTGATTGGCTGGCTTGCTGCGGCATTCGTGGTTCGCCGGACGGTTCGGCCACTGAAGGCAATCGCGAGGGCGATCCGGAAACTGGCTGGAGGCCAGAAGGAAACATCGATCCCATCAACCGGTGTAAAAAACGAGATCGGGGATATCGCACGGGCCGCCGAGGTGTTTCGCCGAACGCTCGCTGAAGCGGACTCCGCGCGAGAAGCCGCTGTTCGAGCGCTTGCCGAGCAACGCCTCGCCGAGGAAAGCTATCGTAAGCTATTCGAAGGTTCGGTCGACGGAATCTATGTCATGACGCCGGCCGGTCAACTGCTTGATGCCAACCCGGCGTTGGCGCGAATGATGGGGTATGACACCCCCGACAATCTCATCCGTGGCATTGGTAACAGCGCGCAGACGGTTCACGTCGATCCCGAGGTGCCCGTCAAATACCAACTCCGAATGGAGCGCGATGGGACCGTTCGCGGGTTCGAATATCAGGTGCGTCAGTTCGATGGCGGCATCCTCTGGCTTTCCGATAGCGCGACTGCGATACGCGATGAAAGCGGTCGCATGATCCGTTATGAAGGCGTGGTTCGCGACATCACTGATCAGCGGAGAGCCGAGGAGACGATTGCAGAAGGGCGGCGGCTGCTGCAACTGGTGATCGACACCGTGCCCGCGGTGATTAACGTCAAGAATGCGGAGTTGCGTTACGTTCTGATGAATCGCTACATGGCAGGCATCTTCGGAATAGAACCCGCCGATGCGATCGGACGAACGACGCACGAGGTTATGTCGCGTTACGATGCGGCAAAGACGGATGAGACCGACAGGAAGGTTCTTGAGAGCGGTAAGGAACTCGGCTTTTACGAGGAAGAGTATAAGGATGCATCGGGTGAGCTGCGGCAATGGCTTGTAAATAAGCTGCCTATCCGCGACGCTGACGGTCACGCCGAAAATATCGTCACGGTCGCGCTCGATATCGGCGAACGCAAGCGGAGCGAACAGGAAATGCGGCGCGCCAAGGACGCGGCCGAGGCGGCGCTACGCAATCTGCGCGAAACACAGAACTCGCTGATCGAGGCGGAAAAACTCGCGGCGCTCGGTCGCCTGGTGGCAGGTGTCGCTCACGAGGTCAACAATCCGGTCGGCATCAGCTTGACGGTGGCCTCTTCACTGGAACGGAAAATTACCTTGTTCACCGAGGAGGTGGAGCGTGGGCAGTTGCGGCGCTCAAGCCTCAACGATTTCATCGCGGCGAACCGCGATGCCGCGTCTCAGCTTGTCGCAAATCTCAATCGCGCTGCCGAACTGGTCCAGTCATTCAAGCAGGTTGCCGCCGACCGCAATTATTCGGACAAGCGGACCTTCGACCTCGGCGAACTCACCGAACAGGTCGTGATGAGTTTACGTCCCGCCCTGCGCAAGCATCATGTAACGTTGACGGTCGATTGCGAACCAGATCTCACGATGAACAGCTACCCGGGGCCTTACGGCCAGGTGTTGACCAACCTTTTTCTCAATTCCGTCGCGCATGCCTTTCCCGACGGCAAGGGCGGCGCAGTCGATATTGTTGTGCGGCGAGTAGGCGGGGACAGTGTCCAGATCTTGGTTTCCGACAATGGTTGCGGCATGAGCCCCGATGTGCAGCGCAAGGCATTCGATCCGTTCTTCACGACGCGGCGCGATCAAGGAGGAACGGGGCTGGGTCTGCACATTGTCTACAATATCGTAACGAGCCGTTTGGGAGGGCGCCTCGAACTTGATTCCGGTTCCGGGCAAGGCACGCGCATCCACATCGTTTTACCGCAGGTTGCACCGATGGAACTCGCCGCGGAATAACTCGACTGCGCAGCAATGGCTCTAGCTAGGAGTTCCCCGGGTTTTCCGTGAAACGATGAAAGACTCTATCGGTTAATCTGCTTCCGCCAACTTTCGCAGCGTGGCCTCGAAAATCTGACTCGCCTTTCCGACCAACGCTGTGCCGTTCATCGTGCCGGTCGTATCAGTGAATGTTCCGGTAACGCCGATTCCCACCGATTCCGAATTGCCGAACAGTAGGTTCGCGTCGCGGCTTGGCGTATGGCGTTGAATCAGAACTTCGCCCCTGAAAGTGCCATCCTCTTTTGTGGAATAGCTGCCCGTATAGAACAGATAAGCATCACCGCCCAGAATTTTTCCATCGCGGAACATCAACACGCCACTGCCCTTGCCCACACGCCCATCAAGCAAGGCGATGTGAATCGAATACAGCCCATTTTTCATGGTGATCCGCTCGCAGCCGCAATTTTGTCTTGTCCCGGCCTCATTATGTCAAAAAGGGCGCAAGCGCGTCAATGCGACATCGCGCGGGACCGACCGCCGAAGCAGCCGCGACGGAAGTTGGGCAGGATTGGATTGTCGCCGATCTGTGCCTAGAACCTTGCAAGGGAGCGGAACGCGGCATCTCGCTTCGCTTATCCGCCGGACCCCGGAACTCTCTTGTTAGCGGCCGCCATGGTTCCTGCCGTGCCCGATCATGGCGACAATCGAACTGGAAGGGAAACGGCCCGCCAAATCGCGTGACATCGGGACCCCGCAGTTCCTATAAGGAGGCGTGCGCTCGTAGCTCAGCTGGATAGAGCATCGGATTTCGATTCCGAGGGTCGGGAGTTCGAATCTCTCCGAGCGCGCCAGCCCCTCGTGGAACCGGATGAAATCATGAGATAATTGGTCGATTTCGCTCTGAAATTCCATGAAAAAGAAGATCGTGCTTGCAACGCCTGTGCTGTTCTGCTGACCACTCCTTCCCATCGCCATCACGACTCGGGGTGACAGAAGCCGCCGCAGTTCGGCCTATGCCGCTAAGCTATTGATTTTATTGAATCAATGTGTGGTAAAAAGGAGACGTCGCTCTAAAATCGTGCCAGCCAGCGGCTATCGTTGTTCCAATCGGGGAGGCTGCCGCTAATCTGGCCACCATAACGTTGCGAAATTGCTCCATATTTCCACGGAGATGGAAGGGAGCCTCGCATCAAGTTAGTTTTGGTGGGTGGCGTGAAACTTATTCAGACCGCGAAGGTCGCGTTTGTCTTGTTTACGATGACTGCGTGCTGTTCTGGTGCCGCGGCGCAATCGACGACGTCTCCCATTTCCGCAGCATCCGTGGTTCAGCAGGATTACGATGCGCTGTTCCAGCAGATGTATAAAAACCCTTCCGATTTGGAAGCCAGTTTCAAGTTCGCCGAGCAAGCCGTCAAACGCGGCGACTATGAAGCCGCTATCGGCGCCCTTGAACGGATGCTGTTCTTCAATCCGAATTTGCCGCGCGTTAAACTCGAATTGGGCGTACTGTATTTCAAGCTCGGCTCATACGAACTGGCGCGCAGCTATTTTCAGGAGGCGATCAAGGCCGCCGACGCCCCTGATGACATTCGCGTCCAGGTCCGCGCCTATTTGACCGAGATCGACCGCCGGCTTGCGCGCTACGAGTTCAGCGTATTTACCACCGCCGGCTTGCGCTACCAGACCAACGCTAACCTCGGCCCCTCAAGCCTGATGGTGCGCGCTCTGGGTCAGGATGCAATCCTCAACAGCGCGTACGGCAAACGTCCGGACTGGAATATGTTCCAGACACTTACAGCCAACTACGCCTATAAGATCGGCACGCGGGGAGACGCCATCGAAGCGAGCTTCCTAGGCATCAATTCGCGCCAATACAAACTCAACCAATTCAACCTTGGTCTGGTCGAGCTCGTGGTCGGCCCACGCATCGCCATCGGACAGAACGCATCGTTCAAACTTTACGGCATCGGAGACCAGGCCTGGCTGGGAGACGCCAATTATTTCTCGGCTGGCGGCGGCGGCGTTTCCGCGCGCACGACGCTCGGCGATCGCGGCATTCTGGAGGCGTTCGTCGAGCAGCGGCATCGTGATTTTTCGAATTCGTCCAACTTTCCGACAGCCGCCCAACAGACCGGAGACCTGCTATCGGCGGTGGTGACCTCGGACGTGGGCTTCGGGCCAGTGCACTGGACGACGCGTGTAGCTTTCGAACAAAATCGTGCTGTCTTCGATTATTACTCATACAAGCGCTATTCGATCGACATGGCTTCTCCTTATGGGTTTGTCTTGTCGGTGTTCGGCACGCCGCATCAGTTTGTATTCGCGCCGACGATCGGCTTCAGCTGGGCCAATTTTGATGCGCCCAACCCGATCGTCGATCCGTTTCAAATACGGAACGACAAAGAGCAACGGTACGGTGCGATCTTCGATGCGCAAGTATACAAGAACGTGGGTTTGCGGACTCAAATTCTGTACACCAAGATCGACTCGTCGCTGCCGAATTACACAACCGACAACTTCTCGGTCTCGATCGGACCGGCCGCGCGGTTCTGAGCCGGAGGTCTATCCCGATACGTCTCGCGCCAAAGCCGCGCGGCGCGAAGGTGAACCGCCGAATTCGCCCGCGTTCTTCGCCGATGCATCAGGCGATTACCTAGTAGCTGTATCCAATCAACTGCTATTTTTGTAGGCCAAACGGAACGGATTCCGCTAATGTGCCGGAAACATTTCGCGATGCCGTTGTGTCCACGGATTGTCGAGCCGATCACAGAATCATTGAACCGGATTCAGACCCTTTGTCGTCGTCCCTTGAATGCGCCGATCTAAGCTTGCGCAGAAGGCCCGCAGAAACGGGCCGCGAGCTGACAAGCTTTTCAGACTGCATCGGCCATAATATTCGTCTGTTCGTATCCGAAGCCGAGACAGACCGATGAAGGCTGCAACGCGTTTGCGCAGCACCTTGCGCGTGCGGACGATGTTAGCGTGGGCGCGTCTGCGCCGGCTGACGCGTAACAAGAATCTTCGCGCGGTCGGTGCAGCGATAGCGACCCTTGTGCTGCTTACTTCGCTGCGCGCTTATGATCCGCGCATCGTCACCGAATTGAAGGAGCGTACGTTCGATACCTATCAGCGGCTCAAACCCCGCGCCTATACCGATCTGCCGGTGCGGATCGTCGATATCGATGAAGCCTCGATCTCGGAATACGGCCAGTGGCCTTGGCCGCGGACACGTCTTGCGGCGCTGACCCGTCGGCTTGCCGATCTCGGTGCGGGCGTGATCGCCTACGATGTCATTTTCTCCGAGCCGGATCGAACTACGCCGAGCCGGCTTGTCGACGATTTGCGGGATTCCAGCGCACCAGATCTCGACCAAACCATGAAGCTGCTCGCGAACCTGCCTGACCACGATCAGGCGTTCGCCGATGCTATCGGCAAGACGGGGGTCGTACTCGGCTTTGCCGCCGCCAGAGCCGCCAACGACAACCGCCCGCCGGGCCGGGCCGGGGTGGCCTTTGTCGGCGTCAATCCGACGAAGGTGCTTGCGCCCTTTCACGGCACGGTGTCGAGCCTGCCGATATTCAACGAAAAGGCGGCAGGTATCGGCGGCATCAATTTAAGTTCGCTCGATCGCGGCGGCATCGTCCGCCGGGTACCTATGGTGTTTTCTGACGGCGTGAGCATCTACCCCAGCCTTGCGATTGAGGCGCTGCGGGTCGCTCAGAACCAGAAAAGCATTATCGTGCGAGGCACGGGAGCGAGCGGGGACAGTGACACGGGCCACGACGCGCTGATCGATATGCGGGTAGGCGCGTTCAAGTTGCCGTTAACGAGCAACGGCGAATCCCGGATCTATTTCAGTCGCGACCGGCCGCAGCGTTACGTGTCGGTGAAAGACATTCTTGATCCCGCCAAAGAGGCTACGGTGAAGCCGCTGATCGACGGCGCGATTGTCCTCGTCGGCGCATCGGCTGCGGGTTTGATGGATTCACGAGCAACGCCTCTGGGCGGACCGGTTCCGGGCGTCGCCATCCAGGCACAGTTGATCGAGCAGATCCTCGCGCAGGACTTCATCGAGCGTCCGGACTGGACGAACGGATTGGAAATTGTCTTGACCGTATTGTTCGGCGCCTTAGTCGCCGGCCTGGTCCTGATGTTCGGCGCCCGGTTCTCGTTCTATGCCGGCGTGGTGGGATTTGTCGCGGGGCTTGCCGGATCGTGGATCGCTTTCTCGCAATTTCGCCTCTTGATTGATCCGATCTTCCCGTCGCTGGCGGCGCTGGCGGTCTATATCGCCGTGGAGCGCGTGCTTCACGTTGCCTCCGATCGAGAGAAGAAGTTCGTGCGGCAGGCCTTTGGTCAGTATCTCGCGCCGGAATTGCTGACCCAGCTTGAGAATTCACCGCAGGGGATGCGCCTCGGGGGGGAATCCCGCGATATTTCCGTGATGTTCATGGACGTGCGCGGTTTTACTCCGATCTCTGAAGCTCTGACCGCCACGGAACTTGTCGATTTCATCAATACGCTGCTGGCGCCGCTGTCGGACGCGATACAGGATGAACTGGGGACAATCGACAAGTATATCGGCGATTCGATCATGGCATTCTGGAACGCGCCGGTCGACGTGTCCGATCATGCGACTCGGGCCTGTCAGGCCGCGCTCAAGATGCGTGCGGCGCTCGGCGCGCTCAACGACGCTGATGTCTTTGGATTCTCTGCGCGCGGCTTCGACGACTCTCGCGTCAAGATCGGGGTTGGCATCAATGCCGGACTGGCTTGCGTCGGCAACATGGGATCGCAAAGACGATTTAATTATTCGGCTATGGGCGATGTTGTGAACGTGGCGGCTCGAATCGAGTCGGCAAGCAAGGCGCTTAATGTGGATCTTCTGGTTTCGGAAGACGTGGCCCGACGGGTCAAAGGAATTGCGCTGCTCGAGGCGGGCGAGATCTTGTTGAAAGGCAAGTCACGACCCACAAAAATTTATGCGATCGCTGGCGACGACACGATGGCGGGATCACCAGAGTTCGCCGAATTGAAGCGTCAGCACGGTGCGCTGCTGACCGCAATCAAAACAGGTGAGGGGCCTGAGGCGACAGTCGCCCTGGCCCGGTGTCGAGAGCTCGCCGGCGAGGACATGCAGGATTTCTATCGCCGCTTGGCCGAACAGATCGCACCGCTTCACGCAACGTGAAGAAAACGCGTCAGTTCCAAACCATGGAGCCGCGCTTCTGATCTTGCCAGAAGCGGAAAGGCTCTAGAAGGTCACAACACTGCGGATCGACTCGCCTTTGCGCATCAGGTCGAACGCTCTGTTGATGTCGTCGAGCGGCATGACGTGCGTGATCATCGGGTCGATCTGGATTTTGCCCTGCATGTACCAGTCGACGATCTTCGGCACATCGGTGCGGCCGCGTGCGCCGCCAAACGCTGTGCCTTTCCATACGCGACCCGTGACGAGCTGGAACGGCCGCGTCGCAATTTCCGCGCCGGCGGGTGCGACGCCGATAACGATCGACTGTCCCCAACCACGGTGGCAGGCTTCCAGCGCCTGGCGCATCACCTTCACGTTGCCGGTGCAGTCGAAGGTATAATCCGCGCCGCCGATCTGATCAGCACCGGACTTCGTCATATCGATCAGGTGAGGGACAAGATCCTTTCCGACGTCAGTCGGATTGACGAAATGCGTCATGCCAAAGCGTTCGCCCCACGCTTTACGGTCGTCGTTGATGTCCACGCCGATAATCATGTCGGCTCCGGCGAGCCGTAACCCTTGTAGAACGTTCAGACCGATACCGCCGAGGCCGAACACGATCGCCTTGGCTCCGGGTTCGACCTTCGCGGTGTTAATGACCGCGCCTACGCCGGTCGTGACGCCGCAGCCTATGTAACAGACCTTGTCGAAAGGGGCGTCTTCGCGGATCTTGGCAACCGCGATCTCCGGCAGCACCGTGTAATTGGCGAAGGTCGAAGTGCCCATGTAGTGATGGATCGGCTTGCCGTCCAAAGAGAAGCGCGACGTGCCATCCGGCATCAGTCCCTGGCCCTGGGTAGCGCGAATTGCCGTGCAGAGATTGGTCTTGCGCGACAGACATGACGGACATTGCCGGCATTCTGGCGTGTAGAGCGGGATAACGTGGTCGCCTTTCTTCACCGAGGTCACACCCTTGCCGACATCGACGACAATGCCGGCTCCCTCATGACCGAGGATCGCCGGAAACAATCCTTCCGGATCCGCGCCCGACAAGGTGAACTCGTCGGTGTGGCAGACGCCGGTCGCCTTGATCTCGACCATAACCTCTCCGTCACGCGGGCCATCGAGTTCCACCGTCGTGACTTCAAGTGGCTTGCTGGCGGCAATAGCAACTGCGGCGCGAACGTGCATAGTGACTTCTCTTCAACAGGCGTTCTGAAATTGCAAAAGCATTCCACGGGCATGCTAGTTAGCCCAGGATAAGGTCGTGTCTTCAAGGTCGCAATGACGGGCGGCGGACGGGCACGAAATGTCTCAGCACCAAAAAGAAGGGACGCCACTACGGCGTCCCTTCCTGCGTGTTCTCGATTGAATACAGCTCGCGTTACTTCGGCTGCTCGACAATCCGGAAATATGGCTTCGGCGACTTCCATCCCTTTGGGAATTTCTTGCGAGCTTCTTCCTCAGGAACCGCGGCCGAAAAGAACACATCGTCGCTTTGCTTCCAGTCCGACGGCGTCGAGACGCCGTGCTTGGCGGTGAGCTGCAAGGAGTCGATGACGCGCAGCACTTCCTGCCAGTTGCGGCCGGTGCTCATCGGATAAATGAGGACAATCTTGACCTGCTTGTCGGGACCGATCACAAAAATGTTGCGCACGGTCTGATTATCGACAGGCGTCCGCTTGTTGACGTCGCCGGACGTGCTGGCCGGCAACATGCCGTAGAGCTTGGCGACCTTGAAATCGACATCCGCAATCAGCGGATAGTTCGGCGCGACACCCTGCGTCTCTTCGATGTCCTTGGACCAAAGGTGATGCTTGTCGGTTGGGTCGACGCTGATGCCGATCAGCTTGACGCCCCGCTTGTCGAACTCCGGCTTGAGCCGGGCGACGGCGCCGAGTTCAGTGGTGCAGACCGGCGTGAAGTCCTTGGGGTGCGAGAAAAACAACCCCCAGCTATCGCCGAGCCACTTGTGAAAGCTGATGTTGCCTTCAGTACTCTCGGCTTCAAAATCAGGGGCGGTCGAACCAATCGATAAAGTCATAAGTTCACGTCCTCGTGTCACAGTTAAACGGGGGTGGCGGGACTATAGGCTCGGGCCAGGCGAAACGGAACCTTTAATGAAAAAGGGCAATATCTTTTCTCCTGGCGAGCGTTGCGGAGCATCTTCCTGTCGGCGACTGGCAGGTACAACGAATTAAAGCCTACGAGATTGTGATCGCAGACGTCCCGATGTTGCCCCATCCGCGTGGGAGGGTGTTGCCATCGTCTTGAACCGGGGTCGCCATGGGGGCGACAACCTCATTGACCATCAAACTCGAGACATGGCGACAGATTGTTCGAATTTTAACGAACGATTCACGCCCTCATGAAATTGCTGATCTGATCCAGAAAAGAGAACCATTCCCATGCTTTCCGACCTGTCCGCCGCCGTCGCCCCTATCGATATTTTTGCCATTGCGAGTCGGAAGGACGTGGTGGCGGCGCTTGCAAAGGTCCGTAACGGGGTCATCACCGGGGAGGGGCCGACCGCCGGAGGCCGCGTTCATTTCTCCAGAATGCTTGATTCCACTGATACGTCTTGGTGTGTGCACCTTTTGACAGCTGCTGCCGTAGACAACCAGCCGGTAAGCCGGGAAGAGGCTGAAGCGTTATTTGAAATCAATGATGCCGCCACCGAGCGAAGCGATGACGGACGGTTCGACGATCTGTTCGCCAAAGCCATCGTCCACCACGCGGCGTCCGCATCAGGGCTTCCGGTGCCGGCGCGCCGCATCGCTTTGGCTCCGCATACCGATATCGAAAGCTGGGCGCCGACCCGGGCAGTGGGCGTCAACATTGAAGTGCTGGAATGGATTGCGAACCAGATGCGTGGCAAACGCCGCAGTAATCGTCAGTTGATGGCACTGGTCGCCAGCCTGATCGGCGCGGCGACCCTGCCGCTGGCGCACCTTCCAAACGTGCTCGACCTCGGCATGTAAGGGACGCGGAATTTACTAAATCGACGAACGGCGGGCTACTTGCCCGCCTTTTTGTTGGCGCTCCGGATCGAGCAGCCACAACTGAAGCGGTTTAGCGAGGTCATAGGCGATCAGCGGAAAAGGCCCTTGCGCCGGGACGATGTGCAGCGGAATGGGTGACATATCGAGGCTCCTCGATGTTCGTTCCTGCTGAAAAGTCTTTGCTGCTGTTTGATTTTTCTGTACGAGGAAACATGACAGCATCGTAGGCTGAACCGCGTACGCCGTGCTGAAGATTGGACCGCGCCCGAAGGTTGCAGGTCGCCAGGCATGTTCAAACGAATTCTGATCGCCAATCGCGGCGAGATCGCCTGCCGGATCATCAGATCTGCCCGCCGGATGGGCATCGAAACCGTTGCCGTGTACTCGGAGGCGGATCGCGACGCACTTCACGTCGTGATGGCCGACGAGGCCGTGCCGATCGGCGCCCCGCCGGCCGCCGAGAGTTATCTCGTGATTGAGAAAATCGTGGAAGCCTGCCGCAAGAGCGGCGCGGAGGCCGTCCATCCCGGCTACGGGTTCCTGTCAGAGCGCGCGGAGTTTCCGCGAGCGCTTGCAGATGCCGGCGTCGTTTTCATTGGGCCGAATCCCGGCGCGATTGCCGCAATGGGCGACAAGATCGAATCCAAAAAGGCGGCGGCCAAAGCCGGGGTCTCGACGGTGCCGGGCTTCCTCGGCGTGATCGCGGACGACAGACACGCGGTGAAGATCGCCGGCGAGATCGGCTATCCGGTGATGATCAAGGCGTCGGCGGGCGGCGGGGGCAAGGGCATGCGCATTGCGCATTCAAGCGCCCAAGTCGTCGAGGGTTTTAATCTGGCGAAGGCAGAGGCAAAAGCCTCGTTCGGCGACGACCGCGTCTTCATCGAGAAGTTTATCGTCGATCCCCGACATATCGAAATCCAGGTGCTCGGCGACAAGCATGGCAACGTGATCCATCTTGGCGAGCGCGAGTGCTCGATCCAGCGGCGAAATCAGAAAGTCATCGAGGAGGCGCCGTCGCCGCTGCTTGACGAGATCACGCGGCGCAAGATGGGCGAGCAGGCCGTGGCGCTGGCCAAGGCGGTGAACTACGACTCGGCAGGCACGGTCGAGTTTGTCGCCGGGCAGGACAAGAGCTTTTACTTTCTCGAGATGAACACGCGGCTACAGGTCGAGCATCCGGTCACCGAGCTGATTACCGGCATCGATCTGGTCGAGCAGATGATCCGCATTGCCGCAGGAGAAAAACTGCCGATAGCGCAGAAGGACGTGACGCTGACGGGATGGGCAATTGAGTCACGCGTCTATGCCGAAGATCCCTTCCGCAATTTTCTTCCTTCAATCGGACGCCTCGTCAAATATCGGCCGCCGGCGGAAATCAGCCGAAACGATGTCACCGTGCGCAACGACACCGGCGTGTGCGAGGGCGGCGAGATATCAGTTCATTACGATCCGATGATCGCCAAGCTCGTGACTCATGGGCCGTCCCGCGTCGCCGCCATCGAAGCGCATGCCCATGCGCTGGACGCATTCTACATCGACGGTATCCGACACAACATTCCGTTTTTGTCGACCTTGATGGGTCACGCGCGCTGGCGCGCCGGTAATCTCTCGACCGGGTTCATCGCGGAGGAATTTCCGAAAGGCTTCACCGCGCGCGCGCCGGAAGGCAAGATCGCGCGCAGGCTTGCGGCGGTAGCAGCCGCGATCGATCACGTACTCGGCGAGCGCAAGCGACAGATTTCCGGCCAGTTGAACGGTCGCCCGGTGACGAGGGAAGGTCGCCGCGCCGTTTGGCTCGATCGCGATGAAATCCTGCTCGATGTCTCGCGTGACGGCGACGCCATAACGGTTTGCTTCGTAGACGCGGGTAAGGGTGCCGGCAAGGCGCATCGATTGCTCTCACGATGGGTGCCTGGCCAGCCGGTCTGGCAGGGCACGCTCGACGGGCATCCGATCGCAATACAGGTGAGGCCGATCACGAACGGATTCCGGCTTGCACATCAGGGCTGCGAAGTCGCGATCAATGTGTTTACCGAAACCGAGGCGACAGCTGCGCGGCTTATGCCGGTGGTGTCGGCCGCTGATAACGGCAAAAAGCTGCTGTGTCCGATGCCGGGCCTCGTCGTTTCGATCGCCGTCATCGAAGGGCAGGAGGTCAAGGCGGGCGAGACACTGGCGATTATCGAGGCGATGAAGATGCAGAACGTGCTGCGCGCCGAGCAAGACGGAACGGTCAAGACGATTGCGGCCGTACCCGGAGCGACGCTGGCGGTGGATGCGCTCATCCTTGAATTCGCCTGAGGTTTCCCATGACGTCTCCATGCACCGAAACTGCGTGCCGTGCTTGCGCCCGGCGGCGCCCGACCGGAGTTCTGGATGGATGAGGTAGTTCGCCAGGTCGTGATTCGCGGTCGCGTTCAGGGCGTTGGCTTCCGCTACTGGACGATGCGGGAAGCAATCCGTCTCGGTATTGGCGGCTGGGTACGTAACCGGCGTGACGGCAGCGTCGAGGCTTTGTTCGCGGGGTCAACCGAGGCCGTCGCGGAGATGACGGCGCGGTGCCAGAATGGCCCGGAATTTGCCCGCGTGGATGGGGTCGAAGATCAGGCTGTGACAGCGAAGGCCTTGAAGATGATCCGGCCCGGCGAACGCTTCTCACAACTTCCGACGGTGTAGCAAAGATCCGCAACGAAAGCCTGGCCTGTCCACAGGACGGACCGAAATCGCGCGGCTTCGTCGCGTGACGGTTAGGCCGTTGTCTCCGTGAGACGCAGTTCCGAGGACCCGAATACTTCGCCGAAGGTGCGCTTTAGAGCGTCATCGACATCGGTCAGCCTGATACGCAGACCAAGGTCGGCGAGGCTCGTCACGCTGTAACGGGGGTCGGTGACACCGCAGGGCACGATGTCGGCGAAATGACTGAGATCGGGATCGACATTGAGCGAGATGCCGTGGAACGATACCCAGCGGCGGATCCGCACGCCGATCGCTGCGATCTTGTCCTCGTGGCCCGGGCCTTTGTCCGGGCGCACCACCCAGACGCCGACCCGTTCCTCGCGCCTTTCTCCCTTGACGCCGAAGGCGGCGAGCGTGCGGATGATCCATTCCTCAAGCCGGGCTATGAAGTCCCGAACGTCCGGCCGGCGGCGCTTCAGATCCAGCATGACATAAGCGACGCGCTGACCGGGGCCATGATAGGTGATCTGGCCGCCACGGCCGGTCGCGAATAGCGGAAAGCGGGCTTTGACCAGATCGGCTTCGCGCCCGCTGGTGCCGGACGTGTAAAGCGGCGGGTGCTCCAGCAGCCAGACCTGCTCCGGAGCCTCGCCCGAGGCAATCGCCGCGGCCCGCCTTTCCATGGCCTCCACAGCCTCCAGATAGGGCACGGGATGATCGGACTGTCGCCACTCCACAGGCTCGCTGGGCGAGGCGCCAAACAGCTTCAAATCGAGGGTTTGACGGTCATTAACCATTGGCTAACCCTAACGTGGTGGTCTGGAGATGGTAGCAATCCGCACGGTTGGTGAGTCTGCATTTCGTGGCGACGCTCGATAAAGTATCTGTCGATCTCATGGTGGTGCTGGGGACCACGTCCATGCCCGTTCATCAGGTCATGCGGCTCAGCCGTGGCGCCATCATCGAGCTTGATGCCACCGAGCAGGACGAGGTCAAGATCCTGGCCAATAACTTGCCGATCGCCAGCGGTGTTGTGATCGTCAACCGGAACCGCATCGCAGTTGAAGTCAAACAGATGCTGCCTCGCACGCCAGACCGCCGATAAAGCTACTCCGATCAAAATTGAGCTCCGCTTTTCATTCTGTCAGAAGCGGAAGGGCTCGAAATCTGACATCTGGATCAAAAGAACGCAGAAACGTCCTGATTTCCGGTGTTAATTTCGCACGGGGGAATGCCGCGCTTTCGGGCCTCTATCGGAGAAGGAACGTCTCGCTGGGCCTTGTCCCTCCACCATTGTTTTGTTAAATCGGCGCCATTGATGGGTCGGGCGGTCAGCCTGAACCGACTTTAAGCGCTCGTGGCGGAATTGGTAGACGCGCTGCCTTGAGGTGGCAGTGAAGAAATTCGTGAAGGTTCGAGTCCTTTCGAGCGCACCACCTAATGGGATGGACGGCTCTCCCTCCACCATTCAGGCTGAGAGCCTGCAACGGGAAGGAGAGCTGCAATGGCCGTCGAGACGCTCGGTATCGATATCGCCAAGAACGTGTTTCAACTTCACGGGGTCAATCATCATGGCTGCGTCGTGCTGAAGCGGCGGGTGATGCGCGATCAGCTTCTCGACATTGTCGCGCAAGTCGAGCGCTGCACGATCGTGGTCGAAGCCTGCACCTGCACCGGCGCGTTCTGCTGGGCGCGCAAGTTCGAGGCGCTAGGCCACCAGGTCAAGATCATCAGCCCGCAATATGTGAAGCCCTTTGTGCGCCGGCAGAAGAACGACGGCAACGATGCCGAAGCCATCTGCACCGCCGCACGCCAACCGCACATTCCGCTCGTCCCAAAGAAGACGGTCGAGCAGCAGGACATCCAGGCCCTGCATCGCTCTCGCCAGCGCATGGTCAATCATCGCACCGCCGTGGTCAGCCAAATCCGAGGTCCCTTGCTCGATCGAGGCTTCGCCATTGCCAAGAGCATTACCCGCGCCCGGCGGTTGGTTCCGGAGATCCTGTCAGATCTGGAGAACGAACTGACGCCGCTGGCGCGGGAGGCAATCGCTGAACTGCATGACCTGTTCCGAGATCTCGACCGCCGCATCGCGATCTTCGACAAGAAGATCGATGCGGTTTTCCGCGGCAGCGAGCGTTGCCAGCGCATCGCGACGATCAAAGGTGTTGGACCTAAGACCGCCACGGCAATTGTCGCTGCCATCGGGGACGGCTCGGAATTCAAGAACGGCCGTCATCTTGCCGCCTGGATCGGTCTCGTGCCGCGGCAATTCTCCAGTGGCGATCGCACCACGTTAATGGGCATTTCCAAGCGCGGGAGCCAGCATCTGCGCAGCTTGCTCGTTCACGGCGCCAGAGCTGTGGTCCGGACGGCGCCATCCAAGACAGACCTCAATAACCAATGGGTCAATCAGCTTCGGGAGCGGCGCGGCTTCAACCGTGCCACGGTGGCAGTCGCCAACAAGAATGCACGAATTATCTGGGCTGTGCTTCAAACCGGCGAACCGTACCGCGCCGCTTTCTGAGGACCCGCCTGGAGATTGCGAGACGACGGAGAAATGAGATGCACAGGTCGGACCGGCGCGCCAAGAGCCTGACTTTTATCGAGGCCTTCGTGGCCTACCAGCTGTAAAGGCGGGCGCGAGCGGATTCCCCATTTGGGCGCCCTGGATCACTTCGGGTGACGCCGGATAGATGTTTGCAACGGGCCATGCAGATCAGTTCAAAATCGACTTGCAATGGGAGAGCCGTCCATAGAGATAATAGCGCAGCGTAGAAAGCTCGGCAAACAGGGACACTAAGCAACCAGACCAGATTAACGAGGACCCCCAGCACCGGTCTCCAAAACCGGGGGTCGCAGGTTCGAGCCCTGCCACTCCTGCCAGTCAATCGTGCATCTCCAATCACCCCCAAGCATTGTTGCTCAGCAGGACTGCTGACCATCCCTTGACCTTTCCAGCCGCCAGCAGTAGATAGCGGCACCTGCTGTCGGCCCGATTTTACGGACATCCGACGCGGCCTTGAATTTCCCGGACAGTCGAGCCCGCTGGGCGACTACCCTCAAAGGAGGGGTGGGCGCGCGAGAGAGTCTGTCCAGACATCCGAAATCAGATCGGCAACGAACGCGGATCATCAACGATGGCTTTCAGCCCGTTCAAATTCCTGCAGGAAGTGCGCACCGAGACTGCGAAGGTCACCTGGCCGTCCCGTCGCGAGACCACGGTCACGACGATCATGGTGTTCCTGATGGTGGCACTGGCGTCGATTTTCTTCTTCTTCACGGATCAGTTAATCCGTTTTTTCATTACGTTCGTCCTGAGTCTTCATTGAAGATACGAACGACTCGCGCAACGGAACTGAACCATGAGCATGCGCTGGTATATCGTCCACGCCTATTCGAATTTCGAAAAAAAGGTCTCGGAATCGATCCGGGAGCAGGCCAAGCAGCGGGGGCTTGAGGATCTGTTCGAGCAGGTGCTGGTGCCGACCGAGAAGGTCACGGAGGTCCGGCGCGGCCGCAAGGTCGACACCGAGCGCAAGTTCTTCCCGGGTTACGTCCTGGTAAAGATGAACCTCACCGACGAGGCGTTCCATCTCATCAAGAACACTCCGAAGGTCACAGGCTTCCTCGGCGCAGAAAACAAGCCGATGCCGATTTCGGAAGCCGAGGCCATGCGCATCATGCATCAGGTGCAGGAAGGCGTGGAGCGGCCCAAGGCGTCGGTATCGTTCGAGATTGGCGAGAACGTCCGCGTGGCCGATGGGCCGTTTGCATCGTTCTCCGGTGTGGTGGAGGAAATCGACGAGGCGCGCTCCCGCGTGAAGGTCGCGGTGTCGATTTTCGGTCGCGCGACGCCGGTCGAACTGGAATTCGGCCAGGTCGAGAAGGTTTAGCCGTCTGCCCGGCGTTCCGCCGGGCGTCCACGTCTTTCGTCGTGGAACGGTTGTGAAGACGTGGATGGTCGGGACGAACCCGGCCATGACGTGCGGGAAGGGATTTCCGCGGAAGCCGTGGGAGGTGAGGGCGGTTGCCAGCCGTCTCAAGCCGTAACCACCAACAGGAGTGACGCATGGCAAAGAAAGTGACCGGATACCTGAAATTGCAGGTACCGGCCGGTGCGGCGAATCCGTCGCCACCGATCGGTCCCGCGCTTGGTCAGCGCGGTCTCAACATCATGGAATTCTGCAAGGCGTTCAACGCCCAGACGCAGAAGGAAGAAAAGAACACGCCGATTCCGGTGGTGATCACGATCTATGCCGATCGTTCCTTCACCTTCGAGATGAAGACCCCGCCGATGTCCTACTTCCTCAAGCAGGCGGCGAAGATCCAGTCCGGTTCAAAGGCGCCGGGCCGCGATTCCGCCGGCAAGGTGACCAAGGCGCAGGTGCGCGAGATCGCCGAGAAGAAGATGAAGGACCTCAATTGCGACACCGTCGAATCGGCCATGAGCATGGTCGAGGGCTCTGCCCGCTCGATGGGCCTTCAGGTGGCGGAGTAACGAACCATGGCAACCGGAAAACGTTTGAAGAAGGCTCGCGAAGGCATTGATCGGGAAAAACTTTACCCGATCGCCGAGGCGATCAAGCTGATCAAGGAACGCGCCAAGTCAAAATTCGACGAGACGATCGAGATCGCCATGAATCTCGGCGTCGATCCACGTCACGCCGACCAGATGGTGCGCGGCGTCGTCAGTCTGCCGAACGGCACCGGCCGCACGCTGCGCGTCGGCGTGTTTGCGCGCGGTGCCAAGGCCGAGGAAGCCAAGGCGGCAGGCGCGGACGTCGTCGGTGCGGAAGATCTGGTTGAGACCGTGCAGGGCGGTACGATCGCATTCGATCGCTGCATCGCTACGCCGGACATGATGCCGCTGGTCGGGCGTCTCGGCAAGGTGCTCGGTCCGCGGGGCATGATGCCGAACCCGAAGATCGGCACGGTGACCATGGATGTCGTCGGCGCAGTGAAGGGTGCCAAGGGCGGTTCGGTGGAATTCCGCGTCGAGAAGGCCGGTATCGTGCAGGCCGGTGTCGGCAAGGCTTCGTTCTCGGAAGAGAAGCTCGTCGAGAACATCAAGGCGTTGGCGGATGCGGTAGCGAAGGCCAAGCCGGCTGGGGCCAAGGGCACCTACATCCAGCGCATTGCGGTGTCCTCGACCATGGGACCGGGCGTCAAGGTCGAGCCAGGAACTGTGCTCGGCTGAGGCCGAGAATCTGCGACCAGCAAGGCGGGATTGGAGTTTTCCGGGCCCGCCTTGATTTTTCTTGACCGCGCGGCAGGCGGTCCCGTTGACGTCGGTCGAGTGCGGAGCGAGCTTTTCTGAAGCTGGCCGGAAAATTGCATGATTTAGAACTTGGCAGCGTGGCAAATATTCGTTAAACACCACGCTCCGGACGTGCTGGCTCTCGCTGGCGCGGCGGTGTTCGCTTCCAAAAACCCAATGAGATTGGAGATCTTTCCTTTCCGTATGTCCATTCGGATGGTTCGGGGAGGACGGGATGCCAATTTGGCTGGGGCGACGGGTGCGAACAGGGGTCTTCGATCGTCCCGTCAGGGCCGGTGCTGTTGATCCCGTCCTGTCCGAGACTGCAGGCGCCGACGGCCGAACGCAAGTTTGTCCAATGGCTTAATTGCATGGCCTGCATAGACGGGTGAAGACCGGGTTTCGCTTTTCATCGCGGCAAGCGGTGGCTGCGAATTGGGTTCGAACCTCGACACCCCGTGCCATCCGGCCGCCAGGCCGTCAGGCTCGGGAGGGCAGGCTACTGAATTGTCGTCGCGCCCGGCGTGTGTCTTGAGGCAGGTGTCTTGTGGGACAAGTGCTTTGGGATCAGGTTTTGGGCGGGACGATGGGTATAACCCGGCGGCCTCAGCCTTGAGACAAAGGTCGCCAAACGGAAAGAGCTTGCTGTGGAACGAGCGGCAAAAAAAGAGGCGGTCGAGGCGCTGAACGAGGTCTTCAAGACCACGGGCGTTGCGGTCGTCGCTCATTATTCCGGCCTTACCGTGGCCCAGATGCAGAAGCTGCGTACGCAGATGAAGCAGGCGGGTGCGTCGGTGAAGGTCTCGAAGAACCGTCTCGCCAAAATTGCTCTTGAAGGCACAGACGTCGTTGCCATCGGCTCCCTGTTGAAGGGGCCGACCGTGATCGCGACTTCCAACGATCCGGTGGCGGCGCCGAAGATTGCCGTCGAATTCGCTAAGACGAATGAAAACTTCGTCATTCTCGGCGGTTCGATGGGTAAAACCGTTCTGAACGTCGACAGCGTCAAGGCCTTGGCCTCGCTGCCGTCCCTCGATGAACTGCGCGGCAAGCTGGTCGGCCTCCTGGTGGCGCCGGCGACCAAGATCGCTCAGCTCTCGACTGCGCCCGCGGCCAAGCTCGCGCGCGTCGTTCAGGCCTATGCCTCAAAGAGCGAAGCGGCGTGAGGCCCTTCGCAAGTTGAATCTGGTTCGAACCGAATACGTTAAAGGAACACATCGATGGCTGATCTGCAGAAGATTGTTGATGACCTCTCGGCGCTGACCGTGCTCGAGGCTGCCGAACTGGCGAAGCTGCTTGAAGAAAAGTGGGGCGTGTCGGCGGCTGCCGCGGTTGCGGTTGCGGCGGCGCCGGGTGCTGGCGGCGGTGCCGCTGCGGTTGAAGAGAAGACCGAGTTCTCGGTCGTGCTCGCGTCCGCCGGTGACAAGAAGATCGAGGTCATCAAGGAAGTTCGCGCCATCACGGGCCTCGGCCTCAAGGAAGCCAAGGACCTCGTCGAAGGTGCGCCGAAACCCGTCAAGGACGGCGTTGCCAAGGACGAAGCCGAGAAAATCAAGGCGCAGCTTGAGAAGGCCGGCGCCAAGGTTGAGCTTAAGTAACCGCAGTTCTTTGAGCGAGATCCGGTTTTCTTCGTCAGTTTGGCGAGCGTCAACGAGATCCGGGGATCGCTTCGCCAAAGGCGTGGATGGCCGGGACGGCCTCGCCACAACGGAGGCGGTAAGTTGTAACGAGATTTCCCGGATGGGCGGCGATCGGAATCGTGCTCCATCCGGGCGCAACTGCCAAGCTTTGCTCTGGCTGGTTGTACACAGAAAAGTGTGGAGATTCAGGGGAGCGTCCCTCGAATCTCCACGATTGCCATCCCATATCGGGACGGCAGCACGAAAGCGCAGCGTATGGCGGGAACGGCGGCGTTCTCTCATAAGCTGTTGGGAGAGCAGCGATTTTCGGGCTTTTTCGGTCCGTTTGGATATGATTTTGACGGGCGGGTGCACCCCTGCACCTCGCGCGTCGTTTTGCGTTCTGCGAGCCTGGCGTTCCAGTTCAGGATTTGAATCCTGACACATGCGTGCCGCTCTTGAGAGCGTTCCGAGATTCACCCTGGAGGCGATGTCAATCGCGCTTCGGAAGGTTCGCCCCTCACGGGCGACGACATGAGAGGCCACGATGGTGCAGCAGACGTTCACCGGTCGCAAGCGGGTTCGCAAGTTCTTCGGGCATATCCGGGAAGTCGCCGAGATGCCAAACCTGATCGAGGTTCAGAAGGCGTCCTACGACCAGTTCCTGATGGTCGCCGAACCGGAGGGTGGCCGGCTCGACGAGGGCTTGCAGGCGGTTTTCAAATCAGTGTTTCCGATTAACGACTTTTCGGGCACCTCGCAGCTCGAATTCGTGCGCTACGAATTCGAGGCGCCGAAGTATGACGTCGACGAGTGCCGCCAGCGCGGCATGACCTATGCCGCGCCGCTGAAGGTGACGCTCCGCCTCATCGTATTCGATATCGACGAGGAAACCGCCGCGAAGTCCGTGAAGGACATCAAGGAGCAGGACGTCTACATGGGCGACATTCCGCTCATGACGATGAACGGCACCTTCGTCGTCAACGGCACCGAGCGCGTCATCGTCTCGCAGATGCATCGGTCGCCCGGCGTGTTCTTCGATCACGACAAGGGCAAGACTCATTCGTCAGGCAAGTTGCTGTTCGCAGCGCGCGTCATTCCCTATCGCGGCTCGTGGCTTGACATCGAGTTCGATGCCAAGGACATCGTGTTCGCGCGCATCGACCGTCGCCGCAAAATTCCGGTGACGTCGCTGATGTTCGCCCTCGGCCTCGATGGCGAGGAAATCCTCAGCACGTTCTACAAGAAGATCATTTACAAGCGCGCGAAATCCGGCGGCAATTCAGACGGCTGGCGCGTGCCCTATGATCCGGTTCGCTTCCGCGGTTATTCGACGCTGAACGACCTGATCGACGCTGATACCGGCAAGGTCGTGCTCGAGGCCGGTAAGAAATTTACGGTTCGCGCCGCGCGCCAGCTCCAGGAGAAGGGGCTGAAGGCACTGCGCATGAGCGACGACGATTTGGTCGGCATGTATCTCGCCGAGGATCTCGTCAATCCCAAAACCGGTGAGATCTACGCCGAAGCCGGCGAGGAAATCACCGAGAAGTCGCTGAAGGGGCTGAACGAGCACGGCTACAAGGAATTGCCGCTGCTCGACATCGATCATGTCAACGTCGGTCCTTACATCCGCAACACGCTCAACGCTGACAAGAACATGACGCGGGAGGACGCGCTGTTCGACATCTACCGGGTGATGCGTCCGGGCGAGCCGCCGACGCTGGAGTCGGCGCAGAACATGTTCCAGTCGCTGTTCTTCGACGCCGAGCGCTACGATCTGTCCGCCGTGGGCCGCGTCAAGATGAACATGCGCCTCGATCTTGATGCGCCGGACACGTATCGCACGCTGCGCAAGGAAGACATCCTTGCGGTTATCAAGACGCTAGTCGACCTGCGCGACGGCAGGGGTGAGATCGACGATATCGACCACCTTGGCAACCGTCGCGTGCGCTCGGTCGGCGAACTGATGGAAAACCAGTATCGCGTCGGCCTGTTGCGCATGGAGCGAGCCATCAAGGAGCGGATGTCCTCCGTCGACATCGACACCGTGATGCCGCAGGATCTGATCAACGCGAAACCCGCGGCTGCTGCGGTGCGCGAGTTCTTCGGATCGTCGCAACTCTCGCAGTTCATGGATCAGACCAACCCGCTCTCGGAGATCACCCACAAGCGCCGCCTGTCGGCGCTCGGGCCGGGTGGTCTGACGCGCGAACGCGCAGGCTTCGAGGTGCGCGACGTGCATCCGACGCACTACGGCCGCATCTGCCCGATCGAAACGCCGGAAGGTCCGAACATCGGCCTTATTAACTCGCTCGCGACGTTCGCGCGCGTCAACAAATACGGTTTCGTCGAGACACCGTATCGCAAGGTGAAGGATGGCCGCGTCACCGACGAGGTGGTCTATCTCTCGGCGATGGAGGAGGGCCGCTATCACGTCGCGCAGGCTAACCTGCCGCTCGACAACCGCGGCCGTTTCACTGAAGACCTCGTGGTCTGCCGTCATGCCGGCGAGGTGCTGCCGGTGACGCCGGACAAGGTCGACTTCATGGACGTGTCGCCGAAGCAGCTCGTCTCGGTCGCCGCGGCGCTCATTCCGTTCCTTGAGAACGACGACGCCAACCGCGCGCTGATGGGCTCGAACATGCAGCGTCAGGCGGTGCCGCTGGTGCGCGCCGAGGCGCCGTTCGTCGGTACCGGCATGGAAGGCGTGGTCGCCCGCGACTCGGGCGCCGCGATCGCCGCGCGCCGCTCGGGCGTGATCGATCAGATCGACGCCACCCGCGTTGTTATCCGCGCGACGGAAGATCTCGACCCGACCAAGTCGGGTGTCGATATCTATCGTCTCATGAAGTACCAGCGTTCGAACCAATCGACCTGCATCAATCAGCGTCCATTGGTGAAGGTCGGCGATATCGTCAAAAAGGGCGACATCATCGCGGACGGCCCGTCCACCGATCTTGGCGAACTCGCGCTCGGCCGCAACGTGCTGGTCGCGTTCATGCCGTGGAATGGCTACAACTTCGAAGACTCGATCCTGCTCTCGGAGCGGATCGTCAAGGAAGACGTCTTCACCTCGATCCATATCGAGGAATTCGAAGTGATGGCCCGCGACACCAAGCTGGGTCCCGAGGAAATCACCCGCGACATTCCGAACGTTTCGGAAGAGGCGCTGAAGAACCTCGATGAAGCCGGCATCGTCTACATCGGTGCCGAGGTCCGCGCGGGCGACATCCTGGTCGGCAAGATCACGCCGAAGGGCGAAAGCCCGATGACCCCGGAAGAAAAGCTGTTGCGCGCGATCTTCGGCGAGAAGGCTTCCGACGTTCGCGATACCAGCTTGCGCGTGCCTCCGGGCGTGCAGGGCACGATTGTCGAGGTCCGCGTCTTTAACCGCCACGGTGTCGACAAGGATGAGCGTGCGCTGGCAATCGAGCGGGAAGAAATCGAACGTCTTGCCAAGGACCGCGACGACGAGCAGGCGATTCTCGACCGTAACGTCTACGGCCGCCTCGCTGATCTGCTTGAAAACCGTCAGGGCATTGCGGGCCCGAAGGGCTTCAAGAAGGATACCAAGATCACCAAGTCGGTGCTTGAGGAATATCCGAAGTCGCAGTGGTGGCTGTTCGCATCGCCAAACGACAAGCTGATGGCCGAGATCGAGGCCATGCGGAAGCAGTACGACGAGTCGAAAAAGGGCCTCGAGCAGCGCTTCCTCGACAAGGTCGAAAAGCTGCAGCGTGGTGACGAGTTGCCGCCCGGCGTGATGAAGATGGTCAAGGTCTTCGTCGCCGTGAAGCGCAAGATTCAGCCTGGCGACAAGATGGCTGGTCGTCATGGCAACAAGGGTGTGGTCTCGAAGATCGTTCCGATCGAGGACATGCCGTTCCTCGAGGACGGCACCCACGCCGACATCGTGCTTAACCCACTCGGCGTGCCCTCGCGCATGAACGTCGGTCAGATTCTCGAAACCCACCTCGGCTGGGCATGTGCCGGCCTTGGCAGGCGGATCGGACAGGCCGTCGATGCCTATCTCGCGAGCGCGAAGCAGGAAACCAAGCCGCTGAAGGAGACGCTCAAGAAGGTCTATGGCGACAACGAGACCATCAAATCGCTCAACGATCATGAACTCGTCGAGCTCGGCCGCAATCTGAGCCGCGGCGTTCCGATCGCAACGCCGGTGTTCGACGGCGCCAAGGAAACCGATATCGAGCAGATGCTCGAGCTCGCTGGCATGGACAGGTCAGGCCAATCGACCGTCTATGACGGGCGCACCGGTGACTCGTTCGATCGCAAGGTAACGGTGGGCTACATCTACATGCTCAAGTTGCACCACCTTGTTGATGACAAGATCCACGCGCGCTCGATCGGACCTTACTCGCTCGTCACCCAGCAGCCGCTGGGCGGCAAGGCGCAGTTCGGCGGCCAGCGTTTCGGCGAAATGGAGGTGTGGGCCCTCGAGGCTTACGGCGCGGCGTACACGCTCCAGGAAATGCTGACGGTGAAGTCGGACGACGTCGCGGGCCGCACCAAGGTCTATGAGGCCATCGTGCGAGGCGACGATACCTTCGAGGCAGGCATTCCGGAATCGTTCAACGTGCTGGTCAAGGAAATGCGCTCACTGGGTCTGAATGTCGATCTGCACAACTCCAAAGTCGGCGGCATGTCCGAAGCGGCCGAGTAGCAGTTTGAGAACGCCTGTTCCCGGCGCGGCGCATCGCATAGCGAGGCGCCGCAAAACCGGGACCGCAACGAATTCCGCGGACCGTGGAGGTTCCGGATCGGCAGCGCACCGGATCCCGGCTCGCGCAGCATCCGGAACGCGGCCGTCGAGGAGAAGACCATGAACCAAGAAATAATGAATTTATTCAATCCGACGACTCCGGCCCAGGTCTTCGACCAGATCCGGATTTCGATCGCGTCGCCGGAGAAAATTTTGTCGTGGTCCTACGGCGAGATCAAAAAGCCGGAAACGATCAACTACCGCACGTTCAAACCGGAGCGTGACGGCCTGTTCTGCGCGCGCATCTTCGGTCCGATCAAGGACTACGAGTGCCTGTGCGGTAAGTACAAGCGGATGAAATACAAGGGCATCATCTGCGAGAAGTGCTCGGTCGAAGTGACGCTATCGCGCGTGCGCCGCGAGCGCATGGGTCATATCGAGCTGGCTGCACCCGTTGCCCACATTTGGTTTTTGAAGTCGTTGCCCTCTCGCATCGGCCTTCTGCTCGACATGACGCTGAAGGACCTCGAGCGCATTCTCTACTTCGAATACTATGTCGTTCTGGAGCCTGGTCTTACTGCGCTCAAGGACCGTCAGTTGCTGTCGGAAGAGGAATACCTTCGCGCGCAGGACGAATACGGCCAGGACAGCTTCACCGCCATGATTGGCGCCGAAGCGATACGCGAACTGCTGAAGGGCCTTGAACTCGAGAGGCTTGAGGCGGAACTGCGCGCGGAGATGCAGGCGACTGAGTCAGATATCAAGCACAAGAAACTCGCCAAGCGCCTGAAGATCGTCGAAGCCTTCCGCTTCTCCGGCAACAAGCCGGAGTGGATGATTCTCACTGTGGTGCCGGTGATTCCACCGGACTTGCGTCCACTGGTGCCGCTCGACGGCGGCCGCTTCGCCACGTCCGACCTCAACGATCTGTATCGCCGCGTCATCAACCGCAACAACCGTCTGAAGCGGCTGATGGAACTGCGTGCGCCTGACATCATCATCCGTAACGAGAAGCGAATGCTTCAGGAAGCGGTTGATGCGCTGTTTGATAACGGCCGTCGCGGCCGCGTCATCACTGGCGCAAACAAGCGGCCGCTGAAGTCGCTCGCCGACATGCTGAAAGGCAAGCAGGGGCGCTTCCGCCAGAATCTGCTCGGCAAGCGTGTCGATTATTCCGGCCGCTCCGTCATTGTCGTCGGTCCCGAACTGAAGCTGCACCAGTGCGGCTTGCCGAAGAAGATGGCGCTGGAACTGTTCAAGCCGTTCATCTATTCGCGGCTTGATGCCAAGGGTCTGTCCACCACGGTGAAGCAGGCAAAGAAGCTCGTTGAAAAGGAACGTCCCGAGGTCTGGGATATTCTCGATGAGGTTATTCGCGAGCACCCCGTGCTGCTGAATCGCGCGCCGACCTTGCATCGTCTCGGCATCCAGGCGTTCGAGCCGGTTCTGATCGAGGGCAAGGCCATTCAGCTTCATCCGCTGGTTTGCGCCGCCTTCAACGCCGACTTCGATGGCGACCAGATGGCCGTCCACGTTCCGCTTTCGCTCGAGGCGCAACTCGAAGCGCGCGTGCTGATGATGTCGACCAACAACATCCTGCACCCGGCGAACGGTCAGCCGATCATCGTTCCCAGCCAGGACATCGTGCTCGGTCTTTACTATCTTTCGATCATGCGTGAGGGCTTGCCCGGTGAGGGCAAGGTGTTCGGCGATATGGCTGAGCTGGAGCACGCGCTGCATTCCCGCGTCATCCATCTTCACACCAAGATCAAGTATCGCTGGGATGTGATCGGCGAGGATGGCGAGTCCGTAAAGCGTCTGATCGAAACCACTGCCGGCCGCGTCATGCTCGGTCAGGTGCTGCCGAAGTCGCAGAAGATCTCGTTCGACGTCATCAACAAGCTGATGACCAAGCGCGAAATCTCCGGCGTGATCGATCAAGTCTATCGCCACTGTGGTCAGAAGGAGACGGTGATCTTCTGCGACCGGATCATGGCGCTCGGCTTCTACAATGCGTTCAAGGCCGGCATCTCCTTCGGTAAGGACGACATGGTGGTCCCGCATGGGAAGTGGAAGATCGTCGACACCACGCGTACGCTGGCGAAGGATTTCGAGCAGCAGTACAACGACGGTCTGATCACGCATGGTGAGAAGTATAACAAGGTCGTTGACGCATGGTCCAAGGCGACGGAGGAAATCGCCAAGGAGATGATGAAGGAAATTTCTTCGACCAAGAAGGATGCCAAGGGCGTCGAGGCCCAGATCAACTCGATCTACATGATGGCGCATTCCGGCGCGCGAGGTTCGCCCGCCCAGATGCGTCAGCTCGCCGGTATGCGCGGCCTGATGGCGAAGCCGTCGGGCGAGATCATCGAGACGCCGATCATCTCCAACTTTAAGGAGGGGTTGTCGGTTCTCGAATACTTCAACTCGACCCATGGCGCCCGCAAGGGTCTCGCAGACACCGCGTTGAAGACCGCAAACTCGGGCTATTTGACCCGCCGTCTGGTCGACGTCGCGCAGGACTGCATCATCACCCAGGACGACTGCGGCACCAAGCTCGGCATCAAGATGCGCGCTATCGTCGATGCCGGCACGGTGGTGGCGTCACTCGGATCTCGCATCCTGGGCCGCACGGCCTGCGATGACATCCGTGATGCCGCGAACAACAAGGTGGTAGTCAAGCGTAACACCTTGATGGAAGAAAGCCATGTCGATCAGATCTCCCGGGCCGGTATCCAGGAAGTCAAGATCCGCTCGGCCCTGACTTGCGAACTGGTCAACGGCATTTGCGGGAAGTGCTACGGTCGTGATCTGGCTCGCGGCACGCCCGTCAATCACGGCGAGGCTGTCGGCGTCATCGCGGCGCAGTCGATTGGCGAGCCTGGCACGCAGCTCACGATGCGCACGTTCCATATCGGTGGCGCTGCGCAGATCAACGAGCAGTCGGTGATCGAGTCGAACTTCGACGGCAAGATCACGTTCAGGAACAGGGCGATCGCAAGAAACGGCGAAGGTAATCTGGTTGCGATGGTGCGTAACATGGTTGTCGCCGTTGTCGATGCGGACGGCACTGAACGCGCAACTCACCGCATCCAATACGGCGCGCGCATGCACGTTGACGAAGGTGACATGGTCAAGCGCGGCCAGCGTATCGCCGAGTGGGATCCCTACACCCGGCCGATTTTGACAGAGCTTGAAGGTACTATCGGATTCGAGGATTTGGTCGAAGGTCAGTCGATCTCCGAAACGCTCGACGAATCCACTGGTATTGCCAAGCGCATCGTCATCGACTGGCGCGGCACACGCGGCGGCGCGGATCTTCGCCCGGCTATCGTGATCAAGGGCAAGGACGGCAAGGTGCTGAAGCTGCCCCGTGGCGGCGATGCCCGTTACATGTTGTCGGTCGACGCCATTCTGTCGGTCGATGTTGGCGCCAAGGTGAAACCCGGCGATATCCTGGCGCGTATCTCGACCGAGAGCGCCAAGACCCGCGACATCACCGGCGGTCTGCCGCGAGTGGCCGAACTGTTCGAGGCTCGCAGGCCGAAGGATGCGGCAATCATCGCGGAAATCGCCGGCACCATCCGGTTCGGCCGCGATTACAAGAACAAGCGCCGCATCTCGATAGAGCCGGTCGACAAGGACGAGGAGACCCGCGAGTACCTTATTCCGAAAGGCAAGCACATCCATCTGCAGGATGGTGACATCGTCGAAAAGGGCGATTTTATCGTCGATGGCAATCCCGCGCCGCACGACATTCTGGCGATCAAGGGCATCGAGGAACTCGCTGCCTATCTGGTCAACGAAATCCAGGAAGTCTACCGCTTGCAAGGCGTGCTCATCAACGACAAGCACATCGAGGTGATTGTCCGTCAGATGCTTCAAAAGGTCGAGATTACCGATCAGGGCGAGACCGACATGATCTCGGGCGAGCAAATCGACAAGATCGAGTTCGACCGGCTCAACCTCAAGGCCAAGGAAGAGGGTAAGAAGATCGCCACGGGAACGCCGGTTCTGCTCGGCATCACCAAGGCCAGCCTGCAAACACGTTCGTTCTTCTCGGCGGCGTCATTCCAGGAAACCACGCGCGTGCTCACCGAGGCTGCCGTCAACGGCAAGGTGGACCCGCTCGAGGGCTTGAAGGAAAACGTCATCGTGGGTCGACTCATTCCGGCAGGTACCGGCGCGTCGATGGCCAAGATCCGCGAAGTTGCGGTCAAGCGCGACAAGCTGATTCTCGACGAGCGCGAAAAACAGGCGACGATCGTGCCGTCCGCGCCGGAGGCCGAACCGCTGGCACTACCGCCGGCAGAGTAGGTATCGGCTGATCTCAGATGAAAAGGGCCGGCGCAAGCCGGCCTTTTTTTCGTTGTGCCGCATCAGGCAACCGTTCGCGCAATCTCGCTGCTTTCCGAAATGGAAACAGTTTATGCGGTCAGCGTGAGGAAAAATTAATTTCAAGTTTAGCTAATCGGTCTTTCCGCGAGGCATTTATCTCTCCGCCGAGGCGAAATGATATACTGCGCGCAGATGGTGCGCTGGAGTGCAGGATGATGATCGCCGCAAGAAAACGGGTAGCCCGCAAGTCGGTCCGGCAATCGGCCTGGATCACTCTGGACGGCGGTTTTGCCGCAAGGCCGTGCGTCGTGCTCGATCTCTCGGCTGCGGGCGCCAAGATTACTGTCGATGACGCTGGCGCTGTACCAAGCGTTTTCCGGTTGGCTTTCTCCCGCGACGCTAGAGAAGGGCACTCGTGCAAGGTGGTGTGGCGACGCCAGGGGACGCTTGGCGTCAGGTTCATTCGCTGAAATTTCGACGTCCCGCTCTCAAGGAGATGACCAGAGTCTGTCACCGCTTCATGGAAACGATGAAACACTCTATCTTCTGATTTGGGGCGTCTTCTTCACGCGAACCGGATTCCAGTTCGCTCGAAAACGCTATAGCCCGGTCTAAGGCCCCTACGCCAATCCCCCTTCATGCGATTCCGGGCGCGGCGGTGATGGGGATGGCCGCATGTTGGATCTGTTCATCGGTCTGGTCAGGCCCAGAGCCAGACGCCCAATGAAGCGCGCCCATCGGCGTGCGCGCCAGGTCGGGCCATTGTCGATAGATAGCGAACGAAGATGCCAGGCTTTCGCCGCCGACCATGCATCACACTCCATCTTGACGGGATCGTCGTAGAAGGTCTCGATCTTGGCGCGATCCATGCCTTCGGTCGAGAGCCAGTGCGGGATGTGGACATTGCAGAGTCGTTCGACGTCGGTAAACACCTTGTCGGTACCGGTGCCTGCGGCCGGGCACGAGGTCGCGAAAGCGTCGCCGACGAGAGCGACCCCGGCCTGCCGATGATTTTCCGTAACATACAAATCTGCCGGTCTGATCTTGATCGGTCCGCTAACTGTGAAACCTCCGGTCATACGGTCGAGGCCGGGCATGACCGCGCGCATCGTCGCCTCGGGGTTGTTGCGGAATTCGCGAAACCAGATGTCGTCGATTGGCCGATAGACCATCATGTTGGCCCGCATGGCATTGCCGATAGGAAACATGGAGAGATAGGCCATCCGCGCGCCAGAGCGTTTCGGCCAATATGTCAGGGCCGGGAAGGGAAACGCCGATCGATCGACCGGCACGACGTTGAAGCCGAGCGTCACGGAATGACATTCGCTGATGACGCGGCGCCTGAGGCCGAGCAGATGACGCAGGCTGACACTAAGACCGTTCGCAAGCACGATCAGGCGCGCGGAAATTATTTCTCCATCGGCCAGCACCAGGCGCTGGCGTTCGTCGCTCGTGGCGACCTCGACGACTTTCGTGTTTAGGATCTCGACGTTGGGCGAGATTTGTGCACGCATGGCATTGACGAGAGTGTCGTACATCACGCCGTGCTGGTCGCTTGGCTTTTTCGCCACCACAAAACCGAACCGCGCTTCCCAGATCTCGCCATCAATGGTCGTCGCCCGCAGTATTTCTTCCTCAAGCCCTGTCTTGCGTAGTCGTGGAAGTTGAGTGCCGCCGAGCTTTTCGCAGCGCAGGTCGGGCGGATACGTCACATGTGGATCAATCATGATCGCAGGGATGCCTGCACGGCCCAGCATCGCGGCGGTGGTCGAGCCGGCCAGTCCGCCGCCAACGATCGCAACATCCGTATAGCGCATGGATTGGTCCTCGTTCCGGAAGGGTTATTATTGCGCCGCAAAGGCAAATAAGATCTTGAAAGCGCCAAAGGATCGAAGGGCGACCGTCTCGATACAATTTAACTGAAAAGCAACGGGGGAGGACCAGTATCGCGGGCCGGGCGGGTCGCCGAGGATGATCCGAGGCGTCTGATGATTTCAGTAAACATTTGTTCACCAACACTGGACCTTGCGGCGCCCTGGGACGATCTCGTTCGGCGGGCGTCATCCAATGTGTTCATGAATCCGGCTGCCCTGACGGCCGCAAACGAGAGCGGGTTTGCGAGCATCCATGTTCTGTTGGCGTGGGACGACAGTACCGGACTCAAGAAGCTGGTTGGCGTATGGGCCTTTCAGGTTCGCAGAATTTCGCGGCTGTGGCCCGCGGTGCTTGAAGCATTGCCCTACAACTACGCTTTTCTTTCCAGTCCGGTCGTGGATCCTGCTTTCGTCCGAGATGTCATTCCAAGCTTTTTATCGGCGATCCGTGACAGTCGCTCACTGCCCAAGGTGATCATTCTGAAATCGCTCGATGCCGAGGCCCGGAGCTTCGAAACGCTTGTTGATGCGTTGACGGAGCAGGGCTGTGCCTACCTCAGATTGTCTGAGAATGCGCGGCCTTACGCGACTCCTGATATTGGCGTGAAACGGTCAGGCTCGACCCGGAAGAAGCTGCGGCAGGATTGGAACCGCCTTTCTGCCGCAGGCAGTGTCGATATCGTCAATCTCCGCGCTGCGGATACGAGAGAGGCGTTCGAGACGTTTCTGAAGCTGGAAGCCGCAAGCTGGAAAGGAGCGCGCGGCACGGCTTTGTTATGCAAGTCCGCGGATGCGGCCTTCGCCAGGCGGATGATCGCCGCGCTTGCCGAGCGGGGCAATGCTTCGGTTGCTTTGCTTCGTGTTGATGGGCAGGCTATCGCCGCGCAGGTGCTGATGTATTGCGGCGCCACGGCCTATACTTGGAAAACGGCCTTCAGTCATGACTACGCGAAATACTCACCCGGCGTGTTGCTGATCGACAAGATCACGGACGACCTGGTCTCCTCCGCGGGGATCGAAGCGATCGATTCCTGTTCCTACGAACGGAGCTTTATGGCTCAGCTCTGGGCGGGCCGCCGAAAGATGGTCGATCTGCTGGTCGATGTTGGGCCGGGTCGATCGCCGACTTTTTTGCTGGAAGCCATTCGCCAACGGGGCTACGGGCAACTCCGTCGGCTTCGCGACGGAGTTCGGAGTTGGTCGACGCCGGCCAACCCGAAAGCGACTAAATAAGTGACGTATCGCCTTCGGCTTACTTCGAAAGTGCAGCCGAGGAGCGATGCCGTATTTCGAGGTCGGCAATCCGGCATGGCTTGCCTTTGGTTGCGCAAAGAACCAAACTGCGGCCGCTGGTTTGATCTGCCGCAAGAACCGGTGATCGTGAGACAATGGTGCACGGACCAAAGAACAGCCTTCTGGCGAGCATACCGGACACGGAATGGATCGAAATTCAGAAGCTGTGTGAGTTTGTCCAACTTCCGCTTGGTTGCGTGCTGTACGAACCACGCGGCCCATTCGATTATGTGTACTTTCCCGAAACTGCGATCATCTCCAACCTCGCTCCGCTCAAGACCGACAAGACAGCCGAGACGTCGACCACGGGACGGGAGGGGATGATCAACGTCGGAGCCATCATGGGCGATGATCAATCCATGCATCGCGCCGTCGTCCAGGTTTCCGGCGACAGCATCCGGATTTCGTTTCGGGAATTTCAGGAGCTGCAAGCGCGTCTGCCAGTATTTCGGCGCAAGCTTAACGCCTACTCACGAGCGTTCCTTGCACAGGTGATGCAGTCCGTTGCGTGCAACGCCAGTCATACGCTTCTTCAGCGCTGCGCACGATGGCTGTTGAAGTCTCACGATCGCGTCGATGGTGACGAGCTTCGACTTACGCAACAGTTCCTGGCCGAAATGCTCGTGGTCAGCCGCGTGGCCGTTAATGCAGAGCTAAGAAAGTTTCAGCAATTGCAGGTTCTCACATATAGCCGCGGCATCATCACCATACTGGACCGTAGATTGTTGGAGCGCACATCCTGCGAATGCTATCGCGCGGTCCGGCGCGAGTACGACAGGCTACTGCCTGGTTCTTTCACCAAATAAAATGCCGACTATGTAAACTAGTTGGCTATACGGTCGCTGTTTCCATCAGTACACAAAGAAATCCAATAATGGAGGAGTGCACCGATGCCGCGACACATCTCTTTTTACGATGAATCTCTGGGTAAGCAGATCGACGGTTCATACACTTCGGATGGCAAGGTGATCCATGCCGGTTCGGGAGATCTGGGTGCCAAAAGCGCCACCATTGGCCATCTTGGTAACGCCACCACGTTTCCCGTCGATCAGGTAGGACAGGATCTTCTGGCACAGAAGCTGCTGAGCGAGCTGGCTCATCGCGAAGCGAAGAACGGCCACGGTCACGGCCACTAGGTCAAAGTCAAATAGATGATGTGAGCCGCTATTGCGGTTCACATGTCATCGTCGCTTTCTGCCGCGGAGGCCGCCGCTGTGTTGGCCCCGCTGCAGGCAGCAGCGGTTAAAAAAACCGCATCTCAAGCTCCATTCAGGCGTTCCTGGTTTCCGGCGCTTCGTTCGCTACAGCCTCAGCAGCTTGGGTTCGTCATTTCCAGACGCGTTAATCATTTTGAAGCGGTGAGCGGTGCGTTCGCTTGCCTCGATCGGGTAGTCTGCGGTCGCTGACGCACTTGAGAAGCGGCGCCTGTTGCTCAGCTTATTTTCTGCGCGTGGCGCGCGGTCATCCCATAGCGACGACTCATTCGACTTCACCCGCCGGCAGACATCATGCGATCGCGAATCCAGCCGTCGCAGGTCATCTGTCAGGACCAGTTCGGTCTGCGAGCCTGCGGATCCTAGCTCAATTTGCTTGGTTCCGTTTCGTGGCGGCCCCGTCAAAATCGACAGAAGATTCACAGGGGCGGGAAGGCGTTTGATTCGACGCGCTATTGGGATACTGGTCGACGAAAAATCGGGCAGGAGCTGGATTCGGTGGTGTCCCTATCTGGCGAGCTGGAGCGTCCGATGGTGCGGCGCCTGTCGCGCCGAAAAAGCCATTGTTACGAACGATATCCGGCCACCGGCGTGCCGACGGCCCTGCCAAAACCGGGTGAGGCGGAAGGTAGTGCGAAACGGTCAGAAGTGCTTCTGTTATGGCGTTTCAGCCTTGACTTGATGACTCGCCGTGGATAAAACCCGCGCACTTAACGGCAGGCGGTGAGCTCCACTAACGTCGGAACGGACCACCCTTTCTATCTGGTTTGATTGATAGAGACGGGCACCAACCTCGACGAATGCTGCTCAGACGCTGCCGAAATAGCTAGGCAATGCCAGGACGATGGTCATTCTCTTGAGCAAGATCTCTCGAGATTGATTTCGGATGCATGACCTCGGTGAAGGCTGGCCGGTTCGTTCCGGTTGGCGTTGGTCGCGGTCCTCTGTGGCGTCGAAGCGCTTCCCGTTCAGCAGTGAACGGTTGGCGCGATTTCGTTTTGCGTGAAACCATTCATGCATCGCGAGCGGGTGAGCGGTAGCTCCGGACGAAGTGCGAAGCCGATCGGGGCTTCGCGTAAATATAAGGGTGAAGGCGAACGATGCCGACGATCAACCAGCTGATCGCAAGTCCGCGCGTCATACAGAAGTCGCGCAAGAAGGTGCCTGCGTTGCAACAATCGCCGCAAAAGCGCGGCGTGTGCACGCGTGTTTACACCACGACTCCGAAGAAGCCCAATTCGGCGCTGCGCAAGGTCGCTAAGGTACGCCTGACCAATGGCTTCGAGGTCATTGGTTATATCCCAGGTGAGGGGCACAACCTTCAGGAACATTCCGTGGTCATGATCCGTGGTGGCCGCGTGAAGGACTTGCCGGGCGTGCGCTATCATATCCTCCGCGGCGTCCTCGACACCCAGGGTGTCAAGAACCGCAAGCAGCGTCGTTCGAAGTACGGCGCGAAGCGTCCGAAATAAGCGGGAACAGAAACGATGTCGCGTCGCCATTCTGCCGAAAAGCGTGAAGTGCTCCCCGACCCGAAGTTCGGAAACGTGGTCATTACGAAGTTCATGAACTCGGTCATGTATGCCGGGAAAAAGTCTGTCGCCGAGGGTATTGTCTACGGCGCGCTCGACCTGATCGAGGCCAAGACCAAGCAGGGTCCGCTGACCGTGTTCGAGCAGGCGCTCGAAAACGTCATGCCGACCATCGAAGTGCGGTCGCGTCGCGTCGGCGGCGCCACCTATCAGGTGCCGGTGGAAGTTCGCTCGACCCGCCGTCAGGCGCTCGGCATTCGCTGGCTGATCGCGGCTGCGCGGGGGCGCAATGAAAAGACGATGACCGAGCGGCTCTCGGCTGAGTTGCTCGATGCGTCGAACAATCGGGGCAGCGCGGTCAAGAAGCGGGAAGACGTGCACAAGATGGCGGAAGCCAACCGTGCGTTCTCGCACTATCGCTGGTAACGGCGACACCACAGGAATTTAAGGATAGCTCCATGCCCCGCCAACATGCCATCGAGGATTACCGCAATTTCGGTATCATGGCGCATATCGACGCCGGCAAGACCACCACGACCGAGCGTATCCTTTATTACACCGGCAAGAGCCACAAGATCGGCGAAGTGCACGAAGGTGCCGCGACGATGGACTGGATGGCCCAGGAGCAGGAGCGCGGCATTACAATTACGTCGGCCGCCACCACCGCATTCTGGGACGGCAAGCGTCTGAACATCATCGATACCCCCGGCCACGTCGACTTTACCATCGAGGTGGAGCGCTCCTTGCGAGTGCTCGACGGCGCAGTGTGCGTGCTCGATAGCAACCAGGGCGTTGAGCCGCAGACCGAAACGGTCTGGCGTCAGGGCGACAAGTACAAGGTGCCGCGCATCGTCTTCTGCAACAAGATGGATAAGACCGGCGCTGACTTCTACAAGTGTCTGGCCGACATCGTTGATCGGCTCGGCGCGCGCCCGGTGGCGTTGCAGCTTCCGATCGGCTCGGAGAACAACTTCAAGGGAATGATCGACCTCGTCCGCATGAAGGCGCTGGTCTGGAACAACGAAGCGCTTGGTGCGATGTACGACATCGCCGAGATCCCCGCAGATCTTGCAGACAAGGCCAAGGAGTATCGCGAGAAGCTGGTGGAAGCCGCCGTCGAACTCGATGATGACGCTATGGCCGCCTACCTCGACGGCACCGAGCCGGATGAAGCTACTCTGAAGGGGTTGATCCGTAAGGCCGTCATCACTGGCGCGTTCTATCCCGTCCTGTGCGGTACGGCGTTCAAGAACAAGGGTGTGCAACCGCTTCTTGATGCCGTGGTTGCCTATTTGCCGTCACCGCTCGACGTGCCCGCCATCAAGGGCACCGACGACAAGGGCAACGAGGTCGTTCGTCACGCCGATGACAAGGAACCGATGTCGTTGCTGGCGTTCAAGATCATGGACGACCCGTTCGTCGGTACCATCACGTTCTGCCGCATCTATTCCGGTATTCTTCAGAGCGGCACCGGCGTCGTTAATTCGACGCGGGAGAAAAAGGAGCGCATCGGCCGGATGCTGCTGATGCATGCGAACAATCGCGAGGACATCAAGGAAGCCTATGCCGGCGATATCGTCGCGCTGGCCGGCCTGAAGGAAGCACGCACCGGTGACACGCTGTGCGATTCAGCTCATCCGGTGATCCTTGAAAAGATGGAATTCCCTGATCCGGTCATCGAGATCGCGATCGAGCCCAAGTCCAAGGCTGACCAGGAAAAGCTCGGTGTCGCGCTGGCGAAACTCGCTGCGGAAGATCCGTCATTTCGTGTCTCCACCGATCAGGAGTCCGGCCAAACCATCCTCAAGGGCATGGGCGAACTCCATCTCGACATCAAGGTCGATATCCTCAAGCGCACCTACAAGGTCGATGCCAACATCGGCGCGCCGCAGGTGGCGTTCCGCGAGCGGGTCACTAAGCGTGTCGAGCACAGCTACACCCACAAGAAGCAGACCGGCGGTACCGGTCAGTTCGCGGCTGTTACGATCATTGTCGAGCCGAGCGAGCCTGGCAAAGGGTACGAGTTCGAGTCGAAGATCGTCGGCGGCGCGGTGCCGAAGGAATACATTCCCGGCGTTGAGAAGGGCATCGAGAGCGTGCTCGGCTCCGGCGTGGTTGCGGGCTTCCCGGTGGTCGATGTCAAGGTGCAACTCATCGACGGCAAATACCATGACGTCGACTCGTCGGCGCTGGCGTTTGAAATCGCGACCCGCGCCTGTTTCCGCGAAGCGCTGCAGAAGGGCAAGTCGGTGCTGCTCGAGCCGATCATGAAGGTCGAGGTGGTGACGCCGGAAGACTATACCGGATCGGTCATCGGCGATCTCAACTCGCGGCGCGGCCAGATCCAGGGTCAGGACATGCGCGGCAACGCCAACGTCATCAACGCGATGGTGCCGCTCATGAACATGTTCGGTTACGTGAATAACCTGCGCTCGATGAGCCAGGGGCGCGCCACCTTTACCATGCAGTTCGATCATTACGCTGAAGCGCCGGCGAATGTGTCGGCAGAAGTCCAGAAAAAGTTTGCCTGATTGTCGCTGGCGACAGTCAACGACTGAACGGAGAGTCAAATGGCCAAAGCGAAGTTTGAACGTAACAAGCCGCATTGCAACATTGGGACGATTGGTCATGTTGATCATGGCAAGACGTCATTGACGGCTGCGATTACGAAGGTTCTGGCGGAGACGGGCGGGGCGACGTTCACGGCGTACGACCAGATTGACAAGGCTCCGGAAGAGAAGGCGCGGGGCATCACGATTTCGACGGCGCATGTGGAGTACGAGACGGCGAACCGTCACTATGCGCATGTCGACTGTCCTGGCCATGCGGACTACGTGAAGAACATGATCACGGGTGCGGCGCAGATGGACGGCGCGATTTTGGTTGTTTCGGCGGCGGACGGCCCGATGCCGCAGACCCGCGAGCACATTCTTCTGGCGCGTCAGGTCGGCGTTCCGGCGCTGGTTGTGTTTTTGAACAAGTGCGACATGGTTGACGATCCGGAGCTGCTTGAGCTGGTTGAGATGGAAGTGCGGGAGCTTCTGTCGAAGTACGAATTTCCGGGCGACGACATTCCGATCGTGAAGGGGTCGGCGCTGGCGGCGCTTGAGAACTCGGACCAGAAGCTTGGCCATGACGCGATTCTGGAACTGATGAAGAATGTCGACGCCTACATTCCGCAGCCGGAGCGACCGATCGATCAGCCGTTCCTGATGCCGGTTGAGGACGTGTTCTCGATTTCGGGACGCGGCACGGTTGTGACGGGCCGGGTGGAGCGCGGGGTTGTCAAGGTCGGCGAGGAAATCGAGATTGTCGGCATCCGCGAGACGCAGAAGACGACGGTGACGGGCGTGGAGATGTTCCGCAAGCTTCTGGACCAGGGGCAGGCGGGCGACAACATCGGGGCGTTGTTGCGCGGCACCAAGCGCGAGGACGTGGAGCGCGGCCAGGTTCTGTGCAAGCCGGGTTCGGTGAAGCCGCACACCAAGTTCAAGGCCGAAGCCTATATCCTGACCAAGGAGGAGGGCGGTCGCCACACGCCGTTCTTCACCAACTACCGTCCGCAGTTTTATTTCCGCACCACCGACGTGACGGGTGTTGTGCATCTTCCGGCCGGCACCGAGATGGTGATGCCGGGCGACAACATCGCGATGGAAGTGCACCTGATCGTGCCGATCGCGATGGAGGAGAAGCTGCGCTTCGCCATCCGCGAGGGCGGACGTACCGTCGGAGCAGGCGTCGTCGCCAGCATTATTGAGTAAGGAACAAGAGAATTGCGAATAGCGAGTGGCGAATAGAACATCTTCTATTTCGCTATTCGCTACTCACTACTCACTATTCGCTTTTCAAAGAGAGACACGGCAATGAACGGCCAGAATATCCGCATCCGTCTCAAGGCGTTCGACCATCGGATTCTCGATACGTCGACCCGCGAGATCGTAAATACCGCGAAACGCACCGGCGCGCAGGTCCGTGGACCGATCCCGCTGCCGACGCGAATCGAGAAGTTTACGGTCAACCGTTCGCCGCATGTCGATAAGAAAAGCCGCGAGCAGTTCGAAATGCGGACGCACAAGCGCCTTCTCGATATCGTCGATCCAACTCCTCAGACTGTCGATGCCTTGATGAAGCTCGATCTGGCTGCAGGCGTCGACGTCGAGATCAAGCTCTGACTCGGCAGCCCGCCGTTATTTTCGGATCGGGCACGCGGAAGTCGAAACGAAGTTTGGGAAACGTTCGCACGTTAGCGGACAGAAAGAACAGGAAGCACGACGATGCGCTCCGGAGTGATCGCACAAAAGGTCGGGATGACGCGGGTCTTCACAGAGACCGGCGAGCATATCCCTGTAACCGTGCTGAAGCTGAGCAATTGTCAGGTGTTGGGACACCGGACCGGCGAGAAGAACGGCTACGTTGCGTTGCAGCTCGGCTCGGGCGTGCGCAAGACGGTCTACCTGCCGAAGGCGGAGCGCGGACAGTTCGCGGTCGCCAAGGTCGAGCCGAAGCGCAAGGTTGCGGAATTCCGTGTGTCCGAGGATGCGCTGATTCCTGTCGGCGCGGAAATTCAGGCGGACCATTTCGTGGTCGGCCAGTTCGTCGATGTCACCGGAACCTCGGTCGGTAAGGGGTTCGCCGGCGGCATGAAGCGCTGGAACTTCGGTGGTCTGCGCGCGACGCACGGCGTCTCGGTCTCGCATCGTTCGATCGGTTCGACTGGCGGACGTCAGGATCCAGGCAAGACCTTCAAGAACAAGAAGATGCCCGGTCACATGGGCGTCGACCGCATCACAACGCTGAATTTGCGCGTGGTGAAGACCGACGTCGAGCGCGGCCTGATCCTGGTGGAGGGGGCCGTTCCGGGTTCCAAGGGCGGCTGGATCGCGGTGCGCGACGCGGTGAAGAAGCCGTTGCCCAAGGAAGCACCGCAACCAGGCAAGTTCAAGGTTGCAGGCGGCGCGCAGGCTGCGGACGACAAAGTCACGGCGGATGTCCCGGCCGAGAAGGAGGGGGCATAACATGGAACTGAACATTACCACCCTCGAAGGCAAGGCTGCGGGTTCGGTTCAACTATCGGACGGCATCTTCGGGCTCGAGCCGCGCAAGGATCTGATTCAGCGCTGCGTGAACTGGCAGCTCGCCAAGCGTCAGGCGGGTACCCGCAAGACCAAGGGGCGTGCGGAAATCTGGCGTACCGGCAAGAAGCTGTTCAAGCAGAAGGGCACCGGCAACGCTCGTCACGGTTCAGCCCGCGCGCCCCAGTTCCGCGGCGGCGGCCGGGCGTTCGGGCCGGTCGTTCGTAGTCATGCGCATGATCTGCCCAAGAAGATGCGCGCGCTGGCGCTGCGCCATGCTCTATCGGCGAAGGCCAAGGACGGCGGTTTGATTGTCATCGATAGCGTCGAATTGAAGGACGCCAAGACCAAGGCTCTGATGGGTCACTTTTCCGGCCTCGGTCTGACCAGTGCGCTGATCGTCGACGGCGCGCAGGTTCATGCCGGGTTCGCAACCGCTGCGCGCAACATTCCGAACATCGACGTGCTGCCGATCCAGGGCATCAACGTCTACGACATTCTGCGCCGCCAGAAGCTGGTGTTGACCAAGGCGGCGGTTGATGCGTTGGAGGCGCGCTTCAAATGACAATCGATGCGAAGCATTACGACGTGATTGTCGCTCCGGTCATTACCGAAAAGGCGACGATGGCCTCCGAGTACAACAAGGTGGTGTTCAAGGTGGCTAGCAAGGCGTCCAAGCCGCAGATCAAGGAAGCGGTCGAGAAACTGTTCGACGTCAAGGTCAAGAGCGTGAATACGCTGGTGCGCAAGGGCAAGGTAAAGGTCTTCCGCGGCAACTTAGGCTCGCAGTCGGATGTCAAGCGCGCGGTTGTAACCCTCGAAGAGGGCCACCGCATTGACGTCACTACCGGACTCTGAGGCGGAAACGGCTTTAAGGCGATAGATTATGGCACTTAAGACATACAATCCCACGACGCCGGGCCAGCGCCAGTTGGTGATGGTCGATCGCTCGGCCCTTTACAAGGGCAAGCCGGTCAAGACGCTGACCGAGGGCAAGCGCGGCAAGGGCGGCCGCAACAACACCGGGCGCATCACCGTGCGGTTCCGCGGCGGCGGCCACAAGCAGGCCTATCGCAACGTCGATTTCAAGCGCGGCAAGACAGACGTGCCGGCGGTCGTCGAGCGGCTTGAGTATGATCCGAACCGCACTGCGTTCATCGCGCTGATCAAGTATCAGGACGGCGAGCAGGCTTATATCCTTGCGCCGCAGCGTCTGGCTGTCGGCGACACCGTCGTCGCGGGGAATTATGTTGACGTCAAGCCGGGCAATGTCATGCCGCTCGGCAACATGCCCGTCGGCACGATCGTCCACAATGTCGAGATGAAGATCGGCAAGGGTGGTCAGCTTGCACGTTCCGCCGGCACCTATGCTCAGATCGTCGGCCGCGATCAGGACTATGTCATCCTGCGTCTGAATTCGGGCGAGCAGCGCCTGGTGCACGGCCGCTGCCGCGGCGCCATCGGCGCGGTATCGAATCCGGATCATATGAACACCTCGATCGGCAAGGCGGGCCGCACGCGCTGGATGGGTCGCCGTCCGCATAACCGCGGCGTGGTCATGAACCCAATCGACCATCCGCATGGCGGCGGCGAAGGCCGTACCTCCGGTGGCCGTCATCCCGTGACACCGTGGGGCAAGCCGACCAAGGGCAAGAAGACCCGTTCAAACAAGTCGACCAACAAGTTCATTCTCATCAGCCGCCACAAGCGGAAGAAGTAGTAAGGAAAGCCGGACATGGTTCGTTCAGTCTGGAAAGGCCCGTTTGTTGAAGGCTCCCTGCTCAAGAAGGCAGATGCCGCGCGGGCGAGCGGCCGTCATGACGTCATCAAGATCTGGAGCCGCCGTTCAACCATTCTGCCGCAATTCGTCGGTCTGGTGTTCGGCGTCTACAACGGTCAGAAGCACGTGCCGGTGTCGGTCAACGAGGAGATGGTCGGTCACAAGTTCGGTGAGTTTTCGCCGACTCGTACCTTCCATGGCCACTCGGGCGACAAGAAAGCCAAGAGGGCTTGAGGTTAAGTCATGAGCAAACCAAAGCGCGAACGGAGCCTCCCGGAAAACGAGGCCAAGGCGATCGCCCGGATGCTTCGGGTGAGTCCGCAGAAGCTCAACCTGGTTGCGCAATTGATCCGGGGCCGCAAGGCGTCCGCGGCGCTCGCGGACCTGCAGTTTTCGCGCAAGCGGATCGCGGTCGACGTAAAGAAGTGTCTGGAATCGGCAATCGCCAATGCGGAGAACAACCACGACCTCGACGTCGACGAGTTGATCGTTTCGGAGGCGTTTGTCGGCAACGGCATGGTGATGAAGCGTTTCGCGCCGCGCGGCCGTGGCCGTTCGGGCCGTATTTATAAACCGTTCTCGCAACTGACAATCGTGGTGCGTCAGGTCGAGGCCGAGGCGAGCGCTTAAAGAGGCGCGGGAGAAAACGATGGGTCAGAAGATCAATCCAATCGGGCTGCGTCTGGGTATCAACCGGACCTGGGATTCCCGTTGGTATGCCGGCAAGAGCGAGTACGGCAGGCTGCTGCACGAGGATGTCAAGATCCGCGAACTCCTGCACAAGGAACTCAAGCAGGCGGCCGTTGCCCGCATCGTGATCGAGCGTCCGCATAAAAAGTGCCGCGTGACGATCCATTCGGCGCGCCCCGGTGTCGTGATCGGAAAGAAGGGCGCCGATATCGATAAGCTGCGCAAAAGGGTTGCCGACATCACCTCGTCCGACGTGGTCCTCAACATCGTCGAAATTCGCAAGCCGGAGCTCGATGCCACGCTGGTCGCCGAATCGATCGCGCAGCAGCTTGAACGCCGCGTCGCATTCCGACGCGCGATGAAGCGCGCCGTGCAGTCGGCGATGCGTCTCGGCGCCGAAGGCATTCGGATCAATTGCTCGGGCCGTCTCGGCGGCGCCGAAATCGCCCGCATGGAGTGGTATCGCGAAGGCCGTGTGCCGCTGCACACGCTGCGCGCCGACGTGGACTACGGCGTTGCTACCGCGTTCACGACGTTCGGCACCTGCGGCGTCAAGGTCTGGATATTCAAGGGTGAGATCCTCGAGCACGATCCGATGGCTCAGGACAAGCGCCTGGCCGGCGACGACAGCCGTCCGCGCCGCGACGCGGCTTGAACGAGAGAAGGTTTGAGGGCGTAAGCCATGATGCAACCGAAGAAGACCAAGTTCCGGAAGGCACACAAGGGCCGCATCCACGGCGTCGCGTCGTCGGGCGCGACACTTTCGTTCGGCCAGTTCGGCCTGAAGGCAATGGCGCCCGAGCGCATCACGGCGCGCCAGATCGAAGCCGCGCGGCGAGCGTTGACGCGCCACATGAAGCGCGCGGGACGAGTTTGGATCCGCGTTTTTCCGGATGTGCCCGTATCGAAGAAGCCGGCCGAGGTCCGCATGGGCTCAGGCAAGGGCGCGCCAGAATTGTGGGTGGTACGGGTCAAGCCGGGCCGGGTTCTTTTCGAGATCGATGGCGTGGCCGCGCAGACCGCCAAGGAAGCGCTGACTCTCGCCGCCGCCAAGCTGCCGATCAAAACGCGCTTCGTCGCGCGCATCGCGGAGTAACCGACATGGCAGGAATGAAGACCGCCGACATCCGCGCGATGACCCCCGACCAGATGGACGACGCCGTCGCCAATCTGAAGAAGGAGCGGTTCAATCTGCGCTTCCAGCGAGCCACCGGACAGCTTGAGAACACCTCGCGGTTGCGCGAAGCCCGCCGCGATATTGCACGGATCAAGACCATCGCCGTGCAAAAGCGCGACGCGAAGAAATAAGGGGTCCGAAATGCCGAAACGTACGCTGCAGGGCGTGGTCGTTAGCGACAAGCAAGCCAAGACGGTTGTGGTGCGCGTCGATCGCCGCTTTACCCATCCGATCTACAAGAAGACCATTCGCCGCTCGAAAAACTATCACGCGCACGACGAGAACAATGAGTTCAAGCCGGGTGACATGGTGTGGATCGAGGAAAGCAAGCCGATCTCGAAATTGAAGCGCTGGACCGTGGTTCGGGGCGAACAGAAGAAAACTGCTTAAGCGCGATTTTGCGCATCAGAAAGAGGACAAGGTGCATCAATGATTCAGATGCAGACCAACCTCGACGTGGCCGATAATTCAGGCGCACGCCGTGTCATGTGCATCAAAGTGCTTGGAGGCTCCAAGCGCCGCTATGCAACGGTGGGCGACATCATCGTCGTGTCGATCAAGGAAGCCATCCCGCGCGGGAAGGTGAAGAAGGGCGACGTCATGAAGGCGGTGGTGGTGCGGGTATCCAAGGATATCCGCCGCGCGGACGGTTCGGTGATCCGTTTTGACCGCAATGCGGCCGTTCTGATCAACAACCAGTCCGAGCCTGTCGGTACCCGCATTTTTGGGCCGGTACCGCGCGAGCTGCGTGCCAAAAACCACATGAAAATCATATCGCTGGCGCCGGAGGTGCTGTGATGGCTGCCAAGATCCGGAAGGGCGACAAGGTTATCGTATTGTCGGGCCGCGACAAGGGTCGCACCGGCGAGGTGTTCGAGGTGCGCCCCGCGGAGGGCAGGGCGCTGGTGCGCGGCGTCAACATGGTGAAGCGCCACCAGAAGCAGAGCCAGAACCAGGAGGGCGGCATCATTTCGAAGGAGTCGCCGGTCCATCTGTCAAACATCGCGATCGTCGGTAAGGACGGAAAGCCGACCCGCGTCGGTTTCAAGATTCAGGCAGACGGCACCAAGGTGCGTGTCGCCAAGCGTTCGGGAGCGGAGATCGATGGCTGAAACAGCTTACGTGCCGCGCCTGCGCGCGGAATATGACAAGAGCATCCGCGCCAGACTCACCGAGGAGTTCGGCTACGCCAACGTCATGCAGGTGCCGCGTCTCGACAAGGTGGTTCTCAATATGGGAATCGGCGAGGCCGTGAACGACCGCAAAAAGGCCGAGACGGCGGCTGGTGACCTGGCGCTGATCGCCGGCCAGAAGGCGGTCGTGACCTATTCGCGTGTCGCGATCGCGACCTACAAGCTGCGTGAAAACCAGCCGATCGGCTGCAAGGTGACGCTGCGCAAGGCGAAGATGTACGAGTTCATCGACCGCCTGGTAAACGTCGCGCTGCCGCGCGTGCGCGACTTCCGCGGTCTCAATCCGAAGAGCTTCGACGGTCGCGGCAATTACTCGCTCGGCATCAAGGAACACATCATTTTCCCCGAAATCGACTTCGACAAGGTCGGGGAGAGCTGGGGCATGGACGTCACGGTCTGCACGACGGCGCAGACGGACGACGAGGCCCGGGCGCTGCTGACTGCATTCAATTTTCCGTTCCGGCAGTGAGACGCTGAGAAGCGCTCAGACGCGGAAAGGCAAGGAGCCAAGCATGGCAAAGAAGAGTTCGATCGAGAAGAACAACCGGCGCAGGCGGATGGCTGGGAACGCGGCTGCGAAACGCGCGCGGCTGAAGGCCATCATCTCCGACAAGACCAAGCCGATGGAGGAACGGTTCGCAGCCACTCTGAAGCTCGCCGAAATGCCGCGCAATTCGTCGGCGACGCGTATCCGCAACCGCTGCGAACTGACCGGACGCCCCCGTTCGAACTACCGCAAGAACAAGCTGAGTCGCATCGCGCTGCGCGAGCTTGGCTCCAGAGGCCTGGTTCCCGGCCTCGTGAAGTCGAGCTGGTAAGGAGGGTCGCCAGATGTCCACGCACGATCCGATCAGCGATCTCATCACCCGCATCCGCAATGCGCAGATGCGCAACAAGCCCAAGGTTTCGACCCCGGGCTCCAAGATGCGAGCTAACGTGCTCGAAGTCCTCAAGAGCGAGGGCTACATCCGCGGCTACGCCAGCGTCGAGCATTCCTCGGGCCGCAGCGAGCTTGAGATCGAGTTGAAGTATTTCGACGGCGAACCCGTGATCCGCGAGATCGAGCGGGTTTCCAAGCCGGGGCGGCGTGTTTACGCCTCCGTGAAAAATCTACCGCGCGTCAACAACGGGCTGGGGATTTCGGTGCTGTCGACGCCGAAGGGAATCATGGCCGACCACGACGCGCGTGACGCGAATGTGGGCGGCGAAGTTCTCTTCACGGTGTTCTGAGGAAGGAATTAAGCCATGTCACGCATCGGCAAGAGGCCAGTCACGGTGCCATCCGGTGTCACCGCGAACGTCGAAGGGCAGACCGTCAAGATGAAGGGGCCGAAAGGCCAGCTTCAATTCGTCGTCCATGATGATGTCGAGGTGAAGCTCGAGGATGGCGCGGTGAAGGTCGCGCCGCGATACGAGACCAAGCGGGCGCAGGCGCTGTATGGTACAGCGCGCGCGCAAGTCGCAAATCTTGTCGACGGCGTCACAAAGGGATTCGAGAAGAAGCTCGAGATCGTCGGCGTCGGCTATCGCGCCGCGTTGCAAGGCAAGTCATTGCAGCTCGCGCTCGGCTATAGCCATGATGTCAATTACGCGATCCCCGAGGGGATTACGATTGCTGTGCCGAAGCCGACTGAAATCACGATCACGGGTAATGACGCGCAGCGCGTTGGTCAGGTCGCGGCCGAAATCCGTGGCTATCGTCCGCCGGAGCCTTACAAGGGCAAGGGCGTGAAGTACGCCAACGAAACGATCTTCCGCAAGGAAGGAAAGAAGAAGTAACGGAGCCGGTCATGTCGAAACTGAAGATTACGAATGCCCGGCGCAAGCAACGCGTGAGGCTGTCGTTGCGTCGCACCGCAAATGGCAGACCGCGGCTGTCGGTGTTCCGCTCGTCGAAGCACATCTATGCCCAAGTTATTGACGACCTGAAGGGCGAGACGCTGGCCTCGGCGTCCTCGCTTGAAAAGGTGATGCGCGGTACGGGCAACACGGGCGCCAATATCGAAGCGGCCAAGGCGGTCGGCAAACTGTTGGCGGAGCGGGCGGTGAAGAACGGCGTCAAGGAAGTGGTCTTCGATCGCGGCGGCTATCTCTATCACGGTCGCGTCAAGGCGCTGGCCGATGCCGCTCGCGAAAGCGGTTTGAGCTTCTAAGCGCGTATTCTGCAAAAGCGGGATCCGGTTTTGCGACAAGAATGCGTGTCTTGAAATTGATATCGAACGAATAGGACAGGGGCGAAGCCTCACAAGGATCGGAAAAACACCATGGCAGGTGAACGCGAACGCGGCGGACGCGAACGGAGCAGAGATCGCGAGGAGCGCGACAGCGAGTTCGTCGACAAGCTTGTCCACATCAATCGTGTGGCGAAGGTCGTCAAGGGCGGCAAGCGCTTCGGTTTCGCGGCGTTGGTCGTGATCGGCGACCAGAAGGGTCGGGTTGGCTTCGGTCACGGCAAGGCGCGCGAAGTTCCGGAGGCAATCCGCAAGGCGACGGAGTCGGCAAAGCGCAATCTGACGCGCGTGGCGCTGCGCGAGGGCCGGACGCTGCATCACGACATCGCAGGCCGCCACGGCGCAGGCCGCGTTTATCTGCGCGCAGCACCGGCCGGCACCGGCATCATCGCCGGCGGCCCGATGCGCGCGGTGTTCGAGACGCTCGGCATCCAGGACGTGGTGGCGAAGTCGATTGGCTCGTCCAATCCCTACAATATGATTCGCGCGACGTTCGACGCGCTGAAGCACCAGGATTCACCGCGCTCGGTTTCCGCACGTCGCAATATCAAGGTTTCCACGCTGCAATCGCGCCGTGTGGGCGGTGATGCGGAGGCTGTTGCCGAATAAGCGGAGTCCGGGCTGGGGCCGGCGGTTGCCACCTGCCCAATCCGACCGCCGGGCAAGACAGGATTTGGAGTGACGACGATGGCCAAGGCCGCAAAGACAATCAAGGTCGAGCAGACCGGCAGCGCAATCCGCCGCCACCACTCACAGCGCTCGACGTTGGTCGGGCTTAAGCTCAACAAGATCGGTCGGACCGCGGAGTTGCAGGATACGCCTGAAATTCGCGGCATGATCGAGAAGGTTCGACACATCGTCCGTGTAATCGACGAGACGTAACAATTTGCTATTTATGCCCGGCTTGTGCCGGGGGTCCACGGCTTAGAATGCGCCGGGTTCGGCAAAAGACGTGGAAGGCCGGGACGATCCTGGCACGACGAACACGATGAGGACGCGACCATGAAACTTTGCGATATCGCCGACAACGCAGGCTCGCGCAAGAAGCGCATGCGGATCGGCCGGGGTATCGGCTCCGGTAAGGGCAAGACCGGCGGCCGGGGTGGCAAGGGACAGACGGCGCGCTCGGGTGTGCGCATCAAAGGCTTCGAGGGAGGCCAAATGCCGCTGCACCGGCGTTTGCCGAAGCGCGGCTTCAACAATATCTTCCGGGTGGAATTCGCCGAAATCAATCTTGACCGGCTCCAGGCCGCGATTGATGCCGGGTCGATCAATGCCAAGGAGACCGTTAACGCCGAGTCGCTGGTGAAATCCGGCGTGGTGCGTCGCGCCAAGGGTGGCATCCGCCTGCTTGGCCGCGGCGAGATCAAGGCGAAACTGACTATCGAGGTTCACGGCGCCTCGAAGTCCGCGATCACGGCGGTCGAGAAGGCCGGCGGCACAGTGAAAATCCTTGCGCCGAAGAAGGACGAAGGTGAGGCAGCCTAACGTCTGCGTCATCGCCCGCTTTGGCGCACGACAGGAACTTGCGGATGTTAGATTTTATCAGAAATCGAGCACCATGAGAGATCTGGCGTCTGCCGGCTGGCCCGTTCTGGCGGAGCGTGACGGCACCATTGGCGCGGGAGAAGGCTGAATATGGTCTCAGCAGCGGAACAACTGGCGGCTAACCTAAACTTCTCGGCGTTCGCGAAAGCCGATGAGCTGAAGAAGCGCATCTGGTTCACGCTCGGCGCGTTGCTTGTCTATCGGCTGGGCACCTACATCCCGCTGCCGGGCATCGACCCGACGGTCTGGCAAAAGGTGTTCAATTCCCAGGCCGGCGGCATCCTCGGGATGTTCAATATGTTCTCCGGCGGTGGCATCGACCGCATGGCGATTTTCGCCTTGAACATCATGCCGTACATTTCGGCCTCGATCATCCTGCAACTGTTGACCTCGGTGTCGCCTAAGCTCGAGGCCCTCAAGAAGGAGGGCGAAGCCGGCCGCAAGATTATCAATCAATACACGCGTTATCTTACGGTGGTGCTGGCGTTCTTCCAGTCCTACGGCATTGCCGTCGGCCTTCAGGGTGCAGGCAATGTCGTCACCAATCCCGGCATGTTTTTCCTGGTCTCCACCGCGATCACATTGACCGGGGGCACCATGTTTCTGATGTGGCTCGGCGAGCAGATCACATCGCGAGGCATCGGCAACGGCATTTCCCTCATCATCATGGCCGGTATCGTCGCCGAGCTACCGTCCGCGCTCGCCAACATGCTGGAGCTCGGCCGGCAAGGCGCGCTGTCCACGGGGATCATCCTGATCGTTCTGATCATGGTCGTCGCGGTGATCGCCTTCATCGTGTTTATGGAGCGCGCCCAGCGCAGGTTGCTGATCCAGTATCCGAAGCGTCAGGTTGGCAATAAGATGTTTGATGGGCAGTCGTCCCATCTGCCGCTGAAGCTCAATACTTCGGGTGTGATCCCGCCGATTTTCGCTTCGTCGCTGCTGCTGTTGCCGACGACCGTCGCGAATTTCAACGCGGGTAGCGGACCGGAATGGTTCCAGTGGATCAATACCCAACTCGGTCACGGCCGGCCGATGTTTCTGGTCCTGTACATCGCCCTGATCGTGTTCTTCACTTTCTTCTACACCGCGATCGTCTTCAATCCGACCGAGACAGCCGATAATCTCAAGAAGCATGGCGGCTTCATTCCGGGCATCAGGCCAGGCGAGCGGACCGCCGAGTATATCGACTACGTGCTCTCGCGCATCACGGTGCCAGGGGCGGTTTATCTCGCTGTTGTCTGCCTGATTCCCGAGATTTTGATTTCTTACGCAGCGGTACCTTTCTATTTCGGCGGTACGTCGCTTCTGATCGTGGTCAGCGTCACGATGGATACAGTGTCGCAGGTGCAGGGATATCTGCTGGCCCACCAATATGAAGGCCTGATAAAAAAATCCAAATTGAGAGGCCGTCGTCGATGACGTGAAGCGTTTCTTGCTCATCGGAATCGATCAGTGAGAAGAAATGCTTTCAGTCAATAACTTGCGCGTATTCTGCTTGCGATGATGGTATCCACTTTTACGGAATGCGTGTCAGATCCGCCAAACGCATCGCTTTCATGCCCCGGCGTTCTCCGTTTGGGATCGTATACGATGGCCGCGACATATCTGCCGCCTGCGATTCTTGTCCGAGGCATTGATCGCCTGCGCCGGACTGCCGTATTAGTTGCCGGAAGGGCGCAGGTCGTATTTTGCGGCGTGCCCGATATCGAAGCGCAGGTGCGCGGCTGCCGTTCACCCGGCGATGGGGCAATTCTCTATGAGACTGATTCTTCTCGGGCCGCCGGGGGCGGGAAAAGGAACGCAGGCGCAACGTCTGGTTCATCACTACGGAATCATTCAGCTTTCTACGGGCGACATGCTGCGCGCCGCCGTCGCCGCCGGCACGCCGGTTGGCCTCAAGGCCAAGGACATCATGGCGAGCGGGGGGCTGGTCCCGGACGATGTCGTCATCGGCATCATTTCCGACCGGCTGGAACAGGCGGACGCGAAGACGGGATTCATCCTCGACGGCTTTCCGCGCACTGTCCCACAGGCCGAGGCGCTGGATCGTCTGCTCCAATCCAAAAATCTCGCACTCGATGCCGTGGTTGAACTTCGCGTCGACGAAAGTGCGCTGCTGCAGCGCGTTGAAAGCCGTGTCGCGGAAATGACGGCGCAGGGGGAACAGGTGCGGGCCGATGATAGGCCAGAGGTGCTCTCGAAGCGACTCGTCAGCTATCGCACGTTGACCGAGCCGCTCATTCGCTACTATTCGGAGCGCGGCAAGCTGCTGACCGTTGACGGCATGATGGCTATCGATGACGTCACACGGGATATCCGCCGCGTCCTGAGACGGTCGGGAGTTCCGATGTCAAAGTTCGGCATCCGTAGATGGTAAGCGGGCCAGAATTGACCTAAAGGCGAGAAAAACCAGTAAATGATGGCCCTTGGCGGCTCTCCCATGGGGATGGGGAACGAGCACGGTGAGGTGAGCAAAAATTGGTGGCCCAAAAATCACGAAAGAGCGAGCAAAAGTGGCGGGACGGTTGACGAAATGCCACCAAGTCCTTAATAAACAAGCATCCAGCGGATCGTTTCAGACGATGCCGGACCCTAAGATAACTGAGGGTCAGGCGTCGTGTTTGTGTTTGAGGATACCCGCCTGAAATATCGAAGGAAAGGCCGGCTCACCGCGAGTCGGCAACAGGAGAGAAATCTGTGGCCCGTATTGCCGGCGTGAATATCCCAACCAACAAGCGCGTCGTCATCGCGCTTCAATATATCCATGGCATTGGTCAGAAGAATGCCGCCGAGATCGTCGAGAAGGTCAAGATTCCGGTCGATCGCCGGGTCTCGCAACTGACCGATCAGGAAGTGCTTCAGATTCGGGAAGTTATTGATCGCGACTATCTCGTCGAAGGCGATCTTCGCCGTGAGGTTGGCATCAACATCAAGCGGCTGATGGATCTCGGTTGTTATCGCGGCTTGCGCCATCGTCGCGGACTGCCGGTGCGCGGTCAGCGCACCCATACCAACGCGCGTACCCGCAAGGGGCCGGCCAAGTCGATTGCCGGCAAGAAAAAGTAAGAGCGCGGATAGAAAATGGCGAACAGCGAATAGATTCTGATCGCTATTCGCTTCGTCGGTGGAGCCGCTGGCATTACGGCGGCGTTGAGATCACAGGAAAGGCTGACAATGGGTAAGGAAGCTACACGCGTTCGCCGCCGCGAGCGCAAGAACATCGCGTCCGGCATCGCGCATGTCAATTCGTCGTTCAACAACACCACCATCACCATCACCGATGCGCAGGGCAATACGATCGCCTGGTCATCGGCTGGAACGATGGGTTTTAAGGGATCACGTAAGTCGACCCCTTACGCGGCGCAGGTGGCGGCGGAAGATGTTTCCAAGAAGGCGCAGGAGCACGGCATGCGCACCCTTGAGGTCGAGGTGGCTGGTCCGGGTTCGGGTCGCGAATCGGCACTGCGCGCGCTGCAAGCTGCGGGCTTCACCGTTACCTCGATCCGCGATGTGACCACGATTCCTCATAATGGTTGCCGTCCGCGCAAGCGCCGGCGCGTTTGATATTCGACAGCGGCGGTTTGTTGTTCCGCCAATTTATTGCGCGGATTGATCCGCGTCCTCCAACGCCAGCGATGTTGATGGCATGGGTGAAACAGTGACGATCCAGAAAAATTGGCAAGAACTCATTCGGCCGAACAAGCTGCAGGTCGTTCCCGGCAGCGATCCCTCGCGCTTTGCGACCCTGATTGCCGAGCCGCTTGAGCGCGGTTTCGGCCAGACCCTCGGTAACGCGCTGCGCCGAATCCTGCTCTCCTCGCTGCAAGGCGCCGCGGTGCAGTCGGTGCACATCGATGGCGTTCTGCACGAATTCTCCTCGATTGCGGGCGTTCGCGAGGATGTCACCGACATCGTGCTGAATATCAAGGATATCGCGATCAAGATGCAGGGCGAAGGCCCCAAGCGCATGGTCGTGAAGAAGCAGGGTCCCGGCAGCGTCACCGCAGGTGACATCCAGACCGTCGGCGACATTGTGGTGCTTAATCCCGACCTTCAGATCTGCACCCTCGACGACGGCGCCGAGATTCGCATGGAATTCACGGTTGCCTCCGGCAAGGGTTATGTCGCCGCCGAGCGTAATCGGCCCGAGGATGCGCCGATCGGACTGATACCGGTTGATAGCCTGTATTCGCCGGTGCGCAAGGTATCCTACAAGGTCGAAAACACTCGCGAGGGTCAGATTCTCGACTACGACAAACTGACCATGACCATCGAAACGAATGGTGGGGTGACGCCCGAGGATGCCGTGGCCTTCGCCGCGCGTATTCTGCAAGATCAACTCAACGTCTTCGTCAACTTCGAGGAGCCGCGCAAGGAAGTCGCCACCGAGATCATTCCGGATCTGGCGTTCAATCCTGCCTTCCTCAAGAAAGTGGACGAACTGGAGCTGTCGGTACGTTCCGCAAATTGCTTGAAGAACGACAACATCGTTTACATCGGCGATCTGGTGCAGAAGTCGGAAGCGGAGATGCTGCGCACTCCGAACTTCGGGCGCAAGTCGCTGAACGAGATCAAAGAAGTGTTGGCCCAGATGGGTCTGCATCTCGGCATGGAAGTGCCGGGCTGGCCGCCGGAAAATATTGACGAACTGGCAAAACGCTTCGAGGACCATTACTGAGTGATCTCTTCCCCGGAGTGGGGGGAGAGAAACCCAAAATAGGGCGAACGCAGGCAGCCCACCTGAGCAGCGCGACCGCCGAGCAGTCGCAACCGGACAAGACTGAGGATCACATCAATGCGTCATGGTAAGGTTCACCGGAAGCTCAATCGCACCGCGGAGCATCGCAAGGCGATGTTCGCCAATATGGCGGCGGCGCTTATCAAGCACGAGCAGATTGTCACAACGCTACCGAAGGCAAAAGAACTACGTCCGATCGTCGAAAAACTGGTGACCCTCGGCAAGAAGGGTGGCCTCGACAAGCGCCGTCAGGCGATCAGCGAGATGCGCGACGTCGATCAGGTGAAGAAGCTGTTCGACGTGTTGGCGCCGCGCTACAAGGATCGTCATGGTGGGTATACCCGCATTATCAAGGCCGGCTTCCGATACGGCGATAACGCGCCGATGGCAGTGATCGAGTTCGTCGATCGCGACGTCGATGCCAAGGGCCAGGACTCCGGGCCGGTACAGGAAGCTTCGGAAGCCGCGTAAGCTCGATATCTTTTTAAAACTTAGAAAGGCGGCGCATCGTGGAGCGCCGCTTTTTTGTTGGTTCGAGCCTGCCCTATGAGCGTTTTCGAGCGAAGTGGACACCGGTTCGCGTAGGTGCGCGTGCTAAAAGGCTTCCATTGCGGGGATGCGACAGGTGGTTCCGATTTGTACGGCACTTCGCGGCGTCTGTGATGGATTCGCGATGTGTGTGGTTGTGCTGTCGCGACGATCATGTGCGTGCAGACGATGACATGGAATCCTGTCCTGGCATCCGCGGGACGATCGGTCCTGATTGCGAACTTTGAACATGAAACGCGCGAGCAACAGGCTATGCCGTGCGCGCATGGGCCGAAACGGCGCGGGAAAACCCGCAAGCAACTGCGGACGTGAAAAGAGCGTCTTTTGCTTCTCTTGAAGGTTCGCGAAGCCTATATCTGCGGTCCTGACCCCGGGAGTGAATTCATGACGCCGTTCCGCCTGTTCGCCCCGCTATTCCTCGCTCTGACAATGCTGGCGCCTGGTCACGCTCAGGACCGCCACGTTCCGGCCTCCCAGGCCGAATTGCGGCTTTCCTATGCACCGATCGTGCAGCGGGTGACGCCGGCTGTGGTCAATGTCTATGCCGCCAAGGTGATCCAGCATCGCCATCCGTTGCTCGAGGATCCGGTCTTCCGCCGTTTCTTTGGCGTTCCGGGCGGGCAGCCGGAACAGATGCAGCGCTCGCTCGGCTCAGGCGTGATGGTCGATCCGTCCGGCCTTGTCGTGACAAACAATCACGTGATCGAGGGTGCCGACCAGGTCAAGATCGCGCTGCCGGACAAGCGCGAGTTCGAGGCCGAGATCGTGCTTAAGGATACGCGGACCGACCTTGCGGTCCTGCGGCTGAAGGATGTGCATGAGAAATTTCCGACGCTCGATTTCGCGAATTCGGATGAGTTGCAGGTCGGAGACCTCGTCATGGCAATTGGGAACCCATTCGGCGTCGGGCAGACTGTGACGCACGGCATTGTTTCGGCGTTGGCGCGCACGCAGGTGGGAATTACAGACTATCAGTTCTTCATCCAGACCGATGCGGCGATCAATCCGGGAAACTCAGGTGGGGCGCTGGTTGACATCACGGGCCGTCTCGCAGGTATCAACACCGCAATTTTCTCGCGCTCCGGAGGGTCGCAGGGCATCGGCTTCGCTATTCCGGCAAACATGGTGCGGGTTGTTGTGGCGTCCGCCAAGAATGGTGGCAAGGCGGTGCAGCGGCCCTGGCTCGGGGCGCGGCTGCAGACGATAACCCCGGAGATTGCCGAAACCATCGGCCTCAAGGCGCCGGCCGGTGCGCTGGTGGCCAGCGTTGCGGTTGGAAGTCCGGCGGCGCGTGCCGGTCTCAAACTATCCGACCTGATCGTCTTGATCGACGGACAGCCTGTCGAGGACCCCAATGCGTTTGACTATCGGTTTGCGACGCGTCCGCTCGGCGGTACATCGCAATTGGAAGTCCAACGCAATGGGAGGCCGATCAAGCTCACCGTTCCGCTCGAGGCGGCGCCGGACACCGGTCGCGACGAGTTAGCGATCACCGCGCCATCACCATTTCAGGGCGCCAAGGTTGCGAATGTCTCGCCGGCGCTGGCCGACGAACTTCATCTCGATTACGGTGCCGAAGGGGTCGTGGTCATCGCATTGGCGGACAATGGAATGGCCGCGAATGTCGGCTTCAGGAAAGGCGACATCATCCTTGCGGTCAACAACAAGAAGATCGTTAAGACGGCCGATCTCGAACAGGCCGTTCGTGACGCGAGGCGGCTCTGGCGTATCACGCTGATGCGTGGAGGCCAGCAGATTCAAGTCATGCTAGGCGGATGAGCCCGAACCGCCAGCGCGCTTCCAAGAGCCTGTTCTCCGCGGCGGGTCTGGAACGTGATGCGCCGCATCCACTGCCGGACAAGCTGCGACCGCAGACCCTGTCGGACGTGGTCGGGCAGGATCACATTCTAGGATCGGACGGCGCGCTGTCCCGGATGCTGGAAACCCGCACGCTAGGCTCGCTCATCTTCTGGGGACCGCCGGGGACCGGCAAGACTACAGTGGCGCGACTGCTGGCGAATGCGACCGCGCTGCATTTCGAGCAACTGTCGGCGGTGTTCTCCGGTGTCGCCGATCTGAAGAAGGCGTTCGACGCCGCCCGCGCGCGCCGCGAGTCGGGGACGGGAACGCTTTTGTTCGTCGACGAGGTGCATCGTTTCAATCGCGCGCAACAGGATTCGTTTCTGCCTGTCATGGAGGACGGAACCGTCATTTTGGTCGGTGCGACCACTGAGAATCCATCGTTCGAACTGAACGCGGCGTTGTTGTCGCGGGCTCGTGTGCTTGTGTTCCGTTCGCTCGACTGGGAGGCGATCGAGAAATTGTTCGCTCGCGCCGAACAGGTCGAGGGCAAGCCGTTGCCGCTCGATGCTGAGGCGCGCTCGGCGCTGGTGCGCATGGCAGACGGCGACGGCCGCGCGGCGCTGACCCTGGTCGAGGAGGTCTGGCGGTCGGCGCGCGAGGGTGAGGTCTTCAATGCCGAGCAGTTGCAGGGCGTGCTGCAGCGCCGCGCGCCGATCTACGACAAATCCGCCGACGGTCACTACAACCTGATTTCTGCCTTGCACAAGTCGGTGCGCGGCTCCGATCCCGATGCGGCGCTGTACTATCTGGCGCGGATGCTCGAGGCCGGCGAGGACCCGCTATTTCTCGCGCGCCGTGTGGTGCGAATGGCAGTCGAGGATATCGGGCTGGCGGATCCGCAGGCGCTGGTGATCTGCAACGCGGCCAAGGATGCCTATGATTTTCTCGGCTCACCGGAAGGCGAACTCGCGATCGCGCAGGCGGTGATCTATCTCGCCACCGCGCCGAAGTCCAACGCCGCCTACAAAGCGTTCGGCGCGGCGATGCGCGTCGCGAAGGACGCCGGCTCTCTCTTGCCGCCGAAGCACATCCTCAATGCGCCGACCGGTCTGATGAAATCTGAAGGTTACGGCGGCGGCTACCAATACGAACACGACATGCCCGATGCGTTTTCCGGACAGGATTACTTCCCGGAGATGCTCGGCCGCCAGACTTTCTATGATCCGCCGGATCGGGGGTTCGAGCGCGAAATCCGCAAGCGCATGGACTACTGGGCGAAACTGCGACGGGAGCGCTCGTCGTGACGACTTCATCGACGTCAACACGCTGTCGATCCACGGTCGTAAGGCTGTTTCAAAACGGAGTGGCTTATGACGCTCCGACAAGGTGCGAGGCGTAAACAGGTGCAGGCGATGCAAAGACATATTACCCGATGGCTGTTGACGCTGGTGCTGCTTGGCATCACGAATGCGGCGCGCGCCGAGATGGTCGAAGTTGCTCCGGGCGTGACGGTGACGAAGAAGACGTTCTCGGCGCGGATTGACGAACAGCCGTTCTATGGTTTCTCCGAGAAAACTCCCGAACAGCAAAAGACCGATGCCGACTTTCTGGCGGCGTCGGATGAGATGGGTTCGCGCGAGGCGGTTTCCGCTGCAGCTATTGAGCGGGGCTGGGCTCATATGGATCGCGGTGACTTGTCGGAAGCGGCCAAGCGATTCAATCAGGCTTGGCTGCTTGCTCCTGAGCGGAGCGAGATCTACCAAGGCTTTGCGGTGATCACGGCGGCGCGCTTCGGCGATCTCGAATACGCCGAAGAGCTGTTCAAGATTGCGTTGCGACAACCGAAGCCGCGGCGAACGCTGAAAGCTGATTACGGGCGCTTGCTGCTGAAGGCCAAGCGTCCGGCTGAGGCAAAAACGATCCTGGAGGAAGGCGTGCGCGACGCGCCGGAATTCGCCGATGGATGGGTCAGCCTTGGACTTGCGCGGTTGCAGACGGACGATGCCGCGGGCGCATGTGCGGCCGCAGGCGAAGCCAACAAACTCAAGCTTTCGCGCGGGGCGATGATCGACCTCGTGTTGCTGAAGAGGCAGGGGACCTGCCCATAGCGGTCGGATGCTTGGCGATTTCACCGTGACGCTGCCGGGCTTCTGCGCTACCCACCTTGTGGGTGAACAGAGCGTGATCTGAAAAGTGGAGCCGTTTTCGAAGCTCGATCAGACGAATATGATTAAGGCTTAAAGTTGAGTCCACGTAGAAGACCTAAATTCTAGAGGAACCGATGAGCCGGCGAGTCAGGCGACCGTTAGCGAAGTCCGGCGGTCGCGGGAGCGAACGCCTTAAAGGCGCTTCGGCCAAAAGCGCTTCGGCCAAAGTTGCTCGTCCAGAAAAAGGGACGAGCCGGAAAGGCCGTGGCCTCGCTGAGCGATCATCGGGCGAGCGGTGGCAGGGGGCTCGGCCGGATAGGCTGCAGCGCGCAGGTACGCCGGCCGACACTGCATGTTTCGCCGAAAAGCCGACTAAACCCGAACCAGCGCCTCTGCCGACAAAGGTCCAGACTGTTGCGGTGACGGCCGATGAAGCCAACATGCGCGTCGACCGCTTTCTTGAAGCACGCTTTCCCGGCCTGTCATTCTCTCACATTCAGCGCATCGTCCGCAAAGGCGAGTTGCGCGTGAACGGCAAGCGCGCCGACAGCAAGGATCGCGTGGGCGAAGGCGACAAGGTCCGCATTCCGCCGCTCAAGCTTGATACGCCGAAGGCCGCACTTCACTTGTCCGAGGCCGACACAAAGATTCGCGACGAACTGCGGAAGATGGTGCTGTTCGAGGATGCGGACGTCATGGTGCTGAACAAGCCGGCGGGCCTAGCGGTGCAGGGCGGCTCCGGCCTGTCCCGGCATATCGACGGGATGCTGGAAACGATGCGCGACGCAAAAGGGCAGCGACCGCGCCTCGTGCACCGGCTCGATCGCGAGACGGCCGGCTGTCTGCTGGTGGCCAAGACGCGTTTCGCGGCCACGGCGCTGACCGGCGCGTTCCGCCAGCGTTCAGCGCGCAAGATTTACTGGGCGCTGGTCGCGGGCGTGCCAAAGCCGAAGCAGGGCCGTATCTCGACCTATCTCGCCAAGGAAGAGAATGAGGAGGAGTCGATCATGCGGGTCGCCGCGCATGGCGACGAGGGCGCGAGCCACGCGGTGACCTACTACGCGGTGGTGGAAACCTCGGCGCAGAAGCTCGCCTGGGTGTCGCTGAAGCCTGTCACGGGCCGGACCCATCAACTCCGCGCGCACATGGCGCATATCAATCACGCCATCGTCGGCGATCCAAAGTATTTCAACAAGGAAAACTGGCAATTGCCTGGAGGTCTTCAGAAACGGCTGCACCTGCTGGCGCGCCGCATCGTGATTCCGCATCCGCGGGGCGGCGTCATAGATGTCACGGCGCCGCTGCCGCCACACATGTTGCAATCCTGGAATCTGCTCGGTCTTGAAGCCGACCGGTTCGATCCGATCGAGCACGCGCCGGAGGAGTAGGTCCGTGCCGTTGCGTCGGGGCCGACCTCAGGGCGATATGAGAGTATGCCATGCGTGAATTGTTTGACGAAGATCTTGGCTCCTCGTCGCTCGACCCGGAAGAATCGGTGCGCAACTCTGCGCGAGCCGGGCAGCGCAAGCGTTTCTATACCGCCGCGAGCGTGAGGGAGACGCCGGAAGGGTTCGCCGTCCTGCTCGACGACAGGCCGGTTCGCACGCCGTCACGTAACGTGCTGGCGGCGCCTGCACGCGAGATTGCCGAGACCATGGCCGCGGAATGGGAGGCGCAAAGGGACGTCATCAACCCCGTGACCATGCCGCTAACGCGGCTCGTCAACAGCATCATCGACGGCGTGACCGGTCGTGTCGACGTGGTGATTGAGGATATTGCCAAGTATCTCGAAACGGACCTTCTGTTCTATCGGGCCGGCCATCCCGATGCGCTGGTGGCTCGCGAAGCCGCACATTGGGACCGCGTCCTTTTCTGGGCCGCCGAAACATTGGAAGCACGTTTCATCCTGACCGAGGGCATCGTGCATGTCCGTCAACCCGCTCAGGCGGTCGCAGCCGCGCGCAAGGCGCTACCGTCAGACCCTTGGGTGGTTGGGGCGCTGCATGTCGTGACGACGTTGACCGGCTCCGTGCTGCTCGCTCTCGCTTTAATGGCCGGGCGGCTGGATGCGGACGAGGTCTGGGCCGCCGCCCACGTCGACGAGGACTGGAACAGCGAGCAATGGGGGGTCGATGAGGAGGCGGCCGTCCAGAGGGCGTCGCGTTTGGTCGATTTTCGGGCCGCCGCTGCCGTCCTTCGGGCGCGGGCTGGACCAATCGGTTAAGGAGAGGTTTAGACACAGAAGTTAGCCTGACGGGTAAAACGAGGCTTCATGGCGATCTCGATCAACCCGATTTTCCCGGTCATTGCGGCGCAAGGCGCGGCAACCGAAGCTGTGCTGCAGCCCGGCAGGGTGGTTGACGCGAAGGTCCAGGGAATCCTGGCCAACAATCTCGTCCGTATTGCCATCGCCGATCTGGCGATCGAAGTGCTGTCGGAAATTCCGCTTCAAGTCGGCCAGACCCTGCGGTTGGCGGTTTCGCAGACCGCGCAAGGGCTTCGGCTTGCGGTTGTGGATCAGGGCTCATCGGGTACGCATGCTGCCGGACCGGCGGATGCGTTGACGCTGACGTCGGATGCTGCGGCTGCAACGACAAGCGCCAAGGCCCCTCCGGCGCCCCTCCTGACGGCGCTGGAAGCCGTCTCGGTATCGTCCGCGGCGCAAGCGGCGGCGGCGCGACAAGGTAGCCTCTCGCCGCTCTACGCCAATCTGCTGGTAGCCGCCGGCACCGGCAGTCTGCCCCCTAACGTGCGACAGGTTCTGGACCGGCTGCTCGCTTTGCGGCCCGGTCTCGATCCGGGTCTTACGGGGAGCGATATCAAGACCGCGTTCCGTAACTCCGGCCTTTTTCTCGAAGCCTCGCTGGCGGCCGGCTTGAAGACGGGGCAGCCTGCCGCCTTGGCCAATACGCTACCCGATATGAAGGCTGCGTTGCTTGTGCTCCGCGAGGCGCTTTCGATCTCGGTCGGGGACATGTCTCGCGGTGCGCCGCCCGCCGTGGGCGCAGGATCTCAACAAGCGCAGCAGGCAGCTTCGCCGATGGCATCGGGAGCGCCGCCGCTGTCGCCGGATATCGACGCACAGGATGTGTATCTGCCGCAGGCGCGCCTGGCTGTAGCTGATGATCCGGATACGCCTGCGAACCAGACATTATTTTCCCGAGTATCGGATGCAGGGCTTCGCGCCGCTGCGGCGGGTGCAGCCCTGAACGTTCTGCAGGAGGTGCTTCAGAATCGAGGGACCAGCAACGATCCCGGCGCGGCGCTTGGACCCGACGGCGATCCGGCGGCCGCTACGCAGCCGTTCAGGAATGGGCCAGCGAACGGCCCCACCGAGAACCATGTCTTTGTCGTGCGCACCAGCACGCCGTCGCCGCCCTTTGGCGGCGCATTGCCAACTGCGCAACCCGTCGCGTTGCCGGGACTGTCATCGGCTGCATCGTCGGAAGAGATCGCGCGACGACTGCTTGATGATACTGATGCTGCGATTTCCCGTCAGGTGTTGTTGCAGATCGCCTCGCTTCCGGATCGCGTCGATACAGCGGGAGCGCGGCTCGATCAGACCGCGCCGCGCTGGAATTTCGAGATTCCATTTGCCGTCGCAACCGGCACGGCCATTGCGCAGTTTGAGGTTTCGCGCGACGCCGCCGGTCACAATACAGAAACAGCGACGCGGGTCTGGCGCGCACGATTTTCAGTCGACGTTGAACCCGCAGGGCCGGTTCACGCGCTGGTGTCGCTGGCCGGGGAAACCACGACGGTGCGGCTCTGGGCCGAGCGTCCTTCCACTGCGAGCCGGTTGCGCGCCGGCGCCTCGCAACTCACTCAGGCATTGAGCGGCGCCGAATTGCAGCCGGGGGATATCATCATCCGCGAGGGCGCGCCGCCGCAGCCGAAGCCCGCGCCGGCCGGCCACTTTCTGGATCGCGCCCTATGAGTGTGGAGACCAAGGATCAAGTCGCTATTGCCCTCCACTATGACAAAGGCAGTGGTGCGCCGCGTGTGGTCGCCAAGGGCAGGGGAACGCTCGGCACGAAGATCATCGAGGTGGCCAAGGAGAACGACATCCCGATCGAGGAAAACGAAGTGCTGGCCGGCGCGCTGTCGCATGTCGAACTCGGCGACGAGATTCCAGCCGAATTGTATAAGGCTGTTGCGGAGGTATTGGTGTTCGTGCTGCGGATGTCGGCGCGCGCGCCGTGATAGGTGGGGGTGTCTCCGCGCCGCGCCTGTTGGTGACAGCCTCAAAAACGGCAGTTAGGGTCTAGTCCAAGTTTATTGAACCAGACCCAGGCAGGGCCATGAAAGACATCCTCCAAACGCTCGACGCCCGGCGGGCGGCCGCAAAGCGTGGCGGTGGCGAGAAGCGCATCGAAGCCCAGCACAAACGCGGCAAGCTGACGGCTCGTGAGCGCATCGAGATTTTGCTCGACAAAGGCTCGTTCGAAGAATTCGACATGTTCGTCGAGCATCGTTCGATCGAATTTGGCATGGAGAAATCGAAAGTGCCGGGCGACGGCGTGGTGACCGGATGGGGTACCATCAATGGCCGCAAGATTTTCATGTTCGCGAAAGACTTCACCGTGTTCGGCGGCTCGCTGTCGGAGACACATGCGTTGAAGATCACAAAAATCCAGGACATGGCATTGAAGGCCAAGGCACCGATCATCGGTCTTTATGATGCCGGTGGCGCGCGCATTCAGGAGGGCGTCGCAGCGCTGGCCGGTTACTCCTATGTCTTTCGCCGCAATGTGCAGGCCTCGGGAGTGATCCCGCAGATCAGCGTCATCATGGGGCCGTGCGCGGGCGGCGATGTCTATTCGCCTGCCATGACCGACTTCATCTTCATGGTGAAGAACACGAGTTACATGTTCGTCACTGGCCCCGATGTGGTGAAGACAGTCACCAACGAGGTGGTGTCCGCGGAAGAACTCGGCGGCGCCAGCGTGCATGCCACGAAGTCGTCGATTGCCGACGGTGCGTTCGAGAACGATGTCGAGGCGCTCTTGCAGATGCGACGCCTGATCGATTTCCTGCCGAGCAACAACACCGACGGTGTTCCGGAATGGCCGAGTTTCGATGATATCGAGCGCACTGACGACTCGCTCAATACGCTGGTGCCGGACAATCCCAACAAGCCTTACGATATCAAGGAACTAATCCTGAAGGTCGTGGACGAGGGCGACTTCTTCGAGATCGCGGAAACGTTCGCGAAAAACATTGTCACCGGCTTCGGCCGCATTGCCGGGCGCACGGTGGGCTTCGTCGCCAACCAGCCGATGGTGCTGGCCGGCGTGCTCGACTCGGATGCGTCACGCAAGGCCGCGCGCTTTGTTCGCTTTTGCGATGCCTTCAATATTCCGATCGTGACCTTTGTGGACGTGCCGGGCTTTTTGCCGGGCACCGCGCAGGAATACGGCGGACTGATCAAGCACGGCGCGAAGCTCCTGTTCGCCTATTCGCAATGTACGGTGCCGCTTGTCACAGTCATCACGCGAAAGGCCTACGGCGGTGCGTTCGACGTGATGGCATCAAAAGAGATCGGTGCCGACGTGAACTACGCTTGGCCGACGGCGCAGATCGCGGTGATGGGCGCCAAGGGTGCGGTTGAGATCATCTTCCGCAGCGATATCGGCGATGCGGAAAAGATCGCCGCGCGCACCAAGGAATATGAGGATCGTTTCCTGTCGCCGTTCATCGCAGCTGAGCGAGGCTACATCGACGACGTCATCATGCCGCACTCGACCCGCAAGCGCATCGCTCGCGCGCTGGCGATGCTGAGGGACAAGCACGTCGACGCGCCCATGAAGAAGCATGACAATATTCCGTTGTGAACAATCTCGCTCAACGCTTCCGCGTAACGCCGGCCCTGGTTGCTTTCAGGGCAAGCGGACGTCAACCATTCCACAACCCTCGCCGATACCGTCAAAAATGGCCTATAGTGGACTTCTTTGATCCAGATCAATCAAAACGCTGCGGTCGCTGATTGTCTGGCCACGCCATCCGTTGCCGTCCTGGGATATTGAGGAGGAACTCCATGAAGTGTCTATCGTCGCTTGCTGCGGTGTTGTCGGGTTTAACTCTCATGGTCTCGACATTGGCCCCGAGCGCTGCCCAATCGATTTCCGCGGACGAGGCACACGCTATCGCTGCTGAGGCGTATGTCTACTTCTATCCGCTCGTGACGATGGATGTGACGCGCAAGCAGCTCAACAATTCCGATCCGAAGACCGGAGGTATCGGCGGTCCTCCCAACGCTTTCGATAATGTCCAGGCCTACCCCACTGCGGATATGAGGGCAGTGGTGCGACCCAACTTTGACACGTTGTACTCGAGCGCCTGGCTGGATCTAACCAGCGAGCCCATGATCGTTTCGGTTCCGGATACCGGCGGCCGCTACTACCTGCTGCCGATGCTCGACATGTGGACCGATGTGTTTGCGTCGCCAGGATCGCGCACGACAGGCACCAAGGCGGCCAATTTCCTGGTTGCGCCTCCGGGCTGGAATGGAAGCGTGCCGGAGGGTGTCACGCGCATCAATGCGCCGACGCCTCATGTCTGGATAATCGGCCGCACCAGGACGGATGGTCCCGCCGACTATGCTTCCGTCCACGAAGTGCAGAAGGGCTACAAGATCACGCCGCTGTCGGGATGGGGAAAGCCCCCGGTCGCCGTCGCGCAAACCATCGACCCCAGCGTCGATGTCAAGACTCCGCCGAAGAAGCAGGTTGATACGATGGCGGGCGATAAGTTCTTTGCGTATGCAGCCGAACTGCTCAAAGTCAACCCGCCGCACATCACCGATGAACCGATCGTCGCGCGCATGAAGCGGATCGGCCTCGAACCGGGCAAGAGCTTCGATATTACCAAAGTTGATGCGACCTCACGCAAAGCCATCGAAGATGCCCCGGCACAGGGTCTAAAGCTGATGGCATGGAAGCTCCCGACATTGGCGCGCGTAGCAAACCACTGGTCCATGAATACTGATACGATGGGTGTCTACGGGACTTATTATCTGAAGCGTGCAATCGTGGCTCAGGCTGGACTTGGTGCCAATCTGCCGGAAGATGCGATCTATCCGCTCAGCGTTGGCGATGAAAACGGCAAGCCGCTCGACGGTGCAAACAAGTACACCATCCACTTCGCCAAAGACGCGGTGCCGCCGGTCGACGCATTCTGGTCAGTCACCCTGTACGATAACGAAGGCTTCCAGGTTGAGAATCCGGCTAATCGCTTTGCGGTGAGTAGCTGGATGCCGTTCAAGCGCAACGCCGACGGGTCGCTGACGCTCTACATCCAGAACGCAAATCCCGGCAGCGATCACGAAGTCAACTGGCTGCCTGCGCCTAAAGGCCCGTTCAACCTCACCATGCGTCTCTATGCGCCGAAATCGGAGGCGTTGACCGGCGTATGGAATCCGCCGGCCATCAAGTCGGTGGATGGTGACGTCATGGGCCGGCGGTGACGGCAGATACTGGAGCGGACGTGGTCCGAATTAATTAAGGATGTGCTACTTCGCGCTCAGCAGTTTAAACAGCGGCGCGAGGTAGCTGATCTCCTGGCCCGATGTTGGCGTGGTGCGGCTGATGAAGTCGAAGATCTTGCCGTCCTTCAGGCCGTAATTGGCGAGCCGGGTTACCTGGCGGTTCTTGTCGAAATAGATCGCGATCACGCGCTGATCGATGACGCTCTGCTGCATGAAGGTGACCTTCCGCTCGGCGCGCTGCGAGATGTAATAAAACACCTCGCCGTTCAGCGTCGCGACCGTGGATGGGGTTCCCATTACGATCAGCACCTGATCCTGGCTTGCGCCGATCTGGATTTGCTCGAGCGCGCCGGGGGGGAGGATATAGCCCTTCTGAAAGGTCTCGCCGGTGCAGCCGGCCATGACCGCACACACCAGCGTGGCAGCGAGTGTCGCGCGCAGACGAGGCCGTCGCGTCGCGGCGTATCCGGGTGCTTTCTTCGGGACTGACACTGTCATTCCGGGATGACCTCATCCTCTTGCATCGCGCGCGCGGTTGACGTACCCGGCAACGGTCCCTGATTGCAACAACGGACCCCCTGCGGGCAGTCTTTCGGTACCCACATGCGCTGGCCGTTCAATCGCTTCAAAAAACAGTTCCCCGCGCCGCCGCGGCGCACCATTGAAGCGATCTATGGCACGATCGTGGCGCAAGCGCGAGAGCCCGTGTTTTATCAGGTGTATGGAGTGCCGGACTCCGTGAATGGCCGCTTCGATCTGGTCCTGCTGCATTTGTGGATGGTCCTTCGGCAACTGAGGTCGGGGCCTGACGAGGCTTTTCCGCAGGCCCTGTTCGATCATTTCTGCAGCGACATGGACGCCAACCTGCGCGAGATGGGCGTTGGCGATCTAAGCGTTCCGAAGCGCATGCAAGCCTTCGGAGAGGCCTTTTATGGTCGCTCGGCCGCCTACGATCGAGCCCTGGCCGAGGGTCCCGAGCCGTTGGCGCAAGCGCTCGACAAGAATATCTATAGTGGCGGGAACATCGAAAGCGCGCGACGGCTTGCCGCCTATACGGCGGACGCGATCGCCGCGCTCGCTTGTGGTGATTACGCGACGCCGACGGGAGACTTGCGGTTTCCGGACCTCGCACAACGGAAATGAAAGAGCAGGCATGATCGCCAAGGACAGGTCGGATATGGCTCCAAACCCCTGGAGCTCGCGGATCGCGGTTGCGCAGATTCCGGAAACCGGCCTTCATCGTGATATCGAGGCCGATCAGGATGTGCGTATGGCATTGGCGAAGACTGCCGGCTTGCGCGACATCGAGTTTGCCCGGGCGTCGTTCGATCTGACTCCGGGGCGCGACGACAGCGTGCATGTGCAGGGCAGGGTATCGGCGCGTGTCGGACAGACCTGCGTGGTGTCCCTCGATCAGATTGAGAACGATATCGTCGAGGAGGTCGACCTCATCTTTGTACCGGAAAGCCAGATTCGCGAGTTCGCCGCGCCCGTCAATGATGACGACGGTGTCAGGGAGATTCCGGATTCCCCCGACCCCATCATCAATGGTGTCATTGACCTCGGGCGCCTCGCGACCGACGTCCTGTTTCTAGGAATCGATCCGTATCCGCGGAAATCCGATGCCGTTTTCGTCGCGCCTGCGAGCGCGGCGGATCCTGAGGATCATCCCTTCGCTGCTCTGAAGAAGCTGAAAATCGATCCGAGCCTGCCCGGAAAGAAGAAACCGGAGCGCGATTAAGGACGGAATTCTGGATGTAATTTATAGAAAATCAAAGCAACAACATTGAAAATAAGTAGTTTTATCTAATTCCTGATGTCTCGTTTTAACTTGCAAAACTGCAGGAATCGGGGGTTTCGGATATTGTATCGAGGCGGGGACACGTTATTGTCGCGGCCGCGCCGGATAAAGCACCGCGCACTGCCGTCCGTGTTTGGCCGCGCGTCTCAAGACTTCAAAAGATCAGGGTTTCCGGGACTTCCATGCCGAAAAAGGTTCGAATCGCGCTTGACGCCATGGGGGGCGACATCGGCGCATCGGTGGTCATTCCGGGCGCTGCTATTTTCCTGAACCGTCATGCCGACACCGAGTTTCTGCTTTACGGCGACAACGCTCTGATCGAAGCGCAACTCGCTGCATATCCGGCGGTGAGGGCGGTATCCCGGGTCATCCACACCAATGTCGCCGTCGGCATGCACGAAAAGCCGAGCCAGGCGCTGCGTCGCGGCCGCAAGACTTCATCGATGTGGCTCGCGATCGATGCGGTGAAGAAAGGCGACGCCGACGTTGCGGTGTCCGCCGGCAATACTGGCGCGTTGATGGCGATGGCGCGATTCAATCTGCGGACGCTGCCCGGCATCGATCGCCCCGCGATCGCGGCGATATGGCCAACCATGCGCGGCGATTCCGTGGTGCTTGATCTCGGCGCCACGATCGGAGGCGATGCGCACCATCTGATGACGCTTGCGATCATGGGCAGCGCCATGGCACGCGTTCTATTCGACCTGGAACGGCCGACGGTCGGCCTCCTCAATATCGGCGTCGAAGAAATTAAGGGCGGGGAGGAGATTCGGGAAGCTGCAGAACTGCTGCGGGCGATGGAACTGCCGCAGCTCGAATTCATCGGCTTTGTTGAAGGCGACGGGATCGGCAAGGGGGTGGCGGACGTTATCGTGACGGAGGGCTTCAGCGGCAATATCGCGCTGAAGGCTGCCGAGGGAACGGCGCGGCAGATCAGCGAATTCTTGCGGGCGGCTCTGTCGCGAACATGGGCTTCAAAGCTCGGCTATCTTCTTGCCCGGGGCGCGTTCAAGGCGCTCAAGGAAAAGCTGGATCCGAACAGATCCAATGGCGGCGTGTTCCTCGGACTTAACGGAATCGTGGTCAAGAGTCATGGTGGAACCGACGCCGAGGGCTTTGCTTACGCGGTCGACGTTGGCTATGAGATGGTCCGTTACGATCTCCTGACCAAGATCAATCAAACGCTCAATCGCCACGGCCATCCCCTTGCTTCGGCGTCGGCAGTGCAGGAGGCTATCTCTTGACTGCGATACGTTCGGTCGTGCTCGGCTGCGGCTCCTATCTGCCGCAAAGGGTGCTGACCAATGCCGAACTGGCCAGCAAGGTTGATACCTCGGACGAGTGGATCGTCCAGCGGACCGGTATCCGCGAGCGCCACATTGCCGCGGAGAGAGAGTTCACGTCACATCTCGCCATCCATGCGGCGAATGCTGCGCTGGCTCATGCCGGCATCGATGCGCAGTCGATCGACCTGATCGTGTTGGCGACGTCGACGCCGGACCATACGTTTCCGGCGACGGCGGTCGCGGTTCAGAACGGGCTCGGCATTACTCACGGTGCCGCCTTTGACCTTCAGGCCGTCTGTTCCGGGTTCGTGTTTGCGTTGGCCACCGCCGACAATTTCCTTCGTTCTGGCGCGTTCAAGCGCGCGCTGGTGATCGGCGCGGAAACTTTCTCGCGAATTCTGGATTGGACCGATCGTGGGACCTGCGTTCTGTTCGGCGACGGGGCCGGCGCGGTCGTGCTGGAAGCCCAGGAGCAGCCGGGCAAGCCCTCGGATCGCGGTATTTTGACGACGCATCTGCGCTCGGACGGCCGCCATCAATCAAAACTGTATGTCGACGGCGGACCATCCTCGACCCGGACCGTGGGCTATCTGCGGATGGAAGGCCGTGAGGTGTTCAAACACGCCGTCGGCATGATTACAGACGTTATCGTCGACGCATTCAATGCGTCCGGAACGAGCGCGGACGATATCAATTGGTTCGTTCCACATCAGGCCAACAAGCGAATCATCGATGCGTCAGCTCATAAGCTGCATATCGCGCCGGAAAAAGTCGTCCTGACCGTCGATCGCCACGGCAACACCTCCGCTGCATCTATTCCGCTGGCATTGTCGGTCGCGGTCGCAGACGGACGCATCAAAAGCGGCGATCTGGTTTTGCTCGAGGCGATGGGAGGTGGCTTTACCTGGGGCTCGGCCCTCGTGCGATGGTAGGACTTGAATCGAAGCCGTCGCCCAATCCCGTCATCTATCATGCGAAAGCATTATGTGATAGGTTGACCCTGGGCCGTTAAACTCTTAATTTCAGTTACAAATTGTTCGCCGGGAGCTTGGGGCAGGCGATGACCGAAACCGGAAAAACAGTCACGCGCGTCGACCTCTGCGAAGCAGTCTACAAAAAAGTAGGACTGTCTCGCACCGAGTCGTCTGCGTTTGTCGAACTCGTTCTCAAGGAGATCACCGACTGCCTGGAGAAGGGCGAGACGGTGAAGTTGTCATCCTTTGGATCGTTCATGGTGCGCAAGAAAGGCCAGCGTATCGGCCGCAATCCCAAGACCGGCACCGAGGTGCCGATCTCTCCGCGTCGCGTGATGGTTTTCAAGCCGTCGGCTATTCTGAAGCAGCGGATCAACAGCAACGGCGCCGGCGCCAAGACCGACTAAACCGGCGTTCGGGGCACGATTGGCAGAGGAGCGAGCCTTTGAACAAGGCACCGGATGCTTTTCGGACGATTAGCGAGGTCGCCGACGATCTCGATATCCCCCAGCATGTCCTGCGGTTCTGGGAAACCCGGTTCTCGCAGATCAAGCCGATGAAGCGCAGTGGCGGCCGGCGCTACTATCGTCCGGACGATGTCGATCTGCTTCGCGGCATTCGCCATCTGTTGTACAGCGAGGGTTACACCATCCGCGGCGTGCAACGGATTCTGAAAGAGCACGGCATCAAATCAGTGCAGGGTCTGACCGAAGGGTCGTCTGCCGCGGCTTTCGGCGCGATCGAGGACGATATCCGCAACACTCTCGGCGCAGTCGATGAGGAGGACGAGTCCGGCTACGAGACCGAGGACGCAGACGACGACGAGGATGTCGACGACAGTTCGTCGCGCGCGCGCGAGCCGGGTGTGCATAAGCCGCTACGGCACGATCTCGACGACGTGCTCTGGTCCGGTCCCGACAGTGGTGCGATTCCGGGCGTGGGCGCCACCACGATCGAGCTTACGAAACTAAAGGATGTGTTGGCTGAACTTGTTGCCTGCAGGCAACTATTGGACGACGCACTCAGCGAGGGCGAGCCGTAGCTTGTGTTGACGCATTTTCTTTATAAGACCCCGTATCACTTCGCTTGAAAACGCTATAATGGAAACGTGGCCGTAACGGCACGGAGCGTAGCGCAGCCCGGTTAGCGCACTAGTCTGGGAGACTAGGGGTCGGAGGTTCAAATCCTCTCGCTCCGACCAATAAAATCAAAGACTTACATGGATATCGGTTTGGTGGCTATAAATTTTATAGCCACACTGTAGCCAGCATGCCGACCGGCTCGTCGGGCTGAGCAATCCGCCACATGTTGTTTACCTGAATTGCGCGTGGACCCCTAGTTAAGGGGGTAACGCCAGCAAACGGGAGGCGCTGATGGCAAACGTAAGGGTAATAGAGGCGGCCCAGTACTTGGGCGTGTCGAAGAGTTTTCTCGACAAGGCCAGAATTTATGGCGGCGGGCCACGGTTCATGCGGTTTGGCCGCGCGATTGTGTATTCCACCACCGATCTCGATGTTTGGGCGCGAGGCTGCACGGTCGCCAACGACAACGACGACCGCCCCTCCAGCAAGCAGGTTGCGGCGTGAGCACCGCAGCCACTGACTATGCCGCGCGTTCGCGAAATGTAGCCTCCGCCTCGGCGTCCAGGTCGTCGAGAACAGCTTCAAGGGCAGTGATTGCATTTTGGAGGGAGGCTATTTCCGCTATCTCCCGTTCCGACACCGGGCCATGTCGCCCCATAAGCGCAACGATCAAATCGCGACGCCGCTCTTTTAACTGAACGAGCGGCAACCCGTGGTCTTCAAGTAAGACGGGCATGAAGAGATTCTCTCTAACCGACGTCGGCACTTTAGCTCGTAATCGCTGAGACAATTTTTCGCAGATAGCTAAAATTGTTTGATTGCGAGACTTTAGCTCTGACCCAGCACGACCGGCCTTTAGGCCGCGGGTGCATCTGACCACCAACCAGGATCCACCACATTACGAATACTCAGCATCCGGCCCACAGCCGGGGCGAGGGTTGTTGCCTATTTCGACGTTGAGGTCGATCGGCACCTTCGCATTTTTAATCTGGAACTACGACGGATGCCCGACGGACAACTTCGAAGCTATGCACCGAAGACCTGCGGCAAGCACGCAGCATCGTTCCATCCCCATCTCGCTACCGAAATCACATGCGCTGCGGCAGCGGCGCTGAAAGGCCTGCAGCCCAATGCCGAATTCGAAGTCTAGTCCTCTTCTTGACGCGGTCGTCGAGCATTTCGGCGGCGCGATCGACTATCCTTATGTCAAAGGTTGTGCCGTCGCAGGTCAGTGTTGCGATGTTTATTTGACGGCCTCTGGTGGGTTGGCCGTTCAGACAGGCGCCGACCAGACGTACTCATTCCGGGATTTGGGCCGCTTTGTACGCATGACGGTAGGCTTGCCTTCTAGGACCGCTGGTCCGGCCAACGATAACACTCCGATTGATCTCTGGGCTGAGCGTCTTCGCCCATCGCTTCCGCGCGGTGTTCTCCCGCCTGTCATCGAATCTTTTGCACGCGAGCGAGCCGAGCAGATGGGCGTTGATCCGGGCGGCATCGCCGTCGCGGCATTGGCTGTGGCTGCCGCGGCAATTCCAGACAGAATCAAGCTCCGGGTCAAGCAGCACGATGAGCACTGGCTAGAATCCGCACGCCTGTGGTTCGCTTTGATCGGCAATCCGAGCACCAAGAAAACACCCATCATCTCAAATGCAGTTCGGCCTCTTCGCCAAATCGATGGCGAATTGGTCCGCCGGTTTCTTGATGAAATGTCGGTCTATATGACGCTCGAAAAGAAGGAGCGAGCAAAAACACCAACACCGAAACAGCGGCGAGCTATCATTGAAGACGTAACCGTCGAGTCCGTGCAGGAAGTGCTCAAGGACAGCCAAGACGGCGTTCTTCTGTTACGTGATGAGCTTGCCGGATGGTTCGCCTCGATGGATCGCTACGGCGGCACAAAGTCCGGAGGGTCTGATAGAGCCTTTTGGCTTGAAAGCTTCAACGGCGGCCCTACGACGACCAATCGTATCGGACGAGGTGTGTCCATATTCCGAACCTTTCCGTGTGCTTGCTCGGGGGCATCCAGCCAGAGCCCATTCGGGCTATTGCTGCCGATATGCATGACGACGGCCTGCTACAGCGCATCCTGCCGGTAGTCCTTGGTGGTTCTGAAGTTGGACTCGACGAGCCTGTAACGGCTGCAGCCAATAACTATAACGGTCTCATCGAGCGACTTCACGCAATGGAGGCGCCAATGGCTGGCCTCCTGGCTGTTCCGCTTCGTTTTTCCGAAGAGGCGCAAGCCATTCGCATGGAGATGGAAGAGCGCCATCATACGATGGTCCAGACTTGGGAAACGATCAGCAAAAAGCTATCGGCCCATATCGGGAAATACGACGCGTTCTTCGCCCGCCTTGTCGTGACCTTTCATTGCATCGAGTCGGATAGCGTTCATCCAGCGCGGGAGGTTTCTGCGGATACTGCGCGGCGAACTGCTTCCTTCCTGCACGGTTATCTGTTCAAGCACGCACTTGCATTCTACGACATGCTCGGCCTTTCCGATCACCACGATGCCGTCATGGCCGTTGCTGGCTATATCCTGGCCCACAGGATGGAGACGATCTCGGTAAGTGATGCACGTCGGGGCGATCGCATTATGCGGCGTATGGACGAACGCCAGGCCGCTGAGGTGTTGAGCCAACTCGATGCCTTTGGATGGCTTGATCCGTTGCCGTTGCAGCGAAACGAAACGTCGCCGAGGTACGAGGTAAGAAAGTATGTTCACACGTTGTTCGAAGATCGGGCTGAAGCCGAGGCTGACCGCAGACAGACGGTGCGCGAGGCTATTAGAGAAGCCGCAACTAGTAGGTGATCGTAGTTGAAATGCAACTTTGTGCCACTTTGTCCTTGCGTGCGAGACGTAGTTACAAAAATGAATCTCTCTCTCTTAAACTACGGAATCGAGCCACGTACGCGCCCAAGGACAAAGTGGTGCAAGCCAGGATACCGGGGTGTCCGCGATCTCTCCAGCCATCCGGTAGGTGACCGGCGGCCCAAGGAAAACATTTCCGCGTGCAAAACCGAAACCTAAACATGGGCGGAGGGGCGGGAGCAATCTCTACAGAATTATCGCCTGCTTGCCGGCGGCCCAGTCAAACACGCGACGCCGCAAGTTTTCAAAAAGTGCACCGGCAAAAAAACCTACGGATTCTGCGGCGTCGCGTCTTCCTCTGCCACGCCGGTGTCAGGCGCGGATTGCAGAACAGAGTTTGACCACCCCAGGCGGCGCAGACGGCCGGCAGCAACGAAGCCTAATGGGCAAATCATCACGTCACGTCGAGAACCAATATGCATCATCACAACGACAACGTCCCGCGCAAGACCACCGCGGCGCTTCCGCTTGCAATCCGGCTCGCTCGCGCCGGTCGGGAAGAGGACCTTAAACGCATCATCAAGCACGGCATGGTCACGGTCGTGCCGACTTGGCTTTCCGCGGATGGCAACCTGCCCGAGGTGGAAGGCAAGCCACTTGCGGACCGCGTTACAGAAATTCGGCCGTCGCCCGACGAAATGGTGCGGCTCGCAGCACAGGACGCTATCAGCGCCCGCGATGGCTACGGCCCGATAGCACCGCAGGAGCTTGATGCGCCAATGTGCGCCCGCCTGCGGTTCGACGCCAACGGTGTTATCACAGAGTGGCGCGGCTCCGATAATCGCTGGCATGACACCGCGGAGCTATTCCGGCAACCTAAAGGCAGGCGGCGGAAATCGGAACAGGAGCGGCAGGATGATAATGCGCGGCATCTAGCCATTCGCGGAAGCGGCGGCCTCCCGGAGCGTTGTCAGCGTAGTACGGTACCGTCTTGGGGCGAGGATTATCGTCGGCTCCGCGCCGCGCATTGGGTCCAAGCGATGGGTGTGACGAATGACAACGCCAGGATTGGTATAGATCGGGCTGGTGTCGGAGGGCGCCATTCGTTCGACGAAGCATGGCGCAATGCCGGCCTCGGTCCAGCATGCCGAATTCCACGCCACATCACCGCGATTGCGAAGGGCGCCGAGTTTATGGCCTACCGCGTTCACTCTTATCCGCGTGCGATGCAGGGTGGCGTTGAAGGCGGTCACGACTTGGTTGAACGGCAAATCGTTGAGACGATCGACGCACCGCGCCTTGATGTAGCGTTAGGCGAACACGCCAAGATTCTGGACCAGAGCATTGCTGGCATGACGGCGAGAGAAATCGCAGCGACAATGGGTTGGGGTAATACGAAGCAGGGAGAGCGGAAGGCTGTGGCTGCACAAGATGCAGCACTAGCTGCGTTGGCAGAAGTTGAGAAGTTGGCGGCTTGACATCTGAGATGGAATTGGGCGTTGGCCTGATTATCACATTTACTGCGCGAATCTCACAACACAGTGATAATGTGACGCGCTATTGTGGGGGGCGGATATGACCAAGGAACGGCTCAGCATTCATCAAGGGCAGATCCTTCTGGATGGAGCTCCCATGCGCTGCAAAGTCCGTCACTTAACGACCACGTCGGCGACGATACAAACGCTGGAAGCGCCTTCGATGCCAGCAATGTTTGCTTTGCGCGTCCCAAGTGCAGATATCGATGCGACGTGTCAAGTCATCTGGCGGGACGAACGCCGCCTCGGCGTAACATTCATCTAAAGAGTTCTTGCCAAGTCCCTCGTCCGAGGGCTTGGACCGTATTATTGTGAAGGTCATAGCGATGTGGCCCGACGTGACGTGCAAAACCTCAGCGCCGGTTCGATCCCGGCGTCTCCTTTTGCCGCACTACTCGCAAAATCTAAATTTTAAATAGGAGATCGGCCAAGATGGCCACACTGAGCAATGCGCTCGACGCAATCGAGCGCCGCATTGGATTCCCGCGGTCCAGGAGTTCCGGGATTGCGCGCCGCCTTCAGGAAGCTAGGCTTCTGCCATCCGGTGCCCCCAGCGCCCCTCCGAATCTAGATGAAGACGAAGTTCTCGACTTGATTGTTACTCTGTCGGCCGACACGGAGCTGCACACCGCAGCTGACGCACTCCGAGCCTACCATGGCATGACTCCAGGCGGAGCTAGCCTAGTCGGCGCACCAGATTCAATCCCGAACGCGCCGATCGCCGTTTCAATCCTAATCGAGGACGCACGTTCTGACGTTGCTGAGGCCCGATCAAGCAAGATCGAGGTGTCCTGCAACTGGCGGGCTATCGCAATTCAAAAGCCGGACGGCACGGTCAATCGGTTCGTCGAAGTCGGCACCGATCCATCACGTTGGCAGTCGATCGGTCATCACAAGTCAATCGAACTCAACGCTGCCGCTGTAGCGGATACGCTTGATGATATTTTTGGAAAGGTCTCCGCCTGATGGCAAAGAAATCAATTGATCCGTTCGAGGTGCCCAGCCTGGAATCAATGTCGCCAGAGTACGCGACACTTGTTGCAAAGCGAGCCGATCTGCTGGAGCGTCAATATAACTTGCGTGATGAGCGCCGTAAAGTTGATCGTCAAATAAAAGCGTTTCCCGAGCCAACGCACCGAACGCCTCAAAGAGTTGCGGAACTTCTGGGCGACGATCCCGAGACAGAAGCGCCATTGCGTAGGCGACTTGCAGAAATTCGCGGGTTGGAAAGCGACATAGAGTCAGCTCTGGATATCGTGCGCCGCAGATTGGCTGATGCGCGCGGGCCGGCATCTGTCGCAGTTTGTAACGCGGTGAAGCCCGAATACACCAAACGGGTCAAAGCAATGGTTGCGGCTGTGACAGCGCTGCGGGTGGCACGAGAGGATTACGAATCGCTGCTCGACGACTTTGTCGTGAATGATATTGCGTGGACTTCTTTAATCCCTATGCAGCCAAACTTTTGTGGCGATCGGCACGATGGTCATCTGTCGAGGTATCTGCGGGCCGCGAAGGAGGCAGGTTATGTTTGAAACTGCCGAGAACACCAGAGAGAAACGTCAGAAAAGCAAACGTCACATCAAAATGCCAGGCAAGCCAGCAAAATACGCGAACACTGATCCTGTCGACATCGCACGCGAACTACGGTCGAAGTCGAAGCTCGGAAAGCGCGAAGCGCGGCTCGACGCCGCGGAGGCAAAATCTCGTGGCTGACAATGTAATATCGGGCTTTGCTGTCCGATTTAACGATCAGACCGTTATCCTCAACGAGTGGCGCGAGAGGATTGCCCCCGGTTCGTTCACGCGCACGCTGAAGGAAAATCCAGATGTGGTGATGTTACTTGCTCATGACTCTGGCCGGGTCTTAGGTCGCGTATCGGCTGGCACGTTATCCCTACGTGAGGACCGCGCGGGTCTCTACTTCTACCTGGAGGTTGATCCAACGACACCGGAAGGGCAGACCGCGCTCGGCACCGTTGGCCGACAAGACGTGAAGGGATGTTCGTTCGGATTCCGAGTCCGAGCAGAAGAATGGGACGATGGTGGAGATCGGCTGCCGTTGCGGACCATCACGGATGTTGATCTCTCAGAGATAACCTTGACCGGATTCCCAGCCTACCCAACGACATCCGCCTCGCTCCGCAGCGACAACGCCGCGTCCGCAGCGCGTCGACGTTGCGAAGCCAAGATGAATTAAACATTGAGCGACTACAGTGGCAAGGTTCACCGCGACATCGGTGGCGATAGCATTACGCTAGATCCGAGCGGCAAGATCGTTTTCGGAAACATTACTTTCTCGATCAACGCGGCTGGCAAACTCGTTATCAGTGGTTTGCCAACGTCAAATCCAGGCGCAGGCCAGCTTTGGTCGAACGGCGGCGCGTTGACGCTCAGTACTGGTGAGGCATGATCCCCATCGCGAGCTACCCCGCTGAATTCCAGTGCGGGAAAGTGTGGCACCCCTGCACAGTTGTCGGTGTGTGCGGCGATCCGAACGATTTGCGTTTCGTGGTCATCTCGCGCGGCCCCACCGAATATGTCGACACCGTCGCGGAGGTGCGGCGACCGGAACCATCACCGGAGCCGTTCGGCTAGGTGGAGGGCTGGGTCAAATCCCTCCGACCATTCGTCTTACAGACCGGCGGCCCCCACTTTTACACGCATCTGCAAATGGAGCCCCCAGGGCAATCATGTCACGTTTACGAATGCCTTCAGCGAGAGCGCTTGTGGAAGGTCGGCATCTAATCAATGCTGGCCGCTACAAGCGCAATGAGCCGAGTGCAGACGCCCTCGGTGCCCCTCCGAGTTGGCTGACTGAACCGCAGGCGATAGCTTGGCGGGAGTTCGCCGCTGATTTGCCGTGCTGATTTGCCGTGGCTCAATCACAGCCACCGCGCTTTGCTAGAAATCGCCAGCATCGTGCGCGCTCGCCTCCAAAGCGGGCAGGAGGTTGGAACGAAGGCATTGTCGCTTTTGCGACTGTGCCTTTCGAGCATGGGCGCCACTCCAGCGGATGCATCGAAAGTGGTTTGGGTGCCGGAAGAAGAGCCTGACGATCTACTTGATTAGCGTGTCGTCGCATTAGCAGCGCGCCGTGTGCGCAACCCCACCATCACAACCGCGAAGCCACGGACGTACTGGTGCGCGGCGGATGTGCGACGACGCCGATCCGCTCTCGCCGGTACGAAATTAGGTAGCCTTTGTGAAGAGGGTCAAAACGCCTTCCTTGTCGATATTGATGGCTACGACCTGAGCCGAGTTACGACCTTTTGCCTTGAGTGCGGATAGCGCCTCGGGTGTTGCGTCAACGGTCTTCCGCAAAGAGTCCATATCCTCCTGCTTCGTACTTGCGACGATGGCGTCAACTTTAGAGCGCAGGTCCGCCTTCAACTCTTGAACGTCAACAACCTGGATACTTCGAATCGCTACACCTTCCTCGGACTTCGTCTGGGACTGTGAAGGCGCAGGCGCTGCCGCCAAGGGCGATCCAGCTAGAAGCAAGGCGAGTACTGTTGAGAAAAATGTGGATGTTCGCATGATCGCTCCCGTTTTAGGTGAAGATGCGTACGAAGTTTATCGTCGAAAATTGTCGAACGCCGGAGATTTATGCGTTCATTCGGTGGATCTGATGTGACCGCAATGTGCAAGCTCGATGGGTCGAAGATGACCTCAAAGCGGTATCCCGACAGAAATGACGACGATCGCGCCGCCGCCCTGGCTCTCTGATTCTTAGATCAGTTCTCGCGTCCGTTGTGATCTTTTTACGTGCACCGGTATACGTACGATCCAACTCCGACCGTCGTCATTAACGACGATAATTGCGAGATGGCCGTTTGAGCGGATCCTGCCCGCTCAAACTAGAGCGTGCTCAAATCATCCGCACATTACCGAACGCCTTCAACACCACGGCGTCGGTGAACTCACCTACGGCCGGATCTCCGGTGCGACTGATGGCTCCGGCGCCGATATGTCTCTCAGTGCGCGCCATTCGCTCAGCGCTTCTTATCGCAGCGCTCGCGCTAATGCACTCGACAGCCTCACGAGGTTCTGGACCGTCGTCGGCAGCGCCGAAGGGCAATGCCACGTAGTACGTTACATCGGGCATCAATCAGTCAGGGCATAAATCTATGCCCGCCTCTTTGTAGGTTCGTAATGGATCAACTCGTCTCGAGCGAGCACTCATTCTGTTGAGTGTGCTATTTTCAGCTTTTGTGATCCAAGCCACATCGGCTTTTGCAATGATCGCCTTCACCGACTCGATAGATGGCGGCGATAATTCGCTAAGCGCTTCAACCATTGATGAGACGGTAACAACATGCTCGAAATAAAATATGCTGGCTTTTCCTCCCATCGTCGTTTTTGTTCGATCCGAGTATTTCAGCTTTGCCAGGTCTTCAATCCCCAATCGATTGGCCTCTGTTTGCGCGGCGACTGATTTCCGAAGAATCAAAAAATTCTCAAGCTCTCTGCACATGCAAGTGAGAACCTTTTTGCGGTAACCGGGCATTCTCTCCAAGCTTAGAGGAAGTTCTAAAATTGCGAGGACAGCTTTGGCGACTGAATCGATTACTTGCTCGTCTTTGAACCTCATTTGCGCGACCTTACGCCGAATGGCTTTTGAACTGACCGACGTGGCGCGTCTACGAATTCGCTGTGCAGTTAGACGCGATTCAATTTTGGGAGCGCTTCGACGAGCGCTGGCTACGCGGCGAAGAGTTTATCTATCCGGATCGGCCGAAGGGGTTGCCACAGTTACGGGAGCCGGTTGCTGTGTTTAAGTTTGGGAGAAGGCCGGCGGGGCGGTGATCTCAGTCCCGAAGCCGTGAATGGCGTGAGCTAGAACATTCGAGTAGTATCTAATGGGGACCGATCCGATCTCGGGAGGCCCTAATGATGTTGCTTAATCGAGTTCTCGTTGCTGGAGGCTTACTCACGGTCTTTCTGGTTTTCACCTTAAGCATGGCTTACCGGTGAAAGTCCCACGGCTATTAGTCTAAAAGCATCGTCGAGCGACGCTCCGTCCGTTGCTGGCGGTCGTCATCTAACAATCGCTGTCCGACGTCCTTCCATTTAGAACGCAGGCCATATCGGCGCTCGGCGCCGGCGTGGCTGGCGGAACGTTTCTGGGCCGCGTGGTTTATCCAGCCGATGCAATTCAAGGAATGGTATCATGAAAAAGCGGGAACCATTTCCGGACGACGTGTTGGAGCGCGAAACGCGAGCTATCCAGGCCATTGATGCAGCCCACAAACTGCCTAGCGGTCCGGCGCGGATCGAGGCTCTTAAGGCGGCGGCAAAACTTCGCCCTAATGACAACGACGTGAGGTCGTAGAGTGGATTAAGCTAATTTATTAGTGGCGATCGCGACGCGATCTTTTCTGCCATTTTCAGATTTCCTTCGCGTTAGCGTCAAGCCAAACCACCTCAACTGAGCGCCCACCGCTCGCCTGCGTATGCAACCCGCTCAAGGGCGGCCCAATAAAAACCCCGCCAACTACCGAAGTAATTGACGGGGCTTGAAATGATATTTTTGAAGATCTCTCCTCATTGTATCATCCGGATTGGTAACGCGCTGGACGCAAACATGTTCCAGCAGAAGCAACATTTCTGTCGAATTGCTTGAAACTAGCGCGGATGTTGGCTGACGTGGCGGGGAAGGGACGCACGGGCGGGCGGCTGCTCCGTGAGGCTTACCCATCGGGAGACCTCCGCAGCGCGTGCTCGGCGAGCGCGGTCCAGTCGGCGGCGAGCTTCAGCCATGCCTGCTTATCGAGCTCATACCGGGCATGCTCGGCGCAGGCGCGGCACTCGTGTGCCATCGCGCGGTATCTCTCAACGCTCTGCTCGGACATCCATCTGGGAGTGTCCGCGCCGCGGAGCATGATCGGGGCCTCGGAAGGGTCCGTCATGTCGGCCGCCGCAGTTCGGGCGACGCGACCCATCTCTCCTTGCGCGAAGCCACTTCGATCTGGCTGACGCGGCGCATGAGGAGGTCTCGGTACACTTCGGAAGGGGTTTTCTCGGCCTCCTCTAGGAGGCGATGCGCCTCTTCGTCGAGGCGCTCTTGGAACGTCTTATCGTGCTTGACGCGGAGATGCTGGCTCATGACGGCTGTTCCTTTCCGTGCGAGGAAGGCTGAGCGCGACAAAGCGTTTCGTCGTATGCGAAGGGATGGCGCGCGAGTGTGCGCCCAAAATTGGCAAAGCGCGAATCATTTTTTGCGGCCGCCGGATTTTTTTGCGCCTGCGCGGGCGAGAGGGTTTAAGTCCAAGTGCTTCGAAGCGATTGAAATCTATGCCAGTGGTTGCAAAAATGTTGCCGGAGAAGTTTCAGGTTTTGTGGAAGGCATTGGGCCGATAACATTTGAAACGAAACGGCATCACCACGAATGGTTGCGCTGGGACATCATTGATTCGATTGCCGGTCCCGCTTCTGAAGGTCTTTTTACGTTAATCGAGAAACTTGATCTTGAGCAGGGCGAAGAGGCAGCGGACATTCTTTTCGCACTCCGTGTAAATTTAACTGAATGGTTGGAGAGCAGCACCTATGCGGGCAACTGCGATTCTCATCAAGCCATTAAGCAGCTAGCGGAGTTGCAACGGTTTGGCTGTGACGTTCCTTCTAGAGAATCGCTGATCGAAGAAGCGTTGTCGACGGTTGCAAATAATTGGTGCGCGGTAAGCAATCTCGCCGAAGCCCTTTTGGAATATCGACGGTTGGACTATGAGGCTGCGTTGCCAATCATACTGGCCGGCCTAGGCCACGGTTTGGCAGGGCGTTCAACGTATCCTGCAAACATCTTCACTAAGACGCGGGAATGAAGGTCCACTCGCGAAGGGCAGGGCAACATGATAAGTGACGTCAGCCATGATCGCGTCACCCAGAGTTCGCGCAGACAAAAAGCGCAAATAGAAGAGCGAGCACAGCCGACCAATACGCGTCGCGCGCTAGATGCTTGAAGCGATCATGCCGGTGCCTGCGCTTGAGTTCGCGCCCTTTCTTTAGGTCGCGTTGAAAGTCCCACGGCTAATCTTTCCTCGGTGCTGAATTTCCTCCTCCAGATTGTTAATGCAACTTTTCAGGAGGGACGTGAGATGCTTGCATTATTCACCAAAGTCTCTGCCTGTATCCTGGCCATAATGACTGCCGGCGCGACAGGGTATGTTTAGTATCATGGTGGGATGGCGGACGCCTTCCAGGGAGGATCACCACTCGCTTGGACGCATGGAGGCGTTCATGGAGCTCCAGGGCCGTTGATGGGTGCCGCTGGGCTTCCCATGCTCGTTGCCTATGGGGTTTATCGCCTTGTCCAACGTCGTCGCAAAGCTGACTGAGGCTGTTTAGCGATCTCGCGCCAGCTTCCGCTACGGCCCAAGGGCTCAGCCGGACAGTCGGCTCCGGATGCAGGCGCGCCGCATCGTCCGGTTAGGCGGGAGCGCAGTAGCCGAGGCAAGGCCCCGGCAGTGAAAGGAAGCCCCGTCAAAGGCGCACTGGCGCCGTATTTATTCTAAAGGGGTTTCCACCAAGTGGAGTTATGGATTCTGCGATTGCCCATGGCAGGCCAATTCCACTGAGTCCACATATCTGAACCACCGCTAGATACCTTTACCTGCTGGTGAACGCAATCATAAATCGTATCCGTTATCCATATAGGACCAGCATCACTTAGGGATGTTAATTTCGCTGCAGCATTGGCTGCGCTACCTATCCAGACTAGATCATTATCACCGCGGACTCCGGTCCGGCAGCAATGCGTCTCGCTAGCATCTATCCCAACGGTGTGATTGATCGTGAATTGGCTGAGGTATTGCTTCTGGAAAGCTGGGCGTATGACGTGAATGACCGCCCAATTTATTCGCAAGGAGCATCTCACTGCATTTGTCGATTGCGAATTTCCGAGAAAGACGCCCATGACGCGATCGCCATCAAAGGATACAATCTGGCCCTCGTGATGCCGGATCAAACGAGATGCGCAGTATAGGTAGGTTTTATATATTTCCGCCGATTGCGCCCAGTTCAGACTTTCGACCATGCTTGTGGACCGGTCCAGATCTGCATAGAGGAAAGTTACAAGTGGGAAATGCCTTGCAGTGTTGTGGAGCGGAAGATCTTTTGTAATCGGCACCACTTGGCCTTGCTGCACCTGCCAGGTTTGGATTGAAAAGGTTTGTTTAACGTACGCTTGCAACTCTTCCTTGCTGGCCATCTTCTACTTGACCAACTGAGCCACGGGGGCGTGTGTGACCGAAGCCCCGATCAAAAATGCAGACCAAGGAATGAGCGCCAGGCCAGTTGCTATGAAGGCGATTCTAATAGCTCGAAATTTTTCGGTTAGAATTTGAGAATTTCTCCACGCTTGCCCCAAGATATCCTCAACGTAGGCCTCGTCGGACAGTGATCTGAACGCTTTTATATATTCGGTCTCTCTCAGTTTTCCGATTTCCTTGAAATAAACTAGGGAAGCGTGACCGCCCTTCAAATCGGGAAACGAACATCGGTAGATATAGTAATAGCTGACCGCCAACGCGAACGCGAAAAATGCTAACGCGATCATTTGAAGCGGTTGATCGAAATCACCCCGATCTAGGTGAACGGCCACGACGCCGAGCAGTGCAGAATTAACAGCGAAGGCAAAAGATGCTTTGGCTTCAACCCTTGGAAAAAAGCTAAGTACGCGTTCAAGCTGCTTCGGCGCCAAATCCGCGATATCTTTGTTTTCCATTTCCCGCCGTCTTTATCCGATCGCCTCTCCTGAGGCAGGGTTGTTCTTCGCTCACGCGGAAGAAACGCAAGAGCTATTTCTTCGCCTTCAACCCGATCTCCACAAGGCGGCGAATCGCCTCTGAGCGCGAAGGTTTATCGGACTGGCGCGTGGCCCATGCGTCGACCATCTCTATGAAGTCGTCGGACAGACGAATCGTGCGTGATGGGTCTTTACCGGTTGCCGGCCGGCCTCGCTTTTTAGGTATCGCCTTTTTTGTTGACATTGCCATATTAATGCAATACCCAAATCACGCTTGCTACGCAAGCGGCTCACCACGGTGCTCGTAACACCATGGCAAGCCTAACCAACAGCAGGACGTGCATCCATGCCGCAGGCTACCCAAACCGATACCACACCCACCACCGCCGTTCGCGAGTCATTCAATGACAGAATGGTCGAACTGACTACTGGGATCGATTTACTTATCGATCGACTCCACCACGCCCTCGATATCGGATCCAGTCTTGGTGCCGATTATGGCGAGGACGGAGCCTATGTAGTGGAGGCGATTACCGAGACGCAATGGGTCGCCAAGCGCCTTAGCGCTGACATTTCCGCGGTAGGGCGCGAATTTAAAGGGAGCCGCTCCGATGCGGCGGAGGCATCCCGATGAGCGACACCACCGAAATTAGCACACCGCTTCCGCCTCGCGCCAAATTTGGCCACGCTTGCACCATCGTTTCGCAGCAAGTCGAAAACGTCCTTTCAGCGGCAATCTTAGCCCATAGTCTCCTAGAGGATTGGACGGACCTACCTGATGGCGTTCGCTACTTAATCGATCGGATAATTGACCACGCGAATGATACCGAGGCAGCCTTCGACAACCTCAAGGGGGTTATTGATCGCCACTTCGGCGACGCTGTGACATCGTACGGCATGACCACCACCGCACAGCCTGCCTAGCACAACAGGGAGGCTCACCTCCGTGGCCCCGCCACCAATGCAGCGGCGGGCTCACTTCTGCGGGGGCGTTGGAGAAAAGACCTGCCTCATGATGCAAGCGAGAAGATTGCCCTTTCACCAGTGGAAGCTGCTCATCTTTGTGGTCGCTGCCATTCTGCAACTTCCTACCGCTGCGATCAGCCAGGGCAAATGGCTTGATCCCTCCGAATGGCCGTTTACGTCGATGGGGCGTGTCAACGTCATAACCGGAGCAGGAAGCCGGTCTCAATGTACCGGAACCCTAATTGGCTCTCATCACGTTCTCACAGCGGCTCATTGTCTCTTCAATGCCGCAAGAGGCACGTGGGCTCACCCGACCTCCATTCACTTTGTGGCCGGTTACGCGAAGGGTGAATTTAAGGCTCACTCGCTAGCAGCCTCTTATGTGAAGAGTGAGGAGTTTGAGGTGACCACGCCGCTACAGCCCGCGATGGCGTCTCGGGACTGGGCGGTTATTGAGCTTGCTGAGCCGATCGACCTCAAGCCCATCAGAGTTCAGCCCGCGAGCGAAGGTGGCGTCGCATCGTCCGGGATCGTCAGAGCTGGTTATCGAGGAGATCGCGCCCACATTCTGACCGTTCAGCAGGACTGCTCGGTCAGGCCCATCTCTACTCCCGCTGCCCTCCTGCTTCATACGTGCAGCTCGGTTTCGGGTGAGTCTGGGTCGGCTCTCTTGAGGGTGGGGAGCGACGGTGAGCCGGAGATTGTTGGGATCCTAGTCGCCAGCTCTAAAAGCGAAAGCGCGACACCGTCATTGGCAGTACCGTCCAGCACCTTCGCGGCTGCCGTCAAAACGGCGCTCAGCCGGTAAAGGCGCGGCCTCGGCAACGCAGCGTGCCAGTTTACTTCCCACCGATAGCCTTTGCTATTTCCGATCCGATTGCCTCAGCGGCGCGGCGAGCCGCTTCGTCCGCTAGATGCGCGTAGCGTTTCGTAGTGCTGGGATCAGCGTGGCCGAGGAGGGCGCCTATGATTGGCAGCCCGAGACTACCACCAACGCCGACAGACGCGAACGTATGCCTAAGGTCATGGACTCTGACACCGCTAACGCCTGCTCGCTTGCATATTGCAGCCCATGGCCGTTTCAAATCTGCACGCGGCTTCTCTTTTTTCGTGCCGGCGCTTTCGCCGGCAATGACGTAAGCGCCAAGGCGAGTTAGACCCTTGATGATATCTATGGCCGCGGTCGGCAAATATATGTCCTTTGCGCCGGTCTTGGAGTTGGGCAAACGCAACACACCGCGATCCAGATCAACCTCGTCCCAGCGCAAGTGCAGGATCTCGCGCAGTCTGGCGCCGGTCAGCATGAGGAGCCTTATCGCCGCGGTGGCGTATGGCGACATGACGATCAACTGCCCTTTGGGCGCGTGCTTGGCGCCACCGGCATCTACTGGCAGGCCAACGGTCTCAGCCTCGATCATAGCGTTGCCGATTGCGAGTAGTTCGGCGGCGGTCAGATAGCGCTTGCGCTCTTCCTCCTTGTTGAGATCGATCCTTGCCGCCGGGTTCGTGCTTTCCGGCACATAGGTTTCGCCCTTCTTATCGGGTGGGCCATTCTGCGCGCCCCATCCATAGGCCGCCGAGATCAGCTTAATGGCTCGATTAGCGCTCACGGGAGCGTCTTGCGAAATGAGCGAATGTGCGCGGTTAACGTCGGGCCGCGTCAGCAACACGGCTCTCGTCGATCCCAGCCGCGGCTTGATGTGCTTCTTCAGGAGCATCCGGTAGAGGTTGGCGGTGGAAGCCTTGGTCCTCGTCTGGATGTACTTTGCGACTAATTCTTCAACCGTCAGGCTCCCCCGTTCGTCGCTCCGGCTTTGGGCCAGATCTTTTCCCAACGCGGCGTTTGCAATCGCTTTGCGGGCCGCCTCCCGAGCCTCGCTGGCCCTAAGAGTTCCAACGCGGCCGAGTTTCAGTCGCTTTTTGCTGCCGCCCGCCACGGGTCGGAATTCGGCGAAATACGTCCCAGTTCCGGTGGTGGTGCGGTAGAGCCCGAATCCGGCTAGGCTGTCGTCGAAATAGAACGTAGTGCGGTTCGGTTTAACCGACTTCATGAGCGCAGAAACGGATTCTGCCGTAATCTTCAGCCGCGCCATGCGTCACCGAATTTATAGCCACTATGTAGCCAGAATATTGACCTTGACACAAAAAAAGACAAGTGGACATTGGTTAGATAGCGTTGTATTTATCGATAGTTCTCCTGCATTATCCAACGGTAGGAATGGCTATAAAAATGGTACTTTATAACTGGGAGACTAGGGGTCGGAGGTTCAAATCCTCTCGCTCCGACCACCATTTATAGCGTTTTCTTCACGCGAATCGGCATCGTCCTCGGGTTACACTTGAAGACAGGCTTTCGTTCGAACCGCTATATCGAGCATGATCTTAGCCGAATCCGGTTTTCACCCTTTAGAATCATGCTTTAAGCAGGACATTTTCGGGAAGGCCATGACATCGTCGTCAGCGGAGTTCGATATCATTGTCTACGGCGCAAGCGGGTTCACCGGCCGGCTCGTCGCGGAATACCTTGCTGCCAAATATGGCGGTAGCGATCTGAAGTGGGCCATCGCGGGACGCGACCTCGACAAGCTGGCGTCGGTACGCGAAGCCATCGGCGCGCCCCGCGATCTCCCGCTGATCGCCGCGGACGCCGAAAATCCCGCGTCGCTCAGGACCATGGCTGGCCGGACGGCCTCGGTGCTGAGTACAGTCGGACCTTATCAGCTCTACGGCTCCGGTCTCGTCGCCGCCTGCGCGGCGAGCGGCACAGACTATCTTGACCTCTGCGGCGAGCCGATCTGGATGCGGCAGATGATCGACGCGCACGAGGCGGAGACGCGCAGGAGCGGTGCGCGGATTGTGTTCTCCTGCGGGTACGATTCGCTGCCGTTCGAACTCGGCGTGTTCTTTCTTCAGCAGGCTGCAAAGCAGAGGTTCGGATCGAGCGTCGCGCGCGTCAAGGGCCGCGTACGTAAGATGAAGGGCACGTTTTCCGGCGGTACCGCGGCGAGCATGAAGGCGATCTTCGCCGCGGCTGCCAACGATCCAAGTCTGTTGCCGAAACTGCGCGATCCTTTCGTGCTGACGCCAGGGTTTGAGGGGCCGAAGCAGCCGCCGGGTAACAAGCCGTTGTTCGATGAGGATCTGGGGGTGTGGGTGGCGCCGTTCGTGATGGCCAACATCAACACCCGCAACGTGCATCGGTCGAATTTCCTGCTCGGGTTCCCGTACGGCAAGGATTTCGTCTACGACGAAATGGTGGTCGCGGGGCCGAAGGAGACCGGCGAGGCGACCGCAAAAGCCATCATTGCCGCCAACAACAAACTCGGCGCGCAGGGTGGCCCCAAACCGGGCGAGGGACCGTCGAAGGATGAACGCGAGAGCGGCCATTACGATCTTCTCTTCCTCGGCATCGGCTCCGACGGGCGGCAATTGAAGGCGGTCGTGACCGGTGATCGCGATCCCGGCTACGGATCGACTTCCAAGATGATCGCGGAATGCGCAATCTGTCTGCGAAGCGACGCAGCGGACATCGCCGGCGGCTTTTGGACGCCGGGTGCTGCGATGAAGGAGGCCTTGATTAAACGGCTCGTCGACCGTGCGGGGCTGACGTTCGCGGTCGAGCCGTAACCTCACATCGCTCTGGCACTCGGGACGCTCCGAGCCACAAATTTTGTGGTCGCAGAGCGTAGGACCGAAAACCAGCAACAAAGTCCTGCTCGCGAACACATAAAACAGTTTGAGTCAGTAAGCGAACCCAGCCTTTTCGACCAACACCATGATGACCGCGCCAGGGTTTCCGGTGGCGTCTGGATCAGGTTTTCAAACCAGCGCGTCCTCAACGACGGCCTTGAAGCGGATCACGGCAAGCACCGTGACAATGCCAAAGAACAGCAGCACACCCGCCTGCGCGGCAAGGAAAGCAGGCTCCGTTTGCGTCGGTGCGTAGGCGTTGACGAATGGTATCTTGAGGAACGCCTGCACCACTCCGACGAAGGCAAGTAGGTAGACCGATAGTACCATCGCCGCCGCATACACCCAGCGCCATCCGCCTCGATAATGAAAGACGAAACGTGCGAGGAGAAGCGCAGCGAGGATAATCGCGGCAACGATGCCTGTGGCGAACGCCGGTGTGACAACGCTGAACGGGAACATGAAACCCGTAACGGTGGTTAGAACCGCGGTGATGATGAACCAATTCGTCCAAGTCGATGTCCGCCGACCGTCGAACAGATTGAGAATGGTCGGAATTCCTAGGAACAGCGCGATGAGACTGATAGCCGTATGAATGAAGGTGAGCGCAACGACATACGACATGGATTACCTCCAGTGTGACGTTACCTGACCAAGGATAACACCACATTTTATGTGGTGGCTAGGCTGGACGGGAGCGGAGCGGCCGGCAAAGCCCGAACCCGTGTCGGAGATTTCCGATCGTACGGCTCCGGTGCGCTTATTGCAGCGCCTGTCGAAGGGAAGGCTGCCGGTCGTCGGCCATGTACTGGTGGGTTGCCGCGAACATGCCCCACATCATGCCGAGCATCAGCCAGAAATGGCGCCAGTGATCGGTGTCGATCACAAAGCTCTCGCCGACGGTTCCCAGAAATGCCGTGAAGACGGCAAGATAAGTGCGTTGCCAGGGAACCCGGACGAAAATGTATCGAAAGCCCAAGATGACGGTGATGAAGATCAACACCGGATAGCAAATTCCGGAGATCCACCCACCCGACATGAAAGCGTTCAGATACGAGTTGTGGGTGTCTTCCGGAAAGAACCGTGTGAACTGCAGCGGGCCGATTCCGAGCGGTAGGTCCAGCGCCATCTGGAAGCCGAGAATGTGCCGGCCGAAGCGGCCAAAACGACCCTCGTCGTAGCTCTGGTCGAAACTCGCACGTTCCTTGAACAGGCTTTCGACCGAATCGAGGGACAGCAGAATTGCCAGCAGCAGCGCAATCGCAGCGGCTGCGATCACCGCGGTCACAACCAGCCGCGACCGCTGTTTTCTTGACGGGCTGGTCAGGAACATCAGGACCAGCATCACAGCCGACGTGAGCACGAACTGGCCCCAGGCAGCGCGTGAAAAGGCCAACAGCAACGCAAGACTAATGATCCCGAGTGCAATCGCGCTGCGAGCAGCCTTTCCGAACCGATCCGAGACGACGCTTTGCAGCACGAACAATGCCGGCAAGATCAGGAACGCGGACAGCACGTTCGGATCCTTGAAGGTACCTCGCGCGCGACCATAAAGGGTCAGCACGTCATGTTCGCCCGGCACCAGATGAAAATAGCCCGCGACACCAGCTACCGACGCGACAATCGCGCCGACGATCAGGCCACGCCGCATCAGGTCAAGCCGCGCCTCGGTATCTTCCGAGAAAACCAGCGCGAAGAAGATGACCGTCACCGCCATCGCGCCGCCAGCTCCCACTGCCCACAACAGCGCGCGTTGGAGGGCGGCAACGCCCGGCGCTTGCGTTGATGACCGGAGCCAACTGTCAACTGCTGCAGGATACGCCATTACACTTTCGCAGACTCAACGCACCAGACCGGATCAATAAGCGTTTTCGGATTTCAACAGCGCCAGCGGCGTCTTGAACAGGATATAAAGATCGAGCAGAACCGACCAGTTCTCGATGTAGTAGAGGTCAAACTCGACACGCTTCTGGATTTTTTCCTCATTGTCGATCTCGCCGCGCCAGCCATTGATCTGCGCCCATCCCGTGATGCCCGGCTTCACGCGGTGACGCGCGAAATAGCCGTCAACGGCCTCATCGAACAGCCGCGTCTGCAATTTGCCCTGTACGGCATGGGGACGTGGTCCAACAAGGGAGAGGTTACCCTTGAAGACGACGTTGAAGAGTTGCGGCAATTCGTCCAGGCTTGTTTTGCGGATGAATCGCCCGACCCGGGTGACACGACTGTCGTTCTTGGTCACGACCTTTGTTGCCATGGGATCGGCCTGATCGTGAAACAACGAGCGGAATTTGAGGACTTCGATTCTTTCGTTGTTGAAGCCGAAGCGTTTCTGACGAAAGAGCACAGGGCCGGGACTATCCAGCTTGATCGCGAGTGCGACCAGCACCATCACCGGCGAGGTGAGTAGCAAAATGAAACCGCCGATGAGCCTATCGAACAGCCATTTCATCACCATATCCCAGTCGGTGATCGGGGCCTCGAAGACGTCAAGCATCGGAATCGCGCCGAGAAAGGAATAGGCGCGGGGGCGAAAGCGCAGTTGGTTTGTATGTGCTGATAATCTGATATCAACCGGGAGCACCCACAGCTTCTTCAACATCGCGAGGATCCGCGTTTCCGCCGAGATCGGGAGCGCGAACAGCACGAGATCAAGCCGGGTACGCCGCGCGAATTCAAGCACGTCGTCGACCTTGCCGAGCTTGGGACTACCGGCACAGGTGTCGAGCGCGCGCGAGTCGTTACGGTCATCGAACACGCCCAGAATCTCGATGTCGGAGTCTTCCTGCGCTCGCAATGCGTTGATCAGATTTTCTCCGTTTATGTCCGCGCCGATGATAACGGTGCGGCGTTCCAGTCGGCCGTCGCGTGCCCAGCGGCGGATCATGGTACGCAGCAGAAGCCGCCCGGCAATGAGTCCGGTCAGACCGACAAGGAAAAATGCGACCAGCCAGAGGCGCGAGACGGAGTTGCCGAGCTTGACGAAGAACGAGACGCAAATGAACAACAGGAAAACGAACGCCCAGGACGAACTCATCCGCGTCATCTGCCGCAACTGGCTACGAAAAATCTGGATGTCGTAGATGTCCGCAGCCTGGAAACACACGACCGCGGTGGCGGATATGGCGAGGATTGATGCGATGAAGCTCCAGCTAAAACCGTCGATGCGAGCTACGTATCCGAGGTAGAGCGCGATGCCGATCAGGCTCAGCAGCAAGAAGTCTGCGGCACGAACGATGCCGGTGATGATGACGGGCGAATAGGCCGGCCGTACCTTTTGATTGGTGACGGCAAGCGCCGCCGGTGACAGCCTTCGCCGCCGCTCCACAGGTATTCCAAAGCCGCTGCTCGCTGCTGAATCAATCCTCGAGCGAGCGTTGAAAAGATTCATGTCCTCAAGTCCACATCACGCCGTACACCAGCAAGCGTTTTCAGAGTGACTTAAGGACTAAATCGGGAAGATTTGGTTTCGCGCAACTCCCGGCATTTCAGAAATGGTTAACGTCTCGCAAACGTCTCACGGTAACCTGCCATAACGCCCTCGACCATCGCATTTTGTGAGAAATGCATGAGGATGCGCTCGCGTAACGATGTTGCGCGCGCGGCGGCGGCCGCAGGGTCATTCAATGCGGCCTCTATGGCATCCGCCAAGGCGGTGACGACGCTGGGGGGGAACAGTGCGTCGGTGTACGAGTCGAAAATTTCCGGGATGCCGCCGACGTTCGCCGCGATCATGGGAATACCCGCTGCCGCTGCTTCGATCACGACGTATGGCATGGAGTCGCCGCGCGACGGCACGATCAGCAATCGGCCTTTCGAGAATCCGTAGCGAGCCTTGACGTGTCCAATGAAGCGAACCGCCTCTCCAAGATTGAGGCGCTCGACCTGGGCTTTCAGCGCCCCTGTTTCCTCGCCGTCGCCTGCGAGCGTGAGCGTGAGGCGTCTACCGCTTTCCCGCAAATACGCCACCGCGTCGATCAGTAGGTCCGCACCCTTGATATGTCTGAACTCGCCGACATAGACAATATCGGTCGCATCGTCGGCTAGCATAACGGGTTCAAATTCGCCGGACGTTACGCCGTTGAAGACGCATTTCACCAGTCCGGCCGGGATGCCGACGATCCGCTGATAGGTATTCCGCGCGAATGCGCTCTCGAACAGAAACAGGTCGGTGCGGTTCATCAGCGCGCGTTCGAGGCGGCTGTAAAACATTCCCTTCATTGTCGTCGATGGGAAGTGCAGGGACCCGCCGTGCGGTGTGTAGACGCGGATTGTGTCTTTCGATGAGCCCTTAAGCCGAACGAAGGCGCCGGCCTTGGCGCCGTGTCCGTGGAGGACATTCGGCTTCAACTTCCGCACCAGCGTGGCGAACTGCATCCACGCAAACAGGTCGCTAGGATGGGGGTTCCGGCGGATCGGAATACGGTGGATACCGAGTTTCATTCGCGGGGCGATCTCTGCGAAAGCTGCAGCTGCGCGCTCGCCGCCGGTGAGGCTGTCGGCGACGATGCCGACGAGATGTCCGCGATCGGCCTGTCCGTTTGCGACATCGAGAATATGCCGAATGATCCCGCCCACCGGCGCGCGAACGGCATGAAGGATGCGGAGCGGTCGATCGGGTGGCTCCGTCATGCCTCAGAACCAGCGTTCGTCGACGAGGACGGTGTCGCCGGGGCTGAGCGGCGCGGCGGTGGGGACGATGATGCGGGCGGTTCCGCGGGCATCGGTGTGGGTGACGGTGACGAGATCGCGTTTGGCGCGGGGCGAGAAGCCGCCGGCGATGGCGACGGCGCTTTCGACCGTCATGTTGGGCACGAACGGATACTGGCCGGGAGCCGCCACCTCGCCGAGAATGAAGAACGGCCGGTAGGCCTCGACCTCGGCGGCGACGTAAGGCTGGCGGATGTAGCCGTTGCGCAGCCGTGCGGCGATGGCGGCGGACAGTTCAGCCGGCGTACGGCCGCGCGCGGTGACGGCGCCGATCAGCGGCATGGTGATGCTGCCGCCGGCACCGACCAGATAGGTGTTGGTGAGGCCCTCCTGGCCATAGACCACGATGCGCAGCCGGTCGCCGGCATCGAGCCGGTAGGCGGGATCGTGCACAACGGGCGGCGGCGCGGACGCGATCCGTCCTCCATAGGCCAGCGCATCGAGAGCGTTATGCGGACGGACCATCGCCGTCGGCTGCTGCATGCATCCCGACAACGCCAGCGCGGTTAGCAGGCACAGAGTGACGGCGCGCTCGTTTCGCATCGGGCATCCATGAAATATCCAAATCCACTAAAGGCTTTTGTGGTTAACAAACCGTAATCGAAGGCGTCAGGACGCACCCGGTGGAACCCGCTTGGCAGGCGGGGTTAACTCGGCAGAAACTATAATCGACTGTAATCGTCCCGTTCGGCTGAGTGGTCCTATTCAAGGCTCCAACATTTGCCTCCGGTTCAGTGGGCGAGTGTCAGATTCACCCGAAAGCGCTCTAAGCGTCCAGCGGGAGTAAGCAATGCGGTTTGCGTTCTGGCGTGCTGTCAAGAACACGATGTCGGATCTGGAGACTAAATCCGGGGCGATATCTTCGTCAGGTCCGGCGGCGTCCGAAACCGTGCCGAATCCGGAGTCCGGTGACCTCGATCTGCGCTCGATCTGGCGGGTGCTGCTGCGCAAAAAACGCTTGATCATCATCCCAACGCTTCTCGCCTTCGCGCTTTCGCTCCTCATCGTCAATCTGATCACACCCAGATACAAGTCCGAAGCCCGCATCCTGATCGATGGACGTGAGAACGTTTTTTTACGCCCGACCGGGGAGCGTAACGAAGAGCGCAACGCGCTCGATCCGGAAGCTGTCGCCAGCCAGGTGCAACTGGTGCTGTCACGCGATCTTGCCCGCGAGGTCATTAAAAAGAACAAGCTCGCGGAGAATCCGGAATTCGACCCGGTATTGCGCGGCGTGTCGCCGATCAAGTCGCTGCTTGCGCTGTTCGGAATCGGCCGCGACCCGCTTCGGATGACACCGGAAGAGCGCGTGCTGGAAGCCTACTACGATCGACTGACCGCCTACGCCGTCGATAAATCCCGCGTGATCGTCATTGAATTCCAATCGCATGATCCGGAGCTCGCAGCCCGCATCGCGAATTCCATCGCGGACGGATATCTCGTCTTGCAACTGAGCGCGCGTCAGGAGCAGGCGAAGGCTGCAGGTCAATGGTTGTCCGGCGAAATCGACAATTTGCGCAAGAAGGTCGCCGACGCCGAGTCGCGGGTGGAGGAGTTCCGGTCTAAATCCAGCCTTTTCATCGGCACCAACAACACCTCGCTGTCGAACCAGCAACTGGGTGAGATCAATACCCAACTGAACAACGCGCGTGCGCTGAAGTCCGACGCGGAATCGAAATCGCGACTGATCCGCGGGATGCTTCAGACCGGCAAATCGATCGAAGCCTCGGAAGTTCTCAATTCGGAACTGATCCGCCGCCTTTCGGAACAGCGCGTGACGCTGCGCGCGCAACTGGCAGAGCAGTCGTCGACCCTGCTCGACCGGCATCCGCGGATCAGGGAACTGAAGGCCCAGCTTGCGGATCTCGATCGTCAGTTGCGCGAGGAGGCGGACAAGATCTCGCGGTCGCTGGAAAACGACGCCCGCATTGCCAGCGGCCGGGTCGAGAGTCTCAGCGCTAGTCTCGATCAGTTGAAGAAGCTGGCGACGTCTTCCAACGGGGACGATGTAAAGCTGCGTGCTTTGGAGCGCGAAGCCAAGGCGCAGCGTGACCTGCTGGAATCGTATCTCGCAAAATACCGCGAAGCTACCACGCGAGAAAACATCGATGCGGCACCGTCCGATGGCCGCGTTATCTCGCGGGCCATCGTCTCAAACACGCCGGCTTACCCGAAGAAGCTGCCAATCGTCCTGATCGCCACGCTGGCGACCCTGATGCTGGCCGCCGGCACTATCGCGACTGGCGAGCTGCTGCGCATCACTTCGCCGCGGAATTTGGCAGCAGCTAACTCCGGCCTAGCGTTGCCTGCTGCGCCGGGGATACGCGAGTTCCGCGTTGATCCCGCGCCGGCAGCGGACCTGGCGGAGATCGATCATCTCGCGAATGACCTGCGAGCGGCAGGCGAAGCGGCGCACAGAATCACGGTTATGGGTACCGGCCAGAACGAGAGCATCATGCTCGCGGCGCTCGCGCTCGCGCGCCTGTTGACCAATAGTGCCAAGGTGGTCCTGGTCGACCTTTCTCCGTCATCGTCGGCGTTGACGGCGACTTCGGTCGATCCGGCGGCGCCTGGATTGGCTGACCTGATGCTGGGTGAGACGTCTTTCGGACAGGTGATCACCCGCGACCGGCTCTCGCCGCTCCATCTTGTCGGCGCGGGGCGTTCTGATGCCGATCGCTCGCTGCTGCAGTCGCCGCGCCTCGCAATTGCGCTCGATGCTCTATTGGGCGTCTACGATCACGTGCTGCTCGTCGTGGGCACTGCCACTGACCTCCCGGCGAAACTCCTGACGGAGCAGGCGCGCGCCATCGTCGTTCCCGACCCGTCGATGAACGCGGATGCGCGGATGCGGATGAGTAGCCAACTCAAGGCTATCGGTTTTGCGACAGTGACGATGCTTGATCCGGCATCACTACGCTCGGACACTCAACTCGGCCCTCGCGAGGCGGCTTGATCGGTCGCCGGCGCGGGGAGGGTCAGCGGTGCATTATCCCACGCAACATCTCGGCCGACCGCTTCAGCGCCGGCGTCTGCTTCACGAAGCGTTTGGCACGGGCCAGCGAAGACATGCCAATGGCAGCCATTCTGCCGCGTGTGGTGAGCGGCAGGTAGCTGTCGAAGATTGGCTCGTCGCTTTTGCAGAACAGGCGCTTGTAGTCGTCCGATCCGATTCCGAGGTCGAGCGAGGTGTAGCCGCGCCCAGCATAATGATCGATGATATCGCGCATCAGGATCAGGCCGGGACTGTAGCGGGCGCTTTCCGACATCGTGTAGGTGTTGAACATCATCGAGAAGCGGTGTCCGTCTGCGACGCCAGCGAAGATCGCGATCACCTCGGCATCGCATTCGAGGCCATGGACCTCGATGGCGCGCCCGCCATCCGTCAGCGGTGTCAGGCAAGCCGCACGCAGGAAGCTCTCGACGCCCGTCTCGGCGAACACGTTCGGAAGCTTCTGCGCGGCCATTCGCAGCGGCTTGATTGCGAAGAACGCATCACAGATCCGTTTAATCTCGGTGTCCGTCGACGCCATACAATAGCGATAGCCGGGCAGTGTTTCGAGCTTGCGTTCCTTGCCTTTGAGCCGGCGTCGAAATGAGTTGCTGATGCGTGCCGACGGCGGCGCTCCCGGCGTAAATGTTGTCAACGGACAGCCGTTGACAGAGGGCTGGCTCGGCAAGAGCGCCATTGGATTTTGCAGATCGCGCCAGTGCCGCGGCTGCCGCGTGAATGCCAGCACGTCGATTCTGATTGGAAGCTCGCCGATTCCTCGAACCAGCGCGTCGAGATCCGCACGCGTGGCGGAGGCCGCGAAATCCCGCTGCCAGAGCGCCATGTTGAAAGTCGTGTGCTTGCCGCCCATGAACCGTGCGACACGAACGCCACTTTCCGTGCCCAATACGAGCGGGAGCAGCAGGAGTGGTTGTCGCTGAGCGTCGAAGGCGACGATAATGCTGGGCAGAAGTTGCTCGTCGGTTCCGACGTGTTGCTGCCAGACAGACAGGAAGTCGAATCGCTGATAGGGCGTCGAAAACTGCGACACCTCGAGATTACGCCAGATCGGCTCGGCTTCGCGTAGATCCTGGAGGATTTCGAGATGCGCGATACGCCGTTCGCCTGATCGTGACTGTGACTTCGCGGTCGGACTTTCGATCAGAGCCGCCATGGTCATTGCCGAGCCTGTTATCAATTTTTTGTTAGCTTTTGGTCTGGGCGGACTTTCGCACAAGAGGTGTCAATAAAGAGTAATGACCATATGCGAGCGACGAGAAGGCGGTTCCCGAAGGCATTCGCGTCGAAGGCGACGGATCGAAGACCCGGACTGTGGGCTTGCGCTTGCCGCCGGGGAGGTGACCGTGAGACGCTTCACGCGTCGGGTTTCGCCATCCAACTCACGATAGGCATAGCCGGCAAGACCCAGCCGAGTCCGGCGACAACATAGAAGATCGCCTGGTAGAGACCGGATGCCGCGAGCCACGGCATTTGCGCAACCGCCATGCCCAGCAGCGACCAGACGACGACCAGCACGAGCAAAGCAATCGTGCCGAGGAATTTCCGGGTGCGTATCCGCATACCTTAAAGTGCAACTCGTGACCGGGACGAGGCTTGCGCCGGGGCTGCGGTGGACTATAAAGGGCACGAAAAATACCTTCAACTGTGGCTTTTTTGATGACCCGTCCGATCGCAAAAAAGGAATTCCATCTGCGCGCCGTGCGCGGGTGGCTTGTGTTCATTGCGCTGCTGATTGCCACGATGGTGTTGGTCGGAGGCGCGACGCGGCTGACCGAATCCGGTCTCTCGATCGTCGAATGGAAGCCCGTGACCGGCACGCTGCCTCCGCTCTCGCAGGAGGAATGGGCCCAGGCTTTCGAGGGCTACAAGCAGATACCGCAGTATAGCGAGATGAACGCGGGCATGACGCTCGATCAGTTCAAGACGATCTTCTGGTGGGAGTGGAGCCATCGTCTGCTAGGACGCTTTATAGGTATCGCGTTCCTGCTGCCGTTTCTCTGGTTCATGTGGCGCGGCGCGCTGCCGTCGGATCTGAAGCGGCGGCTCTGGATCATTTTCGGTCTCGGCGGACTTCAGGGCGCGGTTGGCTGGTGGATGGTTGCGTCCGGCCTCACTAAGCGCATCGAGGTTTCGCAGTATCGTCTCGCGACGCATCTGGTGCTGGCTCTGCTGATTTTCGCGGCCATCGTCTGGACCGTGCGGCGATTGTCGGATCGTCCATCGTTGCTGTCGCCGATGCGGTTGCGCGTGACCAGCGGCATACTGCTGGTGCTCGTTTTTGTGCAGCTTTATTTCGGGGCGCTGGTCGCCGGACTGCGCGCCGGCAAGGTCTTCAACACCTGGCCCGACATCGACGGATCGTTCATTCCGTCCTCCGCGCGGCTGTTTTTCGAACAACCGTGGTGGCGCAATCTGTTCGACAATACGCTCACGGTGCAGTTCGAGCATCGCATGATGGCCTATACGCTGTTTGCGATTGCTGTTTTTCATCTGATTGATGCGCTCGTGTCGCGGGCAAATTCCGCCGTCGTTCGCGGTGCGCTTTGGCTCGCCGCAGCAATGACGCTACAGGCGACGCTTGGTATCCTGACCCTCCTGCACGAGGTTCCGATCCCGCTCGCGCTGGTGCATCAGGGGGTTGCGATCCTCGTCCTCACGCTCGCGGTTGTTCAGGCGGAACGGTTGATGGCCGGAAACACGGCGCTGGAAGGGCAACGACTGCGCGTAGCGGCGGGATAAGATCGGTCCTGGTGGGCGTTCCGCGCGACCGGAGCTTTCTGTTTTTTTGTTTTGGGTCCGTGCGAGATCGCAAGCCGGCTGCTCGCGAGTTTGAACCGCATGACTCCGGGCCATGCTGAAGCGGCTACGATTGACTAAAATCGTCACCCTAACTTCAACCTGATACAAATCCGAATATCTGGCGCTATGCAGATTCGCGAATTTGCATCATGATGTCGGAGTCATAGTCAGCATCGATAACGCGGAAACCGCAAAATTCTCTCCCGGTCGTTGGCGGGTCTGAATTGGGGTCAATCATGGCGAGATCTGGCAATCTGTCGGTCCTGCTCATCAGCACCTGGGCCTTCACCGTCTGCTTCGCTGTCTGGATGATGTTCGGCGTGATCGGCATCCCGATCCGCGCGCAGCTTGGGCTTGGGTCGACCGAGTTCGGTCTCCTCACGGCGACACCCGTCCTCACCGGTGCGATATTTCGTTTGCCGTTGGGTATCTGGACCGACCGCTTCGGCGGACGGATCATCATGCTGCTGTTGCTGATTGCCTGCGCGATCCCGCTTTGGCTGTCCGCCTACGCGACCGCGCTTTGGCAGTTCTTGCTGCTCGGATTGGCGCTCGGTCTCGTCGGCGCTTCATTTTCGGTCGGCACACCTTACGTCGCGCGCTTCTTTCCCAAAGAGAGCCGCGGTTTCGCGATGGGCTTCTTCGGTGCAGGAACAATCGGAGCGGCGCTCAACATGTTCGTCGCCCCGTGGTTGATCGAGGCCTATGGGTGGCAGATGGTTCCCAAGGTCTATGCGGTCGCGCTGCTGGTCACGGCGCTTTTGTTCTGGGTGTTGTCCAAGCCTGATCCTGGCGTTGGCGGTCCAGTCGCATCAATGTGGCAGCAGTTGTCCGTGCTGCGCAATCCGCGGGTCTGGAAATACTGCCAGTACTACTCGATCGTATTCGGCGGCTTCACCGCGCTGTCGATCTGGATGCCGCAATATTTCAAGACGGAGTATGGCTTCACCATCGCGCAGGCTTCGCTTCTCGCCGCCTGCTTCTCGCTCCCCGGCGGCGCCTTCCGCGCCTTCGGCGGTTGGTTGTCGGACCGCTTCGGCGCTCATAATGTGACGTGGTGGGTGCTGTGGGTTGCCTGGATCTGCCTGTTCCTGCTGTCCTATCCCAAGACCGACCTGATCGTGCACACGATCCGCGATCCCCTGAGTTTCAGCATCGCTCTGCCGTCGTGGTTCTTCACGATGCTTCTCTTCACGCTCGGCATTGCCTTTGCCTGCGGCATGGCTTCGACGTTCAAATATATCGGTGACGACTTCCCTGACAGCATGGGCGCGGTGTCCGGCATTGTCGGCATGGCGGGCGGCCTCGGAGGTTTCCTGCTGCCGATCACGTTCGGTGCGATCCTGGACTGGCTCGGCATCAATTCGAGCTGCTTCATGCTGCTCTACGGCATTATCTGGGTGTCGCTGACCCTCAATTATCTGACCGAAGTCCGGCAGGCCCCGGTCATGGGAGAAAGGCCACGATCTCCGGCGACGGATTGATCTCAAAAAAACAGAGTTTGATGCGACGCAGTTGAATCGGAGCTCAGGTTGGGCAGCAGACGACCATATGCACTTCTTCACGCCATCGCCTGATCGAGATCGGCCATGAGGTCTTCTTTGTCCTCGATGCCGATTGACAGGCGAACGACATCGGGTCCGGCACCGGCTTTGGTCTTAGCCGCATCGTCGAGTTGGCTGTGCGTGGTCGATGACGGATGGATCACAAGCGATCGAGTATCGCCGATATTGGCAAGGTGTGAGAACAGCTTGAGTTTCGACACCAGATTGACGCCGGCGTCGTATCCGCCCTTCAGGCTGAACGTGAACACCGCGCCGGCTCCCTTGGGCGAATACTTGCGGGCAAGGCTGTTGTACTTGTCGCCGGGTAATCCAGCGTAGTTGACGGCCGCGACCGCAGGGTGGACGGCCAGCCATTCAGCGATCGCCTGCGTATTCTCGCAATGTTTCTGCATCCGTAACGGCAGTGTTTCGATACCCGTCAGGATCATGAATGCATTGAACGGCGACAGCGCCGAGCCGAGATCGCGCAGGCCAAGCGCACGGCAGGCAATCGCGAATGCGAAATTGCCGAACGTCTCCTGTATCCGGATTCCATGATACTCCGGGCGCGGTTCGCTCAGCATTGGAAATTTGTTGTCCTTCGACCAGTCGAACGTGCCCGCATCGACGATGATGCCGCCGAGCGAGTTGCCGTGGCCACCGAGAAATTTCGTGAGCGAGTGAAGCACGATATCGGCGCCGTGCTTGATCGGCTGAATGAGGTAAGGGCTCGCCATCGTATTGTCGACGATCAAGGGGACACCGGCCTTGCGTGCGACGGCGGCGATAGCTTCGATATCGGTGATTGAGCCCCGCGGATTGGCGATGGATTCGATGAAGATCGCCCGTGTTCGCGGCGTGACCGCTTGTTCAAAAGTCTCGACGTCGTCCGGATCGGCCCACGCCACGTTCCAGCCAAAGCTCTTGAATGCGTGCGTAAACTGATTGATCGTTCCGCCATAGAGCTTGCGCGCGGCGATGACCTCATCGCCGGGTTTCATGAGCTGCTGGAGCGTGATGACCTGCGCGGCGTGTCCCGAGGCTACCGCGAGCGCTGCAGTTCCGCCTTCGAGCGCGGCAACTCGCTCTTCCAGCACCGCGTTGGTCGGATTGCCGATGCGGGTATAGATGTTGCCGAATGCCTGCAATCCGAACAGCGAGGCCGCGTGCTCGGCATCGTTGAACACGAACGAGGTGGTCTGATAGATCGGCGTCGCGCGTGCGCCGGTGGTCGGATCAGGCTGGGCGCCGGCATGGACAGCAAGCGTTGCGAAGCCTGGAATGCGATCGGTCATCTCGTGTCCTGTGTGCTCGGTCGAATGTGACACGAATGATGCTGATGGGATCGCGGGTCGCCGTCAAGGCGCTGCCTCAAGCGCCGGCTTTTTCCGCGCGTCGCGACGGTGGCCGCGATGCTTTAAACCAAAATCACGCGCTCACGCCGCGCCGCTCGTTGTTGAAAGTCCCGCGGATGTGCTGTCTCGGAGGCATCGTGACTCATCTGATGGTCCAGAACAGATCATGAGGTTTTGCGTTAGCTCCAACTCGGCAAGCGACTAATGGTCGGGGAAGGGAACGCTGATCTGGCGCGTCGCCAGATCCAACCGCACATGCGACACCTACCTATTCTGTTCCGAACATTTATAGATTTCGCAGGTAATATAGAACCGTTTTCATAAGTATATGATTATTATATATAAATTACTTATGAGTGACGTTGACTAGAGATGGTCGCTTCTCTAGAACCCCGATGGTTCGGTGCGTGGGCGCCGAGGTTTCTTTTCACGGATCTCTCACATGAAAACGTTCTCGGCTAAGCCCGCCGAAGTGACGAAGAAGTGGGTGCTGATCGACGCCAGCGGACTGGTGGTCGGACGGCTTGCCACCCTCGTTGCGATGCGGCTGCGTGGTAAGCATCTGCCGATCTATACGCCGCATGTCGATTGCGGCGACAATGTCATCATCATCAATGCCGCCAAAGTGGTTCTCACCGGCCGCAAGCGTGACAACAAGGTCTATTACAATCACACCGGATATATTGGCGGCATCAAGCAGCGCACTGCGAAGTCAATCCTCGAGGGTCGCTTCCCGGAGCGCGTCATCGAGAAGGCCATTGAACGTATGATTCCGCGTGGGCCGCTGGGACGCGTGCAGCTTGGCAATCTCCGTGTCTACGCTGGCGCGGAGCACCCGCATGAGGCCCAGCAGCCGGAAGTCGTCGATATCGGCGCAATGAACCGCAAGAACAAGAGGGCCGCATAATTATGTCCGATACCATGCAGTCTCTCGATCAATTGTCGTCGCTGAAGTCGGCCGAGTCGGAAGCGCCGAAGCACACCAAGAAAGTCGATAAGTACGGCCGCGCTTACGCCACCGGCAAGCGCAAGGACGCGGTTGCGCGTGTGTGGATCAAGCCGGGCGCCGGAAAAATTCTCGTCAACGCCCGGGAGGTCGACATTTACTTCGCGCGTCCTGTGCTGCGAATGATGATTCAGCAGCCGCTTGTTGCCGCCGCGCGCGCCGGTCAATATGACGTGGTTTGCACCGTCGCCGGCGGCGGCTTGTCTGGTCAAGCGGGAGCTGTCCGTCACGGCTTGTCCAAGGCATTGACAAACTTCGAGCCCGAATTGCGTAGCGTACTCAAGAAGGGTGGCTTCCTGACCCGCGATTCCCGCGTGGTTGAGCGCAAGAAGTACGGCAAGGCGAAAGCCCGCCGTTCATTCCAGTTCTCGAAACGCTAAAGACGCTAGTTGGATCATTCATAGCATTCGCTGCTGCTTGGTGGCAGCGAATGCTGGTTCTCGGAATCCAACGCGATTACCCCTTCCGGGACCGGAGAGGGTATATCGGGCTCCTCAAGAAGCCTGTTATGCTTGCGGGATGAAGCTGGCTTCGTCGCCGTCTGGGAAGAGAACCGGCGTGGTTTCACGTCTGCCTGTTCTCGCGCGATGCGCATTCGCCATCACGCTGCTGGCGCCAAATCTTGCCCTAGCGCAGGTCGGCACGGAGACAGCGGCTGATCCCGGACCTGCCGTCAAGGTCGACAAGACAGATCAAGATAAGACCGATAAGGCAGATCAAGATACGCGCGAATCGATCTGTCTGATGGTCGAGTCGGCGGCGAAGGCCGAGAGCTTGCCGCTGGAATTCTTCGCGCGCGTGATCTGGCAAGAAAGCCGGTTTCAGCCCGACGCGGTGGGACCGTTGACGCGCAGCGGTCAGCACGCCCAGGGCATTGCGCAGTTTATGCCAGGGACGGCAAATGAGCGACGTCTGCTTGATCCGTTCGATCCGGTGCAGGCCCTGCCGAAATCAGCCGAATACCTGAACGAGTTGCGCGGACAGTTCGGCAATCTGGGATTGGCGGCCGCGGCCTATAATGCCGGACCGCGCCGGGTGCAGGACTGGCTTGACGGCAAGGGGGGCATGCCGGCGGAGACGCGCCACTACGTTGTCGCGATCACGGGATCGTCGGTTGAGGACTGGGCTGCCGCCGGCAAGAACGGCACGCTACCCGCGCAGCCATCGACGACGAGTTGCCGCGAGTTGATGGCGTTGTTGACGCGCGCGCCCAATCCTTTCGTTTCGGAGCTTGAACAGCATGTGAAGCTCGGGGCCGACAAGTTATGGGGCGTACAACTCGCAGCCGGGTTCAGCCGTGTCCGCGCCATGGCCATGTACGCACGAGCTATCCGGCGGCTTGGCGCCGTGATCGGCGACCGCGATCCGAGTCTTTTGGGTTCGATATGGCGCAGCCGCGGTACCCGGACATTCTATCAGGTGCGGATCGGGGCCGATACACGCCCGGAAGCCGATGGTCTATGCAAACAGATTCGGCGTGCTGGCGGCGCCTGCCTTGTGCTGCGAAACCCGCACGTGAAAGGTTAAACCCGGCATCCACGGCGGTGCGCGACGCCGTTCGGCACGCGCCCCCTGCGTCATCATGGCGAGATTGGTTATACTTGGCGGTGAATAACGGTCCGGATCGTGATATCAGGGATGCGAGGAGCTAACGGCGATGGTGCGAGAAAGCGAAGTCAGGGCAGGAGAGGTCGTCGTCGAGCTACCGCCGCCGACGGACGCCGGCCTGGTGTTCATTGGCCGTATTCGTACGCCGTGGACATCCCGTCTGAAGACCCCGCGTCAAGGGCGTGAAGACGGCCCGGTTTGCCGTCTCGAGATTTTCGATCCCTGGAAGCCTGCATTGCAGGGGCTCGATCGATACACGAGCATCGAAGTCATCTACTGGCTGCACCTTTCGCGTCGCGACATCGTGCTACAGACCCCAAAAAGCAGTGGCGCGACCCACGGTACGTTTTCGTTACGATCCCCGGTGCGCCCCAACCCGCTAGGAACGTCGCTGGTTAAACTGGTCGGCATTGAGGGATCGACCGTGCTGGTGCGCGGACTGGATTGTCTCGACGAAACGCCGCTGATCGACATCAAGCCGAACCGCTGCCAATTCACGCCGATTGCTCCGCCGCAGGATGGCGATTTCGAAACCGGCTAACGGTTCAGTTTTCCCGCACGCCGGGATCAGTAGCCAGTCATGACCTCCCGATGCCTGTGCTCAGGGTGTCATGAGACGCCATTGTCTCCGGTCTTGCGAAATGGGCCGGCCTCCGTAAGTTCGCTGGCCGCTGCGGCGACATACTGACGTTCGCGATTGAGGTAGTCACCCACCGCGCGGCGCAGCCCCGGATCGGCAATATGGTGCGCCGAGTAGGTGGTCTGCGGAAGATAACCGCGCGCGATCTTATGCTCGCCTTGGGCGCCTGCCTCTACGGTTTTCAAGCGACGATGGATGGCAAAATCGATTGCCTGATAATAACAGACCTCGAAATGCAGAAAAGGATGATGCTCGATAGCGCCCCAGTGTCGTCCAAACAGCGTGTCCGAACCGATGAAGTTGATGGCGCCTGCTATCCAGCGGCCGTTACGCCGGGCCATGATCAGAGCGATATCCCGGCCCATGCTTTCCCCGATCAGGGAGTAGAACGGCCGGGTCAAATAGGGCCGGCCCCATTTGCGCGATCCCGTTTCCATATAGAATTGAAAGAAAGCGTCCCAGATTTCCTCTGTGAGATCGCTGCCGGTGAGGACGTGGATGGTGATGCCGTTGGCCAGCGCATCGCGACGTTCACGGCGGATCGCCTTGCGGTGTCGCGAGTTGAGGCTGGCGAGGAAGTCCTCGAAACTGGAATAGCTGTTATTCTGCCAATGAAACTGCTGGTCGGTACGCTGGAGGAATCCGTTCTCTGCAAGGAACGTCCATTCTTCCTTGCGGGCAAAAGTGACGTGGACCGACGACGTGCGGGTCGCGTCACACAAGCCGACGAGGCCACCGGCCAACGCGGCGCAGACGGCCGCTTGGTCGTTGCCGGGGCAGATCAGAAGACGCGGACCGGTAGCCGGCGTAAACGGAACCGAAGCCAGAAGCTTGGGATAATAGCGTCCCCCGGCGCTTTCGTAGGCATTTGCCCAGCCGTGATCGAAGACATATTCACCCTGCGAGTGTGACTTCAGATAGCAGGGAACGAGACCTACGATTGCTCCATTTTGGCGCGCGATCAAATGGCGCGGCCCCCAACCGGTTCGGGAGCAAGCCGAGTTCGATTCTTCAAGAGCCAAGAAAAAGGCATGCGAAACGAATGGATTGTATGTTTCTTTTGAACTTGAAAATGAGTTTTGAGATGGCGTGGAGGTTGTGCTGTCGGACGCGTCGCTGGGAGCGACCGCCGGATTGGCGCAAGCATCCCAGTCGCTAGCCGGAATTTCGCTGACGGATCCAACGGCTGCGAGCGATATTTCGGATGATGACATCAAGGGGTTGAACTGGTCCTATAGCGTTTCCGAGCGAAGAAGCGGACGCCGGATTATCGTGAAAAAACACGTCAAATCAAACCTATGGAGACACCTTTGATTCCATCACGCGACATCAGGGTTGGGCGCGATGTGGACAAGGTCAAGGGTTGCCGATCATATGTTCGGGTGGAAACCCTCGAAGATCATCTGATCGGCGTGTCTTGCGGCACGAGTACGCTGTTCCGCGGTGCGCACCGTCCACGTCAGCAAGGGACATCTGAAAATGTTTCTTGCAATCCATGGTGCCAGAGCTGGAAGTTCGTTCACGTTGTAAGCTACAAAATGCGGTTGGGTGCGAAAGGCATGACGCAGATGGGTCATCGCGGCGCGCTGGAGCGAGGTAGTCTTCGGCCAGTCGGTCTTCGTGTAATGGCGTTCGGCGACGATACCGCGCGGGCGCGACGGCATCAATTCGCGCATCGCCATGACCTGATCCGGGTCGAAAGACATACCGGCTGCCGGCCCGTCATAGCCGGACAGCACCTCCGCCATGCGTCGCACCAGCCGCGTGCTGCTATCGAAATGACTTTTGACCTCGATCACCAGCGGCACATGGCCGCCGACCATCGCGCAGAGTTCCGCGAGCGACATCATTCTTTCTGACGTGTTCTTGAAAACGACCCGCTTGAGTTCGGCCACGGTCTGGGTTTGCAAGGCTCCAGATCCCTCGGTCAGGCGGCCAAGTTCATCGTCATGGTGGACCATGGCCTCGCCGTCGGCGGTAAGCTGGATGTCCACCTCGATGCTGAAGTTTCCGGCGATGGCCGCCCGGATCGCCTCAGGCATGTTCTCAACGATGCCGCGAGCGTGGTCATGCAGGCCACGGTGGGCGATCGGGCGTGCTGTCAGCCAGTCGGGTGCGGGCATCAGAGTCAGGCGACTTCGAACAGACCTTCGATTTCGACCGCCGCATCTGCGGGAAGGGAGGCGACGCCGACGGTGCTGCGTGAATGGCGGCCCTTGTCGCCAAACGCTGCAACCATCAGATCCGATGCGCCATTCAACACCTTGGGTCCATCGAGAAAATCGGGAGCGGAGTTGACGAAGCCGCCCAGTCTGACGACGCGGACAACCTTGTCGAGATCGCCGAGCGCGGCTTTGACCTGCGCCAGCAGATTGAGGGCGCAGCCGCGCGCAGCGGCGTTGCCCTCTTCGACGGTAACGGCTGCGCCCAGCTTGCCCTTCGCGATCAAGTTGCCGTCGGAATCGAGGCAGAGCTGTCCGGAAACGAACAGCAGGTTACCGGTACGGACAAAGCCGACGTAATTCGCCACGGGCGATGCTGGTTCATGCAGGGTGATGCCCTGCGCGGCCAACTTCTGCTCAATCACTCCTGCCATGTCAGACCCCCCGGTAATGGATGTTCCGCTCGAAATCCGTTGAGGAGCCTATCTCGCCTATCGTCGTACGACATGCAAGCCGATGCAGAGTTCGGGCAAGTATCCGGAATTTCCTGACGGGCGATCAAACTTTCGGGATAGGCCGTAAATCGCGTGTGCGGCCGTACCTCCCCAGTTGCAGCGCAATGGAGCGGTGACTATGGTCGGATTCGATCCATCGAGAGACGATATGCGCCATCATTTCCATCGCTCCGCCTTGTGGCTTTGGTCAGGGTTTCTGACGGCGACTGGAGCCGCTGCGTTCCTGCCGACATCTGGTGATACCGCGCACGCCGCTGCAGGAGTTCCGTTTCTATCCCACCAGGCTTTGTATAATTTGAGCCTGGCGAAGTCTCGTGGCAGCACGTCCCTGGACAGCGCCCGCGGACGAATCCTTTACAAGTTTTCCGGAAGCACTTGCGAGGGCTATACGTCTGATTTCAGGCAAGTTTCGGAAATGGACAACGGCGAAGGTAAAACCACGCTGAGCGATATGCAGTCCACGAGCTGGGAGGACGCGGAGGGAAGGACTTACCGTTTCAAGATCATGACCCGCATGAACGATGACGATCAGAGCGAGGTTGACGGAGTCGCTGAGCGCACCGGTGACAAGATTACCGTGAAACTGAAACGGCCGTCGACCAAAACGTTCACCGTCGACGGCAAGGCGGTGTTTCCGACCGAACAGATCCAGCGGATCATCGCGGCTGCAAAAGAAGGAAGGTCGGTGCTCGAGCTAACCGTGTATGACGGAGCCGACAACGGTGAGAAAGTCTACAACACTTTCTCGGTTATCGGAAAACCCATACGGGGGGAAGCGACGAGATCGTCGCCCGATCCATCGACCACCCATAGTCAGATGAAGACCCTGACGCGATGGCCCGTCACTGTCAGCTACTACGAACGCGACGCTGCACGTACCGGCGGTGAACAGATCCCGAATTACTCCATGTCTTTCGAGCTGTTCGAGGATGGCGTGTCGCGGGCGTTGGTGCTCGACTACAATGATTTCGTGATTTCCGGGACAATGGATAAATTCGACGTCAGCGATGTCAGGAGTGCCAGGCCCTGCAAGTGATGTCAGGCAAAAGATATTCACGGATGCTCCCGAACGATGGCTTCCGGGTATTTTGGGAATATGAGCCAGTCATTTTACTGACGTTGTCTTATTGCTGACGTGGTTTTTCGGGTCCTTCATAGGCTAGGCCGCGGATTACGGCCGCGCTCCCGAACTTCTTGCGAAGGTCATCCATTGCCCGCTCAGCATGAGCTGAGCGAAGATCCAGCATATCGGCCGCGTTAGCTTGCGATTCCGCCCGGAGCGCGCTGACGCCTATTCCCATCAGGCGGAAAGCTGTGCCATCGATTTCCTTCGTCAGCATTTCTCGGCACGTTGCGAAAATCTTTACCGCAAGCTGCGTCGAAACAGGGATTGATTGCGAACGGGTCCGTTGCCGGAAATCGGCGGTCTTGAGTTTCAGCGTGATGGTCGATCCCGCTAGCTCACTTGCCTTCAGTCGCGAGGAGACCTTCTCCGACAACCGCCAGAGGAATCGTTCGAGCGTGGCGAAATCGCGGATGTTGGACTCGAACGTTGTTTCGCTCGAGATGGTCTTGGCGCCGCGATCTGCGATCACCCGCCGGTCGTCGATGCCCCGTGCCAACCGCCACAATTGGCGGCCCTCGGCCGGAAACTGCTTCATCATTTCCATTTCGTTGGCACGCTGCAGATCGCCGATTGTCCGAAAGCCGCGTTCTAACAGACGCTCCTGGGTGGCCGGACCGACGCCGAACATGAAACTTACAGGTTTGTCCGCGAGCATAATGCACGCTTCGTCCTGATCGAGCGCCGCGAATCCGCGGGGCTTATCGAGGTCAGAGGCGATCTTCGCGAGGAACTTATTGCACGACAGTCCGACCGATACCGTGATGCCGAGTTCGCGCTCGACGTCAGTTGCAAATTTCGCCAGCACCTTGGCTGGAATCATGCCGTGAACACGCCGGGTGCCGCTCAGGTCGAGAAAGGCTTCGTCGATCGACAGCGGCTCTACCAGCGGCGTCAGCGCCTGCATGGTGGTACGCACCTCACGACCGACCCGCACATACTTCGCCATGTCGGGCGGAACCACGGTCGCAAAGGGGCAAAGCGCAAGGGCTTTGAACATCGGCATTGCAGAATGCACGCCATACGTCCGAGCAGTATAGCAGGCGGCCAGAACCACGCCGCGCCGACCACCGCCTACGATTACGGGTTTGTCTGCTAGGGCCGGGTTGTCCCGTTTTTCGACCGTTGCGTAGAACGCGTCGCAATCGATGTGGGCGAGGGCCAGTGCCGGTAGCGTCCGATGTCGCACCAGCCGGGGCGAGCCACACGCGCTGCAACGGGGCGCCGCAAAGCTGAGATCATCAAGACAATCGCGGCAAAAGCATAAAGGATCATCCGACGGACCTGCGGTCACGGGACGTCGCGTTTCTGAAAGGATTCGCTGAGCGCCAGCCGGGCGGCTGCGATAGTGGTGGGATGATGTCCGGAGAACTCTGAAAAGGCCTTCACGGTTGCGTCATCGCGCAGCATGAAATCGAGCACGCCGGTGAGGAAGTGCGGATCGGAGGCAGAGCTACGCAGAGTTTGAGGACCGATTCCGGTTTCGGCTAGAAACCGGCCTAAAATTTCGGCGTCGGCCGCGACAAACGAAAGGGCCTGAATTGCTACCAATTCAGCTGCTTCGCGCGGGTTTTGCACACGCTTTGTCGTCACGACCGTTTGCCTTTCCGTAACCTATCAATTCTACTTTGGAACCAGCATGACCGAGTCCCGAAACCTTCAAACAAGTGCTAATCCGCTCGCATAAAGATCGTCTTACGTCTTAACGGCTTAGAGCGAATTCTAGTGCAAATCTAACTCCAGTTAGCGGATAAGTATTGCTGTGCCGGCATGTTTTCGCTCACCAGCGTGGATGAGCACCGAGTTGACTGGAGGGCCAGGGTGGCCAAGACGGTCCTGATTGTGGAAGACAACGAGCTTAACATGAAGCTCTTTCGCGATCTGTTGGAGGCTCATGGTTACCACACGTCCGGGACCAGCAACGGTTTCGAGGCGCTCGATCTGGTTCGCAAACTTCGTCCAGATCTGGTCCTCATGGATATTCAGTTGCCGCAGGTGTCCGGTCTCGATGTCACGCGCTGGATCAAAGACGATCCCGAACTGCGCGCGATTCCCGTTGTTGCTGTGACAGCGTTTGCAATGAAGGGCGACGAGGAACGTATCCGCGAGGGCGGCTGCGAGGCTTACCTGTCGAAGCCGATTTCGGTTGGCAAGTTCATCGAGACCGTCCGCCGGTTCGTGGGTTGAGGAGATAAGAGTGTCTGCGCGTGTTCTGGTCGTCGATGATATCCCCGCCAACGTCCGGCTTCTTGAAGCACGATTGTCGGCGGAATATTTCGACGTCATAACCGCGTCTAATGGCGCGCAAGCACTGGAGACCTGCGCCCGTGCCGAGTGCGACATCATTCTCCTCGATGTGATGATGCCTGACATGGACGGTTTTGAGGTCTGCCGCCGGCTGAAGGCAAACCCCGCAACCCATTTTATTCCGGTGGTGATGGTGACGGCGTTGGACAGTCCGTCCGACCGCGTGCGCGGCCTCGAAGCCGGCGCCGATGACTTCCTGACAAAGCCGGTATCGGATGTGATTTTGACCGCAAGGGTCCGTTCGTTGACGCGCCTGAAGATGATGACCGACGAACTGCGCATGAGGGCCGTGACCTCGCTCGAAATCGGCGTGCAGGCGCCGGAGCGCGAGGCGGTTGGTGATAGCGGGAAGGGCGGGCGTATCCTGTTGGTCGACGACCGCCCCTCGTCGTACGAGCGGTTGGCATCGATGCTGAGCGCCGAACACACCGTTGATATCGAAACCGAACCCTCCGAGGCGCTGTTTCGTGCTGCCGAAAGCAATTACGATCTCCTTATCGTCTCGCTCGGGCTGGAAAATTTCGACGGTTTGCGGTTGTGCAGTCAAGCGCGCTCGCTGGAGCGGACGCGACACGTTCCGATTCTGGCTGTTGCTGATGCCGACGGCAACGGACGATTGCTGCGTGGTCTTGAGATTGGCATCAATGATTATTTGATGCGGCCGATCGACAAGAACGAGTTACTTGCCCGCGCGCGCACGCAAGTCCGCCGCCGCCGCTACACCGTTCACCTGCGTGACAGTATGCAGAGTTCGATCGAAATGGCTGTCACGGACGGACTGACCGGGCTGCACAACCGACGTTACATGGAAAGCCATCTGGCGACGCTGGCCGAGCAGGCCTCGCTGCGGGGCAAGTCATTAGCGCTCATGATGCTCGATATAGATTACTTCAAGTCGATCAATGATAGCTACGGTCATGATGCCGGTGACGATGTTCTGCGAGAGTTCGCGCTACGAATCCGCAAAACCATTCGAGGCATCGATCTCGCCTGTCGTTACGGCGGAGAGGAGTTCGTGGTCGTGATGCCGGAGGCCGATCTGCATGTCGCGAGCATGGTGGCCGAACGTCTGCGCCGCGCGATTGCTGGCGAACCGTTCTCCGTCCACAAGGGGACGAAGCGGATCAAGGTGACCATCTCGATCGGGCTATCAACCCTGGAGCGGAAGGGGGAACCTGTCTCTGACGTTCTCAAGCGCGCCGATGTCGCGCTTTACCGCGCCAAGCATGACGGCCGAAACCGCGTCGTGGCGGAGGCGGCGTAGTCATTACATCAATGCGATTTTTGATCCCGCGTGTGGTGCATCGTCGAATCAATGATCTGCAACCGTTTAAGTGCGTCTTGGCCGTCGGTCGTGCCAGCGAGACGGTGGCGAGACATGACGCACGTGCGTCCATTTTGCGTATGGGCGATGGCGTGGCACTCGGCTGAGCCCCGGTGGCCGCAACGCCAGCCGTGACGCCGAAGGCGGCATCAAGCCAACGCAAAACGGAGCCCGAAAGCTCCGCTCAATTCACCGCCGATGAAGCGATCTTACGTGATCGTCACTTGATCTTGGCTTCGCGGAATTCGACGTGTTTGCGCGCGACCGGATCGTATTTTTTCTTGACCAGCTTGTCGGTCATGGTGCGCGAATTCTTTTTAGCTACGTAATAGAAGCCTGTGTCAGCACTGGAAACCAGCTTGACCTTGATGGTGACCGCCTTGGCCATGTGCAAACCCTTGATGTCGGGAAACGGAAAAGCCGGCCCGCATCAGGCCAGCATTTGGCCGGCAAACTAGACTCGAAACATCGAAAGTCAAGGATTTCGAGGCTGGTGACGTAAAAATCAGTCCAGGACGGGCACATTCGCTCCCCGAGGGCAGGTGTTACGGTTTTCGAAGCCGTAGGCAAATGGTTGTCATAGTATTGTCCGCTTTTGTGTATTTTTTCGGATTCCGTGCATTTATTAGTTTTATGAAAAGGTGAGAGAACTCCTGAAATGCTTTGACTGCTGTTGGTTGGGCTCTCCAAGTATGATCGAAGCGTCAGGTGTGGCTCTAACGCCCCAGCCGCAGAACTTCCGCTGAGACTCCTCGCAGGGGGTTCCTTGGTACCCCGACGACGAATATGCTCGTGTAGGGAAATTTGTTGCGTCGGGACAAGTGATTCGAGGGATGATCCAGCGTAGGCGCTTCGCCTCGTTTACGTCTGGTGAAATAATGAAGAGAAGAATGGAATTCCGCGGATGGGTGGTATGAGACTGGTGGCCGGGGTCGCCGTGTTGACCCTTGCGACTGCGTGGCCGGGGGCGGCGACACGGGTTTTCGCCGACACTATGGAGTCTGCACTGGTGCGATCATACCAGAGCAATCCTCAACTCAACGCCCAGCGCGCCTCGGTCCGCGCTACAGATGAGAGCGTGCCCCAAGCCCTGTCGGGCTATCGGCCCAAAGTCGCCATAACCGCGAGCGGCGGCTATCAGTATACCGACATTACCTTTGGTCAGCGTCTGCCGGGTCAGGGAAATGTACTGGGGCGGATCAGCGGTAATCAAACTCCGGTGACTGTCGGTGCCACGGTTTCGCAGACGCTCTTTGACGGATTCCAAACCGCCAATAGGACTCGTGCGGCGGAAGGGCAGGTTTCGGCATCGCGCGAGGGATTAAGGGTTCTCGAGCAGACTGTACTGCTCGCGGCGGCAACGATCTATATGGACTATCTGCGGGATTCCGCCATTGTGGAAGTTCAGCGCAGCAATGTCCGCGTGCTTGAGGAGACGCTGAAGCAGACGCGTGATCGTTTCAATGTCGGCGAGGTGACCCGCACCGACGTGGCGCAATCGGAAGCGCAGCTCGCCGCCGGTCGCACCCAGCTTATGGCCGCTGAATCCAACCTCACGACCACGCGCGCGAATTATCGGCGCATCGTCGGTAACGAACCGGGGCAATTAGCACCGGGGTCGCCGGTCGATCGCTTCTTGCCGGCGACGCTCTCGGCTGCCGTTGATCTTGGTCTTATCCAAAATCCCAATGTGACCGCGGCGATGTATGGCATCGACGTCAGTCACTTGCAGGTCAAAGTTGCGGAGGGTGCGCTGTTCCCGAGCGTGAGCCTCCAGGCCAATGTGCAACAGGGCCAAAACCAGCAGCTAACGGTGCCGAAACAGCTTATAGCATCTGCGCTCGCGCAGGTAACGGTGCCGATCTATCAGGGTGGCGCTGAATATTCGCTGATCCGACAGTCCAAGGAAACGCTGGCACAACAGCGTCTCACCCTCGAGCTGGTCCGCACTCAGGCACGCGCCAGCGTAGTGCAGGCGTGGGGCCAGCTCGTCGCGACCAAATTACAGGTGCAGTCGGCGCAGGCGCAGGTTGAGGCCTCCGAGATCGCGGTCAACGGCATCCGCGAAGAGGCCAAGGCCGGGCAACGGACCACGTTCGACGTATTGGTCGCGCAACAGACGCTCGTCACCGCGCGCGTGGCGCTGGTAACCGCTCAACATGATCGCGTGGTCGCCTCTTATGCGGTTTTGAATGCCATTGGTCGGCTGTCGCCGCAGGTGCTTAAGCTAAACACCACGGCGTACGATCCGAGTGTCCACTACCATCAGGTTCGCGACAGTTGGGGTGGTATGCGTACGCCGGATGGGCAGTGATCACGCCGACGGCGGCCGCGTTCACAGTCCGTTGCTTGCAATCAGTTGTTGCCATGCCATACCTTGATGCAAGGGCATGAAGCGATTCGGGCGATAGTCGGCGTTTATCTATCGGTCTTGCCGCGGAAGTTCGCGCGGAGAATTGATATTGTCACCGGTTCACAACGCTTTCTCGGGGAACAAATCCGGTTGCGATCGAAATCGGCGGCCGCATCTGGAGCCGGAAAAATCCTTTCTCGCTTGAGGCCAACGCGCTGGCCAGGATCGTGACAGATGTGGAGTTGGACATGACGCAGCCTGCAAAGGTCCAAGAGCCCTCTATGGAGGAGATTCTGGCGTCGATCCGCCGCATTATAGCGGACGATGAGAAGCCCGCGGCGGCTGGAAAGACCGTCGTTGCTGACGCAGCTGTAGCAAAACCTGGATCTGTCAGCTCGGTCCCTAAGCCGGCACCTCCCGCAAACGCTGACGGCGCCAACAGCCAAGACGATATTGACGCGATGCTTGCGAACTTCGACGCCGCAACCGCCGAGGAGGAAGTCCGGCCCGCCCAGGCTGAGGAGGTGTTTGAACTGACGGATGAGATGGCCGTGCCGAATGCAACGCAAGCCGCTTTTCAGAAGATCGAGCCTCAGGACGATTTGGAATTCGCCGAAATTGCGCAGGTTCCGGCTATCCCGCCGGATCCCGCCACCGCGGCTCGACCGTCCAGTCTGAATGCCGCAGCAGCGGAAATTCTGTCGCATTCGACGGTTTCCGCCGTCGAAACGGCCTTCAGCTCGCTTGCCAGTACGGTGCTGACCAATAACGCCCGCACCCTAGAGGACCTCGTCAAGGAGATGCTGCGCCCGATGCTGAAGTCCTGGCTCGATGACAACCTGCCGGGGCTGGTGGAACGCATCGTCAAGGCTGAAATCGAGCGGGTCTCGCGCGGTCGTCCGTAATCCATTCCCGTAGCCGGGAAAGCCGCGGCCATTGGAGCCGGGAAAGTCCCGCTCTCCTGACGCCCTTGAGCTCACATCTGCGCTCCAGAGCATTTTCCGGCTAAGTGGAATCCGGTTAGTCGTAAGAAAATGCTCTCAATCAATAACTCGCGCGTATTCTGATCGCAAAACCGGTATCCACTTTTGCGGAATACGCGCTAAGGCCGGTTTATTCGGCGATCTTGTTGACTTGATGCGCCCTGAAAGGCTTTTAGCGGTCAGAGGATATATTCCGTGAATTGACCTGAAACGCCCCGACGGTGATTGCATTGCCATGATCGAAAAAACCTACCAGCCCTCCGATATTGAAAATCGAATGTCCCGCGTTTGGGAAGAGGCCGGTGCATTCAAGGCCGGCCAGCCTGAACGCCGCGAGGCTGAGCCGTTCACGATCGTCATTCCGCCGCCGAACGTCACCGGCTCGTTGCACATGGGGCACGCGCTGAACAACACCTTACAGGACGTGCTGTGTCGCTTCGAGCGGATGCGTGGCCGCGACGTTTTATGGCAGCCAGGCACCGATCACGCCGGCATCGCGACTCAGATGGTGGTGGAGCGGCAGTTGGCGGAACGGAAGGAGCCCGGCCGCCGCGACATGGGCCGCGCCAGGTTTCTCGAGCGGGTTTGGCAGTGGAAGGCCGAGAGCGGCGGCGTTATCGTCAACCAGTTGAAGCGGCTCGGTGCGTCCTGCGATTGGTCGCGTGAGCGTTTCACCATGGATGAAGGGCTGTCACGCGCGGTTGCCAAGGTTTTTGTCGAACTGCATCGCGCCGGCTTGATCTACAAGGACAAGCGGCTGGTTAATTGGGATCCGAAACTGCTCACCGCGATCTCCGATCTCGAGGTGAACCAGGTCGAGGTGAAGGGTAGCCTGTGGCATCTGCGCTACCCGGTCGAGGGTAAGAACTTCGATCCGAGTGATCCTTCAACCTATGTCGTCGTCGCCACCACACGGCCGGAGACGATGTTGGGCGATACTGCCGTCGCCGTGCATCCGGACAATGAGAAGCTCGAACACTTGATCGATTGCAACGTCGTGCTGCCTTTGGTCGGCAGGATCATTCCGGTCATCGGCGACGACTATGCCGATCCGGAGAAGGGTACCGGCGCAGTCAAAATTACTCCGGCCCACGATTTTAATGACTTCGAGGTCGGAAAGCGCCACCGCTTGCCGCAAATCAGTGTGCTCGATCGCGAAGGCCGGCTGACGCTATCCAACAACGAGGATTTTCTGCGCGGCCTTCCGGCTGGCGCGTTGATTCTGGCTGAAGAACTCGACGGCTTGGATCGCTTCGCCGCGCGCAAGGCGATCGTGGCGCGTCTCGAAGAGTTCGGTTTTCTCGACAAGATCGAGCCTCATGCGCACACGGTACCACACGGTGACCGCTCCGGCGTCGTCATCGAACCGTATCTGACTGACCAATGGTACGTTGACGCCAAGGAACTGGCGCGGCCAGCGATGGCCGCCGTTCGTTCGGGCGAAACAACATTCGTGCCGAAGAACTGGGAGAAGACCTACTTCGAGTGGATGGAGAACATCCAGCCCTGGTGTATTTCGAGGCAGCTCTGGTGGGGTCATCAGATTCCGGCCTGGTATGGTCCGGACGGCAAGGTGTTTGTCGCAGAGACGGAGGAAGAAGCGGTCGGCCATGCGCTCGGCTTTTACGTTGAGCAAGGTGTCATCACCGTCGAGCAAGGCGCTGAAATGGCGAGCGATCCGGCAAAGCGTGATGGCTTCATTACGCGAGACGAAGACGTGCTCGACACCTGGTTTTCTTCGGCATTGTGGCCGTTCTCGACGCTCGGCTGGCCCGATGAGACGCCGGAGTTGAAACGTTACTATCCGACCAGCGTGCTCGTCACCGGGTTCGATATCATCTTCTTCTGGATTGCCCGAATGATGATGATGGGCATCTATTTCATGAAGGAGGCCCCGTTTGCGACCGTTTACATCCACGCGCTCGTTCGCGACGAGAAGGGCGCCAAGATGTCGAAGTCGAAGGGCAACGTCATTGATCCTCTGCATCTGGTCGATAAATACGGCGCGGATGCGCTACGCTTCACGCTCGCCGCAATGGCGGTGCAGGGCCGCGATATCAAGTTGTCTCCGCAGAGGGTCGAAGGCTATCGCAATTTCGCGACCAAGCTTTGGAACGCGTGCCGCTTCGCGGAGATGAACGATTGTGTCGTTCCTGCGCAGTTCGATCCGGCCGCCGCGACTGAAACGCTCAATCGATGGATCGTTCATGAGACCGCGCGCGCGACGTGCGAGGTCACCGAGGCCATTGAATCCTCTCGTTTCAATGACGCCGCCGGTGCGATCTACCGCTTTGTCTGGAACGTCTACTGCGATTGGTATCTTGAACTCGCAAAGCCTGTCATTTTGGGCGAGGATGGCCTCGCCAAGTCTGAGACCCGCGCAATGGTCGCCTGGGCCCGCGATGAAATTCTGAAGCTCTTACATCCGTTCATGCCGTTCATCACAGAGGAGTTATGGGCGGTAACTTCGGCGCGGACGCAATTGCTGACCCTGACGGAGTGGCCAAACAAGGTAGATCTCACCCTCAAGCGGCGGACGCTGATCGCGGCCGCCGATCCCTTCGCTGGACCAGAGCCGGTGACCGATCTGTTGGAGCCCTATTTCCGCGACGATGCTGCCGAAGCCGAGATCGGTTGGGTGGTCGATCTCATCACTGCCATCCGCTCCGTTCGCGCGGAGATGAATATTCCACCTGCAACCCTGGCGCCGCTGGTGCTCGCAGGCGCATCCGCCGAGAGCAAGGCGCGGGCGCAGCGCTGGAGTGACGTTATCAAGCGGATGTCCCGGCTTGCGGACATCTCATTTGCAGATCAGGCACCGGCAGGCGCCGTGCAACTGCTGATCCGCGGCGAAGTTGCCGCGCTGCCGTTGAAAGGTATCGTCGACGTCGCTGCTCAGCGCGTGCGATTGGAGAAGGAAATCGCCAAGGCCGATGCCGACATCGTTCGCGTCGATCTTAAGCTTGCAGATCAGAATTTCGTTGCCAACGCGCCCGAAGAAATCGTCGAGGATGAAAAAGAAAAGCGGGAAGCCGCAGTCGCGCGCAAGGCGAAATTCCTCGAGGCGTCGGAGCGTTTGAAGGCCGCTGAGTGAGTGCTGCTCGGCCGTCATCACTGCGCCCTTTGAGTCTGCTATGGCTTGGGGGCGTAGGGTTGCGGCTCACGATCCTTGCCGTGCCGCCGGTACTGGCGCTTATCATTTCCGATCTTGCACTGTCAGGAACAGAGGTCGGGATTCTCAATGCCATTCCGGTGAGTTTGTTCGCGCTTGTCGCGGTACCCGGGTCGCTGCTGATCGCGCGCGTTGGCGCTGTCAGGGCGCTTGTGGTCGGCCTCCTGATTGCAGCGGTCGGATCGGCGCTACGCGGTTTTGCCGTCGGCGCAATGACTCTGTTCGCGGCGACAGCGCTGATGGCGGCGGGCGTCGCTGTGATGCAACCGGCGTTTCCGCCGCTGGTGCGGCAATGGGTTCCTCGCAGGATTGGTTTTGCCACCGCCGTCTACACCAATGGTTTGCTATGCGGCGAAATCTTTCCGGTCGTGCTCGCAGCCGTGGCCGTGCTCTTGCTGGGAGGTGGGTGGCGCGGGAGTCTCGAACTCTGGTCGATCGCGGCGGCAGTGATCGCACTGATCATCTTCGTTGCACGGCCGGACGGCGAACATACATCCGCTCAGCACAGCCGCTGGATGCCGGACTGGCGAGATCCGCTGCTTTGGAAAGTCGGCCTCGTCGCCAGCGCGAACAACCAGCTCTATTTCTGCACAAACGCGTTTCTGCCGGGCCTGCTGCTGCAAACCGGCCATACTGAGTTGATTGGGCCTGCGCTATCGGCGCTCAACCTCGGGCAGCTGCCGGGGTCGGCCCTCCTTATGCTGATGGCGAGTCGCCTGGAGCGGAAAAGATGGCCGCTCATTCTTTGCGGCGTGCTCGGCCTGCTTTCTGTCCTCGGCGTCGCGACGAGTACAAGTCTCTGGGTGATCGTTGGCTCGGCGGCGCTGGTGGGCTTCACGTGCGCCGTGGGCCTTACCCTTGTGCTGACGTTACCAGCTCTGCTGGTCGCTCCCGATGACGTGCCTCACAACTCGGCCGGAATGTTCACGATCGGTTACGGGATCGCTATGCTAGTCTCCATCGTCGGTGGGATGGTCTGGGATATCACCGGCAATGCCGCCTTTGCGTTCGTGCCGATCGGTCTTGCCATCGTACCGATGATCGTGCTGCCACTGGGAATCGATTTCAGAACCCAGCGTTCTTGAACGGCTTGCTAAGGAATTTCGAACCTTTCAATCCGTATCGCCATGGCAGGTCGGCGGCCTTGGTAATGCCGATGCGCACGCCGGCGACGACTTCAACCCCGGCCGTGCGCTGAAGGACTGCAATCGGCGGCGCATCGAGCGGCAGCGCGTTATGCGCAATCGATATTCCGAGCGCCTGGCATAATTTGCCTGGCCCCGAACATAACAGGCGCTCGTCATGCAGCCCGCGCCGGCGTCGCATCGCTGGAATGCCGTGAGTTGGCTGTAGTGCGCGGATCAGAACCGCGGCGGCAGAGCCATCCATTTCGCAGACGAAGTTCACGCACCAGTGGATGCCGTAAGAACGATAGACATAGGCGAATCCGGGCGGGCCGAACATCACCATGTTCCGCGGCGTCGGTCCTCGATGGGAATGCGCGGCTGGTTCGGTGTGATGATAAGCCTCCACCTCGACGATGATGCCGCCGATGCCTTCGACCAGCAGGGTCGCGCCGATCAGGTCGGGTGCCACGTCATGCACGCTGCGACTGAAAAACCCGCGTTTGATCGGCTTGCCGAGAGCAGGCGGCGTCAGACCGTCGGATGGGGAGGGATTTAGAGTCATTTTTCAAGGCAGGCGGTCGGTCGGGTCATAATGGATATGTTACATATCTGACTGATCTGGCGAAGCGGGTTGCAGCCCTGCGTCGCGCAGATTACGTAAAGTCTCCTGCACAACCGGATCATTCCATGGTCGTCATCCTCGATACGGTTTCCGCCGACCCCGTCCGGCCGCGGCATCCGGAAAAGATCAACCGGCCGGACGCGTTGTCGCCGCCGAAGCCGGACTGGATTCGTGTGCGCGCGCCGAACACGCGCGGCTATTCGGACACGCGCCGGATCGTCAAGGAGAACGGTCTCGTCACGGTGTGCGAAGAGGCTGGCTGCCCGAACATCGGCGAGTGCTGGGACAAGAAGCACGCCACCTTCATGATCATGGGCGACACCTGCACCCGCGCCTGCGCATTCTGCAACGTCAAGACGGGTATGCCGGTCGCGTTGCAGGCTTCGGAGCCCGAATATGTGGCCGAGGCGACGCGCAAACTGGGGCTGGCCCACGTTGTCGTCACATCCGTTGATCGCGACGATCTCGACGACGGCGGGGCAGGGCATTTTGCCGAGACAATTCACGCGATACGCGAGCGTTGCCCGACCACCACCGTCGAAATCCTGACGCCGGATTTCCTCCGCAAGAAGGGGGCGCTGGAAAGGGTCGTAGCGGCGAAGCCCGACGTCTTCAACCACAATCTCGAAACCGTGCCGTCGCGCTATCTCACCGTCCGGCCAGGTGCGCGCTATTTTCACTCGATCCGCCTGCTGCAGCGGGTGAAGGAGATCGATCCGGCGATATTCACCAAGTCAGGCATCATGGTTGGGCTTGGCGAGGAGCGTCATGAAGTCTTGCAGGTGATGGACGATCTGCGGTCGGCCGATGTCGACTTTCTCACCATCGGACAGTATCTGCAGCCGACCCGCAAGCATCACGCCGTGATACGCTATGTCACGCCGGAGGAGTTTTCGAATTATGAGACCGTCGCCTACACCAAGGGCTTTCTGATGGTATCGGCGAGCCCGCTGACTCGTTCGTCACATCATGCCGGTGAGGATTTTGCGAAGCTGCGGGCCGTGCGCGCCGCGCAGGCGCGCTAGTCCGTCTCGCCATGCAGCGTGTTCTGGTCGTGGGATCGCCGGGATCCGGCAAATCCATGTTCGCCAAAAAGCTCTCGTCGATCATGGACGTTCCCATGGTATCGCTCGACGCCCTGTTTTGGAGATCCGGCTGGACCCCATCCGAAGGTGCCGACTTCGACAGGCGCGTGACCGAAGCGACAAATGCCCCGCACTGGGTCATGGAGGGTAATTATCTCTCGCACGCGGGTATGTTGCGACGTGAACGTGCCGACACCGTGGTCTGGTTAGATCTGCCGCGGATGACCTGTATGATCGACGTCATGATCAGAACAGCGACTGGTCATGGACGGGTAAGGCCTGAGATGTCGCCGGGCTGTCCGGAAAGGTTCGATGCCGACTTTCTGCATTATGTCTGGACTTTCCGCCAAAAACAGCGTTCGCAGCTTGCGCGCTTCCTTGAGGGCTTGCGCTCCGATCAGATCCTAATGCGCTTCACGCGCCGATCTGAGGCAGACCGCTATCTGCACGATCTTTCCGCTTCAGAGAGCGTTCACTGATGCCGTTGTTTTCAAGCAAACGCCGCGTTCGTCACAGCGCGAACGAGATGTTCGATCTGGTGGCGGACGTCGAACGCTACCCGGAGTTTGTGCCGCTATGCCAGTCGCTGAAGGTGCGTCAGCGTACCACCGCGGCCGACGGTAAGGAGGTCGTGGTCGCCGATATGACCGTGTCGTTCAAACTGGTGCGCGAGACCTTTACGAGCAGGGTGACGCTGGATCGGCCGAACCTCAAAATTTTCGTCGAGTATCTGCGCGGACCGTTCAGCCACATGGAGAACCGCTGGACGTTTGAGCCGAAACCGGATCAAGGCTGCGATGTCGTGTTTTTCATCACGTATGAGTTCAAGAGCCGGATGCTGGCAATGCTGATGGGCGCGATGTTCGACACCGCGTTCCAACGCTTTGCAGCCGCATTCGAGAAACGCGCCGATGCTGTCTACGGTTCGCCGAAGGTGGTGAGTTGACGCGATACGGTCCTAGGTTTTCTTTGGAGAAGGTTTCACCGGTCCTGCGGTACGCCGCCGCTCGGAAATACGACGCGCCGGCGTACGCGCTGCTCGCGGTCGTGATCGGCTAACGCTTTCGCGGCGGGCTTTCGCAGGCGGCTTCGGGCCGCGCGCTAATTCCATCAGCATCCGCAGGGCTTCGACAACCGAACGTTGCCGTACTGAACTCCGACCGATGGCACCAAAGCGAAATTCGCGATGGATCAGGCGGCCGTCACGTGCTGCGGCCGCGAAATGAACAAGGCCCACGGGCTTGCCGGGTGTCGCGCCGCCGGGACCAGCGATCCCGGTGATGGCGACGGCCAGATCGGTGCCGGCTCGTTCCAGCGCGCCAACTGCCATTGCGGTCGCGGTTTCCTTGCTGACAGCGCCAAAACTGTCGAGCGTGATGGATTTAACGCCAAGCATCGCGCGCTTGGCGTCATTGGAATAGGTGACGAAACCGCGATCGATGACGTCCGAGGAGCCGGGAATCTCGGTCAGTGCCCCGGCGACCAGTCCGCCGGTGCAGGATTCGGCCGTTGCGATGGTAAGCTTGCGCATCCGGCAAAGGTCGAGCAGCGAACGCGACAGGGCGCGTGTATCGCTGCCGCTCATGTCAGGTGTCCCAGCCCTTGTCGTTCCACGGCAGGCGGACAGTGGCGCTGGCGGTAGCCGCGATTCCTTCCTCACGCCCGGTGAAGCCGAGCCGTTCGCTGGTCGTCGCCTTGACAGCGATACGCGAGATGGCGACCCCAGTGATGTCCGAGATACGAGCGCGCATCTGGTCGCGCAGAGGTCCGATCTTCGGCTGTTGGCATATCATGGTGACTTCGAGATTGGCGATGCGGCCGCCGCGCGCCGTAACTTTGTCGATAGCGTATTTCAGAAATTTATCGGAAGCCGCACCCTTCCACTGCGGATCGCTGGGAGGGAAATGCGAACCAATGTCGCCGTCCGCGAGCGCTCCGAGAATGGCATCGACAAGCGCGTGCAAACCGACGTCGCCATCGGAGTGCGCCAGGAAACCGCGATTGTGCGGAACCTTCAGACCGCACAGCATGAGGTGATCGCCGTCGCCGAAGGCGTGCACGTCATAGCCGGTGCCAGTCCTGATGTCGCCGAGCGATGCCGCGAGGCGCGCTTCCTCGCGCACGAAATCTTCGGGAGTTGTTAGTTTCATGTTTGCAGCATCGCCCTCAAATGTCGCAACCGTCAATCCTACCCACTCGGCGAGCGCGGCGTCGTCGGTAAAATCGTCGCGGCCGTCGCGCGCCGCACGGCGATGCGCATCGAGAATCATATCGAAATGGAACGCCTGCGGCGTCTGCGCGATCCGCAGCTTTGCACGGTCGGGGGTCGCGTTGACCGCGCCGGATGCATCAACCTGTTTGATGGTGTCGGTAACGGGAATAGCGGGCACCGCCGCGCCGGCTTTATCCGCGGCGTCGATTGCGCGCGTGATCAGTGCCGGTGTTACGAACGGGCGGGCGGCATCGTGGATCAGCACGATGTCCGGTGCGTCGTCTGCCAATGCCTCGAGGCCTGCGCGAACGGAGGCTTGGCGGGTGGCTCCGCCATTCGCCGGCTGGCGATAGCGGAATCCGGCGACGGCCTGATTGAACATGGAAAGGTCGTCGGGATTGAGCACCGGCTGAACTGCAAATACGTCGGGGTGCTGGCAGAACGCCTCCATCGCCCGCGAAATCACGGTTCGTCCGCCAATTGTCCGGTATTGTTTGGGGCCTCCAGCGCCAGCGCGCAGGCCCCGGCCAGCGGCAACGATGATGGCGGCAGTTCGTTTTGAGGTGAGCATTGGAATCGCTGTGAAGGAATCAGGTTGTTTGAGCAAGCCCTTACCATGAAGGTAGCAAAACTGCAGGTGGCGAATTAATCGTTGCAGCGCAGTTGCAAGATACCGGAAACTGGCTATTGTATAGGCATGTATCTATTTTGCCTAATAAATAAGCTGATTATCGGTCAGTAAGGCTGCGACGGAGTAGTTGCACCATGAGCACGAGCCCGACCGGTCCTGCTCCGTCACCAGGTCTTAAGCCGTTCGCGGTTGGAGGTATTTCCATCTGCAACCGCGTTCTTCTTGCGCCGATGTCGGGAATCACGGACCGGCCCTTCCGGTGCCTTGCTGAAGCGTTGGGGGCAGGGCTCGTTGTTTCCGAGATGACTGCCAGCGACGATCTCGTCCGGGGGCGGCCCATGTCCGTGCTCCGCTGTGAAGCCACCGGTCACGGACCGCACGTCGTTCAGCTTGCCGGCTGTGAGATAGGCTGGATGGCGAAAGGCGCCCGGATCGCCGAGGCGGCCGGCGCCGACATCATCGATATCAACATGGGTTGTCCCGCTCGCCACGTGACAGGCGGTCAGTCGGGTTCGGCGCTAATGCGCGATCTCGATCATGCCCTCGATCTGATCGAGGCGACGGTCGGCGCGGTGAAAGTGCCGGTCACACTCAAAATGCGCCTCGGATGGGACGATGGCTCGCTCAATGCGCCTTCGCTGGCGCAGCGCGCCGAATCCGCTGGCGTGCATATGATTACGGTTCACGGCCGTACGCGTTGCCAGTTCTACAAGGGTCACGCCGATTGGCAGGCCGTGCGAGCGGTGAAAGAAGCGGTCCGCATTCCCGTCGTCGTCAACGGCGACATCACGTCGTTCGACGCAGCCGTCGCGGCGTTGGAGGCGTCGGGGGCCGATGCTGTCATGGTGGGGCGCGGTGCGCAGGGCCGCCCCTGGATGCCTGGTCAGATTGGGCGGCAGCTCGAAACCGGTATCGAAGAACCGCATCCTCCGCTCGCGGATCAGTTGACGTATATCCGCACGCTCTATGACGACCTGCTCCTGCACTACGGCCTGCGCATAGGGCTTCGTCATGCGCGAAAGCATCTCGGCTGGGCACTCGATACGGCGGCAGCGCTTCGCGCTGTACCAACACCGATCTTGAAGACGTGGCGGGGGAAAATTCTGAAGGCGGATGATCCGGCCTGCGTACAGCGATCACTGGCGGATGCGTTCGAGGACTTCGCGTGGAGGGCTGCGGCATGAGTTCGATCGCACAGCGCCCGCGCGTCGCGCCCAGCGATAGCGAGGCTATTCTCAACGCACTGCCGAACCCCGTGCTGCTGGTCGCGCCTGACGGTCGGATCGTCGACGCCAACATCGCGGCAGAGTCCTTCTTCGAGATGTCGAAGCAGTTCCTACAACGCGAGCCGCTAAAGCAGCTTGTCCCCTTCGGCAGCCCGCTCCTGACCCTGATCGATCAGGTTCGCGAGAGCGGTGCGCCTGTAAACGAGTTCAAGGTCGATCTCGGCACGCCAAGGATCGGCCGGGATCGTCAGGTCGACCTGCATGTCGCGCCCCTGACGGAACGGCCCGCTCATGTGGTGGTGATGATCCAAAAGCGCACCATCGCTGACAAGATGGATCGGCAGCTGACCCATCGTAGCGCGGCGCGCTCGGTGATTGCGCTTGCGGCCATGCTCGCGCACGAGATCAAGAACCCGCTCTCCGGCATTCGCGGCGCGGCGCAGCTTCTCGAACAGGGGGCGACGCCGGACGACCGAATGCTGACCCGCCTGATCTGCGACGAGGCGGACCGCATTGTCACGTTGGTTGATCGCATGGAGGTATTCGGCGACGAGCGGCCGATGAGGTGGGGGCCAGTCAACATTCACGCTGTCCTCGATCATGTCAAACGGCTCGCGCAGTCGGGCTTCGCGCGAAAGGTGAGATTCACTGAGGATTACGATCCGTCGCTTCCGCCGGTCCTCGCCGACCGGGATCAGCTGGTTCAGATCTTTCTGAACCTTGTCAAAAATGCTGCGGAAGCCGTTTCTGATCTCGGAGAAGAGGGAGAAATCCAGTTCACGACCGCATTCCGCCCAGGCTTGCACCTTTCCCACCCGGGCAAGAAAGCGCGGGTTTCGCTGCCGCTGGAATTTTGCGTCAAGGACAACGGTCCCGGCGTAGCGGAGGACCTGCTTCCGAACCTGTTTGATCCATTCGTAACCACCAAGCAGACCGGGAGCGGGCTCGGCCTCGCGCTGGTCGCAAAGATCGTAGGGGACCACGGTGGCATCGTCGAGTGCGAGTCGCAGCCGCGCAAGACCACCTTCCGGATCCTGCTACCGATGTTCGATTCCAGTCCAGTAGACCAGCTTGGCAATGACGTTACCGCATCCGGAATGCCGTCATGCGCCGCACGCCATCCAGTATGAGGACAAAATGCCTCCAGCCAACATACTTATCGCCGATGACGATGGAGCCATCCGCACGGTGCTCAATCAGGCTTTGTCGCGTGCTGGATATGATGTGCGTCTGACGGGCAATGCCGCAACGCTGTGGCGATGGGTCAGCCAGGGCGAAGGAGATATCGTCATCACTGACGTGGTGATGCCGGACGAGAACGCTTTCGATCTGCTACCGCGCATCAAGAAAATCAGGCCGAACCTGCCGGTCATTGTGATGAGCGCGCAGAACACTTTCATGACGGCGGTCCGCGCGTCCGAGCGCGGTGCATATGAATATCTCCCCAAACCGTTCGATCTCAAGGAGCTCATCGCAATCGTGGGCCGCGCGCTCGCTGAGCCCAAGGAGCGTGCGGCCACCGGCAGCGACGAGAACGAATGCGATTCCCTTCCGTTGATCGGTCGATCCCCTGCCATGCAGGAAATCTACCGTGTGCTGGCGCGGCTGATGCAGACCGACCTGACCGTGATGATCTCCGGCGAGTCCGGCACCGGCAAGGAACTGGTCGCGCGCGCGCTTCACGACTACGGCAAGCGCCGCAACGGTCCCTTCGTAGCCGTGAATATGGCGGCAATTCCCCGCGACCTTATCGAGTCGGAATTGTTCGGCCACGAACGCGGCGCATTCACAGGTGCAAACGCTCGCGCGTCAGGCCGTTTCGAGCAGGCAGAAGGAGGGACCCTCTTCCTCGATGAAATCGGCGATATGCCGATGGAGGCGCAGACACGTCTGCTCCGCGTGCTTCAGCAGGGTGAATATTGCACCGTCGGGGGAAGGACCGCCATCAAGACGGATGTCCGCATCGTTGCGGCAACCAACAAGGATCTTCGTATCCTGATCCAGCAGGGGCTATTTCGCGAGGATCTTTTTTTCCGCCTTAACGTGGTACCGCTGCGCCTGCCGCCGCTCCGCGAACGCATCGAGGATCTGCCGGATCTTATCCGGCACTTCTTTGTCCTCGCTGAAAGGGATGGGCTGCCGCTCAAGAAGCTAGACACGCTTGCGCTCGAGCGCTTGAAGCGGCACCGCTGGCCCGGCAACGTCCGCGAGCTGGAAAACCTGGCGCGCAGGCTTGCGGCGCTTTACCCGCAAGATATCATCACCGGCCCGGTGATCGATTGCGAACTTGCATCACCTGCGGTGGCCTCCGGAATCGGCGGACATAGTATCAATGGTCTCAGTGGCGCCGTCGAAATGCACCTGTCGTCGCTTTTCGCCAGCTTCCCGAATGGGCTCCCACCGCCGGGCTTGTATCACCGCATTCTCAGGGAGATCGAGGTTCCGCTTCTCACCGCCGCGCTGACCGCTACCCATGGCAACCAGATCCGGGCAGCCGACCTTCTAGGTTTGAACCGCAACACGCTCCGCAAAAAAATTCGCGATCTGGACATCCAAGTCTATCGGTCCGCAGGGTAGAAGCGGGGGGCTATCCGGTCAGTTTTCCACTGCTCACGTTTGATTGACGATTCCAGTTGTTTTGCCGGTTCGCGCCCGATGTTTGCGCCGCGGAAATGTCCCAATTGTGCAACATTGTTGTACGATTGCATCAGTTCGCTGGTTGACCGACGCTAGCCCCAACACCCAACCTTTTTGCGGATGACCACAGCAGACACGCCGGTTCCATCACACGATCCGACACTCGCCGAGTCGCGCGGCTGGACCATGCGCCGGCTATTGGCGCCGGTCGCGATTGGCTTGGCGTTGCTGTCGGCCTTCCTGACATTTGTGGTTTTGGTCCGTCTCACGCCGATCGTGCCGACCAACCGGGTCGTCATCGCGTTTCTGTTGGTCGACGCCGGTATCATCCTCCTGCTCGTCGGTATTATCGCTCGCGAGGTCTGGCGTGTCGTGCAAGCACGCCGCCGGGGTCGCGCCGCCGCGAAGCTGCATATCCAGATCGTCAGTCTGTTCTCGGTAATCGCGGTGCTGCCGGCGGTCCTGGTCTCGGTCGTGGCCAACGTCACCATCGACCGCGGCCTCGACCGTCTGTTTTCAGGACCGGTCAAACAGGTCATTGAAAACTCGCGGATCGTTGCGCTCGCCTATGCGAACGCGCACGCCCAACTCATTGGGGGTGACATCCTCGGCATGGCCAACGACATTTCCAATGCACGGCCGCTGTACGACCAGGACCGCGTGACATTTCTGCGGCTCCTGACCTCGAGCGCCAATGCCCGCAACCTTCCGGGCGCGATGCTGATTGATAAAGAAGGCCACATGCTTGTATCGGCGCAAACCGGCATCAATGTACCCTATGACACACCGAAACCCAACATTCTCCAGAGTGTGAACGAAGAAAGTCCGGAGATCTCGTTCAATCGAGAGACAAACTCTGTCGCCGCCGTCATTCGCCTGCGCGCGTTCCAGGACACCTTTCTTTACGTCGCAAGACTGGTCGATCCCTACGTCCTCGCGCAACTGAAGCAGACCCAGGCGAGCGCGGACCGATACGCCACGATCGAGGCGCAGCGGCTCGGCATCCAGGTGGCCTTCGCGCTGATGTTCGCTGTCATTGCCCTGACCATTCTGATGGCGTCGGTATTGCTCGGCTTGAACTTCGCCGACCGGTTCGTCGCACCCGTCCGCCGGTTGATGAACGCCGCCAACGTCGTGTCCACCGGCGACTTGAACGTTCAGGTACCTGTCCTGAAATCCGAAGGAGATCTGGCGCAGCTCGGTGAAACCTTCAACAAAATGACGGCTGAGTTGCGAACCCAGCGCGACGAACTCGTTAGCGCGAGCGGCTTGATCGACAGCCGGCGGCGTTTCATCGAGGCGGTATTGTCGTCGGCCAGCGCCGGCATCATCGGCGTCGACGGCGCCAATACTATCCGCATCCTGAACCGTTCGGCTGAGAAGCTGATCGGCCATTCCGAATCGGAAACGCTGGGGCATCCGTTGTCCGAGGTGGTACCCGAACTGAGCGATCTCATGCAAACGGCGAGGGAAGGGACGCAGCGGCTGGTGCAGGGCCAGATTACCCTTAATCGGGACGGCAATGAGCGCAATGTTTCGGTACGCGTCAGTGCCGAGCAAACCAGTCAATCACGTGACAGTTACATCATTACTTTGGACGATATCACGGAGCTGGTGACCGCGCAGCGCACGTCTGCCTGGGGCGACGTGGCGCGACGAATCGCTCATGAAATCAAAAATCCATTGACGCCGATCCAACTGTCGGCCGAACGCATCCGCCGCAAATTCGGCAAGGCGATCACCCAAGACAAGCCGATCTTTGAGCAGTGCACCGATACGATCGTGCGTCAGGTCGAGGATATCAGGCGGATGGTTGATGAGTTTTCGCGTTTTGCGCGAATGCCGAAGCCTGTGATGGAAGGAGAGGATGTCGCCGATACAGTCCGCCAGACAGTTTTCCTGATGCGTGTCGGACATCCCGAGATCGATATAGAAGCCGACATCAGGAACGAACCGTTGCGCGCGCAGTTTGATCGGCGGCTGATCTCGCAGGCACTGACCAATATCATCAAGAACGCAGCCGAAGCTATCGAAGCCGTGCCGCCGGAGATACTCGGAAAAGGCCGGATCGATGTTATCGCCGCGCGGGAAGAAGCCGACATCGTCATTGATGTGATCGACAATGGTGTTGGCTTACCGAAAGTTGCGCGCGCGCGGCTGCTGGAGCCGTACGTAACGACCCGCGAGAAGGGCACCGGCCTTGGTCTCGCGATTGTGGGGCGCGTCTTGCAAGACCATGGCGGCAAGCTCGAACTCAACGACGCTTCTGCGATAAAGCCGGAGGCGCGGGGAGCCTGGATGCGGTTGCGGTTTGCCGTCGCAGGGCAGGCGAATGTTGGAACCATTAGCAAGGATGGAGCGACTAACGGCGATAACTTGACCGAAGAAAAAACAAAGACTGAGGTCGCTACCGGCGACTGACGAGGCGGATCCAATTCATGGCACACGACATTCTCATTGTTGACGACGAGGCGGACATTCGCGACCTCGTTGCGGGCATCCTGGAAGACGAAGGTTTCACAACCCGAACCGCGCGTAACAGCGATGAAGCGCTTGCGGAGGTTTCAAACCGCCGTCCGCACATGGTGTTTCTCGACATCTGGTTGCAAGGCAGTAAGCTTGACGGGCTGCAACTGCTCGAAATGATCAAGCAGGACAGTCCCGATATGCCGGTTGTTATGATCTCCGGTCATGGTAACATCGAAACGGCAGTTGCGGCCATCAAACGCGGTGCCTATGACTTCATTGAAAAGCCCTTCAAATCCGATCGACTGATTCTAGTGGCGACGCGTGCCCTCGAAACGTCACGTCTAAAGCGCGAGGTGCGTGAACTGAAGCAGCTTGCGCCGGCGGCAAGCTCGCTGGTCGGACGTTCGCCATGCGTGAATCAACTTCGGCAAACCATCGAGCGCGCGGCGAAAGCCAACAGCCGCATCATGATCGTCGGCCCGTCCGGATCCGGTAAGGAACTGGCAGCGCGAACGCTTCACAATCAGTCGAGCCGAGCTGAAGGACCGTTTGTCGTCATTAACGCTGCGGCGATTACACCGGAACGCATGGAGTCCGAACTGTTCGGCGTCGAGCAGATCGACGGCCAGCAGCCCCGCAAGGCCGGCGCGTTGGAAGAAGCGCATGGCGGAACGCTGTTCATCGACGAGATCGGCGATATGCCGCGCGAGACTCAGAACAAGATCATGCGGGTTCTGGTCGATCAGACATTTCAACGCTTTGGTGGCACGACCAAGATCAAGGTGGATGTGCGCATCATCTCGTCGACAGCGCGCAACCTGGAGGAGGAGATTGCCGCAGGCCGGTTCCGTGAAGACCTCTACCATCGGTTATCAGTGGTACCGATCCGCGTTCCGGCACTGTCCGAACGCCGCGAGGACATTCCCGAGCTGATTGAATTCTTCATGGATCATATCTCTGCCGCAAGCGGGCTACCGAAGCGAAAGATCGGCGACGACGCGATGGCCGTACTGCAATCTCATGTCTGGCCCGGCAATGTTCGGCAGCTCCGAAACAATGTCGAGCGCGTGATGATCCTGGCTGGCGGGGGTCCGGAGGTCATCATCACCGCGGATATGTTACCGCAGGATGTCGGCTCCATGGTTCCGGCAATGCCGTCAGGCGTCAATGGTGAGCACATCATGGGCTTGCCGCTGCGAGAGGCTCGCGAGGTTTTCGAGCGCGACTATCTGATCGCTCAGATCAGTCGTTTCTCCAATAATATTTCTCGGACCGCGGAGTTTGTCGGCATGGAGCGCTCGGCGTTGCATCGCAAACTCAAGGCGCTCGGCGTCAACTAGAACCCTGAAGCGAACTCGCCGCATGTCGCGAATTGCTTATGTCAACGGCCGATATCGCGATCTGCGCGATGCTTGCGTCAATGTCGAGGATCGCGGCTATCAGTTTGCCGACGGCGTTTATGAGGTCTGCGAAGTGCGGGGCGCGAGGCTGGTTGATTTTCCCCGGCACATGGCCCGCTTGCAGCGGTCGCTGCGCGAGTTGCAGATCGCCGAACCGATGCCGATCACGGCGCTCGCGATCATTATGCGAGAGGTGGTACGACGGAATCGCGTGACGTACGGGATAGTGTATCTGCAGGTGACTCGTGGCGTTGCTCGGCGTGATCATGCATTTCCGCCAAGCTCTGTGAAACCGAGCGTGGTCATCACAGCCCGTGCGCTCGATTACGAAAAAAAACAGCAAACCGCCGCTACCGGCATCAAGGTGATCACGCTGGCGGAAAATCGTTGGCCGCGGGTGGATATCAAGTCGGTGTCGCTGCTGCCTAATGTGCTGGCAAAGCAGGAGGCTCGCGAGAAGGGGGCCTATGAGGCGTGGTATGTCGACAGCGACGGATTCATTACCGAAGGTGCCTCGAGCAACGCCTGGATCGTGACGAAAGACGGCCGCGCTGTCACCCGGTCAGTGGACCGCGGCATTCTCGCAGGCATCACGCGGGCCGTGCTCGTGGAAGTCATGGGGGCTCTTCAGATCAGGCTGGAAGAACGCCCATTCACACCTGCGGAAGCGCGCGAAGCGGCGGAGGCTTTTGTAACTTCGGCTTCTCAGATCGTCATGCCCGTCGTCGCGATCGACGGTCAGGCGGTGGGAAATGGTCAGCCGGGTGGTATTACAAGGCAGCTTCGGGAAGAATTCCACCGCTTTTCAGCATTTTCCTGATGGTTTTTGTAAATCCGGGCGAACCTATGGCCCGAACTGGCTTGCGTAACATCATGCTCTGCCCTCTAATCCAGGTGCCGGATCCATGAGGAGGAACTCAGAGGGAGCCGGCGGCCATGGGACGCTCCGGGAGGGTTGTTCCGGCTCAAAAAACAAAGCTGAACTGCGGATAACAAAAATGGCGATAGAGCGCGCACAAAACCTACAGGACACTTTCCTCAACCACGTTCGCAAGACGAAAACGCCCCTGACGATCTTTCTGGTGAACGGAGTCAAACTACAGGGAATTGTTACTTGGTTCGATAATTTCTGTCTGCTCCTTAGACGCGATGGCCATTCGCAACTGGTCTATAAACACGCGATTTCGACCATCATGCCGGGTGCTCCGATCCAGTTGTTCGAGGGTGGCGAGGACGGTCCGCTTTGAGCATGCATTTGAAAGTTTCCTGATTGGAAACCAGACAATTAGAGGGGAGCATCGACCCATCGGGGTCGATGCAGAACAAGCCGACCGGACGAGCGATCGTCATCGGTCCCTATGTGCGGGCGCGGGGCGGCGATGCCGAGACACCGCGGACGGGACGCACCCTGCGCAATACCGACGCCCGGCTGGATGAAGCCGCCGGTCTCGCGAGGGCGATCGACCTCCATGTGGTTCAGGCGATAGTCGCTCCGGTCAGCCAGATCAGGCCTGCCACATATCTCGGCAAGGGCAAGGTCGAAGAGTTGAAAGGCTTGATCATCGCCGATGAAGCGAGTCTCGTGGTGATGGATTGTGCGTTGTCACCCATTCAACAGCGCAATCTGGAAAAAGCCTGGGGTACAAAGGTTTTAGACCGAACGGGCTTGATTCTTGAAATCTTTGGGCGCCGCGCCAAGACAAAAGAGGGGGCGCTTCAGGTTGAGCTCGCCCATCTCAACTATCAGCGTAGCCGTCTGGTGCGCTCCTGGACCCATCTTGAACGGCAGCGTGGTGGCTTCGGCTTCATGGGCGGGCCCGGCGAAACGCAGATCGAGGCCGACCGTCGCCTGATCGGCGATCGCATCACGCGACTGGAAAGCGAACTCAAAAAGGTACAGGCGACGCGACGGCTGCATCGCGCCGGGCGGCAACGCGTGCCATATCGTGTGGTCGCGCTCGTCGGGTATACAAATGCCGGCAAATCGACGCTGTTCAATCGATTGACGCGCGCCGATGTTCAGGCAGCGGACAAGCTGTTCGCGACGCTCGATCCCACGCTGCGCTCGCTTGTGTTACCTCACGGTGCAAAGGCAATGCTATCGGACACCGTTGGATTCATTTCCAATTTGCCAACTCAGCTCGTCGCTGCGTTTCGCGCGACGCTGGAGGAGGTGATAGAGGCCGACATTCTCCTTCATGTTCGTGACATTTCGCACGAGGATACCGGGGCGCAGCAACACGACGTCGAAACGGTGCTGCATCAACTTGGCATCGACCCCGGAGGAACGACGCGCGTTCTCGAAGTCTGGAACAAGATCGATCGCTTCGATGCGGATCAGCGCAAAGATCTGGAAAACATAGCTGCACGGCGCTCGACGGATGTGCCCCGTTTTCTCGTCTCTGCCGAAACTGGCGAGGGGGTCGAGCCGCTGCTCGCGGCGATCGAGGATCAACTCGCGGCAACCCGAACCACGCTGGACCTTTCGGTCGATGCCTCGAATGGCGCGGCGATCAGTTGGCTGCATCGAAACTCCGAAGTGCTCGCCAAGGAACTGCGCGACGGCCATTACGATATGACCGTCAGGGTCGACGAGACAAAACGAGACATACTCGTCAACCAATATGGCGCGGTACCACGCCCGCTTTAGAGCATGATCCCGAAAGTGGAAACCGGTTCTCGGACAAGATCATGCTCAGTTGAAGAGAATAAAGCAGAGTTTGGTTCAACGCAGTTGAATCGAGACTCTGTGCGCTGCGTCACCGGATTCCTTTTCGCAAAGAAGGGTCGCGCAGGACCGGTCTTGACCGGTAAAGCCGCGGTCCATTCCATGCCCACCAATTTCACGAAAGCCGCAGGAGATCTCCTTGAGCTATCAGAACACATCGCTGCTGATCGACGGGAGGTGGCGCCCCAGCGCCTCCGGCAAGACTATCGCCGTTTTCAACCCCGCTACCGAAGAGCAGATCGGAACGGTCGCTCATGCCGACCGTGCCGACCTCGACGAGGCGCTCGCCGCCGCCGACAAGGGATTTAAGCTCTGGCGAGCAGTCGCGCCTTTCGAGCGCGCCAAGATCATGCGTAAGGCGGCAGCCTTGATGCGGGAGCGGGTCGACAGCATCGCAACGCTGATGACCATGGAGCAGGGCAAGATTCTCGCTGAAGCCAAAGCCGAGACGCTGGTTGCGGCGGACGTCATTGAATGGTTTGCAGAAGAGTCTCGACGGACGTATGGCCGCGTGATTCCGGCGCGCGGGCCGGGTATCTATCAGATTGCGATCAAGGAGCCGGTTGGTCCGGTGGCGGCTTTCACGCCATGGAATTTTCCGATTTATCAAGTCTGCCGCAAGTTGTCGGCTGCGCTTTCCGCCGGCTGCTCGATTATCGTCAAGGCGCCCGAGGAAACGCCGGCGTCTCCCGCCGAACTGCTCCGCGCGTTCGTCGATGCGGGGGTACCCGATGGCGTGATCAATCTCGTATTCGGCGTGCCTGCCGAAATCTCCGAGTATCTGGTCCCGCATCCGATCATCAGGAAAATATCTTTCACAGGCTCGACGGCAGTAGGCAAGCAGCTCGCAGCGCTCGCCGGATTGCATATGAAGCGCGCGACCATGGAACTTGGCGGTCATGCGCCGGCCATCGTGTTCGACGACGCCGACATTACAAGCGCGGTCAAGATCATCTCGGGCGCCAAATTTCGCAACGCCGGCCAGGTCTGCACCGCGCCGACGCGCCTTCTGGTGCAGGACAAGGTCTATAAGGATTTTGTCGGCAGGTTCACGGAAGCCGCCAAGGCGATCAAGGTCGGCAACGGGCTTGACCCTGAATCACATATGGGATCGCTCGCCAATTCGCGCCGCGTTTCCGCGGTGGAAGGCCTTGTTCAAGATGCGGTCGGTAAGGGCGGCAAGCTTGCGGCAGGCGGTCATCGTGTCGGCAACAAGGGCTATTTTTTCGAACCGACTGTAATCACTGATGTGCCGAAGGACGCCCGCGCCATGAACGAGGAGCCGTTCGGTCCGCTGGCGCTGATTTCGTCGTTCTCGAGTTTCGACGAGGCCGCTGAGGAAGCGAACCGGCTGCCATATGGCCTCGCGTCCTATGCGTTCACCAGTTCGACCAGGACAGTAACCGCCATTGGCGCTGCAATTGAGAGCGGCATGGTCGGAATTAACAACGTCGCTCTGGCTCTGCCGGAAAATCCCTTCGGAGGCGTCAAGGATTCCGGCTACGGCTCGGAAGGTGGAACCGAGGCGATGGAGTCCTATCTTATCACCAAGTTCATTAGTCAGACCGGTGTGTAAGTTGCTCTTGCAATACGTCGTCGCAGCCAAGCGACATTTTCCGGCGCGACCTGCGTACAAGCGATCCCAATCGCCGAGTCGCAACACCCAACTTCGTCGCGGGAGCACGAAACGATATGATGACAATCAAGGCTGGCTCGATATAGGAACGACTAAATGGTATTCGTGAGGGAAGTTATTTCAGATCAAGATAAAGAGAAAATCGGTGCGATCAGTAGCCCGGCGGGAGGTCCTATTTACTTAACTTCTTGGCTCGCGGATCGAGAGCGTGACGCTTTTCTTGTTTGGGGGAGTCAAGATCGAGATCCCCCTCATCATTCATTCTTTGTTCTGCTGATCGGAAGTGTGCGATTTCGCATCGAAATGACAATTAAATATGAGCGTACAAATCTTGGCTACGATTATGAATATCTGTTGCATAAAATAGTCCATTTCGCTGATGGACTACAAGAGCCAAAAGACGCCTTTCCAATATTGAAGGAAGCTTTGAGGGCGCGATCTGCCGAAGTAGGACCGACGCACAGCATAAAGTTCGATTTTTGAGACCTAAACGCTGATCTTCTCCTTATTTTTCGCCTCGTTCCAAAGTGCGTCCATTTCCTTGAGCGTCGCGTCCTCAAGAGAACGATTTCTCGCAACGAGCGCTTGTTCGATGTAAGCGAACCTCCGCTCGAATTTCGCATTGGCTCCACGCAGCGCCATTTCAGGGTCGGCCTCGACATGGCGTGCGAGGTTGACCAGCGCGAACATGAGATCGCCGGTCTCAGACGCGATATCGGACTTGTCGCCATGATCCAACGCCGCTTCGATCTCGTCCGCTTCCTCGCGGATCTTGTCGAGCACGGCACGGGGATCGTTCCAGTCGAACCCAACGGTCGATGCCTTTTGCTGCAGGGCTATTGCGCGCGCCAACGCTGGCTGTCCGGCCTTGATGCCCGTGAGCAGGCTTGAGGCCGGCGCTTCCTTCATCGGCTTACGTGCAGCACGTTCGGCTTTTTCCTCCGCCTTGATGCGTTCCCAGGTTCCTTTCACGTCCGATGACGCAATGTATCCTGAGCCGTCGGGAAATACATGCGGGTGCCGTCGGATCATCTTGCGCGTAATCGCTTCGACCACATCCCCAAATGAAAAGGCATCCTGCTCTTCGGCCATGCGCGCGTGAAAGACAACTTGCAACAGCAGGTCGCCAAGCTCGTCGCAGAGATCAATCAGATCGTTGCGCACGATCGCGTCCGCCACCTCGTAGGATTCTTCGACCGTGTAGGGCGCAATGCTTGCAAACGTCTGCTCAAGATCCCACGGGCAGCCGGTGCCGGGCGTTCTCAATTGCTCCATGATTTCGATCAGGCGTGAAATATCGCGGGAAGGGGTCATCGGTTCACCGGTTCGAAGGACTTTCGCGTTCTCTATGCCGGAAGCCGCACCCTTAGCCCAGCAAAAAGCAGGCAGCCGGCCAAGCAATCCTCGCCGATTGGCGTGGGGTACCGAGGAATGCTATTGGCATCGCCATGATCGACGAACCAGACTCTCGAACCGCACTGGTTCTGTTTTCCGGTGGACAGGACTCCGCTACGTGCCTTGCCTGGGCGCTTCAACGTTTCGCGCGCGTCGAAACGCTGGGGTTCGACTACGGCCAGCGCCACGCCATCGAACTTGACTGTCGCGACAAGCTGCTCGTGGGGCTGAAATCGCTGCGTCCGGATTGGGCGGATAAACTCGGCGAGAGTCATACCCTTGCCATCCCGACGCTGGCGGAGATTTCCGACACGGCGTTGACCCGGAACGTCGCGATCGAAATGGGCGAGGGCGGATTGCCCAACACGTTCGTGCCGGGGCGTAATCTGGTGTTTCTGACCTTCGCCGCGGCACTGGCCTACAGGCGCGGCGTGACAGATATCGTCGGCGGCATGTGCGAGACCGATTATTCCGGCTATCCCGATTGTCGAGATGAAACCATCAGAGCTCTGCAGATCGCTCTCAATCTTGGAATGACCAGACAGTTCGAGCTGCATACGCCGCTGATGCGGCTCGATAAGGGCGCGACCTGGATGCTCGCGCATGAGCTAGGCGGTGCTGGATTGGTCGATCTCATTCGCGAACACTCGCATACCTGTTATCTTGGCGAGCGCGGCGCGCGGCACGAGTGGGGCTATGGCTGCGGCGATTGCCCAGCGTGCGGGTTACGCGCAAAAGGTTGGCGCGAATATGTGGCCCGCTCCGTTTAATTGCAGCCGCGGTGCCGAACTGAAACGGTTGGCATAAAAGCGGCGACCGACCTACCTGTCAAAACCAAACCGACTCGAAGTTGCTTTCGATCAGCTCCGAGCCGGAAGAGTTGCATTCGCGCACGGCGCGAGACCAATGAGAAAGCGACTTATCGCGCGCCTTCGACCGAATCCAATGCGTCGAGAACTCTCGCGGAAAAGACGACAGCGGCTCCGGTGTTCATTGCGACAGCAACACCGAGCGCCTCGGCGATCTCCTCGCGCGTTGCGCCTTCTTTTACCGCCTTCGCAGAGTGAACGGCGATGCATCCATCACAGCGCGTCGTTACGGCAACAGCGAGCGAAATGAGCTCGCGCGTTTTTTCACTAAGATGTCCGGTCTTGGTGCCCGCGCCACTGGCTAACCGATAGGCATCCACGGTGTCGGGCGAAAGCTTGCGCAGTTCACCAACACGCAACGGCAACTTGCTCCTGACACTAGCCCAATCAAGCATACACTATCTCCCGTCAGTTAAATGTTCGATGCCGCCTCCGAGGATAACGAACGACCCCATTACAGATGATCCGTTCTTACATGCTCCTCAGGCAATCGATGTTTTCGTTCGAAGCTAGACAGACAAGTCTGTCCAAGCTAACCAATCGTTGGCTACTGTCAACTCTGTTCTGCGATCAACCTCACAAAGTGTTGATCATTTCACGCAGAAAGAGAAGATTGTTGGTGTAGCAATGGCTAGCAATGTATGTGCCAGCGCTGATCGGGAGGTGATGGATGGTAACAAAAAGGCTGAGTACCAATAAGGCAGAACTCTCGCCTCGCGCAGTTCGCGGTAGATTGAATTTTGACAGGTCAAAGCGTCGAGCGCTTGGGGTGAGGGAGCGTGTTCTTACCACTGCTGACGATCTCTTCTTTAACGAAGGAATTCATGAAACGGGCATCAATAAATTGATTGATCAGGCAGGTGTCGCAAAAGCCTCATTCTATTCCGCCTTTGCAAGCAAAGACGATCTCGTAGAGGCCTGTCTTGAATCGCGTCACAAAGCCTCTCTCGTACGACTGCGGAAAATAGAAAACCAGACTACGTCGTTGGAAACAAAAATCGGCGACGTATTTGATTTGCTGTTGGAAGCTGCATCGAAATCGACCTTCCGAGGTTGTCTATTTGTCGTCGCCGCAATTGAGCAGCATGGTCGAAACTTGCCCGCGCCTCGCTGGGTTCGGATTCACAAAGTCGCCGTGCGCGATGCGTTCGTACGGATGCTTACCTCCGCGGGGATCAAACCAGCAAAGGAAATTGCTGAACAACTTTCCATCCTCTATGATGGCAGTTTGGTCACTGCGGCGTTCAGGCCTAAGTCGGGTGCGATTCAACGAGCGCGCTTGATGGCGATCTCGCTGATCCGTGACAGATCACGGACTCATTAAACTGCAACCCGATTGCGGATGTGATGCGAGTTTGAGTGGCGGCTGAACCATAGGGCCATGACCCGGTTCGGCATCGGCTTAAGTTGGCGCGAACCCGCGTGCCGCTGCACCGATACGGCATGGCGCGGTCCCACATCCGGATCGCACACACGGTCGCTTACCGCGAGCAGCCGCGCTTTTTTGGCCGCGAGAAATGCAACGGGGCCTTCCGGGCCGGCGGAACAGGTGGGCGTCTGCGTAAACGTGAGCCACGACGAATTTAGTCGAGGGAAAGAGGGTTAGACCCAATAACCAGATCAGCCCAAGCATCGGTGACAAATCAAACGCGGACGTGTGCCGCCCGTTGTATAATTCGCATAAGGTATATTATGGAATATTATTGGGCGATGTTGCACAGTAAGGAATCGCTGTCAGTTTTGGCCGTTTGGCTGATTTTGATTGCCGCTACCAAACCCGTGAAAGCCGCGTGAATGGCCGCCGTGACGGGAAAATCCGTGGCCACCGTGGGTGCCGCTCAAACCGTTCATCGCGGTCACCGTGACCCTTGCCTTTCTTGACGGGGATCAAGCTGTCCGCCGTGTTGGCCGATCGCTCGACACCGAGGCTCGCGTCAGCTGGGAATGCCGATACCTCCTTCGTTCCTTCGACAATCAAAAGCATGATGCAGGCGAGGAAAATTGACCTCATTTCCGGTCCTCCGGCGACGCGACTTCACTACAGCATTGAACTCCTTGTTTGCGCCCCTTGGCTGTCTCATCCGCTCTGGCCTTGCAAGCCTCCAAGAAGCGCTTGGACAGCTCAGGGTCGTCTTGCGGATCCGGCAGGCGGTGGCGAAACTGCGCATCGGCCGCATGGCCAGTAGAAACCTCAGCAGAATTGGTTTGGCGTCCCAGATCTCAGCCGATCGATCCATCAGGCCGGATCGATCGCTAGCTGCATCCCGTCGTAGGCCGGTGCGACATTTTCTGGAAGCTCGCGCCGCAGGGCCTCATAATCCAGATCAGAGTGCATGTTGGTGATCACGGCACGCCTGGGCTTGAAGCGGTCGATCCACGACAGCGCATCCGCGACGCTGAAATGACTGGGATGCTGCGCGTAGCGCAGGCCGTCGATAATCCACAGATTGAGGTTTTCCAGCGCCTGCCAACTTTCATGCGGAATATCGTGCACGTCGGGCGTATAGGCAGCGTTGCCGATCCGATAGCCCAAGGCCGGGATATTGCCATGCTGCACAAGAAAGGCCGATAGAGTGAGCGCGCCGCCCTTACCGTCAATCGTTTGGCTTTCGCCCGCCTCGATGGAATGGCTGTCCAGGATCGGCGGATAGCCGCTGCCCTCGGGCGATACGAAGCAGTATGAAAAACGCGACAGGATATCCTTGGACGTCGATTGATTAAGATAGACCGGAATCCGGCGGCGCTGATGCAGTACGACGGAGCGCAGGTCATCGATTCCGTGAGTCTGGTCGGCGTGTTCGTGCGTTAGGAACACCGCATCGATATGATCGACATTGGCATCGATCAATTGCTCGCGCAGGTCGGGCGAGGTGTCGATCAGGACGCGCGTTGTCCCCTGCTCCGATGCGCGCTCCATCATCAGCGAACAGCGGCGACGACGGTTCTTCGGATTGGTGGGATCGCAGGCACCCCAGCCCAATGCCGGACGCGGCACGCCAGCGGACGAGCCGCAGCCGAGAATGGTCAGCGTCAGCGTCATGCGGCTGCGTCCGGGTGTGGCACCTTGGAGAATAGCCGAAAAAAATTCTCGGTGGTTTGTTGCGAAATTTCGTCGAACGAAACGTCGCGCGCGTCTGCCAGCACTTTCGCAGTCTCCACGACATAAGAAGGTTCGTTGCGTTTGCCGCGAAACTTGCCAGGCGCAAGATACGGTGCATCGGTCTCGACGAGAATGCGCTCGTCCGGCAACTCCGCAGCGAGCGCTCGCAACGCATCAGATTTCTTGAAGGTCAAAATTCCAGTGAAGCCGATATACAATCCAAGCGCGACCGCCTTCATTGCGAGCTCGCGGCCACCGGTGTAACAATGCAGCACCGCTCGAAACGCACCCTTCGTCATTTCCTCCTCGAGGATGTGACCGCAATTTTCGTCCGCCTCCCGAGTGTGGATCACCAGGGGCAAACCGGTCTCGCGCGCGGCGGCGATGTGAGTGCGGAATCCCCGCGCCTGCGCCTCATGCGAGCCGTGCTCGTAGAAATAATCAAGTCCCGCCTCCCCCAGCGCGACGACCTTTGGATGTTGTGTTAGCGCGATGAGTTCGTCGATAGAAATGCCGTCCTCTTCGTCGGCATGATGCGGATGGGTGCCGACCGAGCAATAGACATTCGGAAACCGCTCCGCGATTGCGAGCAGCTTCGCTTGCTCCCTCACCCGCGTCGAAATCGTCACCATGCGGCGAACCCCCGCCGCTTCCGCGCGCGAAACAATTCCGTCGAGCTCATCGGCGAAATCGGGAAAATCCAGATGGCAGTGACTGTCGACAAGCATTTCAGGCAACCGGAGGATCCCTCGGGAGACGGCATGAGACAGTTGGGATTCTGGCCGAGCTACAAACGGGGCTACAACGCCAGTCAGCCAACAGGTGCCTTCAACAGGCCGCGAGGTCAAGGCTGCATCGTTTATTCCGCGGGAGAAAGGGATTTCTACTCCGCGGGTTGCAGGTTCGAATCCTGACGGGACGTTATTTCATTCTGTAATAGATTCAATTGTTTAACGAGGATTTCGAGTGTTGCTTGATTGTTGATCGCATGTTGCATTGTCCACGCCGGCATCCAAGAGCACGGGATCATAAGGGTGCTGACGCTCGGCCTCTCATAGAATTTCCAGCTCGCACGTTATCCCTGTCCGTCCCGCTTAGGGCGTGAATGATCGTAGTCACCTGTGCGGCGATCATTGCTAGGATCAAGCCGCGTTGATGTTGCCAAGAAGCTGGATGTTGCTGCAACCATTCGAAAATATGAGCCAGTGCCGGCCGTTTTTCTCTGAAGCGCAATTTCCACTGCGTCAGTTCGACGGCGACGGGCTTTGGAAGCGGCACCTTGCGGCGCGCTGCCGAACATGCACCTCACTAATTTTCAGATCGACGCCCAACACAGACCGGGTAGTTCGAAGGCGCGCAACGTTAAAGAAACAGGCCCGCACAAGGCCTGCTCGACCTTGTGCGGAGCTGGCTTGTGCCATGGGCTCCGACTGGGATCAGCGCTAGTGGCCATGAATCTTGTGCTGGTGATGGTGATGGTAATGGGTTTGCCACTGGTGGTGATGATGGTGATGGTTCTGCCAATGGCGGTTGTGATGGGGGTGACGGTGAGGTTGCCCATTGATGTGGTGCACGTTGGTTGTCAGCTTGCCGGCGTCGCTTTGTCCGATAGAAATTCCGGGGCTGAGCGAATTCGCCTGCGACTGCTGCGCGGGAGCCGCGGCAATCAGAAGCGCGCCGAGAGCGGCCAATCCTAGAATTTTCTTCAAAAACATATAGACCTCCGTGGGTGGGTAAGTAACACGACGTCAGTAAATCATTTCGTTGCCGCCGCGACGCGAGCGAGACGCGAGTGACAGGCTATGAGTCGGGAAGTGAACGCGACGTGAATATGTATCGCGTGTGCGGATGGCGTTACCAAAGGCGAGCTTGGTAACGGGCGACGTCGCGTGCGGCCCGTTTTTGCTGGAGAAGGAACAGCCCCTCCTCGATCAGCCGTTCGGCTTTGGACTTTGGTTCATACCTGGCCAAGAGGACTTGAGCCTACAGGGTGCCAAGGTTGGGCTTACGTTTCGATATCAATTCTGATGAAGGCGTCGGTGCTCTTATAGGCTGAGCCTCCAGAGCACCACGCTAATCGTATTGAAATTTCTGATCGCGCTCTACCTGATTGCAGCGCAAATGGCGAAAGGCTGGCGTGGTAAGTACGAGCTCGTTGCCCGAAGCAGAGCAATGGGCTCCTGCACTCGCATGATCGGCGCGATCATCGAAGCGACCGCGCGTGCTATGCTAGAGCACGTCCTGCGGTACGATGACGAAGGTCATGTTAATCTTCTGGTCGTGACGATCATCGAGTTGGCGGACAACAAAAATGCCCTTGTCGCGCCCGTGATCGAGGCCGTCCACTCGGTCATGACCCGGCGCCGTGAGTGGACAGAACAGAGGTCAGAATGGCTGGATGCCTTTGGTCATCTGCACCGCTGATGACTATTCTCGAAGTTAAGCGCGAGCTCGACCTTTTCCTCTACGATGGCGCAACCCTTATCGACTGCGAGTATGAAGATGTCTTTTAAGCCGGCGTCCCGCATTATCTCGTCGGCGGCGTTAAACGAGGACACCGCTTTCCATTCCAGATTTTCGCCAGGCGGCGGCAGGTTCTCGGGGTCAAACGCATATGCAGCGCGCTTCGACCTGTAGCCGCCAGTCACACTATGCTCAACGAACATTTGCAACCGGTTCATTTCATCATCCTAGATGCGTGAAGCCCCGCGGGAAATTAAGTACGGGCCGGCGTTTGGCGAGCGGGATAACGCCAAAGATTTGCCGCTAGTATAGGGACAGTTTACCTATGATTCATGACGGGCATACAAAGGGGTACCGTGAGGCAAACCGATGTCTTTTGCACCAAGTGCGGAGCCGCCTTCAGACGACTAGAGCTGGTATCGTTGCCCAATCAAGGCTGGGATTTCCGCTGCCCGATCTGTAGTGAGGTCTTAGAAACATTCGGTGATACCGCAGTTTTCGTTGCCTATCGCCTCACGGTCTCGCCCTCAAAAAGGCCCGGCGCTTCCGCAGCTCCTGACAGTGATCTACTGAGGATTCGTGACGGCTAGATTTCACGCAGCTCGTGAAGCATTGAGCTCGCGATGATCGAACGTCCCTAGGCGACTGTAGGTCCGCCGGAGACGACTCGGGCGTCGTCCCCGGTCGCCGGCGATAGATCGCAAAAATAAGCGCTCGGTAGGAATCTAGGCGTGATTTTGGAATCAGCGGCGAGAAGACCTTTTCAAAACACCTTCGAAAACATCCAGTAAAGAACGCCGGCAAGGATCATCGCAGAGGGCAGCGTTAGAACCCAGGCGATCGCGAGATTTCGAATGGTTGCCAACTGGAGTCCCGATCCGTTCGCGGCCATCGTTCCGGCGATACCGGACGAAAGGACATGCGTCGTCGAGACCGGCAGGCCGTACCCGTCCGCGGCAGCAATGGTTGCCGCAGCGGTTATCTCCGCAGCCGCGCCTTGGGCGTAAGTGAGATGGGTCTTTCCGATTTTCTCATCAACCGTGACCACGATTCGTTTCCACCCCACCATTGTGCCAAGGCCAAGCGCGATCGCCACCACGATCTTGACCCATGACGGGATGAACTTGGTGGCTCCGTCGAGCGAACCCTTGTAGGCGTGCAAGACCGCGACCTGTTCCCTAGTCAGATCTTTCTCCTTGTCCTTCAGCAGGAACCGTATCGCTTCGGACGTGAGGTACATGTCGTTGCGGGTGTTGCCGACCGTCTCGGCAGGCACCTTTGCCAGCGAATCGTAGCGGGCCACCTGATTTGCGATGTCGGTTACAAGCACTGCGAGCGACGGATAAGTGCTCTCGCTGATCTTGTGCTCCGCGACGTAGGCCGTGACAGCGGGCCGCGGGTTGCCGAGTACGTTGTAGCCGGTGGCCTTCTGCGCGATCACATCACTGGCGGCCGCCGAGTTGGTTTGGAATTGTGCCATCTGGCTCTGCGGCATGGATCGATTGAGAGCGTAGGCGGTCGGCACCGTGCCGATCAGGATCAGCATGATTAGGCCCATGCCTTTCTGACCGTCGTTGGAGCCATGGAAAAAGCTAACCAGCGTGCAGGTTAAGATCAGAATGCCGCGTATCCACACTGGCGGGGGTTGATCGCCTTTGGGTTCGGCATAGAGCGCTGCATTCTTGACAATGGTCCGTAGCACCAGCAGCAGGGCTGCTGCGAGGCAGAAACCGAACAGAGGCGACAGCAGGAGAGCGTACCCGATCTCGGTCGCTTTGCTCCAATCAACGCCCGAGGTGCTGGATCGCCCGTGCAGCAGTGCGTTGGAAATACCGACTCCGATGATTGAGCCGATCAGCGTATGTGAACTAGACGCCGGAAGTCCCAGCCACCAGGTTCCTAAATTCCAGAGAATCGCGGCGATCAAGAGGGCGAAGACCATCGCAAAGCCTGCGCTGCTGCCGACCTGAAGTATGAGTTCCACTGGAAGCAGGGAAACGATACCGAAAGCAACCGCGCCTGATGACAGCAGAACGCCAAGGAAATTGAAACAGCCGGACCACACCACAGCGATCTACGGTTGCGACGGCATTCGCTGTATCATGAAACCCGTTGACGAACTCAAAGCCGAGAGCGATTAGGAGAGCGATGAACAGCAAAATAAATGGAAGATACGCTGTCACCCGCGCGCCGGTCGCATCGACGTCCGCGTAGATGCTATAGGCTACAAATAGAAGAACTGCTGCAATCGTGCCCATAAATGCGACGATGGCGAGCGGATGAAAGCCGCGATCAAGATTAGGTCCGCGTCTTCTCGCAGGCTCGATTGAACCGGGCAAAGCCATATCAGCCATGACGCCATCCCCTTCGTATTCACTTTGGTGGCCAGTTATTTAACTGCGACGTGACGTGCGAATGACAGGAAGGACTTCGAATCAAAGGTGGCGATCCGATCGTCTACCAAGTTTAGAATCCGGTTGGTGCTCGGCCTTTGATGTGGCTCAATGGTCGAGCGCGCGATGATGATGTTACTCAGCCCCTCCCCAGCCCCGCATCGTGCTGAGAACACGGATGGCGTGAGCTTGAGATACTGCAAACGAGTTCGGAGAAGCCCGCCGCGCAGCAAGGAACAGTGATAGCGACTATCGTTCGCGTTGCGGCTGCTAGTAGCGGATGGCTTACTCGATTCGATGGAACGAGGGCTCGCCCTGAAGCTCGTGCTCAGTTCGGGCGGTACGAAAATGCTCCAGGTGGTCGCCTATGTCGGGAGTAAAGCGCTCATCGATAAGCTCTGCACATTTTCAAATATGAGCCTTAAGAAGGCGGAAATGGTCGCCCGCAGGTATTATGAGAACCCGGTGCGAGCCGAGGCCTCCAACGACCAGCTTCCGAAGATGATGAACTGGTATGCGGCCCAATGCGGCGACTGTCGAAGTCCTGTTGGTCCGAATATGCGACGCTCCGATCCCAAGCACGTCAGCGCGAGCGTACGAAAGCTTTTGGCGTCCTGATCGAATTTGCCGGCGGCCACCTTACGAGGGCGCGCCGACGAGTAACGCAAAACCTGCGGCCTCAGCGAAATCGAAATATCCGAACGGAAGCGGGCTCCCTCCCCGCATTCGCGAACGCCCTTGCGCCGCCCTATCCGAGACACTGCGTCGCAGGGCTTAAGTCTTGTTTTGGATTGACATATTTTTTGGGAACTCAATTATAAGTAAAGTACATTACAGAAATGTGACAGACTAAAAAATTATTCAGGTTCCCTCACTTGGTCTTGGAGGAATGGTAATGCGGTACGGATTGATTGCGGTTTGTGCGGCAACGATGCTGACTACTTCGGCGCTCGCCGCTCCGTGGAACGGCGTAAGAGACAGCGGTCCCGGAGGTTATGAATCGAGTATCTACCAAGCCTACGCCTATGCCGGCCGTGTGAACACGACCTACCGTCGCCGGGGATATGCACCGGCTTATGTCGGTCCGGGGTACCGCGTCGTCTTCCACGAACGCTGCACCTTCACTAACGATCCGAGCTGTTAGAGCTTCGCCCTCGGCTCGGAGCGCACATACTCCGAGCCGATTTTATGAATTTTAGTCCGCGGGGCAGCCTCAGCGCCTGCTCGGCGGCTTTCCTTTCCCGCTCCTTACGACCTGAAGGTGGCGATCTGCGAAGCGAAGCAGGAGCGCTGCCCTTTATGGGGTTTACCCTATAAGGGGCTCAAAATGCCCACTGGGTGCGCATTGCAAAGGCGTCCCACTTGGCGCCGAGATCCTGATTGGCAAGGTTGGTTTTCCCCATGTTGCCGTGGATCCAGTTGAACATCACGCGCATGTTGTCGTTGAGATACCAGTTGAGGCCGACGGTGACGTTTTCCTGCTTTCCGCCGAACACTGTTTTGTCGTTGAGATCCATGTAGCTGTACCGCGCAGCGATCTCCCAAGCGCCGATGCCGCCTGCCACATCCCAGAAGAAGGGATTGGTAGGGTGCACACCGCCGAACGCCGCGTCATGTTGGAGGTATTTGCGCTTTTCACCGGTGAGGATGTAGCCGGCCTGAACGTAACCTCCCGCGAAATGAAGGTCAGAGGCCCCCCCGAGGCGGGAGACGCTGTAGTCGAACCATTCGCCTTGGGCATGGAAAGGACCAATGGCACCGCCGACTTCGGCACTCAGCACTCGCACGTCATCGACATTGCCAATGTTATGGGTGTCGAGCACCCGGGTCGGATCGATGCGAAGTTCGATGCGCTCGCGCAAACGGAGATCATTGACGCCAGGGGCGCCGCCGGTGTCGGCGAGATAGAGCACCTCGCCGCCGAACAGGAAGGTCGCGACATCGGTGTTGATCGGCGTCAAAACCAGACGGCCAACCGCTGAATAGGGTACGCGCAGAGTGTGATCATAGGCGCGCTCAGGTCCCGTCAGGTAGCCGGCGACCCACCACCATTTGTCGTATTTGATGACTCCCACCGCGGCGCGTTGGCCACCGGCGCCGAGGTCGGCGGCCATCACTTGCGCAGAGGAGCGCTCCATGAATGTGATGTTGTTAGAACTGGTGGCCTGTTCGAGGCTCCACATCACTTTCATATAGCCGATGTCGATGCTCGTGTTTTTGAAGCCCTTGTATGACACAAAGGCGTTGTTGATCGTCCCCGTGCCGTCTTGAGAGCCGCCGAATTCGCCGATCAACGCATATACCCAGTCGCGTGCGAATACGCCGGTGATGCCGATTCGTGCGCGGCGTGCGTTGACGCCGTCCTGCAGGTTCTGCGGCACGGTTGCAGCCGTGTTCGGCCTATAGTCATAACCCCCGACATCGAAGTGCAGACGACCGGTGATGCCGACGCAGTTGTATCCATCGGCGGTGCAGAAACGGGGAGAGTTACCTTTCATCGACACCAGAACGTCCGGTGGTGCGAATGTCCCCTTTGTCGGCATATAACCGGCGCTGGCGTTCAGGAAGGTGTTGTGCTGAACGCTTTCGAGCTTCTTTTCCAGCACGCTAATTTGCCTTTGCAAATCTTCGACCTGTTCCGGAGTCACGGTCTGTGCGCTCGCTTGTGCAGTGCTGACTGTGCCGGCCAAGCCGATGGCTCCAAAAAGCAACTTCGTACCTACGGAAATGAATTTCCCGTGCTCTCGGCGCGCCGTCCCTTTCCGAGACATTGCGTTGGCCTTTGTTCTTGATTGACGAATTTTTCCCTTCTCGCCCCAGGTCAGCATCGGTCATTTCCCCTTTTTTAATCAACTGGGGCAGACCTCTAGAAGGGTTCCATTGCAAGTATGTGACAGACCGGTGCCACTCCGCCGCTGAAGTATCGGAGTGTTGCTGTCCCGCCATCAGCTTCCTAGGAGCTGGTTCGTGGCCCGAGCGGCAAAACATTTTTGCTTCGAGCTCGACTTACGACTCGTGCCGGTCGCGCGTTTCAAAGGGCCCGCGTCCAGCCGAACACCGCGAAGGCGTATATCGGCGCTAGCCGGTTGTTGATCTCTTCCACCAGTTTGACGATGTCGCGGCGCGTGATTTCCGAAATGACCTTGTCGCTCCACACGGGGATCAGCACGTTGCGCACCATCCGCTCCACCGAGCGGTGCTGCCGCTGGTTCGAGACCGTAACGCCGGCCGTAATTCTACGCGGCTACCCGCGTAACGAGGCACAATGGTGGTAACCGGAAGAAACAGTTACCACGCTGACTGTCGACCAGCATAAGCGTAAACCGTTCAGGCCGCGGACGGTTCGACATATCGCGGAAACACCGGCACCGGCGCAGGCAAAGTCGTGCCCGGTTTAATCCGGGTTTGACCACCAAGCATCGCGAAACTTCGCTCGCCTTGCGGGATACCTAATATATCGAGCAACTTTGCACAGGCGACAGGCATCGCGGGTTGCGCCAGAATCGCGATCTGGCGCACCACCTCGGCGGTGACATACAACACTGTCCTTTGCCGCGCCGGATCGGTTTTGGCTAAGACCCAGGGCGCCTCGCCCGCAAAATAGCGGTTGGCTTCGGCAACGACGGCCCAGATTGCATTAAGCGCCTGGTGAATCTGCTGCGTATTCATTGCCTCGCGCGTGATCGCGATCATGCCGTCCGCCTGTGCGAGGATCGCCTTATCGGCGTCGCTGAAACCTCCCGGCTCCGGCAGAACGCCGCCGTGCTGCTTGGCAATCATCGACAATGAGCGCTGCGCGAGGTTGCCGAAGTCGTTGGCGAGGTCGGCATTGATGCGCGCCACGATCGCCTCGTGATTATAGCTGCCGTCCTGCCCGAACGGCACCTCGCGCAGGAAGAAATAGCGCACCTGATCGACGCCGTATTCCGCGGCGAGGCTGAAGGGATCGACGACATTGCCGACCGACTTCGACATCTTCTCACCGCGGTTGAATAGGAAGCCATGGGCATAGACCCGCTTCTGCAAGGGAATGCCCGCAGACATCAGAAAAGCAGGCCAGTAGACCGCGTGAAAGCGGATGATGTCCTTGCCGATAATGTGCACGTCGGCCGGCCAATAGTGCCAGTTGCGGTCGTTCTCGTCTGGAAAACCGACGCCCGTGATGTAGTTGGTCAGCGCATCGACCCAGACGTACATGACATGCTCGGGATCGTCGGGCACCTTGATGCCCCAGTCGAAGTTGGTGCGCGAGATCGACAAATCCTTCAGGCCGCCTTTCACGAAGCTGACCACTTCGTTGCGGCGAGAATCCGGACCTATGAAGTCAGGCTGGCTTTCGTACAGCGCAAGCAGCCTGTCCTGATAGGCCGATAGCTTGAAGAAATAGCTTTTTTCCTCGACCCACTCGACCGGCGTGCCCTGCGGTCCGCGCCGCACATTGTCGTCGCCGACGAGCGTCTCGTCCTCTGCGTAATAGGCTTCGTCGCGTACCGAATACCAGCCGGCGTAGCTCGACAGGTAGATATCGCCATTCGCTGCCATGCGCCTCCAGATTTCCTGGACCGAGCCATGGTGCGCGGGTTCCGAAGTGCGAATGAACCGATCGAACGAAATGTTCAGCGTCTCATCCAATTTACGAAGCAGTTCGGCGTTTCGCGTGGCGAGTTCAAGGGCCGATATGTTTTCCCGCTGCGCGGTCTGCACCATTTTCTGGCCGTGCTCGTCGGTCCCGGTGAGGAAGAACACATCCTTGCCGTCCAACCTTTGGAAACGCGCGAGCGCATCGGTGGCAATGGCCTCGTATGCGTGGCCGATGTGCGGCGCACCGTTCGGATAAACGATCGCCGTGGTGATATAGAACGTATTGGTGTGCGATGACGCCGTGCTCGAGAGGATCGGTTTTGTCGTCGTACCAACCGTGCGCGGCGCTCGCGGCTTTGCTTTCTTCACGGGATTCTTTGCGACGGATCGTTTCGGCGCAGCCTTCTTCGACACTGATTTTTTCGCCGAAGCCTTTTTCGCCGCCACCTTTTTCGAGGGTTTTTTCGTCGGCTGCTTCTTTGCCGCTCGCTTTACCGTCTTCTTTGCCGTCTTGCCGGTCCCTTTTGGTAGACGCGCTTTTGTTGTCTTTTTGGCTTTCTTCGCACGAGCTTTTGTCGTCGTCTTTGCGTTCGTCTTCTTGCGTTTGGTGGTCTTCTTAACCGCCGTCCTGCTGCGCGTTTTGGCTGCCGGGCTGGCGGCGGGACGCGACTTGCGGTTTTTCACGCGAGGTTTCTTGGCCGTTTTCTTCTTAGCGGGAGCCACCACAAGTTCCTTATGAAGCAGGCTGGAGGTCGAGAACAATCATGGGCGGAATGTTTTTACCGCGTTGCTTCTGCGAGAAGCCCGAACACCGAAAAAACCAGGGGTTTTCGCTCGAGATTATAGGTCTCTGTCTCGCGCGCGGCGTTGTTGATCTTTTCCCATACCTCCGCGAGCCGTGCAAGATGAGGAAGATCGGCGTTCGCATCGCTGGTGCGGAGTCGCTCGCCGATCCAGCGGTCCACGCTGTCGACGAAGGCGCCAAGCGAGGCGCGCTCACTGCCGCTGATTGCGTCCCCCAACGCGTGAAGTTCGCCCGGGTCAATCTGCGGAAGGCTGTTCAACAACGCCGTCGTCCGCTGATGAAGCTTCAGCGCGCCCCCTCCGAGGAGCGCCAACGCCCGCGCGACGCTTCCTTCGGCCGCGTAGGCGACTTCCTGCAAGGACGTATCGTCGGGCGCGATCTGCGCTGCTTCAGCGGCCGCGCGGATCACATCGTTCGCTGCAAGCGGGCGTAGCATCATCTTGCGACAGCGCGATTGCATCGTCGCCAATACCCGCGCCGGGGCATGGCTTATCAAGAAAAACAGCGACTGGTGCGGCGGCTCCTCGAGGATCTTGAGCAGCGCATTGGCGGCATTGGGGTTGAGTTCGTCGACAGTATCGACGATGCACACCCTCCACCCGTTTCCAGTGGCGGTCGAGCCGAAGAAAGCGATCGTCTCCCGGGTCTGCTCGACGCTGATGACCGTGCGCATCACGCCCTTTTCGTTGGGCGTCCGCTCCAGCGTCAGTAGCCCGCCATGGGTATCGGCCGCGATGCGGCGTGCAATCGGATGCGTCAGGTCCAGTTTGAGCGTTTCGGCCGATTGCACCTGCGATGTGGCGGGATCGCCATGAGCAAGCACAAATCTGGCCATCCGGTAGGCGAGCGTCGCCTTGCCGATCCCCGGCGCGCCGCCGATAAGCCAGGCGTGCGGGATACGGCCCCCGCGATAGGCATCGAGCAACGTCCGCTCCGCCTCGCTGTGACCGAAAAGCACGGTCGTTTCGCGCGGATGCGGGACCGGCATTTCCGCGGTGGCTGAGCGCGCGATCATGCAGTGTCCGCCGTTAGCGCGCGGTCGCGCAGCGCCGCCCATATTCTCGCGGCCACCGTATTGACGTCGGCGTCGGCATCGATCACCATGCAACGTTGCGGGTCGCTCGCTGCGATCTCGCGATAGGCGTCACGGAGTTTCCGGTGAAAGGCAAGGTCCTCCGCCTCAAAGCGATCCGGCGCGCCGCTGCCACGGCGAGCGGCTGCGCGCTGCAAACCTACCTCAACGGGGACATCGAGGATCACCGTCAAGTCAGGCTTGAGATCGCCGATGGTTACCCGCTCCATCGCGTTCAGCACGCCGGGTAGCACGTTTCCCAACTGACCCTGATAGGCGCGGGTCGAATCGGCAAACCGATCGCAGAGCACCCATATGCCCTGCTCCAGCGCAGGCCTGATGACGGTGCGAACATGGTCATCGCGCGCCGCCGCAAACAGCAGGGTTTCAGCGTCAGCGCCGAGCAGTTTGCCCACGCCCGACAGGACGAGGTGTCGAATGATTTCGGCGCCCGGCGATCCTCCGGGCTCACGCGTGACGATAGCATGCAGCTTGGCCGCCTGAAGACGTTCGACGAGAATCTTGATCTGCGTGGATTTTCCGGACCCCTCGCCGCCTTCGAAGGTAATAAAACGTCCGCGCGGCGGGTCGGCTTTGGGCGTGGCGTCAGCCATTAGAGTTTCGCGGCGCCCGAGCGCACCATCCCAACGACAAGCTCGATCGCTCCATCCAACGCGCGACGCATGGTCGAGCCGACACCGACGGCTTTCGTGGCAAGAACCGGCATCTCGACCGCCACTTCCTTGCCTCGCCACACCTTGATGACCCCGATCGGTTGCTCCGGCGCAACCGGCGCACGGATCGGCCCGGTATAGACGATGCGCGCGAGCAGTTTGTCGTTGCCGTTCTTCTGAACCATAATCTGAACCGGGTTTGACGTGGCGACCTGAACGGAGCCGCTATCACCGCCAAATACCTTGGCGTAGCCGATCGGCTGGTCCGCAGCAAACAGGGTCCGGATTTCGAAATTTCGAAAACCCCATTCCAGCAGCTTCTTGGCGGCGGCCGCTCGGTCGTCGGCGCTTTCGAGGCCGTTCACGACAACGATCAGCCGGGTGCCGTTTTGAACCACTGAGCCGACCATGCCGTATCCACCCTCCTTGGTGTAGCCGGTCTTGAGCCCGTCGGCTCCGTCCATCGCAGTCAGAAGCGCGTTGCGGTTTGACTGACGAATCTTGTTCCAAGTGAATTCACGTTCGCCGAACAGCTTGTAAAAATCCGGGTAGGTCAAAATGATGTGGCGCGCGAGTGCCGCAAGCTCTCGAACGGTCATCTTGTTGTCAGGATGTGGAAGGCCGTTGGAATTAGCGAAGGTGGAGCGGGTCATGCCCAATTCCCGCGCTCGGGCTGTCATCTTTTCTGTGAAGGCGCTTTCGCTACCGGCGATACCCTCCGCAAGCGCCATGCAGGAATCATTGCCGCTCTGGATGATTGCCCCGTGCAGGAGATCGTCAACGGCGACGCGGCTGTTGATCGCGGCGAACATGGTCGATCCACCGGAAGGCGCCCCGCCCTTGCGCCAGGTGTTTTCGCTGATGACGTACTCGTCTGTGAGTTTGATCTCGCCTTTCGTGATGGCGTTGAACACGACTTCCACCGTCATCAGCTTCATCATGCTGGACGGTGCACGTAGTTCGTCTGCGTTCTTCTCGAAAAGAACGCTGCCGCTTTTTGCTTCGATCAAAATTGCGGTCGGGGCGCTGGTCTCGTAGGTTTCTTCCTTCTTCGCACCCTGGACGCTGTTGTTGGCAGCCAGAACGATTCCGTCGAGGCCGATCGTGAGGATGGCGGCGGCCACCAAACCGCGCCAGGCGAATCCCCCGCGTCGTCTGTCGGGCGTGGAAGAGCTGGTTGTCATGGTGCGATTCCGGGTAGATCCTTTTATCAGTTGGGGTGGTCGCAAACAACATGGCCGCGCCTATGGCACGGCCGGATAAGATCAAGCAGATTTCAAGCTTTCTCGTAGGTGAGCGACGCTTAATAGAGCCCTCGGCCCGAGAGTAGCTCGCTTGGTCCGCTCTGGTCTACCGGCGCATAAGCGGTGACGGGGCGGACATGGCCTGCAACGTTGCCCTCGCCATATGAGACCTCCCGCGGTCTTTCCATGGCCTGCCGACGCGCCGGGGTGCGGCCGGACGCAGACATCTCGGAATCTGCGTTGATCGATGCGACGTCCATCGCGGTATGGTCGGGCGTATGGGAGCGTTCGGACGGCGCGAGTTCGGGAACAAACGGCCGCGCCGAGGCGATCCTGACGGTGGACGGCGACGGCGCGGGCACACCCGTTCGCAGGGTCGCCATCAATTGCCGATCATCAGAACCTTCAAGCGGCGCGCGTCCGACGTATTCGACCCGCACCGACGCGACACCATTTTGCTTGAACTCCAGCAACTCGGCGGCCTTATTCGAGACATCGATCAGCCGGTTACCGTGATACGGCCCGCGATCGTTGACGCGGACCACCAAGGATTTGCTGTTGCCCAAGTTTGTTACCCGGACATAACACGGTAAGGGAAGGGTTGGATGCGCAGCAGACAGCGAGGCCATGTCAAAAACCTCGCCGTTGGCTGTCAGACGGCCATGGAAGTTATCGCCATACCAGGAAGCAAGCCCTTCGGCGCGATATCTGGTGTTTTCCTCGGGAACGTAAACGCGCCCGGCGACTGTATAGGGCTTGCCGACCCGGTAAGTGCCGCCGCCTTTTGGCACCGCCTCGCCAGAGGCGATCACCCGAGGGCTGCTCGAAACTCCATACTTAGGATCGATCCGGCTGAGGTTGTTTGATGAACCGCAATTGGCCAGCATCAGGCACGCGCCCGCGACGGCCACAGCGCATGCAGCATGCCCAATTCGATCTGAATTTGGTTTCCTCATCCGTCCCCAAGACCCGGTCCCCGGCAGACTGCCCCACTTCACCGCGCCGGTCAGCACGATACGGTCCATAACCATACCAAGCCGTGAACATATCGCAGAGCAAACAAGGCGGAAATGGGGTGAGCCCTTCAGAAGCGAAAACGGGTGGTCAATCAAGGTCGCGACTCGGAACGCCTTAGCCTGCCTCGGCAGTCGGCGGATCGAAAGCAATTCCGATCCGGTCCTGCTTGATCCAGATGACCCGGCAGAACCGAATCACCCGATCCTTTTCGGTCATCAGCTGGAAACGCGACGGGACAAGGGCCGGATTTGGGACCTCGATGGCGGCTCCTTGCGAAGATACGTTCAACAGCCGGCACCGCATGCTTAATCCGCTTGTAGAAATGTAAGCCGGCTCGTCTATTTCGACGCGCGGATGTTTGCGGCGGTCTTCTGTTGGTGCATTCATTGCCTGTACGTCCGCACGCGTGTCTGTTTTACAGCGTCATTATGATCGTCATCCGAAGGTGCGGGATGGCTCTATGCGGCCAGCTAATACACAAATCGCAAGAAATTCCGACATGTTCGGGCCGCACTCATCCCCGTGCAGGACGCGCCAGGTGCCCTCCTCGCGGAAACGGGTCGCGACACTCTATACTAGTTCAGCGGCGCCTTAGGGTGGTAAGGGAGGAATATGGGGGGCAGCTTAAAATCAAGATCAGCAATTTAATATATTTCGCAAAGCCTTCTATTAAGCAGCTGACCTTCTGCTGAAGGAAATGGCAGTGTCGATCGCGAATCGCTGAGTGACTTCCAATGGGTTACTCACCTTGAGTTGTAGAACCAGTCACGGTCTGGAGCGCTTCGAATCCCTCCAATTGAGGATGACCCAGATAGAGTGGCTTATTGCTGCCAGCGTTCGCATGAGCGGCTCGGAACGCCTCTGATTTGGTCCATGCATAGAAAGCGTCGCGGCTTTTCCAGATCGTGTGCGAGGCATAAAGCGTGTGATCCTCAGCTTCAGGTCCACGCAAAAGATGAAATTCAACGAAACCAGGCACACTCCCTAGATAGCTATCGCGCGACAGCCAGATTTGTTCAAAAGCCTTTTCATTTCCCTTGATGACCTGGAAGCGATTCATGGCAATGAACATCGGAAAGTCTCCTGGTAATTTGTACCCGGTCTCGGGAATGTGGAACGCGTTCCCTTCGACGAAAAATCACCCGCCGGTGAGCGCCGGCGGGCAACAAGATCAGCCTACCCGCAGGTTTTCTGCTGAGGTCTTTCCCCTGTTCGCTACTTCCTCGTAGCTCACCTTGGCGCCCTCGTTGAGTGAGCTAAGGCCCGCTTTCTCCACGGCTGAGATATGGACAAACACGTCCTTACCGCCACTGTCGGGCTGAATAAACCCGAAACCCTTTGTCGCATTGAACCACTTCACTGTACCTGTCGCCACAGCCGCAACTCCCTTTTTGAACGATCGAGCTATCATGAGCGCTCGCTTGGCTGGCCGCAAGGAAAACCGCCGGCTCACGCCGGCGAGTCTCTCTTTGCTTGGCGCCATCGAAGAGACCTGCAGTCTCTGTAAGAGGCAGATCCGAAGATCGCCAGCGAACGGCTTGGCCATAGCAAGGCGGGATCACGCTGGATTTTTATTCGCAGGTCCTGCCGAATATGCAGGCCGACGCCGTGGCGTAGGTTGACGATGCGTTACGTGCCGCCATAAACAAGCGCACCAGAGACGTTGAATAGCAAATGGCCTTTCTCGACAACCGGCCTCGCGACGATAGCTAAACAGTGTCAACCGTTTGGAAGGGTGGCCGAGTGGTTTAAGGCACCGGTCTTGAAAACCGGCGTGGGTGCAAGCCCACCGTGGGTTCGAATCCCACCCCTTCCGCCATATCATAAATAAAATCAATTAGTTATGTCGTATTTTCTTCTCATGACATAACAAGTGACTTGGACTGAGAAGAATACCGGCGACGCCGGCATATCCATCCAAGGGAAAACATTGGTCTGGTTGGTCAAACCCAATGAGCGTCTTGCCGGCTTAGGAATGAAACCAATTTCCTGGTCCCATGAAGTCTATCTGAAACGTTGAGCGGCTACGTCTCCCCAAAACGATAATGGGAAGCCGTCATGTTGGAAGCCGCAGTCGCCGCACTGCTTTTGGTCAGCGCCGTCGTATTCATTGCTCACGCATACGACGCGATGCGCACGCATTGATGCGCTGTTTGAGAGTGACGATCGATAACTCGCCGGTCGAGACCGGCGGGCTTTAGCGACTGAGCTCCTCCCCAGCGCACTTTATGATTTAAGTGAGGCCGGGTTGCTCATCCCGGGTTCACATTAAACCTTCTACTTTGTGTGAAGATCGGAATGCCACAGGAGGAGACCATGAAGCTTAAATTTGCAATTGTCGGATTGACGGCACTCTTCGGCCTTGCTGCGGCGGGAAGCGCATCTGCAATGCCGCTCGCTCCACTTTCGCCCGCTTCAAACGTAGAGAACGTTGCCGTGGTCTGCGGCCCCAACGGTTGTATCCGCACGGCGCCCGTCTACCGAGGATACGGCTACGGATATCGTGGCTATGGCTATGGTGGCTACGGTGTCCGCCGCTATGGTTACGTGCACAGAGGTTACGGATATCACCGGGGTTACGGATACCACCGGGGTTATCGCCGCTACTAGAAGATTTAGAGACAAGGGAAGCCCGCCGGGTTAGTCGGCGGGCTTTTTTTTGTTTTATGGATTCGGAAACCGGTGGATAGTCCTTTCGGTCTGGAGGTGGCGCTCCGTGACGCTGTTAAGATGACCATAAGCACCAATCGATGCAGACCGGGGCGGCCGGCTACAGGCAAGAATCCGGCGCGTGCATTTCGGCTATCAGACGAGTTCATTGAGAAGGTCGATGCTTGGGCGACCCATCAGAAAGATCTACCCGGCCGCTCCGAGACCGTCCGCCGCCTTGTAGAGATCGGGTTGAAGGCGAAGAACCCCAAATGAGACATCTGGTTTGGTTTATCGCCGGGGTGGTATTGCTGGTGCCCGCCGCCGCCATGCAAATCACCAATGAAGTGAGGTGGGACACCGCTGATTTTGTCATATTCGGTGGCATGCTGATCGCAGCGTGCCTCGCCTTCGAGGCGACGACGGCCCTGACAAACCGCGCTCGCTATCGCATCGCCGGCGGCCTCGCGATCGTAGCCACATTTTTTTTCATGTGGCTGGAGCTCGCCGTTGGTATCATGGGCCCCGGCTAGACGAATTGCGCAGGTTCGCGCTGAACCAGGAGATTTTGATGCACGAGACGTTAGGTCATTCCAAAGACTGTCATTGCTGGGGACGCCGCGGCTTCCTCAAATTTGCTGGCACGGCGGCAGCCCTCAGTGGTGGCATGCTCCTGACAAGAAATTCTTATGCCGCTGCCTTGACGCAGCAGCAGCGCGATAACTTTACGCCTCAACAAATCATTGAAGCGATGAAGGATGGAAATACTCGGTTTCGCAGCGGCGAAAGGAAGGATCGCAACTATCTGCGAGAGCAGGAATCTAGCGCGGAGGGACAATATCCAAAAGCAGCCCTACTCAGCTGTATCGACTCGCGCGCGCCAGCCGAGGTGATCATGGATCTCGGCATCGGCGATATCTTCAATGCTCGAGTGGCCGGCAACATAGAATCTGCCAACATCCTTGGAAGCCTGGAATTCGCTTGCAAAGTTGCTGGAGCTAAAGTCGTGCTTGTGATGGGCCATACATCCTGCGGTGCGATCAAAGGGGCGATCGACAACGTCGAATTAGGAAACCTGACTGGACTTCTCGCCAAGATCAAACCAGCCGTGCAGGCCACGTCTTACGCGGGTGAACGGTCCGCTAAAAATTACGATTTCGTGGACGCTGTCGCTCGGACGAATGTCGGCATGACCATCGCTAATATTCGGAAGCAAAGTCCCATCCTCGTCGGTCTTGAATCCAGCGGCGCCATTAAGATTGCGGGAGCAATGTACAATCTCAAAACGGGCGCGGTGGAATTTCTTCCATGATCTCCGGCTCAGAAAACTGGATCGGCTCGATAGGAGAATCACCGATCACAATTTCAAGGTTGCTGGAACATTTTAACCGGATGCTAACTGGCGCATGCCCCAGCTCCGGCGCTTTTTTTGCGGAACTCTGACCTCACTCCCCGCATTAGTTCTTCGGACGGATTAGCCATCCGTTCGCGCTTCTGCCCAGACCCGCCGGTGATCCCCCTCGCCGGCGGGTTTTGTGCACATTGATCCGCACTGAGTAGCCGCTTCATTGTGAACTCGATCTCACCGCCGGGCAGCGCGCGCGAAGTTTCACCGTGTCGCGAAGGCTCAGAATCTTCCGCACGACCACGACCGCGACGGCCGGATCGTGCTTGAAATCCGGCTCAAGACGCAGCTGGCGTTTGGGTTTTCAGACTGTCGACGGCGTGCACCGGCGGCATGTCACCCTGCATCAGGTGGGCGATTGCGCTGTATACCAACCGCTGGCTCTCGAGCTTACTCATGCCGGCGAACACGGGCGACGTCACTTCGATGCTGAAGTGTCCCCCGCCGCCGTTGACTGTGGCCCGTGAATTTTGAATCTGCTGCTCGATGGCCTCGCGCACCGCGTCGATGACGGAACCCTGAAAGTCGGTTGGGTGGGATGACATAGTGCTCCTTTTTAAATGGCAAATGTCGCGATCTGCGCCAACGAAACTCTGGAGCTCTCACGACGTATCTATCTCGCGGACGGATGTCCGTAGCCCCCGATAAATTGCCCGTCAACCGCGCTGCCTTCCCGGCGACTGTCCCGCTGGTCGCAGAATTCCTTCCCGTCAATGACAGGAGCTTGGTTCCTGCTCGCCGGGCTCTGTACCAATCTGGACGTTGGCGCAGCCACTGCCATCGAAAGTCGTTCCGCCGAACACCCGGAACAACTCACCGTCTTGCGCATTATCCGGCCCGGGCGGTCCCTTGGCCGGGTGCCGTCAATCATCACTCCGACTAGGACTAGCCCGCCTGCCCGGCGGGCTTTTCTTTCCCGATAAACAGGATGTCGTCATAAGTGATGATGACGTCTCCGTCGCGAGTTCGTTCTGAGAATTCAGGCTACTCAAATACAGGGCCGTCATTACTCAGCGCGGAACAACCCCGGCCTTAATTCTGGGTGCAGGTGCCCGACTGCCCGGTGCCCGGCTTGTAGGTGCCGCCATTGGCATTGCAGCCGGTTTTCAGCTTGGCGCAAAGGGCCTTATCTTTACAGAAAGCGTCCGATTGCGGACCGATGTCGGCGGCAAATCCCATCTGCTGGCCGGCCTGTGATGGTTTGGTGCAGACGCCTGACGAACCGTCCGGCTTGCTAGGCGAATATTTATAGCCGGCACCCTCGCAGGCCGCCTTGAGCCGGGCGCAACTGAAATTGCTGTTGGGCTTGTCTCCCTTGCTGTTGCAACTGCCGACAGCCTGTCCGGCTGAGGTCGGCGGCGGTTCGGAACGTATCGTCGCCCCTGGGTCTGGCTTGGTCATGGGCTGTGCCAGCGCGGTGGCCGAGGCGAAAATCAAGAGTGCTGCTGTAACGAGACTACGTCTGATCATCTTCGTTCCTCCGGGGCTACTTACGACAGATTGCCGGTCCTTGACCGACGTGAGACTTCTCATCTGACGGTGACAACGCTCCGGGGGTTCAAGGGCAGTGGTAACAAATCGTTTGCGGATAGCCCGTCACCTCGGGCGACGGTCGCAGCTGAGCTTTCGCGCAACAGCATTCGGGGCTACGTCGCCCGTCTCAAATTTATTTCTTGCTCCATCTCCCGGTGGGGACGATGCATTCCAATATTATCCCTCATCTCTCGCGATACGGAGTCGCGGAGGTGTTGGTCGCTTTCGCGACCGGCAAAAATCGTTTCGTTTCGCTATTTGGAGGCGCGTAAAACCCATGCCCGTGTTGATGTTTAGCGCGATCCTCGGCTGCGGCCTGCTCTTCTATGTCAGCTATCGCTACGTGCGATCTCATCCCCCCATGCGGGAAGAGCAAGAGGCACCTGAAGATGCACCTAAAGAGATCGCGAAAGGCGATTGAGCGACTGCGCCTGTCATTCTTTTCTGGCGCGTGAAGCTGATCGCGCTCGTCATGTTAAAGCGAGCGGTGTGAAACTTTCTTTTACATATTGATATATCAGGTTTTTTAATTCGTTTTGAGGGCGTTCTGAACAGACAAAAAACCGCCCATATGCCCCCATACTCAGACCTGTATGGGGAACGGATGCGTCGGTAACGCGCGGACTTGGGCCGCACCGCCGTCCCCACCTAAACATGGGGAACAGCCAGGTGAGTGAAAACGACCCGACCGAATACGCTCTCGCGGCGATTGCGGTTCACCTCAACAAACCGGAGACATCCAACGAAGCCGGCGCCGGCGGCGCACCTGAGGCTGAGACGGCAGAAGAGCCCGGCTTCGAACCGGAGGAGGACATACTAACGGCGGAGCCAGATGCGCTCGAGCTCTCTTCCAACCTCAATGAGGCTGACAGCTACACAAAGTACGGCCCTGGTCCCCTCGTCGCAGTTCGGTTCAAGTGGACGACACGCCGCGGCGACAAAGACCAATATTTCGTTGATGAAACGATCGGAGAAAGCTCCTACCCGCTTGTCAGCGGTCCGATGACACACGAAGCCGCAATCAAGTTCGTCGACGATCGTGAACGTGACGCCTGCCAGCGGTTTGAAACTCTGCGAAGTGAGATGGCTTGCGGAGAAACCGGTCAGCGCGCTAGCGAATAGTTGGCGGCCCGACTGAAGAACTGACCTCTCTGAGCCGAACGTCATGCGGCTCCGTCGAAAAGGCGAGCGGCTTCCACCTCGACGCATTGTGAGTGACTTGGACTACATTCCGGAGATCTTCGAACTCCCAAGGTCGCACATACAATTCCGACAGGCATCTTCCGCAGGGCACCCCTGAACCCCGCTGAACCAATAGATCAGAATTTTGATCGATCTTCTTGTTTTTAACTCTTAAGCCCTGCCGTATGGGCGGGGCTTTGATGTCGTCAGCTGCTGACCTTGCCGGCATATTCCTCGTCGGTGACATGCTCCATCCAGGTGACGGCACTTCCGTCAAGGGATTCGTGCACCGCGATATGAGTCATGGCGGCAGTCGGCCCGGCGCCGTGCCAGTGCTTTTCTCCCGGTGAGAACCATACCGTGTCGCCGGGGTGGATTTCGCGGATCGGCCCGCCCTCGGTCTGGACCAACCCAACGCCGGAAACCACGTACAGCGTTTGGCCGAGCGGATGAGTGTGCCATGCAGTGCGCGCGCCCGGCTCGAATGCGACGCTCGCGGCGAGGACACGCGAGGGCGCGTTCACGGTAGCGATGATCGGCTCAACTGAAACCGTGCCGGAGAAGTATTCCTTGGGTCCAGGTTTTGCCGGCCGCGACCCTGCTTGATGGATATCCATGTTGATCCTCCCTGGGTTGCCGCGCACGCTACAGCGCTCTGAGCGCTGTCGCGCCTCTTCGCCGATTACAGCATCCTGTGAGCTCGCCATCAATAATTCATTGAATTTGCATACACTATTCTTGAGATTTCACCCGGCATTCCTGAGCGTCCGCTCGGGCCAACCGCGCTGGCGAACTTATTGATCGGTCATGGACGCATCCTTGTCTCCGCCTCGCCTTCTGCCAAGCGGCGACGCCGCCATCACGGTGGAATTCGGCCGCAACATCGACGAGCAGACGAACCGTCGTGTGCTTGCACTCGATCGCGCGCTTTCAGACACGCCAATCGACGGCGTTACGGAAACGGTGCCAACTTATCGATCGCTGCTTGTTCACTACGACCCCGTTCGGATCGGTTTCGAAGAACTTGGGGAGCGCCTGTCGGCACTTGCGCGATTGCCAGTGCCTCCGACCACCCCGGCCCGGCGCTGGCGTATCCCCGTTGTCTATGGTGGCGAGAACGGCATCGATCTGGAAGATATCGCGAAGGCGTTGAATGTCACGCCTGAGGATATCGTGGCGCGTCATGTCGCCGGCGACTATCGTGTCGCCATGATCGGGTTTACGCCGGGCTGGTCCTATCTTAGTGGCCTCGACCGTTCGCTACAGATGCCACGGCTGCAGAACCCGCGCTTGCTGACGCCTTCGGGTGCAGTTTCGATTGGCGGTCTTCAGACGGGTATCCAGTGCCTCGCCGGACCCAGCGGCTGGCGCCTGTTGGGACGAACCGCTGCGCGTACCTATCAGCTCCATCGCAATCCTGTTTTCCTGCTCGAACCGGGAGACGCCATCACGTTTTATGCGGTCGACGGCAAGCAATTCGCGGAACAGAATCGCGCTGCCGAGCGCGGCGAGTTTGTCGCGCAGTTGGTGACTTCGTGAGCAAACTTGTTGTCACGGCGGCCGGGCCAGCGACCTCGGTTCAGGACGGCGGCCGCTATGGCGCGCAGCGCTATGGGTTGACGCCAAGCGGTGCAGCGGATCGCCTGGCACTGGCTGCTGGTAACTGTCTGGTCGGCAATCTACCCTTTGCCGCTGCGGTTGAAATCGGCCCGTTCAGCACAAGCTTCGTGGTCCGCGAAGGCAAGGTGCGCGTTGCGCTCACGGGCGCCGCGCGGGATGCTGAAGCTTCGGGACGACCGGTTTCGTTCAACGAATCCTGCACGCTTGGTGACGGCGACAGCCTGACACTCTCTGCTGCGCGCGGTGGTACCTTCAGCTATCTCGCGATCGAAGGCGGAGTGAAGGGTGAGCCGATGTTTGGCAGCCTCGCCGTTCATGCACGCGCTGGCCTTGGCAGTCCGTTTCCGCGGCCGTTCCAGGCCGGCGACGTGCTCGATGTGGATGCGGCAAAGGCTGGGGTCGAGCACGGGATCGAACTTCCTGCTCAAGCCGATGGCCCGATCCGCGTCGTAATGGGTCCGCAAGATGATGAGTTCGGTGATGCCATAGAACTGTTTGTTGGCAGCGAGTGGAAAATCTCGGCGACGAGCGATCGCATGGGTTATCGCCTCGAAGGTCCCATCATCAAGCATCTTTACGGCCATAACATCGTCTCCGATGGCACCGTGAATGGCAGCATTCAGGTTCCCGGCAACGGACAACCGATCGTCCTGATGCCGGATCGCGGCACCAGCGGCGGCTATCCGAAAATCGCAACCGTCATTACAGCGGACCTCGGTCGCTTCGCCCAAATTCCCATGGGCCGCAGCTTTCGATTCAAGGCGGTCACTATCGCCGAAGCACAGGCTGAAGCGCGCGCGATGGCGCGCCTATTGCGGGCATTGCCCGACTGTGTCTGTAAGGTGCGCAATACGGACATCAATGATGTGTTGCAAAATGCCAATATCGCCGGAACCGCGGTGAATGCATTCGACAGCGGGACGTGGCAGACTTGGCCGCCTTTGGAGCCATAAAGGGTTCTTACTCCTCGCATCGGACGGACCATGACGATCGACCTCAACTGCGATCTCGGCGAGAGCTTCGGTGTTTGGCCGATGGGCGACGATGCTGCAATGATCGAGCTTGCGACCTCTGTTAACATCGCCTGCGGCTTCCACGCCGGCGATGCGGACACCATGAAGAAGACTGTCGATCTCGCCAAAACACACGGCGTTAGCATCGGCGCACACCCTGGCTATCGCGATCTGCACGGCTTCGGGCGGCGGCCGATCGCCGGTCTTACGTCGAGGGAAATCGAAAATCTCGTCGCTTACCAGATCGGCGCTCTCCAGGCGATCGCCACTATGGCCGGGCATAGGGTCACGCATGTGAAGGTGCATGGCGCGCTGTCCAACGTGGCTTGCGAGGACGATACGACCGCGCGCGCGATCGCTTCCGCGATCAAGGCGGTCGACTCCGATCTCGTCTTCATGGTGCTTGCGAACTCGCGCCTCGTTACGGCCGGTGAGGCTGCCGGTCTGCCGATGGTGCATGAAGTGTTCGCCGACCGTGCCTACGAAGACGACGGATCGCTGGTGTCGCGGCGCAAGCCGGATGCGGTGCTGCACAACGCGGACGAGATCGCTCGCCGCGTTGTGAGAATGCTTCAATCCGGCGAGGTCATTTCAATCACCGGCAAGACGATCAAGATGCGCATGGACACCGTCTGCATTCATGGCGATACGCCGGGTGCGGTCAATATCGCGCGCGCATTGCGCAAGGCGCTCAAAGATAACGGCATCGCGGTCGCGCCGTTCAGGGCAATGAAATAATAGCTCCGTCAGAACGGATGGACAGCGAGCGAGCCGAATACCACCGCGGCGATCAGGGCGAGTGAGCCATAGAGTGCAAGTGTCTGGAGCCGTAACATCGTTCGCTCGGTTCGCTCATTCAGGCTACGGGCGCTAACGTTCAGGCGGTCGGATCGTTGTTGCATCTTCGGCCCTCCGGCTCAACACGGGCTAACAATGAACGACGGTTCCCATCAGAGGCAAGATCGTAGAGGAAAATAACGATACGATTCTTCAAAACGCGGCATATCCAGACAGAAATTCTCCCCTCCCCGTTGTACGAAAAATTCCATTCGCGGGTGGTCCGGATACTGCAACATGTGCTTTTACGGCTTGAGGATTATGGCTCCTGTCGTCCGGCGACTTTCCAGGTCCGTTTGAGCTTTCGCTGCGTCCTTCAGCGCGTAGGCATGATTGATCTGAAGGTGCAGCTTGCCATTGATGACGGCGGCGAACAGCGTATCGGCGCCTTCAAGAAGCTCACTGCGCGTCGCCACATAGTCGTTCAGCTTCGGACGTGTGGCAAACAGTGAACCATGATTGGAAAGTTCGGCCAATGCAAACGGTGGCACTCGACCTGAAGCGTTGCCGAAACTGACGAATAGTCCGCGCGGCCTTAAGCAGGATAGCGAGCCTGGAAACGTGGCCTTGCCGACGCCGTCGTAGACCACGTCGCACAATTCGTTGCGGCTGATCTGTTTGACGCGCGCGACAAAATCCTCCTCCTCGTAAAGGATGACGTGATCGCAGCCATTGGCCAGCGCGAGGTCCGCCTTGGCCTTCGACCCTACGGTGCCGATGACGTTCGCGCCAAGCGCCTTCGCCCACTGGCAGGCGAGAAGCCCGATGCCGCCCGCCGCGGCATGGATCAGCACACGATGACCGTGCTCGACCTTGAAGGTCTTGTGCAGGAGATACCAGACCGTCAGCCCCTTAAGCATCAGCACCGCGCCCTGCTCGTAGGTGATGTGGTCGGGCAGTTTAACCAGCTTGTCCGCCGGGATGTTGCGGTCGGTCGCATAACCGCCAAGATCAAAATAGTAAGCGACGCGGTCGCCGGGATGAAAATTGGTGACCCCCGGTCCAACGGAGACGACTTCGCCAGCGGCTTCATTGCCGACGATAAACGGCGTGACCGGCATCTTGTAGAGCCCGCTGCGATAGTACACGTCGATGAAATTCAGGCCGATCGCATGTTGTTTGATGCGAACCTCGCCTTGTTCCGGCGCGGGTAAGTCCACGGCCTCATAGACAAGCGCCTCGGGACCGCCGACCTGATGAACGCGTACCGCCCTGGTCATCGTCCCTCTCCCTGCCTTTTGCATCAAGAGCGAAAGACATTGGACTGATGTTGTCAACCAGCGAAACGCCTCCAGGAACTCAGCCGCCCGCCTTCTCGCGATTGCGCCTCGCGAGCACGTTGAACATTTCCACCGCCGCAGAGAAAGCCATCGCAAAGTAGATATAGGCGCGCGGGATGTGGAAATGGAATCCGTCGGCCACGAGCGCGACCCCGATCAGCACCAGAAACGCTAACGCCAACATCTTGGTTGTTGGGTGTTTGCTGACAAACCGGGAAACCGGCCCCGACGCTAGGTACATGACGAAACATGCGATGATGACGGCTGCGATCATGATCTCGAGATCTTTCGCCATGCCGATTGCGGTGATGATGGAGTCAAGAGAAAATACCAGATCGATGATGATAATTTGCGCGATGACCCAAAAAAATGCGCGTGGTTTCGGCGCTTCGCGCTCCTCGTGTTCTCGCGCTTCCACCTCTCCATGAATCTCGTGCGTGGCCTTGGCGATCAGGAACAAGCCGCCGCCGATCAGGATGATGTCGCGCCAGGAAAATGCGAAGTCTTGCACCGTTAGCACCGGCTCGGTCAGGCCGATCAGCCAGACCAGAACGGTCAGCAGAGCAATGCGGAAGATCACCGCCAGCGCCAGGCCGATTTGGCGCGCGCGCTTCGCTTGCTTTGGCGGAATCCGCGAAACGATCACTGACAGGAAAATGACATTGTCGATGCCCAACACGATCTCGAGCACAGTCAGCGTCAACAGTGCAGCCCATGCTTCAGGGCTGGTCAGCAGTTCAATCATCAATTTCTGGCCTCAGGAGACGGATCACGGCATCGCCACAGACGATGTAGAGCGCAATGGCGCAAAGCACGGCGGTGACCGGCATTGCCACATTGAAATCGTTGGCAATGGTCATCATCGCAAGCGCAGCCCATACAGCGATCAGCGACAGATTGAAACCGCGAAACCGCTTCACCCGTACCGGATGTAATACCTTGAAGGGAACGAAAGTCAGTACGATAAGCGCAGCGATGGCGAACGCCGATGCCGCCGGCGATGGACGCAGCAGGAACAGATAGAACGCCGCGGCATTCCAGAGCGCCGGAAAGCCGCGAAAGTGGTTGTCCTCTGTCTTCATCCGGCGATCGGAAAAATAGAGTGCGCTGCTGATCACAATGCCTACACCCAGCAACGGTGCGGCGAGCGGAAGCAGCAGGCCGCTCGCGGTAATGGCATAGGCCGGAACGAATACGTAAGTGAGGAAGTCGACAACCAGATCCAGGGTTTCTCCGGACCAGTTTGGCTGCGCTGCTTCGACATTCAGCCGCCGCGCCATCGGCCCGTCGAGGCCATCGATCAGGAGCGCGAGACCAAGCCAAGTAAACATGGCTGTCCAGTGCTCTCGTACCGCTTCCAGCATGGCGAGCAGCGCAATTCCGGCCCCACTAGCTGTGAAGACATGGACGAACAGCGCGGCAGCGCGCGACGTTCCGGGTCCGGGTGGCGGGTCCTGCCGGCTTGGTTGGCTCATTTGCACATCTTGCTATCAGGAATCGGACTGGTTTGTATAATGGTCGTTGCGGCGTTCCGCCGCGCGAGCGATCGGAAACGACTCCTGCCGGCTACGGCAATGCTCGTCTGCGGGCTTGAAAATGTCACTGCGAATGCCGATTGTTGATCCATGAATGAGAGTACGAAACCGGTTGCGATCTTTGATGTCGCGGTGGTGGGCGGGGGGCCTGCCGGATTGGCTGCCGCGATCGCCCTCTCCCGTGCCGGTGCACGGACGGCGCTGATCGCGCGGCGCGTTGGCTATGGCGATAATCGGACGACGGCCCTGCTCGGCGGTTCCGTCGATCTTTTGCGGCAGCTTGACATATGGCCCCGCTGCGAGGCCGATGCCGCCGCGCTCCGTGTCATGCGGCTCGTCGACGATACCCGCCGTCTTATCCGGGCTCCGGAGGTGCGTTTCTCCTCCGACGAGATCGGGCTCGATGCGTTCGGCTATAACATTGAAAACCGCACGCTGATGGCCGCCATGGAGGCGCGAGCCGTGGAAGCGGAAAACCTCACGCGGATCGACGGCGAGGCCGAGCACGTAACGCCGGACGATACTGTCGTCACCATCACAACCCGGCAGGGAGAGACGTTAACCGCTCGTCTGGCTATCGGCGCCGATGGGCGGCAGTCGCTCTGCCGCAAGGCTGCGGGCATCGGCGTCACACGTCGCGCGCTCGATCAGGCCGCATTGACGTTCAACGTTGCGCACAGCCGGCCGCACAAGAACATTTCCACCGAATTTCACACACCGCATGGCCCCTGCGTTTTCGTGCCGTTGCCCGGAGACCGCTCCAGCGTCGTTTGGGTCGCCTCTCCGAAGGAGGCGGCACGGCTCGCTGCGCTAACCGACGACGAGTTGGTCGAAGCCGCCGAACGGCAATCGCATTCGATCCTGGGACGGCTTCAGGTCGGCCAAGGGCGGAGTGTGTTTCCGCTAGGGATCGAGCAACCAGCGCGCTTTGCAAGCAACCGCATTGTACTGGTTGGCGAAGCCGCCCATGTACTACCGCCGATCGGCGCGCAGGGGCTGAACCTGGGCCTGCGTGATGCCGCCGATATCGCAGACGTTGTCCGCGACGCTCTCTCTTCCGGAAAGGATCCGGGCGCATCTCAGACTCTTGCGCGATTTGAAACGGCGCGGCGCAGCGACGTCCTAAGCCGGACGTTCGCGATCGACATGGCAAATCGGTCGCTGCTGAGCGATTTCTTGCCGATCCAGACTGCACGCGCGCTCGGGCTGCACTTGATCAGCAAGGTCGGTCCGCTCCGACGCCTTGCCATGCGCGAAGGTCTTTCGCCGTCGTGGCGGCAACGTCCATACAGAGAAACCGGATTTGGCTCAGCTTGAACGGCCGCCTCGGCCGTCCCAGTTAGCGGAACCCAATTCACTCAGTTTTTGCCTCTAGCTTAGGCCGCAATCCTGGTCTATTCGACCAAGGATGATGAAAGCGCTTATCGCCAAATTCCAGATCGGCCAAATCGTTCGCCATCGGATTTTTTCGTTTCGTGGCGTGATCTTCGATATCGATCCGGTCTTCAACAACACGGAAGAATGGTGGCTCTCGATCCCGGAGAATGTCCGGCCGCACAAGGACCAGCCGTTCTACCATCTGCTTGCCGAGAACGCAGATTCCGAATACGTGGCTTATGTGTCCGAGCAGAACCTTCTGCCAGACGATTCTGGCGAACCAATTCGACATTCGCAGGTCACAGAAATTTTCGTCAAGGACAAGTCCGGGGGCTATCGCCCTCGCAACCCGTCCCTGAACTGAGGGCGTAGTTACTCGTCAACAAAAAAAGCGCTCCGCGAGGAGCGCTTTTTCATTTGCGTGTTTGAAAAAATCTATTGCTTGGCGGTAGGTGCGCCGGCGCTCTGCTGAGTAGCTTCGAGCTTCGCGCGTGCCTCAGCGGCTCGCTTTTGCAGTTCTTCCTGGAGTTTCTTCTGGGTCTCCTCGAACACCTTGGGGTCGGTCGGCGGGCCGTCATAGGCCTTCGCGAATTCAGCGAGCGGCAGCGGCAGCGTCAGCGGAGCCCCGTTGGAATTGATCGCCTGCACAATCAGGTTCTGCCCCTTCTTCATGTGGCCGAGCATATCCGCTGTCAGTTCATAATCAGACATGCAGCCGTTGGTGAAGCAGATCACGTATGGGCTCTGCTGCGGCGGATTACTGTCGATAATGATCCGCGTTCCGTGGACGAGCTGCATCCCGAGCGGCAGCGTCACGCGAAGAATCTTCTTCGGCTCGCCTTCGGGCTCGATGATGACCGCTGCGATCACAGGTTGGCCGGATTCGATCCGTCCATCCTTGCCGGTGAAGCACACCTGCTTAGCCTTCTCGTCCTTACCCTTCAGGCAGAACTTGGTCCAGGGGGCATAGATCAGCTGCACCTGCTGGTCGGCTGGCGCTGCTTGAGTCGCTGGCGCGGCCTGAGCTGCTGGCGCTGCCTGAGCTGCTGGCGCTGCCTGAGTTGCTGGCGCTCCCTTTGCGGCCGCCGGTTTACCTTTGGAGGCGGCGGGCGCTTGCTGAGCGAAGGCGTCCGACACAAATGGAGCGGCTACGAGCGTCACCGCGGCGAACAAGGCAAAGGCCCGTCCGCGAGGCAAAGCGGATGCGGTCAAGAGACGAAAATTCATTGCGGAAAACCCTTTCCTGAACGCCAGCGGTCTCGATTCTATCATTCGCATTTCGTTTCAGCGAGCCTTACGAATGTTTAGAATCGAAGGACCGCTTGCAACCCAATTGCTGGCGGAGCTTCGAATTCGACATTCGCGTTCCCGACGCGGTCGGCTGACGAAAATGCCGAATTCACTCCACTAAGACCCGCCCCCGAAGGGCGGGTGTCGGTGCAGACCATTCGGCGGCTGTCTCTTAGTGAAATGAGGCGGTTACGTGACGGTTCGCACTATCATGGACAATTGCCAGCCTTCAATACTAGGGCGCATAAAAAGATCAATGGCAACATACGTTTTTTGACATCCCTTCAAACCGCGTCGCGGCGGTTGTGATAAAATTTTCTGTGCGTAAGTTCGAATCAAAACGGACCCGGTGTTTTCGATCGATACCGCGTTACCGCGGCCGGACAGGAGTGTGTCTGGCGCTCGCAGTCGGGCTGCTCGCTGCCGGATACCAAGGGGTTTCGGCGAATCCCGGCTACGCTATCGCAATGCATGGCAAACCGGTCTTGCCGCCTGATTTCAGCCAGATGCCCTATGCCAATCCGGACGCTCCCAAGGGTGGTCAGCTGGTTCAGAGTGTTCCCGGTAGCTTCGATAGCCTCAATCCCTTCATCGTCAAAGGCGTCGCGCTCCAGCAAATTCGAGGGTTCGTGGTCGAGAGCCTGATGGCCCGAGGCAACGACGAACCTTTCACGCTCTATGGCCTGCTGGCGGACAGGATTGAAACCGACGATGCCCGAACTTACGCCACCTTTCACCTCAACCCGCTGGCGCGTTTTTACGACAAACAACCCGTTCGTACCGAAGACGTGCTCTTTTCCTGGCAACTCCTCCGGGACAAGGGCCGCCCCAATCATCGTCAGTATTATTCGAAAGTTGCAACGGCAGAGGCGATCGATGAACGGACGGTGCGTTTCGATTTCGGTGGAACCGTGGATCGAGAACTGCCCCTGATCCTCGGCTTGATGCCTATTTTGCCGAAACATGCCATTGATGCCGCTACTTTCGAACAGACCTCGATGACACCCCCATTGGGGTCTGGGCCGTATCGCGTGACCTCAGTCAAGCCTGGAGCCAGTGTTACGCTGACGCGCAACCCGGACTACTGGGGGCGCGACCTGCCGGTCAATCGCGGCCTGTGGAATTTCGATGAGATCAGGTTCGATTTTTATCGAGAAGCCAATAGTCAGTTCGAGGCCTTCAAGCGCGGTCTGTATGATTTTCGTGTCGAGACTGAACCGCTGCGCTGGCACGAAGGGTACAATTTTCCGGCTGCGGGCAATGGCCAGCTCGTTCGCGAAGCCGTCAAGACCGGCCTGCCCGCGCCCTCGGAATATCTGGTGTTCAATACGCGACGGCCGATATTCTCCGATATTCGCGTCCGCGAGGCGCTGACGCTGCTATTCGATTTTGAGTGGATCAACCGAAACTATTTTTTCGGACTTTACAGTCGCGCTGGCGGCTTCTTTGTAGGATCGGAGCTATCCGCCTACGCGCGCGCTGCTGACGAAGGAGAGCGGTCGCTGCTGGAGCCGTTTCCGTCGGCCGTGCAGCCTGACATTCTCGACGGCAGCTACCGCCTTCCGATGACCGACGGTTCGGGCCGGGACCGCGAGGCCCTGCGGGCTGCCCTCGCCCTTCTGTCGCAAGCGGGTTATGAGTTTGACGGCACGGTTTTACGTCATCGCTCAACCAAAGTGCCCCTCGCCTTTGAAATCCTGGTGACCACCCGCGATCAGGAGCGAATCGCGCTGACTTACGCGCGTGATCTTAAGCGGGCCGGAATCGACGTGTCCGTGCGCTCAGTCGATGGCGTGCAGTTCGATCAGCGCCGGCTCGGGTTTGATTTTGACATGATCCAGAATCGCTGGGATCAATCGCTGTCGCCCGGCAACGAACAATCTTTCTACTGGGGCAGCGAAGCCGCCGACACTCCGGGCACCCGAAATTACATGGGCGTGAAGAACCCGGCGATCGATGCCATGATCGCAGCCATGCTCAAGGCCCGGCAGCGGGCCGACTTCGTAGATGCGGTTCGCGCGCTCGACCGGGTCCTTATGTCCGGATTTTATGCAATTCCGGTCTATAACGTTCGAGAACAATGGATCGCGCGCTGGAATCGGATAGAACGACCAGCAGCGACCGCGTTGACTGGATATCTCCCTGAAACATGGTGGCGAAGGCCGCCGAAGCCGGGCAAGTGACCTCGTGCTCCAGAACAATCCATCGCCCACGCTGGATGAACTATTCGACCGTATCCTTGCCAGGCAGCCGGATCAGCCGGCGCTGATTGATCCGCCCGACAAGTTGCGGGTTACGGGACAACCGCCGCGGCGTCTGACCTTTGCCCAGGCAGATCGGGCCGTATCAGCGTTGGCGGCCCACTTTATCGACGCCGGTTTGCCGGCCAATTCCGTCATAGCAGTACAATTGCCGAACACCATTGAATTGGTGCTGACAGTGCTTGCCGCCTATCGCGCCGGTCTGATCGTCGCGTTATTGCCCCAGCTTTGGCGGCAGGCTGAACTTACTGTTGCGATCAACCGAACGGGTGCGCGCGCGATCGTCGCCATGGGCAATATCGACGGTGTCGATCATGCCGATCTGGCGATGAATGCGGCTGCGGAGGTCTTCTCCGTCCGTCATGTCTGCGGATTCGGCAGCAATTTGCCGGAAGGAATGGTTCCGCTGGAAATTGCCGTCGATAGAAAAATCGACAACTCGCGGCTCGCGGTCCAGGATTCGCGCCGCGCCGCGCTGGTGACGTTCGAGGCCTCGGGCTCAGGCTTTCTCGCGGTGCCACGAACCCATGTAAACCTGATCGCCGCCGGGCTTGCCGTGTTTCTCGAGAGTGAATTGCCCCAGAGCGCAACAATTCTCTCGGCTCTCGCACCGTCGTCGTTTGCCGGACTGACTTCATCGTTCGTGATGTGGCTGCTCAGCGGCGGCACGCTGGCGCTGCATCATCCCTTCGACGAGGATGTTCTTGCGCAGCAGATCGAGACCGAACGTTGCGACACGCTGGTCGCGCCGGCTCCGCTGGCATTGCGGATGGCGGAAGCCGGCGTTCTGTCATCCATGCCGAGCCTGCGTCATATCGTGGGGCTTTGGCGAGTTCCGGAACAGGTGGCATCGAGCGCTCTCTGGCCCGACAACGGGTGTCAGATGACGGACGTCTACCTGTTCGGCGAGGTGGGTCTTTTCGCGGCTCGCCGGGCGGAGGATGGCTCCCCTGCCCCAATCATGCCCGGTCCTTACCGGGCGCCGCCTCAGGTTCCCATATCATCGACGGCCGGCGAAATCGTTTTGACTCCGAACGGAACGCTGGGGCTACGGGGACCGATGGTTCCGATCGCGGCTTACGCCCCGTCGGAACGGCCGTCCGATACCCTCGGCTCGCTGTCCCAACCGGACTTCGTGGATACAGGTTATGCCGCACGGATCGATCGCGCCACAGGCGCCATCGCCATCACGGCCCCGCCCGCTGGTGTCATGGCCGTAGGTGGCTACAGGTTTCTTGCACCTGATCTCCAGGAGTGGGCACGACGGCTCGGACCGAACGCCATGCTGACCGCGCTTCCCGACCGTCTGAGCGGCCATCGCCTCGCCGGGCGAGCCAGCGACAATACTCGCGCTCGCGAGGCGCTCACGGAACTGGGGTTGAACCCGTTGATGGTGGAAGCGTTTCGCGATCGTCGGGTGGCCGACTGATCGAATCCGGCACCATTCATTGACGCTGCATTAAGGGCAACAAACTAGGATCGTGAGCCTTGGTACGTATCCGGGTTCGTGAAAGATGTCCCAGCAAGGCCCGCTCATCGTTATCTCACACGGCGAGCGACGAGCGTCCCTAGTCATCCCATCATGCCAAAGCATCTTTCCCGTCATCGACATCGATTGGTCGGAAGCTTCCGAGGGCATCGAACTCCTTCAACCTGCAGCCGTCTTTGTCCCCACGACCGAAGGCGCGAACGGGGGATTGGATCGCCTTGCTGATCAGCTTGCTGCAATGCAGCCTTACGTTCCCCTGATCGTCGCCGATCCCGAAATGCCCTGTCCGGACAACGCGCTTCCGTTCTCGCTCCTGAACGGAGGGATCGATCGGTTTGACAGGCGTCTCAATGCGGCGCTACGCGTGCGAACGCTTCACAAGACCGTACTTCGGCGGCTTGCGAGTAATCCGGCGGTCCCGCGCCTGCCGGATTCGAACCCGATCGGGGATGCGACCGTTCTCCTGATTGGGCGCGGCGCCGCTTATCCCACGCTATCGGTTGCTTTTGGCGAACGGCTCGGCGTCGTCGGGGCGCTCAGCATCGAGGTAGCGGCGAAGCACCTCAACGCGCGCGATCTGGACGGAATCATTATCAGCGAAGGGTTCTCTCAGCGTGTGGTTGACGCGCTCTTGACTGTACTGGCTGAAGACTCGCGCTTTCGTAATTTGCCGATCGCGGTTACGTCCGGCGGCTCGTTGGCGAACTATGATCTTCCAAATCTCGAAGTGATGTCAGGCGAGCCCTATCACGTCGTAAGCACATTTCTGCCGCTGGTTCGACAGCAAGCTTTCGAAGCCCGTCTCCGTCGTACGCTAAGGTCCATGGATGCGGGTGGTCTCCTGGACCCACGAACCGGCCTTCTGACCCTGGATGCTTTCCACCGTGAACTAAACTCGGCAATCCATCAGACCAGATCCAGCGGGGCAAACATCTCTGTTGCCCGCTTCTCGCTTGGCCAGAAGCATGAACGCTCACTATTCGATGCAGCTCGTATTCTGAGCCGGCTCATGCGGCGAATGGATTTCGGTACGCTCGAAACCGACGGCTCGATCGTTGTGGTCTTCGCCGACGCCGATTTGCGCAACGCCCAGATGATCGCGCGACGGCTTTCGAGCGTGATGAAGCATACGACCCACAGTGTTAAACGAGCAATGCGAATCGATCCCCAGGTCGCCCTGACGGCATCAAGATCCGATGACTCCGTAGCGTCGCTTCTCAGCCGCTTGAATGAGAAGGCGCGTGCCGCGTCATGATAGCCGTTACGCCGCCTTGCGATCTTCCGCGAGATTGGCGAGCTGGCGCATGATTTCGGTGGTACCCATCAGGCGCTCCTCCGGAGTTTCCCAGTTCTGGAAGAACACGACTTTCATGTCGGGGCGAACCTTTGCCGCCTGTCCATGCTGACGGATGAAATAAACCAGCCGATCGGGTTGTGCGAACTTGTTGTCCCGGAAAGAAATCACCGCGCCTTTCGGTCCCGCATCGACCTTCTCGACATTGGCGCGGCGGCAATAGGCTTTGATCGCTGCGACCTTGAACAGGTAACGGACTTCGTCCGGCAATTGGCCAAAGCGGTCGCGCAGCTCCGCGGCAAAGTTATCGATTTCATCATCGGTGTCGAGGTCGGCAAGCCGACGATACAACGATAACCGAACTGCCAGATCAGCAACGTAGTCTTCCGGGATCAACACCGGCATCCCGATGGTAATCTGCGGGGACCAGCGATCATCTGCAAGCTCCGTCACGCCGGTCTTGAGATTCTCGATCGCCTCCTCCAGCATCGATTGATAGAGCTCGAATCCGACCTCCTTGATGTGGCCTGACTGTTCCTCGCCGAGCAGATTGCCGGCGCCGCGAATGTCGAGATCGTGCGACGCAAGCTGGAATCCGGCCCCCAGGGTTTCAAGCGACTGCAAAACCTTGAGCCTGCGCTCGGCCTGCGCCGTGATCTTATGCTTCGACGGCAGCGTGAACAGCGCATAGGCGCGCAGCTTCGAGCGGCCGACCCGGCCGCGCAACTGATAAAGCTGCGCCAGCCCGAACATGTCGGCGCGATGCACGATGAGAGTGTTGGCGGTCGGGATGTCGAGCCCGGACTCCACGATGGTTGTCGAGAGCAGGACATCGTACTTGCCGTCGTAGAAAGCCGATATGATATCCTCGATCACTGTCGGTGGCATCTGACCGTGAGCGACAGCAACCTTCATTTCCGGCACGTGCTTTTCGAGGAATTCCTTGACCTCGGCCAGGTCGCTCACGCGCGGTACGACATAGAAGGCCTGGCCGCCGCGATAGCGTTCGCGCAGCAGAGCCTCGCGGATCATCAAGGGATCGTGGGGCGCCACGAAGGTGCGGACCGCGAGACGATCGACCGGCGGCGAAGCGATGATCGAGAGGTCGCGCACGCCGGTAAGGGCCAGTTGCAGCGTGCGCGGGATCGGAGTCGCGCTTAGCGTCAGAACGTGGACGTGCGCCCGCAGTTGCTTCAGCCGCTCCTTGTGGCTGACGCCGAAATGTTGCTCCTCGTCGACCACCAGAAGTCCCAGGTCTCTGAACTTGATGGATTTGCTAAGTAAGGCATGTGTGCCGACGACGATATCCACCGAGCCGTCGGCAATCCCCTTCTTGACGTTCGTCAACTCCTTCGGAGACACCAGTCTCGATGCCTGCGCGACATTGACCGGGAAACCGCGAAACCGCTCGGTGAAGGTTTTCGCATGTTGACGTGCAAGCAGCGTTGTCGGCACGACGATCGCGACCTGCTTACCATCCAGCGCGACAGCAAAGGCCGCACGCAAGGCCACTTCGGTTTTGCCGAAGCCAACGTCACCGCACACCAGCCGATCCATTGGCTTGCCCCTCTCGAGATCCTCCAGCGACGCCTGGATGGCGCCGAGCTGATCCTCGGTTTCATCATAGGGGAAGCGCGCACAGAATTCATCGTAGAGACCGGACTGCACCGGCAGCTTCGGCGCATCACGCAAATGCCGCTCCGCGGCGATTCTGATCAATTCACCTGCGATCTCACGAATGCGGCTTTTCAGCTTGGCCTTGCGGGCCTGCCACCCACCGCCGCCGAGCCGATCAAGTTCGACATTGGCGTGATCGGAGCCGTAGCGCGATAGCAGTTCAATATTCTCGACCGGCAGGAATAGTTTGGTCTCGTTGGCGTAACGCAGTTCCAGACAATCGTGCGGCGCGCCGCCGACTTCCAGCGTCTGAAGGCCGACAAAACGCCCGATACCGTGCTCGACGTGAACAACGAGATCGCCCGCCGCAAGGCTGGTGACTTCCGAGATGAAATTATCGAGTTTGCGGCTGGCCTTGCGCGGCCGCACCAAGCGATCGCCAAGGATATCCTGTTCGCTGATGACCGCGACAGATTCGGTCTCAAATCCCGATTCTATTCCGACGACGGCCAGCATGACCTCATTGCGTGGCGTTGCCTGAACCGTGCGCCAGACATTGATGCTCGTCAGGTTGAGCAGCTTGTGATCCCTGAGCATGCTCGCCATGCGGTCGCGCGAACCCTCGCTCCACAACGAAACGATGACTTTCTTCCGCGTGGCCTGCAAGGCCTGCACATGGGACACGACGGACTCGAACACGTTGAGGGCAGCGTCCGCCCGTTCTGGCGCGAAATCCCGCCCCTGCCGTGCGCCCGCATCGATGACATTGAGAGCTTCGTCAGGCATCGCGAACGGCGTCAGTCGCGCCAGCGCCGCTTCATTGATCCGTTTCGTCCATTCATCTGGCATAAGGTAGAGACGGTCGGGCGAAAGCGGCTTATAGGGCGCGCCGCCGCCGGCGTGCTCAAGGGCCTCGCGGCGCGCTTCAAAGTAATCGGTGATCTGCTTGAAACGCTCGCCCGCGGCGTCTTCGCCCTGCGGCTCGATGGCGATGGCCGCGCCGTCAAGATAATCGAACAGCGTATCCATGCGTTCATGAAACAGCGGCAGCCAGTGCTCCATGCCCGGATATCGCCGCCCTTCGCTGACAGCCTCATACAACAGGTCATCGCGTTCCGGTGCACCAAAAGCCGCGACGTATCCCATTCGGAAACGCCGGATGGTTTCGGTGACAAACTGGAATTCGGAGATCGGGACGAGATCGAGCGAGCGTACGTCGAACAGCGTGCGCTGGGTTTCCGGGTCGAATGATCGGATCGACTCCAGCGAGTCGCCGAAGAAATCGAATCGGACAGGCTGGTCGAGACTGGAGGGAAACAGATCGAGAATGCCGCCGCGCACGGCATATTCGCCGGGTTCGCGAACCGTCGAGGAACGATTGTAGCCGTTGTGCTCAAGCCATGCGACGATCGAATCCATCGGCACCACATGGCCAGGCGCGACTGAGAGGGCCTGAGACGCAACGATCTCGCGCGCCGGCACGCGTTGCAGGATCGCGTTGATCGTCGTGAGAACGATCAGAGGCGCGTCGCTGCCGGTCAGACGAGACAAGCGCGCAAGCGTTGTCAGGCGCTGGGCAAGTACGCCTCCATGCGGCGAGACTCGATCGTAGGGCTGGCAATCCCACGCCGGAAACTGCATGACCGAAATATCGGGCGCGAAGAACTCCAGCCCGCGCGCCAGCTGCTGCATCCGCGGGCCATCCCGGCAGACCACCGCCAGGCTGACTGCCGAGACCTGCCGCCCCGCCTTGGCCTTGATGGCTCGCGCGAGGTCAGAGACGACAAGCCCTTCGGCGCCTTCCGCGACATTCGCGAGCGTCAGTGGACGACCCGGTGACAGCGAGTCTGCAGGCGATCGGGGAGCCGCTTTCATGCGGCCTGTCCCGGCCGAAATGACTTTATGCGATCAAACAGCGCGGTCCGATACTCGGAAGCCAGCGGAGCGCCGTCGCTGAGTGCTGCGTAAAGGTCCGGGTCCGGAACCTCGATCAAGCTTTCGAGATCGTTTAACTCCGCGTCCGTCAACGAACCAATCTCCTCATCAACGAATCGTCCAAGAATCAAGTCCATCTCGCGCATCCCGCGATGCCAGCAGCGATACAGCAGCCGTTTTCGGCGGTCATCCAGGCCACGGCTTGATCGTGTCGATCCTGTCATCCATCAATTCCAATCAAACGCCAAAAGCCCGGACGAGCCGGGCCGGCACCATATAGCCTTCGCGATAACGGATGTCAGCACCTGTCTCGCGCATTGCATAATCAGAAATTTGCATTCAAGGCTTGCAACCGATCCAGTTCATTTCGTCGAGTCGCTTGATGCGCCCTGCGCTGCTCAATCCGCTCTTTGTACCGGTGACCAGCCTGTCCGGCGTCGGCCCGAAGCAGGACAAGCTGTTCCGGTATCTGCTCGCGCGCGATGAAACTCCGCGCCTGATCGATCTGCTGTTTCATCTGCCTGCAAGCGTCGTCGATCGCAGGGCTCGGCCCAAGATTCGCGACGCCGTCCCAGGCACTATCGTAACGCTGGAGGTGACCGTCGACCGGCATCGCCCCGCGCCGCCCGGGCGCTCGCGCGCGCCGCATCTGGTCTATGCCAGCGACGAGACCGGGGATGTCGTACTGACCTACTTCCGCGCCCAGCCCGGCTACGTCGAAAAGCTGCTTCCCATAGGCAGTAAGCGTTATGTGTCCGGTACGGTTCAGACGTTCGACGGTGCACTTCAGATCGTGCATCCCGATCGTGTGGTCGATGAGGCGGGACTGGCAAAGCTCTCAGGCATCGATCCCGTCTATCCCCTCACGGAGGGCCTGGCGCTGGGCTCCTTGCGGCGCGCCATCGCGGGCGCCTTGCAAAAGCTCCCCGTTTTGCCCGAATGGATCAGTCCGGACATTTTGCGCCGGTGCAGCTTCCCGCCGCTTCAGGAAGCGCTCCATCGCGTTCATCTCCCGTTGGAATTGACCGATATTCTGCCGGAAGGCCGGTTCTGGTCACGCCTTGCCTTCGACGAACTGCTTGCCGGACAACTCGCGCTGGCACTGGTGCGCGCGCAGCTTCGCCGGCCGGCTGGAAGCCGACACGCCGGCGACGGACACCTGCGCAACAGGATCATCGACGCGCTTCCCTACGCCCTGACCGCATCTCAACAGCAGGCGGCTGCCGCGATCAGCGACGACCTGCGGCAGCCGGTGCGGATGCTGCGGCTGCTTCAGGGAGATGTCGGTTCGGGCAAGACGGTTGTCGCCCTGCTCGCTGCGGCGGCGGTGGCCGAAGCCGGCAAGCAGACGGCTTTGATGGCGCCGACCGAGATCCTTGCCCGCCAGCATATCAAGACCATCGCGCCGCTGGCCGAACAGGCCGGCCTGCGCGTTGCGATCCTGACCGGCCGCGAGAAAGGCAAGGAACGGCGCGAGATCACGGAGCGCCTCGCCAAAGGCGACATCGACCTGCTTGTCGGCACCCACGCATTGATCCAGACCGATGTCGTGTTCAAGGCGTTGGCACTTGCGGTGGTGGACGAACAGCACCGGTTCGGCGTGCGCGAGCGTCTCGCATTAACCGCCAAGGGCGAGGCCGTGGATGTTTTGGTGCTGAGCGCGACACCGATTCCGCGCACGCTCGTTCTCACTTATTTCGGCGACATGGACGTCTCCGAATTACGCGAAAAACCCGCTGGCCGGCAGCCGATCGATACCCGCGCCGTCCCCGACAACCGGTTGGACGAGGTGATCGATGCCGTCGGCCGCGCGGTGAAGGCCGGTAAGCTGGTTTACTGGATCTGTCCGCTAGTCGAGGAATCTGAGACCGTCGATCTGACCGATGCGGAACAGCGCTTCGATAGCCTCAAGGCACGCTTCGGTGACAAGGTCGGCCTTGTTCACGGCAAGATGCGGGGCCTCGAGAAAGATCGCGTGATGGCGCAATTCGCGGCAGCCGAAATCAATCTGCTGGTCGCGACAACCGTTGTCGAGGTTGGCGTTGACGTGCCGGCGGCGACCATCATGGTCATCGAGAACGCCGAACGCTTCGGTCTCGCGCAACTGCATCAATTGCGGGGACGGATCGGTCGCGGCTCGGAACCCTCGACGTGCCTTCTGCTTTACCGGGAGCCGCTAGGAGAAATGTCCGCCGCCCGGTTGCGGGTGATCCGGGAAACCACAGACGGCTTCCGTATCGCCGAAGAGGATCTGAAACTGCGCGGCGAAGGCGACGTGCTCGGCACCCGTCAAAGCGGCCTGCCCGGCTATCGCATCGCGCGCTCCGATGTCCACGCGCAACTCATTACGTTGGCCCGCGACGAAGCCCTGCGCATTCTGAAGCAAAATCCGAATCTCACGGGTGCGCACGGCGAAGCGTTGCGATGCCTGCTGTATCTGTTTGAGCGTGACGAAGCCCTGCCCCTGCTCGGCGCGGGTTAAGAGCGTTTTCGAGCGAAGTGGGCACCAGAAAACGCGTCAGATCGAAATCATAGAGCCCCGCTCTTGACTCTGTCAGAAGCGGAAAGGCTCCAAGCGTCAGTCAACCTTTGCAGCCGTTGTGGGCGCAAGGCTCGACGTATTTGCAGCGCGCGCCGCTTCGGCCATTCCTGCGAGAGCAGCGAGCTTCTTCTGCGAGTCGGAATTGGGCTGAACGACGCCGGCAGACATGATCAGAGTTGCCGCCTCCTCCGTGGTCATGTCGATCTCGACGACCCTGCTCTTGGGCACGTAGAAGAAGAAACCTGTCGTCGGGTTGGGGGCGCAAGGCAGGAATACGGAAATATGTTCCTCCTGAGCGGGGAGTCTGGCGGCAACGTTCGTGCTTGGTACTTGCGAAATGAGCACAATGGACCACATGCCGGGCGACGGAAATTCAACCAAACCAACTCTGCGGAGGCTCGATCCGGATCCGGAAAAAAGCGTTTCAAAGACCTGCTTGAGTCCACGGTAGATCGCCCGCACCACAGGCATCCGGCCGAGTACTTTTTCGCCAAGATCGACCAGTGTCCGGCCGATCAGGTTGGCTGTCAGGAAGCCGAGCATCGTCAGCGCGAACACGGCAACGATCAGGCCTGATCCCGGCAATACGAAAGGCAGATACGTTTCAGGCCGATATGCGATCGGGACGAATGGCCGTACCAGGTTGTCGACCCAGTTTACGAACCACCAGGTCAGGTAGAGCGTTATGGCCACCGGGCCTGCGACAATCAGTCCGGTCAGAAAGTAATTCCGGAATCGCGCGATAAGCCCGCGAGGCATATCCGGATGGTGGTCGCCTGGTACGCCGCTCGAAGGGTTGTCACGCGTCATCGTGGTTCCAGATCAAAGGACGTCCAAAAGGCTGATATCCGCTCATATAAGCATTCTTGCAAACTTTGCATGCCGCGTGATGGACCGCCCTGCGGTCTTCTATCTTATTCGACGGTGACGGATTTTGCCAGATTGCGCGGTTGGTCGACGTCGGTCCCCATGACGACTGCGGTATGGTAGGCCAGCAACTGCATTGGAATCGCATAGACCAGCGCAGCAAAAGTGGCTGCCATATCGGGCAGGATAATCGTCACCAGGGACTCGATGGTCGCCTCCGCCGCCCCCTTCGCGTCGGTCATGAGAATGATGTTGCCGCCCCGCGCCGCCACCTCTTGCATATTGGACACTGTCTTTTCGAAAACGCGATCATGGGGCGCGATCACCACCACAGGCATGTTCTCGTCGATCAGTGCGATCGGTCCATGTTTGAGTTCGCCCGCGGCGTAACCTTCCGCATGGATGTAGGAGATTTCCTTGAGCTTGAGCGCTCCCTCCAGCGCGAGCGGGTAGCTGGTGCCGCGTCCGAGATACAAGACGTCCCTGGATTTGGCGATCTCGCGGGCGAGTCTGTCTATCTGCGGTTCGGTGGCGAGCGCTTCCGACATCAATCGAGGAATTTCGATCAGTCCATGCACGAGTCGGGCTTCATCTTCTTCGGATAATTCGCCGCGCGCCTTGCCTGCGGCGATCGCGAGAGTTGCAAGCACCATCAACTGGCAGGTGAAAGCCTTGGTCGATGCGACGCCGATCTCCGGACCTGCCAGCGTTTGCAGCATCGTCTCGCTTTCGCGTGCGATCGTCGACGTCGTGACGTTGACGATTGAGAGCGTGTGCAGTCCATGCTGCTTCGCATATCGCAGCGCGGCGAGCGTATCGGCGGTTTCACCGGATTGCGAAATGAAGATCGCGAGATCGCCTTCGCCCAGCGGCGCTTCACGATAGCGAAACTCGGACGCTATATCGATTTCGACGGGAAGCCGAGCTAGGCGTTCCAGCCAATATTTGCCGATGTAGCCGGCATAGTTAGCGGTTCCGCATGCGATGATCGAGACCCGCTTGATCTCGCGAAAATCGAAGGGGAGATCCACTGGAAGCGATACACGCTCGGTCGCCATGTCGACATAGCGGGCCAGCGTGTGTCCGACCACCTCAGGCTGTTCGTGGATTTCCTTGGCCATGAAGTGGCGATAGTTCGTCTTATCGACCAGAGAGGTCGAAGCGCTGTGCTTGACGACCTCGCGCTGAACGATGGTGTTGCATTGGTCGTAGACGATCGCGCCGTTGTGCGTCAAAACAGCCCAGTCACCGTCTTCGAGATAGCTGATCGAATCGGTGAGCGGCCCGAGCGCAATCGAGTCCGATCCCAGATACATTTCGCCGTCGCCATATCCGATCGCCAGCGGAGGTCCGTTGCGCGCACCGATTAGAATGTCATCGTTGGCTGCGAAGATAAAACCGAGAGCGAATGCACCGCGAAGCTGCGACAACGTGGCTTTGACCGCCTCTACCGGATTGACGCCGGCGGCAAGATAGCCATCGACCAAGTGTAGCACTGCTTCGGTATCGGTTTCAGTTTCAAAAACCGCTCCTTTTTTCTGAAGCTTCTCACGCAGTTCGCGAAAATTTTCAATGATGCCGTTGTGAACGACGGCCACGCGCTCGGTTGCGTGCGGATGTGCGTTATTCTCGGTCGGTCTGCCGTGCGTTGCCCAGCGTGTGTGTCCGATTCCGACCTGCCCGATCAGCGGCTCGGTCAGCAAGCGGCCGGCCAGGTTTCGCAGCTTGCCCTCGGCGCGACGACGGGCCAAATGCGCTCCTTCTAGTGTCGCAATGCCGGCGGAATCGTAACCGCGGTATTCGAGACGCCTGAGCGAATCAACCAATTGATCCGCCACTGGACCGCGCCCCAAAATCCCTACAATGCCGCACATGCGGATCATATCCCCAAAAATTCAGAAAATTGCGAAAGACGGGGCCCTCTTAACGAAAACCCGGAACGTACGGAAACAATAATTATTGCCGATTGCGACAGTGTTAAATCGGCCGGAGCACAAACCGCCGGCGTACAAATGTCCCCTGCATTTCAAGCATTCAGCTGGCCGTCTTCTTCGTGAACGAAGCATGTCTCGTAAGAAACGGGAGCCCCGGCGGCGACCTAGCCACTGGTAAGCATTCGATAACCTTGATTGTTTGCGAGCCGACAATCCGCGGCCTCGAGGATGCGCGCCGAGTGCCTCTTGTGGCAGGCTAAAGGCCGTTTGGCAATTTAACGCCTGATCGAAACAATTTTAGCAGTTTCTGCAACGGGAGCCCAAGTCCCTTTTGTCACTCTGTGTGCATGAGCAGTGAGACGTACATGAGTGAAGTCGAGTTTGATCGATTGCTTAGCGCAGTGAGCGCGGTGATCGCTCCGCGCATCGAAGAAGCCGCGCAGCCGGATATCGACCACACGCGTTTCATCAGGCCGCTGCAAGCCGCCAACGACAATGAAATCGCATGGCCGCTCCTTCCTTTCCCCGAGGGATGGAACGGTGCCTGCTGAACTGCATTAAACTGGACCGACGTATCGGTAAAATAGAATATCTATCAATTAGTTGTCTTAAGACTTTGATTGTGTTTTTGAGGCCACGACCGGAATTGAACCGGTGTACACGGTTTTGCAGTTCTAACCACCTCATATCTAGGCTCAGGACTCATTGATCAGAGCCAAAAGATGACGGCTGCAGCGATGCAGATGGCAGACATGAAGGTATGTGAGCATCGATCGTAGCGGGTGTGGATGGCGGCGCCAGTCCTTGAGCCTGCCGAACGCATTTTCGATCTTGTGTCGTTGGCGATAGAGCATGCGGTCATGTTCGATCGGCTTTGCGCGGCTGGCCTTCGATGGGATGCAGGCCGTGATGCCGCGGGCCGCGAGCGGCTGGCGGAACCAGTTGGCGTCGTAGCCCTTGTCGCCAAGCAACTGCTTCCCGGGCGGCAGCGCATCGATCATCAAGGCCGCCCCCTTATAATCGCTCATCTGGCCTTCGCTGAGCAGCATGATGACAGGGCGTCCCTGACCGTCGCAGACGGCGTGCAGCTTGGAGTTCAAGCCGCCCTTCGTGCGCCCGATACATCGGGGAACAGGTCCTTTTTTAAAAGGCTGGCGGCGGTGCGATGCGCCTTCAGATGCGTCGCATCGATCATCAGGAGAGAGGGCTTGCCACCTTTGCGTGCCAGCTCGGCAAAGATATTGTTGAACACGCCGAGCCGGCTCCAGCGCACGAACCGGTTATAGATCGTCTTATGCGGACCATAGCCGGGCGGCGCATCGCGCCAGCGCAGACCGTTTCTGATGACGAAGACGATGCCGCTGATCACCCGTCGATCGTCAACCCTCGCAATCCCGTGCGACAGCGGAAAATACGGCTCAATCCGGCGCATCTGAGCCTCCGACAGCAACAACAAATCGGCCATGGCGATGCCCCCCAAACATCGCCATTGAATCAACCCGCCAGTCCTCTCGCAACAGATTTAATGGGTCCTGAGCCTAGTTGTAGCCGGATGTACCTTTGCCTCCATTCTAGTTGAGAAATACCGGCTCGCCAACTGAGCTAAATACCGTTCTATCTCCTCCTGTACTCAGTGGTCCGGTGGCAATCATGGTGGCAATTGGAACCCCGCTCAGTCGGTGCCGTCAATTTTCGTGGATACACAATCCTGCCACTCAGCCTCTACGGCCATGACCCGAATCGAATGCTGCCTGTGCTAGCGCGATCCTGCGCTAACGGAGGCAGTCATGGATTCCATTTCATCGCCACCCACCGCGAGCCGCCGCGAGCCAGATCAGATACGTCTGCCGGAGCGGCTCCGCCAAAAATCGAAAGAGCTGGACCCCTTACGAAATAGAACTGATCAAGCAGCACTTTCCAAATAGGAAGAAGCTTGAGTCACGCCTGCCTCATCGAACGTGGATCGCCATCCGCAGTCGGGCTGGTGACTTAGGGTTGAGGAAGAAACAGCATCGTTGGCTTGCGTGTGACGTGAGCAGGCTCAGGAAGATGTGGTCCTCTGGCTCTCCAAGATCAGAGATCGAAGCGGCCCTGCCCGGATATTCTTGGCATCAGATCAGGATGCAAGCTCAAGCACGCCGCTTCCCTCGACCTGCTCGACCCATGATCAATTCCGGTTATCCGGTTATTGACCAGATCAAACTGCGAGCTCGGGAGCTCAACATGTCGATGAGAGACATCGACGAACTTGCTCGTAGTGGCAGCTATTTCTATTCCGCCGCCTGGCGTCAAAATAGTAGACCAAATCCGAAGCACATTGCCAACGCGATAGCCGCTCTCGATGGTCATATCGAAGCAGTATGGCACTAAGATAAATTGTCCGGGCAAACCCGCCGGTGATGAGCCGGCGGGCATGACTCGACCCCTTCACTTGCGGAGGGTCAGCACATTTTCGGGAAGCGGATCGACCTGCTTTGGCATCAAGAATTGCTCTACGATTTCTCGCGTGGCCTCAATGACAAGCAGGGCGTCGCTTATATTGTCCGGCAGCTGGGATGCCAGCGTGAGGGCGTGCCGCTTGTGCCAGTTGCTTACGGCAACGGTCATATCGGTCATGACGGCACCTCCGATCCGCACAGAATGGCCATGGCCTCATCTTGGGTTGCTTGATCGGCTTGCAGCAAGGCCACTACGATTTCCAATATCCAATTGTCCTCCTTCGTCCGTTCGCGTGGTGGCTTGGCGAAAAGGTCGTTGAGGTCACATTTTCGGGCCATATTTTTTGATCGCGTCATGGCGCCACCTGCCCGATTTCTAAGTCGCTAGCATCGCCCCAAGCGCCAGTACGGGTCCAGCCAAGGCTGGGCTCATAGTCGCCGGATTCCGGCTCAGCGTCGAAATCCTCGTCGCATCCAGCATCATCGACGGCCGCATCTTCGTCGCCGTCAAAAACGTCCTCGCCAACGATGCCTTCTGACTCATCCAGGAAGGTGAGCAGTCGCTGAATCGCATCGGCAGCTTCTTGCCGGAGTCGGATCAGTTCAGATAACGGATGCCCCTCCATTGCCGCTCGAGCAGCGTAATCCATCTCTCCCCAGAGTGGATCTTGGTTCGCCCTATTGTCGATCGACGGCGGGAAAACCGGTGACGGCGGCGAAGCCGTCTTAGCGGCGATGATCTGGTAGCGGAGCCGAATTGCCGGCGAGAACGCGTCGACAGCGGATAGCAGGTTATTGTTGATTGCAGACGTGTTTGTGGGTGGCGTGCTATGCACGCGGTTAGCCTGGGTCATTGGATTTTCGGTCCTCGTGGCTCGGGTTAGAGCCGGGGCGGAAGCTGAACCCTTCCCCTCGGCTTGCTTTTGTGGTACCCCATATTTATGGCAAAGTCAATTATGGGTACCCCGAAAAAGAAGCGAGGCCGTCCTCCGACCACGGGCAGGGGAACGCAACTTGGTATGCGCTGGCAGGACGCCGAATTGTCGGCGATAGATCAGTGGCGCGAAGCCCACGATATATCCACCCGCTCCGAAGCCATCCGCCGCCTCGTAGAGATCGGGCTGAAGGCGAAGGGGAAATAAATCAACCTCGCACGCTGCAGGAGCGATGAGAAAATCTGCGAAAAAGATCGCGAAGAAGCGTAGCGGACGCAGGAAAGAAGAGGCGCCCGTTCGGCACGTCATCGAATTCACCGACTGGGAATTCGATTATATGTTCGGCATCGACCCACCAGGAAAGTTCAGCGACGGTCCGTATATGGACTATCGGCACTTGAACGCCAAAGGCAAATTGCTCCGACCATTAAACCTGCATCCGGACTTTGCGGAAGTAACGCTCTTCCCCGATCATCGCCTTTCTGACGTGGAAGTCAGACGGAAGCACGAACCAGAATTCGTGGGAGTAATTTCGCATTGGGGGAAGGACTACCGAGTGAATCTGCATTTTCCCGCAGACATCTTCGGGCGCATCCTTCAGATGTTGATCGCCGGAAGATATCGCTATGTGGTAATTGACGCTGTCAAAAGCAATCGAGGAGAGGCCCTCGTCCAGAGTTTCAGATTTACAGGCGCGTGGGACGATGAGGATGATGCCACCGGCCGTGACAAATGAGCTAGTCCCGCCGTTCCGAAGCCATTCGCCGCCTTGTAGAGATCGGGTTAAAGGCGAGGAGGGATAGATGAGCGAACCTACGGATTCTGAGCTAACTACGATCTTCCTCGTTCTGAACGAAGGCAGCGCAGATGAGCATGGTGTGCGCCTAGGCACCGTAAACTTATCGTCGGAAGACGAGCGTATGCAGGAATTGATCGGGACCCCAAAAGTGTATGGCCTGGTCCAGGAGGCGCTAACGGCAGCGGGCGAAACAGTGGGCGCTGAGAGTTGCTTTGCATTCATCCCGGCTACCGACGAGGAGCGTAAGGCTTGGGAACAGGAGCGCCTGGGCACTCGCGAGGGTGTGTACTTTCTGCCCTATGAAGCGAGTAAATAGCCGCCGCGTAGCGGGTAACGTTAAGGACGGATGCGAGTTGGACGTTACCTCTCCCGCCCATATTTCTGGTGGATGGATCCGACGCCCAAAAAGTCTTTTGACGTCTACCGCAACAAGAGCCGCCCCTCGGTACGCTTGGCAATCAGACCTGGCGCTAAGCTGCCTCCCCAGTTTCCGGCAAAAGATTGGGTCTTGATCAGCGAGCGCGAGAGCTCCACGGTGCATTCCGACGCAAGGTTGGACATAGCCGTTAAGGGCTATTGCTATTTCGAGGTCATCAAGGGATAGGGCAACGCGGAAAAGCAAATGACCCGAAGCTTACTCCGGGCCATCCACATCGCGAGCGAGCGTACATCCGGCTCAGCTCACTAACCTATCCGCAGGTTCTCCGCGCTCTCTTTGCCGCGGTTCGCGACAACTTCGTAGGACACCTTAGCGCCCTCTGCCAGGCCGGTGAATCCTGCCTTCTCCACGGCGGAGATATGGACGAAAACGTCCTTGCCGCCGTCGTCAGGCTGAATAAAGCCATAGCCCTTTTGCTCGTTGAACCACTTCACAGTACCAATCGCCACGTTAGTCTTCCCCAAAACGTTGAAGTGCGATTACAGACCTAAGCCGGGACGAATGCAAGACAATAGGCTGGCGGAAGCAGTGTACTGCGCGATTGGCAGCCCGAGATAGAACACCCCGCCGAAGCGTTGTTGAGGGTATAGTTTCTAACCCCCTCATTTATTACCGAAGAGAGAGAAACCGAGGGAGCCGTGGAGTCCGCGAGATGCTACGAATATTTTCTGTTTTTACAGTTTTCACATTGTCGATCGCTTCTGCCTATTCAGGAAACGATTACCCAATCACGGGAGGTTGGGCGCTTGTTCAGCCGTCCTCACCCGATCTTCAGGAGCGAGCTTGCGGGGCCTTCGAACAGCTGGGGTTAGCAAAAGTAACGGGTGACGCCATTGGCGGAGGAGAACTGATTGTCTTTCATGGATCCAAGCGTCACAACTTTGGTGGGTATGCCGATGACATCACTCCAAATATCTCGATCCGCCGCTTATCGGACAAGCAGTTTGATGTTGTGGATCGCTGGAATAGCGACGGCGAGGGCGGAATTGCTCCGGGGCCAAAGCGGCGTCGATACACTCTGACGATTGTTGACACTGATACGATCGAGATAAAGGAGGGAAAATACAATCCAACGCGATACGTCAGATGCACTTCATCTGCTAAAGGGACTGCAGATGACAAGACAGACGAGCTGCTTAGATCTGCAAAAATTGAATTGCCATCTGTGATTGCGGCCTCGATAGGTGATGCTCGTCAGGACTGCGATCTAAAATCAGTCACACCGGAGGCAATTAAATCGATCGACCTGAATGGAGACGGCATCAAGGATTATATAGTCGACTACGGAACCCTAGGGTGCCACTCATTCTGTGGATCGGCCGGGTGTATCCATGAAATTTGGGTTTCGAAGGATGCGGGATTCGTGCGCAGTCTAAATACAAATATTCAAAGTATCGACCGGTTCGAGCCGCACGAATCGGGCAACGATGTCATCGTTGGAATGCACGGATCGTCTTGCGGCCGAGTTGGCTCCGACACATGCTACTTTCGCCTGCATTGGGACAAATCAAAGCTAACGCAACGGCAGATCACGAAACCTACAGCTCATTGACGGCAGGTAAACTGAACCGAGAGGTGGTTTCCGCGCCGCTGATTGGCGAAGGCGAAGTGAGTAGCCCCAGCAGATAGAAAACCCCGCCGGAGCGGGGGCTTCGTCCTATCTGGACTAACTACCTTTTCGGCGTCGGACCATTCGATAAACGCCATAAGCAGCAAGCAGCGGTAGCCCGGCCGCCCCCATCAAAGGCCCCGGAGCTCCGTGGACGCCGCCAGGCTTCAAATCGGGGGTAGAGCCAAACAAATCGGTTGGTGAGCCCCCACTAGAGTACACTACGCCTGCCCCGGCAGAGACGACCACGGCCGCTGCAACAATGCCCCAAAAAGGTTTGGTGCCAAGGAACTCCGGGGTATACCACGACATCTGCGTCTCCCAATTGGTGCGAGCTCTCAACGCACCATAATTGAGAATATGAAAGTCGCTTCAACTTGGTTGATATATCATTAATTTGCACGCTAACGCCTTAACCGGGCCCCGGCCGCCCTGAAGCCATCCGCCGCCCTGTAGAGATCGGGTTGAAGGCGAAGCGATAGCTGTCAATTCCTTGCCGGGGCGCTTTCTATAGCGCAGGACTCCCCTACCCAGGCACGCTGCCGTAGGGTCATCCCGTTGCAAGGGTTCTTATCGTCTAAACATCACTCTTCTTCGTTACGACCTTAAGGTCATCACGATGTAAACGATCCATAAGATAGAACAGCCCAAGCGAACTTCACTGCCTGGATTGTCGGCCACCCCTCCGAAGCAAACGCAGAAGTCTGGCGCTTTGGTATTAGCACGTAGCGATTTCGTCGACCGCGCCCGGTAACATCCATTCCGGAATTAGCTCACCGAGACTTCCATCAATCAGCTTGCCGACCTCATCAGGCCAACGATGCACAATCTGGCTCGAAAAGCCATCGTGCGTCAGAGACGCTAGTTCAATGAAACCCCCGCAGCCGAATGCCGGTGGCCCCTTTTCCGGGTCGGGACCGCGGCTGTCCGGTCGGCATGCCGCAACCCAGCGAGCAGCTAGCATTGATGGCGACTTCTGCATCTCGTCGGCATTAAGACGAAATCGATCGACGTATTCGTCGCGTGGAACCACGTTGGTCCAAAAATTTTCAACAGGAACCAGCGAATAAGCCGCGAACTCGTCGACCTCCGAACTGCCCGCTACCTTCTTTTTCCAATTGCTAATGCGGTATAGCTCGAACGCTTGCCGATCGTCCGAATAACCAGCGATCGCAACCGTGGAATCCGGCGTCCGGCCGAACAGCGTCCACTGCACCATGCAATCGGTCGCGAAACGAAGGTCGTCGGCAATGCCGAGCAGCATCTCGTCGAAAGACCGGTACTTGTGACCCATGACTTGCCGAAGCGCGAGCGACAGACCGCCGGCGCCGACCTGGGCAATGAGGCAATTCAGATGGATCAGGGGTTCGATCTTGGACGTGATCCCGCGGACGATACCCTTGTCGTCATAGGTGATGCCGTCCGAAGCAACGGCGATGCCGTCTGTTCCCTTCGCCATCACGACAACGCTCATGCCGGCAACCCGACACATTCGGGACCTGCACATTCACCACCGGGCGACATGACCAATCCTCCGTTTGCGAAGCCTGGGATACGGCCACTGTTCAGTGCGGCAAGCAGTTTTCCGTACTTCGACGTTGCTTCGGCATTCATAACGAACTCACCGGGCGAGAGTCGCGCTAGGATACTGTCAGAGCGCAGCCCGCCGGAGCCGGTTACGACGCCGCCGCCCGCAAACTTCGGAAACGACTGACTGCCCACCTGGATCGATCCCACGGCACCGCCATCGGCGAAGCCGAACAGGCCGCCGAGACCGCTTTGCAGGCCGCGCATCAGTGGGGCAACGATGGTCATCTTGATGACCATCTCTTCGATCGCGCGGGCCGCTGTTTTGGCGAGATCGGCAAAGCCATGGCTCACGCTTTTCGTGCCGTCAAAGATATCCGCAAGTCCAGATACGACGCCGCCCTGCAGCGAAGATGCGACGTCACGCATGGCGCCGTTGAAGCGCAAAGCCGCGGCTTCACTCGAGGCCAGCGCGCGCGGGACATCGTCGCCATACACTCCGCGCAGTTGCTGCGCGATCGCGACATTCTCCTGCGACAGCAATACCGTGTTTCTTCCGAACTCAATGCCACTGTTGACGCGAGCCCTCGCCAGCGCCTCGCTAGCCTGACCGGCTTTTTGAGCGAGCTCATTGATCTTGTCGATCGTGGCTTGCGTCACAGGTATGCCGGCCTGCTGCGCAGCGGTAAGCAGTTCGGCCTTCGCTCGATATTCTTCGAGCGCGGACGCGCCAAGGCCGACAGCGGCGGCGTCCGCCTGCAGTCGGGATGTATGCTTAGCGATAGCCTCGGTTGCCCTGTCGAACTCGTTCTTTTCCGCCGCCTTGTCGTCAGCGGGATTCTTAGACGTGTCACCGCGAACAATCGACTGTATGTCGGTTGCCTCGCGCATCCCCTTCGCAATGTTGGCGTGGTTCTGTAGCGCGAGCCGCAGCTTGGCGTTTGCCGCAATCATACCGATCGCTGCCGGGTCGCTTGAAATGCCCAGCGATGCCTCTGAGGCGGCGCGCGATTCTGGGGTCGTGGTCGCCTTGGTGATCGAGTCCCAGATGGACGCGTTGCCGATGCGGTTTGCGAACCAATCCGGAACCTGTTTCAGCGCTGAATAAAGCTGCGTCGCATATCCAACAGCCGCCGCAAGGTCTTCCGTGATTCCCGCGATCCCCTTGCGTCAAGAATAAATGTCGATATAAATTAACCCTGTGGACGACATTGGAGTACGTGGTGTGAAGAAGGCGAAAGCGAAGAAGGGCAAGGTCGGAAGGCCGGAAGGCCGACGTCCGGTATTGGCCCTGCGCCTCGACCAACAGATCTATGACCAGTTAACTGCCGCTGCAGCTACGGCCGGTCGAACCGTTGCTGAAGAGACGGCACGGCGGCTCACAGAATCGTTCAAGAATGAAGATGCGCTGGGTGATGCTGAAATGCAGCGGGTGGCGACCTGGATGGCGTCAACATTCTCGTTCACCGGACAACGGACGGCGATAGCGAATGGCCATTCCGATTGGACCCCGCGGGATTGGTTACGCGACCAAGACTGCTATCGTTCCGCCTTGATAGCTTTGACGGCAGCACTGATTGACGGACTTCCCAAGCCGGCAGCAGAAGAAAAAGAGCTTGTCTTACTGTCACTTCAAGGTCGCGTTGCTACCGGCCTTATTCAATCAGGTGAGCTCAAAATCAAATTTGAGGACAAGAATGACCGGACACGTTAGGCGCCGGGGCGCGCGATCATGAGAATTGAAATACGACGTCGGGACCGATAGCGGAGGAATTCGCAAAACCCGCTACGTCAGCTTCAAGGGCACTAAGCGGGATGCTGAAATTGAGCTCGCTCGGCTGATCGCGCAAAATGCCGCCGGAGATGGGATTGATCCGTCCCGCGCCACGGTCAGCGACTTTATCGAAAGATGGGAGCGGGATTGGGCCACAGCGAATGTCGGACTGAAGACCCTCGAGCGATACAGGCAACTGCTCAAGCTATATGTAAAGCCGCACCTTGGCGCGCTACGATTGCAGAAATTGCAAGCCGTGCACCTTAACGAGCTTTACTCCACCCTCCTTCGATCAGGAGGTAAAGGCGGCCGGGCGCTGTCAGCAAGATCAGTCGGGCACGTTCATCGGGTCCATGCATCGCGCGCTCGGTCACGCCGTGACCTGGGGGCTGGTTTCACAAAACGTGGCTTCGCGTGTCGGGCCGCCGCCTGTGCCCGATAAGGAAATCCAGATCCTGACCGAAGAGCAGATCGGCGAGCTCTTGCGCCACCTTCAAGGCAGAACCCTCCGCCCTATTGTTTCGTTTTTGCTGGGAACAGGCGCGCGCCGCGGGGAAGCCCTCGCCCTCCGTTGGAAGGATGTCGACCTTCAGAAAAATACGGTTCGGATCGAACGGTCCCTAGAGCAGACCAAAGGCAGCCTTCGGTTCAAATCGCCCAAGACGAAGCTGGGTCGCCGAAATATCTCGATTTCGCGCTGGCTTGCTGCGGAACTGAAGAGTCACCGGGCGCGCCAGGACGAACGACGGTTATCCATAGGGGTCGGCAGGGCGCCGGGCGATTCGCTAGTGTTCGCCCGCTGGGATGGCGAGCCGGTTAAGTCAGGATTTTGCCAGCGCTATTGATACGCTCAAAATCGACTGCACCCTACACGGCTTGAGGCATACCCACGTTTCGCAATTGATCGCCTCCGGCCTCGACGTCCTAACAATTAGCCGCCGGATTGGTCACGCTTCCCCGGCGATCACATTAAACGTCTACAGCCACATGTTTTCCAACACGGACACGCGCGCCGCTGAGATCATGGACGCGACATTCGCAAAGGTTCGCAGCACGGAATAGGAACGAATTTGCTACCTTCTCGGTGGCAATTCGGTGGCAGTAATGCCGGAGCATTGCTGTAAGTTATTGAAATGATTGGAGGCCACGACCGGAATTGAACCGGTGTACACGGTTTTGCAGACCGTTGCGTAACCACTCCGCCACGTGGCCCCTCGAATCCGGATCAATATAGAGCATCCTCTGCTTAGGCAACCTGCTCTCTGCAGTCCGCGAGCTTCTATGGTTTGATGGTTCTGGCGCCAGACGACGGGTCAGACGCGCTGGCGCCGATTCCAGCGGCGTTTTGGTCCGGGAGCAAGTTCGGGCATCCTACCCTGCACCTCCTGATATCTTGTCAACATCCCGTCGAAGCTGGCAAGCAATGTCGTCTCGATGTCAGGCCGACCTTCGAGGTTAGCGAGCATTATCGCCGCGGCCTCGATCGTGGCGAGTCCGTCGCGGCGCGGCTCCCTGCGCAGTTTGCCGTAGCGAGAGGTCCAACCGGGTGCAAGAACAACGCGCTGGCACTTCAACATCCACGGGTTGCGCCACCACAGCGCCTTGGCCTGGCTCCAAGTACCATCGAGCAGCACGACGCCCTCAATATCCGCAAGAGCCGCGCGTTGATCGGTCTCCATCTGGCCGTTGCGATTGATGGCGACGATGGCACGGTCGGTATTGGAACGATCGACCCTGACCGAGCCAAGGTAAAGCACCGCCCAGCGCGATAGGTCATGCACCGGTCGGCCCAACGCCCTGGACAGACTGGGCCAGGACAGACCGATCTTCAACACGGCGTCCTGGAAATGTAGCGCGGTTAGCCGAGCAGTTCCGAGCGCCTTATCTTGCTCCTGTGGATGCTGCAGAAGAAGCAGCGAAGTCCGGATTTTGATCGGCTTAATGCTGTCGCAAACGCATAACACTGCCAATTTGTGACAGCGCTGGCATTGCGGGAGCGCGTCACGTCCTGCAGTGGAGCTCTCGGGGGTGCTGGACATTGCTCGCTATACGCCGCGCCGATCCAGCCCGCAACAACGATCGCTTCTCTATTCGGCCGGCGCCGCAGCGGGTACGGCCTCGCCTCGTCGTCGCAACCGGTCGATCAGAAGGTAGATGACCGGAGTCGTATAGAGGGTCAAAATTTGTGAAACGAGAAGCCCACCGATGATGGTGATTCCGAGCGGTCGTCGTAGCTCCGTGCCGGGACCGACCGCGAGCACCAGCGGTATCGCAGCGAAAAGCGCGGCCATGGTGGTCATGATGATTGGCCGAAAGCGTACGCTACAAGCCTCGAAGATTGCGTCCGCGGATGATAATCCGCGTTGGCGCTCAGCATCCAGCGCGAAATCGACAATCATGATGCCATTTTTCTTGACGATGCCGATGAGGAGAATGATGCCGACAAATGCAATGATCGTCAGTGGCGTGTTGGTGATCTGCAAGGCCAGAAGTGCTCCGAGTCCAGCGGATGGCAGGGTCGAGATGATTGTGAGCGGATGAGCGAGGCTCTCGTAGAGAACCCCGAGCACAATATACACTGCGGCAAGCGCACCGAGAATCAGTAGTGGCTGCCGTCCCGACGTTTTGCGGAAATCGGCCGCGTTGCCCTCGAAGTTTCCGCGAATACCCTCGGGCATGTGCAACTCATCGACAGCGCGTTGAATATTGGCGGTAGCGTCCTGAAGTTCCACGCCCGGTAACGTGTCGAAGGACACCGTCATCGACGGAAACGACTGTGAATGAACAACAGCGAGCGGCGACAGATCACGCTGATAGTGAGCGACGGCAGACAGCGGCACCTGAACTCCGTTGGCTCCCGCAACAAAGATGCGATCGAGGTTGGATGGGTCTTCCTGAAGCTGTGGATCAATTTCCAAGATGACCTGGTATTGATTGCGCTGGGTATAAACTATCGAAATCTGCCGCTGCGAGAACGCGTTGTTGAGTGCGTTGTCGATATCCTGAACCCTGACTCCAAGGCTGGATGCCTTTTTCCGGTCGATGGACACGGTCAGTTGCAGACCACCTGCCTCGCGGTCGCTTGACACGTCAGTAATTCCCTCGACCGTTTGCATGCGCTTGGTGACAAGGGGTGCCCACTTCTGCAACAACTCGAGGTCAGTACTGTAGAGCGTGTATTGGTAGTTTGAATCGCTCTGGCGTCCTCCGCTGCGGATGTCCTGGGCGGCGAACATGAGCAGCCTGATGCCTGATAGGTTGCTAAGATTTCGGCGCATCCGGTTGATCACCTGCGGGGTCGTTAACTTCCCCCGTTCGGCGGGCGGCTTCAGGATGATGTACATGAATCCTCGATTTGAGCCTCCGAGCTGGCCGCCGCCGATGGAAGAGCCGATTCCCTGTACGGCAGGATCTGCCATGACGATATCCATAGCGCGCTGTTGAAGACCGAGCATGGACTGAAAGGAAACGTCGGCTGACGCGTGGGTGATACCAATTATGAAGCCGCTGTCGTCGATCGGAAAATAACCCTTCGGTGTCTTGATATAGAGAGTCACCGTCAGGGCGATAGTCGCAAAAAACACCAGCAACGTCAGGGCAGGAAAGCGGAGCACAACGCGCAGCGTGCGCGTATAAAACGCCACGATTCGCGAAAGCAGGCCTTCAACCAGCCGGTCGAACCGGGTCGCATTCGTGGACGTGGTGCCTTTGATGTAGTGAGCGCAGATCATCGGCGTCACCGTCAACGACACGATCGTTGACACAACGATCGCGAATGTGAGTGTGAGCGAGAACTCCCGCAACAGCCGGCCAGCAACGCCATCCATAAAGATCAATGGCACGAATGCGGCGATCAACGACAGGCTGATTGAGAACACGGTAAAGCCGATTTGCTTTGCTCCTTCGACCGCCGCCCGGTAAGGCGGCAAACCCTGCTCGAGATTGCGGTACATGTTCTCGATCATGACGATGGCATCATCGACCACGAAGCCGACCGAGATGGCCAGCGCCATCAGGGACAGGTTGTCGATGGAGAAACCTGCCAGCCACATCCCGACGCATGTACCAGCCAGCGCCAACGGAACTGATATGCCGGCCGCAACAGTTGGCGTAAGGCGTCGAAGGAACGTAAATACTACCACCATCACCAGAAAGGCGGTGGCCAACAGCGTCCATTCCATGTCCTCAACGCTTGCCCGGATCGTGCCGGTGCGATCAACGATGATGGATACGTCGACACCGCCAGGAATCCATTTCTTGAGTTCGGGGAGCAGCGCCCTCACCCGGTCGACAGTGTCGATGACATTGGCGTCGCCCTGCTTGGTGACCTGGATTAACACCGCGGGCTGCTTGTTGAACCAAGCGATCGAGCGGCTGTTTCGCGTGGCATCCTTGACATCGGCCACGTCCGAGAGCCGAACGAAATTCCATCCTGAATTCTTTATGATGATGCCGCGAAATTCGGCTGCCGTCCGCATCTGCCGGTTAGTCGACAGCGTCTCGCTCTGGCGGTCGCCATTGAAAATTCCGACTGGGCCAAGTGGATTGGCGTTCACGATCGCGGTCCGGACATCATCGGTCGAGATGCCTGCGTTTGAGAGCGCGACCGGATTGAGAGCGATCCGCACAGCCGGCTGATCAGCTCCACTCACGGAAACCTCACCCACCCCCGGAACCTGCGAAACGCGCTGAACAATAACGGTATCAGCTACGTCATAGAGGGCGCTGGTCGACATGGTCTTTGATGTCAGCGCCAGAACGAAGACGGGTGACGCAGAAAGGTTGGCCTTGCGGAATTTCGGCAATGTCGGCAGATCTGTCGGCAGATCGGCGAGCGATGCGTTGATCGCCGCTTGCACGTCGCGTGCCGCGTGATCGATGTCGCGCCCAATGGCAAACTGTAATTGAATGCTCGTGGCGCCCAATGCGCTGGTGGATGTGATCTGCTCGAGGCCGGCGATCTCACCCAGGCGGCGCTCCAGCGGCGCGGCAACGGTAGCAGCCATCACCGACGGCGACGCGCCCGGCCGGTTCGCCGACACTCTGATCATCGGGAAATCGACATTGGGAACCGAAGCTACCGGAAGGACGGCGTAAGCGACGACTCCAAGAAGAAACAGGCCAATGGCGAGCAGCGTGGTACCGACCGGTCTTCGAATGAACGGCTCGGAGATCGAGGCCATTATCTTATGTCCTCGGTCGCACCTGGCGGCGACTTCGGACCGCCGGTAGGAACGGCTTGCTCGATTCGCTTGTTTAGCCGATCAAGCCCCAGATAGATTACCGGCGTGGTGTAAAGCGTGAGTAACTGACTGAGCAGCAAGCCGCCGATGATCGAGATGCCCAGAGGAAACCGCAACTCCGAGCCGGTGCCGCTTTCAATCGCCAGCGGCAACGCGCCGAACAGCGCTGCCAGCGTCGTCATCATGATTGGTCTGAACCGGAGCAGACACGCCTGCACGATGGCATCGGTCGAAGACATGCCTTGACGGCGTTCCGCCTCGAGCGCGAAGTCGATCATCATGATTGCATTCTTCTTCACGATACCCATTAGAAGAATGATGCCGATCAGACCGATAACCGACAGATCCTGTCCGAATAGCATCAAGGCGAGAATGGCGCCGATACCCGCCGAAGGCAGTGTTGAGAGGATTGTAATGGGATGAACATAGCTTTCGTATAATACGCCCAGCACGATGTAGATCGTGACCAGTGCGGCCAAGATCAGCCAAGGCTGACCGGCAAGCGCTTTCGAGAATTCCGCCGCATCGCCCGAAAATATGCCGACGATACTAGAGGGCATGCCGATGCGGGTTTCGATGATCTTGACCCGGTCTATGGCGTCGCCCAGCGCTTCGCCCGGGGCGAGATTGAAGCTGAGCGAGAATGCGGGGAATTGCGCCTGATGAGAGATTGCCAGTGGCGCCGTCGTCCTGGTCAGCGTCGCAACTGCAGATAGCGGGACCTGAGCGCCGGCAACACCCGGCAGAAAAAGCTTGGAAAGGATTGAGGGGTCGTTCTGATACTGCGGCAAGGCTTCCAACACGACACGATACTGGTTGGCCTGTCCATAAACGGTCGATATCTGCCGCTGAGCAAAGGCATCGTTCAAAGTGTCGTTAACAGCTTGAAGGCTAACACCGAGTTGACCGGCGCGTTCGCGATCGATGTTCAGCGCGGCTCGAAGACCTGCGTCTTGCGCTTCCGACGATACGTCCCGAAATAGTGGATCGCGACGAAGTTCCTTGACCAGTTTTTGGGTCCACTCCGAAACGTGGGCTGCGTCCGTTCCCGTCAGGGTGTATTGATAAAGCGAGCGGCTGGTCCGCGTGCTGATCTGAATATCCTGCACCGGTTGAAAGTAAACCGCCATACCAGGGATCGAAGCTACGCGCGTCTTCAAACGCGTGATAATTGCAGCGACGTCGTCACGGCGGTCACTCCGTGGCTTCACCGTCATCACCAGACGGCCGACATTCGTGGTCGGATTCACCGAACCGGCACCGATGACGGATACAACGCCCACGACGTCCGGGTCCTCCTCGAGGATGCCTGCTACCTCGGCTTGACGCTTTCCCATTTCGGCAAAGGATACGTCTGGACCCGCCTCAGTTACGGCGGTTATCGACGCCGTATCTTGCAGAGGCAGGAATCCCTTTGGCGCGACGACATAGAGCAACATTGTTGCGACGACCGTCGCAAAAACAACGAGTAGCGTTGCCCGCTGATGCTGAAGGACCCATAACAACGTCCAATGATAGAATGCGACAAGCCGATCAATACTGCGGTTGACCGCCGCCAACCCCGGAATCGGAGCTCCTTCCTCCGAGTGTTTTAGCAGCCGGGAGCACATCATCGGCGTCAGAGTAAGCGACACCACGGCGGACGTGACGACCGCGATTGTCAGTGTCAGAGCGAACTCGCGGAACATTCTTCCGACCAGCCCGGACATGAACAAAAGCGGGATAAACACCGCGATTAGCGAAACCGTCAGCGAAATCACCGTGAAGGCAATCTCACTCGCGCCCCGGAGCGAGGCCTCCATGACGCTCTCGCCGTTCTCGATGTGTCGGACGATGTTTTCGATCATCACGATGGCGTCGTCGACCACGAATCCGGTGCCGATCGTCAGCGCCATCAGCGACAGGTTGTCGAGGCTGAATCCGGCGAAATACATGATGCCGAAACTGGTAATCAGCGACAACGGCAGCGCCACGCCCGCAATCAACGTCGCCCGGAGCGAGCGCAAGAAAAGCAGCACGACAAGCGTAACGAGGACGATGCTGAGAATGAGCGTGAACTGCACGTCGTGGACCGATGCGCGGATTGTCACGGTCCGGTCGCTGACGACGGTCAGTTTGACACCGGCCGGAATTGCTTTCTGGACCTTCGGAATCTCCTCCCGGATCTGGCGGACGACCTCGATAACATTGGCGCCGGGCTGGCGCTGGATATCGATGATGACCGCCGGCGTTCCGTTATACCAGCCGCCGGTGCGCTCGTTCTCCAGTCCGTCGACGATCCGGGCGACATCGCCAATCGTGACCGGAGAGCCGTTGCGATAGGCGATAATGATCGGCCTGTACGCGTCGGCCGTTGTGATCTGGTCGTTCGCTGCGATCGTATAAGCTTGCTGTGCGCCGTCCAGCGCCCCCTTGGGGCCAGAAACGTTGGCGTTGGCGATCGCGGTCCGCAAATCCTCCATTGAAATGCCGTAGGCGGCCAGCCGCGAGAGATCGGCCTGGACGCGCACCGCAGGCTTCAAGCCTCCAAGCACGGAAACGCGGCCAACGCCTGAAATCTGACTGAGGCGCTGGCTCAGGATGGTGTCCCCAATATCGCTCAAGGTACGCAGCGAGACCGTGTCGGACGTCAGGGCGAGCGTTATCACCGGCGCATCGGCAGGATTCACCTTGGCATAAACGGGCGGGTACGGCAGGTTTTTCGGCAGTACTCCCGCGGCAGCGTTGATGGCCGCCTGCACGTCCTGTGTCGCGCCGTCGATGTCCCGATTCAGGTTGAACTGTAAGGAAATCTGACTGAGCCCGAACGAGCTTGTCGATGTCATCGACGACAGCGACGGGATCTGCCCGAGTTGACGTTCCAGCGGCGCTGTCAGTAATGACGCGACCACATCGGGACTGGCGCCTGGGAGCTGAGTCCTCACCTGCACTGACGGGAAATCGACTTGCGGCAGCGCAGAGACCGGCAACGCCCAATAGCCGAGCGCGCCTCCGATCATCAGCGCGATCCCGAGCAAGGAGGTTGCAATCGGACGACGAATAAACGGTTCCGAGACACCCATGTCTAAATCAACTCGTCTGGCAGCGCACTGCCGTGGGTTCGCTTCTCAGTGCCGTGCCTCCGGAATCATGGCCGAGCCTTCGATCCGCCGCCAGAACTCCGCTTGCCGCGACGCTCACTGTTGTCGCCGCCTCGGCGAGCGCCGTGCTCATCGTGCCGCTTCTGTGGCGCGAGATCGGCCGTCGGCGCCTGATCGTTCTGACTGATCGTCACCTTTGCTCCGTCGGAGAGATTGGTAAATCCAGCCGTGACCACGCGATCAGTAGGACCAACTCCCTTGGCGATCACAGCGTCCTTTTCGTCCTGCTGCTGCACCGTCACTGGTTTGGCCGTTACGATGTCGTCGTCTCCGATCACGTAGCTGAAGGTTCCGAGCGGACCGCGCTGCACCGCCGACGTCGGTATCACCGTCGCCTGTAATAGCGTTTCAACCTTGATCCGCACGTTTACGAATTGGCCTGGCCAGAGCTGAAAATGCTCATTTGGAAATTTGGCTCTCAGCCTCAACGTGCCGGTCGTCGGATCGACCTGATTATCAATACCGATCAGCTCACCCGTGTCGGCTACTGTTGTGCCGTCGTTTCCGAATACATCGACTTCGATGGCACCCTTGGCTGCTGCTGCATTCACCCGTGTAATTTGCTGTTGCGGAAGGCTAAACTGGACGGAGATAGGCTGAAGCTGCGTAATAACGACGAGTCCGGTCGTATCCGTGGTGTTGATGATGTTGCCACGATCGACCTGGCGCAAGCCGACGCGACCGGAAATCGGCGCGACGATCTTGGTGAAGCCGAGCATCGCTCCCGCGTTGTCGATCGCGGCCTGATCGGCCTTGACCAGCGCCTCCTGCTGAGCAACGACCGCCTTCTGGGTATCTGCCTGCTGCTTCGAACCGGCATTGGAGACGGCCAGCTGCTGGTAGCGTTTCAGATCGAGGAGCATATTGGCAAGTTGCGCTTCGTCCTGGGCCTTCTTCGCGACTGTCTGATCGTACTGGGCCTGGTAGATCACGGGATCGATTTCGCCCAGCACATCGCCCTTCTGAACATCCTGGCCTTCGGTAAAATTGACGGCGATCAGCTTGCCGTTGACCTGTGAGCGTACAGTAACGGTGTTCAGAGCCCGCACCGTTCCGACGCCGTCGAGGTAGACCGGCACGTCCTGGATCCGCGGCGTTGCAGCCAGTACGGGAATTGCACGATCGGAATGTTCTCGACCTTCATCACGCTTCGTTTGCTCAAACGCGATCCAGCCAAGATAGGCGAGTCCTCCGAGGATCAGAAGCGTAATGACGATCCACACCGGCCGCCGCCGGCCGCCGGCCGCCGCCTGGCCAGGTATCCTTTCGCCGGCTGCTTTCGCGGTTTCGTCGAGACCCGGTTTAAAGAGCATTGCCAGCCCTTTCGATCCTCGGCTCCCAACCGCCGCCCAGGGCTTGATAAAGGCTCACGATTGCCTGTAACCGCGCAAGCTGCGCTTGCGATAGGACGTCTGCCGCCTGAAACATTGTCAACTGCGTGTTCAGCACGATGATGATATCGGCGGTGCCAGCCTGAAGCTGCTGCTCGGAGAGCTCAAACGCCCTGCGCGAAGCTGCCACGACCTCCCGCTGCAGGCGCAGTCTTTCGGTGGTCTGACGCACAGCAGTCAGCGCAGTGTCGACATCGGCGAACGCCGAAACCACCGTCTTGCGGTAAGTCTGAAGCAGCTCGTCCTGTTTTGCCCTCGTGGTTTCGAAATTGCCGAGGATTCTGCCGCCGTCGAAGATCGGCTGCGTCAATCCGCCGGCGAGGTTGAAAAATGCCGCCTGGGGCTGGAACAACGCGACAAGCGCCGGGCTCTGGTAGCCGCCCTGCGCGGTCAACTGAATGCTCGGAAAAAACTGCGCCCGCGCACTGCCGACATTCGCGGTAGCCGACGCGAGTTGCGCCTCCTGACGGCGGATGTCCGGGCGCTGGGTCAACAATTCGGACGGCAGTCCCGGAGTCACACGTGGCGCGGTGATCTGGTTGAGCGAACCGCCCTTGACCTGCACGCTTTCCGGTGGGCGAGCCACCAGTGTTGCGAGCGCGTTGATGTTCTGTGCAAGCGTCTGCCGAAGCGGCGGAACGGTCGCGCGCTGATTCGCCAACACGCTTTCCTGCTGCGCCACGTCGAGGTCGGTTCCGGTACCGGCACTCAGCCGCTGTTTGAGTGCATCCAGGATACGCACGGCGCTGGCGATATTGCGCTCGGCGACGCGAATCCGGTCTTGTGAGGCAAGGACCTGAAAATAGGCATTCGCGACGCTGGCGAGCGTCGTCAGCGCGACCACATCGCGGTCAAAGTGGCTGGCGCTGGCCGTCTCGACCGCGGCCAACGCGGCATCGCGGTTTTTGCCCCAGAAATCGATTTCGTAGCTGGCGGCGCTCAACGTGCCTGAGTAGTTTACGATCTCCCGGCCCCGATTTGTCAGGCCGCTTAAGCTCGACCCCGACGTACGGAAATAGGATTCCTGTCCCCCGATGCTGACGCTCGGTAATAGCGCCGCACTCGCTATCCGGGCTTGCTCGTCGGCCTGGACGATCCTTGCCGCCGCCGCTGCGATATCGAGATTGACGGTCTGGGCTTCCTCCATCAGGCCGGTCAATTCAGGAGAACGAAAACCACGCCACCAGTCGAGCTTCGGCAGTGCGTCGGCCCTGGTCGTCTGCGCAGCCTTATACCCGCTAGGGATCTCCAGCGCCGGATCCGGAATATCCGCCGTCAGAATGCAGCCAGCCGACAACGCGGCCGCCGCCAACACAGGGAGAAGCATAGCGGAACGCCAAATCCACACCGCGCATCTCTGAGGATGGCTAAAGGCCGTAGCAGGCGAAAAAGTCACACCGGCCCCCTGGGGGAAGACAGAAACGGCGACAGGTATTGACATGATATCACTGCGCCGCAGTACCAACCTTTTCTGGAATAAAGCGACGCGGCCACCGGCAATCATACTTTCTCTGAGATCGTCCTTATTCTAGCTGTACGAACAGGCGACGGACAGTCCCGCCCAGCCAAGAACATTAGATGCGTTCCATAGGCGTCACTGCTCTGATTTATCAGAAAAGGCCCGATTTAAGGGCCTTTCTCGAAGTTCAGGCTACATACGTGTCCAACAATCTTACGAAGATTTCATGCGGCGTTGCGAGGGGCCGCCCGTTGGCGGCAGGGATTTTTCGGTCCGAGACCGTCTCTCTGTCGAGATGCGATTCTACGCTCCCTTGTACCTCCCTCGCCCCTCAACTAGGGTTGTCTTGAAATCCTCCAACAGCCCAATGAGAATTTTGCATCTCATGAGAATCGATAACGACGTCGTAGAAGCGATCGGCAATACTCCTCTTATCAAGTTAAAGCACGCCTCAAATGCGACCGGATGCACCGTTCTCGGCAAGGCCGAGTTCATGAATCCGGGCCAATCTGTCAAGGATCGCGCCGGCAAACAGATGATCCTGGAAGCTGAAAGGCGCGGCGATCTCAAGCCCGGCGGCCTCGTGGTCGAGGGCACGGCCGGCAATACCGGCATTGGTCTTGCCATTGTCGCCAGCGCGCGCGGGTATCGCACGATGATCGTGATCCCGGAGACACAAAGCCGCGAAAAGAAGGATATGCTGCGGCTGTGCGGAGCCGAGCTGGTCGAAGTTCCGGCGCTCCCCTACAGCAATCCGAATAATTATCAGCACATCGCAAAGCGACTCGCTGACGAACTGCGTAAGTCCGAACCCAACGGCGTCCTGTTTGCCGATCAATGGAATAACCTCGACAATCCCAAGGCGCACTACGTTTCAACGGGCCCCGAAATCTGGGAGCAGACCGGTGGCAAGGTCGATGGCTTCATCTGTTCGATCGGCACAGGCGGCACGCTGGCCGGAGTGAGCGCTTTCCTGCGGGAAAAAAAGAAGGATATCGTCATCGGTGTTGCGGACCCTCGCGGGGCGGCCATGTATGAGTTGTTCAAGAACGGCGTAGCCAAGCCGACAGCGGGAGGTTCGATTACCGAGGGAATCGGGCTCGGGCGGGTGACGCCGGTGATTGCCGACGCTAAAGTTGACGAAGCTTACCTCATCCCGGACGAGGAGGCCGTGCCCGTCATCTACGATTTGCTTGAACATGAGGGGCTTTGCCTTGGCGGCTCGACTGGTGTCAACGTCGCCGGCGCGATTCGTCTCGCGCGCCAATTGGGACCCGGTCACACCGTCGTGACGATCCTGTGCGACTCCGGCAACCGTTACCAATCGAAACTTTTCAACCCGGACTTTATGCGCTCCAAGGGCCTTCCCGTGCCGCAATGGCTCGAGAGACAAAGCACCGTAAAAATTCCCCTCGCACCGGGTTAGGCTGGGAGCGAATGTTCGTGCGACCAATACAATCCGAATAGACGACTATTCTTTCCCGGAGGCCGTCTGTCTTCTGAATATCGCTTTAACGTTGAGGAGTTCGCCATTACGGCCCGGCACCGTCATAAGCATAAGAAGTTCGTCTTCTTTCATCCCAAGATTGAGGAAGAACGCTTTTCCTCCATAGACGCCGCCGTAGTTTGGGGGCCAACTTCCTTCCCCCGCCACGAACGGCTTACCTTGAAAACTTGGTCGAACAATAGCTGACCATCCATTGTTCGCCTTCACGGTGAAATCCTCTCCGTTTCTTTCAATCAGAATGCGGCAATCAGCACATTTTCCGGCGTTTGAAGCTATCTGATACCATTCACCCGGTAGATATCTCAACGAAGAGGATTCGGCTTGAAGCAGGCTGGAGCAAATTGACAAGATAGCGAGAAGGAAAACGAAAACTGCGGTACGCATACTGGACCCCATGTCTTACAGCAGGGCATTGACCGCAGCCGATATGTCATCGCTACTTTAACAATCTCGCATCATTCTACGAAGACTCTTGCTCGCAACGGTTAGGAATTCATAATCTTGTCTAACACTCATGAGCACGGCAGTTCGAGTGTCCGTCGTCAGGGGTTTTGCGACAATCGACACGCTGATGAGATCACTCTCCTCAGATTTATCGCAAAATCTGGCTTAGAAAGAGCTGGCTTCGCGGGTGTCGCGGGTTGGCGAAGAAACTTGCCGGGGTATCGGACTCGATGATCTGTCCCTCATCCATGAACACGACGCGGTTAGCTACTTCTTTGGCGAATCCCATTTCGTGCGTGACCACAAGCATGGTCATGCCTTCTCTAGCCAGATCCACCATCGTGTCGAGAACCTCCTTGACCATTTCGGGATCCAAGGCGGACGTCGGCTCATCGAACAGCATGACCTTGGGGTTCATCGTGAGCGCGCGCGCGATCGCCACACGCTGCTGCTGGCCTCCGGACATCTGTCCAGGATATTTATTGGCCTGATCAGGTATCTTGACGCGTTCCAGAAACTTCATTGCCGCAGCCTCGGCATCTTTCTTCGGAGTATTGCGGACCCAGATGGGAGCGAGCGTGCAGTTTTCGAGCACTGTGAGGTGCGGAAACAGATTGAAACTCTGGAAGACCATTCCGACTTCGCGCCGCACCTCGTCGACGTGCCGCAAATTGGGGCCCAGCTCAATTCCATCGACGACGACACGACCCTCCTGAAACTCCTCAAGAGCGTTGATGCAGCGGATCAGCGTCGACTTTCCGGAGCCTGACGGCCCGCAAATGACGATGCGTTCGCCACGGGCCACGTCGAGATCGATGTCCCGCAGCACGTGGAAACTGCCGAACCACTTGTTGAGACCGATGATGGAAACGATGGCGTTCGCATCTGTCATTGATATTTCCAAAGCTTAGGTTCGTCGATGCGCGTTCAGTCGATGCTCCACGAATAGGGAATATCGCGACATGCTGAAGCAGAATGCGAAGTAGATGAGTCCGGTGAACGCGAACCCGGTGAACAGCGTGGTTGGCGTCGCCCACGCGGGATCTGCAAACGAAGCTCGCAAGCTCCCGAGCAGATCGAACAATGCGACGATCGAGACCAGCGAGGTATCCTTGAACAACGCGATAAAGCTGTTGACCAATCCTGGAATGACGTGCCGCACCGCCTGCGGCATTACGATCAGCCCGGTGGTCTTCCAATAGGATAGTCCAAGCGCATGGGCGGCTTCTGCCTGTCCGTTCGGGATCGCCGCGAGACCGCCGCGAATAACCTCGGCATTATACGCCCCGGCGAACAGCGCTATGCCGATTAGGACTCGAACCAGCCCATCGACGGTGAAGTTTCCGGGAAGGAAGAGCGGCAGCATGTAGGTCGCAAAAAACAATACGGTGATCAGGGGAACGCCGCGCCAGAATTCGATGAAAGCGATTGAGAACATCCGGATCAGCGGAAGGGTCGAACGCCGTCCTAGAGCCAGTGCAATTCCGATAGGTATCGACGATACGATGCCTGTCACCGACACCACCAGCGTTACCAACAGGCCACCCCAGAGACGGGTATCGACGACCGGAAGTCCGCCGCGATCGAGACGCATTGCCGCGATAACCAGGCCAATGCCGACAAATGTTGTCAGGCTCGCGAGTAACGCTCCCGAGCCTGCACGGAGGCCGCCGCTCAAAAGGAAGAGCAGCAGCGAAACGATCGCAGCAGTGCAACCGAAATCGTACCAGACCGGCTGATCAGAGCTCTGCAGCCAATCCCGGAGCGAGATCAGCGGTGACACCAGCCAGTTCAGTGCATCGCCAATCGATGCAACGGTATTTCCCAACAGTCGCAAGATCGAACCGAATTCGCCTACTTCCCCTGACGCGGCGAGCTGCCGCCCGGCATTACCAACGCTATCAGCCAAGCTGGACAGAATCCCCGCGGTCCAGCTCACGCCAAATCCCGTGATGCCTCCACCGTGGAGAAGAAAAAAAGCTGCGACCGGGAAAGCGATGAAGAACAGGCTGGCATTGAGACGTTTGGCCGGCAACCGAGGAATGAGAAGCGGCAGCAACAAGATGGCCGCCAGCAGAAACGTCAGATTTACCCGCCATCGTTCGGGTTCTGGATAAAAGCCGTAAATGAATTGGGTGATCTTCGCGTGGACGAACGGCCAGCACGCCCCGATTGATTGACTTGCATCGGTAACCAGACAAGACGTTCGATTCTGACCTTCCCAGACCGCATCAATGAAGAAAAACCGAACTGCTGGAACAAGGAAAAGCCATAGCAGCGCAGCTCCAGCTAACGTAAGTAGCGCGTTGCTCGGGGAGCTGAACAGACGGATCCAGAGAACGCGGGCTAGGCTCGTAGTCCTGATGGGTGCGTGTCGTTCCGGAACGAGAGCGGCGCGTACGAACGATGGTGCGGGCCGAACGCTCATGCACCCCCGCTCCGTGCAACGCGCCTGGAGTAGACGCTCATGATCCCGCTGCTCACCAGCGAAATCAACAGATACACGCCCATCGTGATCGCGAGGATCTCGATGGCTTGTCCGGTCTGGCTGAGCGTTGTTCCGGCGAACACTGAGAACAGTTCCGGATAGCCGATGGCGACAGCCAACGAGGAATTTTTGGTGAGGTTGAGGTACTGATTAGTCAGTGGCGGCAGAATGACCCTCATGGCTTGCGGGACCACGATTAATCGCAGCGTCGATCTGCGCGAAAGCCCGAGCGCGGCGCCTGCTTCCATCTGTCCCCTATGCACCGAAAGAATCCCGGCGCGCACGACTTCCGCGATGAAGGCGGCCGTATATGTCGAGAGCGCAACCGCTAGCGCGACAAACTCCGGGATCAGGCGCGCGCCGCCAGAGAAATTGAATCCCTGGAGAGTCGGCATTTCGAATGTGAAGGGAGTACCGAAAACGACCATCGCGGCGGCGGGAAGACCGAGCAGCAGACCAAGGGCGTATGGCCATACGACCAAAGCTCGCCCGCTCCGAAACAACTTGCGACGGGAATGGCTTCGCAGCAGCATGCCGCCGATGATCGCAACCACCACTGCGACGGCAAACGCGATTAGCCCCTCCTGCCCGACAGGCTTGGGAACCACAAGACCACGATTGCTGAGGAAGATGCCGTTGATGACCGAAATGCTTTGCTTTGGACTGGGAAGCGTCCTCAGCACCGCGAGATACCAGAACAGAATCTGAAACAGTAAGGGCAGGTTTCGAACCAGTTCGACATAGCCGCCGGAAATGCGGGATATCAACCAGTTCGGCGACAACCGGCCGAGCGCCACCATGAAGCCGATAATCGTTGCGAAGAAAATGCCGACTGCGGCGACCACGAGCGAATTCACAAGGCCGACAAGAAAAACGCGCGTATAACTGTCGGTCTCGGAGTATGGGATCAGGGTCTGGCTAACGCCGAATCCCGCGGTATTCGACATGAAGCCAAGCCCGGATGCGACATTCTGCGCTTCCAGATTTGCTTTTGCGTTGGCCACGATCTCATAGCCGATCCACATAAGGACGGCAACGAATAGAGCCTGCAATGCAAGCGCACCCCAACCGGCTCGTCCGCCAAGCGCACGTCGTAGCCTGAGAAAAAATTGCAGCGGCGGTTTCCGGGGGGCGACGGCCATTCCTGACGCTGACGCTAGCGGATCGGTGGCGCGTACTGAATGCCGCCCTGCGTCCAGAGCCTATTGAGTCCTCGTGTGATGCCAAGCGGGGATCCGGCGCCGACGTTACGATCAAACGCTTCGCCATAGTTGCCGACGGCCTTGATAATGCGCGAGACCCAATCTTTGGTTACGCCGAGCTGCTCGCCGAAATTGCCGTCGGTCCCGAAAATGCGCTTGAGTTCCGGATTCTCCGATTTTGCCATCTCGCCAACATTCTTCTGCGTGATACCGAGCTCTTCCGCGTTGATCATCGCAAACAGCGTCCACTTCACGAGATCGAACCACTGATCATCGCCTTGACGCACCATCGGCCCGAGCGGCTCCTTCGAGATCACCTCCGGCAGAACCGCATGATCGGCGGGATTAAGGAGTTTCAGCCTCTGGGCATAGAGCTGTGAAATATCCGACGTAAACACATCGCATCGACCGGTTTCGTAGGCCTTTATGGTTTCGTCGGCCGTGCTGAACGCGATAACCTCGTATTTCATCTTATTGCTTTTGAAGTAATCGGCGAGATTCTGTTCGCTCGTGGTGCCGGTCTGAACGCAGACGGATGCGCTATTCAATTCTAGCGCCGAATTAACCTTGAGAGATTTCCTGACCAGAAAGCCCTGCCCGTCGTAGTAAGTCACGCCGGTGAAATTTCCTCCAAGCGAGGTATCGCGTGAGAGCGTCCATGACGTATCGCGCGACAGCACATCTATGTCGCCCCACTGTAGAGCGATAAACCGGTCTTTGGCGGATAGTGGGACGAACTTGACCTTGCTCGGATCGTTGAGCACGACTGCCGCGATTGCGCGGCAGATGTCCACGTCAAGACCGGTCCAGTTTCCTTTGTCGTCAGGGGTGGAGAACCCTGGCAACCCCTGAGTCACGCCACACGACAGCACGCCTCGTTCCTTGACTACCTCGAGCGTGGTCTTCGCCTTCGCGGATTCCTGTGCGGATGCCGATTGTAATGAAATACCAGCGGCGATGGTGAAAATGGCAGCAAGTATGCATTTCATGGCAATGCCTTTCAAGAACGTCAATGGAATGTCAGTTCGTGCCGTTTAGTCGCTCGGTTGAGTGCGGCCAATCGATTCGTTTCTCCCACCAGAATCGGGCCAAAGACGGACTGCGTCGATCAACCGATGAGAGCAGATGGAAACTCGCAGCGGCTCTCCACCCTCGGTCGGCAGTGATTGAATTCCATCACGGAACGACTAGCGGTGGACTCTAGCGTCCGCATCCGTTCCGCGATCCGCCTTGCGAAGGTTGGAATCAAGGAGCCACTAGCAAATATATGTTGCTAGTGGGGTTTTAAATTTGACGTACAGCTCCGCGACACGTGGGGGTTGACGGGGGTCTTTCCCTTCCTGTTACTACCCGACCACTCCGGAACGGCCATCCGGAAAGCGCAAAATGCCTGGTTCAGCAGCGGGAAGATATGACCTTGTCGAAGGGCGACAAACCCACGGATTCGCTTCGAGCGGAAACCAGACTGGTCGTTTCCGGTCGAGACACGGCGTCCCAAAAAGGGTTCGTCAATCCTCCCATTGTTCGTGGCTCGACCGTGCTCTACCCGACTGCCAGCGATCTTTACGCCCACCGCGGAGAATTCCAGTACGGACGGCACGGCACCCCTTCAACCCGCGCGTTACAGGATGCGTTGGCGGCGTTGGAAGGCCCGCAATGCGCAGGCATAGGCCTCGTTCCTTCGGGGGTGTCTGCGATTTCTACGGCGCTATTGTCCGTGCTGAAGGCTGGCGATCATGTTCTGGTCTGCGATAACATTTATCGTCCTACGCGACAATTCTGCGATGGGATTCTGACGCGCTATGGAGTCGAGACCACCTATTTCGACCCACTGATCGGTTCGGGGATCGCCGCGCTGTTCAGGCCGGAAACCCGCGCGGTAATGGTGGAGGCTCCAGGCTCTCAGTCTTTGGAGATGCCCGACGTTCCGGCGATCGCTGCCGCCGCGCACGCCCGCGGCGCGCTTGTGATCGACGACAATACGTGGGCAACCCCCCTCTTCCGCCGCGCGCTCGAGCAAGGCGTGGACATAAGCATCCAGGCGGCGACCAAGTACATCGGTGGGCACTCCGACGTCATGTTCGGAACCATTGCCGCCAATGCCAAAGCCTGGCCGGCGATCGCCGAAACCATTCGCCTGCTCGGCCTATGCGTTGGGCCCGACGACGTGTTTCTGACCCTGCGAGGATTACGCACCCTTGCGGTGAGGCTCCATCATCATCAACAGGCCGCGATGAACATGGCGCAGTGGCTTGCACGGCGGCCGGAAGTTACGAGGATTCTGTATCCCGCATGGCCGGACGATCCCGGTCATGCGATCTGGAAACGGGACTTCACCGGCGCACCGGGGTTGTTCAGCATCGTCCTCAAGCCCGCGCCGCAGCAAGCGGTCAGTGCGCTGCTCGATACGCTGAAGCTGTTCGGCATGGGTTACTCGTGGGGCGGCTTTGAGAGCCTTATCATTCCCTTCGATTGCGCGTCGTATCGGACTGCGACAAAGTGGGCGCCGGGCGGACCCACGCTGCGACTACAGATCGGGCTTGAGAACGTGGACGATCTCAAGGCCGATCTCGATCGGGGTTTCGAGGCCTTCAACGCGAGGCAATGACGGAGGCTTCTGCCTCGCGCTTTTTGTTGTTTCTCACGTCGATGATTGGCGTCCATTGAGAATGATGAAGTACACGTTGCGAAAATAAACAATGAGACCGAGAGCCTGGCCGGCGATGAACACCGGATCTCGCCGGTAAAGGGCGTAAACCAAAAGAAGAATCCCGCCTCCTATCGAGAAGAACCAGAACGCCACGGGGATCACGCTCTTTCGTGCGCGTTCAGATGCAATCCATTGCACGACGAACCGCATGGTAAAGAAACCCTGCGCAACAAAACCGAGAACGACCCAGCCGTCGAAATTGGTTACGAACACGTCGTAGAAATAGCTCGTCAGCATCTCGAAGATGTCAGTCATGACGCATTACCTCGGTTGCAACGGGCGTCGATTTCTTGCGGCGGATCAGCCACCACACACCGGCGAGGTCAATGATTCCGATCCACAGGCGATCGAAGAATCCATAATTCGACACGCCTGAACGTCGCAGCCGGTCGATCACGTCGACATAGGTGATGTCATAGCCCTCTCGCCGCACCAGCGCCGGGAGGAAACGGTGCAGGCCGTCGAAATAAGGGAGGGACAGAAACACCTCCCGCCGAAAGGCCTTCAGCCCGCAACCGGTGTCGCGCGTTCCGTCGCTCAGCACTCGGCTTCGCACCTTGTTGGCGACTCGCGACTGGAGTTTCTTGAATCCGGTATCCTTGCGGCCGACGCGTTGGCCGGCGGCGAGACCGATGCGGCCCTCACCCTTCTCGATCGCCATTATGAGTTCCGGTAGAAATTCCGGATTGTTCTGACCGTCGCCATCCAGCGTCACAACGATCGAACCGCGCGCGGCCCGTACCCCGGTCCGAACCGCCGCCGATTGGCCCGATGACTTTTCGTGACGAATCTGGCGCACATTCTTCCGCCGCGTCATGATCGTAGCCAAACGCTGGGCGGTTGCATCGGCGGAGCCGTCGTCGACATAGACAATCTCGTAGTCCCACCGGCCGTCGAGCGCGGCAGAGATCTCGTCGATCAAGGGTGCGATATTGTCCGCCTCGTTGCGCACAGGCACAACTATGGAAATCGTCGGCGCAGTCGTGCTGGTGGACATGTCGTCGTTCATTGTCCGATTGGTCCGCTAATCAGAGCCCGCGAGAACTGGCCTATAGCGTTTTCGAGCGAAGTGAAATCCGGTTCGCGTGAAAAAGCGCGTCATCAAAAAGACAGAGTCTTTCACCGTTTCCGTGACGCGGTGAAGGACTCTAGCTGCGTCCGTTTCTTATGGCGCGTAAGCGTTGCGGGCAACACTTTTGAGATGAGAAGTTTCGGCGCGCGAAATTTTATGAACAATATCCGGCATATAAAAAGGCGAAGGTAGCTTATCGCCACGTCGTGTGGCCACCCCGATATCTAACGCGTTCCCTCAGAGCGGAAGATGGCGATCGAAATCGCCTTACCCCGTGAGAAATTGAAACCGTCGATGCGCGTTGCAACGTTATAGCGCAGGCCGATCGCCTCGGCGCGTTGCGCGAAGGCTCTTTCGGAACGGGATTCGACAAGCGCGAACCGGCAGCTTCCATAGCTGAGAAAATCGGCGGCCCCGGAGCCATCGGTCAGCAGCGTCGACGTCCCCGTCATGAACACCAGACTTGGCTCATGGTAGCCAGCCGCCGCTGCTTTCGGTCCAACACATTCGACATTTCGCAGCGCGCGCGCGACTTCGGGACTCGGGAATAATGGCGTCAGCGCAGCGACTATGATCCCGTAAACGGAAGTGCTCAGGAATAGCGCTGCCAAAATCGCATTCAGCAGGGAGCGTTCCGCGTTATAGTCATCGTAGAGCCACCAGGCGAACAGGCCGGAAATCAAAGCCGCCGCGGCGAACGGCCACGCCAGGAAGACCGGCTGACGCGTTAAGGTAATGGTCGCGACGATTGCGAGCACGAGGGTCATCGCAGGGATGACAAACCACCACGCCGTGCCTTTCGTCAGCCATGATCGGGACAGGACGTGGCGCTCCAGTGCCCAAACCGACAGGATTGCGACCGCGGGATACAGCGGCAGCACATAGTGCGGCAGCTTCGTCAAAACGAGTTCAAACACGATCCATGACGGAACCAGCCACGCAAGCAGAAACCGCACCTCCGGCTCTCGCCGCGTACGCCAGACCGCGGGCGCTGCCAGTCCTGCGAGCGGTGCGCCGGGCCAGAAGGTAATCCAGAACAGCAGGAAGTATATGCCTGGCGGCGCTCCATGTGATTCTTGAGCCGCAAATTTGCTCAGCATGTCGCCGCCGATCGACTGCGTGAAAAACGTGTCGCCTGCGCGGAGAAAAATCGCAACGAACCACGGCATGACGAGGACAAGCATCCACATTAGTCCCCAGACTGACCGTAGCCGCCAAAGCCATGACGCAGAGCGATCGAGTATGGCGAGGGTCCCGATGGTCAATCCCACGAACATCAGGATCAACGGGCCCTTGAGCAGGATTCCTCCGGCGAGCGCGGTCCAGAAGATCGCCGGATGTATCCAGGACGGATGCTCGGGGTTCTCGCGCCGTTGAGATGACAGATAGATTCGCGCAAGCGCACCCATCGCTGCAACGATTGTCAGCAACAGCATGGCATCAGTCTTAGCGAGCCGCGCTTCCACTCCGAGCAGGACCGAACTGCACATGATCAGTCCGGCCAAAACAGCGCCCCGTCGCGTTACGAAAGCGAACGCTGCCCAATAGGTCAGAAGCACCGCGCCAATCGCGCCGATCAGGGAGGGCACGCGATAGAGCCAGATGCGGATCTGCGCGCGCGGCAGGCCGAGAGATGACGCCGTCTCGACGGCTGCTGCCTGCAGCCAGTAAATGCCGACCGGCTTCTTGTAACGCACCTCGTCCTGAAAGCGGATGTCGACGAAATCGCCGGTCTCCACCATCTGTTTGGTCGCTTGGGCGAAACGGGCCTCGTCGCGATCGATTGGCGGGATGTTGAAGAAACCAGGCAGAAAGAACAGCAGGCCAACAATCGCCAGAAATAATACCGATCTGCCCTGACTGGCGGCGACAGAGTCGAGCACGTTCGCCAGCCCCCGTCCCCTACCCACCGGGGTCTTCGGCTCGCGCGGTTGTCCAAACTGGGGGTGGGGAAGGGTCTTGGCCATGGGATTTCCGCATACGCTGAACCCGAGGCAGGGACAACCGCTGAGCCGGCTGCTATTGAATTCTGACCGTAACTGTGTCCGCGGTGCCAGCCGCGTCCATCACGGTCAGCCGGACGAAGCCCGGCCCAGGAGGGTCGATCATCCGCTGGCGACGGCTGTCGATCGCTCCGACCGCTTTCCCGTTGACCAGCATGGTCATCGGCAGGCTGCCGCCCGTCACTTTCACCGGCAGCGGAGACAGCGTTCCCTGCCCTGCCCCGGCATCGATCCGCGAGCCATTCAACGGAAACTGGATATGGAGCCGGCGCTCATTGTTTTCCGGCCGGATGAGTTCATCAACAGAACGAAACCGGCGCAATGGAAGTGGAAGCTTTGCATTATTGGCGATGGTCAGAGTTCCGTGCGGAGCCTTGGGGAGCGGGGCAAGCAAGCTGCCGGTGCGAGCGAATGCATCGAACAGAATGGGCGCGGCCGCGACACGTCCGATAAGGCCGGGAACCGGGGCGCCGTCAGGGCGTCCGACCCAAACGCCGATCGTCATGCGGCCGTCGAAGCCGACAGACCAAGCATCGCGATAGCCGTAACTCGTGCCGGTCTTGAAAGCGATCCGGTTCCGGACTGCGTTTTCCGGTGGGGGTGTTCCCAGCAGGACATTGCCGACCTGCCAGGCGGCAACGGGGTCCAGCAGTCGCAAAGGCTCACGGACACCAGAGTCGCCGCGCTCGAACTCGCGCAAAGGCATTACATTGCCCAGCCGGGGAATGCCGGAATAGACTTGCACCAAGTCATGGAGCGTGACGCCGACCCCGCCCAGTCCCATCGCCAGACCCGGAGCTTCGTCCTTGGGGAGCACCAGACTGGCGCCCGCCTGTTTCAGTCGCGACGACAGGCGGCTGGCGCCGACACGATCGAGCAGTTCGATTGCCGGAACGTTGAGCGATAATTGCAGAGCCCGGCGCACCGGAACGGTGCCCTGAAACGTCATATCGAAGTTTTCCGGCGCGTAGCTGCCAAATCGGACCGGATGATCGTCGATCAGGCTATCCGGATGAACAAGCCCGTCTTCGAACGCTAGTCCATAGATAAATGGCTTCAGGGTCGATCCCGGCGAGCGCACCGCCCGCGTCATGTCCACCTGCCCGGCAAGCCGCTCGTCGAAATAGTCCGCAGAGCCGACATGGGCCATCACATCGCCGGTGGCGTTGTCCACTGCGACGATGCCGACCGAAATTTCCGGCCCGAGTGCAGCCGCGCGGTCGTGCGCCAGTGCTTCGAGCTGCCGCTGTAATCCGGACTCCAGCGTCAGCCTGATGAGGTTCGAATTCTTGTTCGTGGCCATCGCCTGATCCGCCGAATGCGGCGCCAGCATTGGAAACGGCTGGCGCATCCGCATGACAGGCACCGCCATCGCCCGCTTGGCATCGTCCGCATCGATGCGGGCATCCTCAACCATACGCACGAGCACGCGGTCGCGGGCCGCACGCGCTGCAGCAGGATGTCTGTCCAGGCGTCGCCGTTCCGGCGATTGGGGCAAGGCCACCAGCAGAGCCGACTCCGCCAGCGACAGCCGCTTCGGCTCCTTGCCGAAATAAGCAAAGGATGCCGCGCGAATACCTTCGAGATTGCCTCCGAACGGCGCGAGCGTCAGATACAGGTCGAGTATTTGGCTTTTGGGGAGTTCGTATTCGAGTTGGAGCGCACGGACCATCTGATGCAGCTTGGCGTATATCGAGCGCTGCCGGCGAGGCTCGATCAGTCTGGCAAGCTGCATGGTGATGGTCGACCCGCCCGAAATAATGTGGCCACGGGTCAAGAGTTGCAGCGCCGCGCGGCCAAGCGCGAGCGGGTCGACGCCAATGTGTGAATAGAACCGCTGATCTTCATAACCTAGCAGCAGGTTGAGATATCCGGGATCGACATCAGTGGTGGCATCGACCGGCAATCGCCACCGGCCGTCGGCCATTGCGAACGCGCGCAGCAATTTGCCGTTGCGGTCGAGCACCGTCGTCGAAACCTCGCGTGCGTTCGCCAGCGGCAGAGGTCCCAACGAGACGATCCAGCTCGCGACAGCGCCGGTGATGACCATAGCGACGATGGCGAGGGCTGACGCCGCCAGCTTCACCCGCCGCCAGCGACGCGACTGTACCTCCGTTGCTGGGATGTCAGGCGCGGTCATTTCGCGGAACGCACCTCCACACGGCTAGTGCCGGTGCGGCCGTAGCGCGATGGATTGTACATGTCTTCCACATACGCTTGCGGCAAAACGTATTTGCCCGGTGATACAGCGCGCACGACATAGGCCACGGTGAACACCGCCTTGTCATTTGCAGCGCGATCGATGGCTGCGGTGAACCGGTCGTCGCGGAATTCAGTGCTGACCGGTTCCTTGCCGTCCTCGATCCAGTCGAGCGTACCGGTGTCGCCGGACGAAACCAGATGAGGATTGTCGATTTCGAATCCAGCCGGAAGATAGTCGGCCACCATGATGTGGCCGTATTCCGGCTTGGCTTCGGTGATCCTGAGAACGACGGCGAACCGTTCGTTTTGCGTGGCCTGCGCCGGATCCGCGGGCGTTCCGTCGAGATTGAAATAGTTGCGCTCAATCACGAAGCCATTCGAAGCAGCCGGTTCGGGAGTGGCGGGCGCGCCGGCCACGGAAATCACCGCCTGCACCGGCGCCTCGCCCGTGTTGGTGATCTTGATCGGCTTGTCGGCCATCTCGGCTGCCTTGTAGCTGCGATAAAGCGCGGCATTAACAGGCGCGCCGCCGACATCGAGCGACATTGATTCTTTCGCAAGCGCTCGCGCCGCCAGGACCAGCCACGCGTTCTCTTGCGTTGAGATTGAGGGCGTCAACCCCCGCGCCGCCTCCACCCGTTGCACCGCTTGCGTGACCGTGGCTCGCGGCGCATTGCCCTCACTTGCGAGCGATACCAGCGCGGCAGCATCGCGCAGCGCCGAGCCGTAGTCCGTCCGGCCGAATTCGATAGCCGGTTTGAGCGCCAGACTTTGTACCGCCGCGGCATAAACGCGTTCCGCTCGCGCCCGGTCACCGACCAGCGCAAGCGCCGCGGCGAGTTGCGCCTTGGCGATGGGTGTCGCCAGATTGGTCAGTTTGGTATCGGCCAGATAACGCAAATCTCCGATCGGGGCAGCACCGTTCCTGGCGAGAACGTAAAGTCCGTAAGCCAGGTCGCGACCGCCGTCCTTCTCCGGCTCGGCTGCATTTACAACCGAGTTGCGGATGCGGTCGAGCGCGCTCTTGAACGGGACGTCAGGCACGGAGAAGCCTTTTTCCCGAGCGCGGGTCATGAAGTCCATGACGTAAGCGTCGAGCCAGGAATCCTCGCCGCCGGACGACCATAAGCCGAACGAACCATTGGAGCCTTGCCGGGCCAGCAGGCGCTCGATCGAGCTCTTGATGCGATCGTCGACATTGGTATCCATCGCGAGGTGTGCGTTGGCGGCGAGATCGTTGACATAGAGCAACGGCATCGCCCGGCTTGCGATCTGCTCGGAGCAGCCGAAGGGATAGCGATCGAGCGCCTTCAGGACACTCGCCGCATCCAGCGCCGAGGACAGTCCGACGGACACCGATACTCCTCCCGTCCCCGCCACGAGGTCGGAGAACATGTCCGAGGTCAGCGTCAGGCTCTCGCCTTTTGCCAGCGTCCGGACAGAGCGGCGCGCCAGGATTTGGGTCGCCGGCTTGACCTCGACATCATAGTGCCGCGCGACCGTCAGGCCGTTCGGCCCCTTGATATCGATGTCGAATTGGGCGGCGCCGGAAGAGCCGCCGGCACCAAGCGTCAGCGCCATCGATCTGCGCTGCTTGGCCGCCAGCTTGATCGTGGTTGTGGCGTTGCCCGCTACCTTCACGGGCCCCGAGGCCTTGACGTTGACGGTGTAGTCGCCGGGTGGTCCTTCGACATTGTCGAGGTCGAAAGTCAGGGTGCCCTGATCGCCGGTCAACAGAAAGCGCGGCAGCGTCGCCGTCAACACCACCGGATCACGCACCGTGACATCGACCGTCGCACGGCCGAGCTTGGTTGCACTCCAGGCGACCGCCATTAGTCGCGCAGTGCCAGCGAATTCCGGAATGTCAAAGCTGACTTCAGCCGTGCCGTCTGCTGCCACCGTGACGATGCCGGAATAGAGCGCGAGCGGCTTCTGCGTCGGCGGGCTGCCTTGCAACTCCGCTCCGGCCGAATCGCCGCCGGTCCTGAGTTGGCCGCGCGTCCCCTGCATGCCGTCGATCAGTTGTCCGTAAAGGTCTCGGATTTCAGACGTCATACGACGCTGACCGAGATAGTAGTCGTCGGGCGCGGGAGGCTTGTAGTTGGTGAGATTGAGAATACCGACGTCAACCGCGGCAACGACGATCTTGGCATCTTCGCCAGGGCTTAGGCCGCCGATCTTCACAGGTAGCCTTAGCGTCGTCGACGGCCGCACCAATGTCGGCGGCGAGAGATTGACCGAAAGGGTGCGCGCGGTCCTGTCGATGCCGAACCATTTGATGCCGATCGCGCGTCCGGGCATCCGCTGTGCTGCGACGTCGAGTGGCCGCCGAAGCGTTGCCACCACATAGGCCCCGGTGCCCCAGTCCTTGCCGATCGGAATTTTGACCTGCGACGTGCCTTCCTTGACGTCGGCGGTTTGGGTGGTCAACAGCCGGTCGCCGAGAACATTGATCGTAAGTTTGCCGGCGGTCCGGGCGTTGACCGAAACGACCATGGTGTCGCCGGACTGGTGATCTGGCTTGTCGATCGAGGTTTCCAGCAGGTCAGGCGTGTCGGCGCTGCCGTCGGAATACCAGCCGACGTCAAATTGAATGGATGTCAGCGGACCATCGGGATCGGACGATTTGACGTCGAGCCGGTAGCGTCCCGACTGTGGAGAGAGTTCGATCCGCGCAGGCTTGTCGGCGGCAATCGTCAGATCTCCGTCGGCCACCCGTCTGGTCGACTTCACCGGCTCGTATTCCCAATACGAATTCTGACGATACCACTGATAGCGACTATCCAGCTTGAGCAATTCGTAGCGGAGACCCTTGCGGGCAAGCGATGTTCCGTCTGGTGCAACAAAGACAACATCGAAGCTGGCCTTGTCTCCCTCTGCGACGTTCTTGTCGGCAAACAGCGGTTTGACGCCGATCATGGCGCTGGACGGTTTCACCGGAAGCACGATTTTCCGTTCGACCGCGCGTCCACCGGCCTCCGCCATGCGAACGAAAATCTGTGCTTCCTGCTGTCGGCTCGACGAGGATGGTGTTGCGAGGCTGACAGGGAACGTGGCGGCGCCGTTTGCATCGGCTTCGGGCAGGTTCTCGATCGGCGTGCGCTCGTTACTGGTCGCCTCGTCGCCGGGCACGCCGAATTGATATCCGGCATATCCTGGACGGCTTTCGGCAGGTGCCACCAGCAAATCGCCTTCGATCTGCAAGCCGGATGCGGGAGCACCATAAAGGAAATGGCCGTCGACCTTGAGTTCTACCGGAGCATCAGCGGCAATCTGTTTCGCCTTGGTTGTTAAGTCGAATTCAATCCGGTCTGGGACGTAGTCCTCGACCATGAAGGTGGTTTCGCCGACTGACGGTCCTTTCGGGTCCGTAAATGCGCGAACCCGCCATGTCCCGGTCGGGACAGCTGAATTGAGCGGCAGCGTCAGGCTTCGCCCGCCCGCGCCTTGATCGGCCAGGACGGCGCGGCGGAACTCGACGCCGTCGGGCCGTTCAACCACCAGCGTCAACGGTCCGCCGGTTACCGCGTTACCCTGCCCGTCCCGCACCAACGCCGTAAGATACACAGTCTCCCCTGAGCGATAGACGCCCCGCTCGGCATAAACGAAGGCATCTGCCCCAGATGGCACGGCGCGGCCCGAAACGCCGCGATCGGTTAAATCGAACGCATTCGACTTCAGGTTGAGGAACGCATAATCGGCCTTGTCGGTGCTGACTGTCAGCAGCGCAGGCGACTGCCCTCCTTCGCCTCGAGCCAACCCAGGCTCAAACAACGCGTGACCCGATTCATCCGTCTTTCGGGTTGCAAGAATTTCATTGTTGCGTGCGACCAGGCGGACTTCCGCTTTGTCCACAGCATCGGTTGTCGCCAGCGAATTGACGAACACGTGGATGCCGTCATTGCCTGAATAGGCGGTTAGGCCAAGGTCCGAGACGATGAACCATTGAGTCGCTAGCGAGCCGGACTCTTCGTCCTCCATCGAGGACGGCCCCTTTGGCGCGGCCGTCATCACATAAACGCCGGGTTGGAGGTTTCCGAGCGCTTCATCGACCGGAAACGCGGTCGTCACATCGGCGTTCAGCGTGGAGGCCGTCGCAACCTCGCCCGACCAGACCTTGATCCCGCGTTCGTTGCCGAGATTAAATAACTGATAGCCGCTGAGCGTCTTCTGAAAATCACTGTCGACAACGGCATTGATGAGATTGCGGTCGCCGATCCGGAACACCTTGACGGTCACCGTCTGGGTGTTGACGCTGACCAGCGGGATGCCGCGTTGGCCGACGCGCGGCAGCACGTAGGCCCGTCCGGTGAAGCGGACGAAGGGCTTACGGTCGCGCACATAGACGTTGAATTCAGCGGATTTCGGCAGACCCTCCTTCACGGTCGATGGCAGCCCGGAGCGCAGATGGATGTTGTATCGCTCACCGTGCTTGAGGCCCTCGACACAGAGCTGTCTGTCTTCCGAGGACAGCGCTGGCCGGTCGGCCCCGGCCAGCGTCACGAATGGTGAAAAGTCCGTCCTCTTGGCAAGATCCTCAGAGAACTGGAAACAGACTCGGGGCGATGCCGAGTCCGAATCCACGGTGTAATCGAGCAGCCGAAAGCCATGGTCGTCTCGCATTTTTTCGTACTGCGCGCGAACATCGGCGACCTCGCGCAGATCAAGCGAAAGCCGCAACGTGTCGAGGGCTGGCCGCCACAGCTTTCGATCCGAAAATGCGCGTCCGAGGACCGCTAATGCATCAGCCTCGACAGCAGAATCGTTCGTCCGCTGGTAGGCGAGATAGGCGGCGGTGGACGCTCGCTCGAGCAGGAAGGTCTGTTCCTGACTTGTGGTGGGTCTGATCTGGAAGATTGTCCGTGCCAGGCGCAGCCAGTTGCCGCTGTCGGTTGGTACGACCGTTGCGATCTGGCCGAGTATCTGAAGACCGCTGCGAAAATCGGCGCGTTTGAAGGCTGCGTCGGCATCGGCGCGCAAAGTTGGGGCCGATTTGGTGATAGTGCCCGCTTCGCTCTTGATCTGAGCCTCGAGCTTGATTGCCGCGTCGGCAAGATCATCCCGCTTGAAGGCTTTATCTGCCGCCAGGGCAACTGATCCAAGCCCGATTAGTAAGGTCGCACAGAGGGTTACGGCGCGAACCATCCTGGTCATAAAAAGCTCCTGCGCGCACAAATGTCGCTGGGGTGTTCCCGGGTCAGAGTTCTGCGTTGTGCGGGATCGAAATCGAATTTGACACTTGCGATCCATGGGCCGCGAGTCCGAAACACGATCACGGCCAAAACTCCACTAACAGGTTATACTTGCTGTTGGTCGTTCGTTTTTAACTTCGCGACACCGGCCTGAACGGGATGCGAATGTCAGAATCGAACCACTCGCGCCAGAAAATGCAGCAAGTTCATTGCCTTATCCCGTGTTGCTACAGTATAGGTCCAGCGCTAAGGAATTCCGATTCATCGTTCTCGGACTGCCCGTACGAGGCGTCTGTACGCACTCGAGACGAACGGATCGCACGTGTTTGTCGCCCGCCCGATCGAAATGGTTCGGATCGGACTTGGCGCGAAGGCGGTTTTTTCATATTGCGGTGAGATGAAGCTTCTGGGAGATGAAGCTTTAAACGGTCCCGTAGCTCAACTGGATAGAGTAGCGGATTTCTACTCCGCGGGTTGCAGGTTCGAATCCTGCCGGGATCGCCAATCGCTTATTGCTACCAATGATTTCAATAAGTTGTCGTCACTTTTGCCTAACTCCTCGGATGGGTTAGGCAATTTGACATCGAAGCCGCTCTGCAACTTTGCCATGGCGGAGGCCGCCAAACGCTTCCGCGCAGCGGCACGACAATACCGCTCAATCTCCCGAATATCGGTGTGGCCGGTGATAGACATAATTTCCAGCGCACTGCATTGAGTCTCGGCAAGCCGTCGGCAGGCCGCCTTCCGAAGACCGTGCGGTGACGATTTAGGAGGAAGGCCAGCCTCCTGAGCGGCCTCACTTATCCACGACGAAAATGCCTTTTCGCTGCGAGCGCGGCCATGCTTGGTTTCAATGAAGGCCGGTCCATTTTTCGGGCAATCGGCAATGTAGTGGGCCAAGTCGGTGTGCACCGGAATGCATAACTCGACATGGCCTTGGCTCTTTTGAGTCGAGATGACGAAGCCATCCTCTGTCAGGTGCTTCCACCCCAACCGCACGGCGTCGCTGCGACGAAGGCCGGTATGAAGCAGCAATTCCATGGCAAGGCGTAGGGGTGAGCCGACAGGCCAGCGCTTGCAAAATGCGGCGATATCTTCCTCTGTCCACGTGCGGTGGCCGGTGGTTTTAAGTTTCACACGTTTGGCCACGACCACCGGATTATCGGCGCGCATCCCAGCCGATACGGCGTAATCCATGATTGCCTTAAAGCGCTTGCGGAAGTTGCTGGCCGCAGATGGCGTATCGGCCATCTCATCAATTAGCTTGTTGACGTGCTTGGCTTGAATTCCAGCAATTGGCCCGTCGCCGTGCTTGAGGGACGCACCACCCAGTTCGATGACCGGAAGATTATCATCGGATCCACGCCGGTATTTGAGGAATCCTCCCTTGTGCTGGCCGCGTATTCAAAATCCGATCAGCGCATTTTTGAGGTGCCTTGCCCCGATCGCGGAGAACATCACGAGGTAAGGTGGAAAGACATACAGTGGCCTGAAGGCCAGCCTGATAAGGCGGCCTGGTGCTGTCCTGGCTGCGGATCGGTCGTGGAGGAAAGCCACAGGCCCGCGATGGTTGCTGCGGGCAGATGGCGTGCAACCAAGCCTGAAGTGAAGGGACACGCCGGGTTTCGCATTAACTCGTTGGTCAGTCCGCTGGCAAATGCGGCATGGGGGAAACTTGCCGCCGAATTCGTGGCAGCAAAAGACAAACCTGAGGAGTTGCAGACGTTTGTCAACTTGGTGTTGGGCGAAGGCTGGAAAGAGCACGGCGATGCGCTGGACGACGCGGCGCTAGCGGCTAAAGCAGAAGCGTTCAGCCTCGATATGCTTCCCGAGCCAGTGCTCGCCATTACTGCCGGCTGCGATGTTCAGCGCAAGGATCGTTTGGAGAGGTAACGTTCATCGGTTGGGCCGAGGATGGCACCGCCTATGTGCTTGGCCACCGCGTCATTTGGGGCGCTCCTTCGGACGATGAAACCTGGCGCGAGCTGGACGAATTACTGAAGCAGCGTTTCCAACATCCGTTCGGCGGCAAGCTCGGCGTCGATGCCGTTGCGATCCGACTCCGGCGACGGCGAAACGATGGAGGATGTTTATAAGTTTTGCTTCCCTCGGTATCGCCGTCGAATCTTCGCGATAAAGAGCGCGCCTGGCAAGCGTCCGTGGATCGAACGCTCTAAGCAGAAGACAAAAGGCGGGTGGCTGATGATCGTCGGCGTCGACGGAATCAAGTCTTCGCTGATGAATAGGCTCCGGCGCGGAAACACGATCCGGTTTTCGAACAGTTTGCCGGCTAGTTGGTACGAGCAGTTGGCAAGCGAGCAAGCCGTTGTTCGTTATAGCCGGGGCCAACCCGTACGAATGTTCGAGCGCATCAAAGGCAGGCAGGCCGAGGCGTTGGATTGCGTGGTGTATGCAATGGCCGTGCGCGATCTTGTGCATGTGAATTGGTCGGCGCGTGAGGAGCAGTTGAGGAATCCGACGATGGTGGCGCCGGTTGTGGCAAGGCCGCGCGTGATTGAGAGTGAGTGGTTGCGGAGGTGAGGATTATGGAAGACGAAGTTGCCAAGGTCGATCCTAAAAACTTAGAGATTCGGCTTGCTCGATTTGAGACGTTTCGCCCGAAGGACGGTTATGGAACGATTGCGATGTTCGATGTTGTGGTCGTCGACATTATTGAAATCCGGAATTTCAAGCTGCGAAGAGTTCCCGATCGCCGGTTTGTTCTCTCGACCGCGAGGCTAGAGAGAAACGGCGGATTTTCCGTTGAACTGCGCAATTGGTTGAATAGAAAAATTCGAAAAATGGCGATGGAGAGGCTGCGCGAGATCGCGCGTAATGATTTAGCGTTTTTGGAGGAAGCGGACGTCGACGATACGGAGACTGACGTACCGCCGCACGTTCCAGGTTTGGACGTGGCGTCCCTGCCGGCGCAATTATTGAGGGCGGTTCGGGTTTAGGAGATCTATGCACGAGTCATGCATACGTCGTTTTTCGAAACAGCATCGCGTTGCGGAGCTGAAGGCGCATCTCTCGGATATTTGCCATTTCAAGATCGAGTTTGTGCTGTTGAATGGCGAGTTGGGCGAGTGAAAGAGAAAGAAGGACCTGTCGTGCCTGGTCGATTGAGGGAATACTCATGCATTGCTCACTTCCGGCCCCCCGTTGGTGAGATTTACAAGCGCGCCAGGAAAGCACGGGGCTTCTGAATGTCGCCTGAATGCTCGCGGCGGTGAGACGGAAGCGGGCCGAGGTAAAGGCGGGAGCGCTGAGGCTTGCAAAAAGGCCCGCTGGACGGAGGGTCACAGCGGACCAATTTGGGTTCGGGTATCACGGGGGCTGTGGAGGCCCGTTCCGATGATTCAATGCGGATGGAGGGGAGTTTGTTCCGGAAAAGAAGCTAGCCGAGGATGGCGGGCTAGTCGGAGTGATGCGATAGACGGCACCCGCCCAGGGGATCGTCTGGGCTCTATAATGCGAGGGGTGGGGGCAGGTTTCCTAGCGTGGACGCCAGGTAGTTAGTCTAAAGAGTGACCGCCGCCACAATAAATCCGGCCCCGATGAATAATGCTAAAAATCCGAAACTGCCTAAGAAAAAGATTAGGTTGTCACTGGTTTCCTGAGGCACTGGATCATCTTCGTTCATGATAAGCACCTATTTCTAGGGTTTAGTTAACACCGACAATGTTCCTGGCGGCAGTTTAGCAGGACAAGTACGCGAGTCCGTACGTTGAACGAACTATCGGATAAGGTTCTGTCTAAGCGCAGTCGCGACGGTCTGGGTGCGGTTTGTGGCGTTCAGCTTGGAGCGAAGTTGACGCGCGATCTTGTCGACGAAATGTTCTGAAACATTCAAAATAACACCGATCTCCCAGTCACTTTTTCCTTCCGCCATCCACCGCAGGATATCCATTTCTCGCGGAGTCAAACTCACTGGAGCTAGGTGATATCTTTGCGCGAGGACTCGCGCGAAAGCGTGGTTAAGTGTCCTTCCCGACATCGCCCGTCCGCCGTCCCGTCATCGCGGGAACCATAGGTGCGCAGGTTCCGTTCCATGGATTCAATGACGTTGTTTGGAAAGTCGTTCCAGCAAGACAAGCGCGCAAGAAGCGAAGAAGCTACTTCCCAGATATGAAAACCAATCCGTTACTGCGCATTGTTTGAATCAATTTAATATGGTCGCCGAAATTACGATAAATCTCCGCAATCGCTGCTACTGTTTCCGCGCTGGTCTGCCCCCTGAAAAGTGGTCCTCCCTGAATTAGGCTATTAGCCGTTAGAGAGGACATTGGAATGCCCCAGAAGAAGCACAAGGCGGAAGAGATCGTCGCGAAGCTGCGCCAGGTCGATGTTTTGCTTTCACAAGGCAGATCGGTTGGCGAAGCGGTTCGTTCGATCGGCGTGACGCAGTTCACGTATTACCGGTGGCGCAAGGAGTTTGGTGGCCTGAAGGGCGATCAGGTAAAGCGCTTGAAAGAGCTTGAGAAAGAGAACGACCGGCTGCGCAAGGCAGTGTCGGACCTGACGCTCGAGAAGCTGATCCTGAAAGAGGCTGCCTCGGGAAACTTCTGAGCCCTTCCCGCCGTCGCCGCTGCGTCGACCATGTCATGGTGAAGTTCTCCGTCTCGGAGCGCTTTGCCTGCAAGGTTCTGGGCCAGCATCGCTCGACCCAGCGCAAGAAGCCGCAAAGCCGACCGGATGAAGAGGCATTGACGACCGACATCATCAGTCTGGCCTTACGCTACGGCCGCTATGGCTATCGCAGGATCACGGCGATGCTGCGGTCCGAGGGTTGGACGGTGAATGCCAAGCGTGTCGAGCGTATCTGGCGGCGGGAGGGGCTGAAGGTTCCTCAGAAACAACCGAAGAGAGGCAGACTCTGGCTGAATGACGGATCGTGCGTCCGGCTTCGGCCCGAGCATCCAAACCATGTTTGGTCCTATGACTTCGTCGAGGGCCGGACCCACAATGGCAGGAAGTTCCGCATGCTCAACATCATCGACGAGTTCACCAGAGAATGTCTGGCGATCCGGATTGATCGCAAGCTCAACTCGACCGACGTCATCGACGTCTTGTCGGACCTGTTCATCCTACGCGGCGTGCCCGGCCACGTTCGTTCTGATAACGGGCCGGAGTTCATCGCCAAGGCAGTGCGAGAGTGGATTGCAGCTGTCGGCGCCAAGACCGCGTTCATCGAGCCCGGAAGCCCTTGGGAGAACGGCTACTGCGAGAGCTTCAACTCGAAGCTTCGCGACGAACTGCTCAACAGTGAGATCTTCTACAGCCTCGCCGAGGCCAAGGTCATCATCGAGGCATGGCGGCGCTACTACAACACCGAGCGACCACACTCATCGCTCGGATATAAACCGCCGGCGCCAGAGGCCATCGCCTGGCCTTCAAAGCCAGCCGGATCGCTTCCGCCAGCAGCGCAAGCAATGGCCGAAAAGCCGATTATGCATTAAGACTGAAACCGGACCACCTCATAGGGGCAGGCCAGCGCCAGCTTTCACTTCCCCCACCTATGGCCCTTCTTGCCTTCCGGCAGAGGCGGGGCTTACTGTTTGCGATACGGCAACGCGCTCCTAACAGAGCACTATGCGGTCTCTCGGGTAAACCAGCCGCTTAGAATTACGCTCCGAAGATCGTTTCGGAGGGGTTTTCTGGCCCGCTCGGCAAAGCCTTATCCACGAGTATCAGGATCATCTCCATGTGCTTCCGCAGCAGGGTTGCGTCGTCGTTGTCCTGCGCAGCCCGAGCCAGTGTTCGGATGTGGAGTAGAGCTTTCTTGGGATCGAGGGGAGGCTCTTTATCCCCCTGTCGGGAGGGGACTTTCTGTCCACGCGACTTTATCAGTGTTCGGATGTGAGCCAAGTCCTTACGCTTGTTCATCAAACCCTCCTGAGCCGTGGTGGTTAAAAGCGGCTTTAGCTGAGCAGGCGATGAGTAGGCACATTGCTCGTCGTCAGTAGTTTAGTGTTTTTTCGATTCAGGCTGATCTCCTAGAAACGACCGGATGCCATCGGTTTCGAGCGTCCGACAAAATTCGGCGTATGCCTCTTTGTCGGTAGCAAACCGATCATCCCACACAGTCGATCCGCCTTCGTGGTCGATCACCTCAAGGGTCCAGCTCTCGTCTCCTTCGACGAGCCGATAAATTTCGACGCGAACGGTCATACCCTCACGAGTTACGATGCCGCCCAGCGGCGATTCTTCAATCTCGGGGTCTTCGTCGATCATTCTTTAAACTCTATTGCTAGCGCGCCTTCAATTCCAGCTTCGCGAAAAGGCAGGACCTGGGAAGCCACTCACTTACCTTACACTAAGGCTCCTATTTATGGGCTGCCCATCATCTAGGCCCAGGACCCATTAAATCTGTTGCGAGAGGACTGGCGGGTTGATTCAATGGCGATGTTTGGGGGACATCGCCATGGCCGATTTGTTGTTGCTGTCGGAGGCTCAGATGCGCCGGATTGAGCCGTATTTTCCGCTGTCGCACGGGATTGCGAGGGTTGACGATCGACGGGTGATCAGCGGCATCGTCTTCGTCATCAGAAACGGTCTGCGCTGGCGCGATGCGCCGCCCGGCTATGGTCCGCATAAGACGATCTATAACCGGTTCGTGCGCTGGAGCCGGCTCGGCGTGTTCAACAATATCTTTGCCGAGCTGGCACGCAAAGGTGGCAAGCCCTCTCTCCTGATGATCGATGCGACGCATCTGAAGGCGCATCGCACCGCCGCCAGCCTTTTAAAAAAGGACCTGTTCCCCGATGTATCGGGCGCACGAAGGGCGGCTTGAACTCCAAGCTGCACGCCGTCTGCGACGGTCAGGGACGCCCTGTCATCATGCTGCTCAGCGAAGGCCAGATGAGCGATTATAAGGGGGCGGCCTTGATGATCGATGCGCTGCCGCCCGGGAAGCAGTTGCTTGGCGACAAGGGCTACGACGCCAACTGGTTCCGCCAGCCGCTCGCGGCCCGCGGCATCACGGCCTGCATCCCATCGAAGGCCAGCCGCGCAAAGCCGATCGAACATGACCGCATGCTCTATCGCCAACGACACAAGATCGAAAATGCGTTCGGCAGGCTCAAGGACTGGCGCCGCATCCACACCCGCTACGATCGATGCTCACATACCTTCATGTCTGCCATCTGCATCGCTGCAGCCGTCATCTTTTGGCTCTGATCAATGAGTCCTGAGCCTAGGTTCATCACGGTTAGAGGTGTCGCCAGCAATACCGCTAGACGGAAAATCGAAATTCAGAGCGTATTCAGTCGGCCGAGTGCCCTGACCCTGGCGCACCATAGTGATTGCGCCGTTATCGGCTAAGCGCCTCAGTGAGGCGATGATATTCGGCCGCAATGCGCCGGTTGCTTGTTCAAGGTATCGCAGGCTGGCGCGACCGTTTCCATGTTTGGGATAATACCTGTCGATGACATGACGCGCGACTTTATGGTCAAGGCGGGGTTGCCCAAGGCGTGTCGATAATCGCGCCCAACAGCTTGTACTGGTCTAATAGACCTCCGGGAGTTGCGGCCTTCATACGCTTGCACCAAATTGGAATAGCGGATTCGGTACGTAGGTTGGTTCGCCTCCCGCGCCGCGCTGTTCAATCAGAGCGCCGTGGCGCACAAGCCGGTCCACAGATTGACGGATGGCTCGTTCAGAAGCGTGAGTTGATCGGGCTAGTTCGGCAAAGTTGATCGCGACGCCGCCATCATCGAAATTGGCATCGTTCATTGAGGGTCCAGATATTAGGCAATGGGAATATCTCGCTTCGGCACGTTGCCGGAGCGCTCAGGCAGTTTGGCGCCGCATGCCTGCGGCGCCTATTTCACCAGCGTGAGCTTGCCGTATCCAACCTGGACCCGCTCTGCGATTTCCACCGCCCGGGCTTCCATCAGGATCGTCAAGATTTTCTCTAAGGCACGATGTGGATCTTCCGTGCGGTATGGCTGGATGTGATCGGCTAAAACGCAGTCGATATCTAAAATAGCTTTGGCTAAAATTTCAGTGTTGGTCACCGGAGCCTCCTATCAGCACCGAGCCTCAAAGCCGGACTGCCCAAGAATTTGATTCAATTTCGCCGGATTAGATTGGTTCCAGCTCTGGCCGTGTGGTCGCGAAGACTCACGCCACCTCGCCGGCAGGCCGGTTATCGTTCGCGACCCAAGTGCTCGTGCGGCGGCGAGACGTAATCCAAGATTCGACGTCGGTGCGGTCGTATTTCACGGCCTTGCCTATTTTAAAATACACCGGCCCGGTGCCCGTGCACCGCCGCTTAGCGAGGGTTGACCGGCTGAGCCCGGTGAGCGCGGCTACGTCATCAATGGATAGGAAATTCACGTAATACTCCCGTTTTGGGAGGGAAGTTGCGCCCCGGCCAAGGCCAGTCGGCGGCCATCGGAATCCGGCGTTGCCGCTGAATTCCGAACGGTGCCGTTAGATAACGTTAGATAAGACGTGACCCGCGGAAAAGCTGGAAAAAAAACGAAAAAATTTACGGCCGCCAAAATGAAGTCCAGCCCGCGCTGTTAGGCAATCGCCAAAATTCCCTATGGAATACAATGCGACTGAAATTGCCTAACCTGGGCGTTAAGTGCCGATAATCATTGAAATCAATCAATCCTGCCGGGATCGCCAAAAACCGGCGCAGTAAACACCAGGTTATTTTCACTCGCTAAAACGGAATGTCGTCGTCCATGTCGCCGCGGTGGCTACTGGCGGCCGCGGTGCGGCGCGGCGTTCCGCCGCCTGACGGACTCCCGGACCCGAAGTCGCCGCCGGAATCGTCAGATCCGAAGTTGCCGCCACCGCCGCTGTTGCGGCCATCGAGCATTGTCAGAGTCGAATTGAAATTCTGTAGCACCACTTCGGTGGAGTATTTTTCGACACCGCTTTGGTCGGTCCATTTTCGGGTCTGCAACTGACCCTCGATGTAGACCTTCGAGCCTTTCTTCAGATACTGCTCAACAACCTTGCAGAGGCCTTCGTTGAAAATCACGACGCGATGCCACTCTGTCTTTTCCTTGCGCTCGCCGCTGGTCCTGTCGCGCCAGGTTTCAGAGGTTGCGATCCGCAGGTTGGCAATCGGCCGTCCGTCCTGGGTTCGCTTGATTTCCGGGTCGGCTCCGAGATTGCCGATCAGAATAACTTTGTTCACGCTACCCGCCATCGCCGTTCTCCATGTCCCCAATCCCCGATTGCTAGCTCAAAACCGGTGCTAACCCAACGGGCGTTGCCGCTTCAAAATCGAGCCGTGACGGCGTTCAAGCAGCCTACACTTCCCGCGCCGCGCCGAGAGGCTAATCGCCGGGTTATCCACGGATCGAGTGTGGGGTGGTACAATGTACTTTATTTGTTCTCAACAAATAAAACCGAAAGTCCGCGCGGACCTCTCACCGAGATACCTCCGCCCGCTGGACAAACAATTTGACCCAGAGTGTTGCATTTGAGAGACGGCAATTTGCTGCGCCGGAAGGTATACTGAATTCACAGATTTCGGGGTAACTACCAGCGCTCGCGCTTAGTTGTTGAAACTAAAGCAAAAATCCGGGGATTGAAATGAACAAGTTTCTGATTGGGGCCGTCGGTGCTCTCGCCATTGGCCTTGGTACCGCGCCCGCCACTGCGGCTGACCTCGCCCCGCGTCCATATACGAAGGCTCCTCCGATGGTGGCCGCGATTTACGACTGGAGCGGCTTTTACATCGGCGCGAACGGCGGCTGGGGATCGAGCAGGAATTGCTGGAACTTCACAACGCCCGCAGGTGCTGCCGTGGCAAGTGAAGGTTGCCATGACGCAACCGGCGGCACGGCTGGTGGCCAGATCGGCTATCGCTGGCAGACCAGCAATTGGGTGTTCGGCCTGGAAGCTCAGGGTAACTGGGCTGATATCAGTGGCCGCCGTGCCAGCCTCGCCTTCCCCGCCTTCACCAACGACAGCCATCTGGGTGCATTCGGCCTGTTCACCGGCCAGATCGGTTACGCCTGGGATGCCACGTTGCTTTACGTGAAGGGCGGCGCTGCCGTGACGTCTAACCGATACCGGAGCCTTGCTACCGCAACCGGCGTTCAAGTGACCAACAACGTCAACAACACCGACTGGGGCGCTACGGTCGGCGTCGGCCTCGAATATGGGTTTGCGCCAAACTGGTCGCTCGGATTCGAGTACGACCACATCTTTATGGGCGGCAATAGACTTACCTTCATCAACAATGGCGTTGCCGGGGCCGCCGGTACGCTGTTTGGAACCGACAATATCAGCCAGGACGTGGACCTCGTCACGGCGCGCATCAACTACCGCTGGGGTGGCCCAGCCATCGCACGGTACTGATCGCATCTGATCCGACGTTCTTGGAAAACTTGAAAGGCCGGCTTTTGCCGGCCTTTTTGTTTGAGGTACGGGCCGCAGGCAACCCCGCGAACGGCAGCATACTGAGCAGCATACTGATAAGCCGTCCTGCTTCTCCCGACGAAATCGGGGATGATCGCTGACGCCCTCTGGAAATTGCCCGCTGTTCTATCTACGTTCCATAGACTGCCACAGATAGCGCCTCTCCGGGGATTGGCCGGCGCGGCGCGCCTAAACGCGGTGCGGCTTCTGCACCCGGAAAAGCCTGTCATGGATGAAGTCATCAAGGCGAAGCGGCAACAATTGAGTCCCGCGAGTCGCGCCCTCACGATTCGCGGCGCTCGCGAACACAACCTCAAGAATGTGGATCTGGAAATCCCACGCGACAAGCTCGTGGTGTTCACCGGCCTCTCCGGCTCTGGCAAGTCTTCGCTGGCGTTCGACACCATCTATGCCGAGGGTCAGCGCCGCTATGTCGAGTCCCTGTCGGCTTACGCGCGTCAGTTTCTGGAGATGATGCAGAAGCCCGACGTCGATCAGATCGACGGGCTGTCGCCGGCGATCTCCATCGAGCAGAAAACGACTTCGAAGAATCCGCGCTCGACCGTGGGGACCGTGACCGAGATCTACGATTACATGCGGCTATTGTGGGCGCGCGTCGGCGTGCCCTATTCGCCCGCAACCGGCCTGCCGATCGAAAGCCAGACGGTGTCGCAGATGGTAGACCGGGTATTGGCGCTGCCCGATGGCACGCGGCTCTATCTGCTGGCGCCGGTCGTTCGCGGCCGAAAGGGCGAGTATCGAAAAGAACTGGCAGAGTATCTCAAAAAGGGTTTTCAGCGCGTCAAGATCGATGGCGCTTTTTACGAACTCGCCGATGCTCCCACTCTGGATAAAAAGTTTCCGCACGATATCGACGTGGTGGTCGACCGCATCGTTGTAAGGCCGGACCTGGGCCAGCGGCTGGCTGAGTCATTCGAGACTGCCTTGAAGCTCGCAGAGGGGCTGGCGGTGATCGAATATGCGGACGCGCCTCCTTCACCTCTCGCCGGAGAGGGCGAAAAGAAGAAAATCGCGAAGATCCACGACAAGAGCGGTCCTGAACGCATCCTGTTCTCGGAAAAGTTCGCGTGCCCCGTGTCCGGCTTCACACTCCCTGAGATCGAGCCGCGGCTGTTCTCGTTCAATAATCCCTACGGCGCCTGCCCGAAATGCGGTGGTCTCGGTATCGAGCAGCACGTCGATGAAGATCTCGTCATCCCGAACAGGGAATTGACGCTGCGCAAAGGCGCGATCGCACCGTGGGCAAAATCGTCGTCACCATATTACTTGCAGACCCTCACCGCGCTCGGCAAATTTTACAAATTCGCCCTGGATACCAAATGGAAGGACTTGCCGAAGAAGACGCAGGCCGCGCTTTTGCATGGCTCGGGCGACAGTGAGATCAAGTTCTCCTATGAAGACGGCGTGCGCTCCTACGAAACCAGGAAACCATTCGAAGGCATCATCCCCAACATCGATCGTCGTTATCGCGAAACCGAAAGCGAATGGGCGCGCGAGGAGCTTGGAAAATATTTCTCCGACGTGCCGTGCGATTCCTGCAAGGGCTATCGGCTCAAGCAGGAGGCACTGTGCGTCAAAATCGGGGGCAAGCACATCGGCGAGATCAGCGAACTGTCTGTTCGTCTTGCCGGCGAATGGTTCGAGACCGTTCCGATAATGCTCTCGGCGCAACAGAACGAAATTGCCGGCCGCGTACTCAAGGAGATTCGCGAGCGGCTGTCGTTTCTGCTCGACGTTGGCCTTAGTTACCTTACGCTGTCACGCGCTTCCGGCACGCTGTCCGGCGGCGAGAGCCAGCGCATTCGGCTTGCTTCGCAGATCGGTTCAGGCCTGACCGGCGTACTGTATGTGCTGGACGAGCCTTCCATCGGCTTGCACCAGCGCGACAACGCCCGCCTGCTTGAAACTCTGAAGCGGCTTCGCAATCTTGGCAATACGGTGATCGTCGTAGAGCACGATGAGGATGCCATCCGCCTCGCCGACCATGTGCTCGATATCGGACCCGGCGCCGGCGTTCACGGCGGCCATATCGTCGCGCAGGGCACGCCGGCCGATATCATGCGCAACCCGAAGTCGCTGACCGGCAAGTATCTTACTGGCGAACTGGCGGTCGAGGTGCCGGATCGGCGGCCGCCGAACCATCGCCGCACCATCAAGGTGGTCAACGCACGCGGCAATAACCTCAAGAACGTCACGGCGGAAGTTCCGCTCGGTCTGTTCACCTGCATCACGGGTGTTTCCGGTGGCGGGAAGTCGACACTGCTGATCGACACGCTTTACAAGGCGATCGCGCGGAAACTGAACAATGCGAGCGATCCCCCCGCACCCCACGACCGTATCGAGGGCCTGGAGCACATCGACAAGATCATCGACATCGACCAGTCGCCGATCGGACGCACGCCACGCTCGAATCCTGCGACCTACACCGGGGCCTTTACGCCGATCCGTGAGTGGTTCGCCGGTCTGCCCGAAGCCAAGGCCCGTGGTTATGCGCCAGGCCGTTTCTCCTTCAACGTCAAAGGTGGGCGTTGCGAGGCTTGCCAGGGCGATGGAGTCATCAAGATCGAGATGCACTTCCTGCCCGATGTTTACGTCACCTGCGATACCTGCAAGGGCAAGCGCTACAATCGCGAGACGCTCGAGGTGGTTTTCAAGGGCAAGTCGATCTCCGACGTGCTCGACATGACCGTCGAGGAAGCGGCCGAATTTTTCAAGGCGGTACCGCGTGTTCGCGAAACCTTCAAGACGCTGCATCGCGTCGGCCTCGACTACATTCATGTGGGGCAACAGGCCACCACATTGTCTGGCGGCGAGGCGCAGCGCGTCAAACTCGCCAAGGAACTGTCGAAACGCGCAACCGGCCGCACACTCTACATTCTGGACGAGCCGACAACTGGCTTGCACTTCCATGACGTAAAGAAGCTTCTTGAAGTGCTGCACGAGCTGGTCGCGCAGGGCAATACAGTTGTGGTGATCGAACACAATCTTGAAGTCATCAAGACCGCGGATTGGGTGATCGACCTTGGCCCCGATGGTGGGGACGGTGGCGGCGAGATCGTTGCCTGGGGACCACCGGAAGACATTGTGAAAGCGCCGCGCAGTCATACCGGAAATTTTTTGAAGCCGGTGCTGAAGAAGGCAGGAAAGCCGAAGCGACATAACGCGAGCGAAGCGGCTGAATGACGCACGAGACGCAAACTTGTGAACGATAAACTCATCTATAAGGATTTATTCTTATAAATATGATCTGAAACGATAATTTTTAAGTCATTTTTGTTGTGATGGATACCAGTTCCAGAGATGGAACATTTCCAAAAGCCCCGTTGCGGAACTCGCCACCTATCGCCACGTTTTGTTCGTGAGTGACAGCCTAAATTCGAATCCGACATGGAGTTCCGAATATGTTTAGTTTCAAACCAGTACTGGTGGCGGCCGTTCTGGCGGTTGCAGCCCCACTGGCCATTGCGTCGCCAAGCTGTGCACAGGAATTGGGAACAAAGGCCCAAGGATTCGCCGGCGGTGGCGGACACATTGGCATGGGCGGAGGTGGTGGCCGACACATGGGCGGTAGCGGCTGGCACGGCGGGCATATGGGCATGGGTGGGGGCTGGCACGGCGGCGGTGTTGGCTGGGCCGGCCGCGGCTGGCGTGGAGGTTGGGGTGGCGGGTTTTATCCCGGCTTTGTTGGTGGCGGCTTGTTGGGCGGCCCGTGGGGTTGGGGTGGAGGTTGGGGTTGGGGCGGCGGTTGGGGATCGCCTTATTACTCGTACTCTTCCCCCTACTACGGCTCCCCTTACTACGGGGATGACGGGTATTACGATGATGGCCCCACCGCGGTCCAAAGCAACGGCAGTGGCAGGGACGCTTCTTACTGCCAGCAGCGGTTCAAATCATACGATGTGCGTTCCGGAACCTATTTGGGTCGCGATGGCAAACGCCATCGCTGTCCGTAACTAGCTTGCCCCTTCATGGGCCTTATCGAGGAGCGGTGCCAAAGCGCCGCTCCTTTTTCTTTTTATCCTCTCCGCTTTGCCGCTCCCGGCACGCCGTAGCTATTTATCTGCTGAACGGTTGGGTCGCGCGTAGCGAGTCGCGCCTCTGAAGCAATCCCTCGCGTGCAATAAATAGCTGTCTTGTGAACAGCGGGCGAAATTCGTCGGTGGGACGACATCAAAGACTTTTTCCGTTTCGGAATCCGTGAACACTCACCGATACTTGAAGTCATCCAAGGCGCGATTCGACCCTTGGTTTTCCCTTCTTTCCACCATATTTAGTATTTGATTCAAGAATCTGCACTAGTCCTTGACGTGCGCAAGGGAGTCGTCCTAGCTTAGATTTCGGTTGGCGCGAGTATGTTTTGGGTTCCGCCGGTCGCTCCTGAAAGGTTCCAGAATGGGCACTTCGTCCGCCGGTTTGGGCAGCGGAGCGTGGATGTGTCTGCTCTGAGCCAAGGTATCAGGAACACCAAAAACCAGATCGAAACTGGCGCAAATGGGGATGTGAGGCGTTGAGTCCGAGATAGCCACGGGCCGCAGGTCCTCTGGTCGGAATCGGACTTCCAAACAGGGCCGGAACCACTGGCCGAACTGCGGGCGCAAGAGTCCGCGAATGGAAACCGCCAACGCCGCCGAAGCGGTGACGGACAGTTATGGGGCACGAAACAATGCGATTCGAACGGCGCTATACCAGGGACGGTCAATCACCCTATGCTGGGATCGATTTCCGGCTGACCACGAGCGAGATCCGTAATCCGGATGGCTCCGTGGTGTTTCGCCTCGAGAATGTGGAGGTGCCGGAACCATGGTCGCAGGTCGCTTCCGATGTGTTGGCGCAGAAATATTTCAGGAAAGCCGGCGTCGCGGCGCGCCTCAAGAAGGTCGAGGAGGAAACGGTCCCCTCGTGGTTGTGGCGTTCGGTCCCTGATACCGACGCGCTCGCCGCCCTCCCCGAGAACGAACGCATCGTCGGTGAAACCTCGGCCAAGCAGGTGTTCGATCGGCTCAGTGGATGCTGGACCTATTGGGGCTGGAAGGGCGGTTACTTCACCTCTGAAGAGGACGCGCGGGCTTTCAACGACGAACTGCGCTACATGCTGGCGTGCCAGATGGTGGCGCCAAACTCGCCGCAGTGGTTCAACACCGGCCTGCACTGGGCGTATGGCATCGACGGCCCCGGCCAGGGCCACTACTACGTCGACTTCAAGACCGGCAAGCTGACCAAGTCGAAGTCGTCATATGAGCATCCGCAGCCGCATGCCTGCTTCATCCAGGGCATCGAGGACGACCTCGTCAACGAAGGCGGCATTATGGACCTGTGGGTGCGCGAGGCGCGCCTGTTCAAATACGGCTCCGGCACCGGCTCCAACTTCTCGCGCCTGCGCGGCGAAGGCGAACGTCTCTCGGGCGGCGGCCGCTCCAGCGGCCTGATGAGTTTCCTCAAGATCGGCGACCGCGCTGCGGGCGCCATCAAGAGCGGCGGCACCACGCGCCGCGCCGCCAAGATGGTGGTGGTCGATGCCGATCATCCGGACATCGAGCAGTATATTGATTGGAAGGTGAAGGAGGAGCAGAAGGTCGCCGCTCTCGTCACCGGCTCCAGGATCAACCAAAAGCACCTCAAGGCGGTGATGCGCGCCTGCGTCAACTGCGAGGGCTCGGGCGATGACTGCTTCGTGCCGGAGAAGAACCCGGCGCTGCGCCGTGAGATCAAGCTCGCCCGCCGCGCGTTGGTCCCTGACAACTACATCAAGCGCGTTATTCAGTTCGCGCGACAAGGCTATAAGGAGATCGACTTCCCGGTCTTTGACACCGACTGGGATTCGGAAGCCTATCTCACTGTCTCCGGCCAGAATTCCAACAACTCGGTGTCGCTGAAGGACAACTTCCTGCGCGCGGTCGAGACCGACGGCGACTGGAATCTGATCGGCCGCACCACCGGAAAAGTGACGAAGACGCTGAAGGCGCGCGAGCTCTGGGAGAAGATCGGCTTCGCCGCATGGGCGTCGGCCGATCCCGGCTTGCACTTCAACACCACGATGAACGACTGGCACACCTGCAAGGCGTCCGGCGATATCCGTGCATCGAATCCGTGCTCGGAATACATGTTTCTCGACGATACCGCCTGCAATCTCGCCTCCGCCAACCTAATGACGTTTCACGACACCGCCTCGAAGCAGTTCGATGTCGATGCCTATGAGCACACCGTTCGTCTCTGGACCGTCGTGCTGGAAATCTCGGTGCTGATGGCGCAGTTCCCGTCCAAGGCGATCGCGGAGCTGTCTTACGAATTCCGCACGCTGGGTCTCGGCTTCGCCAATATCGGCGGCCTCCTCATGACGATGGGCCTGTCCTACGACTCGAAGGAAGGCCGCTCGCTGTGCGGCGCGCTGACCGCGATCATGACCGGAATCGCCTACAAGACGTCCGCCGAGATGGCCGGCGAGCTCGGCGTCTTTCCCGGCCACAAGAAGAATGCTGGCCACATGCTGCGCGTGATCCGCAATCATCGCCGCGCCGCGCACGGTCAATCCAACGGCTATGAAGCGCTCGCGGTCAATCCGGTGCCGCTCGACCATGCCTCCTGCCCGCAGCCCGATCTCATCGCCCACGCGACCAGGGCGTGGGACGACGCGCTCGCGCTCGGCGAACAGCACGGCTACCGCAATGCGCAGGTCACCGTGGTAGCGCCGACCGGCACCATCGGTCTGGTCATGGACTGCGATACCACCGGCATCGAGCCCGACTTCGCGCTGGTGAAATTCAAGAAGCTCGCGGGCGGTGGTTACTGGAAGATCATCAACCGCGCCGTGCCGGAAGCCTTGCGCGCGCTCGGCTATCGCGAGAGCGAGATCGCCGAGATCGAGGCCTATGCGGTCGGTCACGGCTCGCTGTCCAACGCGCCGGGCATCAACGTTTCCACCCTGAAGGCCAAGGGTTTCACTGACGAAGCCATTGCGAAGGTGGAGAAGGCGCTGCCGACCGCGTTCGACATCAAGTTCGCCTTTAATAAATGGACGTTTGGCGAAGACTTCATTCGTGACACGCTCGGCGTCGATACCGACGCCCTCGCCTCGCCGGCCTTCGACCTGCTCACGGCGATTGGTTTTAGCAGGCGCGAAATTGAAGCCGCCAACGTGCACATCTGCGGCGCGATGACGGTGGAAGGCGCGCCGCACCTCAGGGCCGAACACTATCCGGTGTTCGACTGCGCTAACCCCTGCGGCAAGATCGGCAAGCGTTATCTCTCGGTCGAAAGCCACATCCGCATGATGGCGGCCTCGCAACCGTTCATCTCGGGCGCGATCTCGAAAACCATCAACATGCCGAACGACGCCACGGTGGAAGACTGCAAGTCGGCCTACCTGCTGTCGTGGAAGCTCGCGCTGAAGGCCAATGCGCTCTATCGCGACGGGTCGAAACTGTCCCAGCCGCTCAACTCGCAGCTCATCGCCGACGACGACAGTGACGACGACGCGATCGAGGCGCTGATGGACAAGCCGATGGCCGCGCGCGCCACGCAGGTGGCGGAGAAGGTCGTCGAGAAATTGGTGGAGCGCATCGTGGTGCTGCGCGAGCGCGAGAAGATGCCGGACCGCCGCAAGGGCTACACCCAGAAGGCTGTCGTCGGTGGGCATAAGGTCTATTTGCGCACCGGCGAATACGACGACGGCCGCCTGGGCGAAATCTTCATCGACATGCACAAGGAAGGTGCGGCGCTACGCTCCTTCATCAACAACTTCGCCATCGCGGTTTCGCTCGGCCTGCAATACGGCGTGCCGCTGGAGGAATATGTCGACGCCTTCACGTTCACTCGCTTCGAGCCGGCAGGACCGGTGCAGGGCAACGACTCGATCAAGTACGCGACCTCGATCCTCGATTATGTGTTCCGCGAACTCGCGGTCAGCTACATGAGCCGCTACGACCTCGCCCATGTCGATCCGTCGGAGACCGGCTTTGACGCACTCGGCAAGGGCGTGGCCGAAGGCAAGACGCCGGAAGGCCAGCATGCCACGCGCTACGTGTCGAAGGGCCTTACCCGCTCGCGCACCGATAATCTTGTCGTTATGCGCGGCGGTTCACCCTCCTCCATCGCGGGAGAGAGTCGGAGCGCAGCGGCCAATGTCACTGCCCTCTCCTCCTCGCGCGTGGGCGACACGCTCGAAGGCGCAACCGCGCTGAAGCAGGAGACCGAGCACGACCTCTCGCCGACTGAGCGGCTGGAACAGCAGCAAAGAAGCAAGGTCGCTGCGCATGCAGCCGCACCGACCAAAGCCGAGCGCCGCGCGGAAGCGAAAGCAAGAGGCTATGAGGGCGAGATGTGCTCCGAGTGCGGCAACTTCACCTTGGTGCGAAACGGCACCTGCATGAAGTGCGATACGTGCGGAAGCACGACGGGGTGTAGCTAAAACAAATGGGGCGGACGCCATGACACAACCACCACCGGGAGAAGCCCGGCTATGATGGATGGATACGATGAGCGTTTCGCCGTCTAGTGTTCGTTTTGACGAAAAAACCATGTGGGTCGAATTATCCGACGGCCGCACGCTTGGTGTGCCGCTTGCTTGGTTTCCGCGCCTTCTGAAGGCCACCCCGGAGCAACGCGCCAACGTTGAGATCAGCCTCGTCGGTTTGCATTGGGACGAACTTGACGAAGCCGTTTCACTTGTTGGGCTTCTGGCCGGACGGTGACATCAGCATCGCGCGGACAAAGCGGCGTGATGCGTTGTGACGATCATGATGAGCGCCGCGCCGAAGCGAAAGCAAGGGGCTATGAGGGCGAGATGTGCTCCGAGTGCGGCAACTTCACCTTGGTGCGCAACGGCACCTGCATGAAGTGCGATACGTGCGGAAGCACGACGGGGGGCTCGTGATCTAGAGCGAACATCGTGGTGTGAATGCTCGCATAGGATGGGCAGATTCGGTCAAATTGCGCCGCAAATCCCCCTAAAGTTTAGTCGCACCCGATGCGGTGACGAAAAACCGCCGGAAACGGCGGTTTTTTACGATCAATAGTGCGTCAGGTGCAGCGCTAAATTCGGGAATATGGCTCGGTACCGAGGAGCGACATGGCCAAGCAACGAAATTTGTCCGATGCCGAAATCAGCATCGTAAAGGCGATGCTCCGAAAGGGCTGGCGAAATGACGTTATCCATTACTACTTCAACAAGCCGGATCGACTGATCAGCTCCGGACGCATTACGCAGATTAAGAACAGTAAGTACGGCGCGTCAGTAGAAGAAGCTCAACCGGAGGAACTCGAGGCTTTCCTATCCGCTTGGCAGGATCACAAGGCCAAAGCGCCTCCAGCGCCTTCTGCGGTCGACATGCGTATCCTTCGCTCCATGTTCGTCCGCGAAACCGGCACGTGGCGGCTGACCGGTGGCGAGACCGACCGCATCGAGTGCAAGGCAGGTTTCCGGCTTCAGCCCGAGGATCGGTTCTCGAAGGCGCTCCGCGCAATCGCTGGCCTGGCCAACAATAAGGGGGGCTACCTTCTATTCGGCGTCACGGACGCGACCTACCAGGCGGATGGGCTTGCCGACGACATCTTCACGAGGTCGGACATCTCGCTCGTCAATCGAATCCTTGCGGGCTCCTTGGATCCCGTGCCTCACATCACGAAAGCCCTCATCGAACTCGGTGGCAAGCAGGTGGGCGTGCTCTACGTGGAAAAGCACGATCATAGTCCCGTCATCGCCATCAAGAACGTCGGCCAAGACGTGAAGGAAGGAGGAATCTATTTCCGGTACGTCGGGGAGACCCGCTTGATCAAGCCAGGAGAGCTTAGGCAGATTATCGCCGCGCGCGAGCAGCGGGCGGTTGCCGAGTTCAGCGCTCGCATGAACCGCGTCGCAATCGGCAAGGAAGCCACGATCGATTTGGACTCCGGCGAAGTCGCCGGCACCAGCGGAAAATTCCTAATCGACAAATCCTTACTCTCGAGCATCCAGTTCGTGCGCGAGGGCGAATTCGACGAAAAGAAGGGGGCACCCGGCTCTCAAGCTGATCGGCGACGTTGAGCCAGTTTCGGAAGTGGAGGGAGCGAACGAAAGTCATCCGCGAGAACGTCACACCCGATGCAGTCGTCCGCAACTTCCTGAGGGACGAAAAGGTCGTAGAGCCGATGCAGTACATCCACTTCCAGGCTCACGCCCAGCGGAAGTGGTTTCCCGTATGGTTCTACATTGACCAGGTGCAGTCGACTGCCGCCGAGGTCGCCGACGATCTCCGCAAACAGGTCGCCACCTATCCGTCGTCCCGCAACGCTCTAGTCGACCGTCTCGCGGGGAAAGACGCGGCCTTCCGCCAATCGACCGGGAAGGCCGAAGCACTGCGCGGCAAACTCGCGCGAGGTGAGATCAAGACGCCGACCAACATCGAAGAAGACGTCGTTTTCGCTGGTGCAATCCAAGCTTTGCCTACAACGGTGAAGCCTAAGGATCTCGAGCGCATCCGGACGGTCCTTCTGGAGTGTCTCGATCGGGCTTTCGGATCAGACCCGCGGAGCAGCAACCGTCGGGGCGCCATCTATCGAGCGGCATGTCGGCTCGACGAACTACTCTACTCGAAGAAGAGTAGCCAAGCCTAGGCTGTTTCGGTGTCGACACCCTGAAACTGCGCCTTCTCACCCGGCCCCATCGTCTACAATCAGCTGCGTCCAATTTGGGCACGAGCCTGTAGCGCGAATTCCAACAGACCCAGCAGCCTCATCAAATGCCGAGCTGCTTGATAACCACCAACCCGGCGAAGAAAGCAACCAGCAGTAATGCGCCGCCGATCACGTAGATGTTCTTGCGGCGTTTGCTCATATTCGGCGCCCCGTTGTATTCTCGCGTCGAGCTGCGCCATTCCCGAAAATCATTCATTGTTCGTACCTTTGTTGTCTCGGCCCGTAAGCCCGGCGCGTCGTTACGCCTAGAGTCTGTTTCAGACTGCGTTGAGTCAGACTCGCTTATCTTTTTGTTTGAGCATGAGCTTTTCCGAAAACCGGTTTCCACTTTTCGGGATCATGCTCTAGCGCACACTCACCCGCAGGTCCACACCGGTCCGATCGGCGTCTGCGTCCAGCACGGGCCGATGCTGCCGCCGTTGTAGCGGCCGCGATAGAATCCGGGCCGGCCGAAATAATACGGTGTGCCATACCAGTAATAGTGCGGCGTTGGCCCGATATACCAATGACGCTGCTCACGGCGCGCATTGCGTAGCACCGATGCCTCCTGCTTGAACAGCGGAGCCGCGTTGTTCAGTGGCTGACGATACCCCGGCAGAAAGCCATAGGTGTGCGGGGGATGCGGGTTTTTTCCATGTCGGTGCGCCGCCTCCGCGGAAACCCACGGCAGCGGCAGAAGGAGGATGACAATCGATAAACACAGGAGGCGCGACATGACCCGATCATAAGCATTCGGCGGCGGCGGAACCATTCAAATCCTCGAACGCCGCGCCGCTGCGCCCTCACCTGCCCGCGTGCTCAAGCGCGCCACCCTTGCGGGCTGCGATGCGACCGGTCTGCTTTTGATTTTATATTGCGGATCGTCTTCGGATCCGCGGCGGGTGTGGCCCTTATCATCCTCTCCCCACAGCCTGAACCCGCCATCGAATGCATCGGCATTATCGCCACGGCGCGATTTCGGCGGCAGCTTGTCGAGATGCGCGACATTGCCGCCGCCGATCAGCACCTCGTCCGGTTCGAGCGCGGCCGTGAGTTGCATCACGATATCGGTGACGTGCTTGCGCCATTTCTTGTTGCCGCGGCGTTGCCGTCCGGCCTCGCCCGCATAGTCCTCGTAGGTCTTTCCCCTGCGATACGGCAGGTGGCCCAATTCCATCGGCTCCAGTTCGCCATCCACGATCATCGCCGAGCCAAGCCCGGTGCCGAGCCCCAGAAACAGCATCCGCCCGCCGCGATATCCGCCGAGCGCCTGCATCAGCGCGTCGTTGACGACCTTGGCCGGTTTGCCGAACGCCTTTTGAAAGTCGAATCCCTTCCACCCCTCGCCGAGATTGAAGGGCTCGCGCAGCGGGCGATTGCCGCAGATCGGGCCGGGATAGCCGATCGAAATGACGTCGTAGGACCAATCCTTCGTCAGCGCCTTGACCTTGCGCACCATCTGCTTTGCCGTGAGATCGGGTCCGGATTCAAATTCGCGTTTGATGCGGTCCTTGCTGGTCATCATCTTGACGTGGGACCCGCCGATGTCGATCGCGAGAATGGTTCGGTTCATCTGGCGGGAGCGTGCTGATTTCATTGGTTCGTCCTCAAAACACCTGATGCACGCCAGCGTTCCTTGCAGAATGCGGATCAAATGCGGCAGAGTTTTCCGGTTGCGCCCACCGCTTGCGGCCGTTCGCATTCGGGCCTAACTAGCTGCGGTATCCTGCTTTTTTCCTAGCATATTCGCTCTTCCGGAGTGCCTCTTGATGACCGACGCCCCCTATACGCCGCCCAAAGTCTGGACCTTTGACAAGGAGAATGGCGGCAGATTCGCGTCCGTCAACCGTCCGACCGCAGGCGCGACTCATGAAAAGGTGCTGCCCGTCGGCAAACACCCCTTTCAACTTTATTCGCGGGGAACGCCGAACGGCCAGAAGGTCACGATCATGTTCGAGGAGCTGCTCGCGCGCGGCCATCCCGGCGCGGAATATGACGCGTGGTTGATCCAGATCGATGGCGAGCAGTTCGGCTCGGGCTTTGTCGAGGTCAATCCGAATTCGAAGATACCGGCCCTGATTGATCGCTCGCGACCCGAGCCGCTCCGCGTGTTCGAGTCCGGCGCGATCCTCCTGCATCTAGCGGAGAAGTTCCGCGATTTCATTCCGAGGGCAACGGCGGCGCGCGCGGAATGCCTGTCCTGGCTATTCTGGCAGATGGGGAGTGCGCCCTATCTCGGCGGCGGCTTCGGGCATTTCTACAACTATGCGCCGGAGAAAATCGAATACGCCATCAATCGCTTCGCGATAGAAACGAAGCGGCAAATGGACGTGCTGGACCGGCGGCTCAAGGACAATGAATATCTTGCCGGTGCTGAATATACGATCGCCGACATCGCGGTGTGGCCATGGTATGGCGGCTTGGCCGAGGGCAAGCTCTACGGCGACAGCGCCACCTTCCTCGACGTCCAAAGCTACAAGAACGTGCAACGTTGGACCGCGCAGATCGCCGCTCGGCCTGCGGTGAAACGCGGCCGCATCGTCAACCGCACATCCGGTGATCCCGCAAGCCAGCTTCACGAGCGTCACGACGCCTCCGACTTCGCCACCCGAACGCAGGACAAGCTCGTGAAGCAGGGTTGACGCCCTGCCCTCCTCATTTACAGCCACTCCGAGCTCGAGGTTCCTTCAATGCATGGAAAGGTCATCGTCATCACTGGATGCTCCGGCGCACTTGGCAAGGTCGTCGCGGATGCCGCCATCGCGCGCGGAGCCAAGGTAGCCGGCATCGACCGCGCTGCTGTAAACGGCGGTGCTACCGCCGACCGGATCGAACTCGGCGGGGTCGATCTGACGGATCCAGAACAAGCCTTGCGGGCCGTCGATGCGGCGGCTGCGCATTTCGGCCGGCTCGACGTTCTGGTCAATATCGCCGGTGCGTTCGCGTTCGAGACGATCGCCGACGGCGACTCCAAAACATGGCAGCACCTCTACGCGATCAACGTGACGACCGCGCTGAATGCCTCGCGGGCCGCGATCCCGCATCTGGTTGCATCCGGCGCCGGACGTATCGTCAACATCGGCGCGACCGGAGCATTACAGGCCGGCGCCGGCATGGGCGCCTATGCTGCGTCGAAAGCGGCCGTGCATCGGCTGACCGAAGCGCTTGCCTCCGAGTTGAAAGGCAAGGTGACCGTCAATGCCGTCCTGCCCTCGACGATCGACACGCCAGCCAACCGCAGGGATATGCCCAAGGCGGATTTCGCGACGTGGGTGACGGCGCACGAACTAGCGAATGTCATTCTGTTTCTGGCCAGCGATGCGGCAAGCGGAGTCACCGGCGCGCTACTACCCGTGCGTGGACGCGTCTGAAGCGCGACCTTCTCCCTTTGCAAACGGTCTAACCGGTTTTTTAGTAACCTGCGGTTCTTCGACTCTTGCACTTCTCTTGTAGCGTGTAATCATGGTATTATGCTATCTATGGTAGCGACGACAAGAAGTTCCCAGCCCTAGAGTTTTTTTACAGGGATCAGCAGATGCCTGGCCGCAGCAGCTACTCCTACGAGGATTTGCTGGCTTGCGGCCGTGGCGAGATGTTCGGTCCTGGCGAACCCAAACTGCCGTTGCCGCCGATGCTGATGTTCGATCGCATCACGGAAATCACGGAAGGCGGTGGGAAATATGGGCGCGGGCTGGTGCGCACTGAGCTCGACATCAAACCGGACCTCTGGTTCTTCCAATGCCACTTTCAGAACGATCCGGTGATGCCGGGCTGTCTTGGTCTCGATGGGCTTTGGCAGATGGTGGGATTTTATCTTGTCTGGCTTGGCCGCGACCGGACTGTGAAAGCTCGTGCCCTTGGTCTCGGCGATTTGAAATTTACAGGTCAGGTTCTGCCGCATGCCCGCAGGCTTTCCTACACGGTGGACATCAAACGGGTGAGGCGCTCGAGGCTGGTGATGGCGATTGCCGACGGCACGGTAAGTGTTGACGGCGATGTGATCTATTATGCCAAAGATCTTCGGCTCGGTCTGTTCAAGAGCCTTCCAGGATCGCCGTCTTAACCGATCGACTGATAAGATCCGGGCTGTTGAGTCGGCCCGAGCATGCAACGTGGAAACCTCGCTTTATCTTCCGGTCAAACGTCATCTTGAAAGCCTCGGCTTCACTGTTAAGGGCGAAGTCGGCGGCTGCGATCTGGTTGCGCTCAGCGGTGATGATCCGCCGATCGTCGTGATCGGCGAGCTGAAACTGAGTTTCAATCTGGAACTCATTCTTCAAGGCGTCGATCGCGCGGGCGCATGCGATGAGGTCTGGCTAGCCGCCAGGCTGTCGATGAACGGCAAGGGACGCGAGAGCGACGCGCGCTATCGCAACCTGTGCCGGCGGCTAGGGTTCGGAATGCTTGGGGTGACACACCAAGGGCGCGTTGAAGTGCTGGTGGCACCCTCCGCTGTTAGTCCGCGCCGCAATCCCAAGAAGCGCTCTCGGCTGGTCATAGAGCACCAACGCCGCAAGGGTGATCCAGTTGCCGGCGGCAGCACGCGGACGCCGATCATGACAGCGTATCGCCAGCAGGCACTGATCTGCGCAGCCGCAATGGTTACAGGTCCATGCCGCGTGCGGGATCTCAGAGTGGAAGCTCCGGACGCCGGAAAAATCCTCCTTCACAATGTCTATGGATGGTTCGACCGCATTGAGCGTGGAATTTATACCTTGACCGACGCCGGCAGAACCGCGCTGAAGCGATGGCCTCAGGGGCCATCCGAAGTAGTACCGATCGCCGAATAACCCCCGCGGGCCGAGTCTGACCTTATGCAGGGTCTTTAAGGCAAAGCGCGGCTGCATGTCGCATGTTGCTTTGTGCGCGACTTGGCAATGTGCAAAGCGCGTCAAAATGCATAGCTGTTTTGCCACTTTGGATCCCGTATGAGGTGCATACCGAGTCTTCTGACCTAAAGCAGGATGAGGTTTGATTATACTTTCCGCTTCTTTTTGAATCGAAAAGTGCGGATGCCGGAGGCAATCGTTCGAAGAGCCGTCGTTCTTTGAACGAGTGTGGTCATGTCGCGTTGAGGCGTTTCACGTCAATTTTCATGGGCTGAGTTTGCCCAACCATTGAGGCGAACGATGAGCGAAGGCTGGCATACAAAATTTGGCATCCGGCGGGTTCGCCACGATCCTCCCACGTTGGAGGAAGCGATCTTCGCGGCGACCGGGATCACCGACGATCTCGACTCGCAGGCTGAGATTGCGGCATCGCTGATTGGAATGCCGTTCGATGTCGTTCACGCAGAGGTCAAGAAGACCGCTCACGCTGTTACGCGGTCGCCTACGACGCGCGTGATTGCGGGTGAACAGGGCGCTTTGCGCTCGGTCGTGGTCGAGCGCCGCGTAGTTCGCAGATTTGTCAACGACAGGCGATTATGACGCGAGTCGAGTCGAGATCAGCTTAGCTGCAAATCGCACTATTCTTCCGACTTCCTGCTAACGTTCTTCGCAGCGCTGAAAATCGTGTTACGAGAATGCGAATTGTCGCTGCTACGAAGGATACCAGATGCCGAAAAGTTGCGACCTGCTTCTTTTGATAGTTGTCACACTGACCATTGCGGCGCCCGCCGCACACGCTTCGCAAGTTGCGCGAGAGACCGACGTCGTCAATCTGCGGCTGGGCGAACGCATTCTTGTCGATGATGGATCTTGTCCGGCGGGGCAGATTAAGGAAATCTCCGGTACGAAACTGACTTCGGCCGGCGTTGTTCCGGCACGCAAGTGCATATCGCGGGTCGGCTCAAAGCGGTGAATGCGTACCTCCGTCGCACTAACATCGCCTTCGAACGGGACTCTAATCGGAAATGAAATCCCCGCATTTTTGGATGGTGGTGTCCGAGGCGCCCCAAGGCATGATCGGTACTGAGGACGTCGAATTCTGTGGTGAGCCCTCGATCACTCGATCGGAATAAACCATATAGACCAGCACATTTCGTTTCGCGTCACAGCCCCGCACGATCTGCATCTTCTTGAACAGCATCGAGCGCCGCTGCCGGAACATGTCTTCGCCCTGCTTCATCTTTTCCTTGAAGCGAATCGGCCCCATCTGGCGACACGACAGCGAAATATCCGAGACTTCCTCCGCCACTCCAAGCCACCCCTTGATGCCGCCCTTCTCGGGTAACGTGAAATGGCAAGCAACGCCTTCGATCTCAGGGTCGTCGACGCCATACGTCGCGAGCTTGTCATTCGGTGTCAGCAGCTTGAAAACCGTCGAGCGACGAAAGATCAGGTCGGGTTCGTCTGCTGCATGGGCGTATGTTCCGGCGAACACCGCCACCGTAAGGACGATGAAGGCCAAAAAGGTCCGAGCCATTCGGCGCTTCTCATCATGAATCTGAGCTCGAAATGTCATCAGGTAGCTCCGTTTGCTGGGTCCGGCCTATGTAAGTTCTCAAGTTCCCGAGAAAAGATCTCGACCGGCCAGCGAGCCGAGAATTAGATTCGTGTGAAGGATTTTGCATTATTTAAAGGAAGTCAGCCGGAAAACCGACACAGACCGGTAGGAAGTGAAGTCGGAAGCGCTAAATCTGAACCATGATTCGAGGGCGAAGGCGTGTGTGAATATTTGTCCTTCCTGCGCACGATGCGGTGGACCGCCAATGTTCCCTCGGTTTGCGTGGGTACATATCCGTGGTCGGTACGCCTCGGGATTGGGCTGCTGATCGCTGTCTTGACCGGACTTGGATCACCCGCGCATAGCCAGATCTTCTGGCAGGACGATTATCCGGACTTTTTTAACGAAGGGTCTCCCCCGCCGCCCGTCACGAGGCCGCAGTCGCATGGAGTCAAAGTTCGCCGGCTCCCAAAGCCAGAATCGGCGGCTAAAGTCACGCGGAAGCCAAATGGCCCCATCATCATTGCCATTTCAATCCGGCGGCAAATGCTCAAGGTCTATGACGCCAACGGCCTTTTCGCTGAAACCCCGGTGTCGACTGGAATGAGCGGCCACGGAACTCCAATGGGTGTTTTCAGCGTCATTCAAAAGCAAAAATGGCATCGCTCGAATATCTACAGCGGCGCGCCAATGCCCTACATGCAACGCATCACCTGGTCCGGCATCGCGATGCACGCGGGCGTGCTTCCAGGTTATCCTGCGTCGCACGGATGCATCCGAATGCCCTTGGACTTCGCGGTGAAGATGTGGAATTGGACCAGGATCGGCGCTCGAGTCATCATCACTCCTGGCGAGGTGACGCCCGCTGATTTTTCGCACCCTGTGCTGACAAGCCGTCGGCCAGAGCCCGTGCCGGCCGAGGTGAAAGCCGACGCCAGCGCCGCGATGTCGCAAGTCAAAGTTTCATCGCTTGCATCCGGTTTGTCTGCGACCGGCGGATCCATCACTGCGACGCCTGAGGCGGCGGCCGCCGAGCCGATCAAGGGAGATTCAGGCGACACGAGGGACACCGACGTCACGGTAACGGCGGCGGCCAACCCTGTCGGCGATACGGTGGCTTCCCCCGCCGAAATCCCCGCTGGGTCGAAGGATCAACCGCAAACCCCTCCTGCGAGTGCGGAGAAGGCTGAACTCGCGGCGATTTCTGCACTGAAGCGGAGCGGCCGGATCGCGGTCTTTGTCAGCGGCAAGGACAGCAAGATCTATGTGCGGCAGAATTTTACGCCGATATTCGATGCTCCCATCACGATCGCCGCGAGCGATCGGCCTTTGGGAACACACGTGTTCACCGCGGAAGTCGCCAAGGACAGCAAGGTTGACTTCCGCTGGTCGGTCGTGTCGCTCCCGGCGCTGGAGCGTCGCGCCGACCGAGTTCTCGTTCTTAAAGGTCGGTCCGGCCAGAAAACGACCGTAGTCAACGCAACGGTCAGGCCGACCCCTGTTCCGGATAGCGCCACCGACGCGTTGAACCGCATCTCCATCCCGGAGAGCGTCATGGCGCAAATCGCTATTGCCTTTTCAACGGGAGACTCCATCGTTGTCTCCGATCAGAGTATTGCAGGCAGCGAAACCGGTGAAGGCACCGACTTCATCGTCGGGCTGCGATAAAGTGGTGGTTCAATTGCTCGGGTTTTCGCTCGGCGATATTGCCATGGTCGCGCACACGGCGGTATCAGAGGAAGCAGCCCAGCTGGGGATAAATGCCGTTTCCGTGGAAGGGGTCGTCTTTAGCTGCGCTAGAATGAGGAAGCGGGCGATTCAACCGCGATAACCTTTGAGGTGATCGAGATGCGCATGACGACAGGGCTGATCTTTGCTGGCGCGGTTTCGTTGTGTGCGACCACGGTCGCCTGGTCGCAGACGCCCGCACCCAAGGGAGTCCAGAATGCGGCCGCGCCGGTTCCCGCGCGGGCAAGCGGAGCGCAGGTCGCCTGTAACGGAAGCCCCGACGCACTCGGTGTTGCCCGCGTGGTGCAAATTGATACGACCGGTGGTCCTGGCTTCGGATTCGAGCATTTCAAGCAACTCGACTTCCTACGCGACAAGGAAGTGGTGCTGACGTTTGATGATGGTCCGTGGCCCGGAAATACGCCTGCCGTGCTGAAGGCGCTTGCCGATCAGTGCACCACCGGCATCTTCTTCTCGATCGGCAAGCACGCGACCTACCATCCCGAGATCCTGCGGAATGTCGCCGCCGCCGGACACACGGTCGGCTCGCACACATGGTCGCACGCTAATCTCAACAACAAGAAGCTGTCCGAGGCGCAGCGCAAGGACGAGATCGAGAAGGGATTCAGCGCCGTCAAATGGGCGCTTGAGGCTGCTCCTGCCCCGTTTTTCCGTTTCCCTGCGCTACAGCATCCGCCGGAGATGGTGACCTACCTTGGCGAGCGCAGTATCGCGATCTTTTCCTGCGACGTCGACTCATTCGACTTCAAGTCGCACACGGCTCAACAGGTGGTCGACAACATCTTCAAGAAGCTCGACAAGGTCGGCAAGGGTATCATTTTGATGCACGACTTCCAGAAGCATACCGCCGAGGCGCTGCCGGAGGTTTTGCGCAGGCTGAAGGCCGGTGGATACAAAGTCGTGCAGATGAAGGCAAAGGCGCCGATCGAGACGCTCGCGCAATACGACGAGGAACTGAAGAAGGATACCAAGCTGCCGACCGTGAGTTCCCGGCCGGTCAACAGCGTCGTCCAGACGATCTCCGAATAACGCGCGACGATCCGGAAAGGCTTATGCTTCGCATCGAGGGTTATGTCATCGTGTCGGCGGACGGAATGCTCGCCGATGCGAGCCATGTGATGCCGGAAGCGCTGAAATTCAGAGGCGATCTTGAGTTTTTCACCGCAGGACTGGATCACGCGGACGTCGTCGTTCACGGACGTAATTCGTTCGAGGATCAGCCCAACTCGCCGCTGCGCAAAAGGGTTAGACTAACCCGCCGCGTAGCCGCTCTTGAACGTGATCCCGAAAACGAAAAGGCTACCTTATGGAATCCCGCTGGCGCGTCGTTCGAGGACGCCTGCGCTCATGCCGGAATGCGCGACGGAGTGGCCGCGATCATCGGTGGACCTTCAGTATTCGAAATGTTTCTCGATCGTTATGATACGTTTTGGCTGTCGGAAGCTCCGCACGTGAGGTTACCCGGAGGCGAAGGCTGCTTTCCTGGCGTCCCCGATAGTTCTCCGCAAGCTGTGTTGGCGGCACACGGACTTCAGCCTAGCGAGGTCCGGATTCTCGATGCGGAGAACGACGTTCGCGTTACAGCATGGCGCCGCGCACGCTAGCCTCTTGAATGGAACGGTCACGGTCGCGGAGGTCAATGTTATTTTGGTCTGACGCGATTTCTTCACGAGCGCCGGCATCCATCTCGCTCGAAAATGCTTCAGTCGAACAAGTTTTATTGCCGGATCGCGCGCTCCTGCGCCTCGACCACCGCAATGGCCGTCATGTTGAGGATCCCGCGCGCCGTCACTGACGGGGTCAAAATGTGGGCGGGATGCGCGGGACCGATCAGGATAGGCCCGACAAGCAGGCCGCTGCCGAGCACCTTGATCATCTGATAGGCGGCGTTCGCTGCATCGAGGTTTGGCAGAATTAGAACGTTGGCGACGCCGGTTAACCGGGAATGCGGCAAGATCAGTTGTCGTGCGGACTCCGACAAGGCGGTATCGCCCTGCATTTCACCGTCGGCCTCGATATCGGGATGACGGGCGATGAACAGTTCGGTCGCTCGACGTGCCTTGCGCGAGGATTCCGTATCGTAGCTGCCGAAATCGGAATGCGACACGAACGCGATCTTCGGCGTGATGTTGAAGCGCTGCACATGCACGGCGGCCTGGGCTGCGATGTCCGCGAGTTCGTCAGCGGACGGGTTTGGGCGCACCTGCGTATCCGCGATGAAATAGGCGCCCTTGCCGGTGATCATCAGCGACAGCGCGGCGAAGTCGCTCGCGCCGGGCAGATATCCGATGATCTCTCGAATGTGCCGGAGGTGCCGCATATAGCTGCCTTCAACGCCGCACAGCATCGCATCGGCTTCGCCTCGCACCACCGCAAGCGCAGCTATTACGGTCGCATTGGTGCGGATCGTCGTCCGCGCGACGTCCGGCGTCGCGCCGTGCCGGCCGGCGACATCGATGTAGGACTGCACATATGCTCGGTAGCGGGGATCGTCCTCGGGGTTGATCAGATCGAAATCCCTGCCCGCCTTGATCGCGAGACCGAGACGCCTGAGACGCGTCTCCACCACGGATGGGCGGCCGACCAGGATCGGGCGGGCCAGTTGCTCCTCAAGCACCTCTTGAGTTGCTCGCAGCACACGCAAATCCTCGCCCTCGGCGTAGATCACCCGAAACGGCTGCTTCTTTGCCTTCGCAAATACCGGTTTCATGACGAGGCCGGACCGGAAGGCAAAGCGTTCAAGCCGCGCGTGGTACTCGTCGAAATTCGTGATCGGTCGCGTCGCAACTCCCGAGGCCATCGCAGCCCTCGCGACGGCGGGCGCGATGCGCAGGATCAGGCGGGGGTCGAATGGACTGGGAATCAAAGAGCCCGGTCCGAAACCATGAGTTTCGCTGTCAAATCGGATAGCGGCGTCGGACGGCGGTTCGCGGGCGAGCCGGGCGATGGCATCGACAGCGGCTAGCTTCATATCCTCGTTGATCGCGGTGGCGCCAACGTCGAGAGCACCGCGGAAGATAAAGGGAAAGCACAGGACGTTGTTCACCTGATTAGGAAAGTCGGAACGTCCAGTGCAGATCATGGCATCGGGCCGCGCCTGGCGCGCCTCGTCCGGCATGATTTCCGGAACAGGATTGGCGAGCGCCAGCACCAGCGGCTTATCCGCCATCTGCGCGACCATCTCCGGCGTCAGCACGCCGCCGGCCGAGACGCCCAGAAACACATCCGCGCCCGCAATCGCTTCCGCCAGCTTGCGCTTGTCGGTCTTCTGCGCATAAACCGCTTTCCACTTGTCCATTCGGGTATTGCGGCCGTCGTAAACAACGCCGTCGATATCGCAAACCCAGATGTTCTTGCGCTGCGCGCCCATCGACACCAGCAGATTGAGACAGGCGATAGCGGCCGCCCCCGCGCCTGACGCGACGATCTTGACCTCTTCGAGCGCCTTGCTATTCAGCAACAGCGCGTTGGTGATGGCGGCAGCGACGATGATCGCGGTGCCGTGCTGGTCGTCATGAAAGACCGGAATCTTCATCCGGGCCTTCAGCCGCTCCTCGATTTCGAAGCACTCGGGCCCCTTGATGTCCTCAAGGTTGATTCCGCCGAAGGTCGGCTCCAGCGCCGCGACCGTCTCCACCACGCGCTCGATGGAATCGGCAGCGATCTCGATGTCGAACACGTCGATGCCGGCGAACTTCTTGAACAGAACCGCCTTGCCTTCCATGACGGGCTTGGAGGCGAGCGGTCCAATATTGCCAAGACCCAGCACGGCTGTGCCGTTCGATACCACGGCGACCAGATTGGCCCGGCCGGTCAGCGTTGCGGCTTCTGCGGGATCGGCGACGATCTCTTCGCAGGCTGCCGCAACGCCCGGTGAATAGGCCAGCGCGAGGTCACGCTGGTTGGCGAGCGGCTTTGTTGGCTGGATTTCAAGCTTGCCGGGACGCGGATTGCGGTGGAACGACAGTGCGGCGGAGCGGAGATCTTCTGAATACGACACGGTAACGCTCCCCGGAAACTTTGGTCGGCCGGTTGGCGGAGCGGATCTGACAATAGCGCGCCACCGGCTGCCAGTCCCAAACACGAATGCTAAAATCCAAGATTCGCCAGCAATTTGCCTGCGATTGCTCGATGCTACCCTCGCAGGGATGCCTGCGGAAAAGAGGTGCCGAAGTTAGAATCGAACCGTTAGTCTTTTGGCAGATTGAGCCGGATATGAAGCTCGCGCAACTGCTTCGGAGCGACGTCCGATGGCGCGCTCATCAGCAGATCCTCGGCCTGCTGGTTCATCGGAAACAGCGAGATTTCGCGCAGGTTGGTGGTGCCGCAGAGCAGCATGACGATGCGGTCGACGCCGGCCGCCATGCCGCCATGCGGCGGTGCGCCGTATTGAAACGCGCGGTACATGCCGCCGAAGCGCTCGACGACCTCGGTCTCACCATAACCGGCGATCTCGAACGCCTTCACCATCGCTTCCGGCCTGTGATTACGAATGCCGCCGGAGGCGATCTCGTAGCCGTTGCAGGCGATGTCGTACTGGAACGCCTTGATCGTCAGCGGGTCCTGGGTGTTGAGCGCGTCGAGCCCGCCCTGCGGCATCGAGAATGGATTGTGCGAGAAGTCGACCTTTTTATCTTCTTCGTTGTACTCATACATCGGGAAGTCGACGATCCAGGCCAGCTCGAACCTGTCCTTGTCGATCAGGTTCAGTTCCTCGCCGAGTTTGGTGCGCGCGAGCCCCGCGAACTTCCAGAATTTTGCTGGATCGCCAGCAACGAAGAAGGCCGCATCACCGGCTTTCAATTTAAGTGCCGCGCGAATGGCCTCGGTGCGCTCAGGCCCGATATTGTTGGCGAGCGGGCCTGCGCCCTCGCCTTCCTCGCGCCACATGATGTAGCCGAGGCCCGGCTGACCCTCGCCCTGCGCCCACGAATTCATGCGGTCGCAGAACGCCCGGCTGCCGCCGCCCGGTCCCGGAATCGCCCAGACCTGGTTCTTCGAATCCTCCAGCATCCGCGCGAACACCTTGAAGCCCGAGCCACGGAAATGCTCGGATACGTCCTGCATTTCGAGCGGATTGCGCAGGTCGGGCTTGTCGGTGCCGTACTTGCGCAAACTTTCAGCAAACGGAATCCGCGGCCAGTTCTTTGTGACCGGCTTGCCCTTGGCGAACTCCTCAAATACACCGGTGATAACCGGCTCAACCGCAGCAAAAACATCGTCTTGCTCGATGAAGCTCATTTCAAGATCGAGCTGGTAGAACTCGCCCGGCAGCCGGTCGGCGCGCGGGTCTTCGTCGCGGAAGCATGGCGCGATCTGAAAGTAGCGGTCGAAGCCGGACATCATCAAAAGCTGCTTGTACTGCTGCGGCGCCTGCGGCAGCGCGTAGAACTTGCCGGGATGAATGCGGCTCGGCACCAGGAAGTCGCGTGCGCCTTCCGGCGAGGAGGCCGTCAGGATCGGGGTCTGGAACTCGAAGAAACCCTGTTCCTTCATGCGCCTGCGCATCGAATCGACGATGGCGCCGCGGGTCATGATGTTCTGATGCAGCTTCTCGCGACGAAGGTCGAGGAAACGGTACTTAAGCCTTATATCCTCGGGGTATTCCTGCTCACCGAATACCGGCAGCGGCAACTCGGCGGCAGGGCCGAGCACCTCGATTTGCGTGATATAGATTTCAACGCCACCGGTCGGCAGTTCCGGATTTTCGGTGCCGGCCGGCCGGCGGCGCGCCTTGCCGTCGATCCGGACCACCCATTCGGAGCGTAGCTTTTCAGCGTCGGCGAAAGCCGGCGAGTCCGGATCGGCTACGCACTGGGTCAGCCCGTAATGATCGCGCAGGTCGATGAACAGCACCCCGCCGTGGTCGCGAATGCGATGGCACCAGCCGGACAGGCGGACCGTCTGGTCGATGTGGCTGTCGCGGAGAGCGCCGCAGGTATGGGACCGATAGCGATGCATGGAAATCCTGCAGGAATGCTTCAGAGGGCGGAATCAGAGGTCGGACCGGGCCGAATGGTTGAGCGTCAGGGGTTTACCCGAGCGGAAGGAGCGCGGCAACCGGATGGCGGAACCTGAAAGAGCGGCTAGCGGTCCGATTCTAACATTCGCACCTCTTTTTTGGACGCGGCTTCTTGCGAAAGTTAGAATCGAAAGACCATTAGCAAACATAAGATGTTAGTGGAGTTTTTGAGTTTTGACGTTCGCGTCAGGTGCACGTTCAAGTGGCTTGCGAATGTCAAATTCACTCTACTAAAAGCATTTTTTGACCGCAGAAGCCTGCAAAACCAAACGCAGTGCGCGCCGAAAGCGGGGCGACAAGGGCAAAGAGACGGGCTATGGAGCGTTCATGGACCTGATTACGACCACTGCGGAACTGACCTCCGTCTGCGCTCGCTTTGCCAAGTACCCGGTTATCACCGTCGATACGGAATTCCTCCGCGAGACCACCTATTATCCCCTGCTCTGCGTCATTCAGCTGGCGAGCCCCGACGAGGCCATTGCGATCGACGCTCTAGCAGCGGGAATCGATCTGAAGCCTTTTTTCACTTTGATGTCGAACGAAAGTGTCCTGAAGGTCTTCCACGCAGCACGTCAGGACATCGAAATTATCTGGCACCAGGCCGGCATTATTCCCCATCCCGTCTTCGACACACAGGTAGCTGCCATGGTGCTCGGATACGGCGATTCTATCGCCTATGACGCGCTGGTCGAACGCGTCACGGGGCATCGTCCGGACAAGACCCATCGATTCACCGACTGGTCGCGCCGGCCCCTGACCGCGGAACAACTCGAATACGCTGTAGCGGACGTCACTCATCTCCGCGACGTCTTTGCCGCTCTCGATGCCGATCTCAAGAAGCGCGGCCGCAGTGATTGGGTCAGCGAGGAGATGGAGGTTTTGACTTCGCCAAAAACCTACGACTTCCACCCCGAACGTGCATGGGAGCGATTGAAGACCCGCGTTCGCAAGCCGAAGGATCTCGCCATTTTGATGGAAGTGGCGGCGTGGCGCGAACAGGAAGCCCAGAGTCGGAACATTCCGCGGTCGCGGGTGCTGAAAGACGACGCCGTCGGTGATATCGCGACCCACGCTCCCGCCAGCGCGGAGCGGCTGGCGACGCTGCGCTCGCTACCAAAAGGTTTTGAAAAATCCCAGTGGGGCGTCGATATCGTCGCGGCCGTCCAGCGCGGGCTCGCACGAGACCCGCACACGCTGCCGAAGATCGAGAAACCGCGCAACAATTCGAACGGCGCCGCTACGGTGGAGCTTCTCAAGGTTCTTCTGCGCATGACGTCCGAGCGCCATGCCGTTGCGAGCAAGGTGATCGCGACCGTGGACGACCTGGAACGGATCGCAGCCGATGACGAGGCCGATGTCGGTGCGCTGCACGGCTGGCGGCGCGAACTGTTCGGCGAGGCCGCCCTCGCGCTAAAGCACGGCCGGCTGGCTCTGGCGATCGAAAAGGGCCGTGTGGTGCGTGTCGAGCGAGCTTAGAGCGCACCTCGAGTTTCGCACAACAAGTTCAGAACGCACATCACTGGACCGACCTCCGGGCGACCAGTTTGCTGATCCGCGGACCGTCCATTTCCTTGATCCGGAACGACCATCCCTCCCAGGTAAACTCGTCACCGATAGCTGGTATTCGACCTAGCAGTTCAATCGCGCAGCCTGCCACGGTATGAAAGTCTCCATCGGGCTTGCGAGCGATGTTCAAGTGTATCATCGCTTCGTCAATCGGCATTTTTCCATTGATGATAAGCTGGCCGTTGTCGCCTTCCTGTATGTCCGCCTCCTCGCCGGCGTCCGGCAATTCTCCCGCAATAGACTCCAGAAGATCGGTGCGAGTAATAATTCCCTGCAATGTGCCGTACTCGTCAACGACAATGCCAACGCGAACGGGTTGCGCCTTGAAACGCTCGATAGCCTGCAGGATCGGCGTGAACTCCGCGAATACTAGTGGTTGTTGCAGAACCACGAGCGGATCAACTTCAGCGCCTTCAAGCGCCTGATCGAGCAAGTCCTGTTTTCGCAGCACGCCGACGATCTCGTCGATACTCCCCTGCCCGATCACGACGTGCTCATGCGGGCAGTCACGGACCACATTGAGAATTTCGTCCCGGTTGTCATTTGCGTCCGCCCAAACCACACTCGTTCGCGGCGTCATGATGTCGCTCACATCGCGACTCGTGAGGCTGATGACCCGCTCGACGACTTCCCGCTGGGTTCGAGCAAGCAAGCCAGCTCGTTCAGTCTCTGCAACGAGAAGTCTGATCTCGTCAGGCGAATGAAGCGATTCCTTTTCGCTGGCTGCGCTGAGGCCGAACAAGCGCAAGACACCGTTGCCGAGCCCGTTCAGTGACACGATCGCCGGCTTCAACAAAAGCCCGAACAGGAAGAGCGGACGCACGATAATCAACGCAGTGGTCTCGGTTCGCTGCAAGGCAAAGCTTTTGGGAGCGAGCTCGCCAAGCACGATATGCAGAATCGTAATGATCGCGAAGGCGGCGATGATAGCGGTGGCGTGAGCGCCGATTTTGGCTCCGGTACCGAATGGCAGAACCAACAGCGGCTCGATCAGGTGTGCCAACGCAGGCTCCCCGATCCAGCCGAGAGCCAATGATGACAGCGTAATCCCGAGCTGGCATGCTGCGAGATTATAATCCAGGTGTTCGATGGCCTTCTGTAACGCACGGGCGTTTACACGTCCTGCAGCAACCAGCTGCGCGACGCGGCTGCGGCGCATGGCCACCAGCGAAAATTCGGATGCGACGAAAAAACCATTCGCCACGACAAGAATGATGACTGAGAGAACTCCGGCTAGACTGGCTGAACTGCCATCACCCACGGCGACATCTCCTTATGAGTGTTCCAGCACGATAGTATTACGAGGCGGATGGCCGATGCGCGCAGAGAAAACGCCGCAGGCGGTGTCCCCGTGAACGGGCTAGCGGAGGACGATCGAGCCCGAGCGGCCAACAAGGCGCGCCAGTTGTTTGAACCGGCCACTCACACGATCCGCGACCAGATCGATCAGCTGGTGTTCGAACACAAGCGTCAGCTTGCGGCCGCTGCTTTTAAAATGGGTAGCGGACAACACACCTGGCCGAGCCGCGGAAATCATATGCGCGATGCGAAAGGCTGCGCCCAGAATGCGCGCTCTCTCATCCATAGGCGGAGTTACCAATTCGCATATCACCGGGGACGGTTCGTTCACCCCATTTAACCCGGCATAGCGGTAATATACCGACAGCGCGACGAACGCTCGTCCTTGATGGTCTATGCTGCCAAAATTGCCGTGCATGACCGAATCGAGTGTCTGCTCGCTGCGGTAGTCCGGATGTATGCGCCAGCCGATATCGGAAAGCAGGCAAGCGGCGTGACGCAGTCGACGATCGTTTTCGGTCTCATGAAGTTTCGCAATCCGGAACAGTCGATCGGTCCATTGGATCAATTCTTCTGCATGGTGTGCGGAACGCGAGAGCAAGCCGTTCAGCGACTGCGCGGCGCAGATCAATCCATCCCGCGAGCGGTCGGCGGCCGGCAGCATCGAATAAAGCAAACCTTCGCGGACACCATAGGTCGAGAACACGATGGTTTTTGGCTTCGCAATCCGGATTATATGTTCCAGGACGAGAGCGGCATAAGTCAGCAGCGGCTGGCGCGCCTCGGCAACGGCTTCGATATCTGCCAGCGTCTGGGAAGCCGCTAGACGACGCAGCCGCCGGACGAAATCGAGCGCGTCTGCTGCGGGAATGGAATAGCCGTGCATGACACGAAGTGGATAACCGCTCTGAATGATGTGAATGCGAGCTAACGCTCGCCACGTTCCACCGATCGCGTAAAAGGTACGGCCATGTCCAGTCTTTAGCGGCACCGCGTCGGCAAGCGCGGCTTTTACGATTCGGTCTGCGCGCTTCAACGATTTCTTCGACGCATCCTGCAATGCGAGACTGCCCAGCGGGAGCGTTATTCCACGACCGATGCGATGACCGCGCACGTCGGTCAATTCCAACGAACCGCCACCGAGATCCCCCACGATCCCGTTCGGTTTGTGGACGCTGGAAACCACGCCTAGCGCTGCGAAATAAGCCTCCCGCGATCCCGACAGGATTTCGATCGGCACACGGCAGATGCGCTCAGCCTTGGCTATGAAATCAGGGCCATTGGTGGCATCGCGGCAAGCGGCGGTTGCGATGGCGTAGACGCGACCGACCTTCATGACCCTGCACAGGGCGTGAAAACGCCGCAGGGAGGTCAGTGCCTTGTTGATCGGATCCTGCGCGAGCAGCCCGGTGGATTGCACCTCGCGCCCGAGCCCGCACGATGCTTTCTCGTTGAAAATCGAAACGAGGCTCCGCTGCAACGCTTCATAGACGACGAGACGTACGGAATTGGAGCCGATATCGATAACAGCGACGCTGGAGCCAGGCTTGCTTGGGCGCGGATATTCTCGCACAGGCCTCCTATGCGGGTGACTGCCGCTCTGCGCGACGCGTGAGGCGGCGCGGCGAAGATTCCTTGAGCGACTTTCCACGGCCGGACAGACTCGGATTCGTCATGAAATAGTTATGCAGGTTGAAGGGCTCCTCACCCTTCGCGGCCTTCATACGCGTTGATGATCCATCCGGCAACAACTGCCAACTCTGTTCGGTATCCTTCAGGTTTGCGACCATGATCTGCTCGAGAACCTGCTGATGCACCGTCGCATTTTGCAAGGGGCATAGCACTTCGACGCGGCGGTCGAGGTTGCGCGGCATCATGTCCGCAGACGAGATATACACAGCAGCTTTGGGGCCGGGCATCGGTTGCCCCATTCCAAAGCAGTAAATTCGTCCGTGTTCCAGAAACCTGCCGATGATTGATTTGACGCGAATGTTTTCCGACAATCCGGGAACTCCGGGTCGAAGGCAGCACATGCCGCGCACGATCAACTCGACAGAAACGCCGGCCAGGGATGCTTCATACAGGGCGTCGATGATATCGGGATCGACCAGCGCGTTCATCTTCATCCAGATCGCGGCCGGCTTGCCGTTACGGGCAAACGTGGTTTCACCTCGAATATGATCGAGAATCCGGTTTCGCAATGTCAGAGGCGATACGGCCATTTTTTCGATATCGCTCGGCTCTGCGTAGCCCGTGATGTAATTGAATACGCGCGCCGCATCACGGCCGATAATCGGATCCGATGTAAAATAGGACAGGTCGGTATAAATGCGCGCGGTCACGGGGTGGTAGTTGCCGGTGCCGGTGTGGACGTAAGTCGCGAGACTACCGCCTTCCCGGCGCACAACCAGCGACAGCTTGGCGTGCGTCTTCAGCTCAAGGAAGCCGTAAACCACTTGGGCGCCGGCGCGCTCGAGATCGCGCGCCCACCGGATGTTGGCCTCTTCGTCAAAACGCGCTTTGAGTTCAATGAGAGCCGTGACCGACTTACCAGCCTCCGCGGCCTCCACCAGCGCCCGCACGATCGGCGAGTTGTTGGAGGTGCGGTAGAGCGTCTGCTTGATCGCGACCACGTCAGGGTCGCGCGCAGCCTGCTGCAAGAACTGCACGACGACGTCAAACGATTCATAAGGATGATGGACAATCAGGTCTTTCTGCCGGATTGCAGCGAACACGTCGCCGCCGTGATCGCGTACCCGTTCCGGGTGGCGCGGGACGTACGGCACGAATTCAAGGTCTGACCGATCGAGCCGTGTGAGTTGCGACAGCTCGTTCATGGCCAGGACGCCATCCACCAGCAATACTTCGTCGTCGGCAGCCGATAACGCTCGCTGAACGAATGCCCGAAGCTCGGCCGGCATAGCGGCTTCGATCTCAAGCCGGATGACGGAGCCGCGGCGGCGGCGCTTCAAGGCGGTCTCGAACAGGCGAACCAGATCCTCCGCCTCCTCCTCGATCTCCAGTTCGGAATCCCGGATGATGCGAAACGCGCCCTGTCCCTTGACGGTGTAACCCGGAAACAGCCGGTTGATGAACAGGCTGGTAGCGCCTTCAAGCGTGATCAGTCTGACCGGGTCGTCTTTGCTGGCCGGTGGTAGCCTCAGAAACCGGTCGATCTTGCCCGGCATACGGATCAACGCATTCATCGGCTTACCGTCAGAGGTGCGCGCGAGCTGTAGCGCGATGGTGAAGCCGAGACTTGGAATGAATGGAAAGGGGTGAGCCGGATCGATAGCGAGCGGCGTCAGTAAGGGGAAAATATTGTGCAGAAAGTGATCCGAGATCCAGCTTCGCTCGGCCTTGGTGACGTCCTTGCCATCGATCAGGACGATCCCGACTTCGGTCAGTACATTACGGAGATCTCGCCAGATCGCCTGTTGATCGCTCGCGAGCCTTGAGACCGTCTCGTTGATGAGAATAAGTTGCTCCGACGGCGGTAGCCCGTCCGGGCTGCGCTCGGTAATCCCTTCCCGGACCTGCGCCTTGATACCGGCAACGCGAACCATGAAGAACTCGTCAAGGTTATTGGCGGAAATCGACAGGAAGCGGACGCGTTCGAGTGCGGGGTGGCCGGGATTGACGGATTCCTCAAGTACGCGACGATTGAAATGCAGCCAGGACAGCTCCCGATTGATGAACCGCTCCGGGCTGGTGCGGATTGCGGAGTCCAGTTGCGGCTCCGGCTTTTTTTCTTCGGTAGCAATAGTTTGAACTGAATCCATTGATATGACGGTTCCGTATCTCGTTGGTCGTGCGGGCACGGCGGCGCAGCTGCAAACCATGGGCCAGCTCAATGACCTTTCCATGACATTTGATGTTACGGAAGGTCGTGGCGTCAAGGGTGAGCCGGAGGGGATGCCGAGCCTTATGGCTTCAGTCGTGATTACGCAGCAGTTCGGCGGCGAGCGCGCGAGTCACAGGTCTGCCAAGCCGTAACGATTCGGTATCGAGTTGTTCGACGGCGAGGCGAGCGGCAGCGAATGATCGTTCGGTCCGGGTTGCGATATAATTGACGACCGCTTCGTCGATGTTCATTTGGCGGTCCGCGGAGAACTTCACGATCAGCGCCCGGAATAGCTGATCGTCAGGCGGCATCAACGTCACGACCGGCACCGCGCGGAGTCGCGAACGGAGGTCACGCAACCTGATCTCCATCGCGGCCGGAGTGACTCGCGCCGTGATCAGCACGAACGCTGCCTCTTCACGGGCAAGATTTATCAGGTGAAACATTGCAAGCTCGTCGAAGGCTTGCGGATTAATGTCCTCCACGACGAGCGCCCCTGTCGCCAAAGCAGCCGGTACGGTCGCCGCAGTCAGGCTTCGCGCGCTTATGGAGCGCGCGCCCGCCTGCTCCGCCCAGATCGTCGCGAGATGGCTTTTGCCGCAACCTTCGGGACCGGCCAGCAACATGATCCTGTTCGGCCACTCCGGCCAGCTCTCAATCAGCGATAGCGCCGCCGCGTTCGCGTGACCTTCCAGAAAGTCGTCCCGCGAAAAGCTTTCAGCGTGCGGCAGCGCGAATGCGAGCTGACGGGAGGGAGGACGGCCTGCCAAGCATCTACTCCACTACAAACGCCACACCGGACTACTAGCACCAACTGGAGCGCGCCGTGCCATCTTCATTTCGGATCGATGGTGCTCATGTGACGCACCCACTCAACGAGATAGAAAGAGACGGAAACCAGGGTCAAGATCGCGATGGCGGCCATCAGAAGGGTATCGTAGGGCGAGGAATCAAATCCGAATCCCAGCGCCGCCAGCACCAACGCCGCGAACCCGACCTGTGCCCCCGTATTGAGCTTCGAAACCAGCAGCGGCTTCATGGGCACCGGCTTGTTGAACAGCCATGACACGATCACGGCCCCGACGATCATGATGTCGCGCGAGACCACCAGGATAACGAGCCAAATGGGAACGGCCCCCAAGATGCCGAGCGTCACGAAGATCGAGACCAGCAGCGCCTTGTCGGCCAGTGGATCCAGAAGCGCGCCCAGTTCACTTGCCATATTGAAGCGCTTGGCTAAAAACCCGTCCACCGCATCGCTGACGCCGGCAACCACAAAGATGGCAAACGCGATTTCCATCTGATTGGAGGCGATAGCCCAGATAATGACTGGCACGAGCAGAATGCGGCCGAGCGTAATGATATTTGGAATACTCACGCGACGTTTCCCAGGCTCCGGATGGTTTCCGCACAAAACCTTCGGGAGACAAGGCTTTGCCGAAGGGATCGGCCCTTGTCTACATAGTATATGCGGACAGCCCGTGCGAGCCATTGCGCAAGTCCGCAATCCGACGTAACCAGCCGGAAAATGTCTTCGGGCGCTGCTGCATGACCGACAAGAACGATGGCCTTACCTATGCCGGGGCAGGTGTCGATATCGACGCCGGCAACCGGTTGGTTGACCTCATCAAGCCGATGGTTCGCGCGACCGCTCGCGCCGGCGCGGATGCTGAGATCGGTGGGTTCGGCGGACTGTTTGATCTCAAGGCCGCCGGATTTACGGACCCGATTTTGGTCGCGGCCAACGACGGGGTCGGAACCAAGGTCAAGATCGCAATCGAAACCGGTATTCACGACACCATCGGCATCGATCTCGTCGCCATGTCCGTCAACGATCTCGTCGTGCAAGGTGCGGAGCCGTTGTTCTTCCTTGATTATTTTGCCTGCGGCAAGCTTGATCCCGAAACGACCGCGGCGATCGTGGCCGGTATCGCGGAAGGTTGCCGGGAGGCGGGTTGCGCCCTGATCGGCGGAGAAACGGCCGAGATGCCGGGCCTCTACAAGGAGGGTGACTATGATCTTGCTGGCTTCGCAGTCGGAGCGGCGGAACGCGGCGCCCTGTTGCCAAGCCGCGATATCGCTGCCGGAGATGCGGTGATCGGACTTGCGTCGTCCGGCGTGCATTCTAATGGCTATTCGCTGGTCCGCAAGATTGTCGAAGTTTCGGGAACCGCCCTCGCCGCTCCAGCGCCTTTTGCCCCGGTTACGACCTTGGGAGGCGCGCTGCTAACCCCTACCCGGCTTTACGTCAAATCCTGCCTGCGCGCGATCCGCGAAACCGGCGCGGTGAAAGGGCTTGCCCACATCACCGGAGGCGGTTTCACCGACAACATTCCTCGCGTACTGCCCGAAGGACTCGGTGTGCGGATCGATCTCGCCAGGTTGACGGTACTTCCGGTATTCAAATGGCTGGCGCATCAGGGCAGCATAGCCGAACGCGAAATGCTTCGAACCTTCAATTGCGGTATCGGCATGATCGCGATCGTGCGCCGTGATGCGGTTCAGCAAGTCGTAGACGTATTGGCGCAGGCCGGTGAACGCGTTTCGTTGCTCGGTGATGTGATCGTCGCCGGTGATGATGGACGTGTCATTTACGACGGCCACCTCGATCTCGCGATGTAGAACGCGCGCCCGCAGGGAATGAGAGCATGAAACGCCGTGTCGCCATCCTGATTTCCGGACGCGGATCGAACATGATGGCGCTGGTGGAAGCCGCCGAAGCCCCGGACTTTCCGGCTGAAATCGCGGTCGTCATTTCCAATAAGTCCGACGCGGCGGGCCTCGCCAGAGCTAGAGCAGCCGGCATCGAGACCCTCGTCATTGAAAGCAAGCCATTTGGCAAGGATCGCGTGGCGTTCGAGGCCAAACTGCAATCCGCTCTGGACGACAAGCGCATCGAATTCATCTGCCTCGGCGGTTTCATGCGGCTGTTCACTGCTGAGTTCGTCCAACGTTGGCATGGGCGAATGCTCAACATTCATCCCTCGTTGCTTCCATCATTCCGAGGACTCGACCCCCACGGTCAGGCCCTGCGCGCAGGCGTGAAGATCTCTGGCGCCACGGTTCATTTCGTTGTTGCGGAAACAGATGCCGGCCCGATCATCATGCAGGGCGCGGTGACCGTCCGCGACGACGATACAGCTGAGATACTGGCCGCACGCGTGCTGGAGATCGAGCATCGTATCTACCCGGATGCGCTGCGGCTGGTCGCGGGTGGTGGCACGCGACTGGATGGCGACATCTGTAATACGTCGGCAAAGGCCAGTTTGGACGATAGCCTGATCTCGCCGTTGGTGATCTGACCACGTTCGGTCAGGTCAAAACTGGTCCACCGCCCCTCGCGACCGGGGAGCACTTCGCCGAGCCGATCGCGGGATCGCGCCCAGTTACGCCGGAGACCGGCTCACGCTGCGCGCCAAATCGATTCATCACACTTTAGAAGCTCGTATCGGCGGGCCGCATGCGATTGCGCCAGATCGATCCTGCGATCAGCACGATCATAACCCCTAGTACGCCACACAATACCTCGCCTCCGGGTCCGCCGGAGGCAAATTGCGGTGCGATGCCAAGCCATCCCAAGACCGCATCCAGAAAAGTACCGGCGCCCGTGTCGAAGAATTGATGCAGCTGTGGCGCAACCGCCGGATCGGTCGCGATGACTTCGCCGGCGACCCAGCCCAGCAACGCAGATCCGGCCCAGACCAGAAAAGGAAAATGTGTCAGAAGCATCATGATCAGAGCGGCGCCCGTCACGATCAGCGGCACGCTGATCGCCAGCCCGATGATCAACAGCGGCACGCTGCCATTTGCCGCCGCTGCGATCGCAATCACATTGTCAAGACTCATGACGAAGTCGGCGACTACCACCACCCGAACGGCAGCCCAGAGATGGCTGGTCGCCGGGATTCCCTCTTCGCTCTCTTTTTCCGGCGCCAGCAATTTGGCGGCAATCACCAGCAGCGCGAGCCCTCCTGCTAACTTGAGGTAGGGCAGCCCCATCAAGGTCGTGATGATCCCGGCGAAGATGATGCGGAGGCCGACCGCCGCGCCGGCGCCGAGCACCACTCCCCAAAAACGCAGTTGGGGAGGCAGCCCGCGACAGGCAAGCGCGATTACCAGCGCGTTGTCGCCGGACAGGACAACATCGATCCAAATGATCTTGCCGACGGCGAGCCAGAATGCCGGATCATCTACATCGTTTCGAAACTGGTCGAAGGCCGATGCGATCGTTGTTAGATCGAAAGCCTGCAGAAGCGAATCCAACGCCAGCTTCCCTTCGATCGAACGCCGCCAGATCTGGCCTAGCCGACTATCTCGTTGCCCGAGAAAAACTGGGCGATTTCGATAGCCGCGGTTTCGGCTGCGTCCGATCCATGAACGGAGTTTTCACCGACCGATTTCGCATGGAGCTTGCGGATGGTGCCATCGGCCGCCTTGGACGGGTCGGTCGCGCCCATGATCTCGCGATGCTTGAGGACCGCATTGTCGCCCTCGAGCACTTGCACGACCACCGGCCCGGAAATCATGAAGTCAACGAGTTCTCCGAAGAAGGGACGCGTCTTGTGCACGGCGTAAAACGTCTCGGCCTGCTCACGGGTCATGCGGATGCGCTTTTGGGCCACAACTCGCAGTCCAGCCTTTTCTATCAGGGCGTTGATCGCGCCGGTCAGGTTTCGCGCGGTCGCGTCCGGCTTGAGAATCGAAAAGGTGCGTTCAATCGCCATGATATCGTCCTTGATTCAGCGGTCGTGGGAATTGCGGCGCTTATATCGGCGTGCATCATTCACGGCAAGCGCGCTCGGCGGGCCGCCGGAGGGCTGGTAATGCGGCAAAACAACCCGCGTCGGGAATGCTTGGTACTGAAAATCGCACGATTTTCGTGAAAATGAGCAACAATGATGGATAACAAAGCGCGCAGGCGTTTTTCACAACGCATGCGATGGCGAAGGCTGCTATAAGCCCCGCACCTGCTATTGCGATGAACGAACAGGCCTCGATAGATGAGTGGATTCAAGGAACCGGGCTTCGCGGACCGCCAAAAAGCGGCGCTGGAGGCCCGGAAAAATATTCTCGACAAGTTTCGCGCGCGGCCCGGTCTTGACGATCCCGCCGTAAAGCAAAGGCAGGCCGAGCGCGAGGCCCAGGCGGCCGCCCGCGAAAAGGCGCGGCAAGCCCGCGAAGTCGAGAAGGCCGCGCAAAAAGCCCGTGAGGCAGAGGCCGCTGCGGCCGCCGCCGCGCAACTCGCCCGGGAGAAAGAAGAAGCCGCCGCCGCCGCCGCGGCGCTTGAGGCCGAGCGCAAGGCGGCGCGCGATGCCCGCTATGCCGCCAGAAAGGGGCGGAAGAAGTAGCCAGCAATTTAGTGGACGTTGGTCACGAACCATTGCCGTATACCGGGCGGTGGCAAACTGTCGGGGACGAATCGGCCTGATGACGTGTCTGGTCCCTACTTGAGAATAGACCCTGACGGAAAAGTCACGGGGACGGAAATTCCGGGTCGTGAGACAGACTAAGCCGCGGGCTCGATGTCGGCGAGTTCGGCGCCTTCCTGCACGATATCGCCGACCTTGCATTTAAGCTCTTTCAACTTACCGGCGTAGGGCGCGCGCAAGGTCTGCTCCATCTTCATGACTTCCAGCGTGAGGATGGGTGCACCCTTCTCCAACAGCGCCCCCTCTTCCGCGAGCAGCGCGACCACTGTGCCCGGAAGCGGTGCGACGATGCGATCTTCGCCGGTCTGCTCCTCATCGTCTTCGCCAAAGGGATCGACCCAGTGCAACTCGAACCGCCCATTGCGTGTCCGCAAGTAGAGTTCGCGTCCGTCGACGACGAAGACAACATGGCTTCGTATTCCATCGAGCGCGAGGATCATGCCCTCTCGGTCGTCCGCAGCAAACGCGAATGCGAGATTCTTTTCTCCTAGCCGGATTTCATACGGGCCACTGCCATAGACGAACGTGACCTCGTGCTCGGCCTGACCTTGACGGAATACGAACCGCCGCTGACGTCGGCCGACCACCATCCAGCCCGCCGTTCGCCAGGGCGATGCTCGGTCCGTTGGAGACATCTTGCTTTCCGCCAGCAGGACAGCAGCGACGGATGCCGCGAGTTCAGTCTCGCTCGGTGCCGCTGAAGGCTGGGTCAGGTCTTGAAGATGACGCTCGATAAACCCTGTGTCGACCGCGTTGGCGCGCACGTCCGCGTGCGTGACCAGCGCGGATAGAAACGGAATGTTGGTCACGACGCCGCGGACATCGGTTTCTTCGATGCCGCGCTTGAGCCGGCAGATCGCGGCTTCGCGGGTTGGCGCCCAGGCGATTATTTTGGCGAGCATGGCATCGTAATTCGGCGGAACCGCATCGCCTTCACGGTAGCCGGCATCGATGCGCAAGCCATCCACCTCCGGGGGCGTGCGCCACGTCTTGATGCGGCCGACAGATGGCATGAAGCCCTTATTTGGGTTCTCGGCGTAGACTCGCGCTTCGATGGCGTGGCCGTTCAGTCTGATCTGGTCCTGCATCAGCGGCAGTTTTTCACCGAACGCGACCCGAAGCTGCCATTCCACGAGGTCGATTCCGGTGATGAGTTCGGTCACGGGATGCTCGACCTGCAGCCGGGTGTTCATTTCGATGAAGAACACGTCCTTGCCGTCAGATACGAACTCGACGGTGCCCGCGCCGATATAACTTACCGCGGCGGCGGCCTTGCGCGCGGCTTCGCATACCTTATCGCGCTGCGCGGCGTCGAGCGTCGGCGACGGCGCTTCCTCGATCACCTTCTGGTGCCTACGCTGCAAGGTGCATTCACGCTCGAACAGAGACAGCAGATTGCCATGGCTATCGCCGATCACTTGCACCTCGATATGCCGAGGGCTCTCGACGTATTTTTCGATTAGCATCCGGTCGTCGCCGAATGCCGCCTTGGCCTCCCGCCGGGCGCTGACGATAGCCGGGGTCAGTTCCGCAGCCGAACGCACGATCCGCATACCGCGGCCACCGCCGCCAGCGGACGCCTTCACCAGAACCGGATAGCCGATCTGGTCCGCAGCGCTCCGCAAAGTGGCTTCGTCCTGCGCCTCGCCATGATATCCCGGCACCAGCGGCACGCCCGCCTTCTGCATCAGCGCCTTGGCGTCCGACTTCGCCCCCATGGCGGTCATCATCGCCGCTGTCGGTCCGACGAACACGAGGCCGGCATCGGCGCAGACTTGCGCGAAACCGGCATTCTCCGACAAAAACCCGTAGCCCGGATGGACGCCTTCCGCGCCGGACTTGCGGGCCGCGTCGATCACTTTCTCGATGTTGAGATAGCTGTCGCGTGCGGGCGCGGGTCCAAGCAGCACGGCGTCGTCGGCCATCCTAACATGCAGCGCGTCGCGATCCGCCTCCGAATAGACGGCAACGGTGTGCAGACCCATGGCTCGGGCGGAACGGATTACGCGGCACGCAATCTCGCCGCGATTGGCGATCAGGAGCGTGCTGAAACGGCGATAATGCGGACGCCTCGCCATGATCACATCCTGAACAGCCCAAACGTCGTCGGCTCGATCGGCGCGTTTGCGGCCGCCGACAATCCGAGTCCCAGCACGAGGCGCGTGTCGGCAGGATCGATCACCCCGTCGTCCCATAGCCGCGCGGTGGCGTAATAAGGATTGCCCTGGTTCTCGTATTGCGCGCGGATCGGTGCCTGGAATTCGCGCTCCTCCTCCGCAGACCAGGTGCCGCCTTTGGCTTCGATGTTCTCCCGGCGCAGCGTACTGAGAACCATCGCGGCCTGTTCGCCGCCCATCACCGAGATGCGCGCGTTCGGCCACATCCACAAAAATCGGGGCGAGAAGGCGCGGCCGCACATGCCGTAATTGCCGGCGCCGTAGGAGCCGCCGATCACCACCGTGAACTTCGGCACGCCCGCGGTTGCAACCGCCGTGACAAGCTTGGCCCCGTCGCGCGCGATGCCGCCCGCTTCGTATTTCTTACCGACCATGAAGCCCGTAATGTTTTGCAGGAATACCAGCGGAATACCGCGCTGGCAGCACAGCTCGATGAAGTGCGTCCCCTTCAGCGAGCTTTCGCTGAACAGGATGCCGTTGTTGGCGACGATGCCGACCGGATATCCCCAGATATGAGCGAAGCCGCATACCAGCGTCTGGCCGTAAAGCTTCTTGAATTCATCAAACTCCGAACCGTCAACGATGCGGGCGATGATGTCGCGCACATCGAACGGCTTTCGACCGTCCGCCGGCACCACGCCGTAGATTTCCTCCCGTGCGAACAGCGGCTCGCGCGGTTCATGCATGTTGAGCGCAGCGCGTTGCGGCGGCTTCAGGGTGGAAACGATACGGCGCGTAATCCCGATCGCATGGGCGTCGTTTTGCGCATAATGATCGGTGACGCCGGATTGGCGCGAATGCACATCGGCACCGCCCAGTTCTTCAGCGGTAACGACCTCGCCCGTGGCTGCCTTCACAAGCGGCGGACCGCCCAGAAAGATCGTGCCCTGATTGCGGACGATGATGCTCTCGTCCGACATCGCAGGCACATAGGCGCCGCCCGCGGTGCATGATCCCATCACGATTGCGATCTGCGGGATGCCTGTCGCCGACATGTTGGCCTGGTTGTAGAAGATGCGGCCGAAGTGACGCTCGTCCGGAAAAATTTCGTCCTGCTGCGGCAGGAAAGCGCCGCCGGAATCCACCATGTAGATGCAGGGTAGATTGTTCTGCCGCGCGATCTCTTGCGCCCGCAGATGCTTCTTCACGGTCATCGGATAGTAGGTGCCGCCCTTAATGGTCGCATCGTTGGCGACGATCACGCACTCGCGGCCCGAGACGCGCCCGACGCCGGTGATGATGCTCGCCGAATGCACGTCGCCGCCGTACATGCCATTCGCCGCCAGCGGCGATAACTCAAGAAACGCGGTGCCGGGATCGAGCAGTAGGTCCACACGGTCACGGGCCAGCATTTTGCCACGCGAGGTGTGGCGGGCGCGCGCTGTCTCGCCGCCTCCGCCCGCGACGCTCGCGAGCTTGTCGCGCAACTCGTGGACCAGAGTTTTCATCGCCTCGACGTTGAGCGCGAAATCTGACGACGTTGGATCGACACCGGAACGGAGCGCCATGACAGTCCAGAATGCTTGGCAGGCGTGAAGCGCGCGCCTTAATCCGGCTAGGGTGCCCGGCCCTTCCGGGTAAGGTCAACCTTGGTTCGGTCCATCCTCCCGCTTAATGGGTCCAGGGTTCGATGCGACGAAACGCAAAATTGTCCGCGTAGGCGGCTTTTCGCTCCGGCTTCACCTTTGGTTCTATCACTTGATAGGGGATGCCTTCGCGCTCGCAATAGGCGATCGCATCCTCCTTGGTCTCGAAGCGAAGCGTGATCTGCTGCTTCATGTCGCCGGAACTGGTCCAACCCATCAGGGGCTCGATCACCCTTGCCTGCTCGGGCTCGTAGTCCAGTTGCCATTCCTTCGTTCTGGCAGCGCCCGACTGCATCGCATTCTTGGCGGGCTTAAAGATACGTGCCGTCATGGATCACTATAACCTGCTGCTAGGGCCGATCCGGCAGAAAAGCCGGCGGACACCATCGGATATAATCGTTATGTCGCGGCCTGACAATCTGGTGTTCTCGCGGCGCAATGGCGCCGCCGGCCTTAGGCTCGCCTGAGGTTCGACATGACAACGGTGCCTACGTCGGTGTAGACGCCGACGAGCGGTCCCACGATCCGGTGCAAGCCTGTCTTGGAAACCACCGTGTCATGTAACACCAGATGATCGATGCCCGTGGTCAGGAAACAGCGCATGGCATCGCGCGGTGTCTCCACGATCGGTTCGCCCTTGACGTTGAATGATGTATTGATCAGCACGGGAACGCCGGTCAGCTCCTCGAATTCCTTCAGCAGCCGATAGAGTGCGGGGTTCGTGCTCTCGCGCACGGTCTGCACTCTCGCCGTGCCGTCGACGTGAACCACCGCCGGAATCCGGTCGCGCCATTCCGGCCGAACCGCCTTGGCGATCAGCATGAACGGCGAATCCTCGTCGCCCTCGAAGACATCGGTCATGCGCTCGGCCAACACGATGGGCGCGAAAGGGCGGAACGGCTGACGGTGCTTGACCCGGCTGTTGAGGATATCCTTCATATCGGCCTTGCGCGGGTCGGCGATCAGGCTGCGATTGCCGAGCGCGCGGGGGCCGAACTCGGAACGCCCCTGAAACCAGCCGATGACTTTCTGATCCGCCAGAAGTTTCGCGGTTTCGGCGTAGACATTTGAGCTTTTCACTGCCGCCGTCTGGACCTTGACGATCGAGCGCTGGGTTGCGGCCTCGACCTCGGCGTCGGAATAACCGCGACCGACATAGGCGTGCTCCATCACGAAGCCGCGCTGCTGCTTCTGCACTTCGAGCCAACCGTAGAGAGCGCAGCCGATGGCGATGCCGTCGTCACCCGCCGCTGGCTGAATCCAGACGTTCTCGAATCCGGCTTCCCGCGCGACGCGTCCATTGGCCACGCAGTTCAGCGCCACGCCGCCGGCAATGCAGAGGTTTTTCGCACCCGTGGTTTCCCGCAACCAGTTGGCGCGCGCAAGTAGCACCTTTTCGGTGTCGTCCTGCACCCGCCAGGCAAGATCCTCCCAATGCCGCATGGAGGGGCTGCTGTCCCATTTTCCGCCACCTTCAGCGATGTAGGGCTGGTTAAATTCGGCCGACCAGCGCGGGACCGTGAGACGATTGTCGGTGATGTCCATCAGCGACTTGATCTGCTCGCGGCGTCCGTACGGTGCGAGCCCCATCAGCTCGCCGCATTTATTCCAGTCGCCGAATACATAAGTCGAGGCGCGGCTGTAGAGCGCACCGAGGCCCGGCATGTTGTAGAATTCGTCGCTGAAAAATCCGCGGTCCGGCTCCATCCAGACCTTCTTCAGGCATTCGAGCGACTTGCCGCTGAACTGGTAGTAGCTCTCCGACTCGCGCGCGAGCGGCGATGCGGTGTCACTTTCCGGATAGGTCTCGCTCACGTCCGAACGGTAGCTGCCGACGCCGTCGACGATCATGATCGCGCCCTCGTCGAACGGGCAGGCCGCAAAGGCGCTGTAGGCGTGCGCCAGATGGTGTGAGATCGACACCACCTTGTCGGAACGCGAGCGGAAATACGGATGGTCGTGCGCGTCCGCGCGTTCCTCTGAGGGAAGGAATCCCGGCATGTCCTGATAGATCAGCCGCTCCTCCATTTCCGGAACGGGAAGGATGTAGCAATTGCGGACCACCAGATCGATGTCGCCGATGCCGATGCCTTCGGCCGCTAGACAATAGTCAATGACCTCCTTGAAGAATCCGCTGGCGTGCTTTTCGCGCGTGATCCGTTCCTTGGCGATGGCGAAAGCAACGGCGCCGTCTCGAAGCAGGCAGGCGCTCACGTCGTGATCATAGGTGTTGAGACCGAGAACATAGGTGTGCTTTTTTGACATGAGCCTCTGCGGAGCAATCTCGAGGGAGGATTCGGGCGCCGCCTCGTATTCGCGAAGCCCAACCTGGGGTGATGCGGCTAACATGACGCCATCAAGGGAGCCACGTTATGCCTGCCCTTTTGCGTCGCTTCTGCGGCACAGGAAGTTCACGACGACTCGACCAGAAAACTTGGACTAAAGATGCGCGCAACTAAAAGTTGTTATATACAACCATTGATTGTTATATCGTGGTATCGCGTCTTTTTCGCCATCGTTGCGTGAACCCTAACACGTTAGCTGCCGACCCTTGACTGAGCGGAAGCCGACCCTGGTCTCGATTAGCGGCAACGCTCAAGTTCGTTGGAAATGTTATTTTATCATGCACCAAACCAAGGCAAACTGATTGCCTTATATTCGCGACAATGGTTGTTCCGAATACGAGGCCTGCTTCACGACGGTGCCAAACAGAGTTGGAGATTCACTTGATGATTCAAAAAAGTTCGAGCGCGCAACGTAGCATCATCACTCGCGTCCTGGCGGCAGCGGCGATGGTTGGCGTGTACTTTATCAGCGTTGCCGGCGTGTCCTCGGTTCTGGTCGCCGGATCGACCACCTCGGCGGAAGCGCGCGGTGGTGGTCGCGGCGGCGGCGGCCGTGGGCGCGGCGGCGGCTGGGGTCGTGGCGGCGGCTGGGGTCGTGGCGGCGGCTGGGGTCGCGGTCGCGGCTGGGGCTACGGCGGCTTGGGCTACGGCGGCTTAGGCTATGGCTTGGGCTACGGCGCTGGTATGGGCTATGGCGGGTGCTACTTTAGCCCGCGCTGGGGCCGCACGATCTGCCCATACTGATCGTCGCTCAGGCAATATCAACGGGGTGCGCCGGTTGGCGTGCCCCTTTTTTTGAAAGCGGATGCTTTCAAGACAAAGTATGCGTCGCCTGTGTCTGACGCATGAATGCGATCCATGCCGCCTTGGAGCCTTTCCGCTTCTGATGGAATCAAGGCGGAGCTCTCAGATCTTAATCTGACGCGTTTTCTTCACGCGAACCGGTATCATCCGCACGCATCGGTGGTTCGTTCAACACCTTCGCGAACTAGGTCTGGTTCGATCTCCCTCATCAAGGAACGGGAGTACCTAGCGGATCTTCGACAGCGCCTGAATCGGTAAATTCAGTGCCTCTGCCTGCCAGAAGTTCTTTTAGGTGGCTGCGAAGTAGCTCCGCCTTTTCATATCTCAGCGATGCAACCGTGATCTTATCGATTGCAACGATGATTTGGGTGGCTGCGTTCACGCATGAAATTCGGCCGGATGCGTTATCAATGCCCGCGAGTGTTTTGCCCAACCCAGTTTCCAGAATCTCGGCTTCGACCGCGTCCAACGTGAGCGGATCGCCACCATCAATCGCAAGGTCGATCTCGATGCCGTTGCCTTCGAGCGGCTTCCGAGCACCTAGCACCCAACTGCTCATTGTTTCGTCCTTCCCAACATCGTGAACGCCTCATCAGCCTCGCTGATCCGGATCGATCGTCTCCAATCGACAGCCCTTATCATGTCTCGGCTTTCCCATCTCTCATCTGGTCCTTCTGGGAGGTTTCGTCGATCGAAATTGCTCTGAGATACCGATTGATGGTCGGGGCAACTCTACTCTATCCGTGGTCCGGTGACGAACGGAAAGCGACCCTTATTCGCGAATGCCGTCGCGTTTCTTTGCGGGCTACTTTAAGAACATTGGCGTCAAAGAGGACAAGAGCCGGAACTTCCTAGCTTCCGGCATAGCACCGCCGATGCCTTCCGCCGGGGTGGGTATATGGATGAACCGTTCGTCCCCCTACTCGATCACACCAAAGCGACGACTGCAGGAACCTATGGTGTGTTGCCGCAAGGTGTGTTGAGTGAGCGCCAGAAGATCATTGAGGCGATCATACCCACAATCTCTCAGAAGGCTGCTTAAAATATGTCTCCTCCCCGAACCTATGTTGACCCGAGCCAGGATCAAACGGCCGAAGAAATCGAGTGCTACTATCGCAACGCCAAGATTGGTGATCGAGCAGCGATTAGAAACAGCCAACATGGACGCCTTGAAATCAAGATCACAACTGTGAGCAACATCAATCCAGAAGTTGGAAGCATACATTTGAATGACGAGGCCGTCTGGGGGGGCGTCGCTTATTCTATGAAGAGTGGAAAGAGCTTTTACGCGCCCAGCAGCCCGTCATCGCTTGTCGTTCCAAATGAAGCGATTACGACTTGGGCCAAGGAAAATCCGCGCGGCACACCTGATTATTGACTGTTGCGGGCGATGCGCCGTCATGCGTCGGCAAAACGGTTATCCTGATTTCCCCGAAATTGATCATTCATACGCTTTGCGACGGAAGCTGCTATTTCCATACGATAGTCGGCTTGCACGTGGAGCTCACGGGTCACTGACGGCGGATGATCACGAAATATTGCATCCTTATTTCTCGACGCTTTACGCCTAGACATCCTTAGGTTGCCTACGCTATATTTATATGGAAATAACGTGTGGAGCATCACAAATGTCCGACCATGCTTCCAAGTCTATCACTCCGACAACCGTCGCTTGTGCTCTCAAAAAGATTTGTCGGCTTTCACAGGAATTGGAGCGACACCCAAAGCTAAAGGTAATCTGGCAGACCGATAACGCTATAAAGTGGGTCAATTCACCGGAGTTGCAGCGGCCAAAGTAACGGGCCGCAACCCGCTCGGATCAATCTTCCGGATCAAGACGCAGGATGATCTGCTCAAGCCTCAGCACATGTCTATTCGACGGCACCTGAATCGATAAATTCAGTGCCGTTGCCCGCCAGAAGCTCTTTCAACTGGCTGCGCATCAGCTCTGCCTTGTCATGCGTAAGAGTAGCTATCGCTGTCTTATCGACCGCGATGACGATTTGCACGCCTACGTTTACGCATGAAATTCGGCCGGACGCGTCATTAACGCTCGTAAGCGCATTACCCAATGCGGCTTCTAATCCCTCAGCTTCGACTAAGCCCAGTGTCAGCGGATCACCGCCGTCGACCGTAAGATCAACGGCCACATCCCCTTTGGATGGCCTCTTGGCTACAAGCGTCCAACTGCTCATTTGGCCATTCTTCCTCTGCTATTTCCCGGATGCTTTTAGGCCAGATGATGTCCAGTTTCGCCCAAGGCCAGTTTGATCCCGTCTTTGGTCACGCACTCGGCGAATGGGCTTCATTCGCTTTGGACTGATCCAAAGCTGCTTCCCCGGCCCCTTCCTTCTGAGCGGCGTTCAGCCGTTGCTTCAGTTCGCGACGGCTCTGCCCTTCGTTGCCTTGAAACGTCGGGAGCTTCAAACCCCGAACCGGGTCAAAGCTACGGAAAACTGCCCCGGGCTGTTACGGATTGCAATTTTTGCTATCCGAAAGTCATCGTAAGTTATTGATTTATTTTGATAAATATAAAAATGGTCGGGGCAGCTGGATTCGAACCAACGACCTGCAGTACCCAAATCTCTTTCCGTCCAATCTCATAAGCCATCATTGGCCGTCAACCCCGCAGATTACGGCGCCTTCGGCCCCGTGGATTTAGGGCGGGTGCAACATCAGCCGTCAACAACTGGCCTCCGCGTTGTTCCCCGGTGCTTCCCCGGGGTTGGGAGGCTAAGACAATGAGAGACCAGACAATTACAAAGTCCCTAGTGGACGGCCTGGCGGTCACCGGCAAAGAATACGCCGTTTGGGACGCGAAACTGCCCGGGTTCGGGGTCAGGGTCCGACCCACCGGTGCCAAGACGTTCATAGTCGTTTATCGCGCCGGCTCCGGCCGCCGCGCGCCATTTCGTCGGTACACGATCGGTGCCGTGGGGAAGATTGCACCCGATGCCGCCCGGATTCGTGCCAAACAGATCCTCGGCGCAGTTGCGCACGGCAAAGACCCTGCCGCTGACCGTCGCGAGGAGCGGAACACGAAGACGGTCGGCGAGCTGGCCGATCTATTTCTTACGGAGCACGTCGGCAAAAAGCTGAAGACCAGTACCGCGGATTTTTACCGGATGCTCGTCGACAATGTGATTAAGCCAGCGGTCGGCACGATCAAGGCAGATCGACTGCAGCGGCCAGCAGTGCAAAAGATGCATTCGGACTTAGCTAGTCACGCCGTGACGGCGAACCGAGCTCTGGCCCTGCTCAGCTCCGTGTACAATTTTGCTTCTGGACTGGGCGAGATCCCAGAAGGACTCAATCCCGCTCGCCGTGTGGCGCGCTTCAAAGAAACAGCCCGAGAGCGTTTTCTCGGCATCGAGGAGCTCGAGCGACTGGGCCAAGCGATTCGTGAGGCAGAAACGATCGGACTGGAATGGGACGTCGACGAAACTTCGCCCAAAGCAAAGCATATCCCGAAAGCAGTCCGAACTACCAAGGTGAGTAAATCAGCTGCGGCCGCAATCCGGCTGCTCATTCTGACCGGCTGCCGGCTGGGCGAAATCTTGACCCTGAAATGGGAATACGTCGATTTCAATCGAGCCGCGTTATTCCTGCCGGACAGCAAGACGGGTAAGAAAACCGTTATTCTGAACGCCCCTGCCCTCGCGGTGCTAAGTGGACTCGACCGCGTCGGTCCCTACGTCATCCCAGGCGACAATATTGAGAAGCCTCGATCTGACCTTAAGCGCCCATGGGCTGCAATCCTGAAGCGCGCCGGACTCTCGGCAGTTCGGCTTCACGACCTGCGGCACACCTATGCGAGCTTCGGCGCCGGGAGCGGCTTAGGACTTCCCATCGTTGGGAAATTGCTCGGGCATTCGCAACCGTCGACAACGGCTCGATATGCGCATCTCGACAATGATCCGCTTCGCAAAGCTGCTGAAAGGATCGGCGCGGAGCTCGCGACAGCGTTAGGTGAAAATTTTTCTCACGGCGCGGAAGTTGTCTCGTTGGTAGATGCAAGCAACGTACCCCGCAAAAACAGGGCTTAAGATTAGGGGCTCGCCTGCTTCGCTGCGTCTAGCCGCAGCGGGCCGGCGACCGTTGAAGTTTTTCAAAAGTGTAGTATGATCGCGGTTGATGGTTGGCGCGTTGTGTATTGGCCCATTGAGTTTTTGAGAGAGTCGCCATCTCGATCAATCCCGTCGAGAAAGTTGCCGTCTCAGCTCCACAACTCAGATGAGGCCAGCGGAATGCAAAGTCCGTTTCTAAGCACCAAGCAGGCGGCCGACCGCCTTCACCTATCTTACGTCACGCTTGAACGCATGCGGGTGCGCGGCGATGGGCCGCCGTTTCTGCGCGTCTCGCAAAAGCGCGTCGTTTACGATTGCGAAATGCTCGACCGTTGGGCGCGCAGTCGCGCCCGCACTTCGACATCAGAACGAGCCGCCTGAACCGGGATACCGGCACGCGAGACCGCCGACGCGCGTCGTAGCCTCAGGACGTAGGGGCAGCAGCCAATCTATTGATCAAAATAAAAAACCCCGTCGACTTGCAGGTCGACGAGGCCAATCAAAGGTCTTTTGTACGATGAGTATTAATATCACGAACGCCGATGGCGTTCAACGTTCTCCCCTTGTCAAAAATCCTGAACTGGTAACGAGGAGCGCCAACAATCCGCGAAAGCCCGACCGCCTGAGTGGCGAAACAAACATCCGCCTCGCCGCGGCGCTGGACCTCGCACGGCGCGGCTTCAGAGTTTTTCCAGTCATTCAGAACGACAAACGTCCGCTCCTCGAGAATTGGCCCGAAAAAGCATCGTCTGACTCAACGCAGATCAGCAAGGTATGGACCGAGTATCCTGACCTAAACGTCGGATGCTTCAACGATGATCTGATTTCGATTGACGTTGACACAAAGGCGGCAAAGCAGGGTGCGAAGTCGCTAGCGTTGCTTGAGGCGATCTATGGGGGGTTGCCTCTAACCTACACGCAACGATCGGCGAGCGGTGGATACCACTTCACTTACAGGGCTCAGCCGCAAATCGTCGCCACTATCAAAACATGCGCCAACAAGATTGTCGGCTTCCCTGACATCGATATCCGCGCGGGCCGTACCGGCTACATCGTCGGCGCGGGTTCGGCCACAGGAATCGGCGAATACACGGTCGAAAATGACCTGCCGATCGCCGAAGCGCCGCAATGGCTGATCGATCTCCTGCCGAAAGTCCATGATCGCAAGACGACGAGGAATGGGGACGGCCACACTCCCCTCGTCGAGTTGGATTCAGAAGCGGCTATAGCACGAGCAACCGACTACCTCGTTCGCCATGCCCCGGAAGCTATCGAAGGCGCCGGCGGTGATGCCGAGACACTCAAAGTGGCAATGCGGGTCAAGGATTTCGGTGTCAGCCAAGGGCGGTGCTCTGAACTGATGCTGGATTTCTGGAACGATACCAAGGCGCAACCGCCTTGGGATGCTGACGAACTCGCCGTCAAGGTGGCCAATGCTTACCGCTACGGCCAGGAGCCTCCGGGCATCGCCTCAGCCGAAGCCGAGTTCGACGCTGTCGAGGGTCGACGCTAAGCCGGCGCCGAGCGACTGGCACGACCCCGCGGACCTTTGGGAACGTGAAAACGCGCCGCGGGCGCTGCCGCGAGGTGTGGCTCCCAGTTACGTCAAATGGTTTGCCGACGACCGGGCGCGCCGCCTGGGCGTAACGCCGGGCGCCATGGCTGCAGCAGCCATTACGACGCTGGGCAGCTTGGTGCCCGCCGAAAACAACCTCCACCTTCGCCAATATAGCGATTCCTGGTCGGTGAAGTGCACTCTATGGACCGCGCTTGCCGGAGATCCGGGCGCCGCAAAATCGCCGGCGCTGAGCGCCGCAATGGCTTTTCCGAAGGCTGTCGAGGCCGAGTGGCGCGCCGATTTCAAGAAGGCATGCGAGGCCAACGAATTCAGCTCCGGCGACGTCAAGCGAAGGCGAACGCGGCCGTCGGATATCAAGGCGAAACCGGATTCTGATCTGGCAGACACGGCTGACGTCTTTTGCGAGGATCCGCTTCAGCCCAAGCCCCATCTCCGCCGAAAAATTGTCAATGACGCGACCACCGAGGCCATCGGAGCCGTACTTGCGGCCGACGGCACCGCGGCCCCTGTGCTTTTGCACTCAGACGAGCTCGCCGGATTCATCAACAGTATGGACGCCTATCGCGCGAGGGGCGGCAAAGATCGGCCTTTCTTTCTTCAAGCCAAAGACGGCGGGCCGTACGCGATCGACCGCAAGGCAACCGGCACCTTATTCATACCTTCACTTGCCGTGTCGATCGCCGGCACCATCCAGGACGCAAAACTGGCGAAGATCGCCCCTGAACTGACAGACGACGGTTTGCTACAGCGCTTTGCATTGATCGCGATCGAACGAACCGGAAGGGGTGAGGACTTTGCGGACGACGTTCGGCTGAACAAGTCCATCAGCCGCGTGGCAATGGCCCTCGCCGATCTCGAATCGCACGATTACCGCCTGGCGCCCGATGCCATGTCGGAACTCGCGCGCATTGAAGATTTCAGAGATCAGGAAATTCGTCGGTCGGACATCGCGTTTGGACTCAAAACCTGGCTCGACAAAACACCGAATGAGTTCGGAAGGTATTGTCTGGCCTTTCATTTGATCGAATGGGCTTCCAGCGTCGACCCCGCGTTGGAGAAACCGCCAGCCGGCATTGTTTCGCTCGAAACCGCGCGCCGCGCCCGGCGCTATATCGAGGAGTTCCTATACCCTCATACGGCCTACGTTTACAGCACCGTCATGGCCAGGGGGACCGATGACGAGGAAGTGCGCTGGGTTGCGGGCTACATACTCACCCGCGATCTCCAGACCATCACAGCCCGCGAAATTGGCCGCGCCTATCGCTCTCTCCGCGGATCGCAACATAAAGCGAAGCTGCGCGCCGTGATGGCAACGCTGGCCATGCAGGACTGGGTGAAGATTGCGAACGAAACTCAAGGAAAGTGGAAGATCAACCCCGCGGTGCATGACGGCCGCTTCGCAGCCATCAAGCACGACGAAACGGAACGGCGGGCGGCGGTGAAGGCCGAAATCGCCACGACCGTTTCGGAAATTCGTTCAGCCAGAGGGAATCTTTAATGAGCACTGTCACCGCTGTCACTTACGCGCGAAAAGAATACGTGTTCTTTCTTCTTTTATATCCCCTCCTCTGGCTGTTCCTTTCTTCCCAGCTTGCCTTAAGTGACAGCGGTGACAATTTTCAGTTCGAATCCGCAAAAACCAGTCTCGCATGTCGCTTTTATAGTATTTCCCACGGGAGGATCGCCCATGGCTGAACTCCCGAAGAAAGTTCAGATCGGCTGGCAGGTCTTCCGGCGTCGCGAAGCCACGTCCGAGTACATCACTCGGTTCGGCACGTGCATCGACCTTGTTCGCTTTGATGCCTTATGCGCGACCTGCGGCCAACCCTTCATAGCCAAGGCGACAAAAAGCAACTGGCGCAGCAGGCAGCTTGCGCGGCGCTGCGAGCGACACCGACGGCCCGGTGTCTGGGTGAATAACGACAAGCCACCTATCCCGATCGCAGAGATGCCCTGGTGGGCCAAGCCAGCCCCGTGGAGCAAGAGTCGTCCCAGCAAGGTAAGCAAGGCGCCCAAGAGGCCCGTAGCGCAGCGGATGCGCCTACAGCAGCCCGCAGAGATGCCAGAACCGCCGCGCCCCTCCTTCCTCGACTGAAGGCCGACACTTCACAGGTCTCGAACGGTGCTCCGGTTAGGTTGAAGCCTTGGCCCGTAGCCACCGAAGCCTTTCACCGCCTTGCGCGAACTTGAGGCGAACTTACGGCGGCTTGAAGCGACAAAACGACAAAAGGCTGCGGTCTCTGTTTCCCGATTAGCGGGGTTCACGGCTAAAACTGAGACGCATGTACCCCGCGATTCTAGCGGTTTTCCGCGGAGCCTGACCGCTTGCTATGATTTGTTCGTTCCGTTCGAATAGCCAGAAGTATGCGCAGCACGTTGCAACGCATCGTCGATAGCTATTGATCTACCGCCACCCCCCGGGCCTTGCGCCCGGGGTTCTTCGCCTTCCAGGCGTCCGCCGCCGCGCGAAACTGTTGTGGGGAATATACAACGAGCCCCGCCGCCGATACACAGGACGAATATAAGCGCTCCCGGTCACCAGGTGGAATGCCCCCGCTCAAAATCACCATGCGGTTGACCTCCCACGTGCAGCGCGCCCTTATCTGGCTGACACCCGCGGTAACCGCATCATCCGACAACTTCGCCCACGCCCCTAAATCCCCAGGTGCAAAGATAACCGTCTCGGCCTTCGCTGCGCCAATCAAGAACACCGCTCCCAAAACCGCAGCCGCACCCAACCGCATCCGAGCCTCCATTAAAAACGCCGTATCAAGCCATAAACGACACGCTGGCGCGTTTTGCCTCTCCGGCCGGTGTCAACCTGTATAGCCACCTAATATCGCACCCACGACGCTGCCAATCGATCGACACTCCCGCCTGGTACACCGTCGGCTCATACACCGGGTTTTCCGCGCGCTCGACCCACCCGCGTTTCACATAAAGCATTACCCTAGCCTTCACGCTGTCGTACTTCGCCCCGCTCAAATCCCGGATATCGACGCGGGCGTACCAATGCCCTGGCTCCATCGCGCACAGAATACGCGCGTCGATAAAACGCTCCCTTGCCGGGCGCCGGTCAGCTTCAATAGCAACCCATTGCCGCGCGCTCGCCTCCTCCTGCCGCCGCCGCACGTTCGCGGCTCGAGCAGCCATTGCTTTCTCGACATCTGCGCGCGGTCGCTTGTCGCCTTTCTTCGTCCACCGACATGCGTCGCGCTTCCGTTCAGCCAGCGCTGCGAAATCGATCGGCGGAAGTTTCGCGATGAGATCTAGAATTCCTTTCGGCATGGCGCAGCGTATCCCATAACGACAGCGAGTGACAGCGAATCAAAGCGCACAAGACTTTGTGCATTTTTCTCTCACCCAAAAAACTATCCACAGCACCGCTAAAACCAACAAAAACGACATCCCCCGAACGATCGCATTCAACGAGCATCGAAATTTTGTTGACTTTATCGGCGCGAAAACACCGCGCAAATCCAAGATTGACTGACGGCCATAAGTTGACGCGACCTGATGCTCCCAACCACAGGAGCAACAAATGGGACGACAGCTTCGTGAACTGCCGTGGATCGCCAAACGATCGAATGGAATTTGGTACGTTCACTGGTACGATAAGCGCGCCCGTCAGACGCGCCGCTGTAGCCTAAACACCAAAGATCTTGCCGACGCGTACCACATGTTTGAGCGTTATCTCGCTAAGTGGCGGGCGACTCCAGCGGAGAAGCCTCGTGGCATGAATGTCACGCACGTCACCGTCACCAAGATTGTGGACTTCTACATCACTCAGCGCATAGACCGCGAATGTATCGATGTGAAGCGGCCGCGCTCCGCACGTCCCTATATCGAGATGTTCTTCAAAGACACGCCGCTGAACCGGATCCGGCTCCAAGCCTGCGCTGCTTACGTAGATGCCCGCCGGGCTGGCCAGGTGCGGCCCGCTCTTCGCAGGCGCTCCACGTTCATTGGCCGCGATGGTTCGATCCGCCGCGAGCTCCTGATCCTGCGCACCGCGGCGCGCTACGCCCTCAAACACGAGTTGATCTGTCACAGCGACATGCCTCTGATTGAGGCGCCGCCAGAGCCGCCATCTCGAACTGTCTATCTCACCAAGGCCGAATTTAAATTGGCCCACGAGACCGCCGAAGGCGAGTTGAAGGATTTCATTACCCTCGCCTATTACACGGGTGCGCGCCGGGGCGCGATCGAGAACCTGACAGCGGGCCAAGTGGATTTCGACGGCGGCCATATCCATCTTCAACCGGACAATGCTACCGCGAAGCAGCGCCGCTCAAAGAAGCGCAAGCCAATCACGCCAATCCTTCGCCCTCTGCTTCCGGTGCTAACCCGCCTTACCGCCGGCCGTGGCCCAAGCGAACGTCTGTTATCGAAGAAGGACTTTTATGTGCCGTTCAATCGGCATCTGAAGCGGCTGGGCCTCGCCGCCAAAGGCTTTCCGCACATCCTGCGGCACACGCGGGCCACTCACCTGCTCCAGGCCGGCGTCTCGATCTACGATGTCGCAAAGCTGCTCGGCGATACGACCGCGACGGTTGAGCGCGTGTACGGCCACCATAGCTGCGAGAGTTTAGGCAAGAAGCTGGACCAGTTAGAAGACGCGTGAAGCTCCAGCCTTGGGAGTCGTCACCGAAGTGGGGGGAGCTTCGCAAGTCGCCGACCGCCGCTGACTGCGGCAGGGAATCAATTGCCGAAGAAGCTAGTCGGCCTCACCGGTTCGGCGCCGTCATCGAAAGCTAACAAGCCAAACGGTCCCGCGGGTTTACGTGCCTGTTGGCGTTGTTCTTGTGCTTGCTGCTCGAGCGCTGCTTCTTGCTGCGCCTTCTTCTCTACGTATCGCTTATGGCGGTCGCGTTCGGCGGCCTTCTTACGGCGTTCGGCAGCCTCGGCCTTCTTTTCAGCTTCCCGCCGGTGCTCTGCCTGTCTTGCGCTTTCAGTGCCATTTACCGAAGTAACGTGAGAATGATCGTGTGGAGATGTCGGTTGTGGCTCGAGAGTGGTTGTAATTGCTGCCTGTACGAGGGGCGCCGATGCCGACGCGGGGGGACTCGGCGCCATTTCCGTAGGCGCTGGCAGAACAACTCTTGCGGGGGGAAGTGATTTCGCCGCCAACTTGGGTTGAGACGCCTGCTGAACAGGTTCGAGCGCGGCTCGTCCAAGCAATATGCCACCGCCAAATCCAATTCCAATCAGCAGGGCTGCTGTTGCTACACCCGAGAAAAAAATCCGTTCCCTTGCCGCCATGGTCGCCTCCCGATGCATCGCGAAAGGCAACGCTGAAGCCTCGCATTGGTTCGAATGAGACCTGCGGTTCTTACCGCTCGGGCGGTATTTACACCTCGCGGTGTCAACATAGTGGTCCCCGAAGCGATTCGGTCAGCGCTTCCTGCCTTGCTCACCCGGTCGACGGATTTCCCCTCATCGGGCGGTCCGATACCCGTTAAAAGCCGGAGCGGAAAGAAACCCGTTATAGGTAACAGGAGACTTTGATGCACGAGACGTCGGGACATTTCAAAGACTGCCATTGCCGGAGTCGACTCGGCTTTCTTAAATTTTCTGGTGCTCGGCGCTCCAGTGCGCGCGCCTTCTAAAGTTTCATTCGTTCACCAGCGACCGACACCTATGTTCACCCTCTCACACATGGTCGCCGCCACTAGTTTGGCGGGATTGCTCTTTTTAGCCAGCCTCTCAACCCACGCTGAAACTATCCTAGGCAAGCCGCGCATTGTAGACGGCGATACCGTTGAGATTGGTGAAAAGAAGATCAGACTTCTGGGTATCGACGCGCCGGAGACGGAGCAGTTGTGTCTGGATGCCAAGGGTGAGAAATGGGCGTGCGGCATCGCCGCGCGGGACGCACTTACGACTTTCGCCAAGAACCGGCCGTGGTTTTGCAATGTGTCTGGCAAGGATCGCTACGATCGTTTTCTCGCGTCATGCTCAATTCCCGGCCAGAACATCAATCAATGGATGGTCCGGTATGGATGGGCGCTCGCCTTCGTAAAATATTCCCACCGCTATATCGGTGATGAGGCGAAGGCCCACGATGCCAAAGCCGGAATATGGGCCGGCGCATTTATCGCCCCTTGGAACTGGCGATCACGCAGCAAACAGACCGTTATTCTCGGAGCAGCATCGGTACCAGCTAACGCTCAAGAACTCTTGCTCGGAGCGGTGTCGTCGCAGGAAGCACCGGATCGAGCCTGCACCATCAAGGCCGGTGTGAGCCACGGCAAGTGTATCTATCACCTCTCCGGTGATCGGTGGTACGCGAAGATGAAAATGGATAAGCTAGATCGGCGTTGGTTCTGCTCTGAGCAAGAAGCTGAAGCCGCCGGATGCAGGGCGCTGAAGCGTTGATAGGGAGGAAGCCCAGCGATGAAATGGGCATTGGTCATGATGGCGATGGGGACGACGCCAATTCAAACAAATCTGGTCTATGATGACTTACAGGCCTGCTATGCCGCTGAAGAAAAGATCGCTGCTGAGTATGCCGATGTTTTTAATCAGTGGCTCAAGACGAGCGGCGACACCAGCCTCGTTCCTCCATACGTAAAACAGCGCGTTATGCGCGGAATATGCACTCCTCATCAAAGTATCGTTTCCGCACAGAGTATGGAAACTCCTCCAGCGCTGCGTTTGGAACCGAGGCAGCCGGACGCAATGGGCCAAAGCGATGGAGGCGACGTCGGCGACCCCACCATGCAGAAGCAGGTTACGAATCTGGTCGCAGCTCTGAAGAACATTAAAACGCTGGCGCAGGCGGCAAAGGACAGCGAAGATGTAGACGCGCTGCGGAAGAACTTCGAGATGACCCTAACGCTCGTGAACAAAACCTTGCCGAGGAGGCGCAAGAGGATGCGATGAGTGATGTCGACAGCAAGGACCAACCTGACGCAGAGCCAAGCTCGCTCCACGATCTTCCCATCGATACCGCGATAAGGCTTCGCTGGATGCTGAGAGGCATTCGAGCGGGTCGCTTAAAGCTGCTCGCGTCACCGAGCGATGATTTGAGATCGCTTGCAGAGCTCGGTTTGGTCACCGTGGATGACGATAAGCATGTCCTGACGGAAGCCGGATATTCAGCGATTGGCAGCCCCAGATAGAAGCCCAGCCGGAGCGGCTCATGTTGACCAAATCAGAACAGTACAGAGAAAATGCCCGCAATTGCGGTGAGCTCGCCGACGAGGCGAAGGATTTTCCGTCGAAGAACCGCTACAGGCGAATGCAGGATGCCTGGCTGGCCCTTGCCGAGGAGCAAGACTGGCTGGACGGGACCTCGAGCAAGGACAAATAGAAAGCCCCGCCAGAGCGGCTGTTATATCGAATAACGCCGAATCGGCGGGATGCAGGCGTCGAAGCGGCAACCGCCGCATCACAAAGGTCGAATCCATTAGTGCTTGCCTGAGATCATGTAGCAGCGCGAGTTGGAGATCATTATCCTTCCTCCATGTAGACCCGCAAGGCTTCGGGCATTTGGCCTCGTTTCAGAGCACCATTTTCTTGAATTGGTCTGCCCCCTGAAAAGTGGTCCTCCCTGAATTAGGCTATTAGCCGTTAGAGAGGACATTGGAATGCCCCAGAAGAAGCACAAGGCGGAAGAGATCGTCGCGAAGCTGCGCCAGGTCGATGTTTTGCTTTCACAAGGCAGATCGGTTGGCGAAGCGGTTCGTTCGATCGGCGTGACGCAGTTCACGTATTACCGGTGGCGCAAGGAGTTTGGTGGCCTGAAGGGCGATCAGGTAAAGCGCTTGAAAGAGCTTGAGAAAGAGAACGACCGGCTGCGCAAGGCAGTGTCGGACCTGACGCTCGAGAAGCTGATCCTGAAAGAGGCTGCCTCGGGAAACTTCTGAGCCCTTCCCGCCGTCGCCGCTGCGTCGACCATGTCATGGTGAAGTTCTCCGTCTCGGAGCGCTTTGCCTGCAAGGTTCTGGGCCAGCATCGCTCGACCCAGCGCAAGAAGCCGCAAAGCCGACCGGATGAAGAGGCATTGACGACCGACATCATCAGTCTGGCCTTACGCTACGGCCGCTATGGCTATCGCAGGATCACGGCGATGCTGCGGTCCGAGGGTTGGACGGTGAATGCCAAGCGTGTCGAGCGTATCTGGCGGCGGGAGGGGCTGAAGGTTCCTCAGAAACAACCGAAGAGAGGCAGACTCTGGCTGAATGACGGATCGTGCGTCCGGCTTCGGCCCGAGCATCCAAACCATGTTTGGTCCTATGACTTCGTCGAGGGCCGGACCCACAATGGCAGGAAGTTCCGCATGCTCAACATCATCGACGAGTTCACCAGAGAATGTCTGGCGATCCGGATTGATCGCAAGCTCAACTCGACCGACGTCATCGACGTCTTGTCGGACCTGTTCATCCTACGCGGCGTGCCCGGCCACGTTCGTTCTGATAACGGGCCGGAGTTCATCGCCAAGGCAGTGCGAGAGTGGATTGCAGCTGTCGGCGCCAAGACCGCGTTCATCGAGCCCGGAAGCCCTTGGGAGAACGGCTACTGCGAGAGCTTCAACTCGAAGCTTCGCGACGAACTGCTCAACAGTGAGATCTTCTACAGCCTCGCCGAGGCCAAGGTCATCATCGAGGCATGGCGGCGCTACTACAACACCGAGCGACCACACTCATCGCTCGGATATAAACCGCCGGCGCCAGAGGCCATCGCCTGGCCTTCAAAGCCAGCCGGATCGCTTCCGCCAGCAGCGCAAGCAATGGCCGAAAAGCCGATTATGCATTAAGACTGAAACCGGACCACCTCATAGGGGCAGGCCACTACCGCTACGTAAAACACCCCGGCCTTCGGATTAAGCAGGTTCGTAACGAGACCCCGTAGAAAGTACCTGCCCTTTGCGACCCGGCTGTTGGCCGAACTAGTGCTCGGCGTCTTCCAACCATCCCAAGCCAGATACAGTAGGAAAAGAACGCCTGCCCAACGCAACACCTCGTAAAGCAGAGTTGATGCCTGGATCAATTCCGCGACACCAATTGCAGCGATCGCACCGACAACTGCCAATCCGATCGCTACACCTAAAACAGTAGCGAATCCCGCGCGCCTTCCGTCGCTCGCAGAAACCAATGCCAGATATGTCATGTTTGGCCCTGGCGTCATTTCGATCAGAAATGACGTGAGCAGAAACGACGCGAGCGTCGATGGCAGGATTATCGGGCTATCCAACATTGTCCGCTGATAGCTCTTTGCGCCACGCTTTGAAAGCGAGGGCAGAGGACGACCTCCCCATTGATACCGCGATCAGACTTTGTTGGGTATTGCGTGACATCCGAGCGGGGCGCAAGCTGCTCGCGCCATCGAGCGATGATTTGACGTTGCTTGCAGAGCGCCGCTCGATCAGCGTGGATAACGGTAAGCTCATGCTGACGGACATCAAACTCGGTAATTGGCAGCCCCACTTAGAAAACCCACGTCAATGCATCAGCGGAGCCGCAACCCTGGAGGCGAAAAGTGCCTGACCTTGACCCGCTCGAATCTGTTGCCGCGTCCGAATTGGTTTCGTCATCGCTGCTTGCGTCGCTCATTCCTGCGCTGGTCAATCGCGGCGTCCTGACTCAGCAAGATGCCACTGAGATTTATGAAAACGCCCTGATGTTGCTTGAAATGCAACAGGGTGCCGATCCTGCTGTGCAACATGTCTACGAAACAGCTCGTGAGTTGATCGAAGCGCATTTGCGGCCGGAATAGAAACCCCGCCGGAGCGGGGTTTTCCAAGACTATTTGAAGACGATAATCGGTTGGAGTCTGTGTTGAGCGATCCGCGCGCGCCGGCCGCCTCGATTTCCATCGAGACGGCCTTGCGAGAGCGAACCTTTTTCCATCAATCCGAACTATCGAAGAACCGGTGCTTGCGCCCGTAAGGGGGCAACAAGACCGACGGGAAATCGGCCGCGTAGCGCTTTTCTCTCTCAATTTGCTCGGGCTCGTGCGATGACGACATCAACGGGCTCTCGATCGCTTTGCGATAGAGATGCCACGTCGCATGACCCAGAAGCGGCATGACGATCGTGAGACCGAGGAAGAAGGGAATCGACCCGAGCGTCAGCAAGACAGCAACTATCAGACCCCATTCCACGGCTGCGATTGGATTCTTCGCCACCATGCGCATCGACGTCTGAATGGCATCGGTCATGTCGGCGTGTTGATGAAGCATCAGCGGGAACGATACAATGCTGATGCAAAGCGCGACGGCCGCGAACAGGAACCCGACGCCGACGCCGATCATGATCATGCGCCAGCCCTCGGACGTGGTGAAGACCTGCGTGAAGAAATCGGGAATTGCCGCTGCCGGGGTGTTACCGAAGGTGGACACGTAAATCGCGTGCGCCGATACCACCCAAGCGACAAAGATAGCAAACAACAGCGCGCCCAGCCCAAGCATCGACCCAAACGACGGTGCCCGTAGCACTCCAAACGCATGCCAGGCGGAGGCTTCCTGGCCGAGCTCGCGCCGATAGCTCAGTTCATAAAGTCCTAGCGCCGCAAATGGCCCGATCAGGGCAAAGCCTGCGGCGATCGGAACCAGCATCGGCAAGACCGAGTAGCCGAGCACCATACGCCACAGCAGAATTCCGATTATGGGATAGATAACGCAAAGGACGATGGCGTGGCTGGGAACCGCCTTGAAGTCTTCCCAGCCCAGCCGCAAGGCGTCAAGAAGGTCGGAGGAACCGATGTGACGGACCACAGGTCCGTCTGCACCGGCCATTCCCGAGTGTGACGTGATGTCAACAGGATAACTGGCCATGTTCGTTGTCTCCCTTTCGCGGGGTCGATCTCTGGCGAGTTCGCCCCTTCGGAAACGATCACGATCAAGACCAGACGCGAGAGCGCAACCACTGATCTTGCCGTGACCTGTGAGGTAATCCTAATCCCGATGTCTGATGTTGGTTGCTTCACTCTTCAGTGAGTTTGTGCTGCGGGATGCATCGGTTAATATTTGTTCGGATGGGGTGCGCGGCTAGGTTCATCCGGGATTGGCTGCGGATCTCCGACCAAAGACCCGCCGGTGGGTCTCCCTTGCCGGCGGGTTTTTGTCCTAGCCTGGTCGGTCACAAGCCCCCGCCGCGGCACTCATCAAGTGTTTTAGCATCGCCTCATAGGCAACTTCGGCCTCATCGAAAGTCTTTAATGGTGAGCCGATTATCTTGATTGCATCACGCTCCCGATAAAACGGACGCCGTGAAGCCACATAGCCTGATCTGCCAATCCGGCTGTCACAATCATGGATTTGGGTAGACTTGATGAAGTTCTCCGATTGGACAACCAACGTCGACGGATTCGCGTCAGTCGAAACCAGTACTTGCGACAGGCTTCTCAGCGACGCGAAAATGTCTCCGCGCAGGCGATCACACCTTCTCCTCCACGAAAGTCATGCTGATCCGACCCAACGGTTGCTCGTTGCTTTCGATCAAGGCACCTATATGCGACCACATCGGCATCCTGAGCAGTGGGAAATGATTGTCCCGATGCGAGGAACGCTTGTCGTGCTGTTGTTCTCCCATGACGGCCATGTCGCTGACAGAATCGAACTCACCGCAGGATCGATACCGATCTCGCAAATCACTGCAGGGGCATGGCATACGGTCATCGCCATGACGTCTTCGGCGCTCATGCTCGAGATCAAACCGGGGCCGTTTCGAGTTGCGGAGTTTCATGAACGATATCCCACCGAGCATTCGCCAGATGCGGGACGAGCAGCGAGTTGGCTAACCTCCGCTAGAATTGGAGATCGATGGCGCCCTTGACATCGCACTCGTGCAGCGCCGCCTACCCCAGTTCTCTATCGTGGAATCTCAATACCCGGTGTTCAATGCTCTCGCTAGAGTGTTGGAAGCGCTTTCGTTCGGTTGCTTAGCGGAGAACTAGACGAAATGGCGCAAGGAAACTTGGATAGCAGGCGGGAGATTTAAAGCACCCAATCTATAATCACGATACCTGCCGTTCCGGCGCTGCCTGCACCAGTGGCACCAGTGCCGCCGCCACCGCCTGCGCCATAACCGGTAGCTGCTGACAGCGCCGCCGCGCTAGCTCCGACGCGACCACCAATGCCGCCATTTCCAAACATCGAGCTAGAACCATCGCCGCCAGCTATTGATGCTGCCGCCGCGACTCCGGGACTGCCGACCCGTCCTGCTATCGAAACGATATTCGGACTTCCTGTGACTGTCCCACCAGCACCGCCTGCCGTCACGGCTGAAGTTGATCCTAAAGCGCCAGCGCCGCCGCTGCACGAAATGGATACTGGGCTACCAATCAACGAGGTGGTGCCTGCCGTGCCAGCCGTGCCTGAGCTTGCGCCAGCTGCTCCTGCAGTTCCGACTGTAACGGTGATTCCTGTTGAAGGAGCTACGCCGGTAAAAGTACCTTCAGCATAAGCGCCATTTCCCCCGCCGCCTGCACCAGCAGCAGCGCCATTTGATCCGCCACCGCCGCCGCCAGCTTGAATGCGATAGTGGTAAACGGTTGATGTTTTCGAATTGGCAGGAGTCGTGAAGGTGCCTGAAGATGTAAAAGTCTGAGAACCTCTGGCGCTAAGGCCACCGAGATTAGCGAGCGCAGTTGTCGCGTTGGCCACATCGCTCAAATTATTCGACTTGAGCATGTCCCCGGCGGTCGGCGAAAACAACTGCCAGTCGGCGCCATCGTAGACTTTCAGTGCACTCTCAGTCGTGCTCCAGTAGAGTGCCCCGGTAAGCAAGCCGTCACCATCGTTGTCAAGAGTCGGGTCTGCCGCCTTCGCGCCGAGGTAACGATCGTCGAAGCTGTCGAACGATGCAGCAGCCGCAGCAGCGCTGCCGCTCGCTGCTGTCGCGCTGTTCGAAGCGTTGGTCGCCTGGGTGGACGCCGTCGTGGCGGAGCCAGAAGCGGCCGTTGCGGAGTTAGACGCTGCGGTGGCGCTGGTGGAAGCGTTGCCGGCTTGCGTCGTAGCTGTCGACGCCGAGCTCGATGCTGCGTTCTGCGAAGCCAAGGCCGCGGAAGCAGATGCCGCCGCAGCCGTCGCCTGCTCGCCAAAATCAACGATCAGATCCCACTTGCTCTCGTCGAAGCCATCGGTCGACGTGTGCGCGACGTTCGCAATATAGAACTTGTTGTCATAGAGGACGGTGCTGTCGGTCGTGTAGTCGACGCCCGGCTCCCACATCGTCGGAAGACTGAAACCAAGATTGAACGTCGCGTCCAACTGGTTGACGCCAACGCTGCCGTTGGCCAGTCGGCCATCGGCGCGGATCGACGTTTTCAAGAAATCGATTGTTTCGGCCAAAGACTGCTTGACCGCGTTCAAATCGACGTTGACCTGGTTGCCAGGCAACGGCCGGGTCGGATTGCTGACCTGATAGCTCTGGAAATCGTACTGGCGAGTGTATTTTGTCGGATAGGGCATGCCGGCGACACTTTTGAAAGGCGCGTCTAGCGCAGTGCTGCCGGCGGAGCAGCTGTGTCACCCAGCCACTATACTATCATGAATGAGGAGAGTTGGAAGCGCATTGTGCTCTGAGCATTCGAGCGTAAGGCATTCTACGGCTCGTTCATCTATTCCAATTCTTCTCAAGCGACGCCAGCTCTGCGCTTGTCCTGGCCCGAGGGATTCTGAAACTAAAAAAATTAGCGCCGGGGCGTTCCGACGTTTGGCGGCGACGCCATCGGCCCCCCGCCAGGGGTGACCCCCACCCGCCTGCCCCCACTCCTTCGCTGGCCACGACGCACGGCGCACGGCTAAGCGTTCGTGTTGACTTTGTCGCATTCCTGCGGCGTGCAAAATAATTTTCGCCAGCAATAGCGCTCAGCGTTCAAAGCGCTGCGTGTTGACTTATGCTTGCAACAGCAGATTCACAGCGATGTGCCTCTTGCGCTTCTGATTTTTTGGCGCATCATCACGGTGGGTCGAAAGCCCAAACGTTAGCCGAATGTCGTTTCCGGTCAGTCGGCGATCATAATTTCTAGTCCAGGGGCCGCACGCGCATGTCCAAGGCGCGAGCCCAAAGGCGTGCGGGGCCGTCTAACGTCGGTCATTTCGCCCCTGGATTTTCTCTCTTTGCTCGAAAGGCAAAACGTTATGAACGCTTTGAAGAAAATCTCCGCCGATCAAATGCCCACCGACCGCATCACCGATATCGTCGACCGCCTTAAGGCCCGAAACGTACCGATATCCCTGATCCTTGATGATGGTTTAGCAATGATTCAGGCCCACGTGCCGTCCGGCCAAGCCGCCCGCATGTTGAAGCCGCTGGGCCGGAAAGCCGTTGGGCAATTCTATGCGATGCCCGGCAATATGGTGGTGATTGACGCAATCCTCACGTACGGCCAGGCAGAGCGCATGCTGGCGGCCGGGAGGACAACGGCCTAGAAACCGCTACACGGGGCGCCCAAAAAAGCGCCTCGTGTTTCCCCGGTGCTTCCCTGAAGCGCCGGAAGCCGCCGCGATAGAAGGAGCTAAGAAATAATATGCTGAATTTTCAATCAGTTAAATGGTCGGGGCAGCTGGATTCGAACCAACGACCTGCAGTACCCAAAACTGCCGCGCTACCAGGCTGCGCTATACCCCGATCTGCTGGGAAACGATGTCGTTACATGCTTCCGGCCGGCCCAGCAAGTCGCTCAGAGCCTTTCCGCTATTGACGGAATCAATGGCCGTTAAAGAGCGGATGCGAGACCCGGTTGCCGCGTGCGATGCCGTACTTTTTCGCAGTTCCTCCGATCACCTCGAGCACAGCCTTGGCCGGGCCGCGTGAAGAGATGATCCGGGTCGATAGTGGCTCGGTATTCTCGGCGATCCGCAGGATGCGACCATTCTGGCCGATAAAGATCATGTCGAGCGGGATGTAGGTGTTCTTCATCCACATCGACACCTCCTGCACGGGAGAAAAATCGAACAGCATACCCTGCCCGTCCGGTAGATGCTTTCGATACATCAATCCGGTGGTCTTCTCCTCGGGGGTTGTCGCCATCTCAACCAAGAACGTCCTTACGCCGGCTTGGGTTGCGATTTCGAGCGGCTGGAGTTCGGCTGCGTGGACGTCGGAGTCGTCTGGCGCGACCATGACAATCCAGGAAAACAGGGCGATCCATAAACCGGCACGGAGCCACCCTAGACCGATATTCCGCAGTCGTAGCATCGGGCACCCTGTCAGAACTGTGATCACAATGCGTGTCGCCGCAAACAGCAGGCTTGTTGCGGGCGGAAGCACGATTTCCGGAAAGTCAGATCTCAAGCACAACGCAGTTTTGGCGATAGCTCCGCCGGATCAGTGCGAGGACACGCTGGGAGAACCGGTTTCCGGCTGAACTTCCGCCGCCATCATACCCTTGCTACCCGGCCCAAACCGGACCAGAACGAACTGTCCCGGCCGAAGCTCCGTTATGCCGAAGCGTCGTAGCGTTTCCATGTGGACGAAAATATCCGGCGTTCCCTCGCCGCGCGTCAAGAACCCGAAACCGCGCAGCCGATTGAACCACTTTACCTGCGCCCTCTCTAAGCCGCTGGTAGGCGTTATGCTGACGTGGGTCCGCGGCGGCAGCATCTGCGCCGGGTGAATCGCGGTGGACTCGTCCATCGAGGTGATCCGGAACGCCTGATAGCCCCTCGCCCGCTGCACGCAGTCACAGACCAGACGGGCCCCCTCATAAGCCGTCTGATAGCCGTCGCGACGAAGCACGGTGACATGCAAGAGCACGTCCGGCCAGCCATTATCAGGGACGATAAATCCGTAGCCTTTTGAAGCGTCAAACCATTTGATGACGCCGCTGATCTCGACGATGTTGGCGGGAGATTCCCCAAGCCCGGCGAAAGGCCCGGCACCCGACTCTCGATCTGTTGTTCCCGAAAAGTCCTTTGACCCTAAGTGATCGCTCACTGTCGGTCCCGCAAACTTCCTGGATTCAAAACCATCCGACCCCATGACGCAGGCCCCCACACATTTTACTATGGTTGTCGTCTGCTCGACGACGTTATACACAACTGTATATAGCCAAGCGAATCTTAGGAATCAAAAGATAACACTCTCGTTGGCGTCGCAAGACAAAAGATAAATTGACGACACCTATAAACTGCCTTGCACACGCACGAATCAGTTACTCACGGGTTTTTGATCCTCATCTGATTGCCGATCAGGTTCGGCCTTAACGAGCATCCAATCCGGTGTGGGCAGTTTTCATCTATGAATAAGAAGCCAGACGTTTTGCAGAAACATCGCATGATAATTCACTGAATCGATGAACGCGCGAACGTTCCTGCGCCAAGACGTTTCCAAATAGCCACAAGTTGGCCCCGTGTCCGTGATTGTTTTGAATCTTTTTTTGGAAATTCTCCAAATCCAAGGCACGCTCAACGAAGATCCAAATGCACACGCACGGGAAACCGATAGAATAATATCGGCTCTAAAATAACAGCGGCTCAATGAAGGGCATCGCAGCACGTCCGGCGCAATTTCATTCGCGAAGAGGCCGCGAATGAGCGCTGCGCTGCGCAACAACTAACCGCCAAAGGGACGAAATACTGCGGTGCATGCGTGTCCCGGAGAGATTCCATCTCGATCTCTCCGGGGGGTCAACTCAGATCACCAGCGTCGACGACCACCCCCATAATACCCACGACCTCCATAGTATGCGCGGCCTCCGCCCCAACCACGGCGATAGCCCCAACCACCGCCATAATAACCTGGTCCCCATCCGCCATAATAGGCCGGAGCATAGCCGCCACCCCAACCGCCGCCGTAGTAGGCCGGTCCATATCCGCCATAGCCGTATCCACCATAATATGGGCGCGGCCCATAATAGCCCCCGTAGCCGTACGGTCCGTAATACGAATTCGCCATTGCGCCCGCTGCCAGAGCGCCGACGGCAAGACCGACTCCGAGGCCCGGTCCAAATCGTTGAGCCTGAGCTGGCAGCGATATAACGGCGCTGCCGAGCGTTGCCACGGTCGCAATCATGATCAACTTCTTCATGTCGCTATCCTCTCACCAAAAATCGACGCAATAACGCGCGTCTATTTGACTTGGTTCTATTTAACTTGGTTGCAATGGCGCTGGGCTTGGACACATCCTAATTCTCAGGAAATATGGTTTATGCCGTTTTTGCGTTAGCTAACGAGCAAGCCGCCGAAAGAGTTCCACTGCCGTGGAAAAAGGGCGCTTAATTGGCGCTCCGCTCATCGGAAATTGCGCGCAAAAAGCGACCGCCCCGATCTGGTATTGCTACGATGTATCAACAAGCAGGCACCCGCCTGCTGCCGGACCCACCGCTCATCTTGTACGTCTTCAGGAGACAGTCACACATGCGCTACCTTCACACCATGCTGCGCGTGCGCAATCTCGAGGTCGCGCTGAAGTTCTATGTCGAAGCGTTGGGACTGAAAGAAGTCCGTCGCGTCGATAACGACAAAGGCAGATTCACGTTGGTTTTCTTGTGTGCCCCCGAGGACGAGGATCTGGTGAAACAGTGCAGAGGCCGCGGCGCACCGCTGGTCGAATTGACCTACAACTGGGCCGAGGAGACGTACGGCGAGGACCGCTTTTTCGGTCACCTCGCCTATGAGGTCGACGACATCTATGCCACCTGTGAACGATTGATGAAGCTCGGGATCACCATCAATCGCCCGCCCCGGGATGGCCAGATGGCGTTCGTCCGCTCCCCAGACCTGCACTCGATCGAGCTGTTGCAAAAAGGTGATGCTCGCCCGTCGGCCGAACCGTGGAGCTCGATGCCAAACACCGGTCATTGGTGAGAAGCTCAGAGCGGCGCTACTGTGCCTGCTCGCGCTTTCGTGCGATTGCAACGAAACATCACCGCACGACCTCGTACCGCCCTTACTGTTCGGCCCTGTAGCAGGCGGGAACGATCGTGCGCAGTTCACGTTCTCCTTAACGTATATGACATTCAAGGAGACGGCGGATGGGAAAAGGACTTTTGCTCTGGCTGATTGGCGTACCGATACCGGTGATACTTCTGCTGTGGCTATTCTTCGGTAGTTGAACGCGCACGCCAGACATTGGTTGAAGGCCTCGCTTTAGCGAGGTTTTTTTTTACCGTATGCCGTGACGTCGCGACTCCAAATGCGCTTCGCAACGGCGCCCCCTTACGACGCAGCACCAGCACCATATGGATGCCGATCCTGTTGCCGCTGACATATGCGCAACTCGACGACCCCTCGATCCTGATAACCCCTGCGCGTATCCTCGGCACGCTTTTCGCGCGCGGATGGTCTCGACTTCTTGATCGGCTATCGCGGTTGGCGATAAGCGAGCCGCGCCCTGCGCCCACGTGGAAAAGCCAATGCCCGACACCCCCGCCCATCATTTTGGATGCTCCATTGGACGGGCAGGCTCGTGTGGGGCTCGCCTTTCAGTCGAAGTGAGACCCGGCGCAACCCGGTCCCACGGTGGAGATGCTTGCTCCTCCGGGAAAACGCCACTATACGTTTCGCGACTGCAGCCGGTCGGTTCATGTCGGCCGGAAACTCCGTCTGATCAAATCAATATAGGATATTGATTTGACGGTAGTATCGCAGCGGATTGAGTCTGAAACGACGTGCAATTTGCCGCCGAAAAGTTCAGCTCCCTTCGTCTATCGGTTAGGACGCCACCCTTTCACGGTGGAGAGAGCGGTTCGATTCCGCTAGGGAGCGCCACGCTCGAAAAATTCTCTAATATCTTCAAATCGTTAGCGTCTGGATTGGCTAACCCGTCCGAGCGGTTAGCCAATGCTGACATCGCAATCTGTGCCAGCCGCTTCTGGTTCGCGGCCTTCGTGTACGTTTCGATCTCCTTCAGATTCTTATGCCCAGTGACTGCTTGAATCTGGTGCGGGGTACACCCTACGTCAGCAAGGTTGCCGCAGATCGCGTGACGCAAGCCGTGCGGGCTCGAATCGTTTGGTAGGCCAGCCTTGTGAGCGGCGTCGCGAATCCAGTTTGTTGTGCCCTTGGCGCTGCGGTCCTTATTCCATTTCGTGCGCAGGAAGGTGGGCTGATCACGAGGGACGTCTTTGAGGTGCATCCAGAGCGTGGGATGGATTGGGACGTTGAGCGTCGTCTTGTGCCGAGACTTCACGGTGGTGATTGTAATCCAGCCGTCGTTGATGTGCTTCCAACCCAGCCGCACGGCATCACTGCGGCGCAAGCCGGTGTGCAAAAAAATCTCCAAACCAAGGCGCTGTGGTGTGTCTGGTGTCCAGCGTTTCCGATAAGCATCGATATCGGCTTCTGTCCACGATCGATATGATTTCTCGACGTACCTCACATGCTTGGCACGGCTGATCGGATTATCGGCAATCAGGCCGGCGCCGATTGCGAATTCCATGACGGTGTGGAGTCGCTTGCGTAGGCCGTTCGCTGCGGCGGGCCGGTCCGCCATCTTGTCGATGATCGCGTTGATATGTTTGGTCTCCAGCTTCGCTAGAGACTTCGCGCCATGCTCTTCGCGAAAGCGCTCCAAGATGCGGCGGTAATTGCTGCGTGTGGATTCGGCCAGCGACTTGTATTCGGCCGAGCCGTAATAACCCATGATGGCAGCCGACACGCTGCCCTGAGGATTGCGCTCTGGCTTCGCTACAGGCTGGGCTGCTTCGGCCGCGTGGTAGGCCTTCCAAAACTCGTGGCTATACAGCGGCCCCGGTAACGGCACGCGCTTCTCACCGGGCTTGCGCAGGTATATCCGCTGCTTGCCGTGCCGATCAGTGTAGGCGTGAACGTGCTTGGGTGGCTTCGTCGTCATGGTGCAAAACGCTATCCCATTCGTTGTCATTATTGACCTGAGGCACGCCGTCGAAAAGCACGTCCAAGGCAGTACGATCCCAGAGATTTACTCCGAACAATTGAAGCGGCGCAGGAATAGTCCCTGCCCTTACCTGTTTGTCGAAATGCGTCGGCGAAATGCCGATATAGCGTGCAGCATCAACCCGGCGAAGGCCGCGGGGAACGATGCCCCCGCGCGTGTTATCGTTGGCGTGCGTTGTAGTCATGCGGCGGCTCTAGTTGAGTGGCGACGTAGTTGCGGGTCCCCATTATAACAGGTGCTTGCAACTGCGGCCCGCCGACGTGTTGGTGGCGGGTCCGCGGAGATGAGCCTGCTGCGGGTAGTGGCTATCTCGCAGCTTGTGCAGATTTGGCGTTTGCTCGATCGACGCGGTCCTCGTTGAACTCGCGCAGGACGGCCTGGGCGTCATTATTGAGGCGCCGCGCAAGCCATTGCGCCATTATACAGGCGTCCATGACTTCGGCGCCTTCGTCGATGTCGAGTCCAAGGCCAGCGTCAAAGATCCGATCGAGACTATCAATCATCAACTTTGTGCCGGTCGTAAGGTCGCGGATATCTCCTTCAAGATCCTTGACGCGATCGTCGGTGGTGGGTGTGGTAGTGTCGTTGGTAGCCTGAGCCATGGCCCGTATCCTTGGTTTGGGTTAGGGCCGGGACAAGGTTGCCACCTTGCTCCGGCCTGCCTTTTCTGATATCAGGTAAGAATGGCCAAGTCAATGGTTTCTAGTATCAGAAAACGTCCTCAAGGAAGACCGCGCGTGGACGCTGTGCCAGTGATGGTGCGGATGCCCCCGAACGAGATGCAGGGCGTCGATAAGTGGATTGAGAAACGACCTGAGCCAAAGCCATCACGGCCTGAAGCTATCCGCCGCCTAGTGGAGTTGGGTTTGAGGGGGAAAGGGAAATGAGCGACGACCCGAAGCTCATCGACTCTCCGCTATCCGGCTCGTTTACGCGCGACGAAATCACGGTCCAGGTTCAGATATATCGTCTCGAAGAGGACTCCCACTGGGTGCTTGAAGTCGTCGACAAAGATAACACCTCAACCGTTTGGGATGAGAAATTCGAAACTGACAAAGCTGCCTATGATTTCTTTTTAGCGAGCGTGGAGTCCGAAGGGCTCGCGCAAGTTATCTCAGATGATTATCCGACGCTGCATTGAGCCACTCGCCAGCCGGATAAGCCATCGAGATCGGAAGCGATCAGGCGGTTGGTTGAGATGGGATTGAAGGTGAAGCACAAGTGACAGTGGGCGAACTGCTAGTCGCGACGTTCGCGGCAGCCAGGGCTACAGATCCAGCGCTTTAGCTAGTTGGATGCGCGCCCTAGTTAAACTCAGTGGACTTCCTATATAGAGAATATCGTAGGCACGATACCAACAGGCGCCAGCGACAGAGAGACACTCCAGTGCTCCCGCCCACAAAAGGGAGCTCGCTATGTACGCCATGGTCTACCCGAAACATCTTCAGAAAAGTTCTGAGCGCAGATGGGCAAATCGTGTTGCTCGTGAACTTCCTGTTCGATGGTCGCGTCCCGAGGGACCCAACACCTGCTTTTGCGCAGCATCGGTGAGTTCGCAATATTCGTCCGATGTCGTCACCAACAAGCGGCACTGTTCTAAATGTAATGCCCGGTGGACGACGGAAGCATCCGCTCGGTGCGGCTGACCCGCCCAGATTTCCGCACCCTTCTCTCTCGCCGGCTCAAGTATTTGTCTAAGAATGGAGGCACCCATGCGGCGGACCACGACCTATACAGAGTGTGGCACCCGAGAGATGGGAAAGGCGCAAGATTTCCTCACAGAGAAACAAGCAGGAAGCGGCGCAGTCGCGATCGAAGAAGTGCAGGACGAATTGGCTCGTGGCGATTGGGGGCGGATCGCCACCGAAACGTTTGGTGAACACAAGTCATACTGGTTTGATGACGGTTCGCGGCTGGTATCCGGAAAGTTTAATGAAGAGGAATTTATTATTCGAGCAGATCCGTCTTATTCTGAAGAGGATTTTCAGAAGATGACGCCGGATGAAGTCGAGGATCATCGCGCTATGATTGAGTCATTGAATGAATCGAACAATCAGTGAACCCCTGAAATACAAGCACGCCGCTTTGCAGATCGGGACGCCGCCGCCCGCAAGCTGCTCGGGCTGAAGGCGAAGCGGTAGTCGTGACCGGAGCGCGTGCCTCACGGCTTTTTGGTGGTTGCCCGCCGATCCGCTTGAGCAATTCCCTGGCAGGGCCGTATGGTAGCGCCATGACTACAGCAAAAGAGTTCGTCGACTTCTGGCTCGACGTAAGCGTTCACGCGGACGAACAAGAGGGCGCTCGTCAGGGTCAAGCCGCCGTTCAGCGCTTGGCCGATAACCTGCTTAATGCTGCGCGCGAACAGGGGTTCTCAAAGGAGCAGGTCGAAGCCGAGCTTGGAGACGACCTCGAGGCTTACATCCGCGCCAGCATTGATCGCCAGAACGTTGCTGAAGGTGTCCGCCTCCGCGATGAACCCGATCTGCTAGAGACGAAAGCTCGTACAGAAAAATAATCGCAACTAGGGGTGTAAAAACCGACCGCCCGAACGTCTCACTATTAAGGAACGCTCTTCCGCCCTCCGCATTGAATCGCCCGGAACGGGATCGAAAACCGCAATCCGATCTTGCACCCGAATTGGCCCGCCGTGACACCCATCCGGCGGGCCTTTTTGATGGTCGCAGTTTCAAGCTGCGACCGGAAAGAAGAGTACGCCCAGCAGCAGCGCGATCAGCACGACAAGTCCGACCGTAATGGCGAAGACGGAAAATTGATGCATACCAACGCGGGCGCGGCCTGTTCGTTTCTAATGCGCCTCGGCTATGAGGTCGCAGCTATGTTGGCGGCTGAAGGCCAGTTGAACTCAGCCAGTCCTCAATACTCGCGGCCGTCTCAGCTTGGCGCGCCTTATGCTCCAGCTCTTCTCTCTCGCGACCTGGGGGAAGCTTTTCGGCTTCCTTCCGCAGGCGTTCTGCCTCTTCGGAGCACCGTTCAAAGAAAGTCTTCGTTTGTTTGAAACGGCGGCGCTGTTGCATGACCACCTCCTGCTACGGGTCCTAACCGTAAGGTTCTGCAGATAGCGTAATAATGTGCGGACACGATCTCTGTTCAAGAGTGGACTGAAAGCGAAACTGTCGGGAACAACTTTCATCCAATCGCATTGCGCCTTCACCGAGCGAGCTCAGGCTCGTCGTCATTATCGACGTCTGGTTGAAGGGTCGAAATCGGTCGCCAAACGGTTCGAACTAGGATGGAGGGAGAAATGGCGACACAAGAACAGAAGGATGCATCACGGAGGGTGATGCAAGCCGTAACGGCTCTCAATACCGCACTGCGCAATGCAGGCAGTCTCCGGCTCCATGTTGAGTTAAGGGATGTCCGCCCAGAGGACACGATTGTTCCGCAATACCAAGTATCGGTAATCGAGACACGCGAAACCGTCTTGCCATGAACTGGCAATCCAAAATCCGGTAGGGGGTCATCCCGTCGCGATGTCGATAATCGACTTAGCGAGCCGGTTGGGGTCGTCCCTAGGGCGTTTGGGATGGGGCATCAAATTAACTTCCGAACATCACCGGGTCTGAGCTTCAATCGGGCGACGTGATCGGGTGGCAAATGCTGGTCCGTCAGTTCGGCCGTGCAGCCCTGCGGGACGGCAGCCAAAACAGCATCAACCGCCTTGTCACGAGCGAGAGCCGCAGCCCAAAGCATTTTGGCTGGCCGACCTTCAACCGTATTGCTGGGGTCGAAAACTCGGACGACCTGAATGCCGCCTGCTAAATCCTGTGCCATATCCCCAATATGCGATGCGGTACGTCAACATTCCAGCCCGTCCCGTTGCCATAATCGAGCTGCCCCACTACCCAAAATCCTGGACGAACCCCGTTGACGAACAACTAGGATTCTGCGCCTGCCGACTTAGGATGGAGAGATGGACTACCTGCTCCGCCAACCGTCATCGCCCGGCGATCCGGCCGTGGGTGAGTTCACCGACGCGGTGGTGTTGAAAGCGTTTGGCGAAGTGCCGGTCATACACCCAGCATCGCGGTCGCGGATGGTTGGCGATGGTAATGTGAATGGTCAGTCACATCGTCGTGTGACCATGTGACACAACCTGTCCGAAGTTTAATTCGCTCGACTCATCGTCGTCAGAGTTCCGCAGTACAGCCGTCATCGATGCATGTTACAGCGCTGCCAAAACGGAGATTCAACATGTTTGATGCAGAGCTAATTGCGGTTATGCGAGGCGCGCTTGCGCAAGCCACACTCGACGTTCGCCCGGATCCATCAACTCAAGCGTTGATGGCCGAACGGATTCTACAGTCAGCCGCGAATGGCACCCGCTCGCAGGAAACATTTCGGATCGTTGCGACCGAAGCCGCCGCAGACAGCGAGCGACTACTAATTCTTAACCCGCCTCATTCGCGACACGTGGAGCAGTGCCCCGTCGACCTCGAAGAAGAGAAAGAATTTTGGTGACCGCTCGCCTGTGCCGATCAGCACCCATGTTTGCGCGGTGGATGTGTTGCTCCCTCCCCTCACCCCCTCAACCGCTTAATTTCTCATGCCATCGCGCAGCATCCCCGACGCCCTGGAACGTCCCGATTGGCGGCAACGATACCGACCCACCGAATTTGTGGTGCGACGAAAACTTCTCCGCCCAACCCAAATGGTCGTGAACGAACTTAACGAGTTCGAGGCTCTCATAATTGCCGCCACGGAATATTTCGTCATTGACCGCATGCACCGCCGAGTCGGCAGCAACAGCCTCTTGAACCAAGGAGGCGATTGCGCTCGCGTGGATTTCATATTCGCTCTGAATCCTCTTGATCGCCTTGTCTACGGCCGCCACGGCGTCAGCGCGGCTCTTGACCGCCGCCGCACGCGCCTCTGCCTTCCGAGCATCCACGAGCCGTCGATTCAATTCGGCTACGGAGGCATGGGCGCGATCCAGCGCGAGGCGTGCTTTCGTTGCAGCATCCTCAGCGGCAAGGATTTCAGAATCGCTTCCGGTGAGTAACAGATCCGTACGACGCTGTTGAGCGGTGGCTAGACTGGCCTCAAGGGTAGCCACGTCATACTCAGCGAGCGAAGCTTCGATATCCGCTGCGGTGCTGATGTCAGCGAATTTCTTCTTCCGGGCAATCATTTCGTGAACTCCTTTCAATTGAGGCCGGCCATACGCTGTCGGCATCGCATACGTGCCAACACCGCCTCATTACGGCTTGTGGCCGCTCCGCTAACGAACTCACAAGGCATCTGCGCCCTGTCATCGTTCTTGCGAATCTGCGAACCAGCGTCTGCCGGAATAGGAACAGCGCTAATTTCTAACGGCTCCCAATCCACCACACGCCATTCATCATCTGCGCCATCACCATCCGCCTCGGTCTTAACGACCTTGTGGATTGCGTAACCAACGCTGATGTTTCGGATAATGCCGTCGCGAATCTTGGACACAGTGTCCGCATCGCCTGCAGCATTTGATAATCTAACGCGCGCTGTACCTTTGCCGCCCTCAAGTTTGGCAGATCCAGGCACAACGCTGCCGATAACCGAACTCAGAGACCAATCATCGTGCGTATCAAGCAACGGCGCGCCAGCGTTCAAGCGATCGAGGCGAACAGCGGCTGGTGTGACAACGAGCACTTCGGAGTAGAAGCGATCAGTGCGCCAATCGAAGCGACGCACTGCCGCGCCCGTAGTCCAAACGACCTCGACGCTATTGTCTTTTTGGTTGAAGCTCGCAGCGCGAACCTCGGCTGCGCGCCCGAACTTTGGCAGGCTCGTGATGTTTTCGCTCATACGTCTTGTTCCTCTCCAGGCGTGACACCGCCTTCATCCGCAGCAGCTAACTGCGTTTGACCAGCCTGCGACATGTGCCGCGGATCGCTATCGAAAATCAGCTTATGCTTATCGAGCAACGCATTCCACTCGACGTAGCCAGCAATAACCTCGTCTGGCGTAAAGCCAGTCTCGGCAATCGCGGTCATCGGGTTGAGAAGGCCGGCGCGCATTGCGCTAACGCGAGCTGAAATGTCCTTTGCCTCGTCAGCGCTCGGAAAACGAGGTGGAGACCATTCAACGGCAACCTTCTTCGTCCTGATTTTTCCAGCGAAGAACGCCTCCTCGCAAAACCAGTCCCAAATCGGCTGCAGAAGCATCGGGATAACGATCTTCCACTGAATCTCTTCAATGGTGCGCTTGTACGTCTCAAGGCCCAACTTTCCGGATGAATAGTTCACCTTCGATAAGTTGCCGCTCAACAGCACGTAAGGAACGCGAAATCCCGTCGCGATCGTATGCAGCATCGACACCTTGTAGGAGTCGTAGGATCCTGATGTGGCAGGCTGCGTGAACTTGATGTCCCGGCCGCCCCGTGCGTGGTAAAATGCGCCAGGCTCAAGTCGCTCGACGACTTGTCCGTCAGCATTATAGACGCCAGCAGGATCGCCATCGCTCAGTGGAAGGCCAGAGACACCCTCGCCAACGTCGCCACCAGTGACAACGCCAACGACGCAAGCCTCAATCTTCTTGCGAAGGATCTCCGCGGTCTCGTATTCAGCGAGATCGCGCAAGGATGGTATAGCGGCGACGCCCCACGGTTCACCGCGGGCCTGCGTTCTGCGCTTTTCAAAGCAATGCGCGATATCCTCAACGGAAACGGCAACGGACTGGTTTGAAAAGCCCGCAACGCCCTTTAATAAGGCTGTCGGCGCACCTGGATGCCTCGTATAAAGCCAGTATTGTGCCGGCCGTTGCTCGCCATCGAACCCGATCCCCTCAAACACATCAAGACCATTAATGACTCCGGTCTTGTGCGTGTCGATGTGATCGACTTCAAGCACCTGCAACTGCAATGGTACAGGCAAATCATCCCTACCATGGCGCCTGCGCTTAAGAACCAGGCCATCGCCCGACTCCAGCATTCCGCGAACGGCAAGTGCCTGAATTCCATAGAAACCCAGATGCCCTACAGCGTCGCACTGCTTGGCCCACTTCGCAAAAAGCTTGTTTACCCGAGCATCTTTTGCCCGCGGCACGATTCCAGAGCCGATAGCGTGCGTTACAAGATTGTGTATTGCGTTAGCAGCGTAAGGATTATTGCGCACCAAATCGCGCATAACGTCGCGTAATGAGCCACCAGCACGACTTAACTCTGCATCTGCCGACGTGCCGCGAGAATACCACGGATCGCGGTTGCGCCCCTTGGTTACGGCGTCGTATCCGCGCCTTGCGGGCACGGGATCGCCGTACTGATCCAAGATGTTTGGCTTCGCCACTATCTGCGCGTCCTAAAGGCCACGAACGTCATTGCCGGAGTTGGGTTCTGCTGCTGCTCTAGCCACTGCAGAGCTTCGCGCACATCTTTCAGCGAGTGGTATTCCACCTCGCGGCGCGTTCCGCCCGTATGAAAAACAACTTTTCTGGCGCCTGTAAGCAAAGCTTCACGTAATGCGGCAATCAGCTCGCTATTGTCTACAGCCATTCGTGTTCCTTAAAGCCAACTCGACTTCGCCTTGCGAGGCCCGCTCGGCTTATTTTCGGTATCTATGACTCTAGATAAGACATGACCCGACGAAAGCTGCTCACGTCGTTGCTGCCAATTTATCGGCACCAATTCTTTGACCGCGATTCCGTAGACGACGCAGTCCAACGCCTCGTTTCGGCGCCCTTGAATAGGGATCCACCTTCGGATTGGCTGCCCGCGGTCCATCTTGATAACCGCTTGCTCTCCAGTGAATTGCTCGTACCAGACCTCGGGCAAACTCTTGGAGAACCGGAAAATCTTGCCAGTCCGAACGCGGTTTAAGATCGCGTCCTTGATGCTATCGACACCAACCAACCAGAGCGGATCCTTCTTCATCGTCTTGGATCGCTCGATAAACTTGCGACGACCGCCCTCACCCTTGATGGCAATCACTCGTCGGTTTAGGCGCGCTCGGCAGAAACTATAAACGTGCGCCATATGCGATCCGGACGACGAGTCCACCGCAACCGCATCTATGCCAATCTCGCCGCCAAGCGGATGTTTCCACTTGCGCTTAATGAGGGAGTCGATATCAGCCCAGAACTCGGTGTCTTCATATCTGCCGTAAACAACGTCATGGTCTAAAACGAATATCTGGCCAGTTTCGCTGTGCCCTAGATACGTCAGCTCGCCGCGGTCGTCCTGCATGTCGACGCCGACCGTTACCGCAAGAACCTCCTCCGGGAATGGATATGAGCCCTCTACGCCCGTTGCATCCGGCAGCCCCAAGCCAAACGGCTCAGCGCTCTGCATAAGCTCGTATTCGTCAACCCGTTCGCCATCAATCCGCCAGCCTTCGCCGAGGACAAGGTTGACAAACTCCTGCAGCAAAGCAGGATCGTTTTTGGCGGCCAGGAACTCTGTTGCCAACATGCCCCAATCGGCAGTCGGTAACGGGCTGCTTAAGCTGTTGATGCGGAAGCCTGCGTGGCCAACGACTTCTGGCTTTGTTATCCGCCACCGGCCTCGCGCCACCATCGTCGACTTGTGCTTATGCTCGACAACGCATCCGCACTTAGGACAACACCAGGCGGCCTTTTCAGGCTCGTTTTCCGGCCAGTGGATATCCTTCCACCTTACCTCGCTGAAATCGTCGCACTCGACGCAACGGATTTCAAAAACACGCTGATCGGATTTCTCATACTGAGCGATGATCCGGCTGGTTTCCAACTCCACCGGAGTTGAACCAAGGATAATCTTGCGATCATCAAACTGAGCGGTACGGCGGATGGCCAACGCGATCGGGTCACCATCCTTCGTCGGCTTCATGCCGTCGATTTCGTCTAGGATGACGACGCGAGCGTTGTGACCTCGAAAGCTTCGCTCGGTTTCAGCCGACAGGATCTTAAGTGTTCCGCCAGTAAACTGGCGCATCAGCATCGTTGTGCGGACCTTGCCGCTCGTCTTAACCTGATCTCCGGAAAGAACGCCGTTCAGAACTGGCGAGTATTCAAATGTCGGCTCCATGTCCGACACCACGAACGACTTCGCCATATCCTCGTTAGGCAGGTAGACCAGAATTAGCGAAGGATCATTGACAACGAAGTGAGCGACGGCACCGTTTAGAACAGTCGTGTATCCAATGCGCGCGCTCTTAAGGACTGACACCCTCTCAATGGTTGGATCGCCAATGGCGTCCGCAATACCTTTCTGAAACGGATAAAGCTTAATCCGTCCCGGCACCGCCGACACCGTCGACGGTAGCCTGATTTCCTTTTCCATCCACTCCGAGATGTGGATTTTCTGCGGCGGCCGAAAGGTCGCCATCACCTTCTTCAGAGTCGCCAGCGTCGGCGTCATAGATATCAATCCCGTCCGCAAGCTTTGTCATCGCCTCGCGGATTTCCCCATCCAGAACAACCGCATCCTCTGCTGAGAGCGAAACCTTTTGACGTACTCGCGAAACCACCGCCAACATGCCGCTACGCACTTCGGAAATCTGTTCGGACCAGACGCGAACAACCTCGTCGATCGGCAACAACTCTTTGCGCAGCTTGGCGTTTTTTAGTTCGAAGTTGTCGGCCTGCTCCTTCTTGAGGCGGGCCTCTTCCCGTTCCTTGTTGATCGCCTCTTCGCCGTCCTTAACTCGGTTGGCGATGCTCGCGACATAGTTCTGAATGCTGGCCGGCCCATCGAACTCACCGTGCTTGGTGCGGACTGTAATCCCGTCCTCAGCTAGTTGATTTACCCGCCGCGTCGTAAGCCCTAAGAGCAAGGCCAGTTGCGCGGTCTTCAAAATCATCAACAATCTCAATAGGAAGGAAGCGACCTACAGAAAAATTTGCAGCGAGCGAAATATCGGGGTGGCGCGCCCCCGCTCCCCATACGGGTAGGAAAAAGAACCTAATGGAGGAGGGGGCCTACCAGCCTATCGAGCGCGCACCAGCGGCCAACGTCGTGGCCGTGAGAGGCATCAGTAGACTCCGTCGCTGAACGCACCACGCGACATCGCGCTGAGCTTTTCAGATAGCCTTCGCTCAACCGCAGCAGCTATCGCTTCAGGCGATTGGCCCGGTGCAGCGTTCACGCTGATAGAGACGTTGTTGCTCACCGAGCCACCACTCGCACTAGCCAACGCGTTAGCTTTGATCGCGCGCACGGTGTCTAACGTAGAGCTTATGTGGCCAGAGGCAGGCGCTCGGAACAACTCTGGCCCGCGTTCACCAACCAGATACGTTCCGCCGCTTCGCACTGGTCCGCCAAGAGCGCGCTTGGATATAGGAACGCTTGGACGATTAGGATCAACTGCAGATGAAGACGCACCACCTGGCCCGTTCGCCATGCCGCGAACAACGCTACCAAACGAAGGCAGTTTTATAGACGCGAAGAGGCTGCCAATCTGACTTTTGATTCCGGCCCAAATTGCGGCACCGATCTTGGCGCCGAGGCCAGACCAGTCACCCTCGCTCAACTTCGCGATAACAAACGCAACAGCCTGACCCGCGCCCTCACCCCATCGTTTCCAAACGGAGTCATCGATCTTACCGGTCACACTGTCGAAGATTGAAGAGACCTCGCGAAATTTGCTGATGATCCAATTCACAGACTCCGCCGCGCCTGGGCCAAGGTTTCGTTTAAGCGACTCGCCGAAAGAATTGATCGCGATTCCGATGCCACTCCAGTTGTTTGCGATAAACATGCCGGCAGTGCCGAGCCCAACCAACAGCGCGCCGACTCCCGTACCGAGGAGCGCGAGCCGAAGGAGTTTTGTCGCGCTCGTTACCAAGCCGATCGCGCCAGCCACAATACGCAGCGAGCCGGCGGCGGTCGCGAGAACTCCGCCCCACACCCACCGCATGCCGAACGCTGCAGCAAGGCCGGCAAGTCGTAGCCCCATAAGGCCAGCGGAGACGGAGGCAACACCGCTCACCAACCGTGGGTGAGTCTCGGCAAACTTCGCGAATCTGCTTGTTAGCGGAGTAAGCGCACCGTCAAGAAGCCGATTGAAGGTCGGCAACAAGGCGGTGCCGAGCGCAATATTTAGATTTTGAACTGCTGATTTAAAGCGTGTCATCGACGCTTCCGACGTCTTTACACGCTCTGCGAAATCTTTTTCTGTTTCGCCGCTCGCCTTAAGCGCGGCGTCTCGTATCTTTCGATATTCCCCGAGATTTTGGAGCAGAGGGCGAAGAAACTTCTGAACCTGCGCGTCTTCAAACAGATCGCCGATCTTTGATAGGTCGCCCTTGGTCGCACGATTAACTGCGCCGGAAATCCATTCGAAGATGTCGCTGCCTTCTTTCTGGACCTTCTTCAACTCGCTACGAACGTCAATTCCAAGCTTCTTAAACTTCTTTGTCGTCTCCGGACTAATGATCTTCTGCATCAAGTTGGCGGTGTTAGTGGCAGCCTCGGAACCATCCGCCGCACCCTTCCTGGCAATCTGTAACGCGGCGGCAAGCTTTGCGACGCCATCAACGCCGGACATTTTCAAAGCTTGAGCGGAGGCCGTGAGCGAGGGAAATTCGTGAGCCATATCTTTCAATTCGAAAGCGCCAGCCTTGCCAGCGGATGCCATGGCGTCGAAAGCATCCCCTACCGCCGCAGCCGGGACTTTCAGATTCATAAACGCGGCCTGGCCAGCGCGCGCCACATCGTCGGAGCTGGCGCGATATGCGGTTGCAACCCTGTTGATGGCGGGAAACATGGCCAATGCGGCGGAAATGTTTTCAGCATCGGAGCCACCCAGGCCAAGACCTAGCAGTTCGCTAAAGCTCTTTACTGTGTCGAGCGGAAGTTGGTTGGTCGCGGAAGCGATACCGCGAAGACTCAAGCCAAGCGCCTTCAGTTCGGGCGCCGCCATGCTGCCCTTTTGGCGAATGTCTTCCAACAGCGACTCAAACTGCGCGCCGACCTTGATCGGAGCCGACAAACCTTTGCCCAAGGCGAAAGCTGCGGCGCCCGTCCCGATCAATTTTCCGGAGATAGCAGAGAGTCGCGCCGAGTTGCGAGCGCTCGCGGCAGTCAACGCGTTGAGTGAGGCAGCGACCCGTTTGGACGGACCGGTAACGCGGTCAAAGAGCTCAACTATAAGCTTAGAGGTTAGGGTCGCCACTAGTTTTCCTTGGCTTTCGTGAATGCCGCGTCAAGGGCAGCGTTGGCGTCGCGGGCGAGCGTCGACTCGCGTTTTTCTGGTTTGCCGCTTTTGGCTTCTAGGAGACGTATCGCGGCGCGATAATACCTAAGCACCTTCGCGATCGGCCACTGCTCAATCACGTCTATGGAAGTGTGAGTTTCTGCGGCGGTGAAGGTAATTACGTCTGTCCAGCCTCCACCGGCTGCGGCTCCCCCATCAAATGGGCCACCTTGCTGGTGATGGCGTTGATGTCGCGCAGCGAGACTTCCTTCATAAGAGGAAGCGGCACATTGGCCATGCTTGCGATCAGTGCGAGGGTGCGCTGGAAATCTCCGGTGCAGATCTCGGCGGCGCACGCGTCGCCGGCGGTGGCTTCTTTGAATGTCAACGATGCAACGGTCTTGTCGCCGTGCGTTACCGGCCGTGAAAGTACGACGGTAACGGTTTCGGATTCAGTGCTCATTTGCTTTCCTTCCTGCAGGCGGCAATCGCAGCTCTTGCCGGCGCGGTAATTTTCTCGAATGCAGAAGCAGCGGCACGAGCTGGCGCAGTTGCACGATCGACGGCGGCGGTTGCCGCTCGGATTGGCGCCTGGATACCGTCAATGGCGGCCGCGGTCGCGGTGATGTTCGATATGGTTGGCATTGGCTTTCCTTGGGTGGTTACGCTGCAAACGCCGCGTCGACCTGCGCGCGCGTGGTGATAGTGCCAGCATCGATCTCAGCCACGACTGCCGCTTCCTCGGCGAAGCACGAGTTGACGTAGCCACCGACCGCGGCAGCAATCGTGATCATCTGGGCTGCTGACAACTCATCGGAAAACGATCCATCGGCCAACTTCCATTGAAACGTCTGAGTATTGTCGACCTGTGCGAACAACGCTGCCGCCGTCAGCTTGGCTTGCGTGTCGCGGTCGCTCGGATACGTCACACCACCGACCGTACACCCGGCAATCTCTTTGGCGTAACGAACTGCCGCGGCATAAGTCTTAAGCATTCCACCGGGATACTGAGCAGCAAACACCTCCGCCAGTTCAGCAAGCGAACCGATTGGTGTAGGACCACCACCAGATGCTAGCCATGCTGAGTAGGTTTCATCACTGACAGGCACGAAGCCGGCCGTAGCGCTCGACCACGCTTTGCTAGTGTCGCCATCAACTATCCAGTACCAATTCGAAGGATCATACATCATGCGTATTGACCTCCGCTTGCTATGGATCCCGCAACGGTTCCTGGAAACACGTTCACGCCGCCGCCGTTAACACTGATGGCTGAGTTGAGGCCAGCCAAATAACGTGTTCCCGTCACCGTTGATCCGCTCCATGCCGCGTTCGGAGAATTTAGGAAAATGCCGCCGTGCGAGGTCGTGTATGCGTAAGATGAACCTACCGTGACAGGCGTACTGGTCGATATGCTTATACTGCTGGCTACCTGAACCTGTCCGCCAAAAATCGCCATCATGGCAGAACCATATCCACCCGCATGGACGTGGTTGCCAGCGACGAGAACCTGACCTCCGCCAAACCCCTCCCATACAGCACCACCACTGGTGATTGGTCCATTGACGGTGTTGATTGTCGTCAACATGCCGCCGTTCGAGGCGACAAAGCCGCCTGCGTTAGCGGTACCGGAGTTCTGAACTTTGAGGTTTTTAACCGTGACGGTGTTTGGCCCCTGCACCGAGCAGCAATGCGCGGTCCCAGACGTGACACTGATAACAACATTCGCCGGTGTGCTGCTGTTGCCGTCAATAACGATATTTGGACCACCGTACGAGGGGGTAGCCCACGAACTGTAGGTGCCATCAGCGACGTGAATGGTTATCGTGAACTGACTCGGCGGATAGCTGAAAGCGATATCGACCGCTTTCTGAATTGTCGCGAGCGCCTTTCCGCTCGTGTTTGCCGTGCCATCGTTGGCGTCGTTTCCGATCGCACCATTCACATAAAGGTCGACATTGCGAACGAGAGCGACGCGGCCGAAGGCAGATTGAAGCTGAAAGTTTGTGCCGTCGTAAATGTATTCCTGCACCGCGCCAGACGCGATGTCACTGTCGCGCAGGACTGAACCATCGCGGCGAACCACAGACTTCGCGCCTAGCCCGTTGACATTGAGCGTTGTCGCGCCGGTGTTGCTGTTGGCAGCCTTGATGCGAAGAGTCATGCCGGAAACGTAAGCAGCCGGCACAGGCGCCAATGTAACGACTAGCGCGTTCACCGCGCCGCTGTCCGCGGCATAAACCCATTGGCCTGCCCCTATGAGGTGGTCCGGTTTCAGTCTTAATGCATAATCGGCTTTTCGGCCATTGCTTGCGCTGCTGGCGGAAGCGATCCGGCTGGCTTTGAAGGCCAGGCGATGGCCTCTGGCGCCGGCGGTTTATATCCGAGCGATGAGTGTGGTCGCTCGGTGTTGTAGTAGCGCCGCCATGCCTCGATGATGACCTTGGCCTCGGCGAGGCTGTAGAAGATCTCACTGTTGAGCAGTTCGTCGCGAAGCTTCGAGTTGAAGCTCTCGCAGTAGCCGTTCTCCCAAGGGCTTCCGGGCTCGATGAACGCGGTCTTGGCGCCGACAGCTGCAATCCACTCTCGCACTGCCTTGGCGATGAACTCCGGCCCGTTATCAGAACGAACGTGGCCGGGCACGCCGCGTAGGATGAACAGGTCCGACAAGACGTCGATGACGTCGGTCGAGTTGAGCTTGCGATCAATCCGGATCGCCAGACATTCTCTGGTGAACTCGTCGATGATGTTGAGCATGCGGAACTTCCTGCCATTGTGGGTCCGGCCCTCGACGAAGTCATAGGACCAAACATGGTTTGGATGCTCGGGCCGAAGCCGGACGCACGATCCGTCATTCAGCCAGAGTCTGCCTCTCTTCGGTTGTTTCTGAGGAACCTTCAGCCCCTCCCGCCGCCAGATACGCTCGACACGCTTGGCATTCACCGTCCAACCCTCGGACCGCAGCATCGCCGTGATCCTGCGATAGCCATAGCGGCCGTAGCGTAAGGCCAGACTGATGATGTCGGTCGTCAATGCCTCTTCATCCGGTCGGCTTTGCGGCTTCTTGCGCTGGGTCGAGCGATGCTGGCCCAGAACCTTGCAGGCAAAGCGCTCCGAGACGGAGAACTTCACCATGACATGGTCGACGCAGCGGCGACGGCGGGAAGGGCTCAGAAGTTTCCCGAGGCAGCCTCTTTCAGGATCAGCTTCTCGAGCGTCAGGTCCGACACTGCCTTGCGCAGCCGGTCGTTCTCTTTCTCAAGCTCTTTCAAGCGCTTTACCTGATCGCCCTTCAGGCCACCAAACTCCTTGCGCCACCGGTAATACGTGAACTGCGTCACGCCGATCGAACGAACCGCTTCGCCAACCGATCTGCCTTGTGAAAGCAAAACATCGACCTGGCGCAGCTTCGCGACGATCTCTTCCGCCTTGTGCTTCTTCTGGGGCATTCCAATGTCCTCTCTAACGGCTAATAGCCTAATTCAGGGAGGACCACTTTTCAGGGGGCAGACCAGTACTTGCGGGTTTCACCATAGCCAGCATTGTCAGCAAGCGGATTAGGCTGGTTGCCGACCGCGAGTCATATCCTAGGAAGACCGTTTTTCTGCTTCATCAATTCAAAAGACGCGAAGAAATTGACCTTCTAAGGTCGATATATGGTCAGGTCTTCTTCCAAGTCTCAATTTACTCACGAACGGGTGCGCGTGTCGAGCATCTAGCCAAATCGTTTGCTCGTGCCGAAAACTCCGGCACAAGCGATCGTTACCGTTCAAAAGCTGAAGCTATTATTCAAATCGATCAAAACGAAGCCGACAACACTCATGGTCAAAGAGTGTCCGCGATATTCCACAATGGGGATCTCATCTTAAATTTGGACGAGAGCGACCACGCGTTGGAGGAGCAAATTTGTCGGTTTGTCCACCTCCTATTTGGTTCGAATAAGATATCTCCCACCCGCGACGAATATGGGATGTTTGTCGCTAAATCTGCTGCGTTGCGGACCCTTGACTTATCAAGGCAGGTTGGGGCGGCTGTTTTCTCACGCGATGGAGAAATCCTCGCGATGGGGTCGAACGAGGTGCCAAAAGCGAATGGCGGGACATATTGGTCAGATGATCGTTTTGACGATCGAGATTACGTTCGCGAGCACGATAGCAACGATCGCCGAAAGCGTGAGCTGCTATCCGAACTCGCAAAAGCCCTCGGTATCCAAGCCGACACCACATCAGCGACCGCGATCAAAGCTACACAGTTTATGGATGCACTCGAATATGGCCGGATCATTCATGCCGAAATGTCCGCACTTTGTGATGCCGCGCGGCTCGGCCGCACATTGAGCGGATCGACCCTTTATTCCACTACATTCCCCTGCCACATGTGTGCAAAACACATCGTCGCTGCAGGAATTTCAAGGGCCGTGTTTCTTGAGCCTTACCCAAAGAGCTTAACAGCATCCTTGCATGGAGATTCTGTGCGTATCGAAGGAGCAGATCGGGGCGATATCAAAGCTACCCTGCCGTTGATTTTGTCCATTTCCACGGGATATCACATCGGCGATACCGCGAACTGTTTGAGCGAACAAAGCGAAAAGACGCAGACGGTAATTTTATCGAGTGGCACGATCCCTACGTTGACGAGGACCTGGGAAGACAACCTAGCAGGCTGTTGAAAAAGGCCAGTCGCGGCCGAGCTGTGAGCATGATTCATTGGCTTTGAAGCGATTTGGATCTGATGGGTGCGCGGTGGTGACAATCTGACTGGCGAGTTGTTCAGCTACGTTGATCTGGAGGCGCGGGTTCGGCGCGATCACCCGCTTCGCGCCATCCGGGTAATTGTGAATGAAGCGCTTGTCGCTTTGGAGCGGGAGTTCGCGGCGCTGTATTCGCCACTCGGGCGGCCGTCGATCCCACCCGAGAAGTTGCTCAGGGCGATGCTGTTGCAGGCGTTCTACTCGATCCGCTCGGAGCGGTTGCCTATGGAGCGGCTGGAATACGACCTTCTGTTCCGCTGGTTCGTGGGCATCGGCGTCGACGATCCAGCCTGGGACCATTCGGTGTTCTCGAAGAACCGCGACCGGCTGCTTGAGGGCGACATCGCGGCCAAGTTCCTGAGTGCGGTGCTGGCCCAGCCCAAGGTGGAGAAGCTGCTGTCGAGCGATCACTTCTCGGTCGACGGCACGCTGATCGAGGCCTGGGCTTCGACGAAGAGCGTCAAACCGAAGGACGGCTCTGGCGAGCCGCCGGCCGGCGGCGTCGGGCGCAATGCCGAAGCCGACTTCCACGGCGAGAAGCGGACTAACGACACGCATGCTTCGACCACCGATCCGGACGCAAGGCTCTACAAGAAGGGCAAGGGCAAGGAGGCGAAGCTATGCTTCATGGGTCATGGGCTGATGGAGAACCGCCATGGCCTGTTGGTCGACGCCTGCCTGACGCTGGCCGGCGGACATGCCGAGCGGGTGGCGGCGTTGCACATGATCGAACCTCGCGCCGACCGGCCCCTGGCCATCACACTTGGCGCTGATAAGGCCTATGACACGGAGGACTTCGTCAACGAGTTGCGCGCGATGAAGGTGACGCCGCACGTGGCGCAGAACACAAGCGGCCGAAGCTCGGCGATCGACGGGCGCACGACGCGGCACCGCGGCTATGCCATCAGCCAGCGTCTCCGCAAGCGCATTGAGGAAGCGTTCGGCTGGATCAAGATGGTTGCCCGCCAGGACAAGACCCGCTTCCGTGGCCGCGACCGCGTCGGATGGGCCTTCACCTTCGCAGCCGCCGCTTACAATCTGGTGCGATTGCCGAAGCTCATGGCGGTGCCAGCATGACCCGCCGTCTCACGGCCACGCCAAACTGCTCGACGGCGGCTCAATCCAGATCGCATTCGCCTATCACAACGGCGATCAAGCCATCCCCAAAGCCAGACCGAACACTTCTTCAACAGCCTGCTAGACCCCTCATCGATCTGAAATTCCCGTTTTATTTGGAACTCGAAAAGCGAACGGTTGAAGCGTGCAAAAATCTGATCACACCGCCGACAAGCCGCCAAAGGCGAAATGGGCGGTTTGAAGTGATGCCGGCCACCAAGCCTAACAATCGATCGGGTCGATCATCCAAAAATAGGCGACGTTGAAAGGACACTCTCTCGGCCCTCGGCGAGCTCAATCATCCGTCAATCCGCGCTCCGCAGCCGCTTCATCGTGAACTCGATCTCGCCGCTCGGAAGCTCGCGCCAGCTCTCGACTTCGGTCATGTACGCAGCAGCCGGCCAGCGATCCAGGAACGCCCTCGCCGTCCGGCGCGCCTGGTCTCGTGGCTGAGTGAAGGTCTCTCGCGCATAGCCGTCATCGGCCTTTGCCTGCCAGCGCTGGGCCGCCATCCGATCAGCCAGGTCTTTTGGGGTCCGAGCCATCGCGAATACTCCACATGCGACGCGAAAAATGTAATGGTCAGCCGGGCGCATTGGGAGCCCTGCCGGGGGCGTGATTGGCTGGTTCAAGCGGCGTCGATCGCCGACCGCAAAGGCCGTGGCGGATTTCGCGCGTGTCGCGAAAACTCAGGATCCTCCGCTCAACTACGATCGCGACGCACGGCCATAGGATGGAACAAGATGGAGAACCTGCAATGAGTGATGAGCTGGTTCGATTGGTGGCTTTGGCTATCGCCCAGGCGGTTGTAGATCAAAAAGCCTCGGGGGCGACGTTCGATATAGAAAGCATGACGATAATTGATGCGGAGAGCAATCGCGGATGGGAAGTTCTGCCCGTCGCTAAGGCTGCGCTAAAAGTCATAGAACCTCCGGATGGCATACCGCAGTAGATTCGGGCAACGGACCTCCTGCTCCGCCCCGCAGTCATGCTGGCGAGGGACAAATGGTAAAAGCGGCTTTGAGGCTATGTGCCTGGCTTTGTATCATGGCATTGATGGCTGCATCATGGACCCCGGGACAAGAAATGATCCGCACGGGGTGTAATACACGCCTTGAGCATGTCTGCGCCTATCTCTTCGCGACAATTGCTATTTCGATCGCCTATCCGCGGCTTCATCCCATTCTGCTCTCCGTTTCAATGGTTGCTTATGCAGCTATCCTCGAGGCGGGACAGCTGTTCGTGGCTGGCCGCCATGCCGGCGTGTTCGATTGGATTGCTAGTTCAACCGGGGCCGTGTGCGGATGCTGCAGCGTAAGTCTCGCGCGCAACCGTTCATAAATAGAGCGGGCACCGTCGTTTCCATTGATCGGACATGCTCCACCACCCCATCCGAAAACCCGGCCGCCAAGCTATTGGGGCAGTCGGAAACGGACCCCAAGCTGTAGCGGCTGGACTCCCACCCTGACCCGCTCCACGTTCGGTCATGACCACGAAGTCGCGCGAGCACCTTTACGGCACGTCTGTTCGCATGTCGGCCGAGCGGGCGCGGGAGGCTCGCATCGAAGCCGATGAGTTAGCTTGCATCGCCTGGTCGCAGCGCATGCTGGGCTTTCGCGGCCCGGCACAACCCTCGCCGATACTGGGGGATGCTCTCAATGCCGGCTTCCGCTACCTCGAAGTTCGATGCGCCGGCTGCGACCTGCATTCCGCCGTTGATCTGACGACGGTGCGTCCACCCAAGACCACGCCCATCCATGAACTCGAGCGCCATATGGCTTGCAAAGACTGTTCGCAGGTACGCGGCTATCGGTACAAACGTGGGCAGCTCGTTGCCTCGCGACAAACACCGATCTCGGCAAGCGAACCGCCTTCGGTGTGGTGGCCAGGCGAACGGTAAGGTATGGGCAATCTCTAAAAGCGCGGGTTACGCAGGTTGTGGCTCCCACGACGCTTGCGATGAGTCCTCATCGGAGCCGCTTGCTGAATTCAAGGGTAGTCGTCCTTGAACTGCCGTCAGGCAGCGTGATGATTATTTCCGTGTCTGGCGGCAAGCTAGATATACTTGCCCGGCTCATACAAATGTCGGCAATCATCGCATTCGCCTCCTCGTCGCTGGCTGCATCGAATTCGCTGAAGCCCGACCCCATGCCGATCCAGACGCCGCTGCCCGCAAGCTGATCGAGATCGCCTGTTCGATCGAGCCGGTTCAGGATGGCCGCATCCACATCGAGAAGATCAACTGGCCATTCCTACGCGACCTCCGCGAGTCGTCGGCCGAAAATGGAGCCGGAATTGACCGCGCCATTGCGAACGGCTGTTTATCGATGCACGAAAGCGGCACCTATGTAACGTTTGCGCAGACCGGGACCGACCTATTTACATGATGAACTGGTCCCACCGTTTCGAGGATCCAATCCCGATGCCAGACGGCCGGATCATTCGCACCATTGGCGAGGCCGCGGAATTCGCGACGAGTTTACCGAGGAGGCGTCCCAGCCCAAAATATGATCACCCGTGCCTAAAAAATTGATTCGCGCGTTGTCAATTTCGGGAGCAGATTACAACCAACAATTTTTAAAGGGCCGAAAGACCCGATTTGCGCTCAGCTTTCCCTCCATGGAAAGGAACAGCGTTATGAAGCCGCGTATCCGCGTCAAGCGCGATAAGACGCTCCACGAGCGCCTCGGCGAACAAGCCTGCCGCCTCAAAGAGAAAGCCGCGAACGCCTCCGGAGCGCACCGAGACGAAGAGGCTTCGCGCGTGGCGAGATGGCTCGCGTCAGAACTGCGGCGGCCGACATGACCGACGAACCCAAATCCCCGATCATATTGCATGCGGCCGACGCGCTCCGGCGCGCCCGCAAGCTCCCCGCCGGCCCGGCGAGGAACGACCTTCGCCAGCTAGCCAGAGGATTGCGGGAGCTTCACCGAAGCGGCGCCTATGCCAATCTGCAGAACGTCGAAGGCCCTCCGACGGCCTTCGAAATGCAGTGACACTATGCGCGGCGCGGACAGTCCCAGATGGATGTCCGAGCAGAGCGTTGAGAGATACTGCGCGACAGCAGACGAGTGCCAGACTCACGCCCGCCAGGCGAGGCTCGCGATCGACAAGGAAGCATGGCTGAAGCTCGCCGAGCACATGCTGCGGAGGCCTCCCGATGGGTAAGTCTCTGCCGGCATCCGCATTCAAGAAACTGGCCCGCCTCATCGCTGACCGTGCCCATGTACCGTCGCTGTCCTCGGCCCTGCACGGCCCCGCACTCTCTGCCCCCAGCGACCCTGCGGGACCGTGCACCCTCAGGGGCGATGTAAGCAATCCAACGCAAGAGCGCCGTGCCTACGAGCTATGGCAGCAAGCGGGCTTTCCCTCAGGAAGGGATGAGGAATTCGATGAACGAGCCGAGAAGGAGCTCAGAGAGGAAAGATCAGGCCCGCCGAAGAAGTAGGAGGCGCCGCCATGAACAAGAACTGTCCGATCTGCCGCGGCGTCGGTTGGGTGTGCGAGAACCATCCCGACAAGCCGTATGACGACGAGCTGGGCTGCGCATGTGGCGAAGGCATACCGTGCGCCTGCAACGACAGCACGCCTCCCGATACGAGCCAGGTGATCGTCGTCGGCGAACACACGGTGCACTAAGCTGGAAGAACCCCGTCGAGCGTTGCTGTCTCGGCAAGCAGGAAGACAGCGCGCTGGAGTGCCGCAACATCACATCTGAGGGATTGCCGCGGCAAAAGCTCGTTCAAGGGGCTTACAAAGATGGATCAGGCGTTCATATTAGTGCGACGGGCCCGCTCCCCCCGAGGGCCCCAGCACGGTCCCGCAGCTTTTGCCCCGAAGCCCCCCCGCGGGACCGTGCACCCACGAGGTCGCACTGGAAGAGCCCAATTACGTCAGAACGATGAACGACGGCTGCCCTTTCCGCTTCTGGTTATGGTGGGTATGCGAAATCATCTTGATATCACTTCGACTTTGAGCTCGGTTGCGTTTGCGGCGAAGGAATGCCATGCGACTGCAGCGACCGCCGCCTGATGCGGCCAAGCAATCTTCGTCGGAAAAGAAGCAGTGCATTAAGCGCCGGGCTCGGGTACGAGCCGGGGGAGTATGACCCGCTGAGGAATTTATTGCGGCAGCAGAGCGGCGCGCTCTCCCGCAAGCGAGGAACGAGCAATGTGCAGCAAATGCGATGACGTACGGCGAGAGATTGCCCGCAACCGCGGGCTTTCGATCGGACTGACGGACCCGGCCACTATCAGCATCAACAAGGACGAGCTCAGAACGCTCGAAAAGAAACTGGATGACCTAGACGCCCAGCACCTACAGGAGAGGAAGCCCTCTAGCCAGGCCAGATATAGTTAAAGAACCGACGCTGCGGCAGCCGTTCACGAACTGAGCACTAGCCCCACTTTTAACTCTGATACCCTCAGGCGCAGCGAGTGAAGCAGCCGTACAGCTTCCGTTTGTATCCGTCTCCCAGAGAACTCCCTTTCCGATGCTGTTCAGATGGCAGGGCAAGAGTGGTCAACTTGCTTCCCCTGCTTTCACAACAGAACCTAAAAGAGCTTAAACCATTGCGTCCCGCTCAAGCGCGCGCACCTCGTCGCTGGCGAGGATATACCGCGCCCGCGCGGCCTGTGCTTTGAGGGAGTGCCTAGTCGCTTTTGCGCTTTCTTCTGCGAAGACCGAGAAGCCGGTGTCGCGCTCTAACCGGGCTTCGTCTAATTCATGCATATTGTTTATCTTCGGCCTCACTTGCCCGCAGTGAGTCCACGGGCATGTAAGGGCTACTCACTGTTCTGATAATCTGCCTCACCTTTGAGCCCTACTCGCCCGGCATGAAGCAATGGTACTGCCAAGAGCACGGCGGCGCGGCGTGGATCAGGAGTTCGGGTTAGCCTGGCCTCGGGGCGGAACATCCGGACGCAGGCATTTCCTTTAGCCGGTAGAGGAAGAGTATTCTTGCCGGAAGGATAAGCAGGGCAATGGAGCCATTCTCATGGGCGGATGGAAGCGTGTCGGCCTTTTGTGTACGGCCCTTTGGGTGGTCGCGATATTCGCGTACGCTGCCTGGCATCATTCCTACGAGCTGAACTTCTACCCTCTAACATTCCTCGAAACCTGCATGCAGTACGCGCTGAATACCTCCCGCTGCCATGCGCTGCTTGGCGAAATCCAGCAAGAATGGAAGCGCATTCCCTTTGATTGGACCCGGCCGACGATGCTTGCGTTCGGACCGCCGTTCTTATTCTGGACGTTGGGCTGGTCGATGTCCGCGATCGCCCGGCGGGCCAGCAACCGCAAGTCCGAGGTTCCGTAAGCGGAACATTCGATTCTTGTTCGCGTTCTTACGCGAAGCAACGTGGAGGACTGACGATGGCGAAAGCAGCGAAAAAGACGGCGCGCGGGCGCAAGCAGGACCGGGCACGCGTGGCCGGCAGGCAGGACTACGAGGTCGGCTACGCGTCGAAGAAGTCCGGCAAGTCGGCGAGCGCGGTGAAGAAAGCGGTCAAGAAGGTCGGCGCTAGCCGGAAGAAGGTTGAGAAGTCTCTCAAAACTAAGAGCTAAAGTGCGCGCTATTGTGGAGGTCCTCTTGTGGTCATCGGCGCACGGCCGCTGTTCGGACGAGGGAGCGATTTAACCATCTGCAGCTATGGGTTCGAAGTTTTGTTAGATGAATCTAAAAACTGTGCGAAAATCGCGCTTTCAGTATTGGAGTGCGCGGTCATATCGCCTACTGCCCAGCATATTGAAGGGCTCCATTTAAAATCCCGCCCGCACTTCCGCTCCTGAAGGAGTGGCTTTTCATGGACCTATTAACGCGCCGACCTAGCATCAAGAAGACCTGCGACTTCTGCAATAGCTCCGCGTTCGGCCTCATGCGCCGGCACTACAAGGGCAAGACATTTTGCTCGGCCTTCTGCGAGGCATCATTCACGAACTGCCGGATGTTCGAGCGGCCCAAGTCCGTTCCCACCCCGCGGCATCTTCATCACTTCTCTTCGTCTAAGCGTCACGGCCGCCGAAGAAACGACATTGGCGGTGCACGCTCATCCTGACGCTTCCCCTCTTCGGTCCCGTCAGGTAAACCTAGGCCCTCATTGATTTGGGGGCTTCTTCTTTTCGGTGCCTAGAGCGTGCCTAAGCATTGCGGCGAACCCGATAAGTCTTTCCGGGAGATCGATGGCGAGGTTTCGGGCCGGCGCTGTTTCTTCATGGGTACAGCGTGATCCACGACGCACCACCGCCCCTCTCGATCAACGCGGCCCGTCAACGGGCTGCCCCGGCGCCAATCGGCATCGCCGCTCCTGCGAAACGCAGATGTCCATCTACGTTGCAGCTATCAGGTAACGACCCACCACGCGGGGATGTATCGAACAGTCCCGTTATCGTTGATGGGATTGCCCGCCGCCGGGGCGTTACTTAAAGTGCCCGCTCCCGCCCCGTTGCTTACATCTTGCCGTCAAGGCCGAACTGCAGGGGGTGTTCGTTTGTTTCGGCGTGGAGTTATCGATTGACGCGACGCGCCCGCAGTTTCCCGGTGGCCGTCATGGTGTGACTGTAAAGACTGCGCGAGCCACCAAGTAATAGGTCGTCGTGGAAGCCACATTAACGCGTAGAGGGCCGACGGACTCGCCCCCAAAAAAATCAGTAGGGACACAAGCAGAAGTCCTCTCAAGGAAATATTGCCCGATAGTGCCTGTGTGCGTGGCGCTGCTTGCCGAGATACTGTGGTCACGGAAGGTGTAACTGGTCGAGGCGGCCGGAGTGTACCAAACCGCCCCCGTCAAATCCCACTCCCCCGGCGTCAGTGAAACAGAAGTAACGTTCGTTTGCGTGCCGGACGTAAGTGACACGGCTGTGCCTGTGGCCGTAACAATCGCCGGGCCGATAAGCATATTCCCGTCTTCAATGATATGTCTGAATTCGCCGCGCTAAACGCATTGTATTTAACGCGACCTGAGCCGCTGCCAATGTCGAGCGCATTCTCGATAATCGCACCTATCGAGTTCTCGCTGTCATACCAGTACACCGCGAGCGCGCTGCCTGTAGGGCATCTGTGTGCATTGTCGATAAACCTATTGTTAGATGCTATCTTGCTGTTAGGTGTACGACCAAGCGCGACATGAAGGTTCGGCGTCACCTGTTCCCCGATGTATCGGGCGCACGAAGGGCGGCTTGAACTCCAAGCTGCACGCCGTCTGCGACGGTCAGGGACGCCCTGTCATCATGCTGCTCAGCGAAGGCCAGATGAGCGATTATAAGGGGGCGGCCTTGATGATCGATGCGCTGCCGCCCGGGAAGCAGTTGCTTGGCGACAAGGGCTACGACGCCAACTGGTTCCGCCAGCCGCTCGCGGCCCGCGGCATCACGGCCTGCATCCCATCGAAGGCCAGCCGCGCAAAGCCGATCGAACATGACCGCATGCTCTATCGCCAACGACACAAGATCGAAAATGCGTTCGGCAGGCTCAAGGACTGGCGCCGCATCCACACCCGCTACGATCGATGCTCACATACCTTCATGTCTGCCATCTGCATCGCTGCAGCCGTCATCTTTTGGCTCTGATCAATGAGTCCTGAGCCTAGAAGAGGTTCATGAATGGGCAAGGGGGGCTGGGATGCCATACGTCCTTCTGGACGGCATCGAAATTGTGTGGCCGCATGTTGAATGTCTTGACGTGGTGAGTAGAGGCGTGACCTTCCGGCGTCCTACTTCGCATTTAGGAAAGCCCGTCACGATCACTACGCCAGCCGAAATTGGGGCACTAGCTTTGGCGCATTTGCAAGCGATGACCCAAAAAGCGGATTCATTTGGATAGTCGAACGCTCGTGCATCCCCATATGGGGGGAAACTCACTTTAGGTCGCGGGGGCCCGCATTGAGGGAGAGCTGCGAACCCGCACAAGGGGTGGCGAGGCTGAGAGCATACTTAGGGGTAGCCATGACGAGACCTAAAGGTGACACTCCGTCACAAATCCGCAACCCTGAAGGCAAGACGAGCTACAATGGAGCAAGCGGACCGCTGGCGAGGAACGGGTGAACGAAAAGCCTTCCATCTTTGTAACGCAACGTGAATGGAACAAGACAGCCTATTTTCGATTTAATTGGCGCCGAGATTAAAATGGCTATAACGTTAAATTTTAATGCGCGGCTCGGACCTTTGAGGAATTGGAGATCAAATGAAAACGGTGCTCAAAGCTTTATCGGCAGCGGCTATCGCCGTCCTCATTGCCTCTCCTGCTCTGGCTTGCAACGGCCGAGGAAATTGCGAAAACGCCCCTGGCCAGAATAAGCCCGGCGTGCACGGGGCACCTGGACCAATCGTCGGCGCGGCTGGTCTTCCGATTCTGGCCGTCGGTTATGGCGTTTACTGGCTGGTGAGACGTCGACGAAAATCCGCCTGATATTGTGGAAGCGCGCCAAGTAACCGCGTGCTCGATCTCGCCCGGTTAATACTTCGCGGGCTTTTTTTCGTTGGAACGCTCTTCCGCCCTCGCCGTATCCCTCTCCAGAGCCACCAAGTCTTTCTGATATTTCTCACGCAAAGCGGCAACGGCGCCTGACAGGATGGCATCGCGAAGCCATGGGCGAAGCTCGACCGCGAATACCCGAGGATCAGTCGACGCAGCCGGCACCCTTCTTGAGGGCTTCTACCTGCTTTAGCGTCCTGCAGACGTTTTCGCACGGGATCCCATCACCATCGTTGTCGGCGCGGCTGAGCGCGCACGCGGTCTTGATGCTGACGAGACGAGGCTCGTTGGCAGACAGATTCTGGGATTGCATTGGAGATTGATTTCGGTCGGGTAACTTGAACCTAGCCAATTGAAGGCGTTAGGCGATACCGAGGAGACCGAGGAGACCGAGGAGACCGATAGCGTCTGCCGGGCCGAAGCCCTTAAGTGGCAGTCACGCTTGCCGCTGAAGCGGCGTAGGCAGTAGCAGATAGTACGTGCTGCCTCGAAATGGTCAACAAAAACACCGTAATTATTTTTCACCCGACAGACATTTCGCCCAATCCGCCATTAGCTCCCGTCTCTTCTCAAGGACATTTCCTCGGGCGGTAGGCGCGCTCTACAGCATCGCCAATCCGAAAGACCTAATGGCCTCTGAGAAACATTTGCGCAACTTGGCTAGGACGCGGTGTCGGAAGGTCCAGCGATGTTCGAAGCCCTCGCTCTCTCCACGCTTATGGTTGCTGCCTGTATCGCTATTCATTACGAAATGCTGCGATACACGTCGAATCTGATTCCGTCACTTAAGGTCGCGGTTCGCCTCAAGGTTCTGCTCCTCGTATCGGGATGCTTCATCGCCCACACGATCGAAATTTGGCTGTACGCCTTAGCGTTCTTGCTGCTCGATGGGTTTGGATTGGGTTCGCTAAAGGGCCATACAGAGGAAAACTTTGCCGATTTCCTCTACTTTTCAACGACGTCTTATTCCACTCTAGGAATCGGCGACGTTTATCCAACCGGTGTGTTTCGGCTGATGTCCGGCATTGAAAGTATCAATGGACTGTTTCTAATCGCGTGGTCCACTTCGTTCACATATTTGGTGATGAACCGGCTTTGGCCGCTGCACTCGGACAACACGAATGAGAACGAAAGCGATTGAACGCCCCCCCGGCGACTAAAGCCGCTCGCCCCGCTATTCATTGTCCGGCCAACGGTTAGCCAGATGGCGAATTTCTTCAAGGATTTCAGTGGGCGGATTGTCGGCTAACCTGAGCAGTAATGCTTTGAGAAGGCCAGATAATTCCGCTTCGCTAGGGAGCGCCAATGATTTCAATTGGCTAGCTCGACCCTCCCCGATCGTGTCCAATAAATGGCCAATAAACCGGTGTAGACATCTTTGCTAGCGGATAGCCGAACCCAAGAAACCTCCCATGGGAGTGATTCTCAGCGGGTAGGCTTCTTTCCAGGCTGCGAGCAGCACGTCTGCGCTCTCCTGAATAAGGGTGACGATCCGGAGCAACCCATTCGCCACGTCTTCGTCGGCTGGATCGGTTGATGCCAGGACCAGGTTGAGCAAAGCACCACAGTCTCGAATGACGCGGATGTCATTCTCCATCTTGAACAGGACGCCCTGAAGTTTGTCTGGAAAGTTTGCAGACCTCTGCAAACTCTCCAATTCCGTATCGCTCACATCCGCACCTGATGCGGGGAGCTACAGCGCCACGACTGTGCTTGAACCGAATATGTGAGGCTTCCCTCCCCACTGCTGGGAAGATTAACGCCTATGGCATGGTCCGAGGTTCGGACCCCGCCGCGTCAGGTGGATGCACGATTCAGCCATCCAATGTTCCCTCGAGCAATTCTAATTCAATCGCGCTCTGCCCGGAAGTGAAACGTCGTTGTCTTCTGCTACAGCGAACGCTGCGGTCGACGTTCGTCGCTATGCGATGACGTTGACCACGACGGGGCTTAAGGCACTCGCTTGGTGAAAACTCTTTTCAACTCCGGAAAGCCTTGGACACCGGATGATATTAAAACGTTACAAAAGCTGGCAGCGGAAGATAAGCCGGTCCGCCTGATCGCCAAATTAATGGGCCGAACGTCGATCGGGGTTCAGGCAAAAGCACTGCAAGAGCACATTTTGATCAAGCGTCAGTCTCGCAGTCGGCAGAAGCCCCCAATTCCTGAATGAAAGAAAACCCTGAGCTGGGTTGTTAAAAAACACATCCCAGAAAAGCAAATGGCCCGAAGCATTGCCCGAGCCATCCACATCACGAGCGAGCGTACATCCGGCCCAGCTCACTAACCTAGCCGCAGATTCTCCGCGCTGCCGCGGTTTGTGACGACCTCATAACCATCTTGGCGCTATTGTCTCAAGGGCTGCGAAGGCAGGATTGCTCGATGACGTTTCTTCAACGTTCGCCAATCCTTTTGGGGCAAGGACATCAAGTTTGAAGTCGATCTGGCTGAGCGGACCTCGCGAGGATGGTTCTGCGGACACCGACAGCATATCAAAGAAGCATTGCCAGCGGCTTGCCTGTGCCCACCGGCTGCTCTGTGGCCTTAAGGGAAGCGCCGTGCGTCGGGCTACCGGTCAAAAATCCTAGTTGGCCAGATGCACAGTTTGGCGTCCGCCGTTCAGCGCTTTGATCTGGTTTACGTATTCTTCAGGCCGAATCAAATGGAATGGAGTCTTCAATCCCATGAAGCTGGCTACGCGACCGATGAACGAAGTGCAGTTGGTCGTCTCCACATTCCATACTGGCGAGTTAGCCTGAAGATGCTTGATATAGCCGAAGACCTTTTTGGCGTCGGCCTCGTTCAAGTAAACTCGATAGCTCGCCGTCAAATATTGCTCGTCAAGATCACCATAGCTCGCCCCCGTGTCAGCGGGCACAAAGGTCACGTGTCCCAATATGTACGGTAGCGTGTCGCCCCGCGGATGCAAACCGGCAACCTCGACCTTTTTTTCCGTTGTTTTGCCGTACCAAATAAATGCATGTCCGTAAGATGCCGCGGTGCGCGCACGAAAATCTACGTAGTATTGTCCCTTTGACGCGAACCTTCGGGCCGGTTTTACATCTGATGTGGGAGGCATGGTGCTTAGCGAAGCAGTAGCCATGGCTGCACCGGGCTTGATTGTTGGCGAGCTGTTCTGCTTCTGCTGATCGACGCGCGCAGCAAGCTGTTGTGCGTTAGTGCTTCCTAATCCGGAGCCTGCCGCAGCCGCAAATACCATAGCGCCGACAACAAGCCGCAGATTGGTTTTTCTCTGAGCTACTGCCATCACTTCAAGCCCTCGCGCACCCAGAACAACCGATGTCATAGGCGTAGTAGGTGATCAGATAGATGCCCCCACCCCAAAGGCTGAGGGCATAAATCAGGTTCTCAGACTAGCCCCTGGTTGTAACAACTGGGGCCTTGCCGACGGGGTATTTGCCGACAGGAGCCTTGCCGACGGGGTACTTGCCAACCGGAGCCTTGCCGATTGGTCCGCTCTGTACGACCGGTTGCGGATGAGGCAGGTCCGCCGCGAAAGCTGTTCCGACGAAGGCCAACGATGCGGCGCCAACAATGATGCATTTGAGCACTGGAATCTCCACGACCACTTTAGGGTAGGCCGAAAAGTAACGCGGCATTAAATACGTGACAATGAATAGACGAACGAACTACCAATATTCGTGGTGTTTTGTTGGGGAATGTTGCGGAAATGACACTTGATTGTGCCCGCACACCCTCGCACTGATCTCTGCGCTTGGGATTACGTAGCGCACGACGGCTTAACCGGTCCAATTACGATCGGCATCGCAGCTATCTGATTCGTCCTTTTGCTGACGACGAAACGCGATTCGCTATGGATGATGCTTGGAGCCGCGCTGATATCGCTTGCTGCATCGTCTGTAGGGTTGGTCGCTCATCTTTGAGCTGAGAGGCTAAGGGCTGCTCGACTACCTCCCCTCGTTGTGCTTCACAGCAAATCAATCGGGCGACAAGAAGCATATTTATTTCAATTGTTGGCACGTGTTGGCACGGCACGACCTTTTCGCTAGGGAGCGCCAAAGGATTTCTCCCCCAGCTTCTAGCGCCGGTGTCTAATCATTTCCTCGCGGACCTTACCGGTTCCACTCAAGGCGGTGGCTTCGCGGACGGGATACGGGAAAACTGCTCTCGCAGCCGTCACGCCCTACCATTCGCGTTTGCTACCTTTAAAAATTGAGCCCGCAGCCTCACCAACCTTACCAAACCAGTGCTTGTCGGCAGAAAGGACTTCCTCGTTGTAGTAGTCGTCCAGTTCTGCGTACCTGGCGTTCCAATCGAAGATGGTCTCGGTACCGTGTTTAGGAGCGCCGTGCAGCCGGTTCTCGCTGATGTCGGAACGGTAACCGCCAAGCTCAGAATCAAATCGCAGCAGTTTCCAGGGGACCGGGAAATGGTCTTTGCCGATACCGAGAAATCCACCGAAGCTGAGGACAGCGTAAGCGATTTCCCCGCTGGTCTTGTCGATCATGACACTTTCGATTTTACCAATCTTCTTGTTCTCAGCGCCGTAGACAGCTTTCCCCGACTCTTTATCGCTGGCGGTCAGATGGCCAGTTTCGTGATCGTTACTCATGGACATGCTCCTTTGCACAAGCATGTGCTGAGTAAACTAATCCGCCGACTGACCGTTCGTTCCCTATTCGGTCGACCTGTCGCAGGGTGAGGTCGCCTGAAGTTTCTCGACGGGCGGTTCCGATAGGCTGGTTCCCTGATGCTAAACGGGGCGACTCGGTTAGCCACGCGTAATTGGAAAGTATTAGAATCTCCCGTGGAACGCCTCCGGGTCTCACCTCAGGCCAACACCTTGGAACGGGGTCCGCTAGGGAGCGCCAATGATTTCAATAGGCTAGCTCGACAAGCCCGTTTGGTGTCCAATGGATGGCCAATAAACCGCTGTGTATGGCTGGTGGATCGCCTCGCGTCGCGCGCATCCACCGCCAATATCGCTAGCCCGACAATGGCCAGTGCTGTGAGAGGGCGTTGCCGTTTGCTGGTCGTCAGCTCAAACTTCAAACTATTCAGATTGCGGTAGCGCAACAATTCAGGTTCGCCTTTGCGCGATCGCAAAGACAGGAAGATTTATGGGATGCAGGATCCGTCCGGAGAACCGACAGCTGAAAAGAGGCGGTGTCTCGGCCCTGCAGACGATTATCCTCAAGCTAGAGCAGTATGAACCCGCCCCGGAAGGACATTCATAACTCTAATGTGCCGAAGCTCTGTCGGAGCTGTGATGTACGGCACAAGGGTATGTGCGGCGCGCTCAATGCCGACGAGTTGGTGGATTTCGCCAAATTCACGCGTGTCGTAAAGATATCCGCCGGCGACGTTCTCTTACAGGAGCAAGGACCGATCAGATCCTATGCCAATGTCATGCGCGGCGTGCTCAAGCTGACAAAGACTCTGGCCGATGGTCGCCAACAAATCGTCGGACTTCAATTCGCGCCCGATTTCGTCGGACGACTTCATCAAGAGGAGAGTTTTGTTCGGGTCGAAGCCTGTTCGGATGTTGAGATCTGCAGCATAACCAGGAACGCGCTGCGGAAGATGCTCGAAGAAAATCCGGCCCTCGAAGCAAAGCTGCTGCACCAAGCCCTTCGCGAGGTCGATCAGGGTCGCGAGTGGATGCTGGCGCTTGGACGCAAGACGGCACACGAAAAGGTAGCCAGCTTTCTTATGATGATGGTTCGGCAGATCGATCCGTTTGCAGGAAGCGACGGCGTCACGGCTTTCGATCTTCCGCTTTCGCGCGCCGAAATTGGTGACTTTCTCGGCTTGACGATTGGAACGGTTTCGCGTGAGCTCACGCGGCTGCGGCGAGCCGGAGTGATTCAGATTTCCTCGCACCGCCACATCGACATTCTGGATATTGAAGCGCTTCGCCAATGCGTCGGCTAAACGGAACGGTCCTCGCGCGGGGGCCCTGTATGGCGCGCCATAACCCCGTCTTGGTCTCGTGAAGGAGCATGGGTCGAAACGACGACCGGTTATCGCCCGCAGCAGCTTCTATCGAGCCGTTCATGGCGCCGCGCCGCCGCCGATGCCAAAAAGAAAGGCCGGTAGTGGGTCAGTTTGAAATTGGCGGGTCTTGACCGTCATGGAAAGGCCGCGCCGGCTATGCCATATAGAGGGTATGGTGAAGCACCCCAAACGTCCGCGCGACCCGAACCAGCTCGCCAAGTTCATCATCGATGCGGCGACCGGTGAAGCGTCGGCGAAGGTCGATACGCCCAAAGTCGCGAGAGCCAAGAACGCGGGAACTGCTGGCGGCCCGGCTCGGGCTAACGCTCTGACCCCCAAGCAGCGATCGGAGATCGCCAGCGCCGCCGCCCAAGCACGTTGGAAAAAAGGCTAAGCTGCGTCGTCTTCAGTATCCATGCCGGCGAGTTTCAATTCTACGTCGAATTCCATGTCTGCCGGCAGCAGTTCGACTTGTTGGTCGGATGGGCGCGTATCATTCCAGTGAAGCTGGTCAAGCCGCAGTTGAACCACGTCGCCGACTGATTGCTCACGCCTCATGACGCAAGCCTTTCGGAAGCTATCTGGTTTGGTCTTCGGTTCATCGATATCGATGTATGAGAAGTGGAGCTGCCCGGTCGCGTCATATTTCGGGACAGCGTGGTAACCCCGGTACGGGCGCCCCGTTTTGCGGTCGTGCCGAATGTCCTGTCGAGCGGCTTCCTTGAATTGCTGAGCAAGCCGGTCTTCTTCCGTGACGGGCGGAGGCGCTTTCCAGCCCATTTTGATTGCCAGTTTGGCGACAGCCGTCATGTCGATTTCGGTTTCGCCAGTGGTATCCATCCAATAGCGGATGAATTTTTGTCGGTCCGCGACCTTTGCCATTGTTCATGCTCCAAGAGGATAAATATCGCCCCATCCGTCAATTGCGACGGTGGAACCGAGGTGAACGCGAATACTCTTTAGATGCTGCCGGAATCTGTCATATCGGCCGGTGCGATGTTGAAGCTGACCGGCCACGATCCCCGGATGGACGCGCAACATTTTTGCGAACGCCAACAGATCACTTTCAGAGAATAAAGGTGCTTTCCTCGAAACGAAGGCATCCATCTTTGACTTGGGAACGCAAAAATCCTGAGCAGCCGTATTTGCGATCCTTTCTTCTTCGGGAACATTCGGGCCGGCCCCGGCCTTTTCCCCTTCTAGTTCGGAGTCGAGCACAAAAGCCTGCAATCCATGTCCCTGAAGGACATGTTCCAATTCGTGCCTCAGCACGAACCAAAAGTTGTCGATGCGGTCATGCCGCAATGACAGGCCGACGACAGGCGAATGCTCGTCGAGCCAAAAGCATACGCCATCGATTTTGGCCGAAGGCAGGCTCTCAACGATGACCAACCGGACACCGCACTCTGCCAAAATACGAGCGGCGTTCCGAACTTCTTCGGGGGCGACCGTCAGCGCGTGTAATTTTCGAATGGCCGCTTTCAGCGCGGCCGGAGAGTATTTCGGCACGAGCAATTCATGGGCGATCACTTGCACGCGATGGAACCAAGCGATCTGCGAATATGTCGGCGGAGAGTCTGCATCCGTCTTTTTTGCTGCGTGCGGCAAAGCCACAATCTCATCAAGATTCTTGACGCCGAAAAATGCTTTTAGCCCGGCCTCAACTCTTGGAACGTCTTGCGGATCATCTGTGCCGAGCCATCCCCGTTTGCACATTGCAGCGACAGGTAGGTCTCCAAAGATGGCCGCCCTGGTCGCGCGACCGAGATCTGGCTTGGTTACGATCCTGGCGACGGCAAGATCATATTTCTTCTGGAGGTCGAGAAATGTCTCGGCCGGCGTGCCGAATAGGTCCTCCAACGCCAACGCCGTTTCCGTCGTCACCGCGCCCTTGCCAGAGACAATCTTGTTTATCGTACTCTCGTCCTTTTCGAGGACGACCGCCAGCGCACGCTTGGTCCATCCCCGCTTATCGAGAAGGTCGGAGATTAGTTGGCCGGGGGTTTTGTAGTCTTTCATTCTCCTACGATAGACCGGGGCGAAGCGCAGCTCAAGGAAAACTTGCGCCAAAAATCAAATTGACCTTTTATGCTTGACTTATGTGTTTGAGTTGGTCAGTTTGGATGCATGAACAAGCTAACCCCCGAAGATCGCACCCGTATCCTTCACCTTCTCTGCGAAGGGCAGTCGATCCGCGCAATCACCCGCGTGATCGGGGCCAGCAAGAACACTGTTGCCAAGCTCCTTTGCGACGCTGGCCGCGCCTGCATGGCCTACCATGACGCGAACGTGCGCAACGTCGCCGCCCGGCGCATTCAGGTCGATGAAATCTGGTCCTTCACCTACGCCAAGCAGAAGAACGTCGCGAAGGCCAAGGCCGCCCCAGAGCAGGCTGGCGATACATGGACTTGGACGGCGCTCGACGCCGACTCCAAGATGATCGTTTCCTATTTTGTTGGCGGCCGGGATGGCGAATGCGCCATGTGGTTCATGGACGATCTGCGGGCGCGCCTCGCCAATCGAGTCCAACTTACATCGGACGGTCACAAGGCTTATTTGGAGGCGGTTGAAGGTGCCTTCGGCGGGGACATCGACTACGCCCAGCTTGTAAAGATTTACGGAGCTTCGCCAGAAAGTTTCAAGGGCCGTTACAGCCCTGCTGAATGCACCGGGTCCCGCAAAGAGCTTATCGAGGGCGCGCCCGATCCGGCGCACGTCTCAACGTCATATGTCGAGCGCAGCAATCTGACGATCCGCATGCACATGCGGCGGTTTACTCGCCTAACCAACGGCTTTTCCAAGAAGGTCGAAAACCACGCCTACGCGGTTGCCCTTCATATGATGTATTACAATTTCGTTCGGCTGCATTCCAAGCTGCGTATGTCGCCGGCAATGGCCGCTGGCATCTCGGATCGGCTTTGGGAGGTGTCTGATATCGTCGCGCTGGTCGAAGCTCAAGAAGCAAGCACTGCCGCCAAAATTCGCGGCCCATACAAAAAGCGCAGTACGGAAATTTCAAACTGACCCACTACCGAAAGGCCCGACGCCGTGAAGCGTTGGGCCGAGTCAGAGAAGAAACGGGCCCAGGGCGGGCCTGGATATCGCCGGGGTCTCTACCGGCAATTCACTCGTTTAACATGCCTTCTATTTTTATAGTTTGTTCTAGATCAATAAGGCGTTGCGCTCACTCCAGCGCCAAGCCGAACCCCAGCATCAGCAACGCCGCAGCGCATGGTGCGAAGAGATTCCATTCCCGACGTCTGACGTCTCAGAGCATCCAGTGTGAGAGAATAACGGCGTCTTTGCGCTAGATGAAAAACATGCGTGCGATTGAAATGTATTCTTGGCTTGTCGAAAGCAAAATGGGAGATCGACATGCCAACCGAAACAATCATTGTGACCGCATTCGTTGCCGGCGTCATAGCGATATTCTCGCTAGCTTTAGTTTATGGCGAGCGTCAGACCGAGGGCCGCCGGCGCGAACACCCGCCAGCATAAGCTCGCAGAACTGCATGAATTGGCGGTGACCGCGGGCAACTATATCGGTCTCACCGGTCACCGTCGTGAGAGACGCAAGATCAACCGCACTTGGAAGCTTGACATGTCTGATCATGGCGAATTGACGTACTCGATCGCGGAAGGAATGGATTATCCAGCGCACGAGGAAACGTATAAGTCCTTCATCAAACTCGGGACGATCGGTGCCGCGGTCGTGGTCACCGTTGTCGTGTTGTTGGCGATTTTCCTCCTCTAATCCGCTCGTCTCCATTCCAAACCCGCCGGGGCGCCCCGCACCGGCGGGTTTCGCGCGCCGAAAACTAATCCGAGCCGCGCAGTCGCTTCATCGTGAACTCGAACTCGTCGATGGGCAGCTCTAGGGAGCGCCAACGGATAACTTGCCCTTTGTTTTCCTTAGTGCCCTACCCCTCGCGTTTGTGGCCCTTAAAATACGATGCTAGCGTCCCCGACCATGGCACTGGTCATACGGGAAATGCGGGACTACGACGCCCGAGCGTTTTTGGAAGTGCACCATGCGGCCGTGCGTCGTCTTGCTGCCCGGGACTACCCAGCGGAAATCATTGAGGCGTGGGCACCATTGCCTATTACGTCGGATGCCGTGGAAGCTGTTACAGCCAATCCCGAGAATGAAATCCGATTTGTTGCCGATAGCGACGATCTCCTTATCGGTTTGGCGTGTCTGGTCATGGCGAACAATGAATTGCGAGTATATTACGTGGCTCCCGACGTTGCCAGGACAGGTGTCGGAAAAGCCCTTCTCATGAGAATTGAGGAGACGGCTCGGAACGCGGGCATCAAATTTTTACTCACCGACTCGTCTTTGACAGCTGAACCGTTTTATCGGAGCCAGGGGTATAAGGTCACCGAATACGGAAACCATTTGCTGAACGGTCGCTGGTCAATGGCGTGTGTAAAGATGAGGAAGACGCTCTGACATGGTGAGCTTAGCGGATCGGAAAGCATAAGAATTTCTTGGAATCTCTTCGGTCTCACTTCAGACTAACGCACTGACACAGTGGAGCACGGGGCAAACTGCCCTTGGCAGTTTTTACGCCCTACCCCCCTCGCGTTTGTGGCCGCTGAATAGCCGCAGCTTGAAACCCTCCGGGAGTTCTGATTAGTTCGTGCATGCCTCACGGCCTGCCGTAAGCAGGTGTGAAACTCTCCGGCACGACGGAAACGGGCTTGTCTTAATCTGGCGCACTAGGCGCCCAAGCGGTCGTGTCGTGCATGTCGATGAATCAACCAACACTCAGGCAACTCGCTGGCGTTTTCGCGCGCTATGCCAACTTCACGCTCGGTGGAGGAAGCGCGACAACGGCAGTCATACACAGTGGGTCGTTGCAAAACGACGATGGATTAGCGAAGAGCAATTCGCGCTGTCATTCGCCCTTGGTCGGCTAACGCCCGGCACCAATGTTCTTGCCTTTTGTGTCGGTGTCGGCTGGATGTTGCGCCGTTGGTCTGGCGCGATTGCTACGCTGCTGGCGTCCTCTATCCCCTGCACGCTGTTCGTGGTGGTTATCACCATGCTGTTTGCCCAATGGCAAGAAAACGCATTCGCTCAGGCGGCGATCAAGGGCGCGGTTGCAGCGGCCGTCGCGGTTACGGTGAAGACGGTTTGGACCATCGCGCATCCGTACTTCAAGACGGGTAAGCGACTGCGCGTGATCCTGATTGGTGCGAGCGCGTTCCTTTTGAATGTTGTCCTTGGCATCTCGCCCATTTACGTGCTGGTCATCGCCGCCGTCGTCGGATGCTTCCTGCCATGAACATACTGGTGCTTTATCTGGTGCTCTTGAAGGGCACGGTGACCTCCTTTGCAGGACTCGCGTCGTTGCCGGTCATCCAAGAGGCACTGGTGAATCACTATCACGTCCTTACCAATGAGCAGCTCAACGAAGCCGTCGTAATTACCCGTAGTTCGCCGGGGCCTGTCGGACTTTATATCGTGAGCGTCGGATACTTTGCGGCTGGGATTCCGGGGGCCGCCGCTGGATGGCTTGCTATGATTACGCCTGCGCTCCTCATCATTCCACTGGTTCACTTCGTGGGCCGCAGAATGGAACACTCCCGCGTCAAATCGATCTTGCAAACGGTTGTGATCGCGAGTGCTGGGTTGCTGTTAGCTGCGGCGATTCCGCTGGGGCATGACGGCTTGACAGGTCCAATTACCATAGCCATCGCGGCTGTCTGCTTTGTCCTTTTGCTGACGACGAAACTCGATACGCTATGGATGATGCTTGGAGCCGCTCTGATATCGCTTGCTGCGTCGTCTGTAGGGTTGGTCGCCTATCTCTGAAGCTAACCAGGGCGTTGTACTGGGACCCGGAATTGCTTTCGGGTCTCACTTCAGGCGAGCATCCTGAAGCAGCCTAGCCTCCTGGTTTGCTAGGAGATGCGGCCCTTATGTCTCGCCTCATTTGGTGACGCTAGCTGAGATGCCTTGACGTCTGCGCGCAACGCTACTGGAATAGACATGACGAACCTCCATGGTTCGCCACCAATGTCGCCGTTCGGACAGTCACATCGAGCAGCGAACATATGGCATTTCCACCGGTACCGGCTCCTTCGAGCTAAATGTGATCTTGTTTTCTCCGGAGATTTTCACGTCGAACTCCATGTCCGATACCGCGATACCGTCCGAGCACGCCGCAATCACTCGCACATCCCGCCCGTCATCGTGCAATGATTTGATGGTGCATTTCTCAAATGTGCCGGTTATTTGCTTTCCATGAACGATTATACCGCCCGCGTGGAGATCAGCATCTTGCTTGAAAGCAAGCTTGTTATTCTTTTTGGTAAATATGTCACCGCAGGTCGAGGAATCAATCGCCCAAGCTCCGTTCAAATCCGCAGCCTCTGTCGAAGCCGATTGCGCAACGAGCAATACTAACAGCGCTAACAGTACCAACGGGTTGATGGTTCTCATGCAACTCTCCGATTTACTGGTCAATTGGTTATCCAGCATCCGACGTGACCTTTGCCGATCATCGGAGTGCGATAGCGGACCTTTTCGTTGATCTAAGTCAATAAACTGTAGCGTCATCAGTTTCGCTAGCTGTTTGCGGGACCAATTGGGCCACCGACGATTGACGTGCGCTTAGCTGTAACCGCCATCTCCGATTTCGCCCTATAATATGCACAGCATAACTGCATTTCATAAGCGTGCGTAGTCCTCCCCGACAATCATACAACGAGGTGGGGATGTTGATTTCTGATAGGTTGACAGTTCTTATATGGGATAGGGATCGGCTCCGCTGGACGAGAAACGATGAAAATTACGCTGGACATTTCCAAGCTTGTTGAGGAAGGCAAGCTAACGAGCGAGGAAGCCGAAAAGCTCACGAAGCTCGCTGCACATGATACAGTCTCTCTCGGCATCAACATCCTTGTCGGGTTCGCTGTCGTCGCTATTGCGGCGGGTGCGGTGGCGCTGGCGCCTGCGCCGTTGACGGCAATTAGCTTCGGGCTCGCACTCTTCGTCGCAGGTTGCGCAATTGCACTCAATCGCGTGCAGCATTGGATGATTCTCGGGCAGATTTGCCTTGTCATCGGCGCACTGATGTTAGGCGGCGGCGCTATCGCCTATCGTGCCGACCTCCTTGCCACCATGCTGATTGTCACAGGTGTTTTCTGCCTCGCAGCTATCATCGCTCGCTCCAGCCTCTTGATGGCGCTGGCGGTGCTGGCAGCTTCGGCTTGCCTGGGCGCACGCACGGGTTATAGCCACGCCAGCTATTCGCTAGCCATTTTCGAGCCGACGCTCACCGTGGTCGTGTTTTCTATGGTGGCGCTGATCGCCTATCGAGCTTCGCGACGTCTGCCAGCCGAATATGCGCGGCTCGCGATCACAGCCGCGCGAACCTCGCTGCTGTTGATCAATTTCGGCTTCTGGATCGGCTCACTATGGGGCGATCCACTGATGCTGATACGTTCGCTCGCTGCCAAGGACGTATCCTCGACGCTCATGACCAAACCCGTCATTCCGGCCATGGCATTCAGCGTGATGTGGGCGGTGGCGTTGCTCGGTGCTGGATTCTGGGCCGTTCGGGCAAATCGACGCTGGTTGGTCAACCTCGTCGCCGTCTTCAGCGGTATTCATTTCTATACTCAATGGTTTGAGCGACTCGGGGCTACGCCGTTGTCGGTGCTGCTGGGCGGGCTGGTGATGCTGGCAAGTGCCCTCGCGCTTTGGTGGTTTAACCGACGTGTCGCAAAATAGTTCGTAGCGGGTTGTGACGCGCCTGAACTGCTTCAGCTTTCTGAAGAAGCGCTCGATGATGTTGTGCTTCTTGTAGAGACTGGCGTCGTAAGATGCTGATCGTTTCGGCTTCGCTTTGGCGGAATGACGACGGTAGCTTGCACTGCATCCAAGGGCGAAGTTCCTGGATGGAACACCGTCGCTCTTTCTGGCCTTTTCGAAAATGCTGCGATGAACTGACAGACCTCCGCAGACGCCGCCAATGGATGCGTGCGCCCCTGTACAAAATGTCGCAGCTCAGTCATACTTGGCAACTGGCTCGAAGGGAGACGACGCAACGTAAGCAATGCAACGTTAGTAACGCAAGGAGGCAACGTGATGAATGAACACGACCGCTCCAATCAGTTGATCGGGGGCATAGCCGTTATCTGCGTGATGTTTTTCGGCAGCATGGCCTTGGTATGGAGCAGTACCGGCCGGCTTACGAGCGAAGCGAAGGCGGCACCCGCCCCCGCACACCAGGCTGCGCCGCACGCCGATGCAACCGCCGGACTTGAACAACGCTTGCTCCTCCTCGAAGCCAAGATGAAGGCTCCGCCAACATCTGATGCTCAGCTCGATGCAAGGATCAAGGGCCTGGAGTCTCAGATCGCGGCCGTACAAACTAAGTTGGGCGCTTTCTCTGCATCGGATTTCGACACGCTCAAGAGAAAGGTTGCCGGGACGGAAAATCCTGAGTCCATCAAGACGACCGTAGACGCTCTTCAAGCGGACGTAGGAAAGCTGAACACACGTCTCGATCAACTTTCGGAGCAAGCTGCTTCTGCTTCTGCGTCTGCTCCAGCGTCGGAGACGAAACACAGTTCGCGGAAGTCGCACTCGAAATAAAACAGACGGGGCAGAGTTTGGCGCCGGGCTGTGACATACGGGAAATCAGGGCAACGGGGCACCTGTCGCTGTGTTGTTCCGTTGGCTTCCCGTGTGTAGCGGCTCGCTTGGGTCAGTGTCACCAAGCGCAGCCATGATGTCGTGAGCTGACGGCTCCTGCACCGGCTGGAGCCGGCTTATCCTTTTGCTCAAGCGGTGCGGACCGCGCGTGCGGCGGCATCCTGGCGGCCTGAATGGCATCGCATGAGGCGAACCCAACCCCGCGCGAGGGCTTTCCCTGTTCGGTGACCTGAACTCATGTGTGCTTGTGCAGTATGGCAAGCCCGAAGGGCATGTTTCGCTCGAAAACGCTTTGTCAAAAACTCTATAGCGTTTTCGAGCGAAGTAGATACCGGTTCGCGTGAAGAAAACGCGTCAAAAAATAAAAGAGTTCCGCTTCTGATTCCGCCAAAAGCGGAAAGGCTCTAGGAGTGAAGCATTCGCGCAAACACCTTTCCGAGGGCTTGCAAGCTCGGGAACAGGTCGAATGCTTCGGCCAAAAAAATGAATAAGAGTGCGTGAACAATATACAGACGACCTTCGAACCACGTGAGCGCGCGTTCAAACAGGCCCTTTGGGTATGGAAGCGTGGCAAAAAGGAAAACGGTCGCTGGTCCAAGAATAAACGCCCCAAGAATGTCGCTTGGATAGTGGAGCCCGACAATGATCCGGGGAATCGCGACTATCGCCGCAACCCAAACAAAGCAGAACAGCCCGACCCACCGCTTTTCTACAAAAACCACAGCAGCGAGACTAAAAAACAAGGTCGCTGTGTCGCTCGGAAACGAATTCGTTCGGTCCCATGGCGTTCGCGGAATGACAGTGTCCAGAGGAATCGCTAAGTCCAGAATCGGACGTATGTGAACCGCGGTGTGAAACTGTGACCAAACAGAAAGCATGGTCGCCAAACAGACCGCCAGCAGCCCGGCTAGCATACGACCGCGACGCTCCGGCTGATCACCGGAAAACCACAGGGCGACAAGAGAAAAGAACACCGGAAATCCCCTGAAAAGCGAATTGTTCGCGAGGTCCCAGAGGTTGTTGCTTCCTCCACCGAATGCGTTGAGCGTGAGCAGAATTTCTCTATCGAGGCCCGTAATTGTCATAGTCAATAATTCATCGCATCAATTGAAATGGAGATCGGAACGAACGCAAAGCCACAATTTCCAGGGCCCTGCTATTACGTGCAATCCGCTGCCGGTCAATAAAACAATCACGGTTGGCGGGGTCGCTTCTAAACATTCCTTTTCCCGTTCAGTAAGCCTTCTTGCGAACGATGGAATCGAGGATCTCCCGCGCGTGTTGCTGCGCCTCACCAGCCCATGAACGCTCGTTAACCTTTGATTAACCAGAATCCGTCGACGCTTTCTCAGTCTCAATTCCTTCCTCCGCTGACGAATCGAAATCAGCGGATGATGGGTTCGGCTCTCGTTCTTTATTGCGGCTAATTGCAGCCGCCGCAGAGTGAGGATTTTTTGATGGCTGATAGTGATAGCACCATCGCATGGCACCGCGCCCAATTGAAAAAGTATCGCGAAGCTCTGCGCGACATGGAGGTTCGCCGTTTCCGCTTTGGTGAAACCGCGGATCCGCGAGTGCGCGTCGAGACGCTGCGGATAGCGGCCAACCTACGGCGCAAGCTCACCGCCTCAGAGAAGGTCATCGGCGCTTACGAGAAACTTACGCGGCGTCCGCTGACGACAGATTTTCGTAGTCTTGCCAATGTTCAGTGGGGCAATTGGAACAGTGCGCCCTGCAACGGAGAGGGTGTGCAGCTCTGAACGGTGGACGTCTTGGTGCGGATCGCCTGCGCCGTAAAGCAGGCTGGTTCGATCCGCGGCATCGTGCCGGTCGGAAATGTCGCCATCCGATCAGGATTCCGGTTTTTGCTGCTTTTGGAGCCGTCGCGCGTTAAGCTGGTGCCCCGAGGGATGTGCGTTTCCGCTTCATGGAGCCCAGCCAATGACACCCCCTTCCCAAGATTTCGAACGCCTTCAGTTGAAAGTGAGCACGGAAGTCCGCGAGCATTGGAAGGCCTTCCTTTTCGAAGGCATTCTGCTCGCGCTTCTGGGGTTGGCTGTCATCGTCGTGCCACCCCTGGCGAGCCTCGCCATCACGATCTTTCTCGGTTGGCTGTTTCTCGTTGGCGGCGTCGTCGGACTTGTCGCTACCTTCTGGGCACGGGGGATGCCGGGCTTTTGGTGGTCGTTGCTCTCGGCTGCGCTGTCGATTCTCGTCGGCATCCTGCTGGTGGTACAGCCCGTACAGGGCATGTTGACGCTGACAATCTTGCTTGGCGCCTACTTCCTCGCCGAGGGTGCCGTCACGATCATGTACGCTCTTGAACATCGCCGCGAACTCTCGCAGCGGTGGGGCTGGCTGCTGACCGGGGGAGTGATGGACATCATCATAGCCGGCGTTATCATCGTCGGCCTCCCGGGATCGGCGGCCTGGGCCATCGGGTTGCTGGTCGGCCTCAATATGATATTCGGCGGTACCACGTTGATTGGAATGGCGCTTGCCATGCGAAATGCGCGTTAGAGCGTTTTGCCTTCTGACAGACGTCAGACGAAGGCGCTAATTCGCAAACCTGATTACGTTACGAAATCTAACCCAGCTGCATCAGCAGCCGCGGCAGATGCTTTTAATCTTGCGTTTGAGGGCGGCATCCGCCGGATCGACCTGTGTCGGGTTGTCCGTGTCCGCCTTCTCCGGCGGCAAGTCGCTCGGGCGCGGCTGGCGATGACCGATCGGCGCGTCGTAACGCGAGGACTTGTCAACGCTTGAACCTGGTGACGACCCGTCCCTCGCTTGATACTGCCCAAGCGCCGCAGGCGCACCGATCAAGACCCCAAAAGCCGCCAACGCGATGATCTTGTTCATTTCGCTGCCTCCAACGTCCGAGATCGGCCTGTCAAGAACGGTTGAGAACGCGCAAACGTTCCGCGATTGATTCTGTGACTAAGCCAGCCGGACAAACGAACCTCTACAATACCGGCGGATAAAGGTGAACGCCGCCACAATAGTCGGTAATACGATAACGCAATTTTGGACCATGTTCACCTTCCCCGGATATTAAATCTGAGCGCGACAGATAATCCGGTCCCACAGGCACCTTTCCGTGCCCGCCGGGAATGTCGAGAACATAATCCGGCTGACACAAGCCGGACACGCGACCACGTAGCGCACGCATTAAAACCTGGCCTTTTTCCAGGGTGGTTCGCAGATGTGCGGTGCCTGGCGCGAGATCCCCGTGATGCAGATAGTACGGCTTGATGCGGCATTCGACGAAGGCGCGCATCAGCGTCTCCAGCGTCGCCGCGTCATCGTTGACGCCGCGCAGCAGCACCGACTGGCTGACCATGGGAATGCCAGCGTCGACAATCCGCGCGCAGGCCGACCGCGCCGCCGCGGTCAGTTCGCGCGGGTGATTGGCGTGCAGCGCCAGCCATGTCGTGGCGCCGTCCATCCGCAGGGCCGCCGCCATCTCGTCAGTGACCCGAGCGGGATCGGCCACCGGCACGCGCGTATGGACGCGGACAACCCTGACGTGATCGATTGCGGCAAGTTCGCCCATGATTTCGGCCAGCCGCCGCGGCGACAGCATCAGCGGATCGCCGCCGGTCAGGATCACTTCCCAGACTGCCGGATGCGACCGGATGTAATCGAGCGCGGTTGTGATGGCGGATTTCGATAGCGCGGTTTCCTTGGCGGGTCCCACCATCTCGCGACGGAAGCAGAACCGGCAGTAGACAGCGCAGACGTGAACGAGCTTGAGCAGCACCCGGTCGGGATAACGGTGAACGATGCCGTCCACCGGGGAATGTGTGTGATCGCCGATCGGGTCGGCGCGTTCGCCCGGTTGTGCAGCCAATTCATTGGCGCTTGGGAGATATTGCCGCGCGATCGGATCATCGGGATCGGTCGGATCGATCAGGGCGGCGACGTGTGGCGTGATCGCGATCGCATAGCGCGCGGCAACCTTCTCGAGATCGGCCAGCCCTGATGCGGGCGCGAGGCCATGGGCGATCAGGTCTTCCGGCCGCCGTAATGTCGAAACGACGCTCCTGTCGGTCTTGACGCTCATGCATTCTCCGCGGGCGGCGCCCATACAACCTGATCGATTCTCGACGCTCCGCTCGCCAGCATCACCAGCCGATCCAAGCCCAGCGCCACTCCGCCCGCTTCCGGCATTTGGGCGACGGCCGCAAGAAAATCCTCATCCAGCGGATAGCGCTCGCCGTACCGGCTTTGCTTGTCGTTCATCGCTTGCACGAAACGGATGCGCTGTTCCGCGGCGTCGGTCAATTCGCCAAAGCCGTTCGCAAGCTCAACGCCACAGGCATAGATCTCAAAACGCTCGGCGACACGGCTGTCGGACGGACTGATGCGCGCGAGCGCGGCTTCCGGCGCGGGATATTCGAATAGCACCGTCAACCGGCCCTGCCCGAGATGGGGCTCGACATGCTCGACCAGCACTTTGCTGAAGATGTCCGACCAATTATCGTCGTCCGTAATCCGCACCCTCCCCTGCGCCGCCGCAGCCAGGGCCGGGCGGTCACCCTCGCGGCCGACGACGGTACTCAGGAGGTCGATCCCCGCGAAGCGGTCGAACGCCGCGGCGACCGTCAGCCGCTCCGGCTCGACGAACGGATCGGCCTGCCGGCCGCGAAATGAAAATCTCGGAATCCCGGTCGCTTGCGCCGCAATGGCGATCACGGCGATACAGTCGGCTATGACGACGTCATAGGAACTGCCAGCGCGATACCATTCCAGCATGGTGAATTCGGGCAGATGCAGCACGCCATGCTCGCGGTCTCGAAACGCCCGCGCGAACTCCACGATCTTCTGCTCACCGGCCGCCAGCAGCTTCTTGCAGGCGAATTCCGGGGAGGTGCGTAAGTGGCGCGCGACTCGGTCGCCGGTGGGCATCGTTAGCGTGGTGCCGAGCGCGTGAAGGTGGGTTTCGTTGCCCGGCGACACCTGCAAAACGCCGGTTTCGACCTCGACGAACCCCTGCGCGTCGAACCAGGCCCGCAGCGCCTTCGTCACGGTCCTGCGCGCTTCCAGAAACGGCCTCCGGTCCGCGTGCCTTGCCCGGTCCCACCAGGGTGAAATCCGATTCATCCATCCTCAGCAATCGACCGGAATCGGCCGCAAACCACTGGCGCGAGCGAACCAAATCAGTATGTTGCGGCCCGAAGCCGCCTCAACGGCCGCAGGACGCCCCCGTCCGGACCGGTCTCGAGCCAAACCTTAGGAAATCCAGCCGTGAGAGTTATCGCCAGTTCTATTCGCAAGGGCAACGTCATCGAGCAAGACGGCAAGCTCTACGTGGTCCTCACCGCGGAGAACATCCACCCCGGCAAGGGAACCCCGGTCAGCCAGATCGAGATGCGGCGGATCAGCGACGGCGTGAAAATTTCCGAGCGCTACAAGACCACAGACCAGGTCGAGCGCGCCACCATCGAGGATCACAACTTCACGTTCCTCTATGAAGACGCCGACGGCTTCCACTTCATGAATGCGGAGACCTACGATCAGGTTCAGGTGCCTAAGGAGGTCGTGGGCAACGCCGCGCCCTACCTGCAGGAAAACATGGTGGTGAAACTGTCCCTGCACGACATGGTGCCGGTGGCGATCACGCTACCGCAGCGGGTGACGCTCGAAGTGGTCGACACCGAGCCGGTCACCAAGGGGCAGACCGCCTCCTCATCCTATAAGCCCGCGGTGCTGTCGAACGGCGTCCGCACCGGCGTGCCGCCCCATGTCGGCGTCGGCACGCGGATCGTGGTCATGACCGAGGACGGCTCTTACGTCGAGCGCGCCAAGGACTGACCACCTAACAAATACTGATCCTCGGAGTTCGGTTCGAGTCCGAGAAGCTGTCCGGTGGAGTCGAGGTTCCTGCAACGCAATGAGGCTTTGCTGCGGGGTGCTTCCCTCCGTTATGCTCACTGCATGACAATCCTCGATTCTCACATCCGGCTCAGCCGGCGCACCGCGCTACAATGCCTTGGAGCGTTGGCAGCGCTTGCGCCCTTCCCCGCTTTTGCCGCTCCGCCTCAGGGATTCGAGCAATGGCGTGACAGCTTTCGCGCCCGCGCGCTGGCGAAGGGCATCTCAGAGGCGACCTGGAGCCGCTGCATGGGCCGGATCGAGCCGGACATGAGCGTGTTCAAGCAGATGCGCAACCAGCCGGAGTTCCACGAAAAGACCTGGCAATACATCAACCGCCGCGTCTCGGACTGGCGGATTACCGCGGGCAAGGAGGCGCTGCGGAAGAACGAGGCACTGTTCGCGCGGATCGAACACGATTTCGGCGTCGAGCGCGGCACACTGCTGGCACTGTGGGGGGTTGAATCCGCGTTCGGCGATCCGCTGGTTCAGAAGAACCACATGCGCCCGGTGTTTCCTTCACTGGCGGCGCTCGCCTGGAATGAACCACGACGGCGCAGCTATTGGGAAACAGAACTGATCAACGCGTTGCACATCGTGAACAAGGGTTGGAGCACGCCCGAAGAGATGCACGGCTCATGGGCCGGCGCGATGGGACACACCCAATGGATGCCTGAGGTCTGGCTCAACGTCGGCATGGACTACGACCACGACGGCCGGGTCTCGCCATTTGGAAAACCCGACGACGCGCTGGGCTCGACCGCGCGCTACCTGATCAACCGTGGGAAATATCATCGCGGCGAACATTGGGGTTATGAGGTGCGCGCGCCCGGCGGCGCGAGCGGCAGCCGCAGTTATGCCGCGTGGGCGGCGGCCGGCGTGCAACGCGCCGATGGCAAGGCGTTTCCGCAGCCGAATGCATCGGCCAAACTCTGGGTCCCGGAACCGGGCGGCCCGGCGTTCCTGCTTGGGCCGAATTTCTACGCGGTTCGCAGCTATAATCCGTCGATGAGCTATGCATTGGCAATCTGCCATCTCGGCGATCGCATTCTCGGGGCGTCGCCTTTCATTCACCCCTTCCCAGGTTCGGAACGTGCGCTCACGCTCGCGGAAGTGCAGGAAGTGCAGACGCGCCTGACCAAAGCCGGATTCGATACTGGCGGCACCGACGGTCGCGTCGGCAACGACACGATGAAGGCAGTGAAGGATTTTCAGACCCGCGTCGGATTGCCGACCGACGGCTATGCCGGACTGCAAGTGCTGGCGAAGCTGAGAGAGCTGAGGTAATCCGATCCCAGCCTTTGCTAATTTCGTCAGGGACTGATTCGGCCCAGCGAAGGCACGTAAAATGGCTTTGCCGTTATGTGCCCAGCTGTGAACCTCAATTTATTCTTCGTTTGGCCGGCACACACATACCTGCCGTAGGCTCTCTGAGGTCATCGGGCTGCGATCAAAGTCACCGAACCGCCGTTCGAGGCGCAAGCCACCTGACGCTATCAGAAGCGGCATCTCCTGCGGAAAGATGCTGCGTATCTGCAAGGAGCTCTTCAAAAAGTCTCGCTTCTCCAGTGTCGACCAAAACCAATCTAGATGGCTAACTTGTGTAAGTGGATCATATCGAACAAGACCCTCCTCTACGGTGACGTGGCCTAATGTTTCGTGCGCAGCTACGCCGACCAATTGACGCTGTTTGGGATCACGGCCAAGCATAGTGACCTTCGGGATGAATGCGTCGAAAACGAGCCTGCCCTTCAGTGAAAGATGTCGCGCAGCAGATCGAAAAAAGCCCTTGAAATCGTCGAGGCTTTGAAGGTGCGCAACAGAGTTGACAGCGACGATAATGGTGTCGAAGGCGCGGCCATTTAAATCGAAGTCGCGCATATCCAGTTGAACAAACTCGACGGCAGCAGCCTGTCTTTCGGCGCGATATCGCGCCCGTGACAACATCGCGGCGGAAACATCACCTCCCACAACCTGTAAGCCGGCTTGAGCGAGCGGAATTGTTAGACGACCCGTTCCGCAAGCAAGATCGAGAACACTGCCCCCTCGTTCGCTGGCGGTTTCGAGGTAGAACCGCTCGAGAACATGGTCACGCGGCGCCATCAAGTCGTATAGATCGGGGTGATCGTAGAGCGTGCTCTCTTCCACGGGATCAATCATAGCGGATAACGCGTCGAAAACCAGACACTCGCGAAACGCTACGGGCAACAATCGATCAGCGAATAACCGCTGGCCCGGGATCGGGCGTCGCCACATCCACCACGCGCAACTGCACACGCTCCACGCCCTGCCAGCGGTCCACTGCCAGCGATCCCGCCACATGCAGCGGTTGTCCCCGCATTTGCGCCAGCGCGTTGCCGAGCGGTTGGCCGACCGCGCGAAACGCGATGCCGTTCACGATAGCCCCGTCTCCGGATTTGAATCGCAACCGAAGATGCGCCTGCCCGACCTCGTCGGCATGGATCAACTGGTGCGACGGCAACGCCACCACCGGCTCGGGGTTGCCCGCGCCGAACGGTCCCGCGCGATTGAGTGTCGCCACGAACTCGGGCGTCGCAGCGCGCGCGCTGACCGCGCCATCAATGAAAAGCTCGCGGACGTGGCGCGATCGCGCGACATCGGCAGCGAGCGCTGTTTCCATGTAGGCGCGGAATTCCGCGAGCCGTTCTTTCCGCAGCGTGACGCCGGCCGCCATGGCGTGGCCGCCGCCCTTGAGCAGAACGCCGTCTGCCACGGCCCCCCGTACCGCCCTGCCGAGATCGACGCCGCCGATGGAACGGCCCGATCCGGTTCCGATGCCGCCCGGCTCCAGCGCGAGAACGAAGGCCGGCCGGGAAAACTTGTCCTTCAGCCGCGACGCGACGAGACCGACCACGCCCGGATGCCAGCCCTCGGACGCCGTGACGATGACAGATCCTTTGTCCCCGAGACCAAGCGAGGCCAGCGCCTCGGCTTCGGCCTGCGCTTCAGCCGCCTGCTCGATCACGCGGCGCTCGGTATTGAGGCGATCGAGTTCGGCGGCGATCCGCGCAGCTTCCGAGACATCGCCTTCCAGCAGCAGCCGCACGCCGAGATCGGCGCGTCCGATGCGGCCTCCGGCATTGATGCGCGGTCCCAGCGTGAAACCGAGATGCCAGGCTTCCGGCGGACCGTTCAGCCGCGCCACGTCCATCAGCGCGGTATGGCCGACATGATCGCGGCGGCGCAGCGCGATCAACCCCTTCGCGACGAAGGCACGGTTAAGGCCGGTCAGCGGCGCGACGTCGGCGACCGTGCCGAGCGCGACATGATGCAGCATGTTTAGGAGATCCGGCTCCGGCCGCTCGTCAATCCAGAAGCCGCGCTGGCGCAGCTCGCGGTTCAACGCGACCAGCGTCACCAATACGAGACCGACGGCGGCAAGATGTCCGAGCCCGGAAAGATCGTCCGGCCGGTTCGGATTCACCAGCGCCTCGACCTCGGGCAGATCGTCGCCGCATTGGTGATGATCGATCACCACGACCGACATGCCCCGCTGTCTTGCGGCCGCCAGCGGCTCGATGCTCGTGGTGCCGCAGTCCACGGTCACCAGCAACGTCGCGCCTTTGGCCGCGAGCGCATCGATCGCATCGACGTTCGGGCCATAGCCTTCGAAAATGCGGTCGGGAATATGGATCAGTGGATCAAGGCCGCAATGTCGCAGATGCCAGGCGAGAAGCGCTGCAGAGGTCGCGCCGTCGACGTCGTAATCGCCGAAGATCGCAACCGTCTCGCCGCGCATCGCGGCATCTGCGAGCCGCTTGGCGGCCGCCTCCATCTGCGTCACGGTGAAAGGATCGGGCATCAGCCGGCGGATGGTGGGGTCGAGAAAATCTTCGACCGCATCGATTTCGACGCCACGTCCGGCGATCACCCGCGCCAGCATTTCCGGCAGCCGATGGCGCTGAGTGATCGCCAGTGCGCGCGCCGTGCCTCGCGGATCGAGGCGATCACGCCACAGACGGCCGGTCGCCGAATGCGACACACCGAGAAAGGCATCAGGTGCTTCGATCGGCAACGTGGAGGCTGGCAAGGTCATGATGTTGTCCGTGCCTTGCGAGAATATAGAAAGCAGGGGCGACAGCGTAGCCTCTCCCCGCCATGAGCATGACTCAGTCCAGGTCGAACTTGTCCAATTGCCGGTGTGCGGCCTTGATACGGCGCACCGTTCCGCTCACCGAGCGCATCACCACCGTGTCGGTCTTGATCACGTCTTTGCCGAACCGGACACCCGACAGCAGCGAGCCCGTCGTCACGCCTGTAGCGGCAAACAGGCAATCGCCTTTCACCATATCCTCGATCTCGTATTTCTTTCTCGGATCCTTGATCCCCATTTTCAGGGTACGCTCGCGGAGCGTCTCGCTGTCGATAATGAGACGGGTCTGCATCTGGCCGCCGATGCAGCGGAGCGCCGCTGCCGAAAGCACGCCTTCCGGCGCGCCGCCGCTACCGAGATAAATGTCGATTCCCGTTCGCGGCTCCGCGGTGTGAATGACGCCGGTGACGTCCCCGTCGCTAATCAGACTAACCGCGGCGCCGAGTTTGCGAAGCGCGGCGATCTTCGCCGCATGGCGCGGCCGGTCAAGCAGGATGGCAGTGATGTCAGTCGGCTTGACGCCCTTGGCCTTGGCCAGATTGATGATGTTTTCTTCGACCGGCGCGTCGAGATCCACCGTGCCCTTCGGATAGCCGGGACCGATCGCGATCTTGTCCATGTAGCAGTCCGGTGCGTGAAGCAGCGTGCCGCTTTCGGCCATCGCGATGGTGGCGATTGCGCCCGGCATGTTCTTGGCGCACAGCACGGTCCCCTCGAGCGGATCGACGGCGATATCGACCTGGGGACCGCGTGTGTTGCCGACTTTCTCACCGATGAACAGCATCGGCGCCTCGTCGATCTCGCCCTCGCCGATCACGACCGTGCCGTCGATCGGCAATTTGTTGAGTTCGCGTCGCATCGCATCGACCGCAGCCTGATCGGACGCCTTTTCCATGCCGCGCCCGCGCAGCCGCGCCGCCGACACCGCCGCCCGCTCCGTCACGCGCGCGATCTCGAGCGTCAGGAGGCGCTCGCGCACCTGCTCCGGCGGGACGGAATTCTGTGTCGGCATCGTCTCAACTCCCTCGGGCAGCGTGGAAGCCCCTGCGTCGGCACGCAATCCTCGTTCAGTTCTTCTCGATTCGTATGACCTGCGGGCGGCCCGTGATGACCTTGTCAGCCCGCACCGCATGGAGCGCGCGATGCACCGCATCCTCGTGGGTTGCATAGGTGATCAGGAGCACCGGAACCGGCGAAGTCGGCGTGTCGGATTCCTCGTCATCCAGCTTGCCGTTGGGATGACGCTGGACGATCGATTCGATTGAAATCTTCTGCTCGGCCAGCCGCGTGGCGATGGTCGCAGCGGTGCCGGCGAAATCGCGTGCCATCAGCCTGATGTAATAACCGCCCTCGTGGCGCTCCATCGGCGCCTTCTCGGTCGCGCGCAGCTTCGCCGAGGGCCGGCCGAACGGCAAAGCCCGAATGCCGGACGCGACATCGGCGATATCTGCCACCACGGCAGACGCAGTCGCGGCTCCGCCGGCACCCGGACCGACAAGTGTGATCGGAGGGATGCCGTCGCCATCGATGGTTACCGCGTTGGTGACGCCCATGACCTGTGCGATAGACGACGTTTTCGGCACCATGGTCGGATGCACCCGCTGCTCGATGCCTTTTGAGGTACGCACCGCGACCCCCAGCAGCTTGACCCGGTAGCCAAGTTCCTCAGCGGCGCGAAGATCCTCCGGCGCGATCGAGGAAATGCCTTCGACATAGACCGCGCTCTGCGCAACACGCGTGCCGAAAGCCAGGCTCGCCAGGATCGACAGTTTCTGCGCGGTGTCGTGCCCGTCGACATCGAACGACGGATCGGCTTCGGCATAGCCGAGACGCTGGGCGTCCTTCAGGCATTCGGCGAACGACAGGCCTTCCTTCTCCATTCGCGTCAGGATGTAGTTACAGGTGCCGTTGAGAATACCGTAGACGCGATTGATCGTGGTTCCCGCAAGCCCTTCGCGCAGCGTCTTGATGACGGGAATTGCGGCGCCGACCGCGGCTTCGTAGTTCAACGCGCCGTGGTGTTGTTCGGCGAGAGCAGCGAGCCGCAGACCGTGCTTGGCGATCAGCGCCTTGTTGGCCGTCACCACCGACTTGCCGGATTTCAGGGCTGCCTCGATCGCCGAGTGCGCAGGATCGCCTGAACCGCCCATCAGTTCAACGAAACAGTCGATGCCGGGATCGTTCGCCAGCGCCAGCGCGTCCTTAGCCCATGCTATGTCGGTAAGATCGACGTCGCGTTTCTTGGTTTTCGAGCGCGCTGCAACAGCGACGACGCGAACGCCGCGTCCGCAGCGTGCTGACAGCGCGCGGCTTTGCTGTTCTATCAGTCGGACGACGGCGGACCCGACAGTTCCGAGCCCCGCGATGCCCACTTTCAGTGGTGCGACCATAACAAACCTGCTGGAAAACCGGCGTGCAGGGCACGATCCGAGCGAAAGACCGGAAAGCCGTTCTCCGGACTGGCGCCTACCGCCGGTTGGCGAGAGGAACCACGTTGTGCAACGTTTCAATGCCGCTTTCAAGGAAGTGGCGAACGCCCCGTGCGGCCTGACGAATTCTCTGCTCGTTTTCCACCATGGCGATGCGGACATAGCCTTCGCCGTGCTCGCCGAAACCGACACCGGGAGAAACCACGACGCCCGATTTCTCAACCATCAGGGTCGAGAACTGCATGCTCCCGAGATCACGGAAACGCTCGGGCAGCGGCGCCCATGCGAACATGGAGGCCTGAGGCGGCGGAATCACCCATCCGGCACGGCCGAACGATTCAACCAGTATATCACGGCGCTTGCGATAGATCTCGCGCATCTCCCGGATGCAGGTGTCGGGGCCGTTCAGCGCCGCCGTGGCCGCCACCTGCACGGGCGTGAAAGCCCCGTAATCGAGGTAGGATTTGACACGCGCCAGCGCCGCGATGATGCGTTCGTTGCCGACCGCGAAACCGATGCGCCAGCCGGCCATCGAAAACGTCTTCGACATCGAGGTGAACTCCACGGTGACGTCGAAAGCGCCGGGCACCTGTAGCACCGAAGGCGGCGGGTTGTCGTCGAAATAGACTTCGGAATAAGCCAGATCGGACAGGATGAATATCTCGTGCTTCTTGGCGAACGCGACGAGATCCTTGTAGAAATCGAGACTCGCCACCTGTGCCGTCGGGTTCGACGGGTAGCAGACGATCAGTCCGATCGGTTTCGGAATGGAATGGATGATCGCGCGCTCGCAGGCGGCGAAAAAATCCGGCGTCGGCGACGACGGCACGGAGCGGATCACGCCGCCAGCCATCAAAAAGCCGAATGCATGAATCGGGTAGCTGGGGTTTGGACAGAGCACCACGTCGCCCGGCGCGGTGATTGCCTGAGCGACGTTCGCAAAACCTTCCTTGGAGCCGAGCGTCGCCACGATCTGCGTATCGGGATCGAGCTTCACGCCGAAGCGGCGGGCATAGTAACCCGCCTGAGCCTTCCGCAGGCCGGTGATGCCGCGCGAAGCTGAATAGCGGTCGGTCTTGGGTTTGCCGAGGGTTTCCTTGAGTTTTTCGATGACATGGCGCGGCGTCGGCAAGTCGGGGTTGCCCATACCGAGGTCGATGATATCGGCTCCGGCGTTCCGTGCAGCCGCCTTGGCACGATTGATCTGTTCGAACACGTAAGGCGGCAGACGGCGGATGCGATAAAACTCTTCCATAAGTCCTGGCTCCAGGCCGGATTGACGAGGCGATCGCCCATTGCCTCGATGAAGTCGACGAAGCTTCAGCAGAAAACGTGTGTATTCAAAAGCTTGGCACATTCAAGAGTCAGCTCGCCGACGTCGAGGTCTGACGTTGCAGGCGCAGCCTTCTACTTGAATCATGTCTTTTAGCACGGACACCCTGCTCTGCCATCACTTCGCGTGTTTTATAGCGTTTTCGAGCGAAGTTATCTGGGTTCCGAGCCGTGGTCCTGTGAGGCGTGAGCCTGGCGGTCGCGCGCGTCGATCAGTTCCTTTTCGACCCGCGCCTGCTCGGCACGATCCATCGCTGCATGATCTCTTGGGGCGGGAAGGTCATGCACCGCGGGATAGGATGATACGTCATGGGGCCGTTCCGCCGCACCCGACGGAGCCTCGAAAGGTAAATCCGCAATGGATGTGCAGCCTCCGAGCGCCTGCGACATCAACGCCAATGCGGCGGTGCAGGCGATCACGGGTCCCGCACGTCTGCTTGTCTGTCGTTGTGATGCTACCGTCACGCTGCTCACATCGTCCCGTCCAAGCTTGCGCCGGTAAATGCTTGTTTTATCAAACCTAATCGCAGGCGAGACCATTATGCTTCCGAAAATATTAAAACTTCGAAATCCAAGAAGCTGCGGCCATTTCAATCGAGTCATCACGGCCCATGTATGGCGGGATCAAGAAGTGTTGTCGCACGGCGCCACATCGAATCAGGCAACAAGTCCCGAAGATTATGTCATGATCCAATGCCCGCCATTGGCAACCTGCGTGACGGAATGATGAATAAGCCCTCAGACGTATCCATGGGCGAGGTATCCGCCGAGACCAAGCCGACGACGGGGTTCGACTCCGACACCTTCGCGATGAACCTTGCGAATGCGATGCAAAACGGTGGCAGGGCTCTGGCCGCTTATCTTAAGGCTCGTGAGCACGACCCGACCCCCGACAATCCGTCGACCGAGTTCGCCGAGTTGATCAAGACCGTCAGCACGGTCTGTGAATACTGGCTGACGGACCAGACCCGGGCTGTCGAATTACAGGCCAAGCTCGGCGCGTCCTATCTGGAGCTTTGGGGTTATGCCGCGCGCCGCCTGGCCGGCGAGGAGGTCAGGCCAGCTATCGAGCCGGAACCGCGCGACAAACGCTTCGCTGATCCGGAATGGCGATCGAACCTGCTCTTCGACTTTCTGATGCAGGCGTATCTGCTGACGACCAAATGGACGAACGAACTGGTGCGCGACGCCCATGGCCTCGATCCACATACCCGCAAAAAGGCTGAGTTCTATATCACACAGCTCGCCAATGCAGTCGCGCCGTCCAATTTCGTGATGACCAACCCCGAAGTACTCCGTGAAACCTTCGCCTCCAATGCCGACAATCTGGCGCGCGGGATGAAGATGCTAGCGGAAGACATCGAGGCCGGCCGAGGGGTGTTGCGCATCCGCCAGACCGACTCTGCCGGTCTCGCGGTCGGCGTCAACCTCGCGACGACGCCGGGCAAGGTGATCTATCAGAACGAATTGATGCAACTGATCCAGTATTCACCGAGCACCGAAAGCGTGCTGCGGACGCCGCTGTTGATCGTGCCGCCTTGGATCAACAAATTCTACATCCTCGATCTCAGGCCGGAGAAATCCTACATCAAGTGGTGCGTGGACCAAGGCATCACGGTGTTCGTGATATCGTGGGTCAATCCGGACGGAAGGCTCGGGGAAAAGACCTTCGAGGACTATATGAAGGAAGGTCCGCTCGCCGCGATGGATGCCATCGAAAAGGCCACCGGAGAGACAAAGGTGCACACCGCCGGCTACTGCGTCGGTGGTACTCTGCTTGCCGCCACGCTGGCATGGCTTGCGAACAAGCGGCGGTCGCGCGTGAGGTCGGCGACCTTCTTCGCCGCTCAGGTGGACTTCACCCATGCCGGAGACCTGCTGATATTCGCTGATGAGGATCAGATCTCCGCGCTCGAACGCGACATGAAGCGGTCCGGTGTGCTGGAAGGCAGCAAGATGGCGATGACCTTCAACATGCTGCGCTCCAACGACCTGATCTGGTCCTACGTCGTCAGCAACTATCTCAAGGGCAAGGCACCACCCGCCTTCGATCTTCTGCACTGGAATTCAGATGCCACGCGGATGCCGGCGGCCAACCACTCCTTTTATCTGCGCAACTGCTATCTCGAAAATCGTCTCTCCACCGGCTCCATGGTACTCGACAATACCTTGCTCGACCTTTCGAAGGTCAAGTTGCCCGTCTATGCGCTTGCCACCCGCGACGATCACATCGCGCCTGCGGAATCCGTGTTGTACGGCTCGCGCTTCTTTGGCGGTTCGGTACGCTTCGTGTTGTCGGGATCGGGCCACATCGCAGGTGTGATCAATCCGCCTGCGCGCGGCAAATACCAGTATTGGACCAACGATAAGATCCGCAACAAGACCCTCGATCAGTGGCTGAAGGGTGCGGAGGAACATAAGGGCTCGTGGTGGCCGGACTGGCTCGCATGGCTGCGAAATATCGACGGCAAGGAGATCGCGGCGCGCGAGGTCGGGGCCGGCGCGCTACCGCCGATCGAGGATGCACCGGGCAGCTACGTTCGCGTGCGCTCGTGAGATACGCAGTTTGATTTGACGCGCTTTCTTCACGCGAACCGGATTTCACTTCGCTCGAAAACGCTATAAGTCGCGGCTTTGCGGGCCACGCATCAAGAGAGCGGTCAGTATGAGATGAAGGATGACTGCCGGCCACAGAAGGACGCCGTTCGATCCGCCTGCGAAACCGAGGTAAGCCAAATATAGGGCGACGGCTCCACTGTAGATCAACATGCCCGCGCGTGGCGGCCACCTTGGCCAGCAGGCGATCCCCAAGGCAATCAGCGCAATGCCGGCGACACGCGCGACCGGCGTTGCGACACCGGAAAGCTGCTCGCCCAGCAACAACTGGCCCACCAGCGACGGGGCGATCAGCAGTGCTAGTCCCGTTGCAGCTTCGCTCACGGCAGCGAACGCCAATGCGCCTTTCATTTCTTTCCAACGTTCGCGGATGGTTTTTGAGGCTTCGCCTCGTCAATGGAATCCGGCTCCGGCGCCGGCATTGGTCCGAGCTCTGCCTTGGCTTGCGCCGGATCCTTCAGCACTGGTCCGAGCTTGAACGTCAGCTTGTTGATCTTGCCCCTGAACTTGAACGGAGTATCGTAGCGATACTCGAGCATTGCGACACCGGTGCGGGTGTCCTGGCCGACGTCGAAGGTCTCGTCCTCCGGAAACGTGACAGGCGTGCCGTGTTCAATGGATTTCCGGTCTACTTCCTTGCCGTCAACTGAAAGTACGCCCGTGCCACCCTTCCCCAATCCCGGCCCATCGGGCTTGAAGTCGAAAACGATGGTGTGCTTGCCCGCGCTCAATTCCGGTCCCGACCAGATCGTGCGTTTCAGGTTGAGAAGGTTGTAGAGGAACACAGGCTTGCCCCGCCGAAAGCCCGCCACACCCTTGCTCAGAAACAGCCCATAGCCGCCGAAACGTCCGCCTTCGGTGACGATCATGCCTTCAGCGCCGCCCTCGGGAATCTCGATCTCGGCGGTGATGGTATAGGACTTGTTGAGGATGCTCGGCGCAGCGCTTGCCGGCACACCGGTCAGTTCGCCCGAATAGGTGAATACCGTCTGCCCTGCCGTCAGGCTTGGACGCGGCGTATTCCAACGCGCGAGCGTCGTGTTATCGAGCGGCAGCACGTTGTACTTCTTCGCCTCGACATCGAAGATAGCTTGCAGCTCCTTGACTTTGTCCGGCAGCTCGGCGGCTAGATCCTTGAACTGGGTAGGATCTTCCTGGACGTTATATAGCTCCCATTTGTACCCTGTGATTACATCCGGTGGAGGCGCGCTGCTTAACGCCCATGGAAGCGTGATCGGCGTCGTGGCCGCAATCCATCCATCATGATAGATGGCGCGATTACCGAGCATCTCGAAATATTGGGTCGTGTGCGTCGTCTTGGCGTCGACGTTAGCGCTGTCCCATGTGTACGCCATACTCACCCCTTCCATGGGGCTCTGTTTGATACCGTCGATCGTATCAGGTTGCGAAATGCCGGTCGCTTCGAGGATGGTTGGAGCGATGTCGATGACATGATGGAATTGGCGACGGATAGCTCCGGCATCTTTGATATGGCCAGGCCAGGACATGACGACGCCTTGGGTGGTCCCGCCAAAATGCGACGGCACCTGCTTGACCCACTTGAATGGAGTGTCCATCGCCCAGGCCCACGGCGCAGCAAAATGCGGGAAAGTCTTGTCCGAGCCCCAGAACGAGTACCAGAGGTACTGAGCCTTCACCGGCACCGGGACACCATTGAAGGTCGTGAATTCGTTCGGCGTACCGTTGATCATGCCTTCGGCGCTCGCGCCGTTGTCACCGCCGATATAGATGATCAAGGTGTTGTTCAGCTCTCCGAGATCTTCGATGGCCTGGATGACGCGGCCGATCTCATGGTCTGCGTAAGCGAGGTAAGCCCCATAGACATCGGCCTGCTTGATGAAGAGTTTCTTCTCCAGCGAACCGAGCGAGTCCCATTGCGGCAATTCCTTCGGCCACGGCGTCAGCTTGGCATTTTCCGGCATAATGCCCAGGCGTTTCTGACTGGCGAAGATTTTCTCGCGCACTTTGTTCCAGCCGTCATCGAATAGGTGCATACCGCCGATCTTCTCGATCCACTCCGGTGTCGGGTGATGTGGCGCGTGGGTTGCGCCCGGCACGTAATAGACAAAGAACGGCTTGTCCGGCGCAATCTCCTTGAGTTGCTTGATGTGCTGGATGGCCTCGTCGGCCATGGCGGTTTCCAGATTCCAACTGGGATTGCCCTGGAAAGGATAGATCGCCGTGGTGTTGCGGAACAGGTTCGGCTGCCACTGGCTGGCGTCACCGCCGACAAAACCATAGAAATACTCGAAGCCCATGCCGTTAGGCCATTGATTGAAGGGCCCTGCCTGGCTCGACTGGAACGAGGGTGTGTTGTGGTCCTTGCCGAACCACGAGGTCGCGTACCCGTTCGCTTTCAGGATGGTGCCGATGGTGCCCTTCTCGATTGGAATGATCGAGTCGTAACCTGGGAATCCCGTCGATATTTCACCGACCACCCCGAAGCCGACAGAATGATGATTGCGGCCGGTGATAAGGGCCGCCCGCGTCGGTGAGCACAGCGAGGTCGAATGGAAATTGGTATACCGAAGGCCCTGCGCAGCGATGCGATCCATTGCGGGTGTGGGAATAACACCGCCGAAGGTGCTCGGTGCCCCGAAACCCTGGTCGTCTGTCATGATGAGCAACACGTTGGGAGCGCCCTTCGGCGGCACGACACGGGGCGCCCACCAGGCGGTTGACTCCGAGGCCTTCTCCTTGATCATCCCGCCGAATGCTGGCGGGGGCGGTGGAAGCTGCTTCCCGTCGATGGTGGTCGTGGCACCGGGTGAACCTGGAGTAGCCGTGACCTGCTGAGCAAATGCCGAGACAGAACTCAGGACGAAAAGACTCGCGCCTGCAAGCAAACTACTGAGTTTCATTGAATGCCTCCGCGGCTCAAAAAAGAAAGCCTGAATGCACCCAACTTGCCGATGTTGACTTAGATCAAAGCACAAATTGAGGAGGGATCAGCGCCAGCCGCCGATCGAGGATGCGCCGGACAGCTACGTCCGCGTGCGCTCGTGAGATGACCCGCTTGCGCCCGATGGGCCACCAATAGCGGGCATCCCAAGGTGCGCGCGAGCATGCACGCCAAGCCCAAGCAAGTGGGCCCTCGTTCAAATTGGAACAAGATCAAACACGGGGAACGCTTGTGAGACGATGCTTGAGCCGTCAACGCGAGATGCTGTAGGCATCACGTAGGACGTTCGCCTCAAGCTCCAGCTCCTCCAGCCGATACTTGATTACATCGCCGATGCTGACGATGCCGGCTAGCTTGCCGCCAAGAACTACCGGCAAGTGTCGCACGCGTTGGTGCGTCATCAGTTTCATCACGCGAGTGACGCTTTCGTCCGGGGACACGGTGGTCACACCGTGCTGCATGACTTCCTTCACACGCATCGACCCGGCTGCCTCGCCGTACCGAAAAAATGCGTCAACGATTTCACGTTCGGAAATAAGGCCAAGAATTGCGTTTCCACTCGTCACCACGAGAGCGCCAATATTTTTTGCGCGGAGCCAGCCCGCCGCGCTCTTGATATTGGCTTCCGGACCTATTGTTGTGACGTCAGGGCCCTTCCGCCTCAGAATGCTTTCGATGGACATAGCTTCCTCCATCGTGCGGCTCAACGCCTATCGCATTGATTTTGCGTGGCAGTGCCGGTCACGCTCCCGCGATTGGGATGCATTGACCTAATATATCATAATGGCGGGAAGCAGTCAGCATCTGGTATCGTGGAACCGATCAATCGTTGTCTAACTGATGCGTGATCGGTTCGGGTCAAAAGCGCCGCTTTGGGCGCCCACTCGCCGCTTCTGGTCTGCCCCGAGGAAAGGAGATTTCAGAGTTGGACAGCAGTCCCAAAGGACGAACAGCAGAAGCACGAATTTATGACTTACGACGCTGTCGCGCCCAGCCTCTGCGCCAATATTGCATCAAGTTCTGGTAGCAGGACGATGCCGTCCTGATCGCTACCGGATGAATGCACGACAAGCCACTTGCACGGCGCTCCGCTCTCATTGGATGGAGCATGCGGAACATCCTCAGGCATATAGACCTGGTCCTCAGCCTTGACGACGAGACGATGCTCAAGTTTGTCGCCATAGTAGACGGCGCATTCACCTTCCAAAAGGTAAGCAATCGTCTCGATGCCCTTGTGGTAATGGACCTTCGCCTTGGCACCCGGAGGCATGGGCAGCACATTCAAACAGACCTGCTTTGTTCCAGCCGTCTCCTTCGATACGCCGGCTCCGTAGGTAAAGCCCTGCTTGCCGACATAGGTCTTGCCGGGCTGGATCACTCTCACCGCGTCGGATGATCCTGGCATTTGCAATCTCCCACAAGCCAACCGACCGGACGTAGCTTACCACAGAATTCGAAACCATGGTCGATTCAGCCAACACGGGTTGCTGCCTTCCTAAAAATCGAAAACAGCAGCCGTAGGATTGTCCGGTGCGCAGGGAGAAGGCTAACCGCCTAGCTTCTGCATCACTGCGTCGACGTTCTCGTCGATCGTGAACGTCGGATTTTGAGGGTTTGCCGTGTGAATCCACGTTTGCGTTCGGTCTGCTGAAGTCGGGGTAACCGCGATGATATGAGTCACGTTGACGAAGATTTCATGGCTTGTGGAGGCTTCGGTGAACTTGACGAACTTGTTCATTGAGATTTCCCGGCTTTGTGATCAGCGATACTGCGGAACCCGCAGCGGCTCATAATAGCCCTCTGGAAAGTGAGGATGATGAGGCCCGGCAAAACAAATGCGTAAAGGCTAAGGCCGATCAACAGAGCCGCACAGATTGTCCGCATTGCGCCGAATACCTCGAAGAACCATCCTCACGGTGCTTCAATCCAGCCCGTCATCCTTCAGCCCGAGCATCAGCCGCATGTTCTGCACCGCCGCGCCGGATGCGCCCTTGCCGAGATTGTCGAGCCGCGCAACCAGAACAGCCTGCCGGTGCTTGTCGCTGGCGAAGACATGGAGTTCGAGCCTGTTGCTGCCATTCAGCGCTTCCGGTTCGATCCGCCCGCTTTTCGTCGTGGCGTTGTCGAGCGGCATTACCGAAACATAGGTGCTGCCGGCGTAACGCTTCGCCAGCACCGCATGGAGTGCCGCGCCATCGGGTTGTCCCGGCAGCGTGTCGAGGTGCAGCGGGATCGACACCAGCATACCCTGCCGGTAGTCGCCGACCGATGGTGCGAAAATCGGCCGCCGCGTCAGGTTCGCGTATTTCTGCGTTTCCGGCAGGTGCTTGTGCTCGAAGCCGAGTCCATAGAGTTCGAATGCCGGTGCGGTTCCCTTCTCGAAACTCTCGATCATCGATTTGCCGCCGCCGGAATATCCGCTCACCGCATTGATGGTGACGGGATAGTCCCGTGGGATCAGGCCGGCATCGGTCAGCGGCCGTAGCAACGCAATCGATCCGGTCGGATAGCAGCCGGGGTTCGCAACCTTGCGCGCCGCCTTGATCCTGTCCGCCTGATCCGGCGTCAGTTCCGGAAAACCGTAGGTCCAGTCCGGCGCGACGCGGAAGGCGGTCGAGGCGTCCAGGACTTTCGGCGCGTCAGCACCCATGTCGTCGATTAATGCGACAGTTTCCTTCGCCGCGTCGTCGGGCAAACAGAGGATGACCAGATCGACTTCCGCCATGAGCGCGCGCTTGGCGGCCGGATCCTTCCGCTTGTCCTCAGGGAGGCTTTTGGCGCTGACGTCGCCTTGCCGATCAAGCCGTTGACGGATTTCAAGGCCAGTCGTTCCCGAGGCGCCATCGACGAACACTGTCGGTCTGCTCGTCGTATCGCCGCTTGAAGCGGTGCTTTTCATCCTGGTATCTGCGCCGGTCATGACATTATCCTAGCATCCGCGAGCGCGCTCGCGTCTGCGGCTTGTAACCCAGTTGTGGTGGTTGCGCGACAGCCGGTTCTCCGTTCGTCAGAGCGGAGGCTGCTCAGACTCAGATCACGCTCCAGACCCATTCGACGATCCGTGAAATCAGATCACCGAACAGCAGCAGCACCGCCGACCAGATCAGCGCCGATGTCCAGTTGGCGAACTGAAATCGCAAGGACGGCATTTCAAAGATGCCTGCGGCGAGTGGCACGGTAGCGCGCAGCGGTCCGAAGAACCGCCCGATATAAATCGATGGGACACCCCATTTCTCAACCAAGGCCACGCCTCGGGGCAGAAGGCCAGGATGCCGCGACAGCGGCCAGATCGAAGCGACCTGTTCCTTGAAGGTGAAGCCGATCCAATAGGACAGCCAGTCGCCGAGCGCCGCGCCGACCGCCCCAGCTACCCACACCGGCCAGAAATTGATCTGACCAGGCCCCATCATCGCGCCGATAGCCACCAACACGCCCCACGCCGGGACCAGCAGCGAAATGAAGGCAAGCGATTCGCCGAAAGCAAGCACCAGAACGACAGCGGCAGCCCAAACCTGATGATCGCGCACGAAGTCGACCAGGCCACGTGCGACGTTTTCCATTCCACAGCGCCTCTCGCCAAATCTCAAATGCAGCCAGGAAACCTCTTCCCCGCCAGATCCGCCACAGGTAAGCCACCCCCGTCCGGCGACTTCAAGTCACAAAGACGCGGACGGCACGAAACCACCATGGCATAGTCGGCGCAGCCGATTCTTTCATACGCAGCCGTACACAGTATCTGAATAATTATGGCCAAGTCACTGAAATCGAACGTTAATAAGAAGAAGTCTGACGATCTTTTCGCGGCTTCGGACGTCAAGGGCCGCGTCCCCGCCCGAGCTTCAACTCCGGTATCGGGAGCTGAGGCCGGCTACACCGCCGCTGACATCGAGGTGCTGGAGGGGCTTGAGCCGGTCCGCCGCCGCCCCGGAATGTACATCGGCGGGACTGACGAAAAGGCACTGCACCATCTGTTCGCGGAGGTGATCGACAACGCCATGGATGAGGCGTTGGCCGGCCACGCGACCTTTATCGTCGTCGAACTGGACGCCGACGGCTTCCTTACCGTCACCGACAACGGGCGCGGCATCCCGATCGACCCACACCCCAAGTTCCCAAAGAAGTCTGCACTCGAAGTCATCATGTGCACGCTGCATTCGGGCGGCAAGTTCGACTCCAAAGTTTATGAAACCTCTGGCGGCCTACACGGCGTCGGCGTCTCCGTGGTCAACGCCCTCTCTTCGCTCCTTGAGGTGGAAGTGGCGCGCAGCCAAAATCTGTACAAGATGACCTTCGAGCGCGGTCACCCTCGGGGCAAGCTCGAAGACCTTGGCAGGATAGCCAACCGCCGCGGCACCACCATCCGCTTTAAGCCGGACACCGAAATTTTTGGTGCAAAGGCCGCGTTCAAGCCGCAGCGCCTGTTCAAAATGACGCGCTCGAAGGCGTATCTGTTCGGGGGCGTTGAAATCCGCTGGCGTTGCGCGCCGGACCTGCTCAAGGGCGTCGATGACGTCCCGGCGGAAGCGACCTTTCACTTCCCCAGCGGCCTGAAAGACTATCTCGCCGCCGCGATCCACAAGGATACCCTGGTTCATCCCGACATCTTCTCGGGCAAGTCCGGACGCAACGGCGCGCACGGCGCTTGCGAATGGGCGGTGGCGTGGACCGCGGACGCCGACGGCTTCCTGTCCTCCTACTGCAACACGGTGCCGACACCTGACGGCGGCACCCACGAGTCCGGTTTACGCAGCGCGCTGCTGCGTGGACTGAGGGATCATGCCGAACGTGTCGGCCTCGGCAAGCGCGCCGCGCCAATCACCTCTGAAGATGTGATGGTCGGGGCGGCCGTGATGCTGAGCGTGTTCGTGCGTGAACCGGAGTTTCAGGGCCAGACCAAGGACCGCCTTGCCACCGCCGAAGCCTCGCGGATCGTCGAGCAGGCGATCAAGGATCCGTTCGATCATTGGTTGTCCGGCAATCCCGTGCAGGCCAACAAGCTGCTCGATTTTGTGATCGAGCGAGCGGACGAACGGTTACGCCGTCGTGCGGAGAAGGAAACCTCGCGCAAGAGCGCCGTGAAGAAGCTGCGCCTGCCCGGCAAGCTTGCCGATTGCACCAATACCGCGACCGAAGGTTCGGAACTGTTCATCGTCGAAGGCGACTCGGCCGGCGGCAGCGCGAAGCAGGCGCGCGACCGCAAGACGCAGGCCGTGCTTCCCCTACGCGGCAAAATCCTCAACGTGGCATCGGCGACCAAAGACAAGGTCGTCGCTAACGCTCAATTGGCTGACTTAATCCAGGCGCTGGGCTGTGGCACTGGGACCAATTATCGCGAGGAGGACTTGCGCTACTCGCGAGTCATCATCATGACGGACGCCGACGTCGATGGCGCGCATATCGCATCGCTGCTGATTACGTTCTTCTATCGGCAGATGCCGCACCTGATCGACGAGGGTCATTTGTATCTTGCTGTGCCGCCGCTCTATCGCCTGACCCACGGCAGCAAGACGGTCTACGCCCGCGACGATGCCCACAAGGATGCGCTGCTCAAGAGCGAGTTCAACGCCAACGCCAAGGTCGATGTCGGCCGCTTCAAAGGGCTCGGCGAGATGATGCCGGCGCAGCTCAAGGAAACCACTATGGACCCGGCGAAGCGCGCAATGTTGCGCGTGATGCTGCTGGCGGACGATCGCGAGGATACGGCGGATTCGGTCGAGCGATTGATGGGCACCAAGGCGGAGGCGCGTTTCGCCTTCATCTCCGACAAGGCGGAATTCGCCAGCGAGGATATGCTGGACGTTTAAGCATTATCACGGGGTACGCTAACTAGTTGTCTGGATTCTGGCGGCAAGTTGCGGTCTTATTCAGGGAGACCTCAACTGCAAGGAGGCTAGGCAATGAGTTCACCCGTGATTCCCGCGATGCGTTATCGTGATCCACACAAAATGATCGATTGGCTGTGCGATACCTTCGGCTTTATCCGCAAAGCCGTTCATGACGATGGCAACGGCGGTGTTGTCCATGCCGAACTGTCGCTAGGCGATGGCATGATCATGCTGGGCTCGGCGCGCGACGACGATTTCGCCAAGGTTCAGAAGCCGGCCACGACCAATCACCTGGTGACTCAGAGTGCCTACATCGTGGTGCCGGATGCCGACTCCGTTTATGCCAGGGCCAAGGCCAACGGCGCCATCATCGTTCTCGAGATTTCCGACAAAGACTATGGAGGGCGCGACTTCACCTGCCGCGATCCTGAGGGCCAAGTCTGGAGCATTGGCACTTATAATCCGTGGGTTAATTGACGGCCGGAGACCGGGCTCGATCCTCTTGTGAGGTCGGAAGCCATGCGCAGCGCCGCTATGACAGTCGGCGGAGTCCTTCGAGTCGAGAAATCAGCGACGGAAACTTTTGATCTCCGATACGCTACCGTCGCGATAGGTCAATTCAACCGATATGGTTTTCGTTGCAGGCGGCAGCTTCAAATATGGCGTGGCGTCATGCGGGATTGCGACGGGATCGAGCGGATCGCAGGGCGGCATCTTGAGCGCTCGATCCGGCACCGACGAGTCGATTCCGATCCTCACCTCGCGGATCGCGCAGCGATATGACATCAGGTGGGTGTAATAGACGAGTAGCCCATTAAACTGACGAAACGACAACCAGCTCGTGGCAGTCATGTCGAGGATTTTCCGCTGATCGCGGACCAATGCGGCATCCGGATCAAACCGGATCGGAAATGGTCCCTGCACTTCGCCGTTGGCATCGACATAGCGCATCTGGATTGTCGCGGCCGGCGCGTCGGCGGCAAGCTCGATCGCAGGATTTGGCATGCGCTTTCGGGTTCGTGGATCGAGCGTATCGAGAAAGCCGGTTTCCTTGAACTGGTCGCTGTCACCCATGCGCCAGGAAATCCCGAGCGCGGGATCGGCGATCGAGAACACGACGGTCCACCCGCCGTTGTGGCGCGAGAAATTTGCAATCGGCGCGTTGACCGCTTCGTTGGACGGCGGCTTGAGCGGTGCGACGGGTAGCGCTGCAACCTTCTGGGCAGGCTCGGCGTGCGCCGTCGGCGGCTCTGCTTTGGCAGGACCGTTCAGAAAGACATCGTCGACCATCTGATCGAAATAGACCGGCACTTGCTTGTGCCGCACCGTCTCGGCCATTTCACTGACGGTACGGCGGGTGCGCTGCGCCACCTGCACCATGGTCTCTCCGGGCTGCACCAATTCCTTCGCGAAGATGCGGGTGAATACCGAGTTCGGATTGCTGTCGTTGTCCGACAGGCGATCGAGCGCCGTCTGGCGGGGGCCGGCCGAAAACACCGAGAACACGCCTTCCGGCAGTTCGGTCATCGGTGCGAGTCCTGCGCCGCCGGCAACCGCGCGCGTGCCCTTGCGCTCGAACGGATTGTTGCGGCAGGCATCGAACACCAAAACCGATGTGCGGGCCTTCCTGTTCTGCAACCTCTCAACGATGCGGTCGGCGAGGATCGAAGCATCACGGACTAGTTCCTCCTGCCCTTCGGTGGCGGCCGGAACATCGGTCGGTAGCAGATAATTCTGGCCGGCGATTTCGAAGCCGTGACCGGCGTAGAAGAAGAATGCGGTGTCGCCAGCCTCGATCTGCTGATCGAACGCCAGCAGCGTCTGGCTGAATGCCTGACGGGTCTGGTTTTCCGCCACCATCACACTGAAGCCGAGTTGTCTCAACGTGTCACCCATGGTGCGGGCGTCGTTGACGGCCTTCTGAAGTTTCGAAACGTTCTTGTAGTCGTTGTTGCCGATCACGAGTGCGATACGCTTTGCGGCCAGCGCGGGGTTTGCGAGCATCAGGAACGCGGATGCAATGCCCAACAGCGCCGCGCGTTCGACCGAAATGCCCCTCATTCCAACTTTCCCATATCCCGTGTTTCAGCGATCACCGCGCGCAAATTGGATTATGCCATAGTCGGCCAAATATCGACCGCGGTTCATCCCGGTTGCCGGCTGCTTTGCCGACCGCAAAAACTCCACCTGCCGAAAATCTCCGCCCGAATTAGGCAAAAACATTAAGGTTTTTCGGCATTTCGCCATTTCCGCATTGACTTTGGCTGGTTCGCCCCTATGTTCCGGCCAACGCGGCCCGGGATCCGAACACGATTTCCCGGTGAGCCGCCCGTCAGCGTAAGTCAGAGCCCCCTTCGCTTTTAAGAGCACGCCGTTAAGGGGTTGAGCGCGACAGCCTTTTACCTTCGATTCCGAACGGCGGTTTCGGCGAGCGTCCTGAATACGAAGTTCGCCCTGCATGGACGCGGGTGACGAGCGAGCTTTGTATTCGAGAGGACGCTCGAAAACGAAGTATGCTAGTGCGGTTTGGTTCAGAAGTTCTCTTGATGAATCTGCCGCACTTCTGAAGAGAACTTCTGAACACCGCACTAGAGGCTCAATGTCTTTTTCTCATCTCGGTTTGTCCGACAAGGTGCTCGCCGCTGTTGCGGCCGCAGGTTATACCTCCCCTACCCCCATTCAGGACCAGGCTATACCCCACGTGCTTGCGCGTCGCGATGTCCTTGGCATCGCTCAGACCGGCACCGGCAAGACCGCCGCCTTCGTCCTGCCCATGCTTACATTGCTGGAGAAGGGCCGTGCCCGGGCGCGAATGCCCCGCACGCTGATCCTAGAGCCGACACGCGAACTCGCCGCTCAGGTGAAGGAGCAGTTCGACAAGTATGGCGCTGGCCAGAAACTCAATGTGGCGCTCCTGATCGGCGGCGTTTCCTTCGGCGATCAGGATTTGAAGCTGACCCGCGGCGTCGATGTGCTGATCGCAACTCCGGGCCGCCTGCTCGATCACACCGAACGCGGCGGCCTGCTGCTCACGGGCGTCGAACTATTGGTGATCGATGAAGCCGACCGGATGCTGGATATGGGTTTCATTCCCGACATTGAGCGCATCTGCAAGCTGGTGCCGTTCACGCGGCAGACTCTCTTCTTCACGGCGACGATGCCGAACGAGATCCGTCGCGTCACGGACGCCTTTCTGCACAATCCCGAAAAGATCGAGGTCTCCAGGCCCGCAACCACGGCGGCGACCGTGACGCAATCGCAGGTCAGTTGCAGCCGCGAACCTCACGAGAAGCGTGAGCTACTGCGCCACCTGTTGCGCGAAGCCAAGGAGCTCAAGAACGCAATCATCTTTTGCAACCGCAAGCGCGACGTCGCCATTGTTTATAAATCGCTTCAGAAGCATGGCTTCAGCGTCGGCGCCCTTCACGGAGATATGGATCAGTCGGCGCGGACCGCTTCACTCGATCAATTCCGCAAGGGGGAACTGCCGCTGCTTGTCGCTTCTGACGTAGCTGCCCGCGGTCTCGACATTCCCGAAGTCAGCCACGTCCTCAACTTCGATGTCCCCCACCATCCCGACGATTACGTCCATCGCATTGGCCGCACCGGCCGCGCCGGTCGCGCCGGCACCGCAATCACGATCGTCTGCCCCGCGGATTTCAAATCACTCGCAGCCATCGAGAAGCTGACCGGTCAGGCTATACCCAAGGCAGACCTTCCCGGCTACGATGCTGGTGCGAACGAAGTAGTCGCGGAAGCCGGTGCCAGCGAAGCGGCTGCAGGAAAGCCTTCTCGATCCCGCCAGGCACGCGATAAAGGCGGCGAGAGTCATGCACGCGGCGGAAAGCGCGAAGCCCGCAAACCGCGCCGTTCCAGCGGAGATCGCCAGAGGCACGAGGCCCCTGCCGCGCCGGCCGCAGCATCCCTAGCCGCGCCGTCGCCGCCTTCAATCGGACGCACGCCCGCACCACGCCGGGAAGCGATCTCCGAGCCGGGAGACCACTCACACCTGCCGGCGTTTTTGCTCCGCCCGATCCGCGCCCGCGGCTGAGCCTTTCGGCCGGCGCGGTTCTCCACCGGCCGGCTCGTTGAAAACATCGTTTACCGGGCGTAAACCCGCTGCTGCTATCTTCAATCAATATTCTTTATATTTTTTTGTCGTTTTGAGACGACGATTGCACGAATCGTCGGCGGGGCCGCATCAGTGGTTGAGCTAGACGAACATGAACGCACCATGGCGTTCGCCGAGGTGGCGCTCGGCCAGATCCGGTCGTTGCGGCAGACCGCGGTCCCACGCAACTACGAAATCTGGTACGTCTACGCTGCCGGATATAATCGCTCCCTCAGCAGGATCATTAACGAGACGCTGACGCGCAACGGCACACTGAGCGAGGCCGACCTCGAACAGATCTACGAAACCTATCTTTCTCCGATGAGGACGACCGAACGTATCGATAAGCTCGGTGCGAGGGTCATCAATGAGATCGACGACGTGATGGCCCTCATCGCCGACGTGCTCGGCATGACGGCTGGTTTCGATGATAGTCTGAAGAGCGCCGCCGAGAAACTTGGCGTTGCCGGTAGCCGCGAGCAGGTCAGAGCGGTCATCGAGGCGCTGATGAAGTCAACCCGCGAGATGCAGGAAACCAATAAGGCGCTGGAGGATCGGCTGGATCTCTCGAAGGTCGAGATCAGCAACCTTCAGCATAGTCTTGAGGCCATCAGAGCCGAGAGCATGACAGATCCTCTTACCGGTCTCGGCAACCGCAAGTATTTCGATCGAGCCGTGGCGGATGCCGTGGCGCGGGCGACTAATGAAGACAAGCCGCTGTCACTCCTGATGTTCGACATCGACCACTTCAAGTTGTTCAACGATAACTATGGACACCTGACCGGTGACCAGGTCCTGCGGTTGGTCGCAATGTCATTGAAGCAGACCATCAAGGGCCAGGACATCACCGCGCGTTACGGCGGTGAAGAATTTGCGGTTGTGCTGCCAAGCACCGCGCTGAAACAGGCGTTGGCGGTCGCGGACCATATTCGCCGCGCCGTGATGGCCAAGGAATTGAAGAAAAAATCGACTGGTGAGATCCTGGGTCGCGTCACGGTCTCTATCGGTGTCTCGATGCTTCGCCGCGGCGACACCCCGGATTTACTGATTGAACGCGCCGATGCCTGTTTGTACGCCGCCAAGCGCAACGGCCGCAACCGTGCCGTTTGCGAGACTGATCCAGAGTATTTCGCTGGCGTCGAAATCGCGTGGCCTGACGCCTCTTCGCTCGCCAAAAACACCGACCGCGATTGTTCGTTGTAAACCGCTTAAGTATCGACTAGCCGTCGATTTTGGCTGGCGCGAGCTGCACGGATTCACCGCACCCGCAGGCTGAAACCTGGTTCGGATTGTTGAAGACGAACTGGGCTTGCATCTTTTCAGCCTTGTAGTCCATCTCGGTGCCGAGCAGGTAAAGTACAGCCTTGGGATCGACAAGAATCTTGACGCCCTTGTCCTCAACCACTTCGTCCGTCGGCTTGATATCGTGGGCGTACTCCACGGTGTAGGATTGACCGGCGCACCCGCCGTTCTTGATACCGACCCGAAGGCCGACGATTTCCGAATCGGCTCGCGCCGCGAGTTCCTTGACCCGATCCGCGGCGGCGTCAGTCAACCGCATGACCTGTGGACGAGGCCGGGGTTTCGGCTTGGCTGCTGGTGTGCTTGGCGTCATGTCTGTCATCTGGTCAATCCTGACGGCGATTCAAGCCTGATCATAGCATCGGGACGGGCGTAAGATAGTCACCACATATTCAGGACGAGGCGAGCCTCGTCGGTCATCCGATCGGGCATCCACACAGGTTCCCAGACGATGCTGACATTAACCACCCCAACGCCGGGAACGCTTGCGACGGCGTTTTCAACCATGGTCGGCAGTTCAGCCGCCGACGGACAGCTCGGCGATGTCAGCGTCATCTCGACGTCGACAGCGCGATCGTCCTTGATGTCGACTTTGTAGATCAGGCCGAGTTCATAAATATCGGCCGGAATTTCCGGGTCGAATACGGTTTTCAGCGCGGCCACAATCCCCGTGCCCATACGCTCGGTTTCATCCGGCGCCAGCGCTGAGCTGGTCTGCATGTGGCAGGTCTTGTTTACAACCATTTCGGCTACGTCGCTCATGAGAACAACTCCCGTGCCTTGATCAGCGCTTGCGCCAGATGATCGACTTCCTCGCGGGTATTATACATACCGAACGAGGCGCGGCAGGTCGCCGAAACGTTGAACCGCTCTAAAAGCGGCATCACGCAATGCGTTCCGGCGCGAACCGCGATACCGGCGCGGTCGATCACGGTCGCAACATCGTGGGGATGCGCACCCTTCATCTCGAACGAGATCACGGGCCCCTTATCGCGGGCAGTGCCGATGATGCGCAGCGAGTTGATCTCCCGCAGCCGCTCCTGGGCATAGGCCAGAAGATCGTGTTCGTGCGCCGCGATGCGCGCCTTCCCGATCGAATTGACGTAATCGATTGCAGCGCCAAGCCCGATCGACTCGACGATCGCGGGCGTGCCTGCCTCGAACTTGTGCGGCGGATCGCCGTAGGTGACCCAATCCTGCGCGACCTCACGGATCATCTCGCCGCCGCCATTGTACGGGCGCATGGAGACGAGATGATCATGCTTTGCATACAGCGCGCCGATACCGGTCGGACCGTAGAGCTTGTGGCCGGTGAAGACATAGAAGTCGCAATCAATGTCCTGCACGTCGATAGCAAGATGCACCGCAGCCTGGCTCCCGTCCACCAGAACCGGGATGCCGCGCGCATGAGCCAGCTTCACAACGTCCTTGACCGGAACGAGTGTGCCGAGCGCGTTCGACATCTGCGTAATCGCCACGAGCTTCGTCCTCGGCGACAGAAGCTTCTCGAATTCCTCGATGAGGAAATTGCCGTCGTCGTCGACGGGAGCCCACTTGATGACGGCGCCGTGGCGTTCGCGCAAGAAATGCCATGGGACGATGTTGGAATGATGCTCCATGATAGAGAGCACGATCTCGTCGCCCGCCTTGATGTTCGGCTCGCCCCATGACGATGCCACGAGGTTGATCGCCTCGCTGGCATTACGGGTAAAGATGATTTCCTCGGTCCGTCTTGCGTTCAAAAACTGCGCGACCCGCGCGCGGCCGCCTTCATAGGCTTCGGTTGCGGCGTTGGCGAGATAATGCAGCCCGCGATGGACGTTGGCATATTCAGTCTTGTAAGCCTCCGTCATTCGGTCGAGCACGGCGTTTGGCTTCTGCGCCGAGGCGGCGTTGTCGAGATAGACCAGCGGTTTGCCGTAAACCTTCATCGCCAGCGCCGGAAAATCCTCGCGCACGCGCATGACATCGTAGGAACCGTTGGCAACCGCCGGATGCGTCATATCACTCCACGTCCATATCCATCGTTCCGGAGTCGGGCCTTGAACCGCTCCCGTGTAAAGGAGCCGCTCTCGTCATTGCGGCTTGCGATAATTGGCGTCCGCCGGTTTTCGCGGTGCAAAGCAATACGAGACCCTGTCCATTCACCCTCTTGCCGCGAGCCACCGCTCGGCGGCCTCGATAACAACATCACGCAAGCCATCATCGGCAACGGATTCGACCGCTTCGCCGACAAAAGCTTGAATCAAAAGCGCCTGCGCTTCCTTTTCCGAAAGACCGCGTGCACGCAGATAGAACAGCAGGCTTTCGTCGAGTGCGCCGATTGTCGCGCCATGACCACAGGTGACGTCATCAGCGAAAATCTCAAGCTCGGGCTTGTTGTCGGCTTCGGCGCCATCGGATAGCAACAACGCCCGCGTCATCATCTTGCCGTCGGTCTTTTGCGCATCGGGCCGCACGATGATCTTGCCCTGAAACACCGAGTGCGCCTGATCGTCCAGGACAGCGCGGAACACCTCGTTGCTGCTGCAATGTGGTACGGCATGATCCAATACCAGCGTCGTATCGCCGTGCTGGCGACCATTGAGCAGATTGACGCCGTTCACGTCCGCGTGGGATCCCTCACCGGTGAACTTGATGAAGCCTTGATATCGGCTCACCGCCGCGCCGCTCGTGAGATTGAGGGAGTTGAAACGTGCGTTCGCGCCAATCGTGACGATCGCGGTGGAGATGTTAGCGGCATCATTGGCATCTTCGACAAGGCGAACATGTTGCAGTTCGGCGCCGTCGCCAATCCACAACACGACCGAGTCATGAGCCTGATAGGCAGCGGCACCCTCGGCTGCGACGAAACTTTCAACCAGCGTGGCATGTGCGCCATTTGCCAGCCGCAGCAACGAACGCGTGAATGCCGCGGTGTTGGATTGGGTGGTGATATGGACGATATGCAACGGCTTGGTCAGTTTCGCATTTTCGGCCACATCGATGACAACGCCATCGGTGGCCATCGCGGTGTTGAGCGAAATCATGGTATCGGATGCCGCGGTGGTGATCAGCAGATCGGCGCGAGCGGCAACGTCGTTGCTCTCTAGAATGTCACGCAGCGCCCGCACCTCAAGGCCAGTTTCGGGCGCCTGATCGGATAGTTGCGGTACGAATACTCCGTCAACCAGCACCAGCTTGTGCATAGCGCTCGCGCCACGCGCGATGACAGCCTTGGCCGCGCGGGCCAATGCCGCCTGATCTGGTGCGGCAGCAAGCGGCGCAATCTCGCGCAACAGTGTGCGCAAGTCGGTGTATTTCCATTCTTCAATGCGCCGATACGGCAGACCTCGTCGAGCGAAATCGTCGAATGCGACCTGCCGCACTTCGCTCACCGGACCGGATCCCGGCAAACGGTCACGCGCCGCGGCAAACAGTTCCTTGGTCGCGCGTTCCGTAGCCGGCTTTGCCAATGCAACATCCATCATCAAATCCGTTCAGATCGTATTTTCCGAATGATCTCGTCCGAAACCGAAGGCCGTGTCCGAACTACGCTTCCTCGAATTGTGCATATCCGGACGCTTCCAGTTCCAGCGCCAAGTCCTTGTTTCCGCTTTTCACGACACGGCCCTTCGACATCACGTGCACGAAATCGGGCACGATATAATTGAGTAGCCGCTGGTAGTGCGTGATGACGACCATGGCGCGATCCGGTGATCGCAACGCATTGACGCCATCGGCCGCAACGCGAAGCGCGTCGATGTCCAGTCCGGAATCCATTTCGTCGAGGATGCATAGGCTAGGCTCGAAGAGTGCCATCTGCAGCACTTCGTTGCGCTTCTTTTCACCGCCCGAAAAGCCGACATTGATGCCTCGGCGCAGCATGTCCTGCGGAATGTTCAGGGAGGCGGCGACGTCACGCACCTTCTTCAGAAAATTCGGCGTCGAATATTCGCTCTCGCCGCGGGCCTTGCGCTGCGCGTTCAACGCGGTGCGCAGGAAGGTCATGGTGGCGACACCGGGGATTTCCACCGGATACTGAAAAGCCAGGAAGACGCCTTTCGCGGCGCGCTCGTCAGGCTCCATCTCCAGCAGATCCTCACCCTTGAACAGGATTTGACCGCCGGTAACCTCGTAGCCGGGCTTGCCCGCGATGACATGGCTCAGCGTCGATTTGCCGGAGCCGTTCGGCCCCATGATCGCATGAACTTCGCCCTTGTTCACAGTCAGCGACAGGCCGTGAAGAATTTCACGCTCCTCGACACGAACCTGCAGGTCTTTGACTTCAAGCAACGGCATCATTCATCCTTCGCTATCGTTACGTCATCGCGAGGAGCGTGCTCGTGCGGCGAAGCAATCCGGCGTTTCCATCGGTGGACCGCTTCGTCCAGCGCAAAACCGGCACAAAAGCCGACTTTGAAGCGAGCTCGCAGTGACGTGGGTTAACCCACACTTCCTTCGAGCGAGATCGAGATCAACTTCTGAGCCTCGACCGCGAATTCCATCGGCAACTGCTGCAGCACGTCTCTCACGAAGCCATTGACGACGAGGCCGACGGCCTCTTCCTGCGACAGTCCGCGTTGGACGCAATAGAACAGCACGTCTTCCGAAATCTTCGACGTCGTCGCCTCGTGCTCGAACAGCGCCGAGGTATTCTTGGCCTCGATGTACGGCACGGTGTGAGCGCCGCATTTGTCGCCGATCAGAAGCGAGTCGCACGCGGTGAAGTTGCGCGCATTGGTCGCCTTGCGGTGCGCAGTGACGAGACCGCGATAGGTGTTCTGCGACTTGCCCGCCGCGATGCCCTTGGAGATGATCCGGCTCGTGGTATTCTTGCCGAGATGCAGCATCTTGGTGCCGCTGTCGACCTGCTGGTAGCCGTTAGAGATCGCGATCGAATAAAACTCGCCGCGCGAATTGTCGCCGCGCAGGATGCAGCTCGGATATTTCCAGGTGATGGCGGAGCCGGTCTCGACCTGGGTCCACGAGATCTTCGAATGAGCGCCGCGACAGTCGCCGCGCTTGGTGACGAAGTTGAAGATGCCGCCCTTGCCCTCGGAATTGCCGGGGTACCAGTTCTGCACCGTCGAATACTTGATCTCGGCATCGTCGAGCGCGACCAGTTCGACGACCGCGGCGTGCAACTGGTTCTCGTCGCGCTGCGGCGCCGTGCAGCCCTCGAGATAGCTGACATAGGCCCCCTTGTCGGCGATGATAAGCGTACGCTCGAATTGGCCGGTGTTGCGCTCGTTAATGCGGAAGTAGGTCGACAGCTCCATCGGACAACGAACGCCCGGCGGGATGTAGACGAACGAGCCGTCGGAAAACACCGCCGAATTCAGCGTCGCGAAGAAATTGTCGGAGGTCGGCACCACGCTGCCGAGATACTGCTTCACCAATTCCGGATGCTGCTGAATAGCATGCGAGATCGGCATGAAGATCACGCCGGCTTTCTTCAGTTCCTCCTGGAAGGTGGTCGCCACCGAGACCGAGTCGAACACGGCATCGACCGCGACTTTCCGCTCACCCTCGGGGCGAACAACGCCTTCCAGCGCCTCGACCTCGCGCAAGGGAATGCCAAGCTTCTCGTAGGTCTTCAGGATCTCCGGATCGATCTCGTCGAGCGAGGCGATCTCTTTCTTCGGCTTCGGCGCGGAATAATAATAAAGATCCTGATAATCGATCTTCGGGTAGTCCACCCGCGCCCAGGTCGGCTCCTGCATGGTGAGCCAGCGGCGGTAGGCCTCAAGCCTCCACTCCAGCATCCATTCGGGCTCGTTTTTCTTTGCGGAAATAAACCGGATGGTGTCTTCGGACAGTCCCTTAGGGGCCTTCTCGGACTCGATGATCGTCTCGAATCCATACCGGTATTGATCGACGTCGATCTGGCGAACCCGATCGACCGTCTCTTGTACGGCTGCCATTCCTACCTCCGCTCGCGGTTTCAAGGACCACGGTGGATTGAATTCTTGGTGGCTTGCTGCGATTCTAAGGAAGAAACCGTCTTAGAATGGTTCAAGCCCTGTTTCGTCTCTCCTTAGTAGTGCACCTGAAAGCTTTCGCCAAGTCTTAATAGCCCGATCGACGTCTGCCTCCGTGGTCTCCCAACCCAGAGAGAACCGTAGTGCGCTCCGGGTCATTTCCGGGCCGTACCCCATTGCTTTCAGCACATGCGACGGCTGCACTTTGCCTGACGAGCATGCGGAACCTGATGAGACGGCCACCCCCTCAAGGTCAAATCTGATCACGGCCGTCTCCGCTTTCAAGGTAGGAACTCCGAAAAGTGTCGTATTCGGCAGGCGCTCGATCTCCTGCGAGAAGATCACGCTGCCTGGCGTTTGCCTCAAGCCGTTCTCAAGCCGGTTGCGCAGCGTTTGAACTCGGGCCATGTCTGTAGTGCGGCCTGTTTCCGCCGCCATCACAGCGGCCCCGAAGCCTACGATGCCGGCCACATTCTCGGTCCCGGCACGGCCACCCTGCTCCTGGCCGCCTCCTTTTATCAACGCACTCGGACGGATCTGGTTCTCCGCGAGAACCAATGCGCCCATCCCTTTGGGACCACCGATTTTGTGCGCAGAAATTGATAGAAGATCGATATTCAATTCTTTGATATCAATATGAATTTTTCCGATAGCCTGAACCGCATCAACGTGCAGCATACCACCTGCTTCGTGGACCAGATGAGCGGCTTCGGCGACTGGCTGAATGGCGCCGGTTTCGTTATTGGCCAACATGATCGAGACCAGCGCCGACGGCCCCTGCGCGAGCAATGTTCGCAAGGCGTGGAGATCCACCAATCCCGAGCGATGGACTGGCAGACGCGCAACCCGATCCGGCGCAAACCGGCCCCCTGCTAGGACCGAGGCGTGTTCTATAGATGAAATGATAATATTATCAATGTTTTGTTTCTGTTTGCCGCTGCTGGGCGTTAACGCCAAGATGTTGGCTTCTGTCCCGCCTGACGTAAAGATGACGTTGTGGGGTCGGCCTCCTACTGCATCCGCGACCCTAACCCGCGCATCTTCTACTAGCCCTCGCGCTCGTCTGCCTTCCGCGTGAACGGATGAAGGATTGCCGAAGAGGTCCCACGCCGCGGCCATTGCGTCGCGTGCCTCGCGCCGAAGCGGCGCGGTTGCGTTCCAGTCAAGATAAGTTCGTTCGTGCATGTGGTTGCGACCATACGACATTTTCGGCGAATGCGGACATAGCCGCGCAAGATGCTTGCTTTTCGCCCCTCGCCCTATGCTAGAACGCGGCGGTGTTCACTGGCCACTTTCTGCACCGCCGTGCGGTGGGCCTGTTGCCTCGTCGTCAGGCTACGAACCGAACCAGCCCGTGGGCGGCCGATTTGCCAAGGATTCCGATGCCTGAAGTCATTTTTACCGGTCCTGCCGGCCGTCTCGAAGGTCGCTATCACCCGGCGAAGCAGAAAAATGCTCCGATAGCGATGGTCTTGCATCCACACCCCCAGTTTCGTGGCAGCATGAATCATCCGATCGTCTATCAAGTCTACTATGCTTTCGTGGCGAGGGGTTTTTCTGTGCTGCGTTTCAATTTTCGTGGCGTCGGCCGTAGCCAGGGCTCGTTCGACCACGGCACCGGCGAATTGTCGGACGCCGCGGCGGCACTCGACTGGGCGCAGACCATCAACCCGGAGGCGCGGGCCTGTTGGGTGGCCGGGTTTTCCTTTGGCGCCTGGATCGGAATGCAGTTGCTGATGCGCCGGCCCGAGGTGGAAGGCTTCATCTCGATCGCACCTGAGCCTAACCGTTACGATTTCTCGTTTCTGGCGCCCTGCCCATCGTCGGGCCTCATCGTCCATGGCGAGAAGGATATCGTCGCGCCCGCCAAGGATGTCACGACGCTGGTCGAGAAATTGAAGACCCAGAAGGGCATCGTGATCGATCAGCAAACCATTCCAGGTGCGAACCATTTCTTCGAGGACAGGATGGAGCCGTTGATGGAGACGGTTACCAGCTATCTCGATATGAGACTCGCCAACATCCGATAGCTCATCGCTGCGAAGCCGGCCCCCTTGCAAGGCCCATCCTCGTTACGATCCCACTTCTGCGCAGCAATTGCTTGTTGGCCCCGCCTCGGACTCACACCGGTAGGCGATGGCTCAGGGTCGCACGATCACGCCGCCGGTCATCGGCACCGGCACCCCGGTAGTCGCCGGATAGCTCAACGGCAAGCCTTTGAGGCCTCTCGCCGCGAGATAGCCGAAGGCTTGCGCCTCCATCGCATCAATCGACCAACCGAACGCATCTGCGGGCTCGACCGTTGCGGGCGCAACTCTTTCCCGCAGCATCTCAAGCATGATCGGATTGCGGGCGCCGCCGCCAGCGACGATCCACTTTTCTGGCATCTTCGGCAGCAGCGGAATAATCCGCGCTATGGCTGCTGTGGTGAAGGCCGTCAGGGTTGCGGCACCATCGGTCGGCATCATGTCGTGCAGAACGAGCGAAGCGAAATCGTTGCGGTCGAGAGATTTGGGCGGGGGCAGCGTGAAGAACGGGTGCTTCAAGGCGCGCGCGATCCAGTCCGCGTCGGGATGGCCCTCTACCGCCAGCCGGCCGTCGCGGTCGAACGGCTGGCCTGTCACGCGGAGCATGAAATCGTCGAGCAACGCGTTGCCCGGTCCGGTATCGCAGGCGATCAATGTATCGGCGCCGTCGATATAGGTGATGTTGGAAACGCCACCGATATTGACCACGCAGATCGGCCCCTCGCAACTGAGCGATTCCGCCAGCGCTCGATGATAGGCAGGGACGAATGGCGCGCCCTGGCCGCCGGCGGCTACGTCGGCCGCGCGAAAATCGTGCATTACCGGAACGCGGATCGCTTTCGCCAAAGCCGCCGCGTCACCGATCTGCACGGTCAGCCGCTCAGCGGGCCGATGCAGCACGGTTTGACCGTGGAAGCCGACGATATCGATATCCTCCCACGCAATGCGGTTTTGCGCGATGAACGCTGCAACGGCTTCGGCGTGCGCCAAGGTCACGGCGCGCTCGGCTTCGCCGATCGCTCCCGGCCGCGCGTCGCGCCGCGACAAACTGACAGCCTCCGCGAGCGCCTCACGCAACAAACCTCGCTCGAAATCCGTGTAGGGACGATAACCGGTCGGCCCGAACGCGGCTACTCGCTCACCGTCGGTTTCGATCAAGGCGACATCGATGCCGTCCAGAGAGGTGCCGCTCATCAGACCGATCGCCGTCATCATCGCCTTGCGGTCTCCAGTTGCCTTCTGCGGGCCGGCTTGTGCCGAACGCACACTTCTTATAATGGCACACAGCGAAGCTTGGTGGCGGTGTCCGGCCATGATCCACCGGAATCGAGTTTGCGACAGAGCCTAACAAGAACGATCGGGGTCCTATAGCCATGGCCGCCTTCAAGTCCGATTTTCTCAACATCCTTCAGGAACGAGGCTTCGTTCATCAGTGCTCCGACCTCGAGGGTCTTGATACGTTGGTCGCAAAAGGCGAGGCAACGGCTTACGTCGGCTACGATTGCACCGCGCCGTCGCTGCACATCGGCAACTACCTGACCATGATGATGCTCTACTGGCTCCAGCAGAGCGGCAACAAACCGATCACGCTAATGGGTGGCGGAACCACCATGGTCGGCGATCCCTCCGGCAAGGATGAATCGCGCGCGATCCGCAGCGTAGAGGAAATCGAGTCCAACAAGGCTAGCATTCGCGGCGTATTCGCCAAGGTGCTGCGTTACGGTTCGGGCGCGAGCGACGCGGTGATGCTGGACAACGCCGAGTGGCTGACCAAGCTCAACTGGATCGAGATGTTGCGTGACATCGGTCGGCATTTCTCGGTCAATCGCATGCTGACGATGGACTCCGTTCGCCTCCGCCTTGAGCGCGAACAGGAGATGAGCTTCATCGAATTCAACTACATGATCTGCCAGGCTTATGACTTCGTCGAGCTGTCGCGCCGGGCCGGCTGCCGGCTGCAGATGGGCGGCTCGGATCAGTGGGGCAATATCGTCAATGGCGTCGATCTCGGCCGCCGCATGGGAACGCCTCAGTTGTTCGCGCTGACGACGCCGCTTTTGACGACGGCATCGGGCGCGAAGATGGGAAAGACCGCGCAAGGCGCCGTCTGGCTCAATGCGGACGCCTTCAGCCCCTACGATTTCTGGCAATACTGGCGCAACGTCGAGGACGCCGACGTCGTCAAATTCTTGAAACTGTTCACGATCCTGCCAATGAGCGAGATCACAAAACTGGCTGCGTTGCGGGACGCCGAGATTAACGAAGCCAAAAAGGTGCTGGCGACCGAGGCGACCGCGCTTCTGCACGGCCGCGCCGAAGCCGAAAAGGCCGCCGACACTGCGCGTACGACCTTCGAGCAAGGCGCGATCGCCGAGAGCCTTCCCACGCTGGATATTCCGCGGAGCGAGCTTGCAAGCGGCGCAGGCGTGCTCGCGCTGTTCGTAAAGGCGGGTCTCGTCGCCTCGAACGGCGAAGCGCGCCGCCAGATCAAGGGCGGCGGCCTTCGCGTTAATGATGTCGCCGTCGCCGATGAAAAGATGATGCTGACACCGGACCACCTCACGCCCGAAGGCGTGATCAAGCTCTCAATGGGCAAGAAACGCCACGTGCTGTTGCGGCCTGCATAGCACGCGCCGGAGGTACGAATTGATTCCGGTTTTCGTTGCACCTGCGTTCAAGCAGCGATTTGGCGAGTGTTCAGTTGTCGGTCGGTGACGGAAACTCGATCTGATTAGCTGTTCTTCCGGTCTGGAATTCAAAAATCTTGCGCACCAGTCCGGGCGCCATGGCAGAGATCGGGTTGACGCGCAGTTGCGGTTGCCCCGGGGTTCCCACCACCTCATAGGTCACGCCGATCAATCCCTCGTCGCTACCGCCGCCAAGGATCAGCCCGACGACCGGAAGCTGTCCAAAGATGTTATTGAGCCCGTACATCGGGACGAACGTGCCGCTCATGCGAACTTCGTTGGCAGGATAGTCGATCTGGCCTTCGATGGTCGCGCCGATCGTCGGCCCCTTGACGACACCGTCGCGGACCGTGAGCTGTCCGTTCTGCCGGGTGAATTCCGCGCGCAGACGCGAAAATGAAATGCCGTTCTGAGCGGTCCGAGGGCCACTCGCCGCAGCGCTATCCAGAGCCGTTTCGCCCTTGATCGTAAAATCGCGGACGTTGATCAGCCCCTGCTTGGCGCGCGACTCGGCGGTCGGCGGATCCATGGCCAGCGCGAGCTGACCGCCAAACATTTTTCCGTAGATATCGGTAAAACGGAAGAACGCGCCCGCGTCGTTGGTCTCGATCAAAATGACGTCGCGGCCCTGCGGACGCCCACGCAGATCGCCCGAGAGGGATGTATTACGTCCGATCTTGCCACTCATGGTGAGGCTGCGGACCGATCCATTACGCCGGGCCATCTTCACGTCCGCGCTGCGAATGGCTTCGCCGTAAAACCCGGCGACGGCGCCGATCTTCAGGTCGATGTCGAAATCGACGTTCTTGGACTTGCTTTTGGCGTCGGCCTGCTTTCCCGAGATCGTCGATTTGAGAAAGCCGCGGCCGTCGAACACGTCGCCGCGCATGACGACCTTCATCACGCCGTCAGAGTTTCGCTCCACCTTCAGGGTAGCCCTGTCACCTTCTGACGGTGCGTAAACCGGGAAGTTCACATTCAACAGATCGCCGTTTTGATCGACCTCCAGCGATCCCTTTATCATGACGCCGCTGCCGTCGATAACGATGTCCTCCAGACGCGTGGATTGCGCTTTATGCACGACATTAAACGTCGCGTGCCCTGACTTTCCCGGTAGCTTGACCCAGCCGGGCAGAACGTTGTCGAGCTTCAAGGATGTGAGATCGGCATCGATGGCGAATTTGCTGTCCCTGTCGCGGCTAACCTTCCCGACCAGCTTGATAGGAATCGAACCGGTCGCTCCTGCGCCGAGATCGACTCCGAGTTTTGCGCGGCTCGCATCATCCAGCGTGGTCTGCAATTTGATGTCTGCATCGCCCGCGGCTGGCTTGCGGTAGTCCAGCGAAGCAGGCTGGCCGTTGATCTTGACGTCGCCCTTGACCTGATACCCCTCGTTGTTGGCGGCTACCTTTAACGCGCTCGCTTCAAGCTTCTGATTCATGACTAGCTTGTCGGCGGCAAAACCCGTGAGATCCGCGGTGATGGAATAGGTCGTGTCCTCCTTTGTGATCTTTCGCGTGAGCGGCAGGCCCAAACCGATCTGTGCCGCAACCGTCCCCTTGCTGGAATTCGGATCGATTAAATTATCGGTGAATTCGCGGAGGCGGTCCGAGACAAGAATTTCGGCGGCTGCGGGGACCGGAGCATCGATCCTGAATTTCACTCTTGCCAGAGCGGGTTTGGGTGCCAAATCCGGCACCTCGAAAACGACGTCGGAAATGTTGAGCTTTCGGCCGGACGGAGTATCGGCGGCGGCCTGGGAGATTGTTACCGTCGCTGTTCTTCCTGTCACCCGCGCCTTTAAGTCGGCGTCATGGACCGAGGGCATTTCATCAACGGGATGCAGGGTCACATTGCGAGCAACGATGTCAACCGAAAGCCCGTCATCCAGCATCGGCGGCCCGCGTCGCGACAGGTTGTGGAGCGGCGAATTCACGCCGATTTCAATGCGCTGGAGAGAGCCTCGATCAATTCGCCCAATGACCCATTCGCGCAACTCCGGCACAATCAAAGCCGGCCACATACTCTTGAGGGCGGCGGCGGACATCGGCGTCCCGGCAAAGCCCAGCTTCAGGCTTGGTGCGCCCGAATAGTCGATGCTGCCGGTGCCTGCAACGCCGATTTCGCCGTTGCTGATATCGGCTTGAGTCAGAATGACCTGCTTGTGTTCTGTGTCGAAACGCAGGTTGATCGCAATGCGATTGAGGATCAGAGGCGCTTCGCCATCGAAGCCGGCGAGCACGATTGTGCCGCCGCTCAAACCCATCTGCCAGTCCGGAATATTGCCATTCGGAGGCTGGAGGCGGGCGAGCAGCGTAATTCTATTTTCGCCGGACACCATCTTGAACGGTGCCACCAGGACACGCCGTCCCGAATCCCATTCCATGTTCATTTCGATCTCGTCGATCGCCATGGGATAATCCGGTGTGTCGGAGTCGATGATCGTGCCTTTGCCGGCGACAAGACTGCCACGCAGATACGTGGGCAAGCCGTCGCGACCAATCTCGCCCTTCAGTTCGCCGCTGAGCGGCATGTCGGCGCTGTAAGTGAGGTCCTTGATGCGAAGAGCCAGCAAAATGTTCTTTGCTGGAATGCCAGCGGCTTGGAGATCAATGGGACGAACACCATTCGCGGGCGGTCCGACCGTGACGTGAAGCGACCACCCCTTGCTGCCGCCTTCGCTGACAGTGAATGCGACGCCGCCCGTGCCCGGCCTGCGAAGGGTCAGGCTGATGTTGCTAAAACTCCAACGGTTGCCGCGCTGCTGGTCATCAACCACCAGTCTCCCGTTCTTTAGACCGATCTCGTTGAGATTTTGGCCATCAAGCCCCCTTACGCCGAGGCCGTCGAGCCATTCCAACCCCGCCAACAAGGTGCTCGCGTTGCCGCCGTCTTCTGAAATCGCCGGCACTGCGGTCGGGGCGTCGGGGAATTGTTGCGATCCTTGTGTCGGCAACGATGTTTCGGAGGATACGGCTGTCGATGGCAAGTCAGATCGTCGCGTTGGCGCGACGCCCGTGGCAAGCGGCTTAGCGTTATCACCTGTCGAAACAGTGACTTGGCCGTCCGACGTAATTCTAACCGCAAGTTCGGCGTCGACCAGATTGAGACTTTCGGCACGTAGCCGGCCGGTCAACAGCGCTATACCGGACAGTCTAACCTCGGCCTTGGGTGCGCTTGCGACGATGACATGATCGCGGTCACGGACGACGACGTCACGAATACGAACCGCGATACGAATTCTGCCGGCCCGCTCGATTTGCGTGCCGCCAATTTCCACCGTGTTGTCGTGACCAATGTTTTCCTCGATCGCAGCGACAAGCCAAGGCGTCATCATGTCGAGATTGACGGGACCAGCGCCGAGGCGCCACCAGAGCGCACCGAACCCGCCCGCGAAGATGACCGTCAGGACCAAGCCGGTGATCGCGAGCCGTCTGACCCAGCGTTCTCCCGCCAGCCAGTTTCTGAATTTCACGCATCGGTCGCCGACCCTGTGGAATCTGGAATCCGACCGTGACAGCAATCGACGTATGCGACGATCTTGGAATTCGTCGTCGTCGTCCTCGTCCCAGCCGGCACCCTCTCCTTGCGAGACCTGATGATCGCCGTGCAATTTCGGATTTCGTATCGGCGTCTTTTTAGCCATTGCCTCTCAGTGCCCGCTTGGTCCGGAGCTTTCGCCCTTATCGGTCCGCGCGCCGCTTCCGGGCGAACGTTCCTGTGATGGCCCTTCGGCTAATCCCCGATTTGGCGTGTTACGCGTCATCCGGCTCCTGGTGCCCACTTGAACAGAATGTGGGGCGGACAACTCGTCGAATTCCTTGTAACCGAACCCGCGGTCGGCAGTCATGCACAGCGGCGGCGGTCTGACCGATTCGCCTTCGGCACCTGCCGCAGTTGAACGGATACTGAGCGTTGGAAAGCGACGAAAGGAAGGCGTATGTCCAAGAAGATACGCAAGAAATCCTCCAAGTCGGACAGTTCTGGGGCTGCCCGGGCTGCGACGGTCAACCGCATAAAACCGGCTCGCAACGTCGATATGACAGCGAGCGGAAAGCCCAAATCACGCCTGACTTCGCCCTTCTCACAAGCAGATGAGCTTGCGGAAGGCTCTCCGGCGCCGCCATTCAACCTCCCGAGGGAAGACGGCACCCGCGTTTCGCTTGCCGATTTTGCCGGAACGAAGCTCGTGATCTTCTTCTATCCGCGCGCAGGCACCCCGGGCTGCATCAGGGAGGCTATGGATTTCACCCGGCTGGCAAAAGAGTTCGCGGCCAGTGGAACGACTGTGATGGGCGTGTCATCCGACTCCATAAAGGCTCAGGAATCGTTTCGAAACAAGCACAAGCTGTCCACTCCTCTTGTTTCGGACGAAAAGCACGACATGTTGAAAGCGTATAACGCCTGGGGCGAAAAATCCATGTATGGCAAGACTTTCGTCGGCGTTCTTCGTACAACCGTGCTGGTGGACGAAGCCGGGCGGGTCGCTCGTATCTGGCGCCGCGTCAGGGTCGAAGGTCACGCGGACGAGGTGCTCGCGGCAGCGCGAGAACTGTAAAAGCGCACCGCCATTTTCCGAAAATTAACCATGAAAGGTTCAAATCAGCATCGAAGTTGAGCCGCCTGAAGCCTGTTTCAGGTCGGCACAGGAGTATCGATGCCGTACCGTTCCAGTCAGTGTGCCGAGTATCCGCCGCATCGCACTCACGATCATGATCGACACCCTTCGCGCTACGCGGCAGCGGCTAGCTCGTCGCCGGGAATGAGGGAAAAGCGGAGCGGGTACACCTTTGCCCATGGCAGCAGACAGGTTCGGTTTGGCCCGGTCGTGTTCTGGATTGCGGTCGGAGCCGTCACGCTGCTCGGGATCTGGTCGGCTGCGACTGCGACCTATTTCGCCTTCCGCGATGACGTGCTGACGCGGCTCATCGCGCGGCAGGCAGACATGCAATATGCCTACGAAGATCGCATTGCTGAATTGCGCTCGCGGGTCGATCGTACCACCAGCCGTCAATTGATCGATCAGGAACAGTTCGAGAGAAAGCTTGACGAGATCATGCGCCGTCAGACGGTGCTTGAATCTCGCGCAGGTGCCCTGAGTGCGATATCTGAGGTTCCAGTAACGGGGTCAATCAAAGGGTCGGCCCGGAAGGCGGGAAACGACGCTGACGCAGGCTCATCGCGGTCTGAAAAGCCCTCGCCGATCAACGATACGACTGCTTCCGAGGCGCTACCCGATCGAGGCGCGCCCCTTGACTTTCGCCAGCCGGCCAATGCCCGTCCGAAACCGGTCCCGCTCATGAACGTCACCGGCGAGGACAACAGGCTCTTGCAGTTGAAATCCTCGCTCGATCGGGTCGAGAGTCGTCAGATCGCCGAGTTGAGTTTGATCGCGGATGGTATGGATTCCCGCCTGCACCGGATGCGTGGAGTTTTCTCCGATCTTGGACTGAGCGTGGCGAAGATGGCGACCGCCACGCTGTATCCCGGCACGGGTGGGCCCTATGTGCCTGTCAAGCTGCGATCCGATTCTGATCCGTTCGAGCGTCAGCTTTACCGCGTCAACCTGACGCGTGCGCAGATCGACCGGCTGGATCGCGCGCTCGCCCTCGTTCCCTATCGCAAGCCGGTCGTGGGAGAGCTTGAATTCACGTCCGGTTTCGGCGTTCGCGTCGATCCGTTCGTTGGGCGACCGGCAATGCACACCGGGCTCGATTTTCGCGCTACGGCGGGAAACCCCGTGCGGACGACGGCGAACGGAAAGGTCATCGCCGCGAACTGGACGGGTGGCTATGGCCGGATGGTCGAGGTGGATCATGGCAATGGCTTGTCGACCCGCTACGGTCACCTTTCGGAAATCGATGTGAAGATCGGCCAAACCGTCAAGGCCGGACAGGTCATCGGGGAGGTCGGATCGACGGGCCGTTCGACGGGTCCGCACCTGCACTACGAAACAAGGATCGACGGGGAAGCTGTCGATCCTCAGAAATTTCTGCGAGCGGGCACGCGCTTGAACAATGGCTAGCCAAGAATAACGACTTGCTCGGCCCCGGTTTTGTGTACGCGGGGCCGGCCCGGCCTCCGATTTCCGAGACCTTGGCCCGTCCAAACGTTTGATTTCCACATCGGCTGTTATCCTCGAGCTTGCAGATACTGCATGCGATAGGCCATATCCCCGAAACAATTTGCCGCTTCGGGGCTTAATTCTCTAGCGCACCGCAGGGACACTGAACGACAATGCCCGACCGAATCGCTGAAAGCGCCGATCGGATTGATCCGCAGACCAGCAAAGAGGTCGCGAAAGCGATCGGCGAGCGGCTGCGAACCGACCTGCGGCCGGAAGAGCCGGAACTACCTTTCCGGCTTCAGGTGCTGTTGCAGCAGCTGAGCGCGCAGGACGGCCACGGCTGACCTCCTTGCGCTGGTCTCGTTTCGGTTGAAGCCTTCGCCGTATTTGCTCCCGAACGACCACAAACGAGTTGCGTTTGGCCGGCGCAGCGGTGAAAAACAACCATGCTGTCCATCACCGATATTTCGATCCGCATCGCCGGACGGCTGCTGATCGACCATAGCTCTGTTCAGATCGTGCCCGGCGCTCGTGTCGGCTTCGTCGGGCGTAACGGCGTCGGAAAATCGACGCTGTTCCATGCCATACGCGGTGAGCTGCCGACGGAAACGGGGACCATTGCCGTTCCGCCGCGCTGGCGCGTCGGTAGCCTCGCACAAGAAGCTCCCGACGGCCCTGAAAGCCTGATCGAGGTGGTGCTGAAGGCCGACATCGAACGCCACGCGCTGCTGCATGAAGCCGAAATTGCTCGCGATCCGCACCGCATCGCCGACATCCAGACGCGTCTCGTCGATATCGACGCCCATTCCGCACCCGCACGCGCGGCGTCGATCCTGAGCGGTCTCGGATTTTCAACGGCGGACCAAGCCCGCCCCTGTTCGGAATTCTCTGGCGGCTGGCGTATGCGCGTCGCGCTCGCGGCAACCCTCTTTGCTGCACCCGATTTGTTGCTGTTGGATGAGCCGACCAATTACCTCGATCTCGAAGGAACGCTCTGGCTGGAAGATCACCTCGCGCACTACCCGCGCACGGTCATCATCATCAGCCACGACCGCGACCTGCTCGACACATCCGTCGATCAGATCCTGCACCTCGATCGCGGCAAGCTCACCCTCTACAAGGGCACCTACTCCTCGTTCGAGGACCAGCGTGCTGCCCGCGAGATGCTCGATGCCAAGCACGCCAGGCGGCAGGCCGACGAACGCAAGCGGCTTCAAGATTTCGTCGATCGCTTCAAGGCCAAGGCCTCGAAGGCACGCCAGGCGCAGTCGCGCGTGAAGATGCTCGAGCGCATGAAGCCCGTGACGGCGCTGGTGACACAAGACGTGCGCGAGATTTCGTTTCCCGTGCCGGACAAGCTGTTGTCGCCGCCGATCATTGCCGTTGACGAGGCAGTCGTAGGTTACGATCGGGAATCGCCAGTCCTCAAGCGCGTAACCTTGCGGATCGACGAGGACGATCGTATCGCCCTGCTCGGCGCCAACGGCAACGGCAAGTCCACCCTCGTCAAACTGCTCGCCGGCAAGCTGCAACCGTTCGCTGGCAAAGTGGTGCGCGCCGACAAGCTATCGATCGGCTATTTCGCCCAGCATCAGACCGACGAACTGAACCTCGACGGCTCGCCCTACGATCATGTGCGGCGACTGATGTCAGATGCCCCCGAAACAAAAATTCGCGCTCGCGTGGGAGGCATCGGCTTTTCAGGCAAGGCGGGCGACACCCTTGTTCGAAGCCTTTCGGGTGGCGAAAAGGCGCGCCTTTTACTCGGGCTTGCGACGTTCTTCGCCCCCAACATGATCATTCTTGACGAGCCGACCAACCATCTCGATATCGACAGCCGAGCCGCGCTTGCCGAAGCAATCAACGAATATCCCGGTGCTGTCATTATGGTCTCGCATGACCGCTATCTGATTGAGGCCTGCGCCGACCGGCTGTGGGTTGTTGCAGACCGCGCCGTTACTCCTTACGACGGTGACCTCGACGATTACCGCCGCGCGGTTTTGTCGGCACGCGGCCTCCGCACAAACGGTCGCGACCGCGGGTCGTCTGGCGAGCGCGACGACGGCCGTGACAAGCCGCGGCGAGAGAGGATCGAACGGCGCGCGCCGCTCAAACAGAAGATTACGGCCGCCGAGGCCGAGATCGAGCGAATCACCAGCATCATCGAAAAAATCGACGTCGCCCTTGCGTTGCCGGATCTGTTCAAGCGGGAGCCTAAACAGGCGGCGCAACTCACAAAGGCACGGGCCAGCGCGGTCGACGCCCTGCAGCGCGCCGAGGAGGAATGGCTGGAGGCCAGCTCGTCCTACGATAACGCCCCAAGCTGACGGAAACCGTTGCTGAAAAACTTTAGTATTCTCAAGCGCAGCGGATGCTGCTTTGCGTGAAGAAAACGCGTTAAATCAAAATCATAGAGCAAGGATTTCGATCCTTTCAGAAGCGGAGCTCCAGCTCACGCTCCTACCGTTTTTTCGTTCGCCGCTCCGGCTTCTGAGGTGCTGCTAGTTCAGGCGCCCGCTCGATCGAGGACAGACGTCCCGCCGAAAATGTATAAGTTCCGGCGCGTGGTCCCCTCAGGAACGTCAAGACTGCAACACGATCTCCCCCCGGATTGTTGGAGAGACTGACATGGTCTGGTGCGACGCCAATGCCGCGCGTCACGTCGCATTCGGTATGACCTAACGCCACGGTACCCGTTGCAGTTGGCGGAGCAGCGGTAGCGTTGTCGGAGGGTGCACCCCCTGCGCCGATCGGCGGCGCCATCCCCGTACAAAGACCGTCCGCACTGATGAGGTCGTCCGGCGCGACCGGCTTGTCCGGCGTGAGCGGCGGTGTTTCAATCGAAACGTTTTTGACGAACACCCTGCCGGATCGCGAAAACCAGTCCGCATCCTTCGACAGCAGATCTGACGACAAAATATCCGATGCGCTGCCGCAGCCCGATACAAGCGGCGCCATCAGAAGGAGCGACATCAAGGCCCTTCGGCGAAATCTGGGCTGTCTCACGACGAATTTTATCCCGACGGATCGTAGAAAACCTGTCCCACCACCTATTTGCGGCGTGACCATGGCTGGACCTTAGTGTCTGAGCAGAAAGCTTCAAGTATCATCAAATTACAACCGCTCTATCTGGCTACTTGCGACGCTGCCAGCGTCCAGTTTCGTCAGGCTGCCAGTAGGTCGCCTCAAACCCTCGTGACTTGCACTCTGTCCAGACGGTCCTCGCGGCATCTAGCGCGCCACTATCGTCGCCGTCGAAGATCAGCACCAGCCGTTCGTAGGTATCAGGACTGTCCGGAAGTGGAGCACTGTCGATTAGAAATCTGACGGTGGCCCGGTTGGGATTTCGGCCGTCGACTGTCAGGATAATCGGCTGTTCGCTGGCGTCCTCGATCCGCCACGTCGCATGCGGCAGGAAAGAATCGTCACGATAGGACCATAGATGCGCATCGAGCGCATCGGCGCGCTCCTCTGATGTTGTATGTACGACGGCGCGCCATCCGCGTTCGAAGGTTTTCTCGAGCAGCGGTGGCAGAACTTTTTCAAGCGACATGTTCTGCAAATGGTAGAACAGAACTTCCGTCATCGCTGCGTTTCGTAATGCTCCGCGACGAGGCGATCCAGCAACCGCACGCCGAATCCGGATCCCCAACTCTGATTGATGTCGGATTTGGGAGCGCCCATCGCCGTTCCCGCGATGTCGAGATGCGCCCACGGCGTATCGTCGATGAACCGTTGCAAAAATTGAGCAGCCGTGATCGAGCCGCCATAGCGGCCGCCGGTGTTTTTCATGTCAGCGAACTGCGAGTCGATCAGCTTGTCGTATTCAGGCGCAAGGGGCATCCGCCAGACCCGCTCACCGGTCTCCAAGCCTGCTTTCGTCAGTCGCTCCGACAGTTCGTCATTGTTGGAGAACATGCCGGCGTGGGCGGTGCCGAGCGCCACCATGATCGCGCCGGTGAGCGTAGCGAGATCAACCATCACCTTCGGCTTGAACTTGCGGACGACGTACCAGAGCACGTCTGCAAGGACCAGCCTGCCCTCGGCGTCGGTGTTGATGATTTCGATGGTCTGCCCTGACATTGACGTCACGATATCCCCGGGCCGCTGCGCGTTGCCGTCCGGCATGTTCTCGACAAGGCCGATGACGCCGACAGCATTCACCTTCGCCTTGCGCGAGGCGAGCGCGTGCATCAACCCCACCACACAGGCCGCCCCGCCCATGTCACCCTTCATGTCTTCCATGCCGCTGGCGGATTTGATCGAGATTCCGCCGGTGTCGAAGCAAACGCCCTTGCCGACGAAAGCGACGGGTGGTTCGCCCTTCTTGCCGCCATTCCAGCGCATGACGACCGTCCGGCTGGGCCGTGCCGATCCCTGCCCCACACCCAGCAACGCCCCCATGCCAAGTTTGGTCATCGCCTTGACGTCAAGGACGTCGATACCGACCCCGATCGCGCGCAACTGGCTTGCGCGCCGCGCGAACTCCTCCGGATAAAGTACATTCGGCGGTTCGTTCACTAGGTCGCGTGCGATAATGACACCATCGACAACGTGATTGACCGGCGCGAACGCCTTCTTTGCTGCGGCGACGTCGGCGACCGCTATCGATATATCGGCGTGCAATACCGCATCGTCGCCGTCCTTTTTCCGCGTCTTGTAACGATCGAATTTGTAAGCGCGTAACCGGATACCGGAAGCCAGCGACGCCGACTGATCCGGACCCATTATTGCGGATGGCAGCTCCGCAATGATCGTGACGCCGCCGTTATCGCTACGAATCTTTCCCGCAAGAACACCGCCGAATTTCAAGAAATCGCTGCTTTTGAGAGCCGACGTTTTGCCGGCACCCACAACGATCAGGCGATTAGCCTTGAGCCCCTCCGGCGCGAGAATATCGAGTGTCGTCGCGCTTTTGCCTTTGAACTGATTGGCTGCAGCCGCCCGTTTGACAAGTGCGGTTGACGACCCGAGAGCCTTGCTCGCGGCTTGGCCGAACTTTAGCGCATCATCGCAAAATACTACGAGGGTCCCGCGCGAAGCGGTCGAAACAGGAACAAAGCCCACCTTGACGGCGTCGGGCATCGGAAACCTCCAGGATCAGGGTGGTGCGGCCTCGAAATCGGGCCAGCGTGTGACTTAGCGACTATGACCTGTCAACGGCAACGCTGCCAAGGGTTCAACACCGTGTCAGCTTTCGGCGCCGTTGCTACAAATTCGCTTTGAGCGCAATTGACCCCTGTCGCCGTGGCTGCAGGGTCACATATTCCGGATTTTAACTATAATCGACGGACATTAAGGCTCGGCCATTTTGTTGACAGATCAAAGGGATGGTACTGAGAGGCGAGTCAGGTAAAACATGGCGGGACGCTGGGGACGTCTCGGTCGCGGTCTGGCGTTGCCGGATGTGTTTGCCTGAAAGATTGGGGATCGTTCAGACCGATGGGGTCTATCGACAAGTATATTTTCCGGACGACGCTGGCGTCGTTTGTGGTGGTCCTGGTCAGCCTGACAGGGGTGATCTGGATTACGCAGGCGTTGCGCGGAATCGACCTGATGACAAGCCAGGGACAGACCATCCTGACGTTTCTTGGGATCACCAGCCTTGCTATCCCCGTGCTGGTGCTGATCATCTCCCCGATTGCGCTGATGATCGCGATCTCGCACACCCTCCACAAGCTTGCTACGGACTCGGAAATCATCGTGATGAACGCCGCCGGCCTATCGCCGTTCCGGCTCTTCCGGCCGTTCATCTATGCAACGGTGATTGTGGCCTTGCTGGTGGCGTTCATCGCGGCCTACCTTGCGCCTGATGGGATGCGTCGGTTGAAGCGATGGGATGCCGAGATCACCGCCGACGTTCTGGCGAACGTTCTGCAACCCGGCCGATTTGCGCAACTGGATCCGAATCTGACAATTCGTATTCGGGAACGACAGCCTGGTGGCCAGCTCGCCGGAATTTTCATTGATGATCGCCGTAATCCTGAAGAGCGCCTCAGTATCATCGCCGACCACGGAACGGTGATGAAGAACGACCAGGGATCGTTTCTTATTCTGGAAGATGGGCACTTGGAGAGATTCGAGACGGGCAAGCGCGAACCGGCCATGGTCGCGTTTGACCGCTATGCGTTCGACATGTCGAAATTCTCCAATCGAGGGCATGACGTTATTTATGGCATTCGTGAACGTTACCTTTGGGAGTTGATTGCTCCCGATCAGAAGGACACGCTGGTTCAGCAGATGCCCGGCCAATTCCGCGCCGAGCTTCACGATCGATTCACCGCCCCGATCTATCCGTTTGCCTTTGCAGCGCTGACCTTCGCATTCCTCGGAACACCGCGCACCACGCGTCAGAGTCGCAATTTCTCCATGGGAGCGGCAATTGCGGCGGTGTTCGGCCTTCGTATGGCAGGCTTCGCGCTTTCGGTCATGACTGTGAAATCGCCGATGGCCGCGCTCCTGCAATACCTTCTTCTTTTCGGGGCAATTGGTATCTGCTTGCGGGTGATCGTTGCTGGAATCGTGCTCGAACCATCCGCCGCGTTAACGGAGGCGATCAACAGATCGAATGAGCGGCTCCTCCGCCTGCTGAGGAAGAGACCGGCCCTCGCATGAGCATGTTGACGAACACGTTGGGTCGTTATTTTGCTGGCCGCTTCATGGTGGCCGCGCTCGGCGTTTTCGTCAGCATTTTTCTGCTCCTCGTTCTTGTCGATTACATTGAAATGGTCCGGAGGACGTCCGGGCTTGCGTCGGCATCGGCACTGGTGGTTGCGGAAACATCGCTTTTCAGGGTGCCCCAGCTCCTTGAGAAACTGACCCCGTTCTGTATCCTGATCGGCGCCATGACGTGCTATCTCGCACTGTCGCGGCAGCTTGAACTGGTGGTGGCCCGCGCCGCCGGCGTTTCGGCGTGGCAATTCATCTCGCCGGCGCTCGTGTGCGCGATCGTGCTCGGCGCCCTCGCCACCACGGTCTACAATCCTTTGTCTGCCAACCTGCGGGAATTGTCCAAGCGGATGGAGGCCGAACTGTTTGGCGGTGTCTCCGGAGGAGGTCTCCAGGACGCGTCCGGTTTCTGGATCAACCAAGTGACCGACGACGGTCAGGCTATCATCAATGCGGCGCGCAGTGAGCAGCAAGGCGTGCGCTTGACGGGGCTCACCGTGTTCACGTTCGATCCCCATTCCAAATTCAAGGAACGTATCGAGGCACGCGAAGCAGCCCTGGAAGACGGCCGCTGGCTGTTCAAAGGCGTTCGCCGGTTTACGCTCGACAATCCGCCGGTCGAGCAGGAAATCTTTATCCTTCCGACCAGTCTGACGCCGGCACAGGTCCAAAACAGCTTCTCTACCCCCGAAACTGTGTCATTTTGGCAACTGCCGGGTTATATCAGATCGTCCGAGAGCTCAGGATTTGCAACCGCAGGATACCGGCTGCAATACCACAAACTCATCGCACAGCCGTTTTTGCTGGCTGCAATGGTGATGCTGGCGGCCTCGGTGAGCCTCCGCTTCTTCCGCTTCGGCGGGGTGCAAAAGATGGTTTTAAGTGGCGTGGGTTCGGGCTTTCTGCTCTATGTCCTGTCTAAGGTAACTGAGGATTTGAGCAAGGCCGAGCTGATGAATCCAATCGCTGCGGCGTGGCTGCCGGTCTGTGTCGGCAGCCTCACCGGCTTTTTGGTCTTGCTGCATCAGGAGGACGGATAGTGGCTGCAATCGCCACCCTCCGTAAGCGCTCGCCTGTTCGCGAGCGGCGCGTCTCACTGCGCCGCCGTCGGTCTGGTGCGTCCGTGATTCCGGCCTCGCTGACAGCGGCCGTTCTCGGACTGATTGCCGCCGCTGTGATTGACGTCGTCGCAACTACTCCGGCTGTGGCACAAAGCTTCACTTACAATCCCCGCCCGCCCAAGCCTACGCCGCCGCCACGTCAGAATGACGGGCAGATGCTCGTTCAAGCCACCGAGCTCGACTACGACTACAACAATTCTCGCGTGTCGGCCGTCGGCAATGTGCAGATGTTCTACAACGGCACGAGCGTCGAGGCGGACAAGGTCATCTACGACCAGAAAACCAAGCGGCTCCATGCCGAAGGCAACATCCGCATGACTGATGCGGAAGGCAAGGTCACCTACGCCAATATCCTCGATTTGAGCGACGACTACCGGGACGGATTCGTCGATTCGCTGAGAGTTGACACTGCCGATGCGACGCGCATGGCCGCAACGCGGGCCGATCGGACCAAGGGCAACTACACGGTATTCGAGAACGGCGTCTATACAGCCTGCGCGCCCTGCAGGGAGAATCCGAAAAAGCCCCCGCTTTGGCAGGTCAAGGGTGCCCGCATCATTCACGATCAGACCGAGAAGATGTTGTACTTCGAGGACGCCCGATTGGAATTCTACGGCGTGCCTATGGCCTATATGCCTTTCTTCTCAACACCAGATCCGACTGTGAAGCGCAAAAGCGGCTTCCTGGTGCCCACCTTTACGTCCTATTCTCCCTACGGGGTCGGGGTCGAGGTTCCCTACTATTTCGCGCTCGCGCCGGACTACGACCTGACCATTTCTCCCCGATTCACCACGCGACAAGGCGTGTTGATGCAAGGCGAGTTCAGGCAGCGTCTCATGGACGGCGCCTATCAAATCCGTGCCTATGGCATCAATCAGCTTGATCCGGACGCCTTCGGTTCTGGTCCCGGCAACCGGGACTTCCGCGGCGGTGTGGATACCAAAGGCCAGTTTGCCTTGAACGATAAATGGGTCTGGGGTTGGGATGGCGTTCTATTAAGCGACTACTTCTTCTTCTCCGATTACCGGTTGAAGCAGTACAGGGACTTGATGCAATCGTTCCTGACTCTGCCGACCGAAGCGATCTCGCAACTCTATCTAACCGGCGTCGGTAACCGTAGCTACTTCGACGCCCGCGCGATTCACTACCTGAGCTTCTCGGGCAATCAGAGCCTGGTTCCGGTGGTTGCGCCTGTCATCGACTATTCGAATGTCATCAACCATTCGGTCATTGGCGGCGAATTCAGCTACAAGTTCAACTTCGTCAATCTTGCGCGTGATCAGGCGCAGTTCGATCCTATCTCGACGCTGGCGAATACCACGTTCGTGTGCGCGCCAACGTCGGCTGACCCAGCAGCGAGAACACCGGCCAATTGTTTGCTTCGAGGTATACCGGGAACATATACGCGCTTGACCGCACAAGCACAGTGGCGGACTTCGTTCACCGATTCCTTTGGTCAGATCTGGACGCCGTTCGCTTCGCTTCGCGCCGACGCCATCAATGCTGACATCTCGAACCAGCCGGGCGTGTCCAATTTCATCCAGCCCGGCACCACGCAGGCACTCCGCCTCATGCCCGTTGTGGGCCTCGAATATCGCTATCCCTTCATCAACGTTCAGCCCTGGGGCACCACAACGATCGAACCGATCGCGCAGGTCATCATCCGTCCGAATGAAAGCTATGCGGGCAAGCTGCCGAATGAGGATGCGCAAAGCCTGGTCTTCGACGCCAGCAACCTCTTCAGCGTGGACAAATTCTCCGGTTATGACCGTGTCGAGGGTGGCGGCCGCGCTAACTTCGGCGCACAGGCGACGACTCAATTCGATCAGGGCGGCGCGATCAACTTTCTGTTCGGACAGTCCTATCAGATGTTCGGCCTGAACTCGTTTGCCGTTGCGGATATCACCAATACCGGCGTCAATTCCGGCTTGCAGCGCCCGCAATCCGACTACGTCACAAGCGTCAATTATTCACCGAACAGCATCTTCACGTTCAGCACCCGCGCGCGCATTGATGAGGCGACCTTGAATGTGCAGCGCTTCGAGGCCGAAGGCCGCGCCAGTTTCTACCGGTGGTCCGGGAGCATCTTGTACGGCGATTATGCGGAGCAGCCCAGCCTCGGGTTCCTCACAAGGCGCCGAGGTCTTTTAGGCACCGGTTCCATAAAGGTTGCATCCAACTGGGTTGTGCAGGGTGCGGCACGCTGGGATCTCGAAGCTAATCAAATCAACCAGTATGCAGTCGGCGCGGGCTACGTGGACGATTGTTTTGTTCTCGGCCTCAACTACGTGACGTCATACATTTACTCTGCGGGAGCAACGCCGCCCCAGCTTAACCATGCTTTTATGCTTCAGCTTGGACTGAGAACCTTGGGCCAGACCCGCGGCGGGTCGACCGGATCTGGCATCCGCTAAACAAGTGATGCCCGTTGAAAGGCAGGCTGTGTTGCCTGATTGACTCAGACCCCGTCGACAAGAGACCTGCTAGCGCGCACTGACATGAAAATGACCTTGCTCTTCCGGCCGTTGAGCCGTCTGGCCTTATTCGCGTTTCTTTCGTTCGTCAGCTTGAACTCGCCGCTGCTTGCTCAGTCGGTCGCGGTCATGGTCAACGGCGAGCCGATCACCACTTTTGATATCGAGCAGCGCATCCGCCTGATTAAGATATCCACCCACAAATCTCCGCCCCGGCAGGAGGTGATCGAAGAGTTGATCGGCGAAAAGGTGAAGATCAGGGAGGCCAAGAAGTTCGGCGTGAACCCGACTTCGACGGATATTGATCAGGCATACGCCAGTATGGGCGCGCGGATGGGGATGTCGCCCGAACAGCTGACAAAATCGATCGCCTCTCAGGGAGTTCGTCCGGAAACGATCAAGGCGCGCCTGAGAGCTGATCTTGTTTGGGGAAGCCTTGTGCGTGGCCGCTTCAAGGAAAGTCTTCTTGTGAGCGATCGTGATGTCAATGAAGTGCTGAAGAATAGCGGCGAGGATAAATCGAAAATCGAGGGGGTCGAATACCACATGCGTCCCGTTGTCTTGATCGTTCCGCGTGGCGCAGCAGGTCCCGTGGTGGAGGCGCGGCGCAATGAGGCCAATTCTTTGCGCGAGCGCATTCAGTCTTGCTCGGACGCCGTTCGCACTGTCAAGGCGATGCGGAATGCCACCCTACGCGATCCGGTCACAAAAACGTCCGCCGATCTGCCACCTACGCTTCGAGATCTGCTCGATAAGACGCCCGTGGGGCATCTGACTCCACCAGAAATCACGCGGCAGGGCATCGAAATGGTAGCAGTATGCGAAAAGAAGGTAACCAGCGTGGACACCCCGAAGAAAAAGGAAATTCGGGAAAAAATGTTTGCCGACAAGTATGAGAAGCGGTCAAAGTCCTACCTGGACGATATTCGAAGATCCGCGATGATCGAATATCGTGAGAGTCGGCCAGAGAAAGACGACAAATGACGTTTCCCGTGTCCAGCGGGGTGATGCGGCAGATGTCATGAACGGCGGCGTGTATTCTATCAAAGGCCGCGCTGGAGTCATCGCGTGGTGAAGCCGATTGCATTGACTCTGGGCGAGCCGGCCGGCATCGGACCGGATATCACGATCGCGGCCTGGCTGCGCCGCAAGAGCGATGCCGTTCCTCCCTTCTATCTTCTTGGCGATAGCGCCTTCATCTCGACCCGAGCAAAGCTGCTCGGACTTGATCTTCCCTTGCTTGATCTTTCCTTGGCGGAGGTCGGCCAGAAAGACGTTTCCAAGATATTCAATGAGGCACTTCCGATTGTCGCCACGGGGCATCCGGCAACCGCGTATCCCGGTCATCCCGACGACAACAGCGCCCCCGCAGCGATTGGATCAATCCGTCATGCGGTCAACGATGTTGTAGCGGGCCATGCGGGAGCAGTGGTCACCAATCCGATTGCCAAGAGCGTGCTCTACCGGGCGGGATTTGCCCATCCTGGCCACACCGAATTTCTCGCCGAACTGGCGGCAACGAACTCCAACGCACCGCAGCCGGTGATGCTGTTGTGGTCGCCCGATCTTGCGGTAGTGCCCGTCACCATCCACCTGCCCTTGCGCGATGCGATCACAATGCTGTCGAGCCGCATGATTGTGGATACCGTTCGCATTGTCGTTGCAGACCTACGCTCGCGATTTGGAATCACCAGCCCCCGCATCGCGGTATCCGGATTGAATCCCCATGCGGGAGAGGACGGCTCGCTCGGAACCGAGGATCAGACGATCGTTACACCGGCCGTCGCAATCCTGCGCGCCGAAGCAATCGACGTCAAAGGCCCGCTTCCGGCCGACACCATGTTCCATGAGGCCGCGCGCCGGACTTACGACTGTGCCATTTGCATGTATCACGATCAGGCTCTGATTCCGGTCAAAACGCTGGCTTTCGATCGGGCCGTCAACGTCACGCTGGGACTGCCGTTTATCCGCACATCGCCGGATCACGGCACTGCATTCGACATCGCCGGCACGGGACGCGCCGATCCATCGAGTCTGATCGCTGCGCTGAGCCTCGCCGCGCGGATGGCAGCGTCGACGCGTTCGGCATGAGCGCGATTGATGACCTGCCGCCGCTGCGCGACGTCATCAAACGTCACGCGTTATCGGCGCGAAAATCGTTGGGACAGAACTTTCTACTCGATCTGAATCTCACGGCCCGGATCGCGCGCGCCGCCGGTCCACTCCAGGATGCGACCGTCATCGAGATTGGGCCAGGTCCTGGCGGATTGACGCGGGCGCTGCTTGCGCTCGGCGCGATGCGCGTCATCGCCATCGAGCGTGACGAACGCGCGCTTGGCGCGCTGGAAGAAATCTCGGCTCGCTATCCCGGCCGCCTCACGATCGTCAACGCGGACGCGACGAGCTTCGATCCACGACCCCTGCTCGGCACGATGCGCGCAAAGATCGTCGCCAACCTGCCTTACAACATCGCCACCGCGCTTCTGATCCGCTGGCTCAGCATCGAGCCCTGGCCGCCATGGTATGACGCCATGGTGCTGATGTTTCAGCGCGAGGTCGCCGAACGGATCGTTGCCCGCGAAAACGACGAGGCGTATGGCCGCCTTGCCGTGCTGTCAAACTGGCGCGCAGAGACCAAAATTCTGTTCGACATCTCGCCCGCCGCTTTCGTTCCGCAACCCCAGGTCACGTCTTCGGTGGTGCGGCTGATACCACGCGACAGCCCCGAGCCATGCGACCGCCGGATGCTGGAACAAGTTGCCGCCGCCGCGTTCGGGCATCGCCGGAAGATGCTACGGCAAAGCCTGAAATCGTTGCCCGCTGATCCTGCGTCGCTGGCGGCTGCGGCCGGCATCGACCCCACGCGGCGCGCGGAGACGGTTCCAATATCAGGTTTCGTTGCGATGGCGAGGGAGCTCTCAGCCATGCGCATACTGCAGTCTGAACCGCATCAGGACCGGTCCGCTCCGGCAACCACAATTCGATACGTCAAAGGTGGCGACGAGTAGCCGAGAAATGTTTTGGTGAATGTAACATTAGACACGCTGCCGGAGTCCCCGGCAAGAGAGTCTGCCTTGACGCGGCACGGCACATCATTTTCGGTGCAAACAAGAACCCGCGCGGTAGTCGACAATTTCGTAAGCACCTCATTCGGCTCGCTGCTCATTGGCCTGGCCTTGGGCAGGTAATAGAACACTCCGGCGACAATCTCTTCGCTACCACCGATCACCACCGCTGGCGATTTAGCGAGATGTACAATCTCCATCGCGATTTGCCGATAATGCGCGTTCTGCGTCGTCTGCCGCGCGAGTTTCATATGAGCTTCTAGTGGAGAAACGGCGACTGCCAAAAGCGACACCAACAGCGCTGTCAAACAAGCGCGAGCCGCGGCGATTGCCGTCACGTTGAGCCTCAGCGAGCCAAACAGCACCACCGGTAACAACGCCCAGTTTGGAAACGTCCATAGCGGCGTCAGACGATGAGGCCATGCAAGATTGGCCACGGCCGGCAGCACCAGCGGGACGACAAGCAGCAGCAATGCCTGACGTCGCCCCGGATCGGCCGGCCAGATCGTATCTCGCAAGGCCGCACGGTCCGGCTTCAGCACGGCGAAAAAAATCAGGGGTATTGCGACATAGCCTATGATCCCACCGAGATAAAATGTGGAGGTTTTCAGTGCCGCGCCAAATGACGCGGGAGCCATCACGCTCGTTGTCAGAAATTGCTCGGTTGCGTGATCGCGTTCGGTAAGCAACCAATGGATATGCGGCGCAAGCACGGCTAGCGCGGCTGCTGCCATTAGGAATGGCGCACCTGACCGCCAGAACCGCCTGACATCGTCTCCTGCCAGCGACGCAACAGCGATACCTGCGATCAGATAGACACCCCAGTATTTTCCCAGAAAGGTCAGACCGGCGAACGCACCCGCGAGAACCGCGTCTGTCCACCTGCTGTTGCTCCGCGCTCGGAGATAGAAGAGTACGGTTGCCGCCCAGAACGGCATCATCACTGTGTTCGCGTTGAATCGCGCTGCTTGAAATGTATAGAACGGAACGAGGATCAATGCGGTCACGCCGACAAGTGCCCGCTCCTTGTCGAGATGATCCCGTAGAATTACCCAGGTGACGGCGAGCGTTACAGTGATGTTAACGGTTGCAAGAAGATGGGCCGCCCAATCCGTACGCGGAAATATCGCAAACCAGGCATGGAAAATCCATACCGTCATCGGTGGATGCTTGTAGCCGAACGCAAACGTCTGCGCCCATATCGATGCCTCGCTGAGATCAAAATGAATATCCACGGTCGCATGTGAAACCGAGAAATACAGCATCCACAGCGCCGCATAGGCTGCCAGCGTGATACTCAGAATCCGGCGGCTGCCATTCCGCCGCACGAAATCGGTGCTCGCTTGCACCAGGCCATTACGGATCGCGACAAGCGTTCCGCCTGTGGCTATTGTCGCCAACTTCGGCTCCTGTGAATTGGCATGACGAGTCCCGAAATATCGCAAGGAACTGCGCAACATTCCAGTCGTAAGCGGCCTCTTACACAACCCTTGATGCGCCACCAACGGCTGAGCCTCAATTACGCCCTGACTATTCCGGATTTGCGGCGCAATGCGACCCAAGTCTTTCTCGATTATTAACGAAAGGCATCGTGAATCTTGTCATGATCGGGGATATGCATGTCAAACCGTTTGGGGAAACGTCTCTCAACCCTTGGGGTAGCTTTGTTCACGGGCGGCATGCTTGCGATCACCGTCCAGGGCTCGGCACGCGCGGACGATGCCTGCCTAGCAAAACCGGGCGCGACGACGCCGCGCGGAGGTCACTGGCATTATCGCGTCGAGCCGGGAACTAAGCGTCATTGCTGGTATCTCGGCGAACAGCACGGTAAGGCTGGGCTCGAAACCGCAGCAAAGCCGTCGCCGTCTGCCCCCGCGTCGGACAAACGGGCAATGAGGGCGTCCGCACCACCTCTCCGGCCGTCCATTACGAATGCTCACGCGGAGCTCGATGACGCGACAAGCGCGAACGATTCAGCAGACGCCAACTCCCTGCCGTCCACGAGGGATTCTTCCGACGAGCCTGCGCAAAACACGAATATATCGCAACAGACCGCTACCACGCAGTGGCCCGATCCAGCCATCAACGAGGTGCCGGTCGCCAATGCGACGCAACCGCCGGTACAAGCTCCAGTCACGTCTGGTCCGCAGACGCCGAACGACCCGCCAGTCTCTGCGGCAACAATCGAGTCTGATACTCAGGCGCGCGGCGAACACAGCGAGCCAAGCCTTGCTTCAGCCGTCGTCAGCTCTCCCGAGGCTGAAATTCAGTCCCACTCGTCATCTATGCTGCTGGGTGGGCTCGCTGGCGCGTTAGCCGTAGCAGGGTTTCTTGGATTTGCAGCTGTCAGATTCGGGAATCTGAGCAGCCTCTTACAAATCCGTCACTCGCGATTAATCGAGGATTTGGTCGACCAAGGCTACCCTCCGCCCTGGAAACGACGGGGGCCCGATACGGCACAAACCTCCCGCACTGACGTGCTCCGCATACGCCAGGACATCGAGGCGCAATCTCGCGACATCATGGAAATTCTGTCTCGGGCATCACGTGGAGCAACGACGTAGCGGCGCTAGCGGCGAATGAAAGGTCTCTAAGCGAACTCGTCAAATCAAACTCACAGCGCCTCGTTTCGGATGCATCACAGGCAAGGCTCTAAGTCTCAAGTTGCCGCTGCAGTTCTCGTACGAACGCCGTCAATCCGGTTCGGCGTTCGCGCTTGAGCCGTTCAGCCTTCAAAATTGACTGCACCTCAGTAAACGCTTCATCGACATTCTGGTTGATGACGATGTAATCGTACTCAGCCCAGTGGCTGAGCTCATGCGTGGCGCGGTCCATTCGTTCGCGGATCACATGATCGGCATCCTGGGCACGGGTATGCAGGCGTCGTTCCAGATCAGTAGCGGACGGCGGCAGAATAAAGACGCTGACCACGTCGGCCCGTGCCTTCTCGCGCAATTGCTGCGTGCCTTGCCAATCGATATCGAACAATACGTCGCGGCCGGATGACAGTGCCGCATCCACAGGCGCGCGCGGCGTGCCGTAGCGATTGTCGAACACGACGGCCGATTCCAGCAGATCATTTTGCTTGACCATGGCTGCAAAGGTTGCGTCGTCGACGAACTTGTAGTCACGACCATCGACCTCACCCGGCCGCATCGGTCGCGTGGTCGCAGAGACCGACAGGCTCAAGCCCTCGACGCGCTCGATCAGCAGCCGCGACAGCGTGGTTTTTCCGGCACCGGAAGGCGACGATAGCACGAACATCAAGCCGCGCCGTTCGACTCCGTCGAAACCCCGATCGTGAGCAGTCATCGATCACTCCAGATTCTGGACCTGTTCGCGAAACTGTTCGACGGCGTTTTTCAGTTCAAGTCCGACATTGGTCAGTTCGAGATCGTTCGACTTCGAGCAGCAAGTGTTGACTTCCCTGTTGAACTCCTGCGCAAGAAAATCAAGCTTTCGTCCGATCGGCCCGCCCCTGCCGATCAACTCGCGCGTCTGCGAAATATGCGAGGCAATGCGATCCAATTCCTCGCGGATATCGGCCTTCGTAGCGATCAAGATCGCTTCCTGATGGAGTCGATCCTGATCGAAGCGGTCCGATGTGTCGAGCAATGCGGTAATCTGCTCGGCAAGTCGCGCCTTCACTGCGCCCGGTTGACGACCAGGGGCGGCCTCTGCCCTGCGCGCGAGACGCTCGATCTCATCCATACGCTGCATCAGTACGCCGCCAAGCGTAGCTCCTTCACGCTCGCGCATATCAACAAGGCTGCGCAGCGCCTGCTCGAAAGTTTCAGCGACGGCGGTCTTTGCTGCGAGCTCCTCGGCATCGTCGGACTCCGGTTCAACGACCTCCATAACACCCTTTATCGATAGCAAACCATCAATGCTCGGCGCGAGCGCGTCAATTTTTCCGCACAAATCGCGCGCGACCTTCAGGAGAGATGCCAGGACCTGTTCATTGACGCGAACAAGGGGAGCCGCGTTGCTGCGCTTCACCGTTAGATTGGCGTAGACTGTTCCGCGTGACAACACTTGTGCTGCGCGCTTCCTTATCGTCGCTTCTATATCGTCCCAGCCGGTCGGTAGCCGCGTCCGAAGGTCGAACCCTTTGGCGTTCACGGATTTTAACTCCCATTCGAACGCATACGGCCCACTGGCGCCGTGGCTTCTTGCAAAGCCGGTCATGCTCGACAACGCCATCGCGTGGTTTCTCCGAAGCACCCAGATGTGAGATTCGTTTAACGGATCGTCCCGACGTTAGAGAATTTTGTGGCCGAGTGAAATCCGCTTCTGATGGAATCAGAATCGAAGTTCTGCGCTTTTGGTTGATGCGTTTTCACGCGAACATGGAAACCGGTTTCGGATAAGATGATGCGCGATCAAAAAGTGAATCAGGCACCAGGCCGAATGCGGTCTGATTCGATCCCTGTTGCTGAATGATGTGCTGCGAAGGCTCTACAGCGCCCTACCGGTTTGGCCGGGTTCGCGCCCGCGGCGCCGCCGGCTTTGGGGAAGGCTCGTCCTGTGTGGTGCCGGTTTCTGGTGTGGCGGGCGCGACAGCCGGCGCCGGCTCGTCCAGCGGCTCGACCGCATCGTTTTGAATCTGCTTTTCCATGGTTCGCAACCGAGCGACGTTCTTCTGGTGCTGCTCGTAAGTCTCGGTGAAGCTGTGCCCCCCGTTTCCATCGGCAACGAAGAATAAATCGCGGGTTCGCGCCGGATTTGCCGCTGCTTCGAGCGAAGCTCGGCCGGGATTAGCGATCGGTCCAGGCGGCAACCCTTCAATCACGTAGGTGTTGTATGGAGACGCTTGCATAATTTCGCTGCGTTTGATCGGCCGCCCCAGCGTCCCCTTGCCTCCGACCAGACCATAAATGATCGTTGGGTCGGACTGCAGTTTCATTTTCTGTTTCAGACGGTTGGCGAAAACGGCCGCGACCCGGCTGCGTTCATCCGCCTTGCCTGTTTCCTTTTCAATGATAGATGCCAGCGTAACGAGTTGATCAGATGTTTTGACGGGCACATCTGAGGCACGACGCTCCCAGATTTCTGCGAGCACGCGCTTCTGGGCCTGCTGCAAGCGCTGGATCACTTGCTCCCGACTGGTGCCGCGCGGAAACTTGTACGTCTCGGGCAGCAATGTGCCCTCGCGTGGAATCTCTCGAACGGTCCCTGAGAAAATCTCATTCTCCGAAAGCCGTTCTATAATCTGTTCGGAGGTCAGGCCTTCTGGAATAGTCACGGGATGCTGCACCACCTTGCCTTCGACAATGGTGCCTATGACTTCGCGCAGACTGGCTTGCTTCTGGAACGCGTACTCTCCTGGCTTCAGATCCGCGCGCGCCTTTAACGCAAATACACTTCCGATAAACGCCCAGCGATTGTCGTCGATCACACCTTCGCGCTGAAGAATTTCGGCAATGTCGTTCATTCCGGCGCGAGCCGGAATGTTGACGATCTTTTCGTCCTGTAGCGGTCCCGGCGCTTCGATCTTCTGCTTGCCGTAGAAAAAAACGCCGCCGGCACCAAGCATCCCGATCAACAAAACCGTAATGATCGCGTTGCCCGCAACCACCAGCGGGCTTCGCGCACGCGCAGAACGCTTCGGCGGTGGGGGTACCTGTTCGGGTTCAAGCGCGGCGCGCGGACTGCGCGGAGAGATGGGCGGCCTTTCAGTCATCGATGCAACATAAATCCTGTCGGTTTAATGTTGGCCGGCGAATTCCCTGCCCCGGCCAACAGCATGCGGCCGTCTCTAGGATTTATCATCGAATGCGGCGAAACAGTGGATTTGCGTCCATCACACGTTAATTGGCGAGGCGCCGCATGATAATTGATGCGTTGGTCCCGCCGAACCCGAACGAATTTGACAGTACGACGTTGATTTCCCGCTGACGCGCCTTGTGTGGGACGAGATCGATCGCTGTTTCCACCGAAGGATTATCGAGATTAATCGTTGGCGGGGCGATGTTGTCGCGAATCGCAAGGATGCTGAAAATAGCTTCGACTGCGCCCGCGGCACCCAGCAGATGGCCGATAGAGGATTTTGTGGAGGACATCGACGTGCTTGATGCGGCGTTACCCAGCAATCGTTCCACCGCCTTCAGTTCGATTTCATCGCCGACCTGGGTCGAGGTACCGTGGGCATTGATATAGTCGATATCCGATGGAAATATGCCAGCGCGCTTCATGGCAGCGGTCATGCTCCGAAACGCGCCGTCGCCGTCCGGGGACGGCGACGTGATGTGATAGGCATCCCCCGACAGGCCGTATCCCGTAATTTCGGCATAAATTCTCGCACCGCGCTGCCGTGCATGCTCGTACTCCTCGAGCACAACGACACCAGCACCTTCTCCCATGACGAAGCCGTCGCGATTGTTGTCGTAAGGACGCGATGCTTTTGGCGGCGTGTCGTTGAAGCCGGTGGACAGCGTCCGCGCGGCGCAGAAGCCTGCCATGCCGATGCGGCAGATCGGCGATTCCGCGCCGCCAGCCACCATGACATCGGCGTCGCCGAGTGCGATCAGGCGGCTCGCATCGCCGATTGCATGCGCGCCTGTCGAGCAGGCTGTCACCACAGCATGGTTCGGTCCCTTCAGTCCGTGTTCGATCGACACGTATCCCGAAGCAAGGTTGATCAGGCGTCCCGGAATGAAGAATGGCGACACCTTGCGGGCTCCCCTCTCCTTCATGAGGACCGCAGTGTCGGCGATACCCGAAAGGCCGCCAATGCCGGAACCAATCAAGGTGCCGGTCGCGCAACGATCCTCGTCGGTTGAAGGATGCCAATCCGCATCGTCGAGCGCCTGTCTGGCGGCGCTCATCGCGAAGATAATGAAATCGTCGACCTTGCGCTGGTCCTTCGGCTCCATCCACAGGTCAGGATTGAAGGTTCCGTCAGTGCCGTCGCCGCGTGGGACGATGCAGGCGATTCGGCACGGCAAGTCGGTAACGTCGAACGTCTCGATCTGCTTCGCGCCGCTCATGCCGTCGAGTATGCGCTTCCAGGTCGGCTCGACTCCGCAGCCAAGCGGCGACACCATGCCAAGTCCGGTGACGACGACGCGCCTCATCTGGAAAACTCCAGCTTCCTTACAAAGGATAAGGAAAAGCCGGTGGGCCGTTCGAACACGACCCGCCCGGCTTCATGTAAGACCGCGGGAGAGCGTCAGCTTTTCGCGTTCTTCTCGAGAAACTTTGTGGCATCGCCGACGGTCAGGATCGTCTCCGCCGCGTCATCGGGAATCTCACAACCAAATTCTTCCTCGAAGGCCATCACGAGCTCGACCGTATCGAGACTGTCTGCGCCAAGATCGTCAATGAAGCTGGCACTCTCGACGACTTTCTCGGGCTCTACGCCAAGGTGCTCGACCACGATCTTCTTAACCCGCTCGCCAATCTCGCTCATCATTAAACCTCGCGCTTGTTCAATTGGACCCGACCGCAAACGAGCCATCGTGGAGCATTAAACTAGCTAATTCCTGTCGCTATTTGCAGTCGTGTAGGATTCGGTCTTTTCCGCCTTGTGCGGGTGCGGACCGGCAAACGACGGCAGCCGCCACACCGCCAATATACAGGGTTTCATATTCCTGCAATGGCGTTCTTTGCCCACCCGTTCTTGGTCCGGTTATCACACATCGAAAGCCTTGACCGCAAGCCCCGGTAGACGGGCCAAAAGCGCCTCAAATCATTGCCATTCCGCCATTGACATGAATCGTCTGTCCCGTCACGTAGGCTGCTTCGTTCGAACTCAGATAGACCGCCGCTGCCGCAATATCTTCAGGCGTTCCGAGACGGGCCGCGGGGACTTTCGTCAGAATCATCTCTCGCTGCTTCTCGTTCAGCGCGTCGGTCATCGGTGTTGCGATAAATCCGGGTGCAATGCAATTGGCCGTCACCCCGCGCTTCGCGTATTCCGCGCCTAGCGTTTTGATCATGCCGATCAGTCCGGCTTTCGATGCGGTGTAATTTCCCTGCCCCGGATTGCCGGTGACGCCGACCACCGAGGTGATCGCGATGATGCGGCCGAAGCGTTTGCGCATCATCAGTTTTGTCGCCGCGCGCGCCAGGCGGAATGTCGCGGTCAGATTGATCCTGATCACATCATCCCAATCCTCGTCGCGCAATTGCACAAACAGGTTGTCCCGTGTGACGCCCGCATTGGCGACGAGAATATCGACGCGTCCCATCGCCTTCTCGGCATCCGGCACCAATGCTTCGACCTCCGCCGCATCCGATAGATTGCAGGGCAGCACATGAACGCGTTCGCCAAGCGTACCCGCCAGCGCCTCCAGCACCTCCCGACGAGTACCGGAAATCGCGACCGTCGCCCCTTGCGCATGGAGCGCCTTCGCAATGGCGCCGCCGATACCGCCGGTTGCGCCTGTCACAAGCGCGGTCCTATCGGTCAAGTCGAACATCGCTCCTCCTTTGTCTTGTTTAAGCCGAGCGTGCGGCTGCCAGCGCTTCCCTGGCTTGCGTTATATCGTTCGGTCCGCCCACGGCCACGCCGATGGCGCCATCCGCTATGCGCTTGACGAGCCCGCTCAGAACCTTGCCGGCTCCGATCTCGAAAAAGCGCGTCACCCCGTGTTCGGCCATATAGGCGACCGACTCGCGCCAGCGGACGGTTCCTGTCACCTGCTCGATCAGCCGCCGGCGGATTTCGTCAGGGTTCGTGATTGGGGCGGCCAGTACGTTGGAAATGACTGGCACCGACGGCGTGCTGATCGCCACGTCAGCTATTGCCTTCGCCATCGCATCGGCCGCGGGTTGCATCAGCCTGCAATGAAACGGCGCCGACACCGGCAGCAGCATCGCGCGCTTGGCGCCTTTGGTCTTCGCGATCTCGACTGCCCGATGAACCGCCTCCTTGTCGCCGGACACGACAACCTGTCCGCCACCATTGTCGTTCGCGGCCTGGCAGACCTGACCCTGCGCGGCTTCGTCGGCAACGGCGACCGCGGCTTCATAATCAAGGCCTAATAGAGCCGCCATAGCGCCAGCACCGACAGGAACCGCCTTCTGCATGGCGAGACCGCGCGTCCGCAGCAGCCGCGCTGTATCCGCGATGCTCAGGCTGCCCGCGGCCGCCAGCGCGGAATATTCTCCGAGCGAATGTCCGGCCACGAAGGCGGCATCCCTTGCCACCGAAAATCCGGCCTCGGCTTCGAGTACGCGGAGGGTGGCAATAGAGACTGCCATCAAGGCCGGCTGGGCATTCTCGGTCAATTGCAGGGTTTCAGCAGGCCCATCCCAGATGGTGGCGGTCAGCTTTTCGCCGAGGGCCGCATCGACCTCGTCAAAAACGGCTTTTGCGACCTGAAAAGCCTCGGCCAGCGCCTTGCCCATACCTACGGTCTGGGAACCCTGCCCCGGAAAGGTGAATGCCGCGGTCATACGCTCGCCCCTTGAAACCCCGGGCGGAGAGACACCGCGCGCCGAATGATGTCAAGACAGGTGGTTACCAGGCTCATCGACTGCTTGCGGCGGTCCCTGAGCTTTGTGCTTGATGGCTTGGATCGCGAGCCGCGACGGCGTTATCTCTTGCAACCGGCCCGAATATCCGTATAACCCGCGCCATCCGCAGATCCCGGCCGGGAGCTGAACGGACGGTCTCAGCAATTTCACCTGTCAGGCGATATTGATGCGGCAGGGCCTATCGGCCCGTCGTCCCGTGCTTCCGCCTTCTGAGCTTATCCCGAGTCCTTTCCCAAGGTCTCGAAGGGCTTGCCGCCGGGGTCCGCGCCAACTTGAGGAAAGGACATCCATGCCTCTCTATGAGCATGTTTTTCTCGCGCGCCAAGATGCGAGTTCCCAGCAGGTCGAGGAATTGACCAACCAGATCACGGGCGTGATCACGGGATTGGGCGGGAAGGTCACCAAGACCGAGAGCTGGGGCGTACGTTCGCTCACCTATCGCATGAAGAAGAACCGCAAAGCGCATTTCGTGCTGCTCAACATCGATGGGCCTGCCACGATCGTCAATGAGATCGAGCGCCAGGAACGCATCCACGAAGACGTCATCCGCTATCTCACCGTGCGGGTCGAAGAACATGAAGAAGGTCCGTCGGCGATGATGCGCAAGGCTGATCGCGACCGTGAGCGTGACGATCGCGGCGGCGGTTTCCGTGGCGACCGTGGTCCGCGCAGACCGCGCGATGACGCCAACGCAGTGGTTGAGGAGTAAGAATCATGGCTGATGCTGGTGCACGCCGTCCATTTTTCCGCCGCCGCAAGACCTGCCCGTTCACGGGTGCGAATGCGCCGAAACTCGATTACAAGGATTCCAAGCTGCTGATGCGTTACGTCTCCGAGCGCGGCAAGATCGTGCCGAGCCGCATCACCGCTGTATCCGCCAAGAAGCAGCGTGAGCTCGCGCGCGCGGTTAAGCGTGCGCGTTTCCTCGGTCTACTTCCTTACGTTATCCGGTAATTCACGGCCGCCGGCGGTATCGCCGGCGTCTATCATCGTTATATTTCATAAGGCTTCCGGGTTATCCCGGGGGCCGATGGTTGGGGCTCGAACGAGACCTCTAACCGCTCGAGAGGAGCGGGACAGCTGATGACTATGAACCTCCTCATTGCGGTCGCAGCCGGATGCGCCTCCGCGCTGATGTTCGCGTCGATCATTTCGGGCGCGCTGATCTCGCTGCTGCTGTTCTATCTGGCTCCATTGCCGCTGATGGTCGCGGCAATGGGATGGGGTCCGACCTGCGCAGCTATCGGCGGTGCTTTCGCCGGGGCCAGCCTTGGCGTCTTGTTCGGTCCGCCGTATTCCGCAGCTTTCGTGCTGACTGTCGCGCTGCCCGCGTGGTGGCTGGGACATCTGGTGCTGCTCGGCCGCCCGGTCATCGCGGATACGCCGCCGCAAAGCACCGACGCAGTGCCGCCCGCTCTGTACCCGGTCGACTGGTATCCACTTGGACGCATACTGATCTGGATTGCCTGCTTCGCCGCGCTGACCACGACCGCCGCGCTTCTTACGCTCGGCTCCGACGCATCGACGATTACGGATACCCTGCGGCGCGGTCTGGTACGCATCGCCAATGTGCAAGATGCAGCGTCACGCGATCGGGCCTCGGAGGTCGTCGATGCGTTTGTGGCCATTGCCCCTGCCGCTGCCGCAACGATTGCGATGGCGACGCTGACGCTCAATATGTGGCTGGCGGCCAAAGTCACCGCCACCTCTGGCCGGCTGCGGCGCCCCTGGCCCGACATGAGGACAACGACGCTTCCGCCGATGGCTCTGGTTGCGATGATGGTCGCGCTGGCGATGTGCTTCGTCGGCGGCTTGCCTGCGATCCTGGCCCAGATCGTTACCGCGTGTCTGATGATGACGTATGCGCTGGTAGGTTTCGCCGTGTTGCACACGATCACCCTAACGATGCGGAACCGTGGGCTATGGCTCGGCTCGGTCTACGCCGTCGTGCTGATGTTCGTATGGCCCGTCGTCACGATTGTAGGTATCGGCATCGCAGACGCAATTTTCGGATTTCGGCAACGTTACCTGCAACGGCACAGGCCTCCGCCGCTCGCGCCGAAATCGTGAATTCAGTACAGTTACTCAACACCGAACAAGAGGATCGAACATGGAAGTCATTCTGCTGGAACGTGTGGCCAAGCTTGGGCAGATGGGCGAGGTCGTGAAGGTCAAGGACGGTTTCGCCCGCAACTTTCTTCTCCGACGCGGCAAGGCCCTGCGCGCGACCGCCGAAAATCGGGCCAAGTATGACGGCATGAAAGCCGAGCTTGTAGCTAACAACATCAAGGCCAAGGGCGAAGCCGCCAACGTCGCCGAGAAGATCAACGGACGCGACATTGTCATTATCCGCCAGGCTTCCGAAACCGGCCAGCTATTCGGTTCGGTCACCGTCCGCGACATCGTCGCTTCGTTGGCCGCCGACGGCATTATCGTCACCCGCCCCCAGGTCTGGCTAGATGCGCCAATCAAGACGATAGGTAAGCAGAAGCTGACGGTCGCGGTCCACCCGGAAGTTGAGGCTGAAATCACGGTGACTGTCGCTCGCAGCGTCGACGAAGCCGAACGCATCCAACGCGGCGAGGACATCAGTACCCGACAGGAGGATCGCGACGCCGCCGCCGAAGCGATCGCCGCCGCCGGCGAATTCTTTGATCCGGAAGCACAACATGACGAGCCAGCCACGGATGACGAGCAGAACACTGAGGAGAGATAAATTCTGTTCTCACGAGCGGCGCTCGCGTCTTTTTGCCAAGCTCGTCAGAAGTTCCTAGCCGCCGTCGTCATCGTCTCAATAAGGCTGTGGATGCGTGCTTATGAGTCCACACTGTCGTGTTTCGAGCGAAGTGGATACCGGTTCGCGTAGATTGCGGCTTTGATTTCGAAGCCACAATGACTCTATCGCTCAATCCCACGAGCAACGCAAAACGGCCGGCACTTGGTGTGCCGGCCGTTTGTTTTTTCGTACCCGCGGTCAGACCTTGAGGAGCGGTTCCTTCGACGTGAGTCCGCCGCCGCCAGGCTTGGGTTTGCGCGGCGGTGTCCGCTTGCGGGCGCCCGGAAGTTTCTCCGGTTTGGGTGTGACCGGCCCATCGAGGAACTCGAAACCAATCTTCTCGAGATCGACGCCCGCGACCGCTTCGTCCTTGACGAGAACGACGCGTACGTGGCCGCCACCCTTGAGCTTGCCGAACAGCACCTCGTCTGCCAGCGGCTTCTTGATGTGCTCCTGGATCACCCGCGCCATCGGCCGGGCACCCATTTGCTCGTCGTAGCCGTGCTCGACCAACCAGGCTTTGGCCGGATCAGAAAGATCGATCGTCACAAAGCGATCCGCAAGCTGTGCCTCGAGCTGCAACACGAACTTCTCAACCACCAAGCCAATCACGTCGGTGCTGAGATGGCCGAATGAGACAGTGGCGTCGAGCCGGTTACGGAACTCAGGCGAGAACTGACGGTTGATCGCCTCGCGATCGTCCCCTTCCCGCTTGTTACGCGTGAAGCCGAACGCAGCCTTCGCCATGTCGGAAGCGCCCGCATTGGTGGTCATGATCAGGATCACGTTACGGAAGTTAACCTGCTTGCCGTGGTGATCGGTAAGCCGCCCGTGGTCCATGATCTGCAACAGCACATTGTAGACATCCGGATGCGCCTTCTCGATTTCGTCGAGCAGCACCACCGAATGCGGATGCTGATCAACGCCATCGGTCAGCAGACCACCCTGATCGAAACCGACATAGCCGGGAGGCGCACCGATCAACCGCGAAACGGTGTGCCGTTCCATATATTCGGACATGTCGAAGCGCAGCAGCTCCACGCCAAGCGCCTCTGCAAGCTGTTTGGCGACCTCCGTCTTGCCGACACCAGTCGGGCCGGAGAACAGGTAGGAGCCAATCGGCTTTTCCGGCTCGCGCAAGCCGGCTCGCGCGAGCTTGATCGCCGCCGTCAGAGCCTCGATTGCGCGATCCTGTCCGAACACCACGCGCTTGAGAGTCTGCTCAAGATGCTTGAGAACCTCCGCGTCATCCTTCGACATACTCTTGGGCGGGATCCGGGCCATGGCCGCGATCGTCGTCTCGATTTCCTTGATACCGATCGTCTTCTTCCGCTTGCTCTCGGTAACCAGCATCTGCGCCGCGCCGGATTCGTCGATCACGTCGATCGCTTTGTCGGGCAGCTTGCGGTCGTGAATATACCGCGACGACAATTGCACCGCCGCCTCGATCGCATCGTTGGTGTACTTCAGCTTGTGGTAGTCCTCGAAATACGGCTTGAGGCCCTTGAGAATGGCGATGGCATCCTCGACCGACGGTTCGTTGACGTCGATCTTTTGGAACCGCCGCACCAGCGCGCGATCTTTCTCGAAATGCTGCCGGTATTCCTTGTAGGTGGTTGAACCCATGCAGCGGATCGCTCCCGACGCCAGCGCAGGCTTGAGCAGATTGGAAGCGTCCATCGCACCGCCGGAGGTTGCTCCCGCGCCGATCACCGTGTGAATCTCATCGATGAACAGCACTGCGTTCGGATGGGCTTCGAGTTCCTTGAGAACCTGCTTCAATCGTTCTTCGAAATCGCCGCGATAGCGTGTACCGGCCAACAGTGTTCCCATGTCGAGGGAGAATACGGTCGCGGCCGCCAACACCTCGGGAACTTCGCTGTCGACGATGCGCTTCGCTAACCCTTCGGCAATCGCGGTCTTACCGACACCGGCGTCGCCCACAAAGAGCGGATTGTTCTTCTGCCGGCGACACAGCACCTGGATCGCTCTGTTGATCTCGGCATTTCGCCCGACCACCGGGTCGATCTTGCCGTCCCGCGCCTTCTTGTTCAGATTGACGCAGTAGGTTTCAAGCGCATCGCCCTTCTTCTTGGCATCGTCGCCACTCTTCGTTTCGGTCTCTTCGTCGACGCCGCGCACCGGTCGCGCTTCGGAGACGCCGGGGCGCTTGGCAATGCCATGACTGATGTAATTCACCGCGTCGTAGCGCGTCATATCCTGCTCTTGCAGGAAGTAGGCGGCATGGCTTTCGCGCTCGGCGAAAATCGCAATCAGTACGTTTGCGCCCGTCACTTCCTCCCGGCCGGACGACTGCACATGAATCACAGCCCGCTGGATCACGCGCTGGAAACCAGCGGTCGGCTTGGCGTCGTCAGCAGCTTCCGCCGTGACCAGATTCTCAAATTCGGTCTCGAGATAGTTCACCAAGCTGCCGCGCAGCTTGTCGAGATCTACGCTGCAAGCCCGCATGACCGCTGCCGCATCCGAATCGTCGACCAGCGATAGCAAAAGGTGTTCAAGCGTGGCGTACTGATGATGCCGCTCATTTGCGATTGCGAGCGCCCGATGCAGGGATTGTTCCAGGCTTTGAGAAAAAGTTGGCATTCCGCGTCCTCTAGGGTCTCTTGGCCATCATGATCGCCATCGCCCCGTCAGGCAACAACAACCTTCGTCAACAATATAGTAATATACCATCCGGGGGGAAGGGCCCGTCTCCGCGAACAGTGCGCGGCAGACGCGAATCGCACAGAGGCTTGGCCGAATCGCGAGCTTGCCGCGCCGCCGCGCTGATTGAACCGGCCTGATCAGAAAGCAAAAGAATCGTTCCGACTAATCGGGTCGGCGCAGTTACTTTTTTTCCATCACGCATTGCAGCGGATGCTGGTGCTTGCGCGCGAAATCCATCACTTGCGTGACCTTGGTCTCGGCAACCTCGTAGGTGAACACGCCGCATTCGCCGATACCATGATGATGGACATGCAGCATGATCTGGGTGGCGGCCTCCAGATCCTTTTGAAAGAACTTCTCGAGGACGTGAACGACGAATTCCATAGGTGTGTAGTCGTCATTCAATATGAGCACACGATAAAGACTGGGACGTTTCGTCTTCGGCCTGACTTTGGTGATTACCGACGCGGCCGGATCGCCCTGGCCGCCGACGCGGTCTTCGTCTTCACTCATTCTTGGTGCCGAAGGGACATCCCTCACGCACGATCCAGGTATTTGAATGACAGGCAGCTTCAACATGGCTCAAGCGTTCGATATCTGCTCACGATCAACGACGGCCCCGGCCAAGTTCCGCGCACCGCGTCAAGCTGCGACACATAGGGCCGCTCATCCCTGTGTGAACGTCGGCTGGCCCGGACGGCTTAAGTATGGGTTTGTATTCGCCTCACCGCAAGATCGTAATTGTCACTGAGTCAGCTGGCGATCGAGGTGCAACCGTCCAGTTGGCGGTTAACCAACTCCTTCTGACCCTCCATAATGTCAGCTAATCTCATTTAAGCTCCATTGACGATGGATAAGCAATTTTGAACGATCATCGCAATTTGTGCGGCTATTTACCTGCTTTCTCAGGACAACTTTACCACCCGTTTAGCCCAGAGGCTCGAAAATGCGGCTGGAACCAACGGATCGGTGACAGCTATGTCTGGGACGTCAATTTACAAACGGACTCGCACTTCAATCCGCCATTTTAGTAGCAATTCTCGAGGTAATATCGCACCTATTTTTGCGATCGCGCTCCTGCCGATATTAAGCTTCGTGGGTGCCGCCGTCGATTACACGCGGGCGAATGCCGCACGCTCCTCGATGCAGGCGGCCATGGATTCGGCGGTGCTCATGGTTTCCAAGGACGCTGCGGCCAACCCGACGATGTCGTCCCAACAGATCACCCAGGCGGTGCAGCGGTATTTTTCGTCGCTTTATACGGACAAAACCGCCTTCGGCGTTACCGTAAGCGCGACCTATACCCCGAGCACGTCATCAGCGGCGGCAACGATCCTCGCCTCCGGACAGGGCGCGATCAAAACCGATTTCATGAAGGTCGCCGGCTTTCCGGAACTTAGTTTCGGCACCAAGTCCACATCCACATGGGGTAATTCGCGCATGAGGGTCGCGATGGTGTTGGACAATACCGGATCGATGGAGTCCAACGGCAAGATGTCGGCGTTGCAAACCGCCGCGAAAAATATGGTCGATTCGCTGTCCGCTTTCTCCAAAACTACTGGTGACGTCTACATTTCAATCGTTCCGTTCGCAAAGGACGTCAACGTCGGAACCGCCAAGGTCAACGCGGCTTGGCTGAATTGGTCGGAGTGGGAGGGTGAACCTCCGATCCTCGACACAACCAAAACTATTTTTGGCAGCAGTCAAAAAGGATCGAAGCCAAGCAACTGGAATACCACGATCGGTGGATCGCCCTGTCCGTTTACAAACAACAATCAGGGTTTCATTTGCATGGATCGACCTGCAACTTTAAGCGGAGCAAAGCAGGCAACTACCATTCCACCGAGCGGAACCTACGCAGGTTACATCTGCCCCGGCGTTGATAGCGGCAAAAAAATACCCGGCAAAACGGACATTTTCTACAATGGATGCTACACGACTGTTACGACGCCAGGACAAACCATTGCCTCCGGCTCGGGCGCAAGTTGTGGATCGACCAGTAACTGCACCTGCTCGGGAAGCGGCAAGAGCAAGGTTTGCAGCACACCGACGACCTACTCGCACCTTTGGCGTGGCGATGGCACGGCTGCCACTGCCGCTGCGGCACCGGCGCGGAGCACCTGGACCGGTTGCGTCAACGACCGCGACCAAGACTACGACATTTCAAATGTCGCTCCCTCCACGGCCGTTGGCAGCGACACAGCGCCCTCCACGAAATTCTACGCCGAACAATGGTTAGACTGTCTCCCGGCCACGATCACGCCTATGAGTTACGCATGGGGCGATCTGAAAAACCAGATCGGCGCGATGACGCCCAGCGGCAACACTAACCAGAGTGTCGGCCTTGCCTGGGGCTGGCAGTCGCTCAGCACGACCAACGGTCCCATCGCGGCACCCGGAAAAGAGTCGGCGTACGTCTATCAGGACTATATCGTCCTTTTGTCCGACGGCCTGAACACGCAGAATCGCTGGTACACGAGCGCGTCCAGTATCGATACGCGACAGGCATTGCTGTGCCAAAAGGTCAAGGACAGCGGCGTCACCATCTTCACGATCCAGGTCAACGTCGGCAACAAGGATCCTCTGTCGGAGGTGCTCAAAAACTGCGCCACCGACGGAAATTTTCAGATGATCACATCGGCGACGCAGACTGCCGACGCCTTTCAGAACGTTCTCACGCAAATCTCGCAGCTGCGCATCGCCAAATAACGCGCTCGTGGTAGCACAACAAAAAGCCCGGCCGATGATATTGGCCGGGCTATTCCTATTTGAGAATTTTTCTTAGCGCGCTGCTGGAACAAACTTCGCTGTAAAATCCTCAAGCGGCTTGTAGGCTTGTTTGGCGAGATCGGCGTAGAGGCCGCCGATCTTTTGAGACTCATTCACGAACGTCTCGTAAGCCGTTCTGGCATATTCAGTTTGGGCCGCTACGGCTTGGTCCAGCGATTTCGCCCCGGCGAGTTTCTCGGTGAATACGTTGCCATCTTCAACCGATTTCCGAGTGTAATCGCCAAAGGCTACAGCGATGGCCTGAACACCCTTGTGAAAGCTGCTCGCGGCTGCGACAGCGGCGTCCAACTGTTCCTTACCCTGTCGCTGGATCTCTTCAGTCGTGGTCATGATGATTCCTTTCGTAATAAAGCGGAGTGTCGCTGATCTGATAGAAATATAGTGCAGCGCACAATAAAATTCAAGGCTATTGTGCTTTGCACAATCGTCGCATTCATTCAAATCCGTCCAAGTCCATCAACAGTTGCTTAACTCTTTCGAAACTCCAGCCCCCTACGCTGGTATTCGAATCTTGAGCGTTTCCCGTGACAACGGCAAAAAATGTCATGGAACCAAGCTCTTAGCCAGAACGGTAATCTGACCTGCCACCTCGCCTAGAGAATCGGTTTGCGCTGAACGTTCAGATCAGTCGGTCGGGCACAATTTTGCCTCACGAACCGGTGACTAGAGTCGAAAATGGGGACGGGGAAGTACATGCTTCGCATCACCTTGGCTTCCTCGCGCGCGATGCGCGTTGGCGCATTCGGACTTGCTGCGATAGTCGCGGTCGTTTTTACGGTCGATCAGGCGGATGCGCGGCGCGCTCGTCACCACCATCACCATCATCAGCAGCAGGAACGGCATAGCTACAATCCGCCATTCGCTTCGATCGTGGTGGATGCCAATTCCGGGGCGACGCTGTCGTCCACCAATCCTGACAGTCTTCGTCATCCGGCATCTCTCACCAAAATGATGACGCTCTATATGCTTTTTGAGCGTCTGGATTCCGGCAAGATCGGCCTCGACACCGAGATGCGCGTCTCAGCGCACGCGGCTTCACAGGATCCGACGAAGCTAGGTCTGCAGCAGGGTCAGACCATCCGCGTCGAAGATGCGATCAAAGGACTGGTGACGAAATCCGCTAACGACGCGGCGGTCGTAATCTCCGAGGCGATCGCAGGGGACGAAGACGACTTCGCCAGAATGATGACGCGGAAGGCCCGCGCGCTCGGCATGACGCGGACGGTCTATCGGAACGCTTCAGGTCTTCCCGACGACGACCAAATCACCACCGCGCGGGATCAGGCGACGCTTGGCCGTGCCTTGCAAGATCGTTTCCCGCGTTACTACCGTTACTTCGCGACCACCTCATTCACGTTCCGTGGTCGTACCATTCGGGGCCATAACCATTTGCTCGGCAGCGTCGATGGCGTCGATGGAATCAAGACTGGTTATATTCGAGCCTCCGGCTTCAACTTGGTCACCAACCTCAGGCGCGGCAATCGCCACCTCGTTGGCGTCGTCCTTGGCGGTCGCAGCGGCGGTTCACGCGATGCGACCATGCGCCAACTGCTGGCCCAAAATCTCGAGATGGCTTCAACACGGCGGACAGTTGCCGCTATTGCCGAAAGCAGCATGGCGGAGGCCAATGCGAAAGCGGCCGAAGATCAGGCGCGGTCACGGCCCACTGGCGTGACGCAGGTCGACGGCGCCGTTCAAGTCGCATCCAATGTGCCCGAACCCGTTACGCTGCCGCCCGAGCGTCCCGCTCGCTCGCTAATAACGGCTTCGAACGCTGCGCTGCCCCCGAAAAGGCCTGTGTCCGAACCCGCTGCTTTGACGAGTGGCGTTATCAAGACCCAGCCCATCGACGCCGTTCCCGGCGCCACCGAACCGATGAAGCCGGTGCGGGTCAAAACGGTGCAGGTCAAGGCAAAGTCGGTCAGGCTGGCTTCGGCCGGGCCGGCACCCTCTGTGTCGCCGGCCGCCGGCAACCCCACAACGGATCACGATGGGGCACCGGAAACGTCGGGCTCTGTCGTAGCGCGGGCGAATGTACCGCCGCAACCTGCTAACTTCGGCAACGGTCAGGGCATCTTGGGCGTGCTCCCCGCTTCGAGTCTTTCTTCTTCGACAAAGCAGGCGATGGCTCATGCGGATTCAGGAGCAGAGGTTCAACCGCGGACCGTTCAGAAGAATGGCGCGCTGAAACCAGTGGCATCGCATTCGGGTTGGATCATTCAGGTTGGCGCACTGGAAACGGAAAGTCAGGCGCGTGAGCGTCTCGATACCGCCCGAGGTCGCGCCCCCAAGATGTTGGGCAAGGCCGATCCCTTCACTGAGTCCGTAGGCAAGGGAAACAAGAAACTCTATCGCGCCCGCTTCGCCGGTCTCGACCGCGACGAAGCCGAAGCCGCGTGCCGCACCCTGAAGCGTTCGGATATATCCTGCATCACGATCAAAAACTGATCGCCCAGCCCGCGTTGTATGCGACGTCAGGATCGATCCAGGCTATTAGCGTTTTCGAGCGAAGTTGATTTCGGTTCGCGGGAAGAAAACCCGGTTGATCAAAATCATATAGCCCCGCTTCTGATTCCGTAAAAAACGGGACTCTGGGTCATCTGCGCCCGAAACCACCCCGCGCAAACCACTCGTCAAGAATTAGCGGATAATATCCAAGCAACGATCGACCCGCCGGACAACGGCGGGCGAAACGAGGCCTCGTCCTACAGAGAAATAGAAGCAACTCGCAGTGTAGCGTTTGGTAGCGTTGTTGGAGTTAGCTGCGATGAGTGCGAAGCAAAGTATCCTTGGCCGCGTTTACCCGGGCCGCCAGATACGTCGACCCCCCCTGATCGGGATGCAGTTTCTTCATCAACCCCCGATGCGCACGACGAATGTCGTCCTCTCCCGCCCCCGGCTGCAAGCCAAGGATCTGATAGGCCTCCTCGTCCGTCATTTTGCCGCCCGGCGACGCGTGGCTTCCCCCCCCTGCCGGATCGCCATGCGCGTTTTGACGCCAGGCGGGAAACCGGCGGTCCAGATAAGTTTCAAGTAACGCGCAGCTCTCCGCGTCAAAGCCGGTCATCATTGCGAGAAGCTGAGGCAGGTCGAAATCATCCAGTGAGCGGCCGGCGTCGGGTCCGTCAATGATCCGTCCGCCGAGACGACCGCTATCGTGATCCAGGACCATATCGAGGAACTGCGAGCGAACCTGGGAAGTATGTCCGGTTGTCGTATCCTGCTTTCCTGCGCCGAAAAGTCTGGCGAAAAAGGACATGCCTGACGATGACCAGCCCAAAAGTCCGACACCGAGAGCCGCCAGCGGCAGCGCAAGCGCCAATTCTCCCTTGATGCCGATGAAAGCCGCCATCGCGAACGCTATGATGCCGCCGGCGAGCCTGATAGCTCGCGCCAATACGGCCGGATTTGCTGCCCGCAACAATTGAAGCAGCAAATACAGAAATAGGAAGGTGAAGAGGCCTGCTATCAGGGTCGGCATGGTGGATAAATAGTAGTTCGGCGCAGTCAAAGAAAGCGATTGTAGGCAGCGGTTACAGAGGCATAGAGACGCTACGAAATCCAGGCTATGGAGCTAATTTCATCTGTCCCAATAGCCGGGTCGCACTTGTTACCGTCGTCGACAGCCGTTGCAAGGCTTCCCGGCCGCCTGCTGCATAAGCCGCTGCTGCACGAAGCAGTTCGCGCAACTGGCTCGCCGCACCGGGATCGAAACGACACCAGGCGCCGCCGGTCAGCCGCGCGATTTCGCGAAAGGCCTGCTCGGCAATCGCATCATGTCCTTCCTGGAACATGAACACAGGGACTTTCAATAATCCCAATTCCCCAGCCTTCGTACAAAGATCGTCGACCGGTTCTTCCATCGCGTCGCCGACAAATACAACGGCCTTGATACCGGAAGCGACCGCTTCGCTGCGGGCGTGCGAGAGAACTTTGCCGATCTGGCTGTTGCCGCCGCGGCAATCGATGGTGCTCATCAACCTTGCGAGCTTTGCACTGTCGGATATCCAGCCGCTGGAGCGACATTCGTTGAGCCCGCGATAGTAGACAAGGCGAATGTCGAGGCTACCGATGCCGACCGCTTCGCGAAACATGTCGGCCTGAAGGGCGCAGGCCATGTCCCACGTCGGCTGCCGGCTCATGGTAGCGTCGAGCGCGAACATCAGCCTGCCATGGCCGCCTGCCGAATGAGGTGACATGGAGCGCGCCTTGGCGACGAATGCGGCGATATCGGACGACGACGAGGACTTTACGTCAGGCAGCGGAACACTTCTGTCGGACAGCTGGCTCCGGCAGGTCGACGGGCTCGGGGGACGTTTCAGCGACTCCGGATCGTAGGACATAGAGACTCGCAAGGATTAAAGGCAGTATGTGGCGCAAACCGCTGACAATTCAAGCGGTGCGCATCTGCTGGAGAGCCGGCTGCCGGATCAAAACCAAGCCCACGTCCGGTTCTTTCCCGCCGGTCAACCGTGAGTGGGAATCGAGCGGTTCAACTGCCAGAACTCTTACGGCTTTTGTCGAGGACTTATGTCATATGGACATGACATATAAGGCTAAAAGCCGTGCCGCCGATCGCGGATTATACCTTGCATCGCCCACCGTCGCCGCTAAATCGCTCGAAATCCGGCTGCGTCTGAATGGCGATGCAGGATCGAGCCTGATAAGGTTCGCTTTTCGCCGCAGCTCAAGCCGCGCCCTAAGATCTATCATCGAACAGCAATGCCAACCGCTCCCATCGTTGTCCGTACGCTTCCCTCGCTGCGCCGCGCCCTGGAGCGCCTGCGGGCTCGGCGAGCAACCATTGCCTTGGTGCCGACCATGGGCGCCCTTCACGAAGGGCATCTGGCGCTGGTGCGTCAGGCAAGGCGGCGCGCGTCAAAGGTTGTCGTTTCGATTTTCGTCAACCCGACCCAGTTCGCGCCGCATGAAGATTTCGGATCGTACCCGCGAACTTGGAAGGCCGACATGGCCAAACTCGCCGAGGCAAAGGTCGACCTGGTATGGCATCCGGACGTCAGCACCATGTACCCGCAAGACTTCGCGACCCGGATATCGACTGAAGGACCAGCCATGGCGGGTCTTGAAGATCGTTTCCGACCGCATTTTTTCGGTGGCGTCACCACGGTGGTCGGCAAGCTGTTCATTCAATGCCGGCCGGATCTCGCCCTGTTTGGTCAGAAGGACTATCAGCAACTCAAGGTCGTGACGCGAATGGCGGCTGATCTCAATCTTGGCGTGAAAATCATTGGAGTTCCGATCGTGCGCGAACGAGACGGGCTCGCGATGTCGTCACGTAACGTCTACCTGTCGATAGAGCAGCGCGCTGTTGCGCCGACGCTCTATCGCGTCATGAAGGATGCGGCTGAACGGTTACGAAAAGGCAATAATCTCGAAGCCGTCTTGGCCGATGGGGCAAGAACGATCGAGGACGCGGGCTTCTCGCTGGATTATTTCGAAGCCCGCCACGCCGAAACGCTGTCACCGGTTCGTTCGATAAAGGATGGTCCGGTCAGGTTCCTGGTCGCGGCGAAAATCGGGGCCACCCGTTTGATCGACAACATCGGCGTTTAGTTCACCGCCCGCTTGTTCCAGCTTACAGCAACCCCAGATCGCGCAATTCGCGGCGCAGGGGCTCGGGCATTGCCGCGACGCTCGCGGCGTTGCTGCCGAGATCGGGAGGGGCGTCCGCAACGGATAGATAACGCCACCCCTGAAACGGGCGCATCGGGCGCGGCCTGACGGCAACCACCTTCGGCTGCATGACCAAACGACATCGACCGACGCCGTCCCCGTCGCGGAACGGCTCGATGCCAATCAGCTTCTCCCGGGCCGCGATTTCACCTTTGATGACCCAATAAAGCGAGCCGCCCGCGAGCAATTCCTCGCCGCGTTTCGGTGTCATCCGGGTGATGTGGACATGATGGCGCGGCAACCCCTTCCGGGTGGCCTGCTTCATGCGCTCCGCTATCCAGCCCTTGAGTTCCTTTACGGATTCGCAGCCTACGGCGAGTTTGACCAGGTTGAGGTGCATGTCAGCGATAGTTGTTGAACGGAGCGTCAGTTCTGCGCTGACGGTGCTGCAGGAGGCGTAAGGCTGACGGGCGGCGGCGCGTGCGGCTTCGGTGCGGGCGGCTTCTTCGCGGCCGAATGCGGTTGACGCGGCTTCGGAGCTGCCTGCGCGGCCGCCGAAGACGAAGCTGGCGGGGCCGTCGCCGTACCCGTCGCCGGCTCGGGCGTCATGATGTTAACCGGTGGAATAGATGCGGCGGTCGGATAGTCGATGGTGGTTGGATGGCCAGTCGGCTCCGATGCGAGCGCCGGCGGCACCGGCTTATCGGGTTCGGCGGCCTGCGTCGCTGTCGCTGGCGCGTTCCAGGACGATGCGTGACGCATCACCATTTTTTCGTAGAGCTGCTCCTCCATGTTCGCTTCAATTCGACTGTGATCAGTCAGCGATTGGAAAGCCGGACATTCTGACGGCTGGCAATGATCGCGCGCAACCAACACATGGGCGACCAGACCATAACGGTCACGTTCGATCGCTCGCCGCAATGCCTCCAACTCCGGCGACATAACGCTATTGGCGGCAGCGACGTCGCCGAATGACCTTAGTCGGCTGATTTCCGAAGCAACATAGGAAACGGCGGCCGCCGCCGTATCGGGCATTCCGAACAGCGCCTTCTCGCAAGCGCTCTCAATTAGTTCGCCAGCCAGCCCGTCGATGCAGAACAGCGCAGGCATCGCAACGTTCATTGGTGCGCCGCGGTTCTTCGAATCCAAAATCCGGCCGCCGTCCGACTCGAAGCCGCGGAGCGTAACAGCCGCCGTAACCCCGATCGCGAGCAACGTGATGATGGCCAAAACACCGTTGGCAACCGACTTCTCGGCACGAATGAGCGTCAGGAATAAAATGAACGCGAAGAAAACTGCCCCAGCAAGCGTCAGCCACATAGGGAATGCTGGCGAACGCCAGAATTGATCGAGTGATGTCACCCAAGCCCAGTTCATGCTCGATGCCCCTCATGCCGAACTGTGAGCCAGCATAAACAATCGGCGAATGCCAATGAAGCCCGGCTATTCAATGATCCGGGAATACGGCAAAATCGGTCCAAACCAGTGCGTTACGGAGAGTTCTGGGCAAAACAGCTCGATCGTGCCGCTGATCCTAGCAGGCGGCGAGCTGACTTTCCTTTGCGACGCGTTCGAAAGCCTCGGCCGAATTCTTGATCCGATACTGAAAGTCGTCGCCATCAGTGGGAAGCTGCCGGACCACCTCGTAAGTGCCGCTCGCAGCCGGGCGCGCCACGTTGCTCGCGGTGAAAAGGACCGTTTCTCCAACGATAAATTTATGCTTCAACGCCTTCTCCATCGACCCCAATACCGGTTTTCGCGCTACAGCGCGTGCGGCCGGTCAGACTTTTAGGCTGCTATAACATGCCGCCGAGGCGTTTGGCGAGTCATAACGACACCATGAAATTGCCAATTTCGCAGGTTTTCCAGTAACGTAAACGCATTGCGGTTGTTGTCGGAGGGAGTCCGCGAGTCAGGGTTGTAGACGTTGTCTGCAGCACGGCAACCGTTGGCTGGCCGACGGTGGCGCCTAACGGCAAGCGGACGTCAGCTCAATCGATTTCGAATTTCTCGATCACCAAGGTTTCCGCGAGACCCTCCTCGGTCCACTGGCGAAAGGCGGGCAGCGCCATCATCGCATCCATGTACTCCTGCACCGGGGGCGTCACTTCGATCGCGTAGGTCCGGAAACGATGGATCACCGGCGCATACATGGCATCCGCTGCGGTGAAGGATCCGAACAGGAACGGCCCCTCTCCCGCCGATCGTCGACGGCAATCGGTCCACAGTTCCTGGATGCGAGCGATGTCGGCACGCGCATTGTTGGAAAGCGCCTTAGCGCCGATCCGCCGATGCAAGTTCATCCCGCATTCGCTGCGTAGCGCCGAAAAACCGGAATGCATTTCCGCCGAGATCGACCGTGCGCGTGCGCGGCTTGCGGGGGTTGCCGGCCACAAACCTGCCTTCGGAAACCGTTCGGCGGCATACTCGATTATCGCGAGCGAATCCCAAACGGTCACGTCGCCATCGATCAGAGCCGGGACTTTGCCGGCGGGGGTTATATCGAGGATGCGCTGTTTGTCGGCCGGGCCGGCGTAGAGGGGAATGAGCTTTTCTTCGAAGGCGATGCCGCCGACCTTGAGCGCCAGCCAGGGCCGCATCGACCACGACGAATAATTCTTATTTCCGATCACGAGCGTCATCGTCATGAATTTCACTCCTGCATCGCAAGCTACGCGCCGGCGACCGCCGCCACAGGCTGCCGACTGTCCTTCGTTAGCTGCCTGAGAAATCGCGCGGCGTGAAGCTGAGATCGAGGACCTTCCACTGGTCGTATTTATCTGGCGGCAGCATCGCGTAAGGCTGACACGCCATTAGTGCTTTAATCGCGCTCTTCATTAAGGCTGGCCCCTTCGCCGACGCACTGGCTTCGATCAAGGCAGGCGGCGCGGCGATTGTCCCATCGATGGCGAACGGCACACGCAGCACGATGCGGATATTGTCGCTGGGCGAGAGGGACGCGGGCATCTTCGAACAGGTCTTGAGGTGACGCCGGAATTGCGCGGTGTCCATCGCCGAAATATCCGCCTTGATGGCTTCCGCAGCGCCGCTATCGTCGTCAATACGACCCGGCGGTAGACCAAGCAGAACCCCATATCTCAAGCTGATATCTGGTTCGGGCGCATTGTAAGACGGCGGCGCGGCATCCGGCTGCGGCGAAGGCTCAACCGCCGCCTGTTGCGAAGCGGGTGGCATGGAAGCGCTTGAAGGCGGAACCGGTGACGATTGCGCCGGATCCTTGGCAGCCTCCGCATCTATCCGCGGTTTGTTGTCTGGCTTATCCAACCTATCAGGCGGGAAGGTTTGCGACGGTTTCGGAAGATCCTCCTTTGTGGGGAAAGGAATTTCCTTCGACGAAACGATATCGACCGTAATCAGCTGCTGCGGGACATTGTCGAATGGGCGCGCCTCGGCCAAAAGGAAGCTGGCTACCAAAGCCAAGTGAGCGGCAATCGACGCAACGGCGGAGCCTATGAACACCTGCGATTCCATCGTTCCGCCAGCCCTGCTATCCGGGCCATCATAACCACCGATCCCGGTTCCGTGTGTAGCGATTTTGAGCTGAGGCCCCCTACTGGACGACCGCTCTTGCAGAGCGTCCGTCATTGCGACATGGCATTGATCCATGACTACGCAAGATTCGCATTCGACGCTCTCCCTCGAAGATGACATTCTGATGGTTCTGACGCGCGACGTCACCAGAACGCTGAGCGCGCCGGAGCTTGCACAAGCCATCGCCGCTGAATCCGACTGGCACAGTCTGCTGATGCCGATCCGGCGCGCGGCTGTGGCGCTGGCTCAATCCGGACGCCTCGTGATCTACCGCAAAGGTAAGCCGGCCGATCCCCTCGACTTTCGCGGCGTGTACCGGGTGGGCTTGCCGCGCCAGGACTGAACGGCTCTCTATTGTCGCCGTGGTCCCGGAAACAACGCGTCGCTGCGACCCGCCATCCAGTATGCCAGCAGACCGACCCATTCGTGGACGGCGGTATCGGCGCACGCGAGACCCCCGCTCAGCCTATCGAATGGCATCGAGGCATCGATCCAGCCCCGCGTGCGCCAGTCAACGGGATAGGGTTCGACGTCGAAGCCCGCCTTGCGGAATACGCCGACAGATCGCGGCATGTGATACGCCGACGTTACCAGTAACCAGCGTTCGCCGGGTTTCGGTGAAACCAGCTTGCGGGTGAACCGCGCGTTCTCATCGGTCGTGCGGGAGCTGCTTTCCAGCACGATACGCTCGGGTGATATTCCGAAGGTCTCCAGCAGCCGCCTGGCGATCGGCGCCTCGGCAACGGAGTCCGCGATCAGATTCCCAGTTCCGCTACTGTAAACGATACGTGCCTTGGCAAATCGCCGCGCCAATTCGAGCGCTGCGATCACCCGCTCCGCTGAACCATTGGTTTCGACGGCGCCGCGAGCAGCCGATATCTCGGCATCGATGGCACCACCGAGGACGATGATGCCGTCCGGATCGCGTCCGTCGTACTGCCATGCCGGAAAACGATCCGACAATGTTAGCAGCAGGACATTCCCGGCCGGTGAATATCCGAACACCAGCAGCGAAACGATGCCAACCGTCAGCAGGCTGGTGCCCGCGCGCCGCCACCTCATGAGCAGCAGACAAAGACCAACGCCACTGACGATCGCAATCGCGTTCGAGGGCAGCGTGATAAATCCGATGATTTTGGAGAGCAGGAAGAACATGCAATCAGCCGGTAAGCAGGGGGACGTCCTGCATGCGCGAGTGGTAGGCCGAAATCAACAACTACGGTTTATCTCACGTCCTGCGAGCTAGTCCCATTTCGGAGCAAATCCGAAATCGGTCAGCCGTCCTTTGACACTGCCCATCGCCGATATCCGCGTCATCTCGTCATCGGTCAGAGCGAAGTCGAAAATCTCGATGTTTTCCGACAGCCTTTCTATTCGCGATGTTCGCGGAATCGCCGCCACGTTCTGCTGAACGAGCCAGCGCAGGCAAACCTGCGCCGCGGTCTTGCCGTAGGAGGCCCCGATCCGCGCCAGCGTTTCATCGTTCTTGATGCGGCCCTTGGCGACGGGACTGTAGGCAACCAGTGCCATGTCGTGGCGCCGGCATGCTTCCAGAACCTTGGCCTGATCGAGATACGGATGATACTCGACCTGATTGCAAACCAGAGGTTCCGGACAGAGCGGGGTCGCCTGCTCGATCAATGCGAGGGTGAAGTTCGACACGCCGATGTGACGCGCCATGCCGAGCCGCCTGACGTTGGCAAGAGCGCTCAAAGTCTCTGACAGCGGAATTCGCGGATTGGGCCAGTGCAACAACACCAGATCGATCTGCGCAACGCGCAGTTGCTTGAGGCTTTCCTTGACGGATCGCTCGAGATCGTTGGGCGCGAAGTGCGTGGTCCAGACCTTGGTCGTGACAAAAACATCGTTACGATCGATGCCGGAGGCGCGCAGGCCTTCACCGACTTCGCGCTCGTTCTCATACATCTGCGCGGTGTCGATATGGCGGTAACCGAACCTGAGCGCCTGCTCCACGAGACGCGCGCAGGTTCGGCCCCGAAGCTCCCATGTGCCCAGTCCGATTGCCGGAATGCGCGCACCATTGGCTTCAATGAACTGCATCGCCCCCCTCCAGTCATCGAGCCGAAAGCAAGCTAAACCTTATGCCGTTGGTGACAACACTGCCAATCAATCCGACGGCGCCCGGGCGCGTTCAGTCGGTATGACCATCGAGGGCGGCGAATACGATTTCGGGCGCATGCGCGACGACTGCAAGAAGTGCGCGTGCGGGTCCGCGCGGCATCCGCTTGCCCTGCTCCCAGTTCCGGATGGTTTCAACCGGAACGCCCAGTCGCGCCGCGAATTCGACCTGTGTCAAACGCGCCCGTCGACGCAGGCTTCTGACTTCAGGCTCTGTCGACGGAGATGCGGCTGCCGGCGCAGACCTTGCAACGCGGTTCGGAGCGGCACTCGCTTCCGGCATGGACGGCGCAAGCGGAAACTCTTTCCCATCGCGGATTTCCACGATTCGGCCGTCCGCTTTCAAACGCAAGCGCTGCATTATCATCCTCCGATTCGCAGGATCGTCGGTGATGTGCGTTAAGTCCGAGTGAACAGCAGGACCATCGCCCCGGCGATCAGCAAAGGCTATAACGAACGTAGATACACGTGCAGACGATGACATACGGTTGGTCGGAACAGCGCCATGAGCATACTGAGGGTTACGCTTCTCGTTTTTGTGGCATGGACCACTTCTGCATGGGCCAGCGACTGCCCGCGCCAGGGAACGCTCGGCACTTCGCGTATTCTCGAGGTCGATGCAGCCAAGTATCCCCGTGTCGGCCTCAAGAGCTTTCCTCAAACGCTTCCGCTCGACGACAAGGAAGTGGTCCTCACCTTCGACGACGGGCCGGCTGCGACAACACCGCGGATTCTGGCTGCGCTCGCTCGCGAATGTGTCCGCGCGACCTTTTTCCAGGTCGGCAGGAATTCGCAGGCGTCGCCGGGCCTCGTGAAGAACGCCGCAACGGGTGGCCATACGCTGGGGCACCACAGCTGGTCGCATCCTCATCTCAATGCGATGGCTTTTGCAGCCGCCAGAGACGACATCGACCGTGGGATATCTGCTGACGAAGCCGCCCTCAACGGCAAGGCGACGAGTGTGCCCGACACGCGGTTTTTCCGCTTTCCGTACTTCGAATCCACCCCCGAGCTGCTCGAAATGCTGCAAGCCAGGGGGATCGTTGTGTTCGGTGCCGATTTTTGGGCCAGCGATTGGCGACCGATGACTCCGAAGGATGAATTGAAGCTGATTACCAGCCGGCTGACGGCCGCGCGGAAAGGCATCATCCTGTTTCACGATACCCGTGCGCAAACCGCTGCCATGCTGCCAGATTTCCTGAAATACATGCGCGACAATGGCTACCGCGTGGTGCATGTTATTCCGAAGCCGAAAGGCCCAAAAACGTGAACGCCGACGGGTGCTTGAAGACCCGCCAGATCACCGACCTCAAGCCGCAGCAGGCTCCGAGCGCGTTGGTACGATTATTGGCGTGAACGTGATAGTTCCCGCCAAATGGTCCGTTCCACCGGCTGATGAGTTAAGGTCGCGTTCATCGGCGGCCCGTAGGTTCGGCCGGAATGGATGCGCGAAGGTGTTCTGGATGGTACGGATATTAAAAGGAGGCCGGCGGAGGCCGCAGTGGATTCTTTGGCTCGGTCTGCTCGCCGCCACCCTCGACCTCACGGCATTTCCGGCTATAGCCGGCGATTGTCCCGGCAATTCCAATGCTCTCGGAACTTTTCGGACCCTGGTGGTGGACCCCCGGGAACATCCCCGTGTCGGCACCATGCAGTATCAGGAAACGTTGCCGCTTCGCGATCACGAGGTGGTGCTGACCTTCGATGACGGCCCATTGCCACCCCACAGCCTCCAGGTGCTTGATATCCTCGCTCGTGAGTGCGTGAAGGCGACCTTCTTCACAGTCGGGCAGATGGCGCGCAACTACCCGCAGTATCTCCGCAGAGTGCTTGCGGCTGGACATTCCATCGGCACGCATTCGCAGAATCATCTGCTCAGCATGAATCGGATGCCGATCGAACGCGCTCGGCAAGAAATCGACGACGGAATCGCTTCCGCTGCAGCCGCACTGAGCGATCCTGCGGCTGTGGCGCCATTCATGCGCATTCCCGGTCTGCTGCGGGCGAAGGGTGTCGAGGATTACCTGGCTTCCAATGGCATTCAGGTCTGGAGTGCTGATTTCCCGGCGGACGACTGGCGGCATATTTCTGCCGAGCGCGTCTATCAACTCGCAATCAGCCGGATCGAAGCCAAGCGTAAAGGCATTCTGCTATTGCACGATATCCAGGCGCGGACGGTAGCTGCGCTGCCCAGAATTCTCCGAACGCTGAAGGAGCGAGGCTACCGCATTGTTCACGTGGTGCCGGCCACGCCGAACCAACAGAAGACGACCACGGAGCCGCAAGATTGGCGGATGCGTCCTGCGCCGGTAACCGTCGCGATCGCGCATAGGCAAGAACCTCCGGCTTTCAGCTTTGCCAACGTAGGCACCCTCCCCGCTTCGGCGATCTGGGATTCTCACCTGAACCAAAAACAGCTTGTTCTTTTGCCAGAGGTTTTCGACCGGTCGCAGCGTTTCGTTCGCGGAGCCGGACCGCTGTTGCAGGAAAGGGCCTTCTGGCCGCGCAAACCGACAGTCGCCACTGACAACGCCACCGACAGACTTTTCGTCCCTGGACAGAATTTTTTCGCGCTTCAGGAAAAATCCGCAGTGCCGTTCCGGACGGCTGTTCCTCTACCCACGCAAGCCCAACCAGTGGTCGGGGCGGGTCGTCCTATCGAGGACAATGTGCAATCGATTTCAATCGATGCAAGCGCTGCGAAGCGCGCCATTCCGGGAAGCCAGCCGGCGTTGCGATCCGCTTTATACTAGGGCATCGTCCGGGTTTCGGGGGCATGCTCGGATCGCTCGTTGTCCCATTTTAGAAAGCTCGGAACTTCAGACCGAGCTTGTGGTACCGGAAAACTTGAGCCGCCCATTAATCGCTTCCTTCAGCGTCCCTCGCGTCCAGCACGGAGGCGAACGATATCTTCGGCCTCCATCTGCGCCATATCGAGGAGGAAGCCGAGGGTATCCAGCCCATGACGCCGGGCAATTAGTCCAAGATCAGCAACCGCAACCGCCAGATAGCGCGCGGCCTCGTCCGGACCGCCGTCACCCGCGGTTTCACCCAAGCGCGACTCGTGATCGCTAGATTTCTCGTTCCGGTTTGGTCGTCCCCTCATCCCCCGAAAACTCCTCTTATCATGCCAGGTGGAAGCTGCATTCAGCGCCATGACCCTTCACGATAAAAACAACTACAGGTTTATATTATAACAAAAATACAATTTATAGGTGCAATCGAGCCGACAGGTTTTCACACAAGTCTATTTGACTTAAGGCCATGCTGCACCCATGTTCGCCCCGAAACAGCCGACGAGCCTCTCGCGAATCGGTTTGAAATTTATCAATAAGATATTGGAAGAACATGAATATCGTCATTGTTGAGTCGCCCGCAAAGGCGAAGACGATCAACAAATATCTGGGAGCTTCCTATGAGGTGTTAGCGTCTTTCGGCCACGTTCGGGACCTTCCAGCCAAAAATGGATCGGTTGATCCCGATGCCAATTTCCAGATGATCTGGGAAGTTGATCCGAAGGCAGCCGGTCGACTCAACGACATCGCCAAATCGCTCAAGGGGGCCGACAAGCTCATTCTCGCCACCGACCCTGATCGTGAGGGCGAAGCGATCTCCTGGCATGTGCTCGAGGTGCTCAAGCAAAAGCGCGCGCTGAAGGACCAGAAGATCGAGCGCGTCGTCTTCAATGCCATCACCAAGCAAGCCGTTACCGACGCCATGAAAAACCCGCGCCAGATCGACGGCGCGCTGGTGGATGCCTACATGGCGCGCCGTGCGCTCGACTATCTGGTCGGCTTCACTCTCTCCCCGGTGCTGTGGCGCAAGCTGCCCGGCGCGCGCTCGGCCGGCCGGGTGCAATCAGTCGCCTTGCGGCTGGTCTGCGACCGCGAGCTCGAGATCGAGAAATTCGTCCCGCGCGAATATTGGTCGTTAATAGCTACCCTGGCGACGCCGCGCGGCGATGCCTTCGAAGCCCGCCTCGTCGGCGCTGACGGCAAGAAAATTCAGCGGCTCGACATCGGCTCGGGCGCCGAGGCCGAAGATTTCAGGAAGGCGATCGAGGCCGCCAATTTCACCGTGTCGACCGTCGAGGCCAAGCCGGCGCGCCGCAATCCGCAGGCGCCCTTCACGACCTCGACGCTACAGCAGGAGGCCAGCCGCAAGCTCGGCTTCGCGCCAGCACATACGATGCGGATCGCGCAACGGCTCTATGAAGGTATCGACATCGGCGGCGAGACCACCGGCCTCATCACTTACATGCGAACCGACGGCGTACAGATCGACGGCTCGGCGATCACGCAGGCGCGCAAGGTGATCGGCGAGGATTATGGCAACGCCTACGTTCCCGACGCACCGCGCCAGTATCAGACCAAGGCCAAGAACGCGCAGGAAGCCCATGAGGCGATCCGGCCAACCGACCTGTCGCGCCGTCCTGCGGACATGAAGCGTCGTCTCGATGCCGATCAGGCAAGGCTTTATGAGCTGATCTGGATCCGGACCATCGCGAGCCAAATGGAATCGGCAGAGCTGGAGCGGACCACAGTCGACATCCCGGCTCGGGCTGGTGCGCGTACGCTGGAGTTGCGAGCCAGCGGCCAGGTCATCAAGTTCGATGGCTTCCTGGCGCTTTATCAGGAAGGCCGCGACGATGAGGAAGACGAGGACGGCCGTCGCCTTCCTGCCATGAGCGAAGGCGAAGCGCTGAAACGCGAGAACCTCAGCGTCACCCAGCATTTCACGGAACCCCCGCCACGCTTCTCGGAAGCCTCGCTGGTCAAGCGCATGGAGGAGCTCGGTATCGGCCGGCCTTCGACCTACGCATCGATTCTGCAGGTGCTCAAGGATCGCGGCTACGTGAAACTCGAGAAAAAACGGCTCTATGGCGAAGACAAGGGCCGCGTTGTCGTTGCATTTTTGGAGAACTTCTTCGCGCGCTATGTCGAGTACGACTTCACAGCGAATCTCGAAGAACAGCTCGATCGCATTTCGAACAACGAAGTATCATGGCAGCAGGTCCTGAAGGATTTCTGGGATGACTTCATCGGCGTGGTCAATGACATTAAGGATGTCCGCGTTTCCGAAGTGCTCGATGTGCTCGACAACATGCTCGGACCGCACATCTATGCACCGCGCGAAGACGGCGGCGATCCGCGCCAGTGCCCCACCTGCGGCACTGGAAAACTGAACCTCAAGGCGGGAAAGTTCGGCGCCTTCGTCGGCTGCTCCAACTATCCGGAGTGCCGCTATACCCGTCCCCTCGCTGCCGATGGCGACGCCGGCGGCGACCGCGTTCTCGGCAAGGATCCGCAGAGCGGTCTCGATGTCGCGGTGAAGTCCGGCCGCTTCGGACCTTACATCCAGCTCGGCGAGGCCAGCGACTACGCCGACGGCGAGAAGCCGAAGCGCGCGGGCATCCCGAAAAACACGTCACCCGCCGACATGGAGCTGGATCTTGCAGTGAAGCTGCTTTCGCTTCCTCGTGAGATCGGCAAGCATCCGGAGACCGGCGCGCCGATCACGGCAGGCATCGGCCGCTTCGGTCCGTTTGTCCGGCATGAAAAGACCTATGCGAGCCTTGAAGCCGGCGACGAGGTGTTCGACATCGGTCTCAACCGCGCGGTGACGCTGATCGCCGAGAAAGTCGCCAAGGGGCCGAGCCGGCGCTTCGGCGCCGATCCCGGTAAGCCCCTCGGCGATCACCCGACGCTCGGCGCTGTCGCGGTAAAGAGCGGACGTTATGGCGCCTATGTTACGGCAGGCGGCATCAACGCCACGATTCCAAACGACAAGACGCAGGACACCATTACGCTGCCGGAGGCCATCGCGTTGATCGACGAACGTGCCGCCAAGGGTGGCGGCAAGCCGAAGCGCGCGGCAAAGAAAGCCAAGCCCGCCGACCCCAAAAAGAACGGCAAGGCCAGCGCTGTGGCAGAAAAGCCAGCCAAAAAGGCAACTTCCAAACAGGCTCCGGCGAAGCCGAAATCTAAGGCTGTGAGCAAAGCACGTGGTTCGATTGCCGCGGCCAAGCAGCCGCCCAACCCTGTGAATACGGCCGCAAAAAAGAGCGCTGGCAAGAACGGCTGACGTGAGCAAACCGCGCGCCAGGGATTTTCCGGACCGCGAGACCATCGTCGCCTTCATCCGTGCACACCCCGGCCGGGCGGGGACGCGCGAGATCGCGCACGAGTTCGGCTTGAAGAATGCCGATCGCGCCGAACTCAAGCAGATCCTGCGCGATCTCGCGGACGACGGCACGATCGTTAAACGGGGCCGCAAGCTGCGTCAGCCGGAAACGCTGCCGCCGACGCTGGTGGCAGATATTACGGGACGCGATAGCGACGGCGAACTGATCGCCACACCTACCGAATGGGACGAGGAAGCGACGCCCGCACCGAAGATCCTCATCCATGTGCCGCGCCGCGCGAAGCCCGGCACGGTGGCTGGTGTCGGCGACCGCGCGCTACTGCGCATCGAAGCGATGGAGCCCACCGAACCCGCACGCTATCGTGCTCGTGTCATCAGGGTGATCGATAACACCCGTACGCGTATACTTGGCGTCTATCGCGCCTTGCCCCAAGGCGGTGGACGCCTCGTGCCGGTCGACAAGAAGCAGGCCGGTCGCGAATTGAACATCGCGGAAGCCGACAGCGCCGGCGCGAAGGACGGCGATCTCGTTAGTGTCGAACTCGTGCGTACTCGCGGTTTCGGACTTGCTTCAGGCAAGGTGAAAGAGCGGCTTGGTTCGCTCGCGACCGAAAAGGCCGTCAGTCTGATCGCGATCCACGCTCATGACATTCCTCAAGCGTTCTCGCCGGCTGCGCTCCGCGAAGCAGATGCTGCGAAGCTCGTAACGCCACGAGGACGCCAAGACTGGCGCCAGCTACCGCTCGTCACCATCGATCCGCCCGATGCGAAAGATCACGACGACGCGGTTCACGCCACGCTAGACGACGATCCAAACAACAAGGGCGGTGCCATCGTCACCGTCGCCATTGCTGACGTTGCTTACTATGTGCGGGTTGAATCGGCGCTGGATCATGATGCGCTGAAGCGCGGGAATTCGGTCTATTTCCCCGATCGCGTGGTCCCGATGCTGCCGGAGCGCATTTCTAATGATCTTTGCTCCCTGATCCCGGGCAAAGAGCGCGGCGCGCTCGCCGTACGCATGGTGATCGGTCCCGACGGCCGCAAACGTTCGCACACCTTTCATCGCGTCCTGATGCGCTCGGCGGCAAAGCTGAATTATGCGCAGGTGCAAGCTGCGATCGACGGCAACCCCGATGACATCACCAGCTCCCTGCTCGAACCGATCCTGAAACCGCTCTATGCTGCCTATGCGCTGGTGAAGCGGGCGCGCGATGAGCGCGATCCGCTCGATCTTGAATTACCCGAGCGCAAGATTTTGCTGAAGACTGACGGAACGGTCGATCGTGTGATCGTACCGGATCGACTCGAGGCGCATCGACTCATCGAGGAGTTCATGATCCTTGCAAATGTCGCCGCAGCCGAGATGCTGGAAAAGAAAGAACTGCCGCTGATTTATCGTGTTCATGACGAGCCGACGGTGGAGAAAGTTCACAACCTTCGTGAATTTCTGAGAACGCTTGATCTGTCCTTCGCCAAGAGCGGCGCGCTGAGACCTGAGCTGTTCAATCGGGTACTCGACCACGTCAAAGGCCATGACTCGGAGTCGCTGGTGAACGAAGTGGTTCTTCGCTCGCAGGCGCAGGCTGAATATTCGGCGGAAAACTACGGCCACTTCGGTCTCAACCTACGGCGCTACGCGCATTTCACATCTCCGATCAGGCGATACGCAGACCTGATCGTGCACCGCGCCCTGATCCGGGCGCTGGGCCTTGGCGACGGCGCATTGCCGGATTCCGAGAACGCCGAGACGCTGGCTGAAATCGCGGCGCGCATTTCCGTTACCGAGCGTCGCGCCATGAAGGCTGAACGCGAGACCGCCGACCGCCTGATCGCGCATTTTCTTGCCGATCGCATCGGTAATATTTTCGAGGCCCGTATTTCCGGTGTGACCCGCGCCGGCCTTTTCGTGAAACTGACCGATACGGGCGCCGATGGGCTGATCCCGATCCGCTCGTTGGGCACCGAATACTTCAAGTACGACGAGACCCGCCATGCACTGGTCGGTTCGCGCAGCGGTTCCATGCACAAGCTGGGTGACGTGGTCGAGGTTCGTTTGGTAGAAGCTGTACCCTTGGCTGGCGCTCTGCGTTTCGAACTCTTGTCCGGAGCTCAGGTAGGGTCGCGCTCCCTCCGCGCGCGCGCTGGACGGAAAACAAAGGCGCAGCGTGGTCGGGACGCGCGTCATCCTGAAGTCCAATTGAAGGGCCATCCAGGCCACAAACCGCGCAAGACGTCGCGCAAGCCGGGCAAGAACAAGGCTGGCAAACCGAAGAAGGGCAAATCATGACGGCGCTTCCTCCAGATCCCGCGAGCACAGCCGCCAAAACCTGGACCCGGGAAGGCGAGAAGCGCGACGCCTGGGCCGCGGTGAGGCGCGGCTTTTTTTGCCGCTGCCCAAGATGCGGCGAAGGCAAACTTTTTCGTGCCTTCCTGAAAACTACCGACAAGTGTTCGGAATGCGGACTTGATTTTACCCCGCAGCGTGCCGACGACCTGCCCGCCTATCTCGTCATTGTCGTCGTCGGCCACATCGTGGTACCGCTTGCGTTGCTGATCGAAAAGGAATTTTCGCCGCCGCTGGCGGTTCAATGGGCGATCTATTTGCCTATGACGCTGCTCATGGCGCTATGGCTGATTCAGCCTATCAAGGGCAGTGTAGTCGGCCTCCAATGGGCCTTTCGTATGCACGGTTTTGACGAGAATTTTGTCGACGACCATGTCGTCTGATCCGGTGGCTTGGCTCAGGTCAGCCGAGGCGCCGAGCTACAAGAGCGAAACGGTGCAGCAATTTCATGGAGCGAGCCAATCTTCACTCCGGCCCGTTTTACGCGAACCAGTTCCATTTCGCTCGAAAGCGCTCTATTCGACGTCTTCAATGGCACCGGGCGTGCTACCAAAAGCTCTCTGGGCCAGCGTCGCTGCCATGAATTCGTCAAGGTCGCCATCGAGCACGCCCGAAGTGTCTGACGTTTGCACTCCCGTTCGGAGATCCTTCACCATCTGGTAGGGCTGCAAGACGTACGATCTGATCTGATGGCCCCAGCCAATGTCGGTCTTGGCGGCCTGATCAGCGGCGGCCTGCTCTTCCCGCTTCTTGAGTTCGATCTCGTAGAGTCTCGCCCGCAGCATGTCCCAGGCCTGCGCGCGATTCTTGTGCTGTGAACGCCCGGCCTGACAAACCACCGCGACCCCGGTCGGGACGTGTGTCAGCCGCACCGCCGATTCAGTCTTGTTGACATGCTGCCCACCCGCTCCGCCGGAGCGCATGGTATCGGTGCGGACGTCCGATTCCTTGATGTCGATCTTGATGCTGTCGTCCACAACCGGGAAGATCGCTATGCTTGAAAACGACGTATGGCGTCTCGCATTGGAATCAAACGGGGAAATTCTCACGAGACGATGCACGCCTGCTTCGGTCTTGAGCCAACCATAAGCGTTGTGCCCGCTAACCTGGATCGTCGCTGATTTGATACCAGCCTCTTCGCCAGGCGTTTCTTCCAGATACTCGATCTTGAAACCGCGCTTCTCCGCCCAGCGTGCATACATGCGCAGAAGCATCTGCGCCCAGTCCTGGCTTTCGGTACCGCCCGCGCCGGCATGAACCTCGAGATAGGTATCGAAGCGATCCGCCTCTCCCGAAAGCAAGGCTTCGAGCTCGCGGCGGGCGACCTCCTTCTTGAGGGTCTTCAGGGCGTTTTCGGATTCGTTGACGACGGCCTGATCATTCTCGGCCTCGCCGAGTTCAATCATGCCGATCTGGTCCTCGAGCTCACGCTCGACGTTGCCGATACCGGTCAGCGAATCCTCCAGGGAGGTTCGTTCCTGCATCAGTTTCTGGGCCTTCTGGGGATCGTTCCAGAGGTCTGGATCCTCGGCGAGCTTGTTCAGCTCCGCCAGACGCGCGGTCGATGTCTCGACGTCAAAGATGCCTCCTCAGCAGCCCGACCGACTGCTTGATCTCTTCGACAAGTCTTTCGATTTCAGCGCGCATGGTTTTCTCTGCGGCTCACACCATCAACGATGGTTGGTGATTTAGCTGCGAAGGTCGCAAAGCGCAATCGTGTAGAGCATGAACAAACCGGAAAGACTGCGCGAGCAAAAGTTGAAACGGGATCGTACTCATCAAAACCATAAGGCTGGAGCCGGTCCAACACAGTTGAACCGGACGCTATAGCGCTATTGAGCGAAGTGGAATCCGGGTTCGCGTGAAGAAACGCGTCAAATCAAAAAGATGGAGTCTTCACCGTTTCCGCGAAGCGGTGAAAGACTCTAGTAAAGTCCTCCGGTGCCGGGCCGGAACAAGCTGCGGTCCGCGTCGGGCAGCGGCTGTGGCTCGCGTCCGTTTGCATCAGCCACACCGATCACAGAGTAATTGTCGGGAGGCGCGGTGCCAGGCTTGAAAGCCTCAAGGATCGTCTTGCCGCTACTACCTGGCCCTGCGCGCATACCCGTCTTGGAATCGACGCGAACCAGTTTGATGCCGGCAGGAATGCGGAACGGAGTAGCGGGCTTGTCGGCAAGCGCAACCTTCATGAAATCATGTGCGATCGGAGCCGCTAGATGTCCGCCCGTCGCTTGACGGCCGAGATTGCGCGGCTTGTCGTACCCGACATAGATGCCGACGACGAGGTCAGGTGAGAATCCAATAAACCAGGCATCCTTCTGGTCGTTGGTGGTGCCGGTTTTACCGGCGATCGGCTTGCCCAGATCCCGCATGACCGTAGCGGTGCCGGCCTGCACCACGCCCTCCATCATTGAGGTGATCTGATAAGCCGTCATTGCATCCAGCACCTGCTCGCGGTGGTCGATCAACTGAGGTTCAGACTGGTTCTTCCAGCCTCCCGGCGCATCACAGCCGCCGCACTCCCGCGTGTCGTGCTTGTACATGGTGTGACCGTAGCGATCCTGAATGCGGTCGATTAGGGTAGGCTTCACCCGCCTGCCGCCATTATCGAACATCGAATACGCCGTCACCATGCGCAGAACCGTGGTCTCGCCTGCTCCCAGTGCGTAGGACAGATAGTTCGGCAGCTCGTCGTAAACCCCGAAGCGCTTTGCATATTCGCCTATCAGCGGCATGCCGATATCCTGCGCCAAACGGACCGTAACGGTGTTGAGCGAGAGCCGCAGCGCATTTCGAAGCGTTTGTGGTCCGTAATATTTTTCTTTCGAGTAGTTTTCTGGACGCCAAACGCCTGAGCCATGCCCCTGATCGATCTCGATCGGCGCATCGACCACGACTGTCGAAGGCGTGTAGCCGTTATCGAGCGCGGAGGAATAGACGAGCGGCTTGAATGAGGATCCAGGCTGCCGGTAGGCCTGCGTGGCGCGATTGAACTGGCTTTGATCGAAGGAAAAGCCGCCGACCATTGCCAGCACACGACCGGTCCGCGGATCCATCGCCACCATCGCGCCGGATACTTCGGGCAATTGGCGCAACCGGTATTCCCCCTCGACGACCTTGCCGTCCTTTGCAATCAGGGGGTCGGCATAGATCACATCACCGGGCGAAAGCACTTGTGACACTTTTGTCGGCGTACGGCCTCGCATCGACCCGGATGCAGCCTTGGCCCACTTTACCCCTTCAAGCGTAATCAGGCCCGTTTGCCGCTTTTTGCTTACGGCGCCACCAAGTTCGCGCCCGGGCTGAAAGCCGATCCGCGCGGACTTGTCGTCGGACTCGAGCACGACCGCCAATCGCCACGGCGAGATATCGGAGAGTGATTTGACCTCGGCGAGCTTCACGCCCCAATCGCCGGAGATGTCGAGCTTGCTTATCGCACCGCGCCAGCCCTGAGCCTCGTCATACGTGACGAGGCCATTTGCCATGGTCTTGCGCGCGATCACCTGCAATTCCGGGTCGAGCGTCGTCCGAACCGACAACCCGCCTTCGTAGAGCTTCTTCTCGCCATAGCGTTCGAACAGGTCGCGCCGTACCTCCTCAGCGAAATATTCGCCAGCGAAGGTATGTGCCAGGTTGGTTCGGCTCGTGACGATCAGCGGCTGCTTGCGAGCTTTTTCCGCGTCGGCCTGGTTGACCCAGCCGTTTTCCAGCAACCGGTCGATGACATAGTCGCGTCGTTCGATCGCGCGGTCTCGGTTCTTGACAGGGTGCAGCGTCGAGGGCGCCTTGGGTAGAGCCGCGAGATATGCAGCTTCGGCAACGGTCAATTCATTGACTGACTTGTCGAAGTACACGAGCGAAGCAGCCGCGATGCCGTAGGCGCCAAGACCGAGGTAAATCTCGTTCAGATACAGCTCGAGGATCTTGTCCTTGGAATAGGCGCGCTCGATGCGCATCGCCAGCAACGCTTCCTTGATCTTGCGGGCAAAGGAAACTTCATTGGTCAGAAGAAAGTTTTTGGCAACCTGTTGGGTGATCGTGGAGGCACCCTGCGGTCTCCTGTTGCTACCGTAATTCTGAGCATAAAGCAGCGCCGCACGCAGCATCCCTTGGTAATCGATGCCGCCATGTTCATAGAAATTCTTGTCCTCCGCAGCCAAAAACGCGTTGATAACCAACTTCGGCACTGCCTGTATCGGCAGGTAGAGCCGCCGTTCCTTCGCGTATTCGCCGAGCAGTGAACCATCGGACGCATGGACACGCGTCATTACCGGTGGCTCATAATTCTGTAGCTGGGAATAGTCCGGCAGATCTTTGGAAAAATGCCAGATCAATCCCGCTACCGCCGCGACCCCGACCAGAAACAGGATGGTTCCCGCTGCAAACAGAAAGCCCGTGAATCGCAGCAGCAAGCGCATTATTGAATGTCCGTTTCGTTGCCGGGGCTTGACGATATCGGCTGCAAGCCTTGTCGCCGGGCGGACCGCTTTCGTTGGCCGAAGCATCCGCCGGATGTGTATGCCGGTTCTGACCGATTCTACGAACTTACGACGACTTTTCTATAGGGCGGCGGCTGTGGCCAAACTAGGGCTTCTAACCTTTAGCCCGCCACTTTTCGCCTCAGTCGGCCGGAGCGACTGACACCATTCTTTTTGCAAGGAACGTCTCGACGGCCTTCGCGACCGAACGGACCGTCCTGGAACGCCACTCTTCGGACGCCATTTGGCGAAGATCTGCCTTGTTCGAAACGTAACCGAGTTCAACCAGCACCGACGGCACATCGGGAGCCTTCAGCACCCTGAATCCGGCTGATTTCAGCGGGTGCTTATGCATCCGCGCGGAGGTTTTCATCTCACTCATCAACAACTGGGCGAAGCGATTGGAAAACGTGCGTGTTTCCCGTTGCGCAAGGTCGATCAGGATATCGGCCACCTCGGTCGGCTCCTCAGTCAGATCGACACCGCCGATGGCATCCGCCTTGTTTTCGGCTTCGGCCAACCGTTCCGCCTCGCGGTCCGACGCCTTGTCCGACAGTGTGTATATCGTTGCGCCTTGTGCATCACCCTCGTGGCGCGGCAAAGCGTCCGCATGAATCGACACGAATAATGCAGCGCGGTTGTTGCGGGCGATGCGCAAGCGCTCGGCCAGTGGGACGAAGATGTCGTTCGTCCGCGTCATGACAACACGGTATTTGCCGCCCTGCTCTATGCGGTCGCGCAACGCTGACGCAAATGCCAGCACCAGATCTTTTTCGGCCTCTCCGGTTGAAGCGTGGGTTCCATTATCAATTCCGCCATGGCCGGGATCGATTACAACCACGAGGCGCCCGTCCGCGAGCCCGGTCAGGCCAGGCGTACCTGGGATGGATCCTGAAGAATCAGCATCCTTCGCCGGTTCCGGGCTGCTCGATCTCGCCAATAGGCCGTTGAATGCAGCACGGTCGACGGCCTCCAGTTCGACGACCAGGCGGGAGGGCTGACCGTTCGCGGCGTCGAGCACGTAAGCTTTTTGGATTTTCGCAGGTCCTGCGAGATCGAAGACAATCCGCGATCCGCCCGGCATAACCAGACCGTAGCGGAACGCCTTTATCAGGCCGCGTCCGATTTCCCCGGCTTTGGGAGCGAGGCGAAAACTGACCTGGGGAATATCGATGACGGCCCGATAAGGATCAGTCAGCAGAAAGGCGTGAATATCGATCTTCTTGTCGAGATCGAGAATGAAGCGGGTCTGATTCAGATCGCCCGCGAGTCGCACTTCGGAGGCGACCGGAAAATCACCAGCGATCTCCGGGCGGACGGGTTCGTTCCCGGCGGCAAACGAAGCCGCGCCGGGAGCAAGTATCGCTATGGCGCATAGCCAGACGATTCGCAGATTTGCGCGGCTCGCCAACGAACCCATGCCTCCGAGCTGCTTTTAATCACAATAGATACAATACGGTTAATCCGGACTTAATCCGATACCCAGTTATTGCTCGGAAGACTTGCCGGATGACGACGCGGTCCCTTGCAAGCGACAGGCAATCCACGTATGTAAGTTAATGCTGACGGTTAAACTCACGGTTGTGTCGCGTTCAGCTTCCCGGTGCAGCGTTAGGGCTTCAGATTGTTCGAAGTTCCGGCGTTTCCTGATCCCTCCACACAGCCAGCGCAGCGCGCGGCCGAATTGAAGAGGTGTTTTTCAGGTTTGGGAGGGATCCGGTCCCAGGTTACCATTTGCACCTGGGGGCAGCTTGGAGAGGTCGTAACCGATTGTCCCGGCCTGTGGCCACGCGGTACGACAACCGACAAGGTGCTTTGGCGCCGCGTCGGTCCGGCAGCGAGATAGATACGCGGCGGTGTTTTTGCCGCCAACCTGTTCAGACGGGCTGACGCCTGATGCGCCATACTGAAAAGCTGATCATTTTTTCCGCAAAGACCGCACCGAGGCGAAGTGAAAACTTCGCGCATGGCGTCTCGTCGGGATCAGGGTCGGCACGGCGTTCCAGATCGCGTCGCAGCCTTCCCCTCACCCCCGAATCAGGTGGACCGTTGCGTTACCCGGCCGCGCGAGATGCGCGCGCCGTGCCATGCGCCCTCCGCCCCCAAGAGCTTCAAAATGTCCAACAAACCCAACAAAATGTTGATCGACGCCACCCACCCGGAAGAAACCCGGGTGGTGGTGGTCCGCGGTAACCGCGTCGAGGAATTTGATTTCGAATCAGCTCAACGCAAACAACTGCGTGGCAACATCTATTTGGCCAAGGTCACCCGGGTTGAGCCTTCGCTGCAAGCCGCGTTTATTGAATACGGAGGAAATCGGCACGGTTTCCTGGCGTTCAGCGAAATCCATCCTGACTATTATCAAATTCCGGTCGCCGACCGGCAGGCGTTGATCGAAGCCGACGAGCGCGCTCATCGCGAGGCAGAGGAAGACCCCGAAGATCGCCCCAACCGCCGCCGTTCGCGGCATCGCAATGCCCGTCGGCGCGATCACGGCGAACGCGTGCAAAGCGCTATCGTCGAGGATGGGGAGGCTGCGGGGATAGACGCGACACAGTCTGACTCGCCGTCTGATGAAACAGCAGTGGGCGATCAACTCGGGCAACATCATGATCATCCCGACGCGGATGACGGAGCCGACGACGCCATACAGCGCGATCGCGCACGCGGGCCTGCGGACGACGTTGGATCAAGCTCTTTAGACAGCGCCGACAACTTACAGGAGTCGCATGACTTCGCCGGCAAGTCAGACTCCGACGATGTGGGCCGCGAGCGTCGCGATGAAGTTCAGGAGCACTCCGGGGGCGATCTGTTCGCGGCTTCGCCGGATGAAGACCCGGTCCCGATAGCACCGGGTCACGCGACCGGCGTCGAGCCGCTTGCTGACGATGGAGCCCAAACCGATCACACCGGGCTGGCCGTCTCCACTGATGAAGCGCACAATGAAGTTCACGATCGTGAGAGCGGTGACTATGCCGGCGGCCATCCTCATGAGGTCGGATTCCATGGGGACGAAGCTCGCGTCGAAGATCGCACGGAAGATGATGATAGTGACGATGACGAAGAAGAGGAGCAGGTTGAATCCGTCGGCGGCGATGATGCTCTCGAGGAGGTGCCGGAGCGGGGTTACCGGCCGCGCCGTCAGTACAAAATCCAGGAAGTCATCAAGCGTCGCCAGGTCATGCTGGTCCAGGTGGTCAAGGAGGAGCGTGGTAACAAGGGCGCCGCACTGACGACCTATCTATCGCTGGCCGGTCGGTATGCGGTGCTGATGCCCAATACGGCCCGCGGCGGCGGCATCAGTCGCAAGATCACCTCGGCGCAAGACCGTTCGCGGCTGAAGGAGGTGGTACAGGATCTCGATGTCCCCGAGGGAATGGGAGTCATCCTGCGCACCGCTGGCGCTTCGCGTACCAAGCCGGAGATCAAGCGCGATTTCGAGTATCTGATCCGCATGTGGGAAACTGTAAGAGATATGACCTTGCGGTCCCAGGCTCCGACACTTGTTTACGAGGAAGGCTCGCTTATCAAGCGCTCCCTCCGCGATCTCTACAGCAAGGAAATCGACGAAATCCAGGTGGCCGGTGAAGCCGGCTATCATGAAGCGCGCGATTTCATGAAGATGCTGATGCCATCCAACGTCCGGGCAGTGAAGCAGTATCGCGACTGCCAGCCCTTGTTTTCGCGGATGGGCGTCGAGAGCCAACTGGACGCGATGTTTCTGCCGACGGTGCAGCTTCGCTCCGGTGGATACATCGTCATCAACCAAACCGAAGCGCTTGTATCGATCGATGTCAACTCAGGTCGCTCGACCCGCGAACATCACATCAAGGATACCGCGCTTAAGACCAATCTGGAAGCTGCCGAGGAAGTCGCCCGACAGTTGCGACTGCGTGATCTTGCCGGCCTGATCGTCATCGATTTCATCGACATGGACGAGAAGCGAAGCAACCGCGCGGTGGAGCGTAAGCTGAGCGAGTGTCTGCGCCACGATCGCGCGCGCATCCAGGTTGGTCGCATTTCGCACTTCGGTCTTCTAGAAATGTCGCGCCAGCGAATCCGCGCCAGTATGCTGGAAAGTTCGACAGAGCCTTGCTCGCACTGCGGCGGCACCGGCCATGTCCGCTCGGTTCCGTCGGTGGCGTTGCAGTTGTTGCGCAGCCTTGAGGAAGTTTTGATAAAAGGAGCGACGCACAACCTTGTCGTGCGGACGCGCATTAACGTTGCGTTGTATGTGCTCAATCAGAAGCGAGGACATCTGCGCGCCCTCGAACACAGCTTCAAAGTTGGTCTCTCCCTGGTCGCCGACCCCTCGCTCGCGGGTCAACAATCCTTCGTCATTGATCGCGGCGAGCAGGTGCATACTCTGGAGGCAGCAAAAGCGCTGCTGGCCACGCAAATCGCCATAGACCCGCCGCAGGCCGAAGAGGTCCATCAAGACGAGCAGCCGGTCGATGTGGAAACGGAGATCGAGGCCGACGCCGCCGAGACTCGCGCCGATGAACCGGCGGGCGGTGAAACCGAGGGTGACGGCCGCAAGCGCAGGCGACGCCGGCCCCGGCGTGAACGCTCTGGCGAAACGAGCGACAATCAGCCTCCGCAAACGGTTGACGGTCCGGACAGCGTCCAGATTGCCGCCGATTTCGCCGCGGCACGCTTTATGACCGAGGACGACGTCGAAAATGATGGAGAGGATTCTTCGGCGCAGGGCAGCGAGGTGCGAGCCGATCAGTCTCCGGACGGAGATGAACGGCGACCGCGTCGTCGTGGGCGTCGCGGTGGTCGTCGGCGCCGGGGTAGCAACGGTGCGAGTCCTGTCGACTCGAACTCCGACGAGTTGAACCCTCCGTCAGCATCTGAAGCCGTCGAGGCCGTTGCGGACTTCGATTCTGTGTCGATAGCGCCAGAAACGCAGACCAGCCCGGCCGAAGCTGAAACTCAGCCGCAACAGCACACCGCAGAACCGACAATCCGCACGGCTGAGGCCAGGAGTGATACCGTTTCGGAATCCGAGAAGGCCGTTTGCCGTCGCTCGACCGTACGGGAAAAGGTGAGCTTCGCCTCGCAAGAAGCATCGCCCGCCGTTCCCGTCATTCAAAGCCATCCGGAAGCAGCGACACCGGAATCGCAACAGTCCCCTCCGGAAGTATCGGACGAAACCCAACCGCGACGTGCGGGGTGGTGGTCTCGTCGGTTCGGCAGCGGAACCTAAACGAGCCTTTCTTTTTCAACGGCAAAACGCCCGGCCTGGCCGGGCGTTTTGGTATGCAGTGGGGCTGGCTGTCGCCACTATTCAGAAGTGGCTGTAGGAAAGCCGTGGAAGCGCGACATCCGCGCCTTTTGTATCGAGCCATTTCGGAGCTGCGTTGCCCGCGATGATTTCTCCGATCGGAGTTACGGCGACGCCAACGTTTCGTGCCGCCCGCGCGAAGTCGCCCCAGCGATCCTTCGCGATCGTACACAAAACCTCGTAATCGTCGCCGCCGCTCACAGCGGAGACGAAACTCGTCTGCCCCTGCTCTATCAGTCCGCGTGCAGATTCAGAGAGCGGAACGGCTGCTGCATCGATGATTGCCGAAACTCCGGACGCGATGCAAAGTTTTGCGAGGTCACCAGCTAGACCATCGGAAACATCCATCGCCGCCCGCGCATAGTGGCGGACAGCCTCTGCGAGAGGGATGCGGGGTTGCGGGACCCGATACCGGTCGATCAACGACTCACGAATCGCGGCGTCGTCGACCGTCACGTTGCCTGAGAGAACGGCGAGCCCGAGTGCAGCGTCGCCGATCGTGCCGGAGACGACGATACGGTCACCGGGCTGCGCGCGGCTACGCAAGATCATTCCACCAACCGGCGCGCGACCGAACGCAGTAATGGACATCGTCAGCGGCCCCGGAGTGGCGACGGTATCGCCGCCGAGCAACGGACAATCAAAGGTGATAGCGTCTTCGGCAAGCCCGCTCGCGAAGGCCGAGAGCCATCTCTCATCCGGCTCACGCAACGCCAGGGTCAGAACGAATCCGGCGGGCGTCGCACCTTTGGCGGTGAGATCTGACAGGTTGACACGCAACGCTTTCTTGGCGACCGTTTTAGGCGGATCGCTGCTCCGAAAATGTACACCTTCGACAATAGCATCGGTGGTGACCACGAGATCGTCGTTGCTGCCTCGCAAGATAGCCGCATCGTCAGTGAGCCCCAACGCACCCGGATCGGTCGCGATCGGCTTGAAGTAGCGCGCGATGAGATCGTCCTCAACCGACATATTTCGACCCGTCAGGGTTCATGCGCAGCCGTAGCGGAATAGGCGTCAGCGAATAAATTCGGCGGTGCGGAAATGGCGTGCGATCTGGTCAAGCACCGCATTGACCATACCAGCTTCATCATTTTCGACGAAAGCGTGTGCGACATCGACATATTCGGATACTACGACCCGCGCCGGAATATCCATGCGATGCTCCAGTTCGTATGAACCGGCGCGGAGCACCGCGCGCAGGATCGCCGCGATCCGCTTCAGCGGCCAACTCTTCGACAGCGCATCGTCGATCAATGGGTCAATCCTGACTTGATCGCGAACCACGCCTGCCACCACGTCTCGAAAAAAGGCAGCCTCCGCGGGAAGATATCTGTCGCCTTCGACTTCGTTGCCGAGCCAGTGGCTATCGAACTCCGCAAAGACATCGTTAATGCCCGCTCCGCCGACCTCCATCTGATACAGCGCCTGCACCGCGGCGAGCCGTGCCGCGCCGCGCCTGTTTGCCTTCCTGTCGATACCTGCCTTGATGTCCGCCATCGCTCCGTTACGCCTTCGCCAATCGGCGTTTAATCCGCAGCATTGTCAACGCCGCCCGCGCCGCATGACCGCCCTTGTTCAATTCGCCTGCACGCGCCCACGCTTGCGCGTCGGTGTTGACCGTGATGATGCCATTGCCGAGAGGTACCCGCCGTTGCATCGACAGATCCATCAGCGCGCGGGAAGATTCCATCGAGACAATCTCGAAATGGATGGTATCGCCCCGCACGACGCACCCGAGTGCGACCACAGCATCGTAAGGCTCGCTGCTCCGCTCGGCCGCATCAAGCGCGAAGACAATGGCCGCAGGAATCTCCAGGGCACCGGGAACTGTGACGACGTCATAACGGACGCCGGCAGATCGCAGCTCGGCGACTGCTCCTTCTAGCAGAGCATCCTGGATATCGTCGTAGAACCGCGCCTCCACGATCAAAACCCGAGCGCCAGAGACGCTTGTTTGATCCTTTAGCGGTGCGTGCCTTGCCTCTGCCATACCTGCTCCGGTTCGCCGTGCCGGGCTTGCCCGGTATCCCTTTTGTTAAAGAGGCCAATAGCCCGCGTATCATACTTCGGTCGAGGAAGCGCACTTCATCTCGCTTAGGCGCGCGGCGTAACGCGCCATCAGGTCGACCTCGATATTGACCTCGCTGTCCGGGCGCCAGTTGCCCAGCGTGGTAAGGTCGAGCGTGCGCGGAATAGTGAGCACCGAGAACGCCTCGTTCCGAACGCTGTTTACCGTCAGCGATACGCCGTCCAATGTCACTGAGCCCTTGGCGGCGATGAAACGTGCTAAATTCGGGGTAGCACAGAATTCAAAACGCGCCATGCCGTGTTGGTCGTCGCGCGTCAGTATGGTCGCGGTTCCGTCGACATGACCTGCGACAATGTGGCCGCCAAGCTCGTCGCCGATCTTCAACGCGCGTTCGAGATTGAGCCGCGTTCCCGCCGCCCAGTGCTTTGCGGTCGTCACGTCGAGCGTCTCCGTCCCGACATCGACGTCGAACCAGGTCCGGCCCCCCGCGACACCGGAGAGAACGACTGTCAGACACGTGCCGTTGCAAGCGATCGAGGCGCCATCTGCGATGGTGGTTTGATCATAGTGGCAGAGGATGCGGACTCGGTGCAGCCGGTTCTGCGCCGTGTGCGTCACACTTTCGATCTCGCCGACGTCGGTCACTATGCCGGTAAACATCAGAACCTTCCGAATCCAGGACTTCCGAGCGTCATGGCAGGACCTCTCGGTTCAAAGAATGGCGTCACTTCGCTCGTCATGCCCCACCATCACATGCGGCGACTGAAAGATGTAGATGCCAGACGCCAGGACGGCGCGACGCTTCGAACGTAACTCCATTTAGACACGCTCGTAAATCGCGAGAGTGTCCTGATCCAACGTCTCGCTCGCACGCATTTTGAACTGCGGTGACCCGGTAATGGTGGTCAGCGGCAAGGCCCCGAGTGCGGCCACACCGTCGTCGCCGATCGGATCGGGACCGCGCAGCAACCACGCTTCGTCAACCAACGCCGCCGCGACAAACGATGCCGCAACACGCGCTCCGCCCTCGACCATCAGCCGGTTGACCCCTCTTTCCGAGAGGGCGCGGAGAATCGCTACGAGATCGAGCCCGGGCGTTCCAGCCGCGACCGGAACACGCATCACGTGCGCGCCGGCCGCGCCGAGTTTCATCGCCCTTGACGTTTCGGCAAAATCCGAGGTCATGATCCAAAGCGGAGTTTCGCGCGCGGACTGAACAAGGCGGCTGCTTTCCGGGATGCGCAGCGCGTGATCCAGGACCACACGCGGCGGCGAGCGTGTTTCCATGCCGGGAAGCCGGCAGGTCAGGAGAGGATCGTCAGCCAGAACGGTGCCGATGCCAACCAAAATCGCGCTGCATTGGGCGCGCAACAGATGCGTCCGCGCCCTCGCGGCCTCGCCCGTGACCGCGACCGGTACGCCTCCGGCGGCAGCGATCCTTCCGTCGCTGGACACTGCGAGTTTAAGAATGACGTGGGGACGTTTGTCCCGGACCCGCCGGAAATGCCCGGCATGATGGTGAGCCGCCTCGGCCGCACAAAGCCCGACATCCACCGATATACCAGCAGCCCGTAACCGCGCATGGCCCTGCCCGGCGACTTCGGGCGTGGGATCCTCGATCGCGGACACAACGCGCGTAATGCCGGCTGCGATCACCGCGTCGGCGCATGGCGGCGTTTTTCCAACGTGAGAACACGGCTCCAGCGTGACGTACAAGGTCGCACCTCGTGCCGCGTCCCCCGCCCGCCGCAGCGCCTCGGCCTCCGCGTGCGGGCGGCCTCCAGGCTGGGTCCAGCCGCGACCGACAATCACCCCGTCCTTCACGATAACGGCGCCCACGGCCGGGTTAGGTGCGCTCGCGCCCAAGCTGCGACGGCCCAGCGCAAGCGCTAGTTGCATGAAATGCAAGTCGGCGACCTTCTCCGTCCGGAGGTTAGCGCCGTTCTGCTCTTCCAGAATGCGGAAGATCATTTGCGCAGCGGTACGCGCCGCGCATCGTCCTCGCTGGAAAGTTCGCCCAGTACCGCCTCGAAATCCTTGGCCTCGCGGAAATTGCGGTAGACCGAGGCAAAGCGCACATAGGCCACATCATCGAGGCTTCGCAGGCGTTCCATTACGATCTCGCCGATGGTTTCGGACGAAATTTCTGCCTCACCGCCACTCTCAAGTTCGCGGACGATGGCCGAGACCATGGTTTCGATCCGCTCGGGTTCAACCGGCCGCTTGCGCAAGCTGATTTGCAGCGAACGCACCAGCTTGTCGCGGTCGAACGGCACCCGCCGGCCGTTGCGCTTAATAACCGTGAGTTCGCGCAGTTGCACCCGCTCAAATGTCGTGAAGCGGAAATTGCAGGCCATACAGACCCGCCTGCGCCGGATAACGGCCGAATCCTCGGTCGGCCGGGAATCCTTGACCTGCGTATCCAAACTGTTGCAGCTCGGGCAGCGCATCTCTCAACTCACCTTACCATCGTCGAAAACGACCGTTCGAAGCCGGATTTCTGAGCGCTCTTGCGTCTTATTAATTTATCATTTTCAAGGAGATGAGTGCGTGAGTTAATTCAGAATATGACTCTTCGAAACGTCACCAAATTCATACGCGAGTTCATCTGTCCTGATAGATCGGAAAGCGATCCGTCAGCGCCTTGACCTTCTCCTTTACGGCCGCCTCGACCAGCGGTGCCTTACCGTCCTCCGACTGTGCAATGGCCTTGAGCACTTCCGCGATCAGGCCGCCGACCTGTTTGAACTCGGTTACCCCGAAGCCGCGCGTGGTGGTGGCCGGCGTACCGAGGCGCAGGCCCGACGTCACGAATGGCTTTTCAGGATCGAAAGGAATGCCGTTCTTGTTGCAGGTCAGCCCAGCGCGAACGAGCGCCTTTTCCGAAATGTTTCCCTTCAATCCCTTGGGCCTGAGGTCCACCAGCATCAGGTGGTTGTCCGTGCCTCCTGAAACAATGTCGAAGCCGTGGCCACGCAGGCTTTCGGCAAGGGCCTTAGCATTTTCGACGACGTTCTTCGCGTAGATCTTGAAGTCCGGACGCAACGCCTCGCCGAACGCCACGGCCTTGGCGGCGATGACATGCATCAGCGGGCCGCCCTGTAGGCCTGGGAAGATTGCCGAATTGAACTTCTTGGCAAGCGCTTCATCATTGCACAGGATCAGGCCGCCGCGTGGACCGCGCAGCGACTTGTGGGTGGTGGTCGTTGTCACATGCGCGTGCGGCACCGGCGAGGCGTGCACGCCACCGGCGACGAGGCCGGCGAAGTGCGCCATATCCACCATCAAATACGCGCCGACGCTGTCAGCGATCTCGCGAAAGCGCTTGAAATCCCATGGCCGCGAATAGGCCGAACCGCCGGCGATGATCAGCTTCGGCTTGACCTCCTCAGCGCGATGAGCCACCTCGTCCATATCGATCAGGTGATCGTCGCGCCGCACGGTGTAGTGCGCGGCCTTGAACCACTTGCCGGACATGTTGACCGGCGCGCCGTGTGTCAGGTGGCCTCCGGCAGCGAGGTCGAGCCCCATGAAAGTATCGCCAGGCTGCAGGAGTGCCAGAAAGACCGCTTGGTTCATCTGGCTGCCTGAGTTCGGCTGGACGTTGGCAAACCGGGCGCCGAACAGCTTTTTGGCGCGTTCGATCGCCAGCGTTTCGGCGACATCGACCCACTCACATCCGCCGTAATAACGCGCGCCCGGATAGCCTTCCGCGTACTTGTTGGTCATCACCGAGCCCTGCGCCTCCAGAACCGCGCGGCTGACGATGTTTTCCGACGCGATTAGTTCGATCTCGTGACGCTGACGCCCCAATTCGCCGTTGATCGCGGCGGCAATTTCCGGGTCGGCCTCGGCAAGGGTGGACGCAAAGAAAGGATCGGGGGCGGAGGCGGTTTTGGCGGAAGAGTCCATGCAGAATACCCTCGGCAGCGCAGCCGTAATGCACGGGTGCGAACAGCAATAGCACGTGATCGAAGCGGCTTCCGCCAGATAGCACATCGAATCAGGGCGGCCAAGGTGTTGCGCCTCAGCTCCGAGGTTCAGGCAATATATGGTGGATACATCGGCGAAATTCCGGCGGAGAGCCTCTATTTTTCGAGGCGGTGCCGCACCGCGGCCAGCGAGGTTCCCACCTCCGAAATGGCTTCCAGCAGCCTCTCGCGGGGTACATTCAGCCGGATCGCCCAAAGATCGGTTTGAGCGCTGTCATTCGGGTCCACCGTGCCCGCCGGTTTCTGGTAGGTGGATATCACGGTGGCGACTGAGACAAGCCGGATCATCCTGCAATTCTAGCACTCGAGCGTCATCCCGCCACTCTGCCGAGCAGCAACGGTTAAAATCCGGTGTTTTATTCGATTAAAAGCAGCGGCCAACCGTGAGCACGAATGCTCTGGTCTGGTAAACAAAGATTAAGACTCACATCGGGTTGGCCGCGACGTGCCCGAAACGCCTTCCACTTGTCCAGCCACATGACAGATGATTGACGAATCCAGGTGCCGGCAGCGAGGGTCAAATCCGGTGATGAGGAAAAGTTTAAGTGGATCGGGTTTTTCAGATTTTCATTACTTCGACGGACGCCGATTTGAAGGACGAACGTCAGGCCGTCAGCAACACGCTGGCAAAAGCAGGATACATGCCCGCCGGCATGGAATCGTTTCCAGTAACTGATCAACAGCAACTGGACTACATCAAGCGGATCATTGATCGCAGCGATTATTATATCATGATCGTCGGCCGCCGTTACGGCTCGCTGTCCGGCGATGAACTGACTTTCACGGAAAATACATTTGAATATGCGCAATCAAAAGGCATTCCGATACTTGCGTTCCTTCCGGAAAACCCGGGCGGCATTGCGTGCGGCACTGAATCAGAAGCGCCGCTAAAAGAAAGACTGGATGCTTTCAAAGCTCGTTTGAAGACCGGTCGTATCGTCGAATCCTGGAGCAACGAAAACGACCTTTGCATGAAAGTTATGATGGCCGTCGCAACGGCTGTGAATTTGAAACCTGGTGTTGGCTGGATACGTGGTGATCAGGCCATCAATCCAAAGCTTCTCCAGGAGCTGGAAAAGCTGCGAATCGAGAATACGGATCTGCGTCAAAAGCTTGCCGGTCTCGATAGTGACAAGTCATCACCTCGTCCGACTCCAGATGGGCTGACCGACCCAGTTGCGGTGGAATTGCTTATCTATCGAACGGAAGAAGGGACACCGGACAAGGTCTCGCACCCGATTTTATTGGGCGACCTTTTTGCCGGGCTCTATGGCCATCTCCTCAAAAGCCCATCAGAAGCATACGTTCGGGAGCTTATTGGATTCTGGTACCGGCAGAAACTTCACATTTCTGATCATTGCGAACTTAGCGACAGGAGCACGATCGTCATCCGGGATAAACTGGAAGCTTTGGGTTTGATCAAGTCCCGGTCGATTATCGCGGGTTTTTCCAATCACATCGCTTGGTCTCTGACTGAAAAAGGAAGACGGTTTCCCGAGTCGGGGCACATACCAATCGGCCACTCAGGCTCCGAAACTTAAAAGAACCTCACATGCCGTTGACCCGGGATGCCCTTCGGCGGGAGTACGCCATCGCGGATCAAAAACGGAAGACTCGCCGCAGGCGCGCATTGGGACACCGCGGCGGTTATTCGATCCATCTTATCATCTATGGACGGCTCTCCCATTGCAAGTCGATTTTGAACTGATCTGCATGGCCCGTTGCAAACATCTATCCGGCGTCACCCGAAGTGATCCAGGGCGCCCAAATGGGGAATCCGCTCGCGCCCGCCTTTACAGCTGGTAGGCCACGAAGGCCTCGATAAAAGTCAGGCTCTTGGCGCGCCGGTCCGACCTGTGCATCTCATTTCTCCGTCGTCTCGCAATCTCCAGGCGGGTCCTCAGAAAGCGGCGCGGTACGGTTCGCCGGTTTGAAGCACAGCCCAGATAATTCGTGCATTCTTGTTGGCGACTGCCACCGTGGCACGGTTGAAGCCGCGCCGCTCCCGAAGCTGATTGACCCATTGGTTATTGAGGTCTGTCTTGGATGGCGCCGTCCGGACCACAGCTCTGGCGCCGTGAACGAGCAAGCTGCGCAGATGCTGGCTCCCGCGCTTGGAAATGCCCATTAACGTGGTGCGATCGCCACTGGAGAATTGCCGCGGCACGAGACCGATCCAGGCGGCAAGATGACGGCCGTTCTTGAATTCCGAGCCGTCCCCGATGGCAGCGACAATTGCCGTGGCGGTCTTAGGTCCAACACCTTTGATCGTCGCGATGCGCTGGCAACGCTCGCTGCCGCGGAAAACCGCATCGATCTTCTTGTCGAAGATCGCGATGCGGCGGTCGAGATCTCGGAACAGGTCATGCAGTTCAGCGATTGCCTCCCGCGCCAGCGGCGTCAGTTCGTTCTCCAGATCTGACAGGATCTCCGGAACCAACCGCCGGGCGCGGGTAATGCTCTTGGCAATGGCGAAGCCTCGATCGAGCAAGGGACCTCGGATTTGGCTGACCACGGCGGTGCGATGATTGACCATGCGCTGGCGAGAGCGATGCAGGGCCTGGATGTCCTGCTGCTCGACCGTCTTCTTTGGGACGAGCGGAATGTGCGGTTGGCGTGCGGCGGTGCAGATGGCTTCGGCATCGTTGCCGTCGTTCTTCTGCCGGCGCACAAAGGGCTTCACATATTGCGGGCTGATGATCTTGACCTGGTGGCCTAGCGCCTCGAACTTGCGCGCCCAGCAGAACGCGCCGGTGCAGGTGCAGGCTTCGACCACGATCGTGCAGCGCTCGACTTGCGCGACAATGTCGAGAAGCTGATCGCGCATCACCCGCCGCTTCAGCACGACGCAGCCATGATGATTGACCCCGTGAAGTTGAAACACGTTCTTGGCGATATCGATACCGAGCGTCTCGACGGTCATTGCAGCTCTCCTTCCCGTTGCAGGCTCTCAGCCTGAATGGTGGAGGGAGAGCCGTCCATCCCATTAGGTGGTACCGATCCGTTTGCGTGAAGCTGGGCGAGTTTGGGTCCAAAGTTGGGTCTAAACCCCTGATGGACTTGGACCAATCGCTTTCGGCCTCAGCCTTCGTAGGTTCGAATCCTCCCTCCGCCGCCAGGAAAAGATCGCCCGCTATCTTGATGCCATTCGGATCACTTTGGCTGATCGCTTTTTGCGGGTCATGCTTTTTGAGGATGTATTCCGCAAGTTTTCTATCAGCTCCTCGGCGATCGCGTTCGCTGCAGCTTGTGCCGAGGGTGCGCTGTCCGTCTCGGATGACCCAGGTTGGCTCTCGGTCTTTTGCTCTTTGGAGGGCAAGACGGGGGCCTTTGCTCGGACGCGGCATCGATCTCTCATTTCCTCGATCGCGGCCAAGGTGATGTAGTACCTGCCAGCGATTTTTTCGTGGTCGATCTTCTGGGCAACGGCGAGCCTACGCAGCGAGCTCGCCGTCATCAATCCGTCAGGGAAGCCGAGTTCCGCCGCGACCTCAAGCCTCAGCGGCGGCGTCGGAGTTATGGTTTCGGGAGGCGGCAACTTCATCGCTGTGAGCCCCAGAAGATCAATGCTTTGGAACGAAAATCACAGACCAACTCATGAGCGAATGCAAGGAAAACCCGCCGGCGTGATCCGCAGCGCCGCGATATAGCCTCGATGAGACTGCCACGCGATATCGCCATTAGGCCGCGCGCTTGGAAACCGGCTCTATCTTGGCGAGATCGTCGGCGATCAGTCTCTCAGCAACGCGCACATCGTACGCATTCTGCAGGTTGAGCCAGAATTCGGCGGTTGTGCCGAATGCCTTTGAGAGGCGCAGCGCCGTATCGGCGGTTATGCTGGTCTCTTCACTGGCGATCCGCTCAATCCGCGTACGTGGAACGCTGCAGGCTTTCGCTAGCGCGCCAGCCGACATGTCGAGCGGCGAAAGGAATTCTTCCCGGAGCACTTCGCCGGGGTGCATCGGTGCAAGTTTCTTGGCCATATTAGGCCCCTCCGGGTCTGAGGCGGCAATCCAGCCGCCCGTCAGTGGTAATCGACAAATTCGACGTCTTTTGCGCCGCCGTCAGTCCAGATAAAGCAAATCCGGTACTGATCATTGACGCGGATGGAATGTTGCCCCTTCCGATCGTCCTTGAGCGCTTCGAGGCGATTCCCGGGAGGAGCCTTCAAGTCCTCGAGAACCACCGCCGCGGCGATCATTTGCAGCTTGCGGCGCGCAACCTTGAGCAAATTGGCCGGAAAGCCTTTCCGGGCTTCACCCTCGAAAGCGGCTTCGGTCTCGGCGTTCTTGAAGCTCTTGATCATTGGCATAAATGTATCACGGCGAGATACATTTCACAATAATGTTTGTATCACGGCGAGATACAATTTGAAGCACGACAACCATGCCAAAACCAACCCGCCGGCGGACCGGCGGGCCTCTCATAGCGGCCAAGTCTATATCCGTACCTCCTCCCGATCGACACGGGGCGCCATGGCCGCGTGCTGGCGATCCGACAGATTGACCAAGCGGCGATCGAAGCCGTAACTCCGCACCGAATCGACACCCCTCTCGCGGCGGTGGGCGCCGTAACGGTCGAACGACTTGTATCGCTGCCGATGGGCTTCGGTGACCGAGCTGCCACCGGCTTCACGATCCATGCCGTCGCTATTCCCTATGGTACCGTCAACGGTCCAGCCCAAGCTGGGCTCACCGTCCACGTCGGGCTCGCAGCCGTCGTGCTCGGCACCTTCGTCCTCGCACACGTCCTCCCGATCATCGGCGCCATCATCGCCTTCGCTATTTGAAAAGATACGAGAGGCTAAGACAACCATCGCCGTGGTCGTTACCGTTCTCGGTAAGAATTTCCACGAAGGCCTGTTCAATTCTCGCGGGATCAAAGAGGCGATTTCTCAACTCATCTCGAGTTGCAAGCTTAGCGATGCGAAGAAATAGCCGAAGCCGCCGGATGCAGGGCGCTGAAGCGTTGATAGGGAGGAAGCCCAGCGATGAAATGGGCATTGGTCATGATGGCGATGGGGACGACGCCAATTCAAACAAATCTGGTCTATGATGACTTACAGGCCTGCTATGCCGCTGAAGAAAAGATCGCTGCTGAGTATGCCGATGTTTTCAATCAGTGGCTCAAGACGAACGGCGACACCAGCCTCGTTCCTCCATACGTAAAACAGCGTGTTATGCGCGGAATATGCACTCCTCATCAAAGTATCGTTTCCGCACAGAGTATGGAAACCCCGCCAGCGCTGCGTTTGGAACCGAGGCAGCCGGACGCAATGGGCCAAAGCGATGGAGGCGACGTCGGCGACCCCGCCATGCAGAAGCAGGTGATCAATCTGGTCGCAGCTCTGAAGAACATCAAGACGCTGGCGCAGGCCGCAAGGGACAGCGAAGATGTAGACGCGCTGCGGAAGAACTTCGAGATGACACTAACGCTCGTGGATAAGGCGCTGCCGCGGACGCGCAAGAGGATGAGATGAGTGACGGCCAACCAGCGGAGCCGAGATCTCTTCACGATCTGCCCGTTGATATCGCGATTAGGCTTCGCTGGGTGCTGCGCGACATTCGAGCTGGTCGCTTATAGGTCCCGCTTTCGTGCATCCAGATCCAAACAAAGCAAAAAGGGCCGGCATCAGATGCCGACCCTTCTCTATTTCAGAACCGAGAGGTTCAGGAGTGATCAGTATCCCGGGGCAAGCGGTGCGACCGGGGCGCCCCAGTTGAAGCGATAATTCAGGCCGACCTTGATGGTGTGCTGGTCGTTGCGGAAGTTGCCGGCGACCAAAGCCGGAGCCGGACCGACGAAGTTCACAGTACCGAAATCGTAGTACTGGTACTCGACCTTGCCCGACCAGTTCTGGGTGAACAGGTATTCGAGACCGCCGCCGACGGTATAGCCGTCACGGCCGCCGTTGCCGCCGAAACCGTTAGTGTAGCGCGAGTCAGCCCAGCCATAGCCGCCCTTGACGTACAGCAGCGCCGGACCAAAGCTGTAGCCGAGCCGGCCGGTGACCGAACCGAGGCCCCGGTTGGCGAAGAAGCTGCCGGTGTCGAGGAAGCTGTAGTTGGCTTCGATGCCGAATACCCAGTTCGGCGAGAACTGCGTATCGTAGCCGACCTGCACACCACCCATGAACCGGCCGTCGTTGTTGTTGTTGATGACAAAGCCCGGCGCAAAGACGTTGTTGTTGCCGCCGAAAGCACCGCCGATGTGACCACCGATGTAGAAGCCGGTCCAGTTGTAGATCGGAGCAGGGGGGGCGTAGGCCGGTGCCTTGGTGTAGGGGCGAGCCGCGAGATCGGCGGCAGAGGCAGCCGACGCGCTGATCAGCACGGCTGCGGTCGCTAGAAGAAACTTTTTCATGAGGAAACCTCTAATTGGAAACGATCGATCGCGTCCATTCTAAAGGTAAGAACTCGGGTGCGGCTGTAGCGGGTCTGCCACATTCGGGTGAATTGTTGACGCCGCGCGCAGTTGCAAAAAAAGCCCCGCTATTCGTCGGCGGGGCTAAGAAGATGATTCTATTCCTGGACCGGACAGTGCCGGCTCAAACAAATAGACACAGCTCACTCCGATTTCCAAGCAAATTTGACGGCAGTGACCGAGGCGCTCACTGATCCCGCGCGCCAACTTCCGCTTTGCCACCATGGCTCTTCTTGCGTTCCGGCAGACAAGCCCGCTCCGGCGGGGTTTTCTATTGATGGGCATGGAGCGGATTCGATGGATCGAACATCGGTCTACGGCTTGGAAGCCGCCGCTCTACCACTGAGCTAAATCAGCGTATCTAACCAGTTAGCACATGAGCGGCCTGGCCCAGGCCCAGGCCGGATGCCGAAATTAACGTTACATTGAACGGCCGCTGGACCCACCGGGAATACCTCGGAATATGTGTGCGGCCCGGTGGCGGAATGGCTACGCGGGGGCGTCGCAAGCGCTTCATATCCTGGTTCGAGTCCAGGCTGGGCCTCCAGTTCGGCGGGGTTTTCTATTCAGGGCTGCCAATCGCCAGGTTTGCTGCTTCCGTTAGGACAAGCTTATCGTCATCCACGGTGACCAAACCGAGCTCTGCAAGCGACTTCAAATCATCGCTCGAGGGCGCGAGCAGCTTTATAAGGCTAACGGAATCCAGCACGGACCCCTTCGCATGATGGGATCCGCGCTTGCCGGCCTTGAGCGCTCCGCGGGCTGCCCGGATCTCGGGCGCGCGGATGCGCTCGCCGGCGATAATGCGGCGCTCCAGCGCGTCCCGCGCGGCAACTGGGAATGACGGTGACGACATGTCGCAAAGCGCCTTCCAGCTCAATCGCCGATAGACTTCAGGCTTGGTACCAAAAGCCCTGACCACTGCCATGAGGTGCCCGGCGCGCTGAGTATCGATGTCAAGCAGCCGGCGGCGTGCTCGACCGAACTCGCGGTGTGATTTGATCTTGGCTCTGAGCTCGAGTAGCTGCAGGCCCAGCGCGATATTTCTTTCGATTTCTGGGATCCGCGTGATCGCCCGCGATGGCTTCGGCTCGGCCTTGACCCTCACCGGTTTCGGCGGTTTCGGTAACACGGACGGTCCGAGAATCTTTTCCAGCTCGACGCAAATCAGCGTTGCGATTCCGACCCTCAGCAGCTCCACTTTCGCAGCTTTCACTTTGCGCCTGAGTTCAATCAGCGCGATCTTGTCGAAGGCGGCCAGCCATTCAAGACCCAGATTCGCCCAGCGCGGATGGTGACGAATGACGTCCGAAACCGCCTCGATGGTGTCAGCGATGAGCGCGCCTTGTTGCCCTCAGACTCGGTAATCGTTCGCAGGGTCAACGTCGTGTGCGGAAGGCCTGTTGGCGGATCATGCGGTCGACGATGTTGACAGCGTGGGTTTCCATGGGCCCGCGTCGGCGCGCTTGGTTGTTAGGAACGAGCCTGATGTCGAGATCTCCAGCTTTGCCAGCTCGTGAGAGTAATACCGATCGCCGATCACGCGCTTGATGCCATAGCTCTTCAGCAGGCTTGAAAACTCTTCGACGACCGCTTCTGGAGAGAACGGAGGCCGAGCCTCGCGTACCGCATCGAGAACTGCCTTCTCGCCCTCTCTATGAACTATGGCCAGCGTCATCGAGTCCGCCGAGCCACCACTCGGATCACAGAAGGCCGCATAGCTGACGTTTTTCATCGGCGGGAGTTCAAAACGGCCTTGCACGACGCAACGCTCGACACTTTCGCGGCTAATCCACGATTCAACATCGGACCTGAACAGGGCCCCGTACTCGGCCATGGCATTTGTCGGATCGTTCGCATAGGCCTCGTCGATGAACGACTGCGGAACGGTCGGGTTCATCGTTCTGGTGTCGGCCTGCCAAACCAGCGTCGAACTATCGTCCTTCCCGAAATGCTTGCGGAAGTCGTTCCACAATGCACCGCGCCGGGCGTAGGATGAACTCGCCTTAATCAGCATCGCCTTAGGGATGGTGGCCATCGCCGGCTTTAGCGCGTTGATGATCTCGACGTCAGGGTTCGAAGAGGTTTCATCCGACCAAAACGCCAGCTCATCTGCCAATGCGGCGACTACGGTTCGTCCCCTGATGGTTCGATAGGAGGCAGTTTGAATTTCAATTGTGATCGAGTTCGAGATTTCTATCGTGTCCAGGGTCTCTCGTTCGATCATCGAGGAGAGCAGCGGAATCCCGATCATCCCACGAAGATACTTGAAGATGACGGTTGCCTGCCGGCGATCCGCGGCAATGATCATGATCACACCGCGCTCGCCGTCGGTAAGGAACGGCTTCCAGTCGAAAAAACAGGCCAGAAAAGCAGCGATCAGCGCCATGATGAGGCTTTTGCCGCCCCGACGGCCGATCACCAGGTGGCATAAAGGTACCCCGCCAATGCCGGCCCGGTGCGGGCGGTGCACCACGTTCACGTCGTCTTCAGCGCCAGTCTCGCGACCGCTACCCGCAAGGGCTTGCTGGTGGCCAACCCAATGCTGCGGGTTGAACAGATTCCTTCGGTCAAGGCGATTCCGACCGAGGTAGTTTCCCAGCCGGACGACACGAACGCGGACGATGAACGTGGCGATATTGGCGAAGGTCTCACGGAGGTCGAGCTGGCCGCGCTGATCAGTGGCTTCAGGTCGTCAACTATCTTCCCCATCGTCGCCGTTGCGGCCGCGACTGGTGCCCGGCGCAACGAGATATTGGCCCTTCGATGGTCCGACCTCGACTCTGGTCGCAAGACTCTGCGCATTGAGAGAGCCTGGGAGCCGACGAAGAAGTTCGGCTTGCGTCTGAAACTGCCGAAAACGGCGCGCGGGCTACGCACAGTGGATTTAGACGACGCCACGGTGTCTTTTGCTGCTCAAGCTGAGGGAAACGCATCAGCGCCTTTCTGCCGGGCTTCCGGATGGGGCTGGCGTTGACCTATCGCTAATCCGGTTGCCCGCTGGTGCGCTGATATTCCCGAACCCGCCCGAGCCTGGCGAGGACTTTTCGTTCACAGCGCCGCGCATTCCCCGGTCGGTGTCACAGGCCTTCGTCCGCCGCGCGGAGAGCATCGGTCTCGGTCGCATCCGATTTCACGACCTGCGGGGTATCCATTCCACGGCGCTGCTCGATGCCGGGATCCCTGTGCACACCGTGGCGCAGAGAATCGGCGACGACCCGGCCACCCTGCTCCGAAATTACACAAAGCGGAAAAGGTCCAAGACGGCGGACGCAAAGCTATCTGATGCAATTGCGGGATTGGCGACCGGGTTTTTGGGGTCTTGAACCCTTCTTGGGTCCAGGTTCCCAATTCGTTCGACAAGGCCAACGGCTAAGCACTTGAATTCACTGGCAGGAGTGGCAGGGCCGCAGAAAGCCTTTAATATCAATCGGTGCGACAAGAAAAATGCGCCGATTCACCCCTCCAAAAGCCCAGCAAACCCGAAGCATTGTCGCACTTTTCGGAAGGCTTTGGCGATCGTCTGGTGCGCCTTCACCTTCATCCAGTGCAGTGACCACTACGGGCTAGAAAGCGGGACGTGGAACGGCGAGAAGCCCCAGGCGACATACAAAGGCGAGGCCAGGCTAAACGGCAAGAAGCCCGGAAAGGTTTTCCGGGTTCCTTATGCAAGTGGCATCGTCGGGAACGACAAGGCGTTTATTAAGGCGAGGCGATCGCCTTAAAGCGGTCTTGGGATCAGATTGCCGGGCACGAGAGCGCCGTTAACGATGGTCGCCTCGCGGACGTTCTCCCAAAGCTCGATCTTGTTCTTATGCCCGCCCGCGTCCTCCATCCTCATTGCGCCGTACATAAACGGACCGACGAAAAAGACATTCTTGAAGCGGAGAATGTTGTCACCGCCCGTGTCGGGATGGATGCGACAGCCGTAGGGACCGCCACAAAAAACGACGTTTTCAAAGTCGATCGCGCCGGTCCAGTTGTCTGCGACAAAGAACCCGGCTGTCGAGTTCTTGTCGGAGGCGCACTTGAACGTCGTATTGCGAACCGTGATTGATCCGCGCTTGCCGGGAGCGTAGGTTTGCAGGCCGTCCGCATGGTCGCCGGCAATGCCCTTGGCCTCGATATAGCTGCTATCGATCACCACAGAGCCACCGCCGCCGACACGGATGCCTTCGCGCGACCGCGAGCGGCAGTTACGGATAGCGCCACCGCCATCCCCGATCCAGAAGGAAACCGAGTCGCTCGAATCAACGATGGTTTTGTTCGCGGTCGTTCCGCCGTTTTCTGTACCGGTCGGTCCCGACTTGGTGTTGCTGGCAAAGCGAGCGTCATCGAATGAAAGCGGGATACTGCCCGATACAACGGGCGGCTCGGGCTGCGTGACTGGCGGCTCAGGCGGCGACTCGGGCACCGCTACGGGCTGCAATAACCCGGCGTAGGAAACGCCACCGACGATCATAGTTACTGGTAGATCAGCCAATTTTAGTCCTCCGTTATGCTGGTTGTGAAATCAAAGCGCCAGGGATCAACACGCCATCAACGATGGTCGCCTCGCACACGTTATCCCATTGCAGGATAGTGTGTGTCCCGCCGCCAACGTCCGAAAAAGAGAATGGACCGCCCTCAGCCCCAAACGGTCCAACGAAGTAGACATTTTGGAGCGACAGGTTGATCTGGCAACCAGCGTCGCTGAACACGAGAAGCCCAAAAGGACCGCCATTAAATATGACGTTCTTCAGTGTGATCGAGCCGCCCCAATCGTCTCCCACCAAGAGTCCTGCTGTCGCAGCGGTTTGGTGCGCAACGATGTGAGTATATTGAATTAGAACGTCGCCATTTCGAGTGCCCGGAGCATAGGCTTGAAGACCATCGGCGTGGTCTTCTCCCGACCCGGTTGCTTCCAGATAGCAGTGATCGATCAGAAGCTGTGCGGCAGTGATGCGGACACATTCACGGCTATCGACCCGACAGTATTTAACGTCGTTGTTGCCCTCGCAAACGATGGTCGAGTCGCCGCTAGATTCAACAATGCTTGTTCGGGATAGATTGTCACCGTTGCCGAGGAAAATAGGTGCAGTAAGCTCGGTCATTCCCGTGAACATCGGATCATCGAAGTTCATGGGGATATTGGTGTTAGTGTCTTCGCCGCCGCCGCCGGTGCCGCCGGTTCGCGTTTCAATCGACGCAATGCAATAATTATATCCGCCGCCCCCTACACTGGTGAAATCCGCGACTACAGCATCATTCCAGTAGCCGTCGGTTGGGTCGGCCTTGAAGTAAGCACTCGCCCCGACGGCAGCAGCATTATATTTTTGTGAGTCTTGTCCTGAACTGCCAGTTCGAAAGATGATAACAATCTCGTCTCCAGCAACCAGCGAAGACAGCGCTCCGCTATCCGTCCAGTCACTTGTTTGAAGTGTAGTAGCTCCTGAGAAGCCGGAAGCCGCCGAAAATAATAGCTCTTGCGGTTTGGCTATAGTGTCAGCCTTGGCCGCATCTGCGGTTCTCTCCCCAGCGCTAAGGTGGCTAATAGTTAGCTGTCCATTGCCGGGCTGGACGGACACTCGAAACTGATCGAGCATGTCTTCCGTCAATGTGCACACGACTCGGAAGCACGCTTCCGAGTTTGCATCGTTTGTGTCCAGGGCGGGATCGGCTGCGAATATCGTAACGGGGTCGCCAGGAGGGACGGCTTCTTGCGCCGCCAGAATTCCCACAAAGCCGAGACCGAGACCGAGACCAAGCATCGTTAGATCCCGACAACCGAAAGGGTGTTGCCAGGCCGCACGACGAATTGCTTGGGGTATTTCGCCGTCAATGGCGTCCCGGCTACGGAAGCATCAGGATCGCTGCCGACGGCATAGAGGCAGTCGGCATCAGCCCAAATCTCGACAAACCGAGTGTCGGCCCCGAAAGCGGCCGATACGACCTCCCCCCCGGAGAAATCGATAGCTGCGCGGCGAACAACGTCGTCTCCCTCACGGGCGATCGGCACCATCATATCGGTGCGTAGTCCGACTTCCCGATATTCAGTGATGTGCAGATTCGCCATGTTGGTGGCTCCCGGAGGTTGAGGAATCATGCCTTTCAGCGCGCTCAACAGCGCAATCGGCAACTTCGCGAACGGAGATCGGCGGGCCACCGCTGCGCACAGCGCAGCCAGCCATGTCAGCCTCGGTCGGCCCGTCCGGGCCGCATCCGCCGAGCAGGCACAGAAGGCCAAAGCCGACCCATACGGAGAGAGCGAGGAGGCACCGATGGCGGTTCATGAATTCGCCCTCGGATCGACGATCGCCCAGCCGGCAATTGAGCGGGGGTGGATGCGCGTGCGATGCCGGCCCGAATTCGCGTCGTAGACAATCCAGATCGAGCCGCGCACATGCTGGCGTAGGATCACGACATGATGCCGGTCACGCCGTACAGCAGCCCGGCCAGGCGCAGGTTCAGCACGCGGAAATTTCAGCCAGTTGGCCGCGAGCCAAAGGGACCGAATGGAGCGCCCAAAACGCTCGACGGAAGCCCCACAGCCGCAAAATGCGCGCGCCGGACAGCCAGGCGGATGGCCGACCACCCTTCCCGCACCTTCGACCATGACGCGGTGAAGGCCGGGGGGGATGCGACGCTGGCGGTAGTTGCGCGATTGCGCAACTCCGCAACTTCCGAAGATCGGAATGGGGCAACCTGCAACAAAACCTTGCAGGTTCGAATCCATTTTCCCGATGTCAGGAATATGGTGCCGATGATGCCGCGGCCGCGCATCGGCATTAGACGTCAGCACGAGAGCCGCGAGCAACAGCATCAGAAGGTGAATGACAAAGCGGCGGATCATGACACTCCTCCGCGCAGCCATGATGCGATCTTGGCAATCGATTCCCCGACCATGACGAAACCGGCGAGGATGCCGATCAGCCCGACGATGACCCACTTGATGAAAGTGCCGACCGTCCGGATCGCAGAAACAAGTCGGATGCCGTCGCTCAAAGTGTCGATCTCGTCATCACGTAGATTGGACAGGAAATCCTTGGTCCGCTCGGGCAAGTCATCGAACCGCTTTGCCTCGCTCATTGTCTTGCCCCCGGCTCGATGACGTTGCCCGCCGCGCGCTCTTGAGCTCCGACGGCATTGAGCTTGTTGCGGCAATCAGCAGCGACGGCGCGCTGCGCGGCCTCATAGCCGCCGGCGGCCGATCCTGCCTTGTCTGCAACCTTGGAAGGATCTGGCGGGACTGCATCGCCCTTGCACGTGAAGGCGGAGGGCGAGAACTTCGGGCCCGAAACGGTAACGTTGACGGGCTCAGGCGCCGGCGCGTGAGCGCACCCGCCTAGCAACGCAACGATGGCGAGAAGCGAGAAGCGCATCATTTCGCCACTCCCAACCGCCTGCGCTCACGCGCCCATGCGTCCCGCAGCACCTTCGGCACCGGGCCGTCATCCGCCGCCGGCGCCGCACTAAGAATTGCGGCTTCACTTTGCTGCCGCTTCTCCGCAGCCGCGTTATCCTTATCGAGTTTTTCTTGAGCCTTTGCCGCTTCGTCCCGCTGGCGCGCGATCTCCTCGCGGTGCGCCTTCTCAGCGTCGAGTTCGCGAGCGACGAGGCACGCCTGCAATTCCCGCTCGGCGGTGATCGGCCGCTTGTCGCAGCCGTATTTCACCTCGAGGGCGCTAACCTCAGCCGAAAGCACGTCGAAATCGCCGGCTTTGTCGTAAAGGTGAGCCACGTAAAGCGATGCACCGATAACGATCGCCAAGACGACAGCGTACGCGATACCTTTTATGGAGAGGCCCATCAGTTCACTTGCCTCCCGACCCAAGCGCGAACCTTGTCTGGCCCCATGAACCAAACGATCAGGATCGCAATGAGCAACGAGAAGCCGCACAAAATGGCGACCACCTGCCAACTCGTCAGATAGCCCAAGAAACCAAGGCCGCCGCCGCTTGAAGAGAGCCCGAACAGCCAATTGCGCGCGCGCTTGGCAAACGATGGCTTGCCGGGCGCATCGATGGCTCCGCCGTCGCTGTCGCCATCGACCTGCGGCATGTCCATCAGCCCGACAGGCCCCGGATAACCGCTCGCGTCGCAAAATTCGAAGTGCATGGGATCGGTGCGGCCGCGGTAATCACCGCCCCAACGCGCGCCCTGGCGCTTGAAAGCATTGATAACTGGCTGCGGCATGGTGCCGTGGCCCTTGCCGAACCCGTTCTCCCCGGCGTTTAGGTCGATCGCCGCACCGTAGGCATGGTTTGACCACTTGGTGGCGCTGCCGCGAACCTTCCTGGGATTGTAGGTGCCTGCGTATTTCGAGATGCCGAGGGCATCGATTTTGCCCTGATCACGGCCGTAGTGGTCCCAAATCTCATTCAGCGCGGCAGTGAGCGCGCTCGCCGCCTTGCGATGAAAGCGAATACGGCTGATCGGCTCGCCGTCGTAATACATCTGGAAAGGCGGCACGACATTAACGAGCTGCCGCTCGACGTCTGAGCCGGGCACGCCATAGAACGCGATCAGATCGGATTGATTGTCTTTTGGCCACTTCATGGCAGGACGGGCTCCGTTCGGAGCCGCGCGTCCTACGCGGTCAGTGCAGTATTAGAGAAAAGCGGGACCGACCCGCCCTCGAAAAGTAGATCGGCCCTCGCGTAGTAGCTGGCGATCCTTTGAAGACCAACCACCTCGATCAGTCAGTTTATAGCCCGCGAATCGCGGTTAGTAAACTCGCGGTTGCCGCAGATCACACACTATGGTTGAATCTCGTATCCACCATTGAGGATAAGGATTTCACCGTGAAGTATTTTGCATTGATTGCCGCCGCCTGTCTGACCGCCCTCTTTGCCAGCCAGGCGAGCGCGCAGTACATCCCGCCCCCGGTAGGCGGCGGAACGATCGTGGTGCAGCCCTCGTCCCCCTCCGCTCCGGCGCCGATCCCGTCGCCGGTGCCGATGGGCCCGAGATACTGATCAATAAACCCGCGGCGGCAGCCGTTCGTTAAGCAGCGTGTTCTGCCGCCTGTTCTGAATGATGATGCCGTTCTCGGCTCGGTTCGATAGCCGATTGCGCGTCCGGATCGAGTCCCGGATGGTCTCTCCGGTGATCCGCTTGGCCGCATGGGTCGGCTCGGCGTTGAATTTCTGGATCTCGGCCAGCGCCGAGGCCGTCGCAGCCTCATCCCCCGCCTTGTGTGCCTTGGCATAGCCATCGAGCAGTTGCTTACGCTGTTGCCCGATGCGCTTGTCCATGTTCGCCTTCTCATCGTTGCGGGTGTACTGCTCCGCGACCGCCGCCGGCGTGAAGCCGATCGCCTGCTTAAGAGCGTCCTTAAGCCCAAGGCTTTCGGGCGACACAACGATATCACCACGCATGTTGACGACACCCTCTTGAGAATAGCGCCATGCCTTCATCAGGTTCTTGGCCGCGGTTGGCATCATCATTTCGACGCCGCGCGCCACGCCCTTGCCGTCCCGGATAACGTTGAAGCCGTTGTAGATGTTGTGGCCCATGCCCCAAACCGGGCCGAGCATTTCATTGGCGAGCGAATTCCACCAATCTTGCGCCGTCTGGACGCGATCTTGCGACTGAAACCACAAATCTCCCATGCCGATGCGCTTGGTTAGCGAGGTGCCGGTGAGGTAGCCCGGCACGCCGTCGAGCGCCATGCCACCAAGCTGCGGGCCGAGCGTGTTGAGCACCGCTCCGCGGAATTCCTCCTCGTCCGACTTATCGTCGTCCGTCCCGAACATCAGTTTCCAGAGCGGGATCAGGGTGTATTTCAGCAGCGGCACGCCGAGGCCGCCAGCCATCAGCGCATACATGCCGACGATCCCGGTGAGTTGGAAACGCGCCTCCTTGCGGGCTTGCGGCGTGTCGCCTGCGAATGCCTGCTGGGTATCCCGGAAGAGGCGGTACATGGAATTAATTTGGAAATTTTTGAACAACAGAATCACCTTCGCGGCGTCGTTCTGCATGACCCGCGGCCGGTTGGTGTTCGAGTAGTCGAAGTGGGTCAGCCACGTCAGTTCGCCGGCCTTATCGACCGCCGCCCCGTGTGACATGCCAGCCTGCCGTGCGAGACGGTAAGCGGCCAGCGCCGTCACCTCGCGGTTGAATCGCTCCGCATGGTGAAAAAGGAACGACATGGCCTGCATCACGCGCTGCCGCGTCGGATTGTAACCGGCCCCGCGATCCGCGATCCCAGCCAGGTCGTGCGACATCGATTTATCGAGGGTGCCGCGCTCGTACAGATCCGCGATCGCCGTTTTCTCGAGGTCGGTGAGTTTGCCGCTTGTCTCGACGCCGCCCTTGCCGCTGACGAAATCATGCGACGCCTTGGTGAGCGCGGCCGTTGCGTTGCCCATGCCGAAGCGGCTGCCGAGGATCGGCACGCCCATGATTGCGGTCTGCGTCAGGTTGACCGCGGCCGATGCTGGCGAGAAGCCAAGGAAATATAGGAAACCGAGCGTCGTGGCGTTGTTCGCCCACGCCGACCCCTTCGGGTTCATCACCCACTCGTGCCGTTTACTGAGTTCGTTGGCGACCTTCATCGCCGAAATCGGGTCTTTGGCCTGCTTCGCCTGGTCAACCGCCTGATTGACGAGCTCGAGCATGTCGCCGCCGAACTTAACCCGACCGATCTGGTGCGCCGAGTGGAACATATGGCTCGCAAAGGCGCGCATCGCGTCGGTGTTGAAGCCGGCCACGCCGCCACGGTGAATCGATCTCTTGCGGATCGACAGGTCGGGCATCGCCTCGAGGTACCGTTGCCAAACCTGATCCATCACGTCGTCAGACACGCCGGCGTTGCCAAGGATGGCTTGAATGTCGGCCAGCACGCGCGGGTCCATCTGCGATCGCAGATTGCCCTTGTCCTCGAGTAGGCCGGTCTCGATATTGCCGTGCGGCAACTGAGCACGGAGGTCGCGCACCACGCGATCAAGCTGGGCTTTGGTCTCCACACGGGAGAACGAAACGATCTTACCGAGGTCATCGCGCACGGCGACGAAATACTGGCCGAAGCGCGCCAGCGGGAAGTATGGCGATGGCACGCGGTTGGACTCGAACGCCGCCCGCAACGCCGCAAGCCGCGCCTTCTTGCCGAATTTCAGCTTTTGCTGGGCGCGCGTGAATTTGTCCTCGGCGGCCTTCACCGCATCTTTCTTCTCGTCGCCGGTCAGCCCCTCGTCCCGGATCTCGGCAAGTTCTCGATCGCGCGTGCGCTCCGCCGTGCGCAGCTCTTGATCCATCGCCTTCGAGACGTTCTCGAGGATGATCTTGTCGCGTTCTTCCGCCTCGTCCACGTAGGCGTCCCGCACCTCCTCATAGACCGCCTGAGCGTTCGGGGTCAGGGCTCGGTAGCGTTTCATCAGCGCGGCCTGGTCGCGATTATGCTCCCACCCATCGGACGGCCTTGCCGGATCAAACCCGAGCAGCGTGGCCTCGTGCATGACATCTGCCAGCGGCTTTGCATCCGCCCCGCCCTTGCCGACCGCCTTGCGCCAGCGTTGCACAATCTCGTCGGCGATGTTCTGCTTCTTGTTGCGGTAGGTGTCCATGCTCCGCTTGGTGTCGATGTACTGCTGTACGGCGACTTGGTTCGGCGCCGCCCAATCGGGCAGTACATTCAGCGGCAGCAGCGCCAGCGCCTTGTCGCGTTGGTCCTCGGCGAGCGCCTTCACGGCGTCGGAGAGCTCGCCGGGCGTGCGCGGCATAGCCCGGTTGGGGTCGCCTAACCCGCTTTCCGAGAATCCCGGACGCTCTCTTCGCGCTTTATCCCCACCCACAACTTCGCCGTCTTCACCAGCGATTGTTTGTTTGGGATCCGATCCGGCAGGGCTTCCATTTTCTTCAAATGTTGCTCCCACGTCTCCAGCGTATCGAACGGCTCCGGGCCGTCCATCATTATCAGTGATTTGTCGTCCATTGAGCACCTTGCTTCTGAGTTTTCTCGCCGCTTGGTCGATGTACTGCCTCATACCGAGCCGGCGAACTATCTCCGCCTCGTCTTGGAAATTTGATTCGACGTCGATCAAGCCTGCCCGCTGAAGGGCAGCAAGTCTGAAATGAGAAAATAGTTCGCCTAATTCCTTTCGTGGCAGCGCGGCAAGCTCACGGTTCTTGATAAAGCCGCCCCACAAGATTGGGTCCACATCGTCCGCGATGATGCTGCGAACCTGCTGAAATTTGGCGTACGGATCGGCAGATGCAAGCGCTTTTTTGGCCTCCGGCGTCGGAGATGCGCGATAGACCGCACCGTCATGTCCATGCGCCCATACCGAAGCCACGCCAGGGAAGGCGAACATAGCGATGTCGCCGCCACTGAGAGCGCTGTTGAGAGGGTGATTGTGGTGGATGACAATCTCCGCATTGGGGTCAAGAGCGGCCGATAGAAGTCGCTCCGGCGGCTGGATATTGTTTCGGATTCCGCGGCCCCACACCATCGCGTTTCCGTCCTTATCAAGAGCGACAAGATGCTCGATCCCGGTTGCACGGCCCCGCTCCAACACGGCCTGCTGCGCTTGGTGGCCGATCGGCTGCCCTTCGCGCCTCGGGAATTGCCCGAGATCGACAAAGCTCGACTGCTCGTCGCCCTCGCCTTCGCTAAATCCGGGCCGATTCTCCGTCTTGTTCGCCTCGATCTGATCGGTAATCCAGTCTTCGGCCGCAACACGGGTATGGAAACCATCTGCCGGCTGATTGGCGAAGCGCTGGCCGTCCTTGTTGACTACGTTGAACCGGCCGCCGTTCTCCGCAATCTCAACATCAGCACGAGCGGTAAGTCGCGGCGCTTGATCCTTCTTCTTCGGCTTGAGCTGGTCGATGACCGCGCGGTGACGCTCCTCTGCCGCCTGTAGCTTCTCTGCGCCATCCCAAGGTTGGACGAGCGCGCGCAGCTTCTCGACGTTGCTCTTGCTGTAGTCGAGGGCCTGCTCCGCCTTCGCTACGCGCTCGGGCAGCTTTCGGACCGTATTCAGCAGCTTCATCGCCACCCCGGTCGCATCGGCTACCTTCGGGTCGCCGATCTTTACCTCCTCGGGCTCAGAGGCTCCGATTTCGATAACGAAGCCGTACTCCTTGTTGTTTTTGTCGCTAATATAGACGACGCCGAGGTTCGAAATCGTGAGCGGGAAGCCGCCGATCTGGCCCAAATCCGCTTGATCTTCATCTTTGGCGATCATCTTGGCAGCGCGGACAAGGATCGCGTCCCCGAACTCCTTCGGCTTCTCGTATTCGGCGGTCCCGACCTTCATGGTCGGCTTCTCGCCCATTGCCGCAACCGTCTCGGCGTCCTGCCGGAGCCTGGGCAGGCTCGATTCATTCGCGGCCGCAGTTTCACCCTCGAACTTAATGCTCCTTTTGATGTCAAATTGCTCGCGGTCGTGCTGGCTACGCGCAGCGTCGAGTTTGCGCACTTTCTGCCGGAGATCCATTTCCTCGAGGATCAGCGGATTGCCACTGGCCGCGGCCTTCATTTCGGCCGCATTCGACGCCTCGCCGGCTACGTCCTCGATCTCGCGGGCCGAAAGATCGCCCTTGCGCAGTTGTTCGATGAATCGCGCCTTGCCCTCGATGGTCTGCCACATGCGCGCGTCGAGCGTGTTCTTGGTCGCGTAGCGATAAACGCCAACCTCGAAATTCTCCGGATCGCGCGCATAGAGGCTGTTGCCTTGCCGGATGATCCGGCCCTCGCGCTGCTCGAGGTCAGACGGGCGCCATGGCGCGTCAATGTGGTGCAGCGCCACAAGCCGCTCTTGCACGTTCATGCCGGCGCCCATCTTGGCGGTGGAGCCGAGCAAAACGCGGATATCGCCGGAGCGCACCCGGCCGAACAACTCGGCCTTCTGCTTGTCGGTGTTGGCGTCGTGGATGAAGGCGATCTCCTTGTCGGGGATGCCGAGTTTCAGGAGCTTGGCGCGAAGGTCGTCATAGACAGAGAATTCACTGGTGAGGGCGTCAAACTCGTCCGGCGACATCGCGTCGAGCTTATGCTGCGCGTCCTCGTCGCCCTCCTCGGCCTTCTTCATCAGATCCCGGATGCGAGCGCCCTCTTTCTCCCGGGCCTTTTTCGGCGTCGAGAGGTCGATAAACACGAGCTGCGCGCCCTTGTCGGCGTGCCACTGATCATAGATCCGCTTGATGCTGACGGCCGCAGTGCCGACCTTGGAGACAGGCTTGTTCTTGCCGGCGTCCGGGTCGGGATAATTGGCGTCGATCAACCGCATGTCGAGCGCGGCCTTGCGGGCGTCCGACATGATCTTGAGCATATTGTCGTCGCCCTTCTTGGGCGGGCCTTTCGGCAAATGCTCGGCGCGATGGATCAGCGACCCCTCGGGGTAGTTCTCGGTGTCGGCGCCGCTGCGGTCCTTGATCGGAACGCCGATGTAATCCGCCTGAAACTCGGTCCGATCGACGATGACGTTCTGAGGCTTGCCGCCGACCATCTTCGGAATGCCCAAGGTCTTGCCCTGGGCGGCGAGCTGGCGCTCGATATCATCGCGCGTGATGACGTCGGCAAAGCCTTTGTACTGGCGCAGCAGCTCCGGCACGTTGACGAATTTCGCAAACCGCGAGTTCATCTTGTACTTGCCGGAGGGCGACAACTCCCAATCGCTCACGATTTCGCCGAATTGCCGAGCCCATGCGTCGAAATGCGCCAGGCCGAGGTCGCGGAGCCGCCGCCCGTCGAGATACCGCTGGACGGTGAACATTTCCGCCATGGTGTTCGAGATCGGGGTGCCAGTGGCAAAGATAATGTTGCGGCCGCCCGTCTTGTCGAGCACGGACTGCGTTTTCATGTAGATGTCGGACGCCTTCTGGCTGCCTTTTTGGTTGCCGAGACCGGCCACGCGCTGCATCGACGAGGAGAACGCGAGGTTCTTGAACTCGTGCGCCTCGTCCACGGCCAGCGCATCGATGCCGATATCTTGGAACGTCAGGCCGATCTCATCCTTGCTGGGTCCGTCGAGGAGCCGTTTCAGCTTCGCGGTCAGGCTGTCGCGCGCCTTCTCCATCTGCGCAACGTTTCGGGTTTTCTTGCCCTCCGCCTCACGAAGCGCGGAGATCGATGCTTCCATGTCATCGACCTGGCTTTCGATGAACTTGCGCTGATAATCCAGATCGACCGGGATCTTGCCGAACGAGGAATGTGCGACAATCACGGCGTCATAGTCGCCGGTGGCGATGCGGGCGAACAGCCGGCGCCGATTGTTGGCGTCAAAGTCCTTCTTGGTCGCGGCCAAGATGTTCGCGCCGGGATACAGCCGCATAAAATCGGCGCCCCATTGCTCAACGAGGTGGTTTGGCACCACCAACATCGGCTTCTTCGCAAGCCCAAGCCGGCGCATTTCCATGATCGAACCGATCACAGCGAAGGTTTTGCCGGCTCCGACAACATGGTCGGCCAGCGCGACGCCCTTCTGGATCACGCGCCAGATGAAGTTCTTCTGATGCGGCCGAAGCTCGATGACGTCGATCGTGCCAGGAAGGCTCAGATGTGAGCCGTCCGGCTCCCAAGGCTGGTCGGTGTTGAACGTGTCGTTATAGAGCCCTGCCAGCGCGTCGCGTCGGGCATCGTCCTGCCATAGCCATCGCTTCCACTCGTCACGGACGCGGGCCACCTTCTCGTTCGCCGCCTCGGTGGCAACATGGTTCACCGAAGAGGAACCATCGCTGTGCCGATCCGAAACCGTGATCGTTCGGCCGTTGATCGCGGCCTCAAGCGTCGCTGTAACGCTGGTGCGCTGTGTGCCCCACTTTGCCTCTGATGCCGGCGTGGAATTGACTTTCGAGAGTATCCACTTCGCTATCTGCGGCGAATAGAACGCCTTGGCGCCGTCGGTCTCAGTGATATGTGCGGCGAACTCCTCCACATACTTCGGCGGCACCCAATGCGCTCCGGGCGCGACACGAATATCAATCGGGTTGAGGTCGGCCGGGATCACCTCTTTCAGGGCGTCCACGTTGCGCTGATAGCTCGGATCAGCCTTTGCCGATTCGACAGCCAGCGCCAGCTTGCGCTTGACGTTGCCGGACAGATAGTCCTCGCGCGCCTGCCACCCAGCTTCCGGGTTCTTGAAAACCAGAGGCCCGAGCTCTTGGACGATCGCCTCGGGCGACTTGCCATAAAGCCGCGCCATATAATCGAGGTCGATCTTGCCGAGCTCGTTCTGCGAGATCGCAAGCGCGTCCTTGGCGCTCGGCGCGCTGGTCGGGGCCTGATACGGGTGTTGCGTACGCTTGGAGAATACCGCGGCCTTCTGCGCGCTCGGCGCGCGAGGTTTCTCGCCGGTCTTGGCCGCAACGGTGCTGCTGATCCCCTTGTCGAACTTATCTTCCAGCGCGGAAAGCTGCGGCCAGGTCGGATCGTCTTGGAATACGCGCCGATTGGCGTCGAGATTGATCGGACCATTCTCCGCGACGAAAGAATCGTAAGTCTTGTTCAGTTTGGCGCGAAGGCCCGCCAGTGCGCCGGCGCCTGCTTCCGGATGAAGCTGCGCCTTTCGCAGCTTCGCGAATGCGTCGCGGATTCCGATCAATCCTTTCACACGCTCGAGCACGCGGCCTTCTTCGATGCTGGCAGGCTCGGCCTGCGGCTTTCCGAGCAAGTCCTGTCCGCGCATCCAGACCTTGCCGTCCTTGTCCATGAACATCGAGCCGACGACGGCGGCTCCCGCCTCTTGGGGCGCCTCGATCGTCGGATCAGCCAACCGCACGCCGGGGGCCTCGATCGGTCGCTCCGGAAGGCTGGCGATGAAATCGCGCACGCGCGCCGCGGTGTCCTGACCTTCGGGCGCGACCACGGCGGAATGCCCCTCCGGACGCATCGTGCCGTACCAGCCGAGCTTGCCCAGCACATTCTCAGGATGGTCTTTGAAATACTCGTTCAGCGGCATTTCGCGGTCTTCGGTGTCGGTGAAGGTCGCTGTATCCACCCACGGGTCGCCGGCCGCGGCTTCGCCGTCCGCCCGCTTGCGCAGGAAGATGATATCGGTGGTGACGCTGGTGCCGGCGTTCTTCTCGAACGCATTGTTCGGCAGCCGCACGGCGCCGACAAGATCGGCGCGCTCGGACAGATAGCGCCGAGCGCCATCGCGCCGCGAGTCCATCAGGCTGTCGCTCACTACCATAGCCAGCAGCCCGCCCGGCCGCAGCGAGTCGAGGCTCTTGGCGAAGAAGAAATTATGGATGCTGAACTTGAGGTTCTTCCGGTTGACGTCGAAGACCCGTTCCGAACCAAACGGCGGGTTGCCGATGGCAAGGTCAAAATAGCCGTCAGGCGTCACGAACTGCTCGAAGCCGGTCCGGTCCTGAATGTTGGCGTCGGGATACAGATGCTTGGCGATGCCGCCGGTAACCCAATCCTTCTCCACGCCGGTCAACTGCGAATGCTCGCGCATTTCGCCCGGCATCAGGCCGAAGAAGTTGCCAACGCCAACGGAGGGCTCGAGCACGCGGCCGCCACCGAAGCCAAGCCGGCGCACCGCATCCCACATCGCCTTGACGATCTCGGGCGCGGTGTAGTGGGCATTCTGCGTTGAACTGGCCGAGGCCTTGTATTCCTCGGGGCCGAGGAGATCGCGCAATTCAGCGCCGATCTTGTCCCATCCTTTCGAAAAGCTGCCATCCTCGCGCGGGAACGCGGCCTTGAGCCCGCCCCAGCCGACATACTTAGCAAGGATCGCTTGCTCGGCCCGGGTCGCCTTCCGATCGCCGAGTTGCTTAAGAAGGCGGATAGCCTCGAGGTTCTGCTGAACCTTCTGGCGCTGACTGCCTTCGCCGATCGCATCCTCGTCACCGATGACGAAATTGCCGGAGATCTGCGGCGCCGGAGTGGCCGCCGTTTCCGGCGGAGCCGCGTCCTTCTTTACCTGGCTTTCGATCCGCTTGGCTGCGGAATCGCTATCTCCCGCGCCCCGCTTTTCATCGCGGCGTGAAGCATTTCGGTCGCCGTCGCCGGCTCGCTGCCCTTCCACATCGGGCTGTCTTGCCTTGTCATCGCGTACAGGCTGTCCGGCTCGGGCGGGAACAGGTAGCTCTCCCGCACCATCTCCCACGCGCCCTGCGGGTCGTGCCCCGCCTCCTCGAGCGCCACCAACTCCCGATACGTCAGCTCCGCCGCCTCTTTCAGAGCCGCTTCCAGCTTCCCGCTCGCTTCCAGTTGGTGATACAGCTTCGGAAGGTGCTCCTTCCAATGCGCTCGAGCTTGCCTGATCCAGTTTTGGAAGTCCGCCATCGGGCTCCTCCTTTGCATCCGAGAGCATGGCCACTTGGGCGCGTACTGTCTCGGGAGTATCCATCCCGACGATATCGAAACCGGAATCCTCGAGCATGTCACGGGCGCCATTGTACCACGCCCGCAGGTATTTACGAATGGTCGATACATCGGTGTCGAGGTCTTTGGCGACCGCCCGGGCAACATCGGCGAACTTGCGTGCGCCGGCTTCCAGATGGAAGGCCGCCAGCTCGGCGCCGAGGGCGAGAACTTCGGGATCGATGCCGGAGTTCAACTGGCCTTTCAGCTTGGCCTTGAGTTTGGCACGCACCTCTGCGGCGCGGTCGGCCGACACCAGCTTGTTCGAGGCGCCATAGACCGGCTTATCGGCCGGCGGCTTGGTGCCCTTCGGCTGGATGACGGTCTCCTTGCCGGTCTGCAACGACTTGACGACAAGTCCGGGATGTTCCTCGGCCGCCCGATTAACCTCGCGCAGCTCTTTCGCTTCGGCCGGCGAAAGCGCCTCCTTGCCGAGCAGTTCGAGGCGCCGAGCGTCGGCAGACTTCTGTGCATTTTCTGCACTTTGCTCCGCCGCCTTCGGCCTGATCTCGAACCGCTGCCTTTGCGTCTGCACGATCTCGTGCGAGGCGGTCAGTCCCTTCTTATCCATGTAGGTCTGCGAACGCTCGCGCGTGCTGAACCACTTGGATTTCGGACCGACGGCCGGGAAAGTGGATACCGGTTTCCCATCTGCTTTCGGCGCCGCGGGCTGCTCCGGAGCGGCCGCCTTTGCGATCGCGCCCTTCTTCGGCTGATCGGACTTAACCCACGACTTAAACTCGTCGATCGGCATCGCCGTGACCGCGGCAAGGCCCTCCCAGTCCTTCGCATAGTTCGCGCTATAGGCCTTGCGCGCTTCGGCTTCGCTGTCGAAGCCGATCATGACCTTGTGTTCGTCGAAGTGGCCGTTCGCTTTGTTTTGATCGACGACGTAGACGGTGCCGTTCCAGTCGTTCGGCGTACCGGCCTTTACGAACGCATCGACATGGTCCTTATCGAACCCGACCGTGCCTTTGATGTAGCCGTAATGGCTTTTCATCTTGACCGACCACGGCTTGCCCTTCGGATCGACGCCTTTGCGTTCCGAGCCCTCCGGATTCTCGATCGAGAGATCTAGCCCGCCGATAGCGTGATGGCCGAGCTTGTAATTACCGGCCTCCTTTTGCGCCTGGGTGGGCTCGTTACGATCGTTCTGCGGTGACGTCGCCGCCTCGTGCGCGGCTTCTTCCAGCGTCGGCCCGTTCATCGCCGGCCGGATCTTGTTCTGGATGGTTACGCCGAGCGCGTCCCATTTCATCTTCGGGCTGCGCTTCACCCCCGCGCGGTCCAGCATCACCTTGCGGGCGGCCGGCTCCATGCCGTCCCACGCATCGCGTGCAGCCGTGAGCGTCTTGGGATCGAACGCCGGCGCCACCTGCGCGGCATCTTTTCCGGACTTCGCGGCCTGTTCGACTATATGGCGGTATTCGTCGGACGCCTTGTTGACGTCCTCGAGTGGGATACCGAGTAGATCCGCGGTGCGCTGGCGTTCGGTCTCAATCAGCTTATCGGCGCCGCTGGTATCGCGGCCGCCCTGCCGGAAACTGTTCCGGCGCTGCCCAACGTCATAGAGCGAGGCGAGCCCATCGCTCGGGAACGCCACCTTTTTGCCGGCCACATCGAAACTGAACGGGACCGGCTTGGCCTCTCGCTCGCCCTCGGGGGCTGGCCGTGACTTGGGCGCAGCGGCCGCGGCCGCCTCGCGAATACCCCCCTCAACCGGCGAAACCGCCGGAACGGTTTCAGGCTCTAGTCCTGGCTCGATCGCTTCCGGTACCGGTTCGGCCGCAGAAGGCTCTACCCGCGCGGTGTCAAGTGTTCCGCCCTCTCCAACGTCCTGTGCCAAGTTTGGCACCCCGATCGCCGGCGCAGCCTCGGCTCCCTCCGGCAACGGCTCCGGATGCGGATCCGATGCAGTCAACGGTGCGGTGCCTCCGAGCGGCGTCACCGTCACGTCCGGATCGTTCATCGGCAGGGTGTGAACCTCGCCGCTGTCGTCAACCACGTCCATACCGTCGGCGTGATAGCCCTGCACGGTGACGTTCAAAGCCGGCACGCCGGGCATTGAGACGGCAACCGGCGTTCCAACCGGGACCATAGCCTCGGCCGCGGCTGCGGTTTCGCTGGCCTTGCCACGCTCCATCGCGCGACCGAGAGGGCCCGCGGGCGGGGCTGCCGGTGTTGCCGACGGCATCGCGCCAGGCGCAGCCGGAGCAACTTGTGCAGAATTTGCACTTGTTGCCGGAGCCGTTGTGCTCGGCGCCGGGACGGTTTCCGCGGGCGTATCGACATAAACCCGTGTCGCGCCGTTCGCCGGGTCCACGGCCGGGCGTTGGGGTTGTGGAGATGCGGCCGCGCCGGAATCTAACGGGGCATTTGGATTCTGCGCCGGAGCCGGAGCTGGCGTCTGCTGACCGCGGCCGGCAACAGCTTGAACAGCGTGCGCACCACCGCCCATCGCGCCGCCGCCGAGTGCGCCGCCGATCGCATTATCGAGAACGTTAATGACGCGCTGGCTCGCCGGCGTTTTATCGCCCAGCACCTCTGAAACACTCTCTTGGATAACCTGCTGCATCCCTTCGGTGCTGCCTTCGGCAACAGCACCGCGCGCGATCGCGTTGGTGACGCGGCCGATGATCGATTGTTTGAGCCTGCCGACGGTTGCCTTGTCGATCGCCCCGCCCAGCACCTTGCTAAGGCCGAGCGTTTCGACTTCGCCCATGATGTCGAGCGCCGCGAGCGGCACGCCGGCCATCATCGAATAATCAACGATCTTCTCGGGCGTGAGTTTTCCGGCTTTCACCTGCTCGGCGATGCCGGGGCTATCGCGGAGCGTCCCGTACATATCGCCGGTGTTCTGGATGTAGGACGGGGCGGCCGCGCCCGCTGCCATGCCGAGGATCGGGTTTTCGGTGACGAACGTGGCCAGCACGCCAGTAACGAGGCTCGGCGCCGACGATCCGATGGCGTTGCCGGTCGAATATTTGATGTAATCCCACGCATCGCTGAACGAATGCACGTCCGCAACGCTACCGACACGCGGCTCGAGTCCCTTGGTGCCGCGGGCCGATGCGTCCTGGACGGTCTTACCGGCATCGTAGAGCGTTTGGTTGCTGAACTTGACGCCGAGAGCCTGGGCAAAGTTGCCCGCCATCGTCCCGTTGCCGATGAGCCCGGCTTCGACGCCGGCGGAGAACGGGCGGGTCTGGCCGGGCGAGCTCGCGGCCTGCTTCTGCTTGAACCCCTCGAATTCCTCGGGCGTCATGGCCGCGTAGGTGCCGGGCTCCTTGGCGTTGAGCGTCGCAACCTGCTGGTCGGTCGGATCGAGGCCGGGCGCGGCAACTCGAGAGGTCGGATTCACAAGCCCCGGACTTAGACCGTATGTGGTCTCCGCATCACCGATTGCAGCGTCGAGGGGATTGAGTCCGAATCCGGCCATGGCGAGGGGCACCCTTGATCGAGTGGGATGCCGCGCGTCCTACGCGGATTGATTGTTCACTATAGTCTGATTGCGTCAGGCTTGCCAATTCATCGGAAGCTGATCTTGCGAAAGTAGGATGCTGGCGCTGGAATCGACGATCTGCGGCGCGCGCGCGACCGGCCCTCGAGTCAGAGGCAAGACCGTAATCTGCGGAGCTTTGATCCCGCCAAACGGGTTGCCCATTGGCTTGTGACCACCAAGCCCGGGGGTGAATCCCTCGAGGCCGCGTGGCCCTCCCGAAAGGTCGGCCGACGGCGCCGAGTTTGACGCCGGCGAGTTTGATGCGACGTCTACCCTACTTGTGTCGAGGCGCGGCGCGTTCGGAAATGCGTCGCGGTAGTCCTGATCTGACATCCGATTGCTGGCGACGTTCGTGTCTTGTGGCGTTGCCCCGATGTTGCTCGCCCACTTTTCGTAGGCTTTAACGCCGCGCGAACCGCTCCCGCCGGCGTTCCCGGGGGAAAAGAACGTCTCTCCGCCATAATCGGACCGATAGGTGAATGCGCCGCTCTTTCGCTGCTTATCCGCGAAACTTCCGGACGCATTGTCTGTTGCCAAGTTCGAGACGTTCGATCCGGCGAGCACTTTGTCGAGGTTGGTCTCGATCATCGACAAGACTTTCGGCCGTCCGAGCGCCTTGGGGTTGTATCCCGCGTAGTACCCGTGCTCGTCGATGCCGCTGGTCTTGTGCAGAGTGGCCTGCGCGGCCAGCGACGTTCCGCTCATAGCCGCCCGGTTCATCATGGTCTCTAACACTGCCTGGTTCGCCGTCGGGTCCAGGTTCTCGCCCGCGGCAATCGCCATGATCTTCTGTCGAAGTGCTGGATTCTCCTTGAGCTCGGCTGCGAACCTCGACCGATCGATCCCGGACACCTGCGCGGGCGACGGCGGCGTTGCCGCTGGCTGGTTGGGTTGGCTGGTGCCGGTACCGACCGCGCCGCCATTGAGAGGCGTCTTCTGAGACATATCCCCGACGAGATATGGACGGGTGGCCTCGGCGCTGACGAACATATCACCAAGGCCGGGCTGCTGCCGGCTCAGGTCGGTGGGGTCGAAAATGTTGCCAAGGCCCGTGCCACTGTAGTTATCGAACATGACTATCGCCCTTTAGGCAGATACGCCTGCGCCTGCTGTTCATGCAGCGCGTTTGCGTATTGATCGGCGCTTACCTCGTCCTTGAACACGCCAAGGTTCTCGCCGCTCTGCTTGAAATGCTGGATCGCCTGTTCGTTCGAGACCACACGGCCGCCGATGACGGTAGGGATAAGCACCGCCTTCCCATCTGGCAGCGTGACCGTGATCGAGCGCACGGTGCTGATCGATCCGTCGGCATTCTTTACCGTCGGGCGCCGGCTCAAGTCGATGTTGCCTTGCCGAACCATGCCATCGGGCGGCTGCTGGGTGGCAAGGTAGAGCGGCTGACCTTTGCCGCCTGCCACCGCTGCCGCAGCGGTCGGCTGTGCGGCGATGCCTGGTGCTGCCGCAGCCGGCGCGGACGCGGATCTCGCCAACATGGCCGGTAGGCCGATTCCCATCGCTACTCCCTGCGGTGCTGTCGGCGTCGGTTCTGCCGGCGTACTCGACGGGGCACTCGACGGTGGCGGTGCTGTCACCGAGGCCGGGCTTGTCGGCATGGGTAGCGCGCCGGCTCCACCGGCCCCGGCTACCGGCTCGCCGGTTTTCTGGTTGACGATGATCTTTCCAGCAGATGACTTTCCGCCAGGCGCCGCGGCAACTGGCTGTGCAGCAACCTCGGCCGGGGCGCCGGGGACAGGCTTGGCAGGCTGTGCCGGAACACCAATTCCCGGCGCGGAGGTCGCCGCGTAATCATCCTGCTGCTTGAGAAAGGCGCGCACGTCCGCATCGGTCGGCGGCTTGCCGTCGATGCTCGCCTTGGTGAGAACATCTTGCGCAGCGGCATACCGCTCCTGCGGCGTCTTGCCCTTGAGCCCGCGGGCTTGCTGGGCCTCGGCCGCACGGATATCGATGTCCTTTTTCAGCTTATACTCTGCAAGATCCCCGCTGAACTTCTTCGCGGCCGCCGCATCCTTCATCGTCTCGCTAAAGAGCGCCGACGGGTTCGCCCATCCCTCGATGGTCTGCCGAAGCTGATCGGGGCTATCGAACTGATAGATGTGCTCCTTGCCCTTGCTATCGGTGAACGATGCCGTGGCGTTGAATTTGCCGCTCTCGTCAGTCTCAGCGCGCAAGCCATCGAACTTGCCCATGCGCGTGCGCATTTCCTTGGGCAGGGTATTGAAGAACTTTCCCATTTCGGTTTCGAGGCCGGAATAATCGCCAGTGTTGGCGCCGTCGTAAAGCTGGCCGATGACCTGGCCCATCGACTTGATCTGCTTCTTTGTGTTGGTGTCGCTCGACCACTTATTCCACTTCGCCGCGCTCTCAACATCGCCCTTGGATAGAAAGAAGCTCTCCATTTTCGGCGCATAGTTCTGCGAGAACCACTCGTCCGGGTGGTTCGGATCGGCTTGGCCGTTGGCCACCGCAGCCTCGAACCCGGCCTTGCCCTGCTGGCCAAGCGAATCCATTTCGGCTTTTTGCTGCTGGGTGCGCTGCATGTCGTGCAGCTTCATTTCGTTCATTGCGTTTGCTTGGCGACCTTGCTGAATGCGCTGGCCAAGGCCGTAGCCATTCTGCATTCCGGTCACAAACGAACCAAGGCCGATTCCCCATCCCGACATATTAGGCCGCCTTCTTCATGGGTTTCTGCTTCGGCGCGCGCGCGCGCGCCGTGTTCCTAACGCCGAGGCCGACCGCGTGCTCGATGCGATCAACCTGCCCCGATAGCTCCTGCACCGCGCCCATCGTGATCCCAATGGCATCCATGAGCGGGATCATCTTGCCGTCGCCGTGGCCGGTTGCCTTCTTGAAGTCCTCGGCATAGGGGCCGGTGTGCTCGGCCGCGCCGCCGTCCGCGATGCCCTCTTTGTAGCGCCACCGCTCGACCGGCATCTTTTTGACCGCCTTGAGGTTGCCCTTCGACTTCTTCTTGTCCTTCTTGAACTTCTTCGACGATGCTCCCATGAACATGCCCATGATGCCGCCGATGCCCTGCATGATGCTGGCGGTCTGCTGCGCCTTCATCTGTTCTTGGGTCTGCCATGCCGAAACCGACGTCTTGTACTGATCGTTCAGGATGTTGGCCTGGTTAGAGTATCCTGCCATCGCACCCTGATATCCTTGGCTCACCATCGGAACGGCGGCGAGGAATTGGCCGTTCGCGGCGTTGGTTACGTTCGCCGCGCCGGTACCGGCGTTCAGCCCGAGCCCGACAGCCTGCGATGCCTGCGCCGGCAAGCCGTTCCCGATGTTGATGGCGTTGCCGCGGAGCGCGATGCCCGTCTGCTCGACGGTCTTGCGCGCGTTCGTCTCGGCGCCGGCCGCGGTAACTGCGGTCCCAAGATCGGCGGCGCGATTGATGCCGGCAAAGCGCCCCGAGTTCGGGTTGACACCCATCGCCGACATCTGCCGGTTGGTCGCCCCGCGTTGCTGGGTTGCGTTGCTGATGACATCGGCTTTGGCGGTGGCCGCTGCTGCGGCCTGACGCTCCGGCGTGTCGTAGTTCTGCGCCTCTTCGACGAATTGATCTTGTAGCGGCTGGAATTTATCGACGTAGCGATCGTGGGCCTCCCTCGCCCAGGACTGCTGCTCCAACGCCGTGTCGTACTGGTTTTGCGTAACCTTCTGCGCCAGCGCATCGATCGGCTTTTGCCGCTCCTGCGAGACCGCATAAGTGTCCTTGGCGAACGAAAGCCACTGTTCGCCGAGTTTGGCATTCATCAATGCCGCTTGCCCGATCTGCGGATCGGGAGCCGGAGGCGAACTTCCACCCTTGCCCATCGTTCTTGTCCTTTACGCCGCGTGCTTCGCTAGATTGAGGTCAATCCAGCGGCAGTTCTCTTTGAGTAAACCCATGATGATCTCGTCCCGCCCGCCCGGCGCGGCTCTACGCATTCGCCCCTCCTCGATAAATCCGAGGTGAAACCCGAGCCGCAACGAATCCGAATTGATCTCGTCAACTTTCGCGGTGACACGCGGAAGACCGAGCTGCACGAACGGATAGGCGAACGATCGATACAGAAACTCGCGCGTCATCCAGCGCCGCGAGCCATCGGAGGCGATCGAGATCAAGCAATTGCACTGATCGAATCCGCTCCACACCGTCACAGCGGCGATCTCGTCGCCGACTTCGCAAGCGATCGCGTACGCATCGCTGGGAAACACCGTCCCCGGCGCAATGACTGCCGCCGCCCACTGGCAAAATTCCTCGGTGCGGCCATCGATGTGCCCGTACGCCACGCGCTTCATGGCTTCACCTGCGCTGCAATGACGTCGATCGCCGCCCGGAGCGCCTCGTAGTCCGCCAAAAGCTTGTTATACGCCGTGTCCGTCACGGTCCCGGTCACGGGAACGGCGGTCGATTTCGGAAGTGAAACGAGCGCAGCGAGATCACGACGACGCACCGCTGCGGCCGGCCGCGCTTTCGGCCCGCGCGCGCCGGCGAGTATCTCAAGCCGTTCTTTATCGATCGCGTCCATCAGCTCGCCGCCATCGATCGGAGTTCAGCCACGCTGGTCGCAAGGGCGATTTGCTCCACATTCGCCGTGCCGAATACGTCAACCTCCCATTTCCGCGCCTTAAATCCGGACGGCAAACGCACGACGGCGCCGGTGCGCGTCACAGCGGCTTTCAGCACACCATCGGCGTAAACGTTCACGGTTATGGTGCGGGCCGGCTCGGGGAGCGGAATGAGAGGATCGCCCGCGACCGCATAAGTATTAACCTCGGCTCCGTTCAATTCCGCGCCCAGTCCCAGCGGCGATGCCAATAGGGCTTCATTCGCGGCTATGGCCGCAGCGCGCGCAGCATCGATGTTCGCAACATCCTGCAAGGACGGTGCGTTGTCGGAATCGACCCGGATAGCGGCGAAATTGCTGGGAGCTGCCAACAGGAGCGGCTTGGATTTCCAATATTGATCGAGCGGCGGACCGCTCGGAGCATCGAACCGCTCGATCGCCCCCGTGCTCGTCAGGAAGTAGAGCGCGCCCTCCGAAATATCGTAATAGAAGGCAATCGCGCGGATATTCGAGCGGGTGAGAAAGGCAACATCACCTTCGGCGATGATGCTGAAAGAGCCGATGAGTGGCGTCCCATCTGGATTTGTGGCGTTGTAAGACGCGACATAGCGGCCGGAGGCTTGCCCGGCACAGATCGTCGCGGGATTAAACTGCTGCCATGCTTCACGGCTGAATAGCTTGCTGGTGACGAGCTGCACCTGCCCGCTCGCGCCGGCGAGCGCTAATCCCTCGTGGCTCGCATAGGCGATGGCAAAACCGAGATCCACAACGCTGAACGGGTTCACGCACGGCAGGTTGGACTCGATCTTAATCATCTGCATCGAGGACGGATCGGTGCCTTGCACCAGATACGGCATTCCCTCGGTCATAACGATCAGAGACGTGCCGATCGCGCCGAGCGCCACAATGTCGTAGTCGGTGGTGAGCACGTAGGCTTCTGGCCAAGCGTGCGGCAGCCACGGCTCGCAGAAATGGAGATCCCGTCCCGTAAACCCAGCCATCATGCCGTTCGGCATGGTGGTGAAGCCCTTCAATCCGTCCGGAGGCGCATTGTAGGCGCGCGACGGAATCACCTCGCCGAACGCATCCTCGGCGATTGTATCGACATAATCCGAGTTCGAGACATTGCGCTCTGCGATGAAATAGAGGTCGGTCCCGTTATTGCCGGTTTGCGTGCGGTAAATGCGCTGCTTGGTGATATTGCGCCCGCCAGGATCGCCCTCAAAGCCGGACAATGTGACCGTCTGGCCTACCTGCAATCCGACGATATCCGAGGCCGGGTTCGGCTCCGATTCCTCGCCGTAGGCGGTCACAAACGTATAGACATAGACGCGCGAGATCGTCGCACCGCTCCCTGATCCGGAAACGACGCCAGAAAGCGCGGCCGTGGGAAATGGCACCGCGAGCGGGTACTCCGTGCTCCCGACACGCATTTTCGGGGCGCCGTCGCCTGAAATATAGAGCCGATCGGTCGCGACAGGGCCGGGCACCGCGCGGACGTAACCAGCCCAACCGAGCCATGTATCGGAGTGGCGGCAGAGCGACTGATACCCGCCCGGATAGCTCTCGAATTGAGAAATGTGCTGTGGTTCACGAAGCGGAGCCAGCTTGCCGCTATCGAGGCGCGTGTTCACGGCCTGCTGCGCGGCGTTGGGCGGCAGCAAGTTGGCGCTGATGCGGGGCTGTTCGCCCGAAAATGCGTTGAGCAACCACGCGCCCATGACGATAAGGCTTCCTTTTCAGAAAGCCGCGCGTCCTACGCGGGAAGACCTATCCTATAACCGATTTGCCGGCCGGTCTCAACCGAACGCCGCGTCAACCTGTGCAGCGCCGGCGATTTCCTCGGAATCGATCTTAGCTGCAACGGTCGCGAAGGTGGCGAAGCACGTGGCGACATGCTCGAGCACCGCATTCGAGATCGCAATCACTTCGGCCGCGGTCAATGTGTGAACGCTGTTGTCCGCCGCAACCCATGGCGTTGTGAACCCGCTATCGGCCGCGGCAGCCAAACGCGCGCCCATAATCATCTGCTTGGAGCGATCGTCAGTCGCGATCGGGATGCCGTTGACGATGACGCCACCGACTTCCTTCCGCCATCGCCTGTCCGCCGCATAGGCTTTGAGGTCGGTCTTTAGGTCGCCGTAGGAGATCACCTGAACGATGTTGCCCTCACCATCGCGGCTGAACGTGTAACCAGTGGGGACGCGGCCCGCTGTCATAGCCGCCGGCTGCACCCGATAGACGCCGATCGCGGCGAGCTCCTCGTCGGTCCACAGCTCCGCGACGTCCCATCCGTGCTGCACGTCGTTGACGTCCCGGAAGGACGCACCCTGCATGATTTCGACGAACGTATCCGCTGGGTTCTCTTGTACGATCAACATCACCTGTCCTCATGTCCACGAAATGTAAACGCCACCATCGCCGCCGGAAGCCGCGGCGTGCTGGTCCCCATACGGCCATGTGAAAGACCCTGGGCTGCCCGGAGACCCGCGGCTTCCAACGACGATTACGAGCGATTGGCCTGGCACGAGAAGCCCTCTACTGACGGTGCGCACAGAGCGCCCACCGGGGCCGCCATTTCCGGCGTAATAATAGGCGTGGTTCTCTGTAGACCCGAAATACGAAATGACATGCTCCCACCCACCGGCGCCGCCGCCCGGACCGCCACCGGGATAGTGAGAGTCTCCACCCGCGGCAGAGCCGGCAGAGCCGTTGCTCGTGTTGTTTGTTCCGTAGACGCCACCGGCCCCACCACCACCGGGATACCCGATGACATTGAGCAAGCCGGAATTGGGGTAGTAGTAGGCTTGAGAATAAGTACCGTCGCCTCCGGGATTTCCGGACGGCTGCGGATTCTCCGCCTGCGCGCCAGCAGAGCCGCCGCCGCCGCCGCTGGCCCCGCGAACGTCAAACGTCATCGTGCGGTGCTTGGGGATCGGGAGCGAGTAGACCCCAGGCGTCGTGTAGCTAAGGCTCCCCGGCACAATCGGAGCGTGGCGGCCGATCAACTTAGGCCGAAACGGAAAGCACATTAGGTCACTCTCCACGCTGACACGTGGCAGTAGCCGCCGTCGTACCACATCGCACCAACGAGCGCGTAGGCCCCGGAAGATGATGTGACGAGCGGCACCTGACCATCAGGAAAGACGAAGTTGCCAGACCAGCTAATCGTCTTCCCGCCGCCAGCAGGCTGCACGAAAGCGAAGTTGATCACCTGCCCGCTCTTGAGGTTAGTCGGGTTGTTCATGGTGACGTTGCCGGACAACACGATGTAGAAACTGCTGCCCTCATTGGCATCAAGGGCCAGCGAGCCAGAAACCCCCGATTTGGTCACGCGAGCGGCGGCTGCCCAAGCCTTTTCCGGGGTGACACCATCGGTGCTGGTGTTCGACATGATGTCAGTAGCCGTCGCGACATCCTTGTGCGCCATCGCCCCGAGCTCATCCATCACTTGCGCAACGCGCAGCGGACTCATCCATTTGTTGGCATCTACGCCCGCTAGAGCATCCGCTTCGGAGGCGGCGTTCGCGATTGCGACGTAATCGTCCGGCAAGTCATCGAGCAGGGTTTGGAGCGCGCCGAAGAATTCATTGAAGGCGCCGGCTGTGACGCGAAGACCCACGTGGCTGCCCGCATCGAAAGCTGCCGCGGAGGTGCCCTCCTGACCACGCGTCACTGTGAACATATCGCCGCTGCGATCGGTGCAGCGCATGATTTCATAACCGCCGCTCGCGTTGACAACGGTCAGCGGGAACCAATCTCCCGCGCCAAGGGTGGGGAATTTCGACCCGGCTCCCGATCCGACCGAAAAGGTCGTAGCGACATCATCGATCGCGCCTGCGAGCACCGAGTTGGCGTTGTTCGTGATTTTGATAGCCATCTTTTGTCCTCACCCGAGCGATCGAACTTTGAAAACCACCATGTCTTGCTCCACTTCGCCTGTGGACGTCCCGACGGTGAACACGATCTCGTAGGTTTCGCCATCGTCGCCGCCCTCGACGCGGTAGGTAATTCCGTCACCGGCGGCGTTCGGCTGATAGTCGTTAACCTCGAGCGGCGTCACAGCCGGATCGACAAACCCGCTCGCTGTCACCGTCACATCAATGACAGACGTGATTGTCTCGCCGCTTTGCAGCCACCTCGAATAGTTGATGGAGCGGTCTTTCTTCTCGATTGGGGTCTTGGTGTATGTATCGAGCCGTCTCGGCTTCATGACTTTCCCCTATGCGACAGAAGTGCGCCGCTCCGGCGCGGCTTGTGAAGGTCTCTCTTTTGCTGGAACAACCGCGGTGCGTCGTTCTTCCATAACGATCGCTGTGCGGTTTTCTGCTGGAACGATGGCCGTTTGCTCTCTCGACAGCACCGACATGAGGCTGAACGCGCGCGACCGCCTACCGACCAGTGCGACGCGACCAGTGATTGCTAAGGCTCTGACGTGGCGTGATGCGACTGCGGTTGGTTGCGCGCCTATGATCGAGATCGCGCCGGCATAAGTAATCGCGCGCCGACCGGCGGTCGCATCCGGAATAGCGCCAACGATGGCGATAGAGCCAGCGGGAGCCAAGGCGAATTTATGTTCGGTGACGTTGGCGGTAGGCTGCGAACCGGCGACCGACAGATTGCCGGCGACAGCCGCGGCTTCCTGATGATCGGACGCAACAGAAAAGCCACCCTGGCCTTCTGCGCGAATATGCCCAGCACTGGCGATGACGATCTTATCGTTCGTCGCAAGCCCAACATTCCCGATTAAAGAACACGACCCGGTAGAGGCCAGTGTTTCCTTGTGGTCGGTCGCCTGCGCAGCACCTTCCGAACCGACCGTCGCTACTGAGCCAGCAACAGCGTGTGCACTCTTCCCGCCCGTCGCTTCGGCGTACGGCACCGCGCCTGAAACAGACACGCCGCCGGAGATTGCAACCGATGATTTGTGGTCGCTCGCGCGCGCAGTCGGTGTGCCACCCTCGACAGAAATGCTCCCCGCTTCGGCTATCGCTTCCTTGCGGTCGGATGCAAAAGTGAAAGCCACCTGCCCGACGTCAGCAACGTGCGCCGATGCCGCCAACGCACTTACGTGAGCACTCGTAAATGCCACGGCTCCCGTCACACTAACGGACCCGGCAACCGCCGCAGCACTGTCCGTGGTATCCCACTCAACGAATCCTGAAAGAGGCGGATAGGTCAGAGAGGAGAAACGAACGCTAGTTGTGAATCCCCCGCTGCTGGCATTGGCCTGAACGCGCCATGCCGTGAGCCCAACGCCAGAGACATCGATATTGGTGAAGACTGTCGCGCCATTATAGCGCATCGACGCCGTTTTATTCGGGACGTCCAGGTCAACCGTGAAAACGCCATTGGCAACAGGGGCTGGCGTGCTTGGGCCTGTGGCGATGATATTGCCTACTGCGTCCCCAGCTATCCAATTCGACCCATTCCAATCAAACCAGAAACCATTTCCATTGACGCTGTTGCGGACGCTAAAAATCCCAACGCCTTCGAATGTTTGTTTGTCTTTCGCGGTCCTCTTGGTGACACAGTAGGACACACCTGTGGACGAGAACGTCAGGTTGCCGTTTGATAGCGTGCCGGTTCCTGTGAAATTGACGATTGACGCAGGATCGAGGGTGGTTGGACCCGCGCCGATACCTGTGGTTACGGCTGCGATGCCAACACTTGTAGAATCGGAAACGGTCCCGGCAATCGCTTGAGCGATGATGACCGCCGTAGCAACCGCATGTGGCGTGGCACCAACAACTCGAACTTGACCGACAGAGGCTAGAGCGATGCTATCTGAAGCCGCGACGCCGATGCTCCCGATGATTGAAGCCGACCCGGACGCCGCTGTGGCCCTCTTGTGATCGCTCGCGACGGCGACAGGCAAGCTCCCCGAAATGCTGGTCAGCCCCGGCGTCGCAACCGCCAGGTTATCGAGAGTGGCGGTGCCTGCTGCCGGTGTGACCGAAATCACGCCCGCCGTGGCCCGAGCAGAAATGTCTATGGCTGCGAGGATCTGCGAGCCGATCGCGGATATCGCGCCGGGGGAAGCGAATGCGTCCTGCCTGTCGCTTGCTGAAGCAAGACCGATTGCTCCGGAATCTGTGCACGAACCCGCAATTGCGAAGGCCGCCCTGTGGACAGTCGCCGTTGCTTCCGCCGTGTCGCCAACGACGCCAATATGCCCAGCGGCCGCAGAAACAGACTTGTTATCGCTGGCGCGCGCAAGAACCGGATTGCCATCAACCGAGACGCCGCCTGCTAACGCAATGGCTGCTTGGCTATTCGAAGCGAACGCGAACCCGTTGTTGCCAAGTATGGAACCATGCCCGGCCGCGGCGGCAGACCGAACGTTGGCGGTTCGTGTTGAGACACCAACCTTACCGAGCGCTTTTATCGATCCCGAAGTCGCGACGGATGTGCCACTGCTCCCCGTTGCTGGCCTAATCGCAACAACGATCGACGACCATCTCACGTAGGGCTGATTAGCATTCCCGTTGGTTCGGGTGCGCGCTCCCGTCGCGCCCGCCGTCGTCTGCGTTCCGTCTCCAATCCAGCTAATCGTTCCGGATCGTCTAACCGATATTGTCGGCGTACCGGCCGATACGGTACCAGAGCCAGGGCCGTCCCAAGTGCTTTCCGCATAAAGCAGGAAGCAGCCATTGGTAATAGGAGTTATCGATTGATAAGTCGTCGTAGTCCTGGCTGCTCCCGCGGGAGACGTCCCCGAATTCGCCGTGACCGCAACAACATCAAACGGAGTCGTCGTATCGACCCCGGTGAGCCGAAACATAAAGCCTTCGGTGTCGGCCGAAGCATGCGTAAAGGTGTAGTTCCCAGACTCGCCGGAAGCCACCTTACCGGCGACATGTATTGCGACCGTGTAGGGGTCGGGGTTGTCGATTGCTGACGGACTACCGGAAGCCGCCACAAAGCCGGATGGCAAACCTACGGACAGCGCCGGAACGCTCGACCCGTCACCGACGTGGAGAACCGATAAGAGAAAGTCGCCGTTGGCGATACTACTCGGCGCGATGATGGTTGTATTGGTTCGGGTGGCCAGAGTTGGCGTATTGCTGACCGAACCTACGGCGATTGCCATCCCAAATTCCTATTGCGGCTTGGCGATAACCGCACCCTTTGAGGCGACTATGCGTTTACGCTCTGTTGGAACCAGCCGTTCGATGCGTGAGGACCAACAGTCAGCGTGTTGCCATCGGTCGCGGTCAGGTCAGCCGGCGTGGCGTCGAGCAGCATGTAGCCAAGGAGCTTGTCGGCGGTGGTGTCACGGATGACGGCGCGCCGCGCGGTGATCGAACCGCCGGATGCGGTCCAGACCTGATTGTCGCTCGTGAACTTGGCCACACCACTGGATCGGGTCCATGTCACGTTCGCCAGAGTGGCGCCGCCATTGGTGTAGCCGTTCGCGGTCGAGAGCTCGTTGGTCAGGTTGGCGTATGCATCGTGCGAGCCGGAAGGCGTGTAGGATGACGTGTGCAGTGTGATCTTGAACGTGTGGCCGTCGAGATCGATGGTGCCATCGCCAAGATATTCCGCTACGCCGTCGTAGAGCGTGAAAGTACCAGCCGCCATTGTTGTGTCTCCTTGTTAAAAGTATCGCCCGCGCGTGCGGGTGCGCCCGCCCTGCTGGCCGCGGATGCCCTCGTTCGAGAGGGAGTTGAGTCGGCTTTCGAATAGCGAGATCAGCCCGGCGCCGAGCTGCGGATTAGCGAAAGCCATGTTCGGCATGATGAGCAGCTCGCCGGCGGCGCCGTTGGCGAGATCATCGCCGTACTCGTCAAGTAGGAAATCAGGCAGCGTCAACGCGGTTGCGGCTGGCTTGGCGATGAATTCAACGAACAGGGTGCCGGATGACCGCGGAACGGCTTGGATCGAGCCTCGCTCCGGTGCGACGTACCAGCTCGCAGCCGCGCAGCCGATCTCGGCGGTGCGCCAGTTGGGGCTCTTTTTCGCAAGCTCATTGAGCGTGATCGGATCTAGCGGGCGATCGTCGATCGCGCACGATGAAATCTGATACAGAACGGAATCCGGCTCTAGCGAGATCGGTTCGGCATCGTTGCCGGTGGTGATTATGGTGTCGGTGCACTTCCAGAGCTTTGTGCGCTCGCAAAACTTGGTCGCGGCAGTCCGTAGGCAGCGAACCATGAGCGGTTCGGGCGCGCTGCCGGCGTAGGGCAACACCAGAGGCAGGAAATCGTCGATATCCCTCATGTGCCGGCCACTCCCGGACGCGCATTCGGGCTGTTGGCGCCCTCAACTTGGGTCTTAAGACCGACGGCGACGGCGAACGCCTGAAAGTGTGCGACCGAGCCCGCGGGATTGCCGGCCTCGTCGTCCTTCGACATCGCGCGAAACAGCACGTAATCAAGGATCGGCGAGAGATAGATGTCTTGCAGGCCGATAGCCTGGGTGTAATCCGCAGCGATCGGAGTCGGGAGCTTCGACAGCACCGCCTCAACCTTCCCGGTGCCATCGTTGCCCGGGTAGACGTAGAAGGATTGAGGGCTTTCTTCGTCAAAGACGAACTGCCGAGCCTCTTTCTTGTACTTGGTGCGCGTCGGATCGTGCCAATACGGCTCTTGAGCGTCGAGCGCGTCTCGCGTGGTCACTCGGATGATCCTGCCGCCAACGCGCGGCGGCCCAATGGTGGTGATGTTGCGTACCACCCGCAGCAGCGACAAATACTGCTCTGGAATCGCTTGATAGGTGCCAACCGCGAGCGAGAGAACATCCGTCACCGAATTCGCGGACGGCTTTGCCAGCAGGATCGCCTTGACGGCTTCGTTAATCCATTCGGCCAACTCAGGCTTCGTCCAGCGCACCGCGTCCTCGTCGTTGAGAACGCGGCCTGCCAGTGTCATCACCTGAGTTGCCGTGATGGTCATTGCTTACTTGGCCTTCGCGGGCTTCTTGACTTCGGCGTCATCCTTTTCAGGAGCGTCCGTTGCGGTATCCGCAGTCGCCTCAACCCGCGCAGTATCAACCGCCGCCTTCTTGGGTTGCTTTACGAGCCGATAGCCCTCCTTGATCGCAAGGAAGGTCTGGATATGATCTTCGTCCTCGACCTCGCACACATGCTCAGGCTTGCCCTTGATGTGCGTGAAGAAGTGATAAACATCGTCGCCGAGCTGGACCTTCGTCCCTTCGGCACGCTTGATGAGACACTCGATGAGCATGTCGGCTTCCTTCGCCTGCTGAGAAAAAGGCCGGACAGTGCGAACCGCCCGGCCGAGGTTCGAGCGCCGGGCCTTGGGGAGGCCCGGACTCGGGAAAGCGTTAGCCGCGGTAGAGGACCGTCAGTCCGACCTTGCCGGCCTGCGCCGCGTCCGGGATAGCGCTGATCTTCACGCCGATGCCGCGATCGACATCGGATCGAGCGATGCGGAATGCCGTTTTCAGCGTCGGCCGAGCAACTCCACCCGCCTGCGCAACGGTCGATGCAGAAAAGAACTCGGCGCCGCAGGTACGGCCACCGTCGTTCACGCCGAAGCTACCACTCATGATCCCGACATCGATCGTGATTGCCGGCGTGCCGTCAGTGTCGAGATCGTCCGAGTCGAGGATGACATCGACAGCATCGCAGCCTGCTGGCAGCGGACCCATTTCGATGATGTTGTTGAGCGTAAGATCTCCGGTCGCGAGGTCGATCGCAGCGCGATAGCTGACGATCTCGCCAGCATTGGCAGGGGTCGGAGCAAGCACGCCGCCCTTTGCGTAATCAGTCTGTAGCATGGTGAGCCTCTGCTCGTTGAAATGGAGGGGATTTGTTGAAGCGCCGCAAAGCGGCGCCTCACGATGTCATGGCCCGGATTTAGGACGTCGGGTTCGGATCCTTCGCCGCGGTGTCGAGCGCGAGGATGCCGAAGTCCTTGTTGTTGAACCGCGTCTTCTTGACGCCGACGATAGTGCCGGCCGCGGTCGTCGGCTCGTTGCCGTAGTCCTTGAGCTCCTCCTGCCAATCCATGCGGAGGCCGCCCTTGGTGCCATAGGCGATGACGCCGGCCTGCCGTCCCATGAATAGGGCCCGGGCGGCCTTGACGTTGCTGCCCGCGCCATAGTCGTCGAAACGAATCACCGACTCGTGGCTGTGCAGCACGGCGTTATTAATCATGCCGAGACCGCCCTTGAAGATCGGGTTCGACCGACCTTCGGCCGCAGCCGCCGCCTTCTGGATCTCGAGCCAGCCGCCGGTATCGCTGCTGGTGCGCAGATCGTGCTCTTGGAACGGCGTCATCACGGTAACGTAGTGGCCCTCGCCACCGATCTGCACCGGCAGCATATTCGCCGCGGTTGGATCCAGCGCGCGCATCATGCGAGCCTTCACCGTCGCACGCTCGACGACGGACTTCGTCATGATATCTTCCGCGGCGATGGTGGCCTTGGAGACGGCATCACCGCCGTAGACGACGTGCTGACTATCCGGCGCCTGGATGGCGTTGGTGGCGTGACCGGTCCATTCCTCGGACTCGATGAAGTCCTCGTTGATGCCGCGCGCACCCGACAAGTAGATGAACAGCATTTCGTCGAAGAACTTCGCCCAATAGTCGGACAGACGATCGCGGCCGGTCTTGCGGAGATTGTGCACGGTGCGCTTGCGCGTCATGCGGCCACCGGCCGAGACGGAGTGACGCAACTGGTCGATAACGACCTGATCGGAGTAGAATTTGAGGCTCTCTTCCTTGCCCTCAACGCGCTGATCGCCATAGGTGGGACGGCCGCGCAGTTGAACGGAGAGATCGTAATCGACGGTATCGCCGGGCCCGGACTCGAGATCGGTCAATCGCTGAATGACGGCATTGTCACTCGTGCTGATGAACTTCCGTTCGAAATAGCTCTTTTTGAGGGTCTCGTAGAAAAGCGAAGCGGACCAACGCTTCTGAGCTTTCGCGTCGCCGAAGGGAACGGTAGTGCGCATCGGATCGTACTCCTTGTGAGCGCATGTTTGCGATCACAATCGGCGCGTCCTACGCGGATTGCTTTGAATTGAATCTTTATGCCCGAGAATCAGTTCGGTTTCAAGCGGCGCTGTGAAAACTCAACACTCTGCGCAGCGCAGCGGCCCGCGCGCTTCGCCAGTGAGACCAAAGCCGATCTTGTTCTCCTGATGGTTCATCATCCTGCGGATAATGAAACTCTCAACGACGTCGAAGATCAGACTGACCGAGTTGCCCGACTTATGTTCGACCCGCATGGTCCCGAGTGAGCCATGGTTACGGTCGCTAAACGAAATCGTTTCACCGACACGAACATTTAGCGCGAGCATCTTTGCCTTCCCCTGCTGATGAATGGATGCCCGGTATGGTTCCGGGCATCCTGTTGATGGTTACGCGCGGTTACGCGCCGGCCAAGTAGGCGTCTTTGTCCGCATCGCTGAGGCGAGAGAATGCTTCCTCGAATGCGTGCGCGTCTCGCTTCTCGAGTCGCTCGAGCCGTGAGAACTTGCCGCCCTCGGCGTCCTCGATCTCGTCTTGAGGCACGCGAGCGAGCGTCGGTGGCACCTGCGGCCTCTTGCCGGCTACCACGGGCGTCTTGTCCTTTTTCCCGTCCTTCTTGCCGTCACCCTTCGGCTCCGGCGCCTGGCCCAACGCCGCTTGAATGTTGGCGTGCGCCTTCCGCAGGATCCGCGGATTGAACGGGTCGTTGGTAGTTTGTTGCAAGGCGCGCACCTCGCCATCCAGCATCCGATTTAGCGTTTCGTTGCTGGCGTACTGTTTGTGCTCGCGCAGGAACCCCTTGACGGTCCTGTTCGACCAATCAGCCATCGCTTTGTTGAACGACTTTTGAGCGTCGTTGATTTGCGATTGCAGGGAAAAGCGCTGGTCGGCGAGGGTTTGTTGCTGCTGGTGATACTCGCGAGCGGTGAGATCGCCGGCGTCGAACTTGTCTGCGAGTTCTCCGATCTGATCGGTGAGGGCCTTCAACTTATCTTCGGAATCCTTCGGCAACTGCCACTCTTGCGGCAAAACCGAGCGCGTGATGTCGAGGTCGTCTTCCTCGTCATCGCCATCGGTCGCATTATCGCCGGTAGCGCCATCCTCAACGCCAGTGTCGGCCACCTTGTCGCCGTCCGCGCCGTCCGCATCGTCCTCGTCGGAGCCGCCGTCGCCGTCGTCGCCGTCTTCGTCTTCTTCGGCTTCTTTCTTGCCTTCGCCATCGTCGTTGTCGGACCCTTCGTCATCGTCCTCGCCGTCGGCATCATCACCATTGGTGTCGTCACCGTCACCGTCACCGTCGTCGTCGCCACCGCCATCGATGCCGGCGCGCTCCTCATCGGTCATGTCGGCGAGCTGCTCGTCGCTCATGTCGCCGAACAGGGCCCTCTTTTCATCGTCTGCACCGTCCGTCGGCGGGTTTGCAGCGGTTCCGGCTAGTAGCGCATCCTTCGTGCCCATGGGGGTTCCTTCTCTGTCGTTGTTGCTGTGTGGTTACGCTGGTGTGGCGCTGATCCCGGGAGCTATCGCGGTTCCGGGCGGCGGCATCATCTGGTCTTGAGCCGGCGGCGCGATCTGGCGCGGACGGTCGATCGCTTCCAGAAGCGCGTGCGCTCCGGACTTCCGTACCGGAAGGCCCTCAAACCCGGCTTCCAACAAGAGATTGTCAGCCACCGGAACGGCAGGCGCCGCCATGAGCATCTTGATGGCGGTGTCGATCGCCGTCCCCTGCGCGGTGGCGTTCATTCCAACCGCGTTGGCAAGCGTCAGCTTGATATCGGCATGGAGCTTGTCCACTTGTGCAGAATAGACGCTGGCCTGCGCCATGGCCTTCTTCGCGGTTGCCACCTTTGTGGCGAGCTCCGCTTCCATGATCGCGTTCTGCATCGCATCCATGCGAGCCTTGGCCTGCATAGAGGCAACCTGCTCCGGCGTCGGCTCATCTTGATCGGGATCGGATAGGCCGGTCGCGGAACGGATCCGCTTCACAATCTCATCGCGGTTCGGCAAGTCCATGTTCTCGACAAGGAGGTCGATTATCGTGACTGCTATCTGCGGCGGAAGCACCTTGAGCGATTCAAGAAGCGACTCGGCCGCGGCCTGGCGCATAGTGGCGTGCCAATCTGCCTCGGTGATGACGTAATCCGCCTTGCTGCGGGTGATGTCGTCCTCCGGTAGCCCGGAATTCAGGGTCACGAACTCCGGTGTGCCGCGCGTGTTCGTGATTCGGAATTGCTTCTCCTCGGTGTAGAACTGTTCGATCAGGCTCAACTGCTTCTCGCCGTGCACCGCATTGGCGAGGCGCAAGTGGTCGAATATGTTCGTGGTCGTTGTGGAGCCCTGATCCTGCCGGCGCTGGATGGCGACGCCAGATGTCGCGTTGGTGTGCCGGCCGAGCAATTCGTCTGTGATGCCGCTCGCCTGCTGGATCATGACGATCGACCGAGACATGAGCTCGAGGTGGGCCGCTGCCAGATCACGATCTACGTTCAGTGTGAGCTCGTAGCCCTTCTTTTTGATGATGATCGCGTTGGGGTTTGCCACCTCCTCGGCAAATTCCTCGAGCGAAACATTATCTGGCAGCGCTCCCTCGTCCATGATGACCTTGTTATTGGACAAGATCGCGAGGGACTTGGAGGCGCGCTTGTTGATGTCGCTCTGGATGTCGCGTAGACCGCGGATCATGCCATATGGCATCCCGTCGCGGTCGCGGCGGTAGCACCAGATCGGAGTGAACGGGAAACGGTTGTGCCGATATGGGCTTTCACCGCAATATAGCACGCCTTGCGCGGTGAAGATGCAGACGTGCATCCGCATCGTCGCCTTCTTCTCGATGCGCGCCCGGCCGGAGCGCACTTCCTCGTCGTGCGCATCACTGAAATCGTAAATGTCGCCGGAAAACATGCCGCCGACCATCCTGTGACTTGATGTCGGCTTTCGGAACCAGCACTCGATTGCGCGAACGCGGGGTCGGTAATACCCGTCGATATCGTCGCGCATTGCACCGCCCTGGTCGCGCTCAATCTCAACGCTATCCATGGCCTCGTCGCCGTCGGACTCGATTCCGCTGGCGTAGATGTTCTCGTGGTCTAGCGATTCATCGATCAGTTGGGCACGCTTGGGGAAGATCGCCTTGAGGATGTCGGTGTCTACCCATTTGGAGCGGTAAACGTAGCGCGCGTCCTCGAGCGTCAACTCGGTGCAGGCGCTATCCCAAAGCATGTTGCGCCATGACTCGTAGCGGTCATAGACCGGATCTGCTCCGTCGCCCTCCTCAACTCCGCATTCCAGCCAGCCGATGCCGACTTTAACAGCGTCCTCAAAGCCCCGGCTGCGGTGGAACGGCGATCTATTGACGTCGCTCAGATACTTCATAAGCGCAGTCTTGCGCTCCGCCGGCTTGCTGTCGGTCTTGCGCCGCGGCAGGATCTTGTAATCCATCCGGCTACGCTTTTCGGTGCCAGTGACCCAATTGATTGAAGTCGAAATCACGTTGTAGACCAGCGGTACCTGCCCGCGGTCTTCCACCGTCTTCGCATCCTCTGCGTTCCATTGGATATTGTCGTAGCAGTCGGCATCAACCTGCTGCTCGTACCGATTTTCGTACTGACGATCGAGCTCACGCCGATACAGAGCCATCAGCGTTGCGTGCAGGCCCGCCATTTTCTCGCCGTCGAGATCGAACCTATCAGCCCTTTCCCTATTGCGCCGTGCGCCGCGGTATGTATCAGCCTTGCGCGGCTTCTTGCCCGTCGGTGCCGGGTCTGGATCGTTCGGGATCGGGGATTCCGCCCGCTTGGTGCGGCGGTTGCCCATATCGAGGTCGTTCGGCAGCGGATCTTCGTTAGCGTACATCGTCCTTAACCTCCACCTGCCGCTCTTTGCCGGTCTGTTTGTTAATGATGAGGATGTCCGCTACGGCGTCCTGATGACTGGTCGGTCGCGGCGGAATTCGCTTAATCAGATCCTCGATGTGGTCTCGGATGATCGATGTGATGCGGTAGAGGTTGGGCCAGTCGGGTGTCATGCCGAGGCCGAGGGCGAATTCGGTGGCCTTTTCCAGCGCGAACTCCGGCGATCCCGATTCCTCGGACCATATCCACGCCAGATCGAGCGTCACCACGCACGGCACGCCGCCGTGCATCGGCAGCAACACCATGCAAGGCCAGCAGCCCTCGCCTTTGTCTTTGTCTCCGAGCCACCATGTGCCGTACACGGTGATGTCGCCGTGCCGTTGGCGCCAAGCGTATTTCGATAGGTCGAGTACCGGCGTGATGAGCGATCTGTGCATCACGCCCTCGCTTTTCTCAGTTCAGACGCGAGGAAGGCGGCGCCGCGCTTGGTCAGCTCGTAGACCGAGGCTCTCCGGTAAAGCGTGTCGATTTCGCCGACGGTTGCTTCTGGCTCGAACTTCTTCTTGGCGGGCACCTGATCATATCGAAGAAACCGAATCAGCCCGCGCGTCAGCGCCTCTTGAATCAGACAATGATCGTCGTCCGCCTTCCTGCTGTTGCAGTCCACGTATCCGATCTCGCCGGAGGCATTCGCCATGCAAAGAATGTCAGCGACGGTTCGCTTGCTTGCCCCCGCCTTGGCGTCCGGCCGCTTATTCCACGGCTTGAATGTCTTCAAAGCCTCGATGTCGGGCCACTTGCCCTCGAACGTGATCGCCCTGTCGTCGATGCTGACGAATGCCGCAGGCTTATCGAACGGGAAGTCGATCAGGCTGATAATTCGGCTGGCATCGATCTCGCCGACCGCCTCCTCGAGGTGCTGCTTGACGTAGGACCACATCGCACGACGCCCGATCGGGTCGGCTGATCGGCTCGAGAAGATATCGACCTGGAAGTGTTCGACCGCGGCCACGATGAATTCCATCGCGCCTTGTACTGGCGGGTCAGGGATGACGCCGGCGCCCTTCCAGCCGCTTTTGTAGCTGTGGATCACGCCGTCGAAGTCGAGGCAAAGGGTCGGTTTTGCCATCAGACGATACCCCGATACGTGCCGCGCTCCGGCAACGATGGAAGCTTCTCCGCCTCCACCTCGGTCGGGCGGGCCGGTCCCGGCTCAAAATCCGGTGAGTGTGGGCAGTAACTGGCGTGTTCCTGCCCTGAGATCGTGAAGCACGTGCAAATGTATTTTTGCGCACGTTCCTTAGCTCTGCGCTCACACACCTCCGCCGTTACGTCGGTGGTGACGATGCCCGGCTTCTCTTCGGCCTTCTCCGGCTCGTCGAACTCGTCCTTGATGAAGGCGAGCGCGTCGTCGATGTCGGAGAACGCAGCTAAGGCGCAATTGTAGGAATCCGGCGGATAGGATGTGAGGACGGCATAGCCCCCGCGTGGGAGCTTCTCGATTCTCAAGGCGGTGTTTTTGTGCTCAGGCATCATATCCTCCCTGCTATTGCTGCGAGTTCGGCGATCAGGAAAGCGGTCAGCACACACGCGACGGCAGCCCCGCTGACGATCAGAACCAAGCACAACCTTTGAAATCGCTCTTCGATGTCCATTGTCGTGCTCCTATGCGGCCATGCCGCTCGTCCGTTTCTTCCGGCGGCTGCCTGCGGTGATGTGTGGATCAGTGAACATCTGCGCGTGCTGGCGCAGTGCATCCATGGCGTGCTGATGGCCGTTCTTCAGCGGCTCGTCGGCGTAAGTGCCGAGCCGATCATTCCATCGCTTGCGGTAATGGTCAGCGTGGTTGAGCCCGACCTTGGTGCGGGTCTGGTCGAACCGATACGTCGGAAATTTGTCACGGCACTGACGAATAGCGATTCCGACGTTCGGCGTTCTTGGCACAATCTCGATATTTCGCAGGCCGAGCTCATAGAGCATGTCCTGCGCTGTTTTCAGTTGTTCGATGCCCCAAGCACGCTGCACACCGTCATGCGGCAGATAATGCCGGCCCCAGGTGTAACCGAGGCTCTGCATGTGATTAACGATGGTCGAGAACGGCGCGTCAGAAACCTCGTAATAGTCGATGAAGTTTTCCCAAGGCCCGACCTTCTGGTGAAACCAGATTGCATTGTCGTCGTTCTTGCCGAGATCCCAAAAGGTATTGACCGGCAGGCTCGGGTCGTGCGGCAGATCGCAGATACGCCCTTGCCGGCGAGCCGCGGCCATCTGCTCGGCGTAGTAGACGCCATCGGTTGACTGCTCGAAAGCCTCTTCCGGTGTTGACGGGTACTCTTGGCGCATCAACTGCGCGTCGCTGCCGAAGTCGTTGTCGCGTGTAGCGATGTACCAGGCGCGCTTTCGCGGCGAGATTTCCCGGCCGATGGTGTTCTCTAGCCTGTTGAAATAGTCGTGTTCCTTGCCGGTGATGGTTACGAATTCCGGATCGGTCTCGTATTCGTCAGCATCCCACCATGAGGCGAAGTGAAACTTGTATTCGCGAACGGAAAGCTGCCGCTTGAGTTGAGCGACCTGCTGCGACTTCTGACACTTCTCGTAGAAGTCGCCTTCTCGGCCCTCGGCGGTGCTCTCGATGAAGCAGAGGCCGGTCTGCGCGACAGCGGGAAGCGAACCTGAGACGATTTCGCGGGCCTTGTCGGGGAATTTTGCGCAGATTTTGCCGAATTCCGAGACGTGCAGAAATTGCAACGTGCCGGACCGGGCAGAGGTGGTTACGCCCAACGTGGAACCGTTGCCAAGGATCAATTCGGAGGCGCTATCGCGAACCAGCGGTGCTATCCGCTGGATCACAGGCAGCAGCTTGTCGTATGCAAACTTGATCTTGCGGAAGATCTTGGTTGACGCGTCCTGATCTTGGGCGATCACGGCGGCGTTTGTGTTCTCGGTGAACAGGCAGGTGTCCAGCATGAGAAGCTGGATCATGGTTGAGAACCCGCGCTGCCGAGCTTTCAGGATGACATTTCGGTACCAAAGCTCGCGGAGCAGCTTTTCCTGTTCTGCCCACGGCACGAAAACGACGTCCCGCCCGTCCTTATCAAGGACGCGGTACAGATTGCGGAGGCGCCAGAAGGGATCACGGGCAAGCGCCATGATCTCATCGTGTGGCATCGCTTCTAGGTCGGCGAATTGCGTCTCCGTGCGACATCCTGACGTTACCGCGTCATCGAGTGGCCTACCTGGAATCGGGCCAGTCATCGACGCACCCGCCGCTTCCGGGTGAGGAGCTGGTACTGGAAAAGGCCCTTCTCGATGTAGTCGCGCTCGACGATGTGTCCGCCGAAGCGGGTTTTCCGCATGTCGCGGAGCCTGGCCGAGATTGATTGCATTGGCGCGAGGATATCGAAGCGGCGGTAGAGTTCTTTCCGGATATCGGAGAGCGTGCGCGGTCTGCCGTCGCGCATGACGGCAAAGACATGGTCGTACTGCTTCGTGAGGCGCTCTCGATCGCGCCCCGCGTCGTACGTCCTGCCGCTGAACCGCCGCTGGGCCATCAGTTCGACTTCTCCTCGAACTCGCCGCACCAGTCAGAAGAATCGACCAGCGGCCAGATCGCCACCGCCCCATCCTCTCGCCCGACGGTGAGCGAGACATGAGCCTGCGGCGCAGCACGACGACAGTCGCCAGAAACGCCAATGACATGCTCGAAGAACCGGCAGTCCGCGCATTGCTTCGCCATCGGCCTACTCCTCGCCGCCGCCGTTGGTGTGCTGGTTCAGCGCGTCCTCGAGGGCTTCGACCTCTGCCTCTTTCGCGCCAAGAACGGTTTCGTACTTGTCGAAGGCGACATGGGCCCGTTTTTCGACTCGAGCTGCTCGCTCTGCGATTTGGCTGCTGCGCTCGTCGAGGTTCGCGATCATGGATTTCATGCTGAGTGCGACGTGGCTGGGCGATGTCATGGGCTTGTCCTTCCGGGCTTCTGATGCCGGTTCGATCGGGATGCGCTGGGAAAGATCGGTGTACGGATTGTAGGCAGCCTGCTCTTGCAGGCCGCTTTCCTCGAGGATGGTCTCTGCGATCGCCTGCGGCTGCGCGCTCGGCGTGCGCAGAACGGTGCGGAGGCGCTGCTGGCTGGTGCTGATGCCGCGATCGATCATGCCGCGCTCCCGGCGTTCTTCTTCCGGGCGCGGTAATCGCGCATATAGGCCGCGCGATCTCGCTTTGGCTTGCGGATCGGGACCACGTTGGAATTATTGCAGGGCTCTCCGCGATTAGCCGATCTATGCAGGTGCTTCGCTTCACCTGTGGAGGGCGGCGTCTCACCCATCGCGGATTGGTATGCTCCGATAGCCTGCGTACCGGCCGGACTACCCTCCAAATGAACTCGTGATGCTTCCGGCACGCAACGATGCACTCTGCCGACGAGGGCAAAGGGGCGGTTGCAAGCTGGGCACCGATCTTGAAGCATTACCTTGACCTTTGCCGAGGCTTTGAGACCGGGAGCTTCGGCGGCTTGGCGGTGAGCCTTGTCGGCGCCGGCGGTGGTGGCGTGCGTGGTGTCTTGATCGACACTTTGCCGATGCCGATTCCCGGCCCTGGCTGAGACGGCATTGCGCCGTTCGGCATGGGCTGCGTCGCCTGTGCTTTGCTGGGGGGCGCTTTACGCTTCATTGCGACACGCGCAGTTGGCCGGCTTGGATCTGGCGAAGGCGTCGCGCTACTTCGCGCTTGCCGTTCGGCGTGTAGAACCTCGCTCCGCTGCGATACCGACGGCGGCTGCGGCGGCGGCCTCTCGATGGCACCGGCGGCAAAGTCATCGCATCCCGCATATGCGGACTCGCAAAGACCGACGAAAATAGCGACGCCCCTATCAGGAATAGATCTTTCATCCGCATCGTTCACGCCCTCCGCTTCGGCTTCGCCGATACAGGCGGCATAGCGATCTTCAACTTTCGCACGGGGAACGGCTCGCCGGTACGCTTGAAGGTCTTGATCGCCTTGCACTCTCGGTAGTTCGGCGGGCCGATGTGCAGGACAACAGCGATGCACTTGTCCGATGGGACGCGCTTGCGCTCGAGGCGCCGCGTGGCGCGCACGACTTGCGTGGGCGACATGAACTTGGTTACGCGGTGCGCTCTCGATCGGATGAGAGTGTCCACAACAGATTGAATCTGGCGCATTGGAAGGGCTTCCTTGTGCGGTGATGGTTACGGAGGCTCGGCGATCAGCCGATGATCTTGCTCAAGCGATCGATCTCAGCGTGCGCACGCAGCGTCATGCGTTCGATTTCCGCGGCGTCGTTTGCGATGCCGTGAACAAGTCCGGCGCCCTGTTGCTCAGGCGATTCACCACCTCCAGAACCAGAAGCGCCGGCTGGCTTAGGTTCGGAGCCGATCAACTGAGCCACAAGCATGATGATGCGGTCCGTGAGGTCCGATACGGACTTCCTTGCATCCGCTACGTCCGAGAACGGTGTCTGCACCTTCGGCGGTCTGATCACCTGGTTCTTGAGATTGTCGTAGGCACGTTGATCATCACTCATCATCGTCATCGTCCTCGTAGGATTGCGAAATCGTGTGGATGCGCGGTGTGCGCGGGCGATCGTCTTCGTCATCGACGGTGCGCGTAACCACTTCAGCGCGCGTAACCGACTCGGCAGTGGTTACGTTGGTTGCGGTCTGCGGCTGCGGGCGGATCACGCTCGGTTCAGCGGCAGCGTGCTCGATGATCTTTGGCTCAGGCAATCGTGGGCGGATCGCGGTGCCCATCAATTGCTGCGCGAACAGGCGGATCGGATCGTCGGGTGGCGTCTCGTGCTCGATGTTCTGCTTGTTCTTCCATCGATCTGGCGCGCGGTTGGTCAGCCAGAACTCGCCGGCGCGTGGATCAGGCGGAACGTGTTCGAGATACGGCGCATAGATCGGCTTGCTCGCGCCGGCGGGCATGAAGATCTTGATAGCTTCGTGGGTGTAACCGACGGCGCGCTCGAACATGCTGTGCTCGACGCGCTCGTTCGCCGCCTCTGCCCCCAGCTTGCACGACTCGAAAAATTCGGGGTGGCTGATCTTCCACTGCCAGATTGTGCTAATGGCAACATCGAACGCGGTGGCGAGTTCAGCTACCGTTGCGCCTCTAGCGCACAAGGCTTTCGCAACACTCGGGTGGATTTTCGGATTGTAGATCGGCGGGCGGCCGGGATTATCCGCGCGCTTGTCGGTGGCCGATTTTTTCGGAGTTGCGCGCTTCTTCGCCATGCATGATGGCGTAACCGCTTCGCTGGTTACACGTAACCAGGGGGGCAGTGGTCAAAACTATCAATGGTTACACATTGAAAGAATTGACCAGTGCAGGTGTGCGTAACCACGTCAGCCGACGGCCTTGCCACTACCGATTCCGAACAGGCCGCCAGATAGCGCGGTCTGCCTTTCCTGAACGCGCGCGTCGAGATCCTTGTCATCGGATGGGGCGTAGTTGTTCTTGCGTTTCCACCGGAAGAACATGCCGCGTAAAGTGTTCTGGCCGTAATTCTCAATCTCCTTGATAAGATCGAGCGCCGCGCGACGACGTGGATCGCTCGGACGCGGCTCCCCTGCCGGCTTGTAGAGACCCTTCCCGACGTGTTGAAAGTCCGTTGTGGCGTAAATGTCCTCGGACGGATTCGCCAGTACACCTTCAAGGATATTGATGATCGACAGCGCGGCCCACTCATACCCCATGCGGAATAGCGGCGGCGGCAACTCGTTAACGCGGCTACTGCTGTCGAAATGATAGATGTCGTCCCGCTTCTGAGCGAGCATGGCGGCGACCTCGCATTCATCCCAATCCGGGTCGCCATCAGCGACTGACCGCTTCGCCAGTTCAGCAAGGATATCCTGAAAGGCCGCCTCTCGATCGCGGGCCTCTTCCGCCAACCCCTCGTCGTCGAGGCCGCGCAGGTCGCATAGGGCAGCCCTTTCCGGGCGTGTTCGCCGGAGTGCGTCTCTCGCTATGCCGGCAGCGTCGCAATTAGTGAGATAGAGACCCTTCTCCCTCCAACGTTCTTGCAACACTTGTGCGATCGCTTCGGTGAGGCGCTGCTCTTGGCTCTCGGTTACGCTCATTCCCCCTCCTTCTCAGGACCGGCGAGACGGCGGATATCTTCATGCGCCTTGCGCAATTCGTCACGGTATTCCGGAAAAATCATGAAAGCGAAATTCCCAATAGCAACGCGAAGCTGTTCGCTCCCTGCGCCAATGTAGACGCCGAGAAGATTGTCGAATATCTTGTAACGAGTGGCGGTCACCGCCTCGTCGCGCTCTTGCTGGGCCTTCTCCATTCTGTCGTGTAGCTGTTGGTTCTCGTTGACGTAGCTATCGCAACAAGCCAATGCTTGATCGCGCTCTTGCTGGAGGCGGGTGGCGCGGTCTTCCAGCGTCCTCACCAATGCGTCCACGCGCGGTATTGATTTCGCGTCGAGCAAAGGCGGTCTAGCCTCCAACTCCTTCACTCTCGCTTGCAGCGCGTCTCGTTCTTTGAGGAGCGAGTCGAGTTGGGTGGCGGCTTCGCGCAATGTCGTGTCGTTACGATAGGCAAGGGGCTGGTCAATCTCAGCCCGCAGCCTCTCACTCAGTCCAGCAATGTCATCGCGCGGGGTGGTCAAGACTTGCGGCCTTCGAATTCTTTGAAAATCATGTCCCACTGATGGAAGTACGACCGCACAAGATCGGGGTACATGGACAGAACTACCTCGCGTTTCTTGTCGTCATAGGCCCCAGCGAGAATAGACGCCAACGCTTGCCCCATCGCGTTTATAACTTCAGCTAGATTTAATTCGCCGGAACGTGCAGGAGCTATTGCGGCTTCACGGATCGCATGAACTAAAACTGTCATTTCATGCTGTTTTTCTTCTCGTGTCAGGATCAGCGCCATTCTACTCGCCCCTCTTTCTGCTGGCGTCCTCGGATTGGGCGCGGCGAACTACGTCCACAAGCGGGTGCTTGATGTAGTCCGGGAATCTGAACCCAATATTGGCAATTCGGCCTAGAACGCACCGCGACCATTCGGTGCCGCCGCGTGCGAGGATCTCCGCCGTCTCGTCGATGCTTTTTGGAAGCGCCTTTAAACGAGATTCGTATCCGACCATGTTCTGGTAAGGCCGCCAGATTTCCTCCAGGGCGAACTTTTCGAGGTTAGTTACGCGCCCCATCACTTTACCCCCGCGGCGCGCGGCATGAAGCCAAGGTCCACAAACCGTGGACATTCGAATTTCTGCGATGTGAGCGTCCAGACCAAGCGACCGTGCGGGTGGGAGCTACCTTCTTCTTTCAGGCGCTTCCAACCGGTTCGACTTTCAATGTTTCTGAGAACTCGATTTGCCTCTTGCGCTTGTTCTGTCCATGGGACCGCAATCAGGTCCAGATCGCGCGTGAACGAGCCGTGCATCGCGATGGCGTATCCGTAGGACCATCCCACCAGCCGAGCCACGGTGAAGAACGCTGCATAGTCTGGGTCGATTATCCCGTAGGGCAAGCCGTCGTTCGTCACCATCTCACTTCTTCTCCACGGATTGCGCGAGTGCGGCGCGGACACGCTCAAACTCCAGCCGCGTAACCATGCTGCCCGGCAGGCAACCTTTGTGCGACCGGCAAAAGAACTCCACGAATTCGGATGGCCAGTTGTTCGGATGTCCCTGGGGGAAGCCTTCGCGCCGGGTTTCATCGAACCCGTAGTCGAGATCATCGAGCATCGCCCGCAATGGCTCGCGCCGAACAGATACAAGCCTGATGACACCGAGGCGCTCGACGGATTCTCCTGGGCGGAAGCCCATGCACTTTTTGACTGCACAGAGTTCGTCGCCGGCCTTAGCTTTCAGCCAGCCCATGCGCCGGGTCACGTCCTTGGAGCCGTCCAGGAATTGCGGGGTGGTCAATGCGAAGGAAAGCAGCCTCATGACTCAGCACCCCCGTCGCGGGCGGGCTTTGCGATTCGGAATGGAAGCCGCAATTTGCGCGCCATGCGCCGAACCTGATCGGTTGTCTTGCCGCGTTTGATCTGGCGATATCCCTTGTTGTTGTGGTGGCGGCGCAGTTTCATCCTTCACCTCCGTCGCGGGCGGAGCGGATCGAGGCATTCAGCATGGCGCGGTAAAACGGCCTAGCGACCTCTCGCCATACTCCAGCAGCTTGCATCGGAATGGGCTTGACCTTTTGGTTTCCGAAACTCCACGCCGCTTTACATTCCTCCACGATAGCATCGAGGATTTCGCGAGTTGGTTCTTTCGGGACAGAAACAGTGTCAGCCCTTATGCCCGCTTCGTTCTGCACAAAGCCGGATGCGAAATCCGTGGCCATGTTGAGCACGTCAGCGATGCATTCGGCGTATTCCTCTGTCCTACTGTCGGACAGATTGAACCTCTTTTGGAAAGAAGCTTTGCAGAACCCAAGAGCCAACTCTTGATTATGCCGCGCAATCGCTTCCCTCCTTTCGCCCGGAGGCTGCAATGTGGCGAGGGCGGCTCTCGCTTTGTCGCCAGCTTCCTTTAGCGCATTCCAGGCAAGGGTGGTCCTGCCGTCCCAATGGCCATTCCATTTGACGCATGATCGGTAGTTAGCCTCCGCTTTTTGCAGAAGCTCCAACGCCTCTTTGATGCTCGGTGTCTGGGTCATGGGCGGGGCTCCGAACAAACAGGGATGCGAGAGCCGTCGAAATCACAATGCATACATGCGGACCAGCCGCATTTCGTGCAGCCGGGGCCGTTGCAATAGCCGCCGCTTTTGACGAACACATCAACCCGACCCGGCTCGTCATCGTAGTCTTTGAGGATATGACCTCGTCTACGCGCAACGTTAAGCCAAGCCTCATGCCACTCATCAAAATCCATTCCAGGCTTGATATCACCCATCTCACCGCTCCCCCTGCTTGTCGCAATCGCTGGCGCGGATCATCTCTACGCTAGTCTTGATCGTGAGATGATCTGGCGCGTCCAATCGGATAGGAGCCTTGCCGCCATCTGGCGCGAAGTGCTTGAACCGGTCGCAATCGATGGCGTGGGGGTCTAACGAGACGGGCGCTTCATGCGATACTAGCAGGTCGGATGAAGCTACCGGATTTGCAACGTTGACAGCATCCGACCCTTTGCCGCGCGGCGTTTCCGCTGTGCTAGGCCTGCTGTTCGTATCCGACCCTTGCTGAAGGCTTTCGCCGTGGGAACTGGGATTATCTTCTACCCGTATTCCCGTCTCGTTAGATTTCGTTGCCCCTTCGCTGGCGTGGGGGTGTGTGGCGAGGGCTTTCGCATTCTGGAACAGAACCTTCTTTTCACAATCTGCTGGGAACGCCTTCTTGTTGCGTGAAAATTCCAGTTCGATTTCTGACACGGTCCATGCCAACGCCTCCCTCAACCGCGCCTCTGCGCTGGCATTGGCCAACTGCCTCTTCATTTCCGCTAAGGCCGACTGAAAAACCTCATGTGGTGATTTAGGCTGCGCTGCATCTGACATGCCAAGCGCGCGGAGCATCTCAGCTAGATCGTTTTGCAATTCTGCGCTGGCATTGGCAGCCACATGAGCGGGCTTGGAGAGGGCTTGCGCCGCGATGCATTCGACAACTATCTGTTCCTCATACGAACCTTCACCGAGACATTGAGGACAGCACTTCGGGCCTTCAACGAGTCCGGTCCCATCGCATTTGTCGCAAGTGCGATCCTGAAGCGACAGGACTTTGCGGGGCTTGACAGACTCCCGCTCCCCCACCCCAGCGTCAGCCCCGCCATGATCGGGCACAAGCTGCGGGGTGCCTTCTTTCGGGCTTACCGCTTCGTCAAGCCTACGGATGAACTCTCGAAAGTAGCTTGCCTGTTCAACGTCAGCGAACTTCTCTTGATTGGCGTATCCGTCGCGGACCTTGCGAATACGGGCTAGAGCCGATTGTGCTGCGATATCTCGTTCGATCAAACCCGCAGCCGTTGGCGGGTAGAATGTGTAGCTCCCGTCCGTCCACTTCATGCGCCACGCCACCGGCTTCTGATCCTGCGCGGCGAGACGCTTGCCATCGGCTTCGATTAGGTCGGCGGCGGCGAGACGTGTTTTTGTGACAACCGGATGGAGGTCCGCACTTAACACACGCGGCCATCGCAAGTCTCTCACCAACTCCGCGCGCTCGGATTTGCGCTCAGTCATGCTTCACCCCTTCTCCCGCGCAGGCGATCAAACTCCTCGCGTTCGGCCAGTTGCTTTCGTGTCCGCTCCTCACGCGCCGCAGCCTCACGGCGCGGGCGCATGATCTCCTCGCAGGCGAGATAAACCTCGCGCACCGTCGGCAGGAAATCCTTTTGCGTCGGCAGCCCGGTCGCGGGATGCGTCACGGCCTTGATGACATCCTCGGGATACCGCGCCAGCGTTGCAGTGATCGCCGCGACGTAGGTGTCGGGGTCGTGAGCATCACCCTTGCGATAGCAGCCGAGGAGGAGCCGCGCCCGCTGCGTCGCGTACTCCGTCAGCCTCGTCTGGTCCGTCGTCGAAACTTCGAATTTTTTCGAGGAGACGATCAGCGGCTTGAACGACGTTTCCTGATCTTCCATTCGTAACCACCCTGATGGTTTCAGGTTGACGGATTTCCACCTGCGGCAGCGGCGCGGCTTGGCGCGCAACCTCCTCCGCGATGGCCTTTTCAAAAAACTGGACGCTGTTCGCCGGCGCGCCGTGCTTCCTCGCCGCGGCGGAGCGCGTGGCGGCAACAATCACCTGCGGCGGCCAGCCGTTCGCAAGCCACATGTGGACGCGCATGGCGGCGCCGCACCAACCGGGGGGTGTGAACCGAGGATCATGGCCCGCAATGACCATGAGCTCGTCGGCCAACTTGATCGCTTGATCGCTGATGAGCGGCTCGCGCGCGTCCTCAGCAACAGCAATACTATCCCTTCCCTTCTCTTGGGAATGGTCCGGGACGCGATCAGGAGTCCCGCCGGGACTCCCGCCGGGATGCGGGTGGGAATGCCGAATGTGCCGCTTGGACAGCGCTCGGGATTGCGGGTTTAGGGCACGAAGCATTGCCGCCGCGACGGCGATGGCAGTCTCGATTGTAGATGGATCGAAATCAGATCCCCATCGCTTAGCATTCCCGGCCCCGCTCGACTTGCGCTGCGCCAGTTTTTCCAACCAGCCTTCAAGAGCCTTCTCTGCGACAACCGGGTGATAAAGGCGGTCGTCTGAACATTTCACCCAGCCGCGCAACGCAGCGCTTTTAACCCTGCGCCAAGCCTTGACGTCGCGTCCAAACTCGGCGAGCCGAGCAAGGGCAACATCATCATCTGGAATACTCGCGCCCGGCACTTGATGATAACTCTTGAGCCATAACGTCATACCGGCACGCCATTCAGCGTCCGACGCGAGCGCATGAAACTCCGACCCAAACAGCCGGCCGATATCGACAGGCATGTAGGCAAAATCTCGCAAATCGAGATCGTCCGGCGTGAGTGGGGCGGGAAGCGTCATATCGCGGTTCTAGGCAGGCGTGCCGTAGACCGTGGTGAGCGTTTCAACCGCACTGGTTACGGTATCGACGATCCGATGAAACTCGTCCTGTCGGACGTTCTCCGCCCGAGATAGTTGGACCCCGAGTTTTAGTTTTCCGTCGTCGATCTGCCGGCGCATGAACGCCATGATCGGAACGGCAGGCTCGCCAAAATAGACCGGGATCGAAAGCGTGATCGACTGCGGTAAGGCGATCGTCCCCTTGGATAGGGCGTCCTGGTCCTTCTTGTAGTTGATCTCTGTCAGATCGCCCATTCGGACAGAGCTTCCGAAATTGACGTTCTGAGCGACATGCAAATCCCGACAAAGCTCGAGTAGATCGGCCCCGGGCGGAGATTTGATGTCGATCGCGTTTTCCTCCAAGAACGTGGCAAACGCCACATGGCTCATGAGGACGCCGCTTACCTTATTCCACGTCTGCCATTCGAGAGACTTCGGCAGCACCAGCGTGGCGCGATGCACGCCCAGCTTTGCCTCCTTCTCACCATGATAATCGATGATCGAGGTAATGGTGTCGTTTGCGATGTCAGCAAAGAGCAGCGTGTCGGGCGTCTTGAAGCGGTTGATATAGCCCGACAACGATTCGGCCGTCTGCATTTTGACATGCTGCGACGTTACCTTCGGCATCAGCACGTCCGCCTTATTAGGCGATGTGACATCCTTGAGTTCGTAGCCTCCGGCGAGTGATCCGTGCGGAGACGGTACGGCCACGAGCGTGCGCCCCTCCGGGGCGTCGATAACAACGGGTTTAGCGCCAACCTTGGCGGCGAGCGCAACAGTGGAATCAACTTCTGACATTGGTGGGGCCTCTTTCTGGTCTGGTGATGAAAGTGATTTGGTCGCGGATTAGCCGCGACCAACGCGGTCAAGGTGAGCGACGCCGGCAGCGCGTTCAGCCTCTCGCTTTGCCTCGCGCTCGGCTTCTTGTTCGGCCAGTAGCTCGAGCTGGCGTGGATCTTCTCGGGTCAAGTTGCCGTGCCTATCCATGAAGAAAATTCCCTTCGCACGCGGCCGCTTGGGCAGCTTCAAGGTCACGTCGGGCTGTAGAGTCACGACAGTATCGTCGGACTTGTCCGGCTCGACGGTGATTGCGAAGGTCAACTTCCCGGACTTGCCGGTGTCTCGCACCGCTTGCACTAGTTCCTGCAAATCTCTCGCGGCGTCAGCGAGAGCTGCACCTCCGCGAATTTCCGAAAGCACGTCTAAAAACGACTGCATTGGTATCTCCTATTGCTGATACGCGCGTTGGTTACTCAGGCCGCCGCCGCGGCGTCGAACTTGCCGTGCTCGTTGCCCCAGCCATCGAAGCCCGGGCGGGTTTCGCGGCTGAATAGATCGGCTCTGCGAAGCGCGTTCGGCGTGCAGGCCACAACATGGTCATAGAATTCCACCGGCTTGCGCGAGTGCTCGCGGGCTATGCCGTCGATGCGGACGTCAAAGATATCGGTCGATTCCAGCGCGCGATGCCGCGGTCCGCCGAGCGTGCAGACGAGGATCGGCTCGTGCATGGTGCGAACCCGATAGCCCGGGCCCATGCGAACAGCTCCATTTTGCGTCGTCTTGCGCCACGACATTTCCGTGACCGGGACAAAGCCCCACGCCTTCGCGACTTCTTGCGCCTGGCAGGTTGCCATCATCCAGCCGCACGTCCAGAGCAGCAGCAGGCAATCACCGCGGGCCAACTGGCCGACGGGTAGCGCCTTGATCGCATCGAGTGACATGCAATCGTAATGTGCCTGCGGGGCCTTGGCCTCGCCCGCCTCCGACCGCAGTTCGAAGGTCCACGGCGGATCAGCGACGATCACGTCGTAACCAAACATCTGCAAAGGCTCGAATGGCCACGTCATCAATCTTGCCCTACAATTCTTTCGTAATGACAGAGCATCACCAGCGCCAAGTCCTTGACGCGCGCGCATGACGGCAAGGTCTTGACGGCGAATGCCACGAGAGGTTCGAGTTGCCGGCAAGCGCGTCGCGCGGCGCCAGCCTCACGCCCGAAAGCCCTGCCGATCCGTGGAGAGCCGGCGAGCGTTAGGTGTTTACAAAGAGCCATCGCGACTTTGCGGGCTCGTCTCACGTCGCGATCGCGCCGTTCCGATGAAATATCATCGACACTGAGACCGCTTGCGGCGGCGACCGCTTCTTTGATCTGTTTAAGGCTAGGCTGTCTTACGGTCCCGCGCCGATCGACGATTTCTCTGATCGCGTGGGTGAGATTGACGAGATCCTGACTCCCCCATTGAGTGAGCTCGCTGAGGACGCGGCCGAGCCTTCCCCTTGGCAACGCTGCGTGTTCGTCGCAGTGCATTGGTATCCCCCAAATTTCGGATCGAACTTGCCCATCTTTTTGTCCAGCGCCGATTCTCCCGGAGGAGGATCGTTCATGATCTCGGATATGATCGAGCGAGGGGCGCTCGCCCGACGCTTCGCGTCAGCCAGCATTTCAGGCGATGGCCGACTTGCTGCGGTCGGGCCATCACTCTTTCGCTTATTGTTTTTGACGCGATATCTCGTCTTCTCGCACACCTTGCATTTACGTTGACCCTTCGGGCCTACGTAGAGCGTTTCACTGTTCAGGGCGTGCCCATAGATGCAATGCGTCGTAGGTATCGGCTTCATTTAATCGCCCTCACCAACCAGAGGGCGAACCGCGCCAACAACGAGGTTATCAGGCCCGGCAACGGCTTCCGTATCTTCGAATTCGCTCTTGAGTTTGTTGTACTGTTTGAGGCGCTCGGCCTTGTATGCAGCTTCGATGCTGGCGTAGGCGCCGGCTCCGATTTTTCTGACTGCGGAGAGTCGATAACGAAGCTGCCACAGCGTCCAGTAGCTGATGCCATAATCCTGCTCTATCCCCCGTAAAGCGTTTTCGGAGTCCCCTGGTCCCCGTGCCCTCATCCGCGTTAGCTCTCGCGACCACTCCGCAGCTTGTTGAACGAACGCGGTTTCACTCATTTTGATGACCCGTCAAAAACTTTTTGAACCTATTAAATTGGTTCCATGGTTTGCTTTGCGGCATGGAAAGTGAACGCTACGAAGAGGTAGGCTTTTGCAAACCCTCACGGGAAAGCCCGCGAGGCCCAGGAAGAATTCAGGCCTTAATTCTCTTGATCGACTTGCCCACCACAACGCCGAAGAGAGTTGAAAAAACTACAGAACCAATGATCCAAGCGATAATCGTCAAATCGCCCTCCTCCTCACAATCAGAACCAACACACCAAACACGAACAGCGAATAGGAAGCGAAAACGATGCTCGAGGTCATCGTCATGCTGGCCTCGCGAGCGTCTTTTGCCGGCCGATGAACTGCGCACGTTCCGCGATGTCGCAAATCTGTCGGCGCCTGATGAAATAACGAAGTGCCGGACCGCACACGCCGAGCTTGGCGGCGATCTCGTCAATCGAGAGATCGGTCCGCAGCATTCGGCGGACTTCTGGAATACGGTCAGCGAGTTTGGCGTCGGGTTTGGGCCCCGGCTTACTATCCGGCACGAAGCGCGTCCGCACGATATGGCGGCGGAGCATTATGCCTGCGGGCTGCCTCATGCGACGCGCCCTTTGCTGGCCGCCTCGCGGCGACGTTGCATGAAGGCGCGGACTTTCTCCGCTGTAACGAGCGTTACAGTCTTGCCGGCCTCTAGGCGCTCGACCAGCTCGGAATTGCCGCACGCGGCTTTCCCGAAGTACGAGGCACCCATCCCGGTCTGGCCGAGAAAGACGCGAATTTCATCAATAAGTGCGGTTCCCATACCGCGAAAATTATCCTCTTTAGAGGATATGTCAAGCATCCTCTATAGAGGACGTGCAAATTTATCCTCGATAGAGGACATTGGCGGCATGTCAAATCAGGATTGGCGCGGCAGATTAGCGGCCGCGATTGCAAAGTCCGGCAGATCAGAGCGCGAAATTTCGCTTTCTGCCCATCCCCCGGGGAAGGCCAGCTTAGGCCCAGGTTATGTCCACTCAATACTGAAAGTGGGGAAAGACCCGACGGTCGGCAACCTGCAAGCGATCTGTGATGCGGTCGGCGTCAGCATATACTATGTGCTTGGTGGATTTGATATTACTCCGGAACGCGAGGAGTTCCTTCGGCTTCTGGTCGATGCTGATCCGAAGGATGTTGATGCAGTCGAGCGGCTTCTCGACGGCGGGCGCAGGCGCGCAACAAGTTCAGAGCCTTCTTCCGAGTAGATTCGTCTGCCCTGTCGAACGCAGCCAGAGCCTTCATCACCAAATTCATTAAAACCCCCGCTCGGCGTTCTTGTTTGGTTCATGAAAACATGAGCCGGTCCACTAATCAAGGAACTTAATCCTACACTTAAGAAGCATTTTAAATGTTGGTTTGGCGGATAGTTCTACATGAATAATAATTCATGTAAGTGGTTGTTTTCAAAGAAGGTTACTACCGCGCGTTTCCATTGATCCGCCCGAGACATAGCGGATGCCGTGCCCCATTATCGCCACGATATAGACCGTATCCGAACATAAATCAATTTGGTCTATCCTCTTTAGAGGATGTTATTGTTGACATGTCCTCTAAAGAGGATATGCTCCCTTCCGTCAAGACTGCGGAAGGGACGTCCTCTCATGGGTTGGTGTCGCGCCGAAATAGTGCACGAGGACAGTTCTCGAACTGTCGTCGAGTACGGCGTCGATCCCCTCGCTGATCCTCCCAAGAAACCGCAGTCAGCCACAGAGCGAAGCATCGAGTACGCCGATGATTGGACGCACGTCCATCCGGTCTTCTGGTGCTGATCGGAGGAACAATGGTCTACGAAGAACCAGAGGAAGCCGGGCCGGTCGCCTCGCTCATCGCGAGCACGCTGTTCGTTGCGATGGCGATAGTGTGGGCGGGCATCCTGTCATGAGCGAGGTCGCGAACAAGCCCGATGTCGCCCTGTGCTCACAGTTCGACGAGCAGGTGAAAGACATCATCGCCGGCAAGATGCCCCTCCCGAATATGGCTCCGATCGATTGTGATGTCGGAGCGAAAATCCTGCATTACCGCGAAATGCATTGCGGCTCCGCTTTGATGCCGGACACCAGGGACAAGCACTGGAACGCGAGATTTTTCCTCGACTATGGCCAAGGCGGTCAATTTTACGGCTCCGGCATCGTCGCATGGATCACGTGGAAAAACGGCGTTTACCGCGCGGTCGGCATGAAGTTCGCCATCTGCGATCACAAGCCAGTCGAAGGCGCCAGCGCGAACCATTCGCGCGGCTGGCACCCCGCCCGTTGCTCGAAATGCGGGCTCGATATGTCCGTCGATAGTGGAGACTGACATGAGCGAGATTTTTGATCGCACAGAATACCGCGAGCGAACCGTCGAAAACCTTGTGCTGCTCCCGATCACGGATAGGCAGTATCTCGATGGCATGGAATGCCTACCGCCGGTCGTCTGGAACGCCAAGGGCTTCCTCCTCGGCGAGCCTTGCAGCCATAGCGCGGACGGGCACCGCGATACGTTTCGTCCCTTCTTCACCATCAATGACACGCATTTTTATAAAGGCGATGGGCCGGTCACGATCGAGACGTTCCTTGGCTTCACGCGCGCGCAAGTAGACGCCGCCATCGAGCGGGGGAAGCAATGAGCGCCGAATCCGCCGAACTCGTCGCCATTGAAACGTTGAAAGCCGCCGTGGTGTTCGCCGAGGGCGGAGCCGAGGCTGTTGTCGCCAACATCGAGACAGCCGTGCGCGCGACCGACACGGATATATCCACGCCGAAGGGTCGCGGCGCGATCAAGAGCCTTGCTCGCCGAGTATCGAGCGCAAAGGTCAAGCTGGACGAGCTCGGCAAGGATTATGTCGCGGACCTAAAAAATCAGGCCAAGACTGTCGATGTCGAGCGCAAGGTGATCCGCGATCGGCTCGATGCTCTCCGCGATGAAGTCAGCAAGCCGGTTGACGATTTCGAGGCGAAGCAACAGGCCCGCATCGACGAGCACCAGGCCGAACTCTCCAAGTTCGAAGCTGCGGCGATGTTCGAGGATATCGAACCAACCGCCGCCGCAATTCAAGATCGGATCGACCGCGTAAGCGCGATCGGCGGAAACCGCGATTGGGAGGAATTCCAGAATCGCGCCGACGCCGCGCGAGCGAAGGCGATCGAGACGCTAACGATGATGCTCCACGTGGCGAAGCGCCGCGAAGCGGAGCGCGCCGAGCTGGAAAAACTCCGCGCCGATCAGATCAAGCGCGAGGAAAGCGACCGGATCGAGAAGGCGAAGCGGGAAGCCACCGCTGCCGCCGATGCGAAAGCCGCTGCCGAACAGCAGCGTCTCCAGCGCGAGAAGGACGAGGCCGAAGCCCGCGCCAAGCTCGCGGAGCAAAGGCAGAAGGAAGCCGAGGAGCGCGCCGCGCGTGCCGCCGAGGAAGCCGCGGCCGCCGAACGCGAGCGCATAGCCGACGAACAGGCCGCCGCAAAACGCGAAAGCGAGAAGCGTGAGGCCAACAAGCGGCACCGCGCGAAGATCCACACTGCCATCAAGGCCAAGCTGATGCAGCTCGGGCTGTCCGATGATCTCGCCGTCGCCGTGGTGAAGGCGATGGCAAGCGGCGAAGTCCCCCACGTAACCGTGAATTATTGAGGCCGCCATGACCGGAGCAGTTGCAGAACGTCAGGAGCTTCAAGCGATCGAGGAAGTGCGGCAGCCGTCGGCGATCGCGCCGGCGGCACCGCCCTCCGTTATCGCCCTCAACCCCATGGCTATGATTGCGCAGGCGCTCGACCGCGGCGCAACGCCGGAGTTAATCGACAAGCTGTTCGATTGGCAGGACCGGCTCGAAAAAAAATCCGCTATCCGCGATTTCGACGCCGCGTTCGCCGCGGCGAAGGGCAAATTCCCCAAGATCGTAAAAGACGCGAACGTTAATTTCCAAGCCAGAAACGGCGGCGCGGAAACCGATTACTGGCACGAAACGCTTGCCGGCATCGCAGAGGCGGTCAACGGGCCACTCGCCGAGCATGGCCTAGCCTATAGCTGGGAGCCAAAGCAACTCGATGGCGGCCGCATCGAGGTAACGTGCATCCTCTCGCACATCAGCGGCCACTCGCGCCGCGCCACCCTCGCCGGCAGCCCTGACGCGAGTGGCAACAAGAACAACCTGCAAGCCGTCGCATCAACGGTGAGCTATCTCGAGCGCTACACCCTCAAGGCCATTCTCGGCATTGCCTCGGCTCACGACGACGACGGCCAGGGCGGAGCGCCGATCTTCCAGCCCGATCCCGGCCGGACACAACAGCGCGCACCAGCCGAACCGCCGCGACCCGCGCAAAAGATAAGCCCAGCTCAAGCCGCCGAACTCACGATCAAACTTGATGCTGCCAAGGAGAAGGGCGCCGACGAGGCGCAATTCTGGATATTCGCGCAAGCCAGCAAAGTCGAGGACGTCACCACCGATCGGCTCCCGACCATCATTAGCGCGCTCAAATCGAGGTACGGGGTCTGACATGCCTATGGAGATTTTCAACTGCCAGCAGGGCACCGATGAATGGTTCGCGTGCCGCAAGGGCATCCCGACGGCGAGCGAGTTCAGTACCGTCATGGCAAAGGGGAAAGGCGGAGCCCCGAGCAAAACCCGCGCCGGATACATGAGCCGTCTCGCCCGAGAGGTCATCACCGGCCAACCGCAGTTGCCGACCTTCTCGAACGAGCATACCGAACGCGGCCGCTTGCACGAGGATCGCGCCCGCGAGGTCTACTGCTTCACCACCGGTCTTATCACCCGCCGCGTCGGCTTCATCCGCAACGGCAACGTTGGATGCAGCCCGGACTCATTGGTCGGCGAGGACGGCGGACTAGAGATCAAGTGCCCAACGGAGGACATCCAGAAGAAGCGCATCGCGCTGCAAAAGCTGCCGACTGAATATAAGGCGCAGATTCAAGGCAGCATGTATGTCACCGCCCGCGATTGGTGGGATTTCGAATCCTACTTCGATGGCATCGAGGCCGTCATTATCCGAGTTGAGCGCGACGACACCTATATCCGCAAACTGGCCGAGGAGCTTGCGATCTTCAACGATGAGCTCGCCGAGCTCACCGAGAAGATGCGACGCGAAGGCTTGGCGCAGGCCGCGGAGTAGCCGGACATGATAGACCGGCAGCACGGTAAAATCCTGGTCGAGTGCGATTCATGCTCCGAGATTTTCGAGGGAGAGACTGACGCATCTTGGCATGATGTCTGGAATACGGCTAAGCACGACGGTTGGCGGACGCGCAACATCGCGGGTGAATGGCTCCATGGCTGCCCGAAGTGTGGGGTGCCTACATGACATCACGCGCGCCTCAGATCGTATTCGAATGGAATGGCGAGGTGATGCGTCCCCTCGCCTTCCATCGCGATCTCTGCGCGCGCACGTTCGAGGCTGGCAAGCGGTACAAGCTGATCGAGTTTAGCGAGCGGTCGCGTGAGACCCACGATCATTTCTTCGCGACAGTCGCCGGCTATTGGCAGAACTGGCCCGAGAAATATGAGCGCGTGCTGCCCTCTGCCGACCATCTTCGCAAGCACGCGCTGATCCGGACCGGCCATTACATTCAGTCCTTAATGGCTCATGCCTCGCTTGAGGAAGCGACGATCTACGTTCGCGATTTCATCCGCTACGTCGATTACGCCGAGGGCAGCATCACCAGCACCCACGGCACCGCGACCGTGATGCGCATCGCGAAGTCGCAGCGCAAGCAGGTGATGGACGCTGCGGAATTTCAAAAATCTAAACAGGACGTTCTTGAATTCTGCCAGGCCGTCACCGGCATTTCGCCGGAGCAGATGCTCCACGAAGTGAAGAAGGGAGCGGCGGCGTGAACGATGCGGACATCCCGATCGGAGCGGCTTGCGGTAACTGCCGACATTGGCGCGCAGGCGAATGCTACCGTTATCCGCCGCTGATGGAGCCGTATCCATGGGGCAATGAACCGCCGATCATCTATTACCCAGCGGCAGTTCGACCGAGCGTTGCTGCCACAGACCCTGCCTGCGGAGAGTGGAGCGTTGCGACATGAGCAAGCGCGCGCACATCCGCATGATCGACAAGGCCGCCGCGCTGGCCGCGCAGGTGCTCGAAATCCCGTACGAGCATCGCGAGCTGATGTCGGCCGAGCAAGTGCTCTCGCTTCTGAACTTCGACCACGATCCGATTCCGCACGCGCACGGCGGATCGGATGAGCATTTCAATCTAACCGGCCTGTCGATTATGGCGCACCGGCAAAAGACGGCGACGATCGACGTCCCGCAGATCGCCAAGACGAGGCGGATCGCGACCGACGACGCGCGGCATCAGGCGATCATGGCGGCTAAGACCGCCCTCGCCGGCACAGACACGAACGCGGTGATCGAGGCGCTCGCCCCGATCGCGAAGAAGCAATGGCCGAAGCGGAAACTTGAGGGCCGGCCGTTCAACTCCAAGGGCAAGAGGAAATTCGGCTGATGGCTGGCAGCGTGAACAAGGTGATCTTGGTCGGCAACCTCGGCGCCGATCCTGAAATCCGCCGCACCCAAGACGGCAAGCCGATCGCGAACCTGCGTATCGCGACATCGGAGACTTGGCGCGACAAGAACACCGGCGAGCGCAAGGAGCGCACCGAATGGCACAAGATCACGGTGTTCAATGAGGGCGGCGCGAAATTCGCGGAGCAGTACCTCAAGAATGGGATGAAGGTCTACGTCGAGGGCCAGTTACAGACCCGCAAGTGGACCGACAGGGACGGCGTTGAAAGATACTCCACCGAGGTCGTTTTCCAGTTCAATGGCGCGCTGACATCGCTGGAAAAGGCCGAAGGCCGCCAGCAGTCGCCCGACGACTACGGCACGACGCGCACGCGCGAATCCTCCGGACAGAACAACTACGCGAGCGCCCATGGCCGAGCGCAGCCTGGTCGCAACGACATGGACGACGACATCCCGTTCTGAGGTGCTGAAATGAAAGTCGCCCTGGAAACCAACGAGCGCCACGTCAGGCAAATCATCAACCTGATCGACGTCACGAGAGATCTGGCAGAGGTCGATCGGCTGCGGGGCATCGCGGCCGACATGATCAGGGAATCGGCCAACGCCCATTACGAAGCTCAACTCGCCGCAGTTCGATACACCATGGGGGAACGCTTAAGATGAGGATCCAGCCAAAACCCGATTTCGTCGCCACGATAATCGAGGCGCTGCCCGCGGAAGGCCCGGGCGTCCAGTCTCGCGAGGTATTTGTCGCGATCGGTCGCAGATCAACGCCGGCCTACGTGCGCATTGTGCTGCGGCAGTTGGAGTGCGCCGGCCAGATCGTAGGCGTTGGGCACTCCTATGAGCGCGTCTATCGCCGGGCCTTCGCCGCGGAGGTCGCGTAACCGGGATGACCCGCCTGAACTGCATGAAATGCGCCGGCGAAGGAACGATCTACACGTCGCGTTACGGCGGTAACGATCCTGACGTGTACCCGGCCGGCAAATGCGAGGCGTGCGCCGGATCAGGCGACCAATCTTGTGAACGCCAAGGCTGCAAAGAGCGCGCCGTCGGGCTCAACGACGACGGCGAGGCCATGTGCGGCGATTGTCTCGCCGAATGGGCCGAAGAACAGATGTGGGATGATTGATGCGATGATGACGCTAACTGACGCACAAAGAATTGTCGCCCTATATGGGAAACTCGAAAACGCGAAGAAGCGATTGGCCGAGATTGATTCTGCCCGCGCCGACGGGACCGGCATATCAGTCCTGTTTAAACAGAAAAATCGAAGCGGCAATTGGGGCGATGTCGATGGGCTCAAATATGTAGCGATGTTTCGAACTGGCGAGTTAAACGACATCGCCGCGATCGTGCTCGCACGATTGTCTGATGAAGTTGCCGCTCAGAAGCGCCAGATCGAGCGGGAACTTCTTTGGCTTGGAGCGTGCCCATGACCAAGACCAACATTGAATGGGCGCAGCACGTCTGGAATCCTATCGCTGGTTGCTCGATCGTCTCGCCTGGCTGCACCAACTGCTATGCGATGAAGATGGCCTATCGCATCGAAATGGCTAACGCCGAGGCCGCGGCGAAATACCTGCCGGAGCGCTCCCCACATTACAACGGCACCACCAAGCGGGTGAACGGGAATGCTGTCTGGACAGGGCACGTGGTCCGCTCCGAAAAGGCGCTGGGGATACCTTTGAGGCGCAAAGTCCCGACCACATGGTTCGTCAATTCGATGTCGGACCTATTCCACGAGTCCGTCCCTGATGAATGGATCGATCAGGTCTTTGCCGTCATGGCGCTGACGCCGCAGCATACCTATCAAATCCTCACGAAGCGCAGCGCGCGGATGCGAGCTTACATGAACGGCATCCCTTCGAAGATACCGTTCCTCGGCAGAATGCCGCTCGAACGAACCCACCTTGAGGCGGCCGGCCACATGGAGGGTGACGGCGGATACATGGACGCGCTCAAGAAAGCCGGCAACGTCTACAGCCTGTATCTCGATGCGCCCTGGCCCCTCCCAAACGTCTGGCTCGGCGTATCAACCGAGCGGCAGAAGGAAGCCGACGAACGGATTCCGGATCTGCTGGCGGCGCCGGCGGCGGTGCGCTTCATCAGCGCGGAGCCGCTGCTCGGGCCGATCGATCTGAAACGCTGGATGCCGACCGGCAAATGGGGGAAGGCCCCAATCACCGGCGCCCCGGTCTATCACCAGACCTATTTTATGACGAAGTGCGGTCATTGCGGCTGGCTTGGATCATCTGAGCTGGCACACGAGATCAGCTATGGCGATGACGCCGACGTTGCCTGCCCTCAATGCAATGAGATTTTCAACTGCGACGACTTCGGGGATGGTCGCGGCCTCCATTGGGTCATCGTCGGTGGCGAGAACGGCCCCCGGCCGATGCATCCTGACCATGCCAGATCGTTGCGCGACCAATGCGCGGCGGCCAACGTGGCGTTTTTCTTAAAACAGTGGGGGACCAACATCCCGGATGAAGAACGCGAGGGCCGATATCGGCGCGTGCCAAAGAGTGTCGCCGGCCGGCTCCTCGACGGCCGCGAGCACAATGGTTTCCCGGGAGGTCAACATGCCGGATAGTCATGAAACTCTCGAACACGCACTCAGGCTGCACAAAGAGGCACGGAGGCGGATCGGCGAGCTCGAGAGAGCAGTAACCGCTCTGAACCTGGACAACGAATTTTTGTGTTCGGTTCACTGCTCGATGGCCATCACACAGGGCACCGCATGGTCGGTTGAACTGCCAGCCAATCAGGAAGTCGTCCGACAATTCTTTGAGGCCGCCTTGCTCAAGGAGCGCGATACCGAAGCGCGATATCGTCGCAAACTGGACGCGGCCAGAGCGGCATTGCAGGCCGATCAGGAGCGGCCGGAGGCGGCCGGATGACGAAGGCACTGCCCTTCACAGAAGCGTCGATCGCTAGGGCCATCCGCGGCGCGGAGAAGGCCGGCAAATGCGTGCTCGGGATCCGCACGGATGGGACTATAATTGTTGGGGACAAGCCTGTTGATATCGCCCTGCTCGTCCCGGCCGCGCGGCAGGATGAGCCGGCCTCCAAGTGGGAGGACTAGCCTGGATGGCTTCCATGAAGACCGATCTACCGTTTCTGAGCTGCGAGGAAGATCGGCACGGAAACGATCGGCTATATGTCAGGCGCAACGGAAAGCGCATCCGGATCCGGGAGCCGGAAGGCTCGCCAGCCTTTGCCAAGGCATATACAGAGGCCGTTGACCGCCTTGGGGAGCCGCCGAGCCGCCGCGAAAAACCAACCGAAACAATTCAGGATGGCTGGCCCAAAAGCACGATCGGATGGCTTGGGACTCAATACTTTACATCGAAGGGTGAAGGCGAATTCTTAAAACTCACCAGGGAGTCGCAGCGAGCGAGACGGAATAGCCTGGAAGAGTGCTTTCGGTTGCCTCTGTCGGATGAAGATCCGGACCAGATGGGTAATTGCCCGCTGAAATACCTCTCGGCGCAGAAGGTGAAGCGCATGATCGAGGCGGTCGATGGAGCCGGTGCTCGAGCAAATCGCCGTAAGCACTTGTCGGCGCTATGCTCGTGGGGCGTCGAGAACAACCACCTCGCGTCGAATCCGGTCCGGGATATCAAGGCAGGCCGCAAGATCAAGGGCGGCGGCTTCTATACTTGGACGATCGATGACGTCCAAGACTTCCTGAACTTCCACAACGGGACGGATTTGAAGGCGCGAAAGGCCCGCCTGGCGCTCGCCCTGCTGCTATTCTCCGGCGCTCGGCGGCAGGACATTGTGACCCTCGGGAAGCAGCACACGCGCTCCGGCGACTGGATCAAGTACGTTCCGCTGAAAACGCTCTACAAGCGCCGCACGCTCGTTCAGAAGCCGCTGTTGCCGGTGCTCAAACAGATCATAGCCGAGAGCCCTTGCGGCTCCATGACGTTCCTTGAAACAGAATATGGCAAGCCGTTCACGCCGGCTGGGTTCGGCAACTGGTTCGGGGAACGTTGCGGCGAAGCCGGTATCGAGGGGCGCGCTCACGGTCTCAAAAAGGCAGGCGCCACGATTGCCGCCGAGAACGGTGCGACAACACGTCAGCTTATGGCGATGTTCGATTGGGAAACACCCTCAATGGCCGAGGTTTACACCCGGGCAGCCGAGCAAAAACGGCTTGCTGGCGAGGCTATGTTCCTGATCTCGCTGGACCGCACCGAGAACGAACTTTGTCGCACCTCCTCGGAGGTTGACTGTCGCACCGAAAAAACTGGAGAAAAATCAAGTGGATAGGAATGGACTGGCAGGAGTGGCAGGGCTCGAACCTGCGACCCCCGGTTTTGGAGACCGGTGCTCTACCAATTGAGCTACACTCCTGTGAGGGCCGCGTCGCCGCAGCCCCTGACCGTTTCAAGCATGACGAGCGCCCTGATTGCAAGTGGCAAGCAATCCCCGGATCGCGAGTTCCTGCGAGGCTGCCACGTCTGGCCGACGCTGACGGCGCTCCACGTCCTTACTCAATAATGCTGGCGACGACGCCTGCTCCGACGGTACGTCCGCCCTCGCGGATGGCGAAGCGCAGCTTCTCCTCCATCGCGATCGGCACGATCAGGTGCACTTCCATCGCGATGTTGTCGCCCGGCATCACCATCTCGGTGCCGGCCGGAAGATGCACAACACCCGTCACGTCGGTGGTGCGGAAATAAAACTGCGGACGGTAGTTGGTGAAGAACGGCGTGTGGCGACCGCCCTCCTCCTTGGTCAGGATATAGGCTTCGGCCTTGAACTTGGTGTGCGGCTTCACCGAACCCGGCTTGCACAGAACCTGGCCGCGCTCCACGTCCTCGCGCTTGGTGCCGCGCAACAACGCCCCGATGTTGTCGCCCGCCTGCCCCTGGTCCAGAAGCTTGCGGAACATCTCCACGCCCGTCACCGTCGTCTTCTGCGTCTCGCGGATGCCGACAATCTCGATTTCCTCGCCGACCTTGACAACCCCGCGCTCCACCCGGCCCGTCACAACCGTGCCGCGTCCCGAAATCGAGAACACGTCCTCAACCGGCATCAGGAACGGCTGATCGATCGGTCGCTCCGGCTGCGGAATGTAGGCGTCGACATTCTTCATCAGTTCCAGAATCGCGTCATGGCCAAGCTTCTGGTCCGAGTTCTCAAGCGCCGCCAGCGCCGACCCCTTCACGATCGGAATGTCGTCGCCCGGAAATTCGTACTTCGACAGAAGCTCCCGCACTTCCATCTCAACCAGCTCAAGCAGCTCCGGATCGTCAACCATGTCGCACTTGTTCAAAAACACAACCAGCGCCGGAACGCCGACCTGACGCGCCAGAAGAATGTGCTCGCGGGTCTGCGGCATCGGGCCGTCCGCCGCCGAAACAACCAAAATCGCGCCGTCCATCTGCGCCGCACCCGTGATCATGTTCTTCACGTAGTCCGCATGGCCAGGACAGTCGACATGCGCATAGTGACGGTTCGCCGTCTCGTACTCCACATGCGCCGTCGAAATCGTGATGCCCCGCGCCTTCTCTTCCGGAGCCTTGTCAATCTGGTCGTACGCCGTGAACGTCGCCCCGCCCGTCTCCGCCAGAACCATCGTAATCGCAGCCGTCAATGACGTCTTGCCATGATCAACATGACCAATCGTCCCAATGTTGCAATGCGGCTTGTTACGTTCAAACTTCGCTTTGGCCATTCCTCACCCCTTACGATCCGGCACACGGGCGGCATCGAACCGCGGTGGGTTACTGCGGATAATGCCCCCATTCAAGCCAAATTCCGCACCGACTTCCTGGCCTGACCTTGACCACGAGGAGCTGATCCCGCTTCGAATGCGGGAATGATTTAGATGCGATCTAAAGTTACGAGCTTGCGCTGCACCTTATTTGTCTCTGTATATGCCTGCATACTCAGACAGGAATCGTAGCGTGGCGCCGGCCGGCATTCTTGACAACGACAACCTTCTGGATCGCGCCATCGAAGCGCACTACGCCGAGATCAAGGCGGCGGTGCTTCGCCGCGGCTGCGCACGCGGGTTCGTCTCGGATGTGGTCCACGATCTCTATATCAAGCTTGCCGAACAGCCCGACGTTCTGAAGGGCAAGCGTTCACTATGCGCTTTCTTGTGCCGCTCGGCGATCAACCTCGGCATCGATCGCATGCGCCGGGCGCGGCTCGAGCAGCACCTTTTTTCAGGAACAGCGGTCGAGGCGCTCGCGGTTCCTGCCGAAACGGCCGCGCCTGATTATGGCCTCGAGGTCGAGGCTCGCCTCGCGGTGTTGCGCGAGGCCATTGCGGAGCTTCCCGCGCGACGGCGCGCCGTTTTCGTCCTGCACCGTCTCCACCGACTCGAGCCCGACCAGATCGCGCGAAAGCTCAATATCTCGCGAAATATGGTCGACCGGCACCTTCGGCGGGCACTCGCGCATTGCCTCGATCGCCTGCTCGGTATCGAGTAAGAAGTCCTTCTTAAGAGGACTCGCTCGTCTCCATAACGGGTGAGAAGCGATCAGGAGTCGCGATGACAACCGACCAATCAGCGCAGGCAAGCCGCAAACGACATGAAGAAGCCGCTGCCTGGGTGCTGAAAAATCGCGACATGAATCAAAGCGCACACGAAAGTCGCGCATTTGAGGAGTGGCTCGACCGAGGCCAGGAGAACAGAACGGCGTACGAGGCGGCCGAGCGGCTGATGGGCGAAGCGCGTACGGCCATTTTGAACGATCCGGCCCTACGGAATTTCAAAGTCAAGCCGCGCCCGCGTGTCGCCAAGACGCTTGCGGTCGCGATTCTCGGCGCGGCGCTCGCCGGCGGCGCCTTCGTCTATTCCGACGGCCCGATGCGGCTTCTGGCCAACGCGAGGTCGGGCACGGGAGAAATGCCGACAATCGAACTGGCTGACGGCACGACCATCCAGCTCAACGCCTTTTCCGCCATCTCCTACCGATTTACGGCAGAAACTCGCACGGTAACATTGCTGCGCGGTCAGGCATTCTTCCAGGTTGCGAAGGATACAAATCGTCCGTTTGTTGTCGAGGCGAATGGCGGGCTGACGACCGCGCTCGGGACGGCCTTCGATGTCCGGCTGGATCCAAGCTCAACGGAAGTGACGGTGACCGAACATGCTGTATCGGTCACCCCTCATACGCACGCCGCCCCTGCAGTCCGGGTGAACGAGGGCCAGCAGGCCGTATATGACGGTGACGGCAGGGTGAAGGATGTTCGGCAAGCCGACACTCATACCGCGCTGGCGTGGCGCCGGGGCCAACTCGTGGTGGACAATGCGCTGTTGGCCGACGTTGTGACAGAGATAGGCCGCCATTTTGCGGGGCGTATCATCATATCGAATTCGGACCTCGCCGCACGCCGCGTCAGCGGTACATTTACCGTCACCGATACCGATGCGGCGCTCGCGCTCTTGCGCGAGTCTCTGGGACTTAGTGTGATCCGGATGGGCCCGCTGATCGTGCTGCGGGGCTGAAAATCCATCCTTCCCATCGTCACGCACAGACTTGACGTCAATGACGTCACAAGGCGCTCGATCGATACTTGAAGCCTTCCACGTTACTTTCCTCCTCGTCCAGAGTCCCAAAGCGTTCCCTTCGTTCGTCACTCCATTGAAAGGCTGACTGTCCGCCATCCCGGCGGAGCGGCATGATTTTGGGGACGAGTTCGATGGCGGGGGAAGCAACGGGGCAGCGGCGACAATCACAGATTTTGAGGCGGGCTCGATCACTCCTGTTGGGGACGACGCTGCTTGCAACCGGTTTCGTCGTGCCGGCAGTTGCTCAGAATGCGCCTGCGTCCGTGGCGCGGACCATGTCCATTCCTGCTGGCCCGCTGACGACGGCCTTGAATCGGCTGGCCGCCCAAACCGGAATGCAGGTGTTGTTCGATGCGTCGATCGCGCGGGGCAAAACGACGAGCGGCGCCCACGGTGAGCTGACTGCTAACCAGGCGTTGTCGGCGATCCTAAGCGGAACCGGCCTCGTCGCGCGGGCAACCGGTCCAAACGCGATCACGATCGTTTCGCCGTCATCGGCCGGCGGCGCCGCGCCGGCCGGAGCGATTTCGCTCGATACCATCGACGTACAGGGCGAGACCGCGGGGGGGCCGGTGCAAGGTTACGTTGCAAACCGCAGCGCAACAGCCACCAAAACCGATACGCCGCTGATCGAGGTGCCGCAGTCGATTTCGGTCATCGGAGCCGAGCAAATCCGCGACCAGAAAATCATTTCGAAGCTCGATGAAATCCTGAACTATACGCCGGGAGTCACTACTTCCACCTACGGTCAAGATCATGGCGATGATTGGTTTATGATCCGCGGATTTCAGGCGCAGAACAATGTTTTTCTCGATGGCCTGCAGCTTTTCAGCGCTTCTTTTTCCAGCTGGAAACTGCCGCCGTTCAATCTTGAGCGGGTCGAAGTGCTGCGCGGTCCGGCGGCAATGATGTACGGCGGATCGGCGCCGGGCGGACTGGTCAACGCCGTAAGCAAGCTGCCTCCCGCGGAGCGCCTTGGCTTTATCGAGGCCGGCGTCAACAATTTCGGTAACGCTTACACGCAGTTCGACTTCGGCGGTCCTGTCGCGACCGAGCCGGGAACCGGCAAGATTCTCTACAGGATCGTCGGCCAGGTCAATCGCGGCGGCACCCAGACAAACTTCGTCCCTGACGACAGCTATTTCATTGCGCCGTCCGTGACCTTTCTACCCGATGTGGACACGCGGCTTACGGTGCTCGCCCTGGCATCCCAGAACAAGACCATGCTGTTCGGTTTTCTGCCTTATGTAGGAACAGTGGTCGACGCTCCGTTCGGCCGGATACCGACGAACCTGTTCAGCGGTGACCCTTCTATTGGCTACCACAATAAACAGCAAAAAATGGTCGGCTATCAATTCGAAAAGCATCTCTCGGAGAACGCGACGTTCCGCCAGAATGGGCGCGTTGCGAATCTCGTTGTTGACTATAATGCCTTGTTTGGCGGGGGCTACGCCACCACTCCGGCCGACGCCACCATCTTGCGGAACTACTTCGTCGCCCGCAACAATGCAACTCAACTCAGTCAGGACAGTCAGTTTGAGTATCGCTTCGCCACGGGTCCGGTCCGGCATACCGCGCTGGTCGGTCTCGACTTAAGGCATTATACGCTCGACGACAAACAGGGTTTTGGTCCCGCTACCGAACTGAACCTCCTTAATCCGGTGTATGGCGTTAACCCGCCCTTCGACGGCGCATTTTTTCGAGACGGCAGTATTACACAAAGGCAGGCCGGCCTCTATCTGCAGGACCAGATTAAGTGGGATCGTCTCACGCTGGTCCTGTCGGGCCGCAACGACTGGGTGAGCCAAATCGATAGGAATTTTGGTACAGCGGTGGACCGACAGGACAGCAAGTTTTCCGGCCGCGCCGGCATGATCTACAACTTCGACAATGGCGTCGCACCCTATGTTTCTTACGCAACGACCTACAACCCGCTCCCGTTCACCAATGCCGCCGGTGTTTTGCTGCTGCCCGAAACCGGAGCGCAGACCGAAGTCGGCATGAAGTATCAACCGACTGGTCTGAACGCGCGGTTCGGCATCGCTTTGTTCGACCTCAAACGCACGAACGCCCTGACCACCGACCCGAATAATCCGCTTTTCCAGAGACAGACCGGCGAGGTGACGTCACGCGGCCTCGAGCTGGAAGCCGTGGCCAATATCACCCGCGATTTCAAAGTGGTTGCGAGCTATACCAACTACCAGCTATTCATCAGCAAGGATCTCGATCCGACCTTGATCGGCAGCGTTCCAGTCAGTGTCCCGCGGCAGACCGCTTCGTTCTGGACGGACTACACGTTCCGGGAAGGCCCGCTGGACGGCTTTGGTCTCGGCGGCGGCGTGCGCTATGTCGGCTCATCTTTCGCGGACACCGCCAATCTTATCGTAGTGCCGTCTAGGGCGCTTGGCGATCTTGCCGTTCACTACGAATGGGCGAACAACTGGCGCGCGGCTGTCAACATTATGAACGTCGCCGACACCACTTATGTCTCAGGCTGCGGCTCTTTTAATTTATGCTACTACGGCGACCGGCGCCGCATCACGGGAAGCCTCTCCTACAAGTGGTGATGGTTGCTTTAAGGTGACGCGCGCCTGCGGCTATGGATACCGCGGCACGAAATAGGTCGACCGCATTTGATCCGCAACCGAACAGCAGATCGCATCATGCGCAACTAAAAAGGCCGGCAAAGCCGGCCTTTCGCCAATCAACGAAACAGATAATCTGGAGGCGATCTCAGTAATGAGGGACCGCCGGTCCGCCCCATCCGAAGCGATAGTTCACGCCGGCCTTGACGGTATGCTCGTCGTTGCGGAAGCTCGCTCCGACAACATCAGCCGGCGAACCCGCACCGAAAGTCGTCTTGCCGAAGTTGTAATACTGGTACTCCGCCTTAGCGGACCAGTTCGGCGCGAACATATATTCGAGACCTGCACCGACAGTGTAACCACTGTCCCGATTTCCATTGGTTGTGAAAGCCTGCGGCGCCCCGGCCGCGTTGGAGACACCCAGCGTGCTATCTCTGAACGCATAGCCGCCCTTGGCATACAGAAGGGCCGGTCCCCAGGCATAGCCGAGCCGACCGGTCACTGAGCCCAGGCCGGGGTTACCACCAGTCACAATACTGCCGCCAGGGAAGACCACATCTCCTCTGTAGTTGGCGAGCCAGCTATATTGGGCCTCGATGCCAAGCACCCATTGGTTCGCGAACTGGTAGTCGGCACCGCCCTGCACGCCTCCGAGGAAACGACCGTCGCTTCCTCCAAGGCCGCCGCCGAACGCACCGCCGAGATGGCCGCCAACGTAGAAACCAGTCCAATTGTAGACAGCCTGCGGCGGCGTAGAGGGCAATGGCGCCTTGGTATAGGGTCGCGGCTGAAGGTCAGCCGCAAATGCTGGTGCGGCGAAGGCTGCAACGGCAGCGACAGTAAGCAAGACCTTTTTCATGATGGGTTTCCCCTCTCATTGGATTACCATCAACGTTCGTTCACCATGGTCAAACAACGTGGCGCGAATTTGGTTGCCGGGCTTCACAACGGTGATGTCGGCGCTCCACAACGCTGTTCCTATGTAGGAACTGCCGCCCGGAAAAACAGGGCCTCGTTTGCCGCGGTTCCACCACAGAGTTCGCGCGGGCCTGAGGGCTTCAGACTCATCAAAATGTGAAACTGATTTGGGACCCGAAGCCCAGCCCCTCCGGTGGCTCAGCGCGTCAGCTTCTCGAGCTCCGGGAACGGCGCGTAGACCGCGCCCGCACAGATGTCGTCAACCTTCTCAATCATGCGATCGAGCCGCGCATCGACGTACACGACCGCGCGCTGCACCACACCCCGATAACTGCCGTCGATCTCTCGGGCGTTATAGCGCAGGCAACTCACATAACGCAGTCGGCCACCGACGGTGCGCTGAGCCGGTTCGGCCATCGCGGCGTCCCGAATACCGGCGGGATTGTTGAGGTAGGTTCTGAGAAACGCCAGCAATTGAGCGCGATAATCGGCCGGAAATGGTTGATTAGCCACCCCGCGATCATCGGTATAGACGAGACCGCCCTGCCCACCGCCCTGCTCGCTGTCGGTCATGCAGGCCGCGAGCGATGCCGCCAGCATCACGATCGCCAGGAATTTTGCAGATGCCCCCAACGTCCGTCCGTCTTTCCGGTTTGTATTTCTCCCGAAAGCACTAAACCGTCCGCTGTCGAAAACAAATTCGTATTTCGCTTATCTGCGCAAAAGTTCGTGTTGCGACGAATCGAGGCTTGCGGCAGCCAAAAGCGATCGCCGCAAGCCCTGATCTCATTTCGTGACGGAATTAGCTCTGCTTGGGGGCAGCGTGATGATGACGGTGAGCGCGATGGTGATGAGATTTCGCCTTGGCCTTGGCGTTGGCGTTCAGTACTTTCGAATTGACGGTCGCCGTCTTGGCCGCCGGGGCCTGGTCCGTGCGGGAAGTGCCGGCCATCGCAGGCGCAACAAAAACGGAAGCTGCGAGCAGCGCGGCGGAAATCGTCTTGAACATTGATTGGTCTCCTAGGAGCGTGGGATCGCCGAGGTCGCCGTCCGGATGGCCGGGACCTTCGATCAGACACCCATCATGAAACCGCGTCGCTGAATGCACGCTGAAGCGCGATGGCAGCTTCTGTTCACCTTGATGAACAGTTAGTCATAAGCGCGACCGGCGGAGCCTTGCCCTTTCCGCTAACCATGGACCGACCAGGGCCTCGACACGCGACTGCAAAGCGCGGTTAAGTACCTCTTCGATAGCCGGCGCGACCGGAAACAACACGTCGACGGCAGCTGCGGAAGCCTGCGAACCATCATGCCCTCACCCCAGTCCTATAACCGGATCGCCTTTGTCGCGGGCGCAAGTCCAGAAGCCCAGCAGGCGCTGACAGAATTGGTGGAGACCTATGGCAATCGCGATCCTGCGGACGCCGATGTGCTGGTTGCGCTCGGCGGCGATGGGTTGATGCTGCAAACACTGCAGCGGAACATGCGGTCGGGAAAACCGATCTACGGGATGCATCGCGGCACGGTTGGATTTCTGATGAACGAATACAGCCGGCATGATCTCCAGGCGCGCCTCGCTGCCGCGACCGACACCGTTATCCATCCGCTGTTGATGCGCGCGACCGATATTCATGGCACGATTCACAATCATCACGCCATCAATGAAGTATCGGTATTTCGCCAGACTCACCAGGCAGCGCGGCTGCGCATCCTGATCGACGAGCGCGAACGCATGGCCGAACTCGTCGCCGACGGCGTATTGGTTGCCACGCCAGCCGGATCGACCGCCTATAACCTGTCGGCGCAAGGACCGATCCTTCCGATCAACGCGGCACTGCTCGCTCTGACTCCGATCAGTCCCTTCCGTCCGCGGCGCTGGCGCGGCGCGCTGTTGCCAGATACGGCCATGGTGACAATCGAGGTGCTTGAAGGCGAAAAGCGCCCGGTGGCCGCCGTCGCCGATCACGATGAAGCTCGCAACGTCCGCCGCGTCGAGGTCTCATCGGACAAAATGATCTCAATGCGAATGCTGTTCGACCCGGGCCACAGCCTCGAGGAACGAATCCTCAGAGAGCAGTTCGGACACTGAGTCCCTTCCCTCTCCCTATCTTTTAGAGCAGACGGTTTCGAGCGACGCGAGAAACTGGTGAGGCAATCGATCTTTTGTCGCCCCTCGCAGGCTCGAACGTCGCTGTCCTCGTTTCGCCTCCCTGAGGGAGACAGAAGGAACGGCAACCATTCATTAACGGCGACGGCATATAGTTAACGGCAAGTATACCGGGCCCGCATCATGTACGGCATTGACTTCAACAAGCTGCGGTTTCTCGTCTGCGATGACAACGCACACATGCGCCGCATTCTGCGCACGCTGCTGCATTCGTTTGGCGCGCGCGAAGTCTACGAGGCCGAGGACGGAGCCACCGCCCTCGAAATGTTTACTCACTATGTTCCGGACATCGTCATCGTCGACTGGGCGATGCCGATCTTCGATGGCATCGAGCTTACGCAAATGATCCGCCAGCCGGACTCGAAGGGAAACCCGTTCGCCCCGATCATCATGCTGACCGGACACTCGGAGAAGCGGCGCGTCACGGTCGCGCGCGATGCTGGTGTCACCGAATTCCTGGCCAAACCGATTTCAGCCAAGGGGCTCTATCAACGAATCCTGAACGTCGTGGTCTCGCCACGCCCTTTCATCAAGACCAAAAATTATTTCGGTCCGGACCGCCGGCGCAATACCAGCAACAGCTATATTGGCCCCGAGCGCCGCGGCACCAAGGAGCCCGACGTCATCCCGCAGCCATCGCTGCTGGATAAGGCCAGAGCCCCGGGCTAAAAGGCAGGGCGATGCAGAAGAAAGATCCCGCCGAACTGACGATCCAGGCATTCGCCGACCATCACGTCATCACTCCGCCCAATCGGCTGCGCAACGTCGTTCGGCTGATCGACGAGAAAAATTTAGACGACCCGATCGCGCTCGCCGAAAAGGCACTGGCAGAGCTTTCGGACGAATTCTCCAAGTGGATGGCGATCGAGTGTGACCGCCTTGTCGCCGCCCACGCGGCCATTCTCAAGAACGGATTTACGCCGGCCACGCGCGACGAACTGTTTCGCGCCGCGCACGACATCAAGGGCGACGCCGCAACCTTCGAGTATCCCGCCGCCGCCGCGGGCGCCGAAAGCCTCTGCCGCATCATCGAACATTCGCCAGATCTCGATCGGGTACCTGCGGAGTTGATCGCTTATCACATCAATGCGATCCAGGCGATCGTGCGTGAGCACGCCAGCCCCGGCACCGAGGCCATGGCAAGGGAGATCAACCGGAAACTGCGTCTCGTCGCCGATGAATATCTCGCAACGGTCAACCAGGACCGTCCCGAACACCTTGAAGCCATTCTCGCGCCGAGCATTGCGCCGACAGAATAGCGCTCGGCCATTCCTGCAAGCGGCTGAAGATCTGTTCTCACGCGGCTTCTTTTATCGCTAAGATTTCCGCTGGAAGATCAGCCCTATCGAGCGTTTTTTGAACGAAGTGGAATCCGCTTCGCGTAAAGAGAACGCGTCAAACCAAAAGAAATCCTTTTCCGTTTCCGTGAGCGGTGAATTTTAAGTCTTCGCTCGCGCGAACGAACTACGCTGCCGCAAGCAAATCGCTGAGCAGCGGTTCGCGATATGCTCGCGGTGAATCTTTGGGCTCGCCAAAACTCGGCTCACGAGACGCGGACTCGTATGACGCCGGCTCGTCAAACCTCGGCTCGAGGCGCTCCGGTTCATAAGACGCAACAGCGTAAGACCCAGCCTCGCAAAGTTCGGCTTCGTAAGACTCAATTTCGTACGACTCAATTTCGTAAGGCTCAACTTCATAAGGCTCCGCTTCGTAAGGCTCCGCTTCGTAAGGCAAAGCTTCACAAGACCTCGTGTCGTCAAGCTCAATTTCATCAAGCTCGCGTTCGTCGATCTTAGTTTTGAACGCCAAGCGGTCAAGAAATCGCGGCCTAAAATCCTTCACCGCTTCACGGAGACGGTGAAGGACTCTCGTATTTTGATTTGATGCGTTTTCTTCATGCAAACCGGATTTCACGTCGCTCAAAAACGCTATCGAGGGCGCAGGTTCGAGGAACTCCTCGCGAAACTCAGGTTCGTAAAACTCCCGCTCGCAAACCGGCATTTCATCAATTTCGTCGCGCGTCGGCTCGGCGGCTGCTTCGGTCACCAGTTCGTCACAGAACACACGCGCTTCCTCACGCGCCGATTCCGTCGCGAAACGCCGCAGCAGGATCAGCAGAGGCTCCGAAACCTCAGCGGGCGCCGTTTCGCACATCGTCAGCACACGCTCGACCATGCGGCGGCGTAGCCGCGTCGTACCGCCGACCGTCCCGACAAAGCCAATCTCGTCGCGCGCTTCCAGCGCAGCGCGAAACGCAGGGAACGTGGATTCCGGCAACCCCGCCCGCGTCAGCAGCGCGGGAAGGCTCGCGCCGCCGCGATCGTGAACCAGCGCGGTGACGCGACTTAAAGGCAGGCCGGACAGTTCCACCAGCGCATGGTCGAACAGCTCCGTATTGCCTGACAACAGCGCGCGCAAAATCAATCCGGGGGTGAGTTGCCCGGTGGCGCGCAGATGCGCGACCAGACTGCACATGTCGCCGTCTCGCGCATGTGCAGCGATGTCAACGATGGAGCGATCGCGCGCATCGCTAACCGCGCGGCCGGCGCGATCGGCATTGAGCCAGCTCCGTGAGACAACGAACTGCGCCAGCGAGTTCGAAAGCTTTGTGGCCAGCGCGAGCCGCGTGACCACGGGCAGATCGTCGAGCGCCAGCATCGATTCCCGGATCGCCGCGAGATGACCATGCCGCTCGACGATGCGGTCCCATGACATCGGCGCGATATTCGCGCCCGGATTTTCGATCAGTTCGAGTGCCGCCGCCGCCGAGCCAACCTCGACAAGGGCCGCACAGACCGACACCGGCACGTGAACGCGGCGCGCGACGGCGCACTGCACCTCGCAGCTACCTGTCGCGACGATGTCGACGAGGTCCGCGTCGATCAAGAGCGGCGAATGTTCGAGAATCGGAATAGCGACCGACGGTTGATCGACCGATAGTGCCCGGACAATGGCCGGCGGCGCGCTCGCGCTACGCGCGAAAACGTCCGCCATCGCCCGGCGAACCAGCGGAGACGAGTCATCGAGCTGCAACAGCAGCCCGCCCTCGGCAGCAGCGCGGTCGTCATCGGACAGATCGGATATGAGCCACGCGCGGGCTAGCGCTTGCGTCGCTTCGGCCCGCTCGCCTGCGGGAGCGGTCCGTACCCAGCTTAGGAATTGCCGAACGATCATGGTGTTTCCGGCTTACGCACCGACACCGCGAAACGGTGTCGGTCATAGAAAATAAACCATGACGCTTAACAAAGGGTTCACCATAACCGTTTGCCTTCGTTGACGCTTCGTTAACGCGGCGAGTTCACACGCACGATGAGACGATCGCGTTAGATCGTCATTGCGAGGGGTTAGCCGTGCGCAGCGTCGTTCGGAAAACGACTAACGACTCTGGACTACAACTCGTCCAGGGTTCGTTGCGCCCCTACCCGCTATAAGCACCGCTGCGATCGCTGAACAGATCGAACGGCGGGCGCGGATCTGAAACCGATGGGTCCTGCGCCGTGGGAGATGGTGCACCCCACAATTCCTGAACGACCGGAGACACCGGCTGAGTACGCTCGCCGACCTGAAACAGCGAACGGAACGTCGGCTGGCTTGGCGCGGCCGAGGATGATGCCGCGATCGGCGCGACGCCGCGCACGTCGGGCAGGCGTGACAGATAGGCCGCTTGGTCGGATGGTGTCGAGGACTGCGTTTCAGACGTCATGGCTATACGGGTCGCGGGCGAATTGGCGGCAACCGCGTAGCGCCGGTCCAGATCGGCATAGACTTCCGACACGCTGCGCGCGCGGCCATCAGAATCATAGAAGATCGGACGGTTGGCGGCGGCGGCATTGGGAAACAGCCGCGCGCCGGATGCTTGCGGATTGTCCTGCGCATTCGCGATCAGCTTCGCGGCTCCGCCGACGCCCATGAAATGCGCCATATAGAGTTCGCTGTCAGTCGGACGGCGGCCGATCAGGCCGGTCAGCTTGAAGCTGTTGGACTGCGTCAGCACGCCGGCCATGGCCGACGCGATAGCCGGGTCATCACGCAGCTTGAGAATGGCGGCGCGGGTCGCCGGATCCGCGACGGAATAGGTGCCGGCTGGCGATTTGGCGATCGCATCGGCATAGCCGTTAAAGCCGAGCGCCGGCCCCGCCTCCTTTACCGTGCCGAGCCACGTCTGCTCAATGAACTGATAGAGGCCCTTGGCGGAGGACGTGCCGGCAGCGGCATGAGGATTGAAATTGGATTCCATCTTGGCGGTCGCAAGCAGATATTCGAAGCTCGCTCCCGTGGCCTCGGCTGCCCGCTTGATGGCGGTGGTGATTCCGCCCAAAATTCCGCTCAATCCCGAAGCGGCGTTGGCGGCATCGACGCTCATCTTGATCTCCGCTCCCCGCGACCGCCCGCCTGCACAGCACCGGAAAATCCGTCGTCTATTCCGACGTTTCCAGACGGCTATTCGCTCGGATCGCAAGGTGGAAGATTATGGTTAACAGAGCCTTAACGGATGCCTGCACAACCCTAAGCCGTCAGGCTTTCGCGCCGTAAACATCGGCTGGATCGAAGAGCCTGTCGGCATCCACAAACGAAAGGCGCATTTTGTCGCCATCGCCTTTTGTCACCGCCCGGTAGAAACACGAGCGCCGTCCCGTATGGCAGGCGGCGCCTTGCTGCTCAACCTTGATCCAGACCGCGTCCTGATCGCAGTCCGTTCGCATCTCGATCACTCGCTGGACCTGACCCGAACTCTCACCTTTCCGCCACAACGCCTTGCGTGAACGGCTGTAATACCAGGCATCGCCGGTCTCAACGGTCCGCCGCAGCGCCTCTTCGTTCATGTGCGCGACCATGAGAACGTCGCCGGTTTTGGCATCCGTCGCGACGCAGGTCACGAGTCCGGACGCGTCAAAGCGGGGCTGGAACAGCAGCCCCTCCTCGGTTTCGGATGAGGGTTTTGATCCAGACACAGGAAATCCCTTCGGAATCATCGTGGAGGGATTTAACGCGGCTACCCTCGTACCATGGACAGGAAGCGCGCCTGCTCCGTGGGATTGTCGCGGAATACGCCCGTGTACCGGCTTGTGAACGTCATCGCGCCATGCTTGGCGACGCCGCGCACCGACATGCAGGTATGCTCCGCCTCGATCATCACGGCGACGCCCCGCGGTTTAAGCACCTCGTCCACGGCCGCGGCGATCTGCGCTGTCATGTGCTCCTGGGTCTGGAGCCGCCGGGCGAAGATGTCAGTCAGGCGCGCCAGTTTGGACAGCCCGACCACCCGCTCCACCGGCGTATAGGCGATATGTGCCTTGCCATAGAACGGCATCATGTGGTGCTCGCACTGCGAGGTGAACTGGATGTCACGCACCAGTACGAAATCATCATAGCCTGCAGTTTCACCGAAGGTCCGGTTCAAAACCTCGGCCGGACACTGATGATAACCCTGATAGATCTCGTCATACGACTCGATCACCCGGCGTGGAGTATCGAGGAGCCCCTCGCGGTCCGGATTTTCCCCGATATAGGACAACAACGTTCTGATAGCGCCTTCGGCTTCGTGCCGCGACGGGCGCTGCCGGTTCGGCTGAACCGCCGCCAAAAACTCCGACGGGTCCAGCTGGGCGGGCGAGAATCCGGCAGGTTTGACGTTATTGGATTTGACGTCAGAAGGTTTGCTGCCGCGTAGCGGCTTGATCAACGCGTCCATCTTCACTCCGTTCGACCGGCCTCGCGTGAGACCGGAGTGTCACCGGGCAGACGGGGCAGCATTGCACGCCACCGGACGCCTGAGTCCCTTGATATTCAACATTGCAACGTCCGAATCGAACTTCAATCCGGTGCGCCGGAAAATCGCTGGATTGCGTTTCCAGGCAATAGATACATATATAGGCTTCGAGGTTCCCGCCGCCAAGAGCGTCGCTCCGCCTCTTTCAGCGAATTCAATGTCGAAACCTATGCTGAACGACGTTTACAACACTCGCATTATCGAACTGGCCGGCAATATTCCGCGCCTGGGCCGTCTTGCGGCGCCAGACGCCAGCGCCACCGCTCATTCGAAGCTGTGCGGGTCCACCGTCAAAATCGACCTCAAGATGGATGGCTCTATTATCACGGACTTCGCGCACGACGTGAAGGCCTGCGCGCTCGGCCAGGCGTCCTCCTCGATCATGGCGCGCCATGTGGTCGGCTCGACCGCCAGCGAACTCCGCGAGTTGCGCGAGATCGTTCGCAGGATGCTGAAAGAAAACGGCGCGCCGCCCGAAGGAAAGTGGGCCGATATCGCGCTGCTCGAACCGGTGCGTGATTACAAGGCGCGCCACGCATCCACCATGCTGACGTTCGATGCGGTCGTCGATGCCATCGGTCAGATCGAGACAAAATCAGCCGCGCTGACCGCCGCCCAAAGCTAAAGTTCCCCGGTTACCGTTCGCGGAAAGCCGTCAGATCAAATCATAGAGACACGCTCTGATCCCGTCAGGAGCGGAAAGGCTCTCGTGTCGTTATTGAGGCCGGTCCGAAGCAGCGCTCGCCGCCGCGTGCCCGGCGGATTCCGCTTCGGCTGTCTTGGTCGGCTGGCCGGCCATCGTCACCGCAGCGGATGCATTCGTTATGCCAGGAAAGCGATCCTGCACCGGCTTTGTGACAAGATCGGCAACCGGCGCGTCGGCGACCTCCCCACCCGGCAACACATCCGCGACGCGGTCTGTCGTCATGAGATTGGCGGAACGCAATTCCGCTGGCGACAATTCGTGAAGGGCCTCCCAGGGAGGAATACTAAGCGCCAAGTGCAGCAGATCTCCGGACCCGCCCATCTCGAAGGTGTACTTGGCGAGCCGACCAATGTCGCGCTCTACGATCATCAAATCCTCGGCAGTATAGCTCGCAGCCCTGGCATCGTCCGCGCGATCACCCATCCAGATCTGATGTACGCGAACATGCGCACGCTCAGGCACATAGCGGGTTTTTCCCGACAGCAACACGAACACGCACATGGACTCGCAATAGGCTTCGGGCAACACAGCTGCGCGATCACCCGCCACCGTCTTGACGACGACGCTAGCCCCAACCGTGGTGCGCACGCCGAGTTCTCGCCAGCGCCGCCCGAGCGCAATGGCATCGTTGACCGAGCCGCCACCGGAATCGAGCACGACCGTCGTACCGGTAAGATCGCGCCCGGCAGCGAAGTCGTTGAAGGCTTTCGGAGTTTCGCCCGTTACGAGGCCAACGGCGCTGATCCAGCTCCCACAGTGCGGCTCACAAGCAATCCAGGAGAAACGCATCGGATGCTTGCGCGCCTCGAGGTTTTCTTTCGTCGAACCCTGCTCAAACGCAGATGCGAAACCTGAAAAGGCAAAACAAAAAGCTGCCGCGCACAGAAGCGTCCGTCGGTAGAAGCCGGATGATTTCGCGAACCTCAATTCGGTCCCTTCCCCACAGCCGATGTTGCCTGATCTAACGCAGCTCGATGTTCCAATCCGATGCAGTAGCCCGAACGCATAACCCTACGTTCAACACGATGATCCTGTTAGCAGAAAACTAGCCGTGAGACTTGTCAGCGTCCATAAACCTTTGCTGCGATTGTTCCTGGGAGTGTGCGATATTCTGCCACCTGTGGCGATATTGCAGCTTGATCTGGTTCCCCGGAGGAACCTGCGGCATGCATCTCTCGCACCTGAGAGGAAAGCTCCGCGTTCATGAAGCCGACGCCGCAAAGTTCCAGGTTCTGCCCGGTTTGCGCAAGTGCCGCTTTGCGGCTGCCCCGCAATGTCGGCCGAGCGTTGATCTGGATCTATCGCCATACCCTATCGCCGCTGGTAGGTTTCAACTGCCGGCACCTGCCGACATGCTCAGCCTACGGCGATGAAGCAGTCGAGCGTTTCGGGCTTTGGGGTGGCGGCTGGATGACGTTGGCACGGATCTTACGCTGCCATCCTTGGGGAACCTCCGGCATCGATAATGTTCCCGTAGCGAAACCATCCGGCGCTACCTGGTACCGGCCGTGGCGTTACGGCCGCTGGCGCGGCGTGAATGCCCCGTGAGAGGATTCCCATAGCGTTTTCGAGCGAAGGGGATATCGGCTCGCGTGAAGAAAACACGGCAAATCAAAATCATAGAAGCACCGCTTCTGATCCCATCAGAAGCGGAAAGGCTCGAATGAAGTATGTCGAGAACTGAGGTGTGGTTCGTTTGAAGAAAAAGACGTCAAAACAAAAAGGTTCAACCCGATATTGATACATCGGATCCGGGAGCTTCAATGCGCGAGAACCTCGATTTCGCCGTCAACGCCGTTGACGACCTCGAAGCCCCTCTCGAAGACCTTGCCTTCGTTCTTGGCGATGACGCGATACTCACCCTCGGCCAATATCACGCTGGGAAATGCTCCGATCGATTCCTTGATGACATCACCCCCAGGCGTCAGAACTGACCACGCAGTATTGGCCAGCGCTTCGCCGCCCTTGTCGCTGACGAGTTTCAGGGTGATGAGCGCGGCACGGTGAGAGATCGTTACGTCGGTCAACTTGCCTGCTTGCACACGGATGTCCGAGCGTACGACCGAGTTCGCGTCGCCATAGGTGGAGACGATGTAGTAAGTACCTTCTGGCAAGAGCATAACGTCGCCCCCAGCGACATTAGGCACCAGCGGCGCGCGCTCGGTACCCTCGAACTGACTACCCTTGTAGATGCTGAAGGAAATCTGGTTGGGCGGGATCATCGATGCGCCGACTCGACCCTCGATCTGCAGGCCGCCCGCCGGCAACACGAACGACTCGCGGTCGGTGTCAGGCTTGAGTGTCACGGGCCGCGCGGCGCTGACCAGCCCCAGCGAAACGTGCACGACATAGCCCCCCGGCGGGAGCACGAGGCTGGGAGTTGCATCATGGTTTTCGCGCACTAGCTTGAAGGCACCGGTCTCGTCGGGTCGTTCGGAATAAACTCGCCAGATCAGCCCGCCGTTGATGACCGGCAGATCCTTGCCGTAGCGCGCGGTCAACGACAGAACCCCCTGCGCGGGAGCCGCGATGCTGGGCGGCGCCGTCAGCGGCACGGCGGCGGCCGGCACCTGAGTCAATGGCGCTGGCAGATTTGGCGTGGATACCGGACCGGAGGACGGCGCAAGGCTGATCGCAGGTTCCGGCGGCGCTTCCGGAATGGATGCTGGCGGGACTGGCGGCGGACGTTCGCCAAACAATTGTGCTGACGCGGCGTATGGAAAGGTCGCGAGAAGCGTGACGACCGAAACAAGGAACGGCCATGAGCGTCGGCTCAAATTACATCGATGATGTCCCCCGAAGATCATGGCGCCGGTTCTTCCCGGAAAACACGGCGAATTCAAGCCTCGGGACTTGCTCAGAATTGCATCCCGCTGTGGAAGACTTAAAAACCGGCCCATCGGGTTGAAACACCGCTATCCGATGATAATTTCTGCCAAGCAAGCAATAAGTCATTCTGTCTTTTGCTCACCGTGTCCGCCGGCAGCATGGTAACCGATGCCGGCAGTCGGAGAATCCTATCGTGCTGGAGGGTTTGAAAGGTCGCGACCAGAATGGGTCGAACGGCCAAAAAGTAGGATTGGGTAGCGTCAGGCGGCCAGTGATCGGGCTGGCCCTGGGTGGCGGGGCCGCGCGCGGTTTCGCTCATATCGGCATTCTCCGTTCCCTGATCGCGCACGGCATCGAGCCCGATGTCGTGGTGGGCACGTCGATTGGAGCGGTGGTTGGGGGCGCCTATGCCGCCGGTCGTCTTGATATTCTGGAGGAGTGGGCGCGCAGCCTGCAGCCTCGCAGTCTCTTCAGTTATCTGGATATCCGGTTGAACGGCTCCGGACTGATCGGCGGAACCAAGCTCACCGCCCAACTCGAGGCGTCGCTCGGTCAAATCCAGATTGAAGAACTGCCACTCAAGTTCGCAAGCGTCGCAACGGAAGTCCGCACCGGCCACGAAATCTGGCTTACGCACGGGCGACTGGTCAATGCCATGCGTGCGTCCTATGCCCTTCCGGGCATCTTTGCGCCGATACTGGTTGGCGACCGCTGGCTGGTCGATGGCGCGCTTGTCAACCCGGTGCCTGTTTCCACCGCCCGCGCGCTGGGCGCCGAAGTTGTGATCGCGGCCAACCTGTCCAATGACGTGTTCGGCCGCAGCACCACGATATTCTCTCATGGTGCGCAGAACGACGCGCAGGAGGAGGTCGTCGAGCCCCCGCCGCGCAAACTTGGCTTCGGCAAGTTCTTTTCGCTCGAGCGAACGGTCAAGCGCGAATTCTTCGCCGGCGGCAGTCGCCCGGGTGTTGTGTCGGTCATGACCGACGCGTTTAACATCATGCAGGATCGAATCACGCGCGCGCGGCTCGCTGGCGACCCGCCGGACCTTTTGATCTCGCCGCGGGTCGGCCAGATCGGCTGGTTCGACTTCCACCGCGCCGGCGATCTGATCGCGCACGGTGCACGTGCTGCGGATCGAGCGATGGACGCAATTGTAGAAGCGATCGAAGTTCTCGCGCCGGCGTCGGCACCGGACGTTGCTGGCGTCGCGGACCCTGAAAGCGGGACCGATCCTTAATGCAGCACGTACTCAGGCCGTGTTGATGTACTCGCGCAGCGCCTCCTGCTCGGCTTCATATTCCTGGACGCGCAGCTTGACGACATCCCCGATCGAGACCATGCCTACCAGCTTGCCCTCCTCCACCACCGGCAGATGCCTGAACTTTTCCGCCGTCATGACTTCCATGAGGTGAGCGACCGTATCCGACAGACGGCAACTGACGACCTTGCGGGTCATGGCTAGGCTGACCGGCTCATCAAGCGCAACTGCGCCGCGTTTATCCAGGGCATGGACGACATCCCGTTCGGACAGAATGCCATCAATGCGGGTACCGCTCACGACGAGCACGGAACCGATCTGCTTTTCCGACAAAATCTTGAGCGCCGCCGAAAGCTTTACGTCGGGCGCGACGCTTGCGACTTGAGAACCCTTGGCGCTGAGAATGGCACATACTGTCATTGTCGCTTCCCTTGGAGGGATCGCGCGGGATCACTTTGCGCGATCCTTGTCTTTAGCGTTCAGGCGACAACCAACATCCAGTTTTGTTCGCGAGTAGAACGCACCAACGGGGTCATCGTTTCCAGCACGCGAACGAATTTAAACTCGCCTGACCAGGGGATGATGAATGAAATCAGCCTGCATCGCAAGCGATCGTTAGACATGATCCGCGTCGGAAGACGCATTCTCGGCGTCGCGCGGAGAACGAGGCACCGGATCGAACAATGAAAACAATAGAAGGCCCGCCATAAAGCCGCCCATGTGAGCCTGCCACGCAACGCTGCCTGGCTCGGCGCCGATTGCAACTGATCCCATGCCGAAAATGATATTGACCCCGAACCAGATTGCGAGAAACGCCAACACTCGGGGATTTTGCAGGGCGCGCGTCAACGACAGCGCGGGCACCTGCGCGGCAGCGTCGGCATCGCCGCGGCCCAAGGACAGAAAACTTCCCTGCGCGAAGGCGAAGCGGATCGCCGCAGCCATTGCGCCCGACACCGAGGCTGACGCGCCGATCATCGGCGCAATATTGTGCTCATGGGTCACAAGATGCGCGATTGCGCCGGCAACGGCGGTCACCGCCATGAAAAGAAAAAACCTGAAGGCGCCGAAACGGCGCGCCAGCGCGCTGCCGAAAGGCAGCAACCACAAGATATTGAAGCCGATGTGACTGAGGTTGGCGTGCAGCAGCGAATAGGTGACGAATGTCCAGACCTTAGCGCCGCTTCCTCCGGGAAACGCTGTCGCCAAAAGATTTGGATCGTAACGCTTCGGAATGAAGCCGAACGCCTCAATGATCCAGTATTCCAGATCGGGTGAAACAGCCGACCACGCGAGATGAACAACCGCGAGAAGGCCGATATAGGCAATCAACGGCCCCGGCAGGGTCAGGATCGGTTCACGCCGAGGTTCTGACGAAGGGTCTGAGGGAAAATCCAAGGGTGACGACCTGGTGGCTCAAGCGGGCGAATCCGGCTCATGAAAACCGGGTAAATGGCGGCGGTCCAGACGGCCCTTCCCTGGTCCGCCTATCGCGGGACATTCTCGACAACACAACGCTTTCAAACAAGCGTCAAAACAGCCGCGCGAGAAACGCATGAATACGTTACTCGCTCTGCCGCTTGCGGAACACCCACCATTTTAGTCCTTTGTAGAAAAGCACCATTGCAGTCAGCGACGCTGCGCCCTTCAGAAACCACATAAGCATCTCCAGAGGACTTCGAGCGCCGTGCTCTCTCTCCCTTTCCGCTGGAACCTCTTCCTTTTCTGCTGAGACCGCTTCTTTTTCTGCTGGGAGCTCCTTTTCCGCTGAAACCTCTCCTTTTTCAGCTGAGACCTCGCTCACCTGAACAACGGATCCAGCGCGAGGATGATCAGCCACATCCTTGATAAGGTGAGCCGGTGGGAACTGGACTTCTGCAACGGGCGTTCGGCTACTCCCGAGCTCATCAGATTGGGCCGGAATACAGGCCGATTGAAGGCCGATAGTAAGACCCAGAATGGGCACCCAAAACCGCAAGACTCTCCCCGCCTGTCTCATTCAGCGTTTGCCTCTGCCAATATCGAGTACAGGATAGTCGGCGAACCGTGCTCTATCCGGTCTCATACCACCACCATTTTGGCCGGCCGTCCGGGCCGGATTATGCCGACTCATACTCAGTCCGGCTCTCGCTGTCGATGTCGGCGGCAGCAACTTACCAGATCGAAGGGGCGGATTTTTCGAAGAAATCTCTCGGGCCGCACGGGATGCGCCTCGACGCCAACCGTAAAAGTAAAGGGAGGGTCTGAGAAACCCTCCCTTGATCGTGTGGGGCCGGATGGATTTCGATGAAAAGAAATCCGCTTCCGATCTTCGTGACGGTTGCAACTGCTCGACACATCCGCGGAAACCTGAAGAGAACGCATGACGCGGCGGGATCATAGCCTGTTTCCGGCGAACCTGGCTCGGTGGTTAATTTAACGTTAACGGCACAATTGCCTGGGGTCGCTGACGCAAAAGCCGCCTCCGGCATGGACGCTGCAACACCGCTCCTGCACAACAGCAAACGGCTGAGGTGCCTTGAAATAGGACAGATTTGTCCGGTTGGACCTCGGTCAGGACGGTTGCATCATGAAACACCCATCGAACCGCACATTCTTCGCCTACTGGGATGAGAAACGTGATGGCGAGCGTGCTCCGGACCGCCGCGTCATTGAACCGAGCGCAGTTCGCCAGCTGCTCGGGGACATCTTCGTGCTCTCCTACGAGCCGGAGCGCGGTTATCCGTTCCGAGTTGCCGGAACCCGGATCTGCGCCCTGCTCGACCGCGACCTTAAGGGGGAGAATTTTTCAACACTGTTCGCGGCCGCAAGCCGCGCCCAAATTACCGACATGCTCGGCATCGTGTCCGACGAACTATTAGTCGCGGTCGCTGGTTTGACTGCCACCGAGCGGAACGGATCGCTCGCACACTTCGAACTGCTGCTGCTCCCCTTCAACAATCGCACACATACCCCAACCAGCCTGACCGGGTTGCTGGCGCCGATGCAGCCCAGCCGGCAGCCCGTGATGGACTTCACGCTCACTTCGTGGCGCTATCTGAATCATCCGCCGCAACGTTTTGTCCCACGCGCACTGAAAAAGCTCGAGATCGCGCGCGGCTTCATGGTCTACGAAGGATTGCGCTAGGGCCTTTCGACCGAAATGAAGCAGGAGCACCATGTTCTTGGTATTACGAGTCTTTCTCCGAACGAAGCGTTTCGTTCGAGTAGCGCTGAAACCCGGCTCATTTCTTTGTTAGTATTAAACCGCATCATATTGAAAAATATGATATTATAGACGTTTTCTGGATCAAACCCAAGGGCCGGTCCAGGACTTTCCACGCATCGCTCTCCACGGCACAAAGCCGTTGCACCCACCGTGATGTTGCGAGCGTTGGGGATCGTTTTGCATTAAGGTATCACTGTCCCGAGATGGACAAATCGACACAATCCGTAAAAACTCCACGGTAACCGACCGTCCCTAATATTTTCGCGTGTCACACACTCCTACCATTCTTGTCCTCGATTCCGGCCTCGGCGGCCTCACCGTGCTGCGGGAGATCGTCGGCGTCCTCCCCGCTGCGCGATATGTCTATGTCGCCGACGACGCCTTCTTCCCCTATGGCCGCCTCAGCGAAGACGAAATCATCGCCCGCGTGGTGCCGCTTGTCGGAGAGTTGATCGGCACCCACGCCCCAGACATCGTGGTGGTCGCGTGCAACACGATGTCCGTCTCGGTTCTGGGGCCCTTGCGCGCCGCCTATTCGGTGCCGTTCGTGGGCACGGTTCCGGCAATCAAACCGGCTTGCGCCGCGTCGAAAACCAAGCGCGTCTCGGTACTCGGCACCCGGGCGACCGTGCAGCGCGAATACACTCAGGCGCTGATCCGGAATCACGCGCAAGCCTGCACCGTAACGCTTGTTGGCGCGGCGCGCCTGGCTTCGTTGGCGGAGGACGCCTTGAACGGCAAACCCGTCAGCAACGCCGATATCCTGAGCGAAGTCACCCCATGTTTCGTTCCGGCGGGCAATGGTGGAGACCTGCGCACCGATGTCGTCGTGCTGGCCTGCACCCACTACCCGCTGTTGCTCGATCGGCTGCAAAGGCTCGCACCATGGCCGGTGTCATGGATCGATCCGGCGCCCGCGATCGCCCGCCGCGTCGCCGACCTGCTGAAATCACTCGAGCCGAGCGCCACCGGCGGCCGCGAATTCCCACCCGAAATGATCTTCACCTCGGGCCGCTTCGACGCGCTGACGGGCGCGCTCGCGCCGTTCTTCGGCGGCCGCGTCCCAGCCCGACCCGCATCTCATCAGCTGATGCCAGAGCCGGCGACAAACCGTTGAAGATTCATGGTTTCACGCAGGATCAAGCCGTTAATCTTCGGTGCGAAGTGATATATCGAAGACTAGCTCCGCGGCGCATTCGCGTTTGGCGTTCTCCGGTCGAAAATGGCTCCGCCATGGTTTGACAGGAAAGCGGTTTGTCCCTAGAAAACGCCTGCGCGCGGGCCAAAATCGGCCCGCGTTGTGTTTCGCGACCCGTGGTCCTGCCCGTCAAGCTTATGGGCCGGACCTGTCGGCGGCGGATTTGTCATGATCCACATGTCCAAATCATCCGCACAGGAGGGCGCGTTTCCTCGATCCACAGACTTCAATTTTGACAAGAGGACGCGATGACTAAGCGCAATGAGGCGAAGTACAAGATCGATCGCCGTATGGGCCAGAACATCTGGGGCCGCCCGAAGAGCCCCGTTAACAAGCGCGAATACGGCCCCGGCCAGCACGGCCAGCGCCGCAAGGGCAAGCTCTCGGATTTCGGAACCCAGCTCCGCGCCAAGCAAAAGCTCAAGGGCTATTACGGCAACATTTCCGAACGCCAGTTCTATGCGATCTATGTCGAAGCTACCCGCATGAAAGGCGATTCGGGCGAGAACCTGATCGGCCTGCTCGAGCGCCGCCTCGACACCGTGGTCTATCGTGCGAAGTTCGTGCAGACCATGTTCGCCGCGCGCCAGTTCATCAACCACGGCCACGTCAAGGTGAACGGCCGACGAGTCAACATTCCGAGCTACAAGCTGAAGGTCGGCGATACCATCGAAGTGAAGGACGCGTCGAAACAGCTCGCGCTAGTGCTGGAAGCCAACCAGCTCGCCGAACGAGATGTGCCCGATTTCATCGACGCCGATCACAACAAGCAAAGCGCGAAATTCGTCCGCATCCCGCAGCTTGCGGACGTGCCTTTCGCGGTGCAGATGGAACCCCATCTGATCGTCGAGTTCTATTCGCGCTAACCCCACCGCCTCAATTTAAAAAAGCCCCGGATCGCTCCGGGGCTTTTTTTATGTCCGAGGTCGAAGCAATTAGTTGTCCGGTTCGCTTTTGATGACCTCACCACTCTTGGGATCGACACTCAAATCGTAGCGGACGCCCTTGAGATCGGCCTCCAACTCCCAATGGCCATCATCGGCCTCAACCTTACTGAAATTTGTGTATCCTTGAGCGGTTAGCTTCTCGATGACCTGATCGGACTTCATCCAGTCTGCGCCCGGCTGGTCTGCATGGGCCGGGCTGGTAGCCGCTGCCCAAACAAGCATCATCGGCGCTAGGGCGATAAAACGGGTTCTCATTCTTGTCTCCGTGCAAGGTACATGGCTGAGCCAAGAACTGTCCTTGGTCGGGAAGGTTCCTCATAGAAGCTCGCCCCCGCGCCGTCCCACGCTAACGCCCCACGGATGCAACCATTAGACTGGTCACGGCGACGTGGCTGGAAAGCGTGCCTTATCCGCACGGACTCTGAGGATTCCTGGCGCCTGCGTGCGAGGCAGTCGCGATGCCAACCGTTTGCGGTCACGCGACCCTACGAGTCGCGCCGTCAATGCCGCCGCGACCGGAGATTCTTTGAGCTGCGTTGACGGATGGCATCAACGCCCAGCGTAGCGATGTCCGCGACGATGCGATCCAGTCGTGCTGGACCGACGGCGCGTGAGGCCGCCGTCAGGCCGACGCCGGTGTGTTGAGCGTGATGCCCTTGTCGCCGAGAAGTTTCTGCAGCTCGCCAGCCTGGAACATTTCACGGACAATATCGCAGCCACCAACGAATTCGCCTTTGACGTACAGCTGCGGGATCGTCGGCCAGTTCGAGTAGGTCTTGATGCCGTCGCGCAGTTCGGGATTTTCGAGCACGTTCAGGCCCTTATAGCCCACGCCAATGTGGTCGAGAATCTGAACCACCTGCCCCGAAAAACCACACTGGGGGAATTGCGGCGTGCCCTTCATGAACAGAACAACGTCGCTCGACTTCAGTTCGCTCTCAATGGTGTCCTTAATGCTCATCCATCACATCCTTTAGCCGCAAGTTACCGGTGCCGCGAACAGCCCGTCGCAGCTCGCTGCTATATATAGTCCGAAACTGTTGTGTAACAAATAAATTGCCGGGAGCATCAACCTATCGCGCAGGGCGTTCTGGGGTGTGAATGATGCCCCTGAAACAGACCGTCAGGACCGCGCTGTTAGGCCCGGTCGGGTCGGGGCCTCGGATCTCGTTCCCGGCAATACTCCATTCCATAACTTGCGAACGGATCGTTCCACGGAACCCAATGTCCGGAGCAACGTTCTTTCCCAAACCGGAGATTTCCGTGACGAACTCTGCGTCTGCCGCAGCCGCAATGGCCGCCCCGAACCCGTCGCTATTTTCCGGTTCACGGACGTTGGCCGGCCGCCTGACAGATGCATTTCTCGCCGTCCGGAGCGAAACGGAGCGGCGTGCGGAGCCGCTAACGCCGGAAGACCAGATGGTGCAATCAATGCCGGACGCCAGTCCGACGAAATGGCACCGTGCCCATACGACCTGGTTCTGGGAACAGTTCCTGCTCGGGGAGCACAAGCCCGGCTACATTCCATTTCATCCGGATTACGCCTTCCTCTTCAATTCGTATTACGTCGGAGTGGGTCCGCGTCATGCCCGCGCCCAGCGCGGCCATCTGACCCGTCCCGGCGCGGAAGAAATCACCGCCTATCGCCGGCACATCGACGCCGCGGTCGTCAAATTCTTTCACGATACCAGCGACAAAATGCTGGCCGGACTGATTCCGCTGATCGAAGCCGGCCTTAATCACGAACAGCAGCATCAGGAGCTGATGCTGACGGATATCCTGCACGCATTTGCCCAAAATCCGATGGCGCCGGCTTACGACACGCTATGGACATCCGCTGCTCCACACGCCGGCAGAGGATGGACAAGACTGACTGAGGGCATCCACACCATCGGACATCAGGGCGATAGCTTTCATTTCGACAACGAGAAGCCCGCGCACCGCGTTTTGGTCGGCCCGGTAAAGCTCGCGCGCGGTCTCGTCACTAATGCCGACTGGCTCGCTTTCATGGACGACGGCGGCTATCGCACCGCCAGTTTGTGGTTGATGGACGGCTTCGCTGCGGCGACTGGCGAGGCTTGGGAAGCCCCGGGCTACTGGCGGAAGACGGCCGATGGTTGGCAGGTCATGACGCTTGGCGGCTTGCGGCCGATCGATGCCAATGCTCCGGTCTGCCACGTCAGCTATTATGAGGCCGATGCCTTCGCGCGCTGGAGCGGCAAGCATTTGCCAACTGAGATGGAATGGGAAGTCGCGGCCCGAGCCGAACAGCTCGACGATGCGTTCGGCATGGTCTGGCAGTGGACGCGAAGCGCATACTCGCCCTATCCCGGATATCGCGCCAGCCAAGACGCGCTCGGAGAATACAACGGCAAGTTCATGGTCAACCAGCTCGTTCTCCGCGGCTCATCGTTGGCGACCCCGGAGCGGCACAGCCGCGTCAGCTACCGGAACTTCTTTTATCCGCACCACCGTTGGCAATTCACCGGTCTGCGCCTGGCGGACTACGGCGTTTGATCGCTGCCAACTCAAGTGCGTCGCGTTGCGCAGGGAGAATGCCATGAATCTGCATGCTGCCGCTTTAGCCAAGGGACCTGGATCCGACGAAAGCACGCGGGCATTCGCGAGTGACGCGATCACAGGATTGTCTCACCATCCGAAACAGCTCCCGCCAAAGTATTTTTACGATGCAACAGGCTCCGAACTGTTCGAACAGATCACGCGGCTTCCCGAATATTATCCGACACGCACAGAGCTCGGTATTCTACGTGATCGGTCCGCCGAAATTGCTTCGATCATTCCCACACATGCGGCGCTGGTGGAGTTCGGGGCCGGCGCTCCCACCAAAGCGCGGCTGCTGCTGGCCGCGTGTGAATTTACCGCCTATGTGCCGGTGGACATTTCGGGTGACTTTCTCAACGCACAGGCTCGCGACTTGCGAAAAGACTTTCCACATCTGAAAATCTATCCGGTGACCGCCGATTTTACCGCGCCATTCATTCTACCCGATCAAGTCGCGGCCATGCCGAAAGTCGGATTCTTCCCCGGATCAACCCTTGGCAACTTCGAACCTCACGAAGCCTGCCGCTTCCTGCGTGGGGCTCGCAATATCCTGGGCGAAGGCGCGTACATGCTGATCGGCGTCGATCTCGAGAAGAACGAACGGACGCTGTACGATGCCTATAACGATGCCGCCGGCGTCACCGCGCGCTTCAACCTGAATATCCTGGCGCGAGTCAACCGCGAACTCGGCGGCAATTTCGACCTCTCCGCCTTCGCCCATCGCGCGATCTACAATCGGGATCGACACCGGATCGAGATGTATCTCGTTAGCAAAAAGCCGCAGACGGCCCGCTTGCAGGGCCGCAGCTTCTCCTTTCGCACCGGCGAAAGCATCCACACCGAAAGCAGCTACAAGTATAGCACCGACCGTTTCAACGCTTTGGCGAAGGGCGCTGGTTGGACGCCGATAGCGGCGTGGACCGATCCGGAGCGAATGTTTTCGGTTCACGCGCTGATTAGCTGAGGCGGGACTACTCCGGCACGCCGGTCTGCAAAGCCAATGCGTGCAGCACGCCACCCATCTGACCCTTTAGCGATTGATAGACGATCTGATGCTGCTGCACACGAGACTTGCCGCGGAACGACTCCGAAATGACGGTTGCCGAGTAATGGTTGCCGTCACCGGCAAGATCCTGGATCGTCACCTGGGCGTCCGGAATCGCCTCCTTGATCATCGATTCGATTTCCCGCGCTTCCATCGGCATCAAAGTGCCTCCTAAATCCGGCTAGTGAGGTGGTTCAAACGTTCGCTTTATTTTCCTGAGAGTCAGTCAAGCGAATTTCTGAACCAAACACACTAGAATCATAGAGTTACTAGTGTCCCTTTGATTCCTAAATTCGCATCAAAGGTTGCCGCGGAGACATGCGAACTTCGGAATCGGGACACTAGCCCGGATCATGCACCGGAATCGCCGTGACGTCTGCTCAACTTAACGCGGTCGCCCGATCCCCGTCGCGCCGATCAGTCCTATATTTGCATGAATCTTCCAACCGCAAGAAAGCGACCGGAAGATACCCGGTCCCGATCACCCGGTCATGATGACGCCGAACCCAGGCCGCATCGGGCCGTCCGTCGGCGATTAGATCAAGTCAGGAGCCGGAAGCGTGCGGCGTCGGAGGGGATGGAACAGTTCATTCACGCAGATGGGACCGCAAGGTTGATGTAGGTCAAGGGCGCGAAGCTCCCGCGCGCGAGGCTTCGGAGAGAACCTGCGGTTCAGCGGCGCGATGCGCAGGCGTCCGCGGCTTTCCTCTCTCGAAGAAGGAGTACGTAAATGTTGCGTCAATTTCTCATCGCTTCGGCAGCCGTAGCCATGCTGCTGGTCACGACCTTCCCCAATGACGCATTCGCCCGTCGTGGCGGCGGTATGCACGCCGGAGGTTTCCACGGCGGCGGCATGCACCGAGGCGGTGCCGTGCATCGCGGCGGCGCGGTTGCAGGTCGGGGATACCGGGGCGGCACTGTTGCCGTGCGCGGCGGACACTACGGCTATCGTGGAGGATACGGCTATCGCGGCTACGGTGTCGGTGCCGCGGCAGTGGGTGCGGCAGCGGTCGGCGCAGCTGCGACGGGAGCCTACTACCGCAGCGGCTGCGGCTACAACGCCTACGGCAGCTGGGTTTGCCCGAACTATGGGTACTGAGCGGCGCGATGCTCCCGGGCTTGAGATGTTCGACAACGATGGTGACGTCATCGGGATGATAGCTTGTGCGCCAACCGGAAGCTATGGTTGGACCCACCATCGTTGCGCTCGTGCATTGTGTCCTCAGCACAGAACTGCCGTACGCCCGTTTCAGCAGCCGTCGGCACATTCGTGCTGAGTTGGGTGACGAGGGCCGCGCTGCACTAAATTTCCGGCACAGGCGTGTCCTCTAGCCGGACGTCAGCTTTTCGTCGCCATATAGTCCGGCAGCCAGCTTTCAAAGCCGCGCTGCAAGGTCTTGATGTGGACGGCGCGCTCGCCGGCAATCGCGATCTCGTGACCACCGGTCAGCCCGATCTGAATGCAAGGCACCTCCACCGCCTTGAGCTTGGTGAAAACGCTCAAGAGGTCCTGCTCGTGAACGGTCACGATATAACGCGCCTGATCTTCGCCGAACCACCACGCGTGCGGCACGATCGCGGCCGCCGCCGCGTCGAGTGCAGCGCCGATGCCACTCGCCATCGCCATTTCCGCCAGCGCGACGAGAAGTCCACCATCGGAAACGTCATGAACGGCCGTTGCCGTTCCCGCGTGAATCATGCCGCGCACAACATCGCCATTGCGCTTTTCCGCGGCGAGGTCGACCGGCGGCGGCGCTCCCTCCTCGCGTCCACAGATATCGCGCAAGTAAACCGACTGACCGAGCCAGCCTTGTGTATCACCGATCAGCAGGATCGGATGTCCCTCCGCCTTGAAGGCAAGCGAGGCTGACTTGGTGAAGTCATCCAGCAAACCGACGCCGCCGATCGAGGGCGTCGGTAGAATGCCACGGCCGTTTGTCTCATTGTAAAGCGAGACGTTGCCGGACACGACGGGAAAGTCGAGCATACGACAGGCATCGGCGATGCCCTTCAGGCAGCCGACGAACTGGCCCATATTCTCAGGCCGCTCCGGATTGCCGAAGTTGAGGTTGTCGGTGATCGCCAGCGGCCGGCCGCCGACCGCTGTGATGTTGCGCCAGGCTTCCGCGACCGCCTGCTTGCCGCCTTCGAATGGATCGGCCTCGCAATAGCGCGGGGTCACATCGACAGTAAGCGCAAGCCCCTTCGGTCCTTCCTCGACGCGCACCACCGCCGCATCGCCACCGGGCCGCTGCACGGTGTTACCACCGATGACATGATCGTACTGCTCCCACACCCAGCGCTTCGAACACAGCTCCGGCGAGGCAATCAGTTTTTCCAGCGCATCGACGACGGGCAAAGGCGGTGCAACGTCGCGCGCCTGAATGACGGGCAACTGCGGCGACGGCACATGCGGCCGGTCGTATAGCGGCGCTTCCGACTCAAGCTCCTTGATCGGGAGGTCGGCCATCACATCGCCGCCGTGCTTGACGACGAAGCGCTTGCTTGGCGTGGTGGAGCCGACAATAGCGAAGTCGAGGCCCCACTTTCTGAAGATCGCCTCCGCCTGCTTTTCCTTCTCGGGCTTCAGAACCATGAGCATGCGCTCTTGCGATTCCGAGAGCATCATCTCGTAGGCGCTCATGCCCTGCTCGCGCGTTGGCACGCTATCGAGATCGAGATCGACGCCGAGATCGCCCTTGGCTCCCATTTCCACAGCCGAACACGTCAGCCCCGCCGCGCCCATGTCTTGGATCGCGATGACGCACCCGGCATCCATGATTTCGAGACAGGCTTCCAGCAGCAGCTTTTCGGCGAAGGGATCGCCGACCTGAACGGTCGGACGCTTCTCCTCGCTGTCATCGTCGAATTCGGCCGACGCCATGGTGGCGCCGTGAATGCCGTCGCGGCCTGTCTTGGAACCGAGATAGACAATCGGCATGTTCACGCCCGACGCTGCCGCGTAGAAAATCTTGTCGGCATCGGCGAGCCCGACCGCCATGGCGTTGACGAGGATGTTGCCGTCATAGCGGGTGTGGAAGCGCACCTGTCCGCCGACCGTCGGCACCCCGAACGAGTTGCCATAGCCGCCAACGCCGGCAACGACGCCCGATACCAGATGCCGCGTCTTGGGGTGCGACGGATCGCCGAAGCTCAGCGCGTTGAGGCAGGCAATGGGTCGCGCGCCCATGGTGAAGACGTCGCGCAAGATACCGCCGACGCCGGTGGTCGCACCTTGATAAGGCTCGATGTAGCTCGGATGGTTGTGGCTCTCCATCTTGAACACCACCGCCTGCCCGTCGCCGATGTCGATGACGCCGGCGTTCTCGCCCGGCCCCTGGATCACCCACGGCGCTTTCGTCGGCAGTCCGCGCAGATGGATGCGCGAGGACTTGTACGAGCAGTGCTCGTTCCACATCGCCGAAAAGATGCCGAGCTCGGTGAAGGTCGGCGTCCGGCCGATCAGTTTCAAAATGCGCTCGTACTCGTCCGGCTTGAGGCCGTGCGAAGCGACAAGCTCGGGAGTGATCTGGGGTTCGTTGTTGATCATGGGTCCTGACGCGATTTACCTCCTTAATAAGGAGATCGGATGCGCGGGAAAAGGTCTTTTACCGGCCGATTTCGCGCTTTCCATGGGTTGCGTGGAGCCGAGGCCGGGAATGCCGTCTGGCTAACCTGCACCGAGCGACACGGCGGTGAATAACACGCGATCTGACATTTACGCTACGAGCCGTACAGGCAGTTGCGTCAGCCCCCGCATGCCGAGGCGCTTGTGCCACTCGGTACTCCTCGCCTGCGTAGCCAGGTGCATGTCCGGAAAGCGCGCAAAAATGCGTTCGAACGCGATGGCCGCCTCCGCCCGAGCAAGTTGGAAGCCAAGGCAAAAATGTACGCCCGTGCCAAAGGAAAGGTGCGGGTTCGGGTGCCGCGTGATATCGAAACGATGAGGGTACTCGAATCTGGCCGGATCGCAGTTCGCGGCCGCGACGAATCCGGCAATCATGTCGCCACGACGGAACTGTCGGCCCTGCCAAACGAGTTCGCCAGTCACGAAGCGCGGTTTCGTCATCTGGACCGGCGATACGTAGCGCAGGCACTCTTCTACGCAAGTCGGCATCAGGCCCGCATCACGGCGGATCTGATTGAGTTGATCCTCGTGGGACAACAAGGCGAAGAGCCCGCCTGAAATCAAATGGGTCGTGGTTTCCTGGCCGGCACCGAACAGCAGAAAAATCATCGATACCAGTTCGTCCTCGCTGAGGGTCTGGCCAGCGATTTCGGCATCGCGAAGCTCTGCGATCAGTCCGTCGGACAGCGCGCCACCTCCCGATCTCGAACTACGGCGCAAGTAGCGGACAACACTGATCACACCGGGAATGGCGCGGATGACCGCGCCAATACTGGCGGTGTTCTTTAACCCGCCCAGCCAGTTCTTGAATCGATCGTGATCTTGATCCGGAAGGCCGAGCATCGCGCAGATGACTGAAAGCGGCAGGTCCCGGCAAAACTCGGACATGAGATCGACCTCTGTCCTCCCCTTCAATCTGTCGAGAAGACGATCAGCGATCTCGGAAATCATCGGCCTCATCGCCTCTATCGTGCGGCGCGCAAACGCTTGGTCGACGAGACCGCGCAGACGGCGGTGTTCAGGGTCGTCGTGACCGAGCATGTTTAGCGCGAGAAGGCCGATCGTCCTTGGAAGGAACCTCAGTATTCGCAGTTGTGTTCTGCTCCCCGCATTGGCGGGATCGCGCGCGAAGTTCACATGATCCTTCAACAGCGCGGCGCAGGCGTCATGCGTAACGGCCAGATATGTGTAGCCGATGATCGGCAACCTAATACGAACAATCGGCCCTTCGGCTCGCATACGGTCGAGCGTCGGAAAAGGATTCGCGTGAAATTCAGGCGAAAGAACATCGAAATCGCGCGCCTTGATCATGATGTCATGATCCTCTCCGGAGCAGATAGACGTGTTCGTCGACAGAAAGCCCCAGCCATTCACATAGCCACTAGAGTCTGCCACCGCTTCACGGAAACGGTGACAGACTCAATCTTTTATTTGACGCGTTTTCTTCACGCGAACCGGACTCCACCTCGCTCGAAAACGCTTTAGGACGAGCGGATCAGCGCTCAAGCCGATCTCTGTACGATCCATTCTGAATATGCCTGGCTGATGGCACCGCAATCACCAACACATGGTCTCCCAGGAGGGACACAAGGCAGTAGCATGTCAGCGGACTGCATCCACGATGCTACGCTGCCCGCTCCAGATGCGCGACGAGCCCTGCAAACAGCCCGCGCCCATCGGTGCAGCCCATGATGTCTTCGACGTGATTTTCCGGATGCGGCATCATGCCGAGCACATTGCCGCGCTCGTTGATGATGCCAGCTATCGACTGCGCAGCGCCGTTGATATTATGCGTATCGCCGACCTCGCCAGACGGCGAGCAATAACGATAGAGAACGCGACCCTCACCCTCAAGGCGGCGAATGGTGTCCTCGTCGGCGGCGTAGTTGCCCTCGCCATGGGCGACGGGGACGCGGATCACCTGCCCGGCATTGTAGCCGCGCGTGAACGGCGTGTCCGAGCGTTCGACTCGAACATGCACGTCATGGCAGATGAACTTCAGCCGCGCGTTGCGCATCAGGATTCCCGGCAAAAGCCCGGACTCGCACAGAATCTGAAAACCGTTGCAAACCCCGAGCACAAGACCGCCATCCGACGCGAAGGCTCGCACCGCGTTCATGATCGGCGAGCGCGCGGCGATGGCGCCGCAACGAAGATAGTCGCCGTAGGAGAAGCCGCCCGGCGCCACGACGAGATCGGTGCCCTCGGGAAGAGAGGTTTCCGCGTGCCACACCATCGCGGGCTCGCGCCCGGATACGAGTTGCAACGCGCGCGCCATGTCGCGCTCGCGATTGATGCCGGGAAAGACGAGGACGGCGGATTTCATGTCGTGCGTCGCCTAGCCCAGAACCTCGACGCGATAGTTCTCAATCACAGTGTTCGCCAGTAGCTTGTCGGCGGCAGCCTTAAGCGCGGCTTCCGCCTTCGTCTTGTCGCCGGCGAGTTCGATGTCAAACACCTTGCCCTGACGCACGCTGGCGATGCCCTCGATGCCCAGCGATTTCAGCGCGCCCTCGATGGCCTTGCCCTGCGGATCAAGAACTCCGGTTTTCAACGTGACGGTAACGCGTGCCTTCATATCCAGCTTCTATCTTTGTCCGTCTTCAGGAGGCAGCGAAAACTATCCCTTCACCAGCACCGGGCCGGCGCCGACCGGCCGGTCGTTCTCCATCAGAATGCCGAGCCGTTTCGCAACTTCGGTGTAGGCCTCCAGGAGCCCGCCAAGGTCGCGACGGAAGCGGTCCTTGTCCAGCTTCTCGTTCGACTTGATGTCCCACAGCCGGCACGAGTCGGGTGATATTTCATCGGCGACGACGATTCGCATCATCTCATTTTCGAACAACCGGCCACATTCCATCTTGAAATCGACCAGCCGGATACCGATGCCGAGAAACAGCCCGGTGAGGAAATCATTGACGCGGATCGCCAGCGCCATGATGTCGTCGATCTCCTGCGGCGTCGCCCAGCCGAACGCCGTGACGTGCTCCTCCGACACCATGGGGTCGTTGAGCTGGTCGTTCTTGTAATAGAACTCGATGATGGAGCGCGGCAGCTGAGTGCCTTCCTCGATGCCGAGCCGCTGCGACAGCGAACCCGCCGCGACGTTGCGGATCACGACTTCCAGCGGCACGATCTCGACCTCGCGGATCAACTGTTCGCGCATGTTGAGACGGCGAATGAAATGCGTCGGCACCCCGATGTCGTTGAGGTGCTGGAACAGGTACTCCGAAATCCGGTTGTTGAGGACACCCTTGCCCTCGATCACCTGATGCTTCTTGGCATTGAACGCAGTCGCGTCGTCCTTGAAGTGTTGAATCAGGGTGCCCGGCTCCGGTCCTTCGTAAAGCACCTTGGCCTTGCCTTCGTAAATGCGACGCCGACGGCTCATTGGGATGTACCGTGTGTTGTTGAAATCCATGAATCTGGTGTGCTCCGAGCGCTTGATGTGACCGTGGCGGAGCTGCCGCGAAAGCCAGGAGCCCTGAACAAGAACAGGAAACAGAACAAGAACCCCAGCCTGTTCGCAACGTAGCCGATTGAGTCACCCCGCACAATCAATGCAGGCCGTCAGAAGCGAAGTTTTACCCGCTGCCTGCGACCTTGCGCCTGTTGTTCCCGGATAGGCCCTTTCCTATCTAGTATCTTACTTAGGAACTCCAACCGGTCGCGGCAACGCGGCCGGTCGGCAGTTTCGGCAACAACGGAAACCGGACCCAGGCCATGAACTCATTCGAAAAGCGTGAAGAGGGTTTTGAGAAGAAGTTCGCCCTCGACGAGGAACACAAATTCAAGGCCTTTGCCCGCCGAAACAAATTATTGGGCCTGTGGGTCGCGGAGAAGCTCGGAATCACCGGCGACGCCGCCAGCGCGTATGCCAATGAGGTCGTCACCGCCGACTTCGAACAGCCGGGTGACGACGACGTGCTCCAGAAGGTGATGCGCGACCTGACCGCCAAGGGCGTCGCACTCACGGAACAGCAGGTCCGCGCGCAAATGGATATGCTATTGGCGGACGCCGTAGCTCAAGTGAAGGCGGGGACGTAAACTTCTCCCGCCTCCCTCATTTTCGCAACAAAATTTGCCCGCGCCGGCTTTGCGCTAGGCGCGGATCAGACAGGGGCGATTCGCAACGCGTTGCCCCTGCTTTTCTTCGTGATGACCACGCCGGTCGAGCGGAGCCGTTTTCTCACGCCTTCTCGAGCTGGTGCTCCACATTACCCCCGGTGGCAGTCCCGGCAGGGGCGGCATACTTGAACGGCAGGAATTTGCCGCACATGCCGATCTTGACGCGATCGCCCTTCGGGCTGGCAACGCGCGAAAGCTCCAGGTCGAAGTCGATGGCCGACATGATGCCGTCGCCAAACTGTTCCTCGATCAGCACTTTCAGCGCCGGTCCGTTGAGCATCACCAGTTCGTACAAGCGGTAGATCAAGGGATCGGTCGGTGGCATCGGCACGCCCGCGCCGCGCACAGGCACCTCGCTGAGCATCGCGGTTTCCGCCTTGGAGAGGCCGAACAGCTTTCCGGCGATCGCAGCCTGCGGCTTGGACAGCCTCATGTGGCCGAGCAGCGAGCTGACGATCAAGATCTCGGAATAACCGCCGATCTCGCCTGCGATGTATGACCAGCTCCATTCCTTCTCGCGCTTGACATCGAGAATCTTTTCCGTGAGGTCGGATCGTTTCATCATCATCTCCCATCTGACTCGAAAGGGCCTGGGACAATCCATTGCAATGCCCGTGCCACGATGGCGAAGGCGGGTCCGGACAGCGTTTGACTTGAGAAATCGGCGCGGACGGCGAGCGATTGATCGGAATTTGCGCAACGAATGCCGCATATGCAGGCACCCGTCATAGGGTACGCAGTTCCACGAGGGGAACGCTACCTTTCATCCTCTTGCTCGCGCGGCGATATAGGATTATATTCCGCATTATGATCCTGCCTCGCACGCCTCCCGCCCTCACCCGCCTTCGCGTGAAACCAGACGAACCGGCCGAGGGACCGCCCGCGATCGATGGCCACCGGCCGCCGGGCCTGCGGCGGATGCACAGCGACTTGACCGTCGCCAAGGTACGCCGGCTCGTCGAAACCACCGGCCTCAGCTATCGCGAGATCGGCGAGAAGGTCGGCATTCCCCACAGCAATATTACCGGCTGGAAGCGCGACCACGGCTGGCAGCGACCGCCCCATGCGCCGCGCCACAAGGACATGAACCCCACGGCGCGCGCGGGACGGCGGCTGAAGCTGCGCAAGCTGGCCGAACGACTGCGGGCGCTGGCCGAGCGCGCCGTGCGCGAACTGGAAGACGCGCCGAACATCGACGTCGAGGAGATGATGCGGGCGTTGCAGGTCTTGAAGATGGCGCGGCTCGAGGTGATCGGCGGATACCGGCGACGCAAATCGCTGGGCCTTGCGGAAACCGGGCGTGACCGGCTTTCGCGCGACGAAGCGATCCGCACTGCGCTCAAGGACTTGCACCGCGGCGGCGTCGATATCGACCGCGCCCCGCAGGAGGCTTTGGATTTGGTGATCGATGCCAATTTGCCGGTGGAGGCGGATCATCCGGCATTGAGGGAGAGGAGAGCTAGGCGGAGGTAGAAGCGTGAAGCGATTGGACTTTGTCGGGATTTAGCCAGCTAAGCCTTTGCCTTCGCATTTAGCCGCGCATGGTTCGCAGCCCACAGCTCATGTCGCCCCTCGAAGAACGATTTCAAACCAAGATATATCTGCTGGGTCGCGTCGGCGAAGCTATGTAAATCACGCGTGATGTTATAATCCGCAAACTTCGCATGCTCACCGCTTAGATTCTTCCACGTGTACGGAACATAATGGTCCATGAACAGTTCGTGTGAGGTTAGCAAAAGTAGCGGATTAGTTGGCTCGCCGTAGGGATTTATACGACGTCCCCATGTGACGAATTTTCTTAAAATCCTTTTTTCCTTTTCCGTAAAATGGTCGCGTAATACTGCAATGACAATTACAGCATCCGGTAATTTCTGCGCGACCGCTTTTAACTTCGCCACGTCCTTGGGCTTGATGACTGCGTCACGACCTAGAGACTTTGTCTCGCCAATAATTAGTCGGGGCGGCTTTTCAGGCGTTAGCCTATCCTCACCTCTCCAAGCGACGAAATCGACTTCCTTCTCGATCCCGTCGAACGCGAATTTCATAGCGGTCGAAAAAGTCATCCTATCAGCGAAACTGTGAAAGGTTTCCAACACACGCAGCGCAAGGATCGCACTATATGACCCACGCCCGTAATCGGGAACGGAAAATGGGCCGACGACCCGATAAGTCCAGTTTCGATTGTAATCCAGTATATCCGCCTGCGGAAAATCGTAAGGCTTCAAACAGCGCTCGCAGATGATCCGATAGTCGGCTGAGGTCAATGTATTCCAATTCATGGCCTTACAATGCTGGCACTTTGTCTCAAGTCCGATCCGAATAATGTTTCGTTTGGTAAATTCCTCCAACTTTACGACAGGCAAGCGCTGACTAGCATTTCTTCGGGAGATTAGGTCTGTCCACTCCTTCAGTGGAGCTGTCCTAAGCCCGAAATTCTCTTCAGTGACACCGTCTTCATTATTTTTCCTACGAAGTCCGCCAGCCATCTTGTTCAGTAGTTGAATCGTCGGCAGGTCAGCCAGCAAATTAGTTGCCCAAAGCCCTTCAAGATTCTCCAGCATTTGCTTTGCGATGTGGCCGGGTTCAGACAACTCGGCTTTGACCCCAAGCTGATTCAAAGAGCCAACAATGGCCTCGTCCGTTCGCAGAAGCGTGACCCACTGCGAAAAACTCTTGTACTGTTGCGGGTAAACCCAGCCCTCGCTGCTGACCGCAACACGTTCACCGCCCATTCCAAGACGGGGCCACGAGCGATCGAACGTGTTGAACGGAAGAATAGACGCAATATCTCGACCTGCACCATACGAAGACACTTGCAGCACATTGACCCAGCGATGCTCGCTCCGGCCATACTCACGAGAAAATTCCGGTTCAATTGGCGAGAACTCGGTTCGAAGTTGCTTCTCGTCATCCTTCACTCTCAATTCGACAGACTTTTTCTCAACCGAAACCTTCATCCTGTGATCGCGATGAACGTGGCTGTTGCGGTGTTCAATCCAAATTGGATTGCGCCAATGTTTCACCACGAGTGCGCCGCTTGGCAGGCCGGGCTTTAAGGACTTGACCAATGATTCCACTACTGGCCGCGCGAGAGAGCGCGCAAACTCGATCGTGGCGTTATGCATGAGCCCCTGTGGATTTCCAATGATGGGGCGATGCTGCAACTTCAAAATATCGAAAATGTCGTCGGCTAACGCGTTAAACCATTCGACCGGTATTGGGAGAACCGGACGCGGGCTCGAGTCTTAGATTCCATAGGTCGATTAAATCCGTCGGGCGTTTCGGATCAAACACGAAGAGGGTTAACTCGTGGTGCCAGTAACGCTCTAGGTTAAGTCCGTACCGAGTTGCCGCGAGTGGAAAAAAGCCGCGACCTCTATAAGCCTTTTGCCACGTAGCCGGGTCCGGCTTGCATTTGAGCGGCTCAAACACATCGATATAGGTACTTTGGATGTAATCGGCGGCCTTGCTTTTGAGGTAATGACCGAAGACGGCTTCGGTAAGTGCGCTCCCTCTCTCGGCACTGACGAGAAGATTCTCTCGGGGGGTACGCTGAATAAATTGTTGCTCAGTCTTGTAAAGGTGAGCGAACACGTCATCTATCGGCAGGCCAAACGGTGGCTCCCACCAAGCTTTCTCTTGCTCACTCTTGAGCATTTCGGCCAACGTCATAACGGTCGGATAGATGAAGTGTTCTTCGCGTAGCCTATTGAGTCCCGCAGCTTCAAGCAGTCCCTCTTCGGCCTCGACATAAACGTCGGGCTCAAAAAACCGAACATATCCGGCTGCCACATCCGCACCGATAACGCGATCGAACGCCCCTGGCTTCCATTCGCGTGGCGGCTTCGTAAATACCGGAATAATCGGGTTGTAACTGCCACCCCACAAGCACGCGCAGACCCGCATAATCGTTCGTACCGATTTAAGGTCGGTCGGTCGAACGAGGAAACCTATGCGTGTCGGCCTTAGCGTTACATTTGCAGAGATTTCTGGCATGCGCTTAACCTGCCGAGCGGTTCAATATAATTGCGACCTCCCCACCCACCCATCGGCGACTCACATTGACGCAGGAAGGATAGTCCTCGACTGCGTTTGGGCACAGAATTTGGCTAAACATGTCGTACCCTTCGGAAAGGTTCGCGGACAGACGTTCTATTGCTCCTTCCCCTCCCCCATCTTCCCCGCCAGCCCGTCCAACACACCCGCCAGATCGCTCTCCACCGCCGCCGCCTCGATCTCCACCACGCGATAGCCGCGTTCGGCGAGCCACGCGGCGCGGCTTGCGCGGTCGCGCGCGATGGTGTCGCTCTCGTCCGCATTCACCAGTTCGATCGCAACGCGCTGCGCGAACGACACGAAATCCGGAATGTGCCGGCCGACCGGGGTCTGCCGCTTGAACTGGCCGGCGAAGCGGCGGTCGCGCGTCAGCGCTTGCCACAGGATACGTTCGGCATCGGTGGGATTTCGTCTGAGCAACCGCGCCAGCCCGCGCACCGTGCTGCTGCTGTCTGCGGACGCTCCGCCCGGCCCCTGCTCGGCCAAAAGCGCTCGCAGCCGCGTCGCCTGCGCGCCGTCGAGCACGCCGCCCTTGGCCGGCCCCTTGCGCCCTTCCGCAATCGCCATCACCACGCCGTGCAGCGTGTGCATGTCCTGCTTGGTCGGCTCCATGCGGGTGAAGATGTTGCGCAGGTTGACGAGCATGGTGTCGCGCTTCTCGGCCGGGCGGAGGAATTCCACCTTGTCGAGCTCACTGACGAGATTGTCGAAGAACGCCTGCATCTGGTGTTGGGAGGCCCGCTCCGAGCGTTCCGGCATCGCGAACGGCAACTCGCCGCGCGTCACCAGCTTGAACCATTCGTAACCCATCAGCAGCACGGCCTGCGCCAGGTTGAGCGAGGCGAAACCCGGATTGACCGGATAGGTGATGATGCGATCGGCCATCGCCACCTCCTCGTTCAACAGGCCGGCGCGCTCGCGGCCGAACAGGATGCCGACATGGCCGCCGGCCGCGATCTGTGCGGTCGCCTCGACCGCCGCCGCTTCCGGCGCCACCACCGGCTTGGCCTGATCGTGAGCGCGCGCGGTGGTCGCGAACAGCAGCGTGCAGTCGGCGACCGCCTCGGCCACGGTATCGAACAGTTCGACCCGCGTGAGGATGTGGTCGGCGCCCGCCGCCGCGCGCTCCGCCGCGATGTTGGGCCAGCCGTCGCGCGGGTTGACGATGCGCAGCCGCGTCAGGGCGAAATTGCCCATCGCGCGCGCCGCCATGCCGATGTTCTCGCCGAGCTGCGGCTCGACCAGAATGACGGTGGGGCCGACGACGTCGATGCCGGTTTTCGTCCTGTCGGTGCCGGACATCTTGCCTCGTGTTTCAGTTCAAGCTGAGATTCTGGTTCAACGGCGCTGCGGCCCACGTCTTCGATTGCGCCTATACAACTTTTTCTCAAGTGAAATAATGAGTTTATGAAGCGTCTTGATTTTCCGGCGGAAGGTGAGAGCCGGCTGCCAAGTCCGGCTTCCGCCTGCGCTGTCGCGATGCTATAGCCCGAGCCGTCCAGGCTGCCCCTCCAAGCGCTTTATCCCGAAAAGGCCCGAGCCCCCATGGCAAAAATCAAGGTGACCAATCCCGTCGTCGATCTCGACGGCGACGAGATGACCCGGATCATCTGGCAATACATCAAAGACAAGCTGATCAATCCCTTCCTGGATATCGACTTGATGTATTTCGACCTCGGGATGGAGTCGCGCGACAAGACCGATGATCGGATCACGATCGAGGCGGCCGACGCCATCAAGAAAGTGGGCGTCGGGGTGAAGTGCGCCACCATCACTCCGGATGAAGCAAGGGTGAAGGAATTTGGCCTCAAGCACATGTGGAAGTCGCCGAACGGCACCATCCGCAACATCCTCGGCGGCGTGATCTTCCGCGAGCCGATCATCTGCAAGAACGTGCCCCGCCTCGTCCCCGGCTGGACCAAACCGATCATCATCGGCCGCCATGCCTATGGCGACCAGTACCGCGCCACCGACATCAGGTTTCCGGGCAAGGGGACGCTGAGCATGAAGTTCGTCGGCGAGGACGGCACGGTGATCGAGCGCGAGGTGTTCAAGACGCCCGGCCCCGGAGTCGCGATGGAAATGTATAATCTCGACGATTCCATCATCGATTTTGCGCGCGCCTCGTTCAATTATGGCCTGCTGCGCGGCTACCCGGTCTATCTGTCGACCAAGAACACCATCCTCAAGGTCTATGACGGCCGCTTCAAGGACATCTTTCAGGATATCTATGACCGGGAGTTCAAGAAGGACTTCGAGGCCAAGGGCCTGACCTACGAGCATCGCCTGATCGACGATATGGTGGCCTCGGCGCTGAAATGGTCCGGCGGCTACGTCTGGGCCTGCAAGAATTACGACGGCGACGTGCAGTCGGACACGGTGGCGCAGGGCTACGGCTCGCTCGGCTTGATGACCTCGGTGCTGCTGACGCCGGACGGCCAGACGGTCGAAGCCGAAGCCGCCCACGGCACCGTGACGCGGCACTATCGCGAGCATCAGAAAGGCAAGGAGACCTCGACGAATTCGATCGCCTCAATCTTCGCATGGACGCGCGGCCTGTCGCATCGCGCCAAGCTCGACGACAATGAGGCGCTGGCAAATTTCGCAACCACGCTCGAAAAGGTTTGCGTCGACACCGTTGAAGCCGGCTTCATGACCAAAGACCTCGCGCTTCTGGTCGGCCCCGACCAGCGCTGGCTCTCCACCACCGGCTTCCTCGACAAGGTGGCTGACAACCTGACCAAGGCAACGAGAGCGGAGTAACACCCGCGCGCTCGCAGTCCCCGGTTACGCGCCCATCGCCGCGGCGATGGCGTCGAGTGCTGCGCCCGCTTTTGCCCCATCGGGTCCGCCGGCCTGCGCCATGTCCGGCTTGCCGCCGCCGCCCTTGCCGCCGAGCACCTCGGACGCCTTGCGCACCAGATCGACCGCCGAGAAGCGGGTCACCAGATCGGGTGTCACGCCGACGACGACGCTGGCCTTGCCGTCATCGCTGGTCGCGACCAGCGCGACGACGCCTGAGCCGAGTTGCTTCTTGCCCTGATCCGCGAGGCTCTTGAGATCCTTGATCTCGATGCCTTCGACCGAACGCGCCATCAGCTTGATGCCGCCGACATCGCGCACGCCCGCCGCGCTCGACGTTGCATTTGCGGTTCCGCCGCCGCCCATGGCGAGCTTCTTGCGCGCCTCGGACAATTCACGCTCGAGCTTCTTGCGTTCCTCCACCAGCGCCGTGATCCGCGCCGGCATGTCCTCGAGCGTAGTACGCAACTCGCCGGCCGCAGTTTTCGCAAGCTGGATGGCGTCGTTGGCGTGACGACGCGCATGATGCCCGGTCAGCGCCTCGATCCGGCGCACGCCGGACGCCACCGCGCTTTCGCCGGTCACCGAGATCAGGCCGATATCGCCGGTGCGCTTCACATGGGTGCCTCCACAGAGCTCCACCGACCAGCCCAGCGCATTGCTCGCCGCGCCCTGCCGTCCCGTGCCGCCCATGGACACCACGCGCACCTCGTCGCCGTACTTTTCGCCGAACAGCGCCCGCGCCCCGGCCTCGCGCGCGTCGTCCACCGCCATCAGCCGTGTGGTCACCTCGCCATTTTCCAACACGACATCGTTGGCGATGTCCTCGATCCGGCGCAGTTCGTCCGCGCTGATCGGCTTGTTGTGAACGAAGTCGAAGCGCAGCCGCTTATCGTCAACAAGCGACCCCTTCTGAGCAATGTGATCGCCGAGCACTTGACGCAAAGCTTCGTGCAGAATGTGAGTCGCGGAATGGTTGGCCCGGACGGCCGACCGTCGTTCATGATAAACATCGACACGCACGGTATCACCCACCTTCAAGAGTCCGTGTTCGCGCCCGATATGGTGAACTATAAGATCACCAGCCTGCTTTTGTGTGTCGATTACTTCTGCGAGAAGCTGCGCACTGTTCGCGTCCGAACGGAATATTCCGCGGTCGCCCACCTGACCACCGCTTTCCCCGTAGAATGGAGTCTGATTGAGAACGATCCTGCCACCGTAACCCGGTTCAAGTTGTGTGACTTCCTCGTCTCCTCGGACAATTGCAATAATCTGAGCTTCTGCGCTCTCTGTCTCATAGCCAAGAAATTCGGTCGCACCGAACTTTTCGCGCAAAGCAAACCAGACAGCCTCGGTGGCCGTTTCGCCAGACGAAAAGCGAGCCGCCCGCGCCTTGGCCTTCTGCTGTTCCATCGCGTCGGTGAACGACGCGATGTCCACGCCAATGCCGCGCGCGCGCAACGCGTCCTGCGTCAGATCAAGCGGGAAGCCGTAGGTGTCGTACAGCGTGAACGCGGTCTCGCCGTCGAACATGTCGCCTTTCTTCAGCGACACGCTCTTCTCGTCGAGAATAGAGAGTCCGCGCTCCAGCGTCTTGCGGAAGCGCGTCTCCTCGAGCCGCAGTGTTTCCTCGATCAGCGCTCGCGCGCGCTGCAACTCGGGATAGGCCTCGCCCATCTCGCGCACCAGCACGCCCACCAGCCGCCACATCAGCGGCTCCCGCGCGCCGAGCAACTGGGCGTGGCGCATCGCGCGCCGCATGATCCGGCGCAGCACGTAGCCGCGGCCTTCGTTCGATGGCAGCACCCCGTCGGCGATCAGGAACGAGGACGCGCGCAAGTGATCGGCGATCACACGCAGCGACGCCTTCATCGGGCCTTGCGGGTCGGCGCCGGTCAGATCCGCCGCAGCGCGGATCAGCGCTACAAACAGGTCGATGTCGTAATTGTCGTGCTTGCCCTGAAGCACGGCGGCCACGCGCTCAAGCCCCGCGCCGGTGTCGATCGACGGCTTCGGCAAGTTCAGGCGGCTACCATCCGGCAGCTTCTCGTATTGCATGAACACGAGATTCCAGATTTCGACGAAGCGGTCGCCGTCCTGGTCCAGCGATCCCGGCGGTCCGCCGGGAATCTTGTCGCCATGATCGTAAAATATCTCCGAGCACGGACCACACGGACCGGTGTCGCCCATCTGCCAGAAATTGTCAGCGCCACTGATGCGGATGATGCGCGATTCCGGCAGGCCCGCGATCTTCTTCCAGAGCTCGAACGCCTCGTCGTCGTCGATGTAGACGGTGGCGGTAAGCCTGTCCTTCGGAAGTCCGAACTCTTGGGTGACCAGCTTCCATGCGAGTTCGATAGCGTGGTCCTTGAAGTAGTCGCCAAATGAGAAGTTGCCGAGCATCTCGAAAAAGGTGTGATGCCGCGCGGTGTAGCCGACATTGTCGAGATCGTTGTGCTTGCCGCCCGCGCGCACACATTTCTGCGAGGTGGTGGCGCGCTGATAGGGCCGCTTTTCAACGCCCGTGAAGACGTTCTTGAACTGCACCATGCCCGCGTTGGTGAACATCAGCGTCGGATCGTTGCGCGGAACCAGCGGGGACGAGGGCATGATGTGGTGGCCGTTAGCCGCGAAGTAGTTCAGAAACGCCGACCTGATGTCGTTAACGCCGCTCATTGTGTTCCATTGCGTCAAAAAGGGCTCGCGACCCTGAGCATGTATTCCGCAAAAGTGGATACCGATTTTGCGGTCAGAGTACGCGCAAGTTAGACTCGCATTGTGTCCAGCGACCGCTTTTAGACGTGGGTGGGCGGGCTGTCCAGAAAGTGTGCAGGAGGATCAGAGGCTTGGCCGGGTCCCAAATAACATTTGTTGAAAGATGCTGCACTGCGTTGACAACCTTGTTCAAACCGTATTTTCCTCATATCTGCTTATAAGTCGCGCCGGGAGAGATCGGCCGCTTCGGAAATGGAAGCAGGCCGGCGCCGAAGGAGCAACCGCCCCGGAAACTCTCAGGCAAAAGGACCGCGCGACTGGTTTACATCTGGAAAGAGACCCCTGGGCCTAGCCGGAGGGGTCCGCCGACGGGATAATACTCTCAGGCACAGCGACAGATGGGGTTTCTACAGGTTTTCAGGGAATTTTCCCTGTCAACCACGAGGACCCCTGATGGCGACGCATGTTTCCGAAGCGCCGACCCTGCAAAAAACGCCCCTGCACGCCCTCCACCGGGCACAGGGCGGCAAGATGGTTGCGTTTGCAGGCTATGACATGCCGGTGCAGTACGCCTCTGGCGTGCTGAAGGAACATCTCCATACCCGCGCCGGAGCTGGCCTCTTCGATGTCTCGCACATGGGCCAGATCGCGCTGCGGCCGAAGTCCGGCGACGTCAAGGACGCCGCGCTGGCGTTGGAGCGGCTGGTGCCGCAGGATATCGTGGCGGTCGCATCGGGACGGCAGCGCTATGCCCAGTTCACCAATGCGGCCGGCGGCATACTCGACGACCTGATGGTGGTCAATCTCGGCGACCACCTGTTCCTGGTCGTTAACGGCGCCTGCAAAGCCGCCGACGAAGCGCATCTGCGCGAGCACCTTTCCGAGGTCTGCACCATCGAGGTTCTGGCGGATCGCGCGCTGATCGCGCTGCAGGGTCCGAAGGCGGCGTCCGTGCTGGCGAAGACATGTCCTGAAGCGCCGGCGATGCGCTTCATGGATGCCGGGGCGCAGAGGGTGCGAATCGCTGGCGTCACCGTGGACTGCTTGGTCTCGCGTTCAGGCTACACCGGCGAGGACGGTTTCGAAATTTCGATTCCCGCGGCTCAGGTCGAGGACGTGGTGTCGGCATTGCTTGACGATCCCGACGTGATGGCGGTCGGACTTGGCGCTCGCGACAGCCTGCGACTGGAGGCCGGCCTTTGCCTTTACGGTCACGACATCGACGCAACGACAACGCCGGTCGAGGCCGCTCTGGAATGGTCCGTGCAAAAAAGCCGGCGGAACGGTGGCGCGCGCACGGGCGGTTTTCCCGGCGCAGATGTCATTCTGCCCCAATTCGAGCAAGGTGCGCCGCGCCGCCGCATCGGGCTGAGGCCGGAAGGCCGCACCCCCGTGCGCGAGGGCGCGCTGCTGTTCGCTGATGCAAGCTCGGTCGATCCGATTGGCACGGTGACATCGGGCGGCTTCGGACCAAGCCTGAACGCGCCGATCGCGATGGGCTATTTGCCGACATCACATGCCGCCACGGGCAGTCTCGTTTTTGCAAACGTGCGCGGACAACGGCTGCCGCTGCGGGTATGCGCTATGCCTTTCGTTCCACACAATTACAAGCGTTGAGGATTTGTCATGACCGTTTTGTATACCACCGATCACGAGTGGCTCCGCATTGAGGGAGATACTGCAACGATCGGCATTACCGGCTACGCGCAGTCACAGCTTGGAGACGTCGTCTTCGTCGAGCTTCCGAAAGTCGGACGCCAGCTTAAGAAGACCGAAGCCGCGGCGGTGGTCGAGTCGGTCAAGGCAGCTTCAGACGTCTATGCGCCGATTACGGGTGAAGTCCTGCAAGTCAATGACGCACTCGGCGCAGAACCTGGACTGGTCAATTCCGACGCAGAAGGTAAGGCGTGGATCTTCAAACTCAGGATCGCCGACAGAAGCGAACTCGAAGGTTTGATGGACGAGGCAGCGTACAAGGCCCACACAGCGTAAGCATTTTTGTTCTGCCTGGCACAAAGCCCGGCATGAGGCATTCATAACTTTATTCAGGCATCCAAGGAGCCTTTCAATGATCGCCCGTGAAGAGCCCGCTACGACCTTCGCGCGTCGCCATATCGGTCCATCGTCACGCGATATCGCTGCAATGCTGGAAACCGTGAGCGCGAAGAGCCTTGAGGCTCTGATGAACGAGGCGCTGCCCTCGTCGATACGGCAGGCTGCGCCGCTCGATCTCGGTCAAGGCTTCAGCGAAACCGAAGCGCTGGCGCATATGCAAAGCCTCGCCGCGCAGAACCAGCCGTTCACGTCGCTGATCGGGCAAGGCTATTCCGGCACGATCCTGCCCGCGGTGATCCAGCGCAACATCCTGGAAAATCCGGCGTGGTACACGGCCTATACGCCCTATCAGGCTGAAATCAGCCAGGGCCGGCTGGAAGCGCTATTCAATTTCCAGACCATGATCTGCGACCTCACTGGCCTCGATGTCGCCAACGCATCGCTGTTGGACGAAGCAACGGCGGCGGCGGAGGCAATGGCGCTGGCGGAGCGCGCATCATCGGTGAAAACAAAAGCGTTTTTTGTCGATCATGACGTGCATCCGCAGACCCTTGCCGTGCTGCGAACCCGCGCAGAACCGCTGGGCTGGACGCTCATCACCGGCGACCCGCTGCGCGATCTCGACAAAGCGGACGTGTTCGGCGCGGTGCTGCAATATCCCGGCACATCCGGCGTTGTACGCGACCTGCGCCCAGCCATCGCCGCGATCAAGGCGAAAGGCGGCCTTGCAGTGGTCGCAGCCGACCTGCTGGCGCTCACGCTGCTGACCTCGCCCGGCGAACTCGGCGCTGACATCACCGTCGGCTCCGCGCAGCGCTTCGGCGTGCCGATGGGCTATGGCGGTCCACATGCCGCCTACATGGCGGTTAGTGACGCGCTGAAACGGCTGCTGCCCGGCCGCATCGTCGGTCTGTCGGTGGATTCACGCGGGGCGCCGGCCTATCGCCTTGCTTTGCAGACCCGCGAGCAGCACATTCGCCGCGAGAAAGCCACCTCCAACATCTGCACCGCGCAGGTGCTGCTGGCGGTGATCGCCTCGATGTATGCGGTCTATCATGGCCCAAAAGGACTGGCGCAGATCGCGCGCACCGTGCATCGACACACCGCGACGTTGGCGGCGGGATTGACGAGGCTCGGTTTCGCGCCCCTGAATAGTACAGCTTTCGATACGCTGACCGTGAACGCCGGCGAACGGCAAGGCGAAATCGCTTACCGCGCAAGCAGCCAGGGCATCAACTTCCGGATCAACACAGACGGCACCCTCGGCATCGCGCTCGACGAACTCACGATACCGGAGACTGTCGAAGCGGTGTGGCGCGCATTTGGCGCCACATTCTCTTATGCCGACGTCGAAGCGCACGCTCCCGATTTGCTGCCAGCCTATCTCGAGCGCAAGACACCCTATCTGACCCATCCGGTCTTTCAGGAACACCGCTCCGAAACGGAGCTGCTGCGCTACATGCGTAAGCTCAGCGACCGCGATCTCGCGCTTGACCGCGCAATGATCCCGCTCGGCTCCTGCACGATGAAGCTCAACGCCACCACCGAAATGATTCCGCTGACATGGGCAGCTTTCGCGAACCTGCACCCGTTCGCGCCGATGGAGCAGGCGGAAGGCTATCACATACTGTTCGAAAACTTCGAACAATGGCTGCGCGACATCACCGGCTACGATGCCGTCTCGCTGCAGCCGAACTCTGGCGCACAGGGTGAATATGCCGGGCTTCTGGCGATCCGCAGTTATCATGCGGCACGCGGCGAAGGGCACCGCACGGTGTGCCTGATTCCCTCCTCGGCGCACGGCACCAATCCCGCCTCCGCCAACATGGCCGGCATGGACGTCGTGGTGGTGGCTTGTGATACGCGCGGGGACGTCGACGTCAACGATTTGAAGGCCAAGGCGGCGCAGCACGCCGATCGTCTCGCCGCCATCATGATCACCTATCCGTCGACACACGGCGTGTTCGAAGAGCACATCCGCGAAATCTGCGACATCGTGCATGGCCACGGCGGACAGGTCTATCTCGATGGCGCCAACATGAACGCGCAAGTCGGCCTGTCGCGGCCCGGCGACTACGGCGCCGACGTCAGCCATCTCAACCTGCATAAGACCTTCTGCATCCCCCACGGTGGCGGCGGACCGGGTATGGGCCCGATCGGCGTGAAGGCGCATCTCGCACCTTTCCTGCCCGGGCACCCCGAGACCGACGGTGCAACGCCGTCCGCGGTCGGACCGGTCTCGGCGGCGCCGTTCGGCTCGGCCTCGATCCTGACCATCTCCTACATTTACATGCTGATGATGGGCGGCGAAGGCCTGACGCGAGCGACCGAAGTCGCGATCCTCAACGCCAACTATATCGCACAGCGGCTCGACCCGCATTTCCCGGTGCTGTATCGCAACGTCAAAGGGCGGGTCGCGCATGAATGCATCATCGACCCCCGCGCACTGAAGGCCAAAACCGGCGTCACCGTGGACGACATCGCCAAACGGCTGATCGACTACGGCTTCCATGCCCCGACCATGAGTTTTCCGGTGCCCGGCACGCTGATGATTGAGCCGACCGAATCCGAATCGAAAGCGGAGCTGGACCGATTCTGCGACGCCATGATCGCGATCCGGCACGAGATTGCCGAGATCGAGGCGGGCCGCTGGAAAGTCGAGGCATCGCCGCTGCGCCATGCACCACATACCGTGCATGACATCGCCGACGACGCCTGGTCACGGCCCTATAGCCGAGCCCAAGGCTGCTTCCCGTCCGGAACCTCGCGGTCGGATAAATACTGGTCTCCGGTCGGACGGGTCGACAATGCCTATGGCGACCGCAATCTCGTCTGTTCCTGTCCACCCATCGAAGACTACGCGCAAGCCGCGGAGTAGAAGATCACAGGCTGCATTCCACTCAGCGTTCTCATCCTTCTCCTTTTGGGAGAGGGATGAAGGATGGCAAAGCCGGACGCTGGGGATGTCGGCAACTCAACATCCACAGCGCCCGTCTCTTCCAAGAGGCGCGACACAGATTTCCACGAAAGATTCCCGTCTTCGCGGATCGCACCAACCCGACTCGCACGAGCCCGGGGTCTTGGAAACTCACCTCAGAGTCCTTCATCGTTTACGGAAACGGTGAAAGACTCCATCTATTGATTAGACGCGTTTTCTCACGCGAACCGGTATCCACTTCGCTCGAAAACACTTTAGCCGGTCGACCTAAGCGTTCTCGGCAGAAAAATGGTCTTCGGCTTGACCCGGACACGTCCGTGTTTGGTGGAAACGCGGCGATCAACATCATCGAGCGCGCTTGTGCTTCCGTAAGACGAAAGACTCAATCCTCCGCTTCCGTCTCGTCATCGTCGGCGTCCCGCTCAGGACTGCCGGCCAGAATCTGCTCTGCGATCAGTCCCGAATTCTGCCGGATGGCCGTCTCGACCTTGGCGGTGATGTCGGGATTGGCCCGTAAGAACGCTTTCGCGTTTTCGCGGCCCTGCCCCATGCGCTGACTGTCATAGGAGAACCAGGCGCCGGATTTTTCAACGATGCCGGCCTTGACGCCAAGATCGAGGATTTCTCCCATCTTGGAGATGCCCTCGCCGTACATGATGTCGAATTCGACCTGTTTGAAAGGCGGCGCCAGCTTGTTCTTCACGACCTTGACGCGAGTCTGATTGCCAACGACCTCGTCGCGTTCCTTGATCGCCCCGATGCGGCGGATGTCGAGGCGCACCGAGGCATAGAACTTCAGCGCGTTGCCGCCGGTTGTCGTCTCCGGCGAACCGTACATCACCCCGATCTTCATGCGGATCTGGTTGATAAAGATCACCATGGTGTTGGACTTGTTGATCGAGGCGGTAAGCTTGCGCAACGCCTGGCTCATCAGCCGCGCTTGTAGCCCCGGCAGCGCGTCACCCATCTCGCCCTCGAGCTCGGCACGCGGCACGAGCGCCGCAACCGAGTCGATAATCAGCACATCCACAGCGCCCGAGCGCACCAGCGTATCGGCAATTTCCAGCGCCTGCTCGCCGTGATCGGGCTGCGATATCAGGAGATCGTCGACATTCACACCGAGCTTGCGGGCGTAGACCGGATCAAGCGCGTGCTCGGCGTCGATGAAGGCGCAGATGCCGCCTTTTTTTTGCGCCTCGGCGACCGCATGCAGCGCTAGCGTGGTCTTGCCGGAGGACTCCGGACCGTAGACCTCCACGATGCGTCCCTTGGGGAGGCCGCCAACGCCGAGCGCGATGTCGAGGCCCAGCGAGCCCGAGGAGATAACCTCCACATCCATGGACTTGTCGTTCTTGCCCAGCTTCATCACCGAGCCCTTGCCGAACTGACGCTCAATCTGTGACAGCGCGGCGGACAGGGCCTTGGACTTATCCATGGAGGATCCTTCGACGATACGCAGGGCAGCTTGGGACATAGGCCGGGCTCCTTATGAACGGGATTCGCGGGCGGGACAACGAATGGCGCCGTGGTTGATTGAATGGAAAATATGTACCTCATTTGTTCTAAGTTCGCAATATGTTCTTTCGCTAATCGGGGCAGATGTATACCCTTTGGACATGTATCAACCGATTGTGGTATATGCCTGCCCGTTCAACAATAGCTAGATCGACACTAGCGGACTCGCGGGCAGTTCAATGCAGGAAACACAGTCTCCACACCTGCCAAATCCTACCATCTCGGGGTTGGGGGCTGCATGTGGTCCCGGCTTTCTAATGTTTGCCCATTATATGGAATGGCAGTTGCCATCATGGGCGATCATTCTGATCGGGGTCGTCAGCATTGCGGGGCTGCTGGTCGCCATTGTGGGGTATTGCATTTCGACGTTGAAATGGCTGCGGCATCTGCGGAACAATCCACCGGGCTGGTCTCGGGCGATGGGGCGCAATTTGGTTCCGTGGATACTTGGAATAATGGGTTTTGCTGGCGTCTTATTGCTAGCCGGAACCGCGATTGGGGCTGTCTTCTACTTCGGTCAAGGGAAGGCAGTCACCGCTGTGAAAGCAGCGACTCCCCCAGAGCAGTTCGTGAAAGAGCCGACTTTAACGAAGTGGGTCGATGAAAAGCACCCCTTGGTATTTCTGGGGACGCCTACGCGAACGACCGATAGGCTCCGGGTACTCGTTGAGTACTCAATTTATCGCAACGGTTGGATGTCCCCGGTTCGGTTTGAGCTTGATCCGGTCAAGGAGCCGATAAAGGGAAAGCGGTTCACGCTTCCGGTGGCTCATACTGGAACTAAACAGAACGGCGGCGTGGAAGATTTGTGGTGGGGAACGGACCCACAGTCTGGTAATCTCGTTACCAACAATCCCCTCTATGAGGGTAATGTGGCGGCCACCCTAACAAGGGGTCGAATTGTCATTGTGGGCCCAGATAATAAAGAGCAGAACGCCACCTATTTTGAAATAGTGCGCGGCCTTAACGACCAAAACGGCAACGTCAGGTTCATGATCCTGCAAGGTCGCGAGGTGTCGGATTGGGTATCTGAGTGGGAGAAGGAAACTTGACAAAGATCAAGCCCCACAAGCGCTTTGATAGCCTACTTCACGCCATGGCTACTCGACCCGCACCTTCGGGAACGCCTGCAAAAGAAGCTCGAACATCAGGCCGGGCTGCTTCCGCAGGTTATGGCGATACTCGAACTCGCGCAGGTAAAGCTGCAAGTGCTTCTTCGAAACCCAAACGTAAGTCCCGTTGATCCCGCGCTTCACCTGCGACCAGAAAGACTCGATTGAGTTGGTGTGAACGTCGCCGCGAACGTATTCTTTTGCGGAGTGATCGACCGCTTCATGGTCGTAACCATATTTCTCTTTAAGCAGCTTGAAGCTTGACGCTTCGTCCGTATGGACGCGCGAGCCTTCTTTCACAAACCGAACGATATGCGGCAGGATATGAGCCTTGGTGCGGGCATGAACGACACGCGTAACGACATCGCCTCCCCGCTCAATCATGCCCATGACAATCGCTTTGTCGTCCTTGCCCTTCTTGTCCTTTGCCGCCGATAAAAGTTTCGTCAGCTTCAACGGTCTTGCCGGGACCGCCCATCGGATAGTCGCCGTCCACGTAGCCCATATAGAGCCGGATCAAATAGCACATGCGCCAAGCGGTCTTGTAGGTCACGCCTAGCTGGCGCTGCACTTCCTTGGCAGCCACGCCGTTCCGCGTCTCGCAAAACAGGAACATGACGTAGAACCAGTCCCGCAGGTTGGTACGGGTCTTTTCAAACGGTGTGCCAGCGGTCGGATAGACCTGATAGCCGCAATGCTCGCACTCGAATGAGCGGCGGTTTTTGACCCGGTAATAGGTCGCCCGTTTCTGACACTTAAAGCAGGTCAGACGTTCACCGAACCGGGTGCGCATCAAGTGCGTCAGGCAGCTATCTTCGTCGGGGAACCGCTTCTGAAACTCACGAATTTTCGACGGCTTTTGAGCCATTACACTCTCCCTCCTAGGAGAATGCTCATTCTATATCATGGTATGTTCTACATGTCCATAGGGTATATATCCGTAGGGTGGTACTGGCCGGTTCCCGGCCTCAGTGAGTGGCCTAAGTTGAAAAACGCAGTGGCCTATTTTAGGTTTTGTTGGTGTGGTCGTGGTGCACCCGCACTCTGCGAGAGACCAATCCGGAGCGACGGCACCGCGCTCCGGGCCAAGGCCGCCTCAGTGGGCGGCCTCTTTCATTCGTGCATCGCGCGCTTACGGGCCTCCTCGGTTAAATCCCGGGTACTGGCCGGTTTCCGACCTCAGTGGTCCTATTTGATCTTGAACCAAATGAAGACCTAGTCGTTTATCAGCCATCACCGCACGATCTGTTGCGTCCCTATCCGATCGCGAAATCCTCTCCTAATTTGATCTTAAGAGTCTGGTGCCAGCCTACCGTGATGAAAAAGATCCTGGTGCTGGCGATCGTGCTGGTCGCAATCAATCAATGGGATACGAATTACAATCACGGCACCCTGACCCGGGCCGGCTTTTCCTTGGCAAGGGCTCTTGGCCAAGCATTCGGCATATAAAAACGTCGCCGGCTGGATCAATGCACGCGAGATCGACGACGTTACGGCCGTTGTCCTCGCAGGTTGCAAGGGCGTGCTGCTTTCCGATTCGACGCTCGACCGGCCTGACGATGCCGATCGAATCCAACCCGTCATTGTCTAAGTCTGGCGATCGACAAGCCTAAGCCGCATTGATGCGCGCCTCGACTCCGACGGTTACCCCCCGGCAATCGTATACAGACAAGGTCAGCAGTGTTGCCGGAAATCATCAGCACGACGTGGAGTCGGCAGCGCCGCCAAAATCCTTTTGACTGTGCAACGCGATTTGCATTTGCTGGCGATCGCTGGGTAGCAGGATTAAGTACGATGCTGGAAGCAATTACTGCCGTCTTTGGAATTATGAGCGCCGGCATTTTCCTGGCTCACGCGATTGACGGCTACTGGTCGCGGCCTTAACCGGACCACGACGCGGGCGCGCCTGATAGGCCACCCTGCTCTGTTCGGCCGTTACATCTCCGCCAGATCGAAGTCCTGACGTAACCGCGCAGCCATGTCCCGGACACGCGTGCGCCACAGGCCCGGATCGGCGATCGGCCCGGCTTCCGGTTTGATCGTCAGCATCGCATTCCACGGGTTTCCGCCGTAAACGGTCACCACGAATCCACGAGCCGGCGCGCCGTCAAGCGTTTGCAGCGCCTTCAGAATGATGCCCGCCAATTCGTCGGCGGTTTTGCGGCGGTCGTAGCTCTCCGGCTGGTCCGGCGGCGTTGCGGCGGCTTCTTCAACCGGACCCGCTGTCCCCGGCTGTGGCGAGGCTTCGGCGCCAAGCGATTCCGATGAAGCGAGCGGGTTGTCTTCGGGCAGCTCGGCCTCAGGCAGGGGCGCGTTATGACGCGTCCCCAAAACGTTCTGGATCAGGGCCATTAATCCCTTGTCCAACCCGCTGCTGTTACCCACGTCGGTTGCTCCAATCGATTGAGCTATGGCACCCGGACAAATCTGCTGCCCTTTGGCCGACCGTGGATATCTTGCAGGTGTCTCAGCTCAGCGCTACCCCTATCAGCACCGCGACAAGCACGCCGAAGCCGCCTAGCGCAATATTGAGAAAATTCCGGGCCAAACCAGGTTCGGTGGTCAGCATGGTGTTTCTCCGGTACACAAAACAGATTTGCGTAGAATGAGCGCCGAATCTTAATCAAAACTTTCCAATTGATGGTCTGCTGGCCGAATCAGCAGCCGCTCCTGGCCGCAAGTTCGCATGAGCAGCGCGAAGAGGGCCGACATGACCGGCAACGATCGGGGAGCGCCTGAACCTACGGCGAAGTCCGCCTCATCGGCGGCGGGGCACGTGTGTTTATGGAAATCCGTTTTCTCGACGGCCTTGGTGAGCCTCGATAACGCTACAGGCCGGAAAATCTCCTATATCTGGACCGCAACACAGAAGCTTTCATCCAGTTAGGATGCAAAATGTAGCATGTTTCATCTGCGTCCAGCGAAAATCCAGTTTGAACCTTTGCCGCGGTGCAGAGACAGAGAAAGGGCTGGGGGATTGCACTGCCCAGTCTAGACGCAACGTCACCGGGCGATCATATTCCGCTCAGGTGACGTTGTTGTTTGTAGGGTTGTCATGGTCAGAGCGAATGAGCCTGTTTCGCACGCGCGAGGCGTCTCAGTTGTCCACTAATTCGAAGATGAAAACCGCCGGGGCAAGCTAGTTTGCCGTGCCGCCTGCGGCCCCTATCCTGGACTTTGCCTTGTTTTTGGCAATGGCCTTGGGCTGACCCTCGTTTCGCACGCCACCCCAGGGATCGTTGCCTCCCGCAGCATCGGGAATTTTCCGTAGCGTGTCCTTGTAAGCTTTCTCGATGGCCTTCTGTTTCTCGATCTGCTCCGGCGTCTTTCCAGGCCCGTCAGCCATCATGTTGAAATGCGGCGCCTGGGCGAAAGCCGGCCCCGACACCAGAACCGCCATGAGCATGGATGCGCGTAGAACCTTCATCATAACTCCTCCCCACAGCGCATAGCATAGACGCCAGATCCTTTCGGTTTCAAGCGGCTCACCGCTCGAAAACGCCGTGAGTCTCGAGACACGAGTGATGCGCCCGACAATCGCTCAAGCGTGTCGTTCGTTGTGAGGGAACCTTGAAGGGACCGGCCGGCGCCGACCCCGACCAGTGCTTGCCGAATGCGTCCTTAAAATCGGCCCGTTGGACTGCCCACGTTTCCACCTCGGCCAGAACCGCCGTACCCGCCCGGGCCACGTCCGAACCCTCCTCCGCCAAAACCACCGATGATGCCGATTGAGGGTACCGGCACCGGTACGTAGCTGCGCGGAGGCGGCACGTCGTCGACATAAACATCGTCCGCTTCGCGATGACGTTGGCGTGGAGGCGCCTCGCCACGCCGGGACGGCTGGGCTTGTTTTTTCTTTTGCGGCGCTTCGACTTTCTTCTTCGGCTCCTGCGACGGCGCGCTGCAAGGACAGGTCGGGCCGGCCGTTACAGCGGCCACCGCCACGGCCGGATTGTCGGGCCGGTTGCGCAGACGCTCCTCCAGCTTGCGTGCCGTCGGCGTCAGATCGCTATCGGGATAATCGGCGAGGAAGGCGTGATATCCGGCCGCCGTATTGGCGAGGACCGCCCTGCTCCAGGCCGCCATACGCCGGTGACGATCGAGCCACTGCCGCGCCTCCAGATCGAGCGGCGAGTCAGCATAGAGGCCAAGGAACGCCTCATAGGCTTGGTCGCTGCCGTCGCCGACAATCAGCTCGTGCGCTTGCTCAGCGGTCTTGCCTTTCAGCTCACTGCGCCATTCCGCGACCGTCCGCCTGCTCTTGGAAACGGCAGGAGACGCGGCTTCGGATGCTGCGGGAAAAAACTGGAAACCGTCCGTCAGCGAGGAACTGTCCCAGGGAGTCTGGCGGCCATTCGTCGTTTTGTTGACCTCCAGGCGAACATGCTTGAAGGCTTCCTCGATCGAAAGCCCCGGCTGCCGGCTGACGGACAATAGCGCGGTCGTGTAGGGGCTGTCGGCGCCCGTGCCGTCTTCCGCCTCGGCGCCCGGCGACGTTGAAAACGACAGGAATGTGCCGGGCGCGGCCACCTTGGCATCGACGATGGCGAGACCGTGTCCCACCGTCTTGTTGATCGCGGGGAACGGGTTATTGCGGCACGCATCGAGAAGAACGATGCGCATGCGGCTCGGAACCGATGTCAGCGTATTCATGATGTCGTTCAGGCGAACCGCCTGCAGCGGGATATCGGCTTCGCGCTTTGGATCGAGATCGACCGGGACCAGGAAATTCTCGCCATCGACCTGCAAGCCATGACCGGCGTAGAAAATCAGCGCGATGGTGTCAGGGCCCTTCTCTGCGATCTTTGCCGCGAATTCTCCGGCCTTCTCGCGCATTTCGGTCTGCGACAGGTCGGAGGCCGTCAGCACTTCGAAACCGGCGTCGCCAAGCATCTGGGTCATAGCCCTGGCGTCGTTGGCGGGATTTGGCAGCGGCGTCACTGCTCGATAGGCCGACTGACCGATCACCAACGCGAGTCGGTTTTCCGCAGCAGCCGGATGCGCGGTCAGCACCATCGCAGCGATCGCCCCGAAAACGATCGAGCGGATCATTGAAAATGTCATGGAACAGCTCCGCGCAAATCTCTTCCAACCGTTGTCGATTCACCGGCCGCGTTAGTTCATCGCGCGCGCATGTGTCGCATGTCAATTCGACCTTCGCCGGTCGGTCGAACCACGTCCTCTCTACCGCTTCGGCAGGTTTAGGGCCCGTTCGCATTTTGCCTGTGGTGCAGACCACAGGATGGCCGACAGCTACGTAGAAACGATTGCAAGGCAGGCGCTTTCGATCAGCGGCCACGATCTGCTGCCCCTGCGGCTTTGGCGGCACACCGTCAAGAACGCCGGGAAGAAACGGCGATCAACTGAACGTCTGTCTCAGGCAAGGTGAATGCACGGTTAATTCTTAGGTCAAAAACAAGTGTAACGGCCAACGCATTCTTTCGAATATTCCAAATAATCTCCACCTCCATGAACACCAAGGCGCCGCTGCGCGCTCACCTCATGGCCACCGCGAACGGGGATTGCGTACATGGTCGATATTGTTAACTGGGCTCCTGCTCGTGGTTTATCGAGGCGCGGGTTCACGGCACGTCCGTCTGCAAGCGCAACACGCCGCGGGGCCGCGGCCCTTGCAACGCTCGATCCCAGCCGTTGGCGATCACTTGCCGACCGTGCTGTCGAGCCCAACGGCTACTATCTCGCGGATTGGGAGCTGGCGCTCGACGCCTCGGCGCGCGACAGGACCAACGCGTCGGCGCTGACGGCGCGTTCGGACCTTTTATCTGGCAAATCGGGCTCGGAGACTCTCATCGGCCTGATCCCTGTTATCTCCGCCTGGCGAGCCTACCGGATTCCACTTCCCGTTCTGGTCAGCGCCGATCCTTACGGAACGCTTTGCACACCGCTGCTCGACCACGGCCTCGCGAATCAAGCCGCAGCAGCGCTGCTGCGCGAGGCACGTGCCCTCGGCCAACGCGCGCTGATTCTGCGCAACATCGCGCTCGACGGCGCCGCCATGAAAGCCATCACGACAGCCCTCGAACACGACGGCCTCAAGCCGCATAGGCTGCATGGCCATGTGCGCGCCTGCCTCGACGCCACCCGCGAGGCGGAAGAACTGCTGCGCGAGGCGCTGGGCGTCAAGAAGCTCAAGGAGCTGCGGCGCCAGCGCAATCGTCTTGCGGAGCATGGCCAAGTGTCATTTCAGGTCGCACGCTCTACCGCCGACGTCGCGCGAGCGCTTGAGACCTTCCTCGCGCTGGAGGCCAGCGGCTGGAAGGCACAGCGAGGGACCGCATTGATCCAGCATAGCGGCGATGCAGCCTTCATCCGCCGCGCCGCGCCGGCACTCGCCAAGCGAGGCCAGTGTGAAATCGTAACCCTGCACGCCGGTCCGACGCCTGTGGCAGCGGCGGTCGTGCTGCGCCACCAGGACCGCGCATTCTATTTCAAGCTCGGCGTTGACGAACGTTTCGCGAAATTTTCACCCGGCGTGCAGTTGACGCTCGATCTCACGCGCCATCTCTGCGCCGACCCCGCGATCACCCTGGCGGATTCCACCGCAAATCCGGGTCATCCGATGATCGACCCAATCTGGCGCGGGCGGCTTGCGATCGGCGATGTGCTGATCCCGCTTCGCCGCGGCGATCCCGCCGTTCCGCTCACAAAAGCGGCGATCTCGCTGCGCCGGCTACTACGCGAGCCCGCACGCCGCGTCGTCAACATCCTCCGCGAACGTCAAGAGAAAAAAGCATGAATGCTTCCGCACATGTGCCGGTCATCACCGCGGCCAACGATGCGCTTCGACGCGACTTCCCACTCAAGCCCTTCGCGATCCGGCACAAGCTTGTGGGACATCCGCTATTGACGCTACCGCGCATCGCGCAACTGGCTGCCGAGCTGCCGCGTGACCTGATCGAATACAATTCCGGCAACGTCGCAATCAGCCAGGATCCCGATGCGATCCCGACGGTAGACCTCGATCCGGTCGATGTGGTGAAGCGGATCGAAACCGCCGGTGCCTGGATGGTATTGAAACGCGTGGAAAACGCGCCGGAGTATCGCCGCTTGATCGAGGACGCACTGCTATCGGTCGCGCGCGCGCGCGGCTTCGACAGCTTGAGCGACGCCGGATTTGAACAGATCGAGGGCTTTCTGTTCGTCTCATCACCGAATTCGACGACGCCGTTTCATCTCGACAGCGAGGACAACTTCTTCGTCCAAATCCACGGCGAAAAATTCTTCACGATTTACGACAACACGGACCGCTGCCTCGTATCGGATGACGAGATCGAGCGTTCAATGACGAAACACCGCAATCTGAAATATGATGAGAGCTTCGCACCGCGCGGGATCGAATTCCACATGTTCGGCGGTGACGGCTGTTTCGTGCCTTATCAATGGCCGCATTGGGTACGCACCGCGGGATCGCACTCGATTTCGATGGCCATTACCTGGAAAACGCGCGAGGTCCGCCGCGCCAACGACCTGCACTTCCTCAATTCGATGCTGCGCGGTCTCGGCTGGCCACAAAAACCGCCGGGCATTCAGCCTGCATTCGATGGCGTGAAGTTGGCGTTCTATCGAGCGGGGACGACGGCGGTCCGCCCGTTGCGAACCTCGATGACGATGCGGCGAATCCTGCGTCGCATCGCGCTCGGCAAGCAAGCGAATTACTATCTGAAAGACGCTTAGGTGTTGTGATTAAACGTTGCTTCATTGCCCGGCAAAGCCGCCAAGCGAGCGCTTGAACCAGTCACTCTTCACAGACATATCCCGTTTGGTCGGAGAGATACACCCCTCCATGCCCCCTGACCTCTCTGTCATAGCCCTGGCGACCTATGATAGGGTTCGTTCCAGTCGCACCCGAACGAGGTCGTCGATTGTCGGGCATTTCACTCTACACGCTGTCGGTCTGGGTGCTGCCGCTGGTTATCGCCATCACCTTTCACGAGGCGGCGCACGGATTCGTCGCGTACCGGCTCGGCGATAACACCGCCTGGAAGCTCGGCCGCGTCAGCTTTAACCCGCTCAGGCACATTGATCCCTTCGGTACCGTGATATTGCCGGGCATTCTGTTGCTGTCGCACGCGCCTTTCCTGTTCGGCTACGCAAAACCGGTTCCGGTAAATTTCCGAAACTTGAACCACCCCCGCATGGACATGGTCTGGGTGGCGCTTGCCGGACCCGCCACCAACATCCTGCTGGCTCTCGTCGCGGCATCGGCATTTCACGGGCTCGGCCTGGTTCCCGGCAACAGCGCACAATGGGTGGCCGACAATCTGAAGAATGCGTTGATCATCAACGTCGTTCTCGCGGTCTTCAACATGCTGCCGATCCCACCACTCGACGGCGGACGGGTCGCGGTCGGCCTGCTGCCAAACGTTCTGGCTGCCCCGCTCTCCCGCCTGGAACCCTACGGGATGCTGATACTGATTGGGGCCCTCCTGCTGCTTCCGGTGCTCGGCAACCAGCTCGGTCTCAATCTTGACCTGATCTCCACCATCGTGAAAACAGTCACCGGTTATGTGATACAGCTTCTTTTGCTGGTCACCGGGAATATATAATAAAAGAGCGTTGCAAGGGGCGTAGTCAATTGATCAAAGCACAGGACAAAATGATTGCAAGACGTGCCGACACCAAGGCACGCGCCGACTTCGCAACCTGGAAAATGATGGTGAAGCTGAATGGCTCTTCGTCACTTCCGGCCGAAGCCCTGACATTCCTTTCGAGCTACAAGGGTTTGGTCGAAACGATGCCGGAGGCAGAGGCGAGCGAGGCAACCATCGACCTGATTTACAAGGCTTATTATGTCGACATGGGCGGCACCGGAACGGCGCCCGACATCAAGTCGATGCCAAAAGACCCGATCATCGATACCAGCAATGTCATGGCCTTCAAACGGCCCGCTCCGCAACCACTGCCGGCGGCCAATTCCGCGGCGAACACACGGCCGCGCGTGCCGGTTGCGCTGATCTTCATCTGTCTTGCGCTGATTTACGTCGGTATCCGGTATTTTCTTCTGCAATGATAGCGACTGTGCATCGCGATCCGGCTGGCTGTGACGCAGACGCCAGCGATCGCCGCCTTATCCTTTTCCTTTGAAGCGGAAGACGACGGGCAGCGTGAAGCTCAATCCTTCGTCCGCTATCAGCGGCGGGGGTGGCGGCACCGGATCGGACCGGTGCATCATGGCAAGTGCGGCGTTGTCGAAGACCGGATCACCCGATCCCTTCACGATGGTGGCCGACACGACATGGCCGAGGCGATCGAGCACGAAGTTGACGAGAATCTCGACGTTTTTCTGGATGTGTTCAGGCGGATAGCGCTTGTGCTTGTCGAGATGAGCCACCAATTCCTTCTGCCAGGTGGCCAGGATTCGGCGCGCGCTTGCGCCGGTGCCTTGCTGCGGCGCGACCGAACGCTCCGATTCCTGGGCATTCTCAACGCTCGGCATCGCGGTCGCTTCAGAGGCCGCCGATTCCTGCGAGGCCGTCGTCGGCTTCGCAGCCTTTTCGGGGTCGTCATCGACCGGCTTTTTTGAGTCGGTCTCGGTGACGATCCGATCCGGTTCAGCGGTCTCCGTCGGCGTGTCCTTGGGCAGATCGGTTTCCTTCTCGACCGCCTTCTGCTCGGCAAGCGCGGGCGAGGCGACGGATGCGTCGGTGTCCGGTCCGGGCGGAAGGTCGGTCGCCTCCCGATGCGGCGAGGACAGATCGAGTCCGATCTCGATCGCCGGCGCGCCGAGATCATCGTCCGACTCATCGGTTTGCATGTGAGCCACCGCCAGCGCCACGCAACCGAGATGGATCACGAGCGCGGCAGCCGCTGACAAAGCCCAAAGACGGCGGGACGGCGGTGGCTCTGCGATGATCTCAGACATGGTCAGGGCTTTGCGCTAGCCGCGGCCGGAACGGACTGGGCGTCCGGAACACCCTCGAGCGCAACCAGCTTGATTTTCGTGAAGCCGCCCACGCGCAGGATCTCCAGCACGTCCATCAGGTCGCCGTAAGGCACCGCGCGGTCTGCCCGCAGAAAGATGAAACTGTCCTTGGTTATGTTCGGCGTGCTGTCCAGCGTCCGCACCAGATCGACGCGCTTGACCATGGTCTCGCCGATGGCGACGGCAAGATCGGCCTTGATGCTGACATAGGTCGGCTTGTCAGGCTTCTTCTGCGGTGTCGCACTCGACGTCGGCAGGTTGACCGGAAGATCGACGGTCGACAGCGGCGCCGCCACCATGAAGATGATCAGAAGAACCAGAATGACGTCGATGAACGGCGTGACGTTGATCTCGTGCGCTTCAGCGTAATCCTCGTCGTCGTCGAGGCCGCCTTCTGCAATCGATGCGCCCATCGCCTACTCCGCCGCGCGCGACCGCGCCCCGCCGATCGAACCGACATGCGTGCGATCAAGATCGCGCGACAGCAACCGGCCGGCCGATCCCGATGCGCGGCTGACCAGCTCGACGTAGCCTTTCGTCAAGCGTGCGAAGTGATTGTAGATGATGACCGCGGGAATCGCCGCGACCAGACCGAGCGCCGTCGCGAGCAGGGCCTCGGCGATACCAGGCGCCACCACCGCGAGGTTCGTGGTCTGCGACTTCGAAATCCCGATGAAGCTGTTCATGATGCCCCATACGGTGCCGAACAGACCAACGAACGGGGACGTCGCGCCGATCGTCGCAAGCAGCCCCATGCCGAGCCGGATGTGGCGGGATTCAGCGCGGACGATTTCAGCGAAGTTCGACGCCGCTCTCTCCTTGATGCCGGCGTCGCTGGAAATTCCGGCCGACAGCCGCGCCTCGTGCATCGCCGACGCCAGCAACGACGCCAGCACGCCATCCTTTGCGCCAAGCGCCAGCTGCGCTTCCGCCAGCGAGCGTGACTCGCTGACCTCCGTCAGCGCCGCGCCCAGTTTGCGCCGCGCCAGCGACAGCTCCACCATTTTCGCGATGCAGATCGTCCACGTCACCAGCGAGGCAAACGCAAGACCGATCATCACCAGCTTGACCACAATATCGGCCGACATAAACATCGACCACGGAGACAGGTCGTGAGGTGACGCCTGCTCCAGCAGGTTAGCGCCGGCGTCACCGGCGGGGGACGGCGCGGCCTCAATGGAAGACGGTCCCGATGCGCTGGAGACCGACGAGGGCGCATGAACCGTCGTTGCCGGCGCAGACAATGCCGGCGTCTGCGCGGATGGTGCCGTCGGATGCGGCGCACTGGTCTGCTGCGCAATCGCGGGGGAAACCAGCGACAAGACAGTCAGCGTGACCGCAAGCGAAATCGTCCTCAGCGACGCTCTAAACATCACTGCGTTCACATCTCGGCTCAACAGAAAACAAGATCATAGATGCCGACCAATTTACCATTTCAGGGATCATCAGCCCAAAGCGTTCGACAAGGCTCTGTAGCGCCGTCCAGATCGAAAAAACAGGCTGCGTGTACGGGCACTCCTACCATGCTCCGCTATCAGAAAAAAGACGGAACACGGGCGCCACCACCTTCAAGGTTGGCGCGCCCTCGCGTAGGTCGACAGCGTCCAAAGCGTTCTGATTGCTCAGAACTTCAAGGGATGGTGTGTTTACACGCAATACGCATGGATATACCACGGCGGCGCGAGTATTTTTGAAAGCCTCTAAACTCCAAGGCGCGAGCATCATGTCCCGGTCGCGAATTGTCGGTTGGACGTCCCTCGTCGCGGTGATCGCTGTGATGGGCGGCTACGCGCTGTGGCACCACGGCGTGGGAAAGCACAACGAGCCTACCAGCAACGCTGCACAGGTTCCGCCGGTTCCGGTCAGGATCGCAACCGTACGCAAAGGTGATTTTCCAATCTATCTGACCGGACTTGGAACCGTGCAGGGATTCAACACCGTCGTGGTCCGCACGCGTGTCGATGGTCAGATCGACCGGATCGCCTTCAAGGAGGGCGAGCTGGTCGAAAAGAACGACCTGCTCGCCATGGTCGATCCGCGGTCGTACCGGGCCGCGCTCGACCAGGCCAAGGCCAAGAAAGCGCAAGATGAAGCCAATCTGGCCAATGCCGAACTCGACCTGCAGCGCTATACCAAGCTCGGCGAATTCGCGACGCGGAAGCAGACCGACACTCAGCGTTCGATGGTGCAGCAACTCACCGCACAGATCGCTGCGGACGAAGCCGCGATTGCCAATGCACAGACCCAGCTTGACTACACCGGCATCCGTGCGCCGATTGCGGGCGTCACCGGTTTCCGTCTTGTCGATCGGGGCAACATCGTCAATGCCTCAACCCAGACCGGCATCGTCACCATCGCGCAGATCGAGCCGATCGCCGTGATTTTTACCGCGCCGGAAGATCAACTGCCGCAAATCAAGGATGCCATCGCGGCCGGTTCGCCGAAGACGGTCGCGTACTCACCCGACGGCAAGAGGATGCTTTCCGAAGGAACGCTGACGCTAATTAACAATCAGGTCGACACCGCGAGCGGGACTATCCGCCTCAAGGCGGTTTTCGAGAACAAGGATCATATCCTGTGGCCCGGGCAATCGGTCTCGACCCGTCTGCTAGTGTCCACTACGAAGGATGCCGTCGTGGCTCCCGATGACGCGGTCAAGCATGGAACCGACGGACTTTATGCTTACGTAGTCAAGGAAGACAACAAAGCTGAGTTTCGCAAGATCAAGGTTGGCAAGTCGATCGACGGCGAAACCATCATCGAAAAAGGGCTCGCTCCGGGAGAGCGTGTTATTGTCGCCGGACAGTATCGGGTTCAACCAGGATCGGTCGTGACGGCGACACTCGCGAGCTCCGAGTCATCGGGCGACTAGGATGAACGACAGCATTTCTGCGCCGTTTATTCGCTATCCCATCGGAACATCGTTGCTGATGGCGGGCATTCTGTTTGTCGGTCTGGTAGCCTTCCCGCTGCTTCCGGTCGCGCCGTTGCCGCAGGTCGATTTCCCCACGATCCAGGTCCAGGCGAACCTGCCCGGCGCAAGTCCCGAAACCATGGCGTCGTCGGTGGCGCAGCCGCTCGAGCGGCAAATGGCGCAGATTCCCGGCATCGCGCAGATGACATCGACCAGTTCGATCGGGTCGACGTCGATCACGATCCAGTTCGATCTCAACCGCAACATCGACGGCGCGGCCAACGACATTCAGGGCGCAATCAACGCCACCAGCGGCCAGTTGCCGAAGAACCTTCCGAGTCCGCCGACCTACCGCAAGGTCAATCCCGCCGACTCGCCCATCATGTTGCTGTCGGCGACATCCGACACCCTGCCCCTGACGACGGTGAGCGACGACACAGACGCCCAGATGGCGCAGCAGATCAGCCAGATTTCCGGCGTCGCGCAGGTCTTCGTTGGCGGCCAGCAGAAACCGGCGATCCGCATCCAGATCGATCCGGCGAAGCTCGTGGCCAAGGGCCTGTCGCTCGAGGACATCCGCAGCCAGATCACCCTGACGACTGTCAACGCTCCCAAAGGCAGCATCGACGGCGGAACGCGCAGCTACACCATCTATGCCAACGATCAGCTGACCGCGTCGAAGGATTGGAACGACGTGATCATCGCCTATCGCAATGGAGCGCCGCTGCGCGTGCGCGACATCGGCCGGGCGGTGACAGGCCCCGAGGACAACAAGCAGGCAGCGTGGGCGAACGGCAAGCGCGGCGTATTCCTCATCATTTTCAAGCAACCGGGCGCCAACGTCATCGACACCGTCGACAGGATCAAAGCGGAGTTGCCCAGACTGATCGCGGCGATCCCGCCTGCGATCAAGATCAAGATCATCAGCGACCGCACCACCACCATTCGCGCCGCAATCGAAGACGTTCAGATCACCCTGCTCATCACCATCTGCCTCGTCATCATGGTGATCTTCCTTTTCTTGCGCAACTTCTGGGCGACCATCATCCCGAGCGTCACCGTTCCGCTGGCGCTGCTCGGCGCATGCGCCCTGATGTGGCCATTCGGCTATTCGCTCGACAACCTGTCGCTGATGGCGCTGACGATCTCGGTCGGCTTTGTCGTCGACGACGCTATCGTCGTGCTGGAAAACATCAGCCGCTATATCGAACAGGGCGAAAAGTCGATGGCGGCGGCGTTGAAAGGCGCGGGCGAGATCGGCTTCACCATCATGTCGATCAGCATTTCGCTGATTGCCGTGCTGATTCCGCTGCTGCTGATGGGCGGCATCATCGGGCGGCTGTTTCGTGAATTCGCGGTGACGCTGGCAATGGCGATTTTCGTGTCGCTCGTCGTATCGCTGACGCTGACCCCAATGATGGCGTCGCGTTTCCTGCGCAGTCATGACAGCGTGAAGCACGGTCGGCTCTACCAATTCAGCGAGCGCGGTTTCGATGCGCTGCTCAATGCCTATCGCCGCGGTCTCGATCTCGTGCTGCGCTGGCGACGCACCACGCTTCTCGTGTTCTTCGTGACGCTCGGCCTCTCGATCTACCTGTTCGTGATCATCCCGAAGGGGTTTTTCCCGCAGCAGGACAACGGCATGATCCTCGGCACCTCCGAGGCCGCGCAGGACATCTCGTTCGCGGAAATGAAGAAGAAGCAGGAGGAGCTCGGCGGGATCGTGCTGGCCGATCCCGCCGTGCACAGCATCGCCATGTTCATCGGCGGCGGCGGCAGCGCACTCAACAACGGCCGCATGTACGTCACGCTGAAGCCGCGGGAGGAGCGCGATGCGTCGGCGCAGCAAGTGATCGAGCGGCTACGGCCGAAGCTCGAGCAGGTGGAAGGCGCGCGACAGTTTCTTCAGGCCTCGCAGGACGTCCGGCTCGGCGGCCGCGCGACCCGCACCCAATTCGAATATACGCTTCAGGACGCCGATCTCGACGAGCTGAATGCCTGGGCGCCGAAGGTTCTGAAGAAGCTGCAGACGCTGCCGCAACTGCGCGATGTCGCCACCGACCAACAGACCAACGGCACCACGCTAACGTTCACAATCGACCGCGACGCGGCGTCCCGCTACGGTGTCACACCGCAGCTCATCGACGATACGCTCTACGACGCCTTCGGACAGCGGCAGGTCGCGCAATACTTCACGCAGCTCAACACCTATCGCGTGATTCTCGAAATCCTTCCCGACTTGCAGGGCAAGGTCGACACGCTGGACAAGATTTACGTCAAGTCGCCGCTCACCGGCGAACAGGTCCCACTCTCGGTTTTCGCCAAGTGGACGACAGTGCCGGTGCGGCCACTATCGATCAGCCATCAGGGCCAGTTCCCCGCCATCACCATCAGCTTCAACCTCGCGCAAGGCGTGGCGCTGGGACAAGCAACCGACGCGATACAGAATGCAATGCGAGAACTCGGTACGCCCGCCACCCTCAACGGCAGCTTCCAGGGCACCGCGCAAGCGTTTCAGCAGTCGCTCGGCACCGTTCCGCTGCTCATCCTGGCCGCGCTCATCGTCGTATATTTGATCCTTGGCATTCTTTACGAAAGCTACATCCATCCGATCACGATCCTGTCGACGCTGCCGTCGGCGGGTGTCGGCGCGCTCGCGACGCTGATGCTGTTCGGCTACGACTTCAGCCTGATCGCACTGATCGGGATCATCCTGCTGATCGGCATCGTCAAGAAGAACGGCATCATGATGGTTGACTTCGCGATCGCGGCCGAGCGCGAGGAGCATTTGTCACCGGAAGAGTCCATCCGCAAGGCCGCTCTGCTCCGCTTCCGGCCCATCATGATGACGACCATGGCCGCGATGCTCGGCGGCGTGCCGCTGATGTTGGGCACCGGAACTGGATCGGAGATTCGTCAACCGCTCGGCTATGCGATGGTCGGCGGGCTTCTGGTCAGTCAGGCGTTGACGCTTTTCACCACGCCGGTCGTCTATCTCTATCTTGATCAGTTCTCCAACTGGCTGTCCCGCTGGAGCCGTGGCGGTCGTAACCTATCGGGACACAACTCGATCAAGGAAGCGGCCGAATAGCGCGCGGGCCATGGCCGCAACCCCGTGCCGGCCGACCGAAATCCATTCCGGCCCCGGACCCGTTTGCCGAGAGTTGGCCTTGCCGGATCGAGACGCCACATTCCTAGCCTTAAGATCGGCCGATCAGTCTTCCGGCAACTCAGTTCGCTTTTGCTCGAAAACAGCCCGGTTTATCGCCATAAACCCCTGTTCAATGCAGGATCGTCCAATATCCAGCCAACGCTTATCCGTCTCTGGCGATGCCCCGTATCGATCAAGCAATCTGAGAAGACGTTCCTCGATTTTACGATGATCCTTGACCCGTAAGATTCCGAGCTTTTCTCGATCTCTGCAAGGTTTAGCCTTGGTTACGCGCTTCGACATCAAGTTACCCTTTGGACGAAAATAAACACTCTATCCCGCCAAAGCTTGACCAAAGATCGGCAGACTCCATCCCGCTTGCCCGGTGTTATTTGGGTGATCGAGCTTCGATAAATCAGCATTCACTGTGTTGTCCCAACAAAAAACCGCCCGCGGATTTCTCCGGAGCGGTGGATGCATAATTTCACTGTACACGTCTGTCTTTATGTCTGTCAGACAGTCAAGCTCCAGCCGCCAGCGTGCGACGCGTGGATGCGTTAGCGAAGGGCGGCGGCGAGAATATCAAATACGCCAAGCCGGGAACGAGCAATATTGTGCCGTAAAGAGGTTGGTAGAGAGAGAGAGAGAGAGCCGTCAGCGTCCGCGAGGGCCGTGCGGCTCAAGCTCATCTGTGCAGCTGAAAGTGAACAGCGGCATGCTGCTCGTGCCCGTGAGGCGTCGCATGGCCGCTGCGCCCGTTCGTGAGATACACGAGGCTCGCCATCAGCACGACGACCGCGGATGCCATAGCCCAACCGGCCGGGCTGTTATTCAGTCTCTTCGGAAAATTGTTGTCATTCGCGATTGACATGTGCGCTCCGTAGCGGCCTTTGTTTTACCAGCTAACCTTGACTGTCTGTTACCAGTCCGAAGGCGGCCGATCACAGGCACGTGATAGCTTCTAGAAAAAGAGCTGGAATCTCGTCGCCTTTCGGCTAAAGCCCGGCAAACGCATAACAGGAGTTCGAAGTCCTGCGCAGTGCAAAATCGGCATACCTGCAATACGGTGTCGACATGATGGCCCCGAAAACGTGACATTTGCGAGTCGATGAAATGGCGGTGCGCCCCGATTGGCTCGACCGTCCGCGCGAGGATTCACGAACACGCGCTGACTAAAGCCAATCGAGCGTTTCCAGGATGATCTCTACCTCTACTCGCCGAAGGGCTCGACCATACACGCCTGACCCGACGACGCCGACCATCCGACGATTCACGGCCTGCGTGGCACCGGCATCCTGGCGCGCACCGAGCAAGGCGATCGCCAACGGCATGTCACGGCAGAACGTCGAGCATTACATGTACTTCCGCGATCAAATGGGGGTCGGTGCCGACGGTCAGAAACGGCTGCAATTAATCGTAAATAGAGAGCCCATCTGAAGGGTGTCCCTACCCCTCTCGTGCTGTGGTAATAGTGGCGTCTCTTTCCGCCCTATGGGCTAGACCACGAACATTGAGGCGGCTATATCACGCGAGCAAATAGTCGGGCTTGCAAAACTTTTAAGCGACACTGCAAAACTTTCCGAAAAAAGAAAGTTAAAACAATCGCTTAATTGGGGAATGGTGTAACGGTAGCACAACAGACTCTGACTCTGTTTGTCTAGGTTCGAATCCTAGTTCCCCAGCCAGTTACCCAACCGGGATTGAATCCCGTTCGTCGCGGCGCGATAGCTCCGAGCGGCACAGATCGATCCGCGCGGCGAGGATGTGCCCGCGCTGGGATTCTATCGGCACCACCTTCAAGGTAAACGAACCTTTAAGTCCCAGAGCCCAGGGCGCCGCCTGCCGCCCTCACTGCCGAATTTCGCAATAAAAACAGCAAGAAGAAAAACAGGTCGCGCCCGATTGAGACAGTCGCCGCGCATGGCAGATCTGGGGACGTGATCGATACCTTCGGCTTAACAGTTTTTTGCAATAACCCATGCGAGCATTGAAGCTGCAGCAGCACACGACACAAGAAATGTGATCAGAAAAATGCTTCATTCGACTACCGCAAGCTCCTTCGGACGTGTCATTTCCGTACGGGGATCACAGGCGCGCGTGGGTATTTTGAGGACCGGCCGCATGTCGCCGGCAGCGACCCGCGCGACCGTCGGCCGGTTCATCAGCCTGCGCAGCATGACCTCCACGATCGTTGCGATGATTACGGAGGTCTCCTGCGAGAATCTGCCCTCTGATGAGTTCATGGCAAGCGCCTCGGTCGATCTGCTTGGCGAAATCCTTGACAGCTCCGGTCCCCGCCCGCGTTTCCAGCGCGGCGTCACCAACTATCCGGCGATCGATGATCTAGCGGACCTGATCACCAATCAGGAGCTCCGGACCATTTACGCGCCCAACGGAGCGGATCAGATCGATGTCGGTACGTTGCAGCAAGATCAATCCGTCAAAGCCTTTGTCGACGTCGAAGAAATGCTCAGCAAGCACTTCGCCGTGCTTGGCTCGACCGGCGTCGGCAAGTCGAGCGGCGTTTCGCTGCTCATCAACGAGATCGTGAGATCGCGCCCCGATCTCCGCATCTTCCTGCTCGACGTACACAATGAGTACGGCCGCTGTTTCGGCGATCACGCCCTCGTGCTGAACCCGCGCAATCTGAAATTGCCGTTCTGGCTGTTCAACTTCGAGGAAATCGTCGACGTTCTGTTTGGAGGCCGACCCGGCGTGCCGGAAGAGCTCGATGTTCTTGCGGAGGTGATCCCGATTGCGAAGGGAATCTATACGCAGTATCAGCACGCAGATCGTGCCAGCCTCAAACGTATCGATCCCAAGAGCGTCGGCTTCACGGCCGACACGCCGGTGCCTTATCGACTGGTCGACATGATGTCGTTGATCGACGAGCGCATGGGCAGACTGGAAAATCGCTCGTCGCGTATCGTCTACCACAAGCTCATCTCGCGCATCGAAACCGTACGCAACGATCCTCGCTATGCCTTCATGTTCGACAACGCCAACGTCGGCGGCGACACCATGGCCGAGGTTGTCAGCCTGTTGTTCCGTCTGCCTGCCAACGGCAAGCAAATGACGATCATGCAGCTTGCCGGCTTTCCCGCCGAGGTCGTTGACTCCGTGGTGTCGGTTCTCTGCCGCATGGCGTTTGACTTCGGTCTATGGAGCGATGGCGTCTCGCCGCTGCTGTTCGTTTGCGAGGAAGCGCACCGCTATGCGTCGGCCGACCGAAGTATCGGCTTCGGCCCCACGCGCAAGGCGATCTCCCGTATCGCCAAGGAAGGCCGCAAATACGGCGTTTATCTTGGTCTGGTCACGCAGCGCCCGGCCGAACTCGACGCCACCATCATTTCCCAGTGCAACACGCTATTCACGATGCGTCTTGCCAACGACCGCGACCAGTCGCTCTTGCGTTCGGCGGTCTCGGATGCGGCTGCTAACCTGCTCTCGTTCGTGCCGTCGCTCGGAACCCGCGAGGTGCTGGCTTTCGGCGAAGGCGTCGCGCTTCCCACCCGGCTGCGCTTCAAGGAAGTCCCGGCGCACCAGTTGCCCCGCAGCGAAGCCAAGATCTCGACGGTGCCGTCGGCCAGTCGCGGCCAGGATATGCAGTTCGTGGATGCCGTTCTGGAGCGCTGGCGCGGCGCGACCTCGCATCGCGATGCGCCCCATGATCCCGCCCCCATGGAACGACCCGCGTTACGCCCGCTGGACGCGCCGATGCTGCAACCGTCTCTCAGCCATGATCCCGACCGCTTCTCGCTACTGAAAAGGCCGTTGCGGTAGAACGTGTAGCGACATCGCCGCGCCCTTCGCGACGCCGTCACCAACATGCACCCGAACGACGGGCTTTTTCTGATGGGAGGTTGCCTAAACAGGAGCAGCCAGCGGCTACAGCGGGAGCGTCTGGTTCCTTGGTTTTCAGCCGCGGCCAAGACGACTTTCTGTGTCAGGATCGGACGCGACGTGATAAAATATATCGGAGCTTGTGGACCAAGCACCGATGAGAAAACAGCGGCCCAGGGTGTCGGAGGAAGAGCACGTGGTGCTCCAGTTCCGGCCGCGTGGCCGTGCAGGATTGCCGAGGCACCGCCCCCCGGCGGGGAATGCCGCAGACGCCCGCTCGCCGGACAAGGCTGACGATGCGTCGCCGCGTCGACCTTCTCGCGACCAACCCGACGACTTCAGCCACCGGATGCTGGCAAACGCGGCCGCAATGGCTTTCACGATTGCCTTGATCGCCATCGGGCTGTGGTTGGCCAAGAACATCGCCGATCTGCGCAACATTCAGGATTGCGCCCAGATGGGGCTCCGGGGTTGTGCACACATCTCAACACCCCCACCGTAGACACGGCAACGATAGGAAACATACTGATTCGGCTATGGAATACGGCGTCATCCAATGCCCGCCACCATTGAACTCGGGACAGCGCTCCGATATATGGGCTCGGCACGAAGGACCGGACCTTGCGGGGACGGCGTCGGCGTCGTACGCCTATGTGGCGTACCTACTCTTCAATGTATCAAAGGCTTAGCGATGTCTTCCACATTCGATCAGGTCGCCACCATTATTGCGGAAACCTGCGACATCCCACGCGATACAATTACGCCCGAGAGCCATGCCATTGATGATTTGGGGATCGACAGTCTGGACTTCCTCGATATTGCTTTTGCGATCGACAAGGCTTTCGGAATCAAGCTCCCGTTGGAGAAATGGACCCAGGAAGTCAACGACGGTAAGGCGACTACCGAACAATACTTCGTCCTGAAAAACCTCAGCGCGCGCATCGACGAGTTGGTCGCCGCCAAGGGCGCGTAATCACGCGGTCATGCACCTCGAATATTTCCATTTGATCGATCGCATCACCGACCTAAGGACGGAAGAGCGATCGATAACCGTCGAAGCGCAGGTTCCCCGGGAAAGCACCATCTTCGAGGGACACTTTCCGGGGCATCCCCTGATGCCCGGCGTGCTTCTGATCGAGTCGATGGCGCAAGCCTCCGGCTGGCTGTTGATCGCGCTGACCAAATTCGAGCGAATGCCCTTTCTGGCCGCGGTTAAGGAAGCCAAGATGAGGACGTTCGTGACACCTGGCGAATTGTTGACGATCGAGGCAGCCGTCGTTCACGAAGGCTCCGGTTTCACCATCACCAGTGCGAAAGTCAGCGTCGGCGGAAAGCCGAAATGCAATGCGACGCTGACGTTCCGTCAGGTGCCTTTTCCCAATGACGACTTGCGTGGCTACATGGAGACCATGGCCGGCCGCATCGGATTCCCGCAACAGATGATTGCGCATGGCTGAGATATCATCGCGTTCAGCACCGATTGAAGCCTGGATCACCGGCATCGGGCTTGCCACGTCACTCGGCGAGGGCCTTGATGCGCATTGGGACGCGCTGAATCAACGGCGTATCAACGCCGATGAGAAGAGCTTCGCGCCCCACATCGTTCATCCGCTGGCGCCCGTCAGCTTCGACGCGCAGATTCCAAAAAAAGGCGACCAGCGCCAGATGGAAGCCTGGCAGCGCATCGGCACATACGCCGCTGGACTGGCGCTCGATTCCGCCGGTGTCAAAGGCAACACGGATATACTGGGGCGGATGGACATGATCGTCGCCGCGGGTGGCGGCGAACGCGACCTTGTCGTCGACTCCGGAATTCTGAACGCCGAGGCAAAGGGCAACTCCGCTCCCGGCTTTCTCAACGAACGGCTGATGAACGACCTGCGGCCGACACTTTTCCTGGCGCAACTATCCAATCTTCTCGCCGGCAACATTGCCATCGTCCACGGCGTTACCGGCTCGTCGCGCACATTCATGGGCGAAGAGGCTGCCGGCGTCGATGCGGTGCGCATCGCGCTCGCACGAATTGCAGCCGGTCAAAGCGACATCGTTCTGGTCGGCGCTGCCCATAACGGCGAGCGCAAGGATATGCTGCTGCTCTACGAGTTCGGCGACTTCAACCTGAAAAACGAATACGCGCCGGTATGGGCGCGCGAGCACAACAGCGGTTTCGCGCTCGGGTCAGGCGGCGCTTTTCTGGTGATTGAATCCCGCCCCCATGCCGAGGCCCGCGGCGCCAAGCCGTTTGCGCGCCTGACCAATGTCGTCGCCGATCATTCACGGCGCAAAAGCTCCGGCGACACCGCATCAACGTTGGAATCGCTGTGGTCGAAACTTGGCGGCCGCACGAATGCCACCGCGATCATCACGGGCGCCACCGGCGCCGAGCCGGTCACGTCGGAAGAGCGTGCGTTCCTCCGTGCTCATCCGGACATCCCGGTCCGCGCGACCGGAACAATGTTCGGTCACACCATGGAAGCGCAGTTTCCGCTGGGTCTCGCCATCGCCGCGTTATCGCTGTCGCGCGGCGCGTTGTTCGCACCTGCCCATCCATCGGGCGAGGAGATTGATATGTCCAGGCCGCCGACCCAGATTGTCGTGATCGGAGCCGGACACTGGCGCGGCGAAGGCATGGCGCTGGTCGAGGCGATCGGCTGAGCCGACTTAAGGATTCGACGGGGGAACCATGACCGCAATGCGCGACAAATCCGGCAGGCCCGTCGTCGTGGTTACCGGCATGGGCGTCGTGACGTCTCTCGGCTCCGGCAAAACCGACAACTGGGCCAGACTTTGCGCGGGTGAATCCGGTATCAGGACAATCACACGTTTTCCGACCGACGGCCTGAGAACCACGATGGCGGGGACCATCGATTTCGTCCCGGTCGAGCCGTTCACGTCGACCGATCTCTCGGAACGGCTTGCGGATATCGCGACCGAAGAAGCCATCGCCCAGGCTGATATCGGCAGCGCCGGCGATTTTCCGGGCCCGCTGTTTCTCGCGGTCGCCCCGGTCGAACTCGAATGGCCGCAGCGTCACGAACTCGGCCGCCTCATCGGCTCGGATACCGAGATCGACTACGATCAAATACTGCGGGTCAGCGGCGGCGGCGCGTTCAAGCGGTATCACCGCCGCTTCCTGTTCGGCTCCGTTGCCGATCATCTCGCCGACACCTTCGGCACCAAGGGCTCGCCCATCTCGCTATCGACGGCCTGCGCATCGGGAGCAACCGCAATTCAACTCGGCGTCGAAGCGATCCGCCGCGGCGAGGCCGAGGCAGCGCTGTGCGTCGCGACCGATGGCTCGGTCAATCCCGAAGCGCTGATCCGGTTCTCACTGCTGTCGGCGCTCTCGACCCAGAACGATCCTCCGCAGGCCGCGGTACGGCCGTTTTCCAAGAACCGCGACGGCTTCGTGATGGCCGAGGGGGCAGGCGCGCTGGTACTCGAAAGCTTCGAGGCGGCGACCGCGCGAGGCGCGAGAATCCTCGGCATCGTGGCGGGATGCGGCGAGCTCGCCGATTCCTTCCACCGCACGCGTTCGAGCCCCGACGGCAAACCGATCATCGGATGCGTTCGCAACGCGCTGGCAGACGCCGGCGTGACCACCGAGCAGATCGATTACATCAATGCACACGGCACCGGCACGCCCGAAAACGACAAGATGGAATATCTCGGCATCTCAAGCGTTTTCGGCGAGCGCGCCAGGCAGATCCCGGTATCGTCAAACAAATCCATGGTCGGTCATACCCTCTCGGCGGCGGGGGCCGTCGAGGCGGTGTTTTCGCTCCTGACGCTCGAGCACCAACGCATACCGCCGACCATCAACTATGACGTACCGGACCCGGCGATCCCGTTCGATGTCGTTCCCAATACAGCTCGCGATGCGCGCATTACCACCGTGATGTCGAACTCGTTCGGATTCGGGGGTCAGAACGCGTCGCTAATCCTGGCGCGCGAACCGGTGTGACGGCCAGTTCTGATGCCCCCCCTCCTCCTTCAAACCCGCGCCCGACTGCGCGACGTGGTCAAACCCGTGAGTGGAGCCGCTATCGGCGCATTGACGATCGGATTGTTGCGAGCGACGCGCTATTTCGATCCGATCAAAACCGCAAATCTGTTCGGCCGGATCACGCAGAAGATCGGACCGATGCTGCGCGAACAGAAGATCGGTCGCGCTAACCTCACCGCGGCCTTTCCCGAAAAGTCATCAGACGAAATCGAGAGGATTCTGACCGGAGTATGGGACAACCTTGGCCGGATCGGCGCGGAGTTCGCTCATCTCGATCACGTCTGGGATCTTGATCCTGACTGTCTTGGAAACGGCCGCGTTGAAATCGAGCCAAAGAGCAGAAAGCTATTTGAGCGACTACGCGACGACGGCAAGCCGGCGCTGATTTTCGCAAGCCACCTCGGCAACTGGGAGCTACCCGCGGTCGCCGCCGTCGCGCATGGGCTCAATGCGGCAATTTTATATCGCCGGCCGAACATCGCATCGGCCGATCGCGCAATCGAACAATTGCGTTCTGTCAATATGGGGACGCTGATCCCGGCAGGTCGCGAGGCCCCGTTCAGATTAGCGCAAGCGCTGGAAAACGGTCAGCATGTCGCCATGCTGGTAGACCAGTATTTCACCAACGGCGTCGACGTCACGTTCTTCGGGCGAAAGACCAAGGCCAATCCCACGCTAGCGCGTCTCTTGCGGCAGATCGAATGCCCGATCCATGGCGTGCGGATCATCCGCCTGCCGGACCATCGCTTCCGTGCCGAATTGTCGGACGAGATTACACCGGCGCGGGATGCAAACGGGCAAATCGACGTGCAGGGAACGATGCAGGTCATCACCTCGGTGATCGAAGGCTGGATCCGCGAATACCCCGATCAATGGCTGTGGCTGCACCGCCGCTGGCGCTAGAGCATTTTCCGGCAAGGTGGAATCCGGTTAGCCGCAAGAAAGTGTCCTGCTACCACCCTGTCTTTGCGTGCGACCAGAGTCTGTTGATCGAACGTTGGGTTGCAGGATCGCGCGAAGTGATGACGAACAGCCGTTTCATCACGGCCTTGTCCGGATAGATCGTTTTGTCATTGAAGATTTTCGAATCGATCAGCTTCTGGCTGGCCAAATTGCCATTGGCGTAAGATAGGAAGTCGGAATTCTTCGCCGCGACGTCAGGTCGATAGAGATAATTGATCAATTCATAGGCTTCAGCGACGTTCTTGGCATCCGTGGGAATGGCCAGATTGTCGAAGAACATCTGCGCGCCTTCTTTCGGAATCGCATAGCCGATCTCGACACCGTTATGGCTCTCCGCCGCGCGGCTTCGGGCCTGCTTGATATCGCCGGACCAGCCGACGACCAGGCAGATCTCGCCAGTGGCAAGACCGTTCAAATACTCCGAGGAATGAAATTTTCGGACATAGGGCTTGATCTTACTAACGAGAGCCGCCGCCTGTTCGAGATCGTTCTTTTTTGTCGAATTCGGATCGAGGCCCAGAAAGTTGAGCGCCGCAGGCAAGATATCATCCGCGGAATCGAGCATCTGAATGCCGCAGTCCTTGAACTTTGCGAGCTTGTTCGGATCGAAGATGATATTCCAACTATCGATCTTGCCGTCGGGTCCAAGAATGCGCTGCACCGCTTTGACGTTGTAGCCGATGCCGGTCGTACCCCACATGTAGTTCGCGGCATACCGATTGTCGGGATCGTACACTGCGAGCTTCTTCGCCACCTCCGGCCAAGCGGAGGCCAGATTCGGCAGCTTCGACTTGTCTAATTTCCGAAAGGTATTCGCGCCGATCTGACGCTGTAGGAAGTATGCCGTTGGCACCACGACATCATATCCCGACTTGCCGGCAAGGAGCCGCGTTTCGAGCGTCTCATTGGCGTCGAAGGTGTCGTAGACCACCTCGATTCCGGTTTCCTTAGTAAAGGCCTCGAGCACGCCCGGCGCGATGTAGTTCGACCAATTGTAGAAATTGACGACTCGCGCGGCGGCATCGGCGCGCGGTGTCGACAACACGCCCAGGCCTAGCGCGAACGCGCCGATAACAGATATCCATGTGTATCGATTTTGAATCATCGCTTGCATCGTCCTAAAGAGCATGCATCGCGTCGGACAAGCGCTGCAGCGCGCTGTCGAGCGTGGCATCCTTCTTTGCGAAACAGAAACGCACGACCGAGGTGATCGCATCCCGTTCATAAAACGCGGAAACCGGGATCGCCGCGACCTTATAGTCCGTCACGATACGCCTGCAGAACGCCTGGTCGGTTTCATTGAGGCCGAGCGGCGCAAGGTCCACCGTCAAAAAATAGGTTCCCTGTGAGGGCAGTACGGGAAATCCAATGTCTTCAAGACCACGAGTGAGACGGTCCCGGCGTCGCGTCAGCTCGCGGCGCATCTCGAAAAAGAAATCGTCGGGCCTGGTGAGGCCGTAGGCAACCGCAGCCTGAAGATTGGGTGCCGTCGTGAAGGTGAGAAACTGATGCACCTTCGCGGTGACCCGCAGCAGCGGCGGCGCAGCGCAGACGAAGCCGATCTTCCAGCCGGTGAGCGAAAATATCTTCCCGGCCGAGCCAATCTTGATAGTGCGTTCGCGCATACCGGGAATGGTGATCAGCGGAATATGCTCGCGGCCATCGAAGACGACATGTTCCCAGACCTCATCGCAGATCGCGACCACATCGAACTCCTGGCAAAACCGCGCCAGCAACTCCAGATCCTCGCGCGGATAGACCACCGCGGCTGGATTGAGCGGATTGTTGAAAAGCACCGCCTTGGTCTTGCGCGTGAAAGCGCCGCGCAGCGCATCTTCCGTGATCCGCCAGTGCGGCGGCTCCAGACGAACCAAGCGCGGAATGCCGCCGGCCTGTCTGATGATCGGGAGATAGGAGTCGTAGACCGGCTGAAAAACAATGACCTCGTCGCCAGGCTCGACCATGGCAAGAATGGCGCTGGTCAACGCTTCCGTGCCGCCAGAGGTGACCATAACCTCGGTCGCCGGATCGACCGAGAGGCCATGCCAGTGGTGGTAGTGAGCGGCGATCGCCTGCCGCAACTCCGGAATTCCCATCATCGATGGATATTGATTGTAGCCCTCGAGAACGGCGTCTGCCGCCGCGCGCCGGATATCCTCCGGACCCGGATCGTCGGGGAAACCCTGCCCGAGATTGATGGCATCGTTATCACGCGCAAGCTGCGACATGGTCTCGAAAATGGTAACCGGCAGGTCGGCGAAGACCTTGTTCATCGAGAGCATCAACTCTCAGCCGCCAGGCCGCGTCGGCAATCCTGCCGCCTTCCATCCAAGAATCCCGCCGGCGAGATGCTTGTCGTAAGCAAGGCCTCCCTCCTGCGCCGCCAGCGAAGCAGTCACCGAGCGCTTGCCGGAGCGGCAGGCAAACACGACCTGCTTGCCTTGCGGGTCGGGAATCGCCGCAGGATCAAAGGCCGACAGAGCGACAACGACCGCGTCCGGAAAAGCCTCCGCCGCGATCTCGTTCGGCTCGCGCACGTCGACCAGCAGGTAGCGGCCGTCGGCAATGCCTTTCGACACCTCTTCCGGCGACAAATCGTGAACGACAAAACTCTGATCCGCCAACGCAGTCTCCCTTGCACTTTGCATTGGGCGTTCGCCCGCTGCTCGTCCGCTCTCCGGCAGCGCAAGGTCGCCCCTTGCGCCCATAAAATCAAGCGCCGCCAGACTCTAAATGATGACTTGTCTAAATGATGACTTGCGTTCCCACTTCGACAACGCGCCCGGTCGGAATCTGGAAATAATCCGTCGCATCGTTGGCCGATCGGCTCAGCGCGATGAACAGGCGATCCTGCCAGCGCGGCATTCCGGACTGCGCGGATGGTTTCAGCGACCGTCGCGACAGAAAAAACGACGTCGCCATGATATCGAACTGCCAACCGAGCTTTCGCGCGATGGCGAGCGATTTCGGGACGTTGGGACTTTCCATGAAACCGAACCGGAGCGTCACGCGCGAAAATGTAGCGCTGATCTCCTTCAGCCGCACCCGGTCGCCAGTCTCGATCCGCGGCGTCGGCGCGGTCTCGATGGTGAGAATAACGTTCTTCTCGTGAAGCACCTTGTAATGTTTCAGACTATGCATCAGCGCGGTCGGAGCGCAGTTCGGGTCGCTGGTCAGAAACACAGCGGTCCCAGGCACACGCTGCGGCGGCCGTTTTTCCAGCATCGTCACCAGATCGAGCAGCGGAAATTCGAGCTTGCGGGATTTTTCGAACAAAAGCCGGCTACCGCGACGCCACGTATACATCAGCAGCATCACGATCGCGCCAAGCGCCAGCGGCACCCAGCCGCCATCGAAGACCTTCAACAAATTTGCCGCGAGGAAAGTGAGATCAAGCAGCAGGAAGGGCGCAATCAGAGCGGCAGCTGCGACCGCCGGCCAGCGCCAAACCTTCCAGATGACGACAAATCCCATCATCGCGGTGACGACCATCGTTCCCGTAACGGAGATGCCGTATGCGGACGCCAGCGCGCTGGACGAACGGAACATCAGCACTAACAGCACAACGCTGATGACGAGCATCATATTGACGCGGGGCATGTAGATCTGGCCGGAATGCGCCTCCGAGGTGTGACGAATTTCAAATCGCGGCAGCAGTCCTAGCTGGATTGCCTGACGCGTCAGCGAATAGGCGCCGGTAATGACGGCTTGGCTTGCAATCACCGAGGCGACGGTCGCCATGACCACGACCGGAACGAGCGACCATGCAGGGAACAAGAGGAAGAACGGATTCTCGATCGCCTCCGGATGGGCAATCAGAAGCGCGCCTTGTCCGAGATAATTCAGCACAAGCGACGGCAGCACGATCGCGAGCCACGCGGTCTGAATCGGCCGCTTGCCGAAGTGACCGAGGTCGGCATAGAGCGCCTCGGCACCGGTCACCGCCAGAAACACGGCGCCAAGCGTGATGAATCCGACAACGCCGTGATGCATCATGAATGTGGTTGCGTAGAGCGGATTGAACGCCAGCCAGACTTCAGGATGCTGCATGATTTGTGGAATGCCCGCAGCGGCGATGACCGCAAACCAGACACACATCATAGGTCCGAAGAAAGTGGCGACGCGCGCCGTCCCGCGTGACTGGACTGCGAACAAGGCCAGCAGAATAATCACCGTGATCGGCACTACATACGGATCCAGTGCCGAGGTGGCCAGCTTGATACCTTCGATCGCCGACAGCACCGTCAGCGCCGGCGTGATGACGGCATCCCCATAGAACAGCGCACCGCCGATGATGCCGAGCAGCACGACAGTTGCCCCGCGCCGGCTCGCGGCGCGCTGCGCCAGCGCCATCAGCGCCAGGATTCCGCCCTCGCCGTGGTTGTCCGCCCGCAGCAGGATCAGGACGTATTTCAGCGTCACCACGACAATGAGCGCCCACAAGATCAGCGAGAGGACACCCAGCACCACTTGCGGACCCGCCGCGCTTCCTGTCGCGCCGGAGGCAACGACCGCCTCACGGAGCGCGTAAAGCGGGCTGGTGCCAATATCACCATAGACCACCCCGATGCTGCCGAGCGTCAACGCCTTGAAGCCGGCCGTGGAATGGGTTTCGCCAAATCCGTTCGCTGCCGGCGTCGCCGCGGCAGAAACTGCACTGTCACTCGTCATAGGATAAAAGCCTCGAAACGCTTCACCGCATAAGCAAAGCGCCGGGCTTATAGTCCCGCGCTTAACGCATGGCACGTCCTGATTTCAGGCCACAGTTATGCAAAATTGCATAACGACGGGGGCGAACCGTTAAATTATGACCTGCGTTCCTACCTCGACAACGCGCCCGGTCGGAATCTGGAAATAGTCGATGGCATCGTTGGCCGACCGGCTCAGCGCAATGAATAGCCGATCCTGCCAAGCAGGCATTCCCGAGTGCGCGGACGCCTTTAGCGACCGGCGCGAGACAAAAAACGAAGTCGACATGATATCGAACTGCCAACCAAGCTTGCGCGCGATCACCAAAGCTTTCGGAACATTCGGCGATTCCATGAAGCCGAAGCGGAGGGTGACGACCGAGAATTTTTCGCTGATGTTTTCCATGCGCACGCGCTCGGCGGGATCGACGCGGGGTGTTTGCGCGGTTTCGATCGTCAGGATGACGTTGTGCTCGTGAAGAACCTTGTTGTGCTTCAGATTGTGTAGAAGCGCAGTGGGCACGAAGTCGGGATCGCTGGTCAGAAACACCGCCGTGCCCTTGACGATGTGCGGCGGCCGCTTTTCGAGGCCTTGAATGAGATCCTGAAGCGGCACCTCAATGCGCCTGGTTTTTTTGATGAGAATCGCCACGCCACGGCGCCATGTCCATATCAGCACCACCATGGCGATGCCGAACAAAAGCGGCACCCATGCCCCATCAAACAGCTTGAGCAGATTGGCGCTGAAAAACATCATGTCGACAACGACAAGCGGGGCAACCAGCGCCGTCGCCGTCGCTGCCTGCCAGTTCCACAGCTTCCGGACAACAACAAAGCCCATGATGCCGTCGGCGACCATTGTGGTGGATACAGCTATCCCGTAGGCGGACGCGAGGCCGCTGGAGGTGCGGAATAACAGCACCAGCATCAGCACGCCGATCAGCAACAGCATGTTGACGCGCGGCAGGTAAATCTGACCAGCATGGGTCTCGGATGTGTAGCGCACCTCGAAGCGTGGCAGCAGGCCGAGTTGCACAGCCTGACGGATCAGCGAATAGGCGCCTGTAATGACTGCCTGACTGGCGATCACCGTGGCAGCGGTTGCCAGAATGACGAGCGGCAGGATCAACGGCGCGGGTGCCAGACGGTAGAAGGTGTTGTCGATGGCGTCGGGATGGGCGAGGACCAGCGCCCCCTGTCCGAAATAGTTCAGCAGCAGCGATGGCAACACCAGACAGAACCAGGCCACCTGAATTGGTTTGCGGCCGAAGTGGCCGAGATCGGCGTACAACGCCTCGCCGCCCGTGACCGACAGAAAAACCAGGCCCATGATGACGAGGCCGAGCACACCGTGATTAAGCAGGAAGTGAATGGCGTACCAGGGATTCACCGCCAACAGCACATTCGGATCCTCGTGAATGTGCAGAACGCCGAGGACTGCAATCGTCACGAACCACAGCGCCATCACCGGAGCAAACGCCGAAGCAACCCGCGCGGTGCCGTGACTCTGCACCGCGAACAGCATAATCAGAATCACCACTGTCAGTGGAACGACGTAATCCTGGAGCCCCGGCGCGGCGAGTTTTAATCCTTCGACAGCGGACAACACCGAGATAGCCGGCGTAATCATGGAATCGCCGATGAACATTGAGGCGCCGACCACGCCGAGCGCCAGCAGAAGCAAACTCCGCCGCCCCAGCGCTCGCTGCCCGAGTGCCATCAGCGACAGCGTTCCGCCCTCCCCGTTGTTGTCGGCACGCAGCAGCAGGAGAACGTATTTCGCAGTCACGACGATAAAGAGCGACCACAGGATCAGCGACAGCACACCGAGCACGATCGCAGGCGTCACCGCGCCTTGTTGCGCGGCGTGATCGACAGCCTCGCGGAAAGCGTACAGGGGCGACGTTCCGATATCGCCGAAGACCACGCCGATGCTTCCGAGCGTTAACGACCAAAGGCCGCTCGTCTTCGCCGGAGCTTCGCCTTTGGCTCCGGCAGTTGGATCGCTGACGGCCATGGTATCGTGCCAACGCTCTGATGATGGTTTTGATCCGGGCTATCGCGCACAAGCACCGGTCCGTCAATCATCGAATAACATTGACAGTCTGCCACCAACCTGCCCGGAGCCGACAACTTCGTCCGGTAACATAGTACTTGCGGCAAATCAGGGTTTCAAATTCGGCGGCAACGGAGGAGGCTCGCGCATCAAGGTAATGGTCACGCGCCGATTTGCCGCCAGTGACGGATCGTCCGGAAACAAAGGCATGCTGTCCGACTTGCCCGATACTGCGAAGACATGACTCGGAGGTAGCCCTTCCCGCTCAAGGATCTGACGAACAACGTTGGCGCGGTCCGCCGACAGGTCGAAGCCGTCATAATCGCTGCGCATTGCGATGAAGTTCGCAGCCGTATGGCCGGTAACTGAGATCCGAAACGGCGTCGCCGCGAGCGGAGCCGCAAGCTTACTGACCAGCATCCGCGTCCGCTCATAAGGTTGTTTTGAACCCTCCGCGAACATGGACCGACCATCCTGGTCAACGATTTCCAGGTTGAGGCCTTCCTTGGTTTCCTCGAACATGATGTGTTTGGAGAGCTCGGTCAGTTCCGGCATATCCTGCAGCGCCTGTCGCAGCGACGCGGACGCAAGCGCGAACTCGCGATCCGTCTTGAGGCGAGCGCCGGCAGTCTTGGAACGCTCCTGTTCATCGGGGGTCGGGGTCGTGGAGGTTTCATCCGGCGGGACGCGCGCGGCATTCTTCAGCTTGGGCCGCGTCGGCAGCCCATCCGATTCGATGATGCCGGAATATCGCACCTGGGTCTGGGAGCCGAAGGCATCGCGCATCGAGCCCGCGACGATCTTGAGCTTTTGATTATCCATCGTGGAGAATGCGACAAGCATCACAAAGAAGCTCATCATAAGGCCCATCAGATCCGCGAACGTGACGAACCAGCCGTGCCCTCCGCCATGCGCATCGCCGCGCTTCTTTTTGGCCATCGCTGGTTTCCCGACTAGAGCCTTGCCGCTTCTGAAAGAATCAGAGGCGTGGCTCTATGATTTTTGATCTGACGCGTTGTCTTCACGCGAACCGGTATCCATTCTTGAAAACGCCTAGGCCGGAACCGGCTCGCCTTCTTCGTGGCGATGCTTTTCCGGCAAATAGGCCAGCAGCATTTCGCGCACCAGCGCCGGGCTCTTCGAATCCCGGATCATCAGGATGCCGTCTATGATCAAGGTACGATTGGTTTCCTCGTCCAGCAGCTTGCCGTGGAGCTTATCCGCGATCGGCAGGCAGAACAGGTTGGCGACGAGCGCGCCGTAAAGCGTCGCGAGCAGCGCGGTCGCCATGAACGGCCCCAGCTTGGAAGGATCGGTCATGTTGGCGAACATCTGCACCATGCCGATCAGAGTGCCGATCATGCCGAACGCCGGCGCGCAATCGCCGATTGCGCGGTAGATCTTGCTTCCCTCATCGAGGTGCATGAGAAAATTGTCGCGGTCGCGCTCGAGATTGTCGCGGATGAATTCGAGGTCGTAGCCGTCGGCGACGAAGCGGATTCCCTTGGCGAGGAACGGCTCGTTGGTCTCGACTTTCTCCAGACCTACCGGTCCCTGCTTGCGGGCGATCTCCGCAATCCGCGCCAGTTCATCGACAAGGTCGCGCGCCGACAGCCTGCTCATGGTGAAGGCGAACTTGGCGCCGAGCGGCAGGCCGTGCAGAATCGCACCGAGCGGGAAGCGGATCATCGTCGCGGCGATCGAACCGCCGAAAATGATGATCATCGCATGTTCGCTGACGAACATGTGCAGATCGCCACCCATGAAGATCATCATAGCGACTACGATCATGCCGAAAGCAAGTCCGGCACCGGTCATGATATCCATGATGAACCCCACGCGTACTCGACCGGCCATCCTGGACGGCGGCGCGAACCGTTCTGAGTCACGCCTGAATACCCTAGCTTTTGCGCCATTAAAGACCCGTTACCGGAAAGGTAACTGTTGCCAATGTGTTAACGTCGAACCACAGCAGCTTTAGACAAGAGATCAACGATGCTGTGGTGTCTTGTGCGGTGGCGCGCAGCCGGTCGGGGAATAGCGCTGGGGACCTCTAGCGTTTTCGAGCGAAGCATGTCCTGGGGCTTGACCCGAGGATGGGCACCGGTTCGCGTGAAGTAAACGCGCTAGAGTTCCCGCATCCCATCTTCGATGGATAGATTGCCCGGTCGCCGCCGGCGACCAACGATCACTGAATATTTCCGCTCAAGCGCACAATGGTCCGGCTGCCCGGTTGCTTTCCGCAGGGGTCTCAATGCGGACGGGAAGACCGGTTGTCTGGCTTGCGCTGCCGGACCGGAATGGTGGGCGAGCCAGCCTCGGCGGATGGCGAGGCTGCTCCCGCGGATGACGGCGCATCGGGAAACGTTTCCTGCACGGCCGCCTTGAGATCCTGATCACGATAGGATTTCCAACCGATCGGAAGGGTCAACAGAAAAATAATCGAGCCGAAGGAAAGGACAACCCAAGGGTAACTGATCAAGAGCGCGATGAAGAATACCACCGACACGAATACCGGCAGCACGAGCTCCGGCTGCACGCGCATCCCGACCGCTTTGCCGGAAAAGACCGGCAGCCGCGACACCATGAGGATCGCGATTAGCAACGTGTAAAACGCCGTTAATACCGCGGGGGGCTGCGGTATGCCGAGAAACGAAAGATAGATCGGCAGAAGCACCGCGATCGCACCCGCCGGCGCAGGAACGCCGGTGAAGAAATTCGCAGCGAAGGCCGGTTTGTTTGGATCATTCATCGTCGCATTAAAGCGGGCGAGCCGCAGGCCGCCGCTGATCGCAAATATCATCGCCGCGATCCAGCCAACATTGCTGAGATCGTGCAGCTGCCAGAAATAGAGGATCAGGCCGGGCGCTACACCGAAATTGACGAAGTCGGCGAGACTGTCGAGTTCCGCGCCGAACTTCGACTGGCCCTTGATCATCCGAGCCACCCGTCCGTCGAGCCCGTCGAGCACGGCCGCGAATACGATGGCCGCGACCGCAAGCTCCATCCGTCCCTCGGTCGAGAGCCGGATCGCCGTTAGTCCCGCGCAAATCGCAAGCAGCGTGATGAAATTTGGCACCAGCATCCGTACCGGGATCGGACGAAACCGGCGGCGGCGCATCTCGGATGATTTCGGGTCGTATGACGTGTGCACGTCCCCCATATAGGAAGGCCTTGCCGGGGCTGCTATCCGCTAGGCACCCCGGCAAGGTACTCAACGGTCAACTGGTTCGAAAGGTCCGACTGCCGTCTGTTTGCTGGAAATCCGCCAACACCGTCTCGCCGGCGACCGCGGTCTGGCCTTCGGACACCAACAATTGCGTCCCCTCCGGCAGAAAGACGTCCAGCCGCGAGCCGAACCGGATCAGCCCGAAGCGTTCGCCCGCTTCGACCGTCTGTCCCTCATGCACGAAAGAGACGATACGGCGCGCAACCAGCCCCGCAATCTGGATCACGCCCACCGGCCCGTTATTCGGCGTTGAGATCACGAGTGCGTTGCGCTCGTTGTCCTCACTCGCTTTGTCGAGTTCGGCATTGATGAATTTGCCCGGGCGATAGGCAATCCGTTCGATCCGCCCCGCGACTGGACTGCGATTAACGTGGCAATTGAACACGCTCATGAAAATCGAAATGCGCTGCAGCGGCATCTCGCCAAGCTCGAGTTCGGCGGGCGGCACAACCGAAGCGATCATTGAGATTCGTCCGTCCGCGGGCGAGACGACAAGGCCCTCTCGGATTGGCGTCACACGGGCGGGATTGCGGAAGAAAAGCGCACACCAAATTGTCAGCAGCGTTCCGATCCAGCCCAGCGGGCTCCAGATCCAGAACAAGATGATGGTGGCCAATGCAAAGCCACCGACGAAGGGATACCCCTTCGGATGAATCGGCGAAATCTGCGCTCGCACGGATCTGGCGCTGGAGCGAACGGATTTCGCGATGGATAGGAGAGTCTGTCGATCTATGGGCATGAGCACCTAACGATATGGAATGAACCTGAGGTGAAGGTGACTTATGAAAACACGATCGACCCTCGATCAGCACCGTTAGGTCCGATGCCTGATTCGGGAGGGTCACCTTGGACCTATTCTACCCCGCCGCGGCGGTTGGCGCCACCAGGGGATCGTCCACAGGAGGTGGGGCGCGATTCGGGGTGCCCTCGTCCTCGCCGATCAGCGCAAGCCTCTCCCGCGCCTCCTCGGCCTCACGTTGCCTATTCCACATGCTCGCGTAAAGACCCTCCACCGCTAGAAGCTCGACATGGGTTCCCCGCTCGGCAATTCGCCCCCGATCAAGCACGATAATCTCGTCGGCGCCCACAATGGTGGAGAGGCGGTGCGCGATCACCAGCGAAGTTCGGTTGCGCGAGACCCGTTCGAGAGCCTCCTGGATTTCGTGCTCGGTGTGGCTATCGAGCGCCGACGTCGCCTCGTCCAATACGAGGATGGGGGGCGCCTTCAGCACCGTGCGCGCGATCGCCACGCGCTGTTTCTCGCCGCCTGACAATTTTAGTCCGCGCTCGCCGACCTCGGTCTCATAGCCTTTAGGCGACATCCTGATGAAGCCGTCGATTTGCGCCGTTCTGGCGGCCGCCTCGACCTCCTCGTCCGACGCGTCCCAGCGGCCATAGCGGATGTTGTAGCGGATGGTATCGTTGAACAGCACGGTGTCCTGCGGCACCATCCCGATCGCCGCGCGCAACGACTCCTGCGTCACGTCGCGGATATCCTGACCGTCGATCAGGATACGGCCGCCCGAAACGTCGTAAAGCCGGAACAGCAACCGCGACAGCGTCGATTTTCCAGCTCCCGAAGGCCCCACGATGGCCACCGTTTTTCCCGCAGGTACATCGAACGTCAAACCCTTGAGGATCGGGCGGTCCGGATCGTAGGCAAACCGCACATCCTCAAACCTCACCGACCCCCGCTCGATGCGTAGCGGTTGCGCACCCGCACGATCCTGCACCTCCGCACGGCGGGTCAGCACGGCGAACATCTTTTCGATATCGATGATCGCCTGCTTGATCTCGCGATAAACCATACCCATCAGGTTGAGCGGCTGGTAAAGCTGAATCATCATGGCATTGACCATGACGAAATCGCCCACCGTATGAGTGCCATTGCGCACGCCGAGCGCGCACATGATCATCACCGCCGTCAGCCCGGCCGTGTAGATCACCGCCTGCCCCGCGTTCAGGACCGCCAGCGACGTATAGGTCTGCACGCTTGCCGTCTCGAAGCGCTCCATCGACCGGTCATAGCGCTTTGCTTCACGCGTCTCGGCGCTGAAATACTTTACCGTCTCGTAGTTCAAAAGCGAATCGATCGCCTTGGTGTTGGCATCGGAATCGGAGTCGTTCATCCGGCGGCGGATTTCGATACGCCATTGCGTCGCCTTGTAGGTGAAGGCCATGTAGACCATGACAGTCACCAGCGTCACCAGAACGTAGCGCCAGTCGAATTGCCAAAGCAGTACGCCCGTGAGCAATCCGACTTCGACCGCCGTCGGAACGAGCTGAAGGATGACAAGCCGCACCATCTCTTCGATGCCGTTGCGACCCCGCTCGAGCACGCGCGTCAACCCGCCGGTCTTGCGTTCGAGATGAAACCGCAGCGACAGCTCGTGCATGTGGACGAACGTCCGATAAGCCAGCCTGCGCACCGCGTGCATCGCGACCTTGGCAAAGATGCCGTCGCGCCATTGGGTAAGCAGCGCCATCAGCACGCGGACGGAGCCGTAAGCCAGCGTCATCGCGAGCGGCGACACGATCAGCCACATCGCCCAATTTTCGGGCTGCACGGGCGCGCTCCCTGCGCCGTTCAGCGCATCGACCGCCCATTTGAACGTGAAAGGAACGACCAGGGTCGCGACTTTTGCCGCAAGCAACAGCGCCAACGACCAAACCACGCGCATCTTCAGGTCGGCGCGGTCTCCGGGCCACATATAGGGCCACAGATGCAAGAGCGCCCTGCCGAGGGTCGCGTTCCGGGTGGGATCCGCTGAAGGTTTCGCCGGCACGGTTGCTTGATGGAAAGCCGCCTCAGGCATCGCTTAGGCCTGAACCCGGAAATGGCGTCCGCAGCCGCAAATATCGTCTAGTCGAGGTCATATATCCAAGTCATATAGAGCGTTTGGATGCTGCATGCACCCTTACCCGGCAATTCTTTTCGCTACGGAGGCCACCCGCAGGCACTTGACCCCGTGCCGGCAATAGCCGAGCCTTGACGCTGCAATTGTTCTGGGCCACATCGATTCCATGAACACCATCAAAACGGTCTGCGTCTATTGCGGCTCAGGCCCCGGTACAAATCCCCAGTTTGTCGAAGCCGCCCTCGCTTTTGGTAGAGCGCTCGCCCGGAACAAGGTCGGGCTGGTCTATGGCGGCGGCTCGGTCGGCCTGATGGGCGCCATCGCGACCGCGACTCTCGATCACGGCGGATTCGTTACCGGCATTATTCCGGATTTCCTGACCGCACGCGAACATGCGCTGTCGCGCGTGCAGGAGATGATCGTCACCCGCGATATGCACGAACGCAAGCGCCTGATGTTCGAGCGCTCGGACGCGTTCGTCGCTCTGCCAGGCGGGGTCGGCACGCTAGAGGAACTGGTGGAGCAACTCACCTGGCAGCAGCTCGGACGACACAGCAAGCCGATCATGCTGGCAAATGTCGACGGTTTCTGGGAGCCGCTGCTCGCTCTGCTCGCTCATATGAGGGATACTGCCTTCATCCGACCCACGCTCGCAGTGAATGTCCTGCAGGCCGACCGCGTGGAGGACATCCTGCCGAAGCTCCGCATCGCCGCGAGCGGCACGCTGGACTCGAAACACATGCCGGCCGACGTCGCCGACCGACTATAACTAAACGGCAACGGGATCGTTTACGGTGGCGCGCCGGACTTCACCAGCTTGTAAAAAACCGAATCCATCAGGGCCTGAAACGACGCATCGATGATATTGGGCGACACGCCGATCGTGGTCCAGCGCTCGCCCTCCTCGTCCTCGCTCTCGAGCAGTACCCGCGTCACGGCTTCCGTGCCCCCGTTGAGGATACGCACGCGATAATCGATCAGCTTCAGCCCCTCGATGTATTTCTGATATTTGCCGAGATCCTTGCGCAAGGCGACATCGAGCGCGTTGACAGGACCGTTACCTTCGGCGGCCGAAATCAGGGGCTGGCCGTCGACCCTGACCTTCACGACCGCCATCGCAACAGTGATGCGCTGACCGTGGGAATTGTAACGCTGCTCGACGTTGACATCGAACTGCTCGACGTCGAAATACTCCGGCACGCGGCCGAGCGTGCGCCGCGCCAAGAGGTCGAACGACGCGTTCGCGGATTCGTAGGCGTAGCCCGCCGCCTCGCGCTCCTTCATCTCCTGGATCAGCCGCCCGAGCTTCGGATCGTTCCTGTCGAACGCGATGTTGGCGCGCTCAAGTTCGGCAAGCACGTTTGAGCGGCCGGCCTGATCCGATACCAGCACCTTGCGGCGGTTGCCGACCGATTCCGGCGGGACATGCTCGTACGTCGTAGGATCCTTGAGGATCGCAGACGCATGAATGCCGGTCTTAGTAACGAACGCGCTTTCGCCGACGTAGGGCGCATGCCGATTCGGCGCGCGGTTGAGCATGTTGTCGAGCGTGCGCGACGCCTGCGTCAGAGCCGCAAGCCGATCCTCGGTTACCCCGATCTCGAAGAGGTCGGCGAATTCTTTCTTTAACTTCAGCGTCGGGATCAACGAACAGAGATTGGCATTGCCGCAACGTTCGCCGAGGCCATTCAGGGTGCCCTGAATTTGCCGCGCCCCTGCGCGCACCGCGGCAAGGGAATTGGCGACCGCCTGCTCGGTGTCATTATGGGCATGGATGCCGAGATGGCTGCCGGGGACGTACCTCGTCACCTCGCGAACCGTCGCCTCGATCTCGTTCGGCATGGTGCCGCCATTGGTGTCGCACAGCACCACCCACCGCGCGCCGGACTCGTAAGCCGCCATGGCACAGGCCAGCGCGAACACCGGGTCTTCCCTGTAGCCGTCAAAAAAATGCTCGCAGTCCACCATGACCTCGCGGCCAACTGCTGTGGCTGCCTTCACGCTGTCGCGGATCGACGCGAGATTTTCGTCGTTCGTGGTTTCGAGCGCGACCCTGACCTGATAGGCGGACGATTTCGCGACAAAGCAGATTGCATCCGCCTCGGCCGCGATCAGCGCGGCCAACCCGGGATCGTTGGAGGCCGATCGGCCAGGACGACGCGTCATACCGAAAGCGGTGAACCGCGCATGGCGAAGCGTTGGCTTCTGCGAAAAAAACTCGGTATCGGTCGGATTGGCGCCGGGATAGCCGCCCTCGACATAGTCGATGCCGAGATCGTCCAGCATCTTCGCGATCACCTGCTTGTCCTGCAAGGTGAAGTCGACGCCGTTGGTCTGGGCGCCATCCCGCAACGTGGTGTCGAACAGATAGAGGCGTTCGCGGCTCATGCCGCCCCTCCCTCCGCCAGCGTCTTTTTCATCGTGGTATTGGCCAGCCACTCGTCGCCGATTGTCACCGAATTGCGTTGCATCGCGACGTAGCCGCGCTTGGCGAAGAATCGCTCCGCCGTATCGCTGGCTTCCACGGTCAGCGCCTTGGCGCCGCGCGCGCCTGCAAGCTTCTCAAGCGCATCGCACAGGGCGGTCGCGACCCCATGCCTCGCTGCGCCCGGATGCACATAAAGCATGTCGATATGATCGGCGCCCTTGAGCGACGCAAAGCCAACCAGCGAACTCTGAAGCGTCGCCACCAGCGTCAGTTCGCGCGCGAGCCGCGCGCCGAATTTGTCCTCATCGTCAGCAGCGGCGGCCCAGGCGATCTGCTGCGCCTCGCTATAGTCGTCGCCGGTCAGTTCCTCCACACTGGCGACAAAGATCGCCGCCAGCACGGGAACATCGGCAGGCAGCATCGGCCGCAGCGCAGGTTTGGGAAGCGCCTGTCCCATCGCGTCAAAACACTCCGAATAGACGGGCGACCAGCACGACCGCCGCGACAATCACCGCCCACTTGATAAAAATGTAATAGCGCCAGTGTTTCGGAAACGGCGTCTCCGGCTTGGTCATCGCGCGATCTCCCATGTCGTCACCGGCTTGCCGTCGGCGTCCTTACCGTCCTTCAGGACAACGCCCATGGCGGCGAGTTCGTCGCGGATGCGGTCGGATTCCTTGAAGTCCTTTCGCGCGCGGGCGGCAGCGCGCTCCCGAATGAACGCCTCGACGGCGTCGTTATCAACGCCATGCCCCTCGGTTCGACGTAAGCGCCATTGCGTGGCTGTTTGTGTCAAAAGGCCGAGGATGTTCGCCGACGCCTTCAACATTTCAGGGGCGGGCGATTGCCCCATCGATGTCAGACCCGCCATCATCTCACCGGCGACAGCCGGATGGGCCAGTCGATGCAATTCCGAAATCGCCTTCGGTGTATTCATATCATCGCCGAACGCATCGAGAGCCTCAGCGGATATCTGGCCTGCCTCGACATCGCCGATCGCGTCATACCAGCGATCCAGCATCTTTTCGGCTTCCTGAAGTCCCTGAACGGTCCAGTCGAGCGGCGATCTGTAATGGGTCTTCAGCATCGCAAGCCGCAACACCTCACCCGGCCACTTCCGTCCACCAAATTTCTCCGTGGTCAGCAACTCATTGATCGTCACGAAGTTGCCGAGACTCTTCGACATCTTCTCGCCTTCGACCTGCAGGAAGCCGTTGTGCATCCAATAGTTCGCCATGGCGTGCGCGCCGTGCGCGCAGCGCGACTGCGCGATCTCGTTTTCGTGATGCGGGAAGATCAGGTCGAGGCCGCCGCCGTGGATATCGAAGACGTCGCCGAGATAGGCCGCGCTCATGGCCGAGCATTCGATGTGCCAGCCCGGCCGTCCCCTTCCCCACGGGCTTTCCCAGCCCGGCTCGTCATCCGACGACAGTTTCCACAGCACGAAATCGGCCGGGTTCTTCTTCTGCGCGTCCACCGCGACCCGCGCGCCGGCCTTCTGCTCATCCAGCCTGCGGCCTGACAGCAGCCCGTAGTCCGGCATCGACTGCACGTCGAACAGCACCTCGCCGCCGGCCTCATAAGCATGGCCGCGCGCGATCAGCTGCTTGATCAGCGTCACCATGTCAGCCTTGCCGTCGGAGCGCGGAGCCACGAATTCGGTGGCGCGCGGCTGATGCGTCGGCGGCAGGCAGCCGAGCGCCGCGACATCGGCCTGAAACTGCGCGGCCGTCTTTTCGGTGACCTTGCGGATCGCCTCGTTCAGCGGCAGGCCCGGAAAATCCCGCCCCGCGCGGTCGTTGATCTTGTCGTCGACGTCGGTGATGTTGCGGACGTAGGTGACATGGTCGGCGCCGTAGACATGTCGCAGCAACCGGAACAGCACGTCGAACACGATGACCGGCCGCGCATTGCCGATATGGGCAAAGTCGTAGACGGTCGGACCGCAGACATACATCCGCACGTTCGACGGATCGATCGGCGTGAAAACACGCTTTTCCTTCGTCAGCGTATCGTAAAGACGCAGTTCCATAGAATCCCGCTCCAAACCGCCGGGCGTCCAGTGCTCTATTGTGAGAAAAGACGGCCTCGGCCAGCGAATCGCTAGCCCGTAATCTCGCGGCAAATGCCACAAATGGCGAGGAAACCGTTCATTTCGGTCAACATGGAACAGCCGGGGTACATCGTCAAGTTGCGCCCCATAAACGCCTTATTTCGCCGCGAAATCGCCCCGTATTCTCCGTGGCGAACTCCGCCATCACCTTCTCCTTTTCCCGGCCCATCATGCATATTCTCCCCGCAGTTCGGGTTTTTCCCGTCGTTCTGGCAGGCGTAGCTCTCTTTGCAGCCACCGCATGCGCCGACAGCCGCATCTTCATCATTGCCAACCACGCCGACGGGTATGGCGTTGACCAGTGCCTTGCCCAAGGCGAAAGCTGCGGAGCCCACGCCGCGCATTCCTACTGCCGGTCACGCGATTTTGCACAGGCCATCGCTTACAGACGCGTCCGGCCTGACGAGATGACGGATTCGATTCGAGGGTCCACAAATTCCTGCCGGCACAGCGGCTGCAACGAGTACGTCGCAATTACCTGTCAACGTTGATGCGCCGATTCATAGCAGGAAAACCTGTGTTGCACCCAAGGCCGCCACACTCGTGCCCCGGAAACGACGTGACGCTGCCGCGAGAAGCGGATAAGACACGGCCACGCTGGCGAACGGCCATCTGAGTAACGCATCCAGCCTGCACCATCAGCGTGTCGCAACGCAATCAGGCTCGCTGGTTGCTGAAAAGATCATCGCGATGGACTCGTTGTGCGGAAGACAGTTCCTCTTCGTAGAGCAAATTTGCAGAATCGCTCCGGGATCGCTCTGATGGCGGATCATGCCTGACCTTTCCTTTGCCCGCACGATAAGAATATTGGCTTGCGCCGTCGGCATTGCGGGCGCGGCCGCCGATGCCTTGGCGCAAGGCGTTCCGCCAGGGGTCAATCCGATTTGTCCGCGGCTCGAGGCGCAGCTCGCAAGCATCGACCGTGGCGGCACCGATCCTGCGCGAGCCGGACAGATCCGGCGCTATGAGGAGGCAGCAGGCCGGCAACAGGCCGAGCTCGAACACGTCATCGCGCAAGCGCGGAGCACGGGCTGCGACAGTTCAGGATTCTTTCAGCTCTTTAACGCCCAGTCGGCACAGTGCGGACCGGTCACCCACCAGATCCAGCGCATGCGGACCAACCTCCAGCAGATTACCACCAACCTGGAGCGGCTGCGGGCCGGCAACGGCGCCAGCCCCGAGCGCGACAGTCAGCGCCGTTCCGTGCTGATTGCACTGGCCCAGAACAATTGCGGCCCGCAATATGCGGCAGCCGTGCGGAACCAGGGCTCCTTCTTCGACGACCTGTTCGGCAACCACTCCGACAATCAGACGATCCTGCCGCCAGTCGATTCGGGCGCGCAATCCGGAACCTATCGGACCGTCTGCGTACGTTCGTGCGACGGTTTTTACTTTCCGATCTCGTTCGCCACCACTCCGAGCCGGTTTTCCGACGACGAGCGGACCTGCAAGAATCTTTGTCCTGCGGCAGACGCCGCGCTGTACGCGTATCGCAATCCCGGCGAAGACATGAATCAGGCAGTCTCTACCAGCGGGCAACCTTATTCGTCGTCGCCGAACGCATTTCGATACCGCCAGGAGTTCAATCCGTCGTGCTCGTGCAAGGCTGCGGGCCAGACATGGGCGGAAGCGTTGAAGGGACTCGACGACAAGGCGACGGCCGCCCAGCAGGGCGACATCATCGTCACGGAAGACGGCGCGCGGAAGATCTCACAGCCGACCGGCGACAAAGGTTCGCAAAAGAAAAACTCAGCGGCGAAAGCCGATGCACCCCAGACCAGCCCCGCAGATACTGCGCCGACCGCCTCCACACCCTCGAACAAGCCGATCCGGTCGGTGGGGCCAACGTTCATACCCGCGCATTAGAGCGGGATGAAAATTGGATGGCGGTTTGCCATTTGCGCTGGCGCGGCCCTTCGGGGCGGGGTCATACTCTGATTTCAGCCGTCATCCCTCGAAGGCTTCCGCCGAAACCGTCCCCGACCGCGAGACGAGATTCTCATCCGGTACTGGCAATGGTTTACCGGAATCGCGAAACCGGTTGGTGATCGGATAGCGCCGGTCGCGACCGAAATTTCGGCGCGTGACCTTGACGCCCGGCGCCGCCTGGCGACGCTTGTATTCGGCGGCGGTCAGCAAGCGGTCGACTCGCACGACCACATCGCGGTCAAACCCGTCCGCGACGATCGACGCCAGCGGCTCCTCCCGCTCGACCAGCCGCTCGAGAATCGCGTCGAGTAGCTCATAGGGCGGCAGCGAATCCTGATCTAGCTGACTCTCTCGCAACTCGGCCGTCGGCGGCCTCGCGATGATGCTGGGCGGGATCACCTCGCCCGATGGACCAAGCGCGCCGTCCGGCTTCCACGCGTTGCGCAGGCTTGCCAGCCGGAACACCTCGGTCTTGTAGATATCCTTGATCGGATTGAAGCCGCCGTTCATGTCACCGTACAGCGTGGCATAACCCACCGACATTTCCGATTTGTTGCCGGTGGTTACCACCATCGCACCCAGCTTGTTGGACATCGCCATCAGAAGCGTGCCGCGGGCGCGAGACTGCAAGTTCTCCTCCGTGATATCGCGGGGGAATCCCGCGAACGTGCTTGAGAGAATCTCCTCGAAACCATTCACTGCCGGCGCGATCGGCAGCACGTCGTAGCGAATGCCGAGCGCCTTTGCGAGCGTCGCAGCATCGTCGAGCGAGACCTGCTCGGTAAAGCGGAACGGCAGCATGACGCCGTGGACGCACTCCGCTCCAAGAGCATCGACGGCGATGGCCGCGCACAAGGCCGAGTCGATGCCGCCCGATACGCCGAGCAGCACGCCGGGAAATCCGTTCTTCCGCACATAGTCGCGCAAGCCCAACACACACGCGGCATAGTCGGCTTCGTCACCGTCGATCTGGGGGGCGACAGGTCCGTTGCAGTGCCATCCTGCCGCGGACCTGATCCATTGCAGGGTGATAATGCTTTCTTCGAAGGCTGGAAGCTGGGCCGCCAACGAGCGATCAGCATTCAGCACAAAAGATGCACCGTCAAACACCAACTCATCCTGACCGCCGACCTGATTGAGGTAGACCAGCGGCAGATCGCTTTCGGTCACGCGCGCGACCGAGATCGACAGCCTGATGTCGCTCTTGCCTTTTGCATAGGGCGAGCCGTTGGGAACGACGAGAATTTCCGCGCCGGTCTCCGCCAGGCACTCGACGACGTTCTCGTACTCGGCGGATTCCTCGACCCACGTATCTTCGCAAATCGGCACGCCGATCCGCACGCCCCGAATTTTCAGGGGCCCCCCGACCGGTCCCCGCGCGAATACGCGCTTTTCATCGAACACGCCGTAGTTCGGCAGATTGACCTTGAAGCGGATCGCCGCGACCCGCCCCTCGTCCAGCAACGCATACGCATTATAGAGTTTGCCGCCATCGACCCATGGCGTACCGATCAGCATGGCCGGGCCGCCGTCGGAGGTCTCCCGCGCGAGACCTTCGATCGCCTCGCGGCAGGCAGCCTGGAACGCTGGCCTCAGAACCAGATCTTCGGGCGGATAGCCGGCAATGAACAGCTCCGGAAGCGCCACCAGCGCGGCTCCGTCGGCCTTGGCCTGGGCGCGCGCCGCGCGAGCCTTGGCGGCATTGCCGGCAATGTCTCCAATCGTCGGATTCAATTGGCCGAGCGTGATCTTGAAGGTTGTTTCGGTCATGGACGCTGTACCCGCAGGCCTCGCCTTACTGCAATTTGGCGCGCTTATAGCGGTTTCCCGCGAAGTGGACACCGGTTGGGGACGAGAAAACACATCCGATCAAAACCTAAAGGAGGCCCATGCGTTCGGCGATGGCACTGCTCCAGGCCAGACCTATGATGAGCAGCACTACGCCAACAGCAGCCGAACCCATATCCTTGACGCGCCCGATCTGTGGATCATGATCGGTCGTCAATCGGTCCGCCAGTTTTTCGATCGCGGTATTCAAAAGCTCAACCACCAGAAGCAGCAGAACCACCGCAACGAGTTCAGCACGGCGGGCCGCCGTCGTTCCGACAAGCCACGCCAGCGGCAGGGCCAGCAATAGCGCGGACAATTCCTGTCGGATGGCCTGCTCGGAACGGGTGGCAAAGATCAATCCGTTCCAGCTATTGATGGTAGCCCGCCATAAGCGCAACACCTCAGAGACCTGCTACCGCGGGGATTGGCTTCGCCTTTCCGTTCCGATCGTGCCTCAGCAACTCGGCAATCAGAAACGCCATGTCGATCGACTGCTCGGCATTCAGGCGCGGATCACAGACGGTGTGATAGCGGTCGTTAAGATCCTCGTCCGTGATGGCGCGCGCGCCGCCGATGCACTCGGTGACGTTCTGCCCGGTCATCTCCAGATGAACGCCGCCGGCGTGCGTGCCCTCCGCGGCGTGAATACTAAAGAACGACTTGACCTCCGACAGGATGCGGTCGAACGGACGGGTCTTGTAGCCGCTCGTCGACGTGATGGTGTTGCCGTGCATCGGATCGCATGACCACACGACAGCACGGCCCTCGCGCTTCACCGTGCGGATCAGTTGCGGCAGATAATCGGCCACCTTGTCCGAGCCGAAGCGGCCGATGAGCGTCAAGCGCCCCGGTTCATTCTCAGGATTTAGCACGTCGATCAGCTTCAAAAGTTCGTCCGGCTTGAGCGACGGGCCGCACTTCAGCCCGATCGGATTCTTGATGCCGCGGAAATACTCGATGTGGCCATGATCAAGCTGGCGGGTGCGATCGCCGACCCAGATCATGTGGCCTGACGTCGCGTACCAGTCGCCGGTCGTGGAGTCGATCCGCGTCAAGGCCTGCTCGTAACCGAGCAGCAGCGCCTCGTGACTGGTATAAATGTCGGTCGACCGCAGTTCCGGATGACTCTCAAGATTGAGCCCGCAGGCACGCATGAAATTGAGCGCGTCGAAAATACGATCGGCCAATTCCTTGTAGCGGCGCGACTGCTGGGAGTCCTTCAGAAAACCAAGCATCCATTGATGCACGCTGCCAAGATTGGCAAACCCCCCAGTCGCGAAGGCACGCAGCAGGTTTAGCGTCGCCGCCGACTGCCGATAAGCCATGATCTGACGGTGTGGATCGGGTATTCGCGACTGTGCGTTGAACGTAATGTCGTTCACGATGTCGCCGCGGTAGCTCGGCAATTCGACGCCGTCGATCTTCTCCATCGGAGACGAGCGCGGCTTGGCAAACTGGCCGGCAATCCGGCCGACCTTCACAACCGGCAACGCGCCGGCATAAGTCAGAACCACCGCCATCTGTAGCAGCACGCGGAAGAAGTCGCGGATGTTGTTGGCGCCGTGCTCGGCGAAGCTCTCGGCGCAGTCTCCGCCCTGCAGTAAAAATGCCTCGCCGTTTGCGACTCGGGCCAAGGCTTTCTTCAGGTTGCGCGCCTCACCCGCAAACACCAGCGGCGGAAACGTAGCAAGCTGCGCTTCGACTTCGCCCAATGCCTTCGTGTCCGGATAAACCGGAACCTGCTGCACGGGCTTGGTGCGCCAGCTATCGGGTGCCCAGCGCTCGGACATAAGGTCAACTCCTGAGCAAAAACCGTCACTTAACGGGGATGAAGACCGGTATATACACTCACCGGCCGGGCCGCGCCAGTTGGCATTAAGTTTTGCCGTATAAGGCGTTGTGATAAAAGGAATACTTTCTTCCGACTTATCGAGAAAGACCCCGATCCTGATAGGCGTCGGACAACAGCTGCTTTCAGGTATGTCGCCGGATCAAAGTCCTCAATACCCACCGGGTTCGGCTCGAACGTTCACTCGCTGCCTGTACGCACATGGCGTTCAGTGGGCGTCCGCATCGTCACGAGTTCTTCGGCCGCCGTGGGATGCAAGGCCATGGTGGCGTCGAAATCGGATTTGGTCGCCTTCATTTTGATCGCAATGCCGAGAACCTGCACCATCTCGGCCGCGCTATCGCCGACAATGTGGCAACCCAGCACGCGATCCGTCGTCGCATCCACGACAAGCTTCATCAGGATACGGGTATCGCGACCAGACAATGTCGCTTTCATCGGACGGAAGGTCGTCTTGTAGATATCGACGTGGGTAAACTGCGCGCGAGCCTGCGTCTCGGTCAAACCTACCGTGCCGACCTCGGGCTGGGAAAAGACCGCAGTCGGCACATCCGCATGATCCACGCGTGTGGGCTTGCTCCCGAACACCGTATCCGCAAACGCGTGCCCTTCCCGGATGGCAACTGGCGTCAGGTTGAAGCGATGCGTGACATCGCCGACCGCATGGATATGCGGCACGTTCGTTTGCGAAAAGCCGTCAACGGCAATGCCGCCGTTCTCCGGGTTGATGGCAACGCCTGCCTTCTCGAGGCCGAGATTTGCAACGTTTGGATGCCGGCCGATCGCAAACAGCACCTGATCGGAGGCAATGCTCGACTCGTTCGATAAATGAGACGTGAACTCGTCGCCGTGCCGATCGACCCTTTCGACGACGCAACCCGTCAGGATCGTGATGCCGTTCTTTTCCATTTCGGCGCGGACATGAGCGCGGACGTCATGGTCGAAGCCGCGCAGGATATTATCGCCGCGATAGATCAGGGTCACATCGCTACCGAACCCGGCAAAGATGCAGGCGAACTCGAGAGCGATATATCCGCCGCCCTGAATCGCAATTCGCTTCGGCAGCTCCGCGAGATGAAACACCTCGTTGGAAGAGATCACGTGCTCGATGCCGGGAATGGCACGTCCGTGGTTGGGCGCGCCCCCTGTTGCGATCAACACATGCTTCGAACGGATCGTCTCACCAGTCGTTAGTCGGAGCGTGTGCGCATCCTCAAAGACCACCCTCGTCTTGACGACCCGCACGCCCGCCTTCTCGAGGGTAGACGTGTAAGCCGCCTCGAGCCGGGCGATCTCCTTGTCCTTGTTAGCGATCAGCGTCGGCCAATCGAACGTTGCGGACGAAATCGACCAGCCAAAACCGGCGGCATCCTCGATGTCGTGGCGGATATGAGAGCCGTAGACCAATAGCTTCTTCGGCACGCACCCCCGGATGACGCAGGTACCGCCCATCCGGTATTCTTCCGCAATCACGACGCGCGCGCCATACCCGGCGGCGATGCGCGCGGCGCGAACGCCGCCCGACCCACCGCCTATGACGATCAGATCGACGTCGAAATCAGCCATGCTGAGGAGCTAGCCGAACTCAGATTTCCTTGCCGCGCTTGCGCATTTCCGCGCGGAATTCGCCATTGACGACATCGGCGAACTGCTGCGCCCATTCGTTCATGTATTTCATGCTCGCCTCGATCGCCTTGGGCTCCTCTGTGATCAGCTTTTGCCCCAGCGCAGACTTGTAGAACGTGACAAGGTCCTTCAACTCCTGCTCCGTGAAATGACTGGCATAAATCTTTGCCATGCCGTCGCCGATCTCCTTCTCACGGCCCGCCAGCGACTTGGCAACGATCAGGGCAACCTCGTTGAGATCCTTCTGATAGTTCAGGTTGGCTTGAAGCAGCGTGGTCTTGGTCCGCTCGACCATGCCCGGAATGGCATTTGCGTATATCGCCCCCGCGTGCTTCAGCGTCAGAAGTTCCTTGGCCGAAGCGACGGCGGCGGCCGTCGGCTGGCTGGCTTGCTGAGCTTGTGCAAGGGCTGGGAACGCGAGCGCCACGGCAAGACAAGCTGCTGGCAGAAACTTTGAAAGACACCTCATCTCAATTCTCCTTATTGCGGCGCTATCACCGCTCGACAATGCGAATTCCCTGCGCACCCGCCAGCATCGCCACGCCTGCCAGGCCAATGAAAAGGCCGTGTTCGACGACGCCAGGTATCGGATTCAACAGTCCGGCCAGATAGGATGCATCGGGTATTTGCCCAAGATGGGCATCAAAAATCCAGTGGCCGCCATCAGTGACGAAAGCATGACCATCCGGTCCCTTTCTGATGACCAGTTCACCCGAAACGCCGGCTTTTGCAAACACCTCCGTAATCGCACGTCGCGTTGCGGCGAGCCCGAACGGAATGACTTCGATCGGCAGGGGAAAGCGGCCCAGCCGCGCCACCCACTTTGTCTCATCTGCGATTACGATCATGCGGTCCGACGCTGCAGCCACGATCTTCTCGCGCAGAAGCGCCCCGCCGCCGCCCTTCACCAGATTTAGATCGGGGTCGATTTCGTCGGCGCCATCAACCGTCAGATCGAGCCTGTCGAGGTCGTCCAGGGTGGTCAGGGGAATGCCGCACCGCTCCGCGTCGGCTCGCGTGACCTCTGATGTCGGCACGCCCACAACTTTCAACCCGTCGCGCACGCGCTCGCCCAAAAGCTCGACAAAGTGCTTGGCGGTAGATCCCGTTCCGAGACCCAGTCTCATGCCGTCCTCGACATATTCAAGGGCACGCGCCGCAGCCTGTCTTTTCAATGCATCCAACGTCATGAGGACCTCGATCTTGCGCGGCCTCGCCCTGGCTGCGAGGCATTTCCAGGATGGTTACTAGCGGCGTTTGGCCGGAAGGAACAGGGCGTCGGGTGTTTTTCGTCGCCTTCCGAGAGCCGAGGCCAGCCGCACTTCACCCTTGCATGTCCGGCGGGAGGCGGATACCGATCCACCATCATGACATCTTCCTCTCCTCCCATGGTCGTGTTCGACCTCGACGGGACGCTGGTTGATACCGCGCCCGATCTCGCCGCCGCGCTCAACTTCGTCCTGGACCGCGAGGGCCTGCGCACGGTGTCGTTGCCGACAGCCCGCTCGATGATTGGCGCAGGGGTTCGCCGCATGATCGAACGTGGCCTTGAGCATGAGGATCGCTCGGCGACACCCGATGAGGTCACGCGGATGATGGGCGACTTCATCGACTACTATACGGCGCATATCGCTGACGCATCGCGTCCGTTTGAGGGACTTATCGAGGCGCTCGACGAGTTGTCGGCGCGAGGATATCGTTTCGCCGTCTGCACCAACAAGCTGGAAGCGCTTGCCAAGCTGCTGCTGGACCAACTGGGGTTGAGTTCGCGTTTTTCTGCAATCTGTGGCGGTGACACCTTCGGCGTGTCCAAACCGGATCCCGCGATCTTGCGGCAAACGATCGCCCGTGCGGGGGGCAACCCCCAAACCACCATTATGGTTGGTGACGCAGGTCCCGACATAGGTGTGGCGCGCCGAGCTGGAATCCCCGTTATCGGGGTCACATTCGGCTATACCGAAGTCCCGGTCGCAGAACTCAAACCCGACCGTGTTATCAGCCACATGAGGGAACTGCCGGACGCGGTCGCCGCACTGCAAGCTGCGACTCTGAACGTAACCGGCTGATCAATCGGTCCGGTCGATCTGGTCTGAGATATTATCGCGATTGAGGCCGTAGCGGGCGATCTTCCCCGCTACACGGTCCAGCCGGCGATGGTGGGACGGTTCGCCGCCTCGAGGGATCACGCGCCGTCTCGGCCTGCTCCGGTGCGTTAATCTCAATGGATTTCTTGCGCACTGCAGCAGAGCCGGTACATTGTGCCCCGGCCAGAACACGCTTACATTAGAAAAGAAACAAATACCTCCTACGCCGTTGCAACAAGGCAAATGAAATGACCGGTTGTTCTGCCCCCGCCGAGACTTCGGGCTCCCGGAAAATGGTCGACCCGTTCGGCCGAAACATCAGCTATTTGCGCGTGTCGGTCACGGATCGCTGCGACCTTCGCTGCTTTTATTGCATGTCCGAGGATATGACTTTTCTGCCCAAGGCGGATCTGCTCACGCTGGAGGAGCTTGATCGTCTGTGCTCCGCTTTCATCGCCAAGGGCGTGCGCAAGCTGCGGCTGACAGGTGGGGAGCCTCTGGTTCGCCGCAACGTGATGTCGCTGATCCGCTCCTTGTCTCGCCATCTCGGGACAGGGGCGCTGAAGGAACTGACGCTCACGACAAACGGATCGCAATTGGCCCGTTTCGCGAACGAGCTTAAGGATTGCGGCGTGCGACGGATCAACGTGTCGCTCGATACGCTTGACCCTGCCAGATTTCGTGAGATCACACGCTGGGGCGACATCCAGAAAGTCATGGCAGGCATTGACGCTGCACAAGCCGCGGGCCTCGCGGTCAAGATCAATGCGGTTGCGCTCAAACACCTGAACGAGGACGAAATTCCATCTCTGATGGAATGGGCGCACAGTCGAGACATGGCACTGACTCTCATCGAAGTCATGCCGATGGGCGATATCGGCGCGTCCCGCGCCGATCAGTACCTGCCGCTATCCATGCTGCGCGCTCGGCTCGAAGGTCAATACACCCTCACAGACCTCGATGACAGTACAGGCGGTCCCGCCCGCTACGTTCGGGTCAGTGAGACCGGCGGCAAACTTGGCTTCATCACGCCGATGACCCACAATTTCTGCGAATCCTGCAACCGCGTCCGTATCACCTGCACGGGCACCCTGCATACCTGCCTCGGACACGAAGACGCCTCCGATCTGCGCCGGCCGCTCCGCGCATCACCCACCGACGATCTGCTGTACGAAACGATCGATCGCGCCATCGGCCTCAAACCGAAAGGCCACGATTTTATTATCGACCGTCACAACCGTCCGAGTGTAAGCCGTCACATGAGTGTAACCGGCGGGTAGCGGATTTAGGTATCCACCCGTCTGGCCGTATCCCGAGGCGAAGGTTGGCGGACCTGCCTTGACGGTATCGGTGATCCATTATGCGTGGGACTTGATCCGAAACCCCAAAGGCTTCTATCCAAGTCGTGATTTCCTGGAGCCTAACGCTATAACCGCTCAGCGGTCCGCCACCCCCCAAAACCATCAACGGCCCGGTTGACTGCGGCAACGTAGCATTGGAATGGTGCGGCGCCCTTCATAGCCAGCATCCGACAGGCCGCCGTATTCCACAATCTGGCACAAACAACCGCCGTTGCGGCTTCGGAGAGATGCCTTCTGAAGTCCGGCTTCAGTGATCGCGGTCGACAGCCGCCAGGAGGAATTGATGCGTCCGTTACTGGCGCTTAGCACAGCTATCGACCAGCTCAATGAAAAGGTTGGGTACGTATGCAATATCCTTGTGCTGCTTGCCGTGCTGGTGAGTGCCGGGAATGCGATGATCCGATATGCCTTCGACTACAGCTCAAACAGCTGGCTCGAATTGCAGTGGTACATGTTCGCCATCCTCGTAATGTTCGGTGCATCTTTTACCTTCAAACGCAACGAACACGTCCGCGTCGAGATCTTCTATCTGCTCCTGTCCGAGCGCGGCAAGCTCTGGCTTGATCTCATCGGGACCCTTTTTCTTCTCATTCCGGCCTGCCTGTTGCTCAGCTACCTGTCCTGGCCTTTCTTCATGCAGTCTTATGCGATCGGCGAAATGTCGGGAAATGCCGGTGGTCTTGTCCGCTGGCCGATCAAGCTCGTCGTTCCCCTCGGATTCGTCATGCTCGCGCTTCAAGGTGTCTCGGAAGTGATCAAGCGGGTCGCGGCGCTACTCGGCGTCGTCACGATCGATGCGACATACGAGAGGCCGACTCAATGATCACGCTGGAAATGATGCCGCCGATGATGTTCGGCGGCCTGGTTCTGGCGATGTTGATCGGCTTTCCGGTCGCCTTCACACTGGCTGCGGTGGGGCTCTCATTCGGATTCCTTGCGATCCATCTTGGCTTCTTCGATCTGAATTTCCTTCAGGCCATACCGGGGCGCGTGTTCGGGAGCGTGCTGTCTAACGAGTTGTTGCTCGCGATTCCTTTTTTTACGTTCATGGGATCGGTGCTTGAGCGCTGCGGCCTCGCGGAGGACATGCTCGACTCGATGGGCCAACTGTTTGGACCAATCCGCGGTGGCCTTGGCTATTCGGTCATACTTGTCGGGTTAATCCTCGGCGCCATCACCGGCACGGTCGCTGCTCAGGTGATCGCCATGGCGCTCATCTCGATGCCCGTGATGATGCGGTACGGCTACAACATTCGCTACATCACGGGCGTGCTGGCAGCATCCGGCACCATCACTCAACTCGTTCCGCCTTCCCTGGTGCTGATCGTCCTAGCCGATCAACTCGGAAAATCAGTCGGCGACATGTATCTCGGCGCGTGGGGCCCTTCGCTGTTTCAGATCGTGCTGTTCGCTGGCTACACTTTCCTGCTTGGTCTCTTCAAGCCCGATCACGTCCCCCCGGTGCCACAGGAATCCCGCACGCTCGCCGGCTGGCCGCTTTGGCGCAAGTGCCTGATGGGCATCATTCCTTCCGCCGTCCTGATCTTCGTCGTGCTCGGCACCATGATGTTGGGCCTTGCGACTCCGACGGAAGCAGGTGCGATGGGCGCTGTCGGCGCTATCGTGCTGGCAACCATTCACCACAAAGATTTCAGCAGTACCGGCCAAAAACTCCTGATCATCGGCGCGATCACCGGAGGCATCGGAACACTCGTCGGAATTTTCGTGGCCAAAGGATTGATCTTCAAGATCGCGTTCGCTGTTACCTATCTCGCAGTCGTGTGGATTTGTCTGGAAGCTGTCCGCATCCCGGGACTTCGTGACCTCATCAAACAGGGTTATCAATCGACGATGCGCCTCACGACCATGGTGACGTTCATTTTGATTGGATCGACCTGTTTTTCGGTGGTGTTTCTTGGGGTATCCGGCGGTGAGTGGCTCGAACACCTGCTGACATCGCTGCCAGGTGGCGTATGGGGCTTTCTCATCTTCATCAACGTCTTCATCTTCTTCCTGGCGTTTTTCCTCGATTTCTTCGAGATCGCCTTCATCATCCTGCCAATGATCGCTCCGGTGGCCCAGAAACTTCTCGCTCCCATCGTCGGTGCGGACGCGGCCTTGATCTGGTTCGGCGTTATGATCTGCGTCAATATGCAGACCTCGTTCCTCCACCCGCCATTCGGTTTTGCACTGTTTTACCTGCGCGGCGTCGCCCCACGAGAGGTAAAGAGCTCAGACATCTACTGGGGTGCGGTGCCCTGGATTGGACTGCAGATCATCATGGTCGTTCTTGTGATCGCGGTCCCCGCGAGCGTGACAAGCCTGCTCGGAAAATCGGCAACCGTCGATCTCAACAAGATCAAGATCGAGGTTCCGATTATCGATGTAGCGCCGCTCGATTTGAGTCCAGCACCAACAAACCGACAATAGATGCAATCTCAGGATTCGTTCCTAGAGCCTTATCGCTTCCGATAGCGTCAGAAGCGAAGCTCTAGATTATTGTTTTGACGCGTTCTCTTCACGCGAACCGGCATCCACTTCGCTCGAAAACACCATAGCGAACTCCACTCGCTCAAGCGATTACAGCGAGCCTGAATATCGGACAAAAGGACACCGGCCTTCGCGCGAAATAGGACGCTAAACGACGCTCGATGTCCGAATGTTATCAGCCTCGCGTCCGCGATCGGATCATAAAAGTGTCGTAGGTATACTCGGCCACCTGCCACCACAAATACTGGTCCGATCGATAAGCTTGCATCGCGTCGATCGCCTTCTTGAAGTCCGGATTGTTGGCTGAAATCTCATCCCACAATTCGTTCGTGGCTTTCAGGCAGGCGTCGAGAACATCGTTACTGAACGGCCGAAGTTGGGCGCCACCTGCAACGAGCCGCTTGAGGGCGGCAGGATTTTGCATGTCATAGCGAGCTGCCATCCAGGTGTTGGCCGTCGCCGCCGCATTCATCAATATCGCCTGATAGGTCTTTGGCAACGTGTTCCACTTCTCGAGATTGCAGAACGCATGGATTGTCGGTCCGCCTTCCCAGAAACCCGGATAGTAATAGTATTTGGCGACTTTCTGAAAACCCAGCTTTTCATCGTCGTAGGGGCCAACCCATTCGGCCGCGTCGATCGCACCCTTCTCAAGCGAAGGATAAACGTTACCCCCGGCAAGCTGCTGCGGTACCACACCGACCTTCTGCAACACCTGACCGGCAATGCCGCCGATCCGCATCTTCAGGCCAGACAAATCAGCTACGGTCTTGATCTCCTTGCGGAACCAACCGCCCATCTGCGTACCGGTGTTGCCGCAAGGAAACCCGATGACGCCGAACTTCTTGAAGAATTCGTTTGCAAGCTCATTGCCGCCGCCCTGAACCAGCCAGGAATTCTGCTGGCGCCCATTGAGCCCGAACGGGACCGACGCGAAAACCGCGAAGGTGGGATCCTTTCCGACATAATAATACGAAACGGTATGACTCATCTCGACCGTCTTGTTGGCCGTCGCATCGAGCGCCTGCAATCCAGGAGCGACCTCCTCGGCCGGGAAAACCTGGATCTGGAACTTGTTGTCGGTCATTTCCGCAACTTGCTTGGTAAAGACCTCGGCAGTGCCATAGATCGTGTCGAGCGATTTGGGGAAGCTCGACGTCATGCGCCACTTGATCTCAGGTGCCGATTGCGCAATCGCCGGTGAGGCAACGGCCGAGACAGCGGCACCCGCGGCCGAACCTTTCAAGAAATCACGACGTTTCATTAGATACCCCTTTGACGATAGTTCTTGAGATTCCAGCGAAGACACGAACTTGACCCTCGCTGATCGCGTTGCAGCGAACCCCGCAAGCGAATCTCAAACTCGAAACTTGAAACTCGAAACTGTTGCTAGTGGTACTCTGATTCTGAAATTTGCAAGCCTTCTGCCGTGACGGAAATGCAAATCTTAGAATCGGATCACCGGGCTACGGCGACCGCGTCGTGGAGCCGGTCACGAATATTTTCGGCGATGGCACGATAGATCGCCGCATGGGAGCCGTCAGGCTGACTCTCGACTACCGGATGACCGGAATCGGAAGTCTCGCGAATCGACATATGAAGCGGGATTTCACCAAGGAACGGTACTCCCAGCCGTTCCGCCTCGTGTCGCGCGCCCCCATGGCCAAAGATATCGCTTCGCCCCCCGCAATGCGGACACTGAAAGAAACTCATGTTTTCGATAATGCCGAAAACCGGCACGTTGACTTTTCTGAACATGGCAAGTCCGCGCCGTGCGTCGATCAGTGACAAATCCTGCGGTGTCGAAATGATGACGGCGCCCTTAAGCGGCACATTCTGAGCCAGCGTCAGCTGAGCATCGCCGGTCCCGGGCGGCATGTCCACGACCAGAACGTCGAGCTGGCCCCAAGCCACATCTCGCAGCATTTGCCTGATCGCCGAGGCCACCATCGGACCGCGCCAGATCATCGCACTTTCTTCCTCGATCAGAAAGCCGACCGACATGATGGCAAGGCCAAAACGCCCGATGGGCACTATCTTCTTGTCATCCGTCAATTGCGGCTTTTCACGAATACCGGTCAATCTCGGAATCGATGGCCCATAAATATCGGCATCGAGCAGACCGACACGCAAGCCAAGATCCCGTAGCCCCAGCGCGAGATTGAGCGCGGTGGTCGACTTGCCGACACCGCCCTTGCCGGAAGCAACGGCAACAATAGCAGCGACTCCGGGAATATCCGCCTGTCGCGCCATCGGTGAAGTTGATGCCGGATTTTGCGGCAACCGACGTGTTGACACGTGCGGAATCCCTTGCTCCGACCGCGACGATAAACTTGGCGTCGTGCTGTCCGGCTTGCGTTCGGCTGTCAAAGCCACCATCGCGACCGACACTCCCGGAATCGCGCGCACGGCCGCTTCGGCGTTGGCGCGAACCTCCTCCCAGACCTTGATTTCCGGCGCCTCGACGTTGATAGAGAAAAATACCTTGTCGCCGTTGACAGCGATCTCCGACAGCACATTGGCGACGGTCAGCGCCACGCCACGGGGAGAGAGCACACCGGCCAGCCGGTCGAGAACTTGCTGCGGTGTTACATTCAAGTCGTCTCTCCTGAGTCGGCGCTCTCTGCTTCGAAAGCATGGTCTACATGGCTACCCGCCGCAGCCGGGTCAACGCCTGTACCGTGGCTAATCGAGAAGGGGCGAACGAACGGCCGCAGCCCGCCTCATCCCGTCGAAGTCGGAAAAATCAGACCCGTTCAGCCACAGCGTCATAGTTGAGTTCGATCAACACGCCATTCGGGTCGCTGACGAAAATCTGCCAGATGGCTCCGCCGGGGACTTCGCGAGACCTGAACGTGAACCCTTTCGACTGAAGGCGCTGTTTCATGCCCCTGAAATCGCGGCTTGCGAAGGCGATATGATGGACAACACCGGAATCCGGCTTTTGGGGTTCGGAGGTCGGCGCGATGTCGACGAGGTGAACCACAGGCTTGCCCTCGCTGTAGAGCCACGCGCCCGGAAACGCGAAATCTGGTCGATCCCCGTTCGTCAGACCGAGAATCTCCTCGTAAAACCGTACCGTCTCGGCAAGTTTGCGGGTCCGGATATTGAAATGATCGAGCATTCCAACGCTCATGCGCGCTCCCTTGTCCGGCCCGGAAATGATGTCCTATTCCACTCTAACGCGTTTTGAATCGCGTTGGAATTCGTTCGTCACAATACCCGTCGCCTCCAGACTCCTTCAGGCTTTCCGACCTTTGCCGCTGCGATCTCAAGAGCTATGCTGATGATGGCGAGATTTCGCAGCTCGAGCTTTCCGCTTCTGATGAATCAGAAGCGGTGCTCTATGGTTTTGATTTGACGCGTTTTCTTCACGCGAACCGGTGCCCGCTTCGCTCGAAAACGCTATAGTTCATCGCAACGCGCTCATCACTCAGTGAAACCTCAGGATTTTGAACAAGGCTCGGTCATGGCTAAAGTCGCATTTCTCGGTCTCGGCGTCATGGGGTTCCCCATGGCAGGACATCTCGTCGCAAAGGGCGGCCACGAGGTGACCGTGTTCAATCGAACGCCGACCAAAGCCAAGGCATGGGCCGAAAAATTTGGCGGGAAAACCGCAGCGACGCCGGAAGCGGCCGCCGGAGGTCAGGATTTCGTCATGGCGTGCGTCGGCAACGACGACGACCTGCGTGAGATCACAATCGGCGCAGGCGGTGCCTTTGCCGGAATGAAGCCAGGATCAATCTTCGTCGATCATACGACGGCATCCGCTCAGGTCGCACGCGAACTTGATGCCGAAGCAGCCAGGCACGGTTTCGGCTTTGTGGACGCACCGGTCTCCGGGGGTCAGGCCGGCGCCGAAAACGGCTTTTTGACCGTGATGTGCGGCGGAACAGAGGACGCTTACACTCGCGCCGAACCGATCATTGCGGCCTATGCCAGGATGTGCAAACGGCTCGGCCCAGCGGGCGCCGGTCAATTGACTAAGATGGTCAATCAGATCTGCATTGCCGGTCTCGTGGAGGGATTGTCGGAAGGTATCCATTTCGCCAAAAAGGCAGGACTTGACGTCAATGCGGTTGTCGACGTGATTTCGAAGGGCGCCGCGCAATCCTGGCAGATGGAGAACCGTTCCAAGACGATGAATGAAGGCAGGTTCGATTTCGGCTTCGCCGTCGAATGGATGCGCAAGGACCTTTCAATCTGCATCTCCGAGGCCCGTCGCAACGGCGCAAGCCTGCCGGTCACAAGCCTTGTGGACGCCTTTTACTCGGAAGTCGAAAAGATGGGCGGCCGCCGCTGGGACACGTCCAGCCTTCTGGCGCGACTCGAACGTTAACGGCTGTCCGATTCACGACGCTCCCCCTGCCCCGGTCGATCGCCGTCGAAAGCAGTGACGAAAGCGTTGTCGGAAGCAATTAACGTCCCGTTAACCGGAATGTCCTGCTTTTTAAGGCCGCCTTTAAGGATTTGGCGCGAGAAATGGATCAGTAACGACTCGCGCGGCCGCGTACAGGATTTGTGTCTGGTTGATGAGTACTCCTGCCGATAAACCTGAAGTCGTCCAGCTTCCGGTCGCTCCCGCGATTGTACCGTCCGCACGTCATCGCCGCGCCACCACGCAGCGCGTCCGCGAAGCGCGCGACCGCCTGACTTCGACCAGCGGAACACGGCCGGCGTTCGATCACGAACTGCTCCGGCAATATGCGCAAACACGACTGTCGGCATCGTTTGTCGTGATGCTGCTCTTGGTTGCAACTGGCGTGCTCTTCGGTTTCTGGATAGCGCCCACCGCCGCCGCGGCGTGGACGTTCGGAATGCTCTGCCTCCACACAGTCATCATCTACAACTGCAAGAATTATCTCAAGGCACCATCATCGGCCAATAGCACACGCAAATGGCGCGCGCGTTTCATTTTGCTCGATCTTCTGTACGGCCTGTGTTGGACGACGATTCTGGTGCATCCTGCCGGCTCGGATCAGGTCACAAATACCCTGATGATGTTTCTGATGCTGCTGGTCGTGGCGGTATCGAGTATGCTCTCGGCCAGTCTGCCGATTGCCGCCCTTGCCGCAACCACCCCCGTAACCTCGGCAATCGCGCTGAAGTTCGCGACTGCCGGCAGCTTCAACAACTACATCCTTGCCATTCTCGCGCTGACTGCGGAGGGCTTCTTCGCCCTGCTCGCGCATCGTTTGCATTCCACGACGCTGGCGACGCTCGAAGCGCGGGCGGAGAAGGACGCCCTAATCGGCGAACTTGAGCAGGCGAAGGCTATTTCGGACGAAGCGCGGCATCGCGCAGAATCGGCCAACGTCGCAAAATCACGGTTTCTGGCTCAAATGAGTCACGAATTGCGGACGCCCTTGAATGCCATTCTCGGATTTTCCGAGGTCATGAAGAGTGAAATTTTCGGCGAGCACGCAGTTGCAGTTTACAAGACCTATTCGGCCGACATTCATAACTCCGGCGTTCACCTCCTGAATTTGATCAATGAGATTCTTGATCTATCGCGGATCGAGGCCGGCCGTTATGAACTCAACGAAGAGGCCGTATCTCTGGTCCATGTCGTGACCGAATGTCACCATCTGTTGAAGTTACGGGCCTCAAACCGCGGCATCACAATCTACGACGTGTTCGAACAAGATATGCCTCGCATCTGGGGTGACGAGCGCGCCACGCGCCAGATCGTGCTCAATCTGTTGTCGAATTCAATCAAGTTCACGCCACAAGGCGGAGAGATATTGCTGAAGGTCGGATGGACTGCTTCAGGCGGGCAATACCTCAGTGTCAAGGACAACGGCTCCGGGATCGCGGAAGACGAAATCCCGATTGTGCTTGCCTCGTTCGGACAGGGATCGAATTCGATCAAATCCGCAGAGCAAGGCGCGGGTCTTGGTTTGCCGATCGCTAAGAGCCTGATCGACATGCACGGCGGTACGTTCACGCTGAAATCCAAGCTTCGCGTTGGCACGGAGGTCATCGTTACCTTTCCGCCAGAACGCGTGATGTCTGCTCTGGCGCCCATGGCGGAGGAAAGTCCGCGGCTTCAACCTGGGCAAGCGGACGATCACATAGCCGACGAAAGACGCCGCCTGCGGAACACGCCGATCATGAACGCTGGAACAGGTCTCAGAGCATGATGGCGACTCGCACTCCAGGTCTGGTCGAAAACGCGATAGGTGCGTTATGATCCGCATCCTGCTCGTGATCGGAATGCTGGTGGCAACCGCCGGAGCGGTGGTCGCCTATGGGGATCCTGCACGAATATCGGCTGCGGGAAAACTGGTCTCGACGATGCTGCACAAGGCCGCCGCGAGCCCCCCACGGAGCGTCCAGATTCCTCGGACAGAGAACGGCGATTTTACACTTCACGCAAAGATCAACGGCGTGAAGACGCCAATGATCATTGACACCGGCGCAACGTCCGTCGTCCTCACCTACGAAACGGCGAAGGCTGCCGGATTGCCGCTGGAATTGCTGAACTACGATGTCGATGTCGAGACCGCCGGCGGGCGAGCACGCGCCGCTCGCCTGACGCTCGACAGGCTCGCAGTTGGGAAACTTGTGGAGCGATCCGTGCCTGCGCTCGTCGTGCCGCGCGGCCAGATGAAAGCCAACCTTTTGGGGATGAGCTTCCTCAATCGACTCGAGAGCTGGGAAGTTCGCGCGGACCGGTTGATGCTGCGCGGCTATCCCTGAACCGCTCTGACTGCGTCCTTATAGTTACGGCTCTAAGCTCACCCGTTCCTGACAGTCCATTCTTTAGCTGATAAGTCGTAGCCGCCCTAGCACATTGAGCATCGGGATTATCCTAAGCGCTGTTTCAGCGATCACGGAGCGCGTGTCGGAGCGCATCGAGGTCGATGCGTCGGTCCAGATCCTCCAACTTGACTAGAATTCGTCTCCGCCAGTTGGGATGCTCATCCACCGTACCTGGAATATTCGGCTGATCCGTCAATCCGATCAGATCGTCGAGCGCGATCGCTAAAATGCGAGACGGCGTGCGCGCGAGAAATTCAACGGCCCCGATAAAATTCTTCGCTGCGATATGTTCTTCGCCGAGCTTCCATTCGAACGCATGGCGCGCATTCGTCCGCTCCGCGTCGGTTTCGCCGGGATCGATCCCAAGCTCCAGCTTGACCCTGAGATCGGAATGCGATTGCCAGCCGGCGAAGGACGCAAGATCATGCGTCGTGAAGGTGACAAGCGCATTCGCGGCATATTTCGACGACTCAATAAAAGCACCATCATTGCCGCGTTCGAACATCATCACCTTGTAGGACCACACACCCCATGCCGCGAGACTGTCGCGAAAACCCTCCAGTACCGTTCCAAGATCCTCGCCGATGACGATACAACGCTGGCCGACGCTCTCTTGCGCGATAACGCCGAGCATCGCCTGCAACGGCATCTCCACATATGCTCCCTGTAGAGGCGATGCCCCAGCCGGTATCAAGTAAAGCCGGCTGAGACCGAGCACATGATCCAACCGTATGGCTCCCGCAAAACGCATCGAAGCGCGCAGCAACTCCCGAAACGGTGCAAAGTCGCTCGCCTCAAGGCCAGCGGCATGGAATCCCGCCAATCCCCAATCCTGCCCCGACGTGTTGAGTTGATCGGGCGGCGCTCCAACTGAAAGCGCGCGCGAGATGGCATTCTGCTCATTCCAGGCGTCGAACCCGCCGGCCTGAACACCGACGGCGACATCCAGATAAAGCCCGACCGCCATTCCGCGTTTAGCAGCGAGATCAGCGCATGACTGTAGCTGGGCCGCCGCGCACCATTGCACGAACTCGACGAACTTCACCTCCTCGCGCTGTAGGCCGTTGCATATGGCTTGAATTCCAGCATCAGTCGGGCGGCGCCACTCTTCCGGCCACAGCCACCAAGGCGACGGATCGAATTTCCGCCGCAACACTTCGAAGCAGGCGTAGCGTTTCAACAGTTCGCCTCTCTCCTTCCTGAAGATTTCGAATTCGGCTTGCGCGGCCTGATCATGCTGAAACTCCGAAAAAGCCTGCCGGAATGCGGCGTATTTCAGTTTCGCAACCGCCGCATAATCGACCAGTTTGCCTTCCCGGACCCGATCGAGTTGTTCACGATGTTGCCTCAGCCACGCGCTCGAAAAATTCGGCATCCGCTCGGGATCGATATAAAGCGGATTAAGAAACAGCCGGCTGTTTGGCGCATAGGGGCTGCATTCAAGAGGGCGATCATCGAACAGGGCGTGAAGCGGATTGAGGCCGATGCCGTGGCATCCCCAATCCGAGGACAGTTCGATCAGTGATGCAAGATCGGTGAAATCACCAATTCCCCAGTTGCGCGACGATGACAGCGCGTACAATTGAACAGACAGGACCCAGACGCGCTCGAACGAGCCTTGAAAGGCTTTTTCAGGCGTGACCAGCAACGGAACTGAATCGATGATGGTGCCGTTGCCACTTTCGAGCTCCAGTCGATAAGTACCAACCGCTATTGAACGCCGGATATCGATCGTTGCCGAAGCGATGTATCCTTGGGCGAGCACCGCATCACGTTGCACAAGTCGCCAAGCGATGCCGTTCGCCTCGGCTTCGACAGGAATGCGAGACTTAGCCCTGTCGGCGACGATGACCACGGGCTGTTTCAAGAAGCGATGGCGCGGGGGCGATGGCAAACTCTCAAAAAAGGCGCGCAATCGATCATTTTCCAGGAGATGACGGCGGCCTAGTCCATCGACAAAGTCCAGATTGATGCCCAAATCGCGCGCTTTTGAATAGATATCCATCCCCGTACCCCGAACCCGGGCATGAGTGTCAGGCCCCTCACAGAGGGAACAAACTCGGGAACAAAAGGGCAGTTCCATTGGGAACTTTGCGACTGCGCCGGGGTTAGCTTTCGAGTCTTTCATTATTCATCAGCAGGTTAACGGCGCGTGATGTCCGTATCGACGCAAAAAAACATGCCGTTGCGTGCAGACGAAAGAGGCGCAACCGCCGGCGCATTTCATATTGAAGACGTTTATCCCAGCATCGACGCCGGACGCTTTCCCGTTAAGCGCCTCGCTGGCGATAGGATCGATGTCTGGGCCGACATCTTCCGAAGCGGGCATGACGTCATCGTCGCACAGTTGATATGGCGGCATGAGCAGGATCGCGACTGGCAAAGGTCGGTTATGACCCTGCAAGACAATGATCGCTGGTTTGGAATCTTCGCGCCGGCCGAACCAGGACGTTACGTTTATGCCATAGAGGCCTGGACCGACGAATTCGCCACCTGGAAGCGTGATTTCGAACTCAAGCAGAAGGCCGGTCAGGACATCACCCTCGACGCACTCGAAGGCGCCGCGCTGCTGACGCGCGCGCAGTATGGCGACAAGGAGGCGACCGCGATCATCCTCCGTCAATGCGAAGACTTTCTTCACAAGGGTGACCCCGCCAGCCTGCTCGTGCCGGAACTGACGAGCGCCATGGCCGAAGGTTGCGTCCGCTCCGATCTCACACGCTCCCGGTCTTACCCGCTGACGATCGACCGCACCCTCGCCGTCGCAGGAGCGTGGTACGAGATGGTGCCACGCAGCCAGAGTGCCGTCCCCGACCAGCACGGCACGTTCCGGGATTGTATTGCTCGGCTGCCCGATATCGCGGCCATGGGATTTGACGTCCTTTACTTCACGCCAATTCATCCCATCGGCAGAACCAATCGGAAGGGGCGCAACAATGCGCTGACGGCCGCCGCCGACGATCCTGGCAGCCCCTACGCCATCGGCTCCAAGGAAGGTGGGCACGACGCGATACACCCCGATCTCGGCACTTTCGACGACTTCCGAGAGTTGATAGCAGCCTGCAAGACTCATGGCATGGAGATCGCGCTCGACATCGCCGTGCAGTGTTCGCCCGATCACCCCTGGCTCACCCAGCATCCCGACTGGTTCAAACGGCGTCCGGACGGCTCGATGCGCTATGCGGAAAATCCACCCAAAAAATATGAGGATATTGTCAATCCAGATTTCGGTTGCGAGGACGCAGGGTCACTATGGAACGCGCTTCGCGATGTGATCCTATTCTGGATCAATCAGGGCGTGCGCATCTTTCGAATCGACAATCCGCACACCAAGCCGTTCAATTTCTGGGAATGGCTAATCCGCGAGGTCCAGACCAAGGAGCCCGGCGTCATCTTCCTTGCCGAAGCGTTCACCCGACCCAAGGTCATGAAGGGTCTCGCCAAGCTCGGCTTCACACAATCGTATACCTACTTTACCTGGCGAACCCAGAAATGGGAGATCGAATCCTATCTCAACGAGCTGACGGGATATCCTGAGCGCGATTATTACCGGCCCAACTTTTTCGTCAGCACACCAGACATTCTGCCTTACCACCTGCAAAGTGGTGAGCCGTGGATGTTCAAATCCCGGGTTGCCCTGGCAGCAACACTGTCGAGTACCTACGGAATCTACAACGGCTTCGAGCTTCTGGAGCACGAGGCCATTCCGGGGCGCGAAGAATACCTCAACTCGGAGAAGTACGAGATCAAGGTTCGCAATTGGGATACACCCGGAAATATCAAATCTTACATCGCTGCGCTCAATCGGGTGCGACGCGCCAATCCAGCGCTTCTGCAAACTCGTAACCTGAGGTTTCTCCCTGTCGACAACGATCAGATCATCGCTTTCACCAAGCAATCCGACGATGGCTCCAACACGATCGTCGGAGCCATCGCGCTTTCGCGTGAGAGCCGTGAATTCTGGCTGCCACTTGATTTGATCCGAATGGAGACCGCAAGCGGATCAAAGCCTCCCGTCGCAATCGAAAACCTCATGACCTGCGAGCGTCACGCCATTGAGTGGGGCGGGGTACGCTTGAGACTTGATCCATTACGCGATCCCGCGCTCTTGTTTCAATGTTTGGCGTGAGGTCCGTTATGAACGAAATGTCGCAGATAGATGCCGACAGATACGTCCAGACCGACGATCTCTGGTATAAGGACGCTATTATCTATCAACTTCACGTCAAGGCATTCGCCGACAACAACAACGACGGCATCGGCGACTTCGTAGGCTTGACCAGCAAGCTTGACTACCTTCAGGAGCTCGGCGTCACCGCTCTGTGGTTACTGCCGTTTTATCCATCGCCAGGGCGCGACGACGGATACGACATTGCCGATTACGGCTCGGTCAATCCTGATTTCGGCACCATGAAGGAATTCCGCCGGTTCATCTCGGAAGCAAAGCGGCGTGGCTTACGCGTTATTACCGAACTCGTCATAAATCATACATCCGATCAGCACAGATGGTTCAAGCGAGCCCAGCGCAGTCCGCCAGGATCAAGCGCGCGCAACTGGTATGTCTGGAGCAATACCGACAAAAAATATCAGGACACCAGGATCATATTTACAGACACGGAAAAGTCGAACTGGGCCTGGGACGCCGAAGCCAACGCCTACTATTGGCATCGCTTCTTCAGTCATCAACCGGATCTTAATTTCGACAACCCGCGGGTCGTCCGATCTGTCATCCAGGTGATGAAGCGATGGCTCGACACGGGCGTCGACGGGTTTCGGCTGGATGCCATTCCGTATCTCTGCGAGCGTGAGGGCACCAACAACGAAAATCTCCCTGAAACGCATGCGGTGATCAAACATATTCGCGCCGAGCTTGATGCCTACGCCAAGGGGAAAGTGCTTCTTGCCGAAGCCAACCAATGGCCGGAGGATGTTCAGTTCTATTTCGGGGACGGCGATGAGTGCCACATGGCCTATCATTTCCCCTTGATGCCGCGCATCTACATGGCGATAGCTCAAGAGGATCGCTTTCCAATCACCGACATTCTGCGGCAGACGCCCGACATTCCCGACAGTTGTCAGTGGGCGATGTTCCTACGAAATCATGACGAACTGACCCTTGAGATGGTGACCGACATCGAGCGTGATTATCTTTGGTCGACCTATGCCGCAGATCCTCGCGCGCGCATCAATCTCGGTATTCGCCGCCGCCTTGCACCCTTGATGGATAACGACCGGCGCAAAATTGAGCTGATGAACTCGTTGCTGATGTCGCTTCCGGGGACGCCGATCATCTACTACGGCGACGAAATCGGGATGGGCGACAACATCTACCTCGGCGACCGCAACGGCGTTCGCACCCCGATGCAATGGACTCCGGATCGTAACGGTGGATTTTCTCGATGCGATCCGGCGCGGCTCTATGCTCCTCCTGTCATGGATGCCGTCTACGGCTATGAGTCTGTCAATGTAGAGGCCCAGTCGCGAAGCCTTTCTTCGTTACTGAGCTGGATGAAGAAGCTGATCTCGGTACGCAAATCCAGCCACGCTTTCGGCCGGGGAACGATGTCATTTGCGCGTTCTTCGAACCGGAGTGTTCTCGCTTATGTGAGACAATACGACGATGAGGTCGTGCTCTGCGTCGCCAACCTGTCGCGATCAGCGCAAGCCTCCGAACTCGATCTGTCCCACTGGAAAGGTCGTTCACCGCTTGAAATGCTGGGACGAACGACCTTTCCCGATATCGGCGAGTTGCCGTACCTAACTACGCTCGCGCCTTATGGATTCTATTGGTTCCGGCTGAATGAAAAGCCGCCGTCCCCGAACGTTGCGACCGCGACCGTACCTGATTACGAGACGCTGGTCGTACCGCTGGGTGCGACCTGGATGTCGCTGGCACGGACACGCTCGATCTTCGAGCGTGATGTGCTGCCATCCCATCTCGCCCGCGCGCGCTGGTTTCCGGAGCGATCCGCTGGCGCCATCACTGCGCGCGTACCGGCGGCGGTACCACTCACGAAGGATCAGGAATCCAGGCCGTGGCTCGTGATCTTCGACGCCGCCCATCGCGGACAATCAGGGCGATATGCGATACCGATCCGAATCCGGTGGGATCGACTGGACCGCCGAAACTATGACGCCAAAAACCTCGCCGCCGTGCGGCAAGGCTCGCGCGAAGGAACGCTGATCGACGCCGCCTATGAGAGTGATTTGATCGCGGGCATCATCGACGATCTGCGCCACTGTGCAACCTTTGAGGAAGGCTACTTGAGGCTTGCTTACGTTCCTACGGAGCGGCTGGCTTCGATTGCGGAAGAGCCCATTGAGAACGTGCGAGCAGTTCAGACCGAACAGTCGAACAGCACCGCGCTGGTCGACCAAAAATTTGTGGTCAAACTCTACCGAACGCTGGAGAATGGCATCAATCCCGAAGTGGAAGTGGGACGCTTCCTGACGGACGTTGCTGGATTTACCAATACGCCTGCCCTGCTTGGCAGCGTGGAGTTGACGGGGCCTGACATCCAGACCGCCATCGCTATCGTCCACGCCTTTGTCGGTAACCAGGGCGACGCATGGACCGTCAGCAGCGCCGCACTGGATCGCTTCGTCGACGAGCAGCGGCTTGTCGGGGCGAACGATTCAGCTCCAGCACTTGAAGAAAAAGCGGCCTATCAGCGTTACATGATGCAAATCGGTAAGCGCGTCGCGGAAATGCACGTGGCACTGGCCAGCCGCGACGATATCGAGGATTTCAGTCCTGAGCCTGTCACCGCTTCGGATATCGCACATTTCATCGATCGACTGATGGCACGTTCGGAGCAAACGTTTGATCGACTCGCTCAAGCTAAGCTTTCGGAAGCGGATCGGCTTCTTGTCGACGAAATCCAGAGTCTCCGCCCAGATTTGCATGGCTTGCTCACCGAGTTGCTGCCGTCATCGATTCAAATGCACAATATCCGGCATCACGGCGACTTTCATCTAGGGCAGGTTCTCGTCGTTCGCGACGACGTCTTTATCATCGATTTCGAAGGCGAACCGCGACGAAACCTTTCCGAGCGGCGGATGAAGGCGCCGGCAGCTCGCGATGTCGCCGGGCTGATCAGATCCATCGATTATTCCGTGACCTCGGCGCAAGAGCGCGTTCTAAAAACCGGAGCGGATGGCGATGGACGATTGACGGAGGCCCTGTCGGCATGGCGTGACGAGGCGACGCAGACCTTTATGGCCGCTTATCGAGAAGCGATGTCCGATTCGCGATTATGGCCGGAGGAGCAGGACAATAAAGGCGGGATGCTACGATTCTTCCTGCTCGAGAAGGCGCTCTATGAGATCGACTACGAGCTGGCGCATCGCCCGGATTGGCTGCGGGTCGCGCTGGATGGCGCACTGCGGGTGCTGCGTAACAGGAAGCGAGATCGGGCATGACCGAATTGTCATCCGAAGCACGCGCCATCGTTGAAGGGCGACATTCGGACCCCTTTCACTATCTGGGCTGCCATCGCGAGACCGATCGCAACGTGGTTCGCGTTTATCTACCCGAGGCATCCGAAGTACGCTTGGTCGATGAGACCGGCGAAGAGGTCCCTCTGACGCGGATTCATGACGCCGGACTTTTCCTTGGAAATTTGCCGGACGGGGCGGAGCACTACCGTCTTCGCGCTCGGTATGGTGCCGACATGGTTGAGCTTGAGGACCCTTATCGCTTTGCGCCCATCCTAAATGATTTCGACCTTTATTTGCTCGGAGAAGGAACGCACCAGAGGCTGTACGACAAGCTTGGCGCTCATCCCATAACGATGGAGGGGGTGGACGGAACAGGATTCGTCGTGCTGGCGCCGAACGCTCGGGCAGTGGCCGTCGTCGGCGATTTCAACTGCTGGGATCAACGCCGACACCCGATGCGTGTACGGGGTAACGGATATTGGGAGCTGTTCATCCCCGGTGCGCAGGTGGGTGATCGCTACAAATTCGCGATTACGACTCAAGATGGCTTTCTGCTCCCGCTGAAATCCGATCCGATGGCGTTCGCTACCGAGGTCCGACCGAACACGGCGTCGATCGTATTCGACGAAACAGCCTTGCCCCGCCCGACACCGACGGCCGCCACGATTAATGCACGTAACGCGCCTATCTCGATTTATGAAGTTCATCTTGGATCATGGCGCCGTGGCGACGGCAATCGCTGGCTATCCTATCGCGAGCTTGCCGAGACCCTGCCGCGCTATGCACGCGGCCTCGGATTTACGCATATCGAGCTGATGCCGGTGAACGAGCATCCGTTCGACGGTTCATGGGGCTACCAGCCAACCGGCCTCTACGCCCCGACCAGCCGCTTCGGTACGCCCGCCGATTTTGCATATCTGGTCGAAGCCTGTCATCGCGAAGGACTCGGTCTCCTGCTGGATTGGGTGCCAGGCCATTTTCCTGACGATCCGCACGGGCTCGGCCGTTTCGACGGAACGGCTCTGTACGAACACGCCAACCCATTGCAGGGCCGTCACCTCGATTGGGATACTCTCATCTACAACTACGGCCGCACCGAAGTTGTCAATTTTCTCGTCGCCAACGCACTGTTCTGGCTCGAACGCTATGGCGTGGATGGTCTTCGCGTCGATGCTGTCGCGTCGATGCTGTATCTCGATTACAGCCGCCCCGAAGGCGGATGGATTCCGAACAAGCACGGCGGCCGGGAGAATCTGGAAGCCATCGACTTTATGCGCCGGTTCAACAGGGAAGTATTTGGCAGATTTCCGAACGCCACAACCGTGGCCGAGGAATCGACGGCATGGCCACAGGTCTCGCGACCGACCGAGTTCGGCGGTTTAGGGTTCGGTTACAAATGGAACATGGGCTGGATGCATGACACGTTGAGCTATTTCGGCAAGGACCCCATTCACCGCAAGCACCACCATGATCAAATCTTGTTTGGACTACACTACGCGTTCTCGGAAAATTTCATTCTGCCGCTGTCGCACGACGAGATGGTGCACGGCAAGCGTTCCATCCTTGGCCGCATGCCGGGCGATGACTGGCAGCGGTTCGCAAACTTGCGCGCCTATTACGCCTTCATGTTCGGCCACCCCGGAAAGAAATTGATGTTCATGGGGGCTGAGTTCGGCCAGGAGCGCGAATGGAACCACGATCACTCGCTCGACTGGCATCTTCTCGATCAAGCTCGTCACCAAGGGGTCCAGGCTGTTGTTCGGGATCTCAACACGCTCTATCGCGATGTGTCGGCGTTGCACGAACTCGATTGCGATCCAGCCGGCTTCGAATGGATTGTAGCCGACGATGCAGATCACAGCGTCTTCGCATGGATGCGAAAGGGTGAGAGCGGGCGGGCCCGCTGTCTCGTAGTCGCGAATCTTACACCGACGGTGCATCGCGATTATCGCGTGCGCGTCCCCTTCACCGGGCGGTGGCGCGAAGCGCTTAACACCGACTCCGCTCATTATGGTGGGACCAACGTCGGAAATGTTGGCGTGGTCGAGACATCAGGGGACATCATTCCTGAGCTCAGGCTGACATTGCCGCCTCTTGGGGTGATTTTTCTGGTTCCGGAAACTGCATGACGAGAATTTCAGAAGGTACACATGTCCGCCTCGGCTCGACTTGGGACGGCCGCGGAACGAATTTTGCACTTTTTTCCGCGCACGCGGAAAAGGTCGAGCTTTGCTTGTTCGACAGTAAGGGCCGCAGAGAGATCGAGCGTATCGCCCTACCCGAGCACACCGAAAACGTCTGGCACGGCTATCTGAACGATATCGCGCCCGGGCAGCTCTATGGCTATCGCGTCTATGGCCCCTACGATCCTCAGCGCGGCCATCGGTTTAATTCTCACAAGCTGCTGCTCGATCCTTATGCGAGGAAGATCAGCGGGCGACTGGTCTGGAGCGATGCACATTTCGCCTACCGCGCCGGAAGTCCGCGTGAGGATTTATCCTTCGACAGACGCGACAACGCCCGCGCCATGCCTAAAGCCACCGTCATCGACGAGACCTTCAACTGGGGGAGGCGTGAACCGCGGCCCAGTGTCGCTTGGGAAGACACGATCATCTATGAAGCTCACGTTAAAGGCTTGACCAAGACGCGCCTGGATATCCCTCCGGAACTCCGGGGCACGTACGGTGCGCTGGCTGCGCCGGCCATGATCAACCACCTTCGGCGCCTGGGCGTCACCACGATCGAACTTCTGCCGATTCATGGCTTTGTCGACGATCGTCACCTTGTCGAGCGCAAGCTAAGCAACTACTGGGGATACAACTCCATTTCGTTCTTCACGCCGGAGCAGCGTTATGCGAAGGACGCAGCGCTGGACGAACTCCGCATGTCCGTGGCCCGTCTTCATGACGCAGGCTTCGAGATCATGCTCGATGTCGTCTACAATCATACCGCGGAAGGAAATCACCTTGGCCCGACGCTGTCATTCCGCGGCATCGATAACGCCTCCTACTACTGGCTGATGCCGGACAATCCCCGCTACTACGACGACTTCACAGGAACCGGCAATTCGCTAAATCTGACCCATCCGCGCATGCTCCAGATGGTTATGGATTCGCTGCGCTATTGGGTCGAAGTCTGTCACATCGACGGCTTCCGGTTTGATCTCGCAAGCACACTGGCGCGAGGACCCCACGGTTTCGACCGCAACAGCGCGTTTTTCAATGCAATCCGGCAGGATCCCGTTCTCGCTAACGTCAAGCTGGTCGCGGAACCGTGGGATGTCGGCCCCGGCGGTTATCAGGTCGGCGGCTTTCCCTCGCAATGGTCGGAATGGAACGACCGGTACCGCAGCACAATGCGCCGTTACTGGGCCGGCGAAGGAAATTTGATCGGCGATGTCAGCGGCCGCATGACAGGATCATCCGACCTTTTCAATCATGACGACCGCGCGCCGCGCGCCGGCATCAATCACGTCACCGTCCATGACGGCTTCACCATGGCGGATCTGTTTTCCTATAACGAGAAGCACAACGAAGCCAACGGCGAGGACAATCGCGATGGCTCCAATGATAATCTCAGCAACAATTGTGGACACGAAGGGCCAACTGACGATCCTGTAATCCTGATGCTCCGCCGTCAACTTCGCAAGAACCAGCTCGCATGCCTGCTGCTAGCCCAAGGGGTGCCGATTCTTCTTGCGGGCGACGAGGTCGGCAACAGCCAGAGTGGAAACAACAACGCTTATTGTCAGGACAACGAGATCGGCTGGATCGATTGGGGCAATCTTGGCGACAAGGACAACGACCTGACTAACCTCATCGGACGCCTTACCGCAATCCGAAGGAGCTTTGCCCAGATCAGGTCAAGACAATGGGTGACAGGGAAAAGGATAGACAATTCCTACGGCGTGCTGTGGCTCACGCCGGAGGGCAACGAAATGATCGAGGCTGACTGGAATTTCCCCGAAGGGAGGTTTCTTTCCTACGTGCTCGGACCCACGGAGCCACACCAGCAGGCGCTTTACATCGTCCTCAACGCGGCGCCGGAGCCGATCGAGTTTAAAATTCCGAACCTGGAAGAGTACAAGACGTGGTCGATCGTGCTTCATACCGCCAACGACGACGTCGACGTCGCCTCGCACCACCCTAACGCGACCCTGCAGGCACCGCCTCGCAGCGTCATCGCGTTCGCAGGCCAGCCATGAGCGTCGGCCGCTTCGGCCCTACTCTCACGCCAGACGGCGCAGCGTTCCGGCTGTGGGCGCCGGCGGCCGGCAAAGTGGCCATCGTTACCGATACCGCACACATGATGGAAAAAGACAGTAGCGGCTGGTTCGTCGCGGAAGTGGCCGCAGCAAGCGCTGGTACGCGTTATCACTACCGGATCGATGATGAGCTAGACGTACCGGACCCGGCGTCATCCTATCAACGCGATGATGTGTTCGGTCGGAGCGAACTTATCGACCACCGCCGTTTCCGTTGGAAGGCAATCGACTGGCGCGGGCGGCCATGGCATGAAACGGTCATCCTAGAATGCCATGTCGGCACCTTTACGCCTGAGGGCACCTATCGTGCCATGATCGACAAGTTCGATCATCTGGCGTCAACCGGAATCACCGCTCTCGAGTTGATGCCGCTCGCAGATTTCGCGGGATCGCGAAATTGGGGTTACGACGGCGCGCTGTGGTATGCGCCTGATCATGTTTACGGCACGCCGGACGATCTGAGAGAACTTATCGATCAGGCTCATCTGCGTGGACTGATGGTCTTTCTCGATGTTGTCTACAACCACTTCGGGCCGGAAGGAAATTATCTGGGACGCTACGCACCGCAGTTTTTCTGTGATGTGAAGACCCCTTGGGGAGCGGCGATTGATTATCGCGTTCCCGAGGTTCGCGCCTTCGCCGTAGACAATGCATTGCACTGGCTAGGCAACTATCGATTTGACGGTCTTCGCCTCGATGCGGTGCATGCCATCCCCGAGCCAGGCGAGCCGTCAATCTTGAACGATATCAGCCGAGCTGTCGGGATTCTGGCGCGGCAAGATGGACGCCATATTCACATCGTGCTGGAGAACGACGACAATCGCGCGGGTCTGCTCGATCCTTCTTCAGGTGTGCCGAACGGGAAGTATCGTGCACAGTGGAATGACGACTACCATCACGTCTGGCACGTCATCCTCACTCAGGAAACCCACGGCTATTATCAAGATTATGCCATCCATCCACGCCATCTTCTCGCGCGAACACTCCGGGCGGGTTTTGCCTACCAGGGCGAGGCCTCTGCTCATCGCGGCGGGCGAGCTCGCGGAGAATTGATCGGCGGCCTGCCCCCAGCCGCTTTCGTAAACTTCCTTCAGAACCACGATCAGATCGGCAACCGCGCGCTGGGCGATCGCCTCGAATGGTCCGCTGACGCGCGTGCTATCGAGGCGGCGCTAGCGATCACATTGCTAGCGCCGATGCCGCCACTGATGTTCATGGGCGAGGAATGGGGAGCAACCACGCCCTTCCCTTTTTTCTGCGACTTTAAAGGCGATCTCGCCGATGCGGTACGAACAGGCCGGCGGAGGGAATTCGCCAGCGCCTACGAAATGTTCGGCAATGACGTGCCGGATCCCCTGGCGCTGTCCACATTCGAAGCAGCGGTTCTTGCCTGGCCCGACCCAGGCCAGCACCTACCGCGTCATGCACTCGTCAAGCGGCTATTGCAGGTCCGCCGAAATGAACTCATGCCGCATCTTGGCAACGCAATGTTCGCATCCGCTGAGCTTTGCCAGAACGACCGTCTGCTGATCGCACGCTGGTCGCTGGGCAACGGCGCGCAGTTGCACCTTCGCGCCAATATTTCGGATCATAACGTGACTGATGACACGTCCCCGATGCCGGGACGACCGATTTGGGGTGGTGAGTTGCCAGCACGCCTGCCGGCATGGTCAGTTTTCTGGTCCATGGGAGCGACCTGATGGACAGGGCATTCCGCGCGTAAGCGGCGAACAAAGGTTCCACAGACAGAACAGGAACGATATAGTCGGAAACTAAAGGTCAGCGCCGCAAAACCGCCAATTGATCCCGGACTGCAGAAGGCGTCACTAACTCTAAGTCGTGCAAGTCGCGGCTCGCGAGTTGATCTAGGCGGAAACAGATTCGGGAGATTGGATGGTTTTTGAGATTTGGCCAAAGCGACTTCGCCGCCTCCAAGAGGACGCATCGGTGTGGCCCGAGTTTGAAGATGACATCGTCGCGGACATCAAGAGTGCGATCCTGTCCAAGATCGTTCTGGTGGCGGGAAAGGACGTCAAACATGCCAACATCCACGACTGGTACATAGCCGCGGCGCTGACGCTGCGTGATCGCATCGTCTACCAATGGTTCAAGTCCGATCGGGCCACTCAGAATCATGGCGCTAAGCGCGTCTATTATCTCTCGCTTGAATTCCTGATCGGGCGGTTGCTGACAGACGCGCTGACGAATATGTCGCTGATGGGACCATTTCGAACGGCGATCGAGGACCTCGGCATCGACTTCGACGAGTTACGCGATGTCGAACCGGATGCTGCGCTCGGAAACGGCGGCCTCGGCCGACTTGCCGCATGTTTCATGGAAAGCATGGCGTCGCTCGCGATTCCGGCACAAGGTTATGGCATCCGCTATGAACACGGGCTTTTCCGTCAGATCATCTCAAACGGATGGCAGGAAGAATTTCCCGAACAGTGGCTACTCTCAGGAAACCCGTGGGAGTTCGAACGCGATGATGTCGTGTTCGACATCCAGTTTGGTGGACATCTCGATCGCATTGAGAAGGACGGGCAGGAAGGCCAGACCCTATGGATACCCGATGAGACCATCCAAGCGATCGCGTACGATACGCCGATCGTCGGCTGGCGCGGCCGTCACGTCAATGCGCTGCGGCTGTGGTCCGCGCGCGCGGTCGATCCAATGCGCCTCGATACCTTCAACAGCGGCGATCACCTCGGCGCGATGTCCGAGATGGCGCGGGCACAAGCGATATCGAAATTTCTATATCCAAGCGACGAGACACCAGCCGGGCGCGAGTTACGCCTGCGTCAGGAATACTTTTTTGTTTCCGCCTCGTTGCAGGATATTCTCAACCGCCATCTCTACACCGATGGAGATCTCCGGTCTCTGCCGTCCCATGCGTCAATCCAGCTCAACGACACCCATCCCAGCCTGGCCGTTCCCGAACTGATGCGGCTGCTGATGGATAAATATCACATTGGCTGGAACGAGGCCTTAGAAATCACAACGAAGACAATCTCCTACACCAACCACACGCTGTTGCCTGAGGCGCTCGAGACATGGCCGGTCGAACTGTTCGAACGCATGTTGCCGCGGCATCTCGATATTATTTACCGGATCAATGTGAATCATCTTGCAGCTGCGGAGAAACATTTTGGAGCAGACACGCGGTCCCAAGCCTCGGTGTCGCTGATTGACGAAACCGGCGGCCGTCGTGTCCGCATGGGTCATCTTGCGTTCGTCGGCTCTCATCGCATCAATGGCGTTTCAGCCATGCATAGCGAACTCATGCGTGAGACAGTATTTGCCGATCTGAACAGCCTTTATCCGGATCGCATTACAAACAAGACCAATGGAATTACCTTCCGCCGCTGGCTGCATCAGTGCAATCCGGAACTCACCTCCTTGCTGCAGGATGCATGCGGAGCCGCAGTTCTCGATGAGCCCGAGCGGTTACGGATGCTGGAGCGGTTGTCGGATGACCCTGCATTTCAGCAGCAATTTCGGGCCATAAAGCGAACGAACAAGATTGCGCTCGCCCAGATCATAGCCAGACAATTCGGGATAGTCGCCGATCCGTCAGCACTGTTCGACGTCCAGATCAAGCGCATCCACGAGTACAAGCGCCAGCTTCTCAACGCGGTTGAGATAATCGCCCTTTACCAGGCCATCCTGGCGGATCCCCAAGGCAACTGGACGCCACGCGTCAAGATTTTCGCCGGAAAAGCCGCCGCGAGCTACCGGCAGGCCAAGCTCATCATCAAGTTCATCAATGACATTGGTAATGTCATTAATAACGATCCTCGAATCAGGGATCTTCTCAAGGTCGTCTTCATTCCCAATTACAATGTCAGCGCTGCCGAAGTAATCGTCCCGGCGAGCGATCTATCCGAACAGATTTCTACCGCACGCATGGAAGCGTCAGGCACCGGTAACATGAAGCTCGCGCTGAATGGTGCAATCACCATCGGAACGCTCGACGGCGCCAACATTGAAATTGCCGAACATGTCGGCGAAGAAAATATCTATATCTTCGGCATGAAAGCGGATGAAGTTGTACGGCGCCGCGCCATGGGGTTGGATGCAACCGATGTCATAGCGTCGTCGCCGAAGCTGGCTGGCGTGATCGAGGCCATCGAGCGCGGTGTATTTTCGTCGGATGACGTTTCACGTTTCGTGCCCATTGCTCACGCGCTGCGGTTTCTGGACTACTATCTGGTATCTGCCGATTTCGACGATTATTACCGCACGCAGCGCGCGATCGACACAAAGTGGGACAGTCCGGAATGGACTCACTCCAGCATACTCAATGTCGCGCGCATGGCCTGGTTTTCTTCGGACCGCACGATCCGGGAATACGCCGAGGACATCTGGAACATACCCGTGGCTTGATACCGGTTACCAAGATACCGGCAAAAACCTCGGCCCAATCGGCGCCTGCGGATGAACCGTAGGCAAGCCTCAACATCGAACCAGCGCCTGGAAAAACAAGGGCCCCGAAGGGCCCCTGCATCACACCGCGTCTTTCGCAGCCTTGACCGGCCGCGCTCTGACGATCTTTCGGGCAGGTTTCGCCTTGAAAGTCATGGGTTCACCGGTGAAAGGGTTGGTTCCTTTGCGCGCCTTGGTCGCCGGCTTCTTGATAACCACGAACTTCGCAAAACCCGGAACCAAAAAGACACCGGTCTTTTTAAGCTCTTTGTAACCTGTCGTCGCAAGCGCCTCGAGAACGCCCTTTACGTCACTTTTGGACAATCCGGCCTGAGCCGAGATCTTCTCAACGAGCTGCGATTTCGTCATCTGGGTTGCCATCATCGATCCTGTCTGTTGATTCGGCCGAGAAAACAATATTTCCAAATCCAACGAAAAAAACACGCCTTGTGGGATTTATAACAGCTTACTTCGACCGCAGGGCTGGCTTCCCCCAGCGATTTACAAGCAAAAGCCACGGTCGGGGCGGTTGGACGAGCAGGAATTGCCCGTAGCCGCCTTTAGGAACGCTTCGACTCGAGCCGGCGCAGCCCGCAGATGTAAAGCGCGGCTGCGGTTCACGCAGCCTTCCCGCGGCGGCAAATTGTGCTATGCGCCAGCGATGAAGATTCTCGTCCGCATCGGCGCTTTCGTTCTGATCATGGGGGTCGTGTTCGCAACACTTGGGCCGGCGCGCTATCGTCCGCATGCCCCGCTCGGACAAGATGGCGAACACGCGCTAGCCTTCGTTCTGCTTGGTCTCGCGGTGGGCCTTTCGTTTCCCCAGCGACGGCTACGCGTCGCGGCGGTAGCCATCCTCCTGATCGGCCTTCTTGAGATCATGCAACTGTGGGCGCCCGGCCGCCATGCGCGGCTGGAGGATTTTCTGGTTGATGCCGCGGCGGCGTGTCTCGGCCTGGTCGGTGCTGCCGCGATCGGCTGGCTTACCGCGCGATTGCGTGGATCAGTATCCCGATAACAATGAGCGTCGTTAACCGCAGCTCAACCGCTTTATAATCAGAACAATTCGCAATAACAGAGTCTGCAAATGAAAGACGCTTACGCAATCGGGCCGCGCTTTTATCCTGGGTAGCGGGCTGCTAAACCCCGCAGATGTCACGCCTTGCCTCCAAGTCAAAAACCAAAGTCGCCGCCATCTCGATGATCGCCAGCGGCAGCATGGCGACGATCAAACTCGTGGTCGGCATTGCGATCGGCAGTCTGGCGCTGATTTCCGAGGCGCTGCACAGTTCGATCGATCTGGTCGCCACGATCGTCACGTGGATTGTAGTGCGGATTTCCGACCGTCCCGCCGATGCCGAACATCATTATGGCCATGGCAAAATCGAAAGCCTCTCGGCCCTCGGTGTCATTGCGATGCTGTATGTCCTTGCCGGTGGCATTGTGGTGCAGGCTTACGTTCACCTGCGCGAAGGCGTGCCGCCGCCGACCCTCTCCGCCATTCCGTTCGTCGTGCTGGTCGCGGACATTGTCGTCAATGCCTGGCGCGCCCGTGCGCTGCACCGAACCGCGCTCGACACCCGCAGTCAGGCGCTGGAGGCCGACGCCCTGCACTTTGCCTCCGATGTCCTGGGATCCATCGCGGTCATTATCGGGCTAACGCTGTCCGGACTGGGCTACGCGTGGGGCGACGCCACTGCTGCGATCGGCGTCGCCGTCCTGATTTCCATTCTGGGTTTACGGCTCGGACGCGCCACCATCGAAACCCTCCTGGACCGTGCGCCGGATGGTGTTGCCGAACGAGCAGACGCGGCGATCAGAGCGCTGCCGGATGTCGTCGGCATCGCGAGACTAAGGGTGCGAATGGTCGGTCCTCGGCATTTCGTCGATGTGACCGCTGAGGTCCCTCGAACCTATCCGATCGACCGCATCGACGCCATCAAACAGCAGGCGCAGAACGCAGTGTCCGCCGCTCTCGGCGATGCTGATTTGACGTTTACTGCGATACCGGTCGCTCGCGACAACGAAAGCGTACGCGAACGCATCATGGTGATTGCCCGCAATTCAGGTCTCGCGATTCATCACGTCACGGTGCATGACCTTGGAGAAAAGCTGACGGTCAGCATCGACCTCGAGGTCGACGGCGAAATGCCGCTGGTGGATGCCCATGCAATCGCGCATCGGCTGGAGCATGATATTCGTCACGAGTTCGGTGCAGATGTCGAAGTGGATACGCACATCGAGCCATTGGAGCCTGAGCTTCCGCTCGGGACCGATGCTGTCCCCACGCGTATCCACGCCATCCGGACAGCCTTGTCCGGTTTCGCCGCGGGCGGGGCGATCCACGACATTCACAACGTGCGAGTCAGAGACACCGAAGCCGGCGAAATCGTCAACTTCCATTGCCGCGCCGCGCCGTCGATGAGTGTCGCCAAGGTGCACGAAAGCGTCGATGAGATCGAACGGGCTCTGCGCCGCGCGTTCCCAAGCGTTAAGCGCGTCATCAGCCACGCGGAGCCACCGCGCGAAAGCTGAAAGTCCTCGCCGCCCCCACGTTCCTGTTTCGGACTCAACCGGCGGCGGCAGCTAGGTACTGAATTTCTCTGTTGGACAAATTTTCTCGCGTTAACGAATCGTTGACTCTCGACAGATTCAAAAAAGTGGATTCAAATCGGAGTGATTCGGAGAAGTCAGAAATTACTCCGATGTGCGGAAAAATTCACACGGGGGCTAAAGGCATGGCGCGCGCTCAGGCGGCGAGCGCTTGCGCTCAATCCGATTCGATCAAAGGATTGGCGCAATCGATCGCAAAACCTGCCTATCGTAGACTGCTGACCGCCGAGCCTTTGCTTCGACGTGCCGTCCCAGCCCTGATTATCGCTTTCCTTGTGACGATATGCGTTGGCGCGCTGGTGCAAGTCATCGATCAGACGCGGCAAAAGCAGATAATGACGAAACATGATCTGCTGGCACTTGCCGATCTTCTGGCAGAACAGCTTGAGCATGCCGGCGTCGTCGATCAAAAGCGCCCCGCCTCTATCGAGCGCTTCCAAAACCTTTTGCCAAAGCTCATTCCATCGTGGGGCGTTGCCGCCGGCCGCCACGTCATCGTCACCGGCGCCGATCAACGCGTTCTCGCGCGGGTGCCGATCGGGGCCGAAGCCGGCGAAAGTGACCGGATATTCGAACTCATCAGCATCACACAATCGCCGGCCTTGCGCGGCACGTCGCCCGCGAGCGTCGCCGACATCGTCCTGCTGGATGGCAGCAGCGCGCTTGCGGTTCAGCGAGTCGTCAGATCATTGCTGGGCCAGGTCACCGTCGTTCAGGAAGCCGACACAGTGTGGCGCCCGGACACCGCGTTGTCGATCACCCTGTCGGCCACGACCGGGTTTGTTGTCCTGATTTTGGGCTTTGCCTTTCACTGGCAATCTACCAGAGCCCGCGAAGGTGATCTGATCAATGATGCGGTCCGTGGTCGCATCGATACCGCGCTCAATCGCGGCCGATGCGGACTTTGGGATTGGGATTTGTCGCGCGGCCGGATCTTCTGGTCGCAATCGATGTTCATCTTGCTCGGACTGGAAAGTCGCAGCGACCTACTCACCTTCGGCGAGGTGACCTCACTGATGAATCCCGAAGACATCGACCTGTTCGAAATAGCGGACCAGCTCATCTCGGGAAAGATCGATCATATCGATCAAAGTTTCCGGATGCGGCATAACAGCGGACACTGGATCTGGTTACGCGTCCGTTGCGAACTCAGTCGCAATGCGAGCGGCGGCGCTCATCTGATCGGGATTGCCGTCGATATCACGGAACAGAAGAGCCTGGCGGAAAGATCGGTCGAAGCCGATCTGCGGCTGCGGGACGCGATTGAATCCATTCCTGAGGCCTTTGTGCTGTGGGATGCAGACGACCGCCTGGTACTTTGTAACTCTCACTTCCAGCGGCTCCACAAGCTTCCAGACAGCGCAGTCGTGGTCGGTACACCCTACGAGACCGTGGTCGAGGTCGGCCGCATGCCCGAAATCAGGGCGCGGCAATCTGAAACCGGGACGGTGATATTGGAGGCGCATACCTTTGATGCGCAGCTCGCAGACGGTAATTGGCTTCACATCAGCGAGCGCCGCACCAAGGACGGCGGCTATGTGTCGGTTGGAACGGACATCACCCGCATCAAGGAGCATGAGCAAAAGCTTGTCGAAAACGACCTCCGGCTGCGGGCGACCGTTATCGATCTTAAACGAACGCAGGCAACGCTTGAGCAACAAGCCATCGAACTCGCGGACCTGGCACAGAAATACGCTGACGAGAAAAATCGTGCCGAAGACGCCAATCGGGCGAAATCAAAATTCCTCGCTAATATGAGCCACGAACTGCGAACGCCGCTTAATGCCATTATCGGGTTCTCCGAGATCATGAGCAACGGCATGTTCGGAACCCTCGGCTCGAAGAAGTACAGCGAATACTGCCGCGACATTCTGGCTAGCGGCCAATATCTCCTTGAGGTCATCAATGACGTCCTGGATATGTCCAAGATTGAAGCCGGCCGGATGAATCTTGACCTGGAGGCGCTCGATCTCACCCGGGTGCTCGACGAATCGTTGCGGGTCGTCTCGGGCCGCACCAGCGACAAGGGCCTAACCTTCGACGTCAGAAGCGATGATGACATCTCCATCCAAGCTGATCGTCGCGCGGTCAAGCAGATCATCGTCAATCTGCTTTCCAACGCAGTCAAATTCACGCCGGACGGCGGGCGAGTCGTGGCGCGAAGCAAGATATTCGAGAATTCTATAACTCTGACGATTGCCGACACCGGAATCGGCATCGCATCACACGCGCTCCGCAAACTTGGCAAACCGTTCGAGCAGGTCGAAAGCCAATTGACCAAAATCCATGCGGGATCTGGCCTTGGCCTTGCTATAGCCAAGTCGCTGGTCAACCTGCACAGTGGCTCGATGCGGCTTCGCTCGAAACCCGGTGCGGGGACCGTAGTTCGCGTCACCCTGCCCCGTCACTGCCAAGAGCGAACGGCAGCCTGAGCGCAGATCAAGTCTTCCCTTCTAACAATCTGAGAAATACGGCACGCACATCTGCCTGAGTATCGCGAACGCGCGCCTCGAGCGCCGAAAAATCGGGAGCGTCCCCCGCTCGCGCCAGCACCGGCAACAAATCATCGCCTGCCGTTTCCGGCTTGAATTTGTCGCTAACACAGAGCCGCAGGATTTGGGTCAGGTCGTGATAGAGCCGCGCTGCTGGCCGCAGGATTTCCGCATCCGGCAGCGACAGCACGCCAAGCCGCTGCGCGTTATCAAGGGCCTGCTGGGTATCGACGTTGAGAATGTCCGGCATGTCCGCAGCGTGGACGAGTTGAAGATACTGCGCGATGAAATCAATATCGACCATGCCTCCAGCGGCATTTTTCAGGTCCCATATATCGTCCTCGCCTTTTTCCAGCGCGATCGCGCGGCGCATCTCCGCGACATCGCTGGCGATAAGACGGGCGTCGCGCGGTCGCATCAGGATATCGCGAATAACTCGCTCGATCCGCTCACAAAAGTCGGGTGACGACGAAATCACGCGCGCCCGCGTCAGCGCCATGTGTTCCCAGGTCCACGCTTCATGCTCCTGGTATTCGGCAAATGAATCGATATGCGAGGCGACGGGACCGGAACGCCCTGACGGGCGCAGCCGCATATCGACCTCGTAAAGAACGCCGTAGTTCGTTCGCGTGGTGAATGCACTGATAAGACGCTGGGTGAAGCGCGCGAAGTATTGCGCGCCCTGCAGCGGCCGCGCCCCGTCGGAATCCGGATGATCCGAATCGAAATCATACAGCAGGATGAGATCGAGATCGGACGATGCAGTCATTTCACGACCGCCAAGCTTGCCCATCGCAACAATCGCAGTCTCCTGCCTGGAGATCTGGCCGTATTGATTTACGAACTGGTGATTCACCAGCCCATGCACGGTATCAACGATACCCTCGGCAACATCGGCGAACACATGTCCCGCCTGCCGCGCAGATACGGTGCCGGACAGGATGCGGGTGCCGATTAGAAAAAGGCTTTCCTGGCCGAACAGCCGTATCCGGTCGAGAAATTCCTCGTAGGAATCCGCGTCCTGGAGCGTGGCCGAGAGCCGCGTGGACAACTCAAGCCGATCCGGCATGGCGCCGAAAAAGCGAGGATCAATCAGCCCGTCCATGATCTGGGGCCGTCGAGCCAGCATGTCAGCGAGACGTGGCGCCGCACCGAGCACAAGTGCAACCAGCGCGACGAGATCCCTGTTCTGGCTCAGCAGCGATATCAGCCGACCGCCGCGCTGCAGCGCTTGCAGGAAACGATCAAACGTGACCACGGCGCTATCCGGCTCCTCGGCACGGGCCAAACCGTCGATCAGCGTCGGCACAAATGCTTCAAACGCGATACGCGTCGCCTCGGCCTTGAGGACTCGATATCCGCCTGCCATCCATTGCTGGATGGTGTCGGCAACCATTCTCGGCTGCTTAAAGCCGAGCTTCGTCAGATGATCGAGAAGTCGCGGGTCGTCGGGTCCGGACCTGTAATCCGCGACCGGGAGCTTTGCCGCACCCGCGGGGTCGCCCTCGAACAACCGGCTGTAGTGCCCTTGCACGCAATCCAGGTGCGCCAGCAGCTCTGCGGCAAAACTCGCCCGATCCTCAAACCCCAGGAAGCGAGCGAACCGCTCCATCGCCTCGGTGTCCGCGGGCAGAGCGTGGGTCTGCTCGTCGGCGACCATCTGGATGCGGTGCTCGACCCTTCGCAGAAACAGATATGCGGCGGTCAGTTCATCCCGGGCCTGATGGGTGATCCAGTCGCTTGAGGCGAGAATATTCAGCGCATCGAGCGTGGGACGCACCCGTAACTCGGGGTGCCGCCCGCCTGCCACCAACTGCTGCGTCTGCGCGAAGAACTCGATCTCGCGGATACCGCCGCGTCCGATCTTGACATTATGGCCTTCGACCGCGATCTCGCTTTGCCCTCGGAAGGTCTGCATCTGCCGTTTCATGTCGTGAACTTCGGCAAGAGCCGCGAAATCGAGATGCTTGCGCCAGACAAAGGGCGATATCTCCGCGATCAAGATCTCGCCAGCCTTCTGGTCGCCAGCGCAGGGCCGCGCTTTGATCATGGCGGCACGCTCCCAGGTCCGTCCTTCCCGCTCGTAGTAGTCGAGCGCGGCGGCGGTCGAGACGGCGACCTGCGTTGACGCGGGATCCGGCCGCAGGCGCAGATCGACCCGGAAAACATAACCCTCACCGGTCCTTTGCTGCAGCAGGCGCGCAAGTCCCTGCGTCAGGCGCACGAAGAAAGGCTGCGGCTCAATCCCGCTCGCGAGCGTCGGAGCCGCAAGATCGAAAAACACGATCAGATCGATGTCGCTGGAATAGTTGAGCTCGCCGGCGCCCATCTTGCCCATTGCGAGCACCACCAGGCCGCTACCGCCTTCTGGATGGTCGATATCAGGAGGGTTCAAGCGGCCGCGCCCCGTCTCTTGCCGCAACAGGAATCGCAACGCGCTCTGGACCGCGGCGACGGCAATGTCGGTTAATCCCGCCGTGATCTGCATCACCGGCCAGACCCCGCCGATGTCGCACAACGCAATCAACAGCGCGGCCTCCGCCTTGACCGCCCGAAGCCGCCGCATGGCTTCGGCTTCATCGGCAGCCTCCGCTGCTTCCCAAATCTTGGCGATCAGCCGCCCGAGACGGCCTTCGGGATCGCCTTGTAACAGACGAAGTATCCGGTCGGAATCGGAGCACACCAGATCAAAAAGATAGGGCGAGGACTCCGCGATGCCGAGCAGGATGGCTTTGACCTGCGGAAATGTACCGGCCAGCGTCCTGATCTCGCCCGATTGCTGCGGTGTCAGATCGGACAGCCAATCTTCCAGCCGGCGTTCGGTCTCGATAGGCGCGAACAGTTTTGGTCCGTCCGCAAGACGCGCCGCCAGACAGGCCGCGTCCGCGTCGCCCTTAACGGATGAAATCATGCATCAATCTGTTGCACGTCCACCGTCGGGGCTGCAAGCCCTGAGGTGCTTCGCGCGGGGAGCGACAGCGTGGCGCGCAGACCCGGCTGCGCATCGTCGAGCGTGAGATCGCCGCCGTGCAGCTTGGCTACCGCCGACGTCAGGCTCAGACCGAGCCCGGATCCCGCCAGGGTCCGGCTGGTCTCGAGCCGTACAAACCGTTCGACCGCGTGCTTGCGGTCGGCTTCGGGAATTCCGCAGCCATGGTCGGTCACGGCGAGAATAATCCGATCGCGGTCATGGCGAGCTTCGATCAGTATCGTGCCGCCGGCCGCGGCCTCATCCGCGCCGAGCGGCTGAGCAGCCTGGGCCGGCTGCCCGTACTTGATCGCGTTTTCGACGAGGTTTGCGAGCGCCTGGCCAATCAGTTCGCGATTGCCATGCAGCGGCGCAAACTCGGTCTGAACGCGGAGTTTCAGCCCGTTGTCTTCGGCTAGCGGCTCGTAGAGTTCGTGAATTCCCTGCGTGACCACTGCCGCATCGAAATCGGCCATGTTGTCGCGCGCATGCCCAGATTCCGCCCGGGCGATCATCAAAAGCGCATTGAAGGTGCGGATCAAACCATCGGATTCCTCGATAGTCTGTTCCAATGCCGCGCGATAATCGCTTTCATTGCCGGACCTGGCGAGCGCTTCCTCGGCGCGATTGCGTAGCCGCGTGAGCGGCGTCTTGAGATCGTGGGCGATATTGTCGGACACCTCCCTCAATCCATTCATCAGCGCTTCGATGCGTTCGAGCATCGCATTGAGGTTTTCCGCCAGCCGGTCCAGTTCGTCGCCGCTACGACCGACCGGAAGCCGGCCGCTCAGGTCGCCGGCCATAATGCGCTTCGTGGTCCCGGTCATAGCGTCGATCCGGTGCAGCACCCGCCTCGCCACGAAGATGCCGCCGCAAAGGCCGAGAACCACGACGATCAGCAACGACCATTGCGCGGCGGAGGCAACCACGCCGAAAATGCGATGACGCTCCTCCAGGTCGCGGCCGATCAGCAGGCGGAAACGGTTCGACAGTTCGGTCACGCGCACCAGCGCGTGGTGATGGGCCTGGTCCTGTTCGTCCAACCGGCGATAGGCGGTTTCGGCCCAGCCAGTGGTCTCCATCACGCCTGACTGAAGCGATCCGACATTGCCCGCGACCGCCAGTCCTGCCGGCGTCGTCACCAGATAAAGATTGGAGCCCGGCCGCAGCGCCCGATTTTCGATAGCGCCGATCAATCCGCGCAAGCCACGGCGGTTGAACACGCCCGTGAGCAGGTCGATTTCCTCGCTGACTGTCGTGGCGATTTGATCGGTGATCAGGCGTCGGGTATTCCAGGCGAAGTACCCGAGAAGAGAGGCAGCAAACAGCGCGAACAACAGCAGATAGACCAACGTCAGCCGGAACGCCGTGGTACGGAACAGCTTACCGAACGCCGTCACGGATCGTCACTCTTGGACCATAGGGTTACTGCCGTCCGTTGATCGAAACGCTGTTACGGTTGTCGATGATTTCAAGCTCGGGATGAGTGAACACTGTCGCGTATCATGTATCCAGCGCCTCGGATCGTGTGCAGCAAAGGCTGCTCGAAGCCTTTGTCGATCTTGGAGCGCAGCCGCGAAACATGCACGTCGATAACGTTGGTCTGCGGATCGAAATGATAATCCCAAACGTTCTCGAGCAACATGGTTCTGGTCACGACCTGGCCCGCATGTTTCATAAGATACTCCAGGAGACGAAATTCACGCGGCTGCAGCGTCAGTTCCTCCCCACCCCGCGCGACGCGATGCGACAGCCGGTCGAGTTCGAGATCGCCGACGCGATAGACGGTCTCCTCAGCCCGGCCGCCATGACGGCGCGACAGAACCTCCACCCGCGCCAGCAACTCGGCAAATGAATAGGGTTTCGGCAAATAGTCGTCGCCACCAGCGCGCAAGCCCTTGATACGATCGTCAACCTGGCCAAGCGCAGAGAGGATGAGCACCGGAGTCCGGATACCCTTGTCGCGCAGGCAACCGATCACGGAAAGCCCGTCGCGCTTGGGCAGCATCCGGTCGATCACCAGCACGTCGTAATCCCCACCGTCGGCAAGGGAGAGCCCCTCCTCACCATCGCTGGCGATATCCGCGACATGTCCGACCTCGCGAAACGCCTTCACGAGGTAGTCTGCGGACTCGCGATCGTCCTCGATGATCAGCAGGCGCATCTGGCTACTGGAATTGTCCAAGAGGTATTGTCTTTCCATCACCATGGCGTGCTCATGCCCCGCGCGCAAGACTGCAAGACCCAGACCCCACCACGCAAAAAACGGGCGGTGAAGCTTGGGGCAACTTCACCGCCCTAGTCCTTCCGACGGAGGGGGGCTTTTCCCATCGGAAGGTAACTCAAGGGAACGGGCTTTTGACCCGTCCCCCGGAAAGTGCCGTCGGCGGGGGGCGACTGATGCCGACGACGCTTCCCATCTCCTGCAAGGCTCGTACTTCAAGTCTGATTGAACTGCGCTGAACCAGACTGAGCCTTATCGATCGGGCATAACCCTATTCAAAAACCAGATTCACTTTTCGGCATCAGGCTTAACCCTTCGCGATCGGTATCGCGATGAATCGCGCCGTGCTGCCAGTGCGAACCCGCATCAGAACGCTGTTCTTCTCGTCCGCGCGTGCCGCTTTGATTGCCTCGCGTACGTCGGCCGAGTTGGACACACTCTTTCCCGCAACCTCCAAAATCACGTCGCCTTCCTTGAACCCGCGATCGGCCGCAGCGCCTTTTGGATCCACGTCGACGACAACAACACCCTCCGTTCCAGCACCCGCCACTGACGCCGCCGGCGCAACGCTCAAGCCAAGCCTCGGAACGTCGCTGTCGTGCGATGAGTCACGATCACCATAGAGATCAGCCCGGGCTTCCACAGTGTTGGGCAGGGTGCCAAGCGTCAGATTGACGACTTTGTCCGTGCCCTTGTGCAGGATATTCAGCTTGATCGACGTTCCCGGTGCGAAGCTGCCGATGGTTCGCGCCAGTTCGCGCGCATCCCTGACATGGTCACCGTTGACGGCGGTGATCACGTCGCCGGATTGGATACCCGCCTTGGCCGCCGGGCCGTTGGGCTGCGGCTCCGCCACCAGCGCGCCTTCCGCTTTCTTGAGACCGAGGCTATCGGCGATGTCGGACGTCACCGGCTGGATCTGGACGCCGATCCATCCGCGGCTCACCGAGCCCTTGTCCTTAAGCTGAGCGACGACGCTCTTCACCGTGTTTGCGGGAATCGAAAACGCAATGCCGACGCTGCCGCCGGACGGCGAATAGATCGCGGTATTCACGCCGATGACATCGCCCTTCATGTTGAAAGCCGGGCCGCCGGAGTTGCCCTTATTGACCGGGGCGTCGATCTGAATGAAGTCGTCATAGGGGCCGGTGCCGATGTCACGGCCGCTGGCCGATACGATACCGGCCGTCACCGAGCCACCAAGACCGAACGGGTTACCGACCGCGAGAACCCAATCGCCAATCCGCACCTTGTCGTCCGACAGTTTTGCAAACGGGAAATTAGAGCCGCCCTCGATTTTGATCAGAGCAATGTCTGTGCGCGGATCGGTCCCTATCACCTTGGCGGTGAAGGTCTTGCCTTCGTCTGTCGTGACTTCGACCTTGTCGGCGCCGTCGACCACATGGTTGTTGGTTACCGCATACCCGTCAGCCGAAATGAAGAAGCCGGAGCCCTGCCCCGTCACGAGGCCATGGCCACGCCGGCCACGCATTCCTGGAGGCAAACCATCCGGTCCGCCAAAGTGGCGGAAAAAACGTTCCATCGGCGAACCCGGCTGGAACGACCATTCCTCGCCGCCGGCTTCCGCCTTCTCCTTCATACGGATCTTGACCGAAATCACCGACGGTTTCACGCGCTCGACGATGTCGGCAAAGCCGATAGGCTGCGCGACCTTGCTAACGTCGGTGTTCACCTGCGCATGGGCGGGACTGGTGAAGAACTCGGCTTTGTCTGCGGAAGGGTTAAACCCGTATACGGCTACGCCGACGCCCGCGACGACCGACGCCATCAACGCGAACTTGCGCGCGGCGACTCCAGAACGAGCGGGGTTTAACTGAGAGGTCGGCAAGTCGATCATGCGAAAATCTCCAGAGACAGATTTGATATAGGTGCTGAAAACCAGCACTTCATGTCCCTGAAGATGGGTATTTGCACCTTACGGCACGCTGGCCGTGAAATTAATGTTTCGTAACAACAGCAAGTGCCCTCGTGCGGCGGTTTGGCGCACATCAAAGAGTTTCCGCTTCAGATGGAATTGAAGTGAGTTCTCCGCTTTTTCTCGCGAACCCTTTGACACTTTGCTCGGAGCCGCTGTGAGCTGACTGGGTCGTTAACCGTCGCGGTCCGGGGCACAAAGCCAAAAACCGCTCACTGGAGCACGATCCGAAAAAATCGTAAGCCGGTTTAGGGTGCGATCATGTCAACGCAGACGGGATTGAAGTCGACTCAAGTCTTGGACTTCTTACCCGCAGGGCGTTCCGTCGCCATTAGCTTCGCGAGCCGGACCTCTTCTTCCTCGCTCAATCGCGGCGGCGTATCCTGGGCCGCCTTTATCGCTTTCGACCGCCGCCGGCTGTATCCCCAAAGCACCAGTCCGCCGCCGACCAGAAGGATGGGCGTCAGAAGCCAAAGCGGCAGCGTGCTCGTCTCGAAAGGCGGCTTCAGCAGGACGAAGTCGCCATAACGGTCCACCAGAAAATTCAGCACCTGCTGATCGCTGTCGCCAGCGGCGATGCGCTCGCGCACCAGCAGACGGAGATCTCGGGCCAGCGGCGCCGAAGAATCGTCGATCGACTGATTCTGGCACACCATGCAGCGCAACACGCGCGACAGGTCGCGTGCGCGCGATTCCTGTGCGGGGTCGGACATAATCTCGTCAGGCTGCACCGCATGAGCGGAAGACACCACCACGAGCACAAAACAAAAAGCGGCGCCGAAAACAGGCAGGAACCTGCTCGGTGCAATGAACCGTCTGCGTAGCGATGATAATGCTTGCACGAGTTCATGCATGGCGGCCTTACTCCGCCGGCTGGAGGGCGTGGCCAGACTTCGCCGGTTTCGGCGCCCCGACCCGTAAACGGCGGTCTGACAGCGATAGCACGCCGCCAAAAGCCATCAGAACCGGCCCAAACCAGATCAACAGCACCATCGGTTTGTGGTAGATGCGCACCGCGATCGATCCATCGGCGGAGGCATCACCGAGCGAGATGTAGAGCTGGCTCACACCCCGCGTCAGCAGCGACGCTTCCGTAGTCGAAGCCGGGCGCGTCGTGAAGTTACGCTTCGACGGCGTCATCACCGCGATCGGCTGGCCGTCTCGACTGACGGTAAAGCGCGCGATCTGTTCACGATAGTTGGATCGCTGCTGCTGCGTCGTACCCTCGAACGTCAGACTGTAGCCACCGACCTGCGCCACATCGTTCGTCTTCATCGAGGCGATGTATTCAGTGTTCCAGGTGGTTTCGCAAACGATGCCGATCAAGGCCACTCCGAGGCCGGCATGGGCGAAGACCGTACCCCAGGCCGAGCGCGGCAGCCCCTTCGCCCGGCGCAAGGACACCGCCAGCGACGCACGGAACAGGTTGGTGCGCTCGGCGAGATCGCAAAGGGCCCCGAGAATCACGAACACCGCCAGCCCGATCGCCAGCGGCGCAAATGTACTGCCGCCCCATGTCCACGCCATCAGCACGGCCACCGCGATGACGCTACCGACGCCGGCGGCGATCAGCCGTTGCGAAGCGCCGAGCAGATCACCCCGCTTCCACGCCAGCAGCGGCCCGAACGGCACCGCGATCAGGAGCGGAACGAACAAGGGTGCGAACGTCAGGTTGAAGAACGGCGCGCCGACCGAAATCCTGTTGCCGGTGATGACCTCGAGCGCAAGCGGATATAGCGTGCCGATGAAAACCGTGGCGCAGGCGGTGGTCAGGAACAGGTTGTTGAGCACGAGCGCACCCTCGCGCGAGATCGGCGCGAACAGTCCGCCCTGCTTCAACGCGGAGGCACGCCAGACGTACAGGGTCAGGCTGCCGCCGATGAAGGTGCAGAGGATCAGCAAGATGAAGACGCCGCGCGTCGGGTCGGTGGCGAAGGCGTGGACCGACGTCAGCACGCCCGAGCGCACCAGGAAGGTGCCGAGCAGCGATAGCGAGAAGGTCAGGATCGCGAGCAGGATGGTCCATACCCGGAGCGCGTTGCGCTTTTCCATCACCACCGAAGAATGCAGCAGCGCCGTACCCGCCAACCACGGCATGAGCGAGGCGTTCTCGACCGGATCCCAGAACCACCAGCCGCCCCAGCCAAGTTCGTAGTAGGCCCAGTACGACCCCATCGCGATCCCGAGGGTAAGGAAAATCCACGCCACCAGCGTCCATGGCCGCACCCAACGCGCCCAGGCTGCATCGATGCGGCCTTCGATCAGGGCGGCGACGGCGAAGGAAAACGCGATGGAGAATCCGACATAGCCGAGATACAGCATCGGCGGATGCACCGCGAGCCCGATATCCTGCAACACCGGATTGAGATCGCGGCCTTCCATCGGCGGGTTGGCGATCCGCATGAACGGGTTCGATGTCAACAGGATGAACAGGTAGAACGCGGTCGCAATCCAGCCCTGCACCGCCAACACATGGGCGCGCAGCGTCAGCGGGAGATTATTGCCGAACACGGCGACCAGTCCGCCGAACAGCGCGAGGATCGTCACCCACAAAAGCATGGAGCCTTCGTGATTGCCCCAGACGCCGGTGATCTTGTAGATCAAAGGCTTCAGCGAATGGGAATTCTGGAAGACATTGACGACCGAGAAATCGGAAACGACATACAGTGTCGCCAGCGCAAAAAACGAAGCAGCGACAAACAGCAATTGCGCAAGCGCGGTCGAGCGCGCCACGTTCATCAACGCGCCGTCGCGCAGTCTCGCACCGATAATCGGAACCACGGATTGTATCAAGGCGAGCCCGAGCGCCAGCACCAGCGCGTAATGTCCGACCTCGGCGATCATTGCGACACCTCCGGCTTACCCGAAGCCTCAACAGCTCCGGCCTGTGCGCCATAATCGTCCTTCCAATGCCCCTGCTTCTTCAAGGCATCGGCGACCTCCTTCGGCATGTAGGTCTCGTCGTGCTTAGCCAGCACGGTGTCGGCCTGGAACACACCCGACCTATCGAGCGCCCCCTCGGCGACCACACCCTGCCCTTCGCGGAACAGATCGGGTAGAATGCCCTTGTAGGTCACCGGGAGAGTCGCGCTTCCGTCAGACACCTGGAATGTCACTGCGAGATTGTCACCGCGGACCAACGAGCCAGTCTGCACCAGTCCGCCCAGCCGGAAGCGTTGCCCCGGCTGAATGTGTTTCTCCGACACCATCATCGGCGTCGAAAAAAACACAATGGAGTCGCGCAGTGCATTCAGCACCAGCGCGGCTGCGATACCGAGCACCACGAGAGATCCGCCGATCATCGTCAAGCGCCGCTGCTTGCGAGTCATGTTTCACCTGCGCGCAAAGCAAATACCTCGATCATCCATCTATCCCGAGCGCCTTGAACCCTTCGTTGAGCTGGCGCAAACCTGCTTCATTCTGCCCGAGCGCGCGGCGCGCGTCATCGCGCACGGCGCGCGACTTCTCCGGCTCATTGAGCACCATATAGGCGCGAGCCAGCCGCAACCATCCTTCAACATCATTGCTGTCCTGCTTCAGGCGGGCAGCAAGCCGGTCGACCATCCTGTGAATCATTGCGGTGCGATCCGTTTCATTCATGTCGCTCGCCGCGGCCACCGCTTCGTCCGTCGGACGAGGCGCGCCCTCCCCGACCTGCGCCAGCGCCTCCTGTACGGTCGCACGCCACTGCGCATCCCCCGGCGCATCGGCCAACAGGGCCTTCCATATCTTGACCGCGTCGGTCGTGCGGCCGTCCTGCTCCGCGGCCATTCCGAGGAAAAAGCGCGCCTTCACCTCCTGGGGATTCAGCGCGACCGCTCGCTCGAACTCGTTTTTCGCGTCGGCGGTGACGATGCCATTGGCGGCCCCGGTCATCGCTGCGCCGAGTTCGGCGCGGCGTTGCGCGGTTTCGCCCTCGTACGTGATCACGTTGCGATAGGCGCGCGCCGCCTCATCGAAGCGACCGAGTTTTGCGAGCACCGGCGCCAAAACGGTCCAGCCCCGGCCGTCAGCGGGATTCTTTTCCAGGTGCGATTCGACCTGCGCCACGAGGTTGTCGAGGGATTGCGATGAATCGGCCGTCTGAATGCGCGCCGCAAGGGGGAAATCGGGCAGTTGGGGCGATCCCAGGGGAAGGTAGATCACGAACGCCAGCAACGGTATCCCGGCCAGCGCTACGACCGCCACCGCACGACGCAGCCAGAGTTTCGACTCTTGGGGCTGATGGCTTTCCGCATCAGCCGCCTCCAGGAGCCGCCGTCCGATCTCGACTCGCGCCGCAGCCGCCTCTGGCTCGCCGATCAGGCCCGCGGCGGCATCACGTCCGACCTCTGCCAGCTGGTCGCGGTAAACTGTGGTCTCGCTGCCACCCGAGGTTCGCCGCTTGCTCGATCGGCCGAGGGGCCACAGCACCGCAAAAGCCGCTCCGGCGGTCATCAGCGCGAACACAAACCACAACGTCATCTCATCAGGGTTCCGGTGGACCGGCGACGGAAACGGCCGATCCGATGGCCGGGTTACATCACGACTGGGAAAAGGACGCAATTGACAATTGCGGCACAATCGGCGGCAAACATCCACAACCGCATGATTTGATAGAGTTTATTCAGAAACGCCCCTGCCTGCTCACCCCGCCCGCGATGATTTGCGTTCGACCGTAAGCGCTTGTTCTGCCGCCCGGCTCATCAGCGACGAATAGTCTTGACCAAACAGAACCTCGCAGAAGCGGATCACCACCTTGACCTGTTGCTGGCGGAACGCGCGGACACGCTCATCACCGTTGCGCAGCGATTCGACCAGGGTTTCGGCGGTCCGCTCGACGTAATGCTGCAAATCCGAATAGGTCCGCATCGTGACTTCGTTGATAGCCAGTTCGCTGGCGTAGTTCCGGCACACCGCTACGAAATCGATCAACGCGGCGGTTTCCTCGACCTCGATCGGGTCGAGCTGCGCACCGGATGGAATGTCCTTGTCGGGCCGCTGACGCAGCAGACGCCGCACGCGGCCGGAGACTCCCTCGATTTCCGATTGCAGAACCTCGGAAATATTGACCCTGATCGCCGCGAGTTGACGACCCCAGTTTGAATCGGCGCGGATATCGAGTTCGGTCCGCAGCCCGCGAACGCCATCGTGCAAGGTCTTCAAGTGTTGGGAGACATTCTCGAACCGGCCGCGCCGGATATCGGTCCGCAAGCCTACGGACGTCTGCGACAGATCGTCGAGCGCCATCTTGACCGCTACGCCATAAGACGTCGCCGCCACTCGTATCTCGTCGTCCGAACCCGCTACCCGGACCGCCAGGCGGATGATCTGCCACGATGCGGACAATCGCTGCATCACCAGCGACAATGCAAACGGCAAGGCCAGCGGCGTTTGCAGGGAAGGAACATTGAGCGCCGTCATCACGGAGGCGATCTGCGACTCGCCGAAGATGTGCAGAAAACTCGGCAGCCGGCTATTCAGGGTGTCGAGGGCATCGCGCGCGTTCAGAACCGCTCCGATTGCGGCCAGATCTTCAACGACGCTGGGGGCTCCGATGCGGCCAAGTGCGCGCTGGCGATCCATATCGGAACGATCCGTGAGGGTCCGCTGGATCGCGGCTGCCGCGGCCAGCTGAAAAGTCCGCGCGGCCACCTCGATATCGGATGTCGATCCAATCTGAGTCGCCAACGCAGCCTCGAACGCGCGCGCGGCAGCCGGTGCACCCTCGCGCCCCAGCCACTGCCAGACCGGCATGAGCGAGGTGCGCCGGATCTGCCCGGGGCGTAACACGACGCCGTCCTCCACAAGAAACGGATTCAGATGACGGAACAGATGTTGAGCCGGGTCTTCACTCCGCTGCTCGCCATCACCCGATCTGCGGACGATCCGGCGCAGCTGATCGAGTACAAGGTTGGCGACCGCGGCATCTTCGCCGCGCTCCGCCGCGCGCTCGAACTCTCGCATAAGCAACGCCTGCGATTTCGGCGGAAGCTGCGCGAGATAGTCCTTCAGCCGTTCAATCGAGGTCTGGTCCATGCACGCACATCTTCGCGCGAACGATCGCGCGGGCACCGGAAAGCCCGTAGCGTGTCATATCAGAGACGGTCTTAAGGATGCGTTGCAGAAGGCCAGAGGACTTTCGAGACAACGGGATACCGGTTCGCGTGAAGAAAATACCTCAAATCAAATCACAATCCCGCCCCGATTCCATCGGAAGCACAAGGACCTCGTTCGAGACTCGAATAAAAATCAGCAGGGCTTTGATTTGATTCAAACTCGCGGGCCTTTAGAGGCCCGCGAAACGGGCTCAAACCGCAGGCAACAACAGTTCGGCGCGCAATCCGCCGATCGGCGCCGTATCGAGCGTCAGGCGACCGCCATAGAGAGCCGCCAGATCGGTGACGATCGACAAACCCAGTCCGGAACCTGGCTTGGTCTCGTCAAGGCGGCGCCCGCGCTGCGAAGCCTGCATCCGCTCGGCATCCGACAGCCCCTGACCGTTATCGTCGACAATAATCCGCAACATCGCGGGTTCCGCTCCGGAAGGCGGACGGACCGAGACGTTGATAAACGCCCGCGAATGCGCCCACTTGCAGGCATTGTCCACGAGATTGCCAACCATCTCCTCGAGGTCCTGGCGCTCCCCGCAAAACTTCGCCGCCGGACTGACGTCGACATCGATAGCGACATCGCGGTCGCGGTGAATCTTCTCCATGGTCCGGCGCAGCGCCTCGACGACGGGCCCGACATCGGTCACCGTTCCAACGACGGTGAGCCGCGCAGCCATACGGGCGCGCTCCAGATGATGAGCCACCTGATTGCGCATCATCTCGGCCTGTTCGATCATTTTCTCGGCGAAGGGATCGCGCTCATGCGCGCTGGCCTCATTGATGATAACCGAAAGCGGTGTCTTGACCGCGTGCGCGAGGTTACCGACGTGGGTGCGGGCACGCTCGACGATATCTCGGTTGGCATCGATCAGCGCATTGGTCTCGCGGGCGAGCGGCGCGATTTCGACGGGGAATTCACCCTCCAGTCGTTCCGCACGGCCGGACCGGATATCCGCGATCGCGTCTGAGATGCGTTTCAGTGGCGCAAGACCAAACTGCACCTGAAAGATCGTGGTGAAAAGCAGTCCGATCGTGAGCGCTGCAAATGTGCCGCCGAGATAATAGTCGAAAGTCCGCGATTCATCGAAAATTTCGCTGGCGTCTCCGGCCACAGCGACACGGAACTTGCCGTCGGCGCCAAGATCGACCGGCCGCTCCACCATGCGCAGGGTTTGCCCTTCTGGCCCGTCGACATATCCGACGCGGACTCCGGATAAGGAAAGCTCAATCCCCTGATCCTCCAGCTTCGGCAGCTTATTGTCCCATAGCGAGCGTGACGCGCGGGTTTCCTTTTTCTTGTCAGGATCGCTGCGGTCAATTTCCCAGTACCAGCCGGATAACGGCAGATCGAACAGCGGCTCGCCGAGCGACTGGAACTGATGATCGGCAGGCTCGTCAGGCGCCGTCACTTCGGCAATCAGGGTGCGAAGATAGAGGTTGAGGCGACGGTCGAAGGCACGCTCGGACGCTGAGCGATAGACCGACGACAGCACCACGCCGGTGATGAGCAGAACGACCACAACCCACGCGGTCGCGGAGAGAAACAGCCGCGTAGCCAGCGAATTGGAACGGACGCCCGGAAACTGCCTAGCGCGCATTTGCCGGCGGCGTGAGCAGATAGCCAAGTCCGCGCACCGTCTGGATGATATCGACGTCCAGCTTTTTGCGGATGCGGCCGACAAAAACTTCGATGGTGTTGGAGTCGCGATCGAAATCCTGATCGTAAAGATGTTCGACCAGCTCGGTGCGCGACACCACCCGACCGGTGTGGTGCATGAGATAGGCCAACAGCCGGTATTCATGCGACGTCATCTTGACCGGATTGCCGCCGACGCTGACGCGGCCCGTGCGGGTATCCAACGTCACCGGCCCGCAGGTCAGTTCGGACTGGGCGTGTCCTGTGCTCCGTCGCAGCAGCGCGCGCATCCGTGCCAGGATTTCCTCCAGATGGAACGGTTTCGCGACATAGTCGTCGGCGCCGGCGTCGAATCCCTGAACCTTGTCGCTCCAGCGGTCTCGCGCGGTAAGAATCAGGACGGGCATGGTCCGCCCCCCGCGTCGCCAAGCCTCCAGCACGGAAATGCCGTCCATCTTCGGCAGGCCGATGTCCAGCACCACCGCGTCATAAGGTTCGCTTTCGCCAAGAAAATGTCCCTCCTCGCCGTCAAACGCGCGATCGACCACGTAGCCGGCGTCGGTCAGCGCGGTCGTAAGCTGGCGATTGAGGTCGGGATCGTCTTCGACGACGAGAAGGCGCAAAGCGGACTCCTGATTCCTCCCGTCAAGATGGACCGCCACCGCATGAATGGCAAATGAACAGCAAGAACCCGCTTACGCCTTTTTTCCGCCCGGGGGCGGACACGCCTGCGCTGGCCGCCGAGCCGACCCTACCAAAGTCACGTCGTGGTCGAGCCATCATCAGGCGGCAGCGGACTCAGGAACAAGTCGGCCTCGGCGTTGATCCGGGCCAGCACCGCATCGATCTCTTCGGCGGTTGCATTGCTGCCGCGTACCAGGCCGGCGATGGCCTGAACGTAAGGGAGCGAAGAGACCACGCCTTGCTCGATCGCTGGGGCGACCTTGACGATGGCGCTGACGATGGCTTCAGCGGCCGCGAGGCCCGCTGTCACTTCTGCTGCGGTGACCATGCGCTATGCTCCTGATAAGAGGATTTGCTGGACGACGATCAGCGCCGACCGCGCCGCCGCTAGTGCGTTGGTGATGTCGACGGACGGATAGGCCTTCTGCAACGCGACCAGATTGTTCACGGCGAGGCGCGCCTTGCGCATCGCCGATTGCAACCTTTCGATCACCGAACGTTTGGCACAGATGTTGGCCACCCCCGGCTCGGTTCCCGTCCGGCAAAGTGGCAGCGCCTTGTAGGCATTGGCGGCATTCACCGCGACGCCAAAGGCGTTCTCGATGCCGTACACCGTATTGAGCGAAACGGCGGTGTTCAGATTCAACGATGGCAGCGCGACGGTCTGGCAACCTGCCAGCGCCAGACCGGAAACGACCGCTATCGTGGCGACAAGTTTTCGCATGAAAGCTCCTGTTGTCTGGATTACTTGACCGCGCCGGTCGCGGCGCTGACGGTCGGCACGTCGGGACGCGCGGCAGTGGCCGAGCGGACCGTCCTGGTGTCGGCCTTGACGTAAAGCCCCCATGCCACCGTAAAGAGCGTACCGATCGCGCCGATGATGCCGGTCACCTGGTCAGCGGTGACCCATCCCTTGCCGGTAGCGAAGCTTCCCGCCGCGATCAGCAGGTAGCGCACGATCTGCCACACCGAATCCGATGTCATGTGTTGTCTCCAGTAATGTTTTGAGGATTGCGCGAGACCGTCGCGCGGCGGTCGTTCTATTCACTCGCGACCCGCGCGTGCGAAGTAATCAAATTGGTATCGATGCGCTTGAACTAGGCTCAGGACTCATTGATCAGAGCCAAAAGATGACGGCTGCAGCGATGCAGATGGCAGACATGAAGGTATGTGAGCATCGATCGTAGCGGGTGTGGATGGCGGCGCCAGTCCTTGAGCCTGCCGAACGCATTTTCGATCTTGTGTCGTTGGCGATAGAGCATGCGGTCATGTTCGATCGGCTTTGCGCGGCTGGCCTTCGATGGGATGCAGGCCGTGATGCCGCGGGCCGCGAGCGGCTGGCGGAACCAGTTGGCGTCGTAGCCCTTGTCGCCAAGCAACTGCTTCCCGGGCGGCAGCGCATCGATCATCAAGGCCGCCCCCTTATAATCGCTCATCTGGCCTTCGCTGAGCAGCATGATGACAGGGCGTCCCTGACCGTCGCAGACGGCGTGCAGCTTGGAGTTCAAGCCGCCCTTCGTGCGCCCGATACATCGGGGAACAGGTCCTTTTTTAAAAGGCTGGCGGCGGTGCGATGCGCCTTCAGATGCGTCGCATCGATCATCAGGAGAGAGGGCTTGCCACCTTTGCGTGCCAGCTCGGCAAAGATATTGTTGAACACGCCGAGCCGGCTCCAGCGCACGAACCGGTTATAGATCGTCTTATGCGGACCATAGCCGGGCGGCGCATCGCGCCAGCGCAGACCGTTTCTGATGACGAAGACGATGCCGCTGATCACCCGTCGATCGTCAACCCTCGCAATCCCGTGCGACAGCGGAAAATACGGCTCAATCCGGCGCATCTGAGCCTCCGACAGCAACAACAAATCGGCCATGGCGATGTCCCCCAAACATCGCCATTGAATCAACCCGCCAGTCCTCTCGCAACAGATTTAATGGGTCCTGAGCCTAGATTTCGCGCTCGCTCGCCATTCTGGCCAGCTCGTAGTCTCGCTTGGCGTCGGTCTGCCGCTTGCTGCCTCCGTCCTCGTTCTGGAGCCGGATCTTCGCGAGCTCGAATTCCTGATCGAGGGCCAGACGGTTGGCCACCTTGACGGGAACGCGCATGAGCGTGATCTGGTGCTCCTGTGTCGGCCCCACGTCCACCGACGCGTCGGTGACGCGCGCCTCGCCGATCGAAACGTAAGGCAACAGCGCTCCGCGCGAAGGCTCGTCATAGATCCGCTTGCCGCCAAGCACGGCCAGAAGGCCGCTGTCGGCCGCGAGCGCATCGTAAACGGCAGCGCGAAGCGCTGCATTGGCGCTGGTCATGATGATGTCCTTTTCAAGAATACGAGAACGATCAGAGCGAATGGACGCGGTAGCTCGCGATCATGGCGCTGACGCTGGCCGGCATCGTCGCGACGCTCTGACCGATGGCGATAAGGCTGCGGTTTTCATACCAATGCGCCGCGAGCGTCCGCACCGCATGGCGCAGCACATCAGGTACGTCGGTCGCGCTCGTGCCGAATCCGATCTCGATATCGAGTTCGATGCCGGCGCTGGCGCGGCCCGGCAACACCCAGGCGGACGAAACGATCACGCCCGCCGCTTTGTCGAGAACGAACGTTCCGACGTCGATCGGCGTGGCGATCCCCGCGGAGTCGTAGACGCGCGCCCCGTCGAGCGCCCGCAACGGTCCCCGGCCCGGCTTGATGCGGCCGTCATGCGGCCACTGGTCCAACCCGAAGCGCCAAGTCTGCGCGATCAGAGCACAGCGCGTCATCGCTTCGACATGGCTTCGCGCCGCTGCGATCAGCGACGCGATGACCGCGTCGTCGTCATCGTTCTCGGCGCGCAGGAAGCTCTTGGCCTCTTCGACCGACCATGGTTCGACCGCAGGTCCGGTCAGGAGTATCGACGGCATCGGATGTCCTCGCTGTGACAATGCAAATGTTGACAGACACGCGACGCGATGGCTCACATCGCTGCATGATTCAAAAATTCATTCGTTTAGCTGCAGCCGCGACGCTCGTGATGACGCACCCTGCCCTTGCCATTGTCGGCGGCGGCGGCGGCGGCGCGCCTTCGCCTGCGATGGCGAACGCAGTCGTCACCATCGTCGGCTCGCGTGGCTCATCCTGCACCGGCACACTGATCGCGCGCGATATCATCCTGACCGCCGCGCACTGCATCGCGCCCGGCGTCACCACCAAGATGGTGGACTACACGAGCCAGCCGCCGCGCCTACTCGATATCAAGCGCGTGGCCACGCACCCGCAGTTCAACCCGCAGAGCGTGCTCGCGCACCGCGCCACCGCCGATGTCGGCTTGTTGCAACTCGCCGCGCCGCTCGCTGTGCAACCCTTCCGGATCGGCGGCGCGTTGATGCCGATCAACGTCGGTCAACGCCTCACCGTCATCGGCATGGGCGTCGCAACCGTTGGCGACGGCCGCAGCGGCGGCGTGGCGCGAGCCGCAAGCCTTGCGGTGACGGGGCAGCCCGGCACCTTGCAGATCCGTCTGGTCGATCCTTCAACCAACAACGCGCGCGCGGGCCTCGGCGCCTGCACCGGCGATTCCGGCGCGCCAGCGATGCTCGACTCCAGCAGCGGCGCTGTCATCGTCGGTGTGGTGAGCTGGTCGACGGGCGCGAACAATGCGTCAGGCTGTGGCGGCCTCACCGGCGTCACGCCGCTGGCGCTCTACCGCGACTGGATTCTGACAACGGCGCGAAGCTGGGGCGCGAGGATATGAACAAGGTTCGTCCCTCACTTCGGAATGTAGCTGCCTTCATCGAGCCGTCTGATAGCCGTCGCCGCCTCCCCGTTCTGTGGCTCGATGCCGGATTTACGGATACTCTCAAGAGCATTGCGAGCTAAATCCGGATAGAGCGCGAGGAGCGAACGTGCCGCGGCCAAACGAACCTGAACGTTGGAATGTGAAAGCAGCGGCAACAGCGCCCTTCGCTGATCGCCAGGCATTTCCTGGAGTTCCTTCCTGATACGATTCATCTCTGCGAATAGCCGATTGTATTTTGCATTATCGATCACATACATCGCATGATATTGCGCTATGCCGATCTCGACGAACTGCGCGACGAGACTTTTTACTCGGGCGTCACCCGATTGAACGGAGGTCATCACTTGAGTACTCCATTCTCGCGCAAGTCCTGCATGACGACATACGATCTATTTCCGCCCTGGACCAGACAACTCTCCGTCGTAAAGACTGAGAAACATGCCCGCGTGACCGGCCACGGGGTAGTCTCCTGAATCTGCAATCCTTTGAAGCTCTCTGCGTGCCTCCACGGGAGCAAGGTCGATACATCCCTCGGCAGCATGAAACCGCACCCAAGAATTGGGATGTGAAAGGAGCCGCGTCAAACCAATCCGTTGGGTATTGGGTCTTTTGCGCAACTCGGCCGCGATTCCGAGTATCCGTTTGCCAAGCATCTTCACGCTGGAACCTTCTTTTAACAACTCAAGGGCTTCGCCTTGTTCAACACACAAACGGACGAATTCGATCAGGAGGTTGTCGGCACTGATCTCTGAAATGTCGCGCCTCATTGAACGACCCTATATTGTTTTAACGTGCTTAAGCCGACTTGCATCTGCTCGCCCCAACTCCTGCCGCGGCGATCTCGTGGTGAAAGGCCATCATACTTTGCGTTCGGAGTGGAATACCATCCATTGATGTCCAGATGCCTCAATGTAGGGATTCGCACTATATTTCTGGACTATCGATTCGCTCGTTGCCGAACTGTTGCCTGTTTTGTGCGAACTGACCGACGATGTGATGATCCTGGTAGCCGGGCTCGCTGGGCAGCTGCGCGCGGGCTTGCAACTCCTCGAGCGTGCGCGGCGGATCATTTGCTGATCTGATCGCCGCCGTCTCTGCCCTAAGTCCCTCGGCTTGCCGCAGCGCCTCGAAAACTGAGTCAGCAGCCGGCGACATGGGACCGACGCCGCGAAGATATTTAATCACTCGGCGAATAAACTCGATCGGCCGTTCCCCTGGCTTCCGGGCAGATGGTGGAATCTCCGGCGGTTCTTCGTTGGACGGCGGTTCTCCCGCGAGCCGAACGCCGTCGATCGTGTTGTCGCGCGGCGTGATCTCAAAGAGACCGAGGCTACCTCCTCCTTCGCCGTCGTCCGTCCACTGGCCTCCGTCCGAACTGCCCGCCGGTACGCGCGGCTGGTTTGGATAGTATTTCCGGGCCAACGTCGGAAACGCCTTGGCTAGATCCGCGGCAGGCGGGAGAAACCGCGCGGCGTCGGGACGAACCCATCGTGCCGCATCCGGCCGCAGCCATCGTGATTGCTGATGGCGCAGCCAGGCTTCATGATGCGATGGTATGGAAGTATGTCCTTGAGGAACGATACGCGCTCCAAAAGCGGCGCGCCAAAGAAGCGCGCCGCTGAATTTCCGGTCATGCCTGAATGTAGGCGCGAAACGCGCGGCAACTTCATGAGCTGGTCGACAGGCGCGAACAATGCGTCAAGCTACGGCGGCCTCACCGGCGTCACGCCGCATTCTCCGCTCTATCGCAACTTGATGGCGATGACGTTGCGAAGCTAAAGAAGGCCGTGAACTACGTCGGCTTGAAAATTCCACGATCAAGGTTAAGCAAGCACATGCCGGCATCACCGGATTGAGGTAACCATCGCGAAGATGCAATAGCCTCAATTTTCCTGCGAGCCTCGTCGGGCGCAACAGCGAGCGTGGACCGGGCGGCCTGCAATTGAACTTGCATGTTGGGATAGTCGTAAAGCGCCATCAGCGCGCGCCGTTGATCGCCCGGACGCCGCTTCAATTCATCCCTGACTTCCGTCATCCGTTCATACAGACGATTGAATTTCGTGAGTTCGTGGCCGAGAAGCGCATCATCCTGTGCGGCAGTGATTGCCGCAAATCGACCGACCAGCTGATCGACGGGCATCTCATCGAGTCTGATTTTCCTAAAGATCATGGCTGCGGCCGGCCCGCTGTTCCTCGCCAGCCAGCCTGCCGCCGCGCGAAGATATTTCGTTCTTTCGGCACTGGTTGTTGGCCGCTGTTTCGGAATCTCCGGGGGCTCGTCCAGTGGCGGACCTTGGTTGTGCCCAATCCCCGGCCGCCAATCTCCCGCGAGCCGAACGCCGTCGATCGTGTTATCGCGCGGCGTGATCTGAAAGAGACCGAGACTACCTGCTCCTCCTGCGCCGCCATCCGTCCATTGCCCGCCGTCGGAATTGCCCGCCGGCACACGCGGCTGGTTTGAATTGTATTTCCGGGCGAGCATCGGAAACGCTTTGGCTACGTCTGCGCCGGACGGGAGAAACCGCGCGGCGTCGGGGCGAACCCAGCGGGCCGCATCCGGCCGCAGCCATCGTGATTGCTGATGGCGCAGCCAGGCTTCGTGATGCGATGGCATGGAAGTATGTCCTTGAGGAACGATATGCGCTCCAAAAAAGAAAGCGGCGCGCCAAAGAAGCGCGCCGCTGAATTTCCACTCATGCGTGAGGCATGCCCCACGCATTCGTCTTGCTTTGAAAGATGGATGGCCGGATCAATAGCGTGAAGACGCGCTTCGCGCTTTTGTCCGGCCATGACGCCCGATGCAGGACCGGCGACCTTCCTCAGCTCGCTGCGAACTTCATCAGCTTGATGGCGTCGAAGTCCTGTACGCCGCCGCCAACGCGCTTGGTGGTGTAGAACAGCACGTAAGGTTTTGCCGAATAGGGATCGCGCAACACGCGCACGCCGGCGCGGTCCACCACGAGATAGCCGCGGCGGAAATCACCGAACGCGATCGACAGCGAATTTGCCGCGACATCCGGCATGTCCTCGGCCTCGACCAGCGGGAATGTCATCAGCGAGGCGCGCCCGCCAGCCTGCGCCGGCGGCTGCCACAGATAGGCCCCACCGGTATCCTTGAACTTGCGGATCGCGGCTTGCGTCTTGCGGTTCATGATGAAAGCAGCATTCTGGCGATAGCCAGCCTTCAGCGCATAGATCAGATCGACCAGCGGATCGGACGAATTGCTGGACGCGAACGCGCCGGCCCCGCCCGAGGCGATGTAGCCGAGGCTGCCCCAGGTCCACGAGCCGTTGGCGACCGTGGTGGATTGCAGAAAGCCCTTCGGCTTGTTGGTGCCGTCGCCGTTAACGAAGGCCGCGCCTTCCTGCACCGCGAATGTCAGCTCGACTTCCTGCGCGATCCACTCGTCGATGTTGACGGCGGAATCGTCAAGCAGCGTCGCAGTCGCCGCGGGCATGGCGTAAAGCTCCATCGCCGGGAATCTCAAGGCATCCAGCGTCGGCGATGTGGTTTGCGTTCGCGAGTCCGTCTCACCGACCCAACCCGTGGCTGGACCCGCGGTCATGAACGGCTTCTTGTAAACATTGCCCGAGATGGTGCGAACCGACGCCAGCGCGCGGATCGGCGAGATAGCCGCCAAACGTTCCCCGATCTCGTGCTCGAGTTCGACCGGCACGAGATAACCGCCATCCGGATTGGAGCCAGCCGACATCGCCTTGGTCTCGAGCGCGCGCAATGCGCCGGTCTCGCCGCCGCGCACGTAAGCCTCGAAGGCGCTTTTGTGCTCGCGGGAGCCAGCATCCCTGACGATTCCGGTGCGGCCTTCAAGCGCCGGGCGAGCGTTCTTGAGCGCCAATTCATCCATGCGCCTGTGCTGGGCATCGAGCGCGGCATTGATGCGATCGACCTTCTCCTCCAGCAGCACGTCGCCGCGCTTTTGCTCCAGCCGCGCCAGGCGTTCGTCGTTGGCCGCCTTGAATTCCTCGAAGGTGACGCGGAAGTCGTCGTAGCCGCCGCGGACGGCACCGCCGGATTTATGCTCCGGCGCGATGTCGGTGATATCGAAGTCCATTCATGCTCTCCTCGGTGATAATAATTTCGCCCCGTCGTGTCTGACGTTTAAGACTTGCTTGACCCCAAGACCTGTTGACCCGAAGGCTTTTCTGACACCAAGACTTGCGCGCGGGCGTGCGCTACAGTGGCTTCCGGCAACGGCAGCACGTTGAGGCGAACCATGCGATTTCTGATCTTTGTCTGGATAACCCTGGCCGTCGCCGCTGCCGGAAGCGCGTGGTATGCGATGCAGCCCTTGAGGCGGGTCGTCGCCTGGTTCGCGATCGCCGCCTGCGTCGTCCTGTTGGCGGCGTTCGGGATATCCTTCGTAATGCTGAGCGCCAGCGCTGAAAAATCGCTGCTGTCGATTGCGCTTTATCTTTTGAACTGGAGCATGGCCATCGGCGGCGCGGCGATCTGCGTCGGAGCCATCGCAGGTCTCGCGCTGGCGCTGGCGTTCAAGCGGTGATGCGAATTGACGTCATCCGGGCGAGCGTCCGATCTATCGGCCCTTACGCTTCGCGTGCAGTTCCTTGCGGAATTTCATCAGCTTTTCGAACTGCTCTTCGTTCAGATAATACCATTCGATATGGCTTGGATCTTGCCGGCGCTGCGATTCCGGATAATCGTCGATCTCGGCAAGAAACTTCCGTCCTAGCCAGTATTCGCGCTCGTCATGCCACGGCAGATACATCTGAATATCTGTGGGCGCGACGCAGACCTGGATTTTATATCTCGCCATAGGCTAACGTTCTAAGTTCTGCGGAAATGCAGTCTCAACCCTGTAGCCCTTCTCACTCCTCCGATCAGACACGATCACGACCCGGACACCGTAGGTCTCCCTGATATAGGGCTGTGAGCGCTCGGTCGCCGCATATGCCTCGCTCCCGGTCGGCGAGGCATCGAAGTTCTCCTTCCATCTCTCCTATTCGATCGAGTCCCGGATCAGCGTCAGCACCCCGCGTATGTCGTCAAAGAAGTAGTTGGCCCCGGCATCGTTCCATATCCGCTGCAACTCGGCGTCCCTAAGGTCTTGCGCGAGCAATTCCTGCAGGAAGCGCTTGACGACCGCTTGATCCTGTTTGTTCGAACATCTCAGGGCCTTCGCAACCCACTCTTCCATCGTGGAGATTTCTTCGTCGCTGCCCTGATAGAAGCATTCGACCACGTGGTCGAACTCTTTCGGAACCAACATGACCTCTCCTTGCTATTTGCGACGTTCGTTTCTGGGATAGGCTGTTACCACGCTGTAGCCCCGGGAAGCGCGTGGATCGTGTACGATAGATACGCCGACCCCATAGGGGTCTCTCAGGTAAGGCGCCGCATCGACGTCTTCCCTGAAAGCCTCGCGACCGGTCTTGTAGCCAAAACGGTATGTTATAAAGTCTTCTGCTAACCGTCCATTCGCCACCGCCTCGACCCGATCCCGATTCTGCTCAAGTGTCCGGTTGACGAAATCGTTTGCACTTTCCATGGAGGCGAAAGATCCGTTAATCCTGCGCGCATAGCTGAATGCGATCGTCTGACCACGATCAATCGTCGTGCTCGCCAGCAGTTCTTCATCCGTTTTTCCGACATGCTCGCGCAAGGCGTGGCCGCCTCGCGCTTCCTCCTCCCGCAGGTCGATCGGTCGCTTGTCCGGCAGGTTTTGCGCATACTGCTCATACGGGCGTAGCCCCTCAGGGTCAGCGTCCGACAAAACACGCGGGTCGTTTATGCCACCGCCACCATCCGTCCACTGCCCGCCGTCCGGATTACCGGCGGGAACGCGCGGCTGGTCCGGGCTGAACTTGCGTTGAAGCGCGGGAAAGACGCTCGCCGGATCGGTGCCGGGAACGAGAAAGCGCGCCGCATCCGGCCGGATCCATCTGTAGGCATCGGGCCGCAGCCAGCGCGCGCGCTGGACGGCTTTGAATATGCTTTCATGACTTGCCATCAGCGCGCTCCCGCGATCTGCGCGCTCATCGCGCCGTGCAGCGCCATGCGCCGTCCTTCCCTGCCGCGCAGCGACGCCGAAACGATCGCCGGGCGCGGGCGGAGCTGCGGCGCCGGTTCATCCGCGGCCTGCCTTATGCTCCGCCACTCGCGCTCGGCTTGCGTCCGCACGCGCGAGCGCGGCAACTGGGTTGTCGCTTGCTTCACCGCGCGGACACGCGCTCCCGCCAGCAGCGGGAACGTGACAATAGAAATCTCCCACAGGTCAACCTGATGGAGATGACGCACGCGTGTGCGCGGATCGATCCGGCCGCGTACGGTGCGATAGCCGATCGACAACCCGTCCACCGCGCCAGCCTCGACCAGAGAGAGTAGTTCGCGCGCGCGCATCACGTCGGGAATCAACTTTCCTCGCGCCCAGAGACCACGAAAATCCTCGCGCAGTTCGAGCCAGACGCCGACCGGCTCAGCGGGATCGTGCTGAAACAGCATCGGGATCTTGCGTAGCCCCCGCGTCTTCAGCGTCCGCGTGAACGCACCGGGCATCATCATATCACGCGCCTGATCGATCTCGCCGAACAGGCTGGCATAACCTTCGACCGTACCGTCGCCGGAGAACGACAGATGCGACACGGATGACAACGGAGCATGCATGAACGGCCTCGCAACGGGCGGGGAGGATTTCTGAAATTCGTAACAGGACGTTGTGCGCCACGCGCCCATCAGGGCACCTGGCGTCACTGGATGAACGCTAACCCTTGCGGTTGCGCTTCACCGGCTTGCGCCGCGTCTGCGATTTGGCACGAGGCGCGCGGACCGCGGGTGTTTTGCGCTGAACGCGATCGAGATGTGCAAGGAATTCGCGAAACACGGTGAGATGATCGCGCGAGGATTTCGTCTCGGCGCCGAACGACCGTAACACGCTGTGAAGGGTATCCATCAGTCGAGATCCTCTTTGAGGTTTCCGGCGCGGCGATGCGCCTTGCGGTTGAAGCGCTGCAATTCGCGAACGAAATCATCGAAACGGCGCGAGGCCGCAGACAGTTCGCGAAGCGTGAACAGCAGACCCGCGCTCGCGGCGCTCGCCCAAAGAAACAGCGCGAGATGCGCAAGATCGCCGCGCTCGCTGAAGATGCGGATGAGGTCCGGCATGACGATCTTTCTCGCCTCTTTCCCTTGCGGCAAAGGGCTGTTTACTCCAGCCTGTCGCCGCCCTCGACCGGTGCATAACCGACCGCCTCACGCTTTTCGTTGAGCGTAAGAAACGCCGCGTTGCTGACGCGCTCCCACAATGCCGCGCGGTCGGTGGCAAGCGCATCGATCCTGTCAGTGTCGACGACGATACGGATGCTCTCGCCGAACTGCGGCGACAGCCACTGCGCGAATGAGTTACCGATACGTGACGCCAGCGGCAGCACGGTCTGACGAAAGAAGCAGCGATTGGCCTCCAGGAAATTCGCATAGGTGTTGTCGCCGGGAATGCCGAGCATCATCGGCGGCACACCGAAAGCGAGTGCAATCTCGCGCGCGGCCGTGTGCTTGGCCTCCAGGAAGTCCATGTCCTTCGGCGTCAGCGACATTGCTTTCCAATCGAGTCCGCCTTCGAGCAGCAGCGGCCGGCCGGCATTCACCGCGCCCTGATAGGTGTCGGTCAACTCGCGCTTGAGCCGATCGAACTGTGAATCCGACAGCACCGCGCCTTCCGGCCCGGAATAGACCAGCGCGCCGGACGGCCGCGCCGCGTTGTCGAGAAGCGCCTTGTTCCATTTCGATCCGGCGTTGTGGGTGTCGATGGCGACGGCAGCAGGCTCGATCGGCGCAAGACCGTAGTGATCGTCGAGCGGATGAAAAAATGTCAGGTGCAGGATCGGCGGCACCACGGATGACGCTTGATCGAAGCGCACGCTGCGCCCGCCGACGCTATATTCATACGCTTCCGCCCAGCCCTCGGAGCCGGGCACCACCTTCATGCGATCGGGCCGCAGCGCATGAAGCTCCCGAACCGCCCCGTCAAGAGCGACGGTTTCGACATAGGCATTGCCTGCCAGCAGCAGATGCGACACCAGCATCTCGAGAAATGCGCCGCCGTCCTGCCGTGTATTGGGTCGCGCGAGCAGCAGCGACAGCGGATGCGCTTCGTGTTCCTGCGCGCCCTCGAACACGAGGTAGCTGCATGACGCAACGTTCTCCGCAATCAGCCGCACCGCGCGATGCACGATGGGATTAGTTAGATATCCTTCGCGCGCCAGCGCAGCATAATCGCGTGGTGTCCAACGCGCGCGGCCGCCACTCTCGAAGGCGAGCAGTCTGGCCGTGCGGCTGGCTTTTGTCTCGGGCGGGGTGAACATATTTTTCAAGCGCAAGCGCATGGCCATTTTCCTGTTATGTCGTGGCTGCAACGCAGCGCTCTGTGCGGCACTGCAGTTCCCTCTCAGAACCCCCTTACCCGCGGCTGAGCGCGCGGTGGGAGCGCCAGCGATGTCACCGCCCACACCAGGGCGTCGAGCCGGTCGGGCGAGCGCCCGGACGACAGGCCGGACAGAGCGAAATCGCACATCTCGTCTTCCAGCGCGGCGAAGCTGCCGGCGTGCCTGACGCGGCCTTGCTCGTAGAGCGTCGCCACCGGCTCGGCGCGCAGCCATTTGCCGCGAGTCGCGCGCACCGCGATCACGGGCACCTCCGCGTCGACCTCCGCGATCACGGCTTTCACCATGTCGCCGCCCTGATTGACTTCCGCCACCAGCGCATCGGCCTCACACCGCCGCCACAGCGCGATTGCCTTCGCCGCCCACAGCGCCGGGGTCACGCCTGCCACGGTCTCATCGGCAATCAGGTAAACAGTGCCGTCCGCGGCTTGCCCCGCCGCGACAATGCCGCAGGCGTCCGCGCGCTTACTTGCGCTCGCCGGCGGATCGACCGCGACCACGATGCGTTGCAACGGCGGCGCCTCGTGCACGCGACATCGCTCCAGAAGCGCACGCGACCCCAGCGCATCCGGTCGATCCTCGATGATTTCGCCATCAAGCTCCTGACGTCCGAGCCGCGTTCCGGCGTAGCGCGCCATCACGCCTTGCAAGAAGGTCGGCGCCAGATTGAAAGCATTCGCTTGGGTCGGCGCACGCGTCACCACGCTCGCCTGGTCGTTCACCAGGCGTTTCAAAAGCGCGGTCGGCCGCGGCGTCGTCGTGATGAGCTGGCGGGGCTGCGATCCCAGCCGCAAGCCGAACTGCAGCATGTCGAACGCAGCTTCCGCGTAGCGCCACTTCGCCATCTCGTCGGACCAGGCGCAGCCGAACTGCGGCCCGCGCAGGCTTTCGGGATCTTCGGCGGAAAATGCCTGCGCCACCGCGCCGTTGTTCCACTCCAGCCGCTTGCGCGACGGCGACCATGATGGCCGCTCGTGGGCGGCGTGAACCGCGAGCAACCCGGAAACGCCTTCGATCATCACCTCGCGCGCGTCATGCTCGGTCTCGCCGACCAGCGCGATGCGCGACACCGCCTCGCTGGCGAACGGCGGCAGACCCAACGCCTGCGCACGAATCCATTCGGCTCCTGCGCGGGTCTTTCCGGCGCCGCGGCCGCCAATCATCAGCCAGATCAGCCACGGCGCGCCGTTCGGAGCGAGTTCGGAAGGCCGTTGATGCGGATGCGCGAAAACATCCCACTGTCGGGCAAGAAATCCGAGTTCCGTCTCACTCGTGCTCTCCAGCAGGAGCCGACGTTGGCGCGGCGACCATTTGCTCCAGTCGGCGCGAAAGCGCGCGCCGGAACTCGTCAAGGTCGCGGGGCACGGCGTCGTCATCGGCTGGCTTCACCTTCTCCTGACCTGCGCGCAGCCGCGTCACCTCTCCGAGCGTGCGCGCGAGACTAGCCAACGTCCGGGCACGGCGCTCGGCCTCCGTACGCTGCTGCGGTTTCAAATGGCTGCCGCCGACGATCACCTCGATCAGGGACAGTTCGCGTTCAATCGCGCGCGTCACCCTGTCAATCAAAAGCACGCCTGTCGCCGGCGGCGGATCGTCGACACGCTCGACTGCGGTGCGCTTGATGCGCGGGCTTGGTTGATCCTTGCGGCGGGCGGTTGTCGGCCGTTTGCGCTGCCGCTTCAATCCAGCCTTTGCCGCATCGTCGTCTTCATCAACGATAATGGGGACATCATCAACGTACCGTATGGTGGCAGCGATTGTCGCCTTGCGCGCAAGAACGGCGGCCCGGGTCTTGCCGGATGATGACGTTCTAACCGCGCTTTGATTTGTCGCCGCTTCGGCCTTCGCCTTTTGCGCCTTCGATCGCGATGCCGGCGCGACCCGCTTGCTCCCAGCCGACAACGGCAATGCTTTCTTCTTCGATGCTGAGGACGTTCCGGTCCTGGATGGCGTCAGCGTTGAGCGAGAGGCAACGCGCCCCGCCGCCGGCTTTCGTGCCGGTTTGCCGGTTCGCGTCGCACACATGAAGATCAAGAACTCCCTTCAAGCGGACCCAATGCCGCTAAATTCCTGGATTAGCTGGATTGCGATGAAGATTTGGGGCCCTGGCCGGTTTCATCCCCGCCGACCAAAGCCGTGTTACTGATGGACGAATACGAGCCACGTTACGCAAAGGATCAGCGCAACCAGACCGGTGCTGATGGTCGACAGCAAAAAGGCGGGAAGCTCAGGCTCGGACCGTCGCACCTCCATGGATGTCTCCACAGTTTGACTGCGTTTTTCCGTCGTCATGTTCGTTCTCCCCACGGTCCGCCATCGCATGCCAATTGATCGGGACAACAGCAGACTCCCTGCGATGTTCCCTGCAAAAAAAGGGCCGTGGTTACGACTCGCTATGAGCTTTCGTCCGGGAATTCCCGGCAATGTTCGTTTGACGGTTTCGTCAGCCGCGCGATCAGAAAGCATCGCCGTGATGTCTCGGCGCAACTGTGGAGCATGGCGTAAACCTACTCCGGCAGCGTCACGCTGTCAAGGTATATTTTCCTAGGAAAATTTACCTGTCGCCTGACCTTATTTCAGCAGCCCGTTGAGCGCTTCGAACCGGTCCTTGAGCGAACTGCCGATGCCGGTGACCGCGGCCACGATGACGATGCTAATGCCGGAAGCAATCAGGGCATATTCGATCGACGTGGCGCCTGTTTCGTCCCGCAGAAAATCCGACGCAAGTTTTGGAATGAGGTGCAACACCAACTCCAGCCTTTGAATCCCTGCGGATGCTCCAATAGTGATCGGGCGCAGCGCGACGACCTTTCAAAACTGGGATGCTAGAGTTGAAAGATTTCTCGGAGCCTAACCGACACTCTGAAAGAATGCTTAAGAGCGATAGCAAAAGTTGCGTGCGGATCAAGCCGGGGGGCCGGTGAGCGGCCGTTCCTCTATTCGCACCAGCAGCAGCGCGGCACCCGCCAGCATCGCGGCTGTGGCGGCGAATACATAGCGAAATGCGGTCGTGAGGTCGGAGGCGGAGATTACACCGACCCGACCGCCGCCCCCATTGCCGATCGAGGCATCGGTTCCCAGCGCCATCAGCAGGATGGCGGCAAATGCCGCGACGGCGAACGAGGAAACCAACGCGCGAAAAAAATTCATCGCGCCAGTGACAGTTCCGACCTGCTGACGCGCCACCGCGTTCTGCAGCGACACCACGCTGACGGGAAATATCGTGCCGAGACCAAAGGCGAACAAGGATAGCAACGTAAGCAGCGGCCATAGCGGCGGCGTCACCACAGCCAGAATCGCGGCCACGACGGCTGCAAATGTGGTCCCCAGTACCGCGACCCGCTTGTAGTGAAGCGTACGCGTCATGGAACGGCCCGCAAGCGCCGCCCCGCCGGTCGAAATCGCCGCGATCGGAATCAATGCTAGTCCGGATTCGCTCGCGCTGAGATGGTGGACGACCTGATAGTACAGCGGCAAATGCACGGTGATCCCGATAATCGCGCCGAGCGCCAAAGCGCCCGCGGCTATCGCATACGGAACCACCGGGCCGCCCATCAGCGACAGCGGCAGGAATGGTTCGGACGTCTTGCGCGCGTGCCGGACAAAGACCGTGGCAAGCACAAGCGAGGCGCCAAGCATAGCGGCGATTTGCGGCGACGCCCAGGCGAAGCGGTTACCGCCCCATGTCAGCACCAGCAGGAAAACGACGGCGGATGCCATCAGCAACAGGCCGCCGGTCCAGTCCACTCTGCGGCGGCGGTGGAACACCGGAATCTTGCCCATTTTCGGCAACAGCAACGCCAGCGAGACAAAGCCGAGCGGCACGTTGATCCAGAAAATCATCGACCAGTGCAAGTGCTCGGCGAAAACGCCCCCCAGCACCGGCCCCGCGATGCCTGCGGCAGTCCATACGCCACTGAAATAAGCTTGATACTGACCACGCTCCCGGGGCGTCACCACATCGGAGATCACGGTCTGCACCACGGGCAGGATGCCACCGCCGCCGATGCCCTGCACGCCGCGCGCCACGATCAGCGCCGCCATGTTCGGCGCCAGCGCGCACAGGACCGAACCCGCAACGAACAGACCGAGCGCGGTGACGATCATGGCACGGCGACCGTAGATATCGCTCAAGGTACCGAACAACGGCGCGACCGCTGTGGACGCCAACAGATACGCCGTAATGACCCACGACAGGGTGGTGACCTCGTGGAACTGGCGGCCGATGGTCGGCAGCGCGGTTGCGACAATGGTCTGATCGAGGGCGGCGAGGAACATGGTCAGCATCAGGCTGACCAGAATGGTGCGCACCTCGTTCCGGCCCAGCGGCGCGGGCGTCACGACCGGCGGCGCACTGGCGTCACCGTCAGCCTTGCCGGAACGCGCCGCAGCTTCTGGCGCGGCATCGCCGGACAGAATCGGGGGATCCGACGGACCCCGACCCAGACGTTCGAATGTATTCATGCGGACAGACAAAATATGAATTGGCTAACAAGAGGCGGAGGCCGGTGCGGTTCGCTGCTTTGTGAACATTAACGCTTGAGGCCCGCGTTCGGACAGCGACCGACGGAATAAAAAGCCTCCAATGCAAAATCGCAAATTTGTGATGGGAGACCGGTCAACCCTTCGGCGGTTTCCGAAGCCGGGCGCGCTTCGGCAGCCGAACCGGCCACTGCACGATATGATCCTCCAGTTCAGAATCGGGAATCTCATCCTCGGTGCCGCGGACCCGGCCACGCACCGAAACACCGGCCTCGTGGACGGTATTAGGATTGCCGGAAATCAGCGGATGCCACCAATAGAGATCGCGCCCCTCCGCGACCAGGCGATAACCGCAGCTCGGCGGCAACCAGCTCAAGGTCCGGACATTGTCCGGCGTGAGGCGGACGCAGTCCGGAACTTGTTCGGAACGCTTTGGATAATCCTTGCAGGCGCAAAGCCCGGCATCCAGAAGCCGGCAGGAAACATGCGTGAAATAAATGTCGCCGGTATCCTCGTCCTCCAGCTTCTCCAGGCAGCAGCGCGCGCAACCATCGCACAGGCTTTCCCATTCGGCGCTGGACATTTCATCCAAGGATTTGGTCTTCCAAAAGAACCCGTTTTGTTCCGACGATCGCGCGGGTCGTTGGGTCATGGAGTGAGCCAAGGGTGTGCCAGAGGTTGCGCCGAAGAAAACCGATTTTCCGTCTATGGGCTTCGCCGGCACTTCGCGCAAGCGCCCTAGGGGATCTGGGGTGCCAATAGCGGCTGTGCCAGGCTGAAATCGCAACCGACCATTGGTTTATCTTCCGCGCTCGGATAGAAGAAAATCGGCTTTCCCAAGGATGCCAAGATGATGCTCCAGCGTGGGTTTTGAGATGCCTTCTCGAGTGCCTTGGGTTTGCCGTAACGTTCTTGCATGAGGGTGGCGAGATGGCGCCTTAGATGAAGGCGCTGCGATGCCGCAGATCGGTCACAGGCCTTGGTGCGCAACAACCTGCCCTCCGATTGGAAGAAGCGAATCCGGCATATCCTGCTGGATCTCGATTCGCGCATCGATTCGACCCTGTTCTCCTCGGCGGCCGGCGCGCGGGAACTTTATGAGCGCTTCTCCACGTTCATGGACCGCTTCTATGTCGGCCATTGGAAGCGCTGGGTAATCGTCGAGCCGCTGTCTGAAGCTGCAACCTTGGGCCTCGGCGGTCTCATCCTCCTGCTGGCGCTGGCACAGCCGGCGTTCCGCGAAACCGCCGACGAGGACTGGCTGAAGAAATCCGATCTCGCGGTGGCGTTCCTCGATCGCTACGGCAATCCGATCGGCAGCCGCGGCATCAAGCATAACGATTCGATTCCGTTGGAGGAATTTCCCGACAACCTGGTCAAGGCGACGCTCGCGACCGAAGATCGCCGCTTCTACGATCATTTCGGCATCGACATTGGCGGCACCTTCCGCGCGCTGGTGACCAACGCACAGGCTGGCGGCGTGCGGCAAGGCGGCTCCTCGATCTCCCAGCAGCTTGCGAAGAACCTGTTTCTCTCCAACGAGCGCACCATCGAGCGCAAGGTCAATGAGGCCTTCCTTGCCGTCTGGCTGGAAACCCGACTGAGCAAGAACGAGATCCTTAAACTGTATCTCGACCGCGCCTACATGGGCGGCGGAACCTTCGGCGTCGACGGCGCGGCGCATTTCTACTTCAACAAGTCGGTGCGTGACGTCAACCTCGCCGAATCCGCGATGCTCGCCGGCCTGTTCAAGGCACCGACAAAATACGCGCCGCACATCAACCTGCCCGCCGCCCGCGCCCGCGCCAACCAGGTGCTCGACAACCTGGTCGATGCAGGCTTCATGACCGAGGGCCAGGTGTTCGGTGCGCGGCGTAATCCCGCCACCGCGGTCGACCGCCGCGACGAGAACTCGCCGAACTATTATCTCGACTGGGCATTCGAAGAAATGCGCAAGCTGGTCGACACGTTTCCGCGCTCCTACACCGAGCGCGTGTTCGTCGTCCGCACCGCAATCGACATGAATGTGCAACAAGCGGCGGAAGAAGCGATCGAGAGCCAGTTGCGCCAGTTCGGACGTGACTATCACGCGACGCAAGCGGCAACGGTCGTCGCAGATCTCGATGGTGGCGTGCGCGCAATGGTCGGCGGACGCGATTATGGCGCGAGCCAGTTCAATCGCTCGACGGATGCCCTGCGCCAGCCCGGATCGTCATTCAAACCGTATGTCTACACCACAGCGTTGCTCAACGGCTTCACTCCGACATCCAAGATCGTCGACGGCCCCGTCTGCCTCGGCAACTGGTGTCCGCAGAACTACGGCCACTCCTACTCCGGGACGGTGACGCTAACTCAGGCGCTGACGCGGTCGATCAATGTCGTGCCGGTCAAACTCTCGATCGCGCTCGGCAAGGGGGCAAAGAATCCCGCTAAAGCCGGCCGCGCCAAGATCGTCGAGGTCGCCCGCAAGTTCGGCATTGTCACACCGCTGCCCGACACGCCCTCGCTGCCGATCGGGGCCGACGAGGTCAACGTGCTCGAACACGCCGTCGCCTATGCGACATTCCCGAACAAGGGCAAGGCGGTGGCGCCGCACGCGGTTCTGGAGGTCCGGACCGGCGCCGGCGATCTGGTGTGGCGCTACGACCGTGACGGCCCCGCACCGCGCCAAATCATTCCGCCTTCAGTCGCCGCGGATATGGCCGGTATGATGAGTCATGTGGTCAGCGAAGGCACCGCACGCCGCGCCATCCTCGACGGCATTCCGGCTGCGGGCAAGACCGGGACCACAAACGCTTATCGCGACGCCTGGTTCGTCGGCTACACTGGCAACTTTGTATGTGGAGTCTGGTATGGCAATGACGACTATTCGCCAACCAACCGCCTGACCGGCGGCGCGTTGCCCGCCCAGACCTGGCACGACATCATGACGGCTGCGCATCGCGGTATCGAAGTCAAAGACCTCCCCGGTGTTGCAGCGCCAGCGAAACCGACCGCCGACGTGGCAGCCAAAACCGCTGCCAGCGACGACGATGCAAAACCGGCCCCCCCACCGATCCTGACCAAGCGCGGAGCCGACATCCTGGTCCGTGTGGAAAAGATGCTGGATCAAGCAGCCAAGACAATCGGAAAAACCTCGGCCGGAGAACCGGTCGATCCGGCTCGCTCCGGCGCCCTCAGTCCCACCTCCTCCGGCGGCGGCGCAGAAAACTTGGCGGCCGCGACGTCCAGCGACCGAGCAGCCCCGGCGCCAAGCAAGAACTAGAGTGGGATGCGGAAGTGTGTACGGTTTGCGACCGCAATAAACAATGGAATCGATCACGGTTATGATTTGGACCTTTCTGATCCAAACGTGGCGTGTTTCCGACATTCGCATTAGAGATGCGCGACTCGAATGGCTTCAACACTGGAGCGCCGACACGTGCGGCTGATTGTCATTTTGCTGGGCCTCGGTCTCGCCACCGCGATAGGCATCGGAACTACTTGGATCACCGCAACGCGCGGCACCAATCTCGGCACGCTGACCATCGGCGCATGGACGGCAAAACCAAGGATTGGATCCGCCGAGATCGACCCTTACTCCCGCGCCGCAATTGCGCGAAGTGGAGAGCTGCCGATCGGAGCGGGAGACGGCATAGCATTTCTTGCCACGGCCGACGACGCCAAGCGACCGCTCGATGGCCGATGCGACGTCATCATCAGCGGCGTCACACCGGCGGCGCGGTTCTGGACGCTGACGCTCCACGACCGCAAGGGCCATCTGGTGGCGAACTCGCTGCAACGCTATGGCTTCACCAGCCAGGAAATTGTGCGGAATTCCGACGGCTCATTCGTGGTGCATGTGGCATCTCGCGCGCGTGCCGGCAACTGGCTGCCGACCGGCGGCATCGAAAGCTATGTGCTGATGCTTCGACTCTATGACACGCCCGTCGGAGTGGGCACGCGAACCCGACGCGACGCCCCAATGCCTTCCATCGCGACAGAGAGGTGTTCATGATCCGCCTGCTGTTTGCGATCGTCGGCGGCATTCTGCTCGGCGGGATCGTGCATCTCGTCAGCGTATTGGCACTGCCGCGGATTGCCTCGCAGGACGCCTATTCGCGACTAACGGAAATGACGACACTGAACGCCGTGACGCCGTTGCCGCCAGCGGATCCCGCCAACTCGCTGATGCCTTTCATGGACCCTGCGTTTGCCGTCGCGGTCTGCCGCTACGACCTGTCAGGCGGATCGATCAAGCTCACGGTGCCCGTGAGCGAGGCCTACACGTCGGTGTCATTTTACACCCAAAGCAACGTCGCCTATTACGCCATCAACGACCGTTCAGCTGGACGCAAGGTGATCGAACTCAATCTGATGACCGAAGCACAGCACGCAGAGCTGCCCGAAGAAGAGGACGTGACGGCCGCGGACCGCCTCATCATCGACTCTCCCTCGACGACGGGGCTGATCGTTCTGAAGGCGCTGGCGCCTGAGTCCGGCATGACGGAGCAGGCGAAATCATCTCTCGCCGCCGCAAAATGCCGGCTGCAAACTGAGCCGCCCGTGGTGAAATCGGACGCGAAACGATAGGACGTTTTGGGAGTAGAATGAACCGCCTGTAACGGCGTTTGTCTCACCTCTGCCGAGGAAATCCGGATTGATGAGGCTTGGTCGCTTTTGCGTGAGCTACAATCAAGGACGCGCTACCCGCGCGTACGCAGGGCGCGGCCGATCACGGGGGCCGCGGTCACAGGGGGATTGGCGGCCAACATCGCGAGTTGCCCGATCAGACGGTCTGCGTCGGCCGCCATACCGTCCGGCGCCTGAACCACCAGATGCTCGAGCGCCCAGCGATAGGACGCGATCCGCTGCTCGAGGCACTGCTGCACCCACTGCACGATCAGAGTGTTTTCCTCCATGCGGGCGACGGCGTCAGCGTGCTCACGCGGCGATAGGTCGGACACCAATCTCAGGCTGGCGTTGCGCTTGCCGTCGAGAACGAAGACCTGCCGGGCGGTGTTGAAGAACGGATCAAAACGAGTGATGTCGTCGCGAACGTCATCGATCAATTGCGTATAGCGCGAAGTGTGAGAACGATGCGGCTCGTCGATGAGCAGGCGGCCGTAAGCGGAGCGATCAAATGCAGGCTTTTGCCGCCATGGCGTAGCGAGCGGGTCGTAGTCGCCGAACACACTCTTCCAGGCCGGCCGCGAATGCGGCGGCTCGACCAGCGGATAGGCGAGATCGCGCAACATCCTCTCGCTTTCGGTTAGTTGAAACCGCGACGGCTGACGACCGATGCTGCCGGTCGCTTCCGCGCCCATCCAGCGGTGCATGTCGTCGTTGCGTGCATCCTGACGAACGCGGCCGAAGTCACCACCACTGCATGCTGCGAGCGCAGTGCCTAATAGAATCACGGAAACAAGCGAAGTGAGAGATGAACGTTTCAGCCCTGGCATCGCAAGCGACGTCTCCTGCATCGGGCGTGTCCGGAAAAATCAGGAGCGGGCGCGGCGGCGGCGGCGCCGCCCGGCAGCCGTGCCCTGCTCGGGACCGCTTCCACCGCTGGTTTCGTCGGTCTCGCGGTCGATGCGTATGACCGGCAGGATCACCACCGTTCCCCTCATCTGATCCGAAGAGCGATTTACCGTTGATCCCAGCCGCGAAGCCGCATCTGCCGGAAACGCAATAACGGTGCCCATGCTCAGTCTCTCCTCGCCCCAGCGCTCGTCGCGATTTGGGCAGCGACGCGTCGGGATTTAGAACCCCGCATGGTTAACGGCCTGTTAAAGCGGCCGCGCTAGGGTGAGAACAAACTGGTTCCGTAAGCGTAAGCCGCCATGACCGCACCTCCGATGTTTCCCGGCTTCGACGGGTTGTTGATGCTGTCCCGCCGGGACGGCGTTGACATCCGTCCGACTCTGCTACGGGTCCTGACCGACCTTTACGTGCAGGCCAGCACGCACTCTGTCGAAGAGGAACGACACTTCGTCGAACTCACCTCACGCCTGATCGATCATGTCGACGACGCCACCCGCGCCGTAGTGCGCGCCCGCCTGTCGATCTACCCGCGGACGCCGGCGGCGATCATGAGCAAGTTGCGGCTCGACGCATCCGTCACCCCACCGCAGGCTGGTAGCCCCGCGCCGCCATCGCCGCCCGCGACGGTGGCCCCAGCGACGAAACCGCACACGGTCGCAACGCTATCGATGGCACCAGGTGACGCCGCCGAAATAAGTGAGATGTTCTTTGGCGCAAGCTCTAAAGATCGCGCTTTGATCCTGCACAACCTGTCCACGGCGCCGCTGCGGCCGTCGCCGCATATTCATCCGTCCCGTGCCCTGCGGGCGATCGAGATTTTGCACATGGCCGCATTCGCGTCCGACGTTGATAGCTTCGCGACCGAACTCAGCGCAACCTTGATGCTTCCCGCCGCGATCTCCGAACAGGTGGTGAAGGATCCGGGCGGCGAGCCGCTCGTTTGCGCCGCCAAGGCCATCGGCATTCCCTCTGAAATTTTCCAGCAGATTTTGCTGTTTCTCGATCCGGCCATCGGTACGTCCGTCACTGAGGTCTATCGGCTCTCGCGCCTCTACGACGCGCTCAGTGAACGCTCTGCGCGAATCATGCTGGCCGCCTGGCGCGGCGCCACGATGACGGAAGCTCGGGCGAAGTATCGCTCCACCCTTTACGATGACGGGCGCAATCGCACGCGGACAGCGCCGGCGCACGGGCGTCACGGCGCTGCACAACCCGGCACGGCACCTGCCGCGCGCGGAACTGGACGCAATCCAACAAAGGGGTAGATGGGCGGCTTAGCCTCCACCCGGTCCTTGAAGGCCGAGCGGTCAACGGCAGGCCGAAACATCGAGGCTAGGATGCCGTCATCGTCTCCTTGACCTTGGCGATCAGCGCACTGAGCGCGAAAGGCTTCGCAAGGAAAGCAAACTGCTCGTTCTCCGGCAGACTCTTGTCGAATGCTTCTTCGGCGTAACCCGACACGAAAATGATTCTGAGATTGGGATTGCGCACCCGCATTTTCCGCAACAAAGTTGGTCCGTCCATTTCCGGCATAACAACGTCGGAGACCACCAGATCGACGGTACCATTCTCGTCGAGCGCTTCCAGCGCTTCGATGCCGTTGGATGCCTCGATCACGCTGTAGCCGCGCGAACGCAGGCCGCGGGCATTGAGCGAACGCAGGCCCTCTTCGTCCTCCACTAACAAAATAGTGCCTTGGCCGGTCAGATCGGTGTTGACCGATTTGGCCGCGGGAGAAAGCTCCTTCGCAGCGCCAGTCACGCCGGACGACACCGGCGGCGCCTCGGCTTCGGGATGGTGGCGCGGCAGGAAAATACGAAACGTCGTGCCCTCGCCCGCTTTGGAGTCAACGTAGATGAAACCGCCGGTCTGCTTGACGATGCCGTAGACCGTGGACAGACCGAGCCCGGTGCCCTTGCCCACCTCTTTTGTGGAAAAAAACGGCTCGAAAATCTTATCGACGATCTCGGGCGGAATGCCTGTACCGGTGTCACCGATCTCGACCAGCACATAGTCCGCGGCCGGCATTCCCTTGTGGCCGAACGCCGCGACCTCCGCGGCCGCGACGTTCGCGGTGCGGATCGCGAGCTTGCCGCCATTTGGCATGGCGTCGCGCGCATTGACCACGAGATTGACGATAACCTGTTCGAACTGCGAGACGTCGGCCTTGACCGGCCACAGGTCTCGCCCGTGCACGACGCCGGGGAAAGTAACCTTCTCGCCGATCAAACGTTTAAGCAACATGCCGATGTCGCTCAGGGTATCGCCGAGATCGAGCACTTTCGGCTGCAGGGTCTGTCGCCGCGAGAACGCCAGCAATTGCCGCACCAGGGCTGCGGCGCGGTTGGCGTTCTGCTTGATTTGCATGATATCCTGGAAAGACGGGTCGGTCGGCTTGTGCGCGTTCAGCAGGAAGTCATTTGCCATCATGATGGCGGACAGCACGTTGTTGAAATCGTGTGCAATGCCTCCGGCAAGCTGACCAACCGACTCCATCTTCTGGGATTGATTGATCTGGCTCTCGAGCGTGCGCCGCTCGGTCGTCTCAAGCATGTAGACGATGGCTGCTTCCGCGTCGCGATCGTCCTCCACCGCGGTGACGAAAAACTGTCCCCATCGCTCGCGCGCACCCTCCAGCATCACCTCGACGGGAGGGATATCACCCTGCCCGTCCGCCGCAGCGTGGATGGCCGCGCTCAATTGACCACGATCGCGCTCCTTGACCGCCGCAAGAATCGACTTGGCCACGGCGCCGTCCGGACTGAGGCTTTGCGCGAGCTTCGCAAACCGCGCGTTGGCGCGACCAACAGCGCCGGATTTATCGACCGTCGCGATCGCCATCGGCGTGTTGTCGAAGAAGCGCATGAAGCGTACTTCCGCCGCACGCTGCGGATCGACGCGCTCGTCGCGGGCGCGGCTGATCACCAGCGTTCGCGAGGGACCGGGCACACCGTCGGCGCCGAATGCCAACTTGTGATACAGGCGCGCCGGCATCGTCTTGCCATTGCGCATCCGCAGATCGATATCGAAGACCTCGGTGCGGACTTCGCCGGGCGCAGCAATAATCGATGTCAGCAAAGACGCGCCGTCGCCCGAAACGATGTCGGCGAGCTTCAGGCCACCCGAGCCGACCTCCGCCAGATCGTGATCCAACCAGTTGGCAAGCGTCGCATTGACATAGACAAGATCGCCTGACTGGTTGACAGAGAAGAATCCGCACGGCGCATGATCGAGATATTCGATCGCATGGCGCAGTTCCTGGAATACATCTTCCTGCCGCTCGCGGTCGCGGGTGATGTCGGCGATCGACCACACGGCATATCGAGAATACCGCTTTGCCTGTGCGAGCCGGCGTACCCTCAACCGCAGCCAGCGACCGTTCGTGCCGTCGGCGGCGGCAACGCGCACCTCTTCCTGCTGACGTTTGCCCTCGCGCGCCGCCTTCAAAAGGCGGAACACCGCCTCGGAAACGTCGGGATTGCCGATGAATACGCGCTCCACCGGCCGCACGTCCTGCATCGACGTAGCCCCGGTCAGGGTGAGATAAGCGGAGTTGGCATAAATGATGTGCCCGCCGGAATCGGTGACGGCGATACCGTCGAAGGCGTGATCCGCTATCGGACGCATCAGCGGATCGTCAATGGTGCGGTCGGCAAAGCGGACGATCCCGGCCGCGAACGCGAAAAGCGTGAACAGCCCGACCATCGCTAGCGAGGCCAATAGCGCCAGAATATAAGGCTGGGCGTCAGTACTTCCCAGCGTCATAAACGCCACGGCGGCGGCGACAATCGAACCCGCGACCAGCAGGACCAGGAGGATGCTGCCGCTCCGCCGCGCCGGCTCCTGTCCGACCTGCGGTGAATCGATGTCGGGATCTGGCGTCATGGAATCCGGCGGGGCCTATCGCGGCGGGCGCGGAATGCGCATGCGCCGGGTCCTGAGTGCCTGAATCGGACCCGGCAGCGCAAGCGCCTCATAGGCTCATTCCCGCCATTTCCCCCACCCCGATGCTCTTCCGATGCCGGCCCCCGGCCTCAGATCCGGTGCCCCGAAAACCCGCGCTTCAAGCCCATGACGTAACCAATGATTTCGGCGACGGCGTGATAGTGCTCGGCCGGAATCTCCTCGTCGATTTCGACAACGGCATACAGCGCGCGGGCCAAAGGCACGTTCTCGACGACTGGAATGTCATGCTCGCGGGCGATTTCCCTGATCTTGAGCGCGATGTTATCCACGCCTTTGGCTACGCAGACCGGCGCCGACATGCCGCGCTCATAGGACAAAGCGACCGAATAGTGCGTCGGATTGGTGATGATCACCGAAGCCTTGGGAACGGCGGCCATCATGCGCTTCTTCATGCGGACATGGCGCAACTGTCTGATGCGAGCCTTGATATGCGGATCGCCCTCTGACTGTTTGAACTCCTCTTTCATCTCCCGCAGCGACATTTTCTGTCGCTCGAACCATTGCCGGTACTGGAACAGGTAGTCTGCGATCGCGACCAGCGCGAGCATTACAATCACGGCGCCGAGCAATTGCAGCGTCAGGCTTTTCGTAACTCCGAGAAGGGCGTCCGGATCGAGCCGCACCATCGCGTCGAGCCGCGAGCGCTCCGGCCAAAGCACCGCCGTCATGACCGCGCCCAGCGCGATCAGTTTGAAAAGTCCCTTGGCGAAGTTCGCAGCAGCCTGCTTGCCGAAAATCCGCTTGGCGCCGGACACCACTGAAATCTTGCTGAGCTTCGGCTTGAGCGATTCCCCCGACCAGACGAAGCGGTGCTGAATGACATTGCCGGCAACGGCGGCCATCATCAGCAAAAGCAACGGAACGCCCAGCACGGCAGCAAGGCGATACCCGATTTGCTCGGTCAGTGCCAAAAGACCGGGGCCGTCGGTCCGAATTTGCCAGGAATTGGCGATCAGATTGCGCAACGGCGTCTGGAATCCGTCGCCGATCGAGCCAGCAAACGTCGAAAGTACCAGTGTCGCACCCGCGATCACGAACCAGGTGTTGATCTCCTGGCTCTTGGCGACGTCGCCGCGCTCGAGCGCATCGTCGAGGCGCTTTTGCGTCGGGTCTTCTGTTTTCTCGGTATCGTCGCTCTCGTCGGCCATCGCGGAGACCTCAGTTCAGCGACGTCAGGTCTTGCATCACGCCGACCAGATAATCCATGTAGGTTCCCATCATGGACGCCAGCACGGCGGCGAAGATCATGAAGCCGATAAGAATCGAGAGCGGCACGCCGACGAAATAGACCTGCATCTGTGGCATCAGCCGCGCGAGCACGCCAAGCCCGATATTGAAGACCAGTCCGAACACCAGAAACGGAGCCGACAGTTGCAGGCCAATCTTGAAAGCGCCGGCAAAAGCACGCGTCGCCAGCGCCGCCACGTCGCCGCTCGGCATCAGTTCGCCTGGCGAGAATATCTTATAACTGTCGTTGAGCGCGGCGATGACCAGATAGTGGGTGTCGGTTGCGAACAGCAGCGCGATCCCGAGAAGGGTCAGGAAGTTACCCATCAATGCGCCTTGCTGGCCCTGCGTCGGATCCACCGACGTGACGAATCCAAGCCCGAGCTGCTGTGCGATGATCGAGCCTGCCACATGCAAGGCTGCGAGCGTGACGCGGGCCGTAGCGCCCAGCACGACGCCGATAATGATCTCGTGCACCAACAAGACCGCCAGTGGCGCGACCGACTGCATATCAACGTGATAGGCGGCACGATGCAGCGGCAGGATGATGAGGGTCAAAAGCAGAGCGATGGCGAGCTTCACACGCACCGGAATGAAGCCCTCGCCGAACCCAGGCAACAGCATCACCATCGCGCCAATGCGGGCGAATACCAGCATGAAGGTGGCGGCGAGAGCGGGTAGAAGCGAGATATCGATATGCATCTCGCGACTGTGCGTCAGCCGCCGATGATTCGCGATGAAATCCGTATCATTTCCGCGTGCAGCGCATCGGCCATGAACGGTAGCGCCAGCACCAGCGTCACGAAGATCGCCAGAATCTTCGGCACAAACACCAGCGTCTGCTCCTGAATTTGCGTCAATGCCTGCACCAGCGAAATCGCGACGCCGACGATGAGGCCGACCGCCAGCAGCGGTCCGGAGACCAGAACGATGGTCCAGATCGCGTCACGTGCGACATCCAGTGTTTCAGCGCCGGTCATAACAAACCTCTTTTCGGCCAGATAAGGAAGGACGCAGCATCAGCGAGCTGATGTGCGCTCCAATCAGATCGGCATTCTCATGATGTCTTCATAGGATTGGATGACGCGGTCGCGCACCGACACCAGCGTCGACACCGCGACGTCGGTATCCGCGACCGCGGTCACCACATCCATCAGGTTGGCCTTGCCCGATGCCATCGCCACCGTCTGCGCATCGGACGTCCGCCCCGCTTCCCTCACGCCGCCGAGCACATCTTTCAGCACCGCACTGAACGCTGGACCATCACCGCCCGGTGCTTTGCCACCGGCGGCGCCGGACTCCATCATCCTCGCGAGGCTTGCATAGGCATTTGCTGCAACTGTGGGCGACGCCATGGCAAATTCTCCGATCAGGACTTGAGGATATCGAGTGTGCGCTGGATCATCCGGCGCGTTGCGCTGATGATGTTGAGGTTCGCCTCGTAGGACCGCTGCGCGTTGCGCATGTCGGTCATCTCCACCAGCGAATTGACGTTGGGATATTTGACGTTGCCGCTGGCGTCTGCGGCCGGATTGCCCGGCTCGTGCTTGACGCGGAACGTTGACATGTCAGGCCTCACCCGGCCGAGCGTCACCACTTTCGCATCGAGCGCACGATCGAGGGCCGAAGAAAAGGTCGGCACCTTGCGGCGATAAGGATCGCCGCCTGGCCCTTGCGCGGTTGAGTCGGCGTTGGCGATGTTTTCCGAAATCACCCGCATTCTCCCGGCCTGCGCTCGCAGACCAGAGGTCGCAATGCTCATCGATCGCATGAAGTCGGCGCCGTTGTCTGCCATGATGCAGTCTCCTTCCGTTTAGCCCTACGTCACGCTTTGCCGACAGCCATCTTCAGCAGCCGCAGGCTGCGGCTGTAGAGCGAGGTCGCGGCGGCATAGTCCATCTGGTTGGCCGACACCTGGAGCATTTGATCCTCAAGACTGACGGCGTTGCCAGCCGGACGGGTCTGAAAGCCGCCATTGCCGTTTTGTCCGAAGTGCGAGAACGCTTCGAAACCGGCAATACTCTGACCTGAGGTGGGGCGGATCATCGCCAGCGCCGCACCGCTTGAAGCATTGCCGCCTTGTGCGTCGAACCTCGGTTCCACCAGATCGTGCGGCTTGAAGTTCGGGGTATCGGAGTTAGCGATGTTTTCGGCCAGGACACGCTGGCGCTCGTGATGCCACTGCATCCGGGTGCGCAGCGCCGCCAGCGAGGTTATATCGTTGAGGGGCACAGGGTCTTCGCTCCGGCCTCGGGACGGGGCGCCGCCGAGGTAGGCAGAATTTGCCCCCTTCATGGTTAACAGCGGGTTAAGAACGGCAAAGCGGCTAATCTTGCCTAAGCCGGCTTTCCGCTCAGGCGCACATCAAAATCTCGGATTGCCCAGATACTTGCCACGAGTGCGTTAACCACCTTTGTTAACCGGAGCGGACGACGCGCAGAAGTTGTTTTGGTCTCTTCGATTCATAGGTTATTAAGGCTGTCGGCGGCAGTTTTTGCCGGGCGGGATTAATAGACTGGGCCAAGGCTCGATCGTCAGGGGAGGAATGCCGGAAGGCATTCGACGATCCGAAGCTGAATTAAAGGCGCTTTCTGTCAGGAACACAGCATGCAGGCAGTCACATTCGTCATCGCATTCATTGTGGTCCTGGCGCTGATCGCCGGGGCTGCCTGGCTCGTGCGGCGGTTCGCGGGAGATCGCCTCGGCGTCAATGCCAATCGCGGACGCATGCCCCGTCTGGCGGTGATCGATGCCGCCGCAGTCGACGGACGTCGGCGACTGGTCCTGGTGCGCCGGGACAATGTCGAGCACCTTCTGATGATCGGAGGACCGACCGACATTGTCGTGGAGCACAACATCGTTCGCGCCGCCAGCCCCGGACGCGATCAGGCTCCGCAACGCCCGTTATCGAACGTTGAAATGCCGAGGCTGCCACCGCTGGCCGAGACTGGCTGGATGGAGTCCGACGGCACTCGCTCCGATCCGCCCGGCCATCCCGAGCCTCCAATCGCGGAATCGCCTCCCCCGGCCCGCCCGCCCTTCACCGATGCCCCGCGCCGGCCGGTTGCCGCCGAACGCCGCAGCGATCCGTTGGCCGGTTTCACGCCCGAGCCCATGAGCCGAACCGACATTCGCGGCGCCCGTCCGGCGCGACAGGAACCAGTGATGCCGCCGCGTCCAGCGCCGCCTCCTGCGCCGACGCCCTCACCGTCTCCCTCTGCCTCCAACGCGGATCAAAATCTCGCGGAGATGGCGCAACGTCTCGAGGCCGCACTCCGGCGCCCGACGGGCGACAGCAAGCCTTCGGCCGCGGCGCCCGCGACCTCCGAACCACCGCCTCGTCCGCGCAGTACGGAAATTACACCCGGTCCCGCATCCCGTAGCGAATCGTCAGGGGCACCGCCGGTCGCCCCGCCCGGTCCGAAATCCGGGTTCGAGCACCTTGAGAACGAGATGGCGTCCCTGCTCGGGCGCTCGAAGTCCCCTTCGTGAGTGCGGCGACCCACCCGCGTAGAGTTTCATTCCTTCTCATTCTGATAGCCGCCGGATCGCTCACCGATCCGGCGTTCGCGCAGGATATCAGCATCAATCTTGGCGGCGCCGGCAACGGCGGCGTGAGCGAGCGTGCGATCCAGCTGATCGCGCTGCTCACCGTGTTGTCGATTGCACCATCGATTTTGATCATGATGACGTCGTTCACGCGCATCGTGGTGGTGCTTTCACTGCTGCGCACCGCGCTAGGCACCGCGACCGCACCGCCCAACTCCGTCATCATCGCACTTGCGATGTTCCTCACCGCCTTCGTAATGGGACCAACGCTGCAGAAATCCTACGACGATGGCATCAAGCCGCTGGTCGCCAACGAAATCACGGTTGAGGACGCTTTGCAGCGCGCGTCCGTTCCACTGCGCGGCTTCATGCAGAAGAACGTGCGGGAAAAGGATCTCAAGCTGTTCATGGATCTGTCCGGTGAGCCGCCGCCGGGTACGCCCGCTGAACTCTCGCTGCGCATTTTGATGCCGGCCTTTATGATCTCCGAACTAAAGCGCGCCTTCGAGATCGGATTCCTGCTTTTCCTGCCGTTCCTGATCATCGATCTCGTGGTGGCATCGGTCTTGATGTCGATGGGCATGATGATGCTGCCGCCCGTCGTTGTGTCGCTGCCGTTCAAGCTGATCTTCTTCGTTCTGGTCGACGGCTGGGCGCTGGTGGCCGGCAGTCTCGTGCAGAGCTACGGGACTTAAAGCGGTACGCGCTCTGGTGTTTGATGCCAGACTTGATCGCCTACTCTTTCCTCAATCAAGGAATGCTAGGGACGAAATTTCACACGGCAAAAAAATGGCGACCCACAGGGATATCGATATCTGCTGTTGGGCCGGCATGGTCTTTAGAAGAAGAAACTGGTCTGGAAATAGCCATAGAAGGTGTCGCCTGTGGGAGGCGCGTTGGGGGCGGTCTGCAGGAATCTGCCTTTGATCACGTAGTCAACGCCGGTATCGAGCAGCAGAGCGTCCGGGATGAACCAATACCGCAAGCGAGTCTCGATTTGCTGGCCGGCGAAGCTGCCGGATCGGCCAGTACGGTCCCGTACCCCTGACGCGGCGAAGCTGTCGGTGGGATTTTCCAGGAAGAGCGGGCGGTAGGCGACGTACGCATCCCAGATCGGGCTCGGCGTAATCTCAAAGCGCACCGCCGGCGAAATCATATTGGACCGCTGCGCCAGCCCGTAAAGACTGGTTGGGCCGAGTTCCCACCGCCGAGCGCCAAACAGGGTGTCGAAGCGGGTGTAGGTATTGGGATTACTGCTGTCGCCACTGGCGTGATCGTATTGCACCACGATTCGCGGGAGCCACTTTGTGTTGAAGGTATAGCCCGCCTGCGCATGAATGAAGTAGGCCGAGACCTCGAGGTCGCGCCTGTCGGTGACGGCGGTTGTATCCCGGGCCAGACCGGTCTGATAGTCCGCCTCGACCTCGTAGTCCCACTGCTCAGGCTTCGGCGCCCGCCATAGCCGGAAACCGGGGGTGAACAAGCGACGGTTCCGGGTCTGAACCGCTCGAAGGCCGGTCCCGGAATCCTGCTCGTACAGGCCGTAGCCATAGACTTCCAACGATCCGCCCAACACGTTCGCGAAGGTGTAGGTACTGCCGAAGAACTGCAGGTCCAGATTTTCCCGGTCGATCACAATCGCATTGTCGAGGATGCCCGCCATGTCGCTGGGCAACCGGGTGTGAGGCATGGTCCAGAGCAGGGTCATCTGATCCTTGTTCGCACCCTGCCAGTCGAAGACGGCGCCAGTGAAGGCGTTGATGGCGTTACGGTAGTCGTTACGCGCCACGAGGCGGCGCGACCCGATGTCCCTGATGAACCGGCCGGCGGGTAAGGCTGCTCTTCGAGCCATCGCCCGTGGCGTCGGAAAGATCGAATTTGAGATAGGCTTGGCCGAGTTCGAGGGCGTTCACCTCCGTTGTGGAGGCCGACGAGTTCGGTTTCTCCAAATAGCCGCGGCTGTCCAACAGCTCCGCGCCGATCTTCACCTTGTGGCCGGTATCGTACTCGGCGAAAATGTTGGTGCGGAAAGCCGCCAACACATCATCGGACGCGACAGGCGCCGGACGGAACTGGTTGTTGATTCCTTCTATGCGGGAACGGAACATGCCGCCGATCTTAAGATTCTCGGGTCTTCCTAGTGCGTCGTAGAGTGAGAATACCGGGTTCGACGTGGTCGGCTTGAAGTAGGGCCACGTCAGCGCCTGAATTTGGACTTCCGACCACTCCTGAGCGTCAGCATTCGCCCAGTAGTTCGGGACTTGGGCATGACCCTGGCCCGCTTCCGCCTGCCGACCCGCTTGGGACTGAGCCGCAACTTGTGCCTGCGCAGGATTCGATGGGATGGCGACAAGCAGGACGGTGGACAGCAAAGCCAGTCCTGCTGTCGAGCCGAGGAAAGAACTCTTCATCAAATTCATACCAAACCCCATGTTGCTCTGTCATGGCGGGCTCGGATTCCGCTGAGTTGCAACATTCGAAAAACGTTACGCGTAGTCGTTAACTGATCGCAGCCGTGGGGGCGCTCCTCATTAACGAGGAACGCGCGCGACCACCCATAACAGCGATCATCTAAAAACAGGACGACTCAGGATGCCCCCGGCCGATAGCCTATCGATATGTTTCTCGCCATAAATCGTATATTGCGGTGTCAACATGCAGACGCATCATAATAGTCGATTTTCGAACGAGTGCTTGGCGCGGTTGAAGTTCCAAACAAGAGATATCGACACACGAGCGCGAACAGGTACGGCGCGGGGCTCGGAAGATGCGAGCGATGCCTCGAACATATTCTTGCGCGGAATCCACAGGCATTTGCTGTTGGGCCGGCACGGTCGTTACTTTAAAAGAAGAAGCTGGTCTGGAGATAGCCGTAGACGGTGTCGGCCGTGTTGGGTGCGTTGGGAGCGTCCTGCAGAAACCGACCTTTAAACAAATAGGCTGCCCCCGTTTCGAACAGCATGGCATCGGGAACAACCCAGTATCGCAGGCGAGCCTCGATCTGCTGGCCGGCGAAGTTCCCGGATCGGCCGGTGCGGTCCCGTACCTGGGTTTGGCCGAAGCTGTCGGTGCGATCCGCCAGGAAAAGCGTGCGGTAGGCGAAGAAGGCATCCCAGATCGGGCTCGGCGTGACCTCGAAGCGTATCGCCGGTGAGATCATGTTGGATCGCTGCAGCGGCCCGTAGAGGTCGACTGGGTTGTATTCGCGGCGGACGCCGAACAGACTGTCGAAACGGGTGAAGGTATTAGGGTTTCTGCTGTCGCCGCTACCGTGATCGTATTGCAGCGCGACCCGCGGCAGCCAGGGCGCAGCGAAGGTATAGCCCGCCTCGCCATGGAAGAAGTAGGCCGACACCTTGAGGTCGCGCGTGTCGGTGACGGCAGTTGTCTCCCGGGCGAGACCCGTCTGGTAAATCGCCTCGAAATCGTAGTCCCACTGCCCGGGCTTCTTCGCCCGCGCCAGCCGCGCGCCGGGAGTGAACAGGCGACGGTTCCGGGTCTGCACCGATTGCGGACCCGTTGTCCCAGTATCCTGCTCGTACAGGCCGTAGCCATAGACCTCGAACGATCCGCCGAACACCTTCGCGAAGGTATAGGAACCGCCGAACAGTTGAAAGTCCGGGCTCTCCGAGTCGAACTCGATCGTATTGTTGCGGATGCCGCGTGTGTCATCGGGCAACCGCGTCTGCGGCATGGTCCAGAGCAGGGTCATCTGATCCTTGTTCGTGCCCTTCCAGTCGTAGGACAGACCGGTGAAGGAGTTGATGGTGTTGCGCATTAAATTGCGCGCCACGAGGCGGCGTGAGCCGATGTCCTTTGTGAACCGGCCAGCGGTGAGACTGCTCCTCGAGCCATCGTGCAGGACATCGGAGAGATCGACGTTAAGATAGGCTTGGCCGAGTTCGAGGGCGTTCACCTCATTGGTGGAGACCGCCGAGTTTCGCGGCTCTCCGTAGCCACGGCTATCAAACAGCTCCGCGCCGATCTTCACCGTGCCGAGATTGTATTCGGCGAAAATATTGGTGAAGAACGAGGCCAAATAGTCATCGCGCGCGGCAGGCGCCGGACGAAATTGGTTGGCGAGCCCTTCACCACGGGAGCGAATAGAGCCGTTAATCGTGAGATTGTCGGGTCGTCCGAGTGTGTCGTAGAGCGAGTACAGCGGCGTTGGCGTGGTCGCCTTGAACTGAGGCCAAGCTTGCGGCTTCGGCTCGGCATCTCCGTTCTGGGCTACGGCATGGCCATGGCCAGGCCCCTGGCCTTCGTCGCCCTGTGCATGCGCAAGATTCGAAGGAATGGCGACAAGCAGAACGGTGGACAGGAAAACCAGCCTTGCCGTCGAGCCGAGGAAAGAACTCTTCATATAACTCATATCACCCCCCAAGTTGCTCTGTCATAGCGGGTTCGGATCCGCTGAGCCGCAACATTCGAAAAATGGTTCGCGCAGTCCTTGATCGACGCAGCCGTCCGCGCATGCCGCACACTCCTCATCAATGAGGAACGATGCGACGACTCAAAAACGATGATCATCTAAAGTAGGAAGACGCCTCAATCCGATAGCTTGTCGATGTGTCTATCGGAATATTTCGTATTGTATGATGCCGAGGTTGTATGGTGTCAACGCGCAGAGAGCATCAAACAAAACATAAGAATACTTCTGACTCCATCATAAGCGGAGAAAGAAGATCTTGAGTGCGCAAAGGCGGCTGCACAGAATTCTGTACCGCCTTGCAGCTTCGCATTTTGGCTTCAATTAAAGACAAACTTGATAGCGGTGTCATCGCTTGTCGTAGGACTGCATTCGACAGCAGTCGATCTCGACGGAGTGCTCGACTCGATTGAAATCCACGCATCAAACAGGAGATGGAGCATCGCTTCTCACTCCATCAAAAGCGAAAGAATATCTTGAGTGCGCAAGGGCGGTTGCACAGAATTCTATACCACCTCGCGATTTCGCTTCGGGCATCAATTGAAGGAAAACATGATGGTGGTGTCATCGTTTGTCGTGGGACTGCGTGCGACAGCACGTCGATCTCGACGAAGCGCTCGACGCGATTGAAATCCACACATCAGAGATGGAGCGTCGCTTCTCACTTCATCAAAAGCGAAAGAAGATCTTGAGTGCGTTCTGATCTACCTTCGCCTCTTCCGGCGACAGCGGCCTTCGTCGTCGCGCCGAAAAGAGCCCGATCTCGTTCCCGCAGGATCGCGCGCTCGCGACGATAGACGGCGTTGATCGCTCCGTCTGCGCCGTCCGCTTCTTCCATGCGTCCTTGAATATCGAGCGGGCGGTAGGGACGAAAGCATCCCATTCGTCCAAGTCTGCCTGCTCATGCGGCGGTGACCCCGTCTCGGGTATACGCATCCGTCAGCGTGATGCCTCGGCGCGCTCCGATCCGACGATCTGCGGCAGCGTGCCCGTGGGAGACGGATCTGCCGCTGCTTCTTCGGGCGGCGGTGACGTTTTTGTCATCATGTCGGGAAAGCGCGATTTCATTTCGCGCAGAAAGCCACTCAGCGTATCCACCTTCGCCGCCATCTTGGCGATCTGCTCGAATTCGGCGCTGTTGCCTGCCGCCGGCTTGCTGGCGGTATCGAAAGCGACCTTATCGGCGCTGCCGTTCATCAGCGGTGCATATTTTTCGCGGAAGCGCGCAAGCCCAAGCGCGTCCTCGGAAAGCGCGTAGCCGATGACAGCGCGAATGATGTCGCTCTTCTCGTTCGGCTTGAGCGGTTTGAAATCGCGCCAGCGCTCGCCGTAATAAAGCTCGATCTGTTCGGACGCCTCGCGCCAGCGCCGAGACGCCCAGTAAATATCGGACCGCAGACGAACCGCCTCACGCCCGGCGAGATTTGAGATGATGTCGAGCGCGAGATCACGGCGGCCGACATCGCTCTGCGCGCGCGCTTCGAGCAGCAAGCGCTGCTGACGTAATTCACCGGCGAGATCCGCGATCCGCGTCGTGCGAAGTGCGGCGATTGCCCGGTCCGGCTTGCGGTTCATCAGATAGACCATTGCCAGCCGCGCGGCGACCTGCGCGCGCGCTGCACCCTCCAGCCGATGATCGATCTGGTATTGCAGGAGTTCGCCCGCCTGATCGAGCAGATCGAAGGCGACCAGACGATCCGCGAGCCGGCGGATCATCTCGTCGCCGCGACGGCCAATCGGAGTCAGGTCGCGAAAGTCGTAGAACATCGCCAACGCATCGACCGGCGGAAGATTGCCGCCTTTCGTGCTGAGGAAGAGCTGGGCGAACAGCGCCGCCGCGTCATCCTGAATCTGGCGCGACACCGCGGAGTCCGGTTCCAGCCGCGTGGCCGTCCTTGACGCCGCCAGCGCCTCCGCATAGCGGCCGGTATCGATGTAGAGCGCCATCAGCATTTTCAGCGTCTGCACTTCCAGCCTATCGCCGCGCCACATCACCGACAGCGTTTCGAGATCGCACAGCGCATCTTCCGGTTTGATCTCGTTGCGCTTCTGTCGCAACGCGATGTTGTGAAGCTGCGCCTCGGTCGCGGCTTCGCGGTCCGGCGAGACCATCACCTCCTTGTACTGAGCAAGCGCATCCTTGTCGCGCCCGAGCGCTTCCGACAGCCGTCCGCGCATGACTGTAATCCGGGGCTTCAACTCGTCGGGAATGCCGAGCGCGTCGAGATCACTGCTGCACGAAGCGACCCCGGAAAAATCCCCGACCTCAAGCGAGGCTCGCATCGCAGCAGTGACGATCGCGCGCTGCAAATCGATTGGCAATACCGATATGGCGAAATGAGCGTTCTTGAACTTCTCCCGTGCTTCCGCCCACTTATGCTGCTGCGCGAGCGCAAGTGCCTTCCAGAGTTGAGAATCGTAATCGGCTCCGATCGCCGGATTAGCGAGATCCCGCATAGCCGACGCCGTATAGTTCGTCAGCGAACTCGCAACTGAATGTACGATCAGCAGAACCGGATCTTCCTGTCCGGGATTCCGTTCGGACAATGCGAGGTCAAGAACCGCCCTGGCTTCGTGATAGAAGCCGCGCGCCATGTAGAACCGGGCGAGGTCGATCCGTGCAGTGGTCCGCGCATCATCGTCACCCGCCGTCGACGCGGCGTCGACCAGTTCATCGAGCCGCTTGAAGAGATCGGCCTTGCTGTCCTTCTGCCATTGCTCGACATCGAAGATCGGCTGCGCCGCGGACGCCGCACGCTCGGGCGCGGCATTGGCCGCCGACAGGGTAAGACCGCCCCGTCGGGTCACCGTGACCTTGTCGGAGGCGACCTCGACGGCAATATCATCGGACTTGGGCTCGACCACCACGCCATGGATCGATTCACCCAGCGAAAACTCCACGAATTGCTGACGCCTGATAAAGCCGCGCGCCGGCGGCAGCGCGGTCACGACCATCAGGGCAGTGCCCGAGTCGGGATCGACGATCCGGTGCAGCTTGCCGGGGCCTGCGAGCGGCACAGTGACGCTTGCGTGAGCCCGATCGATCACATTGCGCTGTGCATAAAGCGCGCGCGATGGCTGTTGTACGGCATCGGCAAACGTCACGATCCAGCTCTCGCCCGCCGCAGCGGATGCAGAACCCTTCGAGTCTCCGGCCGAGAGAGAGGCCAATTGCGGACGAGCCAGGCGGATACGAATTGCCTGCCCGTTGTTCAAGGAACGACGATCGATGTCGGTGATGAGCGGCCCGCCCTCCTTTTGGATCGCGTCGGTATCGATCGGCTGCTCGGAATCGAACACCAGCCACACCGTATCGGCCCGCCGAAACAGCGCGGCCGGTGCCGGCGCGCCGAATCCGAACGTCAGACGAAAACCCTCGGTGCGTCTCTCAGCGTCGAGGGTCACAGCGTCACGCGCGATTGTCTTTCTTGATGGCGCCGGAGCGATCGCAGGCTCTGACGCCGCCGCGGCCTTTGCGGAGTCCTGCTTGATGGAAATATTTTCTGCTGGCTTCTCCTCTGCCGGCTTCGATTCTGAAGCGTCCGCCGTTGAAGGAGCGGTAGAGGGCGCTGCGGCGGCAACCGGCTTTTCGACCGGAGACTGAACAGACGCGAGAGGTGCAGCGATAGCCGGCGCGGCTTCGGAAGTTTTTGCCGCCGGCGCGGGTTTGACATCAGACGCCGGAGGCCGAACCGTCAGCCGGGCTTGCTCCGCAATCGTCTGAGAGGTCGGCGGCGGAATCTCGGCTGCCTTTCCGGCGGAAGCGCCCTGCGGCCGAGCTTCGGTTGACGCGAGCGGCACCGGCAGTATCGGTTTGCCGGCCTGCTGAAAGCCGATATCGACGATGTAGTTCTTCTCTTCACGAAACGAATGCACATCGACATCGCCGATCAGCTTTATTTCGATCCGCGAGCCCTCGCCGTCGACCTTCTGCGCGATCGAGCCGACATTGGCCGGCGCCACCAGTTTCGCATCCGCCAGATCGAACGTCAGCGCAGGCTTGAACAGCAGCGCAAGCGTTTGCTCATTGAGGTTGGAAGATACGCCGCTGCCGTCCGGCAACTCAAAAACATAGCGCACAAAGGTCGGCTGCAACGAAGCGCGCACGCGAACCGGCGACCGCTTCTTCGCCGCTTCGAGGCTGCGCTGTTCGCGCAAGGCGCGCTCGGCGGCGCGGGCACGTTCCGCCAGTTCTCGAACCACCTCCTGCGGCAATTCAGGCGGCGGCCCCTTCCAGCCGTCAGGCATCAAATCGATGAAGACGCGCTCGCCGGCGGTCATCGTATTGACGGTGACCTTGCGCGCCAGCGCCAGACGAATGGCCGAACCATCCGGATCGCGGCGCGCCGAGCCGACATAGTCCGGTACCGCGTCCGAGATCCTGTCGACGGGAATATCCACCGGCCGCTTGAATCGGATCAGAAGGACGGTGCCCGCCACCGTCACCTCTGAATCGACGTCATCCTCGAGCGTAAGCACGAGGCGCGCGAAACCGTTCGCCGCCACAAAGCTCGCCTCTCCCTGGACCACCTGCGCGCGACTTGCATCGGGAAACGCCGCGGCCAGCAGCAGCACGGCTGTCGCGACCGCCGGAATAAAGTCGCGCCGAAGCCGCCGCGCGCAAGCGCGCGCTTGCGACCAACATCGAGCGGCAATCGTCCGCGCCATTCCAGATAGTCTCTCGACTCGGATACGTGACCGGACGCTCGCACGCCGGTCAGACCGAACACTAGGATTGTGGAATTAAGGACTTGTTAAACAACGATCCTCGTGGAGTGAATTTAACGTTCGCTACCCACGTCGCAGCAAAGCCGGCAAGCGAATGTCAAATTCAAAACTCCATTGGAAACCCAATAGTTGCTAGCGGTCCTTTGATTCTAACCTTCGCAAGGAGGTTCGCTGAAGCAGAATGCGAATATTAGAACGGACCACTAGTTGTGAGTCTGCTGCGTCGGCTGACCCTCGATCTTCGGAAGATTGGAGGCCGCAGTGGCGTTGCCACCGCTCGCACGGCGCGCCAGTTCAACCGTCAATCGTTCCGCAGCCTCTGGAGACATCTGACCGAGAATCTCCGACATCTTGCGCGGCGCGATCTTCGAGGCGATCTCGAACAGTACCGGCATTTCCAGCCGGTCAAACACCTTGGCCGCTTCCTTCGGCTTCATATTCTCGTACATCGTCACGAGACCCTTGAAGCGGGCAATCTCGGCCTCGTTCTTCTCCTCGGTCGCGGTCGCGATCCGCGCTTCGATGCCCTTCATCTGCTCGACGCGGCCCTGGATACGATGTTCAGCGGCTTGCAAGAGGCTTTCGCGAATGTCAATTTCACGAGCACGCGCTTCGATTTCCTGTCGCCGGCTCTGAAGGCGCTCGAGGATGGCCCGCTCGGAGGGCGACACAGACTGACCCGGCTCGGGGAGAGTGCCTACCTTCGCCACTCCCGGCGTGTCTGCTGCCTGGGCGGGTTCTTCGTGCTTCGCCTTATCTTCTCCCGCACTGTCCTTGGCGGCGGCGTCTTTGTTCTTCGCCTCGACCGATCCGGTGATGTCGCCCGCGTCCGGAGCTGCGCCTGGAAAGTTCAAATTCTCCTGCGCCCATGATGGACGGGATGAATCCCGCCGGACATCGAAGACATAGCCGCCGTCGATCACGAGCCCCGCGACCTTGAGCACCGCAAGGCCGAAGATCGCAGCCGCTACGACGGGAATGACCCGGATGTCCCTGAAAGCACTCATGCAGCGAGGCCGTTCGTCCTTTTGCGTTCGGAAAATGCCCGCGCCGCGGCTGCGACAGAGCGGGCATCGCTCGTCACGGCGTCCGGTTCCGGGGCCGCCGGCGGGCGCGCCGCAAGCGCGATCCTGGTCAACCGCCGCATGACGGCATCGCCCTCAGCCAGTTGCTTCGCCAACTGTCGCGACAAATCGGTGGCCAACGAAATCTGGTTACCGAGATTGTCGTTGACGTCACGCACGGTGTGCTTCAGCCCGCCGATGGCGCGCTCGGCGATCTCGGTCGCCGTGATCAGTTCGCTGATCGTCGCCTTGAGCGATTGTTCATCCGACCTCAGCCGCTTCAGCCGCTTGTTCAGTAGCATGCAGTAACCGATTGTCAGAACGAGAAGAACCGCAACAAGGCTCTCGATCGCTAATCCGAAAGAGTGGTTCATTGGGCCTCCATCATCTTGGTCTGCTCGTCCGCTCTCTCGAACATGGCGAAGGTGGTGTTCGGTTTGCGCAAATGTCTCGACACGCGAATGGCGACGCGGTCGCCGACCCGTCCCATGCGGCCTTCGGTGAGCGTAACGCTGCCGCACCGAACCGCCACTGACGCATCAGGCCGCATTTCAAGCGCAAGGGTGTCGCCGACCTTCAGAGTCATAAGCTGCTTGAGCGGGATTTCGGCCTCATACAACACAGCGTCCACGGCGATCTGCGCCTGCGATATCTCGGTGGCGAGGTGGCTTTCCCAGATCGGATCACGGCCGAACTTTTCACCCATGAACATCTGCAACAGAACGTTGCGGATCGGCTCAATGGTGGCGTAGGGAAGCAGCAGTTCGATGGTGCCACCACGATCTTCCATGTCGATCCGCAGCCGGACCAGGATCGCCGCATTGGCCGGACGGGTGATCGCCGCGAACCGCGGATTGGTTTCGAGACGGTCGATCGAAAACGACACCGGCGAAAGCGGCCGGAACGCCTGCTCCGCGTCGGCCAGAACGACTTCCACCAGCCGCTTTACCAGATTGGTTTCAATCGTCGTGTAGGGTCGCCCTTCGATGCGGAGCGAGGTCTGGCCGCGACGGCCACCCAGCAACACGTCGATCATGGAGTAGATCAGGCTGGAATCCACCATCGCCAGCCCGAAGTTCTCCCACTCCTCGGCCTTGAACACGCTGAGCACCGCCGGCAGAGGTATCGAGTTCAAGTAGTCGCCAAAGCGGACCGAGGTGATGCGGTCAAGCGAGACCTCGACGTTGTCGGACGTGAAATTGCGCAGCGACGTCGTCATCAGCCGCACCAGGCGGTCGAACACGATCTCCAGCATCGGCAGGCGCTCATACGACACCATCGCCGAGTCGATGATCGCCCGAATGCCCGAATTGTCGTCGACGTTGATCTCGCCGACGCTAAAGCCGAGCAGGTTGTCGATTTCCTCCTGCGACAGAACCCGCTCGCCGCCGTTTTTGCCGCTGCCGAAATCGCGGCCGCCGTCGTCGACCATGGCGGCCCATTGTGCCGCCATCGCTTCCGTGAGTTCATTCGCGGCAGCGGACTTCGCCGCTTCGGCTGGATCCTCCGAGTCGAGCGAGGCCTCCCACTGGGCTGCGATTGCATCCTGATCAATTTGATCACTATCGTCCGACATGATCCCGTTTCCGCGCTAGCGCCCGTTTCCGAAGTTCATTTCTTGGGGTGCCGCTTGCGATTTGAAGCTCCTGATACGAGCTTGCGGCAAATGATATAGCAACTTCAAAAACAGCGGCACTTCTCACTGGATGACGACTTCCTTGAACAGCACCGCATTGACACGATCGGGCGAGATCACAGCATTCACGCGTTTGGTCAGTTCTTCCTTCAGGCGGAACAACCCGGCTGAACCGTTGAGATCACTTGGACGCAATTCGCGCATATAAGTCTGAAACAGATCGGTAACCCGCGGCAGTGCCGGCTTGATCTTCTCGACCTGCGGCTCCTCCTTCACCTCAAGAACGACCTTCACTTTCAGATATTGCACCCGCTCTCCGGGCGCGCCGACCAGATTGACCAGCATGTCCGGTATGTCGACGAAGGACGGCGGCTTCGGCGGCGGCGCTTCGGCAAGTTGCTCGCCGTCGTGATGGCGGAATAAAAAGAACCAGATGCTGCCGCCGGTGACGAAAATCAGCAGCACGGCGCCGACCGCGACAATCAGCTTGAACCTTTTCTTGGCCGGCGACGCGTCTCGATCTGCCGCTTTTTCAGCCTGATCATTCTCTGCCATCGTCAGCTAGCCCTTTCACCCAGGGTCGGTCCGAGGCCGCCGAGCAGGCTGGATACGCAGAACAGATGCCGCCGGCGCACACGCGCCCTATTGCCTTGACACTAGTGCCCGGACCCGAAGCTCGTCGCTCCCGCAACGGCTAGCGAACTTCGAATTCGACGTTCACCAGCATCCATTCTGGTGTGTTTTGGTCAGAAGTTCGCTTTCGAGGTAGTGGCGAAAATGCGGAGAACTTCTGGGCTGCCACACTAGGTACGCAATGGTTAACGGAACCTTTCTTTTAACCATAACTAGGAAGATTTTGCCGGGCCGATATGGTCAACAGGGCCTTAATTACCCGGTCCCCCACCGGGCGGATTTCAATAAACGACTGATAATCCATCGCTTCTGAAGCTGGCACGGCTTTCGCTATCCCTTTCTTGAACCGCAGGCTTGGGAGAGCCTCGAGGTTCGATCGATCCGGTGTCGCGGCCTGGGAGGGCTTTCTTCACACGGATTCTCAAGGGGAGAACCACCGATGGAGAATACGCTCCTCATCGGACTGTCGCGGCAGATGATGCTCGAACGGCGGATAGACGTCATTGCGAACAACGTCGCGAACGTCAACACCAACGGTTACAAGGCCGACCGCTCGCTGTTCGAGGAATACCTGATGCCGGGAGCGCACGAAGACAACTTCGTCGGCCGCGACCGCCGCGTAAGCTTTGTCCAGGACCGCGCCACCTTCCACGACTTCGCCGGCGGCCCGACCGAGCAGACCAAGAGCCCACTCGATGTCGCGATCGACGGCAATGCGTTTCTGGTGGTGCAAACGCCGAACGGCGAGCGTTACACCCGCGACGGCGGACTACAGCTCAATTCACAGGGACAACTGGTAACGGCATCGGGCTTTCCGGTGCTCGGCTCCAACGGCCCGATCAGGTTCCAGCAAACCGACCGTGACATTACGATTTCCGCCGACGGCACCGTGACCGTGATCGAGGGCATCAACAACGCGACCAACTCGATCCGCGGCACGCTGCGGCTAGTCTCCTTCCCGCAAGCCCAAAAGCTGATCAAGGAGGGCTCCAACCTCTACGCCGCGGGCGCAGGCAATTCCGCTCAGCCGGATACGAACGCACAAGTCCATCAGGGTTTCATTGAGCGCTCCAACGTCAATGCGGTGACCGAGATGAGCCGCATGGTCGAGGTGTCCCGCGCCTACACGCAGATGGCGACGCTGTTGCAGCAGCAAACCGATCTGCAACGATCCGCCATCGAAAAACTCGCCGACGTTCCGGCATAAGGAAACCACATCATGCGTGCTCTCTATACCGCAGCAACCGGAATGGCGGCTCAAGAACTAAACGTTCAGGTCATCTCCAACAATATCGCGAACCTGCGCACCACCGGTTACAAGAAGCAACGGGCCGCGTTTCAAGACCTCATCTACGACCACGTCCGCCGCGTCGGCGCGCAGGCATCAGCTCAGGGCACCATATTGCCCGTGGGCATCGATCTCGGCGGCGGCGTGAAAACAGTCGGAACGCCGCGGCAGATGAGTCAAGGCACGCTGTCGCAGACCGGCAACGATCTCGACATCGCCATTCGCGGCGAAGGCTTCTTCAAGATCCAGATGCCGGACGGCACCTTTCAGTATACTCGCGACGGCACGTTCCAGATGGACAACCAGGGTCGCATCGTCAATGCACAGGGCAATCCGGTGCAGCCGACAATCACGATTCCCCAAAACTCCGCAGGCATTACCATCAACGCGCAGGGCCAGGTCTCGGTGACGCTGCCGGGACAGACCACTCCGACGGTGCTTGGCCAGATCGGCCTGACCCGCTTCATCAACAAGGCGGGCCTGCAGCCGGTCGGCGACAACAACTTCAAGGAGACCCCCGCCTCCGGTCCGTTCCAGGACGGCATCGCAAACATCGACGGCTTCGGCGACATGCAGCAGTCGAACCTTGAGCAGGCCAATGTCGAGGTGGTCTCTGAAATCTCCGATCTGATCGCCGCGCAACGCGCCTACGAGATGAACGCCAAAGTCGTCAGCGCCGCCGACCAGATGCTGCAATCCGCAGCCGCGCTGTTCCGCTAAGGAGACTGATCATGGCCGTCCGCTCCTTTCTCATCGCTGGCGCGCTGCTGGCGGCGTCCATTCCGGCGCTGGCCGGCAATGACGTGGCTCCGCGCCGCGTCGTCCTGGCGAGCACGATGCAGACCGCGGCCGCCATTCCGGCCCCTGTGCTTCGCGGCCATGTCGACATTACAGACGAGGTGGTGAGAATCGGCGACCTTGTCGATAACGCCGGTGACGCAGCGCAGGTTGCGATCTACCGCTCTCCCAACCCCGGCACCACAGGCAGCCTGTTGGCTACGCAGGTGCTCGATGTTCTCCGCGCGCATCAGGTGATCGGCGTCGAGACGCACGGCATCCGCAACGTCGCGGTGACACGGCTCGCGCGCACCCTCGAACCGGACGACGTCGAATTGCGGATCGCGGTCGCGCTCGAACACCGCAATGGGCTTGGCGACGCCAAGAACCTGCTGCTGACCTTCGATAAGGATTTTACGGCAATCCATCTCGACGCCGCAAACAACGGCGCCATCAATCCGATGGTAACCCGGTTCGACCCGCGCAACGGTCGCTTCGACGTCACACTCGAGGTCGGCAACGACTCCGGCGCCGCACCGGCCCGCCTCCGCTTCACCGGAGTCGCCGTCGAGACTGTCGAGGCCGCGGTGCTGGCTCGCGACGTGGACCGTAACGCCCAGCTGAAATTTTCGGACATCGTCATGGAGCGTCGTCCCAAGGCCGAGGTCGGCCACGATGCCGCGAGCCGCGACCACGCCGTCGGGATGCAGATGCGGCGGCAGATGCGCGCCGGTCAGGCGCTGCACGGCGCCGACCTGGCCAGGCCAGACCTTGTGCAACGCGACGAGGCGGTGACCCTGATCTACCAGGCCGCGGGAATTTATCTCACCGTGCGCGGCCAGGCGACCGAAGCCGGCACCGAGGGGGACATCGTCACTGTTCTCAACCTGCAATCGAAGCGCACCGTGTCCGGCGTGGTGGTCGGGCGAGGTCAGGTGTCGGTGTCTCCCATCACGCCGGTCGCACCACGCAAGCTGGCGAGCGCCGAGCCGTCGGCAGCGGCAACAGCCCACATCTCCGCCCAGAACGGCGCGCCCACATCTTCAAAAGCCGAGTAACGTTCATGTTGAAGTTCGCGCGCATCAACCGCATCGTCCTAACCGGCACATTGCTAGCGGCCGCCGGCCTCGCCAGCGGATGCTCGTCCATCGATCGCCTTTCGCAGATCGGCGAGTCACCCAAGCTGACCGCGATCGACAATCCGACGACGCAGCCCGGCTACAAACCCGTTCAGATGCCAATGCCAAAACCGGAGACGGTGTCCTACAACGCCAACTCGCTGTGGCGGAACGGCTCGCGCGCGTTCTTCAGGGATCAGCGCGCGGCGCGGGTCGGCGATCTTCTGACCGTGACCGTGAACTTCACCGACAAGGCCAACATCGCCAACCAGACCCAGCGCAGCCGCACCAGCAAGGAAGATTCCGGCATCACCGATTTCATTGGCAGCAAAACCATCGGCAATCCAGCAACCGCGATCCTGCCTGGCCGTATCCTGACCACCGACTCCACCTCATTAAGCGACGGCAAGGGCTCGGTCCAACGTCAGGAGAACTTGCAGACCAGCGTCGCCGCGGTCGTGACGCAACTGCTGCCGAACGGCAATCTCGTGGTCGAAGGCAAGCAGGAAATCCGCGTCAACAACGAAATCCGCGAATTGATCGTCGCCGGCATCGTGCGACCTGAGGATATCCAGAGCGACAACACTATCGATTCAAGCAAGATCGCGCAGGCCCGCATCGCCTACGGCGGCCGCGGCCAGATCAGCGATGTCCAGCAGCCGCGCTACGGTCAACAGGTGATGGACGTGCTGCTGCCGTTCTAGATTCTCGAGAGCTCCCCACCGGATCGCGATCCCAGGCGCGAGACGGCGACGACCCCGGCGATGCCATGCATCGTTCGGGGGATGCGGCCTCCGGCGGCTCCCCTGCCGGAGGCCGTGTCTATCTTCGAGAACAGAGAACAGGCCTTGTTCGTTCGCTGACGAGCAGCGAATTTTTAATGAACCCTTGGTCTGTGCGTCGCACTTGCGATGGCTATATATCCGTGACATTCCGCAAGTCGAGACTGCCGGAGCGTCCAATGACCCTCGCCGTCCGAATCCTGCTTGTCGTTGCCGCCTGCCTGATCGGCTTGTCCGACACGGCACAGGCGCGCCACCGGCACCGCCCTGTCTACACGCTCATGCCTTCAGCGCCCATTATCGTGATGCCAGCGCCCTCACCGCGCCTCAGCACCGGCGGGGTCAATATGCCGGGCGTGCCGAACACAACGTGGCCTGGAACTATCGGCACAGGCGCCGTGCCAAGCGGCCTGCGTGGCGACAGCCCAACCACGCCGGGATTTCCCGGCAGGGTCGGGCGCGACTAGAACAGAGCGAAGGTTCAGCCGCTGGGTTCGAAGGTTAAGTCCTCGGGGTCAAGCCGGGGAAAGGATGGGATTTTGGGTTCGCCGCAGCGCGTCACGCGTGCGACGTTAGAGCATGATCCCGAAAAGTGGGCACCGGTTTTCAGACAAGATCATGCTCAATGAAAGAATAAAACAGAGTTTGATTCAACGCGGTTGAATCGGACTCTAGGGAGCGGATTCCACATTCGCTTCACGTTGCCGCAAACCCTGTGGGCAAGTGTCAAAATCAGAGCTTTTGCCGCAACGGAATGCAATGCTTAAACGAACCAATAGGAGTTGCGGTATTGACGCCAAAACCCGATCCCGATCTTCAGCAACGCGACGCGCTGCTCCAGACCGTGCTTCGCGACTACTTTGCGTCCGACAACGCTGCGATCCTGAACACCATCCGGTCCGAGGCCGAATATGTCGATCTCGTCTCCGGCGAGATTCTGCTGCGCCAAGGCGACATCAGTGACGACGTGTACTTCGTTCTGTCGGGACGGCTGCACGCCTTTTCCGAGACAGACTCCGGCGCAAGAAAAATTCTCGGCGAGATCGGGCGCGGTGAAACCATAGGCGAGCTCGCGCTGTTCACCGGCGAGCCACGCTCGGCAACCATCTTGGCGGTGCGCGATACGCTGCTGGTCAAAGTAACGCGCGCGATGATCGAGCGCGCAATCCTGCAACATCCGGAAATCGAAATGTCGATGATGCGGGTCGTGATCCGGAGATTCCGCGAGCGCGAGCGACAAGCGCCGCTGGTGCCAGTGAACATCTGCATCCTGCCAGTCACGTCCGGGGTGGAGTCCGCCGATTTCGCGCGAAGCCTGCGTAACGCGCAAGCCGCAAAGGCCGGGTCGGTGACGGTCGTCACCGCCGATGACGTCGCCAGACACTTCGGGATCACTCGGGACCCCTCGTCTGAACAGCGCAACGATGCGCTTGCCGGCTATATCGACGAAATCGAGGCTCAGAGCCGCGGCGTGTATCTTGCCGCCGACGGAGGCGACACCGCATGGACCCGGTTTTGCCTCCGTCATGCCGACGAGGTGCTGCTGCTCGCCGACGCCGACCACGATCCCGGTCTCTCGGCTATCGAGCAGGCTTTCCTGTCGCCCGCCGCTCCCATTTCGATCGCGCGACAGACGCTGGTTCTGCTGCACAAGGCCGATACGACAATCCCCACCGGCACGGCGCGTTGGCGGAACGCGCGGCCGGATGCGCGGCACTTTCACATTCGCCCGCAATTGCCTGCGGACATGCGTCGGCTCGCTCGCATCGTATCCGGACGCGGTGTCGGACTTGTGCTGTCGGGCGGAGGCGCGCGCGGTTTCGCTCATCTCGGCGTCATCAAGGCGCTGGAAGAGGCGGGCATTCCCGTAGACATGCTCGGCGGCAGCTCAATCGGCGCGGTCATGGGGATGGTACTGGCGCTCGGGCGCAACGCGGATGAAGTCGCAGCCGCCGTCCGAAAGGCGTTCCTCGAACACCCGAGGGGAAACGTCACCGGCGACTACAATTTCATTCCGCTGGTATCGCTGATCAAGGGTGCGCGCACGCGAAGCGCGATGACGCAGGCCGTGCGCGATGCCACAGGCCGGGACGCAATCGACAGCGAGGATTGCTGGACCACCTTCTTCACTATCGCGTCAGACTTTTCGGCCGGTAGCGAAGCCGTCCTGCTGCGAGGCGACCTGACCCGCAACGTCGGCGCAAGCTACGCAATACCCGGCGCGCTGCCGCCGGTCTTCGTCGGCGGGCACATGATGTATGATGGCAGCACGTTCAACAATTTCCCGGTCGACGTGATGGCTCGGCTCGGCGCCGGTCGCATCATCGGCGTCGATCTCTCGGTCGATCGCGGGCAGGTGTTCGACATTGACTGCGTTCCTGGAACGCTCGCCTTGCTGCGCGACAAACTGAAACCGCGTGCGAAGCGACGTTACCGTCTGCCGAGCGTGCCCGAGACGATGCTGCGATCATCCTTCATCACTTCGATCTCCAAACAAAAGGAGATGGGAAAGTTCACCGACCTGTTGTTCCAGCCTCGCGTCCCCGAGTGCCGCTTGCTGGACTGGAGCCGCTTCGACGAGATGGTCGCCGCCGGCTACAGCCAGGCCCGGCAGATGCTGGCCGACCTGACCGATGAGCAGCGGGAGATGTTCAGGTAAACCGTTGCCGGCGAGCCGCCAGCGATTATTCTGACGCGTTTTCTTGCGCCGAACCGGTACTATCGTGTCGAACACCAGGACATGCTTCGCTCGAGAACTCACGCCTATACCGCGGCCCGCGCTGCCAAGGCATCGGCGCCGCCTGCCCTACTCGTCCCGATAAATCTTTTCCCGCTTTTCGTGGCGCTCCTGAGCTTCGACAGAAAGCGTCGCGATCGGCCGCGCTTCGAGCCGCTTCAGCGAGATCGGCTCGCCCGTTTCCTCACAATAGCCATAGGTATTGTCTTCAATTCGCTGCAAGGCAGCGTCAATCTTGGAGATCAGCTTCCGCTGCCGGTCACGGGCTCGCAGCTCGATGGCGCGGTCGGTTTCCGAGGACGCACGATCGGCGAGGTCGGGAAGGTTGACGTTCTCTTCCTGAAGAGTCTGCAGCGTAACCTTCGATTCGCGGAGGATATCGTCCTTCCATGCCAGCAACTTGGCGCGAAAATATTCGCGCTGGCGCTCGTTCATGAAAGGCTCTTTTTCGGAGGGCCTGTAGTTCTTCAACTTTTCCAAATGCATTCCTGCTCGGTGCAAGGCACCGGACGGACGGCCCGGCTGCGGCGGAGCTTATATAGCGGCCGTTTGTGACAGACAATATCGTCGCACCAAAACCCATCCTTGACAGCTCGGGACTTCCGCGTTCCTGCTTCCCTTGCCCGATGTGGAACCCGGTCTGCGCCGCGTATCGAGGCCATATTTTCAACGTTCCATCGCGTCCCGGCTGCTTTCAGAATTGCCCCGCCTTGGCCAGTTCCACCTCGACGCGCAATTCAATTTCAGCCAGGACCGCGTCGAGACCGGCATCACCGGAGGACGATTTCAGCTCGGCGGCGGCAGCGCGCAGCCGGATCACGGTTGACGCGTCGAAGTTGCCGGAAAGCAGCCCGATTTTGAGATCGTCGAGCACATCCAGCGCGCCCCTGCCCCGCTGTACCGAGCGCTTGCGCCGCTCCGCCGGATCGTCTTCGACGCCCTGCAACGCCAGCAATGCATCGATGGTGGCAGGCGCCTTCGGCGCGGCCGGAGCCCTGCTTTCCGTTGTAGCGGCCGGGTCCGGCAGAGAAAATTCACTTCCGCCCATTCGCCGCGCGGACGAGGCCTGCGTTCCCGGCGTTGTGCCGTTCGGTCCGTAAATTCGCATCGATCATCTCGCCCGAATATTGATGGCGCGCCATGCCGGCCAAGGAGTGCGCGCCGGATGACTCCAGCAAGAGGAACCGTGGGCCGTTATGGTTAACGAAGCGTGAATGCCCGGCAAATTCTGCCGACGCGGGCAACTTCGCCACCCCTCCCGCCTGCGCAGCTTTATCCACCACACCGATCTTCCAACGATATCAATATTATATGCCATGCGCCGCGATGGCACGAACCTCGCATAGTTAACGGCGGATGATCGTCATGGGAGTGGCGGCCAGCCGGACCGAACCCTCAGCGGGGAGCAGAGGATGCCTGGCGTTGGTATTTCAAGGATTGTCCGGATCGCCGTCGCGGCGCTTGTCGCGCTGCCGCCGCTGGGCATGCCTGCGCACGCGACCTCACGGATCAAGGACCTCGCGAATATCGAAGGCGTGCGACAAAACCAGTTGATCGGTTACGGCCTCGTGGTCGGCCTTAACGGCAGCGGCGACACCCTCAACAATATTCCTTTCACCAAGCAATCGCTGCAGGCGATGCTGGAACGCATGGGCGTCAACATTCGCGGCGCCACCATCCGAACCGGCAACGTCGCGGCCGTCATGGTGACCGGCAACCTGCCCGCCTTCGCCACCCAAGGCACCCGCATGGACGTCACGGTCTCGGCCATGGGCGATGCCAAAAGCCTGCAAGGCGGCACCTTGCTCGTCACGCCGTTGCTCGGCGCCGACGGCAATGTTTATGCGGTGGCGCAGGGCTCGCTTGCGATCGGCGGCTTTGCTGCTGAAGGCGCCGCCGCGAGCGTCACCAAGGGCGTGCCAACCAATGGGCGAATCGCCAACGGCGCCATCGTCGAGCGCGAGATCGAATTCGCACTGAACCGGATGCCGAATGTCCGGCTGGCGCTGCGCAACGGCGACTTCACCACCGCCAAGCGCATCGCCGCCGCAGTCAACGATTTCCTCGGCACGAAGACGGCCGAACCGATCGATCCGTCCACGGTGCAACTCTCCATCCCAGGGGAATACAAAGGGAACGTCGTCGCGCTCCTGACCGAGATCGAACAGTTGCAGGTCGAGCCGGACATCGCAGCAAAGATCATTATCGACGAACGTTCCGGGATCATCGTGATGGGACGCGACGTCCGCGTCGCCACCGTCGCGGTAGCGCAAGGCAACCTCACCGTGTCCATTTCCGAAAGTCCGCAGGTCAGCCAGCCTAATCCGCTGGCACGCGGGCGAACGGTGGTGACACCGCGCACAGACGTCGGCGTGAGCGAGGACGGCAAGAAACTCGCGCTGGTCAAGAACGGCGTCTCGCTTCAGGAGCTTGTCGACGGACTCAACGGCCTCGGCATCGGGCCACGCGACCTGATCGGCATTCTACAGGCGATCAAGGCGGCCGGCGCAATCGAAGCCGATATCGAGGTGATGTGATGGAAGCTCACACTGCCAATGACCTGATAACCACCGCTTATCGCAGCACCCCTCGCATGAAGCCGATGCTGAACGGCCGCCCCGATCCACAGCTCGCGCGAGCGCTGGAACACGTCCCTCCGCGGTCAATAGAGAAAGCCAAAGCAACCTCGGAGGATTTCGAGGCGATGTTCCTCAATTCCATGTTTTCGCAAATGACGTCCGGGTTGAAGGGCGAAGGCCCGTTCGGCGATACGCCAGGCACCGGAGTGTGGCGCTCGATGCTCACCGAGCAGTATTCCAGATCGTTCGCCAAGGCCGGCGGCGTCGGCATCTCCGACACGGTGTTCCGCGCCCTGATCATGCAACAGGCGAGCCAGACCAAGCCAAGCTCAAAGGAGAGCGCATGACACCGAAGTCCCGGGATCCGCAGGCGTCCCTTCTCCCGCCTCCCGTATCGACGCCAGCGGACGCACGCAAGCTCGCCGACAACATGCTCGACATCATGAACGCGCTGCTCGCCGTCATCGAGCGCGAGACCGAGTTGGTGCGCGCCGGCAAGATTCGGGAAGGCATGGCGCTCGAGAGCCGGAAAACAGAACTATCGCGCCGCTACGTCGACGCCATCAGGCAATTCAAAACCAGCCAAGTCTACATGACTCAGTCGACGCCTGACCTGCTGACGGCGCTGCAACGCCACCACGACACATTCCGCGCCATGCTCCAGGTGAATCTCACGGTGCTCGCTACCGCGCACGCGGTTTCGGAAGGAATCGTTCGCGGCGTCAGTGCCGAAGCGCAGCGCCGCGCCACGCCGCAGACCTATACGGCAAGCGGACAGCGCAGCGCACCCTCGCGCCAGCACATGAGCCCCCTCGCAGTCAGCCGTTCGCTTTAACGCGCGAACCGGCAGCGACCATGATCCGGCGAGCTTAGAACCAATCCAGTCAGGCGATATTGCAAGGAAATTACCCATTCGGTAAAGCCGGACCTGGATTGCGTGAGCACCGTGCAATCGAGGGGATAAGGCCCGGCCCGTGTCGTTTGATATCCAAGATCTTTTCCGGCGACACAGCAAGGAGCTGACCCGCTTCCTGCGCCGACGCGTGCCGTCTGCGGAGGCGGCTGCGGATCTGACCCAGGAAGCATTTCTCGCACTCTGGTCGGCGCGCACCCGCACACCCATAACCAATGGTCATGCGTATCTGTTTCGCACGGCGACCAACCTGGCGATCAACTACAATCGCCGTCAACGCATCCTGTCTTTTGTCGATGATCCGGAGACGGCGCTTGCGACGCTTACGGACGACACGCCGTCGGCCGAGCAGGTCCTGTTGTCCCGGCAGGAACTGAAGATCGTTTATGCGACGTTGAATGAATTCCCGCCGGCTCATCGCGCGGTTTTCATTCTGTCACGCATCGACGGCCGGACTTTCGATGACATCGGCCGGATGCTCGAAATCCAGCCCAGGACAGCGTTCGGCCATATGGTGCGCATCCTCGCCCGGATGAAACTGCGCCTCGATGAAGCGCGGCGGTAAAGCACGTTGCGTTTTGATGAAAACGCCCTGTTCCGTCATGGCGGCATGAAGACAATCACGGGCGGCTGGTTCCGTCTAAAGGATTCTCTGGCAGCACCTCAGAAATTCGCCTCTCCCGATTGTCATATACTAGAGCGTTTTCAAGCGAAGTGGATACCGGTTCGCGTGAAGAAAACGCGTCAAAACAAAAATTTAGAGCTTCGCTTCTGATTCAACCAGAAGCGAAAATGCTCTAGAACGCGCAGGCACAAACTCCGGTTGTCTGCGCCGTCCGGGAGATTTGCTTGCATGGAACGTGCGGACGATAATCAGGTGACCGACGATCCCGACCATGTCCGGATTGTCGAGGAGGCGGCGGTCTGGTTCGCCACGATGCATGGCGGCAAGCCTTCCGGCAGCGACAAGACCGCATTGAAGGCGTGGCTCGCGGCCGATCCGCGCCACGCTGAAGCCTATGCGGATATCGACAGGCTGTGGACGGGCGCGATCGAGCTCCCGGGAATGAAGGATCGCCACTTCTCCGCACAAAAAGCGCTGACGCGCCGCAGGCTGGGCAAGGCCGTAATCATCGGTGCGGTCGGCGTCGGAGTATGGCGATATCTGGCGAGCCACCCGTTTGCGGATTTCCGGACTACGACCGGCGAACGCCGCACCGCGACTCTCGCCGACGGATCAATCGTCGATCTCGCGGCCGAAACAAAGCTGTCGGTGGCTTTCACGCGCGAGCGGCGCGGCCTCACGCTTCACGACGGCGAAGCCTTTTTCACGGTTGCGAAGGACACCGGACGGCCATTTATCGTCGAGGCTGGATCGGGGCGCACAACCGCACTCGGCACGGCATTCGGCGTCGACTATCGCGATGACAGCGTGACCGTCGCCGTGACGGAGAGCGCCGTCGACGTCGCGCTCGGGAGTAACTCCACCCAGGTTTCTGCCGGCTCACTGGTCACCTACGACAGCCGCCATATCGGAGAGCCGCGGCCATCGGAAACCGGAACCGAACTTGCGTGGCGGGAGGGACGGCTGATCTTCACGCAAGCACCTCTCGGGCAAGCCGTGCAGGCGCTCAACCGCTGGCGCTCGGGACGCATTGTCGTCATGAGCAACTCGCTTGCAGAGCGTCCGATCACGCTCATTGTCAACCTCAACCGCACGGAGACAATCGTGGCGCAACTCGCAGAGGCGCTGCCGATCCGGATTGTTGCCGCCACGCCATACCTGACCCTGTTGTTTCCTGCCGACTGATTTTTTTTGCGCCGGGCCTCAAAATTCCAAACCGTCGATTTGTCTGACTCTGTAACCGCGCTCCGGCATCTCTGCCGGAGCCTGTGTATAGGGGCTTTAGGGGTATGAGAAGCGGGGCAGGAAAAGGGCTGGTCGCGGAAGCATGGGCTGGAGCCTCGAACGGGTGGGTAGCTTGTCTGCTTCTATCGACGGCCCTGACAACAGGCGTAATTGGTGTTGCGAACGCTCAGGCGCCGGGATCGAACGCGCCTGTCGCGGCCCCGGCTGCAAGTTATAATTTCTCTATTCCTCCCCAGCCACTTGCCGGCGCGATCTCCGCCTTCTCCCGTGTCACAGGCATTGATGTTATCGGCGACGGTGGCATCGCGCGCAGTGTCCAGTCGTCCGGCGTATCGGGCAATCTCACTCCACAGCAGGCGCTGACCCGCCTTTTAGTGGGAACGGGTCTCAGTTATCGTTTTACGAATGCCTCAACCGTTGCAATCCAGAAGCCAAACGCGGACGGCAGTATCGGCGCGATGCCGGCCGATGCGATCTCACTCGACACCATCGATGTACAGGGCGAGACCGCATGGGGACCGGTTGACGGTTATGTCGCGAGCCGTAGCGCAACCGGCACCAAGACCGACACGCCGCTGATCGAGGTACCGCAGTCCATCTCGGTTATCACGCGCGACCAGATCGAGACGCGGAAACCGAACAGCGTCAATGATGCCTTGAGTTATTCGCCAGGCGTATTTGCGGAAGCCAACGGTTATCAGTCTGTTGCAAGGTATTTTATGCGCGGCTTTCAGGGCAACGAGGCTAACGGCTCCTTCTACCTGAATGGTTTGCAGACCACGGGGCTTCAGACCGAGACATACGGCGTTGAGCGTATCGAGGTGATGCGTGGCCCATCGTCGGTGCTCTATGGGCAAGGGCAGCCGGCCGGTATCGTGAACCTGGTGACGAAGCGTCCGACCGAGCAGACCATTCGCGAAGTGCAGCTTCAAGGCGGATCGTTCGATTACAAACAGGGGGCATTTGATTTCAGTGGCCCAGCCAATGAAGATAAAACGCTTTTATATCGTCTGACTGGCCTCGTTCGTAATGCGAATACGCAGATCGATTTTTCAAAAGACGACCGGATATTCATCTCCGGAGCGGTAACATGGCGTCCCACCGATGCAACGGATTTAACGCTGTATAGCCATTATCAGAAGAACAGCTATAACTGGAACTATGGAGTTCCTGCACTTGGATCGGCATTACCGAATCCGAATGGCCGAATTCCGAATACGCGTTTTGTGGGAGAGCCTGGATACACAGGGAATATCTCCGAGCAGGCCCGGCTTGGATATAACCTTGAGCATCAGTTCACCGACAGTATTAAATTCCGGCAGAATTTTCTTTATGTAAAATCGAATATATCGGAGCTTGGGATCTTTCCGACCGGTCTCGGCGCCGACTTACGCACGATGACACGCATGTACAATCCCCAGCAAGGTACACGCGACGATATTGCCGTCGACAATCAAGCCGAATTCAAAGCGCACATCGGACCTTCGAAACATACGATACTGCTTGGTGTCGGTCACAGCCGGCGCATATTGGACAATCGTACCGGATTCGGCGCAGCGTCTCCCCTAGATGTCTTTAATCCGGTTTATGGCCAGCTTCTCACCCCTCCTGCGCTAGGATCGGACACGGACAGGGTGCAGACTGCTTGGCAGACGGGCCTCTATCTGCAGGATCAGATCAAGCTCTATCAATGGATACTGACGCTCGGCAGTCGCTACGACTGGGCGACGTTGGATACGTTCGATCGCAAGGCAGTCACAGACGAAACTCGAAGAGACCAAGCGCTCACCAAGCGAGTTGGGCTCGGCTACGAGTTCGAGACCGGGCTTGTGCCGTATGTAGGTTACTCTGAGTCGTTTACGCCGGTCACAGGCGCAGCTTTCGACGGCACACCCTTCAGGCCGGAAGCTGGTCAACAGTACGAAGTCGGCATCAAGTACCAGCCACCGGGCACAAAAATGCGCTTCGCAGCAGCGGTCTATGATCTTCGGCGTCAGAACGTTCTCACACCGGATCCAGACCCGACTCATGGTGGGAGATCGATTCAAACCGGGGAGGTCACATCGCGCGGTCTTGAACTGGAAGCCGTAGCCAACTTGACCAATAATTTCAGTCTGAACGCTACGTATACCTACAACGACACCAGAGTCACAAAGAGCAACAACGTCGATTTTGGTAAGCGTCCGGCGCGGACGCCGCAACACATCGCCTCACTCTGGGCCGATTACGCCATTCGCGAAGGTGCGCTGAACGGTCTCGGCTTCGGCGCAGGCGTCCGCTATGTCGGAGCCAGCGAGGGCGATTTCACCAACACCTTCGAGGCCCCCGCCTACACGCTGGTCGATGCCATGATCCGATACGACGTCGACAGCTGGCGCTTCTCCGTCAACGCCAGCAACCTGTTCGACAAATACTACGTCGCAGCCTGTTTCTCGATGGCGCAGTGCAATCTTGGCCGGGCACGCACTATCCTCGGAACCGTGACCTATCGCTGGTAGCTCTCCCGCCAACGCCTCCCAACATCGGCGGCGCCCGATCGCGCTCGCCGTTCCAATCAGGTTTACGCAGGACGAACTCGGGCCCGAACGGCATCGGCTCCGGCACTGCAACCGAAACCAACTCCCGCTCGAAGAGCGAGTAGCCTCGCTGAGGAGACCTGCCCTCGCATATTCCATCCAGTTTGAATCAAATTTCTGCACTCACGGCATCACCTCATTGAACACGTTTTCTAACGCGGCGTTGAGAGACAGGCGCTAGGCTTGCGTTCTAAAGGGGGGTGGGATTTGACTCGACGGGAGCCTGGAGGCGACCATGGGTACGGATTTCAGTATCAAGCCGGTTGGCGCGCCGGTGGCGGCACCAGTCGTTCAGCCGGCAAGCCCGGCCGCGGACGATGCGGTGGCGACTCAACTTCCGCCGAGCAAAAGCGTCACGGCAGCGGACATCAGCACGCGCGCCCGCAATGACCTGCGGACCTCCGGTGATACGCTGTCACGGCAGGTGGTGGTCGATCGTGACGCCGCCTCGGTCGTCTACCAGGTCGTCGATCGCCGGACGAGCCTCGTCGTGAAGCAGTTTCCCGAAGAGGCGATGCTGCGGCGACGCGCATATTTCCGCACGCTTGATTTGATGAACACTGAGCGCGAACCCTCGGCCGCCACCGATCGACGCGCCTAGAGCCGTATGCTCAGTTCTGATGGACGTAGGCGTTCTCGAGCGTGCTTGCACCCGTCGCCGGATTACTCATGACAGTGCTGACCTTCGCGGTGCCAGCCTTTGTCAGCACGAACTTTGAATCACCGACCCGGAACGAATTGTTCTTTATCAGAACGTCCTGATACTTGATCGTGCTTCCGTACTGGTACTTGGCCTTGGCGCGGAAACCATTGACGCCGGAAATCGTCACGGAAAACGGCTTCTGGTTGGCGTACTTGCCGCTCCATGTGCCTTCGAAAACCTTGGGATCGACGTTAACATACCTTCCGGTGTTCAGATTGACGTTCTGACCGACCGTTGTGTAGTTCGATGCCAGGATGTTTAGGACGTCGGCCAATGATCCGGCTCCGTCTGTGACGGGGATTACGCTCGACCCGACAAGCCGGCTGCGAGATTGCAGTTGATGTCGATCAGCGCCGTCAGCTTTGCAGGGTCTGGATTTATCTGCATGTCGACTGTCTGCTTCATCACGAAAACGCCGATGTTGGCGATGTTCTGACGGACCTCCAACGGCTGCGGGTTACTCTCGCTGTCCGCCGCACTCATAAAGATCGACCACAAACGGCGGTTGAACAGCAGCGCCTTTTGCATGTCATTGTCGGGCCCTTTCCAGTTATCCTGGATCTCCCGAAGCTGCCGCGCCGCCTTCAGTAATGCCTGCGCCTCGATTTCACGCGGAGACGACGAGGTTTGAGCCGTCCGGGCATAGGCTTGTGCAGCATTCGACATCTAAACCTCGGGGGAAAAAGAAAGGGCGCACGCAACTTCGCGTTGCCGAACGTCTATCAGCACCACCTTTAAAATGGGTTACCCGGTGTTTTCACATGCGTCAGAAAAATGGCAAATACAGCGGGTTCTGCAATGGTGCCGCTTTGCTCCTGACTGGAATTAGAAACAAAGTTTCTAGATTGTTATTCTGACGCGTTTCGTTGCGAGTGGCTCTTTCAGTTTTCACATTCGCCGGAGCATTCACTGAAACAGGATGCAAACTTCGAAAAGCGAACCTGGCGACATCATGCCCGAGCCTGGTCATCAGCGTAGCAATTGCAGGACGCTCTGCTGTGACTGGTTGGCCAGCGCCAGTGCGGACACCGCGATCGACTGACGGGTTGCCAAGGCTTGGCTGTTTGCCGCTTCCTCGTTGGTGTCGGCGAGGGTCAGGTTCGATGAGCCGGTCTGCAACACGTTGATCAGGTTCTTCGAGAAGTCCTGACGGATCTGCACGATCGACAGGTTCGAACCGAGCGTCGAAGCCTGCGTGCGCAGGGTGGTCGACGCTCTGTCGAGGCTGGCGATCACGCTGTTGGCCGAGCCGTTGTCCAGGAAGTCGATGCCCACCGTCAGGGCCGACAGTCCAAGGCCAGCTGCATTCATGTTGGTGCCGGTGATCGTGAGCGTGGACTTTGCGGTCTCGTTGAAGATGAGCTTCAGCGTGTCGCCGCTCAGCAAATTGATGCCGTTGAAAGACGAATCCGCTGCCGTCGTGTTTATTTGCTGAATGATGTTGTTGTATTGACTGACGAGGCCGGCGCGAGCCGCCTGAACCGCTGAATCTTGAACGGGCGCGCCAGCGACAAGGCCGTTGAACGCATATCCCGCGCCAGCCGCGGTCCCGCCGATTGCACCGATGGTCTCGGCGGCGGCCTCGTTGGCGGTCGAGATCGTGATGACGCCTGCCGAATTGATCGTGGCCTGGAGATTGTTTGAAGCAAGCTGCGCATTCAGGTCGTTAAGGGTCCTGACGGTACCGTTGGTGCCGTCTCCGAACGTGATGTTGGTCGCAACGCCGCCACCGGTTGCCCCGATTGTCAGCGTCTTGCCGTCGAGATTCCCCGCGCCCCCGCCGCGCGCCGTCGTTCCCGCGCTCAAGCCTAGCTTTGCGAGCACGCCGGCCGGCGTGGAATCCGTCAGCGTCAGGTCATGAGCGATACCGGTGTTGAGCGCGATCTGCCCGCTGCCGTTGACTGTCGATGCCGTGGCGGGCGTGGTGTTGCCGTTCAGCGTATCGATCACGCCGGTCAACGCGCTGAGCGTCTGGTCGATGCCGATCGTGACGTTTCCCGAAGGGTCGGTCGTCGCCGCGCCGGACGCCGCGAACGTGATGGTCTTGCCGTTGACGGAAAAGCTCTCGCCGGCTGCGGGGCCAGTCGGCGTCGCAACCGCGCCGTCGGTCAGCGCGCTGATAAGGGTTGCGCCGGTCGCGGCGGCGTTGGCGGTGCCGGTCTTTAGGGCGGTGCCGGGCGTTGCGGCGACATTTGTGAACGGTGTCGTGCCTCTGAGATCAAGCGCGGTCGCGCCCGTTACGGGAAGACTTTCCACCGACGACTTCTGTGAATAGCCGACCTGGGATTGCAAAACCTGATTGGCGACCGACTTCGCTGTGTCCACCAGCTTCTGCAGCGAGGTCAGGCCGGTATTGGCCGCCTGCAGCACCTGTATGCCGTTGCCGATGCCGTCAAGCAGATTGCTGATATCGTTGGCGCGGTTGTCGAGCGCTGCTGCCGTGAAATAATTGGTCGGGTTGTCGAGGGCCGTGTTGACCTTCTTGCCGGTGGAAAGACGGTTCTGCGTTTGCGCCAGCAGATCGGCGGTAGACTGCAGCGAGAGCAAATTCTGGCGAACGGATGCCGAGAGAACGATGTCGGACATGACTGGCCTTCCCTAACCTGCGCGGACGCCAACTCGCCCCGAGAGCCGGTCCTGGTCGGAAAGGTGAACAACACGTTTTAATTTATGGTTAATCCCGGATTAATCCCCGCTCGATCGTCGCGGCCACAAGAAAGCAATCGTGACGTTCGCGGCGCGTCACGTGCCTTCTGAACTCAAGCGGCAGAATGCAAGGCGGATGAGGGTTTTATCCCACTATGTTAACTGCGAAATTCAACAGCTCGGAGGCATCGCCCCACGAGCAATTTTCGCCGTCCTTTCAAAACCTCATGAACAATCACTGACAATCCGGCTTCAGAAGAATTGGACAGCCGGCAAAGCTATTCCGCTTTGATGAAATCAAACCCGAACCCTTAGCTTTTTTGTTTGATGGGTTTCTTCACGCGAACCTCGTATCCAATTCACTCGAAACGCTACAATAAAAAAACGGCGGGGTTTCCCCCGCCGTTTCCGTCGTCTGATATGCGTTTGCGATCAGCGGAGCAGCTGCAGCACGCTCTGCTGCGACTGGTTGGCCAACGCGAGCGCCGACACCGCGATCGACTGGCGGGTGGCCAGCGCCTGGCTGTTCGCCGCTTCCTCGTTGGTGTCAGCCAGCGTCAGGTTGGACGAGCCGGTCTGCAACACGTTGATCAGGTTCTTCGAGAAGTCCTGACGGATCTGAACGATCGACAGGTTCGAACCGAAGGTGGAAGCCTGCGAGCGCAGCGTGCCGGACGCGTTGTTGAGTGAGTCCAGAACCTTGTTGGTCGAGGCGTTGTCGAGGAAGTCGGTGCCCTTGACCAGCGACGCGAGGCCGAGGCCAGCCGGATCGAAGGTCACGCCCTGAATGGTCAGGGTGGACTTGCCGGTTTCGTTGAACACCAGCTTGAGCTGATCGCCGTTCAGCAGGTTGACGCCGTTGAAGGACGAATCCTGCGCGGTGGTTTTGATCTGGTCGATCACCGCGTTGTACTGGCTGATCAGCGTAGCGCGGTTGTTCTGCGCGTTGGCGTCTTCCACCGGCGCACTCACCGTCACGGCCGCTCCGAACAGGCCTGCACCAGCAGCAACCGCCGTACCACCGAACGCACCGATCGTCGCATGAGCGTGATCGTTGGTGGTGGTGAAGGTCAGCGCGCCAGCCGTGCTGATCGAGGCCGTCAGGTTGTTCGCGGCCAGCGCCGTGTTCAACTGATCGAGGGTCGTCACGCCGCCCGTACCGAAGGTGATGCTGGTCGCGGTGCCACCGTCGGTCGCGGCAATCGTCAACGTCTTGCCATCAAGCGCAGCCGGAGCGCCGGGGGTGCGGGCCGTGGTTCCCGCGGTCAGGCCAAGCTTGGCAAGGCCCGAGCCGCTGACGGTCAAATCGCTGGCCGTACCGGTGTGGAGCGTGATCGCACCGGCCGCAAGCGTCGATGTGCCGCCGGTAATCGAATTGATCTTGGCGATCACGTCGCCGACGGTGTCGGTGATGTTAAGGTCGTTACCTGTCGCACCCGAAGCCACGAAGTTGATCGTCGTGCCGTTGACGACGATGGTGTCACCGGCAACGAAGTCGGTCGTGATCGAATCGGACGCGGCAGCGCCCGACAGCGTGGTGGCCGCCGTCATCGCAGGCGTGCCGGCCGCCTTGGTAAGGGTACTGGTGCCCGGGGCAGCAGCAGCGTCGGTCGGAGCGCCGCCCGGTCCGAGCAGGTTGTCAGCGGTCGCGCCGGTGATGGCGGCGGTGGTTGCCTGCGACTTGGTCGAATATCCGGTGGTCGCCTGAAGCGCCTGGTTGGCGATCGACTTGGCCGTGTCGACCAGCTTCTGCAGCGAGGTGATGCCGGTGTTGGCAGCCTGCAGCACTTGCACGCCGTTGCCGATCGAGTCGAGCAGGTTGTTGATGTCGCTGGCGCGGTTGTTGAGGCCCTGCGCGGTGAAGAAGTTGGTCGGGTTGTCGAGCGCCGAGTTGACCTTGTTGCCGGTGGCAAGACGGTTCTGCGTGGTGGAGAGCAGATCAGCGGTTGACTGGAGGGAAAGCAGGTTCTGGCGAACCGATGCGGAGAGAACGATTTCGGACATCTTTCATACCTTTCTGGTGTGAATACACATACGCCCATACGCCGAAGATCCTCGGCGAGGCGCCACACTGGTGTGAAGACTCTAAGAAAGCATGAAGCCAATCGCAGACTCGCGCGGCTGTTCGGCCGGCGGTCGAAGCGAGCGCATGGCCTTGATTCGCGCTGGTATGGGCGGGATTCAAGGACATTTCCTTTCCGGTGGCCGCCGCCGACGTTTACCCGGCGTTAACCACAATCGGGAAGGATCACGGCCAGACTGTCCGCGATGCTCGCGCCGACGCAGCCGTCCGCCGCATTTCGCAGCGAATGGCAGTGCCGTGCGTTCCGGCACGCTTCATTCAATGACAGGAAACCGTCATGGCGCTGAAAGTCGAACTGAAGCCGCATGAACGCATCATCATCGGCGCCTGCGTTGTCACCAACACCGACCAGCGCGCGCGACTTTTGATCGACGGCGACAAGATTCCGATCCTCCGCGAGAAGGACATTTTGACGCCCGAAACGGCGGACACACCCGCCAAGCTGATCTACCTCTCGGTGCAACTGATGTACTTGTCGCCGGAGCCACAGATCAATCACGGCACGTATTTCAGCCTGCTGCGCGACATCATCACCACCATGCCGGGCGCGTGGCCGATCATCGAGGGCATCAATAACGACATCCTCAACGGCGACCTCTACAAGGCGCTGAAGGAAGTCAAGAAACTGATCGCCTACGAAAAGAAGCTGGCGGGTATGAGCGACAGCACCGATCACGCCGATAACAGGCGACGGTCCGCCTGACATCGCTCTCATAGGCGCCGGCGCGGGCGCGCGGCCGTCCCGGCTTCAGGTTTCGCGCGCGCCGAATTCCAGCACCGCTGATACCAGCGCTTCGATGTCGCGCATTCCGGTGCGATGATTGACGATCGCCGCGCGGATCGCGAGACGGCCGTCCAGCATGGTCGTGGACGGCGCTGCGATTCCGGACTCGTGCAGCGATGCGACGATTTCCGCATTGACCCTGTCGGCATCGTCGGCCCGATAGCGGAAGCACACGATGTTGAGCTGCACCGGCGCGAGCAGTTCGAGTTTTGGTTCGGCCGCGATCTTCGCTTCCAGGCAGCGCGCCAGCGCGCAGGTCCGGCCGATCATCGCGCCGAGCCTTTCGGTGCCGTAGGCTTTCAACGTGAACCACGTCTTCAAAGCGCGAAAGCTGCGGGACATATCCGGGCCGTAGTCGCATGGCCACGGCGAGCCCGCCGCAAGCCCGCGTGTTTCCCGGCGCAGATAGGCTACCGGCGCTGCAAATGTACGGCGGTGCTGCTCGCCGTCGCGAACGAGAAGGAAGCCCGCGTCGTAGGGCACCTGTCCCCATTTGTGGAAATCGAAAGCAATGGAGTCGGCGCTCTCAATTCCCGCGAAACGAGGTGCAATCTCCGGCGACAAGACCCCGAGAGCGCCGAATGCGCCGTCGATATGCAGCCATAGTTTCTCGTCGCGGCACACGCCATGCAGCGCCGCGAGATCATCGATCGCCCCAATGTCGACTGTTCCCGCCGACCCGATCACCAGAAATGGTTCAAGTCCCGCGGCGCGATCGGCGGCGACCTGCGCACGCAACGCGTCGGCATCAATGCGATGACGGCGATCGACCGGAATCCGCCGCAGGGCGTCGGTGCCGAAGCCTGCGAGGTCCATGGCCTGTGCAATGCAGCCGTGCGTCGCAACCGATGTATAGGCGATGAGACCGGCGCCGCGATCCAACAGGCCCCGCTGGCGCACGGACGGGCCGATTCGCGCTGAACGCGCCACCAGAATTCCCATCAGGTTCGCCATCGACGTTCCCGTGACGAAGATGCCGCTCGCGGTATCGGGAAAGCCGAACATCTGCCGAACCCACAGAACGATCTGCCGCTCGACTTCGATCGGCATCTGATCGCGGCCCGCGACATTGGTATTCAACCCCGCCGCCAGCATTTCGGCCAGCATCCCGACAGCCGTGCCGCCGCCGTTGACCCATCCCATGAATCCGGGGTGGACATTCCCGGCGGTGTACGGCGCGATATACTCGGCAAACTCCCGATAAATGTCGGCGACATCGGCGCCCTCTCGCGGCAGCTCTTCGCGGAAACGAGCGCGCGTTTCCGCCGGTATCGGCCGCCATACCGGGCGCTCGCGAACCTTGGCTATATGATTGAACATATCATCGAGCATCCGATGCCCCTCCGCTCGAAGCTTGTTCCAGTCGTCTGGATCGAGCGTTTCATCGGCTTCCGGCAGCGTGTCGCGCGATGCAGGCTTCATGATGCGCGCTCCCCGCCGCACGCGATCATCGTGCACGGCGCATCGAAATGACGAAGGACGAATTCAATCTCAAAGCTGCGCATGAAACGTGCTTCCTTGCCGCGCGCAAAAGGGCTTCTGACCGGCATTTCCCGATGGGCTGATAAACCGTCGCGCCTACCCGCTCCAGTTCCACCTAGAGCATCTTCGTTCGAAAACGCTATAGGGAGGCGGGCAAGTCCCGGCAGCGCGGAATTCCCAATGAGTAACGCACCATGACGGGTTTTGGAACGGGTTTATCGTTCCTTCGCCAGGGCTGAAGCTATCCTGCTCCGGACGTAACTAATAACGTCAGATGAATTTTACCAGGCTGAGCTGCGAGAGCATCGCCGTGGTCTGGTATGACGCCTGCAGGTCGGTTTGCAGCGCCAACAACTGACTCGCAACCTCGTCGGTAGAGACATTCTCCGCCTGGTCGATGATATTCTGCATGGTCGCTTGCGTCAGTTTCTGCCGCGCGGTCGCATCCTTCATCACGGTCTGCGCGTTGGCGAGGTCGACCTGGATGTCCCGGATATTCTGGCTGCCGGGCGCGATCGTCAGATTTTGCGCAACGCGCGAGTTGAGCGCCGAAATCTGGTCAGCCGCGTTCGGATCGGTCGGCGATGTCGTCACCGCCGCGAGAACCGCAACGGATTCCATCAGCGAACGGATGGCGTCCTCGTTCGCGCGCATACCATACTGCACCGTCACCGAAGGATCGACCCGCACGGTCGAGGTTGCGCGCGCCGACCCGGCTCCGGCGTCGCCGGTGTACCACTGCACGGTATCGGCGGCGGTGCCGTTCACCGCGGCCGTGGCGGTCGCGAGCGTTGCGGGCGGCGTAATGTCGACGCGCTGCGGCGGCTGATCGAAGAAATCATGCGTCGCGCGGATAGCGGAGGCCGCGACCAGCGATGTCTTTGCCAGCGTTCCGACCGAGCTCGTCAGTGCGGCGTTGAGATTGGCAGCGGTTGCGGCAGGCGTCCCGCCGATCGCAAAGCTGCCGGCAGGCGTCGGGACTGTGCTGGAGGCTGTCAGTTGCACTGTCTCGCTGGTGCCGTCCGGAAGATTGAAGGTGAAGCTCACCGCGTCGCCGTCGGCCGGGTTGGTGGCACCGAGATCGATTGAAATGGCGGGAGGCGTTCCGGCCGGACCTGTGACAGTGGCCCCTGTCAATGACGACGACACCGATTGCAGTTTCATGCCGTAAACTGAAGGCGATGCATCCTCCGCGACCGACACTGAAGTCGCCGTCGGCGAGGAAATGTTGAGACGGCCGAGGCCGCTGGCACCGAGGTCGGCCTGGTTGCGCTCGGAGATGACCTGCTTCAACCCGGCCTGCCCGACCCCATTGCCGTTCAGGATCAGATCCGACGCGGCCACCGGCTGAGTATAGATTGCGCTGCCGGAAAAGATGTAGCGGTCGCCGGCTTGCGTATTCAGGATGCCGACCACTGACGAAAATTGCGCGACCGCGGTCTGCTGGCCTGCGGTCTGTCCGGCGCTGTTCAGCACCTGCGATCCGCTGTTCGCGGCATTCTGCAACTGCGTACCGATGTCGGAGAGCGCCTCCAGCGCCGTATTGGCGACTCCAATGTTGGTGTTGATCTTCATCATGGTGTCGGTATACGCGGCGATGTTCGACAGTTGCGCGCGCGCCGCGATCGCAAAGCCTTCGTTGGCGCCCATGCCCGAGTAGGTGGTCGCACGCTTGCCGCTCGTGAGTTGGTTCTGCAGATCGGCCATCTGCGTCTTGAGGTTCTGGATCGAGCCACCAAGGATGGTGTTGCCGAAGCTGATTCCGTTGATCGCCATGCGAACCGCCTTTTACGCCGTCGTTACAATTATGCCTGCAGCAGCGTCTGCATCATGCTCTGCACCACGGTCATCACATGCGCATTCGCCGCATAGGAATTCTGCAACGCGATCAGATTGGTCATTTCGGAGTCCATGTTCACGCCGGACTTGGCGTCAAACTTCTCCTGCAAAGTATTGACGACGATGTCCTGGCCTTGCGCGACCTGCTTCGCTGTTGTCGCCGTGCCGCTCTGCAAGCTGACGAACTGCTGCAGGAACGATGGCAATGTACCCTGAAACGGCGCGGCCGCCGCGCCGAGGCCGGTGTTTGGAGAGTATGTGAAAGTGGCTGACGTCAACCGGTCGAAGATGAAGTCGGAGCGCGTGGTGTCGCCGGCGGGCGTCAGCGGCGAGGTGTTGTAGACCGTGAGCTTCGAGGGATCGGCGAGCAGCGCGGCGTTGACCTGAATGCGCCCCGCCAGCCCGGTGATCTGCGACGCGGAGCCTGTGATCGCGCCGGTATAGAGCGAGGCACGGTCGGTGAAGAAAGGCAGTTGCGGACTGCCCGAGGTCAGCGACTGCACTGTCGTCGTGGTCGATGCCGCGGTCACGGTCGACGCACCCGAGCCGTCGTCAACCACCCGCAACTGCGACCCGGAAGCGGAAAACGTCAGATGCGACGTAGCTCCTAGTTGCGCATTCAGTTGCGACACGATCGAAGCGAGCCCGCCCGAGAAATCGACGCCGATCACCCTGTCGTTTGGATTCGAGGCCGTGTTCGGAAGCGGCAGCGCGGTCGGATCGTCCACCCGCACCACGGTAACGGTGTGCGAGACGTTGCTGGAGTCGGTGTAGGTGACGTTGAACGCGTTGCCCGGCAGCACGCTGGAGAGACCGGTGTCGAATCCCGACGGCGGTCCGGCCACCGGCACGCCGCTCGTGGTGACGTCCGACAATGCGCTGGCGAGCGTCGCCGCCATCTGGTCCACCTGGTTCTGTGCCTGCACCAGAACCTTGTCACGCAACTGGACATCGGCGGCGATCTGACCGGAGTTGATGCCTTGCAAGGCGATCATGTCCATCTTCGCGCCGTTCGGGAGCTGGCAGATGATGGTGCCGACGCTCGACTTCGCGGGATCCGCGTCCCATCGCGAGTTCGCGGTAAGCGAGGACTGCGCGTTGAACGTCAGCGTTGAAGCGTACACACCGCCGACGAGCTGGATGCCAGACGTGGTGAATACCGAGGTCTGATTGACGCCATCCGTCGTCACGCGGATGTCCATCAACCTTGAAAGCTGATCGATCGCTGCGTCGCGCTGATCCATCAGCGTCGCGGCCGCTGGGTCCTGAGCACTCAAGCTTTGCAGCTTCTGATTGAGCTCCGCGATTTGTTGCATCGCCGCGTTGGCCTGAGAGACCGACACAGACAGGTCCTGTTCGGCATTGGATCGCAGCGCCTGAATTCCATCTGTGGTCGCGTTGAGCTGTTGCGCCAACGCCTGCGCGGCGTTCAGCACCGACGACTGCGCCGCAGGATTGCCTGAACTCGCCGACAGTGCCTGTAATGCCGAGGTGAACCTATTGTAGGCTGCCTCCAGCGTTCCTTCGTTGCCGGGGGCGCCATAAACGTTCTGCAACTGACCGAGCACTCCGGCGATCTGATTTGCATAAGCGCTACCGCCATTTTCCGTGCGCAACTGCGACTGGACATAGGCGTCAAGCGTGCGGTTGACGCCGATAATGCGGACGCCGGAACCGGTGCTGCCGGTAACGATCTGGTCCTGCACCAGCGTCTGCGCGACGTAGCCCGGCGTGTTCGCGTTGGCGACGTTGCCAGACACGATCGACAGCGCGGCCTGGTTGGCGCGCAAGCCGGACATCGCGATGGAGAGGGCCGAACTCAAACTCATCTTTTTGCCCGCCTCGAAGCCGGATCAATCGCGTCGCGATTATCGCAGCACGTTCAGGAGATCCTGAACCATACTGTTCGCGGTGGTGATGACTTTCGTATTCGCCGAATAGGCTTGCTGGGTCACGATCAGTTTGGTGAACTCGTCGGCGATATCGGTGTTGGAGCCTTCGAGCGATGAGCCGCTGATGTGCCCTGCCGCACCCGCAATTGCGGGCCCCGATTCGTCGGTCACCGCATATGCGCCGCCGTCGAGTGCCTTAAGGTAGTTGGTGCCGTTGAAGTGCGACAGCGACACCTGCGCGAGAGACAGGTTCTGCCCGTTCGAGAAGGTGCCGACCACAATACCGTCATTGTTGACGGCGACCGATTGCAACTGTCCAGCGGCGTAGCCGTTCTGGTTGATCGAATTGATGGTGGCGTTGCCGCCGCTGCTGGCATACTGGGTCAGACCGCCAGAGCCGATATTCAGCGTGAGATTGCCGAGCGACTGAGACCCGACACTGACGCTGGGAATGGTGACGGACGACCCGACCGGGCTCGAAAGCTGGCCGTTGGTGCCGAAGGTGAAATTGGTGCCGACGTTGATCCACGCCGCTTGCGTGCCGGTGGCGTTCGGATTGGCCTGGTAAAACAGGTTCCAGGTATCGGCATGCCCGGCGCCGAGCGAGGCGCTGTCGGTCTTCGCCCAGCGCAGTTGCAGGTTCACCGCCGTCCCGGTTGCATCATAGGCCGTGACCGCGCCGCCGCTGATCGATTGCTGCTGGAAAATTGTCTGGTCGTTGGCGATCACCACGCCGGCGCCGGGGGTGCCGCCGCCGCCGCGCGCGACGTTGGTTGTCGCGCCAAAGCCCATCGCCGTCCAACCGGCTGAGGCGCTCGTCACCGAGAGGTCCTGCGCGGTGCCGGTATGCAGGGTGATTGCGCCGGTGCCGGCATTGATCGTCGGAGCCTGGCCGGTGATCGCGCCGATCTTGCCCAGCAGATCGCCGACGGTGTCGGTGATGTTAAGGTCGTTACCTGTCGCACCCGAAGCCACGAAGTTGATCGTCGTGCCGTTGACGACGATGGTGTCACCTACCGCGAATCCGCCCGGCAACGAGTCGCTCGGCGCCGTGCCCGACAAAAGCGTCGCGTTGGTGATCGCGACCGCGGGCGTCTGCTGATTGGTCGCCGGCGACCCAGTTATGGTGTTGTCGGTATAGGGCGGGGCCGGTGTGCCGACCACAAGCGGATTGAAATTGGTCGTGAAGTCGGACGGGTTCAATCCGCCGGCCGCCGTGATGCTCCCGACCGGCGCGGTCGGGCTCGACAGCGTTCTCGGCACCGCCGGAAGATTGGCGGCGTATTGCACCGTCGTCGTGGCTTGCGCCGGAACGAAGCTATTCTGGAATTTCAGCACCTGCGGCACATTGCCGAGCGGGTTGCCGGTCTTGGGATCGACCGTTACGCCCATCAGATAGTAGCCGGCGCTGTTGACCAGATGGCCGTAAGCATCGACCTGAAAATCGCCGCGCCGCGTGTAGTAAGTCACGCCGGAAAACTGCGGCTGGTTGTCGACCCGTCCCGTCGGCGCCTGGACGTTGAAGAAGCCATCGCCGTTTATCGCCATGTAAGTGCCAACCGTCGAGGCGGACACCGTTCCCTGACTGCTGATGGTTGGCGTCGCATAGGCGGTTACGCCGCCGGCAACCTGGCGATTGGGGGTGGTCGAATCCGGGATCAGGTCAACGAAGGCGGTGGTGATACCCTTATAGCCTGTGGTCTGGGAGTTCGCGATGTTGCCGGAGATATTCTGAAGTGCAAAGGACTGTGCCTGCAAACCGCCGACCGAAGTATTCAGTGCGTCAAAAATACCCATACGTCGTCTCCAACTCGATCCAGGCTGCCCAAAACGCAAGGTACGCCTCGCCGCGGCCGGCAAAAGACGTCGCAATCTCCATGCCAACGGAAGAGACAAATTATTTCAGCAGGTTAGCTCAAGGCCCGGACTTCAAAGCGCGGGAATTCTTGCCTTGCCCGGCAACTCTTGCCGAGAAGAGTCTCGCGATGGCGAGCGCTCGAGACCTATTTTTGCGAGAGGTCCGGTTCGCTGTCTTCGGAACATATGAATCGCCGGGCCGAGCCCGGCCATCACGATCTCCATCCGGGATGAAGCAAACGAACTTTACGTCGCCGATGGCGAAGCAGGATGGAAGACGAGCGCCAATCCATCCATGCAGTATCGCAGGCCCGTGGGTTTCGGCCCGTCGTCGAAGACATGGCCGAGATGGCCGCCGCAGCGGCGGCAATGCACTTCGGTCCTCGCCATCCCAAGCGTTGTGTCGGTAGATTTTCCGACCGCGTTGTCGAGCGGCTTCCAGAAGCTGGGCCAGCCGGTGCCGCTTTCGAATTTCGTCTCGGACGAATAAAGCGGCAGGCCACAACCGGCGCAGGCAAATATGCCCTTGCGATGCTCCTTGAGCAGGGGACTGGAGAAAGGCGGCTCGGTGCCGTGCTCACGCAGGATGTGATACTGCTGCGGCGTAAGTTGCGCCCGCCATTCGGCATCGGTCTTTTCGATCTCGAACTTTCGCGAAACCTCCTTCCCGGTCGCCCCAGCGAATTCACTCCCCGGCCAGCGGAGGCCCAACAGGCCCGCGAGACCGGCGGCGGATGCGAGCAGGATGCGGCGATCGATCATGGTTGTCTCCGTGCAAGCGAGAACCGATTCACCTGCATCTCATACGGGACGACCTGGGCAAAGTTGCACGGACGTGTCGGGAATGTTCTCACGTTCTTGCGAGGTGGTTTCCGGAAGCGTTTGGCTTCCTCCCATTAGCGGGGAGAGCTTGAAGAGCCACCCGCTCCTGTTTCCCCGGAATCATTTGGCGCCAGCGTATGATGAGCCGCGGATCGCCGCGGACGCGATCCCGTCTGGCGATTGGCCGCATTCAGCCGCGCCTGCCGCGCCCGCTCGCGATAGCGCGCCAGCGTGCCGGCGGCGGCGGATCGCGCTTGCATGGCCATGCTGATCGCATAGCCTGCCGCGCGTCCGGTCATTCCGCCCGCCCATACGAGTTCGAACGGCGCAAACAACCGCCAGCGGTCGTCTCCTTCCAGCATGCCGCGGGCGATCAGTTGCCCGGCCATCGCCGAGGTATTCAGCCCCTGCCGGCCGAAGCCGCTCGCAACCCACAGTCCAGGCCGTAACTGGCCGACCTGCGGCATACCGTGCACGGTCTGACCGACCGCGCCGCAGAAAGCCTTCGCGATCTCGACAGTACCGAGTTGCGGGAAGATGGTATGGATGCGCTTGCAGATCGCCCCGGCATGGCGCTCCGGCCGCGCCTCCCAGGTCGTTTCCGGGCTCGCCCACATCAGCCTGTCGCCATCAACGATCCGAAAATGATCGATCCCGTCAGTGTCGATGACAGAGCCCTTAAACCTCGTCACCTCGGCGAGCCGCTCGCCCAACGGCGAAGTGACGGCGGCATACCGCCAGACCGGCACCAGAGTATCGGACAATCGCCGCAACGCTTCGCCAAGATGGACATTACCCGCAAGCACGACGTTGGAAGCCCGCAGCCGCGCCCGCGGCGTCGTAATGCGTTTTCGAATCCCGGCCGAATCGATGCTAACCACCGGCGTCTCTTCGAAGATGCGAGCACCGGCCTTGCGCGCGAGCTCCGCGAGGCCGTGAACATATTTGCGACCGTCGATCTGGAACGCTCGCGGATAATGCACCGCGTGAAAATACCGGTCGGTGCGTAAGGTGTCGCGGACACGATCGATCTGCCACCCCTCCGCCTCGGTCGCAAAATCCTCGCTTAGCATTTGCAGTTGGCTGATGAGCCGCTCACCGGCATCGACATTGGAAACCTCAAGCGCGCCTTCCGTGAGTCCGACTCCCGGAATGACATCTTCAGCGGCATGGGCGCGAACATAATCGGCACCCTGCTGCGACAGCGACCAGAGTTCGTACGCATCATCGAAACCGACGCGCGCGATCAAATCGGAAAGCGGCAGTCCATAGCCCGGCATCGCCGTGCCGAGATGATGGCCGGACGCACTCCAGCCAACATGGCGGCCCTCGAGCACGACGACGCTTGCGCCTGTCCGCGCCGCCTCCAGCGCCACGGTGAGGCCGGCCAGGCCGCCGCCGACGACGCAGATTTCAACGTCGAGATCGAAAGTCAGCTGCTCGCGCCGCTGCGCCGCGGACTCCGCGTCACCGGGACCATCGGCCGCAACTATGCTATCCGAAATCATGACGTTTCCTACCACTACCCCTGTGACCTTGTCCCGTGCAAGGTTGTAGACTAAGCCGCCCTACCCCCCGCGTCCCGGGTCATGCTTAACCTCGAATCGAGCCAGCGTCATGCGCCGCCTTCTGCTGCTTCGACACGCAAAAACCGAACGCGATTCGCCCAGCGGAAGCGATCGGGACCGCCCGCTTGCCGCGCGCGGCCGCAACGACGCCGCCGAAATCGGCGCGTGGCTTTTCACTGAGCGATCGCTGCTGCCGGATCGCGCGTTGATATCGACCGCTGTGCGGGCGCGTGAGACCTGGGACATCGTTCGGCAAAAGTTTTCGGATCAAGGGGCTCAGGGACTTGTCGAGCACCTACCGGAGCTATACGGCGCCGAGCCGGCGCAACTTTTGACAATTATTCGTTTAGTCGGCCCGGATCCTGAGCGCCTCATGATCGTCGGGCACAATCCCGGCATGCACGACCTCGCGCTTCGTCTGATCGGCGGCGGTGACGCAGCCGGACGTGCGGCGTTAGCCGACAACCTGCCGACGTCAGGTCTTGCCGTCATCGACTTCGCCGTCGATCGCTGGGACAGCATCACGTTCGGTGGCGGACAACTCGTCCGGTACGTCAGCCCGAAACTGCTGAAGGAAGCCTGACAGTTCGGCCTTTCAGCCGACTCCGCATCGCTTTCATGATATGCTTGTATGGCACACAGCAAGCGGCCCCTTAAGTCAGCTCCTGAGGAAGACAGGATTCGACGCGGGGACTGGGCATGATGGAGGACACCCGATGTTCAAATCCATTCTCGTGCCAATCGATCTTACCAACACCGATCTCGCCAAGCCCGCCGTTGCAACCGCGGTGTTGTTGTCGCAAACCTCGAACGGAACCATCAGGCTACTGAACGTGCTGCACATGACGCCGGTGATGCTCACCGAATACGTGCCGGCGGATTTCGACATGCTGCAGCGCCAGTCGTCCCAGGAGGCGCTGGCAATCGTCGCACGCGAGGTGGACATCGAACCGTCGCGCATTTCCAGCGTGGTGCGGCAGGGTAGCAGCGTCTATCACGAGATTCTTGAGGAATCCCAGGCCGTCGACGCCGACCTGATCGTGATGGCTTCGCATCGGCCGGCGATGAAGACCTACTTTCTTGGCTCCAATGCCGGTTATGTTGTGCGTTATGCCAGCTGCTCGGTGTTGGTCGTGCGACATTGAGCGTCAAGAGCGAAGAACAGCGTCAGTTTACGGCAGCAACTCCCGCGGCAACGCATTGAATGCGTAGGCACGCGGCCTGTTGCGGTGCATGAAACGGCCGATCTGCCAGCCGAAAAGCGCCGACAGACCGACGATGAACAGCGCGCCGCCCCATTCGCCTGTCACCATCGCCCGCACCAGCAGGGCTGCCATCGCTACGGACAGCAGCGTCAACACGCCCGCGCCCGCAAAATATAGCACCGGGTTCAGGCCTCCAACGAGCATGGTGCGCGCGCCATGCGCTGCAAGCCGTCGGTGCAGTTCGACGATGAACGCGCGGTAGTCCTTGTCCTGCGTATCCATCAGCGCCAAAGTCCGCCAGGTGGTGGACATCACGATGATGCATCCGCCGTCCCTATGGCTGATCTCGGTGCGGAATCGGTGCGACTGCATCGACATCGGCCGGTAGGACATGCGCAAGACAGCGACGTCCGCATAGCGCCATCTTCCCGTCCGGCGGCCAACGCGCCACGATATCCCGTCATCCTCCAACGCGAACCGATGCGCAGAGCCGATCAGCGAGGCTCTATAGGCGTATCCAACGCTAGGCGGCGGTATCTCTGGTGGCGGCGACACAATCGGTACCCTTCGCACAGCGGTGAGCTCTCTTGCTCGACGTGCAGTTTTTATCCTAGAGTCTTCCACCGCCTCACGGAAACAGTGAAAAACTCTAGTTTTTGATTTGACGCGTTTTTTTTCACGCGAACCGAATTTCACTTCGCTCGAAAACGCTATAGAAAACCTCATGGCTGAAACCGCTTATTTTCCGCGCCACTTGATCGTCGGCGGGGCAATGGTGTCCGGCATATTGCTCGCTCTCGCCGTGCACATGCTGGGCGCTCAGATTGGCCTCGATCTCGGTGGGCTCTGGCGTTCCGATGCCAAGGATTTCATGCCGGCGGGTGCCGCGATCGCATGGTGGCTGGTCGCAACGGCCAGCTTTTCCGGCAGCTATTTTGTCGCGACGCTGATGCATAGCGCAGCGTCCAACCGTATTCAGCAGCGGCTCCGACAGTTCCTGATCGTAGTCGCCGTACTGTTTCTGGCGGGCGCGGGACAGGCCGCCTCGGCGCCCAGCACCGCGCCGACCGTCTCGAGTTTCATAACCGGCCTTGCCGTGCTCGGCCTTGGCGCGGCGATGGCCTTCTGCGGCGCTTACTTCACGCTGCGCAAGACCTGACTCTCAAGGCTACTCTTGCATGGCACTTCCGGCTCGCCGAGTCCCGACACAAGCTCATCGTGCCGGCATTCCGTCCTGTTTGTCCTGAGCACGAAGAGGTGATCGATCCGGCTTCGATTCGCGCCGGTTCGCCTGTGCACCGCGAAGCGGCCATGCACAAGTTCAGCACCAGCTTCACAAATTGTTTCCCTCGCGTAATAAGCGATGTCATATATCCGACGCATAAGGAGCTGTCGGGGGCCTTGATGATGTCGTCTGCAAGAACCTCCTAACCGGCGATGGAACACGGGGCGTCTTATGCCTATATGCATCGTCAACTCACTTTCCCCGCTGCGGACGCGCGCAGCGGGGATGTGTGCTGACGTTTTTTCGACCGGTGAAGGCGCCGCCGCGTTCAGGCCTGATAGCCACCGTCAAACGCGCCGTTTTGTCTGATGAGTTTTTCGCGTATGAGAGACGGAACAGCCGCTTGCCTTCCTCTCCGCAATCGGCTCGAAACGTATCGTGACCTGGTGTGGTGGTCAGAATTTGGCGTCATTGTCCCGACGAGGCCGTCGAGCAGCGTCTTCTGAAATCAAACCACACCGGAATAGTGAGATTACTAGTGTCCCTTGATTTCGAAATTCGCATTGAACGTTTCCACAAGGCCATAAGACCTTCGGAATCGGGGCGCTAGCGGGAGGACGAATGCAACGGCTGCTGACCGCGCTGCAGCGCGGCTTCAAGGAATGGATCGGCTGGAAACGGCTTGGTGTCGTTGCGAGCTTCGTCATCATCGCATTCGCGATCACGACTCTTATCCACACCCTTAAGGGCGTCGACTCCGGTGTTATCCTGGTCGCGCTGACGGAAAAGTCGTCCTCCGAGATCGCCTTGGCCGCGCTTTGCGTCATCGGGGCGTTCTGCACCCTGACCTTTTATGATTTCTTCGCGGTGCGGACGATCGGCAAGGATCACATCCCCTATCGCGTCGCGGCGCTCGCAGCCTTCACGAGCTACACCATCGGCCACAACGTCGGCGCGACGGTGTTTACCGGCGGCGCGATCCGGTTCCGGATCTATTCGGACTATGGGCTGAACGCCATCGACGTCGCAAAGATCTGTTTTATCTCCGGGCTGACGTTCTGGCTCGGCAACCTGTTCGTGCTCGGCATCGGCATGGCCTGGCATCCCTGGGCGGCGAGCGCGATGGACCTGCTGCCGCCGTCAGTCAACCGCCTGATCGCATTCGGCTGCCTCGCCGGCATCGCGATCTATCTCGCATGGATCATCACCGGTCGCAACCGCCGCGAACTCGGGCAGAACGGCTGGAAGGTCGTGCTGCCGTCCGCGCCGCTGACCTTCGTGCAAATCCTGATCGGAGTCGTCGATCTCGGATTCTGTGCATTGGCAATGTATCTGTTGATGCCCACGCATCCGGACATTGATTTCGTGTCGGTGGCGGTCGTTTTCATTCTGGCCACCCTGCTCGGCTTCGCCAGTCATGCGCCGGGAAGCCTCGGCGTGTTCGACGCGGCAATGTTGGTGGCGCTGCCGCAGTTCGGCAAGGAGCAGTTGCTGGCGACGCTGCTGGTATTCCGGATTCTCTATTTCATGATCCCGTTCGCCATTGCCATCACCATCATGGGCACCCGCGAACTCTGGCTCAACGTGGTGCAGCCTTGGCAGCACCGCCGCAGGATCAACGGCAACGGCAACAGCGACGTTATCGGTGACAACGGCGCTAAGGACGGCCACGGTAACGTCAACAGCGATGGCCCGCCGGATGAGGCGGCATCGCCGCGGGCGGCCAAGTCGCCGGTCGCGCAGGACTGAGCCGGCGACTTCCTCTCCGCTCTTATTTCCGCCAAAACTGTCACGTCAAAACCATTTATGCTTCGCGCCCACGCCTCGTTCCTGGTCGGTATTGCCCTCACATTTCTTGGCAGCCTTGCCGCGCAGCAAATCGCCGCGCAGCCGCTTTCCACTGGCATCGCCCCGGCCGACCCCGCCGCTCCAATCCAGGATCAGGCTGCCGGCGGAATGCAGATTTCCTGGGAGGTCCGTAGTCGCTTCCGGCTGTTCCGGGAGGAGCGGGATTTCCAGATCCATGTCGCCGCCGCCGGCAACCAGAGCATTCTCGCCGCCGAGCAAGCGCTGGAGCTGCAAAGCGACGGCCGCGGCTGGGCCCGCAACGCCGTGAACCGTCTTTGCATCGATCTCGGGGGCCACATCAGCGAGCCCTGCACGCGCGACAAGATCAAGGAAAGCTATCTGACGCCGACGGAGCATCCGGTCACCGTGCGCCTGACCGGCGCGGTCCCGGTCGGTGCCGTCTGCGCCTGGTCGTTCGACGATGGCGACGGCCCCCGCGCCACAACGCAGGACTGCGCCGAGCCGATCGACTTCCGCGCCCGCTATGGCCGCGCCACCAACGCCACCGTCGATGTCACGAGCGGCAGCGACGCACCGCAGCGCCTGATGACGCAGATCAAGGTGCGCGACATCCTCGTCGCCGGCCTCGGCGACTCCATCGCTTCCGGTGAAGGCAACCCGGATCGCCCTGTTGCGCTGTCGGACGAAGGCTTTTGCTTCCGCTCCTATCTCGGCGGCGCGGCGGACGAATTTTACCGGCCGAGCCGAGCCGGCTACAAGGGCGGCCGAGCCTGCGGCACCTCCGGCTCGCTACAGACCTGGCAGCAATACGGCGCGCTGTGGATGAATGCGGCCTGCCATCGCTCGCTTTACAGCTACCAGGCCCGCACCGCGCTCGCACTCGCGGTGCGCTATACGCACGTCGCGGTAACCTATCTACCGCTGGCCTGCACCGGCGCCAGCATTCCCGACGGGATGCTGGGTTCGCAGCGCGCGCGCGAATGCCTGACCTCGAAGTCGTCGGCCAAGTGCCAGGGCACCGTCAACGGCCAGATCGCCCAGCTGCGCGAAGCGCTCGCGGCTGCGAGGCACCGCCAGCCCGACCGCAGGCTCGATCTCGTGCTGATGACCATCGGCGCCAACGACATCAATTTCTCCGGCCTCGTGTCCGACGTCATCGTGGATGCGGCAACCGAGCGCGCGCTGTTCAGGCGCGGCGGCCTGATCGGATCGGTCGACGATTCACGATCGAGCCTCGTGCGCGACCTGCCGGAATCCTTCGCCCGGCTGCGCACAGCATTGAAGCCACTGTTGGATAACGACCTGTCGCGGGCGGTGTTCGTCTCCTATGCCAACCCGGCGCTGGCGAACGGCGGCGCGCCCTGCACCGGCGGCAAAGCGGGCTTCGACGTACATCCGTCGTTCAATGCCGATCCCGGGCGGCTCGCCGCGGTCACCGGCTATGTTCAAAACGAATTCCTGCCGCGGCTGAAAGCCCTCGCCTTGTGCCAATCCGGCGTGATCTGTCGTGATCCCGCCGGCGACCGCATGACCTTCGTCGAGGCGCATCAGGCGGCTTTCGCCGATCACGGATTTTGCGCGCGCGCTGGCAGCGATCCCGAATTCGACCGCGAATGTTTCTCGCCTCAAGGCAACAGCTTCGTCAGCAACATCGTCGAGGCGCCGCAGCAGCCTCTCGCCTGCGGCCGTGAGGCAAGCGCGTTCCGCGCCTATCTGCCCCGCGCGCGCTGGATACGCGACGCCAACGACAGCTACTTCACCGCGATGACCTACCCGCAAGCGCAGTCTTCATCGATGCAGCCCTCCGACATCCATGACGCGACATGGGGACTGCTCTCCGCGGTGTACGGCGGCGCGATCCATCCAACCGCCGAGGGTCATGCCGCGATGGCGGACGCCACGCTGCCGGCGGCCGAGGCGCAACTGCATCTCAACGCCGCCGATGGAAGCAATGTGACAGGCGAACCGCTGCCGCCGTTGGCGTTGCCAACGTCGCCAGCACCCACCCCGCCAGCGCCGATGCAACCGGATCAATAGCACGTGGACAAGATGGCCCAGGGTGCTTCGCATCATCGGAATGAGGGCGACATCTTCCTTCGCGATGACGATTCCGGTTGTGCTCGTGCCACTACATTTTTTTAATCCTAGTGCTCACTGTAGGTAAGCTAGTCAGCATGCTGTCGTCCAGTGTCCGACAGAAGAATGCGGCTCTGCGCCGGGCTTCTCGCTTCGGCGCAGAGGACAATTAGACGACATAGAGGGAGCAATGCATTCGCTTTTCGACCGAAAGGCGTGGACCGAAAGACTGCAGCGGTTGAACTTTTATCGCATTGTGGTTGTCGTCCTCATGCCACTCGTTTGGCTGTCATTTTTCGCGATTGGACGGCGTCAGTCGTATTTCCAGCGTATTCTTTCGAACTGCGAAGTTGCCTGTTTTATCGAATGCTGGACTGTTGCCGCCAAGGGCAAACTAATTGACACGGAATCGCCGCTCGCCAGCGAGATTAACAACGCAACCGACTACTATCTCAGACGAGCGGTTTATGAGCGCGGCGAGTTTGGCAAGTGCGAACTGCTGATCCTCCGCATTCCGCATGCATACTGGTTTACGCGCAACGTCAACAAAGCCGACGAGCGGCGCGCACTAGACTTTGCAGGAGAGCACCACCTCGCACCGATACTTGAGAAGTATGCAAACCTCTACAACTATGTGTGCTTCGCAGCGTCGAAGGAAATTGAAAAGATGGAGGTTCGGACGAAAGAACCTGCCAGCGTGAACTACTGGCGGTCTAAAGTTCGCTTCGACCGATTGCCGAAACCATTGAATGATAAAACCAAGGCGAGAGCCATTCAGAAGTTCTTGGCCGAATGGGTTAGAGAACTCAAACTTAGCTTTGCGCGAGCAAGCTACATTAAAATCGACTTCGCGCTTTCCGACTTGACCTCTTTGGCCACGCTCTGTGGCGCTCTTCTGCTATTCTTAGGATACACTCGAATTTTCATTCTTGGAGCCTATTTTGGCTTTCCCTTCCAGAATTACTTCGGCATTGCCGACTACCTGACGACCAGCCTCAACCTAACAGGACAAGTTATGGTCGGAGGTATTCTATCTGCAATTTTAACTTATGGTTTAGTCGCCACGGCGAACTCGTATTCGGTTCAGCAAACGGAGTTGCAAACAAATTCTTCTCAAGCAAAGCGACTGAGATTTATCTACCATTTCACAGGCATTTCGGCGCTTGTTGCCGCAGTAATCACATACGTTCGGCTCGGCTACATCGACGACACTGCCGCGCTTGGCGCGCTCGTCTACGTCGGCGTGTTCGCAATAGCCAGAGCGAGCGTTGCTATATTTGAGAATCCTTTGAAAGCCTATATGGCGCTGGGCTTCGTCTACTTCAGCTTTGTCTCTACGCTGACCGGTGCAGTTCGCGAAATTCAGCGCCTAAATCAACCTCCCACCGGCTCGCCCACGAGGACATTGCAGTTCGAGGATGCGCGGTACGACGAAAAGGAATGGCAACTAGTCGCGATCACGACCGATTACGTGATCATTCGGAATAGGCAAACCAAGCAGCTACTTGTCCGGTCGCGAAATGAGTTAAAGTCGATAGAGGCCATTTAGCAAAGTCGAGCAACGCACAATAATTCCTTGGTCTCAATTCACTCGCCGCAACGGCAGGCTCGGCAAGTCGACGACCTTGTTGCCGCTACTGCTCCAGATGCGGCGATCCGTCACCGGGGAAAACTATCCCCGTGTTGCCTAGCAAGTTCGTGTCGCCGCCTGCCGCAGAGCCATGTCAGTCGCGGCGAAATCTAGGAATATTTGCGCATAAGCGCGGCGTTTTGGCGACGGCGCGTCTGCCGCGTTTCCGCCACCGCGAAACCGCCGTCCGGTCGCAACGAATGAGGCGAAAACGCCGTTGCCCTGGGTTTGCCGCAAGAGTTCTCGCGAACAATCCGGAGGCTTTCGGCGTCGCGCGTTGGCGAGCCGACGCCCTCAATTCACCCCGAGCTTCTTCTGCAGGCTCGACGACGACGTCGTGTATTGGAACACCAGCCGCTTGTCCGGATAGACGTAGCGATGTGCCTTCTGCGCCATCAGCGCGCCCTCGTGGAAGCCCGAGAGGATCAGCTTCAGCTTGCCGGGATAGGTGTTGATGTCGCCGATCGCGAAGATGCCCGGAACGTTAGTCTCGAACGACGCGGTCTCCACCGGTAGGAGGTTGTTCTCAAGGTGAAGGCCCCAGTTGGCGACCGGGCCGAGCTTCATGGTCAGACCGAAGAACGGCAGCATGGTATCGCAACTGACAGTCGACATCGCATTGTCGCTGCCCTTCACCTGCGCGCCGGAGAGTTTTCCGTCCGCGCCTTCCAGCGCCGTGACCTGGCCGATCTTCAAATCCATCTTGCCGTCGGCGACCAGCTTGCGCATCTGCTCGACGCTATGAGGAGCCGCGCGAAAATCGTCGCGCCGATGCAGTAGCGTCATGCGCTTCGCCAGCGGGTGCAGGTTGAGCGTCCAGTCGAGCGCGGAGTCGCCGCCGCCGACGATCAGAATCTCCTTGTCGCGGAACTGCTCCATCTTGCGCACCGCATAGAACACGGAAGTGTTTTCATAAGCCTCGATGCCGGGCACCGGCGGCCGTTTCGGCTGGAACGAGCCGCCACCCGCGGACACCACGACGACCTTGCACTCGAACACCTGGCCAGCGTCGGTGGTGACGCGGAATCCGGGATCGCCGATTTTCTCGATGCTCTCCACCATCTCGTTGAGATGGAACGTCGGGTTGAACGGCTTGATCTGCTCCAGCAGGGCTTCGGTGAGCCCTTGACCGGTCACCAACGGAATACCGGGAATGTCGTAGATCGGCTTCTCCGGATAAAGCTCGGCGCACTGCCCGCCGATCTTGTCGAGGATGTCGACAAGATGCACCTTCATGTCGAGCAGCCCCAGTTCGAACACGGCAAACAGTCCGCAGGGGCCCGCACCGATAATCAGCACATCCGTCTTGATCGCTTCGCTCATGTCAGCTTCTTTTTCCGTTGAAATCTTTGCGCGGGCCAGCACGACGGCCGCGCCGCTGCCTGGATATTCCTGACGCGTTTCTTCCCGCGAACGCTTATCAAATTCGCTTCGCTATAACCAACCGGCCGGTTTGAGGAAAGCCATAAACTGTCGCGGCGCCTGCACCGCGTCCGGCCAGCGTCACGCCAGATGCGGCTTTGTGGGCGGGCGTCAGTCGGCCATGCGACGCGCTTAAGCCTGCCGTTCCGGTACCGTAACCACAAGGCCTTCGAGTTCGTCGCTTACCTTGATCTGGCAGGACAATCGCGAATTCGGCCGCACATCGTAGCCGAAGTCGAGCATATCCTCTTCCATCGGCGTCGGTTTGCCGACCTTCTCGGCCCACGCGTCGTCGATATAGACGTGACAGGTGGCGCAGGCGCAGGCGCCGCCGCATTCGGCCTCAATGCCGGGAACGGCGTTACGGATTGCAGCTTCCATGACGGTCGCGCCGTTATCGACGTCAACAGTGCGGGTTTCGCCGGAATGGTCGACAAAGTTGATCTTGGTCATAGGGTGCCGTGTTGCCGAACAGATTACTGGTAATGAGGAAGTTCGGCTGTCCTATAACGAAACGATCGGGCCAACGCCAGCGGTCGGCGCAAAAAGGCGACTCGCAGGGATCCGCCGGTGGCCTCAGGAGCGCCGCAGGATCGCATCAATTGCCTGGCAAACCTGATTGACGGTTTCATTCAGCGTAACCCGCGGCTCGGCCGAATCGGCACCCTTGCGAAGCGCGGTTTCCAGGTCGGCGGCGGCAGCGGCGACGTGAATGGCGCCTATCGCCCGCGCGGAGCCTTTCAGTTTGTGCGCCAGGATCGCGGCATTCGGCGGAAGTTGCGCCAGCGAGGCGGCCAGCTCGGCGGCCTGACCGGCGAACATTGCCAAAACCTCCCGTTCAAGACTGTCATCGCCAAGTGTCATGCGATGGAGATGGTCGAAATCGATCGGCCCATCCTCCGGAACCAACGGTGGCGACGGCATCCAGTCGACCTGTCCAAGAGAAAACGACATTGCTGCTATCCGGGCATCCGCTGCGACGGCGAGGTTCCCCCGCAGAATCCGACCCTACCAATCATGGAACTGGTTAATGGAACGTTTCAGGTACGAAACTGACCTTCCGTATGTTTGGAGACCAATTTCGACCTACCGCCCCATGACTTTCGAGCCGCGCGAGCGGTCGGCGCCGCCAGCCGTTAACGATGATTAAGATTGTGTTAATCACGACCATTTCATTCGAGACGCCAAGCCAATAGGATGTTGGGGGGAAGTGACCGACAACGGGCGGTGGCGATTGCCGCGCCTGGGACCGGCTTGGGGCTCGGGTCGGCGACCGGACTTGCAGCGGCGACGCGAACTTGCGGTTTGCGTAACACGAGGGCGTGGACTGAGATGGCGAACAATCCCAAGAAAATCAAAGATCCGACAGAGGTCGCTCTCTCCGCCATACAGGAGGCGCTGAGCATCGGTGAGGCATCCGCAGCAGACCTTGATCAGGCTGTGGCCCGTCACGATGTCGCCCCGCCGGTCCCACCCGCTGGCCATGGCGAGGAGTGGCCCGGCATCCATGCAGATCGATCGATTCTTGAAGCCGCTGAAGGACCGCACTTCACGCGACGCCCTGCCAACGACGACCGTGAAACGATCGGGCAAATCCTTCAGTCACTCCAAAAGAGCGGTCCTTCCCGCAACATCTACACGCTGGCGACGCTGTTCGCCGGTATCTGGATTCTCGGCGCCGGTCTTCTGACGATCAGCTTTTTGCCGTCGCTTCAGGCTGCCCTTGGTCAGGGTAGCGGCGGCACGCTCGCCCTCACCGGTCTGATTGCCGTGTTTTTCGCCCCTGTGCTGCTGTTCTACTTTTTGGCCAATATGGCGTGGCGCGGACAGGAATTGCGCATGATCGCGCAGTCGATGGCCCAGGTGGCGATCCGGTTCTCCGAGCCGGAAGGCTTGGCGAGCGATTCGGTGGTGACTGTGGGACAGGCGATCCGGCGCGAAGTCGCCGCGATGGGCGACGGCGTCGAGCGTGCCATCGCCCGAGCCGGCGAACTGGAAGCCTTGGTCGCCAACGAGGTCGCCGCGCTGGAACGTGCCTATTCTGATAACGAGGTGCGGATTCGCGCCTTGCTTCAGGATATCGCGCATCAGCGGGACAACCTCGTCGGCCAGGCCGAGCAGGTCCGCAATGCGATCTCGGGTGTCCAGATAGACCTGCGGCATGACATCGCGCTGATCAGTGATGCCATCGCCTCGCGCGTCGACGATGTCGCAAAAGGCATCACCGGTACGTTGGAAGAGCGCGGCGAGCACATCACAACGGCTCTTAGTAATGCCGGAGACAACATGATTTTTGCGCTCGGCGAACGGGGCGGCGACTTGCTCGACCGCCTTGAGGAAGCCAGCGCCCAGACCGCACGCGCCGTTCTCGACGCCAGCGAACGCTTGACCAGCAGCCTTAATTTCAAGACCGGTCACGTCCACGATGAATTCGTCGATCTGGCCGACCGCGTCCATGACATGCTGAACGATCGGATCGACCGGATTACGGGCGACTTCGAGCAAAAATCGGCATCCATCGTCGAAGGCATTTCGGACCGCACCGAACAAGTCCACGACGCTCTGAAAAACTCCAGCGATTCCTTGCTGGTGGAACTCGAGCTTCGCGGCGGCGACCTTGCCAGCAAGATCGATGAGGCCGGCAACCGGCTGGCAAGCCGGATTCTATCGTGCGGTGACAAGGCGAGCGAAGCACTCGACGTCACAGTCAACACACTGGTGGCCAACGTTGTCACTCAAACCGAAACCGCGCACGACACGCTTAGCCTTCAGATGAACGCGTTCGATCAACTGGTGAAAGACCAAGGCTCCGAACTCGCAGAGAAATTCGCACGCGACAGCGGCACGCTCGGCGCTCTGATCACTCGCCACATCTCGGAGTTTGATCGCACGGTGAAGACCTTCGGCGCTGAGATCGTCGATCGCCTTGGCCAGCGCACCGAAGATATCGCACAGAGTATGAGGAACTATGTCGATACCTTCGATACACGGCTGACTTCCAATGGAGGCGAGATCAGCGCCGCGCTGGATCAGCATCTGGCGAGATTCGAAACCTCGCTCCAGTCGCGCGTCACCAATCTCGATGCTTCGTTTGACGCTAAAATCAAGTCGTTCGACGAATCCGTCAACGGCCGCCTGAAAACACTGGAGCAAATCTTCGATACGCGTGCAAAATCAGTCACGGAGACAATCGACAGCCGGCTCGGCACCCTCACCTCGTCGCTATCCGATGGCGCCGCTCATGCGATCGGCTCGATCGAAAGTCGCCTCTCCCTCCTGACAACATCGCTGGCTGAAGGCGCGACGCAGGCCGTCGTGGCCCTTGAAGGGCGCATCTCGGGGGTAACTGAAGCCATCGACGACCGCAGCGCTTACCTCGCGGATACGATCACAGCGCGGTTCCAGGAAATCCATCAAGGTCTCGACGAACGTGTGGGCTTTGTCGCGACCGCGATCGACACACGGGTCGCGCAATTCGAGGATCTGCTCGGATCGCGAATTGAAGCCGTGGCAGGCCGCTTCGAATTGAGCGGGCGCGAGGCCAGCGATACACTGTTGGCACGCGCCGAGGAGCTGTCGCTCGGTATCAAGTCGCATGTCGAGGATGCGGAGCGCTCGCTGACCAATCTGATCGTCAATACAAGCGAAACCATTCAGACGGGCGCTCGCTCTGCCAAACAGTCCCTGCTTTCGATTTCAACCGATGTGGGTGCCCAGCTTCAGCTGACGTCGACGGAGGTCGAGCGCGCCTTGACCACCGCCGGAACGACGGCTGCCAGCTCCATCCTCAACAGCGCCCGCGAGGCGCAGACGACGCTGATCAACTCATCCGCAGAGACTGCAAGTCAGGCGAAATCCCTGTCAGCCGATATCGAGCGGACGCTGACTGCCGCTGGCGCCAACACGGCAGATTCAGTTCTCGCCGGCGCGCGCGCGGCGCAGACCACGCTGGTCGCCGCGTCATCGGACGCCGCAAATCAAGTGAAATCGCTCGCGAGCGATATCGAACGCACGCTCACGACTGTCGGGTCCGACGTTGAGCGCATGCTGTCCGCCACCGGCACGTCGGCCGCGGACGCTGTCCTGTCGAGTGCGAGGGAGGCCCAAACCACACTCGTCAACGCTTCGGCCGACGCCGCAAATCAGGTCAAATCGCTCGGAAGCGACATAGAGCGAGCATTGACAGCAGCGAGCGTTGATACCGCCGCCGCCATACTCAACAGCGCACGCGAAGCCCAGAGCACCCTCACCACCACGTCGGCAGAGGCCGTAAGTCAGGTCAAGTTGCTTGCAAGCGACATCGAGCAGACATTGACGACAGTGAGCGCCGGCACCGCCGCCGCCATTCTCAACAGCGCACGCGAAGCCCAGAGCACCCTCACCACCACGTCGGCCGATACCGCAAGCCAGGTCAAATCGCTCGCAAGCGACATCGAGCGGACATTGACGACAGTAAGCGCCGATACCGCCGCCGCCATTCTCAACAGCGCACGCGAAGCCCATAACACCCTCACCACCACATCGGCCGATACCGTAAGCCAGGTCAAATCGCTTACGAACGAGATCGAACAGACGCTGACGACGGTAGGCGCTGAGACCACCGCCGCGCTTCTCGGCAGTGCACGTCAGGCCCAGAGCACGCTGACCACCGCTTCCGCCGACTCGGCCAATCAGATCAAAGTGATCTCGTCGGATATCGAACGCACCCTCCACGCAGCCGCGGCAAATACCACCGAGATAATTCAGGCGAGTGCGCAAAATGCGCAAACCGCCCTTGTCTCGGCGTCGAACGAAGTCAGCATGAAGGTCAAGTCGGCCTCGACCGACGCCGAGCGCTTGATCTTCTCGGCCAGCGGCGGCTTCGGCGCGATGATCACCGGTAAAACGGACGAAATCGTCAATTACGTTCAGCAGCAGACGGATCGTCTCTCACAGGTTCTCGACACCAAACGGGGATCTCTGATCGAAGCTCTCGGGAGCAAGGCCGATCAACTCAACTCCGATATCGGCCGCGTTACCGGCGACGCCCTCAAGTCGATCGAAGCCAGAGGCCAGGCATTCTCGCAATCGATCGCGGCGAATGGCTCTGACGTGGTCCGCACAATCACCAACGCGGGCGAGCTAGCAACGGCCGCGGTCAGCAAATCATTGAAGGATCTCGAGGAGGCATCCCACTCCGCCATCGATCAGTCCCGGCAAGCATCCATCGCGGCCGTCACCGAGATGCAGGAGACCAGCAAGATATTGCGCACGGATACAGTTGCGCTGTTTGAGCGGCTGCGAGAGGGCAATATTCTTCTTCAGGAGGTCCTCACCGGAGCGCACGAAAATCTCAATTCGCTGGAGCGCACGCTCGTCACACGCGTCGCCGATTTCGTTACTACGATGAGGGATGTCACCTCGCAGAGCGGCCTCGCGACTCAGACACTTGAAGATCAACTGACGTTGTTCAACACCAAAACCTCGAAGGCTCTCGATGATCTTGGCGGCTTGTCCGCCGAGTTTGAGAATCACGGAAAAATTTTGGTCGAAGCTACAGCGCGAGTCGAACAGAGCAACCGAAGCGCCACCTCCTCCGTCGAGGAGCGTAAGTCGGCGCTGGAATCACTCGTGACAACAATCGACTTGCGGACGACCGACTTCGATCAACGGCTGACGCGTTTTACGAGCTTGCTCGATGAATCGCTCGCCGCCGCCGAAGAGCGCGCCCGCGATATCGCGCGGGTGGTGGCCGAAACCGCCGGCGCAGGATCTGCCGCGATCAACCGTCAGTTTGAAGCCGTTCGGGCTACGGCCGAGGAAGAACGCCGACTGACGTCGGAATCGATGAGCGAGATTTGCAAGAAGGCGAGCCAGGAATCTGAGTCGATGCTCAGGCAGTCCGCCGACCGCTTCGCGGCGTTGGTGCAGAGCATGAAGCAGATGTCGGCCGAGATGCATTCCGAGCTGGAGGCGACGCGCGGCGAGCTTCGTCGCGGCGTGCTTGAGATGCCACAGGAGGCGGCGGAGAGCACCGCTCAGATGCGCAAAGTGATTGTGGATCAGATCGAAGCGCTTGCCGAACTCAACCGGATCGTCGCACGCCATGGCCATGGGTTCGACGTCGTCAGCAGCGGAAGTTCGCAGCGCGAGGAAGAGCCGGTGATGGCGGCCGCTGCCAGTCGGAGCGCGGCAACGGCACGCCCTGTGGCACGTATGCGTGACAACGGCAGTGCATCGAACCTGCCGACACCGGACCTTGGCATTCAGTCAGCTCGCCGCACCGATCAGCCAGCCAAACCGCCAGGCGCTGACGATGAGGGTGACGGTTGGCTTTCGGATTTGCTGAACCGCGCCGATACCGGAAGCGGCGACATTCCACGCGGACGACCAGCGCCGCCGACGGCGCCCGTAAATCCGCTGGATTCACTGTCGCTCGATATCGGCCGCCTGATGGACCGCAAGCTTGTCGGCGAGATGTGGGACCGCTATCAGCGTGGCGAACGCAAGGCCTTCACTAAGCGGCTCTACACGCCAGGCGGTCAAAAGGCCTTTGACGAGGTGGCCCGCAAATACCGTACGGACCGCACTTTCAAACAGACGGCGGATCGCTACATTGCCGAATTTGAACGGTTGCTGGACGAGGTCGCACGCGACGAGCGAGAACCCTCGGCAATAAGCGACCATCTGACATCAGAGACCGGGTTGGTCTATACCTTGCTCGCGCATGCGGCGGGGCGGCTCGCATAGCGCTTCACCGGCTGAAAAACGGAGGTTTAAACCTCCGTTTCTTGGCTTTTGATACCGACGAAGACCAGATCGCACCCGGAATATCGCAGCCCTTTCAATTCAAGGGGTCGCAGCGGGCACAAGATCGCGCTACGCAGCATGCTCCTTCCGCCCCTTTAGAAGGCCAGCCGACAACGCGGGAGCCGTGCGTTGCCGCCAACGTTTGGCCAGCGCCAGACCGGTCGCCTTGCGCAACCGGGTTCAGTGTGGGATCGTTGGCCGACATTCCGCGCAGTGGTCTCTGCCGACATGAAGCGGAACGTCAACACGGGGACGCTGGCTCGCGGATTTATCCCTCCTAACGTGACCGGCTTGCGTTGCATTCGGACCTGTCAATTTGGAAATGTTGTCGAACGACGCAATCACGCTTCGGTGCCGCATCGAACGCTGGCCGATCGCCGGGAGTTTCACGATCAGCCGCGGCGCCAAAACCGAAGCCGTCGTGGTCGTCGCCGAAATCAGCCGGAGTGGCCACACCGGACGCGGGGAATGCGTTCCATACGCTCGTTATGGGGAGACGCCGGAAGGGGTTCTCGCTGCCATCCTCGGAATGCAGAAGCCTCTCGCAGCAGGCCTGGATCGCCAATCACTCGCGTCCGCCATGCCAGCTGGCGCGGCGCGGAACGCACTGGACTGCGCGCTCTGGGATCTCGAGGCTAAATGCAACGGCCGGCGGATATGGACATTACTGGATCGTCCGACGCCCTCTCCTCGCTCCACGGCCTACACAATCTCACTCGGCTCGCCTGAGGCGATGGCGGCAGCGACCGCCAAAGCCGCGCATCGGCCCCTCCTCAAGATCAAACTTGGTGGCGACGGCGATCCTCAGCGCATAGCCGCTGTGCGCAAGCAGGCTCGCGAATCGGAACTGATCGTCGACGCCAACGAAGCCTGGACGCTTCATAATCTCGAGCGGAACCTGGCGGCTTGCGAGGCCGCCGGCGTCACACTCGTCGAGCAACCCCTCCCCGCAGGGAGCGACGACGCGCTGGCACGCATTCGCAGACCCATTGCTGTCTGCGCCGATGAAAGCGTTCATGACCGGGCATCGCTCGACGGCCTTCGCGAACGCTACGACGCCATCAACATCAAGCTCGATAAGACCGGCGGTCTGACCGAAGCGCTGGCCATGGCGGATGCGGCTCGCGCGTTGCGTTTCGAAATCATGATCGGGTGCATGGTCGCAACTTCGCTGTCGATGGCGCCCGCCATGCTGATCGCGCAGCAAGCCCGCTTCGTCGACCTCGATGGTCCGCTGTTGCTGGCAGACGACCGTGACAACGGTCTTCGCTACGACGGCAGCACGGTCTATCCGCCGGACGCGGCGCTCTGGGGCTGATCCCGCAGGCTCTCACGGAACGTTCTCAGGGATGGTGCGCCGGCAAGCTCACGGGCGACCGCGAACCACCTGCTCTCCAGAACGCGGCGAATGGGGATTTCCGATTCGGATTGCGTCAATTCAATTGCGATTCGGGCTGAATCGTGTTGATCGTTACAGCAACGCGCAATGATTTACGCGACGAGTTTGCCATGGCCGATGAAGCTTTTGCCCTGTCGCCGATTTCCGCCAGCGCTGCGCCTCTCAGCGAGACCGACTTCGACGCCATTCGTGAAGCCTTTATGGAGACGTCGAGAGGCCGGTGGTTTCTTGCCGAGTACGCCAAGCGCAACCGCAGCGCCGACACTGCGATGGTGCTCGATGCCGTTGCGCGCATCGAGCAAACTATCGCGACTCAACAACAGGCAGCGCCCGCCGACACATTGCCCAACGCGCTCACCGCGATCAGGAGAAGTCTCGTTGAAGCCAGAACCGCCACAATGGCGGCATTCGACAAGCGGGTCATAAACGATGCACTCGTCCCGATTCAGAATGGCGTACGCATCATTCGTGAAATCTCGTGGCGTTGGCGCGAGATCGGCGGGGACAGCCGTATTTGCGATATCCTCGAGTCGCAGGCCGGCGCGATCGAGAAAGCTCATTCACAGCTTGCCGCCAGAGACGACGTGGCGACGCTGCATTCAGCGTTCAGTCTGATCGAGACAACACTCGACGGGTTGTGGGACTCGCCGAGCTCGAAGGCTTCTCCGTCCCCACTCAAAACCGAATCCCCGACGACGAGCGACGAAGCCGTCACCCTACCCGAAGAAGCGGCATCTCACGAGCAGGCAATGGCGGAAGCTGCTGTCGTTGAGCCAGAAACGGTCACCGCTACTGTGCGCGACGCGCCGATCGCAGCCGCCGATGGAGTGACGACGGCAAACCATATCGAACGCGAACCCGCCGCCGAAGTGAGTGAACAGGACATAGCGCACGACGACGCGGTGCTCGACATGATCGCGCTCGAAATGGGAGCGCCTGATTTCGAAGAACCCACGACGGACGATGCTAATATTGACAGACCGGAAACCGTCGAGCTAGCGCCAACTGCCGAGCCGATCGCAGACCACTCTGACGCGCGTATTGATTCTGAGACCGAGTCAACGCCCGAAATTGCCGCGCCACCTTCACTCGGCGTCTCGCTGCTGGAGAGCGGAATCGTCCCGCGAATCACGCCGCGTTCCGATCCGATGGCTCCGTTCAGGCGCATGACTCAAGCGGAAAAGATCGCGTTCTTTTCCTGATCATCCGTCTCCCATTGCAGCTTTGCAAGATCAGGCGACGAAACGCGGGTTGGCGATGTGAGAACTTGCCGTTCTCGTCTCAGCTGCGCAAGCCTCAACTATATTGGTGACGAAAGCGCGGGCTGACTTCTCCCATGTCCGGCTAGCGGCAAACTCAAGGCAGGCCTCGGGCGCGATTTTCAGCGCCGCCAGGGACGCCAATCGTAAATCCTCATCGAGGACGCCGACGGGAGTATCACCGATGACATCGCGCGGGCCGGCCGCAGGGAAGGCCGCGACCGGAACACCGCTCGCCAGCGCTTCGAGAAGAACGAGGCCGAACGTATCGGTGCGACTCGGGAACACAAACACGTCGGCGGCGGCATATGTTGCTGCCAGTTGTTCGCCTGCTCGCGCGCCGAGAAAGACCGCGTCCGGATAGGTCCGCTCGAGCGTTGCGCGAGCCGGTCCATCGCCGACGACAACCTTGGTGCCGGGTAGATCGAGGCCGAGAAACGCATCGAGATTTTTCTCGACCGCAATGCGTCCGACCGACAGAAAAATCGGGCGCGGCAGGCGGAGATCGGTCTCTCGCGGATGAAACAAGCCGACGTCGACGCCCCGCGGCCACAGCACCACATTGCGGAAGCCACGCTGGCGCAACTCGTCCGCAAGCGCTGGGGTTGCTGCCATAACCGCTCGGCTAGCACTATGAAACCAGCGTAGCGCGGCCCATATCCAGGCTTCGGGGATCGGCGCGCGCGCCGAAATGTAATCCGGAAAACGGGTATGGAAGCTCGTCGTGAACGGCCTTACATGCTTGCGACAATAGCGACGCACCAAAAGGCCGATCGGCCCCTCGGTCGCGATGTGAATGCTGTCGGGATTGGCCTCTGCGATCAGCGCGGCGATCCTGGTCGGCTCGGGCAGTGCGACGCGAATTCCAGGATAACCCGGCAGCGCAACAGTCCGGAACGACTCCGGGGTCAGAAAGCGGATATCGACGCCAAACGGCTTGGCGGCGGCGGCAGTCATCGTCAGTGTCCGCACTACGCCATTGATCTGCGGATGCCAGGCGTCGGTAGCGATCAGTATACGCATCTACGCCGCACGCGCGCTTATAGGCACCACAGACGGCGAATGGCGCAACGGATCGGCCCATGTGATGATCTCAAATCGACCGTCCTCATGTTCGGCAAGCGCGGTGCAACTCTCCACCCAATCGCCGCAGTTCATGTAGCGGATGCCCTGCTCGTCGCGGATCGTGGCGTGGTGAATATGGCCGCAGATCACGCCGTCGGCGCCGTGACGACGCGCCTCGCCGGCCAGCGTCTGCTCGAACGCGCCGATGTAGTTCACTGCGTTCTTGACCTTGAATTTCGCCCATTTCGATAGCGACCAGTACGGGAATCCGAACGAGCGGCGGAACGCGTTGACGATGCGATTGGCCCGGATGGCGAAGTCATAGGCTTTGTCGCCGAGGTGGGCGAGCCACCGTGCGTTCTGAACCACCAGGTCGAAGATATCGCCATGGATAACGAGATAGCTCCGCCCGTCTGCGCCGTTATGAATCGCGTTCTCGACGACCTCGATCCCACCGAAATGCGTTCCGTAATAGGACCGAAGGAACTCGTCGTGGTTGCCGGGCACGTAAATGACTGTCGTGCCTTTGCGCGCCTTGCGCAGCATTTTCTGGACGAGGTCGTTATGCGATTGCGGCCAGTACCAGCTCGACTTCAGCGCCCAGCCATCGATGATATCGCCGACGAGATAAATCGTCTCTGCATCGTGATACTTGAGGAAGTCCAGCAGCTGGCCGGCCTGAGAGCCGCCCGCACCCAGATGGACGTCGGAGATGAACAGAGCCCGGAAACGGCGATCTGGATTGCCTTCATTCATCACGTCGCTGCCCATGGTAGCGCAGCTACCATGCCGTCATGACAGAGCAATGACGGACACAATCCGACGGCGACACCATCAGCCGCGATCGAACCCGTGAAAATGATGAACAGGTCCATGGCCGCGACCGACGTTTAGCCGGTCGGCGGCTGCGATCGCCGCCGTGATGTAATCTTTCGCTTTGCGCACAGCGGTTTCCATACCGTCGCCCTTGGCCAGACCTGCAGCGATAGCCGACGACAGCGAACAGCCAGTGCCGTGGGTATTTTTCGTGGTGGCACGCGGAGCGGCCAGCTGAAGCGTTCCTTGGCGGGTGACAAGATAATCGACGCTTTCGGGACCATGCATGTGCCCGCCTTTGATCAAGACCGCAGCACAGCCTAGCTCCAGCAACCGCTGGCCCTGCCGCACGATATCGCTTTCGCTCTCCGCAACGGGTTCGTCGAGCAGCATTGCGGCCTCCGGCAGGTTTGGCGTCATCAGTTGCGCTCGCGGAGCAAGTGTTCTCCGTAATGCCTCAACCGCATCAAACTCCAATAGGCGGCCCCCTGAAGTCGCAACCATCACCGGATCGAGCACCACATGCGCGGGCGTCCAGCGCAGCAGGCCGGCGACGATGGCATCGATCGCGGCGGCTTGAGCGACCATCCCGATCTTAAGGGCTCCGACATCGAGATCGCTGAACACCGCGTCGATCTGCGCGGTCACGAAATGGGCCGGAACGTGGTGGATTCCCATGACGCCTTGCGTGTTCTGCGCAGTCAGCGCCGTAATGACCGACGCTCCATAGACGCCAAGCGCGGCGAATGTCTTGAGATCGGCCTGGATTCCCGCGCCGCCGCTGGAGTCCGAGCCAGCGATGGTCAAGGCGATAGGGACTGTCATCGTCTTCTCACGTAAGCCATCAAATCAAGCCAGCATAGTCAGCGCGGCCCGGCAGGGATAGGCGGCAGGATTGGCAAGCAGGCGCTGTCGCGGCGTGCTTTCTCAAGCGTGACCGGTGTTCTCCCGACCTGAAATCGTTATATTGGAGCTTCGTCCTTCCGGAGATACGCGATGGTCCCCTTCTTCGTCCAATTCAAGTGCAAGCTCGGCCAATCCTATGCCGTCGCCAACACTCTCGCCGAAGCCGAGATCGCCTCCGAGATTTATTCCACCGCCGGCGACTACGACCTGCTGGCGAAGTTCTATGTCGATAACGACACCGATATCGGTCACTTCATCAACGAAAAGGTACAGGTCATTCCCGGCATTCAGGACACCCACACCATTATTACTTTCAAGGCGTTCGGATCGAAGTAGCTGCTGCCGGTATCGGGAACAAACTGCGGTAAGCCTCGTTTGAATTTGCACCAACTCTGAACACGATGAGGAGAAAACGATGAAAACCGCCGGGATTTCTCTCGCCGCCCTCACCCTCGCCGCTGCTATCACGTTCGCGGGTCAAGCCTCCGCTGAAAAACTGAAAGCAACCCTGAACGGCGCATCCGAAGTGCCCGCCAATACCAGCAAGGGCACCGGAACGGTCGATGCGAATTACGATCCCGCGTCCAAAAAACTGACATGGAAACTGACCTATTCGGGTCTCACCGGTCCGGTGACGGCCGCCCATTTCCATGGCCCGGCAGCCGCCGGCGAGAATGCGGGCATTGCAGTTCCGATCTCCGATGCGACGTCCAGCCCGGCCGACGGCAGCACCACGCTGACCGACGCGCAAGCCGCCGATCTCCTTGCCGGCAAGTACTATGTCAACGTCCACACCGCAGCCCATCCTGGCGGCGAAATCCGGGGTCAGGTCACCAAGTAGGATTCCGACTCGACCGTCTTCACCGGCCCCGCTGAGCGTTCCGGATCGCCGTCCAAACTCGCTCGGGCGTCGTTGGCATGTCGATGTGGTCGATCCCGTACTCCCGCCACAGGCCATCGATGATGGCATTGACCACCGCTGGGCAGGAGCCGATGGCGCCTGCTTCACCCGCTCCCTTGATCCCGAGAGGATTGGTGGCGCAGGGAACATTGTGGGTCTCGAAGGTGATCGAGACGCCGTCGGCGGCGCGCGGCAGCGCGTAATCCATCAACGTCCCGGTGACGAGCTGTCCGTCCTCACTATAGACCGCATGCTCCATCAGCGCCTGGCCGATGCCCTGCATGGTGCCGCCATGGACCTGCCCCGCAAGCAGCAGCGGATTCAACGTCACGCCGAAGTCGTCGACGACCACGTAATTCACAAGTTCGATCTTTCCGGTCGCCGGATCGATCTCGACTTCGACGAGATGGGTACCGTTCGGGTAAGTGCCGTCGGCGCTGCTGAAACTCTCGTCGGCCGTAAGCTTCGATGGGTCGGCGCGCTTTGCAAGATCGGCCAAGGAGACGGAGCGGTCCGTACCAGCGATACGGATCGAACCGTCGCTGATCTCGAGGTCGGTCGCGCTGGTTTCGAGCGCCTCGGAGGCGATCTCGCGGAGCTGCGCGCCGAGCTTGCGGGTCGCCCGCTCGACGCTGACGCCGCCGGACGGAATCGAACTCGACCCTCCGGTGCCGAGACCGGTAGCGACCACATCGGTGTCGCCCTGCATCAGGTGAACCCGTTCGGGAGGTATCCCAAACTGATCGGCAATGATCTGCGCATAGGCGGTGGCGTGGCCCTGCCCGGTTGATTGCGTACCGATCAACACGGTGACGTCACCATTGGCATCAAGCCGTACGTCCGCCCGCTCGCGTCCCATGGTGCCGCAGACCTCGACATAGGTGGCCAAACCGATACCACGAACAAAACCCCGCTTTTTCGCAGCTTCCGCCCGCTTGGGAAATTCCTGCCATTTCGCGATCTCGATCGCGCGCTTCATGTGCATCGCGAAATCGCCGGAGTCATAGATCTTGCCCGTGGCTGTCCGGTACGGCATCGCTTGCGGTGAAATGAAGTTCTTGCGCCGGATCGCGTCCGGCGTCATTCCGATCTTGCGCGCGGCGGCATCGACCAACCGCTCCACAACATAGGCTGCCTCGGGCCGGCCCGCGCCTCGATAGGCATCGACCGGCACGGTGTTGGTGAACACCGCGCGGACGCGGCAATGAAACGCCTGGATATCATAGAGGCCCGGCAGCATCCCGGCTCCGCTATAGGGAATGTCCGGACCGAAGGTCGAGAGATAAGCTCCCATATCTCCCATCAGATCGACGTCCATGCCGAGGAACCTGCCGTCGTGGGCCAGCGCCATGCGCGCGGTCGTGACGTTGTCGCGCCCCTGCGAGTCGCCAACGAAATGGTCCGACCTCTCTGCCGTCCATTTGATTGTTCTGTGAAGTTTTTTCGAGGCGACCGCGATCAATGCGTATTCGCGATAAGGAAACAGCTTGGTGCCGAATCCGCCGCCGACATCGGGACAGATCACGCGCATCTTTTCCATCGGTATCTTCAGCACGGACCGGCAAAGGATCTCACGTAGGCGATGGCTGCCCTGACTGCCGACCGTCAGTGTCAAGTGATCGCGTCCCGCGTCATATTCGCAGACTGCGGCGCGCGTCTCCATAAAGTTGGTGACGACGCGCGGATTGACGATTGAAATCTCGGCAACGGCATGCGCCCCGGCGAAGGCGGCATCGGCCGCCTTCTTGTCGCCGAGCGAAACGTCGAACAGAACGTTGCCGGCGTTATCCGGCCAGACCTGAGGCGCACCGTCTTTCACGGCATTGGCGACGCCAACAACCGAAGCAAGCGGCGTCCATCCGACCTCGATCGCCTCGAGCGCGTCGCGTGCGTGCTCGACCGTATCGGCGACAACGAAAGCGATGGCATCACCGACATGCCGCACCTCGTCCTTCGGCAGAATGGGATACGGCGGCGCGGTGAAGGGTTGGTCAGGCAAACTGAACTGGCAGGGCAAGCCCCCGAGATCGCCGACATCGGCTGCGGTGAGAATCAGGGCCACCCCCGCCAAGCCGCGAGCGCGCGAGGCATCGATCCTGTATGTTGCATGAGCATGCGGTGAGCGCAGCATCAGCGCGTGCAGCGCATCGGAAGGCGTGTGATCGTCGGTATAGCGCCCCTTGCCGCGAATAAGGGCATCATCTTCCTGGCGCCGAACGCTTTGGCCTATGCCGAACTTTACGGGAGCCATGGGATCTCCAGCTATGTTCCCCGATTACCAAGATACTGCAGCGGAACACTACCGAGCGCAATGCTCGAGCAACTGTCGGAATCGGAGACTAGACCCGCACCAAAGACCTCAACCAGCGCGGACCGAACAGCAACAAAATCGCGCCGGTATAAACGAAGGCTCCGACGATCATCAGCAATCCGAGCACCGCTTCGTCGCGCATCGCGCTCCAATCCGCAAACTGTCCAGAGGCGAAGCGCGCGGTGAACCACAGCGCCGCTGCGAGCACCGCGCCCGCGATCAGAAATTTGACGAGCGAGACTCGCAATACCCGATCGACCTCGAAGTATCCTGCCCGCATCGCAAATCCGATCACGAGCAGAAGATTGATCCAGGCCCCGACCGCGGTGGCGAGCGCCAGACCGACCTGCGCCAGCGAGCCCATCAATGCCACCTTGAGCACGAGATTGACTCCGAGCCCGGTGAGCGAGGCTTTCACCGGAGTCGCGGTATTCTTGCGCGCGTAGAACGTGGCGACCGCGCTGCGGATCAGAACAAAGGGGATGAGGCCCACCGCGTAGGCGGCAAGCGTCGCGCCGGCCGCCGCCGCATCCGCCGCGGAAAAAGCGCCGCGCGCGAACATCGCCCGCATGACCACATCGGGGACGGTCAGAAAGGCGGCCACGAACGGCACGGAAAACAGCAACGTGAAATCGAACGCCCGGCGCTGCGATGCCATTGCACCTGCAAGATCACCGCCCGTGATCCGCCGCGACATTTCCGGCAGCAGCACAGTGCCGATGGCGATACCGATCACCCCGATCGGCAATTGATTAAGCCGATCGGCGTAATACAGCGCCGACAGCGCGCCGACCGGGAGAAAGGTGGCGATGATAGTATCGGCAAACATCGCCAGTTGCGTTCCCATGGAGCCCACGGTTGCAGGTCCAAGCGCGCGAAAGAAACCACGCACGTCGGCGTCGAGCGTTGGACGTGTCAGCCGCGGCATCAGGCCGTGACACGCGGCGTCGGCCGCCAACAAAAAATATTGCAGGAAACCCGAGAGTAACACGCCCCAGGCCGCCGCGTGTCCAGCGCTCGGAAAAAAGGCCGCGAGCGCCAACGCCAACATCATTGACAAATTGAGGAAGATCGGCGCCGCGGCCGCGCTGGCAAAGCGGTGGACGACGTTCAGCATTCCGCCGTACAGCGTCACCAGCGTGATCAGAAGAAGGTAAGGAAAGGTGATCCGGGTCAGCGAAATGGCGAGCTCGCCGCGTATCGGGTCATCAGCGAAGCCGGGTGCCAGCAATGCGATGACCTGCGGCATGAACAGCCATGCGATCACCAGCAAAATCACCTGCGACAGCAACAACAGGGTGAAGATGCGGCTGGCGAACAATTTTGCGGCAGCAGGACCGCTGGCAGAGACATGCGCGTAAGCTGGCACAAACGCAGCGTTGAAAGCGCCTTCGGCAAAAATCGCCCGAAAATGATTCGGCAATCGCAGCGCCACGAAGAAAGCATCCGCGACAGGCCCGGCGCCAAGGATTGCCGCGAGCATGATGTCGCGCGCAAACCCCGTCAGCCGCGAGAGCAGCGTATATCCGCCGACGGTAAAAATACGTCCAAGCATCCGGCGTTTCTACAGGACCGCCTTGCGGCGCAAAACGGCGAAATCAGTTCGCAAGCGCGGCGCGCACAGCCTCGATGATCCTGTCCTGGGTCGATTCATCCAGATAGGGATGCATCGGCAGGCTGATGACCTCGGTCGACAGCTTTTCGCTGACGGCAAGGCCGCCGGCGGCGACCGGGAAACTTCGGTAGGCGGTCTGCTGATGCAGCGACTTCGGATAGTAGACCACGGTCGGAATGCCTTGCGCCTTTAGCGTCGATGCCAGCGCCTCACGGCCCCCATTCGGCAGCCGGATGGTGTACTGCGCCCATACCGAGGTGCAATCCGGTGCGACGCGCGGCACGATCGCAACCTGCCCGAGCCCTTCATTGTAGCGCCTGGCAACTGCATCCCGCGCCGCAATCTCGTCAGGGAATATCTTGAGCTTTTCGATCAAGACCGCCGCCTGCACAGTATCGATGCGGCCCGTGAGACCCAGCCTCACGTTGTCGTACTTGTCAGATCCCTGACCATGCACACGCACGCTGCGCAACGTTTCCGCCAGTTCGGCATCATCGGTGAAGATCGCTCCGCCGTCGCCATAGCAGCCGAGCGGCTTGGCGGGGAAGAAACTGGTCGCGGTCGCAAGGCCGAACGTACCCAACCGCCGGCCCTTGTAGGTCGCGCCAAAACTTTGCGCGGCGTCGTCCAAAACGAACAGATTCTCGGCCGCAGCAACCGCCGCAATCGCATCATGATCGGCGGGCTGACCAAACAGGTCGACGGGGATGATAGCCCGGGGCTTGAGACCCTGCCTTTTCGCGACGGCGATGCCGTTCTTGAGCGAAGCGATGTCGATATTGAAGGTTGTCTCGTCAACATCGACAAACACGGGCGTCGCGCCGAGCAGCGCCACGACCTCGCCGGTCGCACAGAATGTAAATGTCGGGCAGATCACCGCATCGCCAGGGCCGACTTTCTTCGCCAGCAGCACCATCAACAGCGCATCGGTGCCACTCGCGCAGGCCACCACATGCTTCGCGCCGCTGAAAGCCGCAAGATCGGCCTCCAGACGTGCGACCTCGGGACCGTTGATGAACTGGCAATGCGTCAGGACACGAGCTATCGCGTCATCGATACGTTTACCCAGGCGACGGCGCTGTTCGGCGACGTCGATGAATGAAATCGCCTGTGAAGGCATATGCTGCTGCATTCTGTGCTCCAGGCTATCAGCCGGCAGCGCGGCGCGCTGTCTGCACCGGCGGAGCGACGGGAGACTGGTCTTGCAGGCACTTGATCGCGATCGCGAGACTGGCGACGCCTTCGGCGCCACCCACGGCCGGAGCTTTGCCCGAACGCACCGCATCGACAAACGCGATCAGTTCAGCGCGCAGGGGTTCATCGTGGCCTACCGGAAGGTGCCGCATGGAGTAACTGCCGTCCGGCTGGAAACCGAAACATTCCGTGACCTGGCGAGTCAGCAGATCACCCATCACGTACTTGCCGCGGGTTGCGACCGTAACGTTGCGAGCCTTGAACGGCGTCAGCCAGTTCGTATTGATGTGCGCGAGCACGCCGGATGCGGTCCGGAACTGAAGCAGTGCGATATCTTCCCGCTCGGCAACCGCACAGGAGAGTTGGGGCTGGACGTCGACGATTTCGGATTCTGTAAACCAGCGGATCAGGTCGATGTCATGCACGGCGAGGTCGATCACAACACCAACATTCGACATGCGCGGCGGAAATGGCCCGACACGCGTGATCGCGATCGAGAGAATATCCTCGCCCCTAATCGCCTGCTTGATGGCGGCGACCGCCGGGTTGAAGCGCTCGACATGGCCGACCATCAGAGTCAAACCAGCACGGTGCGCTGCTGCGACGATCTTAAATCCCTCCTCGACCGTCGAGGCTATCGGCTTCTCGACCAGAACATGAACGCCGCGTGCGATACAAGCCAGCGCGAGTTCACAATGAAGATGTGTCGGCGCAGCGATAGTCACCGCGTCGACGCCAGCGGCGAGTAGCTCATCGAATGTCCCGAAGGTTCGGCACCCGGTCATCTCGGCCGCACGGGCACGGTGCCCGGGCAAGGGATCAACGATGCCGACGAGCCTAACGCCCGGAAGACCGGCCAGTACACGGCCATGATTGCTGCCCATGACGCCCGCGCCGATCACACCGACGCGCAGCAAGCGCTCCGACGCTGCATTTTTCAATGCAGGCGGCTTCAGTGCAGATGGCTTCAGTGCAGATGGCTTCAGTGCAGATGGCTTCAGTGCAGATGGCTTAGAACTCATCAGGTACCCCAAAAAAAGCGACAGCCTAGGCACCCCCGAACCCGACCGCGCGTTCTCCCTAGCACGCCATAACGAAAGAGGCGATTAGAGGAATAACAATCCCAACACGTTTTGATTCAAAGAATTACATAACATTGTGGCCGGCCGAACGAAGAACAACACCTTTGGATAGGGCAACAGTGTATCCACAGTGTGTCCACAGATTAGCCGATTCGGCGCCCGAGCCGTAGCTCAGTTTCGCCGATAATCATCCTCGATCCGAACGATATCGTCGTCGCCAAGATAGCTGCCGGTCTGCACTTCGATCAGTTCGAGGGGAATCTTGCCCGGGTTCTCCAGCCGGTGGACGGCTCCAATCGGGATATAGATCGATTCGTTCTCGTGCACGATCTTGACAACGTCATCGACCGTCACCCTCGCCGTGCCGCGCACCACGATCCAGTGCTCCGAGCGATGGTGATGTTTTTGCAGCGACAGCCGGTCGCCGGCCTTCACGGTGATGCGCTTGACCTGATGCCGCTCGCCCCTGTCGATCGACTGGTAAGCACCCCAGGGCCTATGGACCCGCAGATGTTCTTCCGTGACCTGCGGCGCAAGGCCCTTCAACTTCGCCACCAGACGTTTCAGCCCGCTGGCGTCCTTCTGACGCGACACCAGCACGGCGTCCTGCGTCGCTACCACAACGAGATCGTCGACACCTTCCAGCGCGACCAGTGCTTTATCGGTCGCGACATTGCAGTTGCGGGAATCTTCGAACACGGCGATCCCCTGCGCCGCATTGCCCTGACCGTCCTTGTCCGACAACTCCCAAACCGCATGCCACGATCCGACGTCTGACCAGCCGCAATCAACCGGCACCACGGCCGCATGAGCGGTCTTTTCCATTACGGCGTAATCGATCGAAATTGCTTGCGCCCTCGAAAATGCCTCCGGATCGAGCATGACAAAACCAAGATCCCGGCCAGCATGGGATACCGCATCGGTCACCGCGGCGACGCTGTCCGGATCGACATTGCGATATTCATCCAAAAGAACCGCTGCGCGGAACATGAAGTTGCCGCTGTTCCAGAGATACCCCGCCTCAAGGTAACTGGCGGCGGTTTGCGGATCGGGCTTTTCGACAAACGTCGTTACCACTCGCACCGCGCCCGCAATCGCCGCGCCAGGGTTGATATAACCGTATTCGGTCGCCGGCCGCTGTGGCCGAACGCCGAAAGTCACGATGCGGCCACCATTGGCGGCAGCTAATCCCTGGCGGCAGGCGGAGACAAACGCTTCGGTGTCGCGGACAACGTGATCTGCGGCGAGCGCGAGCACGACAGCTTCACTGTGACGCATCTGCGCGAAGATCGCCCCCGCAGCGATCGCCGGCCCCGAATCGCGCCGTGCCGGCTCCAGCAGAATGTCCGCTTCAAGCCCCATCTCAGCGAGTTGTTCAAGCACCATGAAACGGTAGGCGGCGTTGGTGACCACGATCGGCCGCTCGAACAGCAAGGGATCGGACACCCGTCGCAGCGTATCCTGAAACGTCGAACGCGGCCCGAACAACGGCAGAAACTGCTTCGGACGCCCCTCTCGCGAGGCCGGCCACAGCCGGGTTCCCGCACCGCCGCACATGATGAGCGGGACGATACGCTCACTCACAGGACCATCTCCGTATGCTGATTTGTCCATCCCAATTCCGACGTTCGCAGACCCTTAGAGCATGATCCCGAAAGTGGAAACCGGTTTTCGGATAAGATCATGTCAATCAAAAAGTTAAGGCCAGAGTCTGTTTCAACGCAGTTGGATCAGACGCTGGCAGCCATCTTGATGCGAACCCGGATCAAAGGAACGAGGAAAACCGTACGATGAAAGGCACTCAATCGGATCACGCAAACCCCGACGGCCGCACTAATTGACCCGATGATAACGACAATACCAGGCTGCAAAACGATGAATACCATCTTCCAGTGAAGTCGAGGGACGGAAACCGACGTCACGGGCAAGATCATCGATGTCAGCAAAAGTTGCCTGTACGTCGCCGGGTTGCATCGGCAGCAGCTCCTTTGGCACGGATCGTCCGAGAGCTTTCTCCAGAAGGGTGACGACGCTCATCAACTCTGCCGGTTTGTTGTTGCCGATATTATAGATTCGCCATGGAGCCGAACTGGTCCCTGCATCGGGAGCATCGCCCGACCAACTCGCATTAGCCTGTGGAGCATGATCGATCAGGCGGACAACGGCTTCCACCACGTCATCGACGTAGGTAAAATCCCGCTGCATGTTGCCATGATTGAACAGCTTGACCGGCTGTCCTCCGACGATCGCGTCGGCGAACTTGTAGAGCGCCATGTCCGGTCGATACCACGGGCCATAGACCGTGAAGAAACGCAAGCCCGTCGTCGGAATCCGATAGAGGTGGCTATAGGCGTGCGCCATGAGTTCGTTGGACTTCTTCGTCGCCGCATAGAGGCTGACGGGGTGATCGACATTATCATGAACGGAAAAAGGAAGCTTTGTGTTTGCACCGTAAACAGAGGACGATGAAGCAAACAGCAAGTGAGGACAGGAGCCGTGCCGACATCCTTCTAGGACATTCGCAAAAGCCGTGAGGTTGGAATCGACGTACGCATGGGGATTTTGCAATGAATAGCGAACGCCCGCCTGGGCTGCGAGATGGAGCACGACCGAAAGGCGGTGTTCAGCGAACAATGCGGCCGTCGCCTCACGATTGGCCAGGTCGGCTTTGACAAAACGAAAGTGTGAATCCTTGCGCAAGATTTCGAGCCGGCCATCCTTGAGTGCAGGATCATAATAATCGTTGAGACTGTCAATGCCGACAACCCGATGCCCCTGCTTCAGGAGTCGGCCGACGACGTGAAATCCGATGAAACCCGCCGCGCCGGTAACCAATATCGGATAATCCGACAATTTCACTCCTCAGGAACTGTGAGCCGCGGCCCACGGGGTAGCCCTGCCTCGTTATCCATGGCATCGCAGGACCGCAATACTCCGCTGTGCACGACTATTGCCAGAGGCAATCCAAAACCATACCAAGACAAGACGTCCACTTTGTCCCGAAGAGCCCGATGGCCAACTTAACCTCGGCACAGACAAGCGCAATGCGCCAAATTCTGCTTTCAACGGCAAAAATACTGATTTCGGCTGCCCTGCTTTACCTAGCGCTCCGCAAGGTCGATATCTCTGACCTCCTCTCGCGCCTTGGTTTCACCAGCGCCGGCTGGATCGCGCTCGGCATTGCCGTAACGCTATTGCAGGTGTTCGCCAGCGCCATGCGGTGGCGTGAAATCAGCGCCGACTGCGGCGCCAGCCTCTCGGTCGCACAGGCGGTGCGCTACTGCATGATCGGCTCGTTTTTCAACCAGACCCTGCCTTCATCTATCGGCGGCGACGCCATGCGGCTCTGGCTGGTCGGACGAGGTCCGGCCGGTTGGCGAGCAGCGGCCTATTCGATCTTCGTCGACCGCGCGATTGGCCTGATTGCGCTTGCCCTGCTGATCGCAGCGAGTCTGCCGTGGAGTTACCGTCTGATCGGCGATCCCCAAGGCCGGCTCGCATTGCTGTTCGTCGATCTTGTCGCGCTCGCAGCCGCCGGTGGTTTCCTGCTTCTCGGTAGATTGCATTGGCACTGGCTCGGACGTATCCGGGCCGTGCACCATCTTCGTGCCTGCTCGATCATCACGAACCGTGCCATCTTCAATCGAGAGCGCTGGTCGAAGATTGCGTTTCTGTCGCTGCTCATCCATATCCTCGCCGTGGTGATTGCATGGTGCGTTGTGAAGGCAATCGCCGCGCCAATCCTTTTCAGCGAGATTTTCTTGCTTGTTCCACCGGTTATGCTGATTACGATGCTGCCGATCTCGATCGCCGGCTGGGGCGTGCGCGAAGCGTCCATGGCCCTGACTTTCGGATATGCCGGACTGGCGACTAGCGAAGGCGTCAATGTCTCGCTGCTGTACGGCGCGGTGTTTTTGGTCGTAGGCGCGCTCGGGGGACTCGTCTGGATTTTCAGCGGCGAAAGAAGTCAGAAAGGATCGCCCTCAATCGAGAGTGCCGAATAACGCAGCGGTTCATCGCGACATATCGGGTGCGAGAGGCGAGGTTTGCGCGGCATGCGCGCCGAACTCCGGCACGGCATCTTTCAGGATCGATCGGATCGCCAGCTTGTTCTCGCTCGCGACGGCTTCCTTTAGAACCGCGACCCACTCGCGAACCGTGTCCATCGGCGGCTCGTTCGGTTTTGCCGCCAAGATCCCCGGCAAGCCGATCTCGATCGTCGGCTCCTCATTCGCAAACAGAATTTCGTTCAATCTTTCGCCCGGCCGCGCCCCGGTAAAAACAATCTCGATGTCGCGGTGAGGCTGCAAGCCGTACAGGCTGATCATCCGTTCGGCAAGATCGACGATCTTCACCGGCTGGCCCATGTTCAGGACATACACCGATACATCATGTCGTTCCGGCATCGCCGCATGGCTGGCCGCTGTAATAACGAGATCGCAGGCTTCGCGGATCGTCATGAAGTAGCGAACCATGTCCGGATGCGTGACTGTCACCGGACCGCCGGCTTCGATCTGCGCCTTGAACTTCGGCACCACCGATCCGTTCGACGCCAGCACGTTGCCGAAACGGACTGAAATCAGCCGCATCGGAACTTTGCCGGCCGCACGTGCCGCCAGCTCGCGATCCAGCGCCTGACAATACATCTCGGCAAAACGTTTGGTCAGCCCGAGCATCGACACCGGCTCTATCGCCTTGTCGGTGGAGATCATCACCATGGATTCGGCACCCGATGCCAGCGCGGCATCGGCGACGTTGACTGAACCGAAAATGTTGGTCTTGACGCCCTCGCCCCAGTCCCGCTCGAGAATGGGAACATGCTTGAGCGCAGCCGCATGAAACACGATGTCGGGCTTGAATTCGTTCATCAAGCGCATCAGCCGCTCGCGATCGCGAATGTCGGCAATGCGGCCTTCCACCACAGCGGTCCGACTGCTGTCGCCCAGTGCTTCCACGATCGCGTACAGCGCGGGTTCGGAATTTTCGACGATCAGCAGACGGCTCGCACCGAACGTTACAGCACGTTTGCAGATTTCGGACCCGATCGATCCACCGCCGCCGGTCACGACAATCGACTTGTTCTTGATCAGCCCTTCGAGCCGCTCATAGTCGATGGTACGGCTTGGACGAAGCAGAAGATCTTCAACGGCGACCGGCGTCAGGCGCGGAATCTCCCCTCCCTCCCCTAGCGAGGGCAGCCGGCTTACCTTGATGCCTAGTTTGCGGCCGTGGGCGAGCACCACTTCCGGCTGGGCATCGGGCTCGAAAGCTGAAGGCGTCATGATAATACGCTTGATCGGCCCCTGCCGCTCTGCGATGTCCGCTATCACGTCCTCGAGTTCGTCCACTCCGCCCAGGACTGAAACGCCGCGTATCGTCTGGCCGATATCGGCCGGCGACGGCGACAGCAGGCCGACAGGACGCACTTGCTTGACCGCTCCGCTCTCGACCGAGCGGAAAAGAATTTCAGCATCCGCAGCACGACCGACGACGATCGCCGGGGCCGCATCGTTGGCTTTTGCGTGAATCAGTGTTCGCCTGTAGCGGAAATATCGATAGGTAAAGCGCGTGGCCGCCAGCAGAAATATCTGTAACAGCCAGTAGAGTATGATCGTTTTCTTCCCGAGAAAGAACGCACCGTAAAACTCCGGAGCGATGGCGACATAGTCGCAAACCAGAATGACAAGCGCCAGAAGCGAGGATGCTTTGACGATATTGAGGGCGTCCAGAAGTGAAAAGAAACGCCATTTTGCCGTGGTCAGATGGAAGACATAAAAGACAACCGCAGAGATGCCCAGAAAGTAAGGAAGCGCCTTGATGAGCAGCGGCAGGCGAGCGGCAAAATCAGGAACCTCAAAACGGAAATAGCAGCTCACAAACAGAGCTGCCACGACCGTGATCAGATCATGCAGCGAGATCAAAGCGTTTCGGAACGTGAATTTTTGGCGGAAGTTCATGTGTCGTCCAGATAGCATTATAGTGTTTTCGAGCGAAGTGGATACCGATTCGCGTGAAGAAAACGCGTCAGATCGAAATCCTAGAGCATTTCGCTTTTGATTCCGCCAAAGCGGAACGGCTCTAGGATGCGGAAACGCACCGGTCGAACCAGGCTGTTCTCATGCCTGGCCCCCTGCGCGCTTCACCAGCGACGTCGTGCTGAATCCTTTCAGAGTATCGATCAGCACCACTTCCCCGCCTCGTGCAGTAACTAGCTCCTGACCGACGACTTGCTCTAGAGAATAATCTCCGCCTTTGACGAGCACATTCGGCTGGATTCGCTCGATCAGGTTCATTGGCGTGTCCTCTTCGAAAATCACAACGAGATCGACAGCCTCGAGCGCAGCCAGAACTTCTGCGCGCGCCCGCTCATTCTGGATCGGACGGCCCTCGCCTTTCAGCCGCATCACGGACGCATCGCTGTTTAATCCTACGATCAGCCGGTCGCACGCAGCGCGCGCTCCGGTCAACACCTTGACGTGACCGGGATGCAGAATATCGAAGCAGCCATTGGTGAAGCCAATTCGCAGATCTTGCTCACGCCACGCCGTCAGGTGTTGGTCAAGGTTGATCGTCGATTGCGCGATTTTCTCTTCGGCGGCCAGAGAGGCCGGCGGCAGAATATTGCGGCGCAGTTCCGCGAGTGTGACAATCGCGGTCCCGCTTTTGCCAACAGCAACGGCTGCAGCGGCGCTCGCTGTCCGCAGCGCGGTTTCCCAATCTGCGCCCGCGGCAAGCGAAACCGCGAGCGTGGCGACGACGGTATCGCCGGCGCCCGTCACGTCGCGAACCTTGACGGTGTGCGCGGGAACATGGATGACCTCACCCTCACGCGGCACCAGCGTCATGCCGTGTTCGCTTTGCGTCACCAGCACGGCCTCGCCATCGACGAGCCGCATCATTTCGCGAGCCGCTGCCGCGATGCTCGGCTGATCGTCGGCGCGGGTGCGAGTCGCATCCGCAAACTCCTTGCGGTTCGGCGTGAGCAACGTCGCGCCGCGATAGATGTTGAAATTCGCGCTCTTCGGATCGACGATCACGCGCTTGCCAAGCCGGCGTGCGGCATCGATGACGTCGCGAATTACCCGCGCTGTCAACACTCCCTTGGCATAGTCGGACAACAATACGATGTCGGCGCGTGGCAGTTGCGGCAAAATGGCATCGATCAAGGTCTGCTCCACTGCCCCAGACGCCGGGACGGCCATTTCCCAATCGGCTCGCAGCATGTGGGTCGAAAAATGCTCCGAAACAAAGCGGACCTTGCGCGTCGTCGGTCGCGCCGGATCCGAAATCAACAATGGTTCGATCAGGCGTTCCCGCGAAAGCGTGGCCCGGAGCCTCTCGCCTGCGTCATCCTCACCCGCCAATCCAACGAAGATGCAGCGCGCACCGAGCGCTGCGATATTGCGCGCCACATTGCCGGCCCCGCCGACGTTGGTTTCGCTCCGCTGAACCGCGATGACCGGGGCTGGCGCCTCCGGCGAAATCCGCGAAATTTCGCCGTACACGAACTCGTCGAGCATGAGATCGCCGACACATAGGACCGTCTGGCCGGAAAAGGCATTCGACAAGTCGTCAAAATCGATCATCAAAACCCTTCACCTGCTACTGGGGTCTGATGCAATCGCATCAACCGGACCCAAGCCCATCCTTCGGTCGAGCATGATCTTATCCGAAAACCGGTTTCCACTTTTCGGGTCATGCTCCAGCGCGTCAGCGAAAGTGATCGTCGCGATCGAGATAGCCTTTGACATAGGCATCGACGGCTTCCTCCAAAGGCGTGAAGCCTCCGTTGTAACCAGCGCCTTGCAAGCGCTCGATATCCGCTTGCGTAAAATACTGGTAAGCACCGCGAATCTGTTCAGGCATATCGACGTATTCGATATTCGGCTTCGTGCCAAGCGAGGCATAGGCCGCCATCATCAGATCGCGAAAGCTGCGCGCCTCGCCAGTTCCCACATTCAAAAGACCGTTGACCGAAGGCGTCGCAAACAACCACATCATCACACGAACGACGTCGTCGACGTAAATGAAGTCGCGGCGCTGATCGCCATCGGCGATGCCTTCACGGTGCGACTTGAACAACTGCACCGGGCGGCAGCCTTTCACATCGCTGAAGCGGCGCGCCAGCACGCTCATCATGGAGCCTTTGTGATATTCATTTGGTCCGAACACGTTGAAGAACTTCAGACCAGCCCATTGCGGCGGCAGAGCACCACCTTTGGCGGCGCGGTCCACAACGGCCATGTCGAACAGGTGTTTGCTCCAGCCGTAGAGATTCATCGGCCGGAGCGCTCGCAGCGCGGACAACGATTGATCATCGCGAAAGCCCTGCGCGCCATCGCCGTAGGTTGACGCCGACGAGGCATAGATGAAAGGCGTCATGGTCGACGTGCACCAGTCGAGCAATCGGAGCGACAGCCGGAAGTTGGTCTCGATGACGAGATCGCCATCGGTCGCTGTGGTTTCGGAGATCGCGCCGAGGTGAAAGACGGCGTCCAGACGACGGCCGTCCAGCCAACGCATCAATTCCTCGGGTGGAACGATATCCGCAAGCTGCCGCTTGGCGAGGTTGCGCCATTTGCCGTCATGTCCCAGCACATCGCACACCGCCACATCGCTGCGCCCGGCGTCGTTCAACGCGGCAACGAAATTCGATCCGATAAAACCGGCGCCCCCGGTCACCAGCAGCATGATGTCCCCGTCATGGATCTGCGACTCTTAATGGTAGTTCTAACATTTGCATCCCGGCGCGGCAGGCGTTCTTTGCAAATGTTAGAATCAAGAGACCACTAGCAACCATAAGGTTTTCCAGTGGAGTTTTGAATTTGGCAGTCCCTTGCCGGGTTTGCGGCAAAGTGTGTGGCGAATGTCAAATTCACCCACTGGTTTGCCCCACTCCAGCCCGCGAGGCAACTTAGGTGGGCCTGCCGTGTGACGATCGGGCCGTGAAAAACAGCGCGCGAGATAACTTTACCTCACGGGTCGGAGCGGATACCGAGGACCGAACATCGAACCTGGATCGCGCATCGATCAAGATATGAAAACAGATTCACCATATGGGCCGGAAATGGCCGACCCGGACGATACCCGGCCCATTCTGATCGTTCCCTACATGTGGATCGGCGACTTCGTGCGTGGCCACACGGTGGTGCGGGTGCTCAAACAGCGCTGGCCGAATCGACCGGTGGATATGCTGGTGACAACACTCTGCGCGCCGCTGGTCGACTATATGCCCGGAGTGCGCGCTGGCGTGGTCTGGGACCTACCCCGCAGCCGGCTGGCACCGACGCAACAGTGGGGTCTCGCCCGGCAATTGCGCGCGCGCGGGTATGGAACGGCCTTCGTCATGCCCCGCACCTGGAAATCGGCAATCGCGCCCGCGCTGGCCGGCATCCCGGAACGGGTGGGTTTTGTCGGCGAAGCGCGTTTCGGGCTGCTCAACCGCTGGCGTTGGGGTGAAAGAGCCCTGCCCCGTATGATCGACAGGAAGGCGTCCTTGGCAGTTCCCGCCGGGGCGGCACGGCCGCCTGAATGGCCGGCACCGCAGCTTCGGATATCCACCGAAGACGTCACCCGCTGGCGGCAGGCGCAGGGATTGGGCGCGGGACCGGCGGTGGCGCTGGCACCCGGGGCGGTCGGCTCCAGTAAGCGCTGGACCTCCTACGCCGAGGCCGCCCGAATGCTGGCCGAGCGCGGAATCGACCTTTGGGTGATCGGCGGCCCCAATGAAAAAGCAATGGCGACCGAAATCGCGGCAACCGGAGGCCCGCGAGTCCGGGATCTGACGGGTCACGACCTGCGAAACGGCATTCTGGCGATGGCGGGGGCCACCATTGCAATATCGAACGACTCCGGTCTGCTGCACGTCGCCGCTGCGATCGGAACGCCGACACTGGGAATTTTCGGGCCGACCAGCCCCTATCACTGGGCGCCCTTGAACGGGCTCGCCGCGACGATTCAGACGAAAACGCCTCTCCCGTGCCAACCATGCCATCGTCCGGTCTGCACCAGGAATGATCATCGTTGCATGCGCGATATCCCCGCAGCAGAGGTAATCGCAATCGCGGAACGGGTGCTTGCGGAGGCGGGCGCGCACGACGCACGTTGACGCGGCACGCCATGCTTGCGTGAGTATGACGCGCTCATTACCACTGCTATAGCGTTTTCGAGCGAAGTGGATGCCGGTTCGCGTGAAGAAAACGCGTTAGAACAACAATCTAGAGCTTCGCTTCTGATTCAATCAGAAGCGAAAATGCTCTGGCCATCACGGTAACAAAGGTGCGTCTTGAGCCAGAACCCGATCGCAACCCATTTTCAGCAATCGCTAACGGCCCTCCAGCGCGCAGCCAATGACACGGCGTTGCTCGCAGTCGTAGACGACATTGCTGTCACGATCATTGACGCGCTCCGCTCCGGAAATAAAGTGCTTCTGATCGGAAACGGCGGAAGCGCCGCCGACGCCCAACACATCGCCTCGGAAATCGTCGGGCGTTACAGGAAAGAACGGCCCGGCTACGCCGCCATTGCCTTGACCACCGATACGTCCGCTCTTACCGCTATCTCCAACGACTACGGCTTCGAGCAGATTTTCGCCCGGCAGATCGAGAGTCTGGGCCGACCTGGCGACGTGTTGCTGGCGCTGTCCACCTCGGGACGGTCCCCAAACATCCTCGCTGCCCTATCAGCCGCGCGACGGCTCGGACTTGTCACCGTCGGTTTTACCGGCCTCAAAGGGCAAAGCCTGCACGAGATCTGCGACCGCCTTCTCGTTGCGCCGAGCGACGACACCCCGGTGATCCAGCAGATCCACATGACCGCGGCTCACGCGATCTGCGATAACGTGGAGCGCGCCCTGGTGGACGGAGCGGGCCGCAAGTGAGCGGAGCGGAGATCGCTCAGGCCGGCAAACCCGCCGCCTTCCTGGACCGTGATGGCGTCATCAATCATGACGACAGCTATATGGGTACGCGCGATCGCATTCGTTGGATGCCCGGCGTCGCCAGGGCGATCCAGCGGCTAAACGAAGCCGGCTATTTCGTTTTCATTTTCACCAATCAATCCGGTGTCGCGCGCGGCTTCTTCAGCGAGGATGATGTTCGTAGTCTGCACCAGTGGATGCAGTCCCATCTAGCGTCGCAGGGCGCGCGGATCGACGACTTCAGGTATTGCCCGCATTACCCCGACGGCAGCGTCGCCGGATATCTGGAAGATCATCCCTGGCGCAAACCGAAGCCCGGCATGATCCTCGACCTGATGCAGCATTGGCCGGTGCGGCAGCACGGCAGCTTTGCCATCGGCGACCGCGAGAGCGATATCGAAGCTGCTGCCGGTGCGGGCATTCCGGGCTTCCTGTTTAGCGGCGGCGACCTCGACGCATTCGTCGTGCGGGTGCTTGCAGAGATATCCGGTGCAATCACGCCACGTACCTAAGCAAGCAATCGCTCCGCGGCATCGATCACCTGCCCCGCGGAAGGCGGACCGTTCTTGCCGCCTAGAACCGCCATGCGGCCGCTGCCGACAGGCCCGGTCAGACCGGGATCGGTGCTGACATAAATGCCGACGAGCGGAACGCGATACGCTGCCGCAAGATGCATCAGGCCGGTATCGACGCCGATCACCAACGCCGCATTGCCGATCATCTGCGCGGTCAGATCGAGAGTCTGGCGCGGCTGGACACGACTGCCCGCGATGTCTCCCGACAGCCGTTCGGATAACAGGCGTTCGGCCTCGGTGCCCCACGGCAGCACGGTCTGCAATCCGTTCGCACTCAGCCAGCGGCCGGTTTCGATCCAGTCCTCCGCACGCCAGGTTTTCGAGAGCCGGGAGGTACCGTGAAGCAAGACTGCATAGGGCTGACCACCCGTCCGCATGAACGGGAGCAGACCGTAATCAACGTCGTGGGACGGCGGATATCCGAGCGAGAGACCGGTCAGAATCCGGTTGCGCGTCACGGCGTGGAGATCGCGCCCTACCGTGTGCCTGACGTCGTAGAATCGCGCGGCTAAGGGTTCGCGGATGCTGCGACCGTCATAACCGTGGCGCTCGCCGCGCGCGACGCGCGCCATGATCGCCGAGCGGATCAGGCCCTGAGTATCGATCACCTTGTCGAACGATCGCTCGCGAAGCCTCGCCCGGAACTTGGCGATCTCGCGCCATGTGACGCCAGCACCAAGTTGCGAACGCCAGCGCCGCGTCGCGACAAGAATGATGTCGGCGACCGACGGGTGCAGCCGCACTAACGGCGCGAACGATTCCTCGACCAGCCACGTCAGCCGCAACTGCGGACATGCACGGGTCGCGTCGACAATCGCTGGCATCTGATGCACGACGTCGCCGAGCGAGGATGTCTTGATGATGAGAATGTCGGTCATCGACGGCCGCAGTTGCTCAAAGAAAGACCGGTTCCCGTTACAGTTTGGCAACCATAATGTCGAATCCCGAGATCAGACGGACGAAATCTGGTCGTTCACAATCATGCTATACGGCAATTCCATTCTTTTGTGGGAGACTTCGGCGACCGCGGTCGAACTCGCCGCAAAGCTTGGCACAAAAGGAGCAGATATGACCGTGCTTGTCACCGGTGGAGCCGGCTACATCGGCAGTCATATGGTGCTCGCGCTGGCTGAGGCCGGCGAGAACGTCGTCGTGATCGACAACCTGTCCACCGGATTCTCGTCGGCGCTGCCCGAAGGCGTACCGCTGTTCATCGGCGACGCTGGAGACGAAAATCTCGTCGAGAACGTCATCGCCCAGAACGGCGTCGAAAGCATCATTCACTTTGCGGGTTCCGTGGTGGTGCCCGAGTCGATGCGCGATCCGCTCGCCTACTATCGTAACAATACGATGACGACTCGCAGCCTTCTGAACGCCGCCGTCAGATGCGGGGTCAACCGCTTCATCTTTTCGTCGACCGCCGCAGTCTACGGCAATCCCGACCGGATGCCGGTCCCGGAAGAGGCGCCGACCCGGCCGCTCTCTCCTTACGGGTCGTCGAAGCTGATGACGGAGATCATGCTGCACGATGTCGCAACCGCACATGGCATGAACTACGTGGTGCTGCGCTACTTCAATGTCGCGGGCGCAGACCCACAGGCGCGTATCGGCCTCTCGACCGCGGGCGCCACGCACCTGCTGAAAGTCGCAGTCGAAGCCGCGACCGGACAGCGCGCCAAGATCGACGTGTTCGGCACCGACTATCCGACGCCGGACGGAAGCTGCATTCGCGACTTCATTCACGTCAGCGATCTGGCGCAAGCCCATCGCGCCGCGCTGACTTATCTGCAAAACGGCGGATGCTCGACCACGCTGAATTGCGGATATGGACGCGGCTATTCCGTTCTAGAAACGATCGAAGCGGTCCGCCAGGTCTGCGGTCGCAACTTCGCGGTTCACTACTCCGATCGCCGCCCCGGCGATATCATGACCATGATCGCCGACACGAGCCGGATTCGCACGGCGCTCGACTGGACGCCGCAATACGACGACCTCGCGACCATCGCCGCGCACGCGCTGGCGTGGGAAGAAAAGCTGGCGGGACGACAAGTCTCGGAGGCGCTCGCGGCATCAGCCTGACAAACCGGGCGAAACCCGGTTTTCGCTTGAAAAAGGCCGCTATTGCGGGCATTGAGTCGGAGCTTTCGCAATACCCCTGACGCGCGGGCAACCGCCGATTCACGGCGTCAACGGAACGCGATGACCGAACCTCCGAAGAAAATTACCGACGATCCCTATGGCGCAGCCGTCCTCATCCGCCGCCTGATCACGGAACAGGGCATGGCCTATTGGCGGCGCTACCTCGCCGCATTTGCGCTGATGGCCGTCTCCGCGGCGGCGACGGCGACCTCGGCCTACCTGCTCGGTGAAGTCATCAATCAGGCTTACGTAGACCGCAACGTGAGCGGCATCTTCATGCTGTCCACAGTGGTGCTCGTCATCTTCGTGGCCAAGGGCGCGGCGACCTACGGCCATTCCGTGATCCTGTCCCAAATCAGCAACGCGATCCTTGCCAATAATCAGCGCCGCCTGTTCGCCAAGCTGATGAGCGAGAGCATCGGCTATTTCTCGCAACGACATTCATCGGAATTTCTTGCGCGGCTCACGGCCGGCGCGACCTCGGTGACACAGGTGCTCAGCCTGCTGATCAACGCGGTGGGTCGCGATCTCCTGTCGTTGATCGGGCTGGTCACCGTGATGGTGATGCAGGATCCGTATATGTCGCTGTTTGGCGCGCTAGTGGCGCCGCCCGCGATGATCGTGCTGCGCAAGCTGGTGAAGCGCATCAAGGGACTGGCGCACAGCCAGTTCCATGGCACCGCCGACATTATGGAGACGATGCAGGAGTCGCTGCAAGGCATTCGGACCGTCAAGGCGTTCACGCTCGAACAGACCATGCGCGAGCGGATCGACACCAGCATCGCCGCGGTGGAGCAGACCAACAACAAGATGGCGCGGGTTTCGAACCGCGCCAGCCCGCTGATGGAAACGCTTGGCGGTTTCGCCATCGCGGGCGCGCTGATGTATGGCGGCTATCGCGTCGTCGCCATGGGCGCGACGCCAGGCCAGTTCTTTTCGTTCCTCGCAGCGTTTCTCTTGGCTTATGAGCCGGCCAAGCGGCTGGCCCGTCTCAACATCGAACTCAACAGCAGCCTGATCGGCGCGCGCAAGCTGATTGAAATCGTGGACAGCCCCGCCAGCGAGCCCGACGATAGCGACAAGCCCGCTCTGCAATTGACTGACGCGCGCGTCGAACTGCGTGATGTCACGTTCGCCTATCGCGCCGATGAGCCCGTGCTCAAGCGCATGAGCTTCGTCGCCGAACCGGGCAAGATGACAGCACTGGTCGGCCCGTCGGGCGGCGGAAAATCCACCGTGCTGGCGCTGCTGCTGCGCCTGTATGAAGTCACTGACGGCGACATCCTGATCGATGGGCAGGTCATCTCCGGCGTATCGCGCACATCGCTGCGCCAGCAGACTGCCTATGTCGGCCAGGACGTTTACCTATTCCGCGCCACCATCCGCGAGAACATCGCGTTCGGCCGCCCCGGCGCCAGCGAGGACGAGATCGTCGCGGCAGCGAAAGCCGCCTGCGCTCACGACTTCATTATGAGCTTTCCTCTCGGCTACGATACCCCTGTGGGCGAGCACGGCACCCAGCTCTCCGGCGGGCAACGCCAACGTATCGCCGTGGCGCGCGCGCTCATCAAGGACGCACCGATCATCCTGCTGGACGAGGCCACCGCCGCACTCGATTCGGAATCCGAAAAGCAGGTGCAGGAAGCAATCGAGCATCTGTGCCGCAATCGCACCACGATCGTGATCGCGCACCGCCTGCACACCATCATGCATGCCGACGCCATTCTTGTGGTCGAGAACGGCGAGATCGTCGAGCGCGGGCGCCACGACGACCTGCTGCGGAGCGGCGGACGCTATGCTTCGTTCTTCCGCCTGCAGCATCGTGAGACGGCGCCGCTGACGCTGGCCCCCCTGAGCGCGTCGGCGTAAGCTCATTGCGATTGTCCGCAATGACGATCTCGTCGCGCCAGCGCAGGCAGAGCGGAGAGCCAGCATGAGCGTATCGTCGTTCGTGATTCCACAGCCGCCCCAACCCGTCATTGCGGTCGCAGGCGAGGACAGATTTTTTCCAGTCCGCCGCATCTGGTGCGTCGGCCGCAACTATCTCGACCATATCCGCGAGTTGGGCCACGACGAGCGCGCGCCGCCGTTCTTCTTCGCCAAGCACGCCGACATGATCGAGGCTGACGGCGCGGTTATCCCCTATCCGCCCCTCACCCAGAATCTGCATCACGAAGTCGAACTGATCGTCGCGATGAAAAGCGGCGGCTTGCGCATCCCCGCCGACACAGCGCTCGATCACGTCTACGGCTACGCCGTCGGCATCGACCTCACCCGGCGCGACCTGCAAAACGCTATGCGCGAAAAGAAGCAGCCCTGGGAGATCGCAAAATCGTTCGATCACGCCGCGCCCAGTAGCGCGCTGCAACCCGCCGCCAGGATCGGACACCCGTCGAAGGGCCACATCTGGCTCGCGGTCAATGGCAGGGAAACCCAATCCGGAGATCTCGCGCAGATGATCTGGAATGTGCCGGAGATCATCGCGCGGCTCTCGCAACAGGTCGCGCTTAACGCCGGCGACATCATCATGACCGGCACGCCAGCCGGCGTCTCCCCCCTTCAGCCGGGCGACCACGTCGAATGCGGCTGCGACGGCGTCGGTACGCTGACAGTGACGATCGGCCAGCCAGCAGCTTGAGCGCCGTCACGTCCTCAACGCTCCACTCGGGGAATCGCTTATCCCTCGATCAGTTGCAGCCACTCGTCTTCCGAAATCACCTTCACGCCGAACTTCTCGGCGTCCTTGAGTTTTGAGCCAGCTCCGGGACCAGCGACGACAATGTCGGTCTTCTTTGACACCGAACCCGAGACTTTCGCGCCCATCCTCTCAGCCGATGCCTTAGCCTCGTCGCGCGTGAATTTTTCCAGCGAACCCGTGAACACAACAGTCTTGCCGGCCACGGCCGAGTCGCTACGGGCCTGCGCGACCGGCAGCACCTCGATCTCGTCGAGCAGATCGTTCAGCGCCTTGACGTTGCGCGTCTCAGCGAAGAACTCGACCACCGCGTCGGCGACGATATCGCCGATGCCTCCGATGTTGTTGAGGTCGGCATAGGCTTCGGAATCATTGCCCGCTTCTGTCTGCGCCGCAGCGGCCTCCGCCATGGTGCTGCGAAAATTCTCGATGCTGCCGTAATGCCGCGCCAGCAGCTTGGCGTTGCCCTCACCGACATGGCGGATGCCAAGCGCGAAGATCAGCCGGTTCAGTTCGATCTTGCGGCGAGCGTCGATCGCAGCGAACAGGTTGCGCACTGAGACCTCACCATAACCTTCGCGATCACGCAGCTTCTTTGTCGCGCGCGCGTCGCGCTTCTGCAGCGTGAAGATGTCGACCGGATGCATGATGAGGCCGTCGTCATAGAATTCCTGAATTTGCTTTTCGCCGAGACCGTCGATGTCGAAGGCAAGACGCGAGACGAAATGCTTGAGACGCTCCACCGCCTGCGCCGGGCAGATCAGTGCTCCGGTGCAGCGGCGCACCGCCTCGCCCTCCTCGCGCACGGCGTGACTGCCGCAGATCGGACACTTGTGCGGAAACGCATACGGCTTGGCGCTCGTTGGCCGCTTGTCGATGACAACACTGACCACCTGCGGAATCACGTCACCAGCGCGCTGCACTACCACGGTGTCGCCGACGCGAAGATCAACACCGTCGCGGATCGGCTGGCCGTCATTTCCGATTCCTCTAATGTAATCCTCGTTGTGCAGCGTCGCGTTTTGCACCACAACGCCGCCAACGGTGATGGGCTCAAGCCGCGCCACCGGCGTCATCGCGCCGGTGCGGCCGACCTGAATGTCGATGCCCTTGAGGATTGTGATTGCCTGCTCGGCAGCGAACTTGTGCGCGATCGCCCAACGTGGGCTTCGCGATACGAAGCCGAGCCGCTCCTGCCAGTCGAGCCGGTCGATCTTGTAGACGACGCCGTCGATGTCGTAGCCGAGCGTGGCGCGCTGCTCGCCGATGCGGCGATAAAACGCCAGCACCTCCTCGACGCTATGACACAACTCGATCAGCGGATTGACGACGAATCCGACGTCCCTGAGCCACTCCAGCATGCCGTATTGGGTGCCGGCGGGCCGGTCCGTCATCTCGCCCCAGGCGTAGGCGAAGAATTTCAGCGGTCGCGACGCGGTGATCGCGACATCCTTCTGCCGCAACGAACCGGCGGCCGAATTGCGAGGATTGGCAAACACGGTATCGCCAGCCTCTTGCTGTTTCTTATTCAGCGCGAGAAAGTCCTCTTTCAGCATATAGACTTCGCCGCGCAACTCGCAGGCGGCAGGAACAGCAAGAGCCTTCAGCGTGTGCGGCACATCCTTGATAGTACGGACATTGGCGGTGACATCCTCACCCGTGAAGCCATCGCCGCGCGTCGCCGCGCGCACCAGTTCGCCGCGCTCGTAGCGCAATGATAGCGACAGGCCATCGATCTTCGGTTCGGCGACAATGGCGGGGAATTCGTCCGGGGCAAGTTTCAGAAAACGCCGGATGCGTTCGACGAATTCCGCGACCTCAGCGTCGCTGAAGGCATTGCCGAGCGACAGCATCGGCACCGCGTGCTGCACCTTCGCGAAGCCGCGCGCGGGGGCAGCTCCGACGGTCTGCGTGGGCGAGCTTGCAGTGACGAGGCCCGGAAAGCGGGCCTCGATCGCTTCGAGCCGCTGCCGCAGCGCGTCGTAGGCGGAGTCTGAGATCGTCGGCGCGTCTTTTTGGTAATAACGTTCGTTATGCGTCTCGATCTCAAGCGAAAGCCGCTTGTGCTCAACCCGGGCCTGCGACCTGGTGAGGAGATCGACGGGCGGAGGCGTTTTGGGCTTCGCCGCCACAGCGACTTACCCTGCCGCTTTCAACAGCCGGTCCGCGGCGGCGCGAGCCTCAGCGGTGATCTCGGCGCCGGCAAGCATCCGCGCGATCTCCTCGCGGCGGTGATCCTCAGCCAGCGTCGCAACACGCGTGGCGACGCGCTTGCCGCGATCCAGCGCATCCTTTGAAATGAGCAAATGCTGATCGGCCCGCACCGCGACCTGCGGCGCGTGCGTCACCGCCATCACCTGCACCTTGCAGGCCAAGCGCGCCAGCCGCGCGCCGATGGCGTCGGCCACCGCACCGCCGACTCCGGTGTCGATCTCGTCGAACACCAGCGTCGGCGCCGAGCCCTTGTCGGAGAGCACCACCTTCAGCGCCAGCAGGAAGCGCGACAGTTCGCCTCCCGAGGCGACCTTCATCAGCGGCCCCGGTCGCGTGCCGGGATTGGTCTGCACCCAGAACTCGACGCGGTCGAAACCTTGCGGTCCCGGTGCCGACGGGTCGGACTCGATCTGCGTGGAAAATCTGGCGCGCTCGAGTTTCAGCGGCGCAAGCTCGACGTTGACCGTCTTGTCGAGTTTGTCAGCAGCCTTCGTGCGCGCGGCCGAGAGTTTCGCCGCTGCCGCTGTATAGCGTTTGTCGGCGTCGGCCGCCTCTTTTTCCAGAACGGTCAATCGATCCGCACCGGCATCAATCAGCGCGACTTCCGCGGCGTATTTCTTGGCAAGCGCAGCCAGGCCGTCGACCGGCGTCGCATATTTGCGCGACGCCGCGCGCAGCGCGAACAGCCGTTCCTCGATACGCTCCAGCTCGGCCGGATCGAAATCGGCGGCAACGAGCGCCGCCGCGAGATGCTGGTCCGCCTCCTCCAGCGCGTTGATGGCGGCATCGATGGCCCTGACCGCCGGCTCGACCAGTTGCGGCGAATTCGCAGCTCGCCGTTCCAGCCGCCGCACCGCAGCCGCCAGCACGCTCACCGGTGAGCCATGACCGCTGACGACGTCCTGCGCCTCGCGCAGGTCGGTTGCGATCTTTTCGCCCGCCATCATCGTGGCACGACGTTCGGCAAGCGCGGTTTCCTCGCCGTCCTGCGGTGCGAGTTGTGTTAACTCGTCGGAGGCATGCCGCTGAAACTCGGCCTCTCGCGCGGCGCGCTCCACGCCGGCGCGATGATCGTCAAGCGTCGCGCGGGCGCGGCGGCGAGCTTCCCACAACACCTCCAGCGCGGCGACTTCGGTGTCCAGCCCCGCAGAGGCATCGAGCAGCCGGCGGTGGGTCGATGCATCGACCAGCGCCCGCTCGTCATGCTGGCCATGAATCTCCACCAGCGTAGCGCCTACCGCCTTCAAGGTCTGCACGCTGATCGCTTGATCATTGATGAAGGCTCGGGTGCGACCGTCGGCGAGTTGAACCCGTCGAAGAATCATCTCGCCCGAATCTTCAGAAATAGAACCGTCGATGCCATTGGCGGTAAGGATGACGCAGGCCGGATGGTTCTTGGGAACATCGAAGGTGGCCGTGACCTGACCCTGCTCCGCGCCGTGACGGACCAGCCCGGCATCGCCGCGACCGCCGAGCGCCAGCGCAAAGGCATCAAGCAGAATGGATTTTCCCGCGCCGGTCTCGCCGGTCAGCACCGCAAGACCGGAGGCGAACTCGATGTCGAGCCGCTCGATCAGGACGATGTCGCGGATCGAAAGGCGCGCAAGCATAGGAGGCCGGTTCCTGCCGAAAGTCGTTGAGAGATGCAGAGAAGCGTGGCACGGAGACTAGCGAAGTTCGGATCGCGAAACCAGAGCCGCGGATTGACTACGGCATCGGCAGCCCAAGGGTGCCCTTCGATTCCGCATTCGCAACAGCATTCGCTGAAACGGCTTGGGAATGTCTAGCCAAGCCCCACTTTCCTGAACGCCTTGCTAATCCACGAGCTTTTATTCTCGCTGGGCTGGCTTCCCCCTGACGTCACGAGATTGTAGGCGTCCTTGTACCAGCGACTGTCCGGAAAGTTGTGGCCGAGCACAGCCGCGGCGGTCTGCGCCTCGGCAACGATTCCAATCGCCATGTAGGCTTCGGTCAGCCGCGCCAGCGCTTCCTCGACATGCCGCGTGGTCTGGTAGCGCGTCACCACGGCCTTATAGCGGTTGATGGCGCCCGTATAATCACGTCGCTCCATATAATAGCGGCCGATCGCCATTTCCTTGCCGGCGAGTTGATCGCGCGCGGCCTGAAGTTTCTTCTTAGCTTCGCCGGCATATTCGGACGTCGGATATTTACGGATCACCTCTTCCATGGAGTGCATGGCTTTTTCGGTGCGAGCCTGGTCGCGCGAGACATCGGGGATCTGGTCGTAGTTCGAGACGGCGATCAAATATTGCGCATAGGCGGCGTCCGAGGTGCCCGGATGGAGCGTCACGTAGCGCGACGCGGAGCCGATGCACGTATCGTAATCGCCCGCCTGATAAGATGCATAGGCCGACATCAACAACGACTTCCGCGCCCATTCCGAATAGGGGTGTTCGCGGTCGACCTCGTCGAATTTCTTCGTGGCCGCCTTGAGGTCACGCTCCTTGTTCATCAGGAACAAGCCCTCATTGTAGAGCTTGTCCGCCGGGTCATCGCTGAAGGTCTGTTCGTCCTTTGCCGTGAGCTTGTCCAAGAGCGGTCCGGTCCCGCAGCCAGCCACGGTAACGGCAACAAGTGCAAGACTGGCGGCGAGCCGGAGTTTCCCGCCAAGCCGATCAAGAGCGGCGCGATCCCTGAACTCGCTCAGTCCGAGCGCCATACGCTTAGCCAACATTGATGAAAATCCGACGTCCGTGATACGGCGATCCAAGCACGAGGCAAACAGGACGCGCTGCCTTTTCCCGCGACCCGTTTAGCCGAAAAGAATCCGTCCACCAACGGGGTAAGCAGGTATTTCGCCAGGATTAAGGCGGGAACACCGGGCGCGGTCCCGAGCGGAAATCACTTTTCGGACAAGATCATGTTCGATCGAAAGTAAGGCTTTGGTCCGATTCATCCGGATCTCGCCTGTCCATACTGCCGCCCAAGCATTTCGCGTGAGACTGCGGAGCCGTGCAGGATCAGGGCGCGCTATCGAGCAGAATGGATGAAAGCGTGCGAGTCCGGACAGAACTCAGGACACGTTGGGACCATAGGCCGCAACCATGCCGCCCACCATTCCGCCGACCACTTCGCCCTGACTGCGCGGACGCGGAGCCGGCTGATCCTCAACCACCCGCCACGCAGTCCGATCGGCCATCAGGGCCGTGAGTACCGCGTGGTTGAGCTTGTGCCCGCCACGCACCGAACGATAGCCGCCGATCAGCGGAAACCCTGCGAGAGCCAGATCGCCGATCGCATCGAGAGCCTTGTGTCGCACACACTCGTCGGCGTAGCGCAGACCGCCGGTATTCAACAGGCGCTCGTCATCGAACACCATGGAATTTTCAAATGACGCGCCCAACGCAAAACCCGCGCTCCGGAGTCTTTCGACATCGTTCATGCAACCGAAGGTTCGGGCCCGGCTAATTTCGCGACGAAAACTTTCGGGATTGAGATCGATGGAATAATCCTGATGGCCGATCACCGGATTGGCGAAATCGATCTCGATGTCGATGCGAAAACCGCGCCTGCGCGGTCGCAGTTCGCCGAACGCCTCGCCCTTCTGCACCCGGACCGTTTTCAGAACCTGGATGAAGCGGCGCGCTGCCGACTGCTCGACAATACCAGCCTGATCGATCGCGGCGACGAACGCCGCCGAGCTGCCATCCATAATCGGCACTTCAGGTCCGTCGAGTTCAATGGTTGCATTGTCGACCCCAAGGCCTCGCAATGCAGCAAGAACGTGTTCGGCGGTGGATACAAGCGAGCCTTGCTGGTCGCCCAGGACAGTGGCAAACTGGGTCGAGGTCACGGATTTTACCGCAGCTCGCACCCGACGTTCGGTTCCATCGGGACCGATACGGACAAAAATAAAACCCGCATCGATCGAGGCAGGCCCAAGGGTCAAATTGACTGGTAGTCCGGAATGAACGCCGACACCCGTCACGGTGGCTCGCGAACGAAGCGTCGTCTGGCGGTTGAATCTCATAAAGTCTTTGCCCAAGTGACTAATCCCGAAAGCCGATGTCTCCGCCTGCAAAGGCGACGAATCGATTCGTGATCCCCAAAGTCACGCCTAGAACATACCGGTTGCCCCAAAGCGCGCCAACTCACGCTTCTTTACCGATTGTTACCCCATCTCCGCCGCAATAACGCCGCCCCTTAACCAAATTTTCCGTCGGAGCGTGACCTTCTACGAAAATCCGAAGACACTAATTTTCTATTAATTTCAGTAAAATACGCAGAAAAACTAGATACCGTATAAAGAGAGAAAGGGCTCCGGCCTACAAGGTCGGAGCCCTTTCCAATTTTCAATTGTTACAGACTTCAGTGGGCCTGACGGCGAAGAAAAGCGGGGATATCCAGGTGATCATCGCCTTGCGGAGCGGGCGTAACGGGAACCGGACGGCCGTGAGAATCCAGTCCTTGAGGCGACGGACGGCGCGCGTACTCTGATACCGGCTCGTTACCCATCTGCTCGGCAACGCTGCGCTGCGGCCGGCGCTCCGGCAATGGCGGCATCTGAGCCATGGCTGGCCCGGCCTCGCGACCCGCGAGAGGAGGCTCGGCGTCCTGATCGCGCCGGCCGAGACCAACATTGGCCAGACGTTGCAATAGCGACAGCCGATTCTTCTGCGGATGCTCTCCGTCGACCTCGCCCCGGGCCTGTCGGATTTCATTCTGCGCTGGCATCGGTAGTTCCTCCATCCTCGGCATCCGAGGAACGCGGACCGGGGCACGCTCGGCCGGCTGCGGGATGAAGTTTTCCGGCGGCGGCGTCTCATGCTGCTCGCGCGGCGCGGGATCATGATCCGGGAACAGCGTCGGCTTCTGCGCGATCGGCCGAACAGTAACGTCGCCGTACGAGGCCGGCTGCACGGGAGCCGGAGCAGGCGGTGGCGTTGGCTCGGCAACCGCAGCGGCAATCGCTTCCAACGCTGCACGCTCTACATTAGCGGCGGGTTGAGCGGTCGGAGCCTGAGCTGGCTGCATTGGCTGGGCGGCAGGCCGTGGCTCGATGGGCTTCTGAGCGAGATTAGCGGAAGCACGCTTGTTGTCCTCACGGAGCTTTGCAGTCAATTCGGCCGCACGGGGGTCGAGCGCAGCGGATACCGTCTTCGCGGCCGGGGTGGCCGCAGCACGCGCAATCGTGCCCTGGTCGATGCCGGTCGCGACCACCGACACCCTGATGATGCCGTCGAGACTCTCATCGAACGTAGCGCCGACGATGATGTTGGCGTCCTGATCGACCTCCTCGCGAATCCGCGTGGCGGCTTCGTCGACCTCGAACAGGGTGAGATCCTTGCCGCCGGTGATCGAAATCAGGAGCCCCTTGGCGCCCTTCATCGAACTGTCGTCGATCAGCGGGTTGGCGATCGCCGCTTCGGCGGCGGTGAGCGCGCGCTTCTCGCCGGAAGCCTCCCCGGTGCCCATCATCGCCTTGCCCATCTCGCGCATCACGGCGCGGACGTCGGCGAAGTCGAGATTGATCAGACCTTCCTTCACCATCAGGTCCGTGATGCAGGCCACGCCCGAGTAAAGCACCTGATCGGCCATCGCGAAGGCGTCGGCGAAGGTGGTCTTCTCATTAGCCACCCGGAACAGGTTTTGATTGGGAATGATCAGCAGCGTATCGACCACCTTGTGCAGCTCGCCGATCCCCGAGTCGGCGGTGCGCATCCGGCGCTGGCCCTCGAAGTGGAACGGCTTGGTGACGACGCCGACGGTCAGGATCCCCATTTCGCGCGCGGCCTTGGCGATAACGGGCGCAGCACCGGTGCCAGTGCCGCCGCCCATTCCGGCGGTGACGAACACCATGTTCGCCCCCGAGAGGTGATCGCGAATTTCGTCGATGACTTCCTGCGCCGCGGCAGCGCCGACATCGGGCTGCGAACCGGCGCCGAGCCCCTGGGTGACCTGCGTGCCCATCTGGATAATGCGCTGCGCCTTGGACATGGTCAGCGCCTGCGCATCGGTGTTGGCAACCACGAAATCGACCCCGACCAGTCCGGCCGTGATCATGTTGTTGACCGCGTTGCCGCCAGCGCCGCCGACGCCGAATACAGTGATCCGCGGCTTCAGCTCGTGAATGTCGGGAACGTTGAGATTGATGGTCATGGTTGCCTCTCGATTACACGCGCGGTGTCGCTATGCCGGCGGTCGTCGACCGCGGGAATTGATGGAAATCTGCAAATTGGCGGAAAATTCATCAGAAGCCCTCCCGGAGCCATCGTCCGACCTTTCCGAAATAACCGTCTGTCCCTGTCCGGACCTGCCGCGTGCGCCGCGGCTCCACATGTTCCAGATGCGCGTATTGCGGATACACCAGCAGCCCGGTCGGAACGGCGAACGAAGCGCCTTTGGCCTCATTGGGCAGGCGGCCGAAGCCGAGCGGGCGGCCGATGCGGACCGGGCGACCGAGGACGCGTCGGGCGAGTTCGGGAATGCCAGTAAGCTGAGACGCACCGCCGCTCAACACGACCCGCGCACGCGGCTCGGCGGCAAATGGGGAATCCGCGAGCCGGTCCCTGACCATCTCAAAAATCTCCTCAACACGCTGACGAACGATGTTGGCGATGGTCGCACGCGACACGACCTGCGGCGCATCACTGTCACTGTCTCCGGCTGCCGGAACCGTCATCAGTTCGCGGACATCCGAGCCGCCCGTTAGCACCGTGCCATATAACGTCTTGATTCGCTCGGCATCCGCAATGCACGCCCCCAATCCGCGCGCGAGGTCCATCGTGACGTGATGTCCGCCGATGGCAAAACCGCTGGCATGAATAAAGCGCCCAGCCGAATAGATCGCGATCGTGGTGGTTCCCGCCCCCATCTCCACGACCGCGGCGCCGAGATCGACCTCGTCGTCGGTCAATACCGACAAGCCAGCAACATAAGGGCTGGCAGCCATGGCTTCGACGGTGAGATGGCAGCGCTCCACCGCCAGCATCAGGTTTTTCGCGACAGTCGCCTCCGAGGTCACGACGTTCATATCGACGCCAAACCGGCGCGCCACCATGCCGCGAGGATCGCGGATACCCTTTACGCCGTCGAGCGAATAGCCGACCGGCAGCGCATGAAGCACGGTGCGCCCGGGGGCCGTAGCGTGATGCATTCCGGTCGAAGTAACCCGGCTGACATCGGACGGGGTAACCGCGCCACCCTGAATGTGGGAGGCCGCTTCAATCAACTGTCCTTGCAGCCGTCCGGCCGAGACCGACAGCAACACGGATTCGACCCGGACCTTTGCCATTTGCTCGGCCAGTGAGACGGCTTGGCGAACCGCCTGCTCGCATTGGGCGAGATCGGTCACCGCGCCGGCCTTCATGCCACGCGACTGAATCTGGCTGTAGCCGATCAGCTCCACTGCGTGGGTTCGTCCGCGCAACGCATCGTTCGGTGCGCTGGGCCGCAGCCTTGCGATCATGCAGGCGATCTTGCTGGTGCCGATGTCCAGCGATGCCACCAGCGCGCTGCGATTGCGCTGCATCGGCCGAGTTTTCGGGGCCTGGTCGCGATCGAGGACCGTCATGCGCTGCCGGCCTTTTTGCTGGATTTCTTGGTCTGTTCTTCGCGCGCCTTTGCGGCCTCTTCCGAAAGCCGCACGGTCAGGCGATCGGGCAGCCGCAGGTCGATTGCGGTGATGTCGCGCGACAGCAACTTATTTTCCCTGTCATATTTTACGAGCGCAGCGAGCGCGAGACCGACGTCGTTCTCCGGAAGCCGGATGTCGAGTCCATCCTTGAGACGCAGATTCCAGCGCCGCTCGCCGACGAAGATCGCGGCCTTGAGTTGGCTATTCACAACAGGATAGTTCGCAACCAGCGCGAGAAAATCCTTGGCGCGGGTTTCCGCCCCCTTGCCGACCACGAGCGGCAACGACGCGAAGCGCTGCGCGACGTATGGCGTGAGCACCATTCCGTCGGCGGCGATCACCGCGAGCTTGCCGTTCTCCTGCCAAAGCGCGAAGGGGAGACGCTCGGTGATGTCGATCTGGAGCGCGCCCGGATAAAGCTTCAACACGGTCGCATCCGCGATCCACGGATTGGCCTTTAGGCTGTCACGCACGCTGGCGGCATCGAGGAACAGGAGGGATGAACGACCGTTGACGCCGCCTGCGGCCAACACCTCATCCTGCGTCAATTGCGTGCGGCCATTGATGGTAACGGATGTGATCCCGAAGCCCGCGGCGTTAGCGAGTGCATTGCGCGTGTCGTCCAGGGCCGCGATCGCTTCATCGACATGGCCGCCCGCGACCACGCCGAACGCGGCGCTGCCACCGACGACGACAACGGTCATGACCGCGCCAAGCCGGCGCGGAACGTGGCGTTCGATAAAGGCAATCGCGCGGTTGGGATTCCTGGCACGCGCATCCAGACGTTCCGCCCGTGCGCGCTTCAGCTTGTCGAGCTGTTCGCGCAGCAAGATGGCGGCACCGCTGGCGGCCAACCCGAGCAGGCCGACCTCCTTCAACAGGCCAGACTTGAACCTCGGCAATCTCAACGACCGATCGAGGTGTCCTCCACCATTCATTGCGCGAGCTCGTCACCGTTTCGCCCCGCCCCGCTTGAACCGCGGTGCTGAACGCAGAAACACGAATTTGGGAGCGCACCCAACGTTTTAGCGATACCGGGCGGGGTGCCGACCTCCGGCAGGTCCGCTGTTCCCTCGATGCGGTCGGAAGCGGAAAATTCCGCGACAGCTCGCGCCCCGGCAGCCAAAACGCCACATGCGCCGCCAGTGTTAACCTTGGGACGTCCTGGTAAACAAAAGGTAAATGCGGTGCGGACAGGCCGCATTTTGGCGCGATAAAAGAATGCCTTGCGGCTTTTCGGGATCAGCCCGTCGGATTGCCCTTCGCGGTTCCCTCAGCGCGCTGCGCCAGGCTCCTCAAATCGGACGTACTGTCTTTTCGGCAAGCACGATTTGATCACGGAGGAAATCCGCAAACCCGATCCCGTGTGCATGAAGCGCCTTCGGGTAAAGCGACGCCGCGGTCATGCCCGGGAGGGTGTTGGTCTCGAGATAGACCGGCCCCTTGCCTGTCACGATGAAGTCGGTGCGGGAATAGCCGCGGCAGGACAACGCCAGATGCGCCCGCAGTGAATGATCCATGATCTGCGTGGCTATCTCCGGCGAAAAACGCCCCGGACAAATTTCTTGCGTCGTCTTCGCCAGATATTTCGCGGCATAGTCGAACGCGCCCTCGGCCGGCACGATCTCAACCGGTGGAAGCGCGACGACCGAACCGTCGGAATGCTCCAGCACGCCGCAAGTCGCCTCGATGCCGGACACGAACGGTTCGATCACATAGTCTTCTGTCTTCGCTGCGTCGCGAACGGTGACGAGGTCCTGCGGCGCACTGATGAAGATCAGGCCATAGCTCGATCCGTCGCACGCAGGTTTAGCAACCAGCCGACCGTGTTCGGCGAACGCGCGATCGATGTTCTCAAGCAAGATGTGCGCCGGCGTAATGACACCGGCCAGGGCCACGAACCGCTTGGCCGCAACCTTGTCGAACGCAAGATGAGAGGCGGCCGAGCCCGACCCCGTAAAGGGAATGCGGCGGAGTTCGCACATCGCCTGCAGTTCGCCATTTTCGGCGCGGCCTCCGTGAAGGCCGAGCACCAGAAGGCGACTCTCGGCCTTCGCTCGATCCAGCGCCCGTTCAAGCGGCGTGCCGGCGCCGGCAGGGACGAACTCGTCCTCGAACGGCCGCGCATGATTTCTCAGCGCGTCGGGTCGCACGCCGATGACTTCGTCGCGATGGTTCCAGAACCAAAGATCGGCCTCCGGCAAAGCGTGATGCAGCGCCTGCGCGCTCGCGACCGAAACGAGACGCTCTTTGTTGCTGCCGCCGAACAAAATGGTGATGCGCATCGACCTTCTCGAGAGCCTGATCAACTGCGTTGAACCAACTGCTCGCCTTATCTTTATGATCGAACATGATCTTATCCGAAAGCCAGGCTTCCTTTGTCGGGGGTCATGCTCCAACCCCGATCCGCTTGATTTCCCACTGCAGTTCGATACCGGAATGCTGTTTTACCCGTTCGCGGACGGATTCGCCCAAGGTTTCGATGTCACGCGCCGTGGCCTCTCCAGTATTGATGAGAAAATTGCAGTGCATTTCCGATACCTGCGCGCCGCCGACACGATGGCCGCGCATCCCGGCGGCATCGATCAATTTCCAGGCACTCTGGCCCGGCGGATTCTTGAACGTCGAACCACCGGTCTTTTCGCGGATCGGCTGCACCGTCTCGCGGTGAGTCTGCACGTCGTTCATACGCGCGCGGATTGTTTCCGGCTCGGCGATACGGCCACGAAATATCGCGCCGGTAAAGATGACGAAGGGATCGACTCTGCTGCTGCGATATTCGAACGCCATGCCGGAATTATCGAAGACCATCTTTTCGCCACGGCGGCTGACTGCGCGGGCTTCGAAGAGAACATCTTTGGTCTCGCTGCCGTTGGCGCCCGCGTTCATGCGCAGCGCGCCGCCGACGGTGCCGGGAATGCCAAAATAGAATTCAAGCCCGCTAATATTCGCCGCAGCCGCAGCTTCCGCGACACGCTTGTCGAGCGCGGCCGCGCCGGCGCGCACGATGTCGCCATCGGTCGTAACGTCGCCGAATCCGCGTGGAGACAGGCGGATCACCACGCCCGGCAAGCCGCGGTCGCGCACCACAACGTTGGAGCCGACGCCGATGCAGTAGACCGGGATATCTTCCGGCAGATGGAGCAGGAAATAGGCGAGATCGTTTTCGTCCGCAGGCGCAAACAGCACCTGCGCCGGGCCACCGACGCGAAACCATGTCAGCGGCGCCAGCGACTCATTCGCCAGCAGCCGCCCGCGCAACTCCGGCATCTGCGATTTCAGTTTTGTCGTGATGTCGGGGAAGGTCATTGAAACCACGCCCGACGCTATGACTCAAAAGACGTGGATGGCCGGGACAAGCCCGGCCAAAACGGACGCAAACTCGGTGCGCGCGTGCTCATCTCAGGGCCTTGAGTTCACCGGGCAGCGCGTAAGCCCATTGCGTGATGTTGCCGGCGCCGAGGCACACGACATAGTCATCCTGCTTCGCAAGACCCGCAATAACACCCGCGAGCGCCGCGGACTCCTGCAGCGGTACCACCTCACGGTGGCCGTGGGCACGCAGACCGAGTACGAAGTGATCGCGGTCGATGCCCGCGATCGGCGCCTCGCCCGCCGGATAGACGTCCGCGACGACAACCGTGTCGGCGTCGTTAAAGCAGGTGCAGAATTCCTCAAACAGCGCTTGTAACCGCGTATAGCGATGCGGCTGCACCACGGCGATGACCCTGCCGCCGGTAGACTCGCGCGCCGCTTTCAGCACTGCTGCGATCTCGACTGGATGATGACCGTAGTCGTCGATGATGGTGACGCCGTTCCACTCGCCGGTCTTGGTAAAGCGCCGCTTGACGCCGCCGAACCCTGCAATGGCGCCGCGGATTGCCGCGTCGGGAATGCCGAGTTCGTGCGCCACCGCGATTGCCGCTGTGGCGTTGAGCGCGTTGTGACGACCCGGCATCGGCAGCACCAGATCGGAAATCTCGTGGGCGGCATCGGTCTTGCGATTGCGGAATACCACCTTGAAATGCGAGCCGCCGCCGTTCGGTGCGAGATCGATCAGCCGCGCGTCTGCTTGCGGATTTTCGCCGTAGGTAATGATGCGGCGGTCCTCGATCTTGCCGACCATGCTCTGCACGACCGGATGATCGATACACATCACCGCAAAGCCGTAGAACGGCACGTTCTCCACGAACGAGCGGAATGCATCTTGGACTGCATCGAAAGTCTTGAAGTGATCAAGATGCTCGGGATCGACGTTGGTGACGATAGCAACGTCGGTCGGCAGCTTCAAAAAGGTACCGTCGCTCTCGTCGGCCTCCACCACCATCCACTCTCCGGCCCCCAGCCGCGCGTTGGTGCCATAGGCGTTGATGATCCCGCCGTTGATGACTGTGGGATCGAAATCGCCGGCGTCGAGCAGCGCTGCAACCATTGATGTCGTCGTCGTCTTGCCGTGAGTGCCGGCGATAGCGACGCAGCTTTTCAGCCGCATGAGTTCCGCGAGCATCTCGGCGCGGCGCACGACCGGAATGCGCTGCGCGCGCGCCGCCATCAACTCGGGATTGTCGCGCTTGATCGCGGTCGAAACGACCAGCACGTCAGCACCGTTTACGTTCTCGGCCTTATGACCAACCGTGACCTTGACGCCCTTCTCACGGAGACGCACCACATTAGCGCCTTCGGAAGCGTCCGAGCCCTGCACCGTGTAGCCGAGGTTGCACAGTACCTCGGCGATGCCACTCATGCCGATGCCGCCGATGCCGATGAAGTGGATAGGGCCGATTTCGCGCGGCAATCTCATGGGTCGTCTTCTCGCAAAAGTCCTGATGCCCGCTTACCCGGCACTCGCCGGCACATGGCTTTATCACGGGTATCCACGTCTTGCTTTCGAACCGATTCATGCAAAACGCGGATGGCCGGAACAAGTCCGGCCATGATGGCAAATGTCAAGCCGTCACGCTGGCGAATCAAGTCGCGCCACCTTCATCACCAGATCCGCCAGCCGCTCGGCTGCGTCGAGGCGGCCTACCTTGCGTGCCGCCGCCGCCATGGCCGCGAGCCGCGACGGTTCCTCCGCGAGCGCGGACAATTCCGCCGCGAGCCGGTCTGGAGTGAAGTCGGACTGCACGATGCGGATCGCTCCACCGGCATCGGCGAGCACGCCGGCATTGGCGAACTGGTCCTGATCGATCGCGCCGGGCAGCGGCACAAGAATGGAGGGGCGTCCGATCGCACCGAGTTCAGCCACCGTACCCGCCCCCGAGCGTGATACGACGATGTGACTCGACGCCAGCCGCGCCGGGAGGTCGGCAAAGAACGGCGCAAGCTCCGCTTCGATCTTCAGCCGGTCATAGACCAGGCGCACCCGCGCCACATCTTCGTCGCGCACCTGCTGGGTCAATATCAATCGCTGCCGCAGCGCCGGTTCGAGTCTCTCAATTGTATTCGGCACGATGTCGCTCATGACGCGCGCACCCTGGCTACCGCCAACCACGAGAACACGCAAAGGATCGTTCGAGCCTGGTGCTGCGAACGGCACAATGGCGGCAGCGAGAATCGCAGGCCGCATCGGCGTACCGGTCGTCGTGGTCTTGCCGATCAGCGACGGTTCCTTGTCGAGCACGCCCGGCAGCGAGGTGGCGATGGCGCTGACGCGCTTGGACAGAAAGCTGTTGGCGCGGCCCATGACCGCGTTGGAATCATGGATCAGGGTCGGAATGCCCTTGAGCTGCGCTGCGATCAGCGGGGGCAAGGTCGGATAGCCACCGAATCCGACTACGGCCGCGGGCTTCAGAACGCGCATCAGATTGAGAGCGACGGCTGTGCCGACCGCGAGCATCAGGCCGGTACGCGCCAGCGCCAGCGGCGAGCGGCCGCGCACCGTCTCGCTCGGGACCACGTCGGTCATGTCTTTCGAGAACAGCCCACTATAACGCAGGGCACGCGCATCCGTCACCAGCCGCACGCGCAAGCCGCGCTTCATCAGCTCGACGCCGAGCGCCTCGGCGGGAAACAGGTGACCCCCGGTTCCGCCAGCGGCGAGCAGGATGAGAGGCGTGGTGGTCATGAGATTTGCGTTCCGAACGTCATTGCGAGCGTCGCGAAGCAATGACGAAGTTGCTTCAGCAGGACCAGGTTACGCATAGCTCGCGGCGGCAGTGGCGTTTATTGATTCCATTTCCGTGCGCGGCCGTTCGCGCGTCAGCGCCAGCATCAAGCCGACGCCATAGGCGAGCGAGACCATCGACGAGCCGCCATAGGAAATGAACGGCAGCGTCATGCCCTTGGCGGGAATCAGATGCAGGTTGACCGCCATATTGATGGCGGCCTGCACGCCGAACATGATCGCGAGCCCGGACGCGGCAAAACGCGAGAACAGATCCTCCGACGCATAAGCGCGCGACAGCGTGCGCATGACGATGAAGGTGAACAGCGCCAGCAGCCCGAGGCACATGATGATGCCGAATTCCTCGGCGCCGACCGCGAACACGAAGTCGGTGTGACTATCCGGAAGACTTCGCTTGGCGATGCCCTCGCCGGGGCCGAGCCCGAACCATCCACCGTTGGCGAAAGCGTCCATCGCGGTGTCGACCTGGAAGGTGTCGCCGGAGGCCGGATCCATGAAGCGCCGGATACGGAGCGCGACGTGCGGCACCATCATGTAGGCCGCGAACAAGCCGGCAATCGCCGCGCCTGCGAGACCGAATACCCAGACGATGCGCATGCCTGCGATGAAGAACAGCGCTCCCCATACCATCAGGATCAGCATGGTCTGGCCGAAGTCCGGCTCCATCACCAGCAGTGTGACGAGTCCCAGCAGCAGCGACAGCGCCATCGAGGTCGCCGGCATCTCAGGCTTGCGCGCGGATTCCGAAAACAGCCAGGCCGCCAGTACGACGAAAGCGGGCTTCGCGGATTCTGAGGCCTGGATGTTGACGCCGAGGATCGTGATCCAGCGTTTCGCGCCCTTGACCTCCGGACCGAACCCGAGCGTGGCGACGATCAACACGACGCTGAGCCCGAACACGATCAGCGCCGAGCGGCGGATCTGACGCGGCGACAGAAACGACACGCCGACCATCACGACGATCGACGGTAGCAGAAACAGCACATGACGATGAAAGAAGTGAAATGGATCAAGGCCGATCCGGGTCGCCACCGACGGGCTCGCCGCCAGCGACAGCACCACGCCGGTGAGCATCAGAAGCACCATACCCGCCAGCAGCAACCGATCCACGGTCCACCACCATTCCGAGAGCGGTGTGCGTTGTTCGCGTGAAATCATGGCGGGTCCTGCGGGCGGAGATAACCCATTGGTCCCTCATCGTGGTTACCGGAGAGTTAAGGCTGTTGCTATATCTTCGTCATCGCTCGCCAAAAGCGCGAAGCACGTCTTCGCGCAAAGGGGCAACCCATACCTCTTTGCAAATTCACGAAGTTCGATGGATGTCAGGATCAGGTCCCGGCATGAGGCCGCATTTGCGGCGGCACGAGCTACACGACGGGTGTGACGCCCGGTAACGCCCGAACCAGTTCGCGAAAACGATCGCCGCGGATCTCAAAATTGCGAAACTGATCGAACGAGGCGCAGGCCGGCGATAACAGCACCACGGCGTCCGCAAGGCCGGAGGCTTCCGCATCACGCGCCGCGGCAGGCACTGCGGCCTCCAGCGTGGCGCTGATCTCGTAAGCCGCCTTGCCTTCCAGCGTTGCAGCGAAATCCTGCGCCGCTTCTCCGATCAGATAGGCTTTCCGGATGCGCGGAAAGAACGCGTCGAGCGAGGCGATGCCGCCGCTCTTCGGTCTGCCCCCGGCGATCCAGAAGATATTGGTGAAGGACGACAACGCCTTCTCGGTGGCGTCGGCATTGGTGCCCTTGGAGTCGTTGACGAACAGCACGTGAGCCTTGCGCCCCACCTGCTCCATGCGATGCGCGAGACCGGGGAAACTGCGTAAATCCTGCTGCAGGATCTCCCGGCTGACCCCGAGCGCCAGCGCCGCCGCCGAAGCGCACGCTGCGTTCTGCGCGTTGTGCCTCCCGCGCAGCGACCCGATTCCACCAATGTCAGCGATTTCGCTGCGCGCACCACCAGACGCAAGAACGATCCTATCTTGTTCGACGCTGATACCGTACGCCAGCGGCCGCTTCACCGACACCCGCACGACGTTGCGGCCGGCCTGCTCCTGACGGTCGGCGACTGCTCCACACCAGCGATCGTCAACACCGACGACGGCCGTGCCCTGCGGCTGCACACCGGCGATGAGTCGCTCCTTCACCTCCGCATAGTGCTCGATGCTGCCGTGACGATCGAGATGATCGGGACTGACATTGAGCAGAATGCCGACGGTCGGATCGAGCGAGGGGGCAAGGTCGATCTGGTACGACGACATCTCGATCACATGCACGCGTCCTCTGCGCGGAGGCTCCAGCGACAGGATCGCGGTGCCGATGTTGCCGCCCATCTGCACATCGTGCCCGGCCTCGCGCATCAGATGCGCGACCAGCGCTGTGGTGGTGGATTTGCCGTTGGTGCCGGTGATGGCGACGAAGGGCGCGTCAGGGGCATGGCGCTTCCGCTCACGGCAGAACAGTTCGATGTCGCCGATCACCTCGACACCCGCCTGTCGCGCCGCAAGCACGCTCCAGTGCGGCGCCGGATGGGTCAGCGGCACGCCGGGCGCAAGCACCAGCGCGGCAAAATTCGTCCACAATACGTTTCGCAGATCCGCGGTGACGAAACCAGCCTTTGCCGCCTTCGCAAGATTGTCGACGTTGTCGTCGCTCGCAATCACTTCAGCGCCGCCGGCCTTCAGCGCGTGGCAGCTTGCAAGACCCGAGCCGCCGAGGCCAAACACCGCGACCGTCTTGCCGGCAAAGAAAGTGATGGGGATCATGGCGAGGCGCTCCACACACCGCATACCTGTTCCCTCCCCCCTTGTCGGGTCGAGACGAGCGAAGCGCGCATATCCATCATCACCGCAGCTTGAGCGTCGAAAGGCCGGCAAGCGCCAGCATCACCGAGATGATCCAGAACCGGATCACGATCTGCGGCTCGGTCCAGCCGAGCTGCTCGAAGTGGTGGTGGATCGGCGCCATTTTGAAGATGCGCTTGCCGGTGAGCTTGAACGACATGACCTGCACGATCACCGACACCGCTTCCAGCACGAACAGGCCGCCAATCACGGCCAGCACGATTTCATGCTTCACCGCCACCGCGATCGAGCCGAGCATGCCGCCGAGCGCCAGCGAACCGGTATCACCCATGAAGATCGACGCCGGCGGGGCGTTGAACCAAAGGAAGCCGAGACCGGCCCCGAGCACCGCGCCGCACAGCACTGCCAGTTCGCCCGCCCCCGCGATGTAGTTGATCTGAAGATAGTCGGCGAAGACCGCGTTGCCGGCGAGATAGGCGATCATGGCGAAGCTCGCTGCCGCAATCATGACCGGCACGATGGCGAGACCGTCGAGGCCGTCGGTGAGATTCACCGCGTTGCCGGCTCCGACGATGATGAATGCACCAAAGGCGAGAAAGAACCAGCCGAGGTCCAGCGCCACGTCCTTGAAGAACGGGATCACCAGCGCCGTCGAGAACGGCTCGCGGCCGAGCCGGGTCAGCGCATAGCACGCGGCCAGCGCGATCAACAGTTCGAGCAGCAGGCGGGTGCGCCCAGAGAATCCGGCGTGGGTCTGCTTCGTCACCTTCAGGTAATCGTCATAGAAGCCGATGAAGCCGAAACCGAGCGTCACCGCGAGCACAATCCAGACATACGGATTGAGGGGGTTGGCCCACAGCACGGTCGACACGACAAGTCCCGACAGGATCATCAGGCCGCCCATGGTCGGCGTGCCCTTTTTGCTGACGAGGTGCGACTGCGGCCCGTCGGTGCGGATCGGCTGTCCCTTGCCCTGACGCAGGCGAAGATTGTCGATAATCCAGGGGCCGAACAGAAACACGAACAACGCGCCCGTCACCATCGCGCCGCCGGTGCGGAAGGTGATGTAGCGGAAGACGTTCAGCAGCGGCTTGAAAATGCCGAGCCCCGGAACCGTGTTAGAAAGATCGATCAGCCAGTAAAACATTTTATGAAACCCTAAACCGCGACTCCGTCGTGCGCGGCGTTGTCGGGAAATCGCTTTTCAAGCGCTGTTATAATCAATTTCATTCGCGATCCGAGCGAGCCCTTGACCATGATGACGTCGCCGACGCGGATCGCCGCCACCACCTGCGATTCGAGCGCGGCCGAGTTCTCTGCATAACCGCCCCGCTTGCCGGAGGAAAGCGCGTCCCACAGGTTGCGCATCAGAGGGCCGCAGCAAAAAATCATGTCGACCGCATTGGCATTGATCGCCTCGGTCAGGCTACGATGCAGGTCCGCACTTTTGGGACCGAGCTCCAGCATATCGCCCAGCACGGCGATGCGGCGACCCTGCGTCCCGACACCGGTCCCGCCAAGCACGCCCAGCGCCGCAGCCATCGAAGCAGGATTGGCGTTATAGCTTTCGTCAATCAGGGTCGCCTCCCCGCCCGGCACGGTCAGCGCATGGCGCACGCCGCGCCCCGCGGCCGGCTGCGCCTGCGATAGCGCAAGCCCCGCAAGCGCAAGATCGGCGCCCGCCAGTGACGCCGCCGCCAGCACCGCCAGCGAATTCATCGCCATGTGACGGCCGGGCATACCGAGCTTATAGGTCAGCTCATGGCCGAGAATTTTGGCGTGCACAGCGGAGCACGCCGGATGCAACGCCACGTCGAGCAGGCGAGCGTCGGCCTTCTCGTCCGAGCCAAACGAGACGATGTTCGCGATGCCGAGTTTCTTTGCACGTCTTTGTAGCCGCGCGAACTGAGCGTTGTCCCGATTGAGCACGACAGCGCCGCGCGGCTCGACGCCTTCGAAAATTTCCGCCTTGGCGTCGGCGATCGCCTCTATGCCGGAGAAGAACTCGAGATGCACCGGCTCGACCGTGGTGATGACCGCAACATGCGGCCGCACCATCTTCACCAGCGGCTCGATCTCGCCAGCGTGATTCATCCCGATCTCGAAGATGGCGAAACGCACATCCGCCGGGCAGCGCGCCAACGTCAGCGGTACGCCCCAGTGATTGTTGAACGAAGCCACCGAGGCATGTGTCTTGCCCTGCGCGCCAAGGACGCTCCGCAACGCCTCCTTGGTCGAAGTCTTGCCGACAGATCCCGTCACCGCGATCACCTGCGCTGAAAGTCGCGCGCGCGAGGCCCGCGCCAGATCGCACAAGCCGGCAAGCACGTCCTCGACGATCAGCAGGGGCGCATCGGCGGCGAATTTATCGCGCTGCGCGGCCTCAACCACCGCCAGCGCCGCACCCGCCTTCAAGGCGGCATCGACAAAAGCGTGACCGTCGTGCACGTCACCCTTGATCGCGAAATAGGCCTCGCCCGGCGCGATAGTTCGGCTGTCGATGGAGATTCCGGTAATCACCGCCGGCAAAGCCCCGCGCCTCTCGGCCCGCATCGCCGTAACCATCGCGTCCAAAGTCCACAATGCGCGCGCGCTCATGTCTGCCTCGATGTCAGTGCCGCGATAGCCGCCTCGTGGTCGCTGAACGGCAGCACGCGATCACCCACGATCTGTCCGGTCTCGTGACCCTTGCCGGCAATCAGCAAGGCGTCGCCCGGCTGCAGCCCCGCAATCGCAGCACGGATCGCTTCGGCTCGATCGCCGATCTCGCGGGCGCCCGTGGCGGCGGCGAGGATCGCGGCGCGGATCGCGGCGGGATTTTCGCTGCGCGGATTATCGTCGGTCACGATAACCACATCCGCGTTATCGGCGGCGATTGCGCCCATCAGCGGACGCTTGCCTGCATCACGATCACCGCCCGCTCCGAACACCACCACGAGCTTGCGCTGGGCATAGGGCCGCAACGCCTGCAACGCCTTCGCCAGCGCATCCGGTTTGTGGGCGTAATCAACAAAGACCGGAGCACCATTGCGCTCACCGACCAGTTCAAGCCGTCCCCTGGCGCCTTCGAGATACTCGAGCGCCGCAAATACTCCATCCACGTCGCCACCGCTCCCGATGACGAGACCGGCCGACACCAGCGCATTCTCGATCTGGAACTCTCCGACCAGAGGCAAACGTATGACACGCTCGCGTCCGGCGTGCTCGAGAGTCACTCGTTGCGCAAAGCCCTCGATAGTGGCCGCGACCAGACGAATGCCGATGTGCGCACCGTCCCCGCGACGGCCGACACGCATCACCGGCACGTTGCGCGCGCTCGCCGCTTCGATCACGATAACCGAACAGTCATGATCCGCGGAAATCACCGCAACCCCGTCCGGCTCGACCAGCTCGCGGAACAGCCGCAGCTTTGTATCGAGATAGTGCGCGACGGTCGGATGATAGTCCATGTGATCGCGTGACAGATTGGTGAAACCTGCGGCACGCACCCGCACGCCATCGAGTCGATATTGATCAAGACCATGCGAGGACGCTTCCAGCGCAAGATGCGTCACGCCTTCGCTCACGAGCTGATCCAGCTCCCGATGCAACTCGATCGGATCGGGCGTCGTCACAGAGCCGTAGACCGTGCGCGACGGTGCGACCACGCCGATGGTGCCGATGCTCGCCGACGAATAGCCGAGCCGCTGCCAGATCTGCCGCGTGAATGCCGCGACCGAGGTTTTGCCGCTGGTCCCGGTAACGGCGGCAATGGTTGTGGGCTGCTGCTTGTAAAATTTAGCGGCGGCCAGCGCCAGCGCGCGCCGCGGATTCGGCGTTGCGATGAACGGGACGCGCCCGGACGCGTGCGCGTGGTCGCCGACCACTGCAACGGCGCCCGACGCGATCGCGACATCGATGAACCGCGCGCCATCTGTCTTCGTACCGGCAAGCGCGAAGAAAAGGTCTCCGGGCTTCACCGCACGGCTATCCACCGCGAGACCCGTGACGGCAAGCTCGCCAGTCGGCGCGTCCATGGTGGCGTCGTCACCGAAAAGGTCGCGAAGTTTCATGGTCTCCCAGCCCGGTGATTCAACTCTAACATCCCATTTCAGCGAGTTTCCGGCAAACGTCAGAATCATCAAAGTACCACCGGCGAATATCAAATTGCCGGTGTGCTTTTTAAGTCCGAAGTTTGCTGCCGGGCGCGCTGAAAATGAGGCGAACTTCCAATTCGGGACGCCGGAAAGGCCCGGTCGTCCTATTGCGTCGCACGGGATGCCGCAAGAATGAGGCGCTCGGACGGCGGCAAATCGAACCGCGGTTGCACGCCCAGGATCGGAGCGATGCGGGCGATGACCTTGCCCCCGGTCGGAACCGCGTTCCATCCCGAGGTGATGAAGCCATGCGTTTCTTTGAGCGGCTGCGGCTCATCCAACATCACGAGAAGCTGGTATTGTGGATTGTCCGCGGGCAGGATCGCGGTGAAGGCATTGAGCACGCGCTTCTTGGCGTAGCGACCGTTGATCACCTTCTCGGCGGTACCGGTCTTGCCGCCGACATAGTAGCCCTTGACGTCGGCCTTCCTTGCGGTTCCGATCTCGGCGTTCAGTCGCAGCAAGAAGCGCATCTTGTCGCTGGTTTCCTGCTTGATGACGCGCTTGGCGACCGCTCTTGCTTCCTGTTCGGTGCGCTTGAGGAATGTGGGCGGAATCAACCAGCCACCATTGACCAGCGCATCGATCCCCATCACCGCCTGCAACGGAGCCACCGCCATGCCGTGCCCGAAAGCGATGGTGACGGTGTTCAACTCGCCCCACTTGCGCGGCAGGATCGGCGACGCGCTTTCCGGCAACTCGGTACGCAGGCGATCCATCTGGCCCATCTTGCGCAGGAACGCCTTGTGCGCCTCGACGCCTTGCGCCAGCGCGATCCGCGCCGCGCCGATATTGGATGAGTAGGTGAACACTTCCTTCATGTTGATGAAGCGGCCGAGCCGATGGTCATCATGAATCGCGAAGCGGCCGAAATGCAATGGCGCACGCGCGTCCCACATCGAATTCAGATCGTACTTGCCGGAATCGAGCGCCATCGCCAGCGTGAACGCCTTGAAGGTCGATCCCATTTCGTACACGCCCGTTGTCAGACGGTTGATACGATCGGGATCGTGCGCCTCTTTCGGATTGTTGGGATCGAAGTCCGGCAAGGAGACCATCGCGACGATCTCACCGGTTCGCACGTTGGAGACGATACCCGAGGCGGCCTTGGCTTGATAGTGCTCCTTGGCATTCATAAGCTCGTCGCGCAACGCGTGCTCGACACGCAGGTCGATCGACAATTCCACCGGCTGCTGCAGGCGGTCGGTGGCGAAGCCGGCGCGGTGCAGGTCCGCGAGCCCGTTGCTGTCGAGCCACTTCTCCATCCCGGCAATGCCCTGGTTATCGATGTTGACGAGCCCGATCAGGTGCGCAACCTCCCGCCCGCTTGGATAGACGCGTTTATTCTCGCGCAGGAAGCCGATCCCAGGAATTCCGAGACCATGAATGTCCTTTTGCTGGGCAGGGGTGATTTCGCGTTTCAACCAGACAAAACCCTTACGGGTGCCAAGACGCTGTCGAACCTCGGCGGTCTCCAGATCTGGCAGCGTCGCCGTCAGCAACTCGACCGCCTCGTCCCTGTCGATGATGCGTCGCGGTTCGCCAAACAAGCTCGGCGCCTTGATATCGGTGGCAAGAGCCTGGCCGTTACGATCGATGATATCGGGTCGCGCTGTGGCGATCGCGTCCTGCGAGGCGGCACGATGCCCTCCCCGGTCGTCCGGAAATGTTGCAAACATGACAAGACGCGTTGCGATTACCGTATAGATCAGCCCAAATAAGATGATGACGAAGCCGACGCGCACCCGCGCCTTGGCGGCGCGATCGACGTTCTGCCCATAGAGCAGGTTACGGATCACGCGCTGACTCCAAGACGCCGACGGAAGCCTGTTTTGACCACTCACTGCGGGGCCTCCTGCAACGGCAGAGAACCGGTGACGACGTCGGGATCGATGATCTCGATCATGGCACCGATCGGATCGGACGTGCCGGGCGGCACCAGGCTCGGCGGTCGCTCCGGCAGGTTCTTCAAAGAATCGAACTGTCTGGTTTCAATCGGCTTCAATTTCAGATGTCGTTCGGCCAAAATTTGCAGACGCCGTGGCGCATCGAGCTTTGCCCATTCCGCGCGCAGGACCGCGATGGCCTCGCGCTGCTCGCGCACCTGAGCCTGAAGCCGCGACACACGCTCAGTACGGGCGGTCGAATCCATCTTGATGCGATAAACATACGATGCCGCATAGATAAGCGCGCAGACGACGAGGAAATGGATGATTCGCACCTATCAGCCTCCCCGCATCACGTTTGCAAGCGATGGCCAGGCCGGACGCTCAGCGCCGTCATCGATTGCCGCCGCATCGGTGCGTTCGGCAGCGCGCAGCCTGGCCGAGCGCGCGCGCGGATTGGCGTGCATTTCTTCTTCACCCGGCGTCAGCGGACGTTTGGTTAGAATGGCAAAGCTGAGTGACGCCCGTTCGATTTCCGGCCGATGCCGCGAACCGCCGCCCGTCTTGCCGCGCCTGACCAGGAAATTCTTGACGATACGGTCCTCAAGGGAATGAAAGGACACCACAGCAAGCCGGCCACCCGGCTTTAGTACGCGTTCCGCCGCGCCTAGCGCCGCGATCAGTTCGTCGAGCTCCTCGTTGACGAAAATCCGCAGAGCCTGGAACGTCCGCGTCGCGGGATGAATCTCATGCGGCTTTGCGCGAACCACCTTCGACACGATATCGGCCAGCGTCCGTGTGGTCGCGATTGGCGCGAGCCGTCGTGCCGTGACGATGGCGCGGGCGACGGCGCGCGAGCGACGCTCCTCGCCGAAGATATAGATGATATTGGCGAGATCGGTCTCGGACGCGCGCGCCACCACGTCGGCGGCAGTTGGCCCTTGCCCACTCATGCGCATGTCGAGCGGACCGTCGAGACGAAAGGAGAAGCCTCGATTGGCCTCGTCGAGCTGCATCGAGGATACGCCGACGTCCATGACGATGCCGTCGACAGCGGCTGTGCCCTGCGCCGCGCAGACCGCGGCGAGATTGGAGAAGCGGTCCTCGACCAGCGTCAGCCTGCCGCCGGACTCCTCCACCAGACCGAAGCCGCCAGCAATGGCGGTACGATCGCGATCGATTCCGATCACGCGGGTATCTGCAGCTGCTAGAATGGCGCGTGAATAGCCTCCGGCGCCGAACGTTGCATCGACATAGACGCCGCCGTCCCGCGGCGCCAGCATGGCAACGGCCTCGCAGCCGAGCACAGGCACATGACGGATGGGCGGCGCCGTCATGATCGGGCCTCCGTCCGCAAATGTCTCGTTCTCGCCGCGTGTGTGCCCATCCGACTCCGACCGTCCGGAATTCCGCCTTTTCCGGTCCTGGAGCCAGCTCACCACCGTAAAACCGCTCGGACCGACCCCCAATCGCTTCTCCACAAGGAGATGAGCTGACAAACCCGGGCTTCCGCATGGAATTTGAAGGGTTGCCATGGGGATTTCGAACGCAAATGGGACCTCGGCCGTCCCGATGCCGGTTCGGCTCTTCACCACTTAGTAACGGCGTTTAGCGTTAAGAAAGCGTTGATAGCCTACACGGCAATCGAGCTATCCCTTCCCTGTGGTGGCCCTGGGTGCTGCAGCACCCACACAGTTAACGGAAAAGCCAAAGCCGTTAACAGGAAAAAGCGAAAAGGAGTCACGCATTCGATTGCATGCCGCATGACGCCTCCGGATAATGATCCTAATGATTCGTCGACAAATCGGGCACGCGCTCCCGTTTTCCGCGATTTCTAATGCCTGTTTTGGATCGTTGCATGTTCGCGTCCGTCAGTCTTGACTTAAAACGCCGACGCCCTCTCCCGATCCCCAAGGCTATCGCTGGAATGCCGACCTTCGTCCCTGACTCATCCCTCGTCTCCGACACGGTGCCATCCTTAAACTTTGGCGACCGCGCCAAAGGGCGGCGGCCGGATATGATCGTGTTGCACTATACCGGGATGCCCGACGTTGAGGGCGCGCTGGCGCGGCTATGCACGTCAGGAACCGAGGTGTCCGCACACTACGTCGTGCTTGAGGACGGTCGCGTTGTGCAATGCGTTCAGGAAGCGAAGCGGGCCTGGCACGCCGGTGTCTCCTCGTGGGCGGGCGAAGAGGACATCAACTCCTGCTCGATCGGTATCGAGATCGTCAACCGCGGCCACGACTGGGGCTATCCGGCCTTCCCGCTACGACAAATCGCCGCTGTCATTGCGCTATGTCGCGGCATCATTCATCGAAGGGATATCCTGGCTCATCGCATTGTCGGCCATTCGGACGTCGCACCTGCGCGCAAGAAGGATCCTGGCGAAAAATTTCCATGGCATTCGCTGGCGGATTCGGGCGTCGGCCATTGGGTCCGGCCGGCGCCAATCGTGGCCGGCGACGTACTGAAGACCGGTAGCGAGGGCGAGAGCGTCCGCGCGCTACAGCAATCGTTGGCGCGGTACGGTTACGGCATCAAGGCAAGCGGCAAATTCGATAACCCGACCATGGAAGTGGTCACAGCTTTTCAGCGCCACTTCCGGCCTGAAAAGGTTGACGGCGTCGCCGATCAATCGACGTTGACCACGCTGCGAGCGCTGCTTGAAAGCCTGCCCGTCGCGACGTCCCAGGACATCAGCTAAAAGCCGGAGCCACCGGCGGCGCGCAGATTTCAAACCGCGCGCTTGAGAGCGTATTCGAACCCCGCCCGACAAGGCTGTTGAGCGCTGTCATCGATTCCAGCGTTGCGGGTTCCACCTATCAACGTTTCGTGGGGCGTGCATCATAGCGATGGAAAAGCCAGCGGAAGAGTCGTACCATTTCTTTCAATGGCGCACGCCGGGTGACAACCGGCCGCGACGGGGATGATGGACGTAGCCTATTTTGCCGGTTTCAGGCTGCGGCACCAACGCATTGGCACGCGTTTTGTCTAACCCGTTCCCGGCGTGTGCAACCTCCCTTTTGACCCTCCCGCTGGATCGCAGGGGCATTGCGTCAGGCGGGCAGATCCGCGACGAATTCGGGCACCTCAAGACCAGAGTCGGCAAAGAAGGACATAACCGCCGTCTTCGACCAATATTGCTCGATGAGCAATCTGGCGAAACGTTCCTTTTCTCGCGAGAACCTTGTCATGAGTGTATCGATGCTGTCCGGTTTCTTGCCAAACAGCTCGTCATTCCACGGCTCCTCGTTGAAAAAATCCTGCTCGAGGACCATTCGTTCCGGTACGTCCTGGCCCTCCGCCTCACCGCGCCGGGCGAGCACGGCTTCCGATACTTCGGTGATCAGGGAAAACAGTCGCGCCTGTTCAACGAGCATATCCTGAGTCGGAAAAACATTGTCCACCAGCAGGCCGGGAACGAAGTCTCGCGCCAGGGAAGTCGCCAGTTGCATCCAGGCGTCCTCCGGCGTGCGCGCTGCAATCTTGTAGAAGTCGAACAATTCCGTCCACCGGCCACGCAATTCCTCAACCTGGCAGGCATACCAACGCGACCAGACGGAGAGCTGGCCAAGCCCACCATGAGCTTTTTGGGCAGCGTCAATCCGCGCCAGCAATGCCAGGTCAACCCGCATAGGATCCCTCAACCGTTCCGGAAAATCAGGCGCACGGTATTCCTCAACGTCGTGCGTGAATTCGGTCGAGTCAGGATCGGGGAAAGACGTTCTGTATGTTCCGCTTCCAGCTTTCTGTCCCATGCGAACGCCTCCTCATATGCAGCCTGATCAACCACAGACGACATCCCGGCGCTTTCAACGCGCAGAACGTGAAACCGCGAATTCAACCAGACAGCTACAGATTGCCGTTCGAGTCCGTCCCGGACAAGTCAACAACAGCGGCGTATCGGGAATTTGCGCCGGCGCATTGCCATCAAGGCATAGGCGGCACAGCCCTATTCTACTCTGCTCCTAAAATTCCTTGGAAAAACCGGCCATGCAGCGGTCCATGTGCGACCATTCGTCCTTCGCAGCGGCGGAACGAAGTTCGAGTTTTTTAGTTTTTCCCTTTCGCGGTAATCGCGCGAAAGGAGGGAACTATGGACTGGGACCGGATTGAACAAAACTGGGATCAGGTCAAGTACAAGGTCAGAGATCAGTGGGGTAAATTCACTTTCGACGACCTCTGGGAAATCTCCGGCCATCGCGAGCAACTCGAAAAGAAACTGAAGGAGCGCTACGGGTACCAGGACGACTTCGCAAAAAAACAAGTCGATAACTGGTATGCGAAGGCGCAGTCCTGGCCTGACACAAAAGAACCGCCGCGCTGGCAGGGATATTAGAATCCCTTTCCGGCGAAGTGGACGAGACTTTATCCCGGCTAAGTGGAAATCCGGTTTAGCCGGGAGAATACTCGAATTAGTAGCTAGCGCGTGTCCCGAGCGCAAACCGGACAATCCACTGTTCGGATGCGCGCTGGTCGTTGTTTTGCGTCTTCGATTCCTTCGGAGTGCATCGTCCGATTTCCAACGCTCGACCTGAAGCGGACTGCAAGGCGTCAACCGCCTCTGAAGATATTCTGCATCTCGTCACACATCACAGCTCCGGCGGCGCGTCTGATGGCCTTACTTCGGCCGCTGCATTTTTGGCGAGTTCGCCCATGCATCGATTCTTGCTGCCGTGTTGGCACTCTCGATTTTCTTGACTATCTTTTCTCGCTCTATGCCGTCTGGGGCTTCGTCGGCTCTTTGTCGCGATTCCGCAAGGAAATCAAAGAGACGGTCCTGAAAAGGCTTGGTCTGTTTGTAACGGCGCCGATGAGTCATGGCTTGCTCTCCTTTCGCTTTTCCAGGAGGTTGGACGTGCCATGAACGCCGGGGGCCGCGTGCATTGACGCCTGTCAATGTGCGGCGGGCCTTATGGTTCCAAACGCTCAAGGGACTGCGGGACAAGCCGCGCTTATGACGACGAGCAATGGTTCCGCTCACCGCTGTTACTGGCCCCAGCCTTATGGTAAGCTGCGGCGCGGTAGAAATTGCGGGCCACTCCTCGAGTCGATCGTGCAAATCACGCACGCCGTATTTGAGGATCCCTGTTCGCAGGTCAGCCAGCGCTAAAACTTGTTATTCTCTACGAGACAAGAGCACTCAAGAAACAATGAACCTCATGCTGACCGGCGTATTTGGCCTTATCGGGCTTGTTCTGAGCTATGGATTTTTTGTTCCAGAGCTCTCTGCATTTCGGCTCTTAGCACCTGTTGGAGTTATGGTGGGATATCAGGCTGGCCAACTTGTTGGCCGGCTCGTCAGGCCACGACCCAAAAGGTTTCTCATTCTAAGCGTCGGCGTATTGTTTTGTTTTTACTTTGCGTTTGCCTACGTCCAGTTGGGAAGGGCCGACCAGTCGGATATCGTGAACTTGAGCGTGCTATTCAGCTTGTCTTTCTTCTGGCTGGGATTTTTCTTGCCTTTCACACGCGCCCCGAACGAAGTGAAGATCCTGCTGTCTAAGGCAGTTGAAGCATTCGGAAGGCGCTCTCGAGATTAGAAGATCAGACAACGCTGACCGGACGAATCTTTAATTCAAAGATTTACTCGCAAGACATGTTCGTGCGATTGAATCACGACTCGTGCTTTAGCACGCGAGCGCCAGCCCATTAGGGACCGGCCACTCGCGCGAGTTCTTAATTGCCTAAGTGATTTGTGCGGATTTTGATGCTTTCGTCCCCACCATTTTCAACCTTCTTGTCGAGTTCTTTCCGTCTCTCGTCGGTCAGCTCCTGCATCGTTTTGCCGGTCTTTTCTTCGCGTCCAGCTCAAGCGTTCCACCCGAAATATTGTTGACGCCGGTAGCATCTGACATATCGCTCTCTGCTGTTCGCGTTGGGAAATAACCCATGCCTCGGGCATGCGTTCCGACGAAGCCGCCATTCCTTCGTGAAGGTTTTTCATCTCACGCGTGATTCATCTTCCAGCCAGAAGAATACGGCTTCCGCTACGCACATCTCGGTTGTGCGTCGGCGCAGGAGCAACTTAGGTTTCGACGGCGATACAAAGATCAATACGTCTCATCGAGACGCAAGTTCGGATGGTGGCGCATCTACAAGAAGATTATCTTTGGATCTGGAAATTGCGTTGCCGTATCGCGGATGCGGGCCGTGTCCAGGTGTGGACGAAGGAACGACTGACCAGTTCGGATGGAACATGCTCTTCGCTCGCGAGTTGTGGGATAGCGCCGGGCAAACGGCCGAGAAAGAGGACTCCACAATGCGAAGGATGCTTTTGATTGCCTCGCTCATGCTTACAAGCACATATTGTTTTGCTCAGGGCGCGCAACATACGGGCACGCCGCAGGAGCAAAAGGCATGCTCCCGAGACGCCTCCCGCTTTTGCCGAAAGCTGCTGGGTGATGACATGGCCGTTCAACAGTGTCTTCAGCAGCATCGGGCGAAACTTAGCCAAAAATGCCAGAAAGTCTTTCAAAGCCACGGCATGTAAACTTCAAATGCGTATCGCCGACTGTTGGTCAGGCTAACCAATCGAAATCCGAGAGACCAGACGAGATGGGCGCGAGGAGATCGCCCTTCCGGTTGATTCATTGCAGACGGACAGAAAGTGTTTCACCAAGGAAGACCCGCCGGGCAGGCGGGCTAAAGAGACGGTGTCTGGAGAATGCTGATGGGGGGTGAGCGTTGCGGGTACCGCATATCCCGCTCTAGCGGTGCTTTCTATTTCTGACCAGACGCAAACCTCCCTCGATCAAGGGAGGTTAGCTAATGATCGAAAAACTAATCCTGAACATGAGATCAAGCTGCGCACATGGCTGCGGACGACCGTAGCTTGTCGGGTGCGTTTCCTTTTGCGAGCAGACCCCATCTGAGCGTCATCCCGACCGGGCGCGGTACGCCACAGACACTGACGATACCCGTATAACCGAGGTCGTGAGCGAATGCCGAAGCCGCCGATCCTTGAAGTTGTCGCGGAGACCGGACAACCAGTTGAGCCTCCGCCTCCGGAAATCTTGGAGCCAAACGCGGATCTCTCGCCGGAAGAAATTGAGCAGGCACGCAGGGACTATCTGCTCACGCGATTCTGGATCAGCGCCAAAGGATTTTGGGGTGCCAATGGCGGCGAGCTGGCATGGGTGTTGTCTCTCGGCCTGATCGCCTTGATTATTACAAATGTCGCATTTCAATATGCCATCAACGTCTGGAATCGCGCGATCTTTGACGCCATCGAGAAGCGCGACTCCGCCACGGTTTATTATTTAACGGGGGTATTCTTCCCGCTCGCGATCGGCAGTGTGGCGCTCGGTGTTTTTCAGGTGTTCGCACGCATGGGCATCCAGCGCCGCTGGCGCGCGTGGCTGACCGATTCAGTGGTGTCGCGGTGGCTAACCAACGGCCGCTACTATCAACTCAATCTTGTCGGCGGCGATCACGAAAACCCGGAATATCGCATCGCCGAGGATCTGCGAGTCGCCACCGACGCGCCGGTGGATTTCGCCTCTGGCGTGATATCCGCCTTACTCTCGGCTGCAACCTTTATTGTCGTGCTCTGGACTATCGGTGGCGCTCTGACCCTGACAGTTGGCGGGTCGACATTTACCGTACCAGGCTTCCTGGTGGTGGCGGCGGTGATCTATGCCGGAGTAACCAGCAGTTCGATGGTTTACATCGGACGTCACTTCGTCGCTGTTTCGGAGAGTAAAAACCAGGCCGAAGCCGAATATCGCTACGCGTTGACGCGCGTTCGCGAGAACGGTGAAAGCATCGCCCTGTTGGGTGGCGAGGAGGAAGAGCGCAGCGGAATCGACAGAACGTTCGCCAGCGTCATCAAGCAATGGGCGCTCCTCTGCGGTCAGCACATGCGCACCACCATCGTATCGCAGGGATCGAGCCTGATCGCTCCGGTCATCCCGCTGTTGCTATGCGCGCCGAAATTCCTCGATGGCAGCATGACGCTAGGACAAGTGATGCAGGCCGCATCGGCCTTCACCATCGTGCAAAGCGCGTTCGGCTGGCTTGTCGACAATTATCCCCGTCTGGCTGACTGGAATGCCTGCGCGCGGCGGATTGCGTCGCTGATGATGTCGATCGACGGGCTGGACCGGGCCGAGCGTGGCGACGGCGTCGGCCGCATTCAGCGCGGCGAGACCGAGAACGACGCGATGCTCAGCCTTAACGACTTGTCCGTGACGCTAGACAACGGCACCGCCGTGGTGGGAGAAGCGGAAGTGATCATCGAGGCCGGCGAGCGCGTGCTGGTGGCGGGCGAGTCCGGGACCGGCAAAAGCACGTTGGTGCGTGCTATCGCTGGTCTTTGGCCATGGGGTGGCGGCAGTGTCAGTTTCCATCCAGACCGCCGGTTATTCATGCTCCCGCAAAAGCCGTACGTGCCGTCTGGAACGTTACGTCGCGCTGCCGCCTACCCCGCTGCTGCGGAAGACTGGACTCTCGAACAAATTGGCACTGCTCTGGACAAAGTAGGACTTGCTCACCTCAAGGAGCGACTTGAGGAGGAGGCACCCTGGGACCAGACGTTGTCGGGGGGCGAAAAGCAACGGCTCGCCTTCGCCCGGCTGTTCTTGCATAACCCCGATATTGTCGTGCTGGACGAAGCAACATCCGCGCTCGACGCTAAGAGCCAGGACAAGATGATGGACCTCCTCAATAAGGAACTCCCTAATGCCACCGTCGTCAGCGTGGCGCATCGCGTCGAACTCGAAGCCTTTCATACGCGAAAAATCGTTCTGGAGCGAGGCAAGGGTGGCGCGAAGCTAGTCAGCGATATTGACCTCATTCCGCGCAAGGGAAAACGCCGCCTGCTGGGTCGTTTCCTGCGCCAGCGTCACCGCAAGCTATCCCGCTGAGGTGGATACACTGCGAAGTTCTCCAAAGGCTGCCCAGGTTGACCGTAGCGCCAACAACGCGCCTGCCATTCGCAACGAACTATTGTTTAGGCGGTCCGGCTGAGGACAGCTGACTTCGACGAACACCTTCCTCACGCGACGAAAAGGCTGATCAAATGGATCATCAGCTTTGCCGCACAGACCGCGATGCCGAAATCCGTCACCATCAGCAAAAATTGTCTCTCATGTTCATCCAATTCTGAGAAGATTCTGCGCATTGGAGATCCTCCTCCCCGCGCAAAACATTCTCTATCGCTGGTTTGTTCCAATCTCGCATACTGCGCCGTGCCACGCCGCCTTCCACCCCAACGCCTCACATGATCGTGACACGCCGAAGGATCGACGGCGGTAGAGATTGCGCTAATCTCTCAATGCAAGCTCAACGTGCCTTGGGAGACTTGAAATGTCAGACCATAGCGAGATTGTGTACTCAACGTCGGATGGAATGGACTATCCGGCTCATGAGCGGCAGTACAAAGCGTTCATTAAGGTAGGGACGACCGCCACAGCGGCCGTAGCTACCATTGTCGTGTTGATGGCGATCTTCCTCACTTGATTGTGCGATCACCGCTCTAAAGGCCGGCATTTCTGCCGGCCTTCTTCTTCGCCGCCGCGGACCAATCACGCACGAGAGAAGCGCCTCCCCCGCCTGAGCCGTATTGGATTGTCCGGACGCATAACAGCGCGGGTGTTAGAATGGTTCGAATGATCATCGAATTGCCTTGTGAAGCCCGTTGATAGTTTTAGGGTGAACTTCCGTGTTGGCGGTTTAAAACCGATCCGGTGCGGCCCCGGCGCGCCGCTTCCCAGGACCGCGCGTCGGGGGACTTGATCTCAGGCGAGATTTGTTGCGGATCAACCCGCCGGAGCTTCAACCGCCGAAGTGATTCACTGGACCGATGTTTTGTCCTCTCTCCTTCCATCAGGCTCAGGCATCGGAAACTTCGTGCGTGTCCGGTTGATCAACACATCCATGATCGACGGCGACGGTTTCACCCAGCGCAATTCATCGCGGAGCCTGTCCAGCGCATTGGCCTGCCCCTATGAGGTGGTCCGGTTTCAGTCTTAATGCATAATCGGCTTTTCGGCCATTGCTTGCGCTGCTGGCGGAAGCGATCCGGCTGGCTTTGAAGGCCAGGCGATGGCCTCTGGCGCCGGCGGTTTATATCCGAGCGATGAGTGTGGTCGCTCGGTGTTGTAGTAGCGCCGCCATGCCTCGATGATGACCTTGGCCTCGGCGAGGCTGTAGAAGATCTCACTGTTGAGCAGTTCGTCGCGAAGCTTCGAGTTGAAGCTCTCGCAGTAGCCGTTCTCCCAAGGGCTTCCGGGCTCGATGAACGCGGTCTTGGCGCCGACAGCTGCAATCCACTCTCGCACTGCCTTGGCGATGAACTCCGGCCCGTTATCAGAACGAACGTGGCCGGGCACGCCGCGTAGGATGAACAGGTCCGACAAGACGTCGATGACGTCGGTCGAGTTGAGCTTGCGATCAATCCGGATCGCCAGACATTCTCTGGTGAACTCGTCGATGATGTTGAGCATGCGGAACTTCCTGCCATTGTGGGTCCGGCCCTCGACGAAGTCATAGGACCAAACATGGTTTGGATGCTCGGGCCGAAGCCGGACGCACGATCCGTCATTCAGCCAGAGTCTGCCTCTCTTCGGTTGTTTCTGAGGAACCTTCAGCCCCTCCCGCCGCCAGATACGCGCGACACGCTTGGCATTCACCGTCCAACCCTCGGACCGCAGCATCGCCGTGATCCTGCGATAGCCATAGCGGCCGTAGCGTAAGGCCAGACTGATGATGTCGGTCGTCAATGCCTCTTCATCCGGTCGGCTTTGCGGTTTCTTGCGCTGGGTCGAGCGATGCTGGCCCAGAACCTTGCAGGCAAAGCGCTCCGAGACGGAGAACTTCACCATGACATGGTCGACGCAGCGGCGACGGCGGGAAGGGCTCAGAAGTTTCCCGAGGCAGCCTCTTTCAGGATCAGCTTCTCGAGCGTCAGGTCCGACACTGCCTTGCGCAGCCGGTCGTTCTCTTTCTCAAGCTCTTTCAAGCGCTTTACCTGATCGCCCTTCAGGCCACCAAACTCCTTGCGCCACCGGTAATACGTGAACTGCGTCACGCCGATCGAACGAACCGCTTCGCCAACCGATCTGCCTTGTGAAAGCAAAACATCGACCTGGCGCAGCTTCGCGACGATCTCTTCCGCCTTGTGCTTCTTCTGGGGCATTCCAATGTCCTCTCTAACGGCTAATAGCCTAATTCAGGGAGGACCACTTTTCAGGGGGCAGACCACATGGAATTGGCGGTTCACATGGTCCTGCGGGCAAGCCGCGGCCTTGTCCTGCATCGTTGTGCGGACTGGTTTGCCGCGGATCACGCCCTGGAGGCCGAGGTCGGCCATCAGGCGCTCGACCGTACAACGCGCGACAACGACGCCTTCGCGGTTGAGCTGCCGCCAGACCTTCCGTGCGCCGTAGACTTCGAAGTTCTCGGCGAAGACACGTTCGATCTCCGGCTTCAACACCAAATCCCGGTGCGCCCGAACCGATAACTTCGAAGGATCAACCCTCTTGGCGACGTGGTCATGGTAGGTCGAGGGGGCAATCGGCAGAACCTTGCAGATCGGCTCGACCCCATAGACCTCGCGATGATCGTCAATAAACGCGATCATGTCTTTGACCGGCGGTCAGGCTCCGCCTGGGCAAAATACGCGGATGCCTTGCGCAGGATCTCATTGGCTTGCCGGAGTTCACGGTTCTCGCGCTCCAAAGACTTCATCTTGGCGGTCATGTCCGTCGATGCGCCAGGACGCTTGCCGGTGTCGACCTCCGACTTCTTCACCCAGTCGTTCAATGTCTGGCCTGTGCAGCCGATCTTCGCGGCAACCGAGGTAATCGCAGCCCATCGCGACTGACGCTCATGCTCGTGATCAAGGACCAGTCGGACAGCGCGGTTGCGGACCTCAGGCGAAAACTTGTTGGTCGTCTTACTCATGGTGGCTCCATCCTCTCAAGAGTTGGAGCCTCCGGCAAACCCAGGGCGGTTCAGTCCGTCTCCGTGATCGACGGACTCTACCCAATTCTGGAGGAAGTTCAGGGTCTCAGGTCACATACCTTTTAATTCAACCATCGACGCACGATGACGATCGCAAGACCAAAAGCGACGGCTAGAAAAAAACCCAAAAAAATTTGCTTGTCGTCTTCTGTAGAAAGTTGGCTTTTTATGAAGGTAGCCATGCGCTGAAGCGTGCACATCATAGGTACTCCCGAGCCATTTATTATAATTCATCTCAGCAAAGCGCGAACCGGCTTTGGGCGCGCAGGCCCTCGGCGGTCGACAACTCCCGACCTCACTCGGGGATTCCGATACCCGATAACACCCCTACCAAAGTTGATCTGACCGTGGAGTCTCCCAGCTCTCGCTCGCGAGCTTGCCGTCGTGTGGTTTACCGATGAGCGCAAGTGAGACAGTCCGCGGCCATACTTGGTCCTTCCCTCGTAAGGCCGCCTCAATGTGGCGGAATTACCTTGGCAACTCTCACTTCGGCTCCTGCGTACCCATTTCGGCCCAGGGAATTTGCTCATTTTCACATGAAGTCATCACGACGAACACGGGTGGAATCCGCGAGACCCAGCCTAGCTCTCGAAGAAATCTGAACCAAAAATAATCTGCTAATGTTCGGCGAATTGGTTGTGCCTGATATTCAACGCCGCGGAAAACATAGAAGATACGATCGCTCGCCGTACTTGCTTTACGAACGAGCTCCGCTTCGTGTCCTAACGGAGAAACTCTTGCGATTCGCAAACGGCAGGTCTCGTTTCTTGCTTCGATAACCGGCATGGTCTCGATGCTCTCGTCAGTCATGCGAACATCGAACTTCTGATCTTTCAGAAACTTGACGACTGCCTCGTGTGTCTCACCTAAATTCTCCGGCCGGACCACGATCTTCCACGTCATTGTTGGTATCAGTACCAACATGATCGACCACTTAAAGGCGGATGACAGAATCATGCCGAATGCCCGCGAGGCTGATCGATACAATCAAACCCAACATGACGACGCTTAACAATACTTCAACTGCCGGGCTATGGAGCATCAAATAAAATGAGCCGTTGACGCCCATGAGGCTCATGCGAAGTACATTAGCGGCAAAAGCGGAAAAGCATACCAGCAGGCACCAGAGGATATCCTGGGAACGCCACTTGTGCCGCATGAATTGGCTAATGGTGACCCAACAAAGCAGCGCCAGCGACACATTAGCGAGAGAGGAGCATGACGGAAAAATAGCAAGCGAACCTGAATGATCGGCAAATTCAACGAGGTTTCCGGTGCGTTCCGTACCGAGCACCCACCCAACGAAGATAGCGTCGATCTCCAGTATATATTTGGCAAACAAATTGAAGATGAGCCGACTCCAAAACATCGGCACAGCGACAGCCAGAAGAACAATGGCTCCCCGACGGAACGAATCCGCCGGCCGTCCAAAAATCAAGATATACAAGCTCAATATCGTCACCGCGAGCCAACTCGCGGCGCCAAGCGGCAGGACTATCAAGAGCAAAAGGACCGCCGACAAAATCAGGTCGGTCTTTTGTACCTTCCCTGTACGATCAGTCAGAACCAACGACACGCCGACAAAGCAGGCAACCCACACTATGATGCTGACGTCAAAATTATCGACAGCCGCATTGAGCCACCCATGGGAATAAATTGATTTTACTATTCGCGCCGTCAGTCCATTGGCACATGCAATTATGTACAAGCTTGCAAACAGTTCGCTACGATCAATGCTCTCCGTTCTGATTCTATTTCTGACACTTCGCAGCATCGGACAACTAACTGTTTAGAGATAAGCCACTGACGCTTGATAGTCGACCGGACGACGTTTCGACGAGCTCGTCGACTTGGGCCTAATGCACACCCGAAACGCGGATCACCTTGGCAAGGCGACGTCCTTCAAGGAGCGCCACCCTAAACGATGTCCAGCTCGGACGATACCATGGTTTTGTATTAATTATTCTAAAGACACCTATTAAACATTATAAAGAGAGACCAGACAAAGCCTGAAATCCCGTACCTCAACTTAAGGAGCTTTTGCTGTACGCAAGGGATTCACGATAATATCAGTTAATTTTGCATTTTGATTTGGACGACTGGCTGTTTTTCAGTTTTTTTAATATATATTGAATGTCCGTCAGTCTCTGGCCTGAGCGCGATCAAGAACCGATCCATAGGTAAAATCGTATGTTACAAAGCACTCAGTCTTCAGCGGACGGAACACAGGTGACATATCGAGATAGCGAGGTCATGCCGCCGCCGGGCGGGAACAGTATCGCGGATACCTTCAACTTCGTCAAAGGTCTCGTCCAGCGCCGGTATACGTTAGTTATATATACAACCGCTATATCGCTGGTACTGGGCGCGCTTTATCTAGTGGTTACTCCGCCGACCTATACGGCCCACGCTCGACTGCTGGTGGGAAATCCAAATGTTCCGTTCGTCCAACAGCTATCGCTTGGAGCGGAGCGCTCACTCGATCGCACTCTGATAGATACAGAACTTCAGATTCTCAGATCGCGAAACATCATCGCTTCGGCCATACAACAATCTAAGTTGGATGATGGCAAACCGAAACACAAAGAAGGGCCTCCATCGGAGGGCATGATTGAAGCCTTCCAAAAATCCCTCTCTGCAACGCGAATCGATAACAGCAACGTAATCGATATCGGTTTTAGTTGGAGCAGCGCGGAAAAAGCGGCCGAAATTGCGAACGCACTTGCGAACGCCTACATCGGCGACCAACTTAACGCCAGATTCGAAGCCAACAAGACAGCGGCGCTCTGGCTTCAACAACGGCTGCATGCGTTGGGAGAGGAGGCGGAAAGCGCGGAACGCGCGGTCAACGCTTATAAGTCAAAGAATAACATTGTAACGTCTACGGAAGGTAAGCCAATTGACGAACAACGGATCGCGGAGCTGAATGGCCGGCTGGCCGCTGCTCGAGCTCAAACGACCGAGGCCACCGTGCACCTTGATCGTTACGAAAGCGCGCTAAAGCACAATCCTGAAACCTTAGATTCCATTGGGAAAATGGATGCTGCCGGATCCGACCTCCTTGCCAGTCCGATCATTACCACGCTTCGCCAGCAGTATCTTGATACGCAGCGACGCGAGAATGAATATGCTATTAGGTTCGGAAGGGATCATCTGACTGTCATAAATTTGCGGAACCGTATGCGAGAGATCCGCAAATCCATTCAGGATGAAGTGCGTCGTCTCGCGGAGACCACCAAAAACGATCAAGCAGCCGCGGAGCAACGTCAGAAAGAAATCGAAAAGCAACTGACCGAAGCGGTGGCCCTTTCGCGATCGACTAATGCTGCTGGGGTAACCCTACACGAGCTACAGACTAAAGCAAAAGAATATCGCAATCTCTACAATACATTCCTACAGCGCTACATGGGATCAATTCAGCAGCAGTCCTTTCCCACCTCCGAAGCGCGCCTGATTTATGCTGCGTCACCTCCACCCCATAAGAGCAAACCGAAAACGCTCGTCGTCTTAGCGCTGAGCCTTTTTGGGGGAATTGCCTTTGGCTCTGGTTTGGCACTCCTGAGGGAATTGATGGATCGTGTCTTCCGGACACCAACCCAATTGGAAGATAATTTGGGCCTACCGTGCTTTGCAGTGATTCCGCAGCTCACAGAATCACTAGATTACCAACCGCCCACCATCTCACGAGCCGGCCAGGAACAAGATTGCAGGACCTTGTCGAAGACCTCATCGCCGCACTGGGCAGTGGCGAATATGCCCTTGTCGAGGTTTGCCGAATCCATAAGGTCCGTCAAGCTGGGGATTGATCTGAGCCGCAGCCACTCTTCCAATAGAGTTATTGGCGTAACGTCCACACAGCCCGGCGAGGGCAAATCCACGATTGCTGCTTGTTTGGCTCAACTCATAGGTCAAAGCGGGCAAAGCGTGGTCCTCGTCGATTGCGACCTCAAAAATCCGTCCCTATCGAAGGCACTGGCGCCCAACGCAACAATCGGCGTCATAGATGTCCTTTCTGGAATGGAGCCAATTGAGCGCGTTGTATGGACGGATGCCGAGACAAGTTTAGCTTTTATACCAGCGGTGACAGAGCGCGCCGTGCTGCACAGCAGTGAAGTGCTTAGCGCCGACCCAATGCACCTCCTGGTCGAGAAATTGTGCGTTACCTATAATTACGTAATCATCGACCTCCCGCCGCTGGCCCCCATCGTCGACGCCCGAGCAAGTTCGGCGGTGGTCGACTGTTTCATTCATGTCGTGGAGTGGGGCCAAACCAAGATCGACGTCGTAAAGCATGCACTCCATGCTGCTCCAAACGTTTATGAGAAGGTCATCGGCACCGTCTTAAACAAGACCGACATGAAAGAAATGGCCAGCTATAACGGTTCGCGGAGCGACTATTACAGCGAGAGCCATTACACACATTACGGTGTGAGCGACAGCCCATCGCAACAGAGTGAGCGACACCCCATCGCACAGTCCATTTTGAAGTTGTTGCAGACAAGCCACAACTCTTGAGTTTCGAGCGCCGTAGCTTAATCTTTTTCTGTTTTCAATCCACATAAATGCGATGATCCTAGGGAATCATTTTGGGGCGCCTTGAGCCTGACGATGCGAAATTTTGCGCGGACTTCGGTTCTTTTGGCGCTTCTGGTGAGTGGATGTTCAACCGTCCCCGCCAGCGGCCCGCAAGGTATTGACGTCGAAAAGCAGTCGGAAGGAGGCGTGCCGGTAAGCCTGCCGTACGCCTCGGTAGATGTGACTCCTTCAGTCGTAAAAATTTTGGGAGAGTATACTCCGAGACTGTCGAACGCTTTCGCTAACAAGACCCCGCCGAAGGCATTTCGCTTTGGTGTCGGCGATATGGTCAGCGTGACGATCTTCGAGGCTGCGGCCGGCGGACTTTTTACGGCCGAGACGGGAGTTCGCGCGGGTAATTTCGTTACCATTCCCAATCAAGCCGTAGATCAGCACGGAAACATTACGGTGCCATATGCTGGTGCCGTTCCCGCGAAAGGACGTACGCCCCCAGAAATCGGAGCCTCCATCGTCGATCGCCTGAAGGCCCGAGCTTTAGAGCCTCAAGTCGTCGTCGCCTTAGCACTACAGAACACGTCCCTGATTAGCGTACTGGGTGATGTTCGTACGGCGGGACGATTTCCAGCCAATCCCTCTGGCGAACGCATCCTGGATTATGTCGCAAGGGCCGGCGGTCCGGTGAATCAAGGATATGACCTTTGGGTGTCGTTGGAGCGTAACAACCATCGAGCGAGCGTCCCATTTGGTGCGTTGCTTTACGAACCTAGCAACAATATCTATGTGCTGCCGAACGACATTATTTATCTTTTCACCCAACCACAGACCTTCCTTGCATTCGGTGCCACGGGGCAGCAGGGCCAGTTCAAGTTTGAGGCATGGCGCCTCTCGCTCGCAGAAGCCCTCGGCAAGAATCAAGGCTTGAACGATAATCGTGCCGATCCCAGCTTCCTATTCCTCTACAGAGGGGAAACACGGGAAGTCGCCACCCGGCTCGGAATTGATTGCAAGCGCTTCGAAGGACCGATCATCCCTGTAATCTATCATGTCAATTTGCGTGACCCTTCAGGGTATTTCCTCGCGCAAAATTTCGAGATGCGGAACAAGGATATTGTCTATACGTCCAATGCCTCGATGGTCGAAACGACGAAGTTCCTGACCTTCCTGCGGACAGTTATGGCAACGGCTAACGATCCGGTACTCTATGCTACCAACGCCAACATCTTGAAGAACGCGCTCGGTGGAACGCCCACCACGGTAATAACGACGCCGACCCCGATCACTCCGGTCGCACGCTAGATCTTTGCAGAATCCCGGCCCTTAGCCATTTGCCCATCGACCTCAGCCGGCCGTGCGGAAAACGACGCCCTTTTGGTTTGTCGTTCTGCCTAGTGGTCTGCCCCCTGAAAAGTGGTCCTCCCTGACTTAGGCTATTCGCCGTTAGAGAGGATTTGGAATGCCCCAGAAGAAGCACAAGGCGGAAGAGATCGTCGCGAAGCTGCGCCAGGTCGATGTTTTGTTGGCGCAAGGTCGATCGGTTGGCGAAGCGGTTCGTTCGATCGGCGTGACGCAGTTCACGTATTACCGGGTGGTGAACCGCCCCGGGTTTGCCGGAGGCTATTTCGTTTGAGTCACGCCGCCAGTTTCTGCTCATTGAGCATAGCGTAGTAACGTTCCTCAGCTTCGGCCGGCGGGATGTTGCCGATTGGCTCCAGCAGCCGGCGATTGTTGAACCAGTCGACCCAGGTCAGCGTCGCGAACTCGACGGCTTCGAAACTCCGCCAAGGTCCACGTCTGTGGATGACCTCAGCCTTGTAGAGCCCATTGATCGTTTCGGCGAGCGCATTGTCGTAGCTGTCGCCGACGCTGCCGACGGAAGGCTCGATGCCCGCCTCAGCAAGGCGCTCGGTGTATCGAATACTGACGTATTGCGAACCCCTGTCGGAATGGTGCACCAGGCCACCACGTGCTGGTCGCCGTTCGTGAAGCGCTTGTTCCAGCGCGTCGAGCACGAAGCTTGCATACGCCGTTCGGGAGACGCGCCAGCCGACGATGCGACGAGCGTAGGCGTCGATCACAAAAGCGACGTAGATGAACCCGCTCCAAGTACTCACATAGGTGAAGTCGGAGAGCCAGAGCATATTGGGCGCCGGCGCATGGAATTGGCGGTTCACATGGTCCTGCGGGCAAGCCGCGGCCTTGTCCTGCATCGTTGTGCGGACTGGTTTGCCGCGGATCACGCCCTGGAGGCCGAGGTCGGCCATCAGGCGCTCGACCGTACAACGCGCGACAACGACGCCTTCGCGGTTGAGCTGCCGCCAGACCTTCCGTGCGCCGTAGACTTCGAAGTTCTCGGCGAAGACACGTTCGATCTCCGGCTTCAACACCAAATCCCGGTGCGCCCGAACCGATAACTTCGAAGGATCAACCCTCTTGGCGACGTGGTCATGGTAGGTCGAGGGGGCAATCGGCAGAACCTTGCAGATCGGCTCGACCCCATAGACCTCGCGATGATCGTCAATAAACGCGATCATGTCTTTGACCGGCGGTCAGGCTCCGCCTGGGCAAAATACGCGGATGCCTTGCGCAGGATCTCATTGGCTTGCCGGAGTTCACGGTTCTCGCGCTCCAAAGACTTCATCTTGGCGGTCATGTCCGTCGATGCGCCAGGACGCTTGCCGGTGTCGACCTCCGACTTCTTCACCCAGTCGTTCAATGTCTGGCCTGTGCAGCCGATCTTCGCGGCAACCGAGGTAATCGCAGCCCATCGCGACTGACGCTCATGCTCGTGATCAAGGACCAGTCGGACAGCGCGGTTGCGGACCTCAGGCGAAAACTTGTTGGTCGTCTTACTCATGGTGGCTCCATCCTCTCAAGAGTTGGAGCCTCCGCCAAACCCGGGGCGGTTCAGTGGCGCAAGGAGTTTGGTGGCCTGAAGGGCGACCAGGTGAAACTCCTCAAGGAGCTTGAAAAAGAGAACGACCGGATGAAGAGGCCTTGACGACCGACATCATCCGTCTGGCCTCACGCTACGGCCGCTATGGCTATCGCAGGATCCACTGCGATGCTGCGGTCCGAGGGTTGGACGGTGAATGCCAAGCGTGTCGCGCGTATCTGGCGGCGGGAGGGGCTGAAGGTTCCTCAGAAACAACCGAAGAGAGGCAGACTCTGGCTGAATGACGGATCGTGCGTCCGGCTTCGGCCCGAGTATCCAAACCATGTTTGGTCCTATGACTTCGTCGAGGGCCGGACCCACAATGGCAGGAAGTTCCGCATGCTCAACATCATCGACGAGTTCACCCGAGAATGTCTGGCGATCCGGATTGATCGCAAGCTCAACTCGACCAACGTCATCGACGTCTTGTCGGACCTGTTCATCCTACGCGGCGTGCCCGGCCACGTTCGTTCTGATAACGGGCCGGAGTTCATCGCCAAGGCAGTGCGGGAGTGGATTGCAGCTGTCGGCGCCAAGACCGCGTTCATCGAGCTCGGAAGCCCTTGGGAAAACGGCTACTGCGAGAGCTTCAACTCGAAGCTTCGCGACGAACTGCTCAACGGTGAGATCTTCTACAGCCTCGCCGAGGCCAAGGTCATCATCGAGGCATGGCGGCGCTACTACAACACCGAGCGACCACACTCATCGCTCGGATACAAACCGCCGGCACCGGCAATCCTATGGTCGTCCAAGCCACCCCGATCGCCTCCGCCAGCCGCGCGCAAACAATGGCCGAAAAGCCGATCATTGTTATAGTGGCACCTCCATTCCTCGATCCGTTCGATAGCGTCGGCCATCGACAGGAACCATGAGGCATTCAGGCACTCCGCCCGGACGCGACCGTTGAAGGCTTCGCAAAACGCATTGTCCGTTGGCTTTCCGGGTCTCGAGAAGTCGATCTCGACGCCATTGTGATAGGCCCACTGGTCGAGCATCTTGCCGGCGAACTCGGGGCCATTGTCGCAGCGAAGGGTCTTTGGCTTGCCGCGCTCCCTTGCCAGCCGCTCAAGAACCTCGACGACCTGGAAGGCCCTGAAGTTCGTTCTCGGAACGATCGCAAGTGATTCTCGGGTGTGGCAATCGACAACGGTCAAAAGCCGGAACGGGCGGCCGTTGAACAACGCATCCGACATGAAGTCCATCGCCCAGCAGTGGTTCACGGCGGCGATCTTTGGCCGATCGGAACGATAGCGCCAGGCCCGTTTGCGCTTCGGCGTTTTTATCCTGATCGACAGGCCTTCTTCGCGATACAGCCGGTAAGTGCGTTTGTGGTTCAAGCGATAGCCCTCGCGCAGCAGCAGGACGTGGAGACGCCGATAGCCGTAGTGCACCCGGCTGGCCGCCAGGTCCTTAAGCCGAATGCGCAGCTCGGTTTGCGGATCGCCGCGCGACTTGTAGCGTTGTGAAGAGCGATGAAAGCCGGTCGCTTTGCAGGCCCGTCGTTCGCCAATATCGTAGACCTTCTGCAGATGGAATACGACCTCACGTCGGACGGCGGGCCTCACCATTTTTTTCGCAGGACGTCCTGCAACATCGCCTTGTCCAGCGTCAGATCCGCCACCACACGCTTCAGCTTCGCGTTCTCGTCCTCAAAGCTGCTTCAGCCGCCGGATCTCGCTCACGCCCATGCCGGCATAGACTTTGATAAAATGTCGGCTCCGAGACCCCCATCTTCCGGCAAATCTCCTCGATCGTCGTCCCGCTCTCTGCCTGCCTCAACGCAAAGGCAATCTGTTCCTCCGAAAACCGCTTCCGTTTCATGGCATCCGACCTCCGTGGGGTTCAGAATGCCCGAAAAAATTGCCTTCAACATGAACCAGCTTCGTGGGTCAGGATCATTACGAGCAGGTCTTCGCCAAGCTCAAGACCCTGCTCCGAAAGGCGGCTGAGCGAACCGTCGAAGCCACATGGAGGCGCAGCGGCGCCTTATTGGATCGCTTCACCCCGCAGGAATGCGCCAACTACATCGCCAACGCCGGATACGCTTCGACATGAAACAATCATGCTCTAGTGGCGATCGTCTATCCATCGGAGGCCAAGGACGTGCGTCAACGGCCCATCAAATTGCAGAAGGGGTATCTGATCTCCATCAATGACGCCGTCATCGCCGTAAAAACCGATTCCGGCGACATAAGCTCAACCAGTTCGTCAACACTACGGCGATGGGTGCGGTCTCGGGAAGTTTCTGGTCGGCGTGCTCCTCGTCAACCCGATCATCGGCGCCGCGTCTGGCGCGTTGACGGACTTCGGCATCAACGATGCCTCCCCGGCAACGCCGCCCTGTTCGTGCTGATCAAAAACATGACGGCGGAGAAGGTGTGCTCAAGGAAATCCAGAACGCCGGTGGCGGCGGGCTGAAGACGTCCCTGGACGTAACCAAAGGAGAAGGTCCTGCGCGACGCGCTGACCAGTGCAACCGACCGGTCGGCGACCTGAACGATCGACTCGCTTGTCAGCGTCGGCCTCCGGCGAGGCGCAGCAGCATCATGAACAAGTTGATGAAGTTGAGGTAGAGTGACAGGGCAGCGATGACGGACTTGCGGCCAGCCGCGGTCTCGTCATCCCTGCGGTCATACATCGCCCTTATCCGCTGCGTATCGTACGCGGTCAGGCCGGCGAAAACGCCAACGCCAATGACCGAGATCAGCCAATCGAGTCGGCTCGACCCCAGGAAGATGTTGACCAGGCTCGCGATGATCACGCCGACCAGGCCCATGAATAGGAAGGTGCCGAACCCGGACAGGTCGCGTCTGGTGGTATAGCCAAAGAAGCTGAGTGCACCGAACATCGCCGCCGCGACGAAGAAGACCCGTGTGACCGAGGCACTGGTGTAGATGTGCAGCAGCGTCGAGAGCGACACGCCGACCATGCCGGCATAGACGAAGAACAGAAGCCGTGCGGTAGAGGCCGACAGCGTATTGATGCGCGCGCTGATGAAAAACACCAGTAGGAGCGGCGTTAAGATGAAGACCCACATCAGCGGATTTTGCAGCAAAGCGTCACCCGTGAGCTGATAGGGCAACCGCGTAGGCGTGGTTTTCGACCTTCTTGGAAAAGCCGTTGGTTAGGCGAGTAAACCGCCGCATGTGCATGCGGATCGTCAGATTGCTGCGCTCGACATATGACGTTGAGACGTGCGCCGGATCGGGCGCGCCCTCGATAAGCTCTTTGCGGGACCCGGTGCATTCAGCAGGGCTGTAACGGCCCTTGAAACTTTCTGGCGAAGCTCCGTAAATCTTTACAAGCTGGGCGTAGTCGATGTCCCCGCCGAAGGCACCTTCAACCGCCTCCAAATAAGCCTTGTGACCGTCCGATGTAAGTTGGACTCGATTGGCGAGGCGCGCCCGCAGATCGTCCATGAACCACATGGCGCATTCGCCATCCCGGCCGCCAACAAAATAGGAAACGATCATCTTGGAGTCGGCGTCGAGCGCCGTCCAAGTCCATGTATCGCCAGCCTGCTCTGGGGCGGCCTTGGCCTTCGCGACGTTCTTCTGCTTGGCGTAGGTGAAGGACCAGATTTCATCGACCTGAATGCGCCGGGCGGCGACGTTGCGCACGTTCGCGTCATGGTAGGCCATGCAGGCGCGGCCAGCGTCGCAAAGGAGCTTGGCAACAGTGTTCTTGCTGGCCCCGATCACGCGGGTGATTGCGCGGATCGACTGCCCTTCGCAGAGAAGGTGAAGGATACGGGTGCGATCTTCGGGGGTTAGCTTGTTCATGCATCCAAACTGACCAACTCAAACACATAAGTCAAGCATAAAAGGTCAATTTGATTTTTGGCGCAAGTTTTCCTTGAGCTGCGCTTCGCCCCGGTCTATCGTAGGAGAATGAAAGACTACAAAACCCCCGGCCAACTAATCTCCGACCTTCTCGATAAGCGGGGATGGACCAAGCGTGCGCTGGCGGTCGTCCTCGAAAAGGACGAGAGTACGATAAACAAGATTGTCTCTGGCAAGGGCGCGGTGACGACGGAAACGGCGTTGGCGTTGGAGGACCTATTCGGCACGCCGGCCGAGACATTTCTCGACCTCCAGAAGAAATATGATCTTGCCGTCGCCAGGATCGTAACCAAGCCAGATCTCGGTCGCGCGACCAGGGCGGCCATCTTTGGAGACCTACCTGTCGCTGCAATGTGCAAACGGGGATGGCTCGGCACAGATGATCCGCAAGACGTTCCAAGAGTTGAGGCCGGGCTAAAAGCATTTTTCGGCGTCAAGAATCTTGATGAGATTGTGGCTTTGCCGCACGCAGCAAAAAAGACGGATGCAGACTCTCCGCCGACATATTCGCAGATCGCTTGGTTCCATCGCGTGCAAGTGATCGCCCATGAATTGCTCGTGCCGAAATACTCTCCGGCCGCGCTGAAAGCGGCCATTCGAAAATTACACGCGCTGACGGTCGCCCCCGAAGAAGTTCGGAACGCCGCTCGTATTTTGGCAGAGTGCGGTGTCCGGTTGGTCATCGTTGAGAGCCTGCCTTCGGCCAAAATCGATGGCGTATGCTTTTGGCTCGACGAGCATTCGCCTGTCGTCGGCCTGTCATTGCGGCATGACCGCATCGACAACTTTTGGTTCGTGCTGAGGCACGAATTGGAACATGTCCTTCAGGGACATGGATTGCAGGCTTTTGTGCTCGACTCCGAACTAGAAGGGGAAAAGGCCGGGGCCGGCCCGAATGTTCCCGAAGAAGAAAGGATCGCAAATACGGCTGCTCAGGATTTTTGCGTTCCCAAGTCAAAGATGGATGCCTTCGTTTCGAGGAAAGCACCTTTATTCTCTGAAAGTGATCTGTTGGCGTTCGCAAAAATGTTGCGCGTCCATCCGGGGATCGTGGCCGGTCAGCTTCAACATCGCACCGGCCGATATGACAGATTCCGGCAGCATCTAAAGAGTATTCGCGTTCACCTCGGTTCCACCGTCGCAATTGACGGATGGGGCGATATTTATCCTCTTGGAGCATGAACAATGGCAAAGGTCGCGGACCGACAAAAATTCATCCGCTATTGGATGGATACCACTGGCGAAACCGAAATCGACATGACGGCTGTCGCCAAACTGGCAATCAAAATGGGCTGGAAAGCGCCTCCGCCCGTCACGGAAGAAGACCGGCTTGCTCAGCAATTCAAGGAAGCCGCTCGACAGGACATTCGGCACGACCGCAAAACGGGGCGCCCGTACCGGGGTTACCACGCTGTCCCGAAATATGACGCGACCGGGCAGCTCCACTTCTCATACATCGATATCGATGAACCGAAGACCAAACCAGATAGCTTCCGAAAGGCTTGCGTCATGAGGCGTGAGCAATCAGTCGGCGACGTGGTTCAACTGCGGCTTGACCAGCTTCACTGGAATGATACGCGCCCATCCGACCAACAAGTCGAACTGCTGCCGGCAGACATGGAATTCGACGTAGAATTGAAACTCGCCGGCATGGATACTGAAGACGACGCAGCTTAGCCTTTTTTCCAACGTGCTTGGGCGGCGGCGCTGGCGATCTCCGATCGCTGCTTGGGGGTCAGAGCGTTAGCCCGAGCCGGGCCGCCAGCAGTTCCCGCGTTCTTGGCTCTCGCGACTTTGGGCGTATCGACCTTCGCCGACGCTTCACCGGTCGCCGCATCGATGATGAACTTGGCGAGCTGGTTCGGGTCGCGCGGACGTTTGGGGTGCTTCACCATACCCTCTATATGGCATAGCCGGCGCGGCCTTTCCATGACGGTCAAGACCCGCCAATTTCAAACTGACCCACTACCGAAATTTTCGGGAAGGATCAGTAGAGAGGCCACCTTAACAAAACGTTGACTTGCCAACCGATTTAATTTTTAATATTAAATTAATTGAAAAGTACGCCAAGTTGTTTAATTTTTTGAGTTATTTAATTGGTTTCTTATCCATGAACTTTGTTAACCGACAGAAAGTTGGGGTCGCAGAAGCGGGAGAAGTAGCGACCCGCGACTTGAAACGGATTTTCTTAGACAAAGCTCGCAAATGGCCGATCCGCTATGAATGGATAGAGACGGCGACGATCGGCTTCGATGTGGCGATAATTGTCTCGGCCAGCTACTGCGCAAGCCTTTTCTATCAGTTGAAAGAGGGCTTGCAAATAGAACTGGAGCAACCCGCTGGTTCGGCGACATTAGTAGCGGTTCTGTTCTGTCTCCTGCTGAAATGTCAGGGCCAATACAAGCCCACTGAACTGCTTATCTGGCGGCGTCAGATCCGTCTAATTTTTCTAGCTTGGGCGGGTGTGTTCTTACTACTGGCGGGCATCGTCTTTGCCCTGAAAATTGGCAGCGAAATCTCGCGAGCAACGAACATTCTGTTTGCGGCGTTTGGCATTATCGGCCTGATTGCCAACCGGACAATTATCCGAGAATTGCTGAAAAAGGGACTCTCCGACCATAAATTCTCTGGCCGCAAGGTGGCCTTAATTGTTGACTCTACGCAACGGCATGACCCCATTAGCCGAAGGTTATGCAAAGTCGGCCTGGATGTAAGCACCACATTTGCCCTGCCTCCGAGAGGCGCAGGCTCGAGCCTACGGCTAAAGCTCGCTAAAGAGGTCGTAGAGCATATTCGGGGCTCGGATATTGAAGAAGTGATCGTTACCGCGGATCTGAACCGTTGGTCGGAGGTTCGAGCATTTGCAAACGAATTGAGATTGTTGCCTTTCCCGGTCACGATTGTCCCCACCGGAGCGGCCAAAGAGATTTTCGACAGACCACGTTGCGACCTTGGCGGCATGACTCGCGTGGAATTGCAGCGCGGTCCATTAACCCGCCCCGAGCACTGGGCAAAACGCGCCATCGATTTAATCGGAGCAGGCACGGTGTTAGTGCTCTTGGCGCCCCTGCTCGTCATGGTCGCGGTGCTAATAAGGCTGGATTCGCCCGGTCCGGTTCTCTTCAGACAGCATCGCCTTGGTTTTAACGGACGCGGTTTTAAAATTTGCAAATTCAGAACGATGTCGACCCTTGAAGACGGCTTTTCAGCAGTTCAAGCGCGTCCCGTCGACGATCGGGTCACTCGTGTCGGCAGATGGCTTCGAAAGACGAGCATCGACGAGTTGCCCCAACTATTCAACGTCCTAGGCGGTAGCATGTCGCTCGTAGGACCGAGGCCTCACGCTGTCGCCCACGACAACCACTTTGATAAGCTTGTCAGGAATTATGCATTCCGCCAACGCGTAAAACCGGGGCTAACCGGATGGGCGCAGATCCATGGATATCGAGGCCCTACTCCCACAACCGAGCATATCGAGCGACGCGTGAATTACGATCTTTGGTACATCGATAATTGGCGGCTGGGACTAGATTTTGTGATTCTGATGCAAACACCCTTGGAAGTTCTGCGAGGCAGAAACGCCTATTAGGCTCAGGACTCATTGATCAGAGCCAAAAGATGACGGCTGCAGCGATGCAGATGGCAGACATGAAGGTATGTGAGCATCGATCGTAGCGGGTGTGGATGCGGCGCCAGTCCTTGAGCCTGCCGAACGCATTTTCGATCTTGTGTCGTTGGCGATAGAGCATGCGGTCATGTTCGATCGGCTTTGCGCGGCTGGCCTTCGATGGGATGCAGGCCGTGATGCCGCGGGCCGCGAGCGGCTGGCGGAACCAGTTGGCGTCGTAGCCCTTGTCGCCAAGCAACTGCTTCCCGGGCGGCAGCGCATCGATCATCAAGGCCGCCCCCTTATAATCGCTCATCTGGCCTTCGCTGAGCAGCATGATGACAGGGCGTCCCTGACCGTCGCAGACGGCGTGCAGCTTGGAGTTCAAGCCGCCCTTCGTGCGCCCGATACATCGGGGAACAGGTCCTTTTTTAAAAGGCTGGCGGCGGTGCGATGCGCCTTCAGATGCGTCGCATCGATCATCAGGAGAGAGGGCTTGCCACCTTTGCGTGCCAGCTCGGCAAAGATATTGTTGAACACGCCGAGCCGGCTCCAGCGCACGAACCGGTTATAGATCGTCTTATGCGGACCATAGCCGGGCGGCGCATCGCGCCAGCGCAGACCGTTTCTGATGACGAAGACGATGCCGCTGATCACCCGTCGATCGTCAACCCTCGCAATCCCGTGCGACAGCGGAAAATACGGCTCAATCCGGCGCATCTGAGCCTCCGACAGCAACAACAAATCGGCCATGGCGATGTCCCCCAAACATCGCCATTGAATCAACCCGCCAGTCCTCTCGCAACAGATTTAATGGGTCCTGAGCCTAGCTCATCTCCGTTCAACTAACGACAGAATGATACTACCGCTTGCGCAATATGGTCGAGCAGTAGCTCGGCCGGATAATGGTTACGGAGCTTTACGCTTTTGCAGCACGAGAAGGTCCGAATTCGCAGGCTTCCAAATTTGCGGGCGAATGGACGGATGGCGTCAAGCTCGCACACAAGAAAGCCTCAAGCTCTCTGTCTCTCCAGAGAAACGTTTGCGTCGACGATCCGAAACTCCTCGATCCGTCGTCCATTTTCTGTGGCAACCACTAGCCAACGCGGTAACTTGCCCCGACCCGCCCATGTTTCGGTAGGACGTTGAGGATTGCGGTATTTGGGGAGAACACGGGGATACTTCCGTCGTCTCTTGGCAACTTGCTTAGATTCGTCATCAGTCTGCTCCCCGGGCGCGTCCATTCCTCGATGAAGTACAGCCAAACGCTTTTCCAGCTCGCGTTTTTCTGCCCGGATCCGAGCTGTAAGTATACTGCCTATCTCTTCATGCAACGACCAGAGTTCATCAAGAGTCATCAATTCCAATGCACTCGGAGTGAATTTGCTAGGCATCTGCGCAGTCAATATACTTCTCCCCCATGCTTAGGCCGAGCTTTATCTACCCTATCACAACGCGCCTTTATTCGTGAAACGTCTCCATCGTTCACCCAACTCAACAAAAGGTTTTTAGTTCGATACGCTACGTCTTGTGGTTGAAATGTAAATGCAGATTAATCGGAAACGCAAGGACTAATCGATTCGAACATTTCGGACTGATAGTATAAAAAAATAAAGGCGCCAAAGAGACGCGGTGGAGGTGCCAGGGTGGCCTGCCCCTATGAGGTGGTCCGGTTTCAGTCTTAATGCATAATCGGCTTTTCGGCCATTGCTTGCGCTGCTGGCGGAAGCGATCCGGCTGGCTTTGAAGGCCAGGCGATGGCCTCTGGCGCCGGCGGTTTATATCCGAGCGATGAGTGTGGTCGCTCGGTGTTGTAGTAGCGCCGCCATGCCTCGATGATGACCTTGGCCTCGGCGAGGCTGTAGAAGATCTCACTGTTGAGCAGTTCGTCGCGAAGCTTCAAGTTGAAGCTCTCGCAGTAGCCGTTCTCCCAAGGGCTTCCGGGCTCGATGAACGCGGTCTTGGCGCCGACAGCTGCAATCCACTCTCGCACTGCCTTGGCGATGAACTCCGGCCCGTTATCAGAACGAACGTGGCCGGGCACGCCGCGTAGGATGAACAGGTCCGACAAGACGTCGATGACGTCGGTCGAGTTGAGCTTGCGATCAATCCGGATCGCCAGACATTCTCTGGTGAACTCGTCGATGATGTTGAGCATGCGGAACTTCCTGCCATTGTGGGTCCGGCCCTCGACGAAGTCATAGGACCAAACATGGTTTGGATGCTCGGGCCGAAGCCGGACGCACGATCCGTCATTCAGCCAGAGTCTGCCTCTCTTCGGTTGTTTCTGAGGAACCTTCAGCCCCTCCCGCCGCCAGATACGCGCGACACGCTTGGCATTCACCGTCCAACCCTCGGACCGCAGCATCGCCGTGATCCTGCGATAGCCATAGCGGCCGTAGCGTGAGGCCAGACTGATGATGTCGGTCGTCAATGCCTCTTCATCCGGTCGGCTTTGCGGTTTCTTGCGCTGGGTCGAGCGATGCTGGCCCAGAACCTTGCAGGCAAAGCGCTCCGAGACGGAGAACTTCACCATGACATGGTCGACGCAGCGGCGACGGCGGGAAGGGCTCAGAAGTTTCCCGAGGCAGCCTCTTTCAGGATCAGCTTCTCGAGCGTCAGGTCCGACACTGCCTTGCGCAGCCGGTCGTTCTCTTTCTCAAGCTCTTTCAAGCGCTTTACCTGATCGCCCTTCAGGCCACCAAACTCCTTGCGCCACCGGTAATACGTGAACTGCGTCACGCCGATCGAACGAACCGCTTCGCCAACCGATCTGCCTTGTGAAAGCAAAACATCGACCTGGCGCAGCTTCGCGACGATCTCTTCCGCCTTGTGCTTCTTCTGGGGCATTCCAATGTCCTCTCTAACGGCTAATAGCCTAATTCAGGGAGGACCACTTTTCAGGGGGCAGACCACAGGGCATCGGCGACCGCATCGGACTTCGATACAGTAGGACTATCGTTGATGATCGATCGGTGCTGATTCGCGAGCGATGACTGCACACATAGCTACCCGGCCACATTTGCTTGGCGTGTCAATTTCTCGCCGGTCGATTGCTGCGTCTAGGATATCTCAGCCTGTTAGGCACCAGCACGGTGGTGGCTGCCGTGGCCGAAAACAACTCATCGAGAGCCTTCCCAGAAGTCACGCAGCAATTTCTGGGCAATCAGTATATTCCAGCGAGCAGCCCCTTCCCTTTGGCTTGGGCCCCTCGAAGCCGAACCTCCGGGCCTGCAACATCTGGTTCGGCCCCAATAGATCTTCCACACCAGTTCATGGCACCTTACAAAGCTAAAAGCAGCCGAAAGGCCACCTTCAGACTCTGGGAAACGCGACTAAGCGCGCTGAAAATGTTCCGATACGCATTGGCCTGCCCCTATGAGGTGGTCCGGTTTCAGTCTTAATGCATGATCGGCTTTTCGGCCATTGTTTGCGCGGCTGGCGGAGGCGATCGGGGTGGCTTGGACGACCATAGGATTGCCGGTGCCGGCGGTTTGTATCCGAGCGATGAGTGTGGTCGCTCGGTGTTGTAGTAGCGCCGCCATGCCTCGATGATGACCTTGGCCTCGGCGAGGCTGTAGAAGATCTCACCGTTGAGCAGTTCGTCGCGAAGCTTCGAGTTGAAGCTCTCGCAGTAGCCGTTTTCCCAAGGGCTTCCGAGCTCGATGAACGCGGTCTTGGCGCCGACAGCTGCAATCCACTCCCGCACTGCCTTGGCGATGAACTCCGGCCCGTTATCAGAACGAACGTGGCCGGGCACGCCGCGTAGGATGAACAGGTCCGACAAGACGTCGATGACGTTGGTCGAGTTGAGCTTGCGATCAATCCGGATCGCCAGACATTCTCGGGTGAACTCGTCGATGATGTTGAGCATGCGGAACTTCCTGCCATTGTGGGTCCGGCCCTCGACGAAGTCATAGGACCAAACATGGTTTGGATACTCGGGCCGAAGCCGGACGCACGATCCGTCATTCAGCCAGAGGCTGCCTCTCTTCGGTTGTTTCTGAGGAACCTTCAGCCCCTCCCGCCGCCAGATACGCGCGACACGCTTGGCATTCACCGTCCAACCCTCGGACCGCAGCATCGCCGTGGATCCTGCGATAGCCATAGCGGCCGTAGCGTGAGGCCAGACGGATGATGTCGGTCGTCAAGGCCTCTTCATCCGGTCGGCTTTGCGGCTTCTTGCGCTGGGTCGAGCGATGCTGGCCGAGAGCCTTGCAGGCAAAGCGCTCCGAGACGGAGAACTTCACCATGACATGGTCGACGCAGCGGCGACGGCGGGAGGGGCTCAGAAGTTTCCCGAGGCAGCCTCTTTCAGGATCAGCTTCTCCAGCGTCAGGTCCGACACAGCCTTGCGCAGCCGGTCGTTCTCTTTTTCAAGCTCCTTGAGGAGTTTCACCTGGTCGCCCTTCAGGCCACCAAACTCCTTGCGCCACCTAATGGGATGGACGGCTCTCCCTCCACCATTCAGGCTGAGAGCCTGCAACGGGAAGGAGAGCTGCAATGGCCGTCGAGACGCTCGGTATCGATATCGCCAAGAACGTGTTTCAACTTCACGGGGTCAATCATCATGGCTGCGTCGTGCTGAAGCGGCGGGTGATGCGCGATCAGCTTCTCGACATTGTCGCGCAAGTCGAGCGCTGCACGATCGTGGTCGAAGCCTGCACCTGCACCGGCGCGTTCTGCTGGGCGCGCAAGTTCGAGGCGCTAGGCCACCAGGTCAAGATCATCAGCCCGCAATATGTGAAGCCCTTTGTGCGCCGGCAGAAGAACGACGGCAACGATGCCGAAGCCATCTGCACCGCCGCACGCCAACCGCACATTCCGCTCGTCCCAAAGAAGACGGTCGAGCAGCAGGACATCCAGGCCCTGCATCGCTCTCGCCAGCGCATGGTCAATCATCGCACCGCCGTGGTCAGCCAAATCCGAGGTCCCTTGCTCGATCGAGGCTTCGCCATTGCCAAGAGCATTACCCGCGCCCGGCGGTTGGTTCCGGAGATCCTGTCAGATCTGGAGAACGAACTGACGCCGCTGGCGCGGGAGGCAATCGCTGAACTGCATGACCTGTTCCGAGATCTCGACCGCCGCATCGCGATCTTCGACAAGAAGATCGATGCGGTTTTCCGCGGCAGCGAGCGTTGCCAGCGCATCGCGACGATCAAAGGTGTTGGACCTAAGACCGCCACGGCAATTGTCGCTGCCATCGGGGACGGCTCGGAATTCAAGAACGGCCGTCATCTTGCCGCCTGGATCGGTCTCGTGCCGCGGCAATTCTCCAGTGGCGATCGCACCACGTTAATGGGCATTTCCAAGCGCGGGAGCCAGCATCTGCGCAGCTTGCTCGTTCACGGCGCCAGAGCTGTGGTCCGGACGGCGCCATCCAAGACAGACCTCAATAACCAATGGGTCAATCAGCTTCGGGAGCGGCGCGGCTTCAACCGTGCCACGGTGGCAGTCGCCAACAAGAATGCACGAATTATCTGGGCTGTGCTTCAAACCGGCGAACCGTACCGCGCCGCTTTCTGAGGACCCGCCTGGAGATTGCGAGACGACGGAGAAATGAGATGCACAGGTCGGACCGGCGCGCCAAGAGCCTGACTTTTATCGAGGCCTTCGTGGCCTACCAGCTGTAAAGGCGGGCGCGAGCGGATTCCCCATTTGGGCGCCCTGGATCACTTCGGGTGACGCCGGATAGATGTTTGCAACGGGCCATGCAGATCAGTTCAAAATCGACTTGCAATGGGAGAGCCGTCCATAGAGATAATACGTGAACTGCGTCACGCCGATCGAATGAACCGCTTCGCCAACCGATCGACCTTGCGCCAACAAAACATCGACCTGGCGGAGTGAACCGCCCCGGGCTTGCCGGAGGCTATTTCGTTTGAGTCACGCCGCCAGTTTCTGCTCATTGAGCATAGCGTAGTAACGTTCCTCAGCTTCGGCCGGCGGGATGTTGCCGATTGGCTCCAGCAGCCGGCGATTGTTGAACCAGTCGACCCAGGTCAGCGTCGCGAACTCGACGGCTTCGAAACTCCGCCAAGGTCCACGTCTGTGGATGACCTCAGCCTTGTAGAGCCCATTGATCGTTTCGGCGAGCGCATTGTCGTAGCTGTCGCCGACGCTGCCGACGGAAGGCTCGATGCCCGCCTCAGCAAGGCGCTCGGTGTATCGAATACTGACGTATTGCGAACCCCTGTCGGAATGGTGCACCAGGCCACCACGTGCTGGTCGCCGTTCGTGAAGCGCTTGTTCCAGCGCGTCGAGCACGAAGCTTGCATACGCCGTTCGGGAGACGCGCCAGCCGACGATGCGACGAGCGTAGGCGTCGATCACAAAAGCGACGTAGATGAACCCGCTCCAAGTACTCACATAGGTGAAGTCGGAGAGCCAGAGCATATTGGGCGCCGGCGCATGGAATTGGCGGTTCACATGGTCCTGCGGGCAAGCCGCGGCCTTGTCCTGCATCGTTGTGCGGACTGGTTTGCCGCGGATCACGCCCTGGAGGCCGAGGTCGGCCATCAGGCGCTCGACCGTACAACGCGCGACAACGACGCCTTCGCGGTTGAGCTGCCGCCAGACCTTCCGTGCGCCGTAGACTTCGAAGTTCTCGGCGAAGACACGTTCGATCTCCGGCTTCAACACCAAATCCCGGTGCGCCCGAACCGATAACTTCGAAGGATCAACCCTCTTGGCGACGTGGTCATGGTAGGTCGAGGGGGCAATCGGCAGAACCTTGCAGATCGGCTCGACCCCATAGACCTCGCGATGATCGTCAATAAACGCGATCATGTCTTTGACCGGCGGTCAGGCTCCGCCTGGGCAAAATACGCGGATGCCTTGCGCAGGATCTCATTGGCTTGCCGGAGTTCACGGTTCTCGCGCTCCAAAGACTTCATCTTGGCGGTCATGTCCGTCGATGCGCCAGGACGCTTGCCGGTGTCGACCTCCGACTTCTTCACCCAGTCGTTCAATGTCTGGCCTGTGCAGCCGATCTTCGCGGTAACCGAGGTAATCGCAGCCCATCGCGACTGACGCTCATGCTCGTGATCAAGGACCAGTCGGACAGCGCGGTTGCGGACCTCAGGCGAAAACTTGTTGGTCGTCTTACTCATGGTGGCTCCATCCTCTCAAGAGTTGGAGCCTCCGGCAAACCCAGGGCGGTTCACAGCTTCGCGACGATCTCTTCCGCCTTGTGCTTCTTCTGGGGCATTCCAAATCCTCTCTAACGGCGAATGCCTAAGTCAGGGAGGACCACTTTTCAGGGGGCAGACCACGCATAGTGTTATTGACCAAGTCCGACGCGGGTTGAAACGTAACCTCGTGCAAGAATAGCCTGCCACCAATGCTTCTGGTCTATGTACCAGCGAACCGTACTTTCAATTCCACTTTCGAAATTTTTCTCAGCTTTCCAGCCAAGTTCGCGCTCTATCTTGGAAGCATCAATGGCATAGCGGCGATCATGCCCAGGTCGATCGGCAACAAATGAGATCGAATCGTGCCGAGAGCCAGCCGGATGTGGTGAAAGCTCGTCCAATAAATCGCAAATGGCCTTCACCACCTGCAAATTTGTTCGCTCATTGCATCCCCCAATATTGTAGGTCTGCCCGACCAAGCCACGCTCAAGTATGAGCGTAAGAGCCTTCGCGTGGTCTTCAACAAAGAGCCAGTCACGGACGTTCCGCCCGTCGCCATAAACAGGCAGTTTCTCGCCTGCCAGTCCTTTGATGATCGCATGAGGAATCAGTTTTTCGGGGAAATGGTAAGGACCATAATTGTTCGAACAATTGGTAAGGAGTGTCGGTAGCCCATAAGTTTCATGCCACGCCCGAATCAAATGGTCCGACGAAGCCTTGCTTGCCGAGTAAGGCGAGTTCGGAGCGTAGGGTGAAGCTTCTGAAAAGTAACCGCTTTCCCCGAGTGAACCGAAAACTTCATCCGTGGAGACGTGCAGAAAGCGAAATCCTTCGCGCTGTGCACCCGTCAGTCCGCGATAATAACGCAGCGCCTCCTGCAGCAAAGAAAACGTGCCGACGACGTTGGTCTGTATGAACTCACCTGGGCCATCAATCGATCGATCGACATGGCTTTCCGCGGCCAGGTTCATCACTGCGTCAGGTTGGAACTTTGAAAAAAGCTGTCGCAACAACGGCGCGTTGCAAATGTCCGCCCGTTCAAACGCGTAACGTGAGTTGCTGACGCCATTCGGGATATTGCTAAGATTCGCCGCATAAGTCAGCTTGTCGAGATTGACGACGTTTGCTTGCGTATCGGCGAGAAGATGTCGGCACACCGCTGAGCCAATGAAGCCAGCGCCGCCGGTCACGAAAATCGTCGCTCCTTCGAATCGCATAACGTGCTCCTGCTAGTATTGGTCCGTCTCAAAGTTACGATAAACGGACATTAAATATTCGCCGTAGCTGCTTTTCGCGCATTTGCTGGCCGCGCGACCGAACTGCTCCAGAGAAATATAACCCTGACGGAGCGCGATCTCCTCGGGGCAGGCGATGCGTAAGCCCTGGCGTTGCTCCAGGATCTGGACAAAGTGGCTGGCCTCGACCAGCGAGGAATGCGTCCCGGTATCGAGCCAGGCGAATCCGCGGCCCAAAACCTCGACAAAGAGATCGCCGCGTTCCATGTAGGCTGAATTAACGTCTGTAATCTCGATTTCACCGCGGGCGGAAGGCACGATCCTGCCGGCAATGTCGACGACGTCGTTGTCATAAAAATAAAGTCCGGTCACCGCGACGTTGGATTTCGGTTTCCTCGGCTTTTCCTCGATCGAGAGGGCGCGGCCAGAAGCATCAAGCTCGACCACACCGTACTGATCGGGATTGTTGACAACATTGCCGAATATTGTGGCCCCCACCCTTCTGGCCGATGCCTTGGTAAGAAGCTCGGGCAAGCCATGTCCGTAGAATATATTATCGCCCAGGACCAAAGCGACCGCATCTGATCCGATAAAATCGCGTCCAACGATGAAGGCGTCAGCTAACCCTCGGGGATGATCCTGAGCGGCATATGAGAACCTCAATCCCAAATCGGTGCCGTCGCCGAGTAAACGTTGAAATAGCATTTGATCTTGAGGCGTGGTAATCAGTAGAATCTCACGGATTCCAGCGAACATCAGCACCGAAAGCGGATAGTAAATCATCGGCTTGTCGAACACCGGAAGCAGTTGCTTGGAGACGACAGTCGTAACCGGAAAGAGACGGGAGCCGGTTCCGCCGGCCAGTATGATGCCTTTCATGGGCCCTCAAAGGGGTTAAACGAAGAGTTAGCAACCAACGCCGCCGACGGCACAAGCTCGATATATATACGTAGTTAATTGGCCACACTCGAAAAATATTCTTTAAATGAACGTCATAACTACAACGATCCCCGAAGTACTGATTATCGAGCCGACCCTTGTCGGCGACTCCAGAGGCTTCTTTCTGGAAACTTATCAACTGGAAAGATACGCCGCACATGGGATTTCGCGGCCCTTCGTGCAGGACAATTTATCACGGTCTTGCCGTGACGTGCTGCGGGGGCTTCATTTTCAGAACCCGATGAGCCAGGGCAAGCTCGTTAGCGTCGCCAGAGGACGCGTTTTGGATGTTGCCGTGGATGTCCGGCATGGCAGCCCGACCTTCGGCCGGCATGTTGCCGTGGAACTCGATGATGAAAATCGTCGTCAGCTTTGGGTACCGCGCGGCTTTGCTCACGGGTTTGTTGTGCTATCGGACACAGCCGACTTCTCCTACAAGTGCGATAACAGTTACAGTCCGAAGGACGAAATTGTCGTGCGCTGGAACGATCCCGAACTGGCGATAGCCTGGGGGATCGACAACCCTTCTCTTTCTGCGCGCGACTCCGCCGCCCCGCTGCTCAAGGACATCTCTCGTCTTCCGCGCTACGGGGAAGTCTGAGACCAGGATCGCGGCTGATGTTATGATTTCGACCTTCAACTGAATAACCGGAGTGCCCGGCATTCAAATCGACCCCGCAACGTCGTTGCTACGTTTTCAATTCCAGCTTTCGCCAACCGGCTCTGCCATGGAAGGCGGCTGTTGGATATCGCAGGGCGTATCGAAAAACATGGATCGAAGTGCTGCGACATGCGAATTTTACTTACAGGGACAACTGGACAAGTCGGCAGCGCCTTGCTCGCGATCCTAAGGGACAAGCACGAAGTGATTGCTCCTTCACGGTCGACATTTGATTTTACCGCGCCGCAAAGTCTTGGTTATGCTCTCGACAAATTTGCTCCCGACTTGATCATCAACCCAGCTGCCTATACCGCTGTCGATCGCGCTGAAGAAGAGCCGGAACTAGCCTTCAAGATCAATCGAGATGCGCCGCGTTTCATAGCGTATTGGGCGGCCGCACGTAACGTTCCATTGATACACTTCTCGACGGATTACGTATTCAATGGAAAGGGCGATCAGCCGTCACGAGAAAATAGTCCCACCTATCCGCTTTCGGTATACGGCAGGAGCAAACTAGCCGGCGAAGATGCAATCCGCGAAGCAGCGGGACCACATTTGATCGTCCGGACATCGTGGGTGTATGCCGCGCGCGGCAGTAATTTTCTCAGAACAATTGCGCGCTTAGCACGCGAACGTGAGGAACTGAGAATTGTTGCAGATCAGGTCGGTGCGCCAACTTCGGCACGCGTCATTGCGAACGTGGTAGAGCAACTGACTGCAATGGAGCCGTCCGACCTATGTCGTGGCTTTACGAAGGCGGAAGGTGTTACCAATATCGTGACTGCCGGCGAGACTAGCTGGCACGGTTTTGCCGCTTCGATTGTTGAGGGACTGCGATCTCGTAATGTCGCTCTTGCCGTGAAATTGATCTTACCTCTACGGACGGAAGACTATCCCACTAAAGCCAAGCGGCCGCTAAACTCGCGCCTTGACCTGACCAGAATGCAGGAAGTGTTCGGCATTACACCGCCAACATGGCAAGAGGCCCTTGAACCGGAGTTAGACGAACTTGCTAGTGAAATGCAGACGACCGACATTAGATAACGCCGTCGTTTGCTGTTACGCCAACCGAGGCCTATCGCGGCGATTGAACCTGACTCTCATCGGATCACGGATCGCGCCGAACTCCCTCCCGCCAGGTTTCGTTTATGATCGTATTGGTGTCGCTGACGCATTGCTTCGCCGATCTGGATCTGGCTGGCATTCGATACGCCCAGGCCACTCCACGATGGAACGCCGTGCCATGATGCACACTGCGGTGTGTGCGAGCGCAATGCATGCCAGATGAGGTCATTTAGTAAGATCTTGGGGAGCTAATTTCAGTTCCGGAAAGCGTGTGATCAACGCTGTCTGGAGAAACTTCAGATGTCCAATCTGGGTTTCGAGGTCTGTTAATCGGCGCTCTCCATTCTTGATTTCGGCACCCAATAGATCTTGAAATTTACTGTCGATTGCATCGCGTTCAAGATACTCGTCAGTCCCGGTTCCGAAAGTCACAGCCGCACGCGCGAGGGTGTCTTCAATCCGTCGACCCAAACCGATGCGTTCAGCCTCTGCAAATTCGATCGCACTTTCTATCGCCTCGGCGATTAGCCTGAGGCGCGCTTGGTCGGAATCGATATTGCGGGCAGCAGAACGCGTTCTAAAAAACTTTTGAGCACGCGCTAGTAGAAACATGGGTGATCTCAGGAAAGAAAAAAGATCCAATAATTGTAATGGCTACGACTGGTAAAACCTAGGGTATCTCTTGTGACAATTTCGCGGACACCAGTATGTCGTCACAGGACCACCTTTATCTCGATCCTGTGATAATAGTGCCGCTTCCCAATAGTCGCCCCCCCCCGCGTCGGCAAATCATGCCAACATCCCCAGCGCGTCATCCAGAGAAGCGCATTCAAGGTTTGCGCATTGGTGCCGGGTCGCGCTTGTCTTTCACTGCACCAGTACGCGAAACTATTCCATTGGTCGCATCGAAGCGCATCGTGAAGTTGATCTAACCCGAAGCCAATTATTGGGCTCTAGTCAGCTTTATGACGGCCTTTAATCAGCCGGTACACGCCATATGCGACTAAGAGTACTGGAAATCCAGCAGCACCCACCAATGGGCCAGGAGCACCGTGAACACCTCCATTCTTCCAATTGCCGGGAAAGCCGCCCTGAAAGATCCATATATCGGGCGATAAACCACCATTGTAATAAATGTATCCGGTGGTTGCTATGCCGAACAGAGCCAAAGAGAAAAGGATAGCTTTGAGAATAACAGAAAGCATGGCTTATGTTCCAGACACGTTTAGCACGATAAATTAAACTGTACCTTAACCAGATAAAAAGATAAACTGTTGTTGTCCACCACGTGGGGACGAACTTCTTTAAATGTCAGTTTGTTAAGTTAATTCGGCTCTCTTCCCGACCCCATAGGGCCGGATTTTTTGCTATCGCATAGGTCCCTGGCGGTCGGCGACAGACCGGAGCTGAAAATAGAACCGCGTCGTACATGGCCAGTGGAACGCAAGCCGGATACCTCCGCAGCGATCGGCCTATAAACTTTCGGCCTATAAAACCCTGACGTCTGGGAGGCGGGCGAGCTGCCGCTCGGGGGCGGTTGGGCGCGTAGACGGTGGATGTCATTATCCCGCCAGTAAACTTTTAAGTCAGCTTGAACCTTCAATTCGCTGCAAAAACTAACTATTGGCGGCAGTATTCCACCCGCGATGAAGGAAATAACGTACATGTCTCCGGAACAGCAGTTTGCGACGATTAGCCTTCGCACAACAAATTTAATGAAAGAATTGCATCAACTGAACCTCCTGCGGAACAAGGTCCATAGGGCGAATCTGTCGGCCATACGAAGTCGGAACGCTGATATCAAAGAACGGGGGGAGGAACGTCACGATCAAGATTGCAGCGAGCGCCGCGCTAACGTCGTCGCTGCTGGGACGGCTCTAGTAATTGCGGGTTCTATGTGATGCTCGGACTTGAGGTGACCCATGAGGTGCCGGAGTCCTGTTTGATTTGGTGAACGCTCTGAAGCGTAATCGGAGCGCTGTGAGGCTGCAGTAGCATTTCGAGAGGCTGCCGCCGATCAGCGGACCCGGGCGGGCGACCCAAACACTGGTCTGCCCCCTGAAAAGTGGTCCTCCCTGAATTAGGCTATTAGCCGTTAGAGAGGACATTGGAATGCCCCAGAAGAAGCACAAGGCGGAAGAGATCGTCGCGAAGCTGCGCCAGGTCGATGTTTTGCTTTCACAAGGCAGATCGGTTGGCGAAGCGGTTCGTTCGATCGGCGTGACGCAGTTCACGTATTACCGGTGGCGCAAGGAGTTTGGTGGCCTGAAGGGCGATCAGGTAAAGCGCTTGAAAGAGCTTGAGAAAGAGAACGACCGGCTGCGCAAGGCAGTGTCGGACCTGACGCTCGAGAAGCTGATCCTGAAAGAGGCTGCCTCGGGAAACTTCTGAGCCCTTCCCGCCGTCGCCGCTGCGTCGACCATGTCATGGTGAAGTTCTCCGTCTCGGAGCGCTTTGCCTGCAAGGTTCTGGGCCAGCATCGCTCGACCCAGCGCAAGAAACCGCAAAGCCGACCGGATGAAGAGGCATTGACGACCGACATCATCAGTCTGGCCTCACGCTACGGCCGCTATGGCTATCGCAGGATCACGGCGATGCTGCGGTCCGAGGGTTGGACGGTGAATGCCAAGCGTGTCGCGCGTATCTGGCGGCGGGAGGGGCTGAAGGTTCCTCAGAAACAACCGAAGAGAGGCAGACTCTGGCTGAATGACGGATCGTGCGTCCGGCTTCGGCCCGAGCATCCAAACCATGTTTGGTCCTATGACTTCGTCGAGGGCCGGACCCACAATGGCAGGAAGTTCCGCATGCTCAACATCATCGACGAGTTCACCAGAGAATGTCTGGCGATCCGGATTGATCGCAAGCTCAACTCGACCGACGTCATCGACGTCTTGTCGGACCTGTTCATCCTACGCGGCGTGCCCGGCCACGTTCGTTCTGATAACGGGCCGGAGTTCATCGCCAAGGCAGTGCGAGAGTGGATTGCAGCTGTCGGCGCCAAGACCGCGTTCATCGAGCCCGGAAGCCCTTGGGAGAACGGCTACTGCGAGAGCTTCAACTCGAAGCTTCGCGACGAACTGCTCAACAGTGAGATCTTCTACAGCCTCGCCGAGGCCAAGGTCATCATCGAGGCATGGCGGCGCTACTACAACACCGAGCGACCACACTCATCGCTCGGATATAAACCGCCGGCGCCAGAGGCCATCGCCTGGCCTTCAAAGCCAGCCGGATCGCTTCCGCCAGCAGCGCAAGCAATGGCCGAAAAGCCGATTATGCATTAAGACTGAAACCGGACCACCTCATAGGGGCAGGCCAACTTCGCAGCATTTCTGAGGCGGGAATTGCAGTTTCGTCAACGAAGGTATGGAGGCTGCTGAGGCAGAGACACTTTGTCGAGCGACTAAAGTAGCCTGTTCAGCACCATGCACCGGTGTTTCCTTCCATGCAGCCTAGAAAGTAGAAGCCAATGGCAAAATGGATGACTCAAGATGAACTTTGCGCCGAATGGCGCGTATCGAGGACAACGCTTCAGCGATACCGGCGCGAGGGCACCGGCCCCGCGTTTTACCGAATCCCCGCTGGGATTCGGTACCTGCGTTCTGACGTGGAAGCGTGGCTCGCTGCTCGCCGCGTAGCCGCATAACCCCGCAACAAAAAAGGCCGCAAGCGTGCCACCGCTGCGACCTTTGAATTTGGAGACTTCCTGAAGTGCCTCACATTACCAACGCGCCCCGCGCGCAGCAAGATATTTGTAACAACCATCAACCTCGCGCAAAGCGTTCCCGCGACCTTCTTTCATCGGAAGAAGCAAGCATGTTCGCGCAACATCCGAACGCGCGATACCTTTTCAAGTGGGAAGTGATCAATCCGAAAACGGATCACTTTCTGTTTGAAGTCGTGACGCGTTCCGGTGGGCGGCTCACCGGAGATACTTGGGACCTGGTATTCCGTCTGGAAAACTATTCCGTTGGCGATGTGGTCGCCCGATTGCGCAAGGCTATCCGGCGCATGGCACTTCGCTGCCCGACGCGAATCTCAGTTCACGCCCCCGATATGGTGTGGGCACCATCGGGGTTTCGCCAATGGTCGCAGCGCCATGCGCGATAGCGAGTTTGAAGAAGTCGCGCTGGCGTTGATCGGCAATGGTTACTCGCCACTGCCGATCATGCCGGGCTCAAAGTCACCTGGCGAGCGCAGTCCCGATGGCGGTTGGCGCTCAATGTCCCGATGGCAAAAGTGGTGTTACGAGCCAGTACCAGTGACTCGCGTGGAAGCCTGGCTCAGGATGGTCGGCGATAGCGAGGTCGGAATCGGCGTCGCTTGCGGGCAGGGATTGATCTGCATCGACATCGATCAAGAGTTCTTGCTTGATCCTGTGCTCGCGATCCTGCCTTCGTCTCCGGTGCAGAAGAAGGGTCGCAAGGGCGTCTCTCTGTTCTACCGTGGCGACACCGAGAAGATTAGGTCGCGCAACTATCGCACCGACGAGCGCGTTGGTTTGTGCGATCTGCTCGCCGAAGGCAAGCAAACGGTTTTGCCTCCATCGATCCACCCTGACACCAACGAACCTTACTTCTGGTGGGGCGACCTCACGCTCGTTGACGTGACGCTGTCCGAGCTTCCGGAACTTCCGAACGACATCGCCGATCGCCTCGCGGAAGTCCTGAAGCCGTTCGGGTATGATCCGGAAGCCGAGAGGCCGGTGCTGGTACGGAGCGACACGCCAGCACGCAGCGCCGGCGGCGCAAGGGCGAGCAGCATCTATCGTCAGGCCAATGACGATGCGCTCGCGAATCTCGATTGCTGGGTGCCCGAGCTCCATCTTTACAGGTGGCGGCGAAAGCCTGGCGGCTATGAGGCCGTCGCGCATTGGCGATCATCCAGCACCGGGCGGGCACTAGAGCTTCGCAAGCGGAATCTTTCCATCGTCCGTAGGGGCATCGAAGACTTTGGAAGCGGCGAGAAATTCACGCCAATCGATCTGGTCGTGAAGGCGCGAGGCTGTGACGCGGATACCGCGCTGGGTTGGCTGCTCGAACACCTGCCGGACGACGAACCGAAAATCGTTCTGGTCAATGGACCGAAGACGCTTGAGCGCATTCGCGCGCGGGAAGCCGCTGTGCTGGAGCCTGAGCAATTGTCGGCGGTCCAAAAGGCTAAGCCAACCACCGCCCGCAGGCATGAAAAGTTCCGCGTGACGATGTTCGATGACATCGAGGACAACGCAAAAAAGGAATGGGTTGTGGAAGGCTTCATCGCCGCCGGGGAGTTTACCTATGCGGTCGGAAAGCCCTCAGCGGGCAAGAGCGCCATTTTCACGGATGCAGCCTGTCATGTCGGCGCTGGCATGGAGTGGCACGGCCGCCCGGTCAAGAAAGGCCTGGTAGTTTATCTCGCGGCAGAGCGTGGCCCGACCACGCGCCGTCGCATGATGGCGTTCCGCAAACACCATGGAGTGTCCGGGGTTCCGGTGGCCATTATTGAGGGGAAGGCCGATCTCACGAACGGCGTGGCGGACGCGGTGGCCTTGGCCGAACGTATCGTGGAGTTAGGCAACAACTTGGGTCTGCCCCCGGTCTGGATCATTGTGGACACCCTGTCCCGTACCTTCGGCGGTGCAGATCAGAATAAGTCCCAGGACATGGGCAAGTTTGTCCGGGCTGTCGATACGATCATTGAGAAGACCGGAGCCCATGTCACCGTCATTCATCATACCCCTTGGGAGCAGGAACGGGCCAAGGGCGCAATCGACCTGGACGGCGCGGTGGATGCCTCATTCCTGGTGAGGAATAACAACGGTCGCTACATGCTGCGCTGCGATGGCGGAAACGATCAGGAAGAGGGCCTGATTGCGGCTTACACCATGAAGTCAGTCGTGGTCGGAACCGACGAGAACGGGAAAGTCACGGATGCGCCGGTTGTCATTCGGGATGAGGCCGCAACTGATTCCGACGATGGCGATATCAAGTTGAGCAGCAAAAAACCGCCGCTCGCTGTCCGGTTGTTTGAAACCGCGATCAGGGAGAAGGGAGAGGCTAATCCCGTCGATGGGCGGATTGCGGTTCACAAGTCCGACTTGAGGGAAATTCTCCTCCGTGAGAAGGGCAAGGGATCGAACGCCACGAAGGAATCAAAGGAGGCCATGGTTCGCAGCCTCATTGCCAGTATCCGGAAAAGGGCGGCAGACGAAATCGGTGAATATTTCTACCCGAAGGCCGCGAACGACAACATTAAGTTTCAGAGAACCGGTGAAGCGAATAGCGAACACCGAACCCCCCTCTAAAGAGGGGGTTCGGTTCGGTTCGCCTATTCGCTTGGGGCACACCCCGAACAAAAATACAGCGAACATGTTCGCGAACATATTCGCCAGAGGTGTTCGCTGCCACGTGTGAACCTTCAGGAACACATCGCCGCTGGTTACCTAAATCAGGCTGACCGCCTTGGGCGACCTTTTGTTTTGGTAGCCACCACCTTGCGCGTGGTGGCGCGTCTGATTGACATCGGCCGGACGATCCGAAAGTCATCGAGCTTTTTCCCGGACCTGAGTTCTGCAGTCAGCCAGCGTGGTTGTTTTCCGCGACCGGACCAAGTTTCTGACGGCCGGGCAGGGTTTCTGAACTTCGGAAAAACCTGCGGGTACGGACGCCGCGCGTGGTGGGTCACCTTTTCACTTCTGGGGGGTATGTTCTGACCGAGCGCGCGCAATTTCTGCTTAAGTTCTTCCCGTTCGGAAGATATCTTGCGCGCAAGCAGCGAAACGACCAGCTCGTGAAGCGACCAAAGCTCACCGACAGACATAGAATTGAGATCATGACGGGTCATTGTCTAAACTCGAATGATTACTCCCTATCGCCGCGGGGGATTGGCCGTCTGCAGAATGCCAGGCTTGTCGGTTGTATTGCCTGACGGTGGTGACAGTTGCAGCCACGGCGGCGAAGGCAAAAGCCATCGCGAGGGCAGTAAGCACGATACGCGGGGCCATGCGGCACTCCCGTTTTTTCGGGATCGTCGCGACTTATTTAGTCACCGTCAGGGGCGCTTCAATGGTCAGAACGCCTACTCTCAACGACGTTCGTGCTACAGCTAACGGTTGCGCCCCTCGCGCGCCAAGTATGTAGAGTAAGGCGAACAGACAAAGCCCGCTCAAGTCCTTGCAAGACGAGTGGGTGATATCAGTGATCGGTGCAGAATGAACCTCGCTGACCGGGCGATGGCAAGAGCTAAGCTTGCAACTTGCTCATATCGTCTTATTGAGGGCATGCCTGTCATCTGTAGATTTGACAGATCGGCAATAGAATCGTGCAGGAGAAAAAATGAAATTCGGTTTGTCGTTGATCGTGCTCTTCGCATTCTATGGACCCGTCGTCGCGCAGGTGAGCGATTGCCAGTCAATACAAAAGGCGAAAGATCGCCTGGCTTGCTATGATAGGGCCTCACCGCCGGTAAGTCGGAGCAAGTCGTCCACCAAGCACAACACCGATATACCCCAAGATGGGCAAGACGATCTTCTTGGGGTTGAAAACTCGCGGGTCGGTAAAAAGATAGGTAGTATCTGTAGAGGATGCTGAGCCCCCATGCTGGTTGGTCGGGGTGTGTGAGCCGAACGTGCCTTACCAACCGACTCAGCCGCAACCCCGACCACATGGCAGGCATCCGTTGATCTAGATCAACAAGGAGCCTTTGCACGTTCAGTCCTCTTGAGTTTGCGGCCCGCGCGGTTCTCAGGAGACTCGACGATGACACGGCAGCTCTTCTTCGCGATCACGATCTTGGCTACCGGCGTGCTCCTCAACTCACCATCAGGCGCGAACCAGAGGCAGTGTCAGGAAAGGGGAATACATTGCATAGTAAAATGCGACGACCCGACGGGAGGCGCTGGCGACTTGGGAGGCCATCAGAACAAATGTTTGCAATACTGCAGCCGGCAGTTGGATCGATGTATGACACGCAATGCGACGATCCCGCGCTAATGCAGCCTATGTTCTCGAACGCGGGTTGAGGGACGAATGCTCGCACGGCGAAGGATTGAAGCCGATCAAGACCAAGAGCAGCGCGGATCGGAAGGGATCGAAAGCGAAGCGTTTTAAATCGCTCGATTTCAGTCGAACGCGCGATGCGGAGCGACCGGACCATGCCCGCAGCCATGATCCGCGACCACGCGGTGACGGTCGTGCGCAGCCTTCATCAACCTGAACGCATCTGAATATAATTCTCTCAAACGCACGATTTAAAGAAATTTATTCTATTATTGCGATGCACAAAGGTAAAAAGGTACTTCCAGACGGTACCCGGGTAGCGAGTGACGGGCGATCCCGAGCGTCGTCCAGGTGAAAAAAATAAAAGTAGGTTGTTGTTCTTAACTTGAGCTTTGGCGGCGGCGGTGCGAGCGATTCAGAGTAATTTGAAGTGGGCTGTAGAGCGATAGCTTTTCAAGCGATCCTGCGCGCAGATTCACCAACGCGGGTTCTTGAAAATGCGCCGTCGCTACCGCCCCTATGATCCTCGCGAAGATGGGCCGCTATACCGTTACAAGAACCTTCGGCCCGGCTACCGGCGCGCGGTCACTATGCCGGAGCGTGTCAGCCCTCATGTGAAGCTGGTCTTCGCAGAGCTAGCTCGGCAACAGCGGACCTATGACGAACTAGAAGCCGCCAGTGGGGTGCGAAGGCCAACCGTCAAGCAATGGCGTCGTAAGAACGCACCTAGCCTTGAGTCTCTCGAAGCGGTGCTGAACAGCCTTGGATTCCACTTTGTCGCTGTGCCTGCTCATGTGGAAATGCTCCCGCCGGCCGTTGCCGCAAAGGCCGCTGAACTCGCAGCGTTCGCGAAGATGGAATTGGGCGAGGTTTGGAGCGCTGCCGTACAGATCGCCGCGCTTCAACTTGCTTCAACCGCCGAGGGCGAACGCATCCTTGCCGCGCTTGATGCTGAACGTGCGGCACGCCGCGCCGCGAACGACAATCTGAAGCGCCGTCGCCGCAAGCCCAAGCCCGCAAACGACAACGCCAAGCAATCGTCCGAGAACGCCGCTTAAGGGTATCTCGAATAGGCTGTTTGATTTGGGCGGATCGTTCATTGTGGTGAGCGTCCCGTTGCTCTGACAAAGCAAAAATACAAAGCCCTCGGTGGGTTTCTCCTTGTTCTTCGCCCACCGGCGGCTTTCTCTCCCAAGGATCGAACTTCCTATGTCCAAAGATTCAATGAGTCAGCGAAAGGCCGCTGCTTATCTTGGCATCTCGCCGGCCACGTTGCGTTCATATGTTCGCGCCAATCTTGGTCCGCGCCACGTTGCTCTTCGTGGCATCAAACTTTTTGAGACCGTCGATCTCGATGAATGGCGCAGCGCCCGCACGGTGGAGGGCGCGAAATGACCCTCACCGAAGCCGAGTACAAGCGCCGCGTAACCGATGCCGAGCGCCGCGTAACCGAAGCTAACCGCCGAGTAGCCAATTGCAGCGCCGCCGAACGCCGAGCCGAAGAAGTAGCCGATGCTGAACGACGCGCGGCCAGATTTGAGCAGCTTGCCGCCGAAGCCGAACGCCGCGCAACCGCATCTGGCGCGATCGTTACGCGGCCGTCTCAGCCGAAACCCATCACCGCGCCAGCGCCAGCCGCACGGCATGTTCCAAAGGAAATCCCGGTCATGTCTTCCCGGAAGAAAGCCCTTCTCCGTGATGTAGAAAGCGCTTCAGCGCGGCTCGCGACAGCGAAGCAATCTCTTGACGACGCGAAGCACCTGTACCACGCCGGAATGGCTAGCGATCCCGTCTTTGCGGCACATGTAGTGGCTGGAGCCGAAAGCGAGTGGAGCCGCGCGTGCGCGGCGTACCTGAGCTTCAAGGGCTGAATACGTGCCCCCGCTCCAAAGTGGCACGGTAGCCGCTACCGCGAACGAGCATTCCGCAAATCAACTTTGGCGTCGCGCACTCGCCGCTATCGCCACCTGAAAGAAAGAAAACACACCATGGGTATTCTTCAACGACTCTTTCCCGCCAAGACCGCCATCACGTCGGAAACCATTAAGGCGGAAATCGATTACAGCGAGTCTGAGATCAAGCGCCTCCAGGCGGAGATCGGCCCCAAGCTTGCGTCGATCGCCACGATGACTGACGCCGAACATGTAAAAATGGAAACTGACATTGCGGCAACGAAGCGCGCTATCAAGCGACTCGACTCCCGCATCGCGCTGTTGAACGACCAGCTTCCGGCCATTATCGAAGCCGAAGAAGCGGCTCAGGCCGCAGCAAAGGATGAGGCTCTGCGTAAGCGTGCAGTAGATTGCCGGAATGCGAACACCGTCGAGAGTAAGAAGCTCTTGACTGAGTTTGACAAGCTGGCATCGCAGATGGGGGACATTCTTGCGCGCCTTAACGAGGTCGCCGACGAGACGAATAACGTCAATAAGGCGTTGCGCGAAAACAGGGTCGCTGACAGCGTTGTCAGCTATGACAGTTTGTACCGCAAGCATTCAGCCGGTCACTATGAGTTCCCGTTCTCCGCGATGGTGATCCCCGCCGCCTTCGCTGCTGGCAAGGCTCACTGGCCGAGGTCGTAGCGGGGACCTGCGCACCCCGTCGAAATCGGCGGGGTGGTGGGTAGGCGGTGGCGTCGGCAATGCCGACACCGCTGGTCAGATAGGCAGCAAGGCCGGCGTTACCTTGCGCAGTTCGTATGACGTTAGCGCCCGTAATGGGCACTGGTGGCTTTCAAGCTCATCTCTGCGGCTGCGTCTGCGTTGCGGTATTCGACGAATGCGTGCCGCTCCCAGTGTAAAAGCTGGAAAGGCTGACCAGTAGCACGAGGATTGCACCTCCGATAATCTAGCCTGTTTTGACGCTGCTCATAGTGTTCGTCCTCCATATGAAATATCATTCGGACTACCATGCTGCGCGGGCCGCGCACGGAGCGAGCGAACGCACTGGCGATCTACACCCATATGCCATGGCGGGACGGGGTTGCACGGCGCTGCCCGGACAAGCCAATGCTGCCCCCCGATCTAGTGGACCACAAGAACCGGAATATGCGCAGTAGCAACAACCTCGGTAGTCTGGCTGCCCAAAAGGACCCTCTTGATTCCACGGTACCCATGGGAGGCCATGACGATCAGGTCACACCCCTGCGTTTTCGCAGCATCAACAATAGCTGCGGCCGGTGAGGTATTCGAGATATGAAGTGTTTCGACCGTCAGTCCCATTTCTTCTGCCGCCGCTTTCGCTGCGGAAAGGATAGCTTGTGCATGCCGTGTGTTGGCATCTTTAAGCCGATCCGGCTCCATACCCTCCATACCCCATGCGCTGATAGAAGGAACTGGAAATGGCTCCGTCACAGTGATGATTGTAACCTTGCTGGCGTTTTCGTCGGCCAGCGACAAGCCATGGTCGACACCTTTCTGCGCCAGTTCGGAGCCGTCAGTGGAAATGAGAATGTGAGCGTACATGGGTAGGACCCCTCGCACTCAGAGATTCTGCGACGATCATAGCATCACATCTCATCTCAACAAGCTGCCCGGTTCTGTAACCAGAGGTTTCCAGTGGCTCCAGTTTTTCGCGAGCCTAACCTGAACCTTTTGACGGGTTCGATCGTCTCATTATCGCTGGGGGATTTCAGGGCCCAGTGCGTAAAGACAGCGCCGTCGGCGAACATATTCCGCCGTGCGGCGTTGTGTATTTTGGGAGACCGAAGCATTCAGGAACGAAAACCCGCCGACTGAAAAGTATCGTCGGCGGGTTTCGCAAGGGGCAAGGGGGATTGCAAAAAACCTGCCCGAACCGGTTCATGCGAGGCTCATCAGGCAAAAATTGGGCGACATGTAACAAGCCCACCGGCGAGGGACCGTCGAATCAGCGGCGGTGTGCTTGCCGCCTGGCTTCGTCGGGACGTACATCTGGCCCCGGTCATAAGCGAATCTGCGCACCCCGTCGAAATCGGCGGGGTGCAGGAGGTCTTTGCCCTCGTCTAGCACACCGCCGAGAATCAAGCCGCCGATCGGATCGCGGGGACACCCGCTTTCAGTTCGAGTGTGGCAATCGTTGCCCTGAGATTGTCGCGTCTCGTCCGCAGTGAACGCGCCAGCGGCGGGTACTTGATGTCGTTGGGATCGGAAACGAGCGTTCTCTTCTCTTCCGCCAGAATGTCGCAATCGAGTTGTCGGGCCGTCCCGTCGAGGTCGCTAATCAACGAGGCTACCTTGGCATCGTCGGAAATGCCGTCCGTCTTAAAACCGAAGCTTTGTGCCATTTGAGTACTCCTGACTGCACCGCCTTGATGCAACTCGAAGGCCCAACCCGGGCCTTTAGCACGACTTGGCAAGAAGGCTGCCAACTCAATGATCGAACGGCTGCCATCAGGTCATGTGCGGTTTTCTTCCGTGCGGCGGAACAGGAGATCGCACGCGCTGGACGACGCCGCGTCGGCTGCTACTAGGGCGATGTCGGATTCCACCGCCGGCTCGCACTCGAGATGGACGCGTGGCGAACGCTCCGACTCTTCGCAATGCTATCACGCGCATGTGTTAGAACGCCTTGATGACTGTTATAGACTGTTAAGGTTTCTCGCTGTTAAACGGAGACTGCGAAATAAAGCATGGAGGGCAACATGCTAGTCCCGAATAACGGCCATTGGGGAAGATCGAACAGCAGTCCGGGCGGCTGGGCTATGGTAGGCGCGGTTGTGGTGCTGATGGCTAGCCTCGTGTATTTCACGAACGGACGAAGCGGCCAAGCGATGCGTCATGGGCACGAGCAGCATGCTGCGGTTCACTTTCACAGATAAGCTTGAGCCCTGGGCACACGGTCAAAGCCGCCGGCCTGTGGCGCGAACTGAAGCTGCCCAGCTCGGTCCGATCTCCTAGCAATGAGGGGTAGACGAAAGCTCGCTTGAACCTTTTACCAGGTTCGAGCGACCTCATCATTGCTGGGGTATTTCAGAGTCCAGTGTGTATTAGCCAACGCCCCGGCAGCGAACATACTCCGCTGCGCGGCGTTGTGCACTGAACCGCCGAGGCGATTCCTGAGCGCTACCGGCTGGCGGACGCAGGTTGTTATTGGGCTCGTCGCCATCGCCAGAGCACCACGCCACCACACCCGCAAATGACGCCTGTCGAGCTGGCAACCCAATCGAGCACTCCTGCATGGCGCCCCGGGACCAACAACTGTCCGACTTCGAGGAGGGCGGCGTAGGCGATCATCGCGCATGCCAAACTTAGGAAGCGCACTCGCTGATAGGCGAGCGAAACAGCAATTGTCGCGAGGAGATAGGCAAAGACATGCTCGATGCGAGGGTTAAAACCCGTTCGGATCATCTCTTGTCCCGGCGTCCACGATGCAGCCATCAATGCCATGATGCAGAACCAGGCAAATGGCCTCAAAGCCGCGTTTATGAAGGCGGAGATATGACCCGGAACTTCGCGCTCATTCATGGCGGATTTTCCATTTCTGGGTACTGGCCTGTTTCCGGCCTCAGTGGCCTAAGTTGAAAACGCAGTGGCCTAATTTAGGTTTTGCTGGTGTGGTCGTGGTGCACCCGCACTCTGCGAGAGACATCAATCGCCTCAGTGGGCGGCCTCTTTCGTTTGTTGTAGCACCTGCGTTGCAGACTGAAACACCTCCGGATCGGCAGCGTAAGTTCACGGTAATTCAGGGTGGGAAGCAGGGATAAAGTTGCCCGGTCGGGGATCATTGCTTTGGTTGCGGTGTAAATTACCGCAACCAGGCTTTCGCCGATTCGCAAGACCGGCCGCCTTTTATTTAATGGGATTAAATAGTTATGGCGAAAACGCCCCTAACTCCGGCCACCCCAAAGCAATTGAAATTTGATCTCGGCATTCGAGTTGAGCGCGACGTTGGGGGTATCGAAATGGGCATCCTTGATAACGGGATGCCGTACTTAACCCAACGCGGACTCTCAACGATCTCCGGGGCTGCGCGATCAACCATCCAAGAAATCACAAAGGAGTGGGAGGATAGTTTTGGGGATACCATCCAACCTAAAGGCAGGCTTCACGTTTTTCGTGAGTATTTGGCTGCAGCTGGCTATAACGAGCCTCAACTTTACATGGAAATTCTGAAGGACGGCAGCCCACACTACGCCTATCCGGAACTAGTCTGCATGGCGTTTATCGAGTTCTTTGCGTTCGAGTCACAACGGCCTAATCAAACGGCGCTCGCAAACTATCGGCGGTTGGCTCGTTTTGGTCTTCAGAAATTCATCTACGAGGCCTTGCACTATGTCCCCGTTGATCGATGGACATACTTCAACGACAGGGTGAGTCTCCTCAACGACAGCGCTCCCGATGGATATTTTATCCTATTCAAGGAAACGACCGGTTTAGTGGTCGATCTCATAACAGCGGGACTGCCCGTCAACGACAAGACAATCTGACATCAGTGTTGGATTGCATTGGGGCCGTCGATGGACCGACAACGAGCATGACGCAAAGTTTGGTCAGCGAATTAAATTCGAACATGACTACCCTGGTTATTATCCTCAATCAGCAAGCAACCCACAGAAGCCATGGGCATACCCTGATGCCGCTCTCGGCGATTTTAGAGGTTGGTTTCGACGCGATTATCTCCGGACCAAGTTTCCTTCATATATCCTATCGAAGGCCCCCACTTTAATTGGAGGGCAGGATACGGCAGAGCGTATAGCGGCGATCTTCGAGGCTCCGAAGATCGAGAAATAGTAACCTGCTAGGTGGCCTACTTTGCCTCAGCGAGTGGCCTACTTCGGCTACTACCCCGCTCCGGCGGGGTTTTCTATTTCTGACCACGCCTACGCCGGCTAGATGATGAGACGCGCCGAAAGAGCGTTCACCGCCACAGCGCTCCCACACCTATTCGAACGCAACTCCAATTCGGCTCTGCTTGATCCAGAGGATTCGGCAATTGAGCACGACGCGACCATGCTCGGTCACAAGCTGAAACCGGTCGGGGACGCCGCCCGGATTCTGAACATCGATAGCAGCTCCATGAGCGGAGATATTTATGATGCTACAGCCGATGCTCATCCGACCGGCGCATATTTGCGCGGGGTGCTCAACTCCTGTCCTTTTCCGATCCTCGGTCATGACGACCTCCCTGCCGCCGAATTAGGGCAAAGGGGAAGTGGCAGAACAAGTACGCGAATCCGTACCGTGTGATCAACTCATGGGCGGCGATGATCCGCACGCGATCGCCGGTCAGGTGCGCTCAGAAATGGAACGATACCTTTGCGATCTGGAAGCGAGCAGCGGAGCAACAGGACAACGTCATTAAGGCCGCGCGGCGCGTTCTCATTGCAGGTTTCACGCATTTTTAGATTATCTTGTTGGGTTAAGCATACGGCAACTTGTTCGGGGACTACCCGGAAATTTTGATGTCGCTGGCGTAGCCTATCGCCCAATCTTCTTCGTCACGATTAGGAATGTAAGCGTGCGTTTGGCATCAACCATGGATATCGTTCTTATTTTATTGTCTATCAGCGCATTGATCGGCACAATCGCAGGCTTGCGCTTTAAAATCTTTGTCCTTGTGCCTATCTCGTTGCTGATTGTCCTGGTCTCGGCCGCTGTTCTCCGCACGCATGGTTTCGGGCCCGGGAGTGGGATTGCCATCATAGTCGCGGGTCTGGTTGTGAACCAGGCTGCCTACGTCCTTATTCAGATTGGCCTGGGGGCCAATGCTTCTCACCCATCACTTGATGACGTAACCGACGGCGAACCAACCTCCGACCGCAAGCAGGCTGTCGATGATGATCACGGCGATCAGAAGTCGCTCCCATCCCGGCCTCTTCTTCCGCCCAAACATTAGCGTGCGGCGTATTCCCCGATAGTTACTGTACCATTTTCGCTTGAAAAATGGACGTGTTGCATCCTGGTGAGACAATACTTGGGTCATAACAAAACACTTTGCGTTGTGATTTCACTGAACGGTCAGTTCAAAGCAAAGCGAGTGCCACATTCGTTCGTGATGGAAGCACTGGGGGAAAAGACCCTGATGCTCGGGGCCATTAACGAAAATTCCAGCGAACTAGGGAATCCCTCGTAAGAGGCTCGATTGACCCACCCCCCCGCTCCCGGCGGGGTTCTCTATTTCTGGCAACGGCTACACCAGCAAGATGCAAACCGCCGCCACAATGACCCGTACCTACTCAAAGGCAACTCCAATTTGGTTTTTCTTGATCCAGAGGACTCGGCAGTTGAGCACGACGCGGCCATGCTCGGTCACAAGTCGAAACCGGTCGGGGACGCCGCCCGGATTCTGAACATCGATAGCAGCTCCATGAGCGGAGATATTTATGATGCTACAGCCGATGCTCATCCGACCGGCGCATATTTGCGCGGGGTGCTCAACTCCTGTCCTTTTCCGATCCTCGGTCATGACGAGCACCAAATTTGAGCCGGCGCTTAGATGCGCAACATCCATTTATAGTTTTTCAGTCCGGAATGATTTCACGGTCAGGTGAGCCGAGGTAAACAAGCCGCGAGTTCGACCGGGCGGATCGAGACCAACGACATGCTGAGCAAGCTGATGGCTGCGGTGGTGGATGGGAATACGCACGCGGACCTATAGCATGCCCACCATCAACATCATGGGCGCGCAATGATCCGCGCGTGATTGCCGGTCGGGTGCACGCCGAAATGGACCGATATCTTCGCGATCTGGAAGCCGAGCAGCGTAGTTATCTGAGTGATTGAGACGGCGCTGCATTGATCAGACAAAAGCGCGTCACCGCGCCTTTCCATTTTGCCTATCATCTGCGGCGTGCCCAACTGGGAGCGGACGGCGGACGTCCGCTTTAGTGCGCATAACGGACTGAAGTCGGACATTGCCCCATGTCCGAAAAGGGCCATCAGCGGACACCTCCTGACGCGCTATCGCGCATCATGTTCATACACGCACCACCCCCGGCATGTTGTAGCTTCCGTCGATTAGCGCCGTGCCGGGGCCGTAGAAGCGGGCCGCGAACTGGAACCCGCCGCCCTTCGGCGCGGGCAGCCAGTTCTTCAGCTGGTTAGCATCCTTCGGCTCGTCGTTCTGTATGTAGATGACGAGTTTGCCGCCCTCGGTGTACAGCTTGCCACGCTTGAGCATGTAGCTGTTGATCGAATAGCGGTTGATCGGATTGTCGACGAAATAGCCCTCGTGATTGTAGAGCGGCATTTTCCAGAACTCTGTTACCGGAAGCATGTCGTTGAGGTCGAAGGTGATGGTGTAGCGGTGATCGCCGGATAACGGACGGCCCTGGGAGTCGTTAGCGCTGAGCGCCGCCGTGTGCGAGCGGGATGGAACAGGGCCGAGAACAGCGATCAGCCCGCATCCCGCACGCAGTACCCAATCGGTGTCCTTGTAACCGAGGTCGGTACTGAGCCGCCATCCTTTCATATCCTTGCCCAAGCCAAGGAATGCTTGCGTCGCCTCCTTGCGCCCCTCTTCGATGCCCGCATTGATTGCTGCCACGATGGCGGGCGAAAGCCCGGAAGGGTCGAACGGCGAGCCGGCCTTCAGACCGAGACGCTCGAACCGCGCGAAGGCGGTACGCTCGTGATATCCGTCCTCCTGTTTGGTGAAACTATTGTCGTTTAACACCAGGCTGACCCAGCGCAGAAAATCGACGCCGGCGAGCTTCCCAGGCTCCTTCACAGTCTCCATGCCAGGATAGGTGGGATAGTTGCCCTTCACGACCGGCACGTCTTCGGCACGGACCGTCTTGCGGCCTGCGGCTTCCCACGCGCCAAGCGACATGATCGTGATGCCGTCCTGGATTCCATTGACGATCCTTAGTTCGTCGGCTGTGTCATCCGTCAGTGCGATGCGCGCGGTCACGGCGACAAAATCCGACGGCGACTGTGTAATTTCCGCGCCGACAAAGCCGGTCGGCATCTTGCCGCTCCAGTTCGGCCCGATCAGCAAGCGTTTCAGAGCACCTGGCGTATTGAACTGACTGCCGATTATCATCGGCCACCAGCGTGCATAGTTGTCCGCGAACTGAAGGCTCCAGTAGTGGTCCCTGATTTCGGGGACCGTCACCACGACGGGCTCTTTGGACAAATCGAGCATCGCCGTGCCGTAGAGCGTGGTGGCGTTTGGTGTTGTAGCGAAGTGATCCGAAGCCACGATTGGCTTGCGGTACCAGAACAGGCGATTGAGGCCGACATACTGGGGGCTTTGCTCTTTTTGCACTGTGTTGTAGCGCAAATGATAGATCGCGACCGGATGCATACCCCAGAGGAACGCCTCCTTGGCGATGGGCCGCGCCTCTTCGGACGTGAGCGATGAAGCGGTCTGCGCGATTGCTGATTGCAGCGTAAGAGGCACAACGCCAGCTGCCGTGAGCGCAGCAATGGCTTCCCTACGGGTTCGATGCATCCTCACCTCCATCATGGTCGTCGACATTGCTTGATTCTAGGAGCGCCCTTTTCCAATTCCAATGGGTCCGGCGTCGGATTGAAGTTGGTTCCATGCCCGCTTTGGGTCATTCGCGTCGCTTTTGGCACGTCTGCCGCATATCCGGTTGCGGGGTGATCTCGGAAGTTCCGGTTGTCCAATTTTACCGGTGGAAGGCATCGGTTTGGCCGTGATTCAAGCGCGCCGACGAATTTGAAGATCGAGTACGGCAATGCAGCTATTCCAGCGGAGGCGAGTGAGACGAACAGCCGCTGCAATGACTTCGCTACGTCTCCCTTCACTTCGGCTGGTGTGATTAGTCACAGCGCGCTCAAATCAACTCGGCACTTCGCCGAACGCTTTCAGCAAAACCGCGTCTGCAAACTCACCGCATCCTTGATCACCGGTACGGCTAAATGCCACCGCTCCGATATGTCCTCAGTCCGCGCCATTCGCTCAGCACTTCGTATCGCCGCATTCGCGCTTGCGCATTCGCTGACCTCGCGCGGCTCAGGACCGTCTTCGCCAGCACCGAACGGCAACACGACGTAGTAAGTTACATCGGCCATAACGCGGTCACCTGAAACGCCCAGGCAAACACGATCGCTAGCGCTGCAACCCAACCGGCCCGTTGAATAATCCTCCGATCACGCCACGACAGTCGCTTGAAGTCGCGTTCGTTCGTCAGTTCATAGTTATCTTGCGAGCGCCAACCCATCACTCTCATCCCGAATATCGGTGGAAGAGATCGCGTCCCTATCATGTAGCACTTGAAGATAACTACATTCGAGCCCACTGGGGCTTTATCGATGCGGTTTGCAAAATGAACAGCATCCCATTTGACGGGACAGGCGAGCGCATCGAACGCGACGGCTCATGGTGCGTCTACGAGTTCGCGGTACAGTTAGACGCGATTCAGTTTTGGGACCGCTTCGACGGCCGCTGGCTTCGCGGCGAAGAGTTCATTTGTCCAGATCGGCCGAAGGGCTTGCCGAAGCTTCGCGAGCCGGTTGATACAGATCGGTTTGGAAGACGACCGGCAGGCCGGTAAAAGAGACGCCAAGACCTCTCCTTGATCACAGCAATTGCCCACTCCGCGCTTGATCTTTGACGACCAGTTCCAGAATTAACCCAGAACGCCGACATAAAGCTTAACATCAAGCGATCGTTGTGCGCACCCCATGAGATGCTAGGTTTCTTTCACCGGACATTGCCCTCAGTCCGGGTCTACCCCGGCGAAGTCGTCGACCGATCATATTCCGCTCGGCGGCTTCGTTTTATGCGGATTTAGCTCAGCGGCAGAGCGGCGCGTTTTACGACGCAGGTCCATGTTCGACTCATGGAATCCGCACCATTCCATTTGATGCAACCGAATGGCACATTCAAAACGACGGGACATTCCACCATTCTGAATAGGCGAGCCTATTCGCAAATGATATCCGAACGACGAAATCAAAAGGACCTAACCTTGTGCAATTCACCTGCCGCGCTTCACCAATCTGCGCGGTAGTCTCTCTATTTTGACTTTGAGTGCTGCGACTTCTGCGATCTATGTTTGACATCATCCGGCGCTGTGACGGAAGGAGCCTGCTGCGAAAGCTGATCAAAGCGTTTGTTCAGATTTCCAACGTCCGTCTGAAGAGCGTCTATCGTCGTTTTGACGGACTCAGAATTTGCCGTTGCGGCGCTGTCTATCTTTGTCTTGAAAGCGTCGAAATCCGCCCCCTTGAAAGTGCCCAACTGCGTTTGTATTGCCGCGAGCTGGGACCCCAGACCCTTAAGTTGTGCTTCGAGCTGAGAGGTGTCGAATGCCGGGGGATTCTTCATCTTGGATTCGACCTCTACCAAGCGCTTATCAAGCATGGCGACCGCATCTACTTGGGGAGACGCGACTTGTGCCTTTGCCTTCGGAGCTTCTGCTATCGGTTTCGACGGAAGCGCGTTGCCGCTGCTCCAAACCAAACCCACGCTGCCCGCGACAAGCAAACAGACAACGGTCATGGTCAAGATCATCAACCTATTGGCGCGGTCGTGTTCGTTCATCACGGCACCCTCCGTTCAAGCCAAGCTCAAAGTATGACCGATCTACGACATTTGTATAGAGTGCGCACGCATCTTCGGCGCGGCGCGAGGGCTCAGATTGGATGCTTCGTCGACGTGAGTTTATGCTGACCCCATCCAGAATCGCTTGATGCCAAAAGTCTACCATCGGCGCGAAGATCGGATAAGGAAAACCTCATGCTGGCGATCTCTATCTCAAGATTTAGGCGTCTCTTGATCGCAGCGATTGCCATGCTGGTTTCATCGCCCGCACTCGCGAGCACAATCACCGGGCAGGCATCCGTCATCGACGGCGACACACTCGAAATTCATGGGCAGCGTATTCGCTTATCAGGCGTGGACGCGCCCGAGTCCGATCAGCTTTGTCGTGGCGACGATAGCCTACAATATCGCTGCGGGGCCAAATCAGCTAACGCCCTTGATAGCTATATCGCGGGCAGGCCGGTTAGCTGCAAGGGCGTGGATGTTGACCGATATCGGCGCGTTGTCGCGATCTGCTCTGTCGGCGGACAAGACATTGGAGAGTGGATTGTACGATCGGGGTTGGCGCTTGATTGGCCTCGATACTCAAAAGGAAAGTATGCCAGCGCTCAGAAGGAAGCCAAGCGCGCGGGTCGGGGTGTCTGGGCTGGTAGTTACGTTGTGCCGTGGGACTACAGGGCGTGCAGGTGGGGCGGTGGGCGGCCGAGCGGGTGCTCGGATGAAACGAAAGGCGATTAATTCAATGAGTCAGCTATTTGAATCGTCACCTCGTGACTAACCCTTAGCGCTCAACGTTGACGCACATTGAACGTTCTCGACAGCAGCACCTTTCCCTTCTGACCAATCGTCATCGTCCAATCACCTTCCAAACGCGGGTCGGGATCATCATCGATACCTGTGTACCAATACCACGGCCCGGGAGGCGGGGCTTTAAGAAGCGGATTCTTTATTACAATGGTAGCGCGTTCGACCGAACCGTCTTCGCGCACTCTCGGTCGAATAATGGTTTGTTCAATTTCTAGACGCTGACCCGTTGGTGGCGTCGGAAAATACATCTTGTAACCAAAAGATACCCATTTACCCAAAGGAACGTCATTGCGGCGTTCCATGCTCGAAACATCAAAGTGTTCGGCATACAGAGATCGACCATCCCTGTCGTGGTCTCGGACATAGGTCTTACTGTTGGATTTATGAATGAGACCCCAGTCTTCGACCTTTGTAATCTGTGCGAAGCCCTCATCGGTGAATACCAACAGGTCAACACGTCCGTCCGTTCGAGCAAAGCCTTGAATATCAGCGCTTGCGGTTCTGGCGCGCTCAAGAATGGCGGAATTGGGTTGCGCACCCAGTCCAGCCTTTTGCGCAAAAGCTGCGGAAGCTTGTCGCGTGCGCGATGTCATCTGACCATTTGGCTCGCCGACTTCAAAGCCGAGTTGGTTCAACCGAAACTGAAGCTCAAAAATCTGATCCCGAGATAATTGTTGGCCAGAGGTCCTCTGCTCCAAAGCAGGCCGGTTGAGTGGAGCGCTAATCGTAAGGCTGCCCTTGTAGCGTTGAAATTCAAATATCTGAGGTGGGACTGATTCTGAAGGCTGAACACCATCCTTGAGGCAGCGAGCGTTGATCGTCGCCGAGTACGCGGTCCCGGACGAGGCGGTATCCTTCTTGGTTCGAATGGTTGTGGGGAGGCAGGTTCTCCCTCCCTCTCTCTCACTAAAGGTGAAGCCCCATTTTTCGATGGAGAGAATGTCGGTACATTTGCCTTCGTCCGTCCAACTCGGAATCGTGTACTTGGTTTTCCCCTCGAACGTGGACGGACTGCACCATTCGCCAACAAAGTCGATGGGCATTTGTATTTCGGTTGCGCCAGCTTGGCTGCAGACGCCTACGATCGCTGCTATACAGGAAAGTCTCACCAGTTTACGCATCGTCATCCGTTTTCCTCAAAGCAGGCTCAACAGACTTTACCGCGTAGCGCTTCTCTTCGACCGCAACGGCCGCATCGTCCGTTTTTCTAACGGCGGACCTTAGCCCAATATGCGATAGCTTTCAGCTCTGGGATTAGCGCCTTTACCAAAACTCATATCATCCCTAAAGTTCATTTCATTCCGTCTGCATCGAGCAGCGACATTGAGGAATTTTTGAATGTCGGGTTTTGCAAGATTTCCCATTTGGATAATTTGCGCAATATCGATATCAACCGCTACTGCGAATGCGCAAAGCGGCATTTACAAAAGTACATTAGCTGACTGCATGGCCGCCGGTTACGACCATGGTAAATGCGTGGATTACAGCTTTTGCATCGAAAGCCAGATGCGTCGTGACTTCACTGCAGCACAACAGTTAGATTATCTCGCCAACCCTAAGAAGCCAAGTTTCGCTGAATGGACGGAGCGAACCAAAAGGTATTGCATTGATGAAGCGCGCCTGCCTCCGGAAACTCCGGCAGCAAAGGTTGTGGCCAATGACCCCGAAAATACATTGTTAATATTGACGACAGCCGGGCTAATTAAGATTGCTTTGTTGCCGAACGCGTTTCCGAGACACATCGCGGGTCTCAAAGAGCTTGTTAGAAACAAGTATTATGACGACCGATCATTCGCCTTTAACGATATCAAGACTGATAGCATTGCCATACCCTATGATCCGGACCATAAGGCGATCACGATTTCCGAAGAGTCGTCTGGCGCCACCCTCGATCTTGGCGACGTCGCGATGCTCAACGATGGACACTTTTTCATATCCCGCCGCTACAACCAAAACCGCTTCGCTGTCGTTGGCCACGTAGCGGATGGCCTGCCCGTCCTCGGCAGCTTGAAAGCGCCTGATACTTCCAATCCAGTCTTTGGCTATCCGCCGCATCTGTATTTCGAGCCTGACCGAGTGTTGGCTGTACGGATTGCAGGTGACGCCAATTCTTCCGATATCGCAAAACTGGAGAATGGAATGAGCGACCGCATAGCGGTTCGGGCCAAGAAGAACGCCGAGCACGCAAGTCAGTATGGAATTGAAATGGGTCGACTGAACCAGATAATAAATAGCGTGCCCGGCAATTGGACCGCGACCCTAAAATCACCGGCTGGTCACGATGCGACGAGTACCTGGAAAATTACGAAAGAAGCCAACCCGATGGCTTCTTCTAAAATGACTTTATACTCGGCAGTTTCCGTGCAGGTTACAAACCAAGATGACAGGGAAAATAGCGTCCCTAACCGATTACAAGGCGCTATTGAGAAAGAGGACCTATCAGTTGGTGGATACTACAATCTTAATCTTGAGTCGGCTCCTGTCCGCTGCCGTGTCATCTGGAAACTCCATGCCAAAAGCCCGACGGAGTTCGACGGTGTTTGGAAAGCGGACCCTTTAGAGAAAAGATTTCTTTGTCCCAAAGCTCGTTCCGGGAGCGATTTGACCGGCACTATGCTTTTACAAAAAGAATGACTTCAAGTTGCCGGCACGTGAAAGACCGACCTATTGGCAAGTCCCATCGGGGCCAGAAAATCCTGTGGTGAGACCGTCATCGACTGAGCTGCGTTGTCCATCATAGTTTTGTTGGTTGCGCATTGCTTGCTGGAACTGATCACGTTTGCAAAGTCCCCACGTTCCTACTCTGGCGTTAGCCTGATTTACCGCCTCTACTCTTGCGATCTCTTCTAAGCTGTGAACGGCAGATGAACTTCCGCCTTTTGCGGCCTTATTTAGCCATTGCACTCCAAGCTGCTTGTTCTTTCCGATACCCTGTCCATTCCAAATCATTTCACCGAGGGCTGCCTCGGCTTCAACAAAATTCATTTTGGCAGCGCTGGCGAAGAATTGAACGGCTGCAGCCTCATCCCTTTCGACGCCCTCGCCATCCTTCAACAAGATCGCATAGACGTACATGCCAGGAGGGTAACCAGCATTAGCGGACTTTGCAGCCTCAGACGCGGCAAGCTCAACTTGATGAGCCGCGTAATAAGCCCGACTCAACCTGAAATGATCCTGCGGCGTAGCAAGAGGTGAAAATGCAGCCTCAATGCATGAAGGGAGAGCTTTCGACAGATCAATTTTATTAAGGTCTATGCCAGACGCTTCATGACCGCTTTCCAAGGGATCAGATGCAAAACGAGAACACTGTTCCGCCGAAGTTTCGGCGCGGGCCTGACCCAGCATACAAGCGAGGCATAAAGAAACGAACAGAATTATTCGCATTGTCGCGCCTGATAAATTACCGAGTTAATGAGTAAGTCTGCCATGTGTCCATCCTCTCTCAATTACTGCCGCTTCACCAGAGCGCCAACCCACGTTGAGCCTCGTCGACACCATGTGCGCAGTCGCGGCGAACGGTGGTCGAATTTAAATCCCCGCAGATTGACCAATCGAACAGGCTCATCTGCGTCGTCCGGACAAGGCCAGCTCCACGCCCGTAGCAGGGCTTTAATCTGCCATGCACCTCCGTTCGGATATCCGCCGCACGGACCTGCGAAGCTCGTAGCGAAGCGGACAAGCTCGCGCCCGCATAGTCAGGACAGACTGCGTGCTGGACCAGCCCAGCCCACGCCGATGCTGGGGGACCACTTAACTCGGATAATGCGATATCTTGAAGTCCGACGCGCTGGGCTGCGACTCGTATTCGACCATCGTGGGGCGGTAAAGCGCTTCGCGAAGCAGGTTCGCTGACACGGCACTGCACCGCTGCTTATTGTGCAACGAATGGACCCGAGATGGTTGCCGCCACCACTCAGAATGGCGCGCTAAAGCAGCGTCACCGCTAGACCGTCCAATAGTGCGGATGCGGATAGGATCGCGCGCGATCGCCCCAGTCGAAGGTCTCGTCGTCAAACTCAGACGGGCCAGCGCGCAGGTCACCCATCGTCAACTCGGTTTCATAGACCTGGCGCTTTGCATCATATTTGAGAGCGCTCCACAGGATCGGATAATGATGGTGGCTGCTGAGCAACCCACCGGTTTTGATCACCGCGTAAGCAACCGTTCCGCTCACCTTATCGAGCATCAAGCGCTCGATTATGCCGAGCTTTGCGCCATCCCAACTATGAACAGCGACGTGCTCCACGCGATCACTGGGAACCATGGTGTGAGGCATGGCTTCCTCCCTGTTCTGTTGCGTTTTGGGAATTATAGCGCGAACGAACCCGGCGCGCCTGCCGTATTGACACCAACCCACCCGCCGAGTTGCCGCAGCCGGACCCACCTTTGAATGGAGACGACTCGAGGCAATCGAGCCGGCCGTGGGCGCAAGACTCCCCCGCGTACACGCTCTCCTATGCGACAAATCGCCACGTGCGCACCCCATCTAACGGCCTCGGATGACGGATGGCCAACGGATGAATGCCCACACCCCTACCCACACCCCGACGAGAAGTACGACTATCGGCAGCGGGTTAAATTTTATCTATGTACTTGATTTTGTTGGTACAGTTGGGTGGGCTCGAACCACCGACCTCCTGTTCCACAGACAGGCGCTCTAACCAACTGAGCTACAACTGCATCATGCTCGCGCGCCCAAAACGCAATGCGAACGGGGCGGAAACTAGGTGCAACGCTCCGCTTTGGCAAGGCCACAACGATCCGTTATCGCGCACCGCCTAGTCGTTTCAGACAGCAATCCTTTGGTCGCTGCATCTTATCGCGAGCTTTGGCTCCACGGGAGTCGGGCGTGGGCACAGGCCGGATCTGATCGCGGCGGAAGCGACACTGAAAATAGCAAACCCGGACCGAGTGGCCCGGGTTGATAGATTTAGCGCGGACAGGCGTTTATCAGACGGTCGGTTGGAACAGTTTCGACGCGCCAGTCCTGATCGGCTCGGCGGTCTCCGCCGCAATTTTCTGGGTCAGTTCGGTCAATTCCTTGGCCTGGACCGCGAACGTTCCGAATTGATTGCGGGTATGGGTACTCCATAATTCGGTCGCATCAGACAACGATTTCGCGCCGACCAGGGCCTGCAAAAAATCGAAGCTGGCATTGGTATTGGCCTGACCGAAATCGAGCAGCTTAGCGGAATAAGCATGCGCCCCTTTAGTTGCAGCGTTAAACACGGCCTCAACAGCGCCGTTGCCGTCCTGCGCGGCTTCCTTGAACTTCGCGTAGTTATCGCGCGCCTGCAAAACACCCTTTTCGGCGAATGCACGCACTTCCTCGGGAACTTCAAAAGCCTCGGTTGGATTAGCCATGGCAGTCATCCTTTGCAGTTGGGAACGCAGTGTGACCTGCAACGACGATCGTCCTGCAACTCAGCTTGATTGCGAACTGATCAGGCCAGCATCTGATCCACTCTTACCATGACTTCCTTGTGCGGCGCAACAATATATTGCGACGCAAAACTTACCTCGCCGAGCGCGAAAACTCGAATAGCGGCCTTGGCCCCTTAGACTTGAGGCTTGCGGGTTCCCAAGGCGGCCCGGCCCATGCTCTGCCCTATTTCGCTGGCCTGCTCGGTCAAGGCCTTCATTTGACCCTGCACATACTCAGTATTCAGCCGCATCACCTCCGCGAGATCCCTCGCGCGGAGAAGTTGCTCGGCATAGTCCAGTGATGCGGTCATATTCTGCTGGGCAAAGGAGATTGCCTTGCTGCTGATATCTCGAACGCTATCGCGAACCGCCTCGTTGCGACCCTCGATCGAATTGGCGGTTTGCTGGGCACCGTCGAGAAAACTCTCAAGCGCCTTGCGTGCCTGCTCGAAACCTGCCTCCGCTAGCGACTGCATCTCGTTCGAAACTTCAAAATGCCGTCCCTGGTTGCTCATGGTCGCCGCTCCCTGTGGTGGTTCTTTCATGGGTCCCGGTCCTCCGGTCCCCGCACCACTCAACGTGCCACCGACCGCGGAGGTCCCATGACAACGGCCAAATTAAGGTTATCCCGGCTTTGTGCCGGGGATTTCAGGAGAGCCGCCGTGGACCTCCGACATGGCGGACACGATACTGACGATCTGTTAGGACTGCGGCCAATGAAAGCCGACATGCGCAGCCGCCGAAGGCAAAAGCCCAAGACATCTGACACGCGGTGCCCATGAACAGCGCCGATTTCCAGTTGCAGGGTATGACCGACCCACGGCTGGCCGTTCATGCGGCGGGTGCCCTGCCCGCGTGGCTGTGGTCGCTGGACGGCGCCTGCATCCTGTGGGCCAATCCGGTGGGCGTCTCTATTGTCGGGGCAACCAACACCTCCGCTCTTGCTTCACGACACGTCGACCCTGACGACCCGCGCCGACGGCAGGTGGTTCAGCTCGCGCGCCGTCTGCCGCCCACCGGCGCAGTGCAGCTAGAACGAATGCGGGGCTATGCCGGTCTAGGAAGCCTTCTCACCTGCGCCTGCTCGCGGCTCGAAATTCGGGGCGTTGGCAGCGCCATCCTCGTGAGGGCCGCTGAGCCGGCCGGTCGCAGCATGCCGCTGGTCGAACGATTGCAGCGACTGGTGGATGGCGTCGATATGCCGGTGGCTGCATTCTCGCGCGACGGCCGGTTCGTCGCCGCCAGCAACAGGGGCCGGCCGCTGTTCGGCATTGGCAGTCTCGCCGAGGGCGGGCTCAATGGCTTGCGCGATAACGCACTACGCGAGGGTCGCGCCGAGACCTCGGTCGGACTTTGGCGGTTGGTGCTGCAACGTGTCGGAAGCGGCGACGACATTGGACTTGTCGCCCTGCTGGAGCCGAACGTCTCAGATCGCTCTTCGACTCACCCGGCACCGTTGCCTGAACCGGAGGCCGAATTTCCATTGCGGAACACGGCGACCGTTCCGCCGCCCATGCAAGCCGTCGAGTCGCCGCCCGAGCCGGATAATAGTCCGTCGCGTGATTTTCCACCGCAGAGGCGCCACCATCCCTTGCGCTTCATGTGGCGGATGGATGCCGAAGGCCGCTTCTCGTTCGGATCCGACGAATTCACCCGCATCATCGGAATGCGAACAGCCTCAGGATTCGGCCGGTTGTGGAGCGAGATCACGGACGTATTCGGATTCGATCCTGAAGGCCGCGTTGCGAAAGCGGTCGAAACCCGCGACACTTGGAGCGGTATCACGCTCCTTTGGCCCGTCGATGGATCGGATGCACGTTTGCGTGTCGAATTGTCGGGGCTTCCGATCTACGACCGCTCACGCAATTTCGTCGGCTATCGTGGCTTCGGCGTCTGCCGCGATCGGGAGGGTTTGGCGCGGCTCGCAGCAAATCGGCGCCACGAATTTTCGTTCAGCGAGACCTCCCATCCGCCGCCGGCGGGCCCAGCGGGTTCAGCCGACACCGAGCCCTCCGAACTCTTGCAACAACCAACAGAACCGGACACCACCGTGGAAACGCCCAAGAATGTCCTGCCGTTCAGGCCCCCGGTCGACTTGAAACCGCCTCCTCTCACGCCTGTCGAAAACAATGCCTTCAACGAACTGGCGCGCCAGCTCTCGGCCCGGTTGGAGAGCGAGCCCGACGCCGCCGAGCCTGGAACTAACGCCGAGCAGCCGGTTGTGCAGGCACCGTCCGAAGTCGCCCAAACGCAGGTGGATGGATTGTCACCGCCCGAACCGACTCCGCAAGCCACCATGGCGCGCGACAGCCTCATCCTCGACTTACTTCCAGGCGGCGTAATGATCCACCGAGCTGGCCGCGCACTGTACGCTAACCCGGCGTTTCTCGCGCAGGTCGGCTACAGCAGTCTTCAGGCGCTGCAAGAGGCCGGCGGACTCGATGCCCTCCTGGTCCAAGCCGACTTGCCCGCTGCCGACAGCACGCCGCCCACCGGCTCTCCCGTCACGGTCTCGGCAACGCCACCGTCGGGCGCACCGCAACAGCCGATCACCGCCCGGCTTTTCGTGGTCCCCTGGGATGGCGAGCCCGCGCATGCGTTGATATGCGGCGGTGCATCGGCGCCCTCTCGCGTCGGCCATGCCAACGCCGAGGAGCTTGCCACCATCGTCGACACCGCTGCCGAAGGCATCCTGATGTTCGACGACGGCGGACACATCACTGCTTGCAACCGCAGCGCCGAAGCGTTGTTCGGACAATCCGGCGACAGTCTCACGCAGCGCAATCTCGCCGATCTCTTCGCGCCGGAAAGCCAGGGCGCGGTGCGCGACTATCTCAAGGGCCCCGTGGACGACTCCGCAAGCCTGCTCGATCACGGCCGCGAGGTGTTGGGCCGCGTGGGCGCGGACAGGCTGATCCCGCTAGCGATGACGATGGGCCGGACCCAGACTGAAGGTCCCAACTTTTTCGCCGTGTTCCGCGACCTGTCGCAGTCAAAGAAAATCGAGACCGAGTTGTCGCAGGCGCGACGGCAGGCCGAGCGCGCAGCGAATGCAAAAGCCGACGTGCTGGCGCGGATCAGCCACGAAATCAGAACGCCGCTGAACTCCATTATCGGGTTTGCCGAGGTAATGATCGATGAAAAATTCGGCTCGCTCGGAAACGAGCGCTATGTCGAGTACATGAAGGACATCCGTGCTTCGGGCGAACGCATCATCGCGTTCATCGACGACCTGCTCGACCTGTCGCGGATCGAGACCGGCAAACTTGATCTCGCCTTCGTGAACCAGAATCTCAACGAAATCGTCGAGCAATGCGTCGCCGTGATGCAGCCGCAGGCCAATCGCGAGCGCATCATCATACGAACCTCGCTTGCGCACACGCTGCCGCCGATCGTCGCGGACGCACAGGCGCTACGTCAGATCACGCTTAATCTCATCGGAAATTCGATCCATCTGGCCAATGCCGGCGGGCAGGTGATCGTCTCGACGACAATCAATGACTTCGGTGACGTGGCATTGCGCGTCCGGGACACCGGACACGGCCTCAGCGAAAACGAGTTGGCCGCGGCGACGGAGCCATTCCGCACACCGGCGCCGAGCGATCAGGCTTCGAAGAGCGCAGACGTCAGCCTGTCGCTCACCAAGGCGTTGGTGGAGGCCAATCGTGCCCAGTTCCACATCAAAACGGGGCCACACTCCGGCACGCTGATCGAAGTGGTATTTGCGCAAACAAACGCGCTATCCTAGAGCGTTTTCGAGCGAAGTGGAATCCGGTTCGCGTGAAGAAAACGCGTCAAATCTATGACTGAAACCCTGCGGCCGGGTCTGTAGCGCCTGACGCCATCGAATATCGGCTTCTGGCCGCTATCGCGCACCGTCCTCAGGCGCTCTGCAGCGCGACGCCGAATTCGGCTTCGGTCTTGGCCCTGACCTCGTCCAGCGTGACGCTGTCGGCGAGCTCGATCAGCGTCATGCCATCCTTGCCGTGCTTGTCGATGGTAAACACCGCAAGATCGGTAACGACCATATCGACAACCCTTTCGCCGGTCAGCGGCAGCGTGCACCGCTTGAGCAATTTGGGGCCATCCTTGGCGGAATGCTCCATCACGACGACGACGCGCTTGACACCGGCGACGAGATCCATCGCGCCGCCCATGCCCTTGACCATCTTGCCCGGGATCATCCAGTTGGCAAGATCGCCGTTCTGGGCCACCTGCATCGCTCCGAGGATCGAGAGGTCGATATGGCCACCGCGCACCATGCCGAACGAGTCGGCCGACGAGAAATAGCTGGAGGTCGGCAATTCTGTGACGGTCTGCTTGCCCGCGTTGATAAGGTCGGGATCCTCTTCGCCTTCATAGGGAAATGGACCCATGCCGAGCATGCCGTTCTCGCTCTGAAGCTGAACGTCGATATTGTCGGGAATGAAGTTTGATACCAGCGTCGGAATACCGATTCCGAGATTGACGTAATAACCATCGCGCAATTCCTTGGCGGCACGCCCTGCCATCTGCTCGCGGGTCCAGGCCATGGGGCTCTCCTGTCATATTGTTGTCGTTGCAAGGAGCTTATCGGAAGCGATCCAGCACTGTCCTGAGCCTAGAAGCGCCTATGCCGCCGGACGTGGACGGGTGTTGCGGAATTCGATGTGCTTCCTGGCGCTCCCCACCTCGACGATGCGCTTGATGAAGATGCCGGGAGTATGGATGTGATCGGGATCGATCTCGCCAGCGGGTACCAGATGCTCGACTTCTGCGATGGTAACCTTCGCGGCGGTCGCCATGATCGGGTTAAAGTTTCGCGCAGTCTTGCGATAGACCAGATTGCCAGCGGTGTCGCCCTTCCAGGCGTGGACGATGGCGAGATCGGCGAATAGCCCTCGCTCCATAAGATATTTCTGGCCGTCGAATTCCTTCACCTCCTTGCCCTCGGCAATGAGGGTGCCGACGCCGGTTTTTGTGTAGAACGCCGGAATGCCGGCGCCGCCCGCGCGAATGCGCTCAGCCAACGTGCCCTGCGGATTGAATTCAAGTTCCAGATCGCCGGCAAGATACTGCTGGACGAAAAGCTTATTCTCGCCGACGTAGGACGAGATCATCTTCTTAATCTGCCGCGTTTCGAGCAAACGGCTCAGTCCGATGCCATCGACGCCGGCGTTATTGGACACGAAGGTCAGATTTTTGACTCCAGAGTCACGAATGGCATCGGACAACGTTTCCGGGATGCCACACAAGCCGAATCCACCGGACATGATCATCATGCCGTCCCTGAGAAGACCATCGAGGGCCGATTTGGCGTCGGGGTAGAGTTTGTTCATAAGCTGCGACCTGCAAGGAGGAAGGCGCCGCTTAACGGCGCGCGGGCAGGGTTAAAGGGAAGTATTAGGCAAAATCCTCGTGGGGCGTCAATTGGAGCTATGGCCGGCTTGGCGGAACGAATTTGACATTCGCTATTCACATTTGCAGCAGCAAGACTCCCGCCGTAGCGGCATGTAAATGTCAAAATCGGACTGTCGGCGGCCTTGAAAGCGTCAAGAAAACCAATCAAGTTGCGGGCGCTGCCGGACGACGTTCGACCGGCCGGCAAGCGTCAACCAACCCCGGACATGTCATTGACGATGGCCCAAGGAATGAAGCGCCTGGGAATATCGGTCGCGGCCATTCTGGGAGTTGCGGTGGTCGTCCTGTCGGGGCTGATCTCCATGTCGCGACTGCTCGACCACGACGCCTTGCGAAACGCCGTCGAAAGTCAGATCCGCACGGTGACGGGACTCGACTTCGTCGCAGATGGCCGCATCGACGTCTCGGTTTTTCCCGGCAGCTATGTGTCCTTCCATGGTGTCCGCATCAAGGGTAGCGACGCCGAGGCTCCCGCACTCAGCGTCGATGTGCTGACCGCCAATCTGCGCCTGATTCCGCTTCTCATGCAGCATTTCCAGATCGACGACGTCATGATGCTGCACCCTCACATCCGCGTTAAGCGCGCTGCCGACGGCCATAGCAACTGGACTCCCTTCGTGGAAACGATTGCGCGAAATATGAAGCCCGGAGCCGACAGCCCGGTCTCGTTCTCGGAAATCCAAATCCAGAATGGTGAACTCAGCTATGAGGATACGGCCGGTGAGATTTCCGAAAACCTCCGCGACCTCGATCTGTCGCTGGCATGGCCCTCGATTTCCCGCTCGTTCGCAGCGACAGGACAGTTCGACTGGCGCGGCGAACGCGTCGACGGCAGCATAAGCCTCAGTGATTTTCTCGCAGCGCTATCGGGCGATCGATCCGGCCTGAAGATCAAGGTCGCCAGCGCACCGCTGAAATTCTCGTTTGACGGTACGGTCGCCAACCCGATCAGTTGGATGATGGAAGGTACGCTCTCCGCCGATAGCACTCGCTTGCGCGAGGCGTTGCGCTGGATCGGACAGCCTCCTCCCGGCGACGGCGGGTTCGATCGCTTCGCGCTCAAGGCGCGCGCCAGCATGATCGGCTCGTCGGTCGCGCTCACGAACGTCAACGTCGAAATCGATGGCAATGCCGCCGAGGGCGTAATGACCTACGCCAATAACGGACGGCAGACCCTGCAGGCCACGCTTGCCGCCGGAACGCTGGATTTCACCCCTTATGTCAAGACGATCCGGCTGCTCGCCGGCGGAGCCCGCGACTGGAACCGGCAACTGTTCGATCTGCATGCGCTGTCTGCCACCGACCTCGACATGCGGCTTTCGGCGGCAAAGGTCATCGTCGGCTCCACTAGGCTTGGCAAAACCGCACTCGGCGCCAACCTCCGCAACGGATCGCTCGCGCTCAGCATCGGCGAAGCGCAAATTTATGACGGTATCGCGAAGGGATCGTTCGGCATCTCGCACGCCGAGACGGCCGCCGATGTGAAGGCGCAGTTTCAGCTGATCGACGTCGATCTGCAAACCTGCGTCAGCGATCTGTTCGGCACCGGCCGGCTCTCCGGGCGCGGCAACCTGAATATTTCGCTTGAGGCCAAGGGATCGAGTCCGTACGGGCTGGCGCAATCGCTCGACGGGACGGCGGTTCTGACCGGCCATGACGGCGCGATCAGCGGATTCAATGTCGAGCAACTGCTGAAGCGGCTGGAGCGGCGGCCGCTCTCCGGCGGCGGAAATTTCCGCAACGGAAAGACACCATTCGACAAGCTGAATATCGCCCTCGATTTCGACGACGGGGTCGCCGTCGCGACGGACGTGCGCGTCGAAGGGCCGGCAGCGCGTCTCACCCTGACCGGCACTGCCTCGGTGCCTTCGCGAGACTACGATCTCAAGGGCGTCGCGAGCCTGACGTCGTCAGCGGGTGCCGACAATTTCGAGTTACCGTTCGTGGTCCAGGGACCATGGGACGATCCGCTGGTCTTTCCCGATCCGGAAAGCCTGATACGGCGGTCCAAGGCGTCGGCACCGCTGCTCGACGCGGTCAGGGACCGCAAAACCCGCGACGCGGTTCGCTCGGTGATCGAGCATCTAACGGATCAGAAGGCAGTTCCCGCGGCAACTGTTCCGGATACCCCGACCGGGTCCGGAACGTCGCGTACAAACTGACGTCGTCCGCAAGCCTCTTCCTCAATCCCAAGCCCTTCTTCAACCAACGTCTACAGGGGTGCGGCGCTTTCGCCTTGCCGGCTCGAGAGTTTCGAAGCCAGCGACGCGGCCACGATAACCACAGCGATCGATCCGACGATCAGCGTACAGATCGCATTGATCTCCGGCTTCACGCCAAGACGCACCTCTGAATAAATCCGGATCGGGAGCGTTGTGGACCCGGGACCGGTGGTGAAACTCGCGATCACCACGTCGTCCATCGACAGCGTAAAGGCAAGCATCCAGCCCGCGATGACCGACGGCAGGATCAGCGGCATCGTTACCTTGACGAACGCCCGGAGGGGGTCGCAGCCCAGGTCCATCGCAGCTTCCTCCAGGCTTCGATCGAGCGATCCGAGCCGCGACCGCACCACCACGGCAACGAAGCACATGGTCAGCGTCGTATGCGCGATCGTGACCGTCCAGAACCCGCGCTGCGCATCGACCGCAACGAACAGCAGCAACAAGGACAGTCCGGTGATCACCTCGGGCATCACCAGCGGGGCGTACAGCATTCCCGCGAACAGCCCGCGTCCATGGAAGGCGCCGGCACGCGTCAGGGCGACCGCAGCCAGCGTTCCCAGAACGGTAGCGGCCGTGGCCGACACTGCGGCAACCCGCAGGCTCATCGCAAGCGCGGACAACATCGCCTCGTCGTTGAAAAGTTCAACGTACCAGCGCACGGACCATCCGCCCCAGACCGTCACCAGTCGCGAGGCGTTGAACGAATAGATCACGAGAACAACGATAGGCAGGTACAGAAACGCCAACCCGAGCGCGAGCGCGGTAATGTTGAAAGGCGACAGTCTGGCGAGCACGGGCCTTGCCATCATCGCAGTTCTTCCAGCTGGCGACGCTGCACTCGCTCGTTAATAAGAAGCGGCGCCAACAGCAGCACCAGCAGCACGACGGCGATCGCCGACGCCACCGGCCAATCGCGGTTGGTAAAAAATTCCAGCCATAAGGTCTGCCCGATCATCGGCGAGGTTGACCCCGCGAGCAGATCCGGAATCACGAACTCGCCAACAATCGGAATGAAGCACAGCAGCGCGCCCGCGCCGATACCCGGCAGCGACAACGGCACCGTCACCAGCCAGAACGTGGTCAGACGCGAACCGCCGAGGTCAGCGGAAGCCTCAAGAAGCGCGGGATCCATTTTGGCCAATGTCGCGTAGAGCGGCAGGATCATGAACGGCAGATAGGAATAGACGATTCCGATATACATCGCCGCATCGGTGGACAGCCACACGACGGGAACGCTGACGAGGTGCAGCGCCATCAGCATGTTGTTCAGGATGCCATCGTGCTGGAGAATGTTGATCCACGCGTAGACGCGGATCAGAAACGAAGTCCAGAACGGCACGATCACCAGGATCATCGCAATCGGTTGCCAGCGTGCCGGCAGGCGCGACATGCCGTAGGCGATGGGATAGCCGACCGCGAGCAAAATCGACGTCGATATCAGGGCGACGACAACGCTTCGCAGGTAAGACAGGACGTAAAAATGGTCCGACGCAAGCAGCTTGAAATTTTCAGGCGACAGCGCCGCGATGGCTGCCTTAAGGGCAGCTATGCCCTCAGCCAGATCAAACACGGGCAGATAAGGCGGCTGCGCCATCACCGTGTGCGACAGGCTGATCTTGAGCACGAAGCCGAACGGCAGCAAGAAAAACAGCAACATCCACAGAAACGGCGCAATCGCCGCCCTGCGCGCGGAAACGGAGAAAAGACGTCGCCCGTTCATCGGTCAAGTACCATGCAATCGTCTGGCGCGAAACACGCCACCACGCGCTCCGCCTTATCGTAGGCGTCAACCTCCCGCCGAACGTTGTTAGCAACCGACGCGGACAGCAGCGCGCCGCGATCGAGCCTGACCTGATAGCGAGTCTGACCGCCAAGATAGCTGATGCCGGCAATGACGCCTTCCATGCGGTTGATCCCGGCCGCGTGGCCCGCATCGGATGTCGCCTCGCCTCGCGACAAGCGAACCTTCTCCGGGCGTATTGCAACGCAGACCTGATCCGTCGTTAGCGCCTGCACGGGTGCCGCAGCCGTCACCTGTCCCGCTGCTTGCGTTGCGACCGTTACGCGGTCGGCGTCGCACGACTCCACTTCGCCATCGATGATGTTGATTCCGCCAACGAACTCGGCAATCCAGCGAGAGTTCGGCGCTTCATAGAGCTGGCGCGGCGTCGCCACCTGTTCCAGACGCCCGGCATTCATCACCCCGATGCGATCCGCCATCATCATCGCCTCCTCCTGATCGTGAGTGACGATGATGAAGGTCATGCCGAGTTGGCGCTGCAGCCGCATCAATTCGGCTTGAGTGTTCTCGCGCAGTTTCATGTCGAGCGCGGCCAGCGGTTCATCGAGCAGCAATAGCCGCGGGCGTCGCGCGAGCGCGCGCGCCAGCGCCACGCGCTGCTTCTGACCGCCCGAAAGCTGCTCCGGCTTGCGCTTTTCCATGCCCTCGAGACTCACCAGCGCCACCATCTCCGCGACGCGAGCATCGATCTCGGCGCGCGACAGGCTCGCCCGCCTCAGCCCGAACGCAATGTTGTCTCGCACGGACAGATGGGGAAACAGCGCGTAGTTCTGGAACATCATGTTAACGGGACGCCGATGCGGCGGAACGCCGGATATGTCTTGACCACCGAGACGGATGCGCCCGCTGTCAGGCGTCTCGAACCCAGCCAACATCCGGAGCAGCGTGGTCTTGCCACAGCCGCTTGGCCCCAGCAGCGCAAAAAACTCCCCCGTCCTGATATCGAGTGACAGGCGATCGACAGCGGTAAACCCGCCAAAGCGCTTGACGACGGCATCGACCTGCAACAGCGGCAGGTCGGACGGAGCGACCGCATCGAAGGTAGATCTCGCTTCTTTCGTCATTCCATCCCGTCTCGTTTCGCGATGAAGGCTATAGCGTTTTCGAGGTGGATACCGGTTAGCGTCAAGAAACGCATCAAAACACAAAGATAGAGCCCCGCTTCTGATTCCATCAAAAGCGAAAGGCTCTAGCGATCCGATTCCAATGATCGCATCATCTACTTGCGAATATCGAAATCCAACGATCACCGGCAATACACGTTGGCGGCAGGGTTTTGGATGCGGCATTCGGGCTCGGAGATTGCACTCGCTCTGGCAATGCCCCTCGGGGTAACCCATAGATCGGAATATTGGTCGATGGTACAAACCTGTATCTTCGCGCCTGATTGAGGTTGGCTGGCAAATGCGCCCTGGATTGCCACAACCGATCTCTCATGATTAATGGTCCCGCTAGAGCATGATGCCGAAACATGGAGACCGGTTTTCGGACAAAACAGGCTCAATCGAAAGAGTAAAACAGAGTTCAATTCAACTCCGTTGAATCGGATTCCAAACGACGCACCGGCGCGAATTACGCGGGGCGATCAGAAAACAGTCCGGATTACGAATGGACAGGGTTGAATGCGTGGTCGTGGGCGCAGGCGTGATCGGGCTTGCGGTCGCGCGGCAGCTCGCGCGATCCGGCCGCGAGGTTATCGTTCTCGAAGCTGCGGACAACATCGGAACGGAAACGTCGTCGCGCAACAGCGAGGTGATCCACGCCGGTATCTACTATCCCGCCGGCAGTCTGATGGCGCAGACTTGCGTCAGCGGACGTCCCGCCCTCTACGCTTATTGCCGGGAACACGGAATTCCACACCGCACCTGCGGGAAGCTGGTGGTTGCGACCACCGAACGTGAGGTCGACAGGCTGTGGGCCATCAGAGCTCACGCGGAGGGCAATGGCGTCGAAGACATACAGTTCCTGAGCGGCGGCGATGCCCGCGCGCTCGAACCGGCGCTGCACTGCGTGGCCGCGCTACTATCTCCGTCGACAGGCATTATCGACAGTCACGCCTTAATGCTGGCCTTGCGCGGTGACGCCGAGCGGGACGGTGCGACGTTCGCATTTCTTACCCCCTTGTTGGGCGCCAAGGCGACGCCTCATGGGCTGGAAATCGAAACCGGCGGCGACTCGCCGATGACACTCGCCTGCGATCTGCTGATCAATGCCGCCGGCCTGAGCGCGCCGGCGGTGGCGCGCCGTATCGAAGGCATGCCCGGAGAGCGGATTCCACCGGCCTATCTCGCCAAGGGAAGCTATTTCAGTTGCAGCGTCCGTGCGCCGTTTTCACGCCTGATCTATCCGGTCCCGGAGCCCGGCGGCCTTGGCGTGCATCTCACGCTCGACCTTGCCGGCCAGCCCCGCTTCGGCCCCGATGTGGAATGGATCGAGATACCGAACTATGACGTCGATCCGGGGCGGGCAACCCAGTTTTACCCGGCGATCCGGCGCTATTGGCCTGACCTGCCTGACGGTGCCCTGATCCCCGCGTATTCTGGAATCCGTCCTAAGATCGTGCCGCCGGCGGTTGCGGTGCAGGACTTCATGATCGAGGGGCCCGCAGACCACGGCCTGACCGGGCTGATCAACCTGTTCGGGATTGAGTCGCCCGGCCTGACCTCGTCACTTGCGATTGCCGACCATGTCGCTGCCTTGGCCGTGAAATAGCGAACAAGGCTATTTAAAACAGGCAACAGCTATCGAGCGGAGCGTCCCCCTTTGGGCGATAGCTGGCACTATCGTTTGGGGCTCCGCCCGCGCGAACCGGCAGCAGCAGCAAAACGGCTACTGACTCCATGACCCTAAAAGTGAGAGGAGAGGTCGAGAGTTTAGTGGACGGTCCCGGCTGTGGAGAACTTGAGTCGTTCGATCTCGTCCTTGAGCATCAGTTTTCGGCGCTTCAACTCGGCAATCCTCGTGTCGTCGGTAGAAAGATGCCTGAGAGCATCGTGCAATTCGCTTTCCAGGATTCGATGTTTCCGTTCCAGTTCAGCGAGATGCGCCTGAATTGCCATTCGAACCTCCTAGGTGAGATTAGACCCCCAGATTCGCTCCGAACAGTAAAGTCTACATGAATGGCGACGACTGTCGATGGGACAGAAAGGCCCGTCGATCATATTTGTGAGATTCCAAAATGAACCCGCCCGCATGGAACCCGGCGACTTGCGCGCAGCGCGGGCACGGGAGATAATTCGCGGATCAGAAACTCCCCAACCCTTCGCAAACTCTTCGCGATTCAAGTCAGTACGTCATCATGACCGACGAAGAAGAGCGTGAACTCGGAGCCGAGCTCGCCCGTCTGCAACAGGAACACCGCGACCTGGATGCCGCCATAGATGCGCTGCATCAATCGCCTGCACCAGATCTGCTGCGGCTACAGCGGCTAAAGAAGCGCAAGCTACAGTTGCGTGACCGCATCTGCTTCATCGAAGACCAGATCACGCCGGATATTATTGCCTGAACGCCGAGCGCCCCCCGCGGTCGTCGGAGATGAACGTCAGTGCCTCCCCAACCGGCCGCAAGGCATGGCCCGTTCAACGACAGCGCCGCTGCGCCTTGCGAACATACATTTCGCAATCGGCCTGCTCCAGCGCGCTCGCCTTCGATGTGCGGTCCGAGCATGGCGACCCCGATCGAGGCTCCGGTTGTGATCGCCTCTCCACGGAAAGTCAGTGTCAGCCGGTCGATGGTTTCTTCGAGCATCGACGCCTTCGCTTTGGCGTCGGTCTCGCTGAGATTCCACAATAGCACCGCGAACTCGTCGCCGCCGAGCCGCCCTATCAGGTCGGAGGATCGCACGTCTCGCGACAGTGCCCCGACCACGGCTTTCAGCACCGCATCTCCCGCCGCATGACCGAAGGCGTCGTTGATGGGCTTCAAGCGATCAACGTCGAGCACGAACAACGCACCGCTTGCATGATAGCGTCGGATATAGGCTACCGAGCGGTGCAGCTCGCGTTCGAAGCCGCGACGATTGAGAACGCCCAAAAGATGATCGGTATCCGCAGAGGCCTCAAGATCCGCGATCCGCGCCTGGGCCGCCGCGAGCCGGGACTTGAGGCGGCGGATGGCCGCCCTATCATCTGCCGCCAGGTCAGATTTTGCCGTTTGGCGCTTGGGTCCGAGCGCTGCCAGCTGCGCGGCGGACGCTGCCTTATGATGACTAGCCTTCCGCTTGACGGTCGGGGACCGAGCCGCTTTAGGTGTCTTTTTCATCGTCGCAAGGCTTGCCGCCGTTCACCAAGAAAGGATAGTTCATTCCCAGCTGCTTGCCTCGTCAAGACGCCTTCCTATAATTCGGATCGATTTCTGGATTCCCGAACAAACAAATAGATAAATGACCGCCGTTGTCGCCATCATCATGGGAAGCCAGTCGGATTGGGAGACCATGCGCCACGCCGCGGAAACGCTGGCCGCGCTCGGCATCACCAGTGAAAGCCGGATCGTCTCCGCGCACCGCACACCTGAAAGACTGTTTACATTCGCCAGGGGCGCCAAGGCCGAGGGGTTCAAGGTCATCATCGCGGGCGCAGGCGGCGCGGCACACCTGCCCGGCATGACGGCATCGCTGACGGAACTTCCGGTGCTTGGCGTGCCCGTCGAGTCCAGGGCGCTTGCCGGGGTCGACTCGCTCTATTCCATGGTGCAGATGCCGGCCGGCGTTCCAGTGGGAACGCTCGCGATCGGCAAGGCCGGCGCCATCAATGCGGCGCTGCTGGCGGCAAGCGTGCTGGCGCTCAATGACCCATCGCTCGCTGGCCGCCTTGCCGCCTGGCGCAAGCGGCAGACGGATGCAGTAGCCGAGCGCCCGGAGGAAACAGCGTGATTGGTTCTCGGCGGCCGACGCTCAAACCGGGAGGCACCATCGGAATTCTCGGCGGCGGTCAGCTCGGCCGGATGCTGGTCTTGGCGGCAGCACGCCTCGGCCTCAAGTGTCAGGTGTTCTCGCCGGACCCGGACTCCCCGGCGTTCGACGTTGTGCAGAACGCTACCTGCGCAGAATACGCCGACGTCGAGGCACTGGAATTGTTCGCAGCCGATGTTGACGTGATCACCTATGAATTCGAGAACGTCCCAGCGGCCACCGCGATGATCCTCGCCGCACGTCGGCCGGTGCTGCCCGATCATCGTATCCTGGAAACGGTGCAGGACCGTTTGCTTGAGAAAAAATTTGTCGCGGGTCTTGGGATCGGTACTGCCGCCTATGCCGACGTGGCGTCGGCGCAGGGGCTTCGCGAAGCAATCGACGTCATCGGCCTTCCCGCCGTGATCAAGACCCGTCGCTTCGGATACGACGGCAAGGGACAGGCCATCATTCGCACGGGCGACGATCTTGATCAGGTGTGGGACGATCTCGGCACCAAGTCCGCAATCGTCGAGACCTTCGTGCCGTTCGAGCGCGAGATTTCCGTAATCGCCGCGCGCGGTGTCGATGGGCGTGTCGAATGTTTCGACGTAACCGAGAACGAGCACCACGATCACATCTTGAAATATTCACGCGCGCCGGCCGCGATTCCTGATGCGCTCGCCGTGCAGGCTCGCGACACGGCAGAGAAAATTGCTGTTGCCCTTGATTATGTCGGTGTGCTGGCCGTGGAAATGTTTGTGGTGCCCGGCGCGAGCGGGCCAACGCTGCTCGTCAACGAGGTCGCACCACGAGTCCACAACTCTGGTCATTGGACGCTCGATGGCGCCTCGGTCTCGCAATTCGAGCAGCATATTCGCGCAGTCGCCGGCTGGCCGCTCGGCAAGCCAGTCCGGCAGGGTAGCGCCGTCATGACAAACCTGATCGGCAAGGACGTCCTCGATTACGGGCGGTGGCTCACCGTGCCCGGCGCCGCCGTTCACATCTACGGCAAGGGCCCCCCGCTCCCCGGTCGCAAGATGGGGCATGTGACAGAGGTGAAGCGCCGCGACTGACAACGGTGCTTACGCCGAAACGCTCATCATGCCCGGAGACGAATCTTCGCATAGGAGAGGATTGCCGGGCCAAGCCCGGCAATGACGCTCAGGAATAACCCGCTACTTTCCCGCGACGACGCCTTCCGGCTCAGCGCTGAGCCCACGATAGACCACGCCGCCGATGATGCCGCCGATCAGCGGTGCTACCCAGAACAGCCAGAGCTGCTCCAGAGCCCAGCCGCCGACGAACAGTGCGGGACCGGTGCTACGCGCCGGATTCACCGACGTGTTGGTCACGGGAATGCTGACAAGGTGAATCATCACCAGCGCAAGTCCGATCGCCAGCGGCGCGAAACCCGCCGGAGCCTTGCCGTGGGTCGATCCCATGATGACGAACAGAAACATGGCCGTCATTGTCACCTCGGTGATAAAGCAAACCATGAGGTTATAGTGACCGGGCGAGTGCTCGCCATAGCCATTCGATGCGAAACCTTTGGTTACATCGAATCCTGCCGCACCGCTGGCGATCACATAGAGCAGCGCCGCGCCAGCGACCGCCCCGATCACCTGCGCAATGACGTACGGCACCACCTGCCCTGCCGGAAACCGGCCACCGGCGGCCAAACCCACTGTGACCGCTGGATTGAGATGACAGCCTGAAATATGCCCGATCGCGTAGGCCATGGTGACAACGCTCAGACCGAAAGAAAAAGCCACGCCCAGCAACCCGATGCCGACTTCCGGAAACGCGGCCGCGATAACCGCGCTGCCGCATCCCATAAACGTCAGCCAGAAAGTGCCAATCAGTTCGGCCGCGTATTTCCTGACATCCATGACACGCCCTCCTCGGTTGCGGGGGGATCACACCACCCGGATACAGGTCCCATAGAAACCCGATATGAGGCTTTCCTAAACCCCCAATGGTTGTTCTTTGGGGGAATTCCACCTGAATTTTCGGCTTTTTCCCCGCACCCAACAAATCGCCTATGGTGGACATCCGTGCCTTGATCTGATACATCGGCGCCCTTGACGCTGAGGGCTTGGCCTTTGTCGGCCTTCCGCTGTCTGAAAAATTCTTACCGTAATTGAAAGAGGATGCCGCGTGCAGGTTCTCGTTCGCGATAACAATGTCGATCAAGCTCTCAAGGCGCTGAAGAAAAAGATGCAGCGTGAGGGAATTTTCCGCGAAATGAAGCTCCGCGGCCATTACGAAAAGCCCTCGGAAAAGAAGGCTCGCGAAAAGGCCGAGGCCGTGCGCCGCGCCCGCAAGCTCGCACGCAAGAAGATGCAGCGCGAAGGTCTGCTGCCCATGAAACCGAAGCCGGTTTTTGGCGCCGGACCCGGAGTCGGCCGGGGCGGTCCAGCCGCTGGCCCTCGTGGACCGCGCTGAACAATTACTGCAAGTTCGATATTGAATTCAGCGCGGGCTTTAGGCCCGCGTTGTTATTGCTGCATGCTGATTTCTGTGACTACCGCGGCAGCACTGTCTCGACGACCGCTTTCGCGGCCGAGAGCATATCGTCGGCGACAGTCTGAGCCCGCGTCGCCGGCGCTGGCTCGTTGGCCTTAAGATCGAACGGCCGAGATGCTTGCGGGATATTTTCAGGGGGAACCGGCAGCCGCGCACGGTCGGCCTGGTCCAAAGGCGTCCCCTCCCCAGCTCCGGCCGAATCAAACCTGCTTGTTTCCACTTTGGGCGTAGACGCCTGGATCGCTGATGGAAGCGACTCCGCTGCCTGAGGTGCGGCATGCGTGACCTCTTGGTGTCGCGAAGGCGCGACCGACTGACGATCGGCATCCTGCTGCGCTCGATGAGGCCCCTCCGATCGAGGACGCACCGCCTCGACCTCCAAGGACGCCTCGGTCGGGTTGTGTAGCCGATCGATCGCGGCCCGCGCGAGATCGTTGGCATCTGCGGGCGAAGCTGCTTGTGCTGGAGCGGCCGGCATCGGCCTGACCTTGGCAGCCTTCTCGCGCTGCGGCGCTTGGTGCTTTTTCGTGTCGGCCAGCAAACTCGCCGCCCGCTTCTCGGCAGGTTTCGCTGCGGCAGCCTCGGATGGAATCTTCTCAGGCTGGACATTCTCGTCGGGCGCCTTGGCGCTTTCTTTCCCGGAATTACCGGCCGCCCGGACCTTGGCCTCGGAATCGGTGTCGCCCGCTTTGTCGGAAGTCGCGGCCGACGCCGCAGCCACCGGCGGCGTATCCGGCTTGACGGCGATGTAATGGTTCACAATGTAGGCGGCTGCCACCGTCGCAATGATGGAAGGCAATATTTTTTCAACAAAGTATTTCAGCATGATCGGCTTCTCCCGCGCTGTCTGTGGGAGAGTTTTTGGGCCGATTAAGGGATCAATCGCGACGGATCGGAGGCAAGTGGCGTTTCTTCACCATTTCGTGTTGCTTGATCCGGCGATTTGCCGACCTGTTGCGAGGGATCAGGGTGTTCAGGAGCGACGGTGAAGTCGTAACCCGACCGGACCCAAGCACGAAAGCGAAACCACCAGCGCGGTAAAATCCACGCCGGCAGCGGCATTTGGAAAGTTATCTGGCGCGCTTACTGGCGCTCTTTTTTGCTTTCTTCGCCTTTGCCTTCTTCACCTTTACCTTCTTCGCAGCTGTCTTCTTTTTGCTGGCAGTTTTCTTTCTGACGGTCTTCTTGGCAGCGAGAAAGGCACCGACTTTCTTCGCGGAGCGTCCGACCTCCCCAACCGCGGCGCGAAGCCGTGCCGGCGTCACCTTGAACTTCTTCGACCAGTAGCTGACTTCATAGGATTGGGTCAGCGCAATCAGTGCCCGGTCGTTCGTCGCACGTTTTTGCAGCTTGAGGTAGGCTTCGACTGTTTTGGCAGAGCGGCCGACAGCCTTAACTGCGGCCTTCAGCTTTAACGGCGTGACTTTGAATTTTCCGGACCAGTAACGAACCTCGTAGGCCTCACCCAACGCGATCAAGCGACCGTCACTTCCGCCGCGCTTCGCCTTGTCATCCGCCATACCGGCCTCCACTGTTGAATACCGCCGAATTACATCCCCTTGACGATATTCTCCGTCATCTTCTTGGCGTCGCCAAGCAGCATCATGGTGTTATCCCGATAGAACAGTGGATTATCGATGCCGGCATAGCCCGATGCCAGCGAGCGCTTGATGAACATCACCGTGCCAGCTTTCCAGACCTGCAACACCGGCATGCCATAGATCGGCGAAGACTTATCCTCCTCCGCCGCAGGGTTGGTCACGTCGTTGGCGCCGATGACGAAGGCCACGTCGGCCTGCGCGAATTCCGAATTGATGTCCTCGAGCTCGAACACCTCGTCGTAAGGCACGTTGGCCTCGGCCAGCAGCACGTTCATGTGGCCGGGCATCCGGCCTGCCACCGGATGAATCGCGTACTTCACCTCGACACCCTCCTTCTTGAGGTTGTCGCCCATCTCGCGCAGCGCGTGCTGCGCCTGCGCCACCGCCATGCCGTAGCCGGGCACGATGATGACCTTCTGTGCGTTCTTCATGATGAAGGCGGCGTCATCCGCCGAGCCGAGCTTGGCTGGCTTCTGTTCACCGCTGCCGCCACCGGCCGCAGCCGTCTCACCGCCGAAGCCACCCAGGATCACCGAGATGAACGACCGGTTCATGGCGTGGCACATGATGTAGGACAGGATCGCGCCGGAGGAGCCGACCAGCGCGCCCGTGATGATCAGTGCCGAGTTGCCGAGCGTGAAGCCGATGCCGGCCGCAGCCCAGCCGGAATACGAGTTCAGCATCGAAATCACGACCGGCATGTCGGCGCCGCCGATTGGGATGATCAAGAGCGCGCCGAGCAGAAGCGCCAGAATCACGATCAGCCAGAAATCGAGCGCGCTGCCGGACATCACCAGCCCGACGATGAAAAACGCCAGCGCGAGTCCGAGCACGATGTTGATGATGTGACGTGCCGGCAGGATAATCGGAGCGCCGCTCATGCGACCCGACAGTTTCAAGAACGCGATCACCGAGCCGGTGAATGTCAATGCGCCGATGGCAACGCCGAGCGACATCTCGATCAGACTCTGCGCATGGATGTTGCCGGGTGTGCCGATTCCGAAAGCCTCGGGCGCATAGAACGCGCCGGCGGCCACCAGCACCGCCGCCATGCCGACCAGCGAGTGGAACGCCGCGACTAGTTCCGGCATCGACGTCATCGGCACCCGGCGCGCGATCACCGCACCGATGCTGCCGCCGATCGCAACACCGAGGATCACCAGCACCCAAGCCACGGCGTCGGCGGGCGGATGCGCGGCGAGCGTGGTCGCGACCGCGATCGCCATGCCGGTCATGCCGAGGAAATTGCCTTTCCGACTGGACGCCGGACTGGACAACCCCCGCAGCGACAGGATGAACAAAACGCCGGCGACGAGATAAAGAAGCGCGGAGAGATTGGCGTTCATGGCGTCTGCTATCTCCCGGGCATTCCGTCATGCCCCGTCTTGCGTCGGGCATCCCGGCTTTTTCTTATCAATAGAACGCGGACATTCTGGTCATCCGCACGAAGACGCGCTTCAAGCGCACGCCCGATCATCACGACTTCGCTTGCCGACAATCGTCCCATCGCGGATCGGCCTACTTCTGCTTCTTCTTGTACATCGCCAGCATTCGCTGGGTGACGAGAAAGCCGCCGAAGATATTCACGCAGGCAAAAACCAGAGCGACGAAACCGAAGGCCCGCGCCCAGCCCGAGCCTTCTGAGATCATGCCGACGCCGACGGCGAGCAGCGCGCCGACCACGATCACCGACGAGATCGCATTGGTGACCGACATCAGCGGAGTATGCAGCGCCGGCGTCACCGACCACACCACGAAATAGCCGACGAATACGGCTAGAACGAAAATCGAAAGCCGAAAAACAAAGGGATCGACGGCCTGCACGACATGTTCCATGGAGGCATTCCTATTCGTCGTTTCCGAGCGTGCGAGAGGCGTGAATGGCAAACCCGGAAATGAACGCGCACGTCGTGTTCTCCGGAACAATCCGCTGACCGGCTGGGCTCATGATCATCATGCGCTTTTCGGCTGGAAATTCGGATGAATGATCGCGCCATTCCGGGTCAGCGCGGTGGCCTTGACCAGTTCGTCGTCCCAGTTCACCGCAAGCGCCTTGGTCGTCTTGTCGACCAGCGTCTCAATGAACGAAAACAGGTTGCGGGCATACAGGCTGGACGCCGAGGCGGCGACGCGGCCAGCGACGTTGGTAAAGCCGATGATCTTCACACCATTGAGATCGACGACCTTACCCGCCTGGACGCCCTCAATGTTACCGCCGCGCTCAACCGCGAGATCGACCAGCACCGAGCCCGGCTTCATCGAGCGCACCATCTCCGCGGTCACGAGCCTCGGCGCCGGGCGTCCGGGAATCAACGCCGTCGTGATGATGATGTCCTGCTTCTTGATATGTTCAGTGGTTAGCGCCGCCTGCTTGGCCTGATACTCTTTCGACATTTCCTTGGCATAGCCGCCAGCGGTCTGCGCGTTCTTGAACTCCTCGTCCTCTACGGCGAGAAATTTGGCTCCGAGGCTTTCCACCTGTTCCTTGGTGGCGGGACGCACGTCGGTCGCGGTGACCACGGCGCCGAGACGGCGCGCGGTGGCGATCGCCTGAAGGCCGGCAACGCCGACGCCCATGACGAATACCTTCGCAGCAGGCACGGTGCCAGCGGCCGTCATCATCATTGGAAATGCGCGGCCGAACGCCTCGGCGGCCTCGATGACGGCCCGATAGCCGGCCAGATTTGCCTGGCTGGACAGCACATCCATTACCTGGGCGCGCGTGATACGCGGCATCAGCTCCATTGCGAAAGCCGACACGCCGGCATCCGCGATCTTTTTTAGTGCAGCCTCGTTGCCGTAGGGATCCATGATCGCGATCACCAGAGCGCCACGCTTGTAGCGCGCCAGCTCGGATGCCTCGGGCCGCCTCACCTTAATAACAAGGTCGGCGTCTTTCACGGCATCGGTACTTACCACCGCTCCGGCGGCGGTGAAGTCCGAATCCGGCACACCCGATTTAGTTCCGGCGCCCGGCTCGATTGCGACATCCGCGCCGAGCGCCTTGAACTTCTTCACTGTATCGGGTGACGCGGCAACCCGCGGCTCCGACTCATCGATTTCCTTCGCAATCGCAATCTTCATGATGCCCCCCGCAGCCAACGGCCACGCACGACTAAAGCACCAGCCAGGTTGCTAGCAATGGAAATCCAGAACGGTCAGAAAGGTCGACCGGACAATCAGGTGAGGAAAATCGCCATCAACGAGACAATGGTGATCACGGCCGCGGTGCCGATCGTCCCAATCTTGATGAAAGCATTATATGTTCCCTCGTGCGCCGGGTAATCCATGCCGTCCGCCGTCGAGTAAACGATTTCGTTATGATCTGACACGTCAAGTCTCCAGCCAGGGTTGATCTTGCGATGGAGGAATTAGCGCAATCAGAGGGACAGAGCAACGGTGCGGCGGTCACCTTGGCGAAGTCATCGCACCTTTATGTATAAAATATACAAATCCGGCCCCTCGAACTCGCCGGAAGCCAAGTTTTCCTGGCTTACGGCCCGCCCTTCGCCTGATGATTTCAACGGATAAAGGGGCAGCACCCCGCCTGTCCGGAACCAGACCTCCCTTCCGGTTGCCTTACGCGTCTGTCGCGGTGGGCCGTTCGCGCCCTAAAGAATCCGCTTCCCGCCAGAAAATACACGCTACGATTGTAATTCAGCTCGGTGCCGGCTTCTGAGACAAGGCTGCGCCATTTTGCCGCGCAGCGCGGCGGCCGGCGAGCCAACCTATCCCATCCTCTCAAGCTCATCGATCATGCCGGCTATCACCGATAATCCGCCATCCCAAAATTGTGGATCCCTGGCGTCGAGCCCGAACGGCCTCAGCAGTTCGGAATAGTGCTTGGTGCCGCCGGCCGCGAGCATCGCCAGATAGCGCTCGGCGAAACCATCGGACGCGTGTTCATACACTGCATAGAGCGAGTTCACGAGGCAATCGCCGAACGCGTAGGCATAGACATAGAACGGCGAATGAATGAAGTGAGGAACGTACATCCAGAAGGTCTCGTACCCCGGCTTGATTTCGATCGCGGGACCGAGGCTCTCGCCCTGTACGCCAAGCCAGAGCTGACCGATGCGCTCTGCGGTGAGTTCGCCGCTCTTACGCTCGGTATGAACCGCGCGCTCAAAGGTGTAGAACGCGATCTGGCGCACCACGGTGTTGATCATGTCCTCGACCTTGCCGGCGAGCAGCGCCTGCCGTTGCTTCGCGTTCTTGGTCTGCGCCAGCAGGCGCTTGAAGGTCAGCATCTCGCCAAAGACTGACGCGGTTTCCGCAAGCGTCAGCGGCGTCGGCGCCATCAGCGCGCCGTTCTTTGCAGCCAGCACCTGATGCACGCCGTGCCCCAGCTCATGCGCCAGCGTCATCACATCGCGCGGCTTGCCCTGGTAGTTCATCAGCACGTAGGGATGCGCCGACGGCGTGGTCGGATGCGAAAACGCTCCCGGCGCCTTGCCAGGGCGCACAGGCGCGTCGATCCACCGGTCGGTAAAGAATCGCTCGGCAATGCCGGCCATCTCTGGCGAAAATTCGCCATAGGCGGACAAAACCATCTTGCGCGCATCGGTCCAGGGGATGACGCCGGTGGCGGCGAACGGCAGCGGCGCGTTGCGGTCCCAATGGGCGAGCTTCTTCTTTTTGAACCAGCGCGCCTTCAACGCATAATAGCGATGCGACAATCGCGGATAGGCCGCGCGCACCGAGGCCACCAGCGCATCCACCACCTCGCGCTCGACGCGGTTGTTCAGGTGGCGCGAATCGGCGACGTCGTGAAAGCCGCGCCAGCGGTCGGAAATGTCCTTATCCTTGGAGAGCGTGTTGGTGATGAGCGCGAAGGTTCGCTCGTTGGCCTTGAACGTCTTCGCCAGCGCCTGAGCGGCCGCTTTCCGCTTCTCCGGCGAGCGATCCTGCAACAGGTTCAGCGTCGGTTCGATCGCAAACTCCTTGTTCCCGACCCTGAATCGTAACCCTGCAATCGTCTGGTCGAATAACCTGTTCCATGCCGAGTAGCCGGTCTGCGACTTCTCATGAAAGAGCTGCTCGAGCCGATCCTCAAGCTGGTACGGCTTGTCTTTGCGACTATCCTCGATCCAGGGGCGATAATGCCCGAGTTCCGGCGCCTGCATGGCGCGCTCGATCACGTCGTCGTCGATACGGTTGAGCTCCAGCGGGAAAAATAGCAGATGTAGCGACGCAGCCGTCAGACGCTCCGAGACGTCGCCATAGAATTTCGAGATCGCGGGATCGATGCTGTCGCCAGCGTGTATCAAGCCTGCAAAGGAACCGAGCCGGCCCGCGAGATCGTCAATCGCCTCATAGCGTCGCACGGCTCCCGCAAGCCATACGCCGCCTTCAGGGCTCGACGTTTCCGTCGCGAGCTTGCCCTTGTAGTCTGCCTCGAACGCCTTGCATTCAGCATCGATCCTGTCGAGATCGCGCGCGACCTCGGGCGCATCAATCCCGAAATAGAGATCCGCGAGATTCCACTCCGGCAGACCTCCCGATTTCACGGCAACCGCTTTTTTGGCCGGCTTGCGGTGGGAGGCGGGTTTACGAGCAGTAGCGGATTTGCGTGAGGCGGAGGAAGTACGCGCAGCCATTATCGATCCAGACTTTCTCTATGAATACCGATCAACGGGAGAGCAGTTACGACATCATGATGGCACGGCGGCAAACCTTAAGAGCGAATTAATCACCGTCCGCCAGTGTGCCTCGATTCGGTACAGATAGTTGTAGTGCGCGGGGAATGCCATGACTGCCACGATTTTGATCGCCGACGATGACGCGGTGCAGCGTCGTCTCGTCGAGAACATGGTGCGGCGGTGCGGCTATGAAACGATGGTGGTCGAAAGCGGCGACGCAGCCGTCGCCGTAATGACGGCGAGCGACGGACCGGTAATCGATGCTCTTGTCCTCGACCTCGTGATGCCCGGCCTCGATGGCATGGGCGTGCTCGCGGGAATCCGCGAGGCCGGCCTCGCCATCCCCGTCATTGTCCAGACCGCACATGGGGGTATCGACAATGTGGTTTCGGCCATGCGTGCTGGCGCACATGACTTCGTCGTAAAGCCGGTCGGCATCGAGCGTCTTCAGGTCAGCTTGCGCAATGCGCTCAACGCCAGCGCACTGAAGAACGAATTGCAGCGCGTCCGTCACAGCCGTGAAGGTCGCCTCACCTTCGCCGACATCATCACCCGCAGCGAGACCATGGCCGACGTGATGAAGGTCGCGAAAAAGGCAGCAGGTTCGTCAATCCCGGTGCTGATCGAAGGCGAGTCCGGTGTCGGCAAGGAGCTATTCGCACGTGCTATTCACGGCACCAGTGACCGCAGCGCCAAGCCGTTTGTCGCGGTGAACTGCGGCGCTATCCCGGACAACCTCGTGGAGTCGATCCTGTTCGGTCACGAAAAGGGATCATTCACCGGCGCGACCGAGCGCCACACCGGCAAATTCGTCGAGGCTTCCGGCGGCACGCTGTTTCTCGATGAAGTGAGCGAGTTGCCGTTAGCCGCGCAAGTAAAACTATTGCGCGCGCTGCAGGAAGGCGCGGTCGAAGCGGTCGGCGGCCGCAAACCGGTCAAGGTCGACGTCCGCATTATCTCAGCCACCAATCGGCGGCTGCTGGATCGCGTCAAGGCCGGACAGTTCAGGGAAGACCTGTTCTATCGCCTGCACGTGCTGCCGCTGACGATCCCTCCGCTTCGGATGCGGCGCGACGATATCCCGAACCTGCTGCGGCACTTTCTGGCGCGCTTCTGCGCCGAGGAACACCGAACGATCAACGGCATCAGCGGCGAGGCGATGGCGGGGCTGTCGCAGCTCAACTGGCCCGGCAACATCCGCCAACTCGAAAACGCTGTTTACCGCGCGGTCGTCATGAGCGAGGGCCCGCATCTTGGCCTGTCGGATTTTCCGTCAACCGGTTTGCAACCCGCTACGGACATTCACCCGGATACGTACGCCGAAGCTGGCGAGCCACTGATCATGGAACCGGTTTCGCCGCGAACAGCATCGAACGTCGTAAACGGTAACGACATACCCCTTGCGCCTACGCCAGATCCCGGCAGCCTGCCATTGTTCACTCAAGACGGCGAAGTACGCCCACTCGAGGAGTTGGAAGCCGACATTATTCGCTTCGCAATCTCGCATTACCGCGGACAAATGTCCGAAGTGGCGCGCCGATTGAAAATCGGACGATCCACGCTTTACCGCAAGCTCGATGACATCGCCGCGAAAAATGGCATCGTCGCCGAAGAGGAACAGTAACGAGCTCAAGTGCGTTTTAGGTAAGTTCGGCGCGCGCATTCGAACCTGATCACGCGAGAGTGCGCGCGGGCGACTGAACCGTTGCGGCGTAGTGACAGACCAACGGAAAATACGCGTCAAAACAACACATCGCGTTGCCAACGATGTTTTTTTGAGGTCAGTTTGTCGTGAATCGCGGTTTGCGGCGTTGGCTGCCCGAATTCAGGCGTGCGAGTAGCAGCATCCGGGTGTCGTGAAGGCCAAACAAAGCCTCGACGGACACAGGACAAAAATTCACCAGATTGTTCCGTGGGGACAGTTTCACCCGAGGGTGCGAGAATGCGAGACTACCCGACTAACCGGACAGGATTCGATCGGATCCTGACAGTGCTTGCAGCCACCTTTTTAGCAGTTTCGACCTCGGCCGCATTTGCCCAGGTGGATGTCGCAAAAAAGAGCGCCTCCGAGCTCGCAATCGACGCAGCCATTCCCACGCCCGAGCCAGCCAACGTTCCGCCGCCCACGGCAGCCGATTTCAAGGCGGATGATGTGCCGCCTGCACCACCGGTGGTCCGCGAGTCGAAGCCCGGCGATCAAAAGACCGAGACGCGCGCAACCGATCCGAAGCCTGCCGATTCAACGGCAGCCGACACGGCCACCTCGCACTCTGACACAACTGCGAACGCAACCGCGTCTTCCGATGCGAAGCCCTCGAGCGTCCAGCCGGGCCCAAACCCCGAGACCACAGAAACGAAGCTTGACGAGCCCAAGACTACTTCCGCCAAACCAGATGACGTCACTGCGGCTCCGTCAAACGGCATCAAGACGAACGAAGCGACGAAGGATGAGCCGAAGAAGGACGCCACCGCGACGATCACCCCCGCGGCCGCGCCGCCTCACGCGGAGACCGGCGCCGCGACGGCCACCGATCAGCCGAGCGAACCAGTGAAGGCCGTGAACAATGTCCCGCCTGCGGATCAGCCGGTAGCCGAAAAGCTGCGCCCATTGCTCGATACGGAGGCGACAAAATTCTTTGACCGCAAGGCCGAGCGGGCAGCTATCGAGAAATTCTACACGGCGCGGAGCTATGCGCCACTATGGACCGAGGGCGGCACACTGAATGCGCAGGCCAAGGGTGTGATTGCGCGTCTCAGGGACGCTGCGGCCGACGGCCTCAATCCTGCCGATTATCCGGTGCCCAACTTTACTGCGGCGTCATCGCCCGACCAGCTGGCAGAAGCCGACCTGAAGCTGACCGCGAGCATGATGGACTACGCCCGTCAGGCCCAGAGCGGCCGAATGCATTGGTCGCAGGTCAGCGCTGATATCCAGTATCCCGAGCACCCTGTCGATCCCGAGCAGGTTTTGACGAACGTCACCACCGCCAAGGATTCATCCGCAGCGCTCGACAGCTACAACCCACCGCATAAGCTATATCGGGAGTTGAAGCAGAAACTGGCCGAGTTGCGTGGCGTGGGCGATGGCCCCGTCACACAGATCGCGGACGGCCCTGCGCTTAAATACACGCCGGAGCGTGGCAAGAAGCACCCCGCCGTGGTGATGGAAGATCCCCGCGTGCCAATACTGCGCGCGAAACTCGGCGTGACCGAAAACGCCAATGACACGCATTATGACGCGAAGGTTGCGGCCGCCGTCCGAAAATTTCAGGCGAATGCTGATCTCAAGGCGACTGGCGTGCTTGACGAGCGGACGGTCAAGGCGATCAACAGCCCGAAACGGGATCGCCAGATCGACAACATCATCGTCAACATGGAGCGCTGGCGCTGGTTACCGCGCGAGCTTGGAGTTCCATCGCTGGGCGACGCCTATGCCATCCTGAATATCCCGGATTATTCGCTCATGGTGATGCAGCATGGTGCGCCGATCTGGACCACCCGCGTCGTCGTGGGCAAGCCGGGAGTCCATGCCACGCCCCTTCTGACGGAGACGATGAAGTACATCACCGTCAACCCGACATGGAACGTACCGCCTTCGATCATCTACAAGGAATACCTTCCCGCCTTGCAGCAGGATCCAACCGTGCTGGAGCGCATGGGTCTCAAGCTGGAGCGTGATCGCAGCGGCGGAATTCACATTTCGCAGCCGCCAGGCGAGCGCAATGCGCTGGGCCGCATCCGCTTCAATTTTCCAAACAAGTTTCTGGTGTACCAGCACGATACGCCGGACAAACACCTGTTTGCAAAAGAAACGCGCGCCTTCAGCCACGGCTGCATGCGGGTTCAGAACCCCGACCAATACGCCGCTACGTTACTCAACATCGCCCTTCCGCAAGAGCATTACACGCCGGAAAAAGTCCGGAGCATGTATGGCCGGAACGAGTTTGACATCAAGTTCCCGACTCCGATTCCGGTGCACATCACCTATCAGACCGCGTTTGTGGACCATGCCGGCAAACTGCAACTTCGCGCAGATGTCTACGGCCGAGACGCCAAGATTCTGGCACTGCTCCAAAACTCCAATGGGCGCGATCTCGAAACGGTCATCGCTCATGCCCAGCCGAGTTATTCCCGTCCCAGGGGGAATATTCCGCAGCAAGGCGTGGCCTTCAATGAAAACCGCGGGTTTGGTGGTGGTTTCGACAACAGCGGCCCATCGTTCTTCGAGCGGCTGTTCGGTGTCCAGACCCCGCCTCCGCAGATGGACGACCGTCGCCGGCGGATATACGGGCGCTAACTCGCCTTTCACGAGCCCTCGAAAGCGGATTACTTGATTAAAAACAAGGGCGTCATCACCTGATGGCGCCCTTTTAACGTTAACCACTATCCACCCCTTCTCGATGACATGGCTCTTTTTTGCCACAGTCAGCGAGCTAATTAATCTTTAGAGCAGGAAGGTTAAGGTAAATCGGCGTTAACCGTCCTGCCCTACGACTTGGCTTATGCCCTTTCACATGGGGTTTTCGTGGAAGGGCTTTCCGACTTGATCGTCTTCCGGGTGGGCTCATACGTGCTTTCTGGTTTTGCACGCGGCTTGAAATCGTTGTCGATTTCACGGACGGGCTTCCGCATCGGCCTGTCGTCGCTTCTTTTGCTTGCAGGTGCTGGATCGGTGCATGATGCCACGGCGCTGAATGAAACGCGCACGCTGTCCTTTCATCACACCCATTCCAACGAAGACCTGACCATCACCTTCAAGCGCGACGGCCGCTATGACGAAGGCGCCCTGAAACAGCTCAATCACTTTCTCCGCGACTGGCGCAGCCAGGAGCAGACCACCATGGATCGCCATCTCTTCGATATCCTCTGGGAGGTCTATCGCGACGTCGACGCCAGGCAGCCGATCAACATCGTCTCGGCCTACCGCTCTCCGGGCACCAACGCCATGCTTCGCCGCCGCTCCAAGGACAGCGGCGTCGCGCGATTCAGCCAGCACATGCTGGGGCACGCGATGGACTTCTTCGTTCCCGGCGTGTCGCTCGAAAAAATCCGGTTCGCCGGACTGCGCCTCCAGCGCGGCGGCGTCGGGTTCTATCCCAAATCTGGTTCGCCATTCGTTCATCTCGATACCGGACATGTGCGACACTGGCCGCGCATGACCCACGATCAGCTAGTGCGTGTCTTCCCGAACGGCCGCACCGTACACGTTCCCTCGGACGGCAATCCCCTACCGGGCTATCAGATGGCGATGGCTGACATCGAAAAGCGCCGGCAGGCGGGTGAAGGGGGTACCGCGAACAGCAAGCCATCGAATTTCCTGATGGCGCTGTTCCGCGGCAAGTCGGCCGACGAAGATGACGAATCTGACGGCCCCCCGTCGGCGGAGCCAGATCAGCCAGTCGCCTCCGCGGCACCCACAGCCTCAGCAGTCCCGGTGCCGCGGCCGAAACCCGGGGCCTTCAAATTAGCCTCCGCCGACGTACAGTCAATTCCGGCGCCGCCGCCCGCCAAACATGCGGCGGACGGCAAACCTCAGACCCCCGCCGACATCATCAATTCCCGCGGGTTCTGGGATGAAATTCCGTCGGCCTCGAAGCAGGTCACGCCAAAGCAGGTTTTAGCCGCCGTGAGCGCGCGGCAGGCGGTCTCCGCAGCCGACCAGCAGCCGACCGACAATGTCTCTGATGCCTTACAGGCGCTCGCCTATGCGTCAGAGAATGACGTCCGCCGCGCGCGAATAGTCGCGGCGACGGCATCGATCCCGCCCATCCGGCCAGCGACCCTCCCCGCACGTAACCCGATGGCGGTGGACAGCGTGACGACCGTCGTGGCCAAAAGCGCTCAAGGCCAAAAGTCCAGCGTATCGATATCCCGCCGTTTAGCACGGGCGACTGCACGCGACAGCGACGCATGGATGCGTGCGATGATCCTTTCCCCGAGCGCGAGCCGCACAATGTTGGCGACGGTCATCGGCGAGCAGGACATGACGTTGATGCAGGTCTATTTTGATAAGCCGGACCGGATGATCACAATGGCTTTCTCAGACGATTCGCAGATGGGTCTGATCTGCGATCGATTCACCGGATCGGCCGTTGCCAAGTTGACCACGACCGCGCTCGTGGTGCGAGCGGCCTCGCCGCGCTAGGCCGCCGGCTCAAACTTCAAGCCCTTTCTCCAGGCCCAAAAGTCTCGTTTTGGGGTAGAGGCGACGCCTCGGAATCAAACGTCGACGTCTCACCTTGACTTAGTTCGGACATCACGACGGAAACATTTTCCCGGTCAGTTCGGCGAAATTGCCCACCCGTGATATCCCTGAAGGCAGATCGATTGGCGCAACAATACCAGTATCGAACCAGTAAACGTGCTGAAATCCGGCCGATGATGCTCCCCCTACGTCAGCCTGTAAGTCATCTCCCACAAATACCGCAGACTGCGCCTCAACACCGATCCTCGTCAGCGCATCTTCAAATATCCGCGGATTTGGCTTGCGCAAACCAACTCGTTCCGAGATGACTACTGCATCGACCATACACCCAAGTTCTAGGGCGTTAACTACGGCAAGCTGCATGTCTGAACGACCATTGGTAACGATGGCGAGTTTGAAGGCGTTCTCCCGAAGCTTACGCAAGAGCTCAGTTGCTCCTTCTCGCAGTCGGCACGACTTCGGAAATGAGTGCAGATAGTCCTTTAGAAGGCGTTCGCTGGCGTGTTGTGCTTGCGGAAACTCGCGGCCCAAGTCTTGATAGACTTGGTCCTTCCAAACCCGCCCACGCTGTTCGAGTTCTACAAAGCGTTCTGCGAAACGTGCTGCATCAGATGCTTGCATCGCCAGAAGTCGCCGTGCCTGAGAAGATATGAAAACTGGAATGGCGGCGGTACGATCGTGAAGAGTGTCGTCGAGGTCGAACAAAACAGCGCGCCGCAATTGCATCTCCTTTGCTGGGCCGAATCAGTCCCAGCACAGGGTAGCGGAGGTGCTGGGATCGGATTACCCCAGTTCGCACACCTCTTCTGGGGCTGCGCTTAAGTCCGACGACATCGTCGTCAGCTTCTACAGCTATAGGAATGCCATAAGGCCGCGCGATCCGAGCGGCCAGCCCCAGGCTGTTCGTCCTGCCGCCCTACAGTCTCGCTCCCAATCCGGTCGAGCAGGTCTTTGGTAGGCTGAGCCCATCGCTCCGAAAAGCAGCTGAACGAATCGTCGAAGCCACATGGAAGCGCACGTCGTCACCTTGCTGACCGCCGCCCAGCACCAACTACTTCGTCAACGCAGGATCTGCCTCAACGTGAGACAATCATGCTCTAAACACCCGTTTCACCGTTCGGACCGACGAAGGCGATACGGACCATGTTCGTCGCGCCCGGCGTGCCGAGCGGCACGCCTGCCACGATGATGATACGCTGGCCTGCCTTGGCGAATCCGTCGCGGAAAGCGATAGAGCCGGCCCGATCGACCATGTCGTCTTGGTCGTGAGCGTCTTCCGCGACCACGCAATGTACGCCCCAAGCCACGGCCAACTTACGCCCCGTCGCAAGGTTCGGGGTAATGGCGACCACCGGCGGCTTCGGGCGCTCGCGCGCCATACGCAGCGCTGTCGAACCCGAACTGGTCCAGCATATGATCGCGGAGAGATCGAGCGTCTCTGCGATCTGCCGGGCGGCGTCAGCGATGGCATCGCCAACGGTAGACTCCGGCTCGGGGCGCTGCGCGTTGAGCACGCCCCGATAGATCGGGTCGCGTTCCACCTCTTCACCGATCCGGTTCATGGTCGCGATGGCTTCGATGGGATATTTTCCGGCCGCGGACTCGGCGGACAGCATGATGGCATCAGCGCCTTCGTAAACCGCCGTGGCGACGTCGGAGACTTCGGCGCGGGTGGGCACCGGCGACAGGATCATCGATTCCAGCATCTGCGTCGCGATCACCACTGGCTTGCCGGCACGGCGCGCCATCCGCGTCATCTGCTTTTGCAGGCTGGGAACCTGCTCGAGCGGCAATTCGACGCCGAGGTCACCGCGCGCGACCATCAACGCATCGGCCATTTCGATGATTTCAGGCAGCCGGTCGATCGCTTGCGGTTTTTCGATCTTGGCCATCACTGACGCACGGCCGCGGATCACCTTCTTGGCTTCGGCAACATCGTCTGCTCGCTGCACGAAGGACAATGCAATCCAGTCAACGCCGGCTTCCAGCGCCGCATCGAGATCGGAGCGGTCCTTGGGGGTCATCGCCGACACCGGCAAATCGGTATCGGGCAGGCTCACTCCCTTTCGGTCGGACATCCTGCCGCCGACGACAACGCGTGTCACTGCGCGCTCGGGCGAAGTTTCCTCGGCAATCAGGCGGACCTTGCCGTCGTCGAGCAGCAAGGTGTGACCGGGTCGCAGCGCCGCCAGGATTTCGGGATGCGGCAGATGAACCCGGGTTCTGTCTCCGGGACTGCTGTCGGAATCCAGAACGAAGGTTTCGCCGTTGCTCAACTGGATCGGGCCGTCCGCGAATGAGCCGAGCCGGAGCTTGGGTCCCTGAAGATCGACCAGAATACCGATCGGACGACCGTAGCTGCCTTCGACGTTGCGGATCGTGGCCACCAGTTCGCGCATCTTGTCATGCGTGGTGTGGCTCATGTTGATGCGGAAAACGTCCGCTCCAGCCTCGAACAGGCGGCGCACCATCGCGCTCTCGGATGAGGCGGGTCCGAGGGTGGCGAGTATCTTGATCCGGCGTAAGCGTCTCATGGCTTGCGTCCGGGCAATGCGCCTGGCGTCAGTCCCGACGCGCCCGGAGACGTTCCGCCCGTGGAATCGGGCGCGCCCGGCATTTCACCTTGTGGCAACCCAGGCACGCGCTGTGGCCCATGTTCGCCGGACTCCGTCAATTGTACGGTCCACGCACGCTGATCTCCGGTATCTATCTCGAAGAAGCCGGTGCGGTCGAAGCCTCTGGCGAGACAATTGTCGGTGCCTTTGATTGTGAATTCTTTATCGCGCGAGCACATGAAAGCCTGTCCCGACCATTCGCCGCCGTGGTCGTAATCTAGAGCATAAATATAATAATAACGTGCGATGAGCGTGCCTCGCAGCAGCGTCTCGCAAGCATGCGATGAAACATTCCACCAGCCCTCGGTGGTCCAGCCATCCGCGTCCTTGTAGCCAAGGGCGATGCCGACGCGGCTGGAGGTATTATTGCAGAGCCGAAAGTCTGCAGCTGCGGGCGCCGACCACAGACAGACGACGAGGATGCCGAGGGCAGGCAAGAAGCCCGCGATACTCGCGCGCGGCGAGAACGTGGGAAAGAGGGGGTGGTCTGATGTGGTCATTAGCCGGGCAAATCGTTTCGCCGTGATTTCGCGTGACCTGCTGCGCCTGTCAACGGTTTGAGCTGGCTTTTCACGTCAAGGTGCTCATTTTCCGGCCTATGAACTCCTATTTGCGCCGCGATATGGTAAAATCCGTGACACGCTCAATTCAACTCAGACAGGCTATGGCGAGATCAGTGCATGACCATTGATGACAGAACGAGAACCGAACTGGAAGCTGCGGTATTCCGTCGGCTGGTCAAGCATCTACAGTCCCGTAGTGACGTTCAGAATATCGAATTGATGAATCTGGCCGGTTTCTGCCGTAACTGCCTGTCAAACTGGCTCAAGGACGCCGCTGACGCAAATGGCGCTGTCATGACCAAGGACGAAAGCCGTGAGGCGGTGTACGGCATACCCTACGAGACCTGGAAGGCAAAACATCAGGGCGAGGCAACGCCGGAGCAACTCGCAGCGATGAAGAAGAACCCGGGCAGTCACTGATTCGTTGGCGAGCGGCCTGTGGGTCGCTGTGGATGAGCGAGATGTCGCCTTGACGCCGAGCACGCCGCTCGGGAGTGTCGAGTTTCATTCAAATGTGACGGGCGGCCGGCGTATCCGAGCTCACAGTCCCAACGTCATCTTTCATAGCAGTCATCGTTCATATCAGGAGTAACAGGATGGCCATCGCTGTCGCCGCCACGGAAGAACCCGCGACCAGATTCGCGAAGGACCAGCTCAGGGCCATCATCGAGCGCATCGAGCGGCTGGAAGAAGAAAAAAAGACCATTTCCGACGACATTCGCGACGTCTACGCCGAGGCCAAGGGCAACGGATATGACGTCAAGGCGCTACGAACGATCGTGAGAATGCGCAAGCAGGACGCCAACGAGCGTCAGGAGCAGGAAACGATCCTGGAAACCTATATGCACGCGCTTGGAATGCTGTGAGGCGCGGGCGCGGTAAGCTGTCGACCTCCGGACTTGGTCGACCTCCGGACTTGCAGGAGTGTCGCGTAGAGTATCTACGGTTGCAATTTTAGGGCCCGTGCCCGGGTTTTCTATTCTGGCGTGATCGGCCAGGATCGAAACGGCTTACCTCGACCTCGTCCCTTATCCTCATAATCCACAGGAACGCGAATCGGCCTGCAGAAATTATTCACGTTCTTGGTGGAAAGTGGGACGACTTCAACCGGAGTGGAATCAGATGAGTTTTGAGGCAGGCGAAGCCGTTATAGATGAGATCGTGGCGTCATGCGACGGCGACATGCGCGGCGCGCTGATGGCGCTCCTGATGATTAACGAGAAACTTGAGGATGAACTGCAACGGCTTTATGCGGCAGTCCGCGAAGGCAATACGCTGCATTAGTGGCCTTCCTCACCGCTGCCCTTCATACTTGCACTGTTAGTCGATCGGGCGATCGTCAATGACTATCTTGGTTTAAATCCAGCGCTGGAGCGTAGCGAAACGCCCTGGGTTTCCGCCCCGGCGATCAGATATCGCGCCCTTCGACCTTCTCAGTCAGGCTCTTGACCAGTTCCTGCACTCTCTCGAGATAGGGATTGATCGCGATCGCCTTCCGGAAGGCGTCAAGCGCGCGCTTGTCGTCACCGAGCTCTTGCATGACCACGCCGAGACCTGCAAGCGCTCCGAAGTGGCGCGGCTCGCGGCTCAGTACCTGCTCGATATCCTCAAGCGCACGCTGATAGTCGTTGCGCATGTAGTGCAGGGTCGCACGCCGGCTCCATCCCTCAATATACTCGGGATGCAGCTTCAGAACCGCGTCGAGCAGCTTGAGCGCGACGTCGAGTTGTTTGGCGTCCGTCGCCGTTTTCACGCGTTGCATCAAAAGCAACGTCGTGTCGCTTGAAGACTGACTCCACAGCGCCAGGATTTGGGCTTCCACATGTCTGGCGCTCTCCTGGTCCGGCGCGGCCTTGAGAGCTCCCAGCAGAAAATCGAGTCCGCGAGCCGTTTCTTTCGGGCTTTTCGGCAGCCTCGATGGCGGCCGCGGCAGATCGCTTGGCCGAGTGGCCTCAGGCGGCGTGGCCTGCGGAGAGCTGCGCGGTGGGGCTTGAGCGGACGCGACGGCCGGCACCAGAGCCCCAGCGAGGGCAAGCATCGTTAGGACACAACCGATCGCGGAGATTCTCTGTTGCATTCACAAGCTCCGGAAATCGCGCGAGCTTGCCGAGTCTACACTACAGCGGTTCTCCGATCCACGGATCGATCCCACTCCGGCGTCATACTGAAGGGCTCGACCTTCTTCGCGATCAAGCCAAGCGTGAGGACAATCGAGGTGTTTTCCTCAACGTAGGACGCTATAGACACAATAAACCCCGGCAAAGCCGGGGTATCAACGAGCTGTGATAACGATTTACGGACGACGTGCCGTAACGGAATGTGTGTGAATCAACCCTGACGAGCCTTGAAACGCCGTTGTGTCTTGTTGATCACGTAAACCCTGCCCTTGCGACGAACCAGACGGTTGTCGCGATGACGGGAGCGTAGGGATTTCAATGAATTACGGACCTTCATGGAAACGTTCCTGATCTTTCAAAGTCCGTGTACGAAGGCCGAAAACAGCAAACGCAAGGCTCGCGGACAAACCGCTCGGGACGCGCGGTTCTAGGCCATCGTGCCGGGGACTGTCAATCCAAACAACCACCTGCATGTGAATTTCCAGCGTGCTGATCCTAATTTTCATGTCAGGCCCCCACACAAGCGTAAGCTAGGCGTGTGCGAGACGGGGCAGCCAAGCAGCCGCAAAACCAGATTGGACGGAGAACTTTCTCGGCAGTAGCATCTTCAAGCGCGCGCCGATGGCTCGTAGCGAAAACAAGGAACATCGCGAGAGCCAGACGGCGACGGACACATGTTTGGAGGTCCGTTATGAAATCGCACCGACTTCCCTTTGAAAACAGATGGACTAACGGCGAGCGCGCTTGGCAGTGGCATTGTGAACTGGAGCGGCTGGGAGTGTCCACGGTCAGGACCATGTTCGCCGATCATGAAATACATCGAAGCAGGAGGCAGGCGGTCGTATACGATATCCCGCCGGAATTTGTCCGGGACTGGCTGGCATTCCACGACCGGGACAAAACGAGGCGGCAGCGCCTTTGGCAACTGATTTTCGCCGTGGTGGCAATCGCCGCATTGGCGATCGCGGCGGCGGCCTTCCTGCGAAACATGACTTGAGTCCACCGACACCTTCGCAGCAGCAGGTTCCCGTCGATTCAATCTTGAATTGCTTTATCAAGGTTAACGATGCGCGGACATTCTCCGGTGCATAACCGGAACGATCCCTCGTGCGGCCATACACAAAGTCTCACTTTGGCCGCCAGCGAGGGGGGCTCAAATATGACCGACACAACCAAGCAGGACAACCAAATCGCGGAAACGCCTTTCGGCAAGCGAAGGATGAAACCCCGCGCCTGCATTGTCGAAAGCAAGCATCACGTACGATCCCTGCTCAGCGAAGCCCTCGAAGAACAGGGTTTCATTCCGCATGCCTGCGCAACGCTGGACGACCTCGATACTTCGTTGCGTTCCGATTTCCCCGACGCCATTGTCATCAGCTTCTCGATGAACGGCCTGGCGGTTTCGGACATCTTGAACCTGCTCGCGGTGCGAGCCTGCGCCGCAAGTGTGCTGCTGATCGGCCGGCCGGATGCGCCTGCCGTCAAGGCAGCCTGCGAGCTCGGAAAAAGTTTGGCGCTCGACCTGCTGCCGGTCCTGCCGACGCCTTTCAGCGACAAGGACCTGCACGCACGGGTCGCCGCCCTGGTGCCGGCCGAACCCCCATCACCACCGGTCGATGTGGCCGAGGCGCTCGGCGCCGGCTGGCTCGAACTCTGGTATCAACCCAAGATCAACGCGCGAAGCCTTTCGCTGGGCGGCGCTGAAGCACTGATCCGGATGCGCCACCCGAACTGGGGGATCGTGCCGCCAAGCCATTTCATTCCCGATGCGGATGATCCACACTTCCGCGCGCTGTCCGACTTCGTCATTGGCCGGGTTTTCCAGGACTGGCGCTATCTCGTCGCCAAGTCGGGGAGCATCCATATCTCCATCAACCTGCCCCTTGCCTTCTTCACGGACGCCAATGCCGTCGAAGTCCTGCGCATGCAGTTCCCGAATCATCCGGCCTTCGACGGCCTGACCGTGGAGGTTGATGGCAGCGAAGTCGTGCAGAATTTACCGCTAGCGGTAGAGGCTGCGCATCGGCTGCGGTTTCACAACATTGGCCTGTCGATCGATGATGTTGGCACGGAATGGCCGGCACTGGCCGCGCTGAACGAATTTCCATTCGCTGAGATCAAGCTCGATCGCAAATTCGTGGACGGCAGCTCTTCCGCGCGGCTCAAGCGTTCTGTCTGCCGCCAGATCGTCGATCTGGCCAAGAGCCATGGCGTCAAGACGGTGGCTGAGGGCGTCGAGACCCGCGACGATTTCCTGGCGATGCACGGCATCGGTGTCGATTTCATCCAGGGTTTTCTGTTCGGCAAGCCGATGACCACCCGGAAATTCGCACGCAACAGTCGTCAACGTCCGGCCTTCGTTCCTGTGGCCTGAAGTGGCGCGTATGGTCGGCGTCTGTCAGCACGGCCAGTGACTATTGGTGACTGCCTGCCTTCACCACACCTCCAGTTGCTCTTGCCGCGATACCATCGCTGGTCGCCTCGGCATTGGACTCGAACACCGCGCGGCACGGCCCAGCGAGCTGAGATTGATTCTGCCGCAGGCAGGCGACAATACGGCCAACGTCGGGAATCTCGCTGCCGCATAACTTGAAGACGTCCGGCGTGCAGGCCATCCTTTGGGCGAACGTGCCGCGATATTCTTCCGCGTGCGCGGCGGCCGCGATGCAGCCCGCCAGAATTCCGGAAAACAGGACAACTCCGTGCCTGAGCATGTGTCACCTCGTCCAATGCTTCACACGCCGAGACCTCCTCAAACCTTTGAGGCGACAGAAAGGTTCGTTTCAGGCAATAAAATGGGGGTAGCGTGACTTTGTCGAATGCGTCCGCGCTCGGTCGCTGCACAGCACTCTCCGCTATGTTATGTCGCGCGACGGGACGCACTTCCCTTGCGTCGTTTTGGACGGGCGAGTTGATCGGCAAGATAATCGACCAACACATCGACACGCGCCGGCCGCGGCCCGCCCGGCGGCATCACCAGATGAACCGCCCCCTCCACCTGCTTCCAGTCCTTCAGGAGGACTTCGACCTTCTTCGCGGCAATGGCATCGCCGACGATGAATTCCGGCAGGTCGGCGATTCCGAGTCCGGCGATGACTGCGGGCAGCAACGCCTCGCCGTTATTGACGCGCAGTTGACCGGATGGCCGCACGGTTGCCTCTTCGCCGCGCGCATTGACGTAGCGCCAGATTCCGGGCGTCGACAGATAGGCGTAGCCGAAGCAGCGATGCTGAGCGAGATGCATCGGATGCGTCGGCCTACCGTGCGCCTTGAGATAGGCCGGCGACGCAACGGTATGACGCGGCATCGGACAGAGCCGCCGCGCTAGCAGTGACGAATCGGGCAAGCTGGCGATCCGCACGCCCAAATCGAACCCCTCCCCGATCAGATCGACCATCGCGTCGCTGAAATGAAGATCCACCGAAACCTCGGGATACATCTCAAGGAAGCCAGGCAGCAGCGGTGCGATCACTTTGACGCCGAACGTCATGGGCGCCGCCAGTCGCACCAGACCGCGCGGCACTGTTGATCGTGCCAGCGCCTCGCTCTCGGCCGCTTCACCATCTGCGAGCAGCCGCGCGGCGCGTTCCGACAGATTCTTGCCGGCATCCGTCAGCGCCAGACGGCGCGATGTCCTGTTGAAAAGGCGGGCGCCGAGCCGCTCTTCAAGCCGACTGACGGCCTTGGAAACCGTCGCTTTCGACAGACCCAGATCGGCCGCCGCACCAACGAAGGACCGCAGCTCGACAACCTTGGCGAAGATCGCCAGCGCCTCGAAATCCGGAAGTCTCGCCATCACGCCGCCCTGCCCACCATGGGTATTTTTTAGAAACAATGAGTTTCAGTAGTTTCTATTTATATACTCATCCGGGAGGCATATTCCAATCCTCGAGCAAGGCCGGTCGGCAGCGCGGCAATGGGAGCCGCAAGGCCCGATGGTCACACGGATAATTGGAAAGGACAGGTCATGATCGAACTCAGACCCTTCAACAAACTCGGCTGCGCCGATCACGGCTGGCTGAAGGCCAAGCACCACTTCTCGTTCGCCAGCTACTATGATCCCAAGAACGTGGGGCACGGCAGCCTGCGCGTATGGAACGACGACGAGATCGAGCCGAACAGCGGATTTCCGCCTCATCCCCACGCCAACATGGAGATCATCACTTACGTTCGCGAAGGTGCGATCACCCATCAGGACAGCATGGGCAACCGGGGCCGCACCGAAGCGGGCGACGTGCAGGTGATGAGCGCGGGCTCCGGCGTACGGCACTCCGAATACAATCTGGAGCCTGTGAAAACCACGCTGTTCCAGATCTGGATCGAGCCAACGAAAGATGGCGGCGAGCCCGCCTGGGGTGCAAAGCCGTTTCCGAAAGGCGATCGCTCAGGCAGCTTGGTCACGCTCGCTAGCGGATTTAAGGCCGACAGCGATGCGTTGCCGATCCGAGCCGATGCGCGCGTGCTGGCCACCACGCTGAAGGCCGGTGAAAGCACAAGCTATCCGGCGGACAGAACACGCAATCTGTATCTCGTCCCCGCGGTGGGCGCGGTCGACGTCAACGGTGTGCGCGTCAACGCCCGCGATGGCGCCGCCATTCGCGACGAAGCGACCGTGAACATCACCGCGCTAGAGGATTCCGAGGTGGTGCTGGTCGACGCGGCTTGAAGCCGTCCACCCAGCGCAGCGAACGCGGATGCGCGGCTTGATCGCCGCGCATCTCCCCTCAAACGCAGAGACCCGAAATGGCAAAAGTTCTCGTTCTTTACTATTCCGCCTATGGGCATATCGAGGCGATGGCAAACGCCGTCGGGGACGGCGCCCGGGAGGCTGGAGCCACCGTCGATGTCAAGCGGGTGCCCGAACTCGTGCCCGAAGCCATTGCGAAGGCAAAACACTTCAAGCTCGATCAGGCCGCGCCGCTGGCGAGGATCGATGACCTCATCAATTATGACGCAATTGTCGTTGGCACCGGTACGCGGTTCGGACGGATGTCATCGCAGATGGCGAGCTTTCTCGATCAGGCTGGCGGCCTGTGGGCCAAGGGCGCGTTGCACGGCAAGGTCGGCGGCGCATTCTCGTCGAGCGCGACCCAGCATGGCGGCCAGGAAACCACGCTGTTCTCGATCATCACCAATCTTCTGCACTTCGGCATGACGATCGTGGGTCTCAATTACGGCTTCGCAGGCCAGATGGGCGTCAAGGAGGTTACTGGTGGCGCGCCCTATGGCGCGACCACCATCGCCGACGGCGATGGCAGCCGCCAGCCGAGCGCGAACGAACTCGCAGGCGCGCGCTATCAAGGCAGGATGATCGCCGAGACGGCTACGAAACTGCATGGCTGAGATCGCCGCAAGCCGAAGGGTTGCGGCTGCCGTGGCCAAGACCCTGCCGGTCGTGTATCAGACCCCGGAAACACAACCCACTCACGGAACGCGCCTTGAACCAGAATTCGACCATCAAGCCATTTCTCGAAGTGCTTTCGGGCCGCCGTCAGGCCGTGCCGCCGATCTGGATGATGCGGCAGGCGGGCCGCTACCTGCCGGAATATCGCGAGCTGCGCGCGAAAGCCGGCGGCTTTCTCGATCTCTGCTTCACGCCGGAATTCGCGGCCGAAGTGACGTTGCAGCCAATCCGCCGCTTCGCATTCGACGCGGCGATCATCTTCTCCGACATTCTCGTCATTCCCTACGCGCTCGGGCGCTCGGTGCGCTTCGAGGTGGGCGAAGGCCCACGGCTCGATCCGCTGGATACGCCGGACAAGGTCGCAGCGCTTTCGCGCGAAGCCGACATGACGAAACTAGAGCCGGTGTTCGAGGCGTTGCGGCGCGTCAAGCGCGAGCTCGATTCAAAAACAGCGCTGATCGGTTTCTGTGGCGCACCGTGGACGGTCGCGACCTACATGGTCGCCGGACAGGGCACGTCCGATCAGGCGCCGGCTAGGATGATGGCCTATCGCCACCCCGACATCTTCGCAAAAATCATCGACGCCATCGTCGATAACTCGATCCGCTATCTGCTCGGCCAACTCAACGCCGGCGCGGATGCGCTGCAAATTTTCGACACCTGGGCGGGGGTGCTGCCGCCGCGCGAATTCGCGCGCTGGTCGATCGAACCCACCAAACGAATTGTCGCAGGGGTACGCAAGCAAGTTCCGGACGCAAAAATTATCGGATTTCCCCGCGGCGCAGGCGCCCTATTGCCATCCTATATCGAGACGACCGGCGTCGACGCTGTCAGCATCGACTGGGCCGCAGAGCCGTCATTGATCCGGGACAAGGTCCAAAGCCGCGTCGCCGTTCAGGGCAATCTCGATCCGTTGGCGCTGATCGCCGGTGGTGCGGCGCTCGATCGCGCGGTCGATGACGTACTGACGAATTTTGCCGCTGGTCGGCTGATTTTCAACCTCGGCCACGGCATTCAACCGGAAACGCCCATCCCGCATGTCGAACAGATGATCCGTCGGGTGCGCGGGAGCGACGGGCGCCAATAGATCTTTGCCAATGTTCGTCGCGGGCCGAACCGTATGGCCCGTCGGCTGTGGGCTAGGCGACCGAATGGCCGTCACTTAGTATAGGGGCACAAGGACCGCAGCGACAACGATCCGAAGCGGTCCTCCAGCGAGGAGGACGCTCCCGCTTTTTTGATGAGGAAAACGATCCGTCTTTCCGCACGTTCGGTGATTTCCACGGAATCGCCGGTCTCCCGGATCAGGTTCGGAATATCGATCACCGACAGCGGGTCAGTGCAATGCACCTCCAGCCGTTCACCAGGCGTCAACGATTTCAACGCCTTACGGGTTTTGAGCGCCGGCATCGGGCACTTCAGCCCGGTCAGATCGAGTTTCGATATCAGCATGGGGCAAACATGGCGAATCCCGATGCGACCGTCAACCGGGGGACTGCACGTCCGTCTTACATTGGCTCCAATCCTGTTCCGATTCGGGGGGTGTGTTCCGGCTGATCACGTCCTATTGTCATGCGCACCGGATGTCCCATGACCAGTACCGACGCAGCCTCTCCCTTAGATTTTCCGCCGACTCCCGCTGTCATTCTCGCCGGCGGGCTTGCGCGGCGCATCGGGGGCGGCGACAAGCCGATGCGCGAAATCGGCGGACAGACCATCCTGAACCGCGTCATCGCGCGATTAGCACCCCAATGCTGCGGTCTCATCCTCAACGCCAATGGCAATCCCGCTCGGTTTGCGGCGTTCGGCCTGCCAGTGGTCGCCGATAGCGTGGCGGATTTTCCCGGGCCGCTTGCCGGAATCCTTGCCGCTCTCGACTGGGCAGCGGGGCAGCGATCGGGCATCCAATGGATCGTGAGCACCCCGGGCGATTGCCCATTCCTGCCACGCGATCTGGTGGCTCGGCTACATAACGCGCGGGGCGAACAGGATGCCGAACTTGCGGTCGCCGTTTCGGACGAGCGGGCGCATCCGGTGATCGGACTGTGGAATGTGAGGCTGCGCGACGAACTGCGTCAGGCGCTGACATCCGAAGGCGTCAGAAAGGTCGATCGCTGGACCGCACGCTACCGGCTTGCCGCGGTTTCATGGCCGACCGCGCCGTTCGATCCGTTCTTCAATATCAATACCACCGACGATCTTGCCGAAGCCGAGCGGCTCGTGGCGCTGGACGCCACCGCCGCATGAGACCGCCGCAAGCCGAACGTTTTCACCCTCAGCGGTCTCCGCCGGCCATAGCCTGACCTGTCTCCTGCCTGCGCGGCAGCTTCCAGTTCGGCCGGATGAAATGGCAGGTGTAGCCGTTCGGAAAACGCTCCAGATAATCCTGATGCTCGGCCTCGGCTTCCCAGAACGGTCCGGCCGGCTCAACCTCGGTGACAACATAGCCAGGCCAAAGACCGGACGCATCGACATCGGCGATGGTTTCTTCCGCGATCCGCTTCTGCTCGTCGCTCGTGTAGAAGATGGCCGAACGGTAGCTCGCGCCCTGATCGTAACCCTGACGATCCTCCGTGCTGGGATCATGAATCTGGAAAAAGAACTCCAGCAGCTGCCGATAGCTGATCGCTTTCGGATCGAAGTTTATTTCGATAGCCTCGGCATGATCGCCGTGGTTGCGATATGTGGCATTCGGCACGTCGCCACCAGTGTAGCCGACCCGGGTCGAAATCACGCCGGGATACCGCCGCAACAAAGCCTGCATACCCCAGAAGCAGCCGCCGGCAAGGACCGCGCGTTCCGTGGAAACCGTCATACCCGTCCCTCTCCCTGCTACTCCTGGTATCGTCCCGAAACTCTATCCGGGGTACGCATCCTTTCAAATCCGAAACTCGCCTCACGGCACAGCCTTCCGTAGCAAACTTCGGATTCGAAACATTGGCTGGTATCATCAACCGCCACCCACGTTACACCTGATCTGGATATGGGGCAGCCGGCGATCAAGCCGGTTTCAGGCCGGTCTTGCAAGTCAACACGGAAGGCGGGAGGACTTAAAGCCACCGCAAGGCGCACCACAAAACGGCGGCGGACGGACTATCCTGCCCATCGCATATTCAGGCTATCCTCGCAACCCGGATTCCCCAGTTGCATCACAGCACAGTACCGAGCTATTCGGAGAGTCCTCGAGACCTATTATTTGAGCCTTCAAATCAAGATGAGGACTGGGATGCCGATCAAGCTGGACGACACGAAGTTTGCCTTGGACGATCACGCCCCTTTGGGGAAGCTGTGGGGCAGACTGTTAATCGAGGTCGTGGATACCGAAACCGACATCAGACAGACCGTGCACCTCGAGGTTCTTCTCGAGAACGGCGAAAGAATCAACTTTCTCCAGTATGAAAAACTCGCCCGTCAAGAAGCCAAGAAGCTGCTCAATCAGGTCGCAGAGCAACTGTAATCCCCAGCGTCCGTTGAACGGATAATCTCCGCTTTCAAGCGCGCCGGGCCAGCGTTTCGTTCTGTATACCCGGGCGAGGTCTTTCATAATCGGCCTCGACGGAGTTCCTTGCTTGTGCATCGCCCAATACTTGCCAAGTTTGGGCGATGTCACACGTACCCGAGTCTCGTGACGAAAGGGCAGGTCTCGAGGAACGTTTTTTCCGTTTCCTCCTTTGCGCGTGGCCGAGACGCGTCCGGACGATCTGTACGGTTCGCTGCAAGCGCGCTGCAGCATGGTCCGCGGTCGGTTCCAGCATCTGCCCGTGATGGTGTTCGTCCATATCCGACCGCAGGTTCCGCTTTCAATCCGCATCGTCCCAGGATCGATTTGGTCCATGCCGGAAAATTGATTGGCATTGATGGTGACTGCGCGAGAAAGTGCAGGAACTATAATGTGTCGTCGATGTTAAGGCCGCAAATGTGTGATGCGAATTTGAGGAGCCTTTCATGTGCGATTACAGCCTGCATCACGTCTCATCGCGGCCTGCCCAAGTAGCTGACAAGCTGGTTACAATGGAGCTTGCGCGATCAAAGGCGCGTGGCTTTGCCGCCGTTGGCGAACTCGGAACCAAGCTTGTTGTTCACGATGACGCGCCTCAGGTAGCGGTCTGCCTACTTCCCGGAACGGAACTCGCTTTTGACGCTGCCGTCGAACATGATCGCGCTTTCAGTCCTAAAGTTTTGGGCGTGAGAATTTTTGGCAAGGTCCGCGTGAACTACAAGGTCGCCAGCTTTCGACAGGTCGACTTGGATGATCCGTACGTTCAACATGACGCCCTGGAATTCCCCAACGGGCAGGTTGTAAAGATCGACCGCCTGATAGCCGGTCAAACCGCCACGGTCCTACAACTGCCGGCCGTCTCACCGCGCAGCGACAACGACCATGAGCATGCTCACGCCAGACCTGTTGTCCCCTCGCATATGACCCGTCTCGTTTTGAACCGGGCGCCGCAGGAGTTTGGAGTGACGTCGATCCTGGTGCCCAACCAGGGCATGGCGACGTTATGGGACGCTTTCCGCAGCACGGCTATCAATCTCCAGCTCGTGTTGGCGCAAGCACTCCGGCGTGCGACTGCTCGTAAGCCTGATCTTGCGGAATTGCCTGAAGCGGGCCTCCATAGCAGCATGCCCGTGGTGACGTTACCGCAGAAACTCGCAAATCCGATGTCGGACATGAAGACCAAAGTTAAGTCTGCTGCTTAGCTGTCTTCTGCTTAGTCCACGTCAAGTAGCCGGACTGAGGCGCGGACGAAGTCTTCGTGGTGAGCCTGCGCCCCGAAGATATTCATGTAGCGAGGAATTGCAGGAGACTGCAGCGAAGCGATCGTCGTTCGCGCGGCAACAACAACGCAAGAGCAAGCCCGTCGCCCTGCTGGCCATACGGGAATATAGGGGCCGGGAATAGGGACGCATCTCGCGGCGAGATACGCCCCACTAGGAGTTTCGCACTAGCAGTCGCGAAGACGAGACACGCAAGCACGGAATAAGAACCACAAGCACGATCCAAAGCCAGTAAGCACAAACCGATACAAACCGATAACGCTGGGGGACAACGAGAACGAGCCATAGGACCGAAGGAGTACAGACATGGACATCCGAGCTCAAGTTTCGATGGTCTTTCACTTGGACAAGTGCATCGGTTGCCATACCTGCAGCATCGCGTGCAAGAACATTTGGACCGATCGCAAGGGCACCGAGTACATGTACTGGAACAACGTGGAGACCAAGCCGGGTACGGGTTACCCGACACGTTGGGAAGACCAGACCAAGTATCGCGGCGGCTGGGTGGTTGACGGTCAGAGGCAGAAGAGCCTTCGGCTGCGGCTGCAGGGCAAGTGGGGAACGCTGACCAACATCTTCTACAACCCCTATCTGCCGACGCTCGACGATTATTTCGAGCCCTGGACCTACGATTACCAGAACCTGATCAGCGCACCTTTGGCTGACGAGCAGCCGACTGCGCGGGCGATTTCGATGGTGACCGGCAAGTACATGGACACGATCGAGGCGGGACCGAACTGGGACGACGACCTCGGCGGTTCGCAGGTCTACGCGAACAACGATCCGAACCTTGACGCCGCCTCCGATGAGGAGATGCGTCAGATCAACGAGATCAACAGCACGGTCTTTTTCTATCTGCCGCGCATCTGCAATCACTGCCTCAATCCGGGCTGCGTTGCGGCGTGTCCGCAAGGCGCGCTCTACAAGCGCGGCGAGGACGGCGTTGTGCTGGTCAGCCAGGAGCGCTGCCGAGCTTGGCGTATGTGCGTGTCCGGCTGCCCCTACAAGAAGACCTATTTCAACTGGTCGACGGGCAAGGCCGAGAAGTGCATCCTGTGCTATCCGCGTCTGGAGAGCGGCCAGCCGCCGGCGTGCTTCCACTCCTGCGTGGGACGCATCCGGTATATCGGCCTCGTGCTTTACGATGCGGACGCGATCGAAGAGACGGCTAAGTCGCCGCAGGATCAGCTGGTGATGGCACAGCGCAACATCATCAAGGATCCGTTTGATCCGGAGATCATCGCGGCTGCAAGGGCCAACGGGATTCCCAGTGCGAAGATCACTGCGGCACAACAGTCGCCGGTCTACCAGTTCGTCAAGAAGTGGGGTATCGCGCTGCCGCTGCATCCGGAGTTCCGCACGTTGCCGATGCTGTTCTATGTGCCGCCGCTGGGGCCGGTTCTGGCCAAGGTGGAGAACGGCGTGTACGACAACATTGCTCACGAAGCGCGGCTGGGACCGTTGATGAGCTCGCTCGAACGATCACGCGTATCGCTCCGCTATATGGCGAGCTTGCTGGCGGGCGGTAATGAGGACATCATCCGCGGCGTCTACAAGAAGCTGGTGGCGGTGCGCGTCTACATGCGTTCGAGGAAGGTCAAGGACATTCCGGACGAGGAGGTGCAGCGGGCGCTGGCGGAAGGCAAGACCACCGCGGCGGAGGTCGAGGCGATCTGGCGGCTCACCTCGATGCCGACCTTCGAGGAACGCTTTGTGGTTCCACCGATGGAGCGTGAGACGGCGGTTGATGCTCTGTTCCCGCAGCTCGATCCGGTCTCTCACAACTATCCGATCCGCAAGGGTGCGGTCGGCGTCGGCTTCCACACCGATCCGGCAAGAGGACCATAGGCCCTCTTCCCGCACGGCAAGGCGCGAGACGGTTCCGGGTTATGTAGTCGGAACCGCCTCGCGGAAGTCGCCCAGGCACAGCACGTGCACTGTTTATGATCTTTGCTTATGATTTCTGTTGAGCGTGTGTGAACGCACGTGACGGTTGGTTCGCGCAGTAGCGTCCATCGGCACACAGGTGGATATCATTCACCATGAGTCAGTGAACTCTGAACGACGCATCACCCTCACCGCCTGCAACACCGACTCCGTAACTGGTCATGAGTGCTTTGCGCGCGTCTTCAATACGTCCAGCCTTGAACAAGACGTTCGCCAGCTTGCTGAAAATGTCCGGCACGCCCGGTTGTAGCCGAATCACCTCACGATACGCATTGGCGGCGTCGAGGTATTGACCCATGGCTTCGCAGGATTGCCCAAGCAAAAGCCACGGCTTGTAGGTATCAGTTCTCATCCGGGTGAGAAGCTTGAACACACGTTTTGCCGCTACGTGATCGCTCTTTCCTGCAAGAAGCTGACCGTAACGATGGAGCGTGTTTTCGTTTCGCGGATCGGTCTCCAGAATTTGACGATATGCGCGTGTTGCTTGATCGATCTTGCCTTCTTGATGAAGATCTGTCGCTTTCTTCAATGCGTCTGGGAGAGTCCGCACATCAAGTCTCCCGCCCAGATTGGAGCCGCTTCGCGTCGCGACAACGTAGCAATGAAGCCGTTGCTCCTTGACGCCGAATGAATATTTGTAGCGTTCGTTTCCACGAAGAAAATCGTAACGCTTCATTCCACAGGAAATGGCATAGCGAATGCTATGGCCGTGCAGGATAAGCCCAGGCTGCGGACCTGCAAAACTTTCGTCTCGTCCTGTTATGTAAAACAGAAGCGATTTTTTTTGCTCGTCCATCAGGATCGCGAGAGCGGCAAGGGGACGCTCGCCAAGCCAAAGCCTAGGCAGCAAGAGTAGCCCGCGTTCAAAGCTGCGCGAAAGCATGCCACGATGCCCACGGACAAGACTATCCGTAAGCTTGCCTTTTCTGGGTCGCCATTTGGTTTCCGAAAAACGAAGAAGCGTATTCAGGTCGGCCGCCACCGTTTCCTTGGTCGCGTGAGTAATGCGATATTCGCTATTGGTATCGGCCGCACGCAACAAGCGGCGCAACTTCTGCCGCGTGTTGGAGCTGATGGTTTCAAGATACGCGTCCCAGTCTTCCGGCAAGTCCACATATGGACAAATCGAGTTGTCGACCTGATCCGTCTTGTTGACGCGATCCGTCTGACTGATTGTGAACTTTGATTGAGAGAAGCAGGAACGAGTTTGCTGAACCGAACATCCGAACCGCAGAAATTATCGAGAACAAGATCGGCCCAGTTCATACGCTTGATTTGCTGCGCAAACGCAACAATCGCATCGGCCTCGGACTCGGGAATCGAAATAATCCCAGTGTAGTCTGCGGCGTGGCTACCAGCCATTCTAAGATCGTTGAACAGACGCCCTGTGGCGTCGATTCTCGTATCAAGCCGAAGTGGTCTGCCCCCTGAAAAGTGGTCCTCCCTGAATTAGGCTATTAGCCGTTAGAGAGGACATTGGAATGCCCCAGAAGAAGCACAAGGCGGAAGAGATCGTCGCGAAGCTGCGCCAGGTCGATGTTTTGCTTTCACAAGGCAGATCGGTTGGCGAAGCGGTTCGTTCGATCGGCGTGACGCAGTTCACGTATTACCGGTGGCGCAAGGAGTTTGGTGGCCTGAAGGGCGATCAGGTAAAGCGCTTGAAAGAGCTTGAGAAAGAGAACGACCGGCTGCGCAAGGCAGTGTCGGACCTGACGCTCGAGAAGCTGATCCTGAAAGAGGCTGCCTCGGGAAACTTCTGAGCCCTTCCCGCCGTCGCCGCTGCGTCGACCATGTCATGGTGAAGTTCTCCGTCTCGGAGCGCTTTGCCTGCAAGGTTCTGGGCCAGCATCGCTCGACCCAGCGCAAGAAGCCGCAAAGCCGACCGGATGAAGAGGCATTGACGACCGACATCATCAGTCTGGCCTTACGCTACGGCCGCTATGGCTATCGCAGGATCACGGCGATGCTGCGGTCCGAGGGTTGGACGGTGAATGCCAAGCGTGTCGAGCGTATCTGGCGGCGGGAGGGGCTGAAGGTTCCTCAGAAACAACCGAAGAGAGGCAGACTCTGGCTGAATGACGGATCGTGCGTCCGGCTTCGGCCCGAGCATCCAAACCATGTTTGGTCCTATGACTTCGTCGAGGGCCGGACCCACAATGGCAGGAAGTTCCGCATGCTCAACATCATCGACGAGTTCACCAGAGAATGTCTGGCGATCCGGATTGATCGCAAGCTCAACTCGACCGACGTCATCGACGTCTTGTCGGACCTGTTCATCCTACGCGGCGTGCCCGGCCACGTTCGTTCTGATAACGGGCCGGAGTTCATCGCCAAGGCAGTGCGAGAGTGGATTGCAGCTGTCGGCGCCAAGACCGCGTTCATCGAGCCCGGAAGCCCTTGGGAGAACGGCTACTGCGAGAGCTTCAACTCGAAGCTTCGCGACGAACTGCTCAACAGTGAGATCTTCTACAGCCTCGCCGAGGCCAAGGTCATCATCGAGGCATGGCGGCGCTACTACAACACCGAGCGACCACACTCATCGCTCGGATATAAACCGCCGGCGCCAGAGGCCATCGCCTGGCCTTCAAAGCCAGCCGGATCGCTTCCGCCAGCAGCGCAAGCAATGGCCGAAAAGCCGATTATGCATTAAGACTGAAACCGGACCACCTCATAGGGGCAGGCCAGACGCGCTCGACGAAGTTGGCCCTCGTGGAGTAGTATGGTGCGATTCCGAAGAGTCCGTTCAGGCCGTAATCGCCGCTGTCATAGTAAAAGCCGCGGATAAAAAGACCATCGGCGCCGCCGCCGGCCGGTTGAATAGCCCTGACCGAAGGATCGTTAGCCAGCACATCGCGAATCGTCCGCGCTTGCTGATTCTCCATGAGTTCAGCAGTATAGCTCGTCTGATTGAACGGCGTGTCCATCACGCTGCGGTTGCCGAGCATTCCAAGGCTTGCGCCTGTTGCAACCTGGCCACCGGCGTAGACGGGCGGCACGGTGCCGACCGTACCAGTTGAAGGCACCACGTAAGGGACAGGCGCCGTCTCGCGCGGCGCGGGTGGCGGCCACCCGTCTCTGGACGGGACTGGCTGTTCGGGTTCGTGACCGCTTGGCCGACTGTTGTGCTTTCGGCTTGGGTGCGACAATCGTCACAGGCGGCAAGTTGGACTGCTGCGCGCGCGCGGCTTGAATGACGCCGGACGAATCCACAGAGACGACGAAATAGCTCACCGCCCCCAGCGACGCTATGCTCACGATCGTCTTGGCTGAGAGCTCTCGCATGGTCCCCGTCCCCCTATTCGCTAAGCAATCCGAACCCCAGCGGGCTCGTAACATGAGAAATGATTCTGACGAAAGGATCGGGAACTAGAAACTATCAAAAGTTGTGAGAGGCCTTCTACTACTTCCACTTTGGTGCGCGTGCAGATTCACGATTCGGAATTGCTCCTGCTCGACACAACTAGACGCATTTTAGATTGCGACTGCAGACGAGAAGTCACTTCGGCGTACGAGCGCAGGACGAGAATTGGGCGGATTGAATGACCATTCGAAAATGGACCATCGCAAATGCAAGGGGCACCCCGCAGGGTGCCCCTTTTTTGCATAAGCTTGTTAACGGGAGGTCCTCAATCACATCCTGCAGGCAAGCCTTCGCGCCGCAGGATTAAAGCCAGTTTAGCGGACTGGTGATTGAGGGCCAACCGCAAGTCTCAAGGTATCCGATCCCACTTTAGTGCGACATGAAAACGGGAACGGTCATCGCCGAGAGCATTCCGCGCGTCACGCCACCGAACACAAATTCACGCAGGCGAGAGTGTCCATAGCCGCCCATCACGAGCAAGCTCGTCGAACCGCCAGCAACATACGACAAAATGGCATTCGCGACGTCCCTATCGGCTGCCGGTATCGTTTTCACGTTGACCTTGATATCGTGTCGAGCGAGATGCTGGCCGATTTCAGTTCCTCGAAGTACCTGCTTATTCGCGGTCTTTTCATCTTCAACAATAAGCAGCTCAACAGCGTTGGCTTTTTTCAGAAACGGCAACGCATCGTTGATGGCACGCGCCGCGGTGCGACTTCCATCCCAACAGCACACAACCTTCTCAAGCTTCAGAACTTCCCGCTGGTTGCTGGGAACGATAATAAGCGGCCGGCCGGAATCAAAGAGCGTCGTTTCAATTAGAATGCTGTTATTGATGCCCTTGTGATCATCGGATTGCATGACGATACTTAAATCAAAACACCGCGCCACTTCTGAAAACGTCTGAGGTGTTCCTAAAACGAGACGCGATTCAGTTGAGAGTTCGCCGCGTTTCATAGCCAGTTCAAAACGCTCTATTGCACCGCGCGCCTCTGCTTCACTCTCGGCAAATATATCGCCAAGAGCATCCGCGGGAATGTTCGCTTCGAAGTTAGATATAACGGCCGTCAAATGGGCGGAGAAAAGTTCGGCTACCGAAGCAGCAAAATCACGGGCGATATCCCGCGAGGGATCGCGCTCCAGATGAAGAATCATGTCTTTAGGCATAGAATTCGCTCTCCAATCTGAACCACCCCCCGCAGAATTATGATATCGAGCATCAAAGCAAGGTCAAAGCTTCAAACCTTCGAAGGTTTTTGCGCGATGCCTGGCGCCCTATCGAAAGCATGATCGATCTTCCCGAGACGAGATATGGTTTATCGTCCCGACGGAAGCAAAATAAGCATATAAGAGGTTCGTATGGCACACCGCCAGTAGCGGCGAGACTTCGCGGAAAATAAATGTATCGTTTCTAACCTTCCTGCGATCATTTTGGATCGATCAATCCTCGCCGGCCCTCCGTGCGGGAACCAGTGCATGCCGAGGTCATGTGGTGAGGACGCTGATAATCGACAACTACGATTCGTTTACCTACAACCTGGTGCACTTGATCGCAGAGATAAACCAGGAAGAACCCCTGGTCGTCCGCAACGATGCGATGACATGGCACGAACTCTCGCAAAGACGATTCGATAATATCATTATCTCGCCAGGCCCGGGGCGGCCCGACCGGACGGCGGATTTCGGCTTATCCAAGGCTGCGATCGAAGCGGCCGCCGTTCCCTTGCTTGGCGTATGTTTGGGACATCAGGGCATTGCCGTCGCGTCTGGCGCATCGTTGGCGCGGGCTCCATCTCTCGTCCACGGCCGCACATCCAGAATCGTGCACCGGGGGTCCGACCTCTTCGCGGACATGCCACCATTGTTCAATGCGGCCCGCTATCATTCTTTTGTGGTCCAGCGTCCTCTCCCGTCCACTCTTGAGGAAATTGCTTGGACCGAAGATGGCCTCGTCATGAGCATCGCTCGTCGGGGGCGGCCGCAATGGGGCGTTCAATTTCATCCGGAATCGTTTCTCACAGAAGACGGCCGGGTCTTGCTACGAAATTTTCGCGACCTTTCCTTTCGTTTCATGGGAAAAACCTCAACGCCACCGCCCGCAAGGCCGGACAAGCGGCGTACGACGGTGCCTACTGCCACGTCTCGCAAAGCATTCTGGCTCGAAATCTCGCGCGCGATTGACACCGAAGCGGTGTTCTGTTCGCTCTTTGCCGATCAGCCCTTTGCCTTTTGGCTCGACAGCAATCTTGCGGGGTCGCCGCTGTCACAATGGTCGTATATGGGAGATGCATCGGGGCCACATGCGGAAACGGTGCAGTATAACAGCATCGACCGAACGATCCTTATCGACGATGCTCGCGGGCGCCGAACCGAGAACGTCGATATATTCGAGTATCTTCAAAGGGAGCATCCGAGCCGGCCGCAATCGCCGCCGCCATGTCCTTTCGTCGGCGGTCATGTCGGGTGGTTTGGTTACGAGCTGCGACATGATTGCGGCTCGCCGACCACGCGGCGGGCTGCAACACCCGACGCCTTGTGGATCCGTTCCGACAGGTTCATCGCCGTAAATCATCTCGACGAAAAAACCTACATATGTGCGATCGATAGCCCCGGGGAAGCCGACCGCGCGCAGCATTGGATTCGTTCCGCACTTAAGCGGATCGAATCGGCGAACCGCCCGCCCCTGAATTTCCCTGACGTGATCGACCGGAGTCCGCTCGCGTTCGCCATGAAGAATGGAAGAGCGAGCTATCTCTCCAAGGTCGCCCGCTGTCTCGATTTGATCGCGCAAGGAGAGACTTATCAGGTCTGTTTGACCAGCGAGCTTTCCTGCACCGCCACAGTTGAGCCACTGCGAGTTTATCGCGCAATGCGAGGCGTCAATCCCGCGCCGTTTGCTGCGTTTCTCAAATGGCCCGGCGGAGCAGTCCTGAGCGCCTCGCCTGAGCGATTTCTTGCCGTCGATGCAGACGGCAACATCGAAGCAAAGCCGATCAAAGGAACGATCCGGCGCGCCGCCGATCCGATTGAAGACAAGAAGCTGGTCGAAATGCTGCGGACCGATCAGAAAAACCGGGCAGAGAACGGGATGATCGTCGACCTCTTGCGTCACGATCTGTCCCGCTGTTGTGAGACCGGCACCGTATCGGTGCCAAGTTTGTTTGACGTCGAAACATATCAGACCGTCCACCAGCTGGTCAGTACGATACGCGGCGTTCTGAAACCGGAGCATACGCTCATTGACGTGCTGCGCAGCGGCGCATTTCCGGGCGGATCGATGACCGGAGCGCCCAAATCCCGCACTCTTGAGCTCATCGATCAGTTGGAGCAGCGCGCCCGAGGTATCTATTCTGGCTCACTCGGCTGGCTGGGTGATGATGGCGCTGCTGATCTGAGTATCGTGATCCGATCCATCGTGCTGACAGATGGACGGTTCTCTATCGGTGCGGGAGGCGGAGTAGTTGCGGAATCCACCCCCGAGGGAGAATTTGAGGAAATGCTCTTGAAGGCCGAAGCTTCGATCCGATCAATCGTCATCGCCACATTTGGAAGCTTCAGCAAAGATCAATTTCGTCTGCTGGATTCCAGCGAAAGCACAGCGCAAGGCTGAGCACATCTGACGATCGCACATGCCACGGAAAAGCTGGTGTGCACCCGCTGGCCTTGCCTTCGTGGCCGGAATTTTCCGGCTGCGAAGATATCCTTCGCCGGCGGCATGACATGGACGAGGACCGCGGCGGCTCGACAGGGATAGCGTCTTTTATCCACACGCCTCACCTTGTCCACTGTGCTCGGCTGACGGCCTGAGACCTTTGATGGCGAGGCGTCATGAGTAGCAGTGAGGAGGTCCATCGAGGTTCGGATTGTAATCAAAGCACTTCTATTTTGTGAATCAAAGCACTTCTATTTTGTGAACGGAAACGCAGCTTGTGTGAACTATCGATGACAGCAGTTTAACAACACACCGAATTTCATCATCACCAACATTGGGAAAGCGCATCAGGAGTCGAGCCTTGAGATTTGCTTTCGTGATCTGCGCGGACACCGCGGCGCACATGTTGAGGAATTGCAATGAGGACGGGTTCGAATGGTGAATATCCCGCATCCCCGGGTCGCCTTTGGTGATTTGCCTGATCAGTTCAATACCGACGCAGACGAGGTCAGGCTCCCTCGGAAGACGCTGGCCGGTCTTCTTGATTTGTACATCTCCTCCTGGGATTTCGACGAAGATTGGTATCTCACAACTTACCCTGACATCGCGGCCGCTGTCAGCAGCACCCGGTTTGCATCGGGGTGGGCACACTTCAGATCGGTAGGATACCTTGAGGGGCGTCTCGGTTCTCCGACGATTGTAGACAGCGAATGGTATCTTGAGACCTATCCCGACGTTGCTCAAGCAATGCTTGAAGGCAAGATAGCCAGCGCTGCGGAGCACTTCGAAAACTTCGGATACGCAGAAGGCAGGCTGCCGTCCAACCCTGGCGTAGATGCACGGTGGTACGCCCGCCGCTACATGCACGTTCGCAAGCTCAATGAAGAGGAGAAACACGCGCACGACGACTTCGTCACGCGCGGCTACCGCGGGTTGGCGCTACCCGCTCCGCCCCGCTAAGCTTTTTGAGGGATGAACATGTTAGAAGCGCCGCTGCTTCCTGTAGCTCTTCGCAATTTTGACGAATCTCGATATCTGGAATCCAATCCACACGCGCGCCACGCGTTAACATCGGGCGAAGCCGCCAGCGCGCTCGATCACTATCTGCGATTCGGCATCGACGAGAACAAGCATTCTACTATCCGCCGCGAGCCGGGCGCTGTGGCATGCTCGGTCGAACGATACTTGGTCTCAGAGTCAGGGTTCTGCCTAATCATCGGCTGGCTCGCGGATGAAGGCTGTGAAACTCCGCGAATGAAGCTGATCGGGGGCGATTTCACTGTCGAGTTACCGCGAACCGCATGTTTTAGGCAAGCCCGGAAAGACGTCGAGCAACACATCCGCGAGGGCGCCTACGACTATGGGTTTGTTGGGTTCGGTCAGTCTCCCTCGAAGTCTCTTTTGAAGCAGCCACTTCTGTTTCAGGTGGCCTCCCTGACTGGGACGTTCCAGACAAAAATTACTCCAGATATCGTGTCAGACAAGCGTCTTCTAAATACGTTGTTGCAGATCATCGCTACCTGTGAATCTCATTCTGGAAAACAAGCGTCTCTGAATAGCTTTCTATGCGGAGCTTCGGGAACAGCTCTCATTCAGCTGTTTCGCTCTCATGTCGCATCCGCCGTGTCTAACTCTTACGTTGAGCGATTCAGGCCGCGCAAGGTATCAAGCTCATTTGTGACGGTGCTCTTTGGCTCGACCGAGCCGATTAAGCTTCAGCCGATGTTATTCCGGGAAGCGGGGATCGATTTCGGCGAATGGATCTACGTCTGCAACTCGCCCGAGGACGCGGACGAGGTGTTGCGGTACGCGCGCCTCATGTCGGACCTTTATGACGTGATGATCACTGTCATTGCTTTGGGAGATAACGCAGGCTTTGGCGCCGCAAACAATGCAGCCATCGATCACGCCGCAAGCAACCGCATCTTCATTATCAATCCCGATGTATATGCAATCCCCGCTTATGCACGCCAGATGAAGCAAGTTCTGGCGGATACCAAGCTGGGAAAGACGCTCTGGGGCGGATTGTTGTTCTATGACGATCACAATCTCATGCATTCAGGCATGTTCATCGATAAAGATGAGTTCGTCCGACGCAATTCTCTGAACCGCACCGACGACTCGGTGCTGGCACCATACGGACGCCTGCTGCGAGTCGAACATTTTGACAAGGGCGTGCCATTTTCCGAACCAGAATGGCAGAAGCCCAGGGCTGTACCCGCGATAACCGGCGCCGTAATGGCTTTTGAAAAGCCAATGTTTGAAAAGCTTGGAGGATTTTCTACGCGCTACATTTATGGCCACTACGAAGACGCCGACCTATCACTGCGTTGGAACGCTTCGAACGGGCCTGTTTGCGTACACCCGCAAATCCGCCTTGTGCATTTGGAAGGACAGGGTTCGCGCGCTCGCGGCGAAGAATATCGCGGCGCCTCCATGGCGAACCGCTACTTCTTCACCGCCGAACATGGCGCTTACTTCGACAAGCATCTCGCTAAGACAAGCAGGCGGACGCCATGAAAATTGTCTACGTTAGCTATCTTCATCCTTCAATAGCGCCGGGTGGCGCTCAGCAGGTGGCATACGAGATGTTTCAGGCTAGCCTGAAGCGAGGACACGATGCCTATTTTATCGCAGCGCTCGAAGCCAATCACGATCAGATCTACGGCAAACCCGGCGCCCCCATCGTCCCTGTCCAGGGCGAAGAACGGCAGTACTTTTATTTCCCGCAGTACTACGATTTCCTCCACCTTTCAGTTGGAGATTGGCGCTCGATCCAGTTCTTTCGTGAATTGATCGAGCGGATCAAACCAGACGTCATCCACTTCCATCACTACCACCGCGTCGGCGTGGAATCGATTCGTGCGGCCAGGATTGCGGCGCCTGACGCAGTCATCTGTTTTACGTTCCATGAGATGATGGCGATATGCATGGCGGATGGCCAGATGGTGAAGAGAGGCTCACGCGATCTCTGTCGATCGGCCTCTCCTGTTTCGTGCAACAAATGTTTCCCGGACCTTCGCCCCGAGTTTGTGACGCTGCGAGCCGCTCGTCTGAAGGCCGCTCTCGGGGAATGTGACGTTTTTGTTTTTCCATCCGAGTTCATCGCCGAACGATACGTTGAGTGGGGGCTACCTCAGGAGAAGTGCGTCGTCATACCAAATGGCCAAACAAACCTTGGTACGACATTCGACCGCAGTCAGCATTCGCGGCAGGTCAATCGCTTTGGCTTTTTCGGACAATTCATCGACAACAAGGGCGTAGACGTCATATTTGATGCCCTTCTGTTGCTTGGTAGAGAGCAGCGGCTTCCGGCACAAGGCATCGTCGTCGAAATAAATGGCGGCAATAAGCACTACGCATCCAGTGCCTATCTGGATCGGATCAATCAGCAGGTCGAAGAACTCCGCAAGTCCCAGTTCGGCAGGATCACCGTGCGTGAGAATGGAGCCTATGGTCGTGATCAGTTGGCCGAAAGGATGGCATCGGTTGACTGGGTGATCGTTCCGTCGACGTGGTGGGAGATCTTTGGTCTCGTTGTCTCTGAAGCGTGGATGTTCGGCCGGCCGGTCATCGCTTCCGCAATCGCGGGTCTGAAGGAACGAGTGATCCCGCAAAAGAACGGGTTTACTTTCTTGCCACGTGACGGCCGGTCCCTGGCAGGTCTCATGTCGAATCTGGTCGGAAACGAGCAGCAATGGATCGCAACAAACCGATCCATTGAACAGCCCTGGAGCGAAGACGAAATGCTGGACGCTCACCTGAGCCTTTGGAAGGAATTCTCACCTACTGTTTACGATCGTCGGCAGTCTGAGGCGGTGGCGGTCTAAGGCACGGAGGGACGGATCATTTCTTTCCATGAGCAAGTTTCAAACCGAAAGCAAGGCATCCGGTTCATGTCCGCAGCCATCGGCCTTTGCGACTCTCAGCAACACCTAAAGCATAAGATCGTCCTGGCGAGTATGAGTAAGCGAGTTCACACGTGAATCTAGCCGCACCTCTATTCAATAGTTCGCTTCCGGCAATCCGAACTTCGATCGCTGGGATATCCAATGCGAAATACGAACAGCTGACCGACGGTTCCAAGGAGATCTACAAACAGGTCCTGCGCATCTTCGAACGCCATAAGCTCGAATACTTCTTGTTCGCTGGCGCAATCGTCGGATACGTCCGAAATGGTCGTATGCCCCCGTGGAATGATGATCTGGATGTTATCATTTTCGAAGATCAGATTAAGATTTTCGAAGACAGGATCCTGCCGCTACTGCGAGAATGCGGCTACGCTTGCTGGCCGGTGGCAGCGCCCTATGCCGGCGGAGGGTACCACATCCTGGCATTACAGCAGGACGCAAACTCCCGTAATGCCTCCATCGAACTCGCAGACGGAATACAGGTCGTAGTGCCATGGGCGCAGATAGACGTATTCTACACAAGCGTTGATGAAGCGGGCTTTATAAGAAACCTGTCAAACTGGGGCATGTACCATACAAAGGAAGTTCCCGAAGCATGGGTGAGGCCGGGCACCTTTGTCCACTTGGATTCCTTTCGCGCTCGTGTCTTTAGCAACTACGAGGATGACATCTGGCACGAGTACGGGAACGTGGCCAAAAATATCGTTGTTCATTCCCACGATAAAGTCGCGCTCAAGTTGATGGGGTCCGACTGGGAGAAGTTCGAATTTGACTATGATGCTTTACTGTCTACGAGTGTAAGAGGCATACCACCGAGTTTGAGCCGAACGCGGCTTGCTGAATTTGTACCGGGTGCGGGCCAGCGGATTGAAGCGTCAGCTGACGCAAACTTCGACACCATTGCGAAGATGGTCTGCGAAGGTGGGTTTAGCGAAGTCACCCTGACCGGGGCTGACCAAAGCTTCTGGGTCTTGGATTTGAAACGTTTATTTCCAAGCGTAAAATTGGATGTTTTGATCAGTACTGAGAAGGAGGCGAAACGGGCGGTTCACCTGCGGCGATTCATCGATAGTGTAAAATGTTCCGATCCGGCAGTTCGTAAGATCTACGAGGATTGTCTGCTCGCCACCGATGCCACTTTCAACTCAAAGAGGGGTGATTCGACATGACCAACGTAATCACCTACGGAACCTTTGATTTGTTTCACGTGGGCCACGTTCGCCTGCTGCAGCGCCTGCGAAGCCTTGGAGACCGCTTGATCGTTGGATGTTCCACCGACGAATTCAACGATATCAAAGGGAAGAAATCTGTAATCCGCTACAACGAACGCGCAGAGATCCTTTCAAGCTGCAAGTATGTCGATCTGGTGATACCCGAAATGACATGGGAGCAAAAATGCAGCGATATCCAAAAGCACGACGTCAGAATATTCGCCATGGGCGACGATTGGGTTGGAAAATTCGATCATCTGTCTGCGGAAACCGGCTGCATCGTGACCTATGTGAGTCGAACATCGAATATTTCTACGACCGATATTAAAGGCTATTTGCGAAAGATTGATAACGATACGATCGCGTCGATGAAGAACAAGATCGATCATCTGCGTGCGCAACTGGAGAAGTATTAAGCGTTCCAACCTGGGCCAAGTGCTTGGACCCGTCCCGATCGTCGGATACGGAAATGAGAAAGCAGCGGCTTTTCGTTCGCTCAACAATTTCAGTTCTCTTACTGCTGTTCTCAGGAGCCTTTGGCATCCTATCAGCAACCGAGATCTGGATCGCGCCTCAAGCTTCCGTCCCTCCCTCTCCCCTCAATCGCGCAGTTGATTTTCTGGATATGTTCAAATCTGACGCCCCTTGGCGGAAGACGGCTCAGGTCATAAGCGTTTTCAAGCTCTACGGCTCGTATCTCGAACATGCCCCTCAGGATCAAGTGAACCTGATCGTGGAGAATCTCAGTAGTCGTCATATTTCGATCGCGGTTGAAGCGGGAGTAATGAACACCCCGGTGGCGAAGCCGGCATGTGGGGGACCTGGGGTAGAAGGTTACTCGACGATCTCCCGTGCGAAGTTGATTTCAGAAAAAGTCAAGAAGGCAGGAGGCTCGATCGCGTATGTCGCAATGGATGAACCACTCTGGTTCGGGCGCTATTACAAAGGGCTTCCCGGTAAGAAACCCGGATGCCGGCTCTCGGTAGAGGGGGTCATCGATCTCGTGATGCCCGTGCTTCGGGTCTATCGCGACGAATTCCCGACGGTGATGATCGGAGATATCGAACCGAGCGGCGTCGCATATCAGCCGGAATGGGAAAGTGAGACGCGACGATGGTTTCGCGGGCTTCGCGAACGTCTGGGATCACGTATCTCGTTCATGCAGTTGGACGTACCGTTTTCCGCCGGCTCACAACAGGTAGCCGCTGCGCTACGTTTTTATGATCAGCTGGAGGCCTTGCGTGCAGAGAACTTGGTAGGAGCTGTCGGCATAATTTATAACGGACTACCGACTGACCGCACCAACAGAGAGTGGATCGACAACGCGAAGAGCCATATCAAATTTTTCGAGGACGACCATAAGCTTCGCCCCCAACAGGCGATCATTCAATCGTGGGCACCGCGTCCAACACATGCTTTGCCGGAGACGAATCCGGAGAGCCTCACGAATCTGGCTCTATACTACGCCTGCCAGCTTCGTGGCCGTAAATGAAGGCTTCTCGCGCGCTCATAGTCAATCAAACGTGGCGGAAGTAATCAAAGGCAGTTGGTGATGGCAGGAAAGACGATCATCCACGGCGGAGGCCAGATAGACGGATATACACAAACGAATTCGATCGAAGCAGTCCTTGCTTCGCTCGCGTCTGGCGAGAGGCAGATCGAGCTCGATTGCGTCAAGTTGGCTGACGGCTTCGCATTGGCTCACGACGAAGCTGAAAGGAGATTCTACGGGGTAGAAAAGAAGTTCGCATCAATAACTCAGGATGAATTTCAGCGCCTGCGGGTGTTCGAAAGATTCAATCCTGTTACGTTCGATATGGTCGAACGACTGTTAGAAATTCTACCAGACACAAAGATAATCATCGACGCGAAGTTTCCGGATTTTCAGTTTCCCGATTTTTTGCAATTTTTGACAAACTGCCACGGATCTCTTCTGGACCGGCTATACTATCAGGTCTATCGACGTGAATGGGTTGATTTTTGTCGCCCGTTCGGAATCCGAAAGGTCGTGATAGCTTTGTGGAAGCACTACGACTCGGATCCCTACTCAGACGAGGCCTATGACTTCGCTCGCTATGCCGCATCAGAGTTGGATGCGCTCGGAATAAGTGTCAGATGGAAAATTCCTGGCAAGCAAGTCGAAAATCTTCACCGTGAGGGTATGACGCGCCTGACAAGTTTGGCCGACGTATACTTCCACGGCCAGGACATCTCTCTGTGTCGTGAGAAAGAACTGCTGGATGCAGGAGTCAATTTTTTCAGTTCATATTCGCTTGGCGCGTTACCGGACAGGTTCAATGCAAAATCTTACAAGAAGAAGCATGCCGATCTGGCACATTTGAGTGACATAGGTGCGGGTTGCCACTACCTGGAATTTGGCGTTCGGGAAGGCAGAGCAATTTAAGTCACTCCAACATACTAAAACCTTGGTGTAAAAGAGAAGAGACAGGTGATCCGCGCCGCACGCTTTTTCTCGACGCTTGACGCGCTGCCGTCCATGAATTCGTCGAATAACTCACTGATCGCCGGTCGAAAACAAGAAGCGGCAAGGGGTTTGCTCATCTTCGATCCTGTTTGCCGAGATCCTTAAATGACCACCTTCTCGATCGCCGAGCACGCCGCTCCCATCTGGCCGGCCGTCGTCGTTTCAGCGATCCAGCGATTAACCTCAGTCAAATTGAGTGCGTTGTCTCGGTGTATCCGTAGCTGGGCATCGGCGGAGCTGCCCCGCTCAAGTATTCTCTTGCAGTCCTCCAACTCCCGTTGACACGTAAGCTTCGCCGCATCTTCGGAAATTTGCTCAATCAGCGTCGATAGCACGTCGTGAATTTCGACCGGACCGTCTTTTCCCACAAACATACAGCTTATTCCATAACGTTGGGCTCGCCACTTGTTCTCGACCGCGATCGCACGATCGACACCCGTCACTCGTTTTGACAGCTCGGGCCGCTCGTAGAGGTAACGCGCAAGGGAGCGATATAGCGCCGCGATTGCCACAGCGTCGTCAACGTAAGTGCACACGTCAGGAGCACGCAGCTCCAGTGTCGGGTGTCGTGAAGATGGACGCAGTCCCCACCAGACATAGCTTTCGTCCGGCATAACGCCCGATTTGACGAGGGCAGCGACGTACTCTTCGAATTCCTGCTTGTTCTCGAATAGTTCAGGAAGGCCGCTGCGGGGTAACTCGTCGTAAGCGGCGAGTCGATAGCCCTTCAGGCCCGTGTCGGCCGAATTCCAGAAGGGAGAGGAGGTCGAGAGTGCAATGAAAATCGGGAGGTAGGGGATCATCGCACGCATCACCGCGAACCGCCGGTCCGCGTCGGGCAATTGCACGTGAACGTGCATCCCGCACAACATGTTCCGATGTCCAACCGCTTTGAAATCTTCGATCATCTCTTCATAACGCACCTTCGGACTGGGCTGCGAAAGCCGCCAGGAAGCTGTCGGGTGCGTAGCCGAGGCCATGATGATGAATCCATATTGAGATGCAACGGCCGCAACCTCGCGACGCAAAAACTTCAATTCCTCGCGAGCGTCATTGATATCACCATGGATGTTCGTGGCGACTTCGAGCTGAGCCTGCAACATCTCCCGCGTGGTCAGGCCGCCTGTGGACCAATTTGCAGCCTCGAACAGCTCATTGGGCGTCTGCATTGCGACTTCGAAGGTTTCTCTGTCCGCCAGGAAGTATTCCTCCTCGATACCGAACGAATACTCGCTGACTTCCTTACGCCCAGCGGCCGATCGGATGATGAGGTGACCGCCGTCGCGACTGAGGTTGAGACGCAGCGTTTTGAGTATTTTCGGATCAAGCTGCATGTGCCTGCAACCACGCTTCGAGAACAGCGGCCTGCCATAAGCGCGAGTGGTCCTTTGGGCTCATTTCAGCTTCGGGGTGTTGCAACATGTGATCGATAAAATCGTACCGATACAAACCTCTTTCCCTCGCTTTGGCGGATGTCATCGTATCGCGGACGAAGTCGAGGAACGGACCGTTCAGGTAACGCAGGGAAGGCAGTGGAAAGTACCCCTTCGATCGGTCGATGACCTCGCTCGGCACATAGCGCCGAGCCATTTTTTTGAGGATGTGCTTGCCGCCACCGCTGACTTTCAGTGCCGCAGAGAGGCGCGACGCAAGCGGGAGCGTGTCCAGCGCTTTGTTTGCATCGATCTGTATTTGCTCGTGCTTTGTCCCGAACCGTTGCGCGATAAGATCAGAATATCCGCACATATGTTGTCGTCGGAGCTCCTCGCGCCCTATTTACCTTTACCGGCGCCTGCGACAACTGTTTGAGCCGACCAGCGTTCCTTCCCGAGCTGCCTTAGTTCAGATGGGAGAAATGGAACGATATCGATTGAGCCTGACGCGGCTCCGATCAACACATGATTGGTGGGAACCTCCTCCCATCCGGATTCCCTATCGAGGGGCTCGGATGCGACAACAAGTCCATCGCCGGCGGTCCGGTAATACAACGAGTTGGCACTATCGTTCTCCGCAAACCTGAACGCGAACAGGTCGTGACCATTGGTCAGTGCCGATGTAAAGCGCACAGGCTCGCGGTAATCCTCTTCGTTCACCAACTTGCATAGTTCGGACATTACCCGGCGCGTTGCACCCACGGGATCTTCGACAAGCCCCGCGCCCATCATGGCAAGGAATACTGCCTCTGAGTCGGTCGTACCGAGCCGCGAAGGATAGAACTCGTCGGAAATCATACTTTCTACCCTCCGCCGGAGCCGGTTCCAGCTACCGATGAAGCCATTGTGCATGAACATCCATTGGCCGCACACGAACGGGTGGCAGTTCTGCCGCGTCACCGCCGTACAGGTCGCCGCCCTGACATGAGCGAAAAACATGTGAGACTGCAGATGGCGACAGAGGTAGCGCAGATTTTCGTCCGACCACGCCGGCCGCGTCTCCCGATAGAGACCGGGTTCCGGATGAATACCGTACCAGCCGAGACCGAATCCATCTCCGTTCGTTCGAGCGGTGGCCTCAAGCGAGCGCAGACTTTGAGCGATGAGAGAATGAACGGGCTCTGTGACGTATTGTTCGAAAGCCCGAGTCTCTCCTCGATAAGCGATCCACCTGCACATTGATGAGCCTTTTCTTCCACGTGTCAGGAACAAAGTCACAAACGTTGCTTAAGGAACAGTACGGGGCTTCAAGTTCCCTCTGCCGGAACAGCACGAAAATCCGAAATGCCCCCTTGCCTCATAGACATGGTGGGCTGGCGAGCCTACTTGGTTTACGGCCATCTCCAAACGAGATTGCGGCATTTGTTCGGACTGGTCGCTCGCGCGGCGCTGACGACCAAATCCATGCAATGCGGGGGAACGCCTGCGGGTTGCCGATCGTCGTCCTGACGGCTGGATGCAACCGAAGAGAGCTTCACCCCGACCGTCAGCAGTTTCGACACGCCGGGCAATTTTCTGGTCCGCAACCAGAAGGGAGTCTTCCGCACCTGGCTGTTCAAGCGGAATCCAACTTCTCTCTGAGCTTGAACCACAATATGCCGGACAGACAGCAGAAGCTCACGGCGTTCGCGATGACGATAACGACGTCGCGCTTGAGAACGCCGTAAACACCCACGCCCCCACGCCGGTGGTAAGAATGCTGAACATCAGGAGCGACAGATCCCCCGCCTTGCCGGTTTGCCAGCATTTCTTCAGTTGGGGAAAGTACGAGATCGATGTGCAAAAGGCTGCGAAGAACCCGACAAGGATAGTGGTGTCCATACGTCGCGGTGGTTCCTTTATCGGAACTCAAGAAAAGATTCCTTGTAGCGACACAAAGAATCTCCCAACTTGTCAAACTAATCTCAGCACTTTTCTGATCAGTTTACAGAACCAAAAGGCAGGATGGAGACGGTTTTACCGACATCGTCCAGAATGGTAATGCACATCCCGTTATCGGTCAGGTCGGGCGTATCACCCAGCATCTCTCGAGCCAAGAGTGTTCCGTACATAACGGCCTCCTCATGGGTCTGCAAGGGAACCGTGATGGGTTTCGATTTGCGCTCGGCTAGGTCTGTGATGATGTAACTGAAAATCGGCATGATGAGCGAATACCGCCTAGGTTCGTTGTTGTTAAAGGAGCGATGAGTTCACAAGGACAAGCAAAGAGGACCGCTAGAAGGCGTTGATTTCTTAAGGCTGATAAGTTGATGCCCGTTCGTGGGACAGGCTGTTGCTTTTGCTATTGATCGTTTCTTAGACCATCACGGGCTCCACCGCCAGCCGGATTGCATCGGCCTCCTCACGCGGATGGACATATTTTATAGGCTTCGACCGGCAACATCGGTCAAAGCCAAAGAGCGAGAACAAACGAAAACGCTCCCGCTTCCCGACGCGCGCTCTCGCGCGCTCCCTCGCATGCGTCCTAACCGTCCCCGTGACTATCGGCGCCGCAATTTACACCCTCGAAAAGGAGCGGACCGCGAGGAAAATTGTTGCCCGTCCAACAAGGGAGTTTCCTATGGCAACCGACAACCCACGTTCTACCGCGCAGATAGCCGGCCACCCTATCCATCCAATGGTAATAGCTTTTCCCATTGCTTGCTTTGTGTTGGCATTCGCTTCCGATGTTATGTCCTTTGTGCGGAACGGTTCTGGCCAGAGCACGTTCGCGCAAGAGCAGGCAAAGAAACTCAGATTGATCTACAAGGCCGGGAGACTGGATGGGACGTCGCTGAAAAGTTTGCTCGGCAGAATGATCTCGATATCCAAACCGTCTTCTGTACGAGCGCGGACGTAGTTTCCATGCAATTGTTGGTTGATCGCTAGATCCAGAAGCTTCGATCCGAAGCCGCTTTCGGCCGCATCAGAATGGCCGGTCTGCACTGGAGCCTTTTCCGTCCACTTGATACGCAGGCCGTCGATATCGCGACTGATATGGACTCCCAAAATGCCGTCGGCATGCTTCAACGCACCATATTTGGTGGAGTTAGTCGCCAGCTCGTGGAAAACGAGAGCCAGCGGTGTAACGGTTCCACCATTGACGAGGGCGTCATCACCGCCGACCGTGAAATGTTTGTCTCCCGCACTCTCATAAGGCCGAAGCAGAGCGCCGATAAGTTCCTTTAATGAAACCGATCCTCCCCGTGCAACCGACGTTGTGCGCGCGGTGCGGACAAGACCATGCGCATGATGCAATGCCGTGAGCCGGCTCCTTAGTATGTCTGCCAGCGGTTTCATCTCGGGTTTGTCACGAACTGATAAGCTGATTAGCCCGTTGACCAGCGTGAACAGATTTTTGATCCGGTGATCGAGTTCATTGGCCACGATCTCACGCTCAGCCGCGAGGTGTCTAAGCTGGTTCAGCATTTCATTTCGTGTCGCAGTCGTCGTGGAGATGACGAGAGGGGCCAGAGAAATAAGTGCAGCCCCCATGCTGATCGACAACACGAGCGATTGGTCGACATGTGAAACGTCAATGTAGCCCAGAGTTGTCGCTATGATCACCCATATGCAAAAGACAAAGGTCAGCAAGGCCGTCAGGAACACGCGATAGGAAATTGCGCACCAGAGAAGGGCTGGTACAGGGAATGCGAGGGCGCCCATTCCTCCGAAAAAGAGTCCCGTAACGGCCGAGAGGACCAACACAATAATCGGCGCTTGATCGTGAAAGGTCGAATGCGGCAGTTGAAGGCGCGCCCATTTACGGCCTTCCGGGTAAGACAGGATCATCGGCAAAAAGGCGAGCTGGTTTATAAGCTCAACTGAAAACCAGTATCGAAAAGAGCTGACCGCTGCCGGATCATAGAATAAAGGACCGACCAGGATCGACCCAACAATTCCAGCGAATATGGATGCGGCGCCGACCGCAAAAAGAAGGTAAAAAACCGAGGTCCGACGCTTCAAACGCTGGTCAGCCGGATCAACCCTGGAGAGCACGACATGGCCGACCGCCACGATACCGAAATTGTATGCAGCCAGCCCTGCACTCGTTATAGGGCCGTATTCGATAACTGGAACCGCAATAACAAATCCGACAAGACAGGCGACCCATCCCAGGGGATGCGCCAATAAAGGAAAGCGCACGAGCATGCCAAGCATGAATGCGTTGGCAGGCCAGATCAGCGACAAGACATTGTCGTTTGCCGTGCGAAAGCCGAAAATGCAGAGTACGGAGTACGCTGCGGCAAAAATGAGAAAGTAAAGCCATTCCGAGCGCGGATTGGTCGCAGTCTTGAACCAGCTTATCATCGTTACGGCTTTGGATCTCAGCTTCCTGCGCCAGTCTCAAGCTTAACACTGCACAGTGTGTCAATTGGGATTTATCAATTGAGCGTTGTGCCGAGTACTTTTGTACTCTCCCGAACCGCGGCAGCGATACTGCCCCGAGTTTTCGTCCGCTCCACACACCTGATGGGAACTTCTCAAGGGAGTCGATCAGAACTGGCCGTTCCTGCAGGAAATAGGAACAGGCGGGCAGCTGATACAATGGCGTGCCATTAAAAAGTTCCCGACGCGGCAGCTTGCGGCGATGTGTCATGTCAATCTGTACACGAAATTCGAACGCCCACAGGCTCAGGCGGGCGGCAAATTCTCAGAAGGCGTGAGCAGCGCGACCGGCAGGCTGGCGAACAGCTCGCGTGCTAGAAACGACCCTTGCGACAGTATGAACTCACGTCCGCTGAACAGCTCTGACCATCGCTGCGGAACGACCTCAGACGATAGAGTCAGAGTGCAGTCGCCCCATGTATCTGCCCCATGCCCACGGGAGGGGTACAAAGCCACCGCGGTCACCAGCGCGCTATCTTCGCTGGTGCGCATGAAGGCACAGAGGCGATCTGCCTGCGGACCTGTGCCGTGGAGCGCTTCGTACGAACCGTGCATGAAGAGTTCCGGTTCGCGACGGCGCAACGCCAGCGTCTCGGCAATGAGGCGGAGCTTTAAACGACCGTCACGCCAGTTTTCCAGAAGCTCTGGAAGATCACCCCTGCCCGATTCCACGGATGCCAGTGATGCTTTCCGGATGTCGTAATCAACGGGACGACGATTATCTGGATCGACCATGCTGAAGTCCCAGAGTTCCGCGCCCTGATAGAGATCGGGCACACCGGGCGCCGTGAATTTCAGCACAACCTGAATAAGGCTGTTGAGAGCGCCAAAGGTAGCCACGCGCTGCTGAAACGCGGAAAAAGATTCCAGAAAGGGATTGGTTCGCGACGTGTCCAACGCGTAGCGAATGAACTCTAATACGGCGTCTTCGTATGCGACGTTTGGCGCAGCCCAGGTCGTATGGACCTTAGATTCACGCATGGCTTTCGTTATGGCGCCTTCAATCCGCTGGCGAAAGGCATCCACTTCCACTGGATCGAGCTGGCCCGCTGAAAGTTGGGCCGGCCATGCCCCGAGCAGGAGTTGATAGAACGCATACTCGTCATTGCGATCTGGCGGCGCCGCGTCCGGATTTCCTGCGTTGCGTGCCCGGAGCATCCGGCTCCAAAGTGCAACGTGTTGGGCCCATTCGTCCGGTATCTCCGACAGCACCGCCAGCCGCGCCCGCGTATCCTCGCCACGCTTGGTGTCATGCGTGGCGGTACTCAGCATGGCATGCGGCGTTCGTTTCGCCCGCTGGACATTGGCGTGATGGAAGGCGGATATGCTTACGCTGAACTGGTCGGGGTGGCCGCCGACCTCATTCAGCGCCAGCATCCGGTTGTAGCGGTAGAAGGCGGTATCCTCGAGGCCCTTGGCCATCACGGGACCGCTATATTGTTGTGCGCGCATTGCGACGCGAACCACCTCCACGCGGCTGAATCCGCTACGCGGCTCGGCAACGAGGTCGCAAGTCAGGAGTTGGTGGAGGAAATCGAAAACGCTGGGGTCCAAGGCAGCACCATTGCGGCGGGCCTGAGCCATGGCCCAATCGATATCGCGGCGGTCTGCTTGGGTGGGCACGCTCCGTCCGTCAACATATGTTCGGTAGACGGGAAAGACGGCGATAATTTCTTTTAGCGCCCGTTGCAGGACGTTGTTGGTGAAGTCAGCGGTCCGCGGATTCGAGCGCGCCACCCGCGCGGCCTCCCTGGCCAGCACGTTCAGCTCGCTCGCCATCTCGTTCTCCATGATCCGCATCTTCGAATCGCGGACGATGGCGCTGAAGGAGGCCCGTTCACCGGTGAAGTCGGCGTAAAGGCGCGTGAGGTCCTCCTGACCCGCAGGATCGTTCAGCAGACCGGTGACGAGGTTAGCGAACTCGTAGCCCGTCGTCCCTTCGACATCCCAGTCATCACGCAGGTTTTCATGCGGCGCGAGGATCTTCTCGACAACGAGATAGAACGGACATGGCGCCTTTTCCCGCAGGCGCAAACAATACCCTTTCGGATCGAGAAGACCATCGACGTGATCCAGCCGGATTCCGTCGAGCACTCCTTGTTCGAGCAAGCGGAACACCAGCGAGTGCGCATGGTCGAAAAGCTGAGGGAGCTCCATCCGGATCCCAGCCAGATCATTAATGTTGAAGAAGCGGCGGTAGTTGATGTCGTCGGCCGCGACACGGAAATGGGCTGCGCGCCAGTGCTGGTCGCGGATCAACGCGTCAAGTTTCGACCAGCTTTGCAGTTCGCCAATCTCGCCGTTGAAACGGTCCACTGCGGCCTGGATCGCGACCGCCAGATCGGGGTTTTCTCTGACTGACCCGGCCAGCTCCAATTTGAGATCCGAAGCCCGGCGGACGATATGCGGCCGCCATGTCGAGATGTGCGCAAACGCGTCGCCAATGCGCTCCAGGTCCGGATGGTTATCGCCGAGGACGCGCTCGTAGTGAAGCGGGCTGATCGGAAGCTTGTGGTTGTCGTATGCCCACACGGCCAGCGAGCCGGCTTCCGCATCGAACCTGAGTTGGAGCGCACCCGACTGGAGTTCAGCACCGTACTGCTCGCCCAGGAAGGGGACCAGCAGTTTGCCTTGCAGGTAGCGGCGATCCGACTCCCAATCGATGTCGAACCAGCCTGCGAATTGCGAATCCGGGCCCCATTCAAGCACGTCCAGCCACCAGGGATTGTCCGCACCGCCCACGCCCATATGGTTCGGGACGAAATCAAGGATCTGGCCGAGACCGTTCTCCCGGAACGCGGCAACCATCCGCTCAAAGGCTGAGGTATTTCCGAGCTCAGGGTTCAGTTCGGTGTGGCTGACGATGTCGTAGCCATGCGTGCTGCCGGGGCGAGCCCGCAGATAGGGTGAGCAGTAGACGTGGCTTATTCCCAACCTGGCGAGATAAGGCGCGAGCGCCGCCGCTTGGTCGAAGCCGAAACCCTTGTTGAGCTGCAGCCGGTAGGTGGCGCGTGGGATCGGCTTGCGGTCAGGCTGGCCCTGTCGATCAAGAGTCATCCGGTATATCCACCGCCAATTGGGGGTATCAAAAGAGGGCCGGTACGTTGACCTGATCGACGAAGGTTGCCATGCGGTCGGTGATAGCCTCTTTCAACTTTTGGATGTTGCAAGAGTTCCCTACGCAAAGCCCGAGTGTCTGTCGTGCTTAGGCGAATTGCGCCGGCAAGAGTTACCCCCATCTGAAAGAAACGGGAGGCGCAGTCCCTGCGCGCATCCTACCGGTTATGTCCCGCAGAAAGTCTGCCGAACTTCTTCCTCCGGTTGGGGCGGCTTCGCATAGTCAGCAAACTTCGGCTGGTCGTCGAAGGGATGCGCCAGCACCTCGACGAGTTCGTGAAACTTCTCGAAGCGTCCCGCTTCAGCGTCCCGAATGACCGCTTCGATGCGGTGATTGCGCGGGATGAACATCGGATTGACGGAAAGCATCTCGGCGCGCCTCGCTTCGGCCGACCGCTCTTCAAGCGACAGGCGTTCCCGCCATCGTCCAGCCCATTCGTCGAAAGCGGATGGGTCTGTGAATAGCCCCCGTACGTCTACATCACCTTTGGCATGGGCGGCTACCTCGCAAAGGGCGCGGAAGGTCAACGTGAAATCCGCATCATTCTCCGCCATCCGGTCCAGGAGATCCGACGCGAGTTCGAGATCGCCTTCCACCGCGCGCGCGAGGCCGAGCTTCTGACGCATGCCTGCAAGGTACGCGGCATTGAAGTGATCATCGAAGCTAGCGATCGAGGCATTTGCAGCTTCAATCGCCTTGTCACCGCCATCCGCTATCAGCGGTAGCAATGTCTCGCCAAATCGGGCCAAATTCCATCCCACGGCGGCGGGCTGATTTGCAAACGCATAGCGTCCGAACTGGTCGATGTAACTGAAAACCTTGTCAGGCCGGTAGGCGTCGATGAAAGCGCACGGCCCGTAGTCAATCGTCTCGCCTCCAATCGCGGTGTTGTCAGTGTTCAGAACACCATGGATGAATCCAACAAGCATCCACCTTGCCGACAACCGGGCCAACGCCGCGACGACCGCGTCGAAGAAAGCCCGATATGGGTCCTCAGCCAAGCGCGCTTCCGGGTAGTGCCGGGCGATCGCATAGTCGGCCAGCGCGCGAAGGTTTTCGATGTCCCCCCGCGCGGCAAAGTACTGAAACGTGCCGACGCGCAGGTGGCTCGACGCAACGCGGGTCAGGATCCCGCCCGGCAGCGGCCGCTCGCGCATGACGTTTTCGCCGGTCAACACCGCGGCGAGCGAGCGTGTTGTAGGAATGCCAAGCGCGGCCATGGCCTCGCTGACGATATATTCGCGGATGACGGGACCGAGCGCGGCGCGGCCATCACCGCCCCGGGAAAAGCGGGTTCGGCCAGAGCCCTTCAGCTGAAGGTCGAATCGCTTGCCCGCAACGTCCACGACTTCGCCAAGCAGAACGGCCCGCCCGTCGCCGAGCTGGGGCACGAAGTCTCCGAACTGGTGCCCTGCGTAGGCTTGCGCGATGGGTTCGGATCCAGACGCGATCTCATTGCCAGAGAGGACAGCGACGCCTTCCGGGCTCTCGAGAAACTTTGGATCGATGCGCAGTTGGCAAGCCAGCGCGTCATTCACGCGCAAGAGCTTCGGCGCTGCTACCGCTAACGGTTTCACGCGTTGATAAAACGCCTCCGGCAACCGCGCATAGCTGTTGTCAAACGGAATGGGCCCTGCCGCGTCCGCGGACGTAGAACTTTCTGCAAGCGATCTCATGATTCTAAAGTCGTTCCTCTGTCCCAAAAAAGCAAGGTTCACCCGTTCCGGCCCCGACGTCTCAAACCCAGCGCATTGGCGCCAAGAGCAAGAATCGGCTTAAAAGTCCTTCTCCTGCAAACCTTCTTCTCGCAACGAAAATTTGGGAACGAACTCAAGCCTACGCATGTTCTCCTCCGCAAAGTTGGAAGAGCGCGATCATGGAGGCGCCAAGTGACGATGATTGACTGGCTCAAGAAGCGCTTAACGAACATCAGCTCAGCGCCCGACTCAGTGGCTTATGAGTTCGGCGGCGTTCAGGAATGGCCACTCGACTACGGCAACGATCAGCGGCTGGCCGAACTGCTCGCCAGTCGTCCCGCAAAGATTTTGGGACGATCTGGGCGCCGCGCCAAGCTTTAGCTGCTGGCAGCCCGCCTCGGAAAACGCCCGGATGGTCCGCACTCCGCGACGTATTAGCCTTGGTTGGTGTCACGCTGTGGTGGCTGAGGATTGTTTTCGGGGTTCGTATCGTACTTGGATATTCGCGTAATGAGCCCACTAGTAGTAAGCGGTTGCAGATCTGACTCCAAGCTATCAGCGATCTCCTTCGCATAGACCTCTTGACCCTCCACATAGAGCGTGAAGGATTTCAGATATTTTTCCTTCTTTGTCGGGTTCTGAATCGTTGCCTTGGTCCATTGATAAAGCGGATAGCCTTCGATGCCGCACTCTTCTGCTGCGGCGACATACTCGGAAAATGCATCGAACTGAGATTTTGGCACCGCGCGATGTCTGGCGAGAATATCCAAGAGGCGCGTTAGCGCCGGTTCTTGTACGTTTCTTCGTATCGATTCCGCGATGACCGAATCGTTTACATCGAACCTGACCTGATACTGCAACTGAGGAGCCATGCTACTCGTCTCGTTCTCTGATCGCCCCTCGCCACAAAGCCTAATGCTCGCTCATAACTATGTCCAGTAAGGAACCGGCTAACTGTACTGCTTGATCGGTGGAGGCAAAAAGCGCTTCGCACGGTCTGTGCGTTAGAGGCGCTTGCCGCAAGCCTCTTCAGGTATGGCAAGCGACTGGCGCTGGGTGAATTCGGTGTCGGACAGAGCCGTGAGGAAGGCGATCAACTGTTTCGCCTCGGCTGCCTCGTACGTCAGGCCGTGCTTGGCGAGAGCCTCATCGAGCGTCTGCGCCGATCCATCATGCCACCAGGGGCCGGTGAGCGCGACGTTGCGCAGCGATGGCGTCCGGAATTTGCCACGGTCGGCGTCGATCCCGGTCTTCTCGAACAGCCCCTGATCGGGGAGCGCGGGATCGGCCGGGCCAAGCCGGTGCATGGACAAATCCGTGAAGTTCGCTCCCGAATGACAGGCCGCGCAATCGCGGGCGAACAGCGCTGAACCAGCTTGTGCATTCGGAGTGAGCTGCTGCCGGTCCCAGGCGCTGCCATAAGAGATGAGCGTACGTTCGAAGCTCGCCAGCGCACGCGCCACGTTGGGAAAGTCGATGCGACCGCTGTTCTCGGGAAAGGCGCGGGCGAACATCGTCTGATAGCAGCTATCGCGTCCAAGCCGTTTACCGATCTCCGCTTCGCGCCCTGCCATGCCCATCTCGACCGGATGAGCGCCGAATACCGGGGTCGCCGCCTGCGTCTCAAGCGTTGTGGCTGCTGGATCCGCGAAGTTCAGCGGTATGAACCAGGCGACGTTGGCCAGCCCGGGAACATTGCGTCGCCCGGACTCGTCGGTCACTCCAGGATGAGTGCGATTGCCATCGGCGAAAGCGTGCTTCTGCTCGTGGCAAGTGGCACAGGACATCGAGCCGTTAGCCGAGAGATCAGCATCGTAGAATAGACGCCGCCCAAGCTCGACCTTGACAGTGGTCATGGGATTGTCGGCTGGAATCGGCGGCGCCGAAACGACGGCAGGCAGCGTCCAGCGCCATGTTGAAGTCTCTCGCGGTAGAAATCCGGCTGACAACAAACTTGTCAGCAGGAACCCCGCTGATAGCAACAGGAATGAGAAGCGCCGCGTCTGCACGGGATCAGGGCAAGCGCGCGAGCAGCACTGTCATCTGCGGCTGGCCATTGGCCGATATTTGCAAGACGTAAGGGCCGGGGGTGAGAGGATAATCCACCATCTTGCGGATTCCGGTGCAGTTCGGCCCATGCCCATGCGCAGTCGATTTCACGGCCTGCTCGTCCCGCACGAGATCGATCCAGGCGGCCGAATCGAGCGCCACCCGGTAGGTGCCGGCCTCGTGCACATAAATCAGCACAAGACCGCCATAGCTGACCGAGCCGCCCGGCTTCTCCGGGCGCAGCGGGTAACGCACATCAGGCGTCTGCAGCAAAGTGAGGCTTGCGGCCTGGCCGATTGGCAGGCGCGCGCGTGAGGTGCTCGTCTCGGTCTCCGCCGCCTTTAATTGGAACGGTGTGGTCCAGGGCGCCAGTTCGCCTGTCGGCACGACCGGAGCAGCACAAACCGGCGGCTTAGCAGCTTCCTGTGCCTCGATCGGCCCGGCTGCAACGGCGGCGAGGCCGAGCGCGCTCAGCGCCAGACCCCATGAAATCTTCCTGCGCATGTTTGCCTCTCGTCACCATTACCTGATTTATATTTGTATGAATATGACGCGTCGGCATTCGTAGCGCCGCACGCCTGAGGGCCAGTATGCATCTTCTCGCCGCACTGCCGCACCAAGCTAAAATATGGCCCGCACCTTCGCGTAGAAGGTGCGTCCTGGCTGCGGCAGTCCCCACACCAATTCGTAGTTCTGGTCGAGCAGATTCCTCACGCCGCCGGCCAACTCGACATTCTCGGTGACCTGGTAGTTGACGTTGATGTTGGCGAGCGTATAGGCCCCGGTGCGGATATAGAGATCGGGAAAGGCGGCGCGGATCGGCGCGTTCGGTCCCTGCGTGCCGACGAGGACATCGCTCCAGCGGTCGCTGGCGACCTCCAGATTCGGCGTGATAGCAAGCGGCTCGATCGGCCGCCATGTGGCATAGACAAACGCCTTCTGGGTCGGCACCCCGACCGGCCTGAATCCGGGAATTGATACGTCGCTGACGTTTCGCTCGATAAAGGTGTAGTTGCCGCCGATCATGAACTGCGCGGAGAGTTGCGCTTCCAACGACATCTCGAAACCGTAGAAGTGGCCTTGGTTGATGTTCTGCGTCTGCGACTGTGTCGGGCTGACACGGACCGCCTGAATCAGATCGCGCACGTCGCTGTAGAAGATCGCAGCCGTTCCCTTCAGGTTAGAAACAATCTGACCCTTCCAGCCAAGTTCGTAATTGGTGGCGCGTTCCGGACCCAGGTTGGGATTCGGAATCGCATTGCCAAAGCGCTGACTGTAAAGCTCGAAGATGGTCGGAAAGCGCGCGCGGTCAGATACGCTGAAATAGACCTGCTTGGCCTCGCTGTAACGCCAGATCGCTGCCGTTTGCCAATTCAAGGCATCGGCGCCGCCTTTGGGATACTCGTATAGTCCCCTTATGTCGTCGTACTCTTCAGCCTTGTCGATCTGATATTTGTCATAGCTGACACCCCCCACCAAATCGACGTTCGGGGTGACATGGAAAGTGTCTTCCAGCGCCGCCGACCACGTCGTCTGGTTCTGATGCTGCCACGGCTCGGTGGTATTAAAAACAGGACTGGTCGGACGGTTGTCATTCTGCTCGGTATGAAAATCCTGCCGATAGTGGAATGCCGCCTTCAACGTGTTCATCGGAATCAGTTCGGTGCCGGCCTCGACCGAGCCGCCGCGAGCGTTGTCGTTATACTGGCTGTTGAAGCGGCCGGGATTCGATTGCGACCTATAGGTGATGTCGTCATACGCCGAGAGCGCGTTGTAAAACTTGTTGTAGAAAAGTTTGGTCCTGAGATAGGAGGCGTCGCCGATCTGCGTGTTCGACAGAAAGGCCAGATTCTCGACATTCCATGCCGGCCAGAGCCAAAAGCTGTTCTGACTCGATGGCGGGTTGTTGTAGACATTCAGAGGCGCACCCTTGGAGCCGGACTGCTTGGTATAGTTGATGCTGTATTCGTCGGTGGCGTTGGGCGTGTAACCAGCCTTGAGGTTGACTCGCCAGTCCTGGGTGTCCGATCCGTTGCGCCGTCCGCCATCTTCCAGCGAGCCGGGGTAAGGACCCTGCGCTGGATATGGCGAATAGCCGCGCGATAGCGACCAGAAATTCTGGTCGAGTTGGTTGACGCTGCCCTGAACGTAAAAATTCTCCTGGCGTGAGCCGATCCTCGCGTAGCTGTTCCAACCCTGAAATGCTCCGCGATTGTCGAACATCGTGCCAGCGCGGATTTCAGACTCGAACGGCTTGACCGGTTTAAGCGACACCAGGTTGATGGCCCCGCCCATTCCGCCCGGCCCGTCCAGCACCGAAGCATAACCTTTTTGAATTTGGATCTCGGAAATGTCGCCGGTGAGGAAACGGCTAAAATCGAGCCGGTTGTCGGCTGGAAGATAGAGGCGCACACCGTCAATCATCAACGGTACCTGCCAGCGGCCAAAACCGCGCACGAAAATGTCGGTCTCGTTACGCTGGCCGGCGGACGATAGCGTGCCGTTAACACCCGGTACCAGGTTCACCGCCTGATCGAGTGTCTGCTTTTCGAAGGTCCACATCTGCTCGCGCGTCACCGTTGAACCGCCGACGCCGCCCCCGCCCGCACCCCCGTTCCCGCTTCCTCCGCGTGCCGCGCCCGAAACGTAGATCTCACCGAGTTGATAGACTCCGTCACGATCTTGGCCACGATCTTGCGCGCCCGCGCCGACCGTCATCGCAACAATCGCTACGGACGACAGGAGCGCGCCCCTGCCAATGAAATCCATTGATAGAATCATGGTCACCCCAAGCAATCGCTATATTTATAAAAAATATCGATACCGAGGATGGAGGTAAAAATCTCAGCGACATATTGACACATATATAACGACTGAGTTGAGCGACTCTTGCGCCGGATGTTTCAACCGGCGCGCGCAGCGGCCGCCTCGCTATAGTGGCACGGGTATTACCGTACACATCTTGTGGATAGCGGATAGCGCGACGTTCTCACTGTTCGCTTAGACCCCAGCATTGTCTCGATTTCATATCGGCGGACCTATCGAAATCAAAAAATACGAAAAGGCCCAGACGAGAAGCGCCGAGGCTCGACTACGGAAGTCTTTTTGTCATCGTAAAGGGATTGAACCCACGTTCCGCGAGGGCAGCCCACGAAGCTGCGCCAAGATGTGACAAACGGAAATAGAGTCGCGGCTTGGTCGGGTCGGTGTCCAACACGAACCCGGTCGGTAACTCGCGGACAGTCGAGGCATAGAACCCACCATCTGGCGACCTCTGTGATTCGATGACAGCCATCAACGACTCTGCCCTCTCAGTCTTGCCGAGCAATTTCATCAAGAGAGCCACTTGGCCCGTCCCTTCGGTCCACACACCGTCCCGATCTTCACCATAAGAAAAGCCTCCGCCAACACTCATTCGCTGTTCGGCGGTCGTCATTGCCGATGCAAATTTCCCGGCCGCTCCGTGAAGCGCTGTTAAAGGCCAGATCTGAGCATCCAGAGCCAAAATCGGATTGTGCGTGACGCCGTCTTCAGCTGTCCCTGCGGCGAAACAGGCGCATGCCGGATTCCACATCGTATTTACGAAGTACTCAGCAACCGTTGCCTTATCGCGCCAGCGCGAATCGCCTGTACGGATCGCAAGAAGGCCAAACGCAGCGGCGAGGTCAGTATTGTGTTCGGTCGATTTCCACGTCCGCACTTCCGGCGTCGGTTCGTGCCCAAACGTACCGCCCGTGAAACCGCCAGTACCGCGCGCATCGGCCCATTGCGTGACCCAGGCGCCAAGCCGTGCTGCACCATCGCGGAACCGAGAGCCGGTGTTCGCATCATCAATCGACAGCAACGCCAACATGGCCCATGCGATGTTACCAACATCGCTGCCCACCTGATATCGATCCTCTAACCATTTGTTCTGAGTATTGTCCCACCACCCTGGAAGTTTGACGGGGCCATTCGCCACCACACCCGCGGCGTAAGCGTTCCTGAGCCGTCCATCGTGCCAGGTGCGGTCGTTATCGATGGCCCAAAGAACCGCCGAGCCAATCCGATACGCTTTGTCCTGCTCACCGCAACCGACCAATGCGATGGCGGCTACCGCATTGTCATAGAGGTAGGCAGCGCCATGCAGAGGCCCCGATTCGACGGTCGGATAGCTGGACAGGAACAACGGCCCCGACGGCGGTGCCTTATCAATCAGACCAGCGAGGTATCCGCACGCTGACGCCTTTGGTGCTGCTAAAGCCTGTAGCGGAGCGGCGGCCATCATGATTGCGAAAGCCGCAACGACCCAGGTGTGAAGGCAGAGCCCGCGACAACGGGAAGAAAGCCGGTCAGGATCGAGTAAAATCATCGTGCCTTCATCTTCAATAGCAGCTTATGGCCCTTCTCGGACCTCGCACAATGTCGGCTTTTGTGCCGTTGTTGGGGACAAACGGACATCAAACGCGCCGCAACCAAGCTTCCTGATTTTACGAGGACACTGCCTCGTCAAAAGGCGTGGAGACCGCGTCAGCGCGCTACGATCAAACCTCTACTGGTTACGACGACCCAGCGACCGTCCTGCTTGCGGATCGCATCGACACGGCCGAGCCCCGGCACCGGATCGCCGGTATGAACCTCGTAGACGCCGCTCCGGCCTTCTATCAAAGCACTGCCATCCATGACGTCGTGCAAGACCCAGCCCTGGACTGCGGGCAAACGCGCGATGCTCGGCTTCGGCGCCGGTAGCGGCACCGGTTCGGCAGCCGGAATAGAGCCTGTCACGTTCGCTGCGGCGGTGGTTGCAGGTGCGGCCGGTGCTGCCGGCGCCGCGGCCGAATGCTGCTTGTCCAGCGCCTCCTGGAGTTTCGTCAATCTGGCCGCCGAGTCCGCATTCGCCTTCTCAATCTTACCCAGACGATCGTTGACCTTGGCGAACTGGCCGACATCGCCCTTGGTCGAACGATCGATGCCTGTTTTTAACGTGGCGATTTCGGATTCGAGCCGTCCGATGGTGCCTTCCAATGCCTGGGTACGGTCCGCAATCGCCGACGACTGTTGATCCGCAGTGCTGTGGCCGAGGCCGGATGTCGCGAGCGAACCGCCGATCGCGCCAATAATCGCGGCCAATGCCGCTATCGCTGCAATGGCGGTGAAACGCCGTTTGCCGAACCGGCCCAATGTCTGCGCGCCGCCGGCTGCCGTTGAATTCTGATCGTGGCCCGCGCGGTCCCATGCCTCGCGGTGGAACGGCGCGACGATCATTGTCTTGCCGGTTTCTCGCAGAGCGTCGGCCTTCGAAGCTTCCATCTCAACGTCGGGTTCGACCCGAGAGACTTCCGTTCTCGGCACTTCCGTCTCAACCGCGGGCTCGATCCGAGGTGCTATCGGCTTAGTGTCGTCGGGCGGCGGCACGGACAATTCCTGCCCAGGCACGAGTTTCGAAGGCTCGGCGCGCGACGACTCGTCCCCTGTCCCGCTGAATTCGATACCGTGCTCACCGGTGGTCCGCTCAGACGAATGGTCGCTCACGTTAGAAACCTCCATGACAGGTTGACCATCTGGTAACTTCATTGCTTGCGGAATCGTTACCTTCGGCACCATTGCGGAAATTTTAGGATTTTTTCCGACCGACAAGGCGGCTTAACTGAGTCAGCAAATGTCCCGGCCGCCATCGGTGCGAGAGTAATGGCGACGCCAATCAGATCACGACCGGCGCGTCAGGAAGCTCATTTGGGCCGGTCCCCTGCTTTGGGAAATGGTGTGCAAGTTGTCGCGAGATGGCTTCGATGCCCGTAACGGCTCCCGCCTCGAAATGACCTTGCTTGAATTCAGCCTCCATCTTGGCACAGACGGTCTTCCACACCGCTTCGCCGACCCTGGCGTGAATGCCGCGATCGGCAACGATCTCGACATCACGGTCGGCAAGCAGCAGATAGACTAGAATGCCGTTGTTGTGCGCGGTATCCCAGATCCGCAGATGCGCGAACACATCAAGCGCACGCGCCGGCGCCGGCTGATCGCGAAACAAAGGGATGCCATCGAGCGCGCCTTCAACGGCAAACACCACCTGACCCGAATGGGTCGCCTCTCCGGCGCGGATAGCCCGCTCGATGACCGCCATCACGTCCGGTGGGAAATGCTTTCGCACCCGCCAGCGGCTCCCGAGCAGATGCTTACCGATGCGTCCGATGCCCATGCCTACCAGCTCCCCGATGCGCCGCCGCCGCCGAAGCCGCCGCCACCGCCGCTAAAGCCGCCACCGCCCGAGAACGATCCGCCTCCCCTGCCGCCTCCGACCCACGTGCCGCCGCCCCGGCCCGCGCTCGAAACAATCACATCGCCGAACAGCGTGAAGATGAAAGCAAGCCCACCGGCAATGCCGGAGACAACGAGCGATCCGATGAACAGCCAGGCCAGGAAACCGACGATTCCCCCGACCGCCACCGAACCGAATAGCCGGCCGAAGACACTCCGGAAGATCCCACCGAGGACGAGAACGCCGACGATGACAAAGGGATTGAAGATATCCTCGATGCTGAAATTGTTCGCGTACTGTCCCTGTGGCTTTGGCGCAGGTAGCGGCTCGCCGTCGATCACGCGTAACATGCGATCGACGCCGGCCGAAATGCCGCCGGCAAAATCGCCGTTCCGGAACTTCGGCACGATCTCTTCGTCGATGATGCGCTTCGAGGTAAGGTCGGTCAGCGCGCCTTCGAGGCCGTAACCCACCTCGATCCGCAGCTTGCGATCGTTCTTGGCGACGATGAGGATCGCGCCGTCATCGACCTTCTTGCGGCCGATCTTCCATTGTTCGGCAACGCGGATCGAATATTGCTCGATCGTTTCCGGCTCGGTGGTCGGCACAATCAGCACCGCGACCTGACTGCCCTTGCGGTCCTCGAACGCTTTCAGATCTTGTTCGAGCGACGCCTTCTGATCGCTGCCCAGCGTCACGGTCTGATCGACCACGCGGCCGGTCAAAGGCGGCACCGCCACATCGGCGAATGCTGCGCCGACCCAACACAGCATCAGCGTCAGCAGCGCTGCCTTCAGGGTACGCATCATCGCCACCGGCTACGCCGGCTACTTCGGCGCGGCTGGCGCCGGATTGAAATCGACCTTCGGCGCGGTCGAGATGTCCTTTTCGTTATCAACCGTGAAATTCGGCTTCGTTTTGTAACCTAACGCCATGGCGGTCAGGTTGGTGGGGAACGAGCGAATGGTCACGTTATAGTCCTGTACCGCCTTGATGTAGCGGTTGCGCGCCACCGTGATGCGATTCTCAGTACCTTCGAGCTGGCCCATCAGATCGCGGAACAGCGTATCCGACTTGAGCTGCGGATAATTTTCGGTGACGACCAAAAGGCGCGATAACGCGCTGGAAAGCTCGCCCTGGGCGGCCTGGAATTTCTGAAACGCGGCGGGATCGTTGAGCACGTCTGGAGTCGCCTGGATGCTACCCACCTTGGCGCGCGCGTTGGTGACGCCAAGCAGAACATCTTTCTCCTGTTGCGCAAAACCCTTCACGGAATTGACGAGGTTCGGAATCACGTCGGCACGACGCTGGTATTGATTGACCACTTCAGACCAATCGGACTTGATCTGCTCGTCCTGCGACTGGATAGCATTGTAGCCGCAATTGGTCAGGCTCAGAGTTGCGAGCGCCGCCAGCACCGTCAAAAGCTTTCGCATCATATGTCTCCTGCCGACAACAGATTGGGAAACGTCGCGCGACCTCTCGGCCGTACAGCCGGAAGGTAGCAGATGCTAAGCGGGCCAGTCCTGTCAAATCCCTGCCACACGCGGAACTCGCCTGTTCGCCGAACCTTTCCGCCGCGCGGTATAATTCGAGGCATGATGACGACGGATATCGCGACACGAACCTAACCAGGTGTAAGCCGATGCATCTTCAATGGGGCGCGTCGGGATTCCAGCCGAGGACGACCAGCATCACGAAAAAGCCGACAACGTACGCGACCGCGATGGGCCACCCGTGCCTGACCCATAGCCCAACCGATTTCGCCTCGGGATACATGTTCGACAGCGCCACGCCTGCGGAGGAGCCAAACCAGATCATCGAGCCGCCGAAGCCGACAGCGTAGGCGAGAAAACCCCAGTCATAGCCGCCCTGCTTGAGCGCAAGCGCGGTAAGCGGGATGTTGTCGAACACCGACGAAACAAAGCCGAGGCCGAGCGCCGTGGGCCACGACGACGCCGGCAGCTTCTCGACCGGCATCATGGAGGCGGCGGTCACCAGCGCCAGAAGAAAGATCGTGCCCTTGAATGTTTCGGGCATGACCTTCCAATCCGGCGCGCGCAAGAAGGCTGTCAGCAAAATCGCCGCCCAGACAGCGAGCCCGAGCACGGGAAGCGTATCGAGCAACGCCGGGAATTTTAGATTGGCGGTCACATTCGCCGCCAGCGCCGCGATGAGGATGGCTGCAACGATGACGACTCTCGCGCCGTCCACGCGCAAGCCGCTCTGCGGATCTTTCACGACCGGCGAGAAGCGATGCTGTCGCATCGCGGCCGGAATCGCAAAGATCGCGAGCGCCACGATGGACCCGATATATGCCTCCAGCACACTGAACGGGCTGATGCCGTCAATCCACATCATCGTCGTTGTCGTGTCGCCGACCACACTTCCAGCGCCGCCGGCATTGGAGGCCGCGACGATCGCGGCCAGATAGCTGATGTGAACCTTTTCCCGAAAGACATGGCGCGCCACCGTGCCACCGATCAGCGCACCCGCGATGTTGTCGAGAAAGCTCGACAGAACGAAGACTATGATGAGAAGGACGACGCCGCCTTTCCAGTCATCGGGCAGCACGGCTGGCATCTCATCGGGAATCCGGCTCTCCTCGAAGTGCCGTGACAGAATGGCAAATCCCATCAGCAGCAGGAACAAGTTGGCCAACATGACCCACTCGTGGGTCATGTGATTGACAAGGCCAGCCACTCCCGTGCCGAACTTGAATCCGGTAAAACCGATCTTGTAGCCGACGATCACCGCAAGACCGATCAAGGCTATAAGAAGCGTATGGCGGTGAAACACCGCAATGCCGAGAAGAATACACGCAAAGAAAATGAAATCGAGGGGTATACCAACGATCAGAATCGGATCGGCCATCGTATTCTCAAATATTTCAGCGTCGACAAAGTGAGATCCGCACAGCGGACTCACGCGGGGGCCGAGGAAGGTGAAACCGGATCGCTACCGCAACGAATTTCGATCGTCTTCGCCTCTGACCTCGCGGCATGTGATCCCATGCCGGCTTGAGACGTTGACGGATAAATCAAACCGTCATCCGCTGACGAAGCGGCCATACTTTCCGCGGGAAAACAACAGCGCTTCATCCCGGTTGTAGCTATAGGCTTCTACGGCGCCGAGGAAGATGACGTGATCCCCGCCGTAATAACGATCGACGGTTCGGCATTCAAAGGTCGCAACGCTGTCCGCCAGAAGCGGAGCGCCGCCGAGACCTGGCTTCCAGTCGGTCCCCTCGAACTTGCGGCTTGACGGCTGCGCAAATTTATCCGCAAGCCCATGCTGGGAAGTTCCGAGGACATTGACCGCGAAGTGGCTCGCATTCTGGAATACCCTCATGTTCCGGGAATAGATCACTAGACTCCAGAGCACCAACGGCGGATTCAGCGAGACCGACGCGAACGAGTTGCACGTCAACCCGTGCGGTTTTCCTGCCTCGTCGGCAGCCGTGATGATGGTGACTCCCGTTGCATAAGTCCCGAGCGCGTTGCGGAAGTCACGCGGATCGAGAGTAGACTCCCCGCTCGCCAGCTCACGGGCCGGGTCCGGCGTATCGGGAAGTTCAGGACCGTCGGTCATCAGACGCCTCACAACGTCAGATTCTGTGACGGCAGCCCGAGGGCGACCCGGCCGTAATCCGTGCCCGCAGCATCGAAGTTGAATGCGATATGAGAGTTGATCGCGTTCGCATCGCGGAACTGGCGCTGCAGCGGAGCGCCGGCGAACAACCCGCGCGCGCCGCTCGACGCAAACAGCAACGAAACCGCCTCGGTGCACAGAGTCACAGCATAAGCGCCATCGCGCCGCCATCCGGTTTTTACCACCATGTCGGGGACAAGCCCGCGCCGCGCATCGGACATCGCTCGGATGCAGACCGAGCGCATGACCAGACGAGCGGCGTCGATCTTCGCGGATGCTTCGGCAATCTTGATCTGCGTGGACTGAAGATCGCCGAGCATGGCGCGACTGTAGGTGGTTGCGCGGTGCCGTGCGACCTCGATGTAGTCTTCGAGGCAGCCCTGGGCGTTACCAAGCGCCACCCCGGACAGCACGAACGGAAACAGCGCGAAAACCGGCAGGGCATAAAGCGGATTCGCATTGACGGCACTCCCGGGCGATGGACCACCGGCGATGTCCTCGACCGACAAGGTCATCCAACCTTCGACGAAGACATCGTCGACAGCAACGTCGTTCGAGCCCGTTCCTTTCAGGCCGGCGGCGTTCCACATGTCGATGATCCGATAATCTTCGCGGGGAATCAGAAAAATCCTGTACTCAATGCCATCGGCTTCATCATCGGATAAAACGATCCCCGCCAGCATGTTCCATGCACAGCAATCGACTCCGGACGAAAACGGCCAGTGGCCTTGCAGGCGGTACCCGCCCTCGACTTTCCTGGCACGGCCGGAAGGAAACACGAAGGATGACGCGATCAACGCGTTCGCATCCTTGGTCCAAACGGCATCCTGCGCGCGGCTGTCGAACATGCCGAGCATCCAGTGATGGCTCGCAAGGTTGGCCAGCGTCCAGGCCGCGGATGCGTCGGCCCTGGCAATCGCCTCGGCGCAGTCGACGAGCGCCACATAGTCGAATTCAGAGCCGCCGACCCGCTTCGGCTGCAGGATTCTGAACAATCCGGCCTCGTGGAATTCCTCCTCCGTCTCCGGCGGCAAGCGCCGCAACTCCTCGGTCCTGGCAGCCCGGTCACGCAGATCCGGCACGAGTGCTCGCGCCCGCGCTATCAAAGCCGCATAGGCATGATTGTCTGCATCAGACCCTGCCGGATTTGCAAGCGTGCCGGGATCGATACCTGCCATTCGACAATCCCCTGAAATTCGGCTGATCGACGTCACCCATGCAGCAGGCTTCGTGACCACTCCTTTCTAACTACAAGCGAGCAAGAGGAGGATCAACAACAGATGGCATCCGCCGAATCCGGCGGTTACTGCGCGGCGCCCCTGTGAGATTTTGCAATGAGCCCTTTGTCGAGTTCGATGCGACAGCCCGAGCTAGGGCTGGAGCGGTTTTTGAGCATGCAGGCGGTGATCCGGCCGATGTCCGGGATTTCGGAGCTGCACAGGCGGAATGCATCGCCCGTAGACTGTCGTTTCAGCGGTGAATGCAAAGCTCGGGCTCGCCAGCGCGGTCAGGGAAGTCGCGACAGCCAGGATCGTGGCGATTTGACAGACGGTTTCGGTGTGAACGACGGTCATCTGAAGCCCTTTGAGCTGGCCCTTAAGTCTGCGGCTGTTGTCGAGGCCGTACCCTGAACCATGGACAGACCGTGAGGTAAGTCACTCAAGAAATATGCAAGTTACATCAAGGGAATACACATGATACGCCCTGCGCCGACAGCGACCGCCGTCAAAGCACTGCGACAAATTGGCCTGTGGCCCGAGAGTTGTCCTTACGCCCCCTCTCATCGAACAACGTCGTCAAGCAATACGAGGCGCTAAAGGCCAAGTCATTTCAAGCGAAACGCGGCTGAACCGTCCTACATACAATAGGCGGAATTCAGCCTATTGTAGCTTAAGCAAACTTGCGCGCCTTTACGCGCACTGCACGGCCGGACCAGAAACGGAAAACCGTTATGGTCGGCTCCGCCATTCCTTTCTGGAATGCTGCATCGTCAATCCTCTGCAGTTTCGATAGGTAAAGAGCATGAAGACAATCCGCGTGGCAATTTTCTTCATCATCTTTTTATCCTGGATGCCTCTGCATGCCGCGACACCCGCGCCGGCGCCGGCACCGGGGAATGGCAAACCGGCGAGCCCGGCTGCTGCACCTCCCGCTCCCGCAGAGGATCTGCCGTCCGTCCCGGCGCCGGAGTTTCCGCGAGCGCAATCGAAACTCGACGAGTGGAAGCAGACGCTCGATCAGGTCGAGGCGACGCTGCGCGCCAAAGTCATTCACGACACCATGTTGAACGATCTTCGGGATCGATCCGCGACGGCGCAGCGCGAAGCACGCGAGCTGATATCGAGAATTACGCCTCGCCTCGAGGCGGCAAGCGCGCGCGCCGCCGAACTCGCGCCAAGCCCTGAAGCCACCGCTCCACAGCCCGACGACGTGAAACTCGAACGGGCCAAACTGTTGGCTGAGATCGCCGCAAGGCAAGGCGTCATTCAACAGGCCAAGCTCATCAACGTGCGAGCCCAGCAAACGATCGACGCGATCTCAGATCGGCGGCGCGCGGTATTCAACGAATCCGTGCTGCAGCGCTCCGCCAGCCTCGTCAATCCCACGTTCTGGCTCACGGCCGCGAACGCAGCTCCGATTGCCGCCGGCCGCCTGGTCGATCTGCTCTCCAAGTGGGGGCGCGTGCTATCGTCACAGCCGCTTCGCGCCGCGTCCGGCTTTGTTATCGCCGCCATCGTCGTGCTCGGATTCTTCCTGTCACCGGGCAGGCACTGGTGGTCAAGATGGACGACGCGCGATCCCGAGATCGCCAATCCCAGCGCGCTGCGGAAGACGGGTTCCGCGGCCGCGATCGTGTTCACCGATACGGCGCTTACGGCCGTCGCACTGCTTGTGCTGTACCAGGCGCTCCTGACGCTCGAGGTTCTCCCCGGCGACGTGACGCCGATCGTTCAGGCTCTGTTTCTGGGGATCACCTTCGGGTTCTTTTTTATCCGGCTGACCAGCGCGGTCCTCGCACCTGGCCGCCCATCATGGCGCCTGATCGAACTGGACAATGCCGCGGCCGACGGCCTGATTTCCTACTCGGTGCTGCTCGCCATGGTCACCGCGGTCGGCATCGTTCTCGACGCGCTCAGTCTGGCGATCGCATCGCCAATCGAGCTTACGATCGCAAGCCAGGCGATACTTGCAATCACGAAAGCGCTGCTCTTCATGGGCGCGCTGCGCGTTGCGGCCGCCACCGAAGCCGAGGAGGAATCCGCCGCACCCTCCTCCGCCCAAAGATCCGCGTGGCGCCTGCTGATTCCGATCGGCTGGATGATGGCCATGGCCGCCATTGTCGGGCCCCTCGCAGGATATGTCGCATTAGGCCGGTTCATCACGATCGAAATGGTCGTGATGATCGTCGCGCTCATGAGTTTCATCCTCCTGAGCCGGTTCTCGGCGGTTCTTATCAATACGACATTCGCTTTTAGCGGCGCGGTCGGCCGTTTTCTGCGGCAAACCGCCGGCCTCGGGAGCGGCGCGGTCCGCCAGATCGCTGCGGTGCTCGGCGGCCTCATCCAGCTATGCCTGATTGGACTTACCGCCTTTTTTATTCTCACGACGTGGGGAATTCGTTCCGACGACGTCGTCACGTCGATGTCGTCGGCGTTCTTCAGCTTTCAAATCGGCAACATCACCATTTCGCCGTCCCAGATTCTCGGCGCGCTTGCGGTGCTCACCATCGGTATCATAGCCACACGCGCGCTCAAGCGATGGCTGGAGGAGCGTTTCCTTCCTGAAACAAATCTCGATGTCGGCGTTCGCAGTTCGATCGGCACCGGCGCGGGCTATGCGGGGGTCATTCTCGCGACCCTGACCGCGCTGTCGTACGTTGGACTCAATTTGCAGAACGTCGCTATCGTGGCCGGCGCGCTATCGGTCGGTATCGGATTCGGACTGCAATCCATCATCAACAACTTCGTGTCCGGCCTGATTTTGCTTGTGGAGCGCCCGATCAAGGTCGGAGATCGCATCGAAGTCGGTACCCGCATGGGTGTCGTGAAACGCATCAACGTGCGCGCCACCGAAATCGCCACATATGATAACGTCTCGGTGATCGTGCCAAACGCGGAACTGATCAGCGGCCAGGTCGTCAACTGGATGCATGGAAGTTATTCGGCTCGTCTGTCCGTAACGGTCAGCACCTCCTGTGACGCGAACCCGGACAAGGTCGTCGAAATCCTGCTCGACATCGTCGCGCACCACCCCCGCGCCCTGAAGTCGCCTGAACCGTTTGCAATTCTCAACAAATTCGGTCCCGACGCGCTGGAGTTTGCGGTCTTTTTTCACGTCGCGCATATAGGCATCGACGCAGGAGCCGCCAATGAGGTCAGACTCGAGATTCTCAAGCGCTTCCGGACGGAGGGAATCGCGCTTCCGAACGCTCAACGGGACCTGTATATTGGCGACCTCGATCGCATCGAAGCTTTCGTGCGCGACCTGGCCGACAGCGCACGCTCCGGAGCGTCAGGACGGCGGATAGGTTCATTGGAAAGCTGACGTTCACCATCGAATGATGTATAGTTCGGCTTCCGTATCTTCGATCGTGAAATACCGAGCGTGAAATGCAGGCTTTATCCGACAGATCACTACCCTCACTGAGTTTGCGAATCGATCTGGATCCAAAGGGCCGCATCGGACCAGGCAAGATTCAACTGCTCGAAAGCATCCATACTTGCGGCTCAATTTCAGCCGCCGGACGTGCCATGGACATGTCCTACAAGCGCGCCTGGGATCTCGTCGATGAAATAAATCGCATCTGCCGGCAGGCGGCGGTCGCGCGGCAGACCGGCGGCAAGAACGGCGGCGGCGCGGTCCTGACCCCCTTCGGGGTCGCCCTGGTCGCTCGCTATCGCAAGATAGAACGCGATGCCGCCAGCGCGGTCCACAAGGAACTCGAGGCGCTGCGAAACGACATCCGGCACCCGAAGAAAAGCTCGGAACGAGACAGGGACGCCAAGGCTCGTTGATCGAGCCGCGCCGTAACGCCGAGCGGCCCACGTTTGCCGCACCGGCCGGCCGCATTCGGCGCTCATTTCCCCTGCTTCCCCGCCTGCAGCGCTCTGGCCTGATTTCGCCCAACGTGATATACTAAAAAATACAACGACGAAGAGCAGGCGGCCCGAGAGGTGATCGCAGGCCTCTCGGATCCGCCGGGGAATCGTTGACAAGCTCTGCTGCGACGTAAGAAAGGGACGGATCATGTTCGATGCCCAATGCGACCTCGCCGCTCTGGTCTATACGGAGGGAGAGAGCCCCGATGATGTCCTCCATGAATTTGCCTCCGATCTGAACGAGAGCGGCCACCTCGCGGTGGGCATTGTTCAGCTTGGTCGCCACCGCATTGATGCCGATCTGTCAGCAACGCTGATCCCGACCGGCGAGCAGCTTCGGCTCCATCAGAATCTCGCGCATGACCCGGCGAGGTGCCGGCTGGACATCGAACGGTTGACGAACGCAGGCGAACGAATTGCACGGACTCTCGACGACGGCGGGGACATCCTCATCGTCAACCGATTCGGCCGGCAGGAGCGTAAAGGCGGAGGCCTTGCCCATCTGATCGAGCGCGCGCTCGACGCCGACATTCCGGTCGTGATCGCGGTGCCGAGCCACTATTTTGCGGACTGGATCACATTTGCCGGCGGCATGACCGTCAAACTGCGTTGCGACCGGAAATCGCTGGATGCGTGGTGGAGACTCGTGTCGGCACCTACTGGCAGCCTGCGTCCACCGGACCATTTGACGGTCTGTGAAGTTATCAAATAGGCTGCTCGTTCCTCAAAGCCGCACGCATGATCGCGTGCGTGCTTGCAAGATCGAATTGAGGCTTGTCTGCCCGCTTAACTTCCTCGACACGATAACTCCTTGACACGACGGCAGCGTTTCCTTTGTAGGTGCCGCATGCCTGACCTTGTAATCGCGGTGGACGTCGGATCGAGCAGCGCGCGCGCAGGCGTATTCGACGCAGGCGGCCTCCTGCTGGCGCGCGCCGAAGCTCCGTTTGCGACCGCATATCCCAAAACCGATCATGCCGAGCATAGTTCGGATGAGATCTGGGCAGCGGTCTGCCACGCGGTACGCGGTGCCGTTGCGGCCGGACACATTGCTGCCGAAGAGGTCAAAGGCATCGCCTTCGACGCCACCTGCTCGCTCGTCACCCTCAACCGTGGCGGTCGGCCGGTTACGGCCTCCATCACCGGCGATGATCGCTGGAACGTGATCATGTGGGCCGACCATCGGGCCGCGGCAGAAGCGGATGAGATCACCGCCACTCGCCATCGCGTGCTTGACCACGTCGGCAATGTGATGTCGCCGGAAATGGAAATTCCGAAGCTGCTTTGGCTGAAACGACATTGTCCCAATGCCTGGCGCCGCTACGGGCTTATGCTTGACCTCACCGACTACCTGACCTGGAAGGCGACGGGCCGGGTCGCTGTCTCCACCTGCACCGTAACATGCAAATGGACTTATCTCTCCCACGAGCGGCATGGCTGGCAAAGCGATTTCCTGTCGCAAGTCGGGCTCGGTGACTTGCAGGATAGAGCGTCGCTTCCCGCCTCGACGCTGCCGATCGGAACAAGTGCCGGTCCACTGACTGCCGAAAGCGCCGACCAGCTTGGCCTGCCCCGCGGCTGTGTTGTCGGCGTCGGCGCAATCGATGCCCATGCCGGCGGTATCGGCATGCTTGGGAACCTCGACCCACCCGGCCTCAACGAGACTCTCGCCGTGATCGCCGGCACATCCTCATGCCACATGGCGGCCTCGCCCGACCCGAGGCAAATTCCCGGAGTATGGGGTCCGTATTACGATGCGATGCTGCCGGGCTACTGGCTGAATGAAGGTGGTCAATCCGCCACCGGTTCGTTGCTCGATCACATTCTCGACCTCCATGCCGAAGGCAGATCGCTTGGAGCGGACCGACATGCGGTGATGGCGGCACAAATCGAAGCAGCGCTGACGGAAAGCGGATTCACGTTTGTCGAGGATCTGCACGTGCTGCCGGACTTTCATGGCAACCGCTCGCCGCTCGCCGACCCGGAGTCAGTCGGCGTGATCCACGGACTACGCCTTGACGCCTCACCCATGTCGTTAATGCGGCTTTATTTCGCGACCGCTGTCGGCATCGCGCTAGGAACACGGCACATCATCGATGCCCTGAACGACGCCGGCTATAACATCGCCCATATCCGGCTGACGGGAGGCCATGCTGCGAGCTCGCTGCTGGTCCAGCTCTACGCCGATGCCGCAGGTGTCGCGGTTTCCCTGCCCGAACAACCAGACGGCGTGCTGTTGGGAACCGCATGTGCCGCGGCAGCCGGCTGTGGACTTTATCCATCGGTTACGGCGGCCGCAGCAGCAATGACCCGGATCGGTCGAACCGTGCAGCCAGCCCCTGCGGCGCTCGATTTCTTCGACCGGCGCTACCGCGCGTTCTTAATGATGCACGAACATCGCCGGGCATTGTCGCAGTTCGTGTGATGGGCAGCAAGATGCAGGAGCCTTCCGCTTTTCATTGAAGCGGTGAAAGGCTCTAGCGCTGCAACCGGACGCCGAGCATCACCACAGTCGCCACCGAACTTGCGCCGACAATATTCGAATCCAGCAGGTCGCGGCGCACCTGGGCCTTGATCTGGAATTCGCGGCTCAGCCTGTAAATGAGCTCCCCGGAAACCGAGTAAACTTGGTCGGAACGAGTCGACCCCTGATACTCTTGCGTCCCATAGGTGAACCTGCCGACCGCGGTCAGCCAGCGCCGGAAATCGTGATTGACCTCGAAAGTGTAGGTGCGTGTCAGCACGCCGGAGACACCCGCCACCATGGATTCATCGACGAAGGTCACTGTGGTGAACCTCGCCGTGGTCAGCGGCGTCGCGAACCAAACCAGCGACCCGCTGGTGAGCAGGCCGGTCAACTGACTGAGACTCGGGTCTGCATAGTTCCGGGCGGTATAGCCGACAGAGGCTTCGCCAATCAGTAAACGTGTCAATTCAAAGCTGGACCCGATCTTGGCGTAGCCGCCACGGGAGTCGCGCTGGAAGCCATTGCGATCGAATTGCGTGTCGCGGATTCGCGTGTCCGCCTCGACTTCGCCGAACGGCTTTAAGCCGGGCAATAGATCATAGCTCGCGCGCGCCACGGCGCCGTATTGATTGAAGTTGCGGTCATCGTTGGACGTCGATGTACCGTCCGTCAATTGCGAGTACTGATACATGGTGCGGTCTGCCATTCCGTTCAGCGAAACCTGCAGCCGGCTGAAGTCGTGTTCGATGCCGGCCGTTCCCCCGGTCGTTGCAAAGATCGGATACCTTATCAGACCGGCCTGGACGTTGGGACTGCCGGGATTGTCGGTGCTAACCCGCAATCGCACTTCCGAATTTATGCGGGTATCGTACCTGACGTCGAGACGTCCATCGACCCTGCCGATGAAGTCCGGCCGATCCACGTTCGTTGGCACCGATACGACCGACTGAGCCGAATTATTGACCCCCGGCGGGAAAGTTCTGCCAAATCCGGTGAAAGATCCGCGAAAATCGACAAGGAGGGAGTGTCGCGACCAGTTCGATGCAGCCACGAATTCGGGCGACAGCATATAGAACGCCGAGCCCTCCGGCCTATTGAAGCGACCGGGATTGGTGTTGTAGCCACCCCAAAGCTCGACTGCCGACTTCACGAGAAAGCTGCCGACGTAATTGCCCACGGCGCCGAACGGATCGTCATCGCGCTTCAGGCGGCGGCGCGTGGGCTGCCCCTCGACCCTCCCGGCCATCGCCGGGGCAAGCGGAGTCGTATTGGCGGTCGATGACGGCGGGATCGATAACGGCGGTGGTGGCGGAACGGGAACAAAGTTGCCCGGCCCCGGCGGTTGCTTCGGTTTCGGCGTGCCGGGATAAAGTTTCAGCTTCTTGCGCCGGCGATTGAGCGAATCATAGCCCGTGTCGTCCGCACCCGCCGCGGCGGGGATGTCGTAGGTGGGAATTCTGCCGATGCGGGAGGGAGCCATTGTTGACGGCGTCAACGCCACATCGCCGCCGGCATCCCCGGTCCGGCGCAAGGAAGGCTCCTGCGCTTGAAAAAGCCCGCCCCGAAGCGGAGTGACGGCATCGCCGGTGAGTGTCTGGGCCTCAACAGTCGCGTACCCCGGAACGATGAGCGCGAGGCAAACCAAAACCGCACGCCAGGTCGGCGCGCGCTGGCAAAAGCCCGTCGCTGGACCGGTAGACACGATCCCGAAAACTCCAAACAAAACATAAACTTAAAAAGCTCGCCTGAAGCGGGCGCGCTATCGTTAATGGAGTTAAAACAATTATGGTTAACGGGCCGTTGAGAATGCGAAGCTGCATCGCATCGCACAAGCAGGCGTGCTAAGCACAACGATCGGACCAAACATTGCTTCCGTGTCTCAGCGTGGAACCAGCATGACCTCATTTGAATCACGCACAGTGACACCCGCCATGACCGATCGGGCGAACGCCGCGATCGAGTCCGCATTGCGGACCTTCGAGGCGGAGGCTGGCGGCGTGGCGGCGCTTGCCGCGGCGCTCAGATCCGATCTCGGCCCCGCGTTCGCTGCTGCAACGGACCTGATCCGCAACGCCAAAGGACGGCTGATCGTCACCGGTCTCGGCAAGTCTGGCCACATTGGCCGCAAGATCGCTGCGACTTTTGCCTCGACCGGGACGCCTGCCTTCTTCGTCCATGCGGCGGAAGCCAGTCATGGCGATCTTGGCATGATCACTCCCGATGATGTCATCATGGCGCTGTCCTGGTCGGGCGAGCAGCCGGAGATGAAGAATCTCATCACCTATGCCAAACGTTTTCGCATCCCCCTGATCGCCATGACCGCCGAGCGCGACTCCACACTGGGCAAAGCCGCGGATGTCGCGCTGGTGCAGCCCAAGGCGCGCGAAGCCTGTCCGCATAACCTCGCGCCGACAACATCCTCGCTGATGCAACTCGCGCTCGGCGATGGACTCGCCATCGCGTTACTGGAGGGCCGAGGCTTCACCTCGGTCGACTTCAGCGTTCTGCATCCCGGCGGCAAGCTCGGCGCACTGTTGAAATACACCCGCGACCTCATGCACAGTGGCGACGCCCTGCCGTTGAAGCCGCTCGGCACAAAGATGTCAGATGCTCTGGTCGAGATGACGTCAAAGGGGTTCGGCTGCGTCGGCGTCATTGACGGCCAGAGTCACCTGGTCGGGATCGTCACCGACGGCGACCTACGCCGTCACATGGGACCCGACCTGATGACTGCTCGCGTCGACGATGTCATGACGCCCAATCCGAAGACGATCGGACGCGACCTCCTGGCGGGCGAGGCGCTCGAGATCCTCAACTCGTCGAAGATCACAGCGCTGATCGTAACCGATGGGAAAAAGCCGGTCGGCATCGTGCATTTGCACGACCTACTGCGCGCGGGCGTGGCTTGATCATCAAGCGAAGGAACCCCTCGCGGGGCCTTCCGAGCACTCTGCGGGGTCCGTCGCGCGCTACGGCGTAGCATCCACTGTCAGGCTCGCGCCGTTCGCCTTCACAATTTTCACCCGGCTGCCGGCCGGTGCATCCGGTCCTTCGATCCGCCAGATCGTATCGTCGATCCGCACCGTGCCCGTCCCATCCACGATCGGCTTCTCCAGCGTGAACACGCGCCCGACCAGCGCATGAGCACGCTTGTTGAGGAACGGACTGTCGCCGGCGCTCGAATTCGAGCGTGCCACCCGACGCCATAACGGCACCGCGGCGACTGCGAACACGGCAAACATCAAGAGTTGCGTTTGCCACGCTGGATCAATCAGGAACGACAGCACACCAACTAGAAATGCAGCCAGCCCCAGCCAGAACAGGAACACGCCCGGCACCAACAGTTCGAGGCCCATCAGAACGACGCCAAAGATCAACCAGTTCCAGGTTCCCAGCGACGCGAACATGTCACCCATAAACGCTCTCCTTCGCCCGGTTTATCCTATCCCTGCGAAGGGACCGAGGCCGGCGCACCCGCATTGGGCACCGCCCCCCTCCGTGCAGTCGCCGTAGCCGACGCCGCGCTCTCGCCGAAAGTTGCTTTCGCGATCTCGCCGATGCCGGCCAGGGACGCCAGCATGCTGGTGGCTTCCATCGGCAACATCACAATTTTCTGGTTCGGCGAGTTTGCAAGCTGACCGAACGCCTTGATGTACTTATCAGCGATGAAATAGTTGAGTGACGCTACGTCACCCTTCGCGATCGCCTCGCTCACCATGCGCGTCGCCTTGGCCTCGGCTTCCGCCGACCGTTCACGTGCTTCGGCATCGCGGAAGGCGGCTTCCTTTCGGCCCTCGGCTTCGAGAATCTGCGACTGCTTCTGCCCCTCGGCCTTGAGAATCGCCGACTGGCGCTGGCCTTCAGCCTGAAGGATGTCGGCGCGTTTTTCCCGCTCGGCCTTCATCTGGCGGCCCATCGCCTGCACGAGATCAGCAGGCGGCACGATGTCCTTGATCTCGATGCGGTTGACCTTCAGACCCCACGGAGATACCGCGGCATCGACGACGCGAAGCAGCCGCTCGTTAATCTCATCACGATGCGACAGCACCTGGTCGAGGTCCATCGAACCCATCACCGAGCGGATATTGGTCATTGTCAGCGTCACGATGGCTTGATTGAGGTTCGCAACCTCGTAGCTTGCCTTGGCAGCGTCGAACACCTGGTAGAAGGTGACGCCGTCGACGGTGACGGTGGCATTGTCCTTGGTGATGACCTCCTGCTTGGGAATTTCGATCACCTGCTCCATCATGTTGATCTTGCGCCCGACGCGGTCGATGTAGGGAACAATGAGATTGAGCCCGGGATCGAGCGTTCGTGTATACTTACCGAACCGTTCGATGGTCCAGTCGTGACCTTGCGGCACTGTTTTGACTCCGGCCAACAGCGTCAGGATCACGAGCGCCACCAAAACAATCGCAAAAATATCGAACCCGGTCATGAAACGCTCCCTGCGAGGCACCGTCCTTCAAGAACGCAATGCGCCCGCGCCACCCGCATAATGCAAAGCTGTGAACTCCCGGTTAGTCGCCACCGATAGATGTAAGGTTCGACTGAGCAAAATCGAGAGACAACAGAAACCATGGAGATCATGGTTTCTGGGTTCGCGCGCAAAAAGGGAGACGCACGCTTTAGAACGACTACAGACTTAACACCGTCGTTCCCGAATCCGGCTGCGGAGAACCGAAAATACCGGTGATCAGGATCAGCGCTCTGTGCCTTCGGAATGCAGGATGCAGCCTAGATCCAGCCCTGAAGCTCGCGCAGCACCAGCTTCCGGATAACATCCATACCTGGATCGCTGTCGTTCAGGCAGGGAATCGCACTGAACTCCTCACCGCCATTGTGGCGGAAGATTTCCGCATTCTCCTGCGCGATTTCCTCTAGCGTTTCCAGACAGTCGGCCGAGAAGCCAGGCGTGACGATGGCGATACGCTTAACGCCGTCCTTCGCCAGTTTCTCAACGGTCTTGTCGGTGTAGGGCTGCAGCCATTGATCGAAGCCGAATCGCGACTGGAACGTTAGCATCAACTTTTTCGCATCAAGCCCCATGCGTTTACGCAGGGCCTCGGTGGTCGCCACGCATTGCGCCTGATAAGGATCGCCCTTGTCGACATACGCCTGCGGCATTCCGTGGAATGACGCCATGATGATCTCGGGCGTGAACGAGAGCGAGGCGATATGCCTCTCGATCGAAACCGCCAGCGCGTCGACATAGTCGGGATCGTCGTAGTAGGGTGGCGTCACCCGCAGTGTCGGCTGCGCGCGCATCTCGCCGAGCACGCGAAATGCCTCGTCGCATACGGTGGCCGTCGTCGCGGCCGAATACTGCGGATAGAGCGGCACTACAAGTAACCTGTCGCAGCCCTGTGCCGTCAGCGCCGCGATGCGCGAATGCATCGACGGATTACCATAACGCATCGCCCAATCGACGACGACGTGCTCGTGGTCCGTGATCGCAGCCGCGAGCTTGTCGGACTGCGCGCGCGTAATGGTCTTGAGCGGCGACTCGTTCCGCTCGGTATTCCAGATCTTCAGGTAGTCGCGCGCCTTGCGGCGCGGACGGGTATTCAGAATGACGCCGTTCAGCGCCAGCTTCCAGATCAGGCCTTGCTTCTCGATCACGCGCGGATCGGACAGGAATTCCTTCAGATAGACCCGCAAGCCGCGCGCATCGGCGGTGTCGGGTGTGCCGAGATTGACGAGCAAAACGCCAACGCGCTCGCGCGGCGCACCCGCCGCGGTCCGACCCTTACCAATAGGAATAACGACCGTCATACCGTCTGGATTCGCGCGCCTGCCCGTTCTTGTCAAGCCCGCGCATCTGCCGATACTGTTGCGAAATTGACCGCGAAGGGGATTGCCATGACGATCGCCGAATGGTGCATCTTCGGTGCGGTCATTCTGTACCTGCTGACGATCGTACCGTTCAAGGCGCTGGGCTCTCCCGGTTTCGACAACGGCCGCCCGCGCGATCCGGGATTTTACGACGATCCGCTGCGTGCCCGAGCGCTCGGGGCGCACCTCAACGGCATCGAAACCTTTCCGTTTTTCGCGGTAGCCGTGCTGTTTTCGGAGTTTCGCGCCGCGCCTCAGCATCTGGTCGATGAACTGGCGGTCCTGTTCCTGATCGTGCGCGCCGCTTACGTTTTGACCTATATCGGCGACCGTCCGACGCTGCGGTCGATCCTCTGGAGCATCGGCTTTGCCATCAACACCACAATCTTCTTCCTGCCGGCAATCCGGCACTGGCTGCCTTCATGACACGCGCGCAGGCGGATCGAGTAGCGTTTTCGAGCGAAGTGGATACCGGTTCGCGTGAAGAAAACGCGTCAAAACAACACCTAGAGCTTCTCTACGCCGCCTGCGGCGTTTCCAGCAACCCACGTCGCCGCAACAGCGCCTCTGGCTCCGGTTTGCGGCCGCGGAAGGCGATGTAGGCTTCTGCCGGATCGCGGGAACCGCCCGACGAATAAATATCATCGTGCAGCCGCTTAGCCGTCTGCTGATCGAAGATGTCGCCGGTCTCCTCGAAGGCTCCGAACGCATCGGCGTCCATCACCTCCGACCACATATAGCTGTAATAGCCGGCCGCGTAGTGATCTCCGGAGAAGATATGGCCAAACTGGGTCGGCCGGTGCCGCATCGCGATTTCCGCCGGCATCCCGATCTTTTCCAGCCCGGCCCGTTCGAACGCTCCGACATCGGAAATCGCCGAGGCCGGCTGGCTGTGAAACTCCAGATCCATCAGCGCCGAGGCGACGAATTCGATGGTGGCAAAACCCTGATTGAACTGCCGCGCCGCAAGGAAGCGCTCGAGCAGATCGTCCGGAAGCGGCTCTCCGGTCTGGTAGTGTTTTGCGAACTGTCGCAGCACTTGCGGCTGTTCCTGCCAGTGTTCGTAGAGCTGTGAGGGCAGTTCTACGAAATCAGTAAACACGCTGGTGCCCGACAGCGAGGGATAAGTGACGTTTGAAAGCATGCCGTGCAGGCCGTGTCCGAACTCATGGAACAGCGTGCGCGCATCGTCCGGCGACAGCAGCGCAGGCTGGCCATCCGCACCCTTGGCGAAATTGCAGACGTTGATCACCAGCGGCGCGACGTCGCCGTCGAGCGTCTGCTGGTCGCGCAGCGTCGTCATCCAGGCGCCGGACCGCTTCGAGGCTCGTGCGAAGTAGTCGCCGTAGAACAGCGCCTGATGCTTGCCGGCCGCATCCATCACTTCCCAAACCCGGACGTCCGGATGCCAGGTCGGAATGTCCTTGCGCTCCGAGAAAGAGAGCCCGAACAGCCGATGCGCGCAATCGAAGGCCGCGGCGATCATGCCCTCCAGTGTCAGATAGGGCTTGATCGCGGCATCGTCGAAATCAGCGCGGATCTGGCGCAGCTTTTCAGCGTAGTAGCGCCAATCCCAAGGCGCGAGCGTGAAGTTGCCGCCCTCCTCCGCGATCAAGCCCTGCAAGGCATCGCGGTCGGCAAGCGCCCGCGCGCGGGCCGGCTTCCAGACCCGCTCCAGAAGACCGCGGGCGGCTTCCGGCGTCTTGGCCATCGAGTCCTCAAGCCGATAGACGGCGAAACTGGGGTAGCCAAGGAGTTGTGCGGATTCCTCGCGAAGCGCGAGAATCTCCACGATGGTTGCGTTGTTGTCGTTGACGTTGCCGTTGTCGCCGCGGGCGGTGAATGCCTTGTAGACTTTCTCACGCAGATCGCGGCGGCGCGAGCTCTTGAGAAACGTCTCCACCGAGGAGCGCGAGGTGGTCACGATGGCCTTGCCGGGCAGCACGCGTTCCTCTGCCGCGGCGCGCGCCGCTGCAGTGAAGCTGTCCGGCAGGCCGTCTAGATCATCTTCGCCGAGTTCGAGGAACCACTCCTGTTCGTCGCGGAGGAGATGGTGGCTGAAGGTGGTGCCGAGATGAGCCTGCCTTTCGTTGATCGCGGCCATCCGCGCCTTCGCGGCCTCGTCGAGACCGGCGCCAGCCCGGTGGAAGCGCGTGTAGGTGCGCTCCAGCAGTCGTAACTGTTCGGCCGTCAGTCCGAGCGCGGTGCGATTCTCGTGGAGTTGCGCGATGCGACCGAACAGCACCGCGTTCATCATGATCGGGTTCCAATGCCGCGCCAAACGCGAGGAGACATCCTTGTCGATCTCGAGCAGCTCCGGATTGGAGTGCGCCGACACCAGATTATAAAATATTGCCGAGACCTTCGCGAGCAGCCTGCCGGAGCGTTCCAGCGCGATGATGGTGTTGGCGAAGTCCGGTGCCGACGGATCGTGGGTGATAGCGGCGACCTCGGCGGCATGGTCGATGAACGCCTGTTCGAAGGCGGGCAAAAAGTGTTCAGGCCCGATCTCGCCGAACGGCGCGGTCTGGAAAGGCGTCTGCCACGCCTTCAGCAGCGGGTTGTCCGGGCCTGAGGCGGAAACGATAGGCGACGATTGAGGCGTGTCTGACATGGCGGTCCTGCTTTCGCCTGTTGCTGCACTTTTTTGCCGCGATCCAAAGGCACCAAAACTATAACACGCGATGGGGCTCTTTGGGGCTTTTGGCGCTTGCCGCGGCAGGCATTTTCGGAGACATTGCGGTCGCAACGGGATTCTCCGACATGGGCTCACAACCAACCCCTTCCGCCACACGCCAGATCATCTGGCCCAGCGTCATCACCGTCATTTCGGCTGCGATACTGATCGGCGCGGAAGTGTTCGGCGCAGCGTTCGCTGGCGGCTGGGCGCTCGCGATTCTGTTCGGACTGAGCGAGACGGAGGGCCATATCCTGCAAGCGGTGCTGTTCGTGATCGGCGTGTTCGTCATGATCAATTTCATCCGCGCCGCCCAACGCGTCGAGCCCTTCGTACGGCGAGCCTGAGACAAACCGCTGCGGCACAGGGTCAACCTGCATCCTTGGTACGCATCATCCGGCGTTTCATTAAACAACTTTAAACTCTTCATCATCGGCACACGAACGCGTCTATCGACGACGGCGTGGAGAAACAGCTTCGCTCCAAGAAAATTGTTGCGAAGCCTGATCAAAAGACTTATCTCTGCTCCTGCCCAATTTCGCACGTGCCTGTGGTCGTGTGTCAGTCGGTGGGTATCCGGACAAGAGGCCGGACAGCCGCCAAGGGTGAAGTGGCCGAGGGTCGCTCAGTCGATTGAGACTGAGAGGCCAGCATCTCTCTCCAGGGATGCCATTGAAGGCGCTTTATTCCTTGCAACCGTGACTGGCAGCCGGAGGCGAACCGGTGCACCCCGCTCTCAACGGGGGACGCGACTTAAAGCAACGACGGATCGGGCTTTTTTGGTCTCTACCGGCTTTCCACCGCCGGCGCGGGCTACTGAAAAGGCTTGTCCTTCATTGCCAGGTGTGCGGGCGGGATCATCCCACCCAATCCACGGCAGCACAGTTGATCTGAGCTCAAGGCGTTGTCGCGTCTCCATCGTGCGACGACGCCAGAACGTTCAGGCCGACGTCATTTTGAACGAGTCCGTCGCTGGACCGTTTGGAGGGTGCTATGACCGAACGCATTCGGGAATTCCTGCGCGACCGTCGCAGCAAAGGAGACGATACCGAGCCCTGCCTCGTGGTCGATCTCGACATCGTGCGCGACAACTACCAGACCTTCGCGAAGGCGTTGCCGGACTCGCGCGTGTTCTACGCCGTGAAGGCAAACCCTGCACCCGAGGTGTTGAGCCTGCTTGCCTCGCTCGGGTCGTGCTTCGACACCGCGACCGTCGCCGAAATCGAAATGGCGCTTGCTGCCGGCGCGACGCCGGATCGCATCTCCTTCGGCAACACCATCAAGAAGGAGCGCGATATCGCGCGCGCCTATGCGCTCGGCATTCGTTTGTTCGCGGTGGATTGCAATGCGGAGGTCGAGAAGATCGCCCGCGCCGCTCCGGGGGCGAAGGTGTTCTGCCGCATCCTCTATGATTGTGCGGGTGCCGAGTGGCCGCTGTCGCGCAAGTTCGGCTGCGATCCGGAGATGGCGGTCGAAGTGCTCGATCTCGCCAAACGTCTAAGTCTCGAGCCGGTGGGCATTTCGTTTCATGTCGGCTCGCAGCAGCGCAAGGTGAAAGCTTGGGATCGTGCTCTGACGATGGCCTCGCAAGTGTTCCGCGACTGCGGCGAACGTGGCATCAACCTGACCATGGTCAACATGGGCGGGGGCTTTCCGACGAGGTACCTGAAGGAAGTTCCGCCGGTCGTGCAGTACGGCCGGTCGATTTTCCGCGCACTGCGCAAGCATTTCGGCAATCAGATTCCTGAGACCATCATCGAGCCGGGCCGCGGCATGGTCGGCAACGCCGGCGTGATCGAGACTGAGGTTGTTCTGATCTCAAAGAAGAGCGTCGGTGACGAGAACCGCTGGGTCTATCTCGACATCGGCAAGTTCGGCGGCCTCGCGGAGACCATGGACGAATCGATCCGCTACGCAATCAGAACGCCGCATGATGGCGCCGAGATGACACCGTGCGTGCTGGCAGGCCCGACCTGCGACTCCGCCGACGTGCTCTACGAGAAGCAGCCGTATCCATTGCCCGTGACGCTCGAGATCGGCGACAAGCTGCTGATCGAAGGCACCGGCGCTTATACGTCGACCTACTCTTCGGTAGCCTTCAACGGCTTCCCACCGCTGAAGACCTATCACATCTGAGCGCAAGCTCTTCCTCTCCGTTCGCGGAGAGCTGAAAGAGAAACCGGAAGCCGGTCCACCGGCTTCCCCCCATCACAATGATTGCTGACAAACTCCGCGCGGCTATTCGAGTCGCCAGAGTGGGGATGACGCGCCATGAATGCTGTTCTCAAGAAAATCGCCGCCCACTGCGAAATTTCTTCCTTCGCGATCCGCGCCGAGCGCCCTTCCGACGTCGCCGCGCGCGAAGCATTGCTCGACGCAAGCTTCGGCGACGGCCGCCATGCGCGGACCTGCCAGCGCCTGCGTGAGGGACGGAATCCGGCCGAGGGTCTCGCTTTAGCGGCGGTTAGCAACGGCAAGCTGATTGGAACAGTGCGGCTGTGGCACGTCAGCGCCGGGGGCGTCGCCGCGCTGACGCTCGGTCCTCTCGCGGTCGCTGCATCCCATCGCAAGCTTGGCGTGGGCGCCGCATTGATGGAGCGCGCGCTCGAGCTTGCGCAGGCGCACGGCCATGGCGCCGTGATCCTGCTCGGCGATGCGCCGTATTACGCGCGCTTCGGTTTTTCGGCGTTCAAAACCGGCAGCCTTCTCCTGCCCGGCCCGTTCGAGCGCGACCGACTGCTGGCGGTCGAACTGCGCGAGGCTGCACTTGAAGGCGCTTCTGGCCTGATCGTCCCGACAGACGCCCGGGTTTCGAAAATGCGGCGAGCGCACGCCCGGGAAATTGCGCGGCCGATGCCGTGCGCGGCATGAACGCATCACGACCGACGATGCTCGTTTCAAGAGCGGGCGCGTGCAAACAACGCTTGCGCCGAGGACGGAATTCGACAAACGCCGTGCTCTCGCCGAGGGATACAATGCCCTGGTCCAGCCGGAGCATTGACTTCCACGCGGATCGCCCTACGTTGGCATGATCATGTCGAACGTTTGCAATAATCGTTTGTTGCTGCGCGCTGGTCACCTTCACGCAGGAAGGTGACCCGGGCGGACGTGTGCCGTCCGGGATTATCCAAGTTCGACCGCATTCCCACCTGACCATTGTTTCTTAGGCACATCGAGCGATGCCTTGCATCGCAAGTTGTGCCGCCGTCGTGGGTGATCGTCTAATCAACAGACGATCACTCGATACGACCAACTCGCGGTGAAAAGACATGCTCGACAATCTGCAGATACGCCTCCCCGCCATCGCCATTAGCGCACACGATATCGATCGCTTGCGGCACCTTGCCGAAGCTGCGATGGAGAAACATCCCACGACGGCAGAATTTCTCGCCCGGGAAATCGACCGCGCCGAAATCATTCCCGCAGGTCGCTCCGTCATCGACGACATCAGCGGCCTGAGGCGCAAGGTCAATCTCGTGACGATGCAATCCGAAGTGACGTTCGTCGACGACATCAGCGGCGAAAAGCGTAAAGTCGTTCTTGTTTATCCGGAAGACGCCGACGTCGATGCCGGCAAGATCTCGATTCTCACACCTGTCGGCGCGGCCCTTATCGGCCTGTCTACGGGACAGAGCATCGAGTTTCAAACCCCTTCCGGCGGATGGCGTTCGCTGACCGTGATCGCTGTCTGGTCGCACTGGCCAATGCCGGACCGTAAATAGCAGTAATGCGCCTGTCTCCACCCTATTAGGGGCAGGCGCATTGCGAGCCGCGTTGTCCAGTTCGCTTCAAAACGCTATAGACTTGGCGCATGACGGGCGGCCACCATAATGACCATTCCCATCATGCTTGTCATGGTCATGGCGGGCATGGTGACCATGGTCAGATCACGAATTTCGGTCGCGCCTTCGCGATCGGAATCGGTCTGAATGCGGCCTTCGTCCTGATTGAGGCCGGCTACGGCTTCGTTGCGAATTCCACTGCGCTGCTCGCCGATGCGGGACACAATCTGTCCGACGTGCTTGGATTGCTGGTGGCGTGGATCGCAGCCGTGCTGTCGCGGCGCCCGCCGACGCCGCGTCTGACCTATGGCCTTCGCAAAACATCGATCCTGGCGGCGCTCGCGAATGCAATCCTTTTGCTGATCGCATGCGGAGCGATCATGCTCGAGGCGATCCAGCGCCTGATCCATCCCGAGCCGATTGAGAGCCTGACCGTGATCGTCGTCGCCGCCACCGGAATCATCATCAACGGCATCACCGCGTGGCTGTTCGCATCGGGCCGCAACACCGATCTCAATATTCGGGGTGCCTATCTGCATATGATGGCAGATGCCGCCGTCTCGTTCGGCGTGGTTCTGGCTGCCACTGCGATCATGGCGACGGGATGGCTTTGGCTCGATCCGGCGATGAGTCTCGTCATCGTTGCGGTCATCGTCGCGGGCACATGGAGCCTTCTGCGCGAAAGTACCGCGATGACGCTGGCAGCCGTACCTTCGAGCATCGATCCGGCCGCGGTGCGCGCCTTCCTCGCCGGACATTCCGGCGTTGCCTCGATTCACGACCTTCATATCTGGGCGATGAGTACCACCGAAACAGCGCTGACCGCTCACCTTGTCATGCCGGCTGGAAACCCAGGCGATGCCTTCTTGATCGAAACTTGCCATGAGTTGCAGCATCGATTTGGAATCGGCCATGCCACGCTGCAAATCGAAATATCCATCGACGTCGAATGCGCGCTAGCGCCCGACCATGTCGTATGATTATGACATCTATGATCACATGACCGCGGCATGACATCGCGGAACCGCGCTGGGCCTTGATTTCATCGGCGTTTTATCGTTTTCAGGGATGCTCAGCGGCCGCTTTTTCCGGCCCGCAATTTCCCGACAACCTGGAGATATATGATGTCGTCCAATGCTTCGTCCGTGCATGCACGCATCACCGGGCCGATCGTCATGATCGGATTCGGTTCGATCGGAAAAGGCACTCTGCCGCTGATCGAGAAGCATTTCGAGTTCGACAAGTCGCGATTCGTCATCGTCGATCCGCATGCGGACGACACGCTGGCAAAAAAGCACGGCGTCAGATTCATCAGGCAGGCCATTACCCGCGACAACTATCATGATGTTCTGGTTCCCCTGCTGACGGAAGGCGGCGGTCAGGGCTTCTGCGTCAACCTGTCGGTCGATACCGGCTCAGTCGACCTCATGACCATGTGCCGCGAGATCGGATCACTTTACATCGACACCGTGGTCGAGCCTTGGCTCGGATTCTATTTCGACAAGAGCGCCGGCCCCGAAAAGCGTTCCAACTACGCGCTGCGCGAAACGCTGCTCGCGGCCAAGCGCAAGAGCGAAGGCGGCACCACCGCGGTTTCCACCTGCGGCGCCAACCCCGGCATGGTGTCGTGGTTCGTCAAGCAGGCGCTGCTCGACATCGCGCGCGATACGAACACAGCGTTCAACGAACCGAAGAGCCGCGAAGGCTGGGGCCAGCTCGCGCACAAGCTCGGCGTCAAGGGCATTCATATCGCCGAGCGCGACACCCAGCGCTCGAAGACGCCGAGGCCGATGAATGTATTCGTCAATACCTGGTCGGTGGAGGGATTCGTCTCCGAAGGAATGCAACCCGCCGAACTCGGCTGGGGCACACATGAAAAGTGGATACCCGAAAACGGCTGCAAGCACGACACTGGATGTCAGGCCGCGATCTATCTGCTGCAACCCGGCGCCAACACGCGCGTGCGCTCATGGTGCCCGACGCCAGGAGCACAGCACGGTTTTCTGGTCACGCACAACGAGTCGATCTCGATCGCCGACTACTTCACGGTGCGCGACGGCCAGAAGGTGATCTATCGCCCGACCTGCCACTACGCCTATCACCCGGCGAACGACGCGGTGTTGTCGTTGCACGAGATGTTCGGTGCGGAAGGCAAGATGCAGCCGAAGTGGCACATCCTCGATGAAACCGAGATCGTTGACGGCATAGACGAGCTTGGCGTGCTGGTGTACGGTCACAGCAAGAACGCCTATTGGTTCGGCTCGCAACTCTCGATCGAAGAAACCCGCCGCGTTGCGCCTTATCAGAACGCCACCGGCATGCAGGTCTCATCCGCGGTGTTGGCCGGCATGGTTTGGGCGCTGGAAAATCCGGAAGCCGGCATCGTCGAGGCCGACGAGATGGACTTCCGCCGCTGCCTCGAAATCCAGCGTCCCTATCTCGGTCCTGTAAAGGGCTATTACACCGACTGGACACCGCTGACCGATCGCACCGGACTCTTTCCGGAGGACATCGATACAGCGGATCCGTGGCAGTTCAGGAACGTTCTGGTTCGGTGATTCCATACCAGACACGAGAGAACAGCTAGCCGATACGCAGGCAGGATGTTTCGTCCTGCAGCTCTTGATGTCCGTTAATAGGTGGAGCGACCTTCTCTGCCGGCGCGGGAGGCAGCGCCGGTTGAGGGTTTGCGTGCCCCGCCTGATCAGCATTGGGCCGCGCAGGTTCAGGCGCGGGCGTCGTCGGACGGGTACCGCCCGGCTTTGATTCGGCCGGACCATTCTCTTTGCCGGCAGGCACAGGCGAGGTTTGCGGCGACGTAGCCTGCGCGATCACAATCTTTTCCTGCGCGAACGACAGCGAGATTTCGGGCACCATCATCGTACCGATCGCGACGATCAGCACGATCGCCAAGCCGGCTTTTGCATCGTTGTCTCTTCTCGTATCGCCGTTGCGCCCGCTCACCGCCATAGGTCCACCCGCTATTTGCACAAGACCAACAACTCGCCGCGCGCAAAGTTCCCTCTCGAGACCGACCCCAACCTCGACAAGCCTCGCAGCCTGACGCGAAGCATATCCCCGGGCTTGACCCGAGGATGGATACCGGTTCGTTCGAAAACGCTTCAGCTAGAGATCGACCAGCCCCGCATCGCCGTTCTGCAGGGCAAAAGCCAGCATCGTGCCCTTCGCATTCCATGCCAGCGCTGTGACAGCTGCACCACCGTCGTGGCGGACGACAACCTTGGCGCCGTTTGTGATCCGCACCATCAAGATGATGCCGTTCTCGTAGCCGGCGGCCAGAAAGTCCTGGGTCGGATGGCAAGCGACCGCAGTGACGCGGGTCTGCAACGGAGCCAGCATAACCGGCTCCTTGTCCATCGGGCCGTCTTTGCTGGCAAAGGGCCAAACCACCACCCGGTCCGCGCCAGATGTCGCCAGAAATTTTCCAGCCATGGCCCATGACATGGATTTGACGCGGCTGGGATAGCCGGTCATTTGCATATGCTGCGCATCGGCCAGCCGCCAACCATGCAGCGCCGGCTCGTGCATGGTGGTGACGATAAACCTGCCGTCGGGACTGAAGGTGACGCCGAGATGCGAGCCGGCCCATTCCAGCCGCTCTGGCGCAGCCGTCATGTTCGGAAACCACAGTGACACGCCGTTGTAGTGCGCAAGCGCGAGTCGTAAGCCCTTCGGCGCGAACGCAAGTCCTCCAACACTCGAAGGTGCTTCGATCGACTTTTCCTCACCCCTAAGGCCGCGCAAGAAAGCGGTCTTGCCAGCGGACCATGCAAGCGCGCCATCGTGGTGGACCGCGACGTTGTCGATCCAGCGGCGCTTTGCGTCGGTCACGAGAACCGAACTCTCGCCATTCATGTCGAGCGCGACAACCTTGCCGTCGTCGCCACCCGTGACGATCCGTTTACCATCCGAAACCGACGACAGGATCGCGCCGCCATGAACGGTCACCGCGACCTTCTCGCCGTCGCTGGCAACGAGCGTGATTGTTTCCTCGTCGCCGACGAACGCGGCGCGATCACCGATGAAGTAAAGATCTGCCACCGGCGAGCCGATGGTGACGGGACGCACGCGCTCGCCAATTGAGGCCATCGCGTGCTGCTGCTGAGCGGTGTCTTTCATCACGCTGCGATGCAGTTCTGAAAGCCTTCACGGATCAAGGCTTCCGGCAATTCGCGGCCAATGAAGACGACACGACTCTCCCGCTTCTCGTCAGGCTTCCATGCACGCTGGCGGCTGCCCTCCAGCATCATGTGGACGCCCTGGAAGACGTAGCGATCGTCGTCGCCGCTAAACGCCATAATACCTTTCGAGCGCAGAATCTTTTGTCCCTCCGCCGCCAGGAGCTCCTGCAGCCAAGGCATGAACTTGTCCTGCTCGAGCGGCTTGTCCGAACGCAGCGACAGCGACTGCATCTCCTCGTCGTGATAATGCTTATGGCCGTGGCCATGATCGTGATCGTGATGATCGTGACCATGATGGTCGTGGTCGTGATGGTCATGATCGTGGTGGTGGTGATGGTCGTGACCGTCATTCTCGAGGAAATCCGGCTCGAGCTCGAGGATCCGGTCGAGATCGAACGCACCGCGTTCCAGAACATCCGACAAAGCCACTTGGCAGCGCTCGGTGCGATGCAACTTGGCATAGGGGTTGATGCCGCGAATCCGCGCTTCCACCTCGGCCAGCTCCGGCGTCGACACCAGATCGGTCTTGTTCAAAACGATGACGTCGGCGAAGGCGATCTGGTTTTTTGCCTCGGGCGCATCCTTCAGCCGCTCGCTCAGCCACTTGGCGTCGGCCACCGTCACCACGGCATCAAGGCGCGCATTGTTCTGCACGTCCTCGTCAACGAAGAAAGTCTGCGCTACCGGCGCCGGATCGGCAAGACCCGTGGTCTCGACGATGATGGCGTCAAACTTGCCCTTGCGTTTCATCAGTCCTTCGAGAATACGCACCAGGTCGCCGCGCACCGTGCAGCAGACGCAGCCATTGTTCATTTCGAACACTTCCTCGTCGGCACCGATGATCAGATCGTTGTCGATGCCGATTTCGCCGAATTCGTTGACGATCACAGCGTATTTCTTGCCGTGATTTTCGGACAGGATGCGGTTCAAAAGCGTGGTTTTGCCGGCGCCGAGATAGCCTGTCAGCACGGTTACGGGAATTTTTGTCGAGGCGGAGGCGTTTATATCAGACATCAATGAACTCGGGGCTGTTCCGCTCTCCTTGCGGAGGGAGGTGGGGTTCAATAGCACGCGCAGCACTCGGCGACCACACGAGCCGCTTCGCGATCCTTCCTGGGGAAGGCAAGCCCGCGACTATTCCGCCAGCGCGCTCATCAACGCCTTTATATTATGCCGGACCATGGCAATGTAAGTGGGGGCGTCGCCCTTTTCATCGCTCAAACTGTCGGAATAGAGCGTCCCCCCGACCCGTGCCCCGGCCTCAGTGGCGATTTGGCTGATCAGCCGCGGATCGCTGAGATTTTCCAGAAACACGGCCGGAATTTTTGCGGTCCTGATCTGCGTGACCGTGGCGGCGATATCGCGCGCGCTCGCCTCACTGTCGGTCGATACGCCCTGCGGAGCGATGAAAGCGATGCCATAGGCCGCCTCGAAATAGGTGAAGGCATTGTGGGCCGAGATCACTTTGCGACGCTCTGGCGGAATCCGGGCCACTGCCTCGCGAACCTCCTGATCCAGCGCATCCAATTTCGCGAGATAGTCGGCGGCGTTGTCCCGATAGACCGCTTCGCCCGCGGGATCGGCCGCAATCAGTGCATCTCGAATATTAACGACGTATATTTTGGCATTGGCAACGGACTGCCATGCATGAGGATCTGCCGAACCCTCACCGTGCACCGTTTGACCGGCATCGGCCGCGCGCAATGGGACACCTGTGGTCGCGAATACGATCGCCGCGTTGCCGCCGGAGGCCTGCACCAGCCGCGGCAGCCAGCCTTCGAGGCCGAGGCCGTTGACAATGACCAGCCTCGCGGCCGCGACCTTTTTGGCGTCTGCCGGCGTCGGGGTAAACACATGCACGTCGCCGCTCGTCCCGACCAGCGTTGTGACACCGGTCCGCACGCCTCCAACAGCCCGCGCGAAATCGCCGAGAATCGAAAAACTCGCGACCACCGCAATCCGGTCATCGCTGTGGAGGTCATCGCTGCGGTCTTGGGCGCGGACGGGCGCGAGCGCTGCCAACACGATCGCGATCACCCATATTCCGAGACGAGACCGCGCCATGACGTCCACCATCACGCTTCGAGATGGGGCGCGGGAAAAAGCTGTCGCAGAATCCCGCCGACGCGTCCGAACAGCACAGACACGACATAAAACGCCGATGCCACCAGGATGATTGCCGGTCCCGAAGGCACCTTGCTGTGAAACGACAGCACCAGTCCGGCATAACCGGACAGCAGCGCGCTAACGACAGCGATCATCATCATGCCGGTAATGTCGCGCGACCAGAACCGGGCGATGCCCGCCGGCAAAATCATCAGCCCGACTGCCAGCAGGGTGCCCATGGCATGGAAGCCGTTGACGAGGTTAACGACGACCAATCCGAGAAATGCCAGGTGCGCCGGCGCACCGGCGCGGCTCACCGTGCGCAGAAACACGGGATCGACGCATTCGATCACCAGCGGGCGGTAGATCACCGCAAGCACCACAAGTGTCACGGTGGCATTAACCGCGATCACCATGAGCGTCTGGTTGTCCATCGCAAGGATATTGCCGAAGAGCACATGAAGCAGATCGATGTTGGTGCCTTTGACCGACACGATGGTGACACCCAACGCCAGCGACGCGAGATAGAAGGTTGCCAGCGAAGAATCCTCTTTCAATTCGGTGACGCGCGATACCACCCCCGCCAGAATCGCCACTGCGAACCCAGCAATTAATCCGCCGACGGTCATCGCGAACAAATTGAGGCCCGACAGCAGGAAACCGACGGCCGCTCCCGGCAGGATCGCGTGCGCCATCGCATCGCCGACAAGACTCATCCCCCTCAACATCAGGAACACGCCGATTGGCGCCGCCCCTAGCGCAAGCGCGATCGCCGCCGCTAGCGCACGGCGCATGAATTCGAAATCAGCGAAGGGAGCGACCAGCACGTCGTAGATCATGATGCCTCAAGCTGCGCGCGGCGGAACGTGCGCTGCGCAGGCAGCAGCGCCATCGTCGAAAGCTTCACACATCTGCCGGGCCAGCGACAGGTTGTCGGCCGTCAACGCCTGCGCCGTTGGTCCCCATGCCACCGCGCCGCGCGCCAGCAGCAGGGTCTCCGGAAAATTCGTACGTACCAGATCCATGTCGTGCAGCGCCGCGACCACCGTGCGCTTCTCCTCATGCCAACGCCGCACCAGAGCGAGCAAATCGGCCGAAGTCTTGGCGTCAATGGCGTTGAAAGGCTCGTCCAGGACGATCACGCCGGCATCTTGCAACAGCACCCGAGCGAACAGCATGCGCTGCATCTGCCCTCCCGACAGCGTGCCGATGGGGCGGTTTTCAAATCCGTTCAGGCCGACAACCGCAAGAGCTTCAACGATCCGCCGACGTTCGCGCCTGCCGAGTCCGCCGAACGCGCCGGTGGTTCGCCACAATCCAGAACCGGTGAAATCGAACACCGAAATCGGAAAGCTGCGATCGATCTCAGCGTTTTGTGGCAAATAGGCAATATCGCGGACGTCGAGATCGCCGAAGGCGATCGATCCCGCCAGCGGCTTCAGGATGCCGACGATGCCGCGAAACAGGGTGGATTTACCCGCACCGTTTGGACCGACGACCGCCAGCAGCGCGCCGGCCGCGATCTCACCGCTCAGATGATGCACGGCCGGATGCCGCTCATAGCCCAGCGTGACGTCACGAAATTGCAGTTGCGCTACCATCTCACGGTTGTCAGCAGTACGGCCGCCCAAAGTCCGACGCTGACCGCAAGCGCCGTTCCCAGCCGAGCAACCAGCGCCATCCGCAGGATCGACCACGGCACTGCCTGGGCCGGATGCGGCGAGGATGGTCCATGGGCGTGCCCCTTTGGGTGTCCATGCTCGTGAGCTTGACCATGGACGTGAGTGTGAGGAGGAAGCACCTGATACGCTTTCCGGCCCCGGACGAGACCAGGGAGCCAAATTGAGAAGTCCATGACCGTTATATTATAACATCACGGTTGGCTAGCAGGCAAGCCGGTGGCTTCGCGAACGGGGCGTCCAGCAGTCGTCGCGCTATGTCAGATGGACGGAGCAGCGCGAGACCGGCAAACAGGCCGAACGACCGATCCCGACCACGTAGATGGCTAGCCAGCCGATCTCGCCGTGTTCGTACAACAGCGGTATCGAGCGATGATGCGAGAAGGTGACGCAGCAGACCTCGCTGCGTCCAATCTGAAACATTGATGAGAAATATAACGAACGGGCATACCAACAAAAAAGGCGGCACTGCCATGCCGCCTTTCATGAGATTTTCCGCCTATAGATCAGACGGCCTTGGAGAACAGTTCGTCGACGTAATCCCAATTCACGAGATGATCGAGGAACGCTTTGAGATAGTCCGGACGGCGATTGCGGTAGTCGATGTAATAGGAGTGCTCCCAAACGTCGCAGCCAAGAATGGGAGTCGCGTTGTGAATCAGCGGATTCTCGGCGTTCGGCGTCTTGGACACTCCGAGCTTACCATTCTTTACTTGCAGCCACGCCCATCCCGAACCGAACTGCCCGGCGCCAGCCGCGGCGAAGTCAGCCTTGAACTTATCCAGACTGCCAAAATCCTCGATGATTTTCTTCTCCAGACGACCGGGCAGTTTGTTGCCACCGCCATTGGGCTTCATCCAGTTCCAGAAATGCAGGTGGTTATAGTGCTGACCGGCGTTGTTGAAGACGCCCACGGCCGCGCTCTTGCCGTATGAGCTTTTCACGATCTCCTCGAGCGACTTGCCCTCGAATTCGGTCCCCTTGATTGCGTTATTTCCGTTGGTCACATACGCCTGATGGTGCTTATCATGATGATATTCCAAGGTTTCTTTGGACATATGAGGCGCAAGCGCGTCATGGGAATACGGCAGGTTCGGAAGCGTAAAGGTCATGGGTTATTTGTCCGAATTGGTGGGAGATTGAAATTGAGACCAGAGAAAACCCCCGATCAGGAGTTTCCTTCGCCAGTACTACAATAGCCGTTACATACCATAACTTGAGAGTGGTCAACGCTGGGTATGCCAGTCTTGCAGGCCGCATATTCACGAGACGCGCAGCTCGCTGCTAACCCACCTCCTGCTGTTCAAAGAACTTGCCGCACGTATGACGTTGCATCACTCGGTTTTTTTGTTATGCCACCTAGGAAACTCTGGAGGTTGTCATGCTCGTGCGATCCGGCTTTGTCATCGCAGTTTTTGCCGCCATGTTATCTGTCGCCGGCGCACAGACACCGGCCGACCCCACCGGCATCTGGTTAACACAGGCGGGCGATGCCAAGGTTCGTGTCAGCAAATGCCGCAGTGGAATTTGCGGCGTCATTGTCTGGCTACGCAACCCGATCGATCCCGCGACCGGAAGACCTGCCGTCGATGACAAAAATCGTAACCCCGCGCTGTCCAAGCGACCGATGATCGGACTGTCGCTGTTCCATGGCATGTCGCAGACCGAATCTAACAAATGGTCCGGCACGATCTACAATGCCGATGACGGCAACTCCTATGCCAGCAACGTCTCTGTCGCGAGTCCCGGCGCGCTGCGCGTGGAAGGCTGCGTCGGCGCGTTGTGCAGCGGAGAGGTCTGGACGCGCTCTCACCGCTGAAGAACAAACGACCGACCTACCCTCGCCTTCAAAGCCTCGCAGCGCGCAGCCGCAGCGCGTTGCCGACGACGCTCACCGACGACAGCGCCATGGCAGCGGCGGCCACGATCGGGGACAACAGCAGGCCAAGAAGCGGATAGAGAACTCCGGCCGCGATCGGAATGCCTGCCGCATTGTAGATGAAGGCGAAGAACAGGTTCTGCCGAATATTGCGCATTGTCGTCTCAGAGAGACGGCGGGCGCGAGCGATACCCATGAGGTCGCCCCCGAGCAGCGTCACGCCGGCGCTCTCCATGGCAATGTCCGTCCCGGTGCCCATGGCTATGCCGACATCGGCGGTGGCAAGCGCCGGCGCATCGTTGATGCCGTCTCCAGCCATCGCCACGACACACCCCTCATCCCGAAGTCTTGCGACGACCGCGCTCTTCTGCTCGGGAAGAACATCCGCCTCGACATCGGCAATGCCAAGCTGCCTGGCGATCGCATAGGCGGTGGTGCGATTGTCGCCGGTCAGCATGATGACCTTAATGCCGTCTTCTGCCAGCGCTTTCAGAGCCGCGGGCGCTGACGCTTTCACGGGATCGGCAATCGCGAGCAGCCCCGCCAGCTTGCCATCATGTGCGATATTGATGACGGTGGCACCGTCGGCGCGCAGATCTTCGGCCAATGCCGCCATGCCGTGAACGGCAACATTCCGGGATTCGAGAAACGCGGCTGAGCCGATCAGCACAGTTTTTCCCGCGACCTTTCCAGTCACGCCCTTCCCGGCCGGCGCGTCGAACTCCTGCACGTCGTTCAGCACCAGATTGCGGTGCTTCGCCGCAGCTACGATGGCGTCCGCCAGCGGATGCTCGCTGGATCGCTCGACGCTTGCAGCAAGACGCAGCAGATCGTCTTTCTCGACACCTTCCGCTACCTCGATTGCGACGACCTTGGGCTTGCCCTCGGTTAAGGTGCCGGTCTTGTCGACCACCAGCGTGTCGACCTTCTCCATGCGCTCGAGCGCTTCGGCGTTCTTGATCAGGACGCCAGCCTGCGCGCCGCGTCCCACGCCCACCATGATCGACATTGGCGTGGCGAGCCCGAGTGCACATGGACAGGCGATGATCAGCACGCTCACCGCAGCAACCAGACCGAACGCCAGACGCGGCTCGGGGCCAACGATGGCCCAGACCGCGAACGCCACCGCAGCCGCAGCGATGACGGCGGGCACGAACCAGCCGGCCACCCGATCGGCCAAACGCTGGATCGGAGCGCGGGACCGCTGCGCCTGCGCTACCATCTGTACGATCCGCGACAACAGCGTGTCGCGTCCGACCTTCTCAGTCCGCATGACGAAGCTGCCAGACCGGTTGATGGTGCCAGCGATCACCCGTGCCCCCGCTTCCCTGGCAACCGGCATGGATTCACCGGTCACCATGGATTCATCGAGCGACGAGCGACCGTCGACGATAACACCGTCCACCGGCACCTTTTCTCCGGGTCGAACCCGGAGCCGGTCACCGACGGCCACGTCGTCAAGCGCCACGTCGTGATCCGCGCCCAGCTCATCAATGCGGCGCGCGATCTTCGGTGCAAGATCGAGCAGCGCCTTGATGGCTCCCGACGTTGCCTCGCGCGCGCGCAACTCAAGCACCTGCCCGAGTAGCACCAGAACCGTGATGACCGCCGCCGCCTCGAAATAGACCGCGACCGCGCCGTCATGCCCGCGAAAGGCCTGCGGGAATATCGCGGGCGCGAAGGTGGCGGCAAGGCTGTAGACGTAGGCGACGCCAGTGCCCATCGCGATCAGCGTGAACATGTTGAGATTGCGCGTCGTCAGCGATTGCCCGCCACGCAAGAAGAACGGCCAGCCGGCCCAGATCACCACCGGCGTCGCGAACGCGAGCTGAATCCAGTTCGATAATGTTTGCCCGATCCAGCCATGCGCTCCGGCAATATGCGCACCCATGTCCAACGCGATCACAGGCAACGCGAGGATCAACCCGATCCAGAACCGGCGCAACATATCCGCGAGTTCAGGATTAGGCGCGTCGTCCAGGGACACAAGTTCAGGCTCCAGCGCCATGCCGCAGATCGGACAGGCGCCGGGGCCAACCTGGCGGACTTCCGGATGCATTGGGCAGGTGTAGATGGTGCCTTCCGGCACATCCGCCGGCGGCGCCTTGGACTTGTCGAGATATGACTGCGGCGCCGCGGCGAATTTGGTTCGGCAGCCGGCAGAGCAGAAATGATAGGTCGAGCCATGATGATCGAAGCGATGCTTGCTGGTCTGCGGATCGACCGTCATGCCACAGACCGGATCGAGAACTTTTACGTCGGCCGCATGGGCGGCCTGACCATGGTGTTGCTCGTGATGACGTGCGTGAGCGTCATGGGTATGTGCCGTCGCAGCTTCCCCACCGCAGCAACTCGCCTCACTCGATGCGGCGGGGGGTGACGCAGTCTGCTTCTCCGCACTGCAGCCGCAGCCATCTCCATTTTGGGACTTTGCTTGCCCTGCTGTGTTCATCCGGACCTCCGCAGTCCCCTTGCATCATATACCCCATGGGGGTATATACGCGGCATGCGCGATAATATCAAGATATCCTGCCGAAAGCGCCTCAGCCGGATCGAGGGCCAGGTCCGCGGCCTATCCCGAATGGTGGACGAAGACCGCTATTGTATCGACATCGTGACGCAGATATCCGCGGTGCGCGCCGCGCTCCGGCGCGTCGAGGAGGAAGTGCTGAAGGATCATGTGGCGCATTGCGTCGAGCACGCGATCACAAGCGGCAACAAGGCCGATCAGCGGCGCAAGATCTCCGAGTTGATGGCCGTCATCGAGCGGACGAACCGATAGTTGAAGAGATATTGCCGGCGTCCACCCGGTGCGCGAGATCGGATGCGCCAGATCAGATCGATGCGGTATCTGAATCTTCTCGAAGTCGCCCTGCCCAATACATTCTATGTTGCAGCTTCGCCTTCACGGGCCGGGACAGGACGGACACCGATGCAGAAATTCCCATCCTCGATGAAATTCCCACCGCGTCGCTTTCGCGGGAGCGCTCATGACAGGACGGCACCGTTTTTGAATGGGGCGGGACAGCGAAGTGACAAAGGAGTTGTCCGTGTCGATATAGGGATCGGCTCTGCGCAATCCGCCCGGGTCGATGCCGATGAAGGATGCGAAGAGCGAGGCAATAGCCTTCCAGTCGTGAGCATAGGAATAAGCGAGCTGTCGGATCTTGGTACGAACCTGCTGCAGCGGAGGGTGAACGGTCCGTGCTTCGCCCAATACCAGGCTCCATTCGAAGCCACCCAGGCGGAAAGCCGACTCTTACAAGGAGTGGGCTACGCGCACTTCGCGATCCGGATATTATTTGCCACGGGCGCGAGCCGCGGTTCGTGCAGGAGAATGCGTGGATTCATGAATCGGTTTTTCAACGTATTCACTCGATCCCGGCTTATCGTCCGGAAAATCTGCCGAAGCAATCTCGAATCGTCCCGCTCGCGATCGGATCGGCAGCACGACCGGCGAACGGATAGATCCTGAAGCCCGGAATTTCCGATGCACCTGCCGCACTGCAACCGTAGCAGCGCGCCGTAAAAGCCGCGCAGCTAAAACCACACCCGCCTTCGCAAACCATAGGATTTCTGCATCGACCAGCACGCGAGACCTTGGCACAGCACCGAGATGTGGCCTGCTGCCGGTTTCGTGGACACCGAGATAAACCGAAGCCGCTGCTTCACCACATGCGCGGTGACGCCGATCTGGCCGCAATCCTCCGGTTTGTGGCGGGCAAGAAAAACCCCGACGTCCTTTCGGAAGTCGGGGTTTTGGACGACCTGCTATCGCAGGCATCGGTGGTTGCGGGGACAGGATTTGAACCTGTGACCTTCAGGTTATGAGCCTGACGAGCTACCGGGCTGCTCCACCCCGCGTTAAACTTTTGCTCGCCCTCGAAATCATGCCGGGCAGCAATCCGTCGACACCTAGGCGCCGATCAATTCTCGTCCGGTAGGTGACTGAGAAGGCAACTCGGGCGAACGCCCTAGTGCGAAACCACGTGTACCAATGCACACTCGCTTTGGAAAGGGCTGCGCCTCACATTTCCTGACTTTTATAGGTCCGGACGACAGTTCATTTCAAATTCGATTGGCTTCCTCGATGATACGACTCAATTCTGTTCACGCGCAGCGAAACCGCATTTTAGAAACGAGGTTATACCCTCTCGCCTATCTCCCTCGGCATGCGATGTTAGGCTACGCGCCGGCCGCTCCGTAAATTTCAAATCGAAGCACTACTGGTGTCCGAATCCGAAATCAACATCGGCAAATGCAATCCGCGCGGACGATCCATATGACCCTCAGCGAGAGTTGAGCGCTGGAATCAGATCGCGGGCGAGTTTCCTAACGAGACCGATAAACGCTGCCGTCCAAGCCAGCAAAGCCACATAGACGCATACATCCGCGATAGGCCGTAGGAACTCCAGCCTCATGGCACTGGACATCTCGTAAGTGCAGACGGTGTACATCCCCAATGGAAAGACCGCACTCCAATACGCTGGGTCGTACCTGAGAGGGAAACGCCGATAAACATGCCGCCATACAAACAGGACGATAAGAAGCGGTATCCACCACGTGCCGGCAGCCCAGAAGAAAATCGTAAACCCCTTGAGAAAGGGAAGTAGCTCCTCAAGGAACCACGCATCCGCCGCATTCTCAATCAGCACCGAGCCAGCAAGCGTTGAGATAGCCATCGCTCCCATGTTGATCCAGTACGAGGGCACGAAATCGGCAGGCGAGAACTTAAAAAACATATAGCGATAGAAAATAAGCGAGATGATCGAGATGTACATCATGCCGCCCCACAGCAACATCGAAAGCGCCAGAAAATTGACGTCGAGCCGGAGGGGTTGATGAATATGTCGTGCGAGTAGCGCGCTCAGGAGAGCGATCGCCTGGGTCGAAACAACCGCAAGCAACCAAGCCCCGGTGATTCCCTGATCAATGGTCGGCTTGGCTTCCATAATCGTCAGGTTTGCAAAAATTGTGTAGGTCAGGATAATCCAAAGGAGAATACCAAAAATCCAAAGTCCCATGGCAACGTCTAATGCGCCAGCGAGTATGAATTGGTTCGCCATCACCCCCGTGGCAGCCACCGCGGAAAGGAATCCAGGCGCAGAACGATGGTCGGTGAGATCGACAATCAGTGCTCGACGGTAGCGTATGAGTCGCCACGACGTGAGAATCCAGAGCGCTACAAATTGTGTTGTATTCAGCCAAAGAAGAGCGACGGCGATCGGATGAAATCCGGCCCGCTCCGAAGCAATGGAGACGATCCCAGTAGCCATCACCAACGCAAAATAGGCTGGTGAAAGGCGGCGGGCGCCGCGCATGCGAAGCCGAAAGCGACGTTTAGGTGAGTCGAACGGCTGCACTAGACTTCACTAACCTTGGGCTTAGACACCGTTGTGACGCCACACCGCCCCCCTTTCCCGGGGGCGGTGTGAATGGTTGACAGGCAAACCTCTCAGGATCGCCTAGATAAAGGATTCAATGGGCAGGAACGGCTTCGGCGATCTCAGCACTGATCGGCTTCACATTCCTGAAGCCAACTCGCGAGAACGAAACATAAAAAGCCGCCATATTCATTAGTGCCCAGACAACAAAGCCGAGCGTGTACCCCCCTAACAGGAAGTTGCTGGCTGCCAGAACAGCGGTCATCGTGAAACCGCAAGCCGCGCCGGCAGCTTTGGCCAATCCACTGACTGCGCCAACTTGTTCAAAGTACATCGGGATTAGCTTGATGACCACTGCCGCTGACGCGCCCGACAGCAACGCCAGCCCATAAATGGCGACCAACTCCAAGCTCAGTGACATCTGCAAAGCCATCAGCACGGCAAGAACAGACATGGCACCGAACATCCAAGTCAAAAGGGAAAAAACCTCATAACGGTCAGCCAGCCAGCCCCCGAGCGGTCGGGTAGCTGCCACGCAAACCACCAGCAGCGGCGTGTAAAATGCCACTGCCGAGGTCGCTTCCACGTGCCAATGATCGACGAGATAGGTCGGCATCGTCGACGCGAAAAACACCAAGGTGCCGAACGCCACCCAATAAAGGCCAGGCACCAGCCAAACAACGACGCCCGAGCGGTAGACAGCCAAAATCTCCCGCGTCGACGTATTCTTAAGCTTCTTGTGCGGCGCATCAGACGTGAAAAACATGTAAACCACCGCCATTAACAACGTCGGAATGGCGAAGATCGGGAATATGATACGCCAGCCATCGGGATCGTTCGCATCTGCAACGCTCGTTATGACGAACGTAACAGCCATCATACCAAAGGTAATCCCGATATTTCCCAAGGCAAAAAGGCCCAAGGCCATACCCTGTCTGGACTTGGGATACCACGACGACACGTGAGCGTTACCCACCACGAAGGTCGCACCACCAAGTCCTAGCATCGACCCCAGGAATAGGAAGGAATAGTAGCCCTCCGCAAAGGTTCCGAAAATCAGAACCACTGAAAGGCAAACCAACAAAATCGTAAACACAGTTCGGCCACCGAACTTGTCAGTCCAGATACCTAGCGGAATACTGACAGCAGCGGCGAAAAGCGGCTCCATCGCAGCCAAAACAAGCACTTGAGTGCTCGTGAAATGGTACCACTCAATCAAAAATGGGGCGAGCGCAGAAAACATCCCCCAAATAGCGAACCCAAGCGAAAACGCTAAGGTCGAGATCCACAGCACCTTCGCATTGCCTTGCGGCTCGCTTGGCGTATCTACCTTGCCAACTGAATGTTCCACCGGTAGCTCCTACCTAAGAAATAATCTATCTAGCTGATTGCGTTGCTTCTCAAAAATCAGGTTAGTACCCGGATCCTGACCTTAGGCTACCGGCTCGCCGCGCTGCTAAGCCAACGGGATCCGCTCTGCTCTAACTTCTCAACCGACACGTCAACTCATAATTCTCGCCGGCGAGCGAAACTCGCCGGCGAGAATACTTTTTTCTCTTTTACCAGAACGTAACTATTACGCCAAGCGACTAGTGGGCAGATCTCACAGTGTTTCTGATCTGGATCTGGTACGGCCGCCACAAGTACCAGAAGGGGAACATGATCAAATGCACGAGCCGCGAGAACGGAAACAGCGAGATCACCAAGAACCCGGTAAGCATGTGCGCTTTAACAGGAAGCGGCAGAGCCGACACATAGTGAGTTTGCGGATTCAGAGATACCAGCGAAATCAACCACGGCACCGCAGTATCGATGTACCAGTCAGCTCCCCAGCGGTAAGCCAGAGAAACCCAGAAACCAAGTGCGACCTGTACAAGCAGCGCGACCAGCAATATGCCGTCCATCGGGCTGGTAACGGCAAGAATCCGCTCCGTTGTGAATCGGCGCACAATCAAAACGCATAGGCCTATCAGCGCAGCAAAACCGAATGCAAAGCCAATCAGCTCGACAGTGTATAGTGCTGTCGGCGTAGATGTAAGGCTTGACCACATACCAGGAACAAGAAACCCGATCATATGGGCCAGCAGGACAACTACAATACCGTAGTGCCAAGGCACGGAGCCCCAAAACAAACGGCGGTTCTCCAGAAGCTGGGACGACAACGTTGAATAAGAAAACCGATTTGTGCGGTAGCGATGAACACCACCGATAACCGCCACCACGATCGCCAAGTATGGCAGAACCGCGAACAGGAATACGTCATACATAGAATTTGCCTCCGTCACACATGGGATATTCCTCTCACGCTCGCCAATCCAGCAGGTCGTCTGCTGCGACCTCCGCAAGTGGCTTATACACCTTGAAATGCTGCCGGCCGGCTTGGGTCCAGAATACGACATGCGTTTCTACTGGCGGGCAGCCCGGATCGGAACAAGGAAGTTCCGACACCATGATCGTCTCGTCCTCGTCAAGATTGAATCGCTCTCGGGTCCAACCAAGGACGCGCTCCTGCTCGGCTGAGCGGTCAGCACCCTTCTTCGTCATACCCTCACTTAGCAAAAGCCGTAATGAGTCGAGCACTTGATGATATGGGTGCGCGCGTTTCTCCGCCTCTTCCACATCATAATCTTCGCTCATGGCCAGCAAAAAGCCACCCTCCAGCACATCGCCCTGGCCTTGGCCCTTGAGTTGTTTACGATCGTCTTCCTGACTCTGCCCCTCAACCAATTTTCGTGCTTCGCGCTGCTGCGCCTTTAGCTGCTTTCGCAAATCACGATCATCCAGCTTCGCACGCTCAATTCCAGTATCGCCATCAATGTCCGCTGGTCCGTGTTGATGACTTTCAGTTTCCGGCTTCGTCGTCATACGCTCAAGTGCCGGCAACAGCCCTTTGCTCAAAAGAGCATCGACGTCCTCGCCCTCGTTCTGCGCAGCGAACCGCAATACGATCGACAGGCGGTCAGGCATTTCCGAAGCATCGGGCTCAAACCCACTTACGCGATAACTTTTTTTAAGTTCGACCAAAAAAACACTGCGTTTGTAGTTTTCACCGAAAAGCTGATAGCCCACATAAGGATGGCATATTGAATTCAGATCAAAAAAGCCGCTATAAACTTCCTGCAGCTTTCCTACCGGCGTCTGCTCGGCAAAATCGCGGAAGCTTGCCAACAAAGCCGCGGCTTGAGGCTGCACAGATTTCACCAGCGCCACGCATTCGGCAGCCTTATGCTCTAAACCTGCAACAGGATAATCGAGGATGTCAGCAAACAACCTCAAAACCTTGGCGCGGTTCGAATACAAAACCTCTGCACGATGCGAAAAACGACTCATGATTTTTTATGTCGAGCCTTAGGATACTGAACACATTATATAAGACAGTCTTCCTATTTCAGACCATCTTAGAACCACGCGAGGCGGTTCCGACTACATAACCCGGAACCGTCTCGCGCCTTGCCGTGCGGGAAGAGGGCCTATGGTCCTCTTGCCGGATCGGTGTGGAAGCCGACGCCGACCGCACCCTTGCGGATCGGATAGTTGTGAGAGACCGGATCGAGCTGCGGGAACAGAGCATCAACCGCCGTCTCACGCTCCATCGGTGGAACCACAAAGCGTTCCTCGAAGGTCGGCATCGAGGTGAGCCGCCAGATCGCCTCGACCTCCGCCGCGGTGGTCTTGCCTTCCGCCAGCGCTCGCTGCACCTCCTCGTCCGGAATGTCCTTGACCTTCCTCGAACGCATGTAGACGCGCACCGCAACCAGCTTCTTGTAGACGCCGCGGATGATGTCCTCATTACCGCCCGCCAGCAAGCTCGCCATATAGCGGAGCGATACGCGTGATCGTTCGAGCGAGCTCATCAACGGTCCCAACCGTGATTCACTAGCAATGTTGTCGTATACGCCGTTCTCCACCTTGGCCAGAACCGGCCCCAGCGGCGGCACATAGAACAGCATCGGCAACGTGCGGAACTCCGGATGCAGCGGCAGCGCGATGCCCCACTTCTTGACGAACTGGAAGACCGGAGACTTTTGCGCAGCCTCAATCTTCGAATCCGGAATCCCGTTGGCCCTTGCAGCCGCGATGATCTCCGGATCAAACGGATCCTTGATGATGTTGCGCTGTGCCATCACCAGCTGATCCTGCGGCGACTTAGCCGTCTCTTCGATCGCGTCCGCATCGTAAAGCACGAGGCCGATATACCGGATGCGTCCCACGCAGGAGTGGAAGCACGCCGGCGGCTGGCCGCTCTCCAGACGCGGATAGCACAGGATGCACTTCTCGGCCTTGCCCGTCGACCAGTTGAAATAGGTCTTCTTGTAGGGGCAGCCGGACACGCACATACGCCAAGCTCGGCAGCGCTCCTGGCTGACCAGCACAACGCCGTCCTCGCCGCGCTTGTAGAGCGCGCCTTGCGGACACGCCGCAACGCAGCCCGGATTGAGGCAGTGATTGCAGATGCGCGGCAGATAGAAAAAGACCGTGCTGTTGATCTCGTTGATCTGACGCATCTCCTCATCGGAGGCGCCGTCAAGGTTCGGATCGTTGTTCGCGTAGACCTGCGAACCGCCGAGGTCGTCGTCCCAGTTCGGTCCCGCCTCGATCGTGTCCATGTACTTGCCGGTCACCATCGAAATCGCCCGCGCAGTCGGCTGCTCGTCAGCCAAAGGTGCGCTGATCAGGTTCTGGTAATCGTAGGTCCAGGGCTCGTAATAATCGTCGAGCGTCGGCAGATAGGGGTTGTAGAAGATGTTGCTCAGCGTGCCCCACTTGCCCTGCAGCCGCAGCCGCAAGCTCTTCTGCCTCTGACCGTCAACCACCCAGCCGCCGCGATACTTGGTCTGGTCTTCCCAACGTGTCGGGTAACCCGTACCCGGCTTGGTCTCCACGTTGTTCCAGTACATGTACTCGGTGCCCTTGCGATCGGTCCAAATGTTCTTGCACGCGATGCTGCAGGTGTGGCAACCGATGCACTTGTCCAAGTGAAAGACCATCGAAACTTGAGCTCGGATGTCCATGTGTATACTCCTTCGTTCCTATGGCTCGTTCTTATGACTTCATTTTTCGATTGTCGTTGCGCACTTATCTGTTGCCGTTCTCATCGACAGTGTCGGGCGCAGGTGGTTTTGACGATTCAACGCCTCGCTTGCGACGTGAATCCACCGTCGCTTGCGCGGCAGCCAACGCAAGTCCATCACCCATGCTCGCTATTGTCGGATCGATATGCTGGTGTCCCGCCGGAGTTGGAGCGTCGCGTACCGTCACGATGCTACCCTCAAACTCGAGCGTCATACCGGCAAGCGGGTGATTCGTATCAACTACTACATACCCGTTATCCTCATCGACCTCGGTAACGATCACATTTTCAACTCGACGTTCGTCGTCGCTGTGCGCAAGAAAACACATTCCCGGCTCAATTTGATCTACACCGCCAAACGTTTCAGCCGGCACTCGTTGCTGCAACGCCTTGTCGCGCTCTCCGTAAGCCTCTTCAGGCGGCAACGTCACTTCAAACCGTTCGCCCGCAGCCTTACCCTCGAGCGCACGCTCAAGGGCAGGCAGCAGACGTCCACTCCCGTGCTGATATTCCAACGGTTCATCGCCCCACACAGCTGACCGAATGTGACGAATTTGACCGTTAGTCCGCAGAGTGTAGTTAATGGTCACGTATTTCCCGACGCTAACCCGCTCAGGCGCACCGAAATGCGCCGGAGCCGATTCATGATCGTGATCATGGTCGTGATCATGATCATGATCGTGATCATGCGTCGCGATATCGCCTACCATTCCAACTTCTCCATCTTACGCACGACGACATGGGTGTCGCGTGTGAAGATACCAGTCGGTCCCCAGTAGTTAAAGCCGTATGTAAACTGAGCATATCCACCGGCCAAGAACAATGGGTTGATACGAGTACGCGTCAGACTGTTGTGCCCACCGCCCCGCCACTTGCGTTCCTGCGACTTAGGAATGTACACCGTACGCTCAACTGCGTGGTAGTACATGCAAGTGCCCGGCTGAATTCGGCGGCTCACGTTGGCGCGCGTTACGACCACACCGTTGTCGTTGTAGACCTCGACCCAGTCGTTATCCTCAATACCGACCTTCTCCGCATCTCTATCATTGATCCACACCGGATCCATGCCACGAGATAGCATCAGCATACGGTGATTGTCTTTGTAAGTAGAGTGAATATTCCACTTACCATGCGGTGTGATGTAGTTCAGAACCAACGAACGATCATCAACCCGACTCTTAACAATATCACCGGTCTTGCGCGGATTGAGCCGCGGCTTGTAAGTCGGAATATGCTCACCAAAGTCAAGGTACCACTGGTGATCGAGGTACAACGACTGGCGACCAGTCAGCGTACGCCAAGGCACCAAACGCTCGACGTTCATACACCAGGCGGAATACGCACGACCATCGTTGGTCATACCCGTCCAGCAGGGACTTGTAAGAATTCGTCTCGGCTGACGCGTCAGATCGTAGAAGGTCGAAGAGACGCCCCTAGTGGGCTCCGCAATATCGACTAGCGGCAGACCAACATGATGCTCCTCGTTATGGAAGCCCTGATAGCAGACCTCGCCGTTTGCCTCTGGCGCACACATCAACAAGGTGTTGCACGCGTCAAGCACATCTTCCAGACTTGGATACCGCTTGCCACCCCATTCCACACACCGCATATGCCTCGCATCAGGCATCGGCATGACGGGATTATCAAGCATCTGGTCGTACTGCTTCTTGATCGGAATGTTCACACCGACCGCAGAAACGCCATCCTCGCGAGCCTTCGGACCGAACGAAATGAACTTGTTATACAAGTTCGCATAATCTCGCTCGACCACTCGTACGTGCGGGAATGACTTGCCCGGCACCGGCTTGCACTCACCTTCAGCCCAGTCGAGGATCTCCGGCTGAGCCAGCTCATCAGGAGTATCGTGCATGAGTGGCTGAACAACCACGTCCTTAACCGGCTTCGAGAACGCTAGCGGAGCCAACTCACTGACCTTTTTGGAGATCAGCTTGAAGATTTCCCAGTCCGTCTTCGATTCCCACACCGGTGGAACCGCTTGCCCAAGTACGTGCAAGAACGAGTGCAAGTCTGTCGTATTAAGGTCGTTCTTCTCATACCAGAAGGCAGTCGGAAGCACGATGTCAGAATAAAGTGACGTTGTGTTCATACGGAAGTTAAGATCGACAACCAAGTCGTACTTTCCGCGTGGCGCCACGTCACGGTACTTCACCGTATGCGTTTTGCCTTTAGCACGGTCCTCGGCAATCGAGTTATCGTGAGCTCCGAGATAATGCCGCAAGAAGAACTCGTGGCCTTTAGCGCTCGACTGGATCGCGTTACCGCGCCAGATGAACCACATCCGAGGCCAACTCTCGTCAGCATCCGGATCATCGATCGCGAAGTTCACCTTCTTACTGGCGACCTGATCGACGACGTGCGTGACGATATCCTCAGTGCTCTTCGCACCCGCACGCTCGGCTTCAGCGGCCAATTCGATTGGGTTACGGTTGAAGTGCGGCGTGAATGGCATCCAGCCAGAACGCACCGACTTCGCTTCCAGGTCTATCGCATGACCCTTAGCCCATCGCGGATTCGGCGCAGTCAAGCCGTACTCCGTAAACTCCTGCTCGTAGCGCCACTGACAGCTATGAGCATAGTGCCAAGTTGACGACTGCACGACGCGCGGTGGCTTGGTCCAATCGAGCGCCATCGCAATCGTATTCCAGGGCGCAACGGGAGCAAGTTTTTCCTGACCGACGTAGTGGTTGATACCGCCGCCGTTGACACCGCAGCAACCGCACAGGATCAAGGCGACTGTCGCAGATCGGTAACAAAGGTTATTGTAGTACCAGTGGTTGGCGCTGGCGCCCACGATAACCATGGACTTGCCGTTCGTGAGTTCTGCGTTGGTCGCAAACTCCCGCGCGAACCTTATCGCCGTCTCACGGCCGATACCGGTGTGACGCTCCTGCCAAGCTGGCGTATAAGGCGCGTCCTCATCGTCGTAGCTGGTTGCAAACGAGCCTTCCAGACCGCGGCTATGGCCGAACTGAGACATCATGATGTCAAAGCCGGTCGCAACGAGCACCTCGCCCTTGTCCGTAGCGATGCGCTTAACCGGAACGCCGCGCGAAACGACGCTACCATTCACGAAGTCATCGAACCCAACCTGCACCACACCATCGGATTTATCGATAAAGCTCAACACCGGATCGATCGGACTGTTATCCAACGTGTCTTCAGCAGACAGATTCCACTTACCATGCGTAGAACCCCAACGGTCACCGACCTGGCCCTTGAACGCACGAGGCTCACCAGTGCCGGCATCAAGCACCAGCATCTTCCAGTCGCCGTTCTCGACGTCCTGATAGCGTGCAACACGCTTAGCGCGCAACAACCGGCCTGTCTTGTAAGTGTTCCCATTGGGCTCCAGTTCGACAAGGAACGGAAGGTCAGTGTAGCGCTTCACATAATCGATGAAGTACGGAACCTGACGGTCGATATAGTACTCCTTGAGGATAACGTGGTTGGCCGCCATCCAAAGAGCAGTATCCTGACCCGCTTGAAGCGGAATCCACTCGTCGCAATACTTAGCGATCTGACTGAAGTCAGGCGAGAGAACCACAAATTTAGTACCCTCGGTCCGCGCCTCTGCAATGAAGTGCACGTCAGGGGTACGCGTCATGTTCATGTTCGCAGCCATCGAAACAATGAACTTACTGTTGTACCAGTCTGCGCTTTCGCACACGTCGGTCTGGTCGCCCCAAATCTCCGGGAACGACGTCGGCAAGTCGGCGTACCAGTCGTAAAAGCTCATGTTTACGCCGCCGAAAAGCTGAAGGAAGCGTGAACCCGCAGCATACGACAACATCGACATGGCCGGAATGGGCGAGAAGCCCATCACCCTATCCGGACCCCACTTACGGGCCGTATATAGAGCAGCCGCAGCAATCAGCTCGACCAGTTCCACCCACTTGGCACGGCGGAAGCCACCCTTGCCGCGCGCCTTCTGAATGCGAAGCCGCTTTTGCTCGTCTCCAACCAGGGAGGCCCAGGCCTGCACCGGATCAGGATTTGACGCCTTGGCTTCTTTCCAAAGGTCGTAAAGAGGACCGCGGATATATGGGTACTTCACCCGGATCGGGCTGTAGACATACCAAGACGCAGAGATACCACGCTGGCATCCACGCGGCTCGTAGGGCGGCAGACTGCGCTCAAGGAGCGGATAGTCAGTCTGCTGCATTTCCCAGGTGATGATTCCGTCTTTGACGTAGATCGCCCAGGAGCAGCCACCGGTACAGTTAACGCCATGCGTACTGCGGAAGACGTTATCGTGAGACCAGCGGTTGCGGTAAAACTCTTCCCACTTGCGCTCCCGGGGATTAACGAGGTCAAGTATCCAGCTCATCAGTGTCTCCTCGGTGCGTTCGTCCGGCCGCGCGGCCTATTACTATTACCGTCAGTTCCCTTAAACCTTCCGATCCAACCGTCGGAATACATACCCGTAAACCAACCGCCGTGGTAGGGACCCGTGCTTCGTCCGGTCGTAGGCGTAGCCATCATCGGCCGCCGTACACCAAACTTCAGGCGATTCCGCCATCTGAAACCAGCGATCAACAACAGAATCACAGCACCCAAGCCAGTCAACCCTGCCAGCTGCCAGATTGCTGAAGCCGTACGTACGGCCAACCCTTCCTGAGCAAGGAAGGCAGCAACGTCTGCCCGCTCCTGCGGAGTCGGCGGCTGCTTCGTCCAGACTGCTTTCATGGTCGGCGTAGGCAGACCAGCCAGCCAGGAAGACAGTCCGCTAGCTCCACCAAGTCGCTTTGCCACAGTGGTCAAATCAGGAGCAAGCGCACCACCACCGAAAGCTCCGAGGCCGCCGGTGCTGTGACACGCCATACAAGGAGGACCGCCATTAGCGAAGCGATCATTACCGGTGAAGAGATCCTTGCCCTTTTCGGCATCACCCTTGAGGGCCGGCGCCGCAGCAGCTGAGGACCCTCCACCGCCACCCGTCTCCAGGAAAGCAATGATGTTGTCGACCTCAGCAGTGGACAACCCCAGATTGGGCATCTCCATGCCGTTGTATTTACCGAGCAGCTCAACCGCGACCGGATCTTTCTTAGCGATCATCGCGTCCGGCTTAGAGATCCACTCATGCAGCCATTCGGAAGGACGCTTTTTCGTAACGTCTTTCAGGTCGGGACCAACAAGATCCCCCCCGCCTATGCTGTGACATGCACTGCACGTCTTATCGTCGAATAATTTCTTACCGGCCGCTGCATCGGCTGCGTTAGCCACTGTCGGCAACGCTGCCCATATGGCTGTCGTAGCTAGCGCAACAACGGGCATAAATCGCCACGACGCTAGGGGCTTTTTGCTCATGATCCCTCGTCCTCAGATCCATATGATCGGGCGGGCATTAAGTTTTGTTAGATAACAGACGTTTCCCGCTCGTGACCCGTCGTTCTCAGACCCACATGATCGGCGACGGTAGGTTTATGCTAGACTAGAATCGTTAGAAAGCGCAAGGGCGTTGATCCTCGAAATGAGCATTTTTTTCGTCTTACGGAAGCAGTGTTGGAAGAACACGACCAACTATCTTTTGTTTCCGATTCAATGACGCAGTGCACCCTCAGATTATGCTTCCTGTTCAGCTAGCAAGCCCATCTACAATGAACAGATATAATGAACAAACCACCTACGACGAGACGCGCCAGACTCAATATTCGGCAAGCAGGCTGGCGGTGGTCAGCGATCTCGTAAGAAGCTGTTTGCTCCACCGCTCCACCGCTCAACCGCTTGCACGCCGGTTCATTTTGTCGCGGCCCGTCGGGACGGTGACCGAAGCATCAACCAGATTCCTGGAACCTGATTGTCGTGACGAGACGAAGACCGTTAAAGGCAACCCAAGTACCAAGGTCGCCCAAGTCCGACCTCACTGCGGCGGCTGTCCAGCAATCCGTATTCAGTCCGAATTACATTGAAGCCCGGCACGGAATCCTCGATCATGCGTCGGAATGTCCCTCCCCACGCCTAGGAGACTATCATGGCTAAGTCGCGCTTGCCCGCGTTCCTGCAGGACCATCCGGGTCTTGGCAGTTTTGGCAACGTGGAAGTGCCGCGACTGAAGCTGCTTCAGGCTTCATCGCCCGAACTTGCCCAAGCCGAGGACGCAAAAGAAGGTGAGTTCTGGCACAGCCTGCTGGGTCGCAGCATCGGATCGTCCATTCGCATCTGCCCGGTTTTTATCAACTGGTGCTTCATTTTATGGCGTCCGCGGGAAGCCGGCGGCGGAATTCTTGCGCGTGCGGACGATAGCAAACATTGGGCTCCCGCCGATGCTGAATTTACGGTCAAGCTCAAAAGTGGCGATGAAGTCACGTGGAGAACTGGCCGCACGGTGACGGCATCGGGTCTGAATAAACGGGGCAGCTATAATCCGAACGATCCCAATTCACCGCCTGCCGCCACGCGCTTGTATTCGGTCGTATGTTCGTTTCCGGATCACCAAAATTGGCCGCCCGCGGTGGTGAATTTGCAGCGAACGTCCGAGAAGGCGGCGACCAAGCTGATCGATCAATTGAAAGTCCTTCGCGCGCCGTCTTTTGGAGTCATTTTGGAGATGGCCTCCGTTAAAGATGAGTCTCCATCCGGCGAGTTCTATAACTACGCGTTCGAGCTTTATGGGCCGGTGGAAGACAAACCGTTCTACGAGGAAAACTCCAGGCAATACCGTTTTTTCATCGAGCACGGACTCAAGGTGAAAGACCTGGAGGGCGCGCAAGATGACTAGCTTGACGAGATCGTACCAACTTTGATGCGCTCGTGAGGGGATCGTTCCAGATCGAGCCCGCTCTACCGGTGTCTTCCGACAGGCATGAATGCGCCGATCGCGCGTATGATTTGGCGCAAACGTGGATTCCATAGAAACACAAGTGCACGTGGATCAGGCAAGCCGACGCTCAGCCTTCGGGCGGTTACGGGACATCGCTTTTGCACCTGGAGAACGGATGCTCTCCGGTTTCTCTGGTTTGGACAGGTCGCGATGGCCGATCCTGTGGATTGTCTGCTTCTTCCTGGTCCAGGCTGTGCCTGCGACGATTATCCGCGCTGCCAACCTTGAGGAAGGACGCATTATCGCCATCGCGCGCGGGGCCTTGGAAGCAGGTCATGGGCTGACCCCCTTCGTCTACGGCGAACGGTTCGCGGAGCGACCGGTTTTATTATCCTGGATAGCTGCACTCTTTGGCGAAACAACTGGCGGCGTCACGCTATGGTCGCTGCGCATCCCCCACCTTTGCTTTTTCCTCGCCGGAGCGTTGCTGATCTACAGTTTGCTCAGATCTGTTGCTGGCAAGAGTGCCGCGATTTTCGGCGCACTTTGCTGGATCAGCATGCCCGTTGTCGCGCCAAAATTCATCAATGCCGAACCTGACGTCGTTCTCTCGGTCTTGCTGTTCGGCGCGTTTTACGTGTGGTGGCAGGGAACTCGCGATGAGAGACTAACCATCGGACGATGGCTCTGTATCAGTATGTTGATCGCACTTGCCGGCCTGACGAAGGGGCCGCAGGAAGTTGCTTATTTCACTCTTGGTGTTGGCGCTTACATCCTTTTGAAACAGCGCGATCAGATTCCAGCATTTGTCGCGGCGAACATTGGCGCCGGGTTAATCATTGGGGCCTGGTATGGCCTCGTTTATAAGCCGGGTGATGTCGGTACCTGGGAAGCCCATTCGCGTCTGACGCAGACGACTACCGGCCTGACGACGATTCTCGGACATATGGATTTCGCCAAGAGCCTGGCTGTTGAGTTCCTGCCGGGCTCCATCCTGATAGGCCCCGCAATCATGATCGCCGTCCGCAGATGGCGAGATAATACTCAGCATGACCTGCTGCTTGCCGCGGTCCTTTACTCTGTCGCTTGCACCTTCGTTCTCCTGGTCTGGCCGGGCAAAGTGGCTGCACGTTATGCGATGCCAGGAACCATGACGTTAGCAGTGATTTGTGGGCTGATGTTTGAGAACTGGCGCCACAGCCATCCCAGGGTCATCGTGTCTGCACTGGTCGTGACCTGTATGATTTTTGGCGGGCTGCTGGTTAGAGGCTGGATGGTGATGCCCATCGCTCTGCACCTCTTTCAGGAGAGCCGTCTGGCGGGCCAGGCGATCGCTGCCGCCCTTCAGGAGCGACCTCTCTACATAGCAAACGGAGATTCGACCGATCACAACATGCTGGTTTACGTGAGAGAACCAATAAGCGCAGTCGCGTTAGACGATCTGGCTAAACTGACCACCTCGGCCATCGCAGTTTTACGTCCCGAGCATCAGCGCGCCGTGCTTCAGATGAGGCCCGAGTTGCAGTTTGTCGAAAAGGGTAATGTCGTCTCCGGTAAAACTCGCTACAACATCGTCGAGATCATCCCTCCAGGATGAACCATGCAGATTTCACGAGCGGTTGCGATCATGTCAGTCTCCGGTCCGACACACTGTCCGCGGCGGCAGTCACGTCCGCCCAAATTCGGACCTTCGTCGGCTACCATCCGTTGTCAGACGGACGGCGGTTCGTAGGCGCAACCTGCCTTCGACCTCCAGCGCAGATAAACGACGGCACGATGATAATTCATCAGTATTTTCAAAGTCTTGTATAGCTACTGCGGTCATCCCAGCGACCCCCCCTGCGATTTCAATTGACCTCGTGGCCCTACTCAGTACTCTCGAAAGACTTGAGTATGCACCGTCTGATTTTGTCACGGACCGCGGCAGCCTCTCCCTGTCCGAAGACCAATTGATATGCTCGGTAAGCTGACGATTGACGCCCTGCCGTTTTATAGCGGCGTCGCCATGGCAGGAGCGCTGACCGTCGTGTGCGGCGCACTGGGCGTGGTCGCAATCATCACGCGGCTCGGTCGATGGCGGTTTCTGTGGTCTGAATGGCTGACGAGCCTCGATCACAAGAAGATCGGCATCATGTACGTGATTCTGGCGCTGATCATGTTGGTGCGCGGCGTCGTTGACGCACTGATGATACGCACCCAGCAAGCATTTGCATTCGAACCGCACGGCTATCTGCCGCCGGACCATTTCAATCAGATCTTCACGTCCCATGCCACGATCATGATGTTCTTCGTGGCGATGCCGTTTGTGCTTGGCCTGTTCAGCATCGTTATTCCGCAACAGATCGGTGCGCGCCGGGTCGCGTTCCCGTTCATGAATGCCGCAGGCCTATGGCTGACAGCATCAGGCGCGACATTGGTGATGATCTCGCTCGTCGTCGGCAGATTCTCTTCCGCCTATTGGACCGCGTATCCGCCCCTATCTGGCGTGCAGCTCAGTCCGGACGTCGGCGTCGATTACTGGATCTGGGCAGTCTTGCTCAGCAGCGTCGGCTCGATACTGGCGGGAATCAGTTTTCTCGTCACGATCGTCAAACGGCGCGCGTCAGGGATGCGATTGATGATGATGCCGCTGTTCACCTGGACGGCGCTATGCACCAGCATACTGATCATCTTTGCCTATCCATCCCTGATTGTTGCCGCTGCGCTGCTTGGCCTCGACCGTCATCTCGGCACGCAATTTTTCGCTGGCAGCGACGGCGTCGCGAACTATGTCAGCCTGTTCTGGATCTGGGGACATCCACACGTCTACATCCTGATTTTACCGGCTTGCGGCATCTATTCGGAAGTGGTGGCAACATTCTCGGGAAGGCGATTGTTCGGCTATGCGCCGCTTGTCTATTCCATCATCGCCATCACCGGACTGTCGTTAGTCGTCTGGCTGCACCATTTCTATACAATCGGCTCTGGCGCCGACGTGAACGCCTTCTTTGGCCGCGCGGCTCCGCTCATTGCCGTGCCCACTATCACGACAATCGTCTGCTGGTCGCTCACGATCTATCGCGGCCAGGTAAAATTCTCGGTGCCGATGCTTTTTACGCTCGGGTTTATCGTCACGTTCCTCATAGGCGGTATCACGGGCTTTTTGTTCGCGGTGATACCGCCTAGCATCCACGACACCACGTTCCGAGTGGCCCATTTCCACAACCTGCTGATCCCCGGCGCGTTGTTCGGCTATTTCGCCGGCTATCAGTACTGGTTCCCAAAGGCGTTCGGCTTTCGTCTTGAGGAAAAGTGGGGCAGACGGGCCTTCTGGTGCTGGATCGTCGGCTTCTGTCTGGCCTTCATGCCGCTGTACATTCTCGGCTTTATGGGAATGCCGCAGCGCCTCAATCGCAGCGACGTCGCCGATTGGCAGCCATATCTTATCGTCGCCCAGGCCGGCGTCCTCTTCATCGTATGCGGCGTCGCCTTCCTGGCCATCCAGATCGGCGTCAGCATTCGTGACCGCAAAGCGCTTGCTGCCTCAAGCGACGATCCATGGAACGGCCGGACACTCGAATGGGCGACCGCCTCCCCGCCAGCGACCTACAACTTCGCCGCTGTGCCGCACGTGGAGGGCATTGATCCGTGGTGGACCCTGAAGCAGGCGGGAACTTTGGACCACAGGTCCGCGCGCTTTCATGACATCATCATGCCCGGCAAGAGCAGCGCGGGAATCATGCTTGGCGCGATGTCGTTCGTGTTCGCCTTTGCAATGATCTGGCAAATCTGGTGGCTGGCCGCCGCTGGCGGGCTAGGCATTTTTGCCGCGGTACTCTCGCAGACGTTCCATGATCATGCCGGCCAACGTATCCCCGCGAGCGAAGTCGAGGCGATCGAAAGCCGGCGTGGCGTCTCGCCTGCACTCGGACGTGGGGCGCGGACGTGACAGATGCCGTCATCACCGCCGATCATGGCGATGAAACCAATGCCGAATCAGCCCAACGCGCTATCGAGGAGAAGACCTACGGCTTCTGGCTCTGGCTAATGAGTGATGCGATTGTCTTCGCGCTGCTGTCCGCGATCTTTGTTGCGATGGCGCGAAATACCGCAGACGGATCGACCCACACGTTATTCCTGCTTCCCCGCATCTTCGCGGAAACCATGCTCCTGCTGGCAAGCAGTGCGACCTTCGGCTTCGCCAGCGTTGCGATATCAGCCGGGCAGCGCCGGCGCGCGATCGTCTGGCTGGGGATGACCTCTATTTCCGGGCTCAGCTTCGTCGTCATGGAGATCTCGGAGCTTTATGGCATGGCCATCGCCAATGCCGGCCCGTGGCAAAGTGGCTTTCTTTCTGGTTTTTTCGCTTTGATCGGCACCCACGGAGCCCACGTCAGCTTCGGCCTGGTTTGGATTGTCTTGCTGGGATACGAAATCGCATTGCGCGGACTCACCCCCATCGCCGCCTCGCGCCTTTATCGCCTGGGCCTGTTCTGGCATTTCCTCGTTATCGTCTGGATCAACATCTTCTCATTCATTTACTTGCCCAGGCTTCTCTAGCATGGCAGCAGCGCCGCAATCGTCTGAAAGGTCAAACGTTTACGTCGTGGGGGTGTCTCGATGAAATCGTACCTCGTCGGCGTCGTTCTCGCGTCGATGCTGACCGTGATTCCATTCGGCCTCGTCGCCACCCGCACGTTGCCTCCGACACAAACCTTGGTCGTCATCGCCCTCGCTGCGGTTGCGCAGGTCGTTGTCCACTTGCGGTACTTCCTGCATCTCGACTTGAAATCATCGTCGCAAGACAAACTGATCGCGCTCTGCTTCGCCGCTATCGTGCTCTTTGTCCTCGTCGGCGGTACGGTTTGGATCATGTTGATCGGTTCCCGCACGGTGTAGTCGGGTGATGCCACCGCAATATCTTAAAGGCCCGCAAAACTGACGACGATCGGAGCGCGGCCACCTTGATTGCATCCGCGATCGCCAGCGATACACAGACAGGGTCAAGGATCGAAGGGTATTGGCCAGCTTGCCAGCGCTCGAACCCTGGCCCTCGGTGTTGTCGAGTGTCGGCCAGTTAGGACAACATTCGGATCACAGCCGCTCCTTTTGCTGACCTGTAGCTCCGACATGCTTGAACAGCCCCTGTCGGGTAGCCCCGCTTGGAAGGGCTTGCGGGCCGCACGTTTTGAAACGCAGAGCCGGCGACGGAACGAAGCGACATCGTGTCTGCGAATGGGGAGACATCCGAGGTCGATACGCATTGAAACGCTTACTGTTGGAGCCCGAGACGCTTTATCGACCGCGCTCGCGGTTTGGGCGAGCCGACATCCCTCAACAATTCCACAAGAACTCGCAACTCTCCTACCAAAACAATCAGTTGCGTGGTCGCTCGGTCAAAAGCCGCCGAAGCGATCCGAATCGGTCCAGCACATCACCGAGATGTTTGCAGAGATCATCACGCCGACGACATATGAACGGCAAAGCATCCGTGGCGATTCGGAGAGAAATTGCGAGCTACGTCGAGCGGTGCTGGCTGCGCCACCAAAAGCCGAAAGTGAAAAGCACAGCTGCCGCGAGACCGAACCAGGTGATGGCGTATTGAAGGTGATCATCTTTCAAATGCACATCGAGCGGGCCAGGCTTGGGAACGCCGCTCGCAGGTGCCGGCGTCTCAAGGTCGATGTAAAACGGTGCGACGTTTCCCCAGCCAAGAGCCTGTGCCATCGCGCCTATGTCGCGCGAGAACCACAGCCGCTTGTCGCGACTGGCAGACGCAGTCAGGGCGCCAGCTTCTTCCGGGAAGCGGAGATAACCCGTCATCGCCACGGACTGTCCCGTCACCAACGGTTTCACCGCACGATCCTGCTGGTTGCGATCCTGCGTGGTGTTCTGCACGAAGCCCGTATTAACAACGAGTACGCTCCCGTCGGCCAGTCGCGCGGGCAGGAATGCCCACGTGCCAAGCCCAACATCCGGGCGCACAGCCGAGCCGGAGCTGTAAACCATTGCGTCGGGTCGCGCTTCGTAGGTCGCCGAAAAGCTCACTCGGCGAAATTCATCCCTGGCCGACGATAATCTCGCCCAGTCTGCCGGCGGGTACAAGGCGATGGGCGCGGTGGTCAATCGCTCGGTGAGCGCTGCTATCAGCGCGTGCTTTTCGGACCCGCGCCGCAACTGCCAGACGCCAAGACCGACGAGCACGGCGACCATGACCAGCGCAACGAGGCCGAGGCCGAGACCGGCGCTGCTACCGCGACGGCGGGGGGCATTCATGGACGATTACGAGAGACTACGCGTCCCTCAGCAGCCTTGTGATGGAACTGGAGGCTGATCAGGAGCGATTTCATTGCGCGCAAGGGCCACAGCGTCACAGCGAGGACTGTTGGGATCCAGAGGGCTGCGTGGATCCAGAGGGATGGCTGATACTTGACTTCGACGACGAGTGCGGCGGCGACGACGATGAAGGCGCAGTCCTGTTCGCAAGCCTCGCAGGAGGGCCGCAGGGTCAGGAATCCGGAGAAGAGTTTTCCCTTGCCGCAGCGCGGGCATTTGCAGGCGAGCCCGCCCAGGATGGTCTGGGACAATGTCGGCCGAGCGAGATGGGACATCAGCGTTTCTTCCGAAAGAGAAAAGGGCGGCCCCCGTCGGCCGCCCTTGATCTTGATGTATTGAGCGGGCTGGTCCCGGTCAGTGCGCGGCGTGCGCCATGGCCGCGGCGCCGTTGCCCCAGACATAGATACAGACGAACAGGAACAGCCACACCACGTCGACGAAATGCCAGTACCAAGCGGCGAATTCGAAGCCGAGGTGCTGGGAGGGCGTGAAGTGGCCCGCATTGGCGCGGAACAGGCAGACGATCAGGAAGATCGTGCCGACCAGCACGTGGAAGCCGTGGAAGCCGGTCGCCATGAAGAAGGTGGCGCCGTAGACGTTGCCGGCGAAGCTGAAGGCGGCGTGATGATACTCATAGGCCTGCACGCAGGTGAAGACGGCGCCGAGCGCAATGGTCAGGATCAACCCCCACTTCAACCCCTTGCGGTCGCCATTGAGCAGGGCATGGTGCGCCCAGGTCACGGTGGTGCCCGAGGTCAGAAGGATCAGGGTGTTGAGCAACGGCAGGTGCCAGGGATCGAAGGTCTGGATGCCCTTGGGCGGCCAGACACCGCCGAACAGCGCGTCGCGCGTCATATGCACGGGATCGCCCGGGAACAGCGCGGAGTTGAAGAAGGCCCAGAACCAGGCGACGAAGAACATCACCTCGGAGCAGATGAACAGGATCATGCCGTAGCGATGGCTGATCTGCACCACGCGGGTGTGATCGCCCTTGTGCTGGGCTTCGCGGATCACATCCGCCCACCAGCTCGCCATGGTGTAGAGCACGCCGATCAGGCCGGCGCCGAAAATGATCGGAGCCGCCGCGGTCAGATGATGCATCCACAGGATCGCGCCGACGGCCATGATGAAAGCCGCGGTCGCGCCTACGATCGGCCACGGACTCGGGTCGACCAGGTGGTAATCGTGCTTGACTTGCGCCGTAGCCATTGCGGTCTCTCTCCGTTAGCGGTGCCGGCGGTATTGGGCACCTATTGATCTCAAAACAAAACGCGTCGGTAACAAAACGCGTCGGCCCTCAAAGCTCAGATGCTTCCCCCTGGCCTGTCCGGCTCGTTGGCCGCCACCGGCTTGGGCGCGGCCTTCTTCACCGGAAAGAAGGTATAGGACAGGGTGATGGTATTGACGCCGTCGTTCTCGCTGTCGGCGGCGAAAGCCTGATCGACATAGAAGACAACGGCCATCTCCCGCTTCTCACCGGGCGCCAGGGTTTGCTCGGTGAAACAGAAGCAGTTGATCTTGGTGAAATAGGATCCGACTGTCAGCGGCGTGACGTTATAGGCCGCCTGCCCCATGGTGGTCGCCGCCACCTCGTTGGTGATGGTGTAATGGACGGTGGTGACCTCGCCGACCCGGACCTTTATCTCGGTCTGTTCCGGCTCGAACTTCCAGGGCAGCCCGCCGGAGACGTTGGAGTCGAAGCGTACGGCTACCGTGCGCTCCAGCGGCTTGGACCGGGGGGCCTCCCCCGCCACCTGCGTCGTTCCGTTGAAGCCGGTGACGCGGCAGAACCAGTCGTAGAACGGCACCGACGCATAGGCAGCGCCGACCATCAGGGCGACCACCAGGCCGCAGGCGGCGCCGACCTTCACGTCGCGACCAACGCGCGACGTCGCCTTCGGCCGGGCCGAGGCTGCGGTGGCGGGTTGCTGCGGGTGCTGCGGCGCGTCCGTCATCTCAAATCACATCGGACGGACGAGAACGCCCGGCCCCTTGATGAAGGTGACCGCGAAAAACAGCAGGACCATGAGCCCCAGCGCCCAGGCGATCGCGATCGACCGTTCGCGCCGGCGCTTCTTCTGGGCCTCGGTGAGAACGATCCCGTCTCCGTCCGGCTTGTTGTTGCTGTCCATCGGTCCATGCGCCCTCTACCAGATCAACGGCGCGATGGCCTTCGCAACCACATCGAGCAGCAGAACGGCAAACAGCGCGAACAGATAGAGGATCGAAAAGGCGAACAACCGCCGCGTGGCGCGCAGCGCTGTGCTGCCGGTGCGATGGCGATAGACATTGATCGCGAACACCAGCATGCCGGCGCCGAGGATCAGCGAAGTGACGCCATAAATCCAATCGAAGTAGCCAAGCGGCCAGGGCGCGGCGGCGACCGCCACCAGCACGATGGTATAGAGCAGGATCTGCAGCCGGGTCGCATCGGGACCGGCAACCACCGGCAACATCGGCACGCCGGCGCGGGTGTAGTCGTCGTTGCGGAACAGCGCCAGCGCCCAGAAATGCGGCGGCGTCCAGAAGAAGATGATCAGGAACAGAAGCAGCGGCTCCACCGACAGCGACCCCGTCGCAGCCGCCCACGCCACCACCGGCGGCAGCGCACCGGCGGCGCCGCCAATCACGATGTTCTGCGCGGTCCGCCGCTTCAGTCCCATCGTGTAGATCACAACATAAAAGAAGATCGTGAAGGCGAGCAGGCCACCGGCATACCAGTTGACCAGAGCGCCGAGCGTCATCACCGAGAAGAACGACAGCGTGAGGCCGAACCCCATCGCCTCGCCGCGGGTGATGCGGCCGCGCGGGATCGGCCGGTTGGCCGTGCGCGACATCAGCACGTCGATATCGCCTTCCAGCGCCATGTTCAGCGCGCCAGAGGCACCGGCTCCGACCGCGATGCAGAGGATCGAGATGAAGCCCAGGACCGGGTGAACATGGCCCGGCGCGATCATCAGCCCAACCAGCGCGGTGAAGATCACGAGCGACATCACCCGTGGCTTCAGCAGCGCGAAGTAATCGGCGACACTCGCCTCCGAGATCCGGGGCGGCAGTTCAACGGCTTTTTGATCAACAACCGACACGATACACCCGCTTGTTGGGTGCGCGGCGCGTCGAGCGCGCCGCGCACAGTCACATTACTGCACCTTCGGCAGGGTGGAGAACTGGTGGAACGGCGGCGGTGACGACAGCGTCCATTCCAGCGTGGTTGCACCTTCGCCCCACGGATTGTCCGCCGCCTGCTCCTTGCGAGCGAAGGCGTCGACCAAGCCGTAAAGGAAGACCACAGCGCCAAACCCAGCGATAAAGGCACCGTAGGACGAGATCTCGTTCCAGCCCGCGAACGCATCCGGATAGTCGACCGAGCGCCGCATCATGCCCTGCAGCCCAAGGAAGTGCTGCGGGAAGAACAGGACGTTGGCGCCGATGAACATCAGCCAGAAGTGCAGCTTGGCGATGGTCTCGTTGTACATGTAGCCGGAGATCTTCGGGAACCAGTAGTACCAGCCCGCGAAGATCGAGAACACCGCGGCAATGCCCATCACGTAGTGGAAGTGCGCGATGACGTAGTAGGTCTCCTGCATCACCCGGTCGACGCCCGCATTGGCCAGCACCACGCCGGTCACGCCGCCAACCGTGAACAGGAAGATGAAGCCGATCGCAAACAGCATCGGCGCCTTGAACTCGATCGAGCCGCCCCACATGGTGGCGATCCACGAGAACACCTTCACGCCGGTCGGCACCGCGATCACCATCGTGGCGGCGACGAAGTAAGCCTGCGCCGTCGACACCATGCCGACCGTGTACATGTGGTGCGCCCACACGACGAAGCCGATGCCGCCGATCGCGACCATCGCATAGGCCATGCCGAGATAGCCGAAGATCGGCTTCTTCGAGAACGTCGAGATCACATGGCTGATCATGCCGAAGCCCGGCAGAATCAGGATGTACACCTCGGGATGACCGAAGAACCAGAACAGGTGCTGGAACAGCACCGGATCGCCGCCGCCGTCGGCAGCGAAGAACGTGGTGCCAAAGTTACGATCGGTCAAAAGCATGGTGATCGCGCCCGCCAGAACCGGCAGCGACAACAAGAGCAGCCACACCGTCACCAGGATCGACCAGACGAACAGCGGCATCTTGTGCAAGGTCATGCCAGGTGCGCGCATGTTGAAGATCGTGGTGATGAAGTTGATCGCGCCCAAAATCGAGGAGGCGCCGGCCAAATGCACCGCGAGGATCACGAAATCCACCGACGGTCCGGGATGGCCGCTCGTCGACAGCGGCGCATACAACGTCCAGCCCGTGCCCGCGCCCGACGCGCCCGGCTCACCTTCCACGAACGTGGAGGTCAACAACAGCGCAAACGCCGCTGGCAGCAGCCAGAACGAGATGTTGTTCATGCGCGGAAACGCCATGTCGGGCGCTCCGATCATCAACGGCACGAACCAGTTGCCGAAGCCGCCGATCATCGCAGGCATCACCATGAAGAAGATCATGATCAGGCCGTGCGAGGTCACAAAGACGTTGTAGGTATGCGCAGGATCAAAAACCTGCACGCCGGGATACATCAGTTCCGCCCGGATGCCCATCGACATCAGGCCGCCGATGATCCCCGCGACGATGGCGAACACCAGGTACATAGTCCCGATGTCCTTGTGATTGGTCGAATACGCAAAGCGCCGCCACCCTGTCGGGTGGTGCGCATGGTCGCCATGATCGTCATGGCCGTGGTCGTGAGCATGTGCTGCGGTTGTTGCCATTGTCTAATCCTGTCTTTCGTCCCTTGAAGTCCTTCGAACGAACCTTGGCGATGTCCCTTGGGGCGAACGTCCCTTTAGCGGTTGTCGCCCCGTCGAAATCGCCCAACGCGACGCCTAGCGCATCACGTCGGCAGCTGACGCCACCGCGTTCGCCGGGTTCGAGGCAAACTTCTTCTTCGCGGTTTCAATCCAGGCCGCAAAATCCTGCTCGCTCACCACACGAACCGCAATCGGCATGAAGGCGTGATCCCGCCCGCACAGTTCCGAGCACTGGCCGTAGAACACGCCCGTCTTGGTGGCCTTGAACCAGGTCTCGTTGAGACGGCCCGGGATCGCGTCCACCTTGATGCCGAACGCCGGAACGCCAAACGAATGAATGACATCGGCCCCGGTCACCTGAACCCGGACAATCTTGTTCACAGGAACAACCAGCTCGTTGTCCACCGCAAGCATCCGCGGCTGCTTCTCATGCGCCATCAGCGAGTCAAACTCGAACTTGCCGTTGTCCGGATACGCGTAGCTCCAGTACCACTGCTTGCCGACCGCCTTCACCGTCAGATCGGCCTTCGGAAGGTCAAGCTGCTGAAACAAAAGCCGGAACGACGGAACCGCAATGCCAACCAGGATCAAAACCGGAATGATCGTCCACGCAACTTCGATCATCGTGTTGTGGGTCGTCTTCGACGGAACCGGATTGGCCCGCGCGTTGAAACGCAACATCGCCACAACCAGCAGACCCGTCACAAACAGCGTGATCAGCGTGATCACAATCAGAAGCCCGCTATGCATGCTCGCGACGCTCTCCATGACAGGCGTCACACCCGTCTGAAGTCCAAGCGCCCACGGATGCGGCACACCCAGCTCCTCCGCCGATACCGCACCACTCGCGGCAAGCGCCGCTCCGCCAAACGCTAATCCCAGAAACCGGCGGCCAAACCGGCGGCCAAACTGGCCCATCGACATCTTCATGCCGCTCGCGCTCCTTGTCATAAACCCGCACAAGCACCTGACGGCCTTTGATACGGGCCTAACAAGCGCGTTACGTACCGGCCGTTTTCTTAAAGGAGTATATTTTAAGATGCAAGCGCCGTTCATGCTGCTGTGCGGCAACAACGAAAACGTTCCAATCGCGAGAACTGATTGCATCTTTGCGCAGTATCAAACATCTCGTCGAGGTTTTTACGTCGATACGTCATCTCGATCGTACGATCAGCGACCGCAAATCTTCTTACTCTTTCTTGACCATGTGCTGAATTCTAGTCATCGACGCAAGCGGTGGCGGCGTTGCTGAAACATTTACCGAAGCGCAACGCGGCGCCTCGGCCCCTTGGAACTTGATCACAACTTGAACTTGATCAGAGCATGTCTCGTTCGCAAGCTTTGACAAACTGAGGATGCGGATGCCGAATGACATCTCCTGTCCTGACTTCTCTCGTATCTCTTGTCGTGACGCTCGATCTTGGAGCAATGTAAAATGCTCAGCAGACCACGGACCGCAAATGCCGTTCGCCGGACAACCGCTTTGGATCACTCAATTCTACACTGGTAGCCACCCATGACGATTTGTATGCGATCCATCGCTACCGTGCGCAGCCGGTTCACAAACGAGGTGCGAATATCTCGCCGCGACATCGTCGCGGAAATCGTCGTGCGTGAGGATCTTGCGGAGGCGCTGACTGGCATTGAGGAATGGTCGCATCTGATCATCCTCTTTTGGATGGATCAGCTCGCCGGCAAGCCTGTCCCATTAACCACGCACCCTCGGCATCGCACCGACCTGCCGGAAGTGGGTGTATTCTGCGCCCGCGGCCCGGAACGACCCAATCCGGTTGGACTGGCCGTTGTCGAGTTGCTGAAGCGCGACGAAAATATTCTGACCGTCAAGGCTCTGGACGCCTACGACGGCACTCCCGTGCTCGATATCAAACCCTATGATGCATTTGACGCCATCACCGAACTTCGAGCGCCGCAATGGTGGATGACAGCAACGGGCCGGTTAACGCCGTGAGCGACACCGACTTTTCATGAGAACATCGCTCGGCACTCACCCGACGAATGTACTCTATGGCTCTATGGCATGGGCGATCAACGCGACCGCGGGCCCGTCGGAGCCGACTGGCGCCATTGTCGCGACAAGCTAATGAGTCGTTCCCGGGAAATCGTCCCGCCGTGATAGACCGCGCGCGACACGGCGTTCGCGCCGAGCACGGCATCACCAAATTCGTGCCTTCGCAAGAAGGGATGATGCGGCAGATAGATTTGCACCATCGCTCTGTATTTTCCCATGTCAGACGCCGAGAGCCTGACACGGCCGGCGCCCTCGAGCGGCTTCGACTCGATATGTTGTGCAAGGAGCGCCAGTTGCTCCTCTACATCATAAACCGCGTTCGGCAACGAGGACTCGCATTGATCTCTCATCCGATCACGCAACTTGTCCTGTTCGCGGCACAGTATCTCGTACAGAACCGCCTCGACCACTCCCCATGCCTCGCGGCCACGGTTTGCTTTAAGGTTTCTGGCGACGGTTGTGAAATCGTCGATCACAGCTAGGATCGACCCTACCGCAGCAAGCAATGGCGCGTAGCCCGCGAATACCTTGCCTCTTCCATCGTGCCACAGTTCGCCCGCCGACAAGCCAAGCGCAGATTCGATCGCATCAAAGAAAGTCGATATGAAATCCTCCGCGAGGTCCGGATGCTCCAGATAGTGTGAGCCTGGCCTGGCGGCCGCCTTGGCATAAGCGTGGATAAGTTGCCGGGCCCCCTCTTTGTCGTAGAACTCGACGTTGGCCGTGACGTGCTTAACTCCAGGCGCGGTACGTTCAAATTGCTGTCGCGCCAGCTCGATCGACTCGAACCGTCCCAACAGGACCAGTTTGGGCCTTGATGTAACACGTCGGTCTCTCTGCAATAATTCGACACTTGATCCGAGAAACTGCTCGATCCCGGTCTCGTTCGACAGCAATCTCCCTTCGTCAAGAGCGTCGACAATGACGGGAATCCGCCCCTCGTGAAACGCCGCTATCGGTTCGCTCTTATCGGCGGCCTCCAGATCGGCCAACAGGGCATGGAGCGATCCGGCGGAAACGGGCACCTTTGCCAGATCGAGAATCGGGATCTCGAGCTGCGCTGACAATTGTCTTGCCAGCGTACTCTTGCCGGTCGCTGCAGACGCCTCGATCAAAATGATCTCCTTCTCCAGAACCGCCCGATCGCCCTCCTCCGTTTCGAATCTCGGTGGCACAAACGGGGTCGGCGGCTCCGCGATGAAGAGAGATCCGGTCTGGTCAAGCTTCGGAAAATGGACGGGCCGGTTCAATGCATCAACGAGTACGCTCAGCGCGGTATCCGGCATCAGATGACCTCTTGGGGTGAAGGTGGCACGTTTACAATCGCAAACCTTCGGGTTCAATGAATAATCCGCTGCCGAAGGCCAACCCTGCGCAACACGCTCGACCCGGCCGTGGAATGCGCCTCCTCCCAAGTCGAGGGCTTGACGCAATAGTCGGATGCAATTCGCTGAGGCATCACCAAAACGATCACTCGTAGCGAATAAGGCGGCCAAGCGTCCGTTGTTGCTCCGCAACATAGTCGTATATCCGTCGCTGCCTCATTCCGGAGTAATTGACGGTAATAGTGAAGCACGGGAACGAGCATAACCGGCGTAAAACGAACCCGACGGGATTGTACGCCGGCACGAATCCATGTCATACTAGGCTATGCTTAAAGGTTGGAAGATCAGCACCGTGAGGCCGGGCAGAGGCGCCAGCGGCGCGTTACGCCGGGAATACATCCTTGTCGCCATCGCCGACAAGGACGCGGCTGTTCGCGCGGTCAAGGAGACCCTCCCTGACGCGGAGATCAAGGTCGATTCAGAAGCCACTCCGGAGCTTCTTGCCGAATATCAGGTCATCGACGGCGAAATGGTTGTGCTCGCCGACTGAGCTGATCCGGGAAGGGCATGCTCGCATCCCCTCTTGTAAGCAGCGAATTGCAGAAGCCTGAGAATGCGGTGCGAGAATAGTTCCGCGATCATAAGGTTGTAGCTGACAGCCGATTTGGCGCTTTTGGATGGATCAGCCATAAGCGAGCCGAGGTTTATGTTCGGCGTTTACGATATTTGTCGTTTTGGTTGCGAGACGGGTCCAAATGAGGTTCCGTAAGGCGCCGGGATCTCCAAAATTCTTCACGGCAGCAGAGAAAAATAGTTTCCCACGTCGATCGACGGCGCGGCGGGAGCAACGGGCCCGGCCAGAGCCGGCGCTATTTCAAGACACATCCGGATCAGGTGTCGATCGCCCTCATGGACAAGCCGTACTCGCCTGTGATTAAGGCTGATGTCGGAGCCCCAGAAACACCTGTCTTAGGAGAAAATAGCCGATGCGATACCGCACCAACCAGGGACTGCTGATAGAGGCCGAAACGTCGGCCGGTGCAATCCGCCGCCTGCGAGAGTCGAGCTGGAACGAACAGAACCTCAGCGATGAGGCGTACATGGAAGCGGTTGCGGATCGCATGTTCCAGGAGGGTATCCACGTTTCAACGCTCAGCCCGGACATGTTCATTGCCGGGTTATTGAGGGGCGGACTACTCACGCGCGAACCGGATGATACGCAGCCGGATGCGGCGAACCAGGAGGCCGATCGCAAGTAGGGCAAAAAATCGGCTGGCTTCGGTGCCAGCCTGGCAGGCTCGCCAGGAAAATTGTTACGCTCTGACGGGTGTCCGTGGAGCGAGCACCCGAGAAGTCGGCCCCCTTCGTGCCTCTTCTGCTTGCTATTGCGCAGACCCACACCAAGCCTAGCTTCAGCGGAGCGCGAGATCCGGCAGCCCGCGCAAAATCAACGTCGGCGCTCAAAGCAAGCGATGGCCGCCAAACCAACGCGAGGGAACAATCCCTCGTGATGATTGATGCAAAGAGGCTGGGTGCCTATATAGGCGAACCAGCGGAGGAACAAAATGACTGACAAAATCCCGGTCACCGTGCTGACCGGCTATCTTGGCGCCGGTAAAACCACACTGCTCAACCGTATCCTTTCGGAAGAGCACGGAAGAAAATACGCCGTTATCGTCAACGAATTCGGGGAAATCGGCATCGATAACGACCTCGTCGTCGGCGCAGACGAGGAAGTGTTTGAGATGAACAACGGTTGCATCTGCTGCACCGTGCGCGGAGATCTCATGCGCATCCTGGCCGACCTGATGAAGCGGAATGGCAAATTCGACGCCATCATCGTCGAGACCACGGGCCTCGCCGATCCGGCGCCGGTGGCACAGACCTTTTTCGTCGATGAGAATGTCGGGAAGAAGACCAAGCTCGACGCGGTCGTGACCGTCACCGATGCCAAGTGGCTCAATGACCGGCTCAAGGACGCTCCGGAAGCCAAGAACCAGATTGCCTTCGCCGACGTGATCCTGATTAACAAGACAGATCTCGTTTCGCCCGACGAACTCAGCGAAATCGAAGCGCGCATCCGCGGCATCAATCCTTACGCGAAGTTGCACAGGACACAGCGAGCGCAGATCCCGCTCAACGAGATTCTAGAACGCAACGCCTTCGATCTCGACCGCATTCTTGATATCGAACCGACCTTCCTCGAAGGCAAGGACCATGATCACGATCACGATCATGACCATGACCATCATCATCATGGCCATGATCACGACCATCATCATGACCATGATCACGACCATCATGGCGGGCTCAAGCACTACCACGACGAGGAAATGCAATCGATTTCGCTCAAAACCGACAAGCCACTCGACGCAGACAAATTTTTTCCTTGGGTCGAGGATCTCGTGCAGAAGGAAGGCCCGAATATCCTGCGCAGCAAGGGCATTCTTTCCTTCAAGGATGAGGATCGGCGCTTCGTATTCCAGGGCGTGCATATGATTCTCGACGGCGACCATCAACGGCTCTGGAAGGAGGACGAAAAGCGTCAAAGCCGGATCGTTTTCATCGGCCGCAATTTGCCCGAACAGATGATCACCGAAGGGTTCGAGAGCTGCGTCGCTTAAGCGAGGCCCGGCCGCGTGCTGTCACGATGAGAGGGTGCGGCACGGGCCGCACGTTGCGATGATTCTGGATCGATCGCCCCAAGAAACGCGATCGATCCCATTACTCTAGACCGGGATGCGGACGGTTAAACAGTAAAACACGTCCCCTCATCCCGGCCCAGTTGCGGGCGTACGATTGTTGACGTCCTGTCTAACCGTGCCGACGATGCCTGGCGCTTGGACGACTTGCCGTTTTCTCAACGCGGATGCCGCAAAGCGGCCGGAGTCGGAATACGCACCGGACGCAGTGGATCGATACCGGGAAGAGCGGCCGCAATTGACATCGAGCGAAGTCCTTCCAAGCCGAGAACCTGGCACCTCGCGAACAAGTTTGATGGCGCCAGCAAGGATTGAAAATTCCGAGGAGCCAATCACTGCGAGTCCTCACTTGTTTTTCGTCCGCTGGTAAAGATGCCCTGCGCGAAAGGCTGCCCGAGCGCCAGTGAAACGGGCTTGTAGGACGATGCTCAAGTAGAGGATTCAACACTGTTGAATCAGGCTCTCCTGCGTGCGTTGCAGATCGCGACAACGGTCGACAGGGCTTGTGAGGATGTTGGTCCCGGACGAGGGCAGCCCTGGCTTCAGCAAATCGCAAAAGCCGAAACGGGCAATGAGCCAAGTATCCGCAAGGCCGCGCTTGTTACGAAGTCGATCGCGGATTGCGTACGATTACACGCGATGCAGCCGCGCGCGCCATGCAGCGCAAGCGTCGAGGCTCAATCAGGGTGCTGAACTACGCGAACCCTACTGATGTCTATTCGCCCTTCGAAAACACTGAAGCCGAGCTTCAGCGCCGATGACCGGGCGAATAAACAATCTTCTGAGAGCTTGCGATTAGAGCAGCGCCAGAGAACGAGGGCGGTTGCAGCCCACCAGCTATGGCGCTTATGGTTCCTCGGAGGGCCTGGAAAAAATGATAAGCAAAAATCCGACCACAGCCATCGCCGCGCCGTAATAGACCCATTCGGTATGCCTGACTATGATGCCATCGGCAGGATAGCCGTAAAAGCGGAAGCCCTGCCCCATAAAGCCCAGTCCGGCGATCAAGGTGATAACTCCGACGATTCTGAATAGAGCGTGCATTCTAAGGCGTTATCCCGGATTATTGAATGAGACCAAAAGCGAGTATGCCATACTATGCGGCCTCGGCCTTCGCTTCAACTCCATTTACGATCGGGACTTCTTCCTCCCCAACACGGTAAGCCCGCATTGAGGAGAGGTCATCTTGGTGAGCTATTCAATCAGTGAGAAATTGGCGTTCATGTGCGCTCTGGATGAAGCCTGAAGAGGTTGTCTCGGTTTGAGCGAGACCACTGATGGTGGCTTTGAGTACTGTAGGGTCAGTGCCCAGTTGTAGATGTGTGTCCACATTGGCAGATTCTGAGGTCGACGATCGAGGTTGGTATCCCCGAGCGTAGGCCCATGCCCTGAGAGCGGCCTGGATGAATCGCTTGGTTCTGGCGCGTACTTATTGTTGCTCGAGCTTATCCCGGCGCAGGCGGAGCTGATTGTTGGCGACGTGCAGCAAGGCCCGTCCCATAGGGCTCTTTGTGACTGATAACGCTCAATTGCGTCGTCAGGACGATGTCACCAAAGGCGCGGCGCGAGGATCGTGAACTTGACATTGAAGGAGCTTAGCGAGCACCGTATTGCCTGTGCTAGGCGCTGTGCTATGGCCCGCTTTCGTCAAAGCTGCATCATCGCGCCCCAATCATCGCACCTCGGACTTCTGACTGGTCGTGTTGTCGCTTCGCGCTTTTGACCCGATGCGTTATCGCAACAGATATCGGTGCGAGCATGTTGTTCTGGTTGCTGCCTGACAAAGGTCAGAACCGTGTGCGATTGGGAAGAGAACTAGAACGCGATCAAAGCCGCTCGACTCCCGCGTTCATATCCGAGAGATTTTGAGCCGACGTTTCCTACGTTGGCGCTCACATGAACTTATCGGTCGGGATGAACTCGCGCCGCTACGCGTTGCATCGTGTGTTCGGCTTTCGCGTACCCATCGCCGCGTGGTTGGCACCGCCCCATTCATAAGTCTGACCGTCTTGATGACGAGTTCGGTCAGCGAAGACTTGCGGTCACCATCAACCACGAGGGCAGAGCGTGATACGCATCGCCCTATCGACGGGGTCCCATCACCTATCTTCTGTTATTGCTCGTTCGGTCGCATGCGCAACCATCTGGCGCCACGCTTTCACCAAAAAAATTAGCGCCCGCTTCTCCGCGGGCGCTAATTGATTTCACTAAAGCGCTCAGCCCTGTCAACTAAACAGCAGTCGAGGCAACTAGACAGACGAACCAGCCCTGATCTTCTTCTCTGGAGAAGCAGCCGTCGATGTCACTGTGGGCACGCCGTTCTCGAAGCTTACCTCAGCACCCATGCCTGCCGCCATTTCACCTTCAAGAATCGAAGGCTGCTTCGGCGCGGTGAGACGCTGGAACGACTCTGTCAAAGCGCTCGACAGGTCAATGGCCCTGCCACGGACTGAATCCCACAACATTACCATGCCCTGGTTAGGCACGAACATTCCTTGCCTGGCAGAGCGGTTCAAGGCCAGACGCGCATCGCGCGCACGCCGACGTCCGGTATGCTCGTGTTCGTGTTCGTGTTCGTCCTGAGCATTGACCGGCAGCTGCAATACCGTAGCGGTCTGCCCCGCCACAAGCTGAGCAACCTTCAAAACCTGTCCATTCGGAAATTCCAGTGCGTCGTGCTGGACGTACGGATTATCCGTATCGACTTTACGGAAGCTCGCGACCTTGTGATCAACACGAGCTTTGCCCGCAAACTTTATCCCAAGAAAGCTCCGGTGTTGCTCAAACTGAACATTCTCATCAAATGCGAGTTCCGTTCCAGGTAGCAAGCAGACCGCCAGCTCAGGCGGGCTGTCATGAATTACAAGCTTGGGACCGAGCTCGCCCACGGCGGCAAAGCCGCGCACGTTCGATTTTGCGAGCTCCATAGTGACCAGCTTATCGGCGACCTTGGCAGGCCGCGAAGAGACGTGATGCAGACTGTAGTCGCACATGAAGGGCTCCTCTGGTTGGGACTACGCATTACCGCACATCAATACAATACCAACGATGTGAACTCGTTCCGCCAAACTTCCTACCTTGACGGCTGCGCATTAAGTCCAGCTAATCCAACCATGCTAAATTGGTACAGTCCAAAACTTACCATGGTAGCGACGTTCGCGTCAACTCAATTTCCCCAGCCCACTTCGTCCATCCGAAGCACAATTCTGCTTTAAAATCAGCGGGTGGGGCCCACGCGCTCGACCAAATCCCTACTGTAGCCCACAGGCAAAAGCCGGGACATGGTTAGAATTGCTCCAGAATTTCGTTCCACTAAATTCTTCTCGGCGATCGCGCCGGGGGAACTCGATCCCGTAAGAGTCGAGATGCGGCGTGTTCCGTGGCCGAACACATTCTTGCGATCACTCACGCCCCCGTGCAATCTCGTCTTAAAGGCTGGTCGCGGCTTGGCGGCACAATGTCGAGATGCCGCAAGGCTAATGCTGCTTGCTGCTTGGATAAGGCGGGCAACTACGCTATGTAAGTTAAATACGCTGGCCTAGGAACTCCCAGTCGGCGAGCCGCTTCAAGAGACGTGCGGCGGAAGACATATCCGAATTCGAACCTAGCGAGCCGAACTGGGTGGACCTGGGTCAAAGCTTGGCGCGAGCTTTCGCCACAGCGCAGGAGTTTTTGACATGATGAACGAGGCGAATGTGGCTGGAACCGAAAGCGCCTGCCTGGTCGAGGCTCGCGCGGGTGACGCGACGGATCACTCCTCAAACACTCCGCCTGACGAAATGGCACGGATGGGCGAAGAAATCATCGCCGCGCTCAAGACGGTCTACGATCCGGAAATTCCGGCTGATCTCTACGAGCTTGGTCTGATCTATAAAATCGCAATAGACGACGATCACGTGGTCAGTATCGAGATGACACTGACCTCCCCAAATTGTCCGTCCGCGGCGGAAATACCTGGCCAGATAAAGAACGCGGTGAAAGGGGTTTCGGGCGTGCGCGATGCCATGGTCAACATCGTCTGGGAACCGACGTGGGACGCCAGCCGCATGTCAGACGAGGCGCGCACCGTCCTCAACATGTGGTGATGGCCCGCGCGGACTCGGAATTGATTCGTAAACACATCGCCGGCACCGATCGAGCGATCGATATTCGCCAGCGGTTCATTTCTCCCTCAGCATGCAGTGTGATGGCTCGGCCTCGCTAACCTGCAGAGCAGCCCGGAACCTTTAGAAAAGGGACCTTATCAGCGGCCCGGCAGCGGCCGGATCGACGCAAAAAACAGATCTTTAAGACCGAAAAGGGAAGCTTGCATTGCAGCCAGCCCCTGCAATCGCAGCTAGTGGCCCATCGCTTGGCCGTCTCAGTGATTTACGGACTAGACCATAGCGATAGAGAGCGAGTGGCAGCCGTTAGCGTCAATTCGTAACGGCGTATCCGCTTCCGCTAGCCGCCTACCCTCGCACTAGACTCGCTGCGAGAGGTTCTCGAGGAAATCAAAGCTGCGGCAATGATCTGCCCCAGCCTTCTCTTGGCCTCGACTTTCTCTTTGGCAAAGTGCAACGCCCGCCAGCAGGAGCCGGCGGGCGTTGCGTTTGACTCACTCTGGCGGTGACCCCGAGCAGAATGCTCGCGAGCGCCATCGAGTTCGGGTCATGCAAGCCTTTTAAATCCCGAGGCTTGCATGCAAGACGGCCTACTTCGGTAGCGCCGCCGGACTCTTGGAAAGGGTATTGAGATAGGCAACCAAGTCAGCGCGCTTGGTCTCACTCTTCAACCCAGGGAAGCCCATGGACGTGCCCTTGGCGTAAGCCTTCGGGTCATCCAGCCACTTGTTGAGTTCGGCAAAGGTCCACTTGCCGCCAGCCTTGCCCTTCAAGGCAGCTGAGTAGTTGAAACCTTCCTCCGAAGCGATCGGCCGATTGACAACGCCATAAAGGCCCGGCCCAACCTTCTTGCCCTGGCCTTCCTCGATGGTGTGGCAACTCTGGCACTGCTTGACGAGCCCGGCACCGCGCTCGGCAGAGGCACTGGCTAGCACCTTGTTGAACGACTCCGCGTCACCGGCGCTCGACGCGGCTGCGGTTTCCTTGGCCTCGGCCTTATGGCTGGCTTCAGCGTGCGACGACTCTGGCGCGCTGAACGATTCGTCGAGGATGCGTACCGTTTGCACAAACAACAATGTTCCCAGCAGCGCGCCGAGAATCGCGTTGGACCGGTTCGAATGCACTGTATCACTACCAGAGCTCATTACTAAAATACTCCCAGCGGTATGAAGGAGCCAAAGAAACCCGGGAGGTCCCGGACGAACTGAAAAGATCGATGGCTGCGGCACCCCCGGCTCATCAATCTCGAACAGCCCCACTCTAGCCCGTTTCGCGTGCCTAAAGGGAGCGGCGGGCACACCCATACCAAATAGATGTATATCGTGCAACGGATTCGGCCCGGCGTTGAAGGCCGCCGGATCTTGCCCTGCGAATGCCGCTTTTGACTCGCGCTCTTGGGCCTTTACTCTTGTATTATCCTCAGCTTGCCCACATTCGCATGCAGTCGAGATGCGCCCTCATGTTGCAGCGCAACTGCAAGATCGATGGTGATGGATTTGAGCGAGGCGGCGGCGATCACAGCCAGGGTGCAAGTTTGTCCATTGCAATGAGTTGCTCGACTTCGATGCGCGGGCGGACCACCGCATACTGGTCTTCTTTGACCAACACCTCGGGGATCAGCGCGCGGGTGTTATAGGTTCCTGACTGCACTGCTCCGTAAGCACCGGCGGTCATGATCGCGAGAAGGTCGGCGGCTTGCGGCTCCGGCAGATTGCGCTCGATCGCCAGATAATCTCCTGTCTCGCAAACCGGACCGACCACATCGGCAACCATCACCGTGGCATCCTTGGATGCTGCGCGCACCGGCATGATCTGATGATAGGCCTCGTATAGCGTCGGGCGAATGAGGTCGTTCATGGCCGCATCGATGATGACGAAATTCCGGGCATTGCCATGCTTCACGTAGATTACGCGCGTCACCAGTATGCCGGCATTGCCGACGATCATGCGGCCCGGCTCGAACATCAGCGTGCAGTCAAGATTATGGGTCACGCGCTTGACCATGTCGGCATAGGCAAGCGGTTCTGGCGGCGCCGATCGGTCCTCGTAATAGGGAATGCCGAGGCCGCCGCCAAAATCGACATGCGAGATGACGTGACCGTCGGCGCGTAGCGTGGAGACAAAATCCGCCAGCAGACGGAAGGCTGTTTCCATCGGACCGAGATCAGTAATCTGGCTGCCGATATGCATGTCGACGCCGGTGACCTTTATTCCGGGCAGCTTCGCCGCTCTGGCATAGACTGCACGCGCCTGGGTGATCGGAATGCCGAACTTGTTCTCCAGTCTGCCCGTTGAAATCTTGGCATGAGTGCCTGAATCGATGTCAGGATTGACACGGACTGATACGCGCGCGGTGCGACCCGTTTCAATCGCAAGCCGGGACAGCAGGTCGAGTTCTGGTTCCGATTCAACATTGATGCAAAGAACGTCCGCGGCCAAAGCCGCGCGTAGTTCGGATTCGGTCTTGCCGACGCCCGAGAAGAGAATCTTGCTCGCCGGAATGTCCGCAGCGAGCGCGCGCTTAAGTTCACCGCCGGAGACGACGTCGGCTCCCGCTCCGAGCTTTGCCATGGTTCGCAGCACCGACTGATTGGAATTCGCCTTCACGGCGTAGCAGACCAAATGGTCGGTCCCTGCGAAAGCCTCGGCAAATACGCGGTAGTGCCGTTCCAGCGTAGCCGTCGAATAACAATAGAACGGCGTGCCGACGCCCTCGGCGAGCATTGAAAGATCGACGCCCTCGGCGTGGAGCACGCCGTCGCGATAATCGAAGTGGTGCATAAAACTAGTTTCCCGAGTCCGACGTTCGCTTCACCAATGTCGCACCTTCCCTAGGGAACTTCGGATTCAGAAGGACACCGGTTGCGCTTCTGTTGTGATCTCGGCTCATAGGAGTGCAGAGATCATGAGGCAAACGTCTGAACCGCCACGGCCGCATCTCAACGGCTGTCGAGCAGCGGGTCGAGGATGAAGGATTTCTTGGTGCCCTTGGACGCAGCCGGATCACTGTTCATCCCGTAAGACGGATCGAACAAGTTGCCCTTGGCCGCAGCATCGCGGGTATGGTCCTCGGCCGCCGCTGCAGCACGCGACTGCTCTGACGCGGTTGGCGGCAGATCGAGGCCACCCTTGCGCCCGCAACCGGCCAGCACGAGCGTAGCGGCTGCCAGAAAAACCAGTGCCCATCTCGCGGAGACGGAGCTTGAAGTGCTGTTCACGGCGATTTCCCCAATCGGCGGCACCATACAAAGAATGCCCTGCCCTGGCGAGCCCCGGAGGTCCAGAAAAATTCGAGTCGACTTTGGATCAGCCCAATTTTCGCTATTTTTCCAGCCGCTTGAGCCAGGCCTCGGCTTGCGCGTGAACATTTTTCGGCGCGGTCCCACCGTAGCTCGTCCGGCTTTTCACCGATGCCTCCACGGATAGCACCATAAGGGCGTCGCGGGTGATGCGCGGCTCCACCTCCTGCATCGCAGACAGCGGCAGCTCATGCAGGGCGACGCCCTGCTTCGATGCAGCGGCAACGATACGCCCGGTGACGTGATGCGCATCACGGAACGGCATCTTCAGCGTCCGGACCAGCCAGTCTGCGAGATCAGTCGCGGTCGCATAGCCGTCGCCGGCCGCGGCCTTCATCCGCGTCTCGTCAGGCACGAGGTCGGCGACCATGCCGGTCATGGCGCGGATCGCCAGCGAGAGCGCGCTGAACGCCTCCATCGCACCCTGCTTGTCTTCCTGCATGTCCTTTTGATAGGCCAGCGGCAATCCCTTCATCACGACCAGCAGCCCCGTGAGCGCTCCGACGACGCGACCGGTTTTGGCGCGCACCAATTCGGCAGCGTCCGGATTGCGCTTCTGCGGCATGATCGACGAACCCGTGGTGAACTTGTCGGAAAGTCGCACAAGGCCCACCAGCGGCGAGGTCCAGATCACCATCTCCTCCGCGAAACGCGACAAGTGCGTCGATGCGATCGCCGCGGCCGATAGTGTCTCCAGAACGAAATCGCGGTCGGAAACCGCATCAAGCGAATTCGCCATCGGGCGATCGAACCCGAGTCCCTTCGCGGTGGCATGGCGATCGATCGGAAAGGATGTACCCGCCAGCGCGGCCGCTCCAAGCGGGCTCTCGTTCAAACGCTTGCGCGCATCGGCGAAGCGCCCGCGATCACGGGCTGCCATTTCGACATAGGCCAACAGATGATGACCGAAGGTCACCGGCTGAGCGGTTTGCAAGTGCGTAAAACCCGGCATCACCGTCCCTGCAAACTCCAGCGCGCGCGTCGCCAGAACCTGCTGAAAGGCATCGAGCGCAGCGTCGGTCTCGTCGATGACGTCGCGAACATAGAGACGGAAATCGGTCGCGACCTGATCGTTACGAGAGCGCGCGGTATGCAATCGTCCCGCCGCGGCACCGATCAGTTCCCCGAGTCTGCTCTCCACATTCATGTGAATGTCTTCGAGCGCTCGCTTGAAGTCGAAGGAATCGTTGCGGATCTCTGACAAAATCGTGTCTAGACCCTTGCCTATTTTTTTTGCATCATCCGCCGCGATGATGCCTTGAGCGGCAAGCATCTCAGCATGGACCTTTGACGCGGCGATGTCCTGAGCGTAGAGGTGGCGATCCACGTCGATTGAGACATTGATCTCCTCCATGATCGCATCGGGTCCTTCGCCGAACCGGCCGCCCCACATCTTGTTGCTCATGCCGCGCGCTCATTTTCATCATGCTTGCCGGACGATCAATCCCGTCCGGTTGGTGTAGTCGTCTGAAGCCGACGCCTGCATACCCGTATCTTATACAGGATGACAAACGATATGACCGATACCCCCACGCCGCCTCATCGCGCCGAAAGCAGGCTTCCCATAGGCCCGTTGGTCGCAGTCGCTATCGTCGTAGGGGTTACGGCCACGCTTTTAGGTATCGGGCACCTCAGGAACGCGAAGTCCGCCGCTCACGCCTTCGTACCCTGCGGTACGGCGGTGGAACTGTCCAAAAGGCTCGCCCCGCAGGCCACAGGCGAAGTGGCTTCCCTGACCATGGCATCGAAACCACGTCAGATGCCGGACCTGGCCTTTACGGATGGCGACGGCCAACCCAGGAAGCTTTCGGACTGGCAAGGGAAGATCGTTCTCCTGAACCTATGGGCAACCTGGTGTGTGCCCTGCAGGACGGAAATGCCGGCCCTAGACCGACTTCAGGGCAAGCTTGGCAGCGATAAATTCGCCGTGGTCGCCATCAATATCGACACCCGCGACTCCGACAAACCGAAGGCTTTTTTGAAAGACGCCAACCTGACTCATCTGGGCAATTTTCATGACGACAAAGCGTCCGTTTTTCAGGCGCTCAAAAGCGTTGGCATGGCGGTCGGCATGCCTACCTCGGTGCTGATCGACGGCCACGGTTGCGAAATCGGCAACATGGCCGGACCGGCTGAATGGGACAGCCCCGACGCGATCAAACTGATTGAGGCATCGTTGGCGCAATAAGCCCGGTTCACCACTGACCGGCAAGCACAACAACGAACGGACGGGTCCAGATGCCCGCAGCTGCGGCTCCCCTGAGCGCAACGGAAAGGAATTCCCATGCAGTATGTTGACGGATTCATCGTTCCGGTGCCGAAGAAGCGTCTCAATGCCTACCGCACCATGGCACGTAAGGCCGCCAAGGTCTGGCGCGAACACGGCGCGCTGGATTATCGCGAATGCGTGGCGGAGGACGTCAAGGTCGGCAAATGGACGTCGTTTCCGCGCAGCGTGAAGCTGAAGGCGGGCGAAACTGTGGTGTTTGCCTGGATTACCTACAAGTCGCGCAAGCATCGCGACAGGGTCAACACCAAGGTGATGAAGGATCCGCGCCTCGCCGACATGATGGATCCGAAGGCGATGCCGTTCGATGCCAAGCGTATGATCTATGGCGGCTTCGAGGTATTCGTCAGCGCGTGATCGACGCAGATGCAAAGGAAGAATCCAATGACAGGACATGGTCACTTTCACTGGACTGAATTCGTCACCCGCGACCCGGAAAGATTCAAGACATTCTACGCCCGAACGGTCGGATGGACCTATGAGGCACAGACCCAACCGGATGGCGAATGCTACTGGGTGGCGCTAGCGAATGGCGAGCCGGTCGGCGGAATCTTCCCTACCAACCGTCCCGGCCTGGAGGGCGTTCCCGATGGCTGGATGCCGTATCTCGCCGTCGACGACATCGATGCGCGCGTCGCGAAGGCGGTGGCCGCCGGCGCACAATTGATGAAGCCGATTTTCGATATTCCAAATGTTGGCCGGCTGGCGATCCTGATGCAGCCGGGCGGCGTCGGTGTCGGCTGGATCACACCGACACAGAACCAAAGCCCGAAATCGACCTAAACTGAAACGTCGAGATGACCGCCGATGCCCGGCGCGTTGTTCGTTGCCGGGCTGGTCTGCGATGGGACGAGCAACTGAAGCACCTGCGCCTGGGCGTCGAGGCTCATCTTCATGACCCGGTTCGCGATCTGCGATTGCGTATTGGCCGCCATCATGCCGGCCGCTGCCGCAACTAAACCTACATACATGTGGACAGCTCCACGGCCCGTTCTAGAGGCGTTTTCGAGCGAAATGGATACCGGTTCGCGTGAAGAAAACGCATCAAATCAAAACATAGAGTCTTTCACCGTTTCCGTGAAAGGGTGCAAGACTCTAGCGAACTACGGTTAACAAATCCTAGCGGAACGGCGGAGCGATCAGCGCGTGGGAACCGGCTTTTCACCGCGATAGTCGTAGAAGCCGCGCTGGCTCTTGCGCCCGAGCCATCCAGCCTCAACGTACTTCACCAGCAACGGACAGGGCCGATACTTGGAGTCGGCGAGTCCTTCGTGCAGCACCTGCATGATAGACAGGCAGGTGTCGAGCCCAATGAAGTCGGCGAGTTCAAGTGGACCCATTGGGTGATGCGCGCCGAGCCGCATGGCGGCATCGATCGCCTCGACGTTGCCCACGCCTTCATACAGGGTGTAGATGGCCTCGTTGATCATCGGCAGCAGAATGCGGTTGACAATGAAAGCCGGAAAGTCCTCCGACACGGCAATCTGCTTGCCGAGCTTAATGACGAATTCCTTGGCCGTATCGAATGTCGCATCGCCGGTCGCGATGCCCCGAATGAGTTCGACCAACTCCATCAGCGGCACGGGATTCATGAAATGAATGCCGATGAACTTTTCCGGCCGGTCTGTCGACGCGGCCAGCCGCGTAATCGAGATCGATGAGGTGTTGGAAGCGACGATGGCCTCCGGCTTGAGCACCGTGCACAGATTAAGAAAAATCTTCCGCTTCACTTCCTCCTTCTCGACGGCGGTTTCGATCACCAGATCGCAATCCGCCAACCCGTCGAAAGTTTGGGTTTGCGAAATCCGCGAAACCGCTTTTTCGCGATCGTCGTCGGTAATGATCTTCTTCAAGACCTGGCGGGACAGGTTCGCGTTGATCGTCGCCATGGCCGAGTTGAGCTGATCGGCGGAAACATCGTTGAGCACGACGTCGAACCCCGAAAGAGCGGTCACATGCGCAATGCCGTTGCCCATCTGGCCCGAACCGATCACGCCGACTTTTCTAATCATTGCCGCATCTCGTCATCTCACCGGTCCTGAACCGCGCAGACCGCGGCGCACTCCATTCTTGCACAAACCCCGGCTGAAGTCCGTTGCTCCGGGAGCACTCCTTGGATCATCGTTAGCGGTCTAGCTTTCCCAGTTCTTCCGTAAGTTCAGGAACCGCCTGATACAAGTCAGCCACCAGGCCGTAATCCGCAACCTGGAAAATAGGCGCATCCGCGTCCTGGTTGATCGCCACGATGACCTTGGAGTCCTTCATACCGGCGAGATGCTGGATCGCACCGGAAATGCCGACGGCGATATAAAGGTCCGGCGCCACTACCTTGCCCGTCTGCCCGACCTGCCAGTCATTTGGCGCGAAGCCCGCGTCCACGGCGGCTCGCGACGCACCAACGCCGGCGCCGAGCTTGTCCGCCAGCGGCTCGATATACTTGGTGAAGTTGGCGCTGCTTCGCATGCCGCGGCCTCCGGAGACAATGATCCTCGCCGAGGCCAATTCCGGGCGATTATTCCTGGCAACCCGCTCGCTGACGAAACTCGACAGCCCCGGATCAGCCACCGCGACGATGGTCTCCACGGAGGCGCTACCGCCCTCACCGGCCGCGGCAAAGGTCGATGTGCGCACCGTGATGACCTTCTTGGCATCCCTGGACCTGACCGTCTGAATCGCATTGCCAGCGTAGATTGGCCGCTCAAAGGTATCGGGCGCGACTACCGTGATGATTTCCGAGATCTGCATCACGTCGAGCAACGCCGCAACGCGCGGCATCACATTCTTGAAGCGAGAGGTTGCCGGCGCAATCAATGCATCATAACCAGACGCCAAGGAGCGGATCAGCGCGGCGAGCGGCTCGGCGAGATCGTGGCCATAGGCCGGGTTATCCGCAAGCAGCACTTTCGCGACGCCCTTCAGTCTCGCCGCGCTCTCGGCGGCGCCCTTGGCGTTCTCACCCGCGACAAGCACCTCGACCGGCGAGCCGAGCTGAATGGCAGCGGTCAGTGCCTTGCTCGTGACATCCTTCAGCGACGCGTGGTCATGTTCGGCGATCAGCAACGTGGTCATCAGATTACCCCGGCTTCGTTCCTGAGCTTGGACACCAGCTCGGCGACATCCTTGACCTTGACGCCCGCCTTGCGGCCCGGAGGTTCGGTGGTCTTGAGGATTTCAAGGCGCGGCGCGAGATCGACGCCGTATTGGTTGGCAGCCCTCATAACGATCGGCTTCTTCTTGGCCTTCATAATGTTCGGAAGACTGGCATACCGCGGCTCGTTGAGCCGCAGATCAGTCGTCACGATCGCCGGCCTTTTCAGCCTGACCGTCTGCAGCCCGCCATCCACTTCACGTGTCACATTGAAATAGGTCCCATCGACCTCGAGCTTTGACGCAAAGGTTGCCTGCGCCCATCCAAGTAGCCCTGCCAGCATCTGGCCGGTCTGATTTGAATCGTCGTCAATGGCCTGCTTGCCCAGAATAATCAGCCCAGGGCCTTCCTCTTCGACAACCGCCCTGAGGATCTTGGCAACCGCCAGCGGCTCGACAGGTTCATCGGACGTGACAAGGATGCCTCGGTCGGCGCCCATGGCGAGACCGGTGCGGATCGTGTCCGCGGCCTGAGACGGGCCAATCGACACCAATACGACTTCGGTGGCCTTGCCGGCTTCCTGAAGGCGCAAAGCTTCCTCCACCGCGATTTCGTCGAAAGGATTTATCGACATCTTGACGTTCGCAAGCTCGACGCCAGATCCGTCGCCCTTGAGGCGAATCTTCACATTGAAATCGACGACCCGCTTGACCGGCACCAGAATCTTCATCGACCTCTCTCGAACCGAGCGTTGGTTGGATCAACCGCGAGTGTGAGCTTCGGCGCGGAACCTAAAGGTCCGGTTTCCAGTGGTCAACGCGGGAAGGCCAAAAAACGCAGCCTCAATGGTCCCGGCGCAGCCAGGAAGCTATCGGGTCGTGATCATCTATTTTGACCGGGCACCCAGAGCACGTCGCCCGCGCCCTTGGCGTTCATAAAACGGCTGGCCACAAATAGAAAATCCGACAAACGGTTCATGTATCTTACGGCGGCATCGCTGACCGGTTCACCGGGCTGCGCAGCGAGTTCCACCATCATGCGTTCCGCGCGGCGACAAACGGTTCGCGCCGAATGGAGATACGCCGCGGCGGGCGTTCCCCCTGGCAGCACGAACGATGTCAGATCGGGCAGCCCTGCATTGAGGCTGTCGATATCGTTCTCCAGACGCACGACCTGGCTGGACACCACGCGAAGCCGCTCGGCTTTGCCCTCGCGTTGAGGCACCGCAAGGTCAGCGCCGAGATCGAACAGATCGTTCTGAATGCGGCCTAACATCCCATCAAGATCGGGCGCGCCGGAAAGATGCAGCCGGACCACGCCGATCGCGGCGTTGGTCTCGTCAACAGTCCCGTAGGCGCTGACACGGAGATCGTATTTCGGGCGTCGCTCACCGGTGCCGAGCGCGGTCGTGCCGTCGTCACCTGTGCGTGTGTAGATTCGGTTGAGAACGACCATCGGTGCTCCGGTGCCAGGCTATCAATCCGTCACTGCCCAAGCATCCAGATCGTGACCATGGTGAGGATGATCGCAACGAACTGCAGGACAACCCGCATTCGCATAAGCTTCTGCGAGAGGTTGGGACTACCGCCCCGCATCATGTTGACAAGACCCATCACCAATACAGTAGCGACCGAGGCCACCGCGACGGGAACCAATACCATGCTGAAAAACACTGTCATGGTTCATACATATCATCGCAACCGCGGCTGCGCCATTGTTGGCAACGAGATTCAATTCCACGCAACAATCTGGTCTTTTATGTATTGATATCAGATAGTAAACGGTGCCGAGGTGGCGCTCCTCGACGTTGTCAGGGTGAAACGTGAGACAAATCCGATACCTCTGTCTGGTCGGAACGGACGCCTTCTACACGTTTCTTGCCGACGACGGCTGGGCAATCGCAAGCCATATCGCGCTATCGGCGCTGATGGCGCTATTCCCGTTCCTGATTGTCCTGACGTCCCTGGCGGGCTTCTTCGGATCCAAGGGGCTCGCCGACCAGGCGGCAGACCTGATGCTACAGATTTGGCCGGATCAGGTCGCCAATACGTTGTCGCGCGAAATCCATGACGTGCTGACGACATCGCGCGGCGATGCGCTGACAGTCGGTCTCGTGCTCGCGGTCTACTTCGCATCGAACGGCGTCGAAAGCCTGCGGGTCGCCTTAAACCGCGCCTATGCGGTGATCGAGATGCGCCGCTGGTACTGGCTCCGACTGGAATCGATCGGATATACGCTGGTTGCCGCGGTGACAACGTTGGCGATGGCGTTCCTGATCGTGCTAGGTCCGTTGATCATCGCCGCCGCGAAACGCCATATCCCGCTGATCGTCGAATCGAATGAGAGCCTGCTCAACCTCGCCCGCTATGGCATTACCATCCTTGCGATGTTTGCCGCGCTGCTGATCCTGCACGCGTGGCTGCCGGCGGGTCGGCGATCCTTTCTGCAGATCATCCCCGGCATCATCTTCACCATGCTGGCCTCACTGATGTCGGGCGTCGGCTTCGGCCTTTATCTTGCACGCTTCGCCAACAATTACGTCACAATGTATGCGGGCCTCGCATCGGTCGTCATCGCGCTGGTGTTTCTCTATTTCATCGCCGCGATCTTCGTTTTCGGCGGCGAACTGAACGCGGCGATCATCAAGTCGAGGTTGCCGCGCGGCGTTTCGCTTCAAGCAGCGCAGTCGCTAAAGCCCGAGGAGAAACAGGCTTGACCAGAAACGCGTTGCCGCCGGCTGCGCGTGATGCCGCCTCATCGTCGCTCCTGCCGGATACGCCGATGATGGCAACGCGCCCCACGGGCGCATCAAGCGCCCGGATACGTCCGATCGCCTCAATCCCAGTGATCCCAGGCAGCACCATATCCATCAGCACTGCATCGAATCCTCCTTGCGCGATGCGCTGAATGGCATCCTCGCCTCGTCCGACGAACTCGGCCTGATGACCAAGTTCGGTAAGAATTGTGTTGAGCACGACGCGCCCGAACGGATTATCCTCAACGCTGAGAACGCGGAGTCCGCTCGAAACATCCGAAGACCTATCGAGGTCGTCGCCAGGCTGTATCGCTACCGGTCCCTCGGCTGGCGTCAGCAGAACGGTGAAGGTGAACGTGGTGCCGCCGCCGCGCCGCTGCGTCGCCATAACATCTCCGCCCATCGCGCGCGCCAGTTGCTTCACCGAGGAGAGCCCGAGGCCGGCGCCGCCGAAGCGCGATGCGATAGAGACATTGGCCTGCGAGTATGGCCGGAACAGCCGCCGGATTTCGGCGAGAGACAAGCCGATCCCGCTATCGGATACCACGAAGGTCACGCCGATTTGTTCTCCTGACCGCCGCGGCGCCGTAACCTTGAGGACGACGTCACCCTGCTCGGTAAACTTGATCGCATTGTCGATGAGATTCTCCAGCGCCGCGCGCAGGCGAACGGCATCGCCGGTCACGAACACCGGCAATCTGTCTGAAATTTCGACAGCAGAGCGCAGGCCCTTGGCCGTTGCGCGGCCGGCCAGCGAATCGCCAGCGTTGCGCGCCAGCGCTCGCAGATCGAAGAAATCCTGCCGTCCGCCCGGCGCCGAACGGCGGCTTCGCGCCGCATCGACGAACAACGTCGCCAGACTGGCGAGATGGTCAGCGCCGGCCTTAATGGTCTCCACCCAGCGTCGCTCGCGCTCGCCGAGATCGGAGGTGGCGAGCAGATCACTGATGGCGAGAATCCCGGTAAGCGGTGTACGCACCTCATGCGCAAACGCGGCGAGCGCATCCTCGACGACGCCAGACGTTGATTGAGAAGACGGCCGCCCGGTCTTTGCAAGCTTCGAGGACTTCTTCAGAGCCCGCTTTTTCGCCGGTCGCCTTTTAGGCTTCGGCGACCTGCGCAACCCGCGCGATGTCGGCGCCATGATTTTGCTTTCCCCACCCCGCGCCAGCATGCCACGGCTCGAACGCGCGAGTCACGTCGGGGATGGTTTGTCGTGCAAAGATGCTTTACGGCCAACCAACGCAGCCGCGTTGCGGCAGTTTCAAGGCAGGCCGACAAAGCTGCGGACCTTCCCGGGCGTCATTCCGCGGATGCGTAGCTCCCTCAACCCGATCGCCTCTGACGACTTGGACAACTTCTTCCCGTCGCTATCGCGGATTAGATCGTGGTGGTTGTAAACCGGCTGAGGCAAGTCCAGGATTTTTTGCAGCAGCCGGTGCACGGCGGTCGACCCGAACAGGTCCTGCCCGCGCATCACGTCGGTAATCCCCTGGAGCGCATCGTCGATCACAACCGACAAATGATAGCTGGTCGGAATGTCTTTCCGGGCGAGAATGACATCACCCCAGACTTCTGGCCGCGCGAGAACTTCGCCGGTCTCCCCGTCCGGGCCGGAGCCCCGCTCGATCCACGTGAGACGGCCTGCGAGCCGGCACGCCGCCTCCATATCCAGACGCAACGCGAAGGGCGCGCCGGACCGCAGCCGCCGTTCGCGCTCAGTGGCCGCGAGCGATTTCGCTGTACCCGGATAAAGTGGTACGCCATCGGGATCGCGCGGCCAGGCGCCATCTACTTCGCGAGCTTTGACGAGCGCCGCAATCTCGGCGCGGCTCTCGAAACTCGGGTAAAGCACTCCAAGCATAGCGAGGCGGTCGAGTGCTGCGCGATAATCGGCAAGGTGCTCGGACTGCCGCCGCACCGGAATCTCCCATGAAACGCCAAGCCAGGCGAGGTCTTGGTAGATCGCCGTTTCAAACTCGGGACGGCACCGGGTTGCATCAATGTCCTCTATCCGCAGCAGAAATCGGCCTTTCCTCCGCTGGGCGGATTCAAAATTCATGAGCGCCGAAAAGGCGTGTCCGAGATGCAGAAAACCGTTCGACGACGGTGCAAAACGGAGAACGGGTGGCGGCATTGATCTTTGCTTGCATAACCGACCGTGACGCTGAAGTACTAACGAATGACGGTCCGCCTGGAAACCCAATCCGACCTTGACGACGCGGTCAGCGCGTTGGTGAAGCAGGATTCGCGGCTGAAACCGATCCTCGCGCGCACCGGCCTTCCCGCCCTGCGCCGGCGCGAGCCTGGTTTCGAAGGTCTCGCCGCAATCGTCTGCGGCCAGCAATTGTCCACCGCAAGCGCCGGCGCGATCTGGGGACGACTCAGCGCCGCCTTCGAGCCATTCCATCACGACGCGATTCGCACGGCGCGCGTCGACCGACTCGGCCGGCTGGGATTGTCGGCGGCAAAGATCGCCACGCTGAAGCTGCTCGCGCGCGAGATCTCGGCGAGCCGACTCAACCTGGACGTGCTCGCCGAAGAGGATGCCGACGCCGCCCATGCGACGCTGGTCCGGCATCGCGGCATCGGACCGTGGACCGCGGACGTTTATCTGCTGTTCTGCCTTGGCCATGGCGATGCCTGGCCGGCCGGCGACGTCGCGCTCCAGGAGGCGGTCAAGGTCGGCCTCGGGCTGACGAACCGGCCGACGCCGAAACAGATGGCGTCGCTCGCGGAGCCATGGCGACCCTTGCGCGGCGCTGCAACGCATTTGTGGTGGGCCTACTATAAGGTTATCAAGCGCAGAGAAGGTATCGTTCCCGAACCGAAGTAGACGGGTTATGTTTGGCTTCGGCAGCGCGGGCGACCTGCGCTCGTGCGCAAGATGGGAACTTATCGACCGAACGCAGATTATACCGACGGGCTGTAAAGTTAAGCGTCGGGAAATGCCAAAAAACCATAATCATAATAACAACAAAGGCCTGTTCGACAGCGAGCATCGGATTCTTGTTCAAGGGGTGATCGACTACGCGATCTTCATGCTGGATCCTACGGGGACCATCATCAACTGGAACGCGGGTGCGGAACGTATCAAGGGATATCGTCCCGACGAAATCATCGGCCAGAACTTCGCGCGTTTTTATACGGACTCAGACCGCGCCGCCGGGCGACCGGCCCGGGCTCTAAACATTGCCAGTTCCACGGGGCGATACGACGAAGAAGGTTGGCGGGTCCGTAAGGACGGTTCCTTTTTCTGGGCCAGCGTCATTATTGACGCCATTCGCGACGACTTCGGAAATCTCATCGGTTTTGCAAAGGTCACGCGGGATATCACGGAACGCCGTGAGGCCCAGCAGAAGCTTGAGCGCGTGCAGCGGCAACTCGCGGAATCGCAGAAGATGGATGCGCTCGGCCAGCTCACGGGCGGGGTCGCTCACGACTTCAACAATCTGCTGATGATCGTCAGCGGCAACATCCAAACATTGAAAAAGATTGTCGAGAGCGAACCGAAAGCGCTGCGGGCGGTTCACGCCATCGAGACAGCAACCAAACGCGGGGCCACGCTCACCAGGCAACTCCTGACGTTCTCCCGGCGACAAAGCGTCAACCCCTTGCCGACCGATGTCTCTGAACGCATTCAATCAATCACCGACGTTCTCCGGAGCGGCCTTGGCAAGGCGATCACCCTGCATATCGACACGCTCGACGACGCGTGGCCGGTCACGATCGATGCAACCGAATTCGAGACGGCGCTGCTCAACCTGGTCATCAACGCGCGCGACGCTATGACCGATGGTGGGCAGGTCATCGTGAAGGCGAGAAACATAACCAAAATGGACGAGCCCGAAGGACGCTATGTCGCCATCTCAGTTGAGGATACCGGAGACGGTATTCCGACAGATATCCTTGCAAAGGTGTTCGACCCGTTCTTTACGACGAAACCCGCCGGAAAAGGAACGGGTCTCGGATTATCACAGGTGCATGGTTTCGCTCATCAAGCCGGAGGGCATGTCGGCATCGAGAGCGAGCTCGGTTATGGTACCACGGTTACGCTCTATCTTCCGCCCACCGAAACGCTTTGCGCAGAGGAAAGCGGGTCGAGCCGTCGCGGCACGAGAGCGAGAGGTGGCACCGTCCTGCTCGTCGAAGACAATCCGGATGTCGCGGAGGCGAGCGCGGGACTGCTTGAACAGCTTGGCTATCGCGTGCGAGTCTCCAACAATGCAGAGGCTGCGTTGTTAGAGATCGAGCGTGATGGTATCGATTTGGTCTTCACCGATATCGTGATGCCGGGAAAAATAGATGGTCTCGGTCTGGCCAAGATGCTCCGCGCGACGTATCCACACTTGCCGGTGTTGCTGGCCACCGGCTACAGCGAAGCTCTTGCTGGACGCAAGCTGGACTTTCACGTTCTTCGAAAACCCTACGAAATTCATGAGCTGAGCCAGGCTCTCGCCAAGCTGTCCTCCTAGCGATTCCGCAACAAGGGTTAGCGGTTTTTGCTTCTTGCCGCGCCGGGGGTGGAGCAGGCCCAGACCAGCTGACAAGCTGGCCCAGCAGAAAAGCCGGGCTTACGCTCTTCACAATCCCGTCACGCTGACTGTACTATGCCATCGTAAGCCGCCTCAAAGCCGATGCGGCCAAACATGGAACTGGAGCGTGCTTCGCAAAAGTGCCGGTTTGCGATCAGAGTGCGCTCAGTCATAGATATTGGATGCATTTTCCGCGGCAAACCGGCGTTTCACTTTGTCGGGAAAAGTGCTCTGGAGGCGCTAATTGAACGCGCATGTCTCGCAGGGCAGCTGGCCGGTGCTGGTCCTGAACGCAGACTTCCGGCCGCTGAGTTACTATCCGCTGTCTCTTTGGTCGTGGCAGGATGCGATCAAGGCGGTGTTCCTCGATCGCGTCAACATTGTTGAACACTACGACCGCGCGGTGCGCAGCCCCTCGTTCGAAATGCAGCTTCCGAGCGTGGTGTCGCTGAAGTCTTTCGTGAAGCCGTCGACCCACCCCGCCTTCACCCGCTTTAATGTATTCCTGCGCGACAGGTTCATGTGTCAGTATTGCACAGCTGTCGAGGATCTCACCTTCGACCACATCATTCCGCGCAGCAAGGGCGGTCAAACCACCTGGGACAACGTTGTCGCTGCCTGCTCACCGTGCAATCTGCGGAAGGGCAACCTGACGCCACAACAGGCCGGGATGTTCCCGCGTCAGGCACCATTCGCGCCGACCGTGCATCAGTTGCACCGAAACGGCAGGTTGTTTCCACCGAACTATCTGCACGACAGCTGGTTGGACTATCTCTATTGGGACACCGAACTCGATCCTTAGCCGCAACGTCGCCATGCCGCTTTCACGGAGAACGCCTGGCCCACAAGCTGATTGCTCGCATAAGGCATTACTACATCTTCTGATGCCTACGAACGGCTGTCCGCATATGCACCGCACGGAGAATCCGCATGGCTTCATTGACCGAATGGAAGGTGCCAAGCTCCGCCCAGCCGCGTCCGGAGGACTACCGCTTCGATCTGGACCGCGCGCTGTCCACCGTCGTCGGACTGCATTCTATTGTACCGCCCGATGCCCTCACCGCGGACACCCTCGGCACCGAGCGCGCCGGGAATGGCGTCGTGATCGCCGATGGCCTCGTTCTGACGATTGGCTATGTCGTCACCGAGGCGGAATCTGTATGGCTGCATCTTGCGGACGGCCGCGTGGTGCAGGCGGACACGGTTGGCGTCGATCGGGAAAGCGGCTTCGGTCTGGTACAAGCCCTCGGTGATCTCGATCTTGAACCGCTGCCGCTAGGCTCGTCGGCCGCCGCCAAAGTCAATGACCCGGTCGTGGTCGCCGGAGTCGGCGGACGGTCCCGTTCGCTCGCGGGCCAGGTCATCTCAAAGGAGGAATTCGCCGGCTACTGGGAATACCTTATCGACGAAGCCATCTTCACTCGCCCGGCGCATCCCAATTGGGGCGGCACCGGCCTGATCTCGGCAGCTGGCGAATTGATCGGGATCGGCTCGTTGCAGCTCGAGCGGGAGGACGCTCGCCGGAACGAGCATCTCAATATGAACGTGCCGATAGATCTGCTGAAGCCCGTTCTCGACGACCTGCGGAAGTTTGGGCAGGTCAACAAGCCGGCCCGACCCTGGCTCGGCATATTCACCGCCGAGATCGAAGACAGGGTGGTCGCCGTCGGCATCGTGCCAAAAGGACCGGCAGACCGCGCCGAACTGCGCGCTGGCGACGCGATCCTTGCGGTGAAGGGAGAAAAGGTGTCGGACGCGGCCCAGCTCTATCGCAAATTGTGGGCGCTGGGTCCCGCCGGCGTCGATGTGCCGCTGACGCTCCATCGCGAGGGAGACACCTTCGACGTGGTGATAAAATCCACCGACCGTGCCCGGATGCTGAAGAGGCCAAGACTTCACTAAGCAAGGCTACACTAACCGAGGCTCCGCTGATCACGGCGTCGTGCGCCTCATGACGCTGTCTTGTCGGAAGCCGCGCCAGTCCGCCATCTGACTTTTATTGCGTTGATGCGTTTGGAGAGATGCCAAGCAGACCTGAAAGGCGCGCGCGGGGAGCCGCGAGATCGGCCAGCGTATATCCTTCCAGAACCTCCATGAAAGCCTGTTGCGCCCGCTCCAACGCGCGCTTGAGCACGCAGCTGGGATTGATCATGCAGGGCGCGTTAAGCGGCTTCAAGCACGACACGATCGCCATATCCGGCTCAGTCGTACGAATGACCTCTGCCAGCCCAATCGTCTCGGCGGGCTTGGCGAGGCGCAGTCCGCCGCCGCGGCCGCGTACGGTTTCGATATATCCCGCTACCCCCAATTGATGAACCACCTTCATCAAGTGAGCCTCGGAAATCTTATAGCTCCCAGCAATCTCTGCGATTGTCGACAGCCCATCGGACCTGAGCGCGAGATACATCAGTACCCGCAATGCGTAGTCCGAATAGGTGGTGAGGCGCATGCAGATTTTCCCGTGACGACGGTCACGCAAAAGCTATATTTTAGATATTGCTTTTGCGCAACTGCACATGTATGGACATGCTGACTTTTGTAAAGGAGCGTTTCATGCGCGAGAACGCCACGATCAGTGACACCGTCGCAAAGCCTTTCCTGCTGCCGGGGACGGTCGTCTGCAACGCTCTCGGAATCCGCAATAACTCCGGGGATTATTCCCACCTGGTCCGCATGTTGGTTAATTCACTGATTTGGACAGTGGCCGGAGTCATCGTCATGGCTTTTCTCGCATGACACTCGTGTCCGACAAGATGGATCACGTGACCGAGGACGGCATTCGCCAGCTCGTCGACGCTTTTTATACGAAGGTGCGCGTCGATTCCGAGTTGGGGCCGGTTTTCGAGAACAAGATCAAGGATAACTGGCCCCACCATCTTGAGAAGATGTACGCGTTCTGGTCGTCGGTCATGCTGACCACCGGCCGCTACAAGGGCAACCCTATGATGAAGCACATGGTGATACCGGGCATGAAGCCGGAGCTGTTCACCCAATGGCTCGCACTGTTCGACGAGACCTGCTGTGAACTGTGCGACGAGCCGATCCGCGCAGCCTTCAAGGAAAAGGCCGAACGCATCGCTGAAAGCCTGAAAATTGCGGTGTTCTACCGGCCTGACCGGCCGTGGCCGCCGCAGGCTTCCACGAATGTGACGTGATCCGACGAACTGACGCTACACTAGAGTCCAATTCAACTGCGTTGAATCAAACTCTGTTCATTCTTTCGATTGAGCACGATCTTATCCGAAAATCGGTTTTGCGCTGGTGCGGTCCTTCGGGTCGGGATCATGCTCTAATCGTTGCTTTCATTTTGTCTTCGTAGCCGCTGCTTTGCGCGCATCCGCGATGGCCTGACCGAACTGCGTCGTGGTCAATACGCCAGGCACACGGAATTTCCCGATAATAAACGCGGGCGTTCCGTTGAATCCGAAGGCGATCGCCTGATCATTGTTACGCTTCAGAATGGAGTCGATCGCGCCGGCGTTGGCGACCATGTCCTTGGCCGCGCGATCGACATCGATCTTCGCATCTGCCAGCAGTTCGCGAACGTGCGGCTCGGTCAAACGTGAACTGGTACGGATCAGAGCTTCGTGCGCGACAACGAATTTACCCTGATACTTGGACGCCAACGCCAGACGCGATGCATAGACCGAACTGGGACCAAGGATCGGCCAATCCTTGAGAATCAGCCGAACCTTGCCGTCGTCATGCACCACCTGAGCAAGCTCCGGCGCAAGCTTGCGGCAATAGGAACAGTTGTAATCAAAATACTCGACGATCGTGATATCGCCATGCACGTTGCCCGCCGCCGGAATCTCCTGATCGCGCAACACTTGTGCTTCAGTCAGAACTTCGTCAGAGGTCTCGGCAAGCGTCGGCGCGCGCGTCAGACCTGCCGTGACCACTCCCAGGCCGAAGGCCCGCAGCAGCCCGCGTCTTGTCGAATTGCCGGACGTGTCCTGCGATTTTGGCATGATCGATCAGACGCCCTTGAGCCGCTTGCTACATTCGCTGTAGTAGCCGCCGCCCTTCATGATCCATTTCAATCCGCCATTGGCGTTGGTGGTCTTGTTGGCCTTGTATTGATCAAGGCAAGTGTGCCTGCGCCCCTTGCCAGCTGATTCGCTAGCATATTTCGGCGACACCGCCGATGGGAAAACCGCGTTGCCGGCTGACGTAGCCGAAGGAGCTGCGGTCTTGGGCGCTGGCGTCTCGGCTGCCTCCGGGGCAGTTGCCGCCGCTCCGCACTGAGCCTTGCGGAAGTCGTTCCACTTCTGACCGTTGAGCGTGCCCGCTGATTTCGCGGCCTGATACTTTGCGCTGCACTCCTGCGCGGTCAGTGCTTTGGCGGGCAGTACCGAAAGTCCAAGCAGACCGGACACCGTCGCGGCGCCCAGCAGTTTCAAATAACCTGTCATGTGTTTGTCCTTCCCGGACATCGAGGATGGGCCGACATCCTAGCGTCGCCGACGGCCGTTTCAACGCCGCGCCCGGACTGACTCCAAAAAAATGCTTCATGTGGGGATCGGCTCAAGGCCGTTCAGCCACCGTTCAGGCCGGCTCCGCGACGTTGAAGCCGTTATCAACCTGAGGAATTTTTCATGACCACGTCTTCCCGCTTCATCGCGATCCTCGCTGGGTCTCTGCTGCTCGGCGGCACGGCATTCGCCCAGACTGCCGCGCCTACCGCACCCGCAACGCCCGCACCGACTTCAAAGATGGCGCCCGCCACCAAGAAGGTCCAAAAGCCGCGCACCGCAGCTTCGCTCGAATGCTCGAAAGAGGCCACCGCCAAAGGCCTGCACGGCAAGGAACGCAAGAAATTCCTCTCCGGGTGCAAGGCCAAAGCGGCCAACCCGAACTGATCCGCTCGCCCGATAGTGTCGACAGGTCACCCAACCTGCGACACTATCGGGCTTGCCATCCGCCAGCCTGATCAAAATGTTCGACCGCAAGCGAGTCCGGGGTCGGTTCGCGTAAAGAATGCGGCTCAAAACAAGCTACTGGAGCCCTACCTTGATGCCATCAAGGCTGGATGTCGCTGGAGCGCGATGAGCGGGATGCGAGCGGAAAGCCGCGACACACTTTTCATCCCGTACTGCACAGAGTTTACCTGACCTTGCCTGCCAAAGCTGCGATGCCCCACCCCGAGATTACCGCCATCAGCAGCGAGATCAGCGCATTGTAGCCAGCCAGCGACAGGCCGAGGAAGCGCCACTGCACCTGGTCGCAACGCACCACCTTCACTCTATCGAGATTCTCAAGCAGACTTCCCTTGCCCAGATCGAGCACCGTTCCGCTGCACTCGGTCGGCCCCAGCCAGAAGCCCCATTCCACCCCGGCGTGATAGGCGCCGAGCCCGGCGTTGACCAGCACAACCAGCGTAAGAACGGCGAGAGGCGGTATAATGAGGCAACGTGGTGCGCCCTTCGCGAGGGCAAATGCCACGAGCAGGCCGAAGGGGACCGCAAAATAGTAGGCATAGCGCTGCTCTAGACAGAGCGGACACGGCAGGATCTCCAGCACGATCTGAAAGAACCACGCGCCTGCGATTGTCGCCGCGGCGATGAAGGCCACGGCCAGCGTCGCCGCGAAGGCGGTTTTTCTACCGACTCCGGAGGCGGATTTCACGACAGCATCGAGGGTCACGGCTTCCTCCGGCGAAGTACTTGGATTGCACCATGCGTCCTAGCTTGCGAGCCTTGCCGCTGTCGAGCCGGCAGCCATCACACTGCAGTGTTTCGAGACCAAATGATCCTGTTGACGGAGGACGCTTGGCGCACCGGGTTGACCGGCAGGGATCGGCCGCTATAGTCCGCCCCGCTTCGCAAGACTACCGCCTCACTCGGCGCATGACTCGCGAATGCCCCTGTGGCGGAACTGGTAGACGCGCTCGACTCAAAATCGAGTTCCGCAAGGAGTGCTGGTTCGATTCCGGCCAGGGGCACCACGAAGCAGCTCCCAGACGTTCATCACCGTTCGTGATCACACAAAAGGCTGCGAAATCGAGCCCGTTGAGGTTCTGGCGCTCCTTGAGCCGGTCGAGGCAGCCGGGAAATTGGAGACGGCAGCCCGTGTCCGGGGCACTATCGGCGCGGTGTTTCGGCACGCCATCCAGACGACGCGGGCAAAGGCCGGTCCGACGCAAGTATTGCGAGGAGCCATTGCCACGCATGAGGTCAAACCACGCGAAAGCCGCAGGACACAGGTCCCAGATGGCTGCCGCCACAGCTGCTATATCTCACGAGGATGAGGCCACCTCGCGCGGCTGTGTGAGATGTCGGCGCCTCGAACGATGGTGGCCAAGCGATCCGGGGCCGGAGCACCTTATGGCTCACGTGGTCCTTCGAATTCGCTTTCGAAGCGCAGATGCTTCACGCTTCGGCCATGACGCCGCACCAGTTTGAGGGCCTCTATCCCAACCCTGATGTGCGTTTCAACATAGTTTGCGGTCACAACCAAATCCAACGCTTCGGTTTTCACACCCTCAGGGATCATAGGCTGGTCGGAAACGAGAAGCAGCGCACCGGTCGGGATGTGGTTAGCGAATCCGGCGGCAAAGATTGTTGCAGTCTCCATGTCGATCGCCATGCTCCGTGTGCGACGCAACTTCTCCTTGAAAGCATCATCATGCTCCCAGACACGACGGTTCGTTGTGTACACGGTGCCTGTCCAATAATCATGACCCAGGTCGCGGATCATGGTTGACACTGCGCGTTGCAGTTGGAATGCGGGCAGCGCAGGAACCTCCGGCGGCAGGTAATCGTTCGAAGTGCCTTCGCCGCGAATGGCCGCAATGGGCAGAATGAAATCGCCAGTCTGATTCTTGCGTTTCAAGCCGCCGCACTTTCCGAGAAATAGAACAGCCTTCGGGGAAATGGCGCTCAGGAGGTCTATCACGGTCGCGGCATTCGGGCTTCCCATGCCGAAATTGATCAAGGTAATGCCATCGGCAGTCGCGTTGGGCATCGGTCGATCCGTCCCCTTGATCGATACCTCGTGCTGAGCGGCGAACCACGCGACGTAGCCGCCGAAATTCGTCAAAAGAACATATTGTCCAAATTCGCCAAGCGGCGTGCCCGTGTAGCGCGGCAGCCAATTTTCGACGATGTCCTTTTTCTCTTTCAGTTTCTGCTCCCACGTCAGATAGGACCGATATCCGAAGCTGAATGCGAGTTTCCGCTGAAAGACACGGAATGGATCGTCAATCAGCCCACGAATCCTGCGGCTAGCAACAATGCTTCATTAGCTGATCCGAGACCGCACGCATACCGCGAAACGTTCATGCGTGGGATTCGCAGAGAGGGACCAAGGGCGGGCGCTGGTCTAAGTGGAGGAAGACGATGGATGGGCCGAAGGGAAAGGCCCGTAGCCTTCAAGCGGTTGTGAACCGCGCTATGTCCACTAGTGCGCAGAACTCCGCTTTCGAATACGCGATGGTGACTCATCACCGCACGGATCGCGGCTCATATCGGTGATGAGAACGCCCGATTGCGCTCCCGCCTTCCTCTCACGGACAGGAGCGTGCCATGCAGATCCGGCGTCGTTTCAAGCAGACCACATCGCTTCAGGACCGTCTTTCGGACTTCATCGCGGGCGCACAATCTGAGGCGGACGATGGGCCGGGCGGTGCGGATCACTACGAGTTGCTGAAGAAAAATCGGCAGGCCGAAACCGCCGCAAACATCGAGAGATGGGCGACCTCGCCCGAACTGCAGCCGCCGAAGTAATGGGAACGGAGACGGGCCCTCGACGTTGTCTACCCGCGATGAAGTTTGACAGACTTTGCCCGCCGCGGCCCTCGAGCCCGGCGGGTTTTTCTTGCCGCGCGATAAGTTGTGGTACGAAACAATCGCTTTGCGCCGGCGTTGCAACGCATGTCGCGCTATTTCCTTATCGCTATGGCAGGAGGCTTGGCGGCGCTGATCGCGCTGCTGCTCGGCTTAGGCCCGTTCTCCAAGCAACAGACGCCAAGCGGAGAGGTATCTCCCGCGAAGTACATTTCTATCCCTGACTGAAACGAGAGATACGCTTTGATACGCAGGGTTCAGCTTTTTACGGTGGATCGGAAATAAGAGAGATCAGAACCAATCGTTTGGTTCTCTCCGAAACTACTTCCGGCTTTCAAGCTGACCCTCGTAGCACTTATCGATTTAGCTTCTCCGATAACACGTGTATTTTAAGGTCGTTCGCGTAGACCGCATAAACGAATTGGCGAGAGAAATGGCGTTGGGCTTTGCTTCTTAGAGGCTTGGAAACGTCGCGGGCAACCGTCTAGCTTCGACTCTCCGGCTCAGCCCCGCCTCGTCAGGTAGGCTATGTAATCGGGGTCCCAACCTTTCATATGCTTGAGCAAAGCCTGGCGCCGCTGGTCGGGCATGCCGGGGCCGTGCTCGAGGAAGTCCTGAATTGCCCTCTTGAACTCCTCCACCTGCGGCTCCTCTCCCGTGACCAGGTCGCCGTACTCCGCCATGATGTCCAGCACGCGCTCTTCTATGTCATTCATCGCCACGGTCCTCCCAACGCTCCCGTCCATAACCGCGCGCCTGTGCGGCTAGTTCCGCTTGCTCCGGAAGTCATTGAACGAAGCATCGATCAGAAGGAGCTTGTCGAGCACGATCAGCTGCCGCTCCTCTCGCGTGCCGGGTCCGCTCTCGAGAAACGCCTCCAGGGTGTCCTTGACCTGCTGCACCTTCGCGTCCGTGCTTTCGGGGCCGTCGCTGAACCGCGCCAGTATCTCCTGAATCTGCCGTTCGTGATCGTCGCTCATCTTCATGCTCCTGATAGCCTGTTTTCTTAGATAGGGGGCACCCGCTACGAGGCTAGTCCTCCGTTGAAAGCGGCGCACCTTCACACATCGATTGCCCATAGCAGAAGGCACTCGCGGAATTCGAGGGCTTTCTGCGTTATCGGTCTACGGCCTTGGACACCAGTAGCGAAGTCGCATTTGCCAACTACGGCAGCGCGGCGCATTTCATGGGCCGTCACTTGCTTCACGCGGTCATACAAACCGTCAGTATGTTGGCGAATATCAAGGGGCAGTCCCGGGTGCTTCGCGTAACCGAACCGGCTTCTTTTCCTGCGTCCAATACACCCAAGGACTTCTACCGCGCGTTGTTTGCGGTTGCCCAACCGAACATGCTGCGGACATGCCCAATTCGAATGGCCCAAAGCGGACAACGGGCCAACACGCAGCGTGCCGCGTCTTACCACCAGCCTCCTTGCATCGGAGGGAAGAACTGACCGCCGCCCCTGCGCGTATTGCTCGGGTGGGGATTCGGATTGCGCTGGAAAAAGAAGCCGAAGCCATCGTCTCCCTGCGGGCTACCGTTGTTCCAGCCGCTGTCGTCCGCCACGAGGACCTCGCTCGGCTTGCGCGTGATGAAGCCGCCCTGCGGCTGGTCGCTCAGCACCGCAACAAACTCGGTGCGATAGTTCGTCTCTTTGCTCAGCGGCTCGTCGGAGACGACGATTGAGGATCGCGGCAATGCGGCCGGCGCGATGCGATCGAGGACTTCCTTCGGGATGGTGATGCGGTCGAGCGCGTTTTTGGCGTCATCCCCAGTCTCGATCGTGACGGCGGTCCAGCGCAGGCCCGCATCGTTGCGCGCCACCGCCGTGAACACGTGCGTGCCCAGTGGTGTGCCGGGATCGCGGATCGTGACCGGGACCTCGATTGTTGCATCGAATACCTCGCCGCCTCCGTCCGGTGCCGGTTCATGTGTGTTGCGCCGAACGTAAAGCGTTTGCGTCGCCCGACTGATGTAGATCGAGACCGGCTCGAGCGCGAGCTTCGCGTCGAGCGCCGCCTTGGCGATACCGCCCTTTTTTGTCTGAGCCGCCTTGGCCGCTTCCTTTGCGGTGTTGGCTGTGTCGAGCTTTGATTTCGCGTCTGCCTTGGCGGCGTCTAACTGGGTCGCCAACTCCGCCGCTTTGGCAACGGCCTTTTGCTTACGGTCTTCAGCCTTCGTCCTGGCTTGATCGGTCTTGGCCGCGGCCAGTGCCTTGTCGGCGGATACAACTGCGGCGTCGGCCCGGGCTTTGAATCGCTCCAGCTTGCGCAGAGACGCTGCGAGCGGTGCCACCTCGCGAGCCGCTGTGGCCGCAATCTTTTTGGCCTCATCGGCCGCCTTGGCAGCCTCGGTGGCTTCGCGGGCGAGCCTCTCGGCAGTCGCTGGAGCATCTGCGATGATTTCCGCCTTCGGCATGAAGAGCGATAGCGTCGGATGAGAAAAGTTGACCGGGGCCGCATCGTCCGGCGAGATGATCACGCGCATCCCGATCCGCGTCTTGTCAAACAGCTTCTCCGCAAAGCCATAGGGCATTCTCACGCAGCCATGTGAGGCCGCATGACCAGGCAATGGCCCGCCATGCAATGCAAGGCCGTTCCAAGTGATGCGCTGCATGTTCGGCATCCAGGCATCGTCATACATGCTCGAGTGGTGATCCTTGTCCTTCTCTACGATGGCGAAGACGCCGGCCGGCGTCTCGCGCTCCTTGATGCCGGTCGATACCGGGGCGCGCAGGATCCAGCCCTCGGTGTCATAGAACGTGACCTGCTGGCTCTTGATGGACACGATTGCCATGATCGGCTCGCCTGCCTCGCGCGGCGCCGTGGTCTCGGCGGGTTGCGCGCGGCGCACCTGTTTCGCCGTGGCTTCAGCAATCGGTGCGATCAGCGCGGCCATCGCCGCGAACATCACGACGGCCGAACGTCCCCAATGGTGCATCGCCACTGTAGATCGCACCAACGTCAATCGATTCACCATTCCATTCCCCGTCGCAACGCATGTCCGCTACCGTGACCGATCTCACAGATAGCCGACTCGTGAAAAACAAGCATGCTCGCAGCTGAAATTGGCACAAAACGGACAAAGAGCGTTCGCAAGCCTTCAGTTGCACACAGGCAACACTTCGGGGAAAAGGACCCGGTCTGCCCGGTTACGCCATTGCGCGGCTATTTCCTTCCCGAAACAATCGTCGCGTCCACATCCTCGGCTATGTAATCCGGTTCCGATGAGGCTGGCATGATGAACCCGCGGCAACTTTCAACGCTGACGCCCGCCTTGCTATGGGTCGTTTTCGCGGCAGGTATTTACGCTCTGCTTGCGATGGGATCAGAGGCACGCCAGACCACGGGCGGAGCGACACCCACTATCAGCACGCCTTCTTCCTCCGCTGCACAGGAACTCACCACTGCATTGCAGCCGAGCTCAATGTCTCGTCACGATCTGAGTCAAACCGATCAGCAACCCCCTTCGAAATCTCATGTGGCGATGACCGAACTCTCGCTTGCGGGAGATATCGCCCACGAACCGATGGCACCTGTCGAAATCTCGCCTGCCGAACCAGCGTCCGTGCAAATTGCAAGCGCGAACCCGTCGGATATCGAACCTGTCGATATCAACAAAGCCACGAAGTCCATCGAGATGGTCGACGAGTGCCAAGTCGTGGACATCTGCGTCGATCGCTATCTGTGGGCGCTTTATCAGCGCACGCCCAAGGAAGATACTATCAGTATCCGTGAATGGAAGAGCGTCACGATCAAACGGAAGGGCAAGAGGGTGAGTGTTTCCAGAGCCTTCACCAAGCTTGTCGATCAAAATTTCGGGTGGAAGGATCCGAAGGCGGCGGAACGCGTCGGCATGTCGATGATGGAGTATGTGATCGGCGGCATGGACCGGAGCTTCAAACTAAAATTGTTTCGTATGTTTCATGCGGCGGAGGCAGCGGGGCTTTCGCCCGGCATCACCAGCGCATTCCGTGACGACTACCGCCAATCGATCGCAAGCGGCCTCAAGGCGGCGAGCAACAGGTCGTATCATGGCGGCAGCTTGCGCGGTGGCTACGGGCATGGGCTCGCGGCCGATGTGGTGAGCGTCGAAGGCGGAACGCGCAATCAGCGATTTGCTTCCTCGGAAAGATTTTGGAAGTGGGTCGATGCGCACGGGAAGGAGTTCGGAATCGGGCGCCCATATCTCGGCAGGGACCCGCCGCATGTCGCACCGGTCGACGGCCAGGAATATGCGAAGCATAGCGGCGGTACAAAACAAGCGGCATCGGACGCCAAGGAGACCGGCCTGAAGAAGAAGGCGAAGGGCGTGGCCACACGCGATCACTCACGCCGCGCCAAGCGCCCGAGAACTGCAGTCGCCTCAAAGCCGAAAGCGAGCTGAGTGGCTTGGCCGATATCAGGCTCCAAATGAAATCTGGGAATCCGTAGCGTCCGTTGCTGGCCCTCTTCGGACCTGACGCGGTGTCGAGGTTGAGCCCAAGGCCCGGATAAGGAAATTTGCATTGTCGTCGCCGGCCCGACGGAAAGGTTATTGTAAAAAATATTCAAATATAATCAGATAGTTATTACATAATTCGTTTCCCGCCAGAGCAACAGAAGCTTCTCCGCTACCGTTCGCTCAGGGGCTGTGGGTATGCCCTTTCACAGCCGCAACAGATACCCAGACAGGTCCACGCGACTGGGCCGTTGATGTTCAGCGACAGCCTAAATATGCACCCTATCTGGAACGCCGCGGTCCGAGCTATATATTTCCTGCGATACCAACATTGGAGTGAATAATGAAAAACGTAATTGCAGTAGCTGCCCTGGGCATCGGGCTGGCTTTTGGTTCGGCTTCCGCTTCGTTCGCCGACAATGTCGACGGTGGCGCTCATCCGCGGAGCGGAGTGCCCACCGTCGCGGAGCACGGAGCCAGCACCGCCAAGGGAGTAAGCAGGTCCCAAACACCGCATGTGTCCGACACAGACGGCTATCATATGAAGCAGAATCATACGACGAAACATAAGAAGAAGAAGAAAAGCAAGAAGTAGGCGGACTCATCGACATTGATGATCTACTGGTCGCGCGAATTGTAGCGCGGCCAGTTCACGTCACCCATCCCGTTAGTCGGCTGATGCCGAAGCGGAGTGTGAGCCAACCAAGGCACGCGGGCCGATGGCCTGTCTACGAGTGATGACCTTCCCCGGCAGTCAGCTCGCAGAAGACCCCGGTTTCGTTCCAAACGAACGCCTTTTTTCGAACCTTTTTTGGGCTCGGACCGGGGGAACGAAAACGACGATCTCCGACTTTGCTCCCCGTGTTTAAAGGTCGGAGGAGAAATTTATGGCCCGTTCGTTGATCAGAGCCGCAGCGATTTCAGTTGCGCTGATATTGCCCGCATCGGTCATGGCCCAGGGTGTGGTTGGAGGTATGGAACATGGCGCGCGCGAGGGTGATCGAGCAGCGGGTCCGGTCGGTGCCGTGGTCGGTGGGGCCGTCGGGGCCGTTACTGGCGGTGTAGCCGGCGTGCTCGGCATCGATCAGCGTCCGCGCTTCCGGCAATACGTGGTCGAGCAGCACCATCCGTCATTTCATTATCGTGAACCGATGCATGTTGGCGTCGTCCTGCCGGATAGCGGCCTCACCTACTACGATGTGCCTGCCGAATATGGTGCGCCGCACTATCGATACACCGTTGTGAACGACCAAACCGTGCTGGTCGATCCGCGGACGCATAGCGTGGTCGAGATCATTGACTAGGTGATCGATCCGGCCGGCTGCCGGGTGTGCCCGCTCGCTTGCTTGACCCCTGAAGACTTGCTTCGAATGGAGACCACCGGACTTCCCAGCGGGATTCCGTTCGAGGTGAGTGCCGGCTTGAGGTGCCTGCTGTCATCTGCACGAAACTCCGGCGGCCGCTTTGATAGAGCCGTAGTTAGCTGCAGTGCAAGCGTCGGCATCCCCCCAACCGAGCAAATGCCATTGAGATCACCAAGAGAGGGAGGCTATTATTGATCCGGGACAAGCCGAACGGAAGGTACGACCATGACCAACGAAGACCAGATCACTGGCTTCATCAAATACCGGGGAAAAAGACGGATATACACGGCAGACTATGAAGCCGACAAAGGTGACGATTTGGTCCGCCTGTTTCCTGAGAACTTCACGGCTGCAGTGCCTGCGATCAAGAAACTGCCGGATTTATCGTACGAGGAAACCGCGCTCTACCTGTTAAAAAAAGTTATCGACGAAGAGATCGAAAAGGCCGTGGGACAGTCCAGGCCTTTTTATTCGTGAACGCATTCCCCGCCTTGACGATATTGCCAAGACGCTATCTGCCGAGAGGAAATGAAGCCGCATCTGAAAAGCCGATAAATCGAGAACTTTCCACCCTCATTGCGGATCGGTCCTGATGCATCCAGGCAGGATGGAGAGATGAAAAGGATCGAAAAAGAAGACCAAAGACGCGGGACCGTCACCTATCAATTAGACGACGGTCGTTACGTGACGCTCGATGAAAACGCTGTGGCGCAATTTGGAGCGGATAATCTCATCCAATGGCTGGGTATCGAACGTGTCCCAGTCATGCACCACGGTCGTCGTGTCGGGACGCTCCCGGCAGACTTTGAACCTCTCAACGCCAAAAATATCCACCCCGGTGATTTTAGGCGCGAAGGCGATGGTTGGGTTGCAGAAGAAAAGCTGGCTCTGGAGGACCTGGACGCTGTCGTGGGATTTGAGCGGGATAAATGACTCAATCAGCTTCCTGATAGCGGTTCCAGCCCTATGATTCCGGGACGTTCGCCCTAGATTCGGGCCCATGGACCTTTCTCTCCGCCCTACTCTCAACGCCGGCGACAAGTTGGCAAACGATTATTGCGTGATCCACGACGGCCGACCGGTCGGCCGGATCAGGCTCGCGGGGGAACGGTCACGGCAGAGTGTTGCCGCGTGGGAGTGGTGCATCAATCCGCCTCTTCCCGCCGTGGTGCAGCGGCAAGGCTGTTGGCCTTGAGGGCCGGAAGGAGGAGTTCAGGGCCGCGTGGGCGCGGTTCTATGCGTCTCTGACGCCTGAGCGGATCAGGCGCTGGCATCTCATTGAGGACATGGGCACGTCGAATGAGTGGTGGCTGGAATAAGCCGGTCCCCTTGCCGATCAAAACCGGTGATGCAAGGTCTACGTAGGACCATCAACCGCCCCTAGCCGCCTTGATCGCGGCAACATCGATTTTCTTCATATGCATCATCGCTTCAAACGCGCGTTTTGCTTCAGCGCCGCCGGCAGCCAGCGCCTCGGTCAGTACGCGCGGCGTGATCTGCCAGGAGATGCCCCATTTGTCCTTGCACCAACCGCAAGCACTTTCCTGACCGCCATTGCCGACGATGGCGCTCCAGTAGCGGTCGGTTTCTTGCTGATCGTCCGTGGCGATCTGGAATGAGAAGGCTTCGTTATGCTTGAACGCTGGTCCGCCATTGAGCCCGAGACAGGGGATACCGGCCACTGTGAATTCGACTGTCAACACGTCGCCAGCCTTGCCGGATGGGTAATCGCTGGGAGCACGGTGAATGGCACTCACCGAGCTGTCAGGAAAAGTCTCGGCGTAGAACCGGGCTGCAGTCTCGGCGTCCTTGTCGTACCATAGACAGATCGTGTTCTTGGCGACGGTCATTGCTTGTCCTTTGCTTTTGAAACCACACCCCCGGTTCCCATGCATTTGTGGTCGGTTCACAGCCGCCTTAGCGAGATACGCGAACGTAGAATGGCATATGACGTTCCTCCAGCAACACGCGATCTACAACCAGGGTGCACCCAGTCGCGGTCAACAATCTCGACCTGAGCTTCGTCAAGAGGAACGCCGAAGACATAAAAGCCCCGTATGGTAGCCTTTTCGCGTCTTCAGAGCTTCAAGAATGAGCGGACGGGTTGGCTGGAGCGCGAGGAATCGAGTTCACGCTCTCCCGGTCGAACGGAATATCTGATGCTGCTCGGCAAAACCGCTCCGCGTCATGCGATCATGCTGACGAGTGCTTCTGAGGAGATCAGGAGCTTTCCGCCCTCCACCTTCAGCGCAAAGGTGCGTACAGAACCCTCGTCGGCCCCAACAGCCATGCCTGTCTCGAGCGAGATGACCCAGTTATGCAGCGGACAGGTGACCTGAGCGCCGTGCACGATCCCCTGGCTAAGCGGGCCTCCCTTGTGTGGACAGCGGTCCTCGATAGCGAAGAAGCGATTTTCGATAGTGCGAAACACCGCAATCCGCCCCTGCGGCGTCGCTACACAGCGCGCGCCGCGAAGAGGGATATCTGCCGTTTGGCCAATAGCAATCCAGCTCATCGCGCTCCCCCCGCCGCAACCGGAAAACCGATAGTCGCCATCGGCCGGAATTCGTGCTTGTCCTTGCCCGATACCCGTTCGGACCATGGATCGACCTGCGCGAATTTCTGCGAGAAGACAAAGCGTTCGAAATAGGCTTCGCGCCTCTCGCGATCGTCCAGAATCTGGCGGCGGATCTCGTCAAGACCGACGCGCTTGGCCCACTTGTAGATACGCTCAAGATAGCGCGCCTGCTCGCGATACATCTGGACCAGCGCCACGATATGTTCCAGCGCCTCGTCCTCGGTTTTCACCAATCCCAAAATTTCCGTGCCCTTGATGTCGAGGCCCGCCGCGCCGGCGAAATGGATCTCATAGCCGGAGTCGACGCAGATCACGCCGACATCCTTGCAAGTCGCCTCGGCGCAGTTGCGCGGACAACCCGAGACCGCCATCTTGACCTTGGCCGGAGTCCACGAGCCCCACATGAATTTCTCGATGCGGATGCCGAGCCCGGTCGAGTCCTGCGTGCCGAAGCGACACCAGTCGGTGCCAACGCAGGTTTTTACTGTGCGCAAGCCCTTGGCATAGGCATGACCCGAGACAAAACCGGCTTTGCCGAGATCAGCCCACACCGCAGGCAGGTCTTCCTTCCTGACGCCCAACATGTCGACGCGCTGGCCGCCCGTGACCTTCACGGTGGGAATGTGGAATTTATCGACCACGTCGGCGATGGCGCGCAATTCCTTCGCGCTGGTGACGCCGCCCCACATGCGCGGTACAACCGAATAGGTACCATCCTTCTGAATGTTGGCATGGACGCGCTCGTTGACGAAACGCGACTGATAGTCATCGGCGTATTCGTCCGGCCAGTCGCATACGAGATAGTAGTTGAGCGCCGGCCGGCACTTTGCGCAGCCGCATGAAGTCTTCCATTCCAGTTCCTGCATGACGGCAGGAATGGTCTTCAAACTCTTCGCCTTGATAAGCCGGCGGACATCGCCATGTCCGAGCGTGGTACAACCACACATTGGCTGCACGGCGCCGGGATTGTAGCCGTCGCCGAGCGTCAGCGTCATGAGTTGTTCGACGAGACCCGTGCAAGAGCCGCAGGATGCGGATGCTTTTGTGTGGGCGCGCACGTCGTCGAGCGACGTCAGGCCTTTGGCCGTGATGGCCGAGACGATCTTGCCCTTGCAGACGCCGTTGCAGCCGCAGATTTCTGCATCATCCGGCAAGGCTGCGACCGCCGCCATAGGATCGAGGGACGTGCTCCCCTGACGGGATTGACCGAAAATCAGCGTCTCGCGCATCTCCGAGACATCTGTCCCCTTGCGCAGCATATCGAAGTACCAGGCGCCGTCCGCGGTCTCGCCGTAAAGGACCACGCCGACAATGCGGTTGTCCTTCAGCACGAGCCGCTTGTAGACTCCCGCGCCCGAATTCCGCAGCACGATATCTTCCCGATCAGGCGCGTCGGTGAAGTCGCCCGCCGAGTAAAGGCTCACCCCGGTCACCTTTAACTGGGTCGCTGTTTCGACGCTGCGGAACGTCGCTTCGACTCCTGTCAAAGTCTTCGCCGCGACTTTGGCCATGTCATAGAGCGGCGCGACGAGGCCATAGCAAATGCTGTTGTGCTCGCAGCATTCGCCGAGGGCGAGGACATTCCTATCAGAGGTCAGCATCTGGTCGTCCACGACGATGCCGCGCTCAACATGGAGGCCCGCATCGGTTGCGATCCGCGCCTCCGGGCGGATGCCGACCGCCATCACCACGATATCCGCCGGATAAAGGGTGCCGTCATCGAGCAGCACCGCTTCGGTTCGCCCGTGGCCAAGGATCGCGTTGGTCTGTGCCTTGCAGTGAATTTTGATTCCGCGGCTCTCCAGTTCCTTCTGCAAGAGATAGCCCGCCGCCGCGTCCAGCTGGCGCTCCATCAGGTGGCCCATCAGATGCAGGACCACCACCTCCATACCATGGAGCCTGAGCGCCGCCGCGGCCTCCAGTCCGAGCAGACCGCCACCGATGACGACAGCCTTGGCGTCCTTTTTCTTGGCTGCGGCCACCATCGCCTGCACATCGTCATAGTCGCGAAATGCCATGACGCCCGGCAAGTCCCGCCCGGCAACGGGAATCATAAAGGGAGCGGATCCGGTCGCAATCACTAGCCTGTCGTAAGGAGTTTCGCTGCTCGCCGAGTGCACCGTCTTCGCCGCACGATCGATGCGCGTAATCGTCTCGTCGAAGCGGCATTTGATCTGGTGGGCGTCATACCAAGCCGCATCATGCGTGACGATCTGATCGAACGACTTCTCGCCTGCCAGCACAGGCGACAACATGATGCGGTTGTAATTTCCGCGCGGCTCCGCTCCAAAAAGGGTAATGTCGAAACGTTCCGGGTCAGCTTCGAATAGGTGCTCGAGCATCCGTCCGGAGGCCATACCTGCGCCGACGATGACGAGCTTCTCTTTCTTGTTCATCTTGATTTGCTCCGTCGTCCTTAGCTAGCGAGAGCCGTCGCAGATCACTAACGCAAGACTCGTGCCAGTCCTAAAAATGCACTACGCTGCCCTCAGAACATTGCCGAGATCGACCGCACCCAGAAACGACCGAGCACAGGATCGCTCGCTACGGGAGCAGATGGTGCTGAAAGATTGTGCAACGCAACATCGGCTATCAGGGACGTCCGCCACCGCCGTTAACTCTTAGGCAAGTATGGGAAGCGCTGGAGACAGTCACCTTTGGCTTGCCTGCCTTACACTTTTCATCTTGCCGCCTTGCTGAGGTCAAACCCAAAGCCTTCATCTCGACATATAGACCAGCCGGAACCCGGCCGCGCAACATGTAACCTGGAACTCAAATGCTATTCAGATCACAACCTGCTGGTCCTCAAGCCGATCCGCACGACGCGATAGCCGCGCAACTTCGCGACTTGGCGCCGCGAATCACGCGTGATCCTCAAATTGAAGCCAATCACGAGCCGTCACAGGTTGAAGAGACGTCGCTATCGACGGCACCATCCCTGCCGGCAAGCGAACCCTCGTTCCACCCTGCGCCGTCGAACGACAACGTTGACGCACTCCTAAAAGATATCCCCCGCGCACGGTCTTATCGCGGTGTCTTAACCGTGCTGTCGGCCATCTGTATCGGCGTTGCCGCAAGCGTGGCCTGGCATTCCTATGGTGAAGAGGCCAAACAGAGGCTTTCGAGTCTTATACCGCATCTTTCAATGGAGGCTCCTGCCCCTACGCAGGGCGTAAATGCAGTTGAAGCGCAGGACACGGCGACCCAAGCCGCCGCGCCTCAACCAAATGCCGAAGCGGAACCTGCGCAAGAGACTGCGACCGCAGCCCAGCCATCAACACCGTCGACGGATCCCGTCACGCCCCCGACGCAAGCTGCACCAACTCAAGCTGCGCTTCCGGCCGAAATTGCACAGTCGCTTGAGTCAAACGCAAGCGAGATTGCTGCGCTGAAAAGCGCGGTCGAGGATTTGAAAGCCAGCCAACAGCAACTGCGCCGAGAGATCGCAACGGCCGCAGAGCGCGAGGCTCACCCCAAGCCCCCCGTGCAGCACCGGGCTAAGTCTGTTCCACCAAAGCCACAACGCCCCTCGCCTCAAGCGGCAACATACAATCCTCCTCATCCGTCCCCTTCGCCGCCATCGGCGACCGAAAGCCGGATCCCCCCGCAACGCGACGCCTACATTCCGTCCCAAGCGCCGGTACCCGCCCGACTTCCGGCACAGCCTGGTGACGACAGCGCTCCCCGTCCGCCGATGCCGGTGCGGTAAACGACGCAAGCCCGAACGCGACGCAACTGGCCGGCATCGCGACATGCCGGAGTAACCGGTCCGGGCACGCAAGGGATTATCCCCTGTGGAACATGTGCGCCGGGATCGCGTTATAGCCCGTCCTTCTTTACTGGCGGGGGTATCGGATGGCTCGGTCAAACAGTGCTCCGGCAACCGCTTTATTTCCCGGCTTGATCACCATTGAGCTGACGGTCAACGGCACCAAGGAGAAGCTCGATATTGCTCCTTGGACAACGTTGCTCGATGCATTGCGAGATCGTCTTGGCCTCACGGGCACCAAGAAAGGCTGCGACCATGGCCAATGCGGTGCATGTACGGTGCTGGTTGACGGCCGACGGATCAATTCCTGCCTGACGCTTGCGGTGATGAGGGACGGCGCCGAGGTGACCACCATTGAGGGTCTTGCGACCGATGGTGTCCTCCATCCCGTGCAGCAAGCGTTCATCGATCACGACGCGTTCCAGTGCGGTTACTGCACACCGGGACAGATTTGCTCGGCGGTCAGCCTGATCGCCGAAGGCAAGGCGAAGACGCCCGATGATATTCGCGAACTGATGAGCGGAAACATCTGCCGCTGTGCGGCCTATCCGAACATCGTCGCTGCGATTCAGCAGGCCATGGATGCGTCATGAACAATTTCCAGTACTCGCGGGCAACGGATGTTGCTGACGCCCTGAGCCAGATTGCGGCTGATGCGTCGGCAAAGTTTATTGCCGGCGGCACCAATCTCGTCGACCTGATGAAATACGACGTCGAACAACCCAGCCGGCTGATCGACATTTCGCACCTTCCTCTCGCCAAAGTCGAGGAAACGACCGACGGCGGCGTGCGCATCGGTGCGCTGGTGCCGAATTCCGATCTCGCCTGGCACCCACTGGTGGTGGAACGTTATCCGCTGCTCTCAAGCGCTATCCTCGCCGGCGCCTCGGCCCAACTGCGCAACATGGCGTCCACCGGCGGCAACCTGCTGCAGCGGACCAGATGCTTCTATTTCTATGATGTCGCGACACCATGCAACAAACGCGAGCCCGGTTCCGGCTGTTCGGCGAAAGACGGCATCAACCGGATCAACGCGATCCTCGGCACCAGCGATGCCTGCATCGCCACCCATCCCTCCGACATGTGCGTCGCGCTGGCGGTGCTTGATGCCAGGGTGCATGTCGCCGGCCCCAACGGTGAGCGCGCCATTGCAATGGCGGATTTCCATCGCCTGCCCGGCGATACGCCGCAGCGTGACACCAATCTCGATCCGAAAGAAATCATCACGGCCATCGAACTGCCGGCGCAGGGCTTCAACACGCACTATACCTATCTCAAGATCCGGGATCGTCTGTCCTATGCCTTCGCACTGGTCTCTGTGGCGGCGGCGCTCAAGATGGATAACGGAACGATTCGCGACGCGCGGCTGGCGCTCGGCGGCGTTGCCCATAAACCGTGGCGGAATCCGGAAGCCGAAGCGGCATTGAACGGACAGCCCCCCACTCACGATACCTTCGCTCGCGCGGCCAATGTCGTTCTTCACGGGGCCAAGGGTTTCGGTCACAACACCTTCAAGATCGACCTCGCCCGGCGCGTCATCATCCGGGCGCTGACGCAAGCCGCGAACGGCACACCGCAATCTCAATCGGACAAGAAAATCGCATGAGCCGGTGCTTCACCCTCATCAACCGAGCACGACCATGACGACCTATATCGGTACGGCGACATCGCGCGTCGATGGGCGCGACAAAGTCACGGGCGCCGCTCGTTACGCCGGCGAGTACGGCGCACCCGATCTTGCACATGGCAGCGTGGTCGCTTCGACCATCGCCAAAGGCCGTATCAAGCGGATCGACACCAGCGAAGCCATGAAGGTGGATGGCGTCCTCGTCGTCCTCACTCATGAAAATCGGCCGCCGATGGCCGATAGCGACAAGGCATACGAGGATGAAGTCGCGCCCGAAGGCTCGCCCTATCGTCCGCTTTATGATGACGAAATTAAATTCAACGGCCAGCCGGTCGCGCTAGTGCTGGCGGAGGACTTCGAGACCGCGACTTACGCAGCGTCTCTCGTGAAGGTCGACTACGATGAGCAACCGCATGTCACCGATCTGGAGCGCCAGCTCGCCAACGCCGTCGCGCTCGATCCACCGGCCAAACCGCGTGGCGACGCGGCCAAGGCGTTCGTAACGTCGGATATCAAGCATCAGGCCGACTATTCCGTGCCCATCGAGCATCACAATCCGATGGAGCTGTTCGCATCGACCGCCGTGTGGCACGACGGCAAGCTCACGGTTTACGACAAGACGCAAGGGGTACAGAACGTTCAGCGCTATCTATGCGGCGTGTTCGAGACCAGGCCCGACGAAATCCGTGTGATGTCGCCGTTTATGGGCGGCGGCTTCGGCTCCGGTCTGCGGCCGCAGTATCAGGTGGTGCTCGCGGTGCTAGGCGCCCGCGTGCTCAAGCGCTCGGTCCGCCTCGTCCTGACGCGGCAGCAAATGTACATGATCGGCTATCGCCCGGCGATGGTTCAGCGTATCCAGCTCGGCGCAAAACCGGACGGCACGCTGAATGCGATCACACACGACGCCACCACGATGACGTCGCAATACGAGGACTTTTATCGTAATGAGACGACATGGTCCGGTCTGCTCTACAAGAGCGAAGCCGCCAGTTACGCGCACAGCCTAGTCCGCCTCGATCTTCCGACAGCGTGCGACATGCGCGCGCCGAGCGCGGCAACCGGCGTTTACGCGCTCGAAGCGGCGATGGACGAACTTGCGGTTGCGCTGAAGATGGATCCGCTCGAACTGCGGCTGAAGTGTTATTCGGACAGCGACCAGTCTACCGGCCTGCCCTTCAGCAGCAAGAACCTGCGCGAATGTTACAGCCAAGGTGCGGACGCGTTCGGCTGGAACAAACGCAGTTTCGAGCCTCGATCGATGCGTGATGGCAACGATCTGATCGGCTGGGGCATGGCCACGGGCATCTGGGAAGCGCTGCAGGTACCTATCACGGTGCGGATCACGCTGACTGGAAACGGCCACGCCGAAGTGGCGTGCGCGACGTCGGACATCGGGACCGGAACCTACACGATCATGGCGCAGGTCGCCGCCGATATGCTCGGCCTTCCGATCGATAACATCACTGTCAAGCTCGGGGACTCGACGTTGCCACCGTCTCCTGTCGAAGGAGGGTCGTGGATCGCCGCGTCGGTTTCGAACGGCATCGTTACCACTAGCAACGCCATCCGCGATGAACTCCTGAAGATGGCGCAGGCCATGCCGAACTCGGTGCTGAAAGGCGCGCAGGCCGACGACGTGGTGCTGACCAACGGCTCGATCATGTCCAAGACGAATCCGCGCAGCACCGTCATGGTCGCGGACGCCATGCGTCAAGCTGGCATCGAACGCGTCACTCAGGAAAAGGCCACAGAATTTAAGAAGGGAGGCAAGCACGCCCACAACACTCATTCAGCAATCTTTGCCGAAGTAAAAGTAGACGAGCAGTTGGGAGTCATACGCGTCACTCGGCTCGTCAGCGCGGTCGCTGCGGGACGCATCCTCAACCTTAAGACCGCGCACAGTCAGGTGATGGGCGGTATGATCTGGGGCATGGGAATGGCGCTGCACGAGGAAACGCTCATCGACCACCGCTTCGGCCGGATCATGAATGCCAATATCGCCGAGTATCATGTGCCGGTGAATGCCGACGTCCACAACGTCAAGGTGATCTTCGTCGATGAGCAGGACGACATCGTCAACCCTATGGGCATCAAAGGGTTGGGCGAGATCGGCATCGTCGGCGTTCCTGCGGCGATTGCCAACGCTGTCTATCATGCCACAGGCAAACGGGTGAGAGATCTTCCGATCACTCTCGACAAGTTAGCACGAGACGCCTAGGCGCAGGTCATCTGCGTAGCTAGCGAGCGCAAGCCGACAACTTCTTGATCTCATATACTGAAAGCAACGAGACCGAACTTTGCTCGCAGGTTCTTTTTTTCCGACTTTGATAAAGTCTTCCCGTCGCAAGCGACATGAACTTCTATATGAAAAAGGCCGCCCGCTGGGGCGGCCTTACCATGGCTAAAGCAGCCCATCAGGTGCCGCCGCTGTATCCGGTTTTCTCTTGGCCCTGAGGCTTATTGTCAGGCATATCTTCCTGGACGCCCTTCCGGATTTCGGCCTTCTGCTTGGTTTCCGTCTGCTGGCTTGCCTTTTGGCCTTGATCGCGCTTCTGGTCCGGATTTTTCTCATTCGGGTTGGTCATTGGAGAACTCCTTCCTTTGTAAAGGACAATGGGTTCCCCTCTAGATTCGTTCCGATGAAACTTCGTGTTGGCAGTTTATCCTCACAAACGTCAAAGAAAGAAAAGCGACCGCGCAAGCACAACGGTGCAACGTCAATTCGTCATGAAGCAGTTCGCAGGACGCTAATGTGCAGGGAGCGCCTCTCTCTGACGGCGACATTTCTGACTTCCCTATTTCTGTCGCGGCTGGATCAATTCCTGGCCCACCGAGACAAATTTCGTTCTAACTAATAAAGGTCAGGCAATCTTTCGCGGTAGCCCTCCGTAACTCTGGCGCAACTCGCGTGAGGATGCGGATCAGAAGCTCACCCGCACAATGTTCTTCAGCGCCTCATAAACTGGCCGAGCCCGTTGCCGTTGAGATATTCGATCGTCAGTTCGCGGGCTGGCTCGTCACCTGCTCGTTTGAAAGTAACCGACGACAACGAACCGTCGGTTTGGTTTTCGCTGGAAGGGCGGACCGAAAACACATCACCATCCCAGTGCGTCAGCTCATAGGGTTGGCTCAAATGGCCGATCTCTAATTCTAGATGACCATTTGCATCGACGATCTCGGCGTCTCCGAAGTAAGGATTGCCGTAGCGACCAACATAGGATGAAGAACGCGCAGCCGGTGCTGGCGCGGTGAGTGGCGACTTGCCGACGAGATCGCCCGCCGGCGCCGTGAGCTGCGTCATAGCCGCGCCATAAGCAGCAAACCAATCCCGCGTCACCATCCCGAACTGGACAATATCCGTGAAAGAGGTGCCGACCGCCTCCGCTGCGCCACCTGGTTCTGCATTGGTCAGCACGACAATTCCAATCCCGGCCGAGGGGATGATCGCGTAATAAGTCCCGGCACCCAGCGCGAAGGCTCCGGAATGACTGATCGTTGTTCGGCCCGCCGGCGTGATTCCGACGCCGAATCCATATCCGTACAGGCTGGGCCTCGCATCGGCTGAAGGGGAGTGAATAGAAACGACTTCGGCCGTCATGGCTGGAAGCAGCGCATCTGCCGGAATGATCTGCCGGCCTTCGAATTCGCCGTTCTGCAGCACCAACGCTAACCATCGCGCAAGATCGTTTGCCGACGAGCTGACGCCGCCTGCGGCTGACTGCGCATCGGGCCGGCGTTGATATTTGGGCTGGAAGCCGTTGCCGACCTTTACATGTCCAATGGCGCGATTGGTCTGCTTTTCGAAATCAGCAAAGCGCGAGCTGGTCGCGCTCATGCCGAGCGGTTTGTAAAGAACCTCTTCAGACAGGCTTTCCCAGTCCTTGCCCGATGCGGCAGCAACGGATTCCGCCGCCGCCATCAACCCGAAGTTTGTATAGGCATAGACGTCCCGGAAGCCGCGAAGCGGTAGCAAACGCAGGCGCTCCAGCACGGTTCGACGATCATAGCCGAGATCCTCGAGATCATCGCCGGCATGCTGCGGCAAGCCCGAACGATGGCTGAACATATCCGCAATGGTGACATGCTGTGTCACCCACGGGTCCATCAACTCGAACCAGGGCAAGTGCGCTTGGACAGGCGTATTCCACTTGACAACGCCCGCACCGACCTGGCAGGCCACGACGCTAGCCGCAAGGGATTTCGAAAGCGATGCGATCTGAAAAACGGTATTCGCGTCAATCGGCTGGTTCTCGCCGACTTTCCGGACGCCAAAGCCCTTCGCGTAGGCGACCTTGCCATCATGGACCACCGCGATCGCCATGCCCGGAATGCCGCTCTTCTTCATGACGTCACCGACGATCGCGTCGAGGCTCGTGATCGCCTTCTCGATCTGACCATTGGTAATGGGTACGCCGGAGGTCTGAGGCGGTGAAGTCTCCGCAAAACTCGATGTTGTCGCGCACGCCCAGACAAGACACGAAGCTACCAGCTTGACGAGGATTGCTCTCAGGCGAAATGCGACAACAGATTTCTGCAAGAACATATGCGGCCTTCAGATGTTTGTACCGTCACTTTGATGCATGATGACGTTTGCGATGACCATCGGTCCACTGCAATCACAAACGCGAAGGCTTTCATATCCTTTCAGAGATGAACCTCGGGCAGACGCGATGCCCGCCTGCTGCGTCGCGTATGGGGTTACGAGCGGGTTTATCTCAATCCCAAGGGCGAGCGCCGGTAGCCACTATCGCGAGCCTCATTCCTGCACACGAAGCTGCCGGTATTTCCCGACGCATAGCGTCGTTGGCCTTTTAGGTAATAGCGTTCTTTTCTGAAATCGAGCCAGACGATCGTATCGCCGGGACAATTGCGTTGCGCTTGGGATTCATACCGGAACGGCGTGAGAGACTGCGCGATCGCGCCATTTGCCGCACATGAAATGAGGATCACAAGGGCAGCGGAATAACCGTAGAAGTTTAACCGCATGTCCTGCATGTTTCGTTGACCTCGAACCGCGAAGGCCCAGCTTCAACGTTGATAAATCTAGAGAATTTCGCGCAACCGTTGTTTGTTTTGTATCAGGTTTTTGTATTTTCACAAGTCAGACGGTTACTCCGCAGCTCAGAGGGACCGCCAGAGCCCGTCGGGACCATGAGCTCTCGACTTTTAACCTACGATTGAACAGGCGAAGCACCGCGCAGCTTTGCGAATAGTGCTGCGTTGCGCTCAGTTCGCTCCTGCCGCACAGTTTCGATTTTAATCACCGCTTCTCGGAACGACTCCCTGGGCGTGTAATGCTCAGGTCGTTCCGGGAGGGGAATCTTGTATTCCCGGCAAAGTGCGTCGATCAAATCCAGCGCCTTCAATCCGAGTTTCGACCAGTGCTCTTCACGATACTCATAGTATTCTGAGTAGTGCGGTGGGAACGAAAAGTCTGCCGTGGAGGCAAGCCCTTCTTTGATGCCGTCGAGTTTGTTCGGCATAGAGAGCAACTCGAACATCAGACTTCGCGGAAGCGCCTTGTAGTCGCCGTCTGCTGGAAGCGTGAGCGTCGGGTCAGCCACGGTGTTCTCTGTGATGCCCTCACTATCCTCGGTGAGAGGGTCATGGACTGCATTGTAACACGCGGCCACCAGAGCATCCAAAACAAGCACAAGACGCATGGCGAGGTACTCTGCATCTTTGCGCTGCTTGGTCGCAGCAAAGCGCGCTTCTTTGAGCCACGCTAACAAGGTGGCCGTAAGTTGCCCGACTACGGCAATAAGGCCTCCCAGCGCCACCTTACCAATGTCAGACTTCCAAAATTCGAGCATAACATTCTATTCCCCTGTTTCGCTGTCCTCCTCGCTGCTTCAAAAATTAAAGCGGCCAGCGAAAATTACTGGCCTGCCCCTATGAGGTGGTCCGGTTTCAGTCTTAATGCATAATCGGCTTTTCGGCCATTGCTTGCGCTGCTGGCGGAAGCGATCCGGCTGGCTTTGAAGGCCAGGCGATGGCCTCTGGCGCCGGCGGTTTATATCCGAGCGATGAGTGTGGTCGCTCGGTGTTGTAGTAGCGCCGCCATGCCTCGATGATGACCTTGGCCTCGGCGAGGCTGTAGAAGATCTCACTGTTGAGCAGTTCGTCGCGAAGCTTCGAGTTGAAGCTCTCGCAGTAGCCGTTCTCCCAAGGGCTTCCGGGCTCGATGAACGCGGTCTTGGCGCCGACAGCTGCAATCCACTCTCGCACTGCCTTGGCGATGAACTCCGGCCCGTTATCAGAACGAACGTGGCCGGGCACGCCGCGTAGGATGAACAGGTCCGACAAGACGTCGATGACGTCGGTCGAGTTGAGCTTGCGATCAATCCGGATCGCCAGACATTCTCTGGTGAACTCGTCGATGATGTTGAGCATGCGGAACTTCCTGCCATTGTGGGTCCGGCCCTCGACGAAGTCATAGGACCAAACATGGTTTGGATGCTCGGGCCGAAGCCGGACGCACGATCCGTCATTCAGCCAGAGTCTGCCTCTCTTCGGTTGTTTCTGAGGAACCTTCAGCCCCTCCCGCCGCCAGATACGCGCGACACGCTTGGCATTCACCGTCCAACCCTCGGACCGCAGCATCGCCGTGATCCTGCGATAGCCATAGCGGCCGTAGCGTGAGGCCAGACTGATGATGTCGGTCGTCAATGCCTCTTCATCCGGTCGGCTTTGCGGTTTCTTGCGCTGGGTCGAGCGATGCTGGCCCAGAACCTTGCAGGCAAAGCGCTCCGAGACGGAGAACTTCACCATGACATGGTCGACGCAGCGGCGACGGCGGGAAGGGCTCAGAAGTTTCCCGAGGCAGCCTCTTTCAGGATCAGCTTCTCGAGCGTCAGGTCCGACACTGCCTTGCGCAGCCGGTCGTTCTCTTTCTCAAGCTCTTTCAAGCGCTTTACCTGATCGCCCTTCAGGCCACCAAACTCCTTGCGCCACCGGTAATACGTGAACTGCGTCACGCCGATCGAACGAACCGCTTCGCCAACCGATCTGCCTTGTGAAAGCAAAACATCGACCTGGCGCAGCTTCGCGACGATCTCTTCCGCCTTGTGCTTCTTCTGGGGCATTCCAATGTCCTCTCTAACGGCTAATAGCCTAATTCAGGGAGGACCACTTTTCAGGGGGCAGACCATACTGACGAGCATTCGGGCCATCTTCCCGCTTCCACTCCTCAATTAATGCGTCAACCGTTACGTTCGGTCGAAGGATTTGCCCGCCGCGAATGTAACTTGCACTTTCACCTGATATTGATGAGTTGTAGAAAAGGTCCGGAGCATCGAAGTGGCGTTCGGAGTGTTCCCAATTAGTGAATGATTCCGGTAAGAACCGGGTCAGATCGAACTTCCGATACAGAGCGTATCCACCTACTGCCATAAATTCCGCCAACGGCTTGGCCTTGATCAGCACGAGTGTTCTACCGTGGTTGAAATCACCAGCGCCAGCGTCGCGAAATACCTTGATCACTTCTTCTAGGTCACCCTCCGAATTTAGGCGACAATACGCGCTCCGCTCAGCAATGAAATGCAAGCCAAGCGAGTGAACAAGCTGCTGACTAAGCTCAATCGGCGGATTGTAATTTGACATACCGTCAAAGGACCGCCGAAATACAATCGGCTCTGCCCTATGAAGCGGGTGCTCTTCAGGTAGGTCGAAAGGCGGTTGAAGGTACATCCTGTGTCCCTGTCCTCCGCCCCACGCTTTCTGAATGCACCACGCTTGATCGACGTAAAAGCTAGTATCGTACAGCTTGTCCTTGTCGGGATTGGCGAGGTTTGCCACGCGCGCAAATATCGAAATGATCAGCAAGCTTTGGAAGCTCGCGTAAAGGATCACGAAGTCATGCTCTTCCTCTGTCAAGAGGCGCACGCCATCTCGTTCTGCCCCTAGAAGCCAATCCTTGTCGGGTCCAGAGGGACTTACATGGACAGCGCTAAGGCGCTCATAGAACTTTCGCTCTTGCATAGGGTCTTTCCAGTTGCTCACCACGGACCTTGTGAGAGTCTTCCGCAGCAAGCAAGCCAATGCATTGTGGAGTGCCTGTGCTTATGAAGCGGATGTTGCGTATGTACACAAAATGATCTAATGTTCATTAGGTAAATATGTGTTCATAGGATTATAGTCATGGCGTCGGGAAAATTCGTTTCTTACCTTCGCGTGAGCACCGACAAGCAAGGGAAGAGTGGCCTTGGCATTGAAGCCCAGCGGGAAGCCGTCACGAGCTATCTCAATGGTGGCCGGTGGACGCTCATGGCTGAATACGTCGAGACGGAGAGCGGGAGGAAGTCGGACCGCCCTAAGCTGGCAGCTGCGCTCTCACACGCGAAGGCCATCGGGGCCAAGCTAGTCTTTGCAAAGCTAGACCGCCTCACACGCAACGTGGACCTCTTACGCTCCCTTGTGGCTAGCGATGTGGACCTCGTGTTCTGTGACCTTCCCAGCGTCCCTCCAGGCCCCATGGGCAAGTTCCTGCTGACGCAGATGGCATCCGTGGCTGAGCTGGAGGCGGGCCTGATCGGTGAGCGCACGAGGAAGGCATTGGCCGCTGCAAAGGCCCGAGGGGTAAAGCTAGGCAACCCCAACGGTGCGCGTGCCCTTCGTGGAAAGCAAACCGGCAACGCTGAAGCAGTCGCTAGGATCAAGGAGAAGGCCGCACAGCGCGCTTTGGACCTCCAGGGGATCATTGCGGGCATCAAGCGCTCAGGCATCACAAGCGTTCGTGCCATCACTGACGAACTGAACAAGCAGGCTATCAGCGCACCTCGTGGTGGCGAGTGGCATCCAACCGCCGTCGCACGGTTGCTCAATCGCTTGCCTAAGCCTGCTTAGCCAGTCCATTGCCAACATTCTAGAACGAGCTTGAGAGAGGAGCATTCATCATGACAGTAGGAACGGTTTTAGCGTTGCTCGGTGTCGTCGCAGTGTCATTCGAAGCACCTGTGGCCGCTCCGGTACTTTGGGTGCTGGCAATCTGCGTGATGTGGCACGGCGGGTAGAGGTCGACCTCGCAATCTGAAAAATTTGGGTCCCCTATTCACACCGGACCCTAAATTCCCCGCCCTGCCCGGCCCAGCTTCAAACTATTCGGCTTTAAGGGCGCGCCGCCGCCAGACTTACGGCTGCAGTGTCATGGTCTCAGCCCGTAGTGCAAGCGCGGGTGGGCCTTCGGTGCTGACTAGCGCTCCCTAGCGGACCAAGACGACTGAGCCGTTTCAAGGTGTTGGCCTGAGGTGAGACCCGGAGGCGTTCCACGGGATTCTTATACTTTCCAATACGCGTGGCTCACCGTTATGAGAGCTGTCGCTTCAATTTCAACTAATCGGGACTCGGCGATCCAACCACTGAGCGCCCGGGTTGTGTGTGGAGGCCGTAGTCGTGAATAAGTGACTCGCTGTTCTCCGAGGTAAGGCGCACACTCTTCAAATCACCGAGCGGCTCTTGGCTTTTATCGGTGACGAGAACGCCGTTTGCGCTCCCGCCGCCTACTCAACCAGGGAGCATCGCCATGCAGGAGCATGATTCCGTTTACGGGAAAACCTTTCAAGATCGACGGGCCGAGGACGCCCGCCGCCTTAGAGAGGAAGCTTCAAAAATCCCTGACGGCACGGCTCGCAATCTTCTTGTGCAGCAAGCTTTCATAGCAGAAACCGCTGTGAATGTGGACCGGTGGCTATCATCCCCGCAGTCGCCGAAAAAGGTCCCCATAATGCTGCATGTGGCCGATGCGCTTCGGCGGGCCCGTGCGCTTCCGGTTGGCGCAGCGAGGAACGACCTTCGCCAGTTAGTAAGAGGATTGCGGGACCTTCACCGTGCAGACGACGCCGAACGGCCAGCCTGATTGTCACAGGCATTTCAAGGGTCACAAACGCGAAGGGTAGGGCGTGACGGCTGCGAAAGCAGTTTCCCCCGTACCCCGTCCGCGAGGCCACCCCTTGCGGCAATGGGAGGAGGGGTTCAATCTACGGCCTTCTCTGATACGGACCACGCCTCATGATTTCGATCCCATTGGTACTCGTATTCGTTGGTGCCATGCTGTACTTCGGGGCGAAGACCGTCCTGGGCTGGATGCGGCCAAAGCGCCGTGAGTGAGACGCTAGGCCGCGTGCTCTTTGCGCTTGGCGACCTTGGCAATCGTCGCGCGGCTGCATCCGATGGTTTCTGAATAGCGCTTTATAAGGTACGCTACCCAACTGGGTCCCATCGGCCTCAATTTGCGCAGAGCCTCATTGATTTCGTTGGGTATTCCCGAAGTCATCAAGCACTTAGCTGGTGAACGGTTGCACTTATAGACCAGAGGGCTGCCGTCTGATGCGCCCGACCTCGAATTACAGCGAACGCCCTTATTGAAATCGTTCGGAAATCCCGAATCTATCAAGCACTTAGACGCCAACGTACCGGCATTCTGACCGAAGGCGCAACTCTCCATCTGCCCATCTGCGTCCGTATCGTCGCGAGCACAGACAGTGCAATCCCGCGCGGCGCAAAATGGCTCTATTTGAGCACCTTCCGCTTCGATACCAAACACTTACCCGGGTTCAGCGCCCACTTCTGTAGGAAAGCGCTTCTGTACCCGAGGAGCACGCAGGTCCCACCGATGGACCACACAAGCTGCTCCTCGCCTCACCACATCCAAACTCAAACCATCAAGTGAACGAACCATCATCATTGCAAACAGGGCCATCACAAGCCCCGGACTTCAAGCAGGTCCGCAGTTACCTTCGCAGCATCAGCCAACGAGAAGCCCTCGGTGATTTCATCAAAGCGGGCTGGACTCCATCCGAGCTAGCGGAGTTCGCACGTCAAATCTTCCTCGCACCCGGCAAAACCTTTCCGACAGCCGCGTCCTATCAATACGCGATGGAGAAGGGCTGCGAGCATCCGTTTGCGAAGGAGACCTTGGTGTCCCTTCGTGCCCCAGGCTTCACCATGCCGCCATTCAGTCGCCCTGAGCCGAAGGAGTACGACTGGGACGACCCTGACAATCCGAAGCATTCGGCTGAATTAAGAGCCGAAATCGAATTGATGGCGCGTCTCTGGAGAAACCGTGAAGCTAGTTTCCGAGAAGAGCCGTGGCCCAGCGAGTACCCACCGATACCAAGGCTGCTCTGGAAGCGTCTCTTCCGAATACGCAATCGCTACCACTCGCTCGAGAACACCCTGCAGTTCCAAGGGCTACTTGGATACAGCGCGCCTTACACCGAAGAAACGGCGACAACCAACGCACCTACGAGCACATCGGATGAATGCTGCATCTGAGATAATTTCATGCGCGGTGGAAGAACATGGACGTGCAGCGTTGATGTTCTCGGGAGGACTGGAGAGCTGCCTTTTGCTCCACCTAGCCTCCCCTTGGCGCGAGAAGGTCACTGTATATGCGTTGCGCACCAATCTAGACTTTCCGCATATGATCGAGTTCGTCGACCAGAAATTGACGGACTGGTCTCACCGAGTGATCCAGGTGGACCTTACGGCCTCCTTTCAGCAGTACGGGCTTCCTTCCTCGGTGGTGCCCGTGGATCACATGCCGGATATGGCGCAGCGGCTTGCGTTCAATCAGCGGCAGCCATTGATCCAGCCGTGGCTCACGTGCTGCTTCATCAATCGCACAAAGCCTTTGCTCGACGCGGTCCACGCTGATGGATTGCGTGCCGTAGTGCACGGTCAACGCGCTGGGGATTTTGAGAAGCTACCTACGACGGGCCCGAAGATGCCGTCTCATCCCGAATTGGAGCCTGTGTATCCCCTTTGGCCCATGTCTCGGACTGAGGTGTTCGAAACTGTGAAAGCGCTGGGTATCAAAATTCCCTACCACTACAAGGAGTATCCATCATCCTTAGATTGTTCGGTGTGCCCTGCGTCTCTTACGTCCGAGCGGCGCGCTTGGATGTCACAGCGCTATCCTGCGTTTCTTCAGGGCGCTGAGGCTCTGGAGAAAACAATACGAGGGGCTGTCATGACTGCAATGGACGCTGACAACACCTCCTGTTCACGAGAGGAAACACAGAAGATTAGCTGTTGAAATTAGTTGCCAGTTTGGCGGCTATTGGGTCGCTCGGCTAAACGACGTGCTACTCCCCGCTCGCTGTAATGCGGAACGGAGGAATATCGCGATGGAGACCCCGAGCAGCCCAACGTTGATACCAAAGGACCAACGCATGTTTCGGCGGCTTTATGCTGCCCTAAAGCTGCTGATCCCAATGCACCGTCGCATAACGACGACTCAAGCGAGGACCTTTCTTCACGTGGCTTTTGAAGAGGGACTGAGCGTATCAACCCTGGCAACACGCTGCGGTGTGCGGACTCACACCATCTCCAAGCACCTTCGTGACCTTGGACCTATCAACCGCCGTGGTGAACCGAGCTTAGGTCTGATCGAGGCAATCCAAAAAGCCCATCACGACCAGAGGGAATACTTCGTGATCCTCACGCCTCGGGGAGCATCGCTAGCTCGAAAGATGTTCGCGATCATGCGCCATGGGTTTGCCCCTAGTGACCCACCACAGCTCCGGTAACGAATGCCGAGGAATTCCTAGGTAGCCCAGGGATGCCTGGGAAGCCTCAGGATGCGTGTTGCATCCTTGGATGCACCAAACAAGCTATCGCCTACCAGAACGCCTCAGCGAGTCTCCCTGATCCCGTGTGCTGTGGTGACACTAGTAGGTCCTAAGGTATCCACGGGGAGCCCCTGGTGGTTACACCGGAGCCTCCTCAGTCATCGCAGTGGTGTACCCGGGTTTAACCGTTGCGTACTTTGGGAAGCCTTGGTGTGAACACCAACAACACCAAACCTCTGAATGCCCCTCAGAGGGCTCAGGGGACTCACTGATGCGTTTTTTATTGTTGATGGTGTTGGGGAGTACCAAGGCTTCAAATCGAGTCCTGAGGGCTCCCTGAGGCCTGCTTAGGCCCTCTACTTAGCTAGCACCCACCCGGTTTGTAACTTTATTTGCAGCGTAGCTGAACGCATCAGTTCTCCGACAATCTCCCCCTCAAGGCCAACCTTAGTTGTTCTCTTAGAGAGAAAGGGGGGAGCTTTCTTCAATCATCAAATTCCGACACCTCCTAACCGTCCTTTGGCCGGACCCATGGTCGTGTCAATTCCGAGTACAGGATAATTCTGCTTATGCAGACCTCCATAGACCAGCACGGGCTCGCTCTCGTGCCGTCGCAACTCTTCCTGAGCCGTATGGTTCAACACTGGTCCCAAATCTCTAACGGCAAGATGCCCGATACGCCGGTCCTGCGAGAGGCTTGGTCCATTTTCGATATTTGGTGCCGAGACCTCATCATCAATAATGCAAGCAACAACCCGTTCAAACCTTCAGTGGTCCTTCCGTTGCCTACAGGTTCAGGTAAGACTGAAGGCACGTGTGTTTACGCGGCGCTCCAAGCCGATACCAACGCGAAATGCGAGAGTAACCCTGTAGGTGTTCTGATCATAACACGACTGATCAAGGACGCTGAGGGATTGGTAGCCAAAATCAATTCCATTGCTGGGCGCTCGGTAGCGGTCACCAGCCACACAGACCATAAACTCAAGTCATCCGAGATGTCCCGTGCGGACGTTCTGGTGATTACCCATGCGGCCTTTATGCGTGCCTGCTGGTCTTTTGGTGCTGGCAATGAGAGCCGATGGGATGCTTATCATTCATGGGATGGTGGCAAGCGTCATCTCATTGTGGTGGACGAGGCGCTGTTGAACTCCGTGAGCCACCACAGGGTCACCAGCAAGGATATCGAACTGGTGCTGCGAGCAATCCCGCACGAGAAGAGAGACAATTTCGGCGGTGCCATTAAGACGCTCACCATGCTGCAGGACTATCTTGATAAGCAAGAACAGAAACATGTCCCCGGCGATGATCAGACCGTGCCGCTTTGGGGAGAGGGCTCACCGCGACATGCCTTGGAAATTGCGGCCCTACGGGATGCACTAGGCTCTTCGGAGTTCGACCCCAACCTATTCGCGGAGGACGCCGCACACAATGTCTCGACTGTCCTTGAGGCTGCTCAGGTGATGTTGGAGGAGTTCGCCTACTATCGTCACAGCGGCGCTCAACATACACTGAACTCAGCCCGCTACCTTATTCCTAAGGGAATGCCTGGGGTGCTCGTGCTCGATGCTACCGCCCGCTCTAACATGACGTATGAGCTGTTGGGCGGTGGCGTGATGCTCGCTGACGTGCCGTCCGGCATCCGCAATTACGACAACGTCACTCTGCACGTGGCACGCACCACCTCGGGCATGGGCAAAACGAAGATGGAGAAGACCAAACACACGCGAATGCCACGCTTAGCTGCTGAATTGACCAAGGAGCTGGGCAAAGACCGCAAGGTCTTCCTTTGTGTTCACAAGTGCGCAAAGGATTTGGCGCTCACGTACAGCACCGACGCCTTGCCTCTTGGCCTGCCCCTATGAGGTGGTCCGGTTTCAGTCTTAATGCATAATCGGCTTTTCGGCCATTGCTTGCGCTGCTGGCGGAAGCGATCCGGCTGGCTTTGAAGGCCAGGCGATGGCCTCTGGCGCCGGCGGTTTATATCCGAGCGATGAGTGTGGTCGCTCGGTGTTGTAGTAGCGCCGCCATGCCTCGATGATGACCTTGGCCTCGGCGAGGCTGTAGAAGATCTCACTGTTGAGCAGTTCGTCGCGAAGCTTCGAGTTGAAGCTCTCGCAGTAGCCGTTCTCCCAAGGGCTTCCGGGCTCGATGAACGCGGTCTTGGCGCCGACAGCTGCAATCCACTCTCGCACTGCCTTGGCGATGAACTCCGGCCCGTTATCAGAACGAACGTGGCCGGGCACGCCGCGTAGGATGAACAGGTCCGACAAGACGTCGATGACGTCGGTCGAGTTGAGCTTGCGATCAATCCGGATCGCCAGACATTCTCTGGTGAACTCGTCGATGATGTTGAGCATGCGGAACTTCCTGCCATTGTGGGTCCGGCCCTCGACGAAGTCATAGGACCAAACATGGTTTGGATGCTCGGGCCGAAGCCGGACGCACGATCCGTCATTCAGCCAGAGTCTGCCTCTCTTCGGTTGTTTCTGAGGAACCTTCAGCCCCTCCCGCCGCCAGATACGCGCGACACGCTTGGCATTCACCGTCCAACCCTCGGACCGCAGCATCGCCGTGATCCTGCGATAGCCATAGCGGCCGTAGCGTGAGGCCAGACTGATGATGTCGGTCGTCAATGCCTCTTCATCCGGTCGGCTTTGCGGTTTCTTGCGCTGGGTCGAGCGATGCTGGCCCAGAACCTTGCAGGCAAAGCGCTCCGAGACGGAGAACTTCACCATGACATGGTCGACGCAGCGGCGACGGCGGGAAGGGCTCAGAAGTTTCCCGAGGCAGCCTCTTTCAGGATCAGCTTCTCGAGCGTCAGGTCCGACACTGCCTTGCGCAGCCGGTCGTTCTCTTTCTCAAGCTCTTTCAAGCGCTTTACCTGATCGCCCTTCAGGCCACCAAACTCCTTGCGCCACCGGTAATACGTGAACTGCGTCACGCCGATCGAACGAACCGCTTCGCCAACCGATCTGCCTTGTGAAAGCAAAACATCGACCTGGCGCAGCTTCGCGACGATCTCTTCCGCCTTGTGCTTCTTCTGGGGCATTCCAATGTCCTCTCTAACGGCTAATAGCCTAATTCAGGGAGGACCACTTTTCAGGGGGCAGACCAAGCGGCTGACATAGATCACAAGCGCGTAGAGGGCCGCGGACACGACAAGAACCGCATAGAAGAAGATCGCGGGCGTGCGCAAAGGAACACCCAGAATATCCGGACCCATCACATTGCGAATCCCTTCATAGCCGTTGAGAAACTCGACGTTGGCCTGCACGAAGAAGTAAAAGCTCACTGCGATCGCGAGCGTGATCATCAGCAGATAGATCTCGCGTGTTCGTACCGCGACGGCACCGATCACGCCCCCCGCAATAGTCGAGAATACAAGCGCCAGAGCGATGGCAAGCGCATAAGAAAGCTGGAGACCATTGGCCGGTATGGCATCCGGCACCGTCACGGCTACCGTGTATCCGGCAACGCCCGCGGCAACTATCTGGGCAAGCGAGATGAACCCGCCATAGTGAGCAAGAAACGTAAGCGAGAGCGCCACGATGCCGAAGACCATAGCCCGCACGAATATGTTGACCGTCCAGAAATCCGGTAGCACCGCCGGCAGCGAGACAAGGACGATCAGAAGAAGCGTCGACGTCAAAGCCGGCGAGGCCAAGACTCGCCCGCTGAACGCTGCAGCTGTGGAAACCGCATCACTCATGAGAACTTTCTTCCCAACAGGCCGCAAGGCCTGAATGCGAGCACTGCCACCATGATGAGTAGCGTGAACATCACGGAGTAGGCCGGAAACAACGACTGTCCGAACTGCTCGGCCATGCCGAGCAGAAGGGCACCAAGCGCCGTCCCGGGCAAGGATCCCATGCCACCCACGATGACAACCACAAGTGAGGTCAGCAGGAATTCGATATCCTTCTCCTGACCGAAAGGTTGTGCCGTGCCGCCTACAACCCCGGCCAAGCCGGCGAGAGCAGCGCCGATTGCAAAAACGACAACAGAGACGAACGGGACGTTGACGCCTTGAGCCGACAGCATGGCGCGATCATCGACACCGGCGCGCACGACGATGCCGAGCTTGGTTCGCTGTAAGATCAGCCAGAGGCCGAAACCAACGCCGATCGCCACCACCACCTGAAACAGGCGAAAGGTTGAATACTGACCGCCTTGCACGAACGGGACCGGCACCGACCCAAACAAAATGTCGGGCGCGTAGAATTGCTGACTCAGTCCGCCAAAAATCGCCAGAAGCTGGTCTGCAACGATGATGGAGATTCCGATCGTCACGAGCGTCTGGCGCAACTCTTGACCCTGCATCCAACCAAGAAAGACAACCTGCAGCACGATGCCAAGAATCGCCGATGCGGCCATGCCAACGACCAGAGCTACGATCCAGGCATATGCATTTCCGTCATCGTAAAGCGGATAAAAAACAGCGACGCCGGCGTAGGCGCCGACAAGAAACAGCGTTCCGTGCGCCATGTTCACCGAGCGCATCAGACCGAAGATCAGCGAGAATCCGATCGCCACAATGAAGTAGAGAGCGGATACGGTAAGACCGTTGAGCGCCACCGTGAGAAACAATTCGAGGTTCAAGCTTCACGCTCCACCAATCGGACTCATCGCACGCTGTTTTTGTGCGCGCACGTTTTATAGCAAACAGACCGCAGATTTATTTTACGTATTTTGCTTGTTGTTAAGTAATCTTGTCCGTCTGACTATTCGGCGCTCATACATAATCTTCTTTTGAGATCGGACGTGACGCCAATCAGATTCGAGCGCTCAAATGGCAACCGGCGTTACGGAAGCCAATGCTTCTTCGGACTCGGTCCTGAGAAACAGGTGGCGTTTCAGACGTAACGGACACCATCGACGATCCTGCTTTAGTATCTCGCAATTCAACCGGTCGATTTACGGGGTGATCGATCGATGATCGCAATTTGCAAATGGGCGCGCATCGACATGCTCTTCGCAGGATACTCGCGGGGCTGATGCTGAAAAAAAACAATTACCAAACGTTTCAACGATCAAATCGCGGTCATTCGCTAGTTATAGCTTTCTGCGACAGAGTTATTCTTATTTTTCCAGGCAGCTTGACCCCCGTTCGAACGCGTGGCTCGATTGCAGGAGTACTTGGCACAGTCGTTGAAACGGATAACACGTCCATGGCCGACAACTACATTATTGAAACGTCTCAAGGCGCGGCGGGCCTAGTCGTTCGCAGCGGTCGCGGTTTCATGTTCTTCTCAGCCAAAAAGGAGTTTGACGTTCTTGAAGGCCAGCTGTTCACGAGTCCCGCGCGAGCCGTCAAGGCTGCGATCGGACACGAAACGAGGCGAGGAGCTCGGTTTACGACATCCGCGAAATAAAGCGCGATGTTCTGCGTTGGAACGTCAGTAAGCCACAAGACGTACGGCCGGCGCTTCTCGCTATCTCAGGCCTGTCATGACAGAGCTCACGCCGCTTCTTGGACTGCTCTTCGACGATGCTTCGATTACCCTCGACGACAAGTCGCTGTTGCCTCAGGCAATCCGGCGTAACGGTCAGGAGGAGGCGGTCGGTCGCCTCAGCGGGGAAATGCAAAGTATCGCTAGGCAGCGTTCACGCTCATGCGATTGTTCGCCCGCCCATTGCCTGAGAATTCTCGGGCTAACCGACCCCGTAGCATAGCTAGAACCGCTGCCTCCTGGTAGCGATACTGCTTTCTGCCTTTCGCGTCGCGGCCCGTGTCTTGAAGAATGTGCCCATACGCAAACTTGATGCGATAGCCAACTCTTACGGACGATTTCAATCCTGCCTCAGACTTGGCCCTCCGTCTGGCGTCATATGCCCTTGCGCCGAGTGCGCTGGAGCACCTTGGACACAGTCGTCTCGATTGTCAGCTCGATATTCGGGTGAAGCGCTAAATGCTGATACCAATCCGAATAGTTTATTAATGTTCGTCCCTTAGCGCCTAACGTATGAATGGCTGGTTCACATCGAAAGCCGCCGAACCCTCGGTTCAAAGCTGGGCCCGAGTGATCCTGCTGACGATCGCCGGGACGCTCTGCTGCGTCGTCTTGGCCTTTACGATCGACAGCTACTCCTTCAAGGAAGGCGTATGGAGATTAGGGACCAGCCCCGAGAATGATGTGATCATTCCCCTGCTGATCGCGCCGCCGTTCTTTTTCTACCTTCTCAGCAAATTGCGCCAGCTGGCAATCGCACATAAGCAACTGACAGTCATAGCCTCAACCGACGGCCTGACATCCTGTTTCAATCGCGCTGCATTCACGACCCTGGTAGACGCCTATCTTGAACGGGTGATCCAGCAGGAAAGGCGCTGCGATGGCGCGCTGCTAGTCATGGACGTCGATCACTTCAAAAACGTCAATGACAATTTCGGTCACGATGCAGGCGACGAGGCTCTCAAACTGATCGCTCAAAGCATCAGATCGACGCTGCGCGAAGTAGACCTTGTCGGTCGCATGGGCGGCGAGGAATTTAGCGTGTTCCTTCCAGGCATTGCCTCGGACCGGGCCGTCGTGGTCGCCGAGCGAATCCGGGAAACTGTGAAGGCTGCGGAATTTTGCTTCGAAGGGGTTTCCTGCGATCTCTCGATCAGCATCGGCGGAGCGACCTTTGTCCAAAGAACATCGTTCTCGGAGCTATACAAGCTCGCCGATAAACAGCTCTACGATGCAAAGCGGAAAGGGCGAAATCGAGTTGAGCTTTGTCAGTTAGCCAGCAGCGCTCCACTTTCAGCTGCGCATTGAACAAATCAGCGCGCGTATGACGAAGCGTATATGCGCCGCTGTCGGCCATAGCCAGTGTCATAGCCAAGTCTCGACTTGCGCAGCAGCCCGCTGGCGCATCAATCCCTATACAGACCTGGCGATCGTGCGCGAGCCGGGGCAAACGCAGAGCACCCTGTTCTGCGCTGGCCTCCTAAAAGCCAAGCATGCACTGCTGCGTTGTCACCTCGGCGCCGGGCCAGGCTGGGAGTTGATCGCGTAAATATCTGCTCGTCAGGTATGCAGGTGTCAAAAACCCGCTAAAATTCAAAGCAGGGAGCGAACGTGGCTTTGACGTAGCGGTTAGGGCATTCCAACGACCGCACGCATCGCTGTAATATCAGTCTCCGTGCCCGCAAACATCATCAGCGAAAACGCCACATCCGTCAGGTCACGCCTCAGCAACTAATCTACGGCTACAATCGAACCCTCGACCTCGCCGAAGCCGACGCGATAGCCGTCGCCCTGACACCAGCCGCGAATGCGGAGCGAGTCGCCGTCTTCGAGGAACGAACGGCGCTCGCCACCGTCAATCTCAAGCGGCATGGTCCCATTCCAGCTCAGCTCCAACATGCTGCCGCGCTCGGCCTTTTCGGGGCCGCTGATGGTGCCTGACCCCAAAAGATCGCCGACATTCATTGCGCAACCTGAAGAGGCATGATGCACGAGCTGCTGCACTGACGACCAGTACATGTATTTGAAATTGGTCCGGCAGATTCTGGCCGACTTTGCCATCTTCTCCGTTCGTAGGTCTACCTCGAGCCGTATGTCGTAATTGTTCGGTTGTGTCTGGTGCAGATAAGGCAACGGCTTCGGATCCTGCGCCGGACCATGAACCCGAAACGGCTCCAATGCCTCGCGCGTCACGATCCACGGGCTGATCGAGGTGCCGAACGCCTTCGCCTGAAACGGCCCCAGCGGCACATATTCCCATTGCTGGATATCGCGCGCGCTCCAATCATTCAGCAGCGTGAAACCGAAAATCATTTCTTCTGCTTGCTGTTCGGTCAACATCTCGCCGATCGCAGAGCCCTGCCCGATTACGACGCCCATTTCCAGTTCGAAATCGAGTCGCTTACACGGGCCGAAGTTCGGAAGCTCCGCCGTTGGCGATTTCAACTGCCCGCGCGGGCGGCGGATCGGCGTGCCGCTGACCACGACGGTCGATGCCCGGCCATTGTAGCCGATAGGAATATGCAGCCAGTTCGGCAGCAGCGGATTGGTCTTATCGCGGAACATGGTGCCGACATTGGTGGCGTGTTCCTTCGAGGAATAGAAATCAGTGAAGCCTGCGACGCGGATCGGCATGTGCATTCGCGCGAGATTCTGAGGTGCAAGCGCGCGCATGCGCAAATCCGTGTTGTCGCGCAGTTCCGGATTATCATGACGCAGCAATTCGCTGATCCGTCCGCGCGTCTGCGACCACATCTTCGGTCCGAGCGCCATGAAGGCATTCAGCGAAGGCTCTGCAAAAACTCCGCTAACCCCGCCGCAACGGATCAGACCGGCGGATTCCAGCACGGCGAGATCGAGAATCTGATTGCCAATCGCCACGCCAACGCGCAACTCCGGCTGCTTCGGTGTTGAGAACATCCCGTAAGGCAGGTTTTGTATCGGAAAGTCGGATACCGCATCGACTTCAACGAAGGTGCGGAGCTTGGGATCGTTCGGGTGCATTTTTTCATCCGGATTGCTCTTGCTTACTATTCTGCGCGGCGCTCCCGGCCCAGTTCAGCAGCGGCTTCGGAAAGTCTCGTCGAGATATTTAATGATCGCAATCGACTGCGCCAGTTCAGGATCAGCGCTGACCTCGGCAGCCAGCCGGTTCAGCCGAAATGGCACGAATTTGAACAGGTCGATCGTCGCAACGGATGCCGTGTCGGCGGCAAGATTCATCGGCACTTTCATAGTTGCAGTTGCGACCATTTTAGCGATGGTCTAGCCTCTTTGCCAGATTTTCAACTGCGACGGAGCTTGATCCGGAGCGACCATGACCCAGCGGTCTGTCAGGCAATTTGCTTATCGCCCGCACCCCGATCAGGAGCGCACTGAAGGTAAAGCTGCGCACCATCCGGTCATCATCGTCGGTGCCGGGCCGATTGGCCTCTCACTCACGATCGATTTGGCACAGCGCGGACAAGCCGTCGTGCTGCTTGATGATACAGACAGGATCGGTGACGGGTCGCGGGCGATCTGTTTTTCCAAGCGATCGTTGGAATTGTGGGATCGCCTCGGTGTCGGCGAACGGATGGTCGAAAAGGGAATTGCCTGGAAAGTCGGCAAGATATTCCTCAAGGACGAGATGATCTACCGGTTCGATCTGTTGCCCGAAGAAGGGCACAAGATGCCGGCTTTCATCAATCTTCAGCAGTACTATGCCGAAGCTTATCTGGTCGACCGCGTTCAGGAATTGCCGCTGATCGATCTGCGCTGGCGAAACAGGGTCGTTGGCCTAGAGCAGCACAACGACCACGCCGTTGTTGAGATTGAGACTCCGGACGGACGATACAAACTGAAATCTGATTTCGTGATCGCCTGCGATGGCGCACGATCGGCCTTGCGGGGTTTCGTGGGTGCGGAATTTTTCGGCGAATCCTTCAACGATCAATTTTTGATCGCAGACGTAAAAATGACGGCCACGTTTCCAACCGAACGCTGGTTCTGGTTCGACCCGCCATTCCATTCCGGACAGTCCGCGCTGCTTCACCGCCAGCCTGACGACGTGTGGCGCATCGATCTGCAACTTGGCCCAGACGCGGACCCCACCGTCGAACGGCTTCCGGAGAATGTGCGGCCGCGGATCGAACGCATGCTGGGACACAAGGAATTCGAATTCGAATGGATATCGATCTATAAGTTTCAATGTCGGCGCATGCAGCGGTTTATTCATGGACGGGTTATCTTCGCAGGTGACTCCGCTCACCAAGTCTCCCCGTTTGGGGCACGGGGTGCGAATTCCGGGCTCGAAGATGCCGAAAACCTTGCCTGGAAGCTCGCTCTCGTCTTGCGGGGCAAGGCCGCGGTTTCTCTGCTTGATAGTTATGAGAGCGAGCGCAGCGCAGCGGCGGACGAAAATATTCGCGCGTCGACTTGCTCGACAGATTTCATTGCCCCCCATTCAAACCACGAACGGCGGATGCGCCATGCCGTGCTTCGACTTGCCAAGGAGGTCGATTTCGCCAGGTGCATGGTGAACGGCGGACGGCTAGCAACACCGTCAACTTACAATACGCCATTGTCTACGAGCGACGTCGACACATGGCGAGCCGGCCCACCTCCGGGCGCGCCGATCGTGGACGCGCCTTTGACGACTACGAACGACGACCGTATTTATCTTACTGAAGCTTTCAAAGCAGCCTGCGACAATTTTGTTCTGCTGGAATCCGGAAACGGATCGGCTCTCGATCCGCTTGATTGTCACTGCATCAGCATCGGACCCAATGCACCACTCCGCGACACATCCGGACTGTTCGCGAAGCGCTATGATGCGTCCGATGGGGCCGCCTATTTGCTTCGACCGGATGGATACGTTGCGGCGCGGTTCAGACATCCCACGTTACCTGTAGTGCAAGCCGCAATCGCGCGGGCGAGTGCGCTAATCGAGGGCATGCCATGACGCTTTCGACGCAGTCCAACTTTCCTGACCCGGACGCCGCTTATCGCCTGGTGGTCGAGGCGCATCGTGGCCTGAGCGATGAGCAGAGCGCGTCGCTCGATACCGCCCTCGTTTTGATTCTTGCCAATCATATCGGGGATGTAGAGGTCCTTCGCGAGGCGGTTTTGCTAGCAAAACGACGCCTCGGGAATGATCAGTGCGGGTGAGTGGAGTTCGAAGACGAAAGAAAACAAATGAGCGCCAAGGGTTTCGCTTCCACGACCGATACGGCGGAGAAGAAAATCACATTCTCCGAAATCGGCCCCGACATCTATGCGTTCACCGCCGAGGGCGATCCAAATACGGCGGTCATTGTCGGCGACGACGGCTGCATTGTGTTTGACGCGCAGGCGACGCCCGCGATGGCTAGCAGCGTCGTCGAACGCGTCAGGACCGTAACCGACAAACCCATCAAGTATGTTGTTCTATCGCACTACCATGCCGTGCGCGTGCTCGGCGCTTCTGCATATCACGCACAGGGAATCGTCGCCTCGAAAGAAACGCACAGGCTGATCGAAGAGCGTGGACAACAGGATTGGGAATCTGAGTTCGGCCGGTTTCCACGGCTATTCCGTGATGCCGCAAGCATCCCGGGTCTGACTTGGCCGACACTTACGTTCGAGACTGAGATGACAATCTATCTCGGCAAGCGCGCGGTGAGGTTGATGCATCTGGGTGCCGGCCACACATCCGGAGATATCGTGGCATGGGTCCCCGATGCGCAAGTGATGTGCTCAGGCGATCTGATCGAATACCATTCCGCTTGCTATTGCGGAGATGCCTATTTGCGTGAATGGCCGACGACATTGAATGAAATTCTTAAATTCAATCCCAAGGCAGTCGCTCCCGGCCGCGGCGACGCCCTCAGTGGTCAGTCCATCACACGGGGGGCAATAGCGATGACACGTGATTTCGTCACCGCATTGTACGGCTCGGCAGAATTGTCCGTCGCCAAAGGGCACAGCCTGAAGGAGACGGTCGCCGCGACACGCGAAATCATGGACCCGAAATTCTCGACCTTCGCCATTTATGAACACTGCTTGCCGTTCAACGTCTCCCGGGCTTTCGATGAGGCATCGGGCATCGACAACCCGGTGATCTGGACCGCGGACCGTGACCGCGAGATGTGGGCGGCCATTCAAGGAGGATAAGGCGATGAACACCAATTTCGCTCCTGTCGCCGTCAATCGCAGCAGTGCCAACGTGACGCCCGGCTATATGTCGGGCTTTGGCAATAGCTTCGAGACCGAAGCACTACCGGGCGCATTGCCGATCGGTCGCAATTCACCTCAACGCTGCGCCTACGGATTGTACGCCGAACAACTGTCCGGCTCGCCGTTCACCGCGCCGCGCGGCGCCAACGAACGCTCGTGGCTTTATCGTATCCGTCCCTCGGTTCGTCATTCGGGACGTTTCGTTAAGGTCGATGCAAGACTCTGGCGCACAGCGCCGTGCCTCGAGCACGACATGCCGATCGCGCAACTGCGCTGGGGTCCTACGCCCATCCCAGAGGACGAGCTGACTTTCGTGCAGAGCGTGCGGACGATGACCACCGCGGGCGACGCCCACACCCAGGTCGGCATGGCCGCGCATATCTATCTCATTACGAAATCCATGGTCGATCAGCATTTTTACAATGCCGACGGCGAGATGCTGTTCGTACCGCAGGAGGGTAGCCTTCGCTTCGTCACCGAATTCGGCGTGATCGATGCCGAGCCGCGCGAAATTGCCGTCATTCCGCGCGGCGTCAAGTTTCGCGTCGAAATTCCATCCGGCCCTGCGCGCGGCTATCTGTGCGAGAACTACGGCGGCGCGTTCACGCTGCCTGAACGCGGACCCATCGGCGCGAATTGTCTTGCCAATTCACGCGACTTTCTTACCCCCGTCGCCGCTTATGAGGATAGCGACAAGCCCACTGAGTTGTTCGTGAAATGGGGTGGAGCGTTATGGTCCACGGCTCTGCCTCACTCACCGATTGATGTCGTGGCGTGGCACGGCAATTATGCGCCCTATAAGTACGATTTAAGGGCGTTCTCGCCAATCGGTGCAATCGGCTTCGATCATCCCGATCCATCGATCTTCACCGTGCTGACATCGCCTTCGGAAATCGCCGGCACAGCGAATATCGATTTCGTGATTTTCCCGGAGCGCTGGGCGGTCGCGGAAAACACGTTTCGTCCACCCTGGTATCATATGAACATCATGTCCGAGTTTATGGGCTTGATCTACGGCGTTTACGACGCCAAGCCGCAGGGATTCCTACCTGGCGGCATTAGCCTGCATAATTGCATGCTTCCTCACGGGCCCGACCGCGAGGCGTTCGACCATGCCAGCAATACCGAGCTCAAGCCCGTCAAGCTAACCGACACGATGGCCTTCATGTTCGAAACACGCTTCCCGCAGCGCGTGACCGAATATGCCGCAACATCCGACGCGCTGCAGGACGGCTACGCGGATTGTTGGCAAGGGCTTGAGCGCCGTTTCGATCCGACCAGGCCGTAAGGTGCAACTCGAGATGAACAACAGCGACGCTTTGCTATACGGATACTTCCGGTCAACCGCAGCCTACCGCGTCCGCATAGCGCTCGGCCTCAAGGGATTGAGCGCGGAGACCAAATTCGTACATTTGCGCAAAGGCGAACAAGCCCAGCAGGCCTATCGCGACATCAACCCGGCTGGACTGGTGCCCTATTGGATCGAAGGCGACTTTCGTCTCGCTCAATCACTCGCGATCATCGAATATCTCGATGAAACGCACCCGGCTCCCCCTCTGCTGCCATCCAGCCCGAAAGCACGCGCTATCGCGCGCGAAATCGCACTGGTGGTGACAAGCGACATTCATCCCATCGGAAACCTTCGTGTTTTGAATCGGCTGGCCGAAATGGGAGTCGATGAGGCCGCCCGCACAACATGGTCGCAGCACTGGATCAAAGTCGGATTCGAATCAATCGAAGCCCGTCTTGCGCACCTGCCGGGGCCATTTGCGCTCGGTGAACAGCCGACGGTAGCCGATATTTGCATTATCCCGCAGGTGTTCAATGCGCGACGTTTCGGTGTTGATCTTTCTCCATACAAACGAATCCTTGAGATCGACGCGACAGCCTCGGGTCTCAAAGCATTTGCCATGGCCGAACCAGGCCGTCAGCCCGACGCAGAATAGACCTCGAAAAAAAGGAAAAAATTATAGCTAATTGACAGGCATTTCCTCGTTCAGAGCCAAGGCCGCTGGTGCTTAATGCAACACGTCCGCGTCCGATCAATCGGAACTCCGCCAGATTATTGTTAAACGTTTCGCCGTAATCTGGAGGGAGAAGTGATGGGAGAATGATTGTGGTTCAACACTCTCACGGGCAGAATGATCTCGGTGAGGTAGAGGTAGTCAAATCCGAAACGGGATTCATTCACTACGCGCTCGATGTCACGGCCATCGTGGCCATTACCAATGTTCAGGGCACAATCACACACGTCAACAATAAATTCTGTGAAATTTCGGGCTATTCGCAGCACGAACTTATCGGGCAAAATCACCGACTCCTGCGCTCGGATGCTCATGACAAGGCGTTCTTTCGCGAAATGTACCGGCAGATCGCCCGAGGGCAGGTATGGCGCGGCGAAATCTGCAATCGTCGAAAGGATGGGACAACCTACTGGGTCGATACGACTATCGTTCCCCATCTGAATGCCGCCGGCAATCCGGATAGTTACACATCTATTCGCTTTGACGTTACGAGGCGCCATCAGATTGAGGAGGACTTGCGCCAAGCCGTCAGTACAGACGCCTTAACCGGCACTGCCAATCGAAGACGGTTTCAGGAGTATCTGACAGCCACGCTCGAACTGAGCAATTCCATTCACACTTCGGTTTACCTGGCCCTGATCGATATCGATGCCTTCAAAGAAATCAACGATACGTTCGGCCATGTTGCTGGCGATAATCTCCTCAAAAATTTTGCAGAGCGGCTTCGCGCTTTTGAGGCGGAGGATATTTTCATTGCCAGGCTTGGCGGCGACGAATTTGGAATCGTGATATCTGACAAGGCGTGTGCAGATGTTCCAGCTCTTTTGGACGAGGTGCTGGACAGTATCAAACAGCCTGTTTGGCTAGGTGATATTAAACACCGATATACGGCTAGTATTGGCGTGGCCGCCTTTCCTATGGATGCCAAGACACCTGATGGGCTTTTCAAGGCCGCCGATATGGCGCTTTATCACTCAAAAGCTTCAGGGCGAGATCAGCGCCAATGTTTCGCACCGCGCCTCCAATTAGCAGTCGAATACAAAAGCGCGTTGCTGCAGGCTGTTGAGGCGGGTCTCGATCGAAACCAGTTCAGTCTCCACTATCAAGCTGTTGTACCAACCGTTCCCGGCAAGTCGATCTCGCTCGAAGGCCTGCTGCGATGGCAGCATCCCGAGCGCGGTCTCCTCACGCCCGGTGCATTTCTACCGGAGATCAATGATCCTGGGCTGGAGTCGGAAATCGGAATGTTTGTTGTCGAACGAGCATTCAAAGACATGGCATGCATACTGGAGGAAAGCCTTCCTGTGGACCGCCTTGCCATTAACGTGGCGAATGCGGATTTTCGATCCGACCGGTTTGTAGATCGATTTTTCGAACTTTCGGCCCAGACCGGCATCTCACCCGACCGGTTTTGCGTCGAGGTCGTTGAACAGGTATTTCTGGGGACCAATTTCCAGAGCTTTCAAGACCGCCTATTACGTCTGCACGATGCCGGCGTCGAACTCGCGCTCGATGACTTCGGAACAGGCTTTGCGTCCCTTACCCATCTCCGGCGCATACCGATCGACCGTGTCAAAATAGACCGAGGGTTCATTTCCAGCCTACCAGCGAGTGGAGAAGACTTGGTCCTTGTCAAAGGTATTATTGATATCGCCCATGCTCTCGGTAAATCCGTAACGGCTGAGGGAATCGAGACTGAAGAGCAGGCGACGCTTCTTCAGCAACTCGGTGCCGACGGCCTTCAGGGTTGGTATTTTTCCAAAGCCTGTACGATGGAGCGCTTGCGTTACGTGCTGCTCCAGCTGTTGCGCAGGTCGAGATATAGCGATAATCCGCTTCAAATAGTTGCGCCTAGGAGTGCTTAGAACCGATCCCGTCTGCCAGCCCTTTGAGGTCATATCATCGCTTCAGCTTCTTTCGGGTTAAGTTGCCGCGCCAGAACTGTCCGCCGTCAGATGATCTGACGGACTATTTGGACCAGCGGGACTAGAGGCTGCTGCATAGCTTTGCTCCGATCCAGATACGGCGCTTTCGGCGATGAGGTTTGCGGAGGGGTGATCGATAGTGCAGCGACGAGTGGCAGGCATGACACTCGATACCAATGAGTTTGCAGCATTCGCTTCGAGATTGTCGCCTACGATTTCGCTTGAGTTTGAATTTTCGAGTGCGGCTGCAATTCAGCAGGATTATGCTCCGATGCTCGAAGGCATGGTTCTTAAGCGGTTTATGTCGATGAACCGGGCAGGCAGAGGGAGACTCATTGCATGCATTTGATGACACTGGAGCGCTTCGCCGGTTGCCTGGGGCAAGGGTTCGACGTCGATTTTGGAACGACATCGGTTGCCTTGACGTTGTCGGAAGCGCGCCCCTTGTCGCAACACGGCTTCGCGGCCACGATGCGGCAGCCTTTCTCTCTACTGTTTCGCAGCGAATCGCCTGTTGTCCTTCCGCAGAAGATCTATCGCATGACGAACGCGACCGTCGGGCCGATCGAGATATTCATCGTGCCGGTGGCGCGCGATCGGCAAGGGATCGTCTACCAGGCGATTTTCAATTGACGGCAGGCAAAGCAACCTGTCGCGTTTCTGGAGACCATACCATCCGCGCGCAAACCGGTTCTTCGCGCGCAACCTCGCGAAAGCCCAGCCTGCGATAAAACCGCTGCGCCCCTTGATTTTCACAGGCAACGTGAAGCACGACGCTCGCGGCAGCCGCGGCTTGCGCGTGTCGCTTAAGGGCTCGTATGACCGTGGATCCAAGACCGGCATTGCGCCGCTCCAATGCAAGACCGATATCGACGATACGCCAATGGTTATGGCTAGCGTCGAGATAGAGCCGGCCGGCTGGTGTCCCTTCCCACAGGATCATCAGGAAATCCGCCTGCGGAAAAGTTGCGACATAGGAACGATGCTGGAGATCGAACTGCTGGTCCAGAAGTGCGCGCACCTGTTCGGCAGACCAGCCGAGCGACGCGAACTCGTCGATGCGGAACGAGCAATACAGTTCGCGCAGGAAAGTCAGGTTATCGCGCGTGGCGCGCCGAAACGTGACTGGCTTGGCGCAGACAGGAATATTGCCATCGCGCGCCGGAAAATCCGGCAGGGCCGGCGTATCAGGCAACGGCGTCGCCAAACGATGGAAAGACGCCAGACAGTGCGATGCAGAAATTCATGGCGAGGTAAGGCTGCCGGTTTTCGTGCGGCTGGTTTCCGCCCGCCACGCCACCCATGCTGGGTGAGAACTGCGTATTCGCTGTGCCGCTCGAACTGAAAGGCGTGCTGTTTTGCGGAACGACGAGCGATGAACCGTTGGCCGGCGCGCCCGTGCGCTTGCTCGTGTCGGTCTGGTTGTAGACCGTGAATGGATGAGAATGCGACGGCATCTGGTCCGCCGTTAATGTCACGCTGTTTTCACCGAAGGCTTCACCGATACTACGCGGCGTCAGACCCGCGCCCTGGCCTTGATTGCAGCCGGTGCGGCCGGCGAAGTTCGGCAGCATAAAGGTCGTCGTGCCGTCCCCGCCATACGCCGTACCGAGGAGGGAAAAGAGCGCTGTATTCTGCCGAATGGCCAAAGTTGCTCCGTTGCACAAAGCCCAGTTACGGGGTGCATAGTTGAAGCCGAATATCTGGATCTGACCGATGAATGGTTCCATGGCGGCTGCACCTTCGAAAGTTTGGATAGGGCGGACGAACTTAGCCCTGGCTCGGGAAGATTCCGTTATAGGCGATGCAGAACTGTACCGTCAGCGTCGGCATGAGATTATCATGTCCAACATTGCCGCCGGCGACGGAAGTCGATGTTGGAGCAGTCGTGGCGGCGGCGGCGCCAGTCACATCGTTGGTATACATGGTATCGCCCGAGACCGCTCCGAACTCGACCTTCTGCGTGATCTGGTCGGAATTGGCCGCTCCGGTTGTCGCGACCATCGGATGATCGTGTTGCGGTATTTGCGTCGATAGCAGGGTGACCAACTCGCTTCCGCCGACCTCGCCTAGAATGTGCGGCGATAGTCCGGGGCCGGAGCCGTAGTGAATCGGAACTCGGCTGCTGAGGTTTGGCAGCGCGAAGGTGGTCACGCCATCGCCGCCATAGGTTGTCCCGATCAGAGTGAAAAGCACGTCGTACTGAGAGATCGGTTGGAGCGAGCCGTTGCAGGGAAGCCAGCCATTCGGAACGCGGGAGAAGCCGAGCAGCCGGATTTCTCCAACATAAGGATCACTCATTGTCCGCTCTCAAATCAGTTAAACGTGCGTATCAGGTTCGGGAAGGGAATATCCCCGTCAGCGCGATACAGAAATTGATCGCGGCGTAAGGCTGCATATTAGGGTGCGCCTGATTGCCGCCAACCGGCGCAATGCTCGCTGTAGCCAGGGTGACCTCGGCGGTTCCGGCGGGGCCGTAGATCGGCGCGCTGTTCGTCGCATAGAGCGCATTCGCCGGACTGCGTTGACCGCTCTGAGCGTTCGTGCCTGCGCATTGATGGACGTGCGACGGCAATTGCGCTGATGTCAGCGTGACGTTTTCCGTGCCGCCTTTTTCTCCGAGCGCATACGGAGAAACCGGCCAGTTCGGATCGAGGGACGGACCGAAGCCCACCGGCACTCGTCCGCGCAGGTCTGGAAGGGCGAACGTAATTGTTCCGTTGCCGCCATAGACTGTGCCCAATAGGCTGAATAACGCTTGGTTTTGCGCGATCGGCAGGATCTGGCCATCGCACTGGGCAAGGCCCTTCGGTGCGAAGGGAAAGGCGACCGGCATCACCTGGCCCATAAATACTTCTGACATGCTGCCCCCGAGCATTGGCGATGTCGCATATGCCAGCGCCAACGTATTCTAGCAGTTTTGCGCAAATGCGGGAACCTTGCAAGCATAACGTTTGTTCACTTGTTTTTCTATAAATGCGCGATATTTTCCCTTTTGAACTGATACTTGGCTCGTGTACAACTTCCACTTGTCGCACGGGACCGACGTCGATAGGCCGCAATGTTAGCGGGTCCGGTCGGGATTGAGCTTAATCGTCCCAAGATCATTGCAGCGGACGTTTGCCGAGCCTTCCAGTGCGACACCTGCGATGCAGGAAGGGCGGGGGCAATGATGGACGACCGATCTAGACGCCTGCGCTTGTTGTGGACCTCGAGGGAAACTTTCCGTCGCCTGCTGTCTGTCCTGGCGCGGTCACGGCTCATTCACATGCCGTGCCTCTGGCTCGCGCTATCTGCCTTGATCCTAGCGATGCCGAATGCGGCCAACGCAGCGTGCGGTACACTCAATGTGCCCGACGCGAACACCTCGCCCGCGACCTCGCCGATGGCGTCCGGCGGCTCGATCACCATCACGCTCGGTACGCTCTGTGATCCCTTTGGACTGAACCCTTATCCGGATACTGTCGTCGCTCCGTTCTCGTCGCCTCCGTCTCATGGCACGGTGAGCGTCCAGGCTGGCGCGGGCATCGTTACCTACACCAACAACGGCGACGGTGCGACCAGCGACAGTTTCGTCCTGACCGATGCAAGCGACAACCCGTTCACCATCAACGTCGCGGTCGCCGTTCCCACGAGCCCGATCACTGTCTCACCCTCCTCGCTGCCAACACCGAACGTTGGCGTCCCATATAGTCAGCCGCTGAGCGCGAGCGGCGGCACGGCGCCATACGGCTTCGTCCTGACCAGCGGCTCTCTGCCGCCAGGCCTGACCTTTGCCGGCAACACCGTCTCGGGCACGCCCAACCAGGCCGGCTCCTATTCGGCCACCTTCACCGTCACCGACAACGCCAGCCTGACAACCACAAAGTCCTACTCAGTGACCGTACCCAACCCGTCGTCCGGGATCACGGTCGGGGCGCCGCCCGTCGCCAACCTGAACGCACCCTACAACCACAGCCTATCTGCATCGGGCGCGCTGGCGCCTTATACCTTTTCGATCCAGAGTGGCGCGTTGCCACCGGGCCTCTCGCTGGCCGGCGGCGTCATCAGTGGTACGCCCACCAGCGTCGGCACCTACAATGTCGACCTTGTCGTCACCGACAGCAGCCCCAACCTGGGCGGGGCATCACCGGGGCCTTACTTTCGGGTCGTCCCCACCTCCATCACGGTGCAGAACGTGCCGCCGGTCGCGAACCCCGTCAGCGCGACGGTGAGCTACGGCAGCACTAACAACCCGGTTACGCTCAACATCACGGGCGGTACGCCGACGTCGGTGGCCGTCGGTACGCAGGCCACCCACGGCACGGCGACCGCCGGTGGCACGTCGATCACTTATACGCCGACTGCCGGATATGCCGGCCCGGACAGCTTCACCTACACTGCCACCAACGGGGCCGGAACGTCCGCGCCGGCCACGGCAACGATTACGGTGTCACCGCCGACCATCACCTACGCCCCAACGAACCCGCCCGCCGGCACCGTCGGCGTGGCCTACAGCCAGTCCATCGCGGGCGCGAGCGGCGGCACGGCGCCCTATACCTACGCGCTGGCCTCCGGCGCCTTTCCTGCAGGCATCACGCTGCAAAGCAACGGTACGCTAAGCGGTACGCCGACCGCTGCCGGGACTTTCAACTTCACGGTCAGAGCAACGGACAGTTCGACAGGAACGGGTCCGTTCTCATCGGCCCCCGCCAATGTGACGGTCATTATCAATGCCGGGGCGCCGACGGTCAGTTCGGTCGCACCGAACAGCGGCTCGACGGTCGGCGGCACTTCGGTCACGATCACCGGCACCGGCTTCACGGGCGCAACGGCGGTGACATTCGGTGGAACGGCGGCGACGGGCATCACCGTGGTCAATGACACGACGATCACTGCGTCGACGCCGGCGCACGCGGCGGGCGCGGTCGCGGTCGCGATAACCGCGCCCGGCGGCACCGGCTCCCTTCCGAATGGTTTCACCTATTCGGCTTTGGCCCCGTCGGTCACCTCTGTCGCGCCGAACACCGGCCCGGCAACCGGCGGAACGTCAGTGACCATCACCGGCACGAGCTTCACAGGCGCAACAACCGTAACTTTCGGCGGCGCAGCCGCGACGGGTGTCACCGTCGTCAACGACACCACCATCACAGCAACAACGCCGGCACACGCGGCGGGCCCTGTTGCGGTCGATGTAACCGCCCCCGGCGGTACCGCTTCCCTTCCGAACGGTTTCACCTATTCGGCTCCCGTGCCGACGATTACCTCGGTCGTGCCGAACAGCGGTGCAGCGGCCGGCGGAACGGCAGTGACAATCACCGGCACCGGCTTCACTGGCGCAACGGCGGTGACATTTGGCGGAACGGCAGCGACCGGCGTCACCGTGGTCAATGACACCACGATCACCGCGACGACCCCGGCGCATGCGGCGGGCGCAGTCGCGGTCGCGGTGACCGCGCCAGGGGGCAGCGCCAACCTACCGAACGGCTTTACCTATTCCGCGCCCGTGCCGACAATGGCCTCGGTCGCACCGAACAGCGGTCCGACGGCCGGCGGCACTTCGGTGACCATCACCGGCAGCGGCTTCACGGGTGCAACGGCGGTGACGTTCGGCGGAACAACGGCAACGAGCTTCACCGTCAACGGCGACACCACGATCACGGCGACCACGCCAGCGCACGCGGCGGGCGCAGTCGCGGTCGCGGTGACCGCCCCCGGCGGTACCGCTTCCCTTCCGAATGGTTTCACCTATTCGGCTCCGGTACCGACGGTAACAAGCCAAACGCTTCAACTCGCCGCCGGCGCATCGGGAACGGTGAATTTGACGCAGGGAGCGACGGGGGCCCCCTTCACCGCCGCCGCGATCGTGACATCACCGCCGGCTTCGGATGGCACCACGAGCATTGTGCAGAACGGCGCCCAGTGGCAGCTCGTCTATGCTTCTGCAGTAAGCGCCGCCTCGACCGTCATCGTTCGCTATACGCTCTCAAATGCATCGGGAACGTCGGCACCCGGCACGGTGACGTTCACGGTCGTCGCACGCCCGGACCCCTCGCGAGACCGCGAGGTCATCGGTTTGCTTAACGCCCAGGCGCAAAGCGCCAACCGTTTTGCGCGGTCGCAAATCACCAACTTCCGCGACAGGCTCGAACAGCTTCACGACGATTCGAGCCGTGAAGCGACATCGATGAATGTGCGGCTCGGCGCCCCTCAAGACCCGGCCGATCCGAACGCTTTGGGTTATGCCCGGGAAACCAGTCCCTATGATCCGACCCGTAATGCATTCGCCTACGCGCCAAACGATACCGGCAATTCAAGGCCGGCAAGCAAAACGCCGCCGCCCAAGAGCGGGTCGCCGAGCGACCTCGCCCTGTGGACCGGCGGGTTCGTTAACTTCGGCACGACGAACAGATACAATATCGGCCTTGGCCACACGCTGATCGGCGTCAGCGGCGGGGCGGACTACCGGTTCTCGCCCGGATTTACCGCGGGCATCGGTCTTGGCTACGGACGCGACTCGGTCGATGTCGGCACCAACGCTACGCGGAGTAACGGCCAGGCTTTCAGCACCGCCATCTACGGCAGCTACCACCCACGAAACAACGCGTTCATCGACGGCCTGCTCGGCTATAGCGCGCTGGATTTCGGCAGCGGGCGGTTCGTAACGTCGACCAGCGGCATGGCGACCGGCGATCGGTCCGGCAACCAAGTGTTCGGCTCGATCATCAGCGGTTACGAATACAAGAACAACCGTCTCCTTGTGTCGTCCTACGGCCGCATGGAAGCCGCGTGGACACAGCTCAACGCCTTCACTGAAACCGGCTCTGCTTCCTACGATCTCACCTTCGGCAAACAAACCCTAAGCATGCTGGCGGGCGTCGTGGGAGTGCGTGCCGAATATGCCTTCCTTCGGGACTGGGGCATTCTGAAAGCACGCGGCCGGCTGGAATACACGCACGACTTTACCGGCTCGAGCTTGGCGAGCATGGGCTATGCCGATCTCAAGAACGGCCTGCCTTATACGCTCGGCATTAATGTCTTCACCAGAGACTACGTCGCGGTCGGCCTCGGCTTCGACGCCCCGGTCGGCAACGGTGCCACGCTCGGCTTCGACTACACCACCGCGCTCGGCTTTCAAGGAACGACCCAGATCCACAACTTTGCACTGCGATTGGGCGTAAAGTTCTAGAGTTTGATGGATTTAGGTTTGGTCATATCCGACGTTTGCGACCACCAGCGCAATGCGGAGGACATCAACCGACTCCGGCATCTGCCCGAGCACGACGATGCCGATCAGCGTGGCGGCAGCAATGACAGCGTGAGCGCACGTTCGAGGGCTACACCGTCCGCATCGAGCCAAGGAATCGAACTGGCTCCCCTGCTCCTGACGGCGCGTTCATCCCGATGTTCCGTCTGTATTGGCCGAAGGGAGAACCCTCCATCGGTACTTGGTGGCGCCCGTCATTCAGAAGAGCTGAATCGAGTTGGATCAGCACTCGACGCAGTTCCTCCGGCTTCTTTGATCAGCGATGCGTAGAGCATGCCGCCCTGTATGGGCATCAATATGCCGTAGAGGCCCGTCAGCCCGACGACCGCCGCCGTGAACCCGGCCTTGCTCGGCTCCGGTCCATAGACCGTGCCGGGCGTGATCCAGCCTCCGGCGTTGAAGCCGGTGTTGCCGACGAAGCCCGCCCAGTCCTGGTCCTCGTCGTGGTTCTGCACGAGACTGCCGATCACCGGCGCCTCCCAAACGATGTTGATGATCATCTCGCCCCAGGGCGAGAATTTCTTCCAGCCTTGCAGAAAGCCTTTCGTGACGCCTTCCTGGTATTTGCACAGCCCCACATCGACGAAGGTCTTGATCGTGCCCACCGCCATGACCGCCGTGTTCATTTTCACATCCCATGTCGCCTTCGTGCCACCGACGACCTGCCCGGTGATGTCCGGGGCCACATAGGGCAGGTAGGACACCGCGTAGAGCGCCGCAAACACGACCGAATCCTGTGTCTCCGCTTTCAGCGCGCCGAAAACCACGACCCCGATGGAGCCGATCGTCGCCGCCAGCCCGCCGGTGAGATCCAGGATAGCGGCCAACCGGTTGGACACGGCCTGCGGCGAGGCCGCTTGCGCGCCCAATCCCTCCGCGCGCGCGGCAAGCGTCGGCGTCTGCTGGTTCTGATACAGCGCCTGGATATCGGAGAAGCTCTGCGCATCGATCAGCGAGGTCGTGAAGCTGTCGTCAGGGAAACGCGTTTCCTGGGAAACGATTTTGACCACGATCGTCACCGGGATCGCCGCGATCAGGCAAGCGAGATCGAGCAGGCTGAGCTGGTCGCCGCCACTGATCTTCGAGTACAGCCAGGACAGAACCGGAATGTCGAGCGGTGCGTCGAGGAAATCCGCCACGCCTTCCGCCAGGGCGGCCAGGATGTCGATGATCGCCACCGTCAGCGTCTCGACCGTCTCAAGCAGCAGGTCGAACAGGATAGCCACGACCTTCTTCACCGCTTCCAGCGGCGTCATCGTGTGGATCTCGTCGATGACCTGGGTCTTGATCGCCTTGTAGGCGGACTTGAAGTTGTCCTCCTCGGATCGGAACGCCTCGGTCAGCGCCGCCATCAACTGGTCCGCGACGCTGCTGCCCGGCGCTGCCGGCGAGTACGAGGTCGCGGCGCTGCTTCCGCTGGACTTGACGTGTTGAGCGCCGTAGTTCGCCTGCGGGGTCGAACTTCCTTGCGGCGGCGCGTTGTTTTTCGACAGGCTGGCCGCGCTGACGTTGTTGTCGGGCACCAATCCGGCCCAGGTGTCGACCACGTTCTGAACCTCGGTGAAGCCGGCCTGGATATCCGCCTTGACCGTCGCGATGCTGGCGATCGCCTCGGCGATGTAGCATTTGAAGATGTTCTTCAGCACCTTGTGGGTGCGCACGATGTCGTTCCACGAGAAGATGAAGCCGACCCATTGGACGATCTTGTCCCAAGCCACCTTGATCGCGTTCAGGATGAACTGGATCCCATGAGCGACGTCGTCGATGGCCTCCATGACGAAGTGATACAGCTTCTCGCCGATCTGGATGAAAAAGTGCGTCACGTCGCCGATGGCCTGCACGAAGAACTTCTTCACCTTGTCGATCGCGTGTTCCAGCCACTTGAAGATGTCGCCCGCGAAGGCCTCGATCGCGCCGCCTATGCCGCCCAACTTTCCGGCCGGCAACGCAGTGGCCAGCCCGGCCGCCGCCATCTGCTGCGATCCTTCGAAGTAGGAAAGGTTGCCATTGTCGAATTTGATGCCCCACACGCTTCCCTGGGTGGCGTCGAAGGGCTTTGGCGCGGCGGCCGTCCGCGACAGCAGCGACTGCGCGCCGCTGGACGATGTTCCGTTCTGCGGCAGCGTCGCAGCGGTTTTCACGAACTGCGCGATTCCCTGAGCCACCGCGTCGGTATTGCCGGAAGCTGTTCCCGCGGGCACCAGCGGCGTGGTGTTGCCATTCTCGTCGGTGACCTGCACCGCCGCCAGTTGCGCGCCGTTCTGGATGCCGCTCATGCGGTTGATGGTCGCCAGCATCGGGTTCACGTTGACGAGCGATCCGTCGCCTTGCGCCAGGTTGAAGCAGATCGCGCCCAGCGTCTGCGTCTCCTGCACGATCGTCACCGACCCTTGCATGTCGGCGGTCACCGGCAACGCTATCGTCGGCGAAAGCTGCATGTACACATCTTCGATGTAGACGCCGCAGGGGCTGGTCGAGGTGATCGTAAACTGCTGGCCGACGAGAGGGAGCTGATTCTCGTCCACCACCGCGACGCGCGTCGTGTAGGTGTAGAATTCGCAGACGTCGTCGATCGACAGGGCCGGCAGCAGGATCGACGACTGCCGCCATTGCGTGGTGACCGGATCCTGCTGCAGCTTCACCACTTGCTGGCCGCTGGTGTGCGAATAGAGCACGCTGGCGCCGGTGCTCAGATCGAGCATCGTGGCCAGCTGATCGACGCCGGTCAGCAGGGGAATGGGTGCCGACCACCCGGTGGGGTCCGATTGTGAGCCCAACGCGCAGCGCGAATAAAAGACGACGCCAGCGTCCGTGCGTCCCCAGATACTCAGTTGATTGCCGGCCAGGTTGGCCCCCAGCGACACCACATCGACGATCGAGTCATCGGAGATGATCTGGATGCCCGAGGCGCCGCTCGCCTGACCAGCCGCCGGGAACAGGTAAATGCCGCCCGTCGCAGCGACATAGAGATCCGTGCTGCCACCGGCGCCGGTCGGCGTGGTCGACAGCGCCGAAGCGCCTGCTGGAACCGTCAGCTTGGTAGCCGGTGGCGGTCCCGGGAAAATGCCGCGCCACGGCGTGAACGTCAGCGATACGCCACCGCTCAGCGAGTAGAGCTGGTACAAACCGCCATACTGGGCTCCGGCCGGAGCCCCCGTCGCTATATCGTTCAGCGTGTCGAAGTTTTCCGGATTCGGGAATACGGTCCAGACATTCGAGGTCGCCGTCAGGTTAACGATGTAGTCCTGGATGAAGCCGGTGCTCGCGCTCACTAAACCGGCGAGTACATAGCCCGCCTCCGCAGAATCCGGTCCATCAGGAATTGTCACATAGGCCAGGTTGAGTACCGTCTGGGGATTTGTGCTGTCGTCATAGGCGCGCGCGACCCAGGTCCGATTGGCCGATGACTGCATCCAGGGCGCATTGGGAGCATTCGACAACCCGCTCATCACGAATAGCGCATCGCTGTTAGTCTCGGCCACGTGCACGATCTGCGCGATGGTGATGTTGGCTGTCGTTGGGTCCTGCGCCACGGCGAACGACTTCGCCGAGATCGTCTGCCCGGGGAAATTCGCCCCCAGCTCCGTCGTGAGATCGATGGGGGTCCAGCCCGTGGCGACCGCGGTCTGCTCCGCGTTCAAATACAGGATGCTTGTATCGCCGATGCCGAAAAACAGCGACAATCCGCCCGAGCTTTGCAGCACATCGAACGCGGATTGGTCGGACAACACTTGGGCCGCCTTGTGCGACTTCATCAATTCGGTGGACGGGTTCAGTGTGAACATGGCGGTTCTCTCTTCAAGCGTTCGCGGTCTTGGCGACCTGGGCTCGGTGCGGCGCAAAGCGGCCAGGGGTCTGTCGAGATTCAGGCTTGAGGAGCCGAAGAGTTTTTCGAGAACCGAAGCGAGTACACATAGAGGTACGTAAACATCGGAAAAGAAAAACGCCGTTTGCAGGCCCTCGGAACCTGTAAATGAATAGACCCTAGACCGAGGCGGGCTCGGCCGCTGCGGGGGTCTGGTAGGTAATGTCAGCCGCCAGATCGTCGGTGGCGGTGAACGTTGTATCCTTGAACAGGAACGTTCCTCCGCCAGGAAACACAAAATTGTTCGCGCCCTGGATCGCTGCCACCAACGCCGGCTGGATACTGTTCATCACCTGCGATTGCACAGTCCCGCGAATGTCGCCGGGATCATCGACGAATTGCTGGAACGCGCCGCCGACACTGCTAAAGAACTTGTCCCACGCACTCTGATGTTCCGGCGCGACGGTGGGAGGGCTGCTGAAATTCGCATTCTGGATCGCGTAGTTCAGCTGACCGTTGTTCGACGGGTCCATTTCGAGCAGCAAGTCGACGCTCCAGGCGTAGGTGGTCGGCGGCATGATCACGTCGAACACACTGCCCATCACCGAAGAGTCGGTCTGCGCGGAAACGACCGACGAACCCGCGATCGTCACCAGCGGCCCGCTCAAGCTCACTGAACAGGTTGAACTGTAGGTCAGGGTCACCGAGCACGTTCCTCCGACGAAGCTAGTGTTGTCGGAAGCTTGCGGTGAGGCGTAGGAGAAGTTCGCAACCACGCCGTCTTGTGGCGGATTGACCGGGGTGAACGTGTGGCTGACCCCGGCATTGAGCTGCATGGTCTGGTCGTACACAGTCTCGTTGCCGTTGGCCTTCACATAGGCCACCGGCGAGATCGATTGCAGGATCGGACTGAGCTGGTTGATCAGGAATCCGACGTATAGCCCCGCTACGGATCGCCATGGCGCCTTGTTCGAGCGGAATATCGTTGCTGTCGACATCCACGAAGTTGAACGGAAATCCATCCGGCGGCTGTGGCGGCAGCGCCCTCCCGCTCACCATCAGCAGGTAGTTGAGGGTATCGGCTTGCGGATCTGAGTGTTGCCCGTTCGCGTCGGTATAGGGCGAGACGCAGAAGTCGAGTGCCGTCGGCATAAAGGTCGGAACCAACGCGGTGTTCAACCCCGCAGCCACCACCGAATAGCCAAAAACGATCCCCTTCTGCGCCTGCAGACTGGCCAGGTAGCTACGCATGATCCCCTGAAAGATGCTTTCCGCGAAGGTGTTCATGCCGTTTATGTTCTGAAGCGAGTCGAACACGGCAGTATTCAGGTCGATATAGAGCTGCTGGATCGAGAAGATGTTCGGGTCGAGCCCAGTGGTAGCTTTCTGAATGGTCGCCTGTGCCGAAGCGGGCAAATTCGACAGAGCCGCGCTCACTTGGCTCAGGTTCACCTGAAAAGAAATGATCCACGGGCTGCCGCCCTGCTGCGTGATGTCGAATGTCGGGGCCACCGTCGACTTGAACTCGGCATTGCTGAAGGTGATGTTGTAGAGCACCGTCTGCGGTCCGATCTGCGAGTTCAGGACCACCATGTTCACCGGGTTGCCATTGGCGTCGAGCGTGTAGTCGAGCGTCCCGGTGAAGATATACACAGCGTTTTCGGGCGTCGTCGGCACGTAGTTGCCGTTGTTGTCGACCGTATAGTAGAGAGCCACCTGCTTCTGGAGCGTGCTCAAGAAGACGGCCAGCATCTCGTTGATCGTATCCTGGGTGACCGCAACCACCGTGTCGTAGCTCGTCAGGGTAATCTGGCTCAGGCCCATTGGATTCGCCTACTTTCGATGCGCTGATTGGCCAGACCTTAACTACAGACGGTTTCCTAAGGACGGAATCGAAAGTGTCGAATTTATTCGAGTTAAATCACGATGATTTTCGACACATGACTTTGGGCTTCCTTAAACGAACGACACAGGGTCAGCGGGTGAAGGTGCCCGCAATCAGGGAATTGCGCACTTAAGCACGCGCTGTCTTTTTATTCATCGGTTTGTCCGCCGACGAACCGTTCAAAAGTGTTATCGAAACCGCGGGCAGGCTCATCGCCGCTGCATAGCTTCCCGGATTCATGCGCCAGTACAGAACGACAACAACGGCGACTGAAGCGAGGTGCAGCAGCCAGCCGGCCATGAAGCTGCCGGTGAGATCGTGCAACATCGCGACGATCCATGGCGGCAGCGCCGTGATCAGGAAGCCGCCGCCCTGCATCAGCGCCGACAGCGCCCCGGCCTCGGCCGGATCGGCTAGGTGGTCGAGCGCCACGATCATCGATATGGCGAAACAGCCTCCTAGTCCCGCGCCGAGCAGCATTGCCGAGGCGAGCGGCGCCACCTCGGGCCAGAACGCCAGCGCAGCGAAGCCGGCCGCCTGCATCGCCAGCGTTAGCCACAGCCACGGCCGCCGGTCCTCGCCCTTGGCGAGCATGGGTAGCACAAGCGCCGCGAGAGCCTGGCACGCTGCCATGATCGCCAGCAGGCTCCCGCTGGCTGCGGCGCTCCATCCGTGCTCGCGATAGAAGGGAGCCAGCCACGCCACGACGGTCGAGTAACCGCCATTGACGAGGCCGAAGCACGCCATCAGCAGCCAAACGCGCGGCCGCCTCAGCAAGACCATCGCACTTGCGCGGCTCTGCCGCGCGATGGTGTCGCGCGGCAGACAAAACGCCGCCAGCGACAGTGCTAGCACAGCCGGAACGACCATCCAGGCAAGGCCGACGTGCCAGTCTCCGGCGGCTGCCGCGATCAGCGGCGCGGCCTGCGCGCCGAGCGCACCGCCGCCCATCAGCATCGCCGAGTAAAGTCCCATGACGACGCCGACATGACGCGGGAACTGCTGCTTGATGATGCCGGGAAACACCGCCTGAATAACCGCCACGCCCAGACCGAGCAGCGCCGCCGTTCCGACCATCTGCCAGCCGTTCGTCGCGAACAGGCGCAGGCCAGAGCCGAGGACGAGCACCACGAGGGAAACGATAACCGAGCGCCGCGCACCGATGCGGGACTGCAGGAAAGGCCCGGCAAAGGCGAATATCCCCATCAGGAGCATCGGCACCAGCGTAAGCAGCGAGATGCCCTTCAGGTCGAGGCCGGTCTGCGCGCTGATATCGGCTGCCAGCGGCCCGATGCCTGTGATGAACGGGCGCAGATTGAGCCCGACAAGGGCGACGGCCGCGAGCAGCAGGACACGGCCGGTTGTCGTTGCGCGTGTCATTGCCCTACCCTCCGCTGCGCGCTTGCGCCCATTGTTCATAGAGATCCGTCTGCTCCTCCGGCCGCACTGGCACATAGCGGATCGCTATGGATTGCTCAGGGAAAGGTCTGGCAAGGTCTTCGTAAACCGCCGCGCTAGAAAGCCCGAACGGTGCGCCATCTTCATTGGAATAGGCGTAGAATACCTTGTCGACGCCGGACAGCCGCATCGCTGCCATGCACATCGGGCAAGGGTGACCGCTGGCGTAGACGGTGCAGCCGCCGAGGTCGGGCGACCCGAGCTTGCGACTGGCAGCACGGATCGCTGTCATCTCGGCATGTGCGGTCGGGTCGTTAGCCGTGTGGATCTCGTTCACCCCGGTAGCGATGGACAAGCCGTCCCTGACCACCACTGCGCCGAACGGGCGGCCGCCCGTGCCGATATTGGCGCGGGCCAGTTCGACGGCTTCGCTTAAGAATCTCACTGCATCGCTCGCCGCGTCGCTCATCTTGTCATTCATGGCGCCTTCCTTCGTCAGTGTGCTCCGGCGACGGCGAGAATCCGCTCGATCGCATCGTGGCCGTACGCGCGGGCGTGCTGGAGCGGCGTCACGCCCTTGCCGTCGGCCAGATTGACATCGGCCCCGGCCTTGACGAGCAGATCGACGATCTTCTGGTGCCGCTTGCCGCCGTCGCCGAGGATGATCGCCTCCAGTAGCGCGGTCCAACCGAGCCTGTTGACGTGATCGACATCGACTCCCGCTTCAATCAGCGTGCGCACCGTCTCGACATGACCGCGCTCCGAAGCCGGTATGAGCGCTGTGCCGCCGTAGCGATTGACGCTCTTCAGGTCGGCACCGTGCGCCAAAGTCATCTTCAGGATGTCGAGATGGCCGCGCGCTCCGGCATAGAGATACGGGCTGTCCTCGATCTTGTCCTTGGCGTTGACGTCGGCGCCAGCCTCGATCAACGCCCTAGCCGCCTCGATTCCGTTGACGTGGGTTGCAACCAGCAGCGCGGTCGCTCCGCTGTCGTCGCGCGCATCGATCTGCACGCCGTCCGCGAGACGTATTTTAATGGCGGCGACATCATTCTTGCCCGCCGCCAAAAACAACGAGGTTCCACGCATGGTCTCTCCTGCCGCAACGAGAGGGGCGGCCGTCAACAACAGGGAAGCGACACCTACAAGGACGGAACGTCGAAGCATCGTCTGTTTCCTGTGATGATGGAGTCAGGTTGCCTGCCCCACGTGATCGCCGAGGTTGCCAGCCATGACGTCGAGATAGGACGGGAAGCATGTATTTGGAAATTAAATATTCAGATCAACTATATTATGGTTATAAATGATCGATCGTTCCAATCCGTAAGCCTGCTCCAAGGTGGAAAATGCTCGATCCACGACTTCTTCGCGCTTTCACCGCCATCGTCGACGCGGCCAGCTTCACGCTGGCGGCGGAACGGCTGAACATGACGCAATCCACCATAAGCCAACAGCTCGGCCGGCTCGAAGACGCGGTGGGATTGAGGTTGGTCGACCGCGCGGCGCGACCGGTCGAGCCGACGGCAGCCGGCGAACGACTCCTGGGTTATGCCCGGAGAATCCTGGCTCTCCAGCAAGAGGCGGAATCAGCTCTCGGCGATCCGGCCGGCACGACATCCATCCGTATCGGCGTTCCCGAGGATATCGTCAGCGCCGCGATGGCAAAAGTGTTCGGCGACTTCGCGAGGCGCCACCGTGAAATCCAACTGGACGTGACCGCCGGCTTGAGCCGCGATCTGACCAGGCGCTATCGCGCCGGCGAGTTCGACATCGCGATCGTCAAGGAGGCCAAGGCGGAACCCGATTGCCGCGCGACGTTCCCCGAAATCATGGCATGGTTCGAACGCACTGACGCACCTGATGCGTGGCCCAATCCGATCCCGCTGGTCGCTTTTCCCCCGGGCGGCCTTTACCGAGAGGCAATGTTCGAGCGCATCGAGCGCGAGCAGCTTGGCTGGTACATCGCCTTTTCCGGCAGCAGCCTTCACAATGTGCTGGTCGCGGTGGAGGCCGGGCTCGGCCTGTCCCTTCTCCCGAGGAGCGCGACAGTCGGATATCACGTTCGGCAATATGCGCCTTTCGGCACGGAGCCTGCGATGGCCGTCTCCATCTACGCCTGGGAACGCGCAGGACCCGCGTCGGAACTGGTCGAGCAGATGGAAGCGATCCTCGCTGCCAGATGCGCCCGGCGCACATAGGATACTGCCTTAGAACAACAACATGCATTTCATGTCAGCCGTCCAACAAGCCGGCAGCAGCTCGTATTTAGAATCCTGCAACCCTAACGGCGCGCTCCGTTTAGCATGCTCGCGGCCCCTCCTTCGCCGCAACGCCTTCCGAGCATTTCTTTAAGCGCTCGATGATCCATCGCCCGGCCGGTCCTGGAGGTTCGCCTTCCCGATAAACAGCAAACATGGGAAGAGGCAGCCCTCCAGGCGGCGCCTCTTCGATCGAAAGCTCGGCGAGCCGTCCTTCGGCAATATCCCTTGCCACGGTGTGCAGGGGCATGCCCCCAAATCCCAGGCCACTGACAAGGAAGGCATGTTTCGCAAAGAGGTCCGCCAGGCGCCAGGTAGACGGCGACATCACGCCGATGTTGCGGCCTTCCGTGAGCGTGGATCGATCCGTCAGGACCAGCTGCACATGCCGCGCCAACTCCTCTTTCGGGATAATGCCACGGTAGGATGCAAGAGGATGGCTCGCTGCAGCAACCATCATCAGTTTGACATCGAACAGGCGCTCCTTGATCAAACCGGTTGGAAGCGTCGGCAGAGAACCCACAACACCAAAACTCGCTCGCCCATCCAAAACCGGCTGCACCGCGCCACCGAGCGCCTCGACATAGAGACGCAACGGCGTCGCCGGAAACTGGATACGAAATTCTCGCGCAGCCTCGGCGATCACCTCTATCGGCAGAAACACGTCGAGGACAGCCGTCAACTCGGCCTCGAGCCCGCCAGCAATCCCCTTCGCCCGCGCCTTCATGGCGTCGACGCCGGTGATTACCGCGCGCGCATCCGCCAGCAGGACAACACCTTCCTTCGTCAGCCTGGGATAACGCCCCGCACGATCGAACAGCACGACGCCAAGCTGAGCCTCCAGACTCAGAATCGCTTCGCTCACCGCTGACTGGGTTCTTCGCACGCGGCGCGCTGCGGCCGAAAAGCTGCCTTCATCGGCAGAGGCCACGAACATCCGCAACTGGTCGAACGACACGCTTTCAAGCATCGATCACTCCATCGGTGCAGCCGATAGATAATATCAAAATATACTGGCTCCACCCGATATAAACCATCCCTCATATTGTGCGTGAAGGCAACGCCGCTGCCCAAGCAGCCGAAGGAGCACACGATGACACTTCGCATCCACACATTCACGCCGGTCCGTCTCGGACGCTACGTCTTGCAAAACCGTCTGGTCATGTCCCCGATGACCCGAAGCCGCGCCAAGCCCGACGGCACACCGGGAGACCTCGCGGCCGAGTATTATGCGCAGCGCGCCGGCGTCGGCCTGATCGTCGCGGAAGGCACGCAGCCTTCGGACGACGGGCAAGGCTACCTGACGACGCCGGGCATCTACACAGCGGCGCACGTCGCGGGATGGAAGAAGGTGACAACGGCCGTGCATAACAAAGGCGGTCGAATCTTCATCCAGCTCATGCATGCCGGGCGGATGTCGCATCCCGACAACACGCCGCACCATCGCCAAGCTGTTGCGCCATCCGCAATCGCACCCGCATCGCAGACGTTCACCGCAACAGGGATGCAGGAGATTCCGGCGCCGCGCGCATTGTCGACTGAAGACATCCACCAGACCGTTGCCGACTTCCGTCACGCGGCGCGCGCGGCCATTGAGGCTGGCGCCGACGGCGTCGAGATCCACGGCGCCAACGGCTACCTCGTTCAGCAGTTCTTCGCCCCGAACGCCAACACGCGCACCGACCAATATGGCGGCTCGATCGAGAACCGCACCCGCTTCGCGATCGAAGTCACCAAGGAAATCGCAGAGGAAATCGGCGCCGACCGGACGGCCATCCGCCTGTCTCCCGGATCACCCCTCGGCGGACTCGACGAGGGAGCGAGCGGTCCCGATCTCTATCGCCATCTCGTCGCCCAACTCGACAAGCTCGGCCTTGCCTACATCCACGTCATGCACAACGGCAACGATAGACTGATGGCCGACCTGCGCGCGCGATGGAAGCAGGCGCTGATCCTGAACAGGCCCGGACGCCCGCGCGAGCAAATCGGCGCTGATGTGGCTTCGGGACTGGCCGACCTTGAGGCTTACGGCCAGATGGTGCTGGCCAATCCTGATTTCGTCGCGCGGCTCAAGAGCGATGCGCCGATGAATCAGGCGGACCACACCACCTTCTTTGGCGGCACCTCACAAGGCTACACCGATTATCCCGCGCTTGAGGTCGCCGCCGCCTGAGCCTCGCGACGTTGTCCGTCACAGATCGAGCTGCGCAGCGCGGGCAGTTCAGGACCGCCAAGCCCCAACTCAATAGAACGTTCCAATTCCAGGAGCCATTGCCATGAGCATTATCCGCTATCTTCCCTTCGCCGGTCGGCTGATGATCGGTCTTCCCTTTGCAATGAGCGGCTTGAGCAAGCTCAGTGCCTATAGCGCCACCACCGCGATGATCAGCGCGGTTGGCTTGCCAATTCCGCCGCTTGCCTATGCGGTGACCGTGGCCGTCGAGCTTGGTGGCGGCCTACTTCTCATTGCCGGGTATCACGCCCGCGCCGTCGCCGCCGCCCTTGCCCTGTTCTCGATCGCAGCGGCACTGTCGTTCCACAGCAACTTCGCCGACCAGAACCAGACGATCCATTTCCTCAAGAACGTGATGATGGCAGGCGGGCTTCTGCAGATCGCGGCATTTGGCGCCGGCACATTCAGCATCGACAACCAGCGCAAGGCCGGTGGCATAGGTTCAAGCCTCGCAGCGACCGCCTGACCACCCGCCACGACGTTCTTACTCGGGGTTTCGACCGTGACGAACCAAGTCCGATCGCAGACATCACATTGGGACCGTTACCCCGTCGTCGAGGCCGCCAACCCGCCGCGAAGTGTCAAGCGCGACGCCAACAGCGTGCGCAACCTTCTCGCCACCATCACCACGCCTGCCGTCTTGGTCGGGCACTCGCATGGCGACATGGATATCAGCGGCGCAGCGAACGACATGGCAAACATGACCTACGTTGTCGCCTTCGGAACGGTTCAGCCGGGCAATCAAAGCAATTTCGACGAATAACTTTGCTTTAACTTCCCGGGCTGCATCGCCATTCAGGCCTTTTGAAAATCGTTCAAGGAACTTAGTTTCGTTAAAGGAGTACGCTAACGTTGGGAGAAATCATTATGAAAATGCTTTCGCTCTGCGCGATGGCAATAATCTGTTTTGTTGTCCTATCGCATACCGCAAACGCGCGATCGGCTTATGATGGTTCTTGGGACCTCGTCTTCGTGACGCAACGAGGCGCGTGCGATCCTACCTACAACTTCACCGTCAATATTTCTAACGGAGTTGTGACGCATCCTAATCTCGTAAGGTTCAGAGGATACGTCACGAAATCTGGCGCGGTTCGCGCTTCGGTGACCGTTCAGGATAAATACGCCTCCGGCTCCGGCCGACTCTCCAGTGTTTCTGGCCGCGGGACATGGAACGGCCACGCGGGGAATGAGCGATGCTCGGGCTACTGGGCCGCGCAACGAAGTTGATATCTTCAAGCCCCGGCATCTTGCCGCCGACAGTGCCTATGGCTCGGCAGCGAACCCCGCTTGGCTAGTCAAGGAGCGGCAGATCGATCGAGTCGCATATCCCGATGTTCGGCAAGTTGAACCGGACCGACGGCACATTCTCGCGATCTGACTTCGTCGCGGATCGCAACCATTACACCTGCCCGCAGGGCAAGTTGCTGGTACAGTTCAGACGGACCTACGCAACACCGCGCTCAGGCATCACCAAGGATGGGACGCGACTCTACCGCGCGGGAGCAAGTCCGACTGCCAGGGCTGCACATCCAAGGAACGGTACTGCCCGAACACGCCGCAAAACACACCTGCTACTTCGCGCTCGCTCCTGCAAGAAAAGGGAGGCGTCTTGCTGAGAATCGTCGCGGCTACCGCGTATCCGAACTCGCTCCACGTCTTCGGCGAGGCGTTTCGATGTAAACGTGCCATGACGGCGACGCAGTTATGAAGGATGTTGCGTCGTGTCGGCCGTACCGCGGCGGGAGAAAGTTGACGCAATCCAGCGCACCAAGACATAGAATAGAGGCGTGAACACGAGGCCAAACAGCGTAACGCCAAGCATTCCAAAGAAGACGGCGGTCCCGAGAGCCTGTCGAAGTTCGGCACCTGCGCCGGTGGCGATCACCAATGGTACGACGCCAAGGATGAACGCAATCGAGGTCATCAGGATCGGGCGAAGCCGGGTACGCGCCGCCTGTACTGCTGCATCCCAGCGACTGGCGCCGTCATTCTCCGCTTGCCGGGCAAATTCGACGATGAGAATGGCATTCTTTGAGGAGAGGCCGATGAGCACCACAAAGCCGATTTGAGTGAGGATGTTGTTGTCCATGCCGCGCAACAGCACGCCGGTCACTGCCGCAAGCAGGCACATCGGCACAATCAAGATTACTGCAAGTGGCAGCAATACACTTTCATATTGTGCGGCCAGCAATAGAAACACGAACACCACCGCAAAGCCGAATGCGACAACGGCGGTATTTCCAGCAACTTTCTCCTGCAAAGCGATCTCGGTCCATTCGAAGCCAAAGCCGGACGGCAAGTTCTTGGCGAGAATATCTTCCATAGCACCGATCGCCTGGCCGGTCGAAAACCCTGGGATCGTGGCACCTTGCACCTCTGCGGCGGGAAAGAGATTGTAGCGCGGGACGCGGTACGGCCCGGTAATGTCGCGGAAAGTCGCAACCGCACCAAGCGGCACCATTTCCGCCGCGTTCGAGCGGGTCCGTAAGGCTTCCACATCGCGCGTCGAAAGCCGGAATGGGTTGTCGGCCTGCGCTGTCACCCGATAAGTGCGCCCCAGAATGTTAAAATCATTGACATAGGTCGACCCCATATAGGTCGACAGCGTGTCGAAGAAACGCGATATCGGCACACCGAGCATTTCGGCCTTCGTACGGTCGATGTCGGCAAAAACCTGCGGCGTCGAGGCGTTGAATAACGTAAAGACCTGAACGAGCCCAGGAGTCTTATTGGCCAAACCAGTGATCGCATTGACGACTCGCTCAAGCGCACGGGGGCCGCGACCGCCGCGATCTTGGACATACAATTTAAAGCCGCCGCCCGTGCCGATGCCGGGGACCGAAGGTGGTGGAATGACTAGAACGAAAGCCTCGCGCAACGCTTGCATCTGCGCGCGCAGATCATCAAGGATCCTTTCAGTCTTAAGCTTATCTTTTTCCCGTTCTTCAAAAGGCTTGAGAGTGACGAAGATGACGCCGGAATTGGGAGCGTTGGTGAAAGTCGCGCCGTCGAACCCGGCGAAAGTCACGGTGTGGGCGACTCCTGGCCGTGATAAGAGACGGTCCGACGCCTTGCGCATAACGGCGTCGGTGCGTTCGAGACTAGATCCCGGCGGCAAAGTGATGGCCGTGATGAAATAGCCACGATCCAGCGGTGGGATAAACCCAGACGGCGTGCGAGACATTTGGAAGTAGGCCAGGCCAATCAGACCGACATAGACTAGGAGCATCAACGCCACGACTCGCACGATCCGTCGTGTCAATCCCGCATAACCGTTCGAAAGCTTCTCAAACCCATTGTTGAATACGGTAAAGAAGGCATTGAACGGTCGGCCGATGGTCATCCAAAAGCCAGGCTTTTCCTCATGATCATGCGGTCGCAGAAACAGCGCAGCTAGCGCTGGCGATAGCGTCAATGACACGATGGCCGAGATGATCGTGGAAGACGCAATGGTGATGGCGAATTGTCGATAGAACGCGCCGGAAATGCCAGTGATGTATGCGGTGGGAATGAATACAGCGCAAAGAACCAGAGCAATTGCAACCAGTGCGCCACCTACCTCATCCATGGTTTTGTGTGCGGCGTCACGCGGGCTCAGGCCCTGGCGAAGATAACGTTCGACGTTCTCTACCACGACGATAGCGTCGTCCACTACGATGCCAATAGCCAAGACAAGTCCAAAGAGAGTCAGGTTATTCAGCGAGAAACCAAAGGTGGCCAACACGAAGAACGTACCGATCAGCGACACCGGAATAGCGACCACAGGAATGATCGCGGCGCGCCAGGTCTGCAAGAAAAGAATGATGACGAGTACGACAAGAACCAGTGCTTCGAACAAGGTCTTGATCACCTCGTGAACTGATTGCTCGATAAATTGGGTGGTGTTGTATGCGATGCGGTAGCTAAGACCGGGGGGAAAATTCTTCGCAAGGTCGTCCATCGTCGCGATTACAGCGGCTGCGGTCTTGAGCGCATTTGAGCCGGGACGCTGGTAAATGCCGACTCCGGTTGCGACCTTGCCGTCAAGATAAGCATTCGTGGTGTAAGTATAAGCGCCCAGTTCCACACGGGCGATATCCCGCACGCGCGTCACCCGGCCATCCTGATCCGTCGCGACAATGACCTCGCTAAACTGCTCCGGACTGGAGAGCCGACCCAATGTCTGCACCGCCAGCTCGAATCCAACCGGCGACTTCGCGGGCGGCTGATTGATCGCGCCAGCGGCAACCTGAATATTAGCGCCACGCAATGCGGTGATCACATCGCTCGCGGTCAAACCGCGCGATTGCACTTTGGCCGGATCAAGCCAAATGCGCATGGAATAGTCACGCGCGCCGAACACGATCGTATCACCAACCCCGTCGACCCGGGTTAGCACGTCTTTAATATTGATAGTCGCGTAGTTCGAGATATACGCTTGGTCGAGCGTGCCATCGGGCGAAATCAAATGAATCACCATCATCAGGTCAGGTGACTTCTTTTTGACGGTTACGCCGATACGCTGCACCTCTTCCGGCAAACGCGGCAACGCGATCGAGACTCGATTCTGCACCAAGACCTGCGCGTCGTCGATATTTGTACCGGGTTTGAAGACGACGTTAATCTGTGTCGTGCCGTCGCCCGTCGATTGCGACACCATGTAGATCATGTTGTCGACGCCGTTGATCTCCTGCTCTATTGGCGAAGCCACCGTATCCGCCGCGATATCCGCCGCGGCGCCAGCATACGTCGCCGTCACCTGGATAGTGGGCGGAGCGATTTCAGGATATTCAGTAATCGGAAGCGCGCGAAGAGCGATCGCACCAACAAGCGTCACGATAATTGAAAGCACGCTAGCGAAGATTGGTCTGTCGATGAAGAAATGAGAAAAGCGCATTCGAACCTCACCACCCCACGCCGAGCGACGCTTATTTCGCGGCGGCCTTGATCGTTCCGTCCTCGGCCTCGACCTTTTGTCCGGGCCGCGCGCGGGCTAAACCTTCGATCACGATACGGTCATTTGGCGCAAGGCCCGAGCGAACGACGCGCAGTCCATCGACGATCGGGCCCAGTTCTATTTTCTTGACGCCAACCGTGCCGTCTTCAGCGACCGCGAATACGATCTTGCTCGCCTGATCGGACACGATCGCGCTATCCGGAATCAGGAATGCTTCGCTGTTTCCGCCGTACAGCCGCAGCCGTCCAAAAAAACCCGGCGTCAGCAATCCATCCTTGTTATCGAAGATGGCACGACCGCGAATCGTACCTGTCTTCGGGTTAATGGCGTTATCGACGAAATCCATTCGGCCCGTGTGCTTGAAATCAGTCTCGTCGGCGAGACGAACGGAAACCGGGTTCTCCACGTCGCGCGACGATTGTCGCCCTCCGGATGCAGCAAGACGCAGGTAGTGCAGAAGATCAGATTCGCTGCCATCGAATATGAAGTGAATGGGATCAAGCGAAACAATTACGGTCAGCAACGTCGCCCCGCTCTGCCCACCCGTGATTAGATTTCCGGCATCGACGCGCCGATCGGAAATACGCCCGGCTATGGGGGCGCGGACCTCGCTCCATTCGAGGTTGAGCTCGGCTTGTTTGAGCGCAGCTTCTGCCGCGCCAACTCCGCCTGCGGCCTCGCGCTGCGTGGACCTTCGCGTGTCGAACTCACGCGCGGTTAAGGTCTGATGGCTGATTAGCGGCGCCCCCCGCTCCACGTCGGCCGTGGCGATATCAAGCTTGGCTCGCGCACGTTCGAGATCGGACTTAGCCTGATCGACCGCGAGTTTATAGGGCCGCTGGTCGATCACGAACAGGAGATCACCTTCTTTGACAATCTGACCGTCCTTAAAATGAATGGAGTCTATGAAACCGGAGACGCGTGCACGAACAACGACTGTCTTCAGCGCTTCGAACCGACCAGTGTATTCATCCCATTCGGTAATCGACTTCTGAATTGGTTTCGAAACGGTGACGGATGGCAGCGGAGGAGGATTGGTGCTCGCCGCCGGTTTGGCGTCACAACCGGAAAGCAAGCCGGCCAGCAACAAGGCAAATATTAAAAATGGAGCTCGTACCATCAGAGCCACCTCCAACACGCGTCAGTCCCAGCGAGTGTTTCGAAATATTGTAGTGAAAGCGAGTCCATTTTCAGTTTGTTCATTCTGCACTCACGGCCACGCCATCCGTAGTCGTCGCATTGACGGCCAGAGCGGCTTCTTAGCGGTTGAGGTTCGTGACGATAACGGTCCTGTCTTGCAAGCGCGCGATCTGACTTTTGGATCGGCCGGTCCTGCTTAACGCCCCCAACCATGAGGCAGCGGTAGCTAAGGAGGGTGGGTCAATCACGCATGGGCAGCAACGCACTAACCGTCGCCTGAGCGAAAAGGTGAGTACGCGGGCAGGTCATTTTTACAACCAACCACTGACGGATGTATGATGCACCTACTCGAAGGTTTCCGGATCAAGAAAGCAGTCAGTCCGTGCAGAGAGGAAGTTAGGCAGCCTTCCGCAAGCGTGTCGCGGTGCATGCTGTCCTTTATCCGCAGCCTTTCGGGTTGCAAGCAGAATGGAATTGGGGACGGGGACCTCAGTTAAACGACCCTCAGAGGTTGATTACGGACTCCCCGCTGAACGGTGGGTATGTCCAGGCCACATACAAATACGATGGTGGACCTTGGGGAATCATGTTTCCGTTCGTCAAATGGCAATACTACGAGGGCGGTCAGAAATTTGAGCGCAACGCCCCGAGAAACCTCGTCAATGACTGGGAGTTTGGCGTGGAATGGCAAGTTACCAAAGCAATTGAGCTCACAGCTGAGTATCACATGATGAATCGTACCGACGTCCTGAATACCCCTTACAACCAATTCAGGGCTGATGCCGTGAGAGTCCAGGTCCAGTGGAATTACTGACTCTTAGAAAAGCTGCCCGATCATTCCTGCGCGGCGCCTGAACCGGAAGGGCTTGGTTGTGCTCTTCAGCCGACATCGGCGGGCAGACACGAAAGGATAATTCCCGCAACCTATGAGGGCGAGTGTGATTAAAAACAACAAATACAGCAAGATGGCCTTTGGCTCGTCCGGCGGTTGCGGGCCATTGGGCTCTAAACGCGCGTGAGCGGCATGTCCGAATATCTCGGCGGGGCCACGGTCCTGACCCTAGACGAGAGCCGCGTGGATTACTTAGCCCGCTTTTCATCGAGGCGGCGACGCCACGAGTACTACTCGAGAGTGACCTCTCCGGATTAGACCCCACAAAAATGCAATCGCAGCGATTCGATATCCTTTCAGCTCTTTTCTTTGCAGCGCCCGCACTGAATCGGGGCGTCGGCCGGAGACTTTCGGCATTTCAATTGCCTATGACCATGAAATGGACTCGCGGAGGCGAAGCTGAATGCACAAAAGCCCGCTATTGGCGGGCCTTTCGTTAATTCTTCGGAGATTTCCAGAAAAAATCAGACTGCATGGCTGGCGATGCCAGTGATGCGCAACTAAATCTCCCTCGAAACTCGCTGCCAACAGGGCTTTACAGGGAATTTCGTCAGTTTAGCCCGTGAGAGACTAGATAAGATAGTAAGCGTCCATTTCTCGCACCCTTGTTCGATCGTTAGCGACCCCGATCTGTTCCTGTCTTCAATTTGAAGATGGAGAGAACAGCATGACGAGCGAACATCGAGGGTGGAGGCGTCAAGGCGAGGATTTTTGGCGGGCGCATCACGAGGCATGGACGCGTAGCGACTTGAATCAACGTCAATATTGTGAAGCGCACGGCATTCCGCTCAAGGCGTTTGGCAACTGGCGATCGTTGTTTAAAGTGGAGCCACAGCCGCCCAAGCGGAAGCTGTTGTATCGACGACGCCCCTTAAGTCCTCCCCTTAGTCCGCCGTTAAGTCCCCTCGTAAGTCCGGGGTCTTATCCCTCCTCGACGGCAGCGGAGCCCATTGTTCCAAGACCACGTGAAGGGCATCGGCGACGGTTCAGCGAAGCCGACAAGCGTTGGATTCTTGAAGAGATGATACGGTCCGGCGCGAGCGGCAGCGAGATCTCGCGCCGCTACGGCATCGCTCCGCGCGTTCTGCGCCGATGGAAGCAGGACGTTGCCGCAGCGAAAGAGCTGGGCTTCGTCACTGTGCAGATCGCCGACGGAGCGACACCTGCGGCCGAGAGGGCCATGCCATGACGGCCTTGCTTCCTCCAAACGTAAAGGTGCACCTGGCTCTGGGCTACATCGATATGCGCAAAGGCATCGACGGTCTCGCGATGCTGGTGCAAGGCGTCCTGCACCAGGATCCATTTACCGGACATCTGTTTGTCTTCCGAGGTCGCACCAGGGCCAACCTTATCAAGATCATCTACTGGGATGGCACCGGCTTCTGCCTGTTCACAAAACGGCTCGAGCATGGTGTCTTTCTGTGGCCGCCGAGCATTGCGCCTGGCGAAACGCTGTCGTTGACCTCAGCACAGCTGTCGCTGCTGATCGAAGGTGTCGATTGGCGCGCGCCTGAGCAACGCTGGCGTCCGGCAATTGCCGGATGATCTGCGACCGATTGACTCGACGATGCAAGAAATGCGGCGAGAACGGTGCGAGTCAGTTAGATTCTTCTCGTATGAACGTCGATCTCGCCGCACTGCCCGACGACGTGGAGACGCTGCAAAAGCTGGTGCGTTCGCTTGTAGCCGAGCGCATCAGCCTCAGCAAGGCGAAGGCCGAGATCGAACGGCTCAATCTCATCATCAAGAGGCTGCAGCGCAACCAGTACGGCCGCCGGGCTGAGCGGCTCGATGACGAGCAGTTGCAACTCGGCTTCGAAGACCTCAACGCCGATCTTGCGCGCGTCGAAACTAGCCTTCCGCCTCCGCCAGCCGAGAGCCGTCCCCCGAGGACCCAAAGCGAGCGCCCGAGCCTGCCGGTGCACTTGCCCCGCGAGGATGTCAGGCTCGATGTTGAGCATCAAACCTGCCCTTGTTGCGGCGGCATACTGCACTTGATCGGCGAAACGACGAGCGAGATGCTCGACCATGTGCCGGCGCGACTGCGGGTCATCCGCATCGGCCGGCCGCGCTATGGCTGTCGGGCCTGCGGGACTATCCATCAAGCGCCAGCACCAGAGCGGCCGATCGCCAAGGGGCTGGCCTCCCCGGCTCTGCTCGCCCATGTTCTGGTCTCCAAATACTGCGATCACCTCCCGCTCTACAGGCAGAGCCAGATCTTCGCCCGGCAGGGCGTCACGTTGGACCGCTCGACCTTGGCGAACTGGATCGGCGGCGCCTGCTGGTGGCTGGAGCCCCTTCAATCCAAGCTCGCTGAACACATCTTTGCATCGCAGAAACTGTTCGCCGACGACACGCCGATCCCGGTACTCGATCCCGGCCGCGGCCGCACCAAAACTGGCCGGTTGTGGGTGTACGCCCGCGATGACCGGCCTTGGAACGGACCGGATCCGCCAGCCGCGGTCTATCTCTACAGTCCGGATCGCAAGGCTGAGCGTCCCGCTGCTCATCTGGCCAACTTCAGCGGCATCGTTCAGGTCGACGGTTATCCCGGGTTCGATCGGCTTCGCGACGGCGGTACCATCCAGCTCGCAGCTTGTTGGGCTCACGCCAGGCGGAAGTTCTACGAGGTGCAGCAGGCGACCGCCTCGCCTGTCGCGACCGAAGCGCTGCGACGCATCGCCGAGCTTTACGTGATCGAGGCCGCCATCCGCGGCCAGACCGCGGAAGCACGGCAAAGCATGCGTCGATCAAAGTCGTTGCCTCTGGTCACGGCGATGAAAGCATGGCTCGAAATGCAACTCGCCCAAATCCCGCCGCGCGGCGGGCTCGCCAATGCCACTCGCTATGCCCTGAGCCGCTGGGATGCTCTTTGCTGCTTCCTCAATGACGGCCGCATCGAGCTCGACACTAACACCGTCGAACGCGCCATTCGTCCGGTCACGCTCGGACGAAAGAACCACCTGTTCGCCGGACCAGATGGCGGGGCTCAGCGCTGGGCCACAGTCTGCTCCCTCATCACCACGGCAAAGCTAAATGACGTCGAGCCCTTCACCTATCTCAAGGACATCCTTGAACGCATGTCGGCCGGTCATCCCATGAGCCGGCTCGATCAGCTCTTGCCATGGAACTGGCGCCCGGCAACTATCCTCAACTAAGATAACGTGTCAGGAATAGACGCTTACCGTTGAGCCGTTGAGTGGCTTCGAGGTAGGCGTAGAATTCTTGCACGCTTGTTTGGGGCGCGCAGGATCTGTTCTCGTTCTCCATTTTTTTGATGGGGAGAGTGAGATCGCGAACGAGAACGGAGCTTGGACACGTCAAGGCGAGGCGTTCTGGCGGGCGCACCATGAGGCTTGGAAGCGTAGCGACTTGAATCAGCGTCAATATTGTGAAACGCAAGAATATTATGACAGATCGTTGATGCGTTGTACATTTAAATTGATGTTTGATACTAAATTTCATATGGTTAAAGCATATTCACTGATCGGAGTTGCCAGAATTCATGATTTCCGCCAGTCAACTCAGGGCCGCCCGTGCGCTCTTGAATATAGATCAACGGCAAATGGCTGAACTGGCAGATCTTTCAGTTCCGACTATTCAACGCATGGAAGCTAGTGACGGCGTCATCCGTGGCAATGTCGATTCCCTGATGAAACTGGTTTCAGCTCTGGACAACGCGGGCATCGAGTTGATTAGTCCGGATGGTCAAAGCTTGGCTGGCGGTCGGGGCGTCCGGCTCAAGGAACAAGTCACGAAGCCAAAGATAAAGCAACCAAAGCCTTTCTCGTCGAGGCCCTTGGAACGAACTCGATAATCTGAAGTGGCCTCCCTGAAGTATGATTTTCGGATGTCCTTTGCGGGCGTCAAACCTTCACTGAGCGCTTCGCTTGAGGAGTGGTTAACGCCATCGGCGCGACGTGGGCCGGGATTGCCCGCCGCTTACGCTCGTATCCAGCCAGCCTTGCGCGGTTCTTCGCTCAATGAATGCGCCCGCGTTCACCACCGTACGCTCCTGCGCAAACAATGGGCACGGGCGCATCCGTCGTTTCACGTCCCGTAGCTACGACGCCCACAACTCCAGTACTGTTTCGATCGACCCGCTCGTCGTCCATGATCGACGTCGAATCATGGTGATGTAGCGAGTCAGAACTCGCTAATCAGGCTATTTTGATCTGCTACTGTTCGAAAAATTGGTCATTTTCGGACAGAAAAACGGGGTGCGGCCACAATGGCTGATCTCCGCAGGGCTATCGCCTTCTCTTGTCCGTCAATTGCTCGACAACGGCAGGCTGCGACGTCTCGAACACGCGACTGGCAAGAACGTCGGACGCTACTACCGACTGGACATCGTCGACAGACAGGATGGCGTCCTCGTCCGCGACCAGGCGATTGGCCTGACGCAAGCGAATACGATCCAGCGCGTTGCGGATCGAGCGTGCGTTGGAGAACAAGGGCTGCGCCTTGCGCAACGCGATGTAACGTACAAAGGCGTCGCGGGCGTCAGAGGTGAATTTATAGTTCATGTGACGCAGCATCACCTCCGCGATCGCGAGCAACTCCTCGTTGGTGTAGTCGGGGAAGTCGATGTGATGGGCGATGCGCGAGCGGAAACCGGGATTGCTGGAGAAGAATTTTTCCATACGGTCGGCGTAGCCGGCGAGAATTACCACCAGGTCCTCGCGTTGCGACTCCATGACCTGAAGCAGTATCTCGATGGCTTCCTGGCCGTAGTCACGCTCGTTGTCGGGCCGATGAAGGTAATAGGCCTCGTCGATGAACAGCACACCGCCCATCGCCTTTTTCAATATCTCCTTGGTCTTCGGCGCGGTGTGGCCGATATACTGTCCGACCAATTCATCGCGCGTGACCGACACGACATGGCCACGGCGTACATAACCCAGCCGATGGAGAATATCGGCCATCCGCAAGGCAACGGTGGTTTTGCCGGTACCGGGATTTCCGGTGAACGACATGTGCAATGTCGGGATCTCCGACGTCAGTTCCATTTTCTTGCGTATCCGCTCGACGAGGAGCAGCGACGCAATCTCCTGGATTCGTGTCTTGACCGGCTTGAGACCGATCAGCTCTTGATCGAGCTGCTTGAGTATCTCGCCGATTCCAACGGCCTCGAGTTCCTCGCGAAGGTTGACTTTTTCTTGCATCGAAGATGGTCCTGATAACCTCGGTCGGGAGCTTCTTTTTTACGACCGCTCGCGAGAAAACCGTTCGGGGAGAAAGGCTCCGCCGTCACGAGACGACGGAGCAGTACATCCGGGCTGGACGACCGAAAGGATAAATCGTCCAGCCTTAGCCGGTGGAATCATGATGAATAGCGCTGACCTTCGGAACGTTCGGCCACCGCATAGGAAGTCGTGGTGTATCGGACGTTGCGACCATCGGATTCCTGGCGCTCGAGCCGGAAGCCCGGCTCGTTCTTGGGCCTGTTGACGATGAACGAGATCTTCACCGACTCCCAGCCAGGACTGGAATCGAACCCGGAGATCCGGATGTAGCGGTCGCCATAGACCTTCCGGCACTCCTTCAGCTCCATCAGCACGCCTGCCGCGTCCGGCAGGTCGAACATCGGCAAATTCCACATTTCCCAATAGGTATTGCGGGGATGCGGATCGTCGGTGAACTCAATGTTCACCGCCCACTTCTGGCTGAGGCAGTACTGGATCTGCCGGGAAATCTGATCGTCGGTCAGATCGGGCAGGAACGAAAAACAACCTTGAGTAATACGCATGATGTCCTCCATTACGCCGCAGGAACGGCGGTCGGCACGTAGTCGGGAGCGTCGGTCGAGGCGTAGTCGAAGGTGACGTCCTTCCACACCTCAAGCGCCTGCTTCAGCGGCGTGCAGCTCGCGGCTGCCTTGGCCAGGATCTCCGGCCCTTCGCTGACGTAATCGCGACCTTCGTTGCGAGCGAGGATCATCGCTTCCAGCGCCACACGATTCGCTGTCGCACCGGCCTGGATGCCCATCGGGTGACCGATGGTGCCGCCGCCGAACTGCAACACCACATCCTCACCGAGGTGCTGGATGAGCTGGTGCATCTGGCCGGCATGGATGCCGCCGGAAGCGACCGGCATCACCTTGTTGAGGCTCGCCCAGTTCTGGTCGAAGAAGATGCCGTGTTCGAGCTGGGTCGGGTTGTACTCCTCGCGGCAGATATCGTAGAAGCCGCGCGTGGTAAGCGGATCGCCTTCCAGCTTGCCGACCACGGTTCCTGCGTGGATATGATCGACGCCGGCGAGCCGCATCCATTTGGAGATGACGCGGAACGACACGCCGTGACTGCGCTGCCGCGTGTAGGTCGAATGACCGGCGCGATGCAGATGCAGGATCATGTCGTTCTTGCGCGCCCAATTCGACATCGACTGGATCGCGGTGTAGCCGATCACCAAGTCGATCATGACAACCACCGAGCCCAACTCTTTCGCGAACTCAGCGCGCTCGTACATGTCCTCCATCGTCGCCGCAGTGACGTTGAGGTAGCTGCCCTTGATCTCTCCGGTCGCTGCCTGGGCGCGATTGACCGCCTCCATGCAGTAGAGGAAGCGTTCTCGCCAGTGCATGAACGGCTGCGAGTTGATGTTCTCGTCGTCCTTGGTGAAGTCGAGACCGCCTTTCAAGGCCTCATAGACCACGCGGCCGTAATTGCGGCCGGACAGGCCGAGCTTCGGCTTGACGGTGGCGCCGAGCAGCGGCCGACCGAACTTGTCGAGGCGCTCGCGCTCGACGACGATGCCGGTGGGCGGCCCCTTGAACGTCTTAACGTAAGCAACGGGCAACCGCATGTCCTCGAGCCGCAAGGCCTTGAGCGGCTTAAAGCCGAACACGTTGCCGATGACCGACGCGGTGAGGTTGGAAATCGAACCGGGTTCGAACAGGTCGAGATCGTAGGCGATATAGGCGAAGTACTGGCCTTCCGCCCCCGGTACCGGGTCGACGCGATAGCACTTGGCGCGGTATTTTTCGGCTGCCGTGAGGCGGTCCGTCCATACCACGGTCCAGGTCGCCGTCGAGGATTCACCAGCCACCGCCGCCGAGGCTTCGATCGGATCGACGCCATCCTGAGGCGTAACCCGGAACAGGCAAATGACGTCAGTGTCCTTCGGCGTGTAGTCCGGCTCCCAATAGCCCATCTTCTTGTAGGACATGACGCCGGATTTGTAGCGGTCCTTACCGCGAACGGTCATCGATTTTTCGTTTTGGACGTTCATATATCTCTCCTTCTTCTCTCTGTGATCCGCGAAAGTTCCGGATCGAATGTCACGCCGCGGCAACGGCCGTATCAGCGATGCTTGGATCAAGTTTGCCCGTACGATAGAGCTCGGCCATCTCAGCCCGTGGGTTCACCTTGATTTTTGAGGCATTTCCCGCTGTGCAGCGATCGGCTCCTTCTTGAAGCTCCATCCGGGGATTGGCGTGAGTCTGACGATCACCACTCGCCAGGAGATACGCAGGCCTTGCGTGGCTATGCGCTTCGCGATCGTGGCCTCCTCCCGACATCGAACTGGACACCCACTTGATCGCGACCATCGGGCTTCCGGACTAGCAGCGAGCGACCTGGCGCGGCCTTCCTCGAAAAGGTCGATCAGCTAGGCAACTGAAGCATAAAACATCGTATCTTCAAATGAAGAATTAATGTCTTCAACCAAACACATAGTGCCTTAAACAGAATATTCAGTGTTTTTTATAGCTATTCACGTGCTTAGAATATAAAAAATGATATACTAAACACCAATTGTTATTTCTTATATAATGCATCAGACTCGCTTATGTATCTGACACTCAGACAGCTCCAGATCTTCGACGCTGTGTTGCGTCGGCGGAGCTTTACGCGCGCGGCCGAAGCGCTGCACCTCACCCAGCCGGCGGTCTCAATGCAGATGCGACAGCTGGAAGAGCAGATCGGCGTGCCGCTGTTCGACCACGTCGGGAAAAAGATCCACCCCACCGACGCGGGTCGCGAGTTGCATCGCCACGCCACGCTCATCGGCGCCAAGATGCGCGATCTCGAGTCTGCGATGGAGGAGTTCCGCGGCGTCCATCGCGGAGAACTCGACCTCACCGTGGCGAGCACGGCCAACTACTTCATGCCAAAGCTCATCGCAGCTTTCTGCGCCTGCCATGCCAGGGTGCAGGTCCGGCTGCAGGTGTCCAACCAGACGCATATCCTCAAGACGCTATCGGCGGCGAACCAGGACCTGGCCATCATGGGGCAACCGCCAGAGAACGCCGAGCTCGTCGCGCGCGCGTTCCTCGACAACCCGCTGGTGGTCATCGCTTCGCCCGAGCATCCGCTGGCCGGACGCCGGAAGATTCCGCTAGTGGAATTGGGTCATCAACCGTTCATTACCCGCGAGCCCGGCTCCGGCACGCGCAACGCCGCGGAGCGTCATTTTTCGCGTCTTGGGGTGGAATTCCACTCGGTGATGGAGATGAGCAGCAACGAGGCCATCAAGCAGGCTGTCGAAGCCGGGCTGGGGCTGGGCATCCTGTCGCTGCACACTCTGGAATTGGAGTTGGTGACACGCCGCCTGGTCACCCTCGATGTGAAGAGTTTTCCCATCGTGCGGCAATGGTTCGTCGTGCATCGCAAGGGTAAACGCCTATCGGCGGTGGCGCAGTCCTTTCTAGCGTTCATCACCCAGCAAGCGCGGCCGCTGGCCTCGCCCAAGCAGTCATCGATCCACTCAGGGCTACAAGCCTTTCGTCTTCAACAATGAGCGCGCCGCTCGTTGCCCAGGCTCAGGAGGATCTCGTCGCATGAATGCGATCAAACTGCATCCGCTGAAAAAACTGGAAATCATTCTCGCCGGCGAGCACAAGGAATTCGCTACCGACTTGCTCAACCGCGCCGGGGTGAAGGGTTACACCATTGTTGGCAATCTGTCGGGCAAGGGCAGCCACGGCCTGTACGAAGGGCACCTGATGTTCAACGAGGACGACGTCCTCATCATGATCATCGCTGCGGTACCGCAAGGCTTGGCCGATTCGCTGCTCGATGGTTTTCAGCCGTTTTTCGACACCCACTCAGGTGTGATTTTCGTCAGCGACATCCAGGTCTGCCGCCCGACCAAGTTCATGGTGGCCTGCCCTCATGAGGTGGCCCGGTTTCAGTCTTAATGCATGATCGGCTTTTCGACCATGCTTGCGCGGCTAACAAAGCCCAGCCGGATGTCTCAAAACCGGGCTGCATTACAGAGGATCGCGGATATGAACACGCGTAAACGCCTTCAGTCCCTGCGACGAGAAGCCAGCCCGGTTGCTGTGGCGGCTCCCGAGGCGACGGCCATGCCCGATCATCCGGCGTGTATGATCGGCGGCGGGCAGATGTGCGAGCATGCGCTGGTTGATCGCGATCTCAATCGCATGCTGTTCGATTACGAACGGACCGTGCGCTCGCGTTTTACCCGCATCGTCGATGTACTCAAGCGTATCTCGACGTATCAGCACGACGAGAATTTTATCGGGCGGGCGCAGCAGCTTACCCGCGAACAACTCGGCTTCGATCTTCCGACGCAGGTGCTCGAGGACGCCTGGGTGTGTGGGCTGGATTTGTCCACGCTGCATTCACGCTGCATATTCAGCTCTTTGAAGTTGAGCGTCGATAACGCGCCGACAGAGCAGGCCGGCTGGCGCCAACGTCTCCCGCTCGATGAGAATTTTCTGCGTTCGTGCGGCTACCACACCGTGGACATCAGCCCGTGTTCCGACGGCCGGCTGCAGGGCGTCGGCGCCTATGTGCTGCGCATTTTGCCTGGGCCAAATGTGCGGGTGAAGGGGTATGCCGGTGCACTGTTTAATGTCGAAGCCAATGTGTCAGACTGGGCAGAGCGCGAAGTCAAGCGATTGTCGGGGGCTATGGTCGATGGTGACCGCCTGAACTACCTCAAGATCGCCGTTTATCATTTCAGCAGTTCCTCGCCCGACGGCCAGGGTTGCGCTGCTCACGGCAGCAACGACCGTCAGGCCATAGAGGCGGCACTGCAGCGCCTGCACGAGTTGCGAGCGGCGGTCGACCAGACTTTCGGCGCGGGCGCCGCGCCAGATGTGTTGCTTATCGGTGTTGACACGGATCTGGATGCGCTACGCATCCATCTGCCCGACGGCTTCGGCGAAGTCAACGTGCACCGCTACTTCGACACCGCGCAGGTCTACCGCGACACCCTCGGGCTAGCGCCCGATGCCGCGCGGGCGCATATCGCCGAGACCGTCGCCGTTGCCGAGGGCATGAATGACGGGAGCCAGGGCACCGGCCGAATGCACGAGGGTATGCGCCGCCTGGTGCTGGCGCTGGCTGAGGCCAACCTATCGCAAATCGAATACGTCATTGAGCACCACACCGGGCGCTACGCGACCATCGGGCACGACGAGGAGTACATCATCGCCGGGGAGAAGCTGCGGCCGCTGCAGCTGCGCAATCTGTTTTATCTCGCTCACCTCAACACCATGGAGGAAGGCGCGCCGGACATGGATGTCGGGATTGATATCTTCACCAAGCTCAACGCCGCGCACGGTCTGCCCGTGCCGGTTCTGGTGCATTTCGAATATGATGCACGAGTTCCCAAGTCGCGCGAGCGGGCGATCGCGCGGGGTCGGCGGGTGCGTGACGCGATCGAGTCGCGCTACCCAGTTCTGGCCACCCGGGGTCTGCTCAATTGCGCGATTGCGGTGAGCGAACGTGGCGGCGACGAGCGCTGCGCTTTCGTCGCCGACGACGCTGTCGACGATCATTGAGGACGTATGAGCCATGAAGATCATGCGTGTAAGTACCACCCTCGTGTCGACCAATCGCATCCATGCCATGGGTCATCGTCCGCTGCTTGTCGTGCAGGAAACGCCGAATGGACCGCGCAGCGTCGCGGTCGATGCCGTCGGCTGCATCCCGGGCGACTGAGTAATTTGTGTCAGGTCCTCCGCGGCGCGCGATGCGGCAGGGGCCAAGAAATTATCCGTCCGATCTGACCATCGTCGCATCACGGGCTAGCGTCGGCATCTGTTCCTGGCTGCCGAGATCGACCTTTAGGCGGCTCACCGGTGCCTCAGCTGCCCCGAGTTATTCCGTCTGCTGGGAGGTGCTCACCCCGGAGACATCCTCCTCGTAGAGCAAGTGGACCGCCTTACCGCCACCGACTGGGACGGCTCAAGGCTGAGCTTACCGCCCGCCGTGTTCGGGTGGTGGCGCTAGACCTTCGACCTCGTGGATGATGGCAACCACCTCCACCGATGATTTCACCAGCCGCATGTTTGAGGCCATCAACGGGATGCTTTTAGACATGCTCGCTGCTGTTGCCCGCAAGGACTATGATGATAGCTATCGGTCAGTCATGGAGCGCAGAGAGCCACCGGATGCAGCCGCGCAACGATTGCGAGGTGGCCAAGCGTCAAGAGCGAGCGGCCTAGCGGCGGCCCTTTGGCCGCACCCAGTCCAGGATTTTCCCCGCTGCGAGAAACAGAATAACGCCAGCAAATACGAGTGTGAAAAGGATCGAAATCATGGGGCATGGTCCGCACAGGAGAAGGTTGTAGACACCCTCCCTCCACCGTTACCACAAAGCGGGGACCTCGCGAACGGGGGCACGGGGGAAACCCCCTTCGCAGCCGTCACATCCAAAACGCGGGCGTCAAATGTTTGCACACCGACTCCTCGGTGACGGCTGAACCGTTTTACCGGAGTCAGGGATACAAGGTCACTGAATACTGCCACCATTGCTGAACGGTCGCTGGTCAGTGGCATGTGTAACGATGAAGAAGATGCTCTGACATGCGGGTGAGCCAAGCGGATTGGAAAGCATAAGCAATCCTTGGAAGGCTTTCTGGTCTCACCTCCGACTAACACACCTACACCACCCCATCTCAATGCACTGCCTATCGCGATCCGGCTCGTGCGGCGCTTGCGTAGCAAACGCCCTTCCCAGAGGCTCACCACCAACATGATGATCGTAGTGAGCGAGCCCATGGTGAGCATGGTCGATCAGAGGGTAAGGGCGCGGTCAATAAGACGGAGGTCGAGAAAACCAGTGTGTTTCGTCGGAGCTCCGTTCCGACGCCGATTGACACACCAGCGCCATCATCACCACCAATCTGGCATTCGGCGAATGGCTCAGCGTCTTCGACGACGCCAAGATGACACCCGCGTTGCTCGACCGGATCCCCATCATTGCAAGATCGTCGAGACCTGAAACGAATCTTGGCGCTTCAAGAGTCACTCACAGAACTAAAGCCGAAAACCTGATCAAGCTGCGCAACCACGACCAGCTTCGCCTGATCGGGTGCTAATCGGCATGCCCTTCGGCACCTCGAACTGGAGAGAGCGTTGCGCCGATGATGTCTAATATATTTAACCTTATGCTTGATATATTAGTTAGTAGGTATAGATGTTCAATACGGATCTTGGCAAACTTTGAGGGGATAAGCCCGCTCGGCATCTGCGCTGCCTCTAAGGGTGTGGTCTGGACGGCCGCGGCCCGATAGTCGCTTTTGGTGCGCTTGCTAAGAGGTGGACGCGTCACGCATCGCATCACGTCTCGGGTAAAATGGCTTGCATTAGCATTGCGAGTTGGCTCGGTCAGTTACTGTCCCGCTCGGAGCGCAGAAAGCTAGAAATGGTAATCAATGACAAGGGATTCACGCAAAGATGCCTTCACCATATTCCACTGGGTTGTTGTGCCGATGCCCGCGCTGCGGCAAGGGGAAGCTCTTCGACGGATTCATGACGTTGAAGCCCGAATGTAATTCGTGCGGTCTGAATTTCAGCTTCGCAAACGTCGGCGACGGGGCCACCATATTCGTCATAATGATCGCGGGTGCCATCGTCGTCACCGCCGCTCTATTTACTGAAGTCAAATATCAGCCGCCGTATTGGGTTCACGTGGCGCTTTGGATTCCGTTGATCCTGATCGTGACGCTTTGGCCGCTGCGGGGGCTGAAGAGCCTCCTTGTATCGCTGCAGTATCACCACAAGGCATCGTAAAGCGAGGCTCATCCCCCGCGCCTACGAATAGCTCCGGACGTAGGCCTGAACGTTTATTCCGCTCAAGGCGTTTGGCAACTGGCGATCGCTGTTTAAAGTGGAGCCACAACCGCCCGAGCGGAAGCTGTTGTATCGACGGCGCCCCTTAAGTCCTCCCCTTAGTCCGCCCGTAAGTCCGGGGACTTATCACTCCTCGGCGGCAGTTCAGCGACAAGCGCTGGATCCTTGAAGAAATGATGCGGCCCCGGGCGAGCGGCAGCGCGCGCCGCTATGGTATCACTCCGCGCGTTCTGCGCCGATGGGAACTCAACGAGTTTGATCGCACTTGGCCAGCGAACCTTGAGCGTCCGATCTCTATTCCTTCCCCGCAGTGGGCAAAGACGACACCGACCGCCATTCGCTCGGCGAGCGTCCGGTCAGCTTTTTGAACGCCCGGCTGAAGGCCGCTTCGGATTCGTAGCCGACCGCTTCGGCCACCGCGGCGACCTTGGCGTTGGTGTCTGTCAGCTGTTTGGCCGCGAGCTGCATGCGCCATTGCGTCAGATATTGGATCGGGGGATAGCCGGTCAGGTGCGCGCAGCGCTCAGCTAGCGCCGAGCGCGATGCGCCCGCTTCGGCAGCTAGCGTCTCGAGGGTCCAGGCGTTCGCCGGCCGAGCGTGCAGTAGGGTCAACGCGCGGCCGACGAGCGGATCGCGCAGGCCCGCCAACCACCCCGTGTTGCTGGCGAGCTGGTCCATATGCATGCGGATCACTTCGACGAACATCAGCTCCGACAGGCGGTTGAGAACACTCTGGCTACCGGCGCGCTTGCTGTTCGCCTCCCTCGTGGCGAAGCGAATGAAATTATCGAGCAATCCGTCCGACGGGCCCGCTGTCCCGCCCCCACAGCGGATAAAGCGCGGCAGCGAATCGAGCAGCGGATTGAACGGGCGCACGTCGCAACTGAAAAAGCCGCAGATCAAATGGGCGTCGCTTGGGCCTCCGCTGCCGGTCGTAAGCTTGAACGGCAACGCATTGTCGTCGGCCGGCCGCCGGTGCAAGGTCCAGTCTGGCTCGGCGCGCATACCAGGTTCGCTCGACAACGCGTGACCGTTGCCGTGTGGCAAGACGGCAATGTCGCCTTGCCTAAGCCGGACTGGCCCGAAGCTGTCGTCATCGACGAGCGATATCCAGCACGTGCCTTGCGTGACCACGTGATACTCGATCGCATGCTGCGCGCCGGGCGTAACGTCTTTGGCGATCTGGGCCGAAGGCGGCGCTTCCGCGACCCACGGCGACGTCGCGGTAACGTCGAAGAACACCGAGCCGGTCAGGCGCACGGCCGACAGCAGTTCCGACAGCACGTCCGTGCTCATAGGCAACGTTCCAAAGCCGGCCTGGAGGCGGGCGGATGGCAACGATAACAAGTCTGGACGCGCGAGCAAGAAGCTCGGTAGCCCAGTCATTCAATCAAAACGACGCAGACGGTATCAACAGGTGCACTTGCAAAGGCTCCCACGGCCGCATGCCCGCGAATCTCGCTGCTAGGCATGCCGCGTGGCGCCCTATCGTCAGGGAGGACCACCATGACTACCGTCATCGATTGCCATTCGACCGCTGCTAAGGCCACACCGGACTTCGAAGCCCTCAAGGGCAAACAGCACGCCGCCTGGTCGTCGGGCGATTACGCCCGCATCGGCGTCACTCTTCAGATCGTCGGCGAAGAGCTGGCCGAAGCGATGGATCTGCGTGCGGGACAGAAGGTGCTCGATATCGCCGCGGGCAACGGCAATGTCACGCTGGCTGCAGCGCGGCGGTGGTGTCACGTAACATCCACGGACTACGTGGAACCGTTGCTCGATCACGGCCGCCAGCGTGCAGAGGCGGAAGGCTTGCGCATCGATTTCCGCATCGCCGACGCTGAGCATCTGCCATTCGAGGATGGATCGTTCGATGCCGTTGTCTCGACCTTCGGCGCTATGTTCAGCCCGGACCAGCATAGCACCGCGTCCGAGATGTTGCGGGTGTGCAAGCCCGGCGGCAGGATCGGCCTGGCCAACTGGACGCCCGACGGCTTCATCGGCCAGATGTTCCGCGTAATCGGCAAGTACCTGCCGCCGCCGACCGGGGTCAAATCGCCGGCTTTATGGGGCACGCGCGCGTGGGTAGATCAGACATTCGGTGCCGCCGCGTCGGTGATCGCTGCCAAGCCGCGCATATTCAACTTCCGCTACCACTCGCCGCATCACTTCCTCGACATCTTTCGCGAATATTACGGGCCGCTGCTTAAAGCGTTCGAGGCGCTCGACGCATCTGGCCAGAAGGCACTCGCGCGCGACATACTCACATTGATCGGCGATATGAACCTGGCGAGCGATGGTACCATGGTCGTGCCAGGCGAATATCTCGAAGTCGTCGTGACGCGACGGTGAACGCCGGACACGACCGGAGCAGCAATCCACACGATGGCAAGCCAGTGCCGAGTGCTACTGAGATTCAACAATTACCACGGTCGTGAGATGATCATCACGCCGACGTTGGAGAAGCGCGAAGTCTTAATTTCGCGAGCCCGACCGAAGCCCCCCTCGTTACGAGGACCCGCTTAACGGTGTGAGGTTGCCGCCCGCGTTCGCGGGAGGAAAGTGGCACTGGCCCCGGTCATAAGCAAACCTGCACACCCCGTCGAAATCGGCGGGGTGGTGCGTCGCCGGCCGCCGATCTAGTGGACCACAAGAACCGGAATATGCGCAGTAGAAACAACCTCGGCAGTCTGGCTGCCCAAAAGGACCCTCTTGATTCCACGGTACCCGTGCGAGGCCATGACGATCAGATCACAATCATGCGTTTTCGCTGCATCAACGATAGCTGCGGCCGGTAAGGCATTTGGGATATGGAGCGTCTCGACCGTCAGTCCCATTTCTTCTGCTGCCGCTTTCGCTGCGGAAAGGATAGCTTCTGCATGCCGTGTGTTGGCATCTTTAAGCCGATCCGGGTCCATTCCCGCCATGCCCCATCCGCTTGCGCTGATGGACGGAACTGGAAATGGCTCCGTCACAGTGATGATTGTAACCTTGCTGCCGTTTTCGTCGGCCAGCGCCAGGCCATGGTCGACACCTTTCTGTGCCAGTTCGGAGCCGTCAGTGGAAATGAGAATATGAGCGTACATGGGTAGTGCCCCTCGCACTCAGAAATCCTGCGACGATCATAGCAATCACATCTGACCTCAACAAGGAGCTGCTGTGCCGGCCGCTTGGTTGTCGCAGTTTGACAACGCGCAATGCAGCCATTGTCTTTTGCTACGGCCTCGTGCGCTTGCGTGTGTGGCCTTGAACCTTTGTCAGGTTCGATCGACTCATTTATCGTTGGGGATTTCAGGGCCCAGTGTGTATCAGCCAACGCTGCCGGCGAGCATATTCTGCCGCGCGGCGCTGTGTGTTTTGTGGCGTTAGCAGCCAAAGCAAAAACCGTCGGCGCGTAGCTCTGCATCAATCCGCGGGCGCCCTCCCTGCGGGCACGACTTCCAACGCCAGTAGCAGCGAAAGCCCGCCCTCTACCGACGCACGAGGGTCTCGGACCGGATGATGGTAAGAACCTTCAGGATTGAGGGCGACGCCGGTTCCAGAAAGCTGTGTCCCACCGCGCGGCGGCCGCATAGCGAGCCGCAAGGGCTGGCACGTAATCAGCAAAGCCCTGCGCCGCGATCATCGCGTAGCGCTTGCGAGCGAGTTCATCCCGGCCGTCAATCATATCCGACGCCGCATAGGCGGCGAGGATGCCCGAGCGCAGCGCGTGAACGATCCCGCGCGACGACAGCGGATCGGCGGTGAACAGGGTATCGCCCGCTGCGACCCACCGCTCGCCCGCAGCCTGATCGAGTGTGGCTGTCCCCGCTGACTTTACCAACCTTGCGGTTTCGTGTGCATCAGGCGGCACAAGCGGCGCGATAAACCGTGTTACCGCCAAGGCGCGGTACCAGTGTTTTGACTGGCGCAGTTCGCTGCCCAGATCCGGATCGGTCAGACATGACACCACCCGGCATTGATCGGGCAAATCGGCGCTGTACCACCAGCCCTCAGGGCGAGCCTCGATAACCATTCGGCAATCGCCCGGCGCGCGGTCGAAGAAGCGGGTATAGGCCACAAGGTGGCTGTGAACCCGAAGCTTCGCGCCAAAGGACCTGGCGAGCCTCCAGTTGCGGCCAGTTGCCCAGATCACGGCGCTGGCGAGAATCTCTCCATCAGCCAGATCGAGCCGCCAGGCCCGGTCTTCGCGAACCGCCGAGCGTACCGCGCTCCCGATTCGCACCTCGGCGCCCGCTGCGTTCGCCGACCGTACTAGCAGCCGATCGAACCGCGCCCGGTCGAGTTGCCAGCCGGCGCCCTGAGCGGAGAACATGCTGTGCCGCTCGTGCGATGTTTCGCCACTCCATGCCGCAACGACCGCGCGGCTCCTTACAAACGCCTCGGCCACGAACGATGTCCAGACGTCGAGCTGGCGCAGTAGCCCTTGCGCCACTGCCGGCAAAATCTCGCCTGGTTTCGGCCGCTCGTGCCACCCCGCCTCCAGGAGCACGACGCGCTTTTGGGGCGCGTGGCGGCGCAGTGTCAGAGCCGCCGCAGCGCCCGCCGGCCCGCCGCCTATGACAGCGAAATCAACCTGCTCGGACGGCATAGAACGATGCCACCACTCCTGCGGGGTTGGTGCTGCCGCCGCTGCCCGAATGGGGTATAGTGCGCACCACCGAGCCAACGATCGCAGGTACTTCGAGCCGGTCAGTGCTATTCGGCCATACAGGCACAAGCCAGCCGATATAATCGTAGATCCATTGCTCGCCGTCGACCACGCCCTTGCCCTGGAAGCGCACCTGCATGGGCGAACCGAAGCCAAAGCTGCCACGTAGATTGAGCGACCATCCAGGTCCGCCAATCGTCCCCGAAAGCTCGGTTTCGGACTGCTCCACGATCGCCAGCGTGCCCTCGCCGAAGAGCAGGTCGTTGGCTGCCTTGCCGAGATCTGGATCGTTGAGGAAGCTGCGATAGCTCCAGTTGCCGACAAAGGGATTGGTCATTCGTCATTCTCCCGAGTCTTCGACGCAGATGTATTTGACGCCAGGCGAAGGCTGATCGAGGCCTCCCCCAGGGTTACGGACGACGAAGCCGAGTTTCGACCACTCGCTCACCATCTTCAGGTCGCCGGCCAGCGTCTGCGGAATGCCGCGCGCCCAGCTGCGCAACTGGAAATCGCTGCCGACAGGATAGTAGACCTGCATCGGCCGGTGCGCCGGCCACCACAAGGTCTCCCAAACGCGCCGCTCGCGCTCCAGCAGCTTGTTGCCGACGCTGTCGGGATAAAGAACGTTCCATTCCTCGTAGGTGACGTCGATGGTCTGAGTAGAGCATTCGTTGAAATCGGCCTGCCACGGCAGCCCGCTGAGCTTAGTGAGATCGCCAGGCTGCAGCCCGATATCGAAATCGCTGCCTTGCGACAGCGGGTCGGATGCATAAGCGATGTAGCCCTCTTCGCTAACGCCCGCCCCCCACCGATTAGCATTTTCCTGCGCCGCGGTCAGAGCGAAACTGTACCATTCAGGGTCAGCCTTGATCCGGTAGGGCTCGCGCCAGATCGCCGGGTTGCGGATGATCCATGTCACTTCGCCCCCAGGGCAGAAAGCGCCGCCGAGCCCGTTCGATAGCACGCCCTGGTCAAGACCGCGGCCGCCTGGCACATTCCAATCCTTGTAGGGCTGCCACGGATCGATCGCCGGCGCGAAGCCCGCATCCACTTCGTCGATGAAGACGCCAGCTGCCCATTGTCGCAGCAGGAAAAGCTGCGTGTCCGTCAGTCGCAGAAACTTGCTCACCGTTTTGTTGGTGATCGGATTATCGCCGGCAAGCAACGGCATCAGCGGCAGGTGATAGGTGCGCGTCGCGGGGTTGGCGTCGAGATGGAACAGATTCTCCTCGCCGGGTTTGCGCAGCAGATCGAACAGATATTGCCGCGCGGAGCGGCCGGGATCGGTGACGGCATCTTTCGCCGCCACGGCAAGCGCACGCTCAAGCAACTGGCCGGAGCGGTATTCGAGCGCCAGCCGGCGCAGAGCTGCTTCAATCGGTTCATCAGGATCGGTACTTCGGTCCGGCTCGGCTGGTTCCTGCCGCGACGAAGATCGGGCGAGCGTCAGCTTCCGCTTGGGCGGCGGCGCGGCAACCGCAGCGATGCGCTCAATCACGCCGGCGACCGCCGCATCGAAAGCGTTGCGTGCCTTCACGTAGGCGGCGTCAGCTTCTGCGTCGTTGTCGGCGAAGACCTTTTGCCAGCGCGCGGTGTAGGCGCGTGGCGTTTCACCATTGTCAGGTGGGCAGACCGTCGCGGTGAACGTCGCTGCCGCCATCCTGAGCGCAGCAGCGACATCGCCGACCACGGCATCATCCGCCGCGCCGGGGGCCTGCGTCGCATCGAGCAGCATAAGGCTCGGCTCGACTGCGACCTCAAGGAGACGCCCGCTGACATGATCGTCCTTTGAACGCGCCTCCTTCTGCGCCAGCGCGCGCGGCGCGATCCGTGGCGGGATGCACAGCCGATAGGGGTCGAAAGTTCCCCGGCTCGACTGGTTGTGCGGAAAGTTCGATAGCTGGAGGATGTTGGTGAAGTAGGAGAATTCGTCGGCGCGAAACAGGATCGGCCAGATGTCGCGCCAGAACCACGGGCGATAGGCTGGGTTCCACTCAACCGATCCCGCCTTCCAATGAAGCAAGGCCGCCGTATCGGTAGGATCAATCTTCTGCGGCGCGTCGAACGTTCCGGCGGTGCCGTACATATCGGTGCGATAGGCAAATTCGCGGATCGACATGTCCTCGACCACATCTTCAAGCGTGATCATGTCGAGCACTTCCGGCGCGTAGCGCGGATAGCCGACCAGCACCCAGGCCGGATATTCGACATCGATGTAACGTAGTGCCTGGACGCGCTCCTCCATCATCACCAGCCGCGCCATCACCGGTCCGTCCGAGATGTCGTCGAACCAGCCATCGCTGTTGGCGTAGGTCTCGATGCGCGGATGGCCGAACCCGCTCAGGAACGAGCCGCTGTTGCCATGCCCGCCAAGCACCAGCAGCCGTCCGTTGTCGTCCGTCATCATTTCGCCGAGCGTGTCGATGTCGTGCGGCACCATCCCGGTCGGCGGGAAGGTGGCGGCGTAGGCCGGATTGGCGTCTCGCCCGAAGCTCGCCTTGCGCCGCGCCGTACAGTCAACGGCCTGGGGACCAGCATCGATGATCAGTTTTTGCCGCTCCACCGGATCGGTGATGGCGGCATTGCGCAGTGGCGTGTCTGCGGGGTAGCCGGCCTCGCCGCGTAGGCCGTCGAACGTGAACCATGCCGCCTTCTTGTTGGCGAGCTGAACGCGCCACTGGATATCGACCAGCTTGCCACGATTGCCGCCACCCTCGACGTGATCGCCGATCTTGAGCGGGATGCCTTGCGGATTGGCCGCGTCATAGACGAAGATCTGGAAACGCGCGGCCTGGCGCTTAATGCGACCCTTGTTGTCCTTGAAGTGCTTGATCGGTGCATCGCCTGTGGCAGCGTTGCCGTTGGCGTCGCATTCGATCGGCAACTGTGCCGGCTTTTCCGGCGAGATACAGAAAGCCTCGGGGCTGTCGCCGAGCCGGGCGATGCCGATAGCCGGGTGGATGCGATAAACTATTGGGTCGGCCAAATTGATTTCCCCCTGCGCCCGCGCCGGCCGCGTCATCGATTCAATCGAGAAAGTTGAGCGAGACCCCGTCGAGCCTTAGCAACTCGCGGTCTTCCTCATAGGAGGCGCCGATCACAACCAGGATCACCGTGAGGCTGGTGGCGCCGGCCGCGATCAGCCGCCGTGCCGCGCGGGTCACATCGATGCGGTGGTTGCGCGGCGTGTTCATGCTGCGCTCGCGAAGATCGAACTTGCGGTTCTCCGCTGGCGGAATTTCGCAATGTCCTGGCCCGCCGAAACACTCACCATGGCCGAAGACTGCGGCGTAGCCGGCATAGCCCGACACATCGAGCGGTGTACTGGCGTCGGCATCCGGCGTGTTGAGAAACACGCGGATGAAGCATGAGCGCGGCAGTTGTGGCACGCGGTGCAGCCGCACTTCGGCCGAGCGGAAAGTCTTCGTTGCATCGGGTACGGCAATCGGCGCCGAGACGAAGCGTCCAACAGGATTGGTCAATCCTACCGGCATGAGGCATCCGCCGCGAACATACTCATAGCCGAAGCGATTCATGTCGAGCGTATCGCGCACGGCGTAGCTCCACGGCGTGAGAGCAGAATCGAGATCGGCCGGCAGGCCATCCGGGTGATCCTGCTGCCAGCGCCACCAGAGCCGGTCGATATTCGCGTGCACGGGCCAGAAGATCGGGTCGTAGGACGCGGTCAGGTTCGAGAACATGTCGCCGAACTGGGGCTCCGAATAGAGATCGTCGCGCTGGTGGAACTTGCGGCCGGCAACGCGCACCGCGCTGTTGCGGTCGGCGGGAGCATCGGTCGTGAACGCCGGGTTCATGCCTCCGGTCCAGATATGCATCGTGTTGTGCGGGTTCTGGTCCAGGAATCCGAAGCTGTCGACATAGAGGCTGCCGCCGCCGAAATCGCGGAATGTGCGCAGGCTGAGAATCTCGTCGATGTCTTCCTGTGCCGGATAGTGGTAGTGGATGACCGTGTTGATCGTGCCTTTACCGAATTGGCCGGAATAGCGCAGCGGATACCAGAGCGAATTGGCTTCGAGCAGCGCGTCAATCAGCCTTTTGCGGTTCTCTCCCTCCACATAGTCCTTACCGCAAGCTGCGCTGACCGCATCATAGACTTGCGTCGGATTGGCCCACAGTTGGCCCACCAGCGTGTTGACCTTGGCCGGGAAGCCATGATCGCGCAGGAAACGAACCGAGGCATCCGTCAGGAACCCCTTGAATGCATCGGGAAGGATCGCGCCATCGGCCGGGTTCTCCGGCTTGTAGCGCGGGGCCGGAAAATCCCACCACGGCATAGTCACATCCGGGCAAAAGTCCTGCAGGGCCTGCTCGAACTCATAAAGATACACGCGATGCCATGGCAGGAAGCGCTCCCAGCCATGCTGACAGTGGTTCTGGTGGATCAGGGCCAGATTGTTGTAGCTGCGCTTGTCACCGATCCATTTGTTGAGCTTGTAGAGTTCGCGAAATGAGTAGCGCAGCCGCTCTTTCTGCGGCTCGTCCAGCACATCGACATCCATTCGCTGCCGCAACTCGCCTTTGGCGTAACGCCACGCCGCCGGATCGGATGCCGGATCGAAGACAGGACCGGCAAGTCCCTTTACCTGGATGCGAGCCTCGGTCGCCACGCTCACTTCACCGGCGAGCGCAACCGACCCGATCAGCCCCTCGGGACAACCTTCCTCGATCCACGTCTCGATCCGGTCGATGTCCTCATCGGCGACCGGCGAGCCACCCCAGGGCAGTCGAGGAAACTGCTTCCCGTCAAATGGTGGCAGTCCGCGCAGCCCGCGGATTAGCGCCGATCGCGCACCACGACCCTTGGCATCGCTTTTACTGCAGCAGGTGGTGGTGAGCGGTGCGACCAGCGGCATCCCATACAACTGGAGCGCCAGGAATCCCGGTAGCGTCAGCCCTGTCAGGCTGCCCGGTCCCTTGGTACCACCCGCCGCCACGAGAATCGCTTCAACATCGCTCCATGTAAATGGCGCAGGCAAATCTGGCTGCTGCGCTTCACTTGTGGCCACTGTGACCACCCATCCGCATCTTCCCTTCCGTCTGCACCGCGTCACTCTGCGCAGCGGTGTTCACCTGATCAGGAAGCACCACGGAAACGTTCTGCATCATGCCCTGGTCCTCATGATCGAGGATGTGGCAATGCAGTACGTATTCGCCGATGTAGCGCTGGTAGCGGGTGCGGACCTTGATCGTGTAAATGCCGCCGGGAGCCGACGCTGGAGGGATCAGGCTTTTGATCCACAGCGTATCCTTCCAGACGCCCCTGAGCCCCGGATATTGCGGATCGGGGGGCGTGCCGCCAGCATCGTCTATCGCACCCGGTGCGCTGACATCCTTGCCGTTGGGATCGAGGATCGAGACGATCTGGAACGGATTGACGTGAATATGGAACGGATGGCTGACGAAATGCGACTGCAGCGTCCATTCCTGCGCTTTGCCGAGCGGCAATGAGCGGTCGATGCGGGTTGGATCATAAGGCTTCACATCGGCCGTGTTGAGCGTGTTGCCAACTTCGAACTTTACGTCCGGTCCCGTCGTGTCGATGAAAAAGGTCAGCTCTTGTGTACCGCTACCCTTCACCTCCTCGTCGGTGATGTCTGGGTGCGGCGTGAAGCTGGTGAACTTTGTTCCTTTTTTGAGATCCGCAATCACCGTCGGCTTGATGTCGTCCGGCATGTTGGCGTTGGCCAAAGCCAGCAGCTTGCCGTTGATGTGGGATTCAATGTCCTTGACCGGCGTTCCCGCGGCGACGTCAACCACCGCCAGCAATCGCGGTCCGACATCGAGCCCGTTGACCGCACCCGATTTCGGTGCGGAGGAGTCGATCACGCAGTACCTTCCGGCTTCGGGAAACGCGACAAGCGCGTCAAATCGGTAACCAGGCTGGAAGGTCGCGAGCTCGGTCATTTGCCCCGCGCTCATCGTCAGGCCGTCCGCCGCGACCAGCATATAGGGGATCGGCGTGGTGCTGCATGTATCCTTGATGAAATCGGCAGTGGCGTCCGCCTTCAACAATGTTTTCGTTCCCGGCTTCAGCTTGCCGTCACGTACCTTGAAGAATTGCAGACTGATGGTATCGCGCACGCCGGCATGGATCATGCGCCAGCGCTCGATCTGGCCCTGCTTCGCCTTCAGTGGATTGTCGGGATCGAAGACAAGTCCGTTGAGCGAGGTATAGCGACCGGACGCGGGCCAAGTCCCCGGACCGAACTGATCATAACCCTCGATGCCGCCGACATCGCCCGGATCGCAGATATAGCGGCCATCGGCATCCTTCTTGATCGGGCCGAGTTCGCCCGGCTTGGCTGCAGGCCCGCGGCAGGCATACTGAATCTGCTGCATCACCAGCACCCGCTCCGGGATCGCCGAAGTCGGAATCAGTGTATCGAGATCGCCATGCGCGGTTGAGGTCGGTTTACGGTCGCCGCGAATGATGAGAGCGCCAGCCATACCGCTTGAGACTTGTAGCGCAGTCGAGCCATGGCGGTGGGTGTGGTACCAGAAGGTGCCGGACGGATGATCCGACGGGATATTGTATTCGTAGGTGAACTGCGTCTGCGGGTTGATTGACAGCAGGACGTTATCGCTGTTGCCGGTTGGGCTGACCCACAGCCCATGACTATGAAGATTGGTGCCGTTGAAGCAGTGGGGGATGTCGGGCATCTGCGCGCCCGGCATGCAGCCGGGATCGCCAGGTTGCGGCCCCGCCGGCAACGTGTTGTCGAGGTTGATGCGTACTGTATCGCCGGGAACGGCCTCGATGGTTGGCGACACATAAGGCGCCTTGGGATCGACGCCCTTGCCGGTATAGCCGCGCAAATGGACTTTGTCGTATCCGCCCTTGGACGGATTGTAGATCTGGTTATCGATATATTCGATCTTGAGATTGAGCTGGCGATCGCCGCGCACGGGCTCCGTGCTGCCGGGCAGCGGCGCGGCCGGTGCCATCTTCTTGAAAGTTGGCTTGGCAATCGGCGCCCGCTCGTCCTGCAGCACAGGAGGATTGACGATTTGGGCGGCTGCGGGAAACGCCGCGACGAGCCCCAGGCCACTGACGAAAACACCCGCGAAAAATCTGGCGTGCGCCGCCGATCCGCCACGCAACATGGGACCTCCCTCAACTGCCTTTAGGTTGAATTTTATATTTATTACCACCTAAAGTATAGTGCGCTAAATCTGGAACCCTGTCCAGATTGAAACGCACTAACGTCGGCGATAGCCGCAACTACTTGTTCAGTGCCGACCGGCTGAACCAGCTGAGCCACAACGATGGGAGGTTCGCGGCTTCTGTACAGGCCCGATGTCGGATTGCAGTTCCAGGAGGTCTTGCTGGACGGCGCGTGCCGCGATGCGCTCGATCGTCCGATAGCTTGAAACCAGAGAAACACCGAATGGCGTCAGTACTGATCCGTCGCCTTTGTTACCACCGATGTGTCGATCCACGGCCTTGCGGCCGCATATGTGATTGATCTCGTCTACCAGATCCCAGGCTTGTTTGTACGACATATCCATTGCGCGCCTGGCCGCCGAGATCGAGCCGCAGGCTTCGATGGCCTCAAGCAGTTCAATTTTGCCGGGGCCGATGCGAACATCCATCGCAAGATCGATGCGAAGAGACAGGGAACGCGGGGACGTCGCGTGCTTATGCATATCACGGTCCGCTTCAATCGATTTTATGAGCCGAGACGTCGGCTCACAGCCGTTGCTGCCGACGTTGCCGAGGCAAGCCGAACATCGTGTCCTGCTGAATTCAGACGACAGTCTGGTCGGCCCGCTTCCGCGGTTTTGTTCCGTTGAAGTTACCATGCGGCTCGGAGGTTTCGAGCGTGCCGGCCTGGGCCGAAGCGATCAGTTCCTTGGTGCGACGAATTTCCGCGGCGGCGCGATCGAAATAGCTGTCGAGCGGGTCGTAAAGCAGAACGCCCTTCTTCAGCGTGATTCTGCGTGATGGCCGATTTTCTCCGGACCGCTATGGATAGCCATCTGCGGATCTTTTAGCTGAACGGTAAATCGAATCGGAGAATTGACCGCCCCCGGGCAAAACGCGCCGGCGGTGGAGAGGGAGACCAAATCTATAGGTATCGCCCTCATTCACATACGTTCGCTGACGTTCAAGAAACACCCGCATTACAGGCGCAAACTGTGCGTCGGAGTTCTCGCGCATTCGTTCTAATCAATCTGGACGGCTTTGCCCTCCTCCTTCCACAGGCGCTTGCTGGCATTTCACCGGGCAACGTGTGGATCAACAGGCTCCGGAAATCCTGATGACCGCGGCCAGGCACGATACGCAACTGGTGCATCGAACACGGCATTGGTCGCCGGGTTGGTGGTCGTCAATGGTTTGTCAGCAAGGTTGCGCTCTTTCGCCGAGGGCACTCAAAGAATTGATGATATTTGTCCATTTTATCATCAGTTTGTATAAGCCATTAACTCACCAACATAGTTCCTCCGAACCTTGCTACCTAGGCTCAGGACTCATTGATCAGAGCCAAAAGATGACGGCTGCAGCGATGCAGATGGCAGACATGAAGGTATGTGAGCATCGATCGTAGCGGGTGTGGATGGCGGCGCCAGTCCTTGAGCCTGCCGAACGCATTTTCGATCTTGTGTCGTTGGCGATAGAGCATGCGGTCATGTTCGATCGGCTTTGCGCGGCTGGCCTTCGATGGGATGCAGGCCGTGATGCCGCGGGCCGCGAGCGGCTGGCGGAACCAGTTGGCGTCGTAGCCCTTGTCGCCAAGCAACTGCTTCCCGGGCGGCAGCGCATCGATCATCAAGGCCGCCCCCTTATAATCGCTCATCTGGCCTTCGCTGAGCAGCATGATGACAGGGCGTCCCTGACCGTCGCAGACGGCGTGCAGCTTGGAGTTCAAGCCGCCCTTCGTGCGCCCGATACATCGGGGAACAGGTCCTTTTTTAAAAGACTGGCGGCGGTGCGATGCGCCTTCAGATGCGTCGCAGACCGTTTCTGATGACGAAGACGATGCCGCTGATCACCCGTCGATCGTCAACCCTCGCAATCCCGTGCGACAGCGGAAAATACGGCTCAATCCGGCGCATCTGCGCCTCCGACAGCAACAACAAATCGGCCATGGCGATGTCCCCCAAACATCGCCATTGAATCAACCCGCCAGTCCTCTCGCAACAGATTTAATGGGTCCTGAGCCTAGCTATTGCGGCTGATTACAAAAATGCACGTAGGTGAAGTTTTATGATTGGCTGGGCCCCGCCGCTCCTTAAGCGGGTGTCACCGATCCGGTGCAGCTCATGGAGGTTAAAGTGAGTGACCAAAAATCCGATGCTTTGCCAAGGCTTGCTCCCGGTACTGTGACGCACCTTGTCACCCACTTCGCGGAAGTTTATGGGGCCGAAATACGCCGATATCAGACATGTGCTGGCACCGCCATGAGCTTCGGCAATCGCACCAGATTGTAAGCGGCGGCTGCGAAGGTGAAGGCCCATCCGACGCGGTCGCGGCCACGGAAGCGGGTCTTGTCCTGGCGGGCAACCATCTTGATCCAGCCGAACGCTTCCTCAATGCGCTTGCGGAGACGCTGGCTGATGGCATAGCCGCGGTGTGCCGCGTCGTGCGCCCGTCGATCGCCGAGCTTCGGCTGCTTGTGTTCTGCGCCACGTGCGGCGTCACCTTCATCGCGCGCAACTCGTTGACGAAGTCCTCCGTGTCATAGGCCTTATCAGCGCCAAGTGTGATGGCCAGGGGCCGGTCGGCGCGAGGTTCGATCATGTGCAACGCCGCCACCCGCTCGGCATGTCCGCCGGCCAGCGTCAGGCAGGCGTCGACCAACAGGCCATGGCGGTTCTCCATCAGCCCATGACCCATGAAGCATAGCTTCGCCTCCTTGCCCTTGCCCTTCTTGTAGAGCCTTGCGTCCGGATCGGTGGTCGAAGCATGCGTGTCGTTAGTCCGCTTCTCGCCGTGGAAGTCGGCTTCGGCATTGCGCCCGACGCCGCCGGCCGGCGGCTCGCCAGAGCCGTCCTTCGGTTTGACGCTCTTCGTCGAAGCCCAGGCCTCGATCAGCGTGCCGTCGACCGAGAAGTGATCGCTCGACAGCAGCTTCTCCACCTTGGGCTGGGCCAGCACCGCACTCAGGAACTTGGCCGCGATGTCGCCCTCAAGCAGCCGGTCGCGGTTCTTCGAGAACACCGAATGGTCCCAGGCTGGATCGTCGACGCCGATGCCCACGAACCAGCGGAACAGAAGGTCGTATTCCAGCCGCTCCATAGGCAACCGCTCCGAGCGGATCGAGTAGAACGCCTGCAACAGCATCGCCCTGAGCAACTTCTCGGGTGGGATCGACGGCCGCCCGAGTGGCGAATACAGCGCCGCGAACTCCCGCTCCAAAGCGACAAGCGCTTCATTCACAATTACCCGGATGGCGCGAAGCGGGTGATCGCGCCGAACCCGCGCCTCCAGATCAACGTAGCTGAACAACTCGCCAGTCAGATTGTCACCACCGCGCACCCATCAGATCCAAATCGCTTCAAAGCCAATGAATCATGCTCACAGCTCGGCCGCGACTGGCCTTTTTCAACAGCCTGCTAGGCACAACTATTTGAAGCGCATTATCGCTATATCTCGACCTGCGCAACAGCTGGAGCAGCACGTAACGCAAGCGCTCCATCGTACAGGCTTTGGAAAAATACCAACCCTGAAGGCCGTCGGCGCCGAGTTGCTGAAGAAGCGTCGCCTGCTCTTCAGTCTCGATTCCCTCAGCCGTTACGGATTTACCGAGAGCATGGGCGATATCAATAATACCTTTGACAAGGACCAAGTCTTCTCCACTCGCTGGTAGGCTGGAAATGAACCCTCGGTCTATTTTGACACGGTCGATCGGTATGCGCCGGAGATGGGTAAGGGACGCAAAGCCTGTTCCGAAGTCATCGAGCGCGAGTTCGACGCCGGCATCGTGCAGACGTAATAGGCGGTCTTGAAAGCTCTGGAAATTGGTCCCCAGAAATACCTGTTCAACGACCTCGACGCAAAACCGGTCGGGTGAGATGCCGGTCTGGGCCGAAAGTTCGAAAAATCGATCTACAAACCGGTCGGATCGAAAATCCGCATTCGCCACGTTAATGGCAAGGCGATCCACAGGAAAACTCTCAACGGCGAGAAACGATCAAACGACAGACAATCCAACTTCGGCGCTTGCAGGACCGCAAAATCGCCGCATAACATCAACCAGAGGCCGACACTCCGCTAGAGCGATACGCCTTCTGTGCCAAATCTGCTGACGACGGATATCCCTCATGTCTCGTTTCGGGGTTTCTTCCGATAGACGTTTGTGGGACGCCGCTATTAGCCTCAGTGGGCCGGCAAGTCCGGATGCCATGCTGTAATTTCGGAAACGACTTGATGGTAACGGTGAAGTGCAGGATTGAGTGCGTGATGACTGTTTCGCGCTGTCTTGCCCGCGCCCTCTCAGCGGACCTACCTGATGGTAACAAGCATGACATCTGAATAAAAGTCCATATTCACCAGCCGTTCTCATTCATGAAACGCGGGAGATATCGATGTCCGATCTGGTCGTGATTGTCTATCCGTCCGAAGCAAAGGCAGAAGAGGTTCGGCAGCGCCTATTATCTCTTCAAAAGGAATACCTGATCACGATCAACGATGCCGTGATCGCAGTGAAGGGGGCCGATGGCAATGTTAAGCTCAACCAGCTTGTTAATACGACCGCAGTAGGGGCCGCTTCGGGCAGTTTCTGGGGACTTTTGGTCGGTCTTGTCTTCTTGAATCCGTTGATCGGCGTGGCTGTCGGAGCAGCATCGGGGGCGCTCGGAGGAGCGCTATCGGACTTCGGCATCAACGACTCCTTCATGAAGCAGCTTTCGGGAAAGATCGATGCCGGGAGCGCAGCTCTGTTTTTGCTCATCAAGAATATGACAGCGGACAAGGTGCTGCGAGAAATCAAGGACTCCGGCGGAACGGTCCTGCAAACGTCGCTCGACGATAACAAGGAGCAGAAGTTACGCGACATCCTCGCAAAGGCCGCGGCTTCTGCGCCGCCAACACCCTCAGCCGGGTTCGGCTAACGATGGGAAAGCTGGAGCGACGTTGTCATTATTCGAGAGAAAGATCGTCGTCGTTGGACGGCTGGTGCGAGGCGTGCCTCTTATGCGCAAGTGGTCAGACGCTTGCGCATAACGAGCTGACAGTCCTGAGTTATTAGGTGTTTCTGCTCTCATGTTGAGCGTCGTGCTTCGGAATCAGTCTGCGGCCGTGTATGTTGAACTGCTGGCCTAATCCGGAGGGCCCCAAACGGACGACGCCGATCGCAGCGTCGCACTTCCTGACCGTTGAAATATTGTTGTGAAACTGCGCGTGATCAAAGTTCCCACCCGTGGGGGAGTGCCCATGTCGGATTCAGCTAAAGATAGAGATATTCTTGATCGGCGCGACTTCATGACCGGCTCCATCGCTGCTGCTGGGGCGGCGGCCATCGTCATCGGGGAAGCCGCCACCGCGACCGCGCAGCAGACCTCTGGAAAAGAGGAGGCGAGGGGCGGGACCATCTATACAGGTGAAACGGTTCAGGAAAGAAAGGTTGTCAGCCGGCTTGATGTTGCGGATCTCGAGCCCGGAAAAAAACACCAGCTCTATTTTCAAGGTGTGCAGGCGCCGGGCGGCCAGTACTGGTACGTGTCGGTCGTCGTCGCCAAGGGCGCTCGACCCGGCAAGCGTTTCACGTTGACTAGCGGTGTTCATGGCGATGAAATGAGCTCGATCCGCACGGTGCAAGCCGTGATGGAGCAGCTCGATCCGAAACAGATGTCCGGAACGGTCATGGCAGTGCTGGACATCGCGCGACCGGCCTTGGAGAGCATGCAACGCCGGTGGCCCAATTCTGGGCGCGGCATCGGCCTCATCGACATGAATCGCGAGTGGCCGGGAAACGAGAACGGGGCGAGCGCCACGAGTCGTCACGCCGGCCTTCTGTTCAACCGGCTTCTGAAACCGAATTCCGACCTTGCGATCGACTTCCATACCGGAGCTACGGGTCTGGAAATCGCTGCGTTCATTATCGGCGATCGCAGCATCCCCGACGTGAAGACCATGACGGACCTCTATCCCGTCGGGCAAATGTGGGACGATGCGGCCTATCCCGGTGTTCTGCATAATGCGTTCGTCGACGCCGGCATCCCGTGCTTCACACCTGAAGTTGGTGCCGCGCGGATTCTCAATGGCGACATGATCGCCCTGTTTGTCGAAGGCACCACGAACGTTCTGAAACATTACGGTGTGATCGGTGGCGCGATTGGGCGAACCGCGGCGGATGCCGGCATGAAGATCGGTAATGGGGCAGCTCCGATCATAGCAATCCACGGCGGTCTCGTCGAATATCTGGCGAAGCTCGACGAGGAGGTTAAAGCCGGCCAGAAGATTGCCGTGCAACGAAACATGTTCGGCGAGACCGTTGCAGAATACGTTGCTGCGCAGAACGGGATAATGGCGGCCTATCGCACCGACTCGATGTCGGAGCCAGGGAACATATTGGCGTTCATTATGGTCCGCGAGCCGGATAATCCTGCTCGGCATGGTGTGCATGCCGATACTGAACACTCTTATCCAGAATAATGGATCGTCAAGATATGGAAACAAGGGTGCCGAGGTTACCACGGCGACGGCGGATGACTCTCGCTAATGACGATTTCGCCTCCACTAAATGAGGGGCAGTCGATGAACGACACCGTGCCAAATCCGAGTCGATTTGAAACCGGTCACAGCGTCCAGCTTCTCCTTGCGGTCTTTCTGATAACCGCTGCGCTTTACCTTGCGCGACCATTGTTTGAGCCCATAGCCTTCGCACTCTTCGGTATGGCGCTCGTTTGGCCGATTCAAAGGGCACTTGAGGCAAGGCTTTCGAAGTTTGCCGCGTTGTCTCTCACTATTCTTCTGACGCTTGTCATCATGCTCGTGTTCACGATGGCTATCGTCTGGAGCATTGATGACGTGGTCCACTGGACAATCGCCAACATCGCGAGCATTCAAGCCCTTTACGAGCGATGGACCTTGTGGTTGGCCGATTACGGAATTTTCATCACGGAAGGGGTCGGTCAGTACGATGCCAGTGCGTTCGTCGGCATCCTTCGGACGATTGCATCTGGAGCGAATTACTTTTCCGGGTTCAGCATTGCTGTATTTCTCCTGCTGACGTTTGGTCTGACGGAACTGGACGATTTCAGAACGCGACTGGACTCGCTGGCACCCAAGATCGGGCAGGATATTTGTCGAACGACTGCAGAGATCGCCGGGAAAATTCGCAAATACATGATGATACGAACCACGGCCAGCATAGTAACGGGCTTGGCGGTCTTCGCTTTCACGTTCTCGATCAGCCTCGACCTGGCAACCGCCTGGGGGATCATCTCGTTCGTATTGAACTATATTCCATATGTCGGCACGCTGGTTGCGATTGTTCTCCCGGTGCTTTTCGCCAGCGTGCAGTTCGAATCCTGGCAGATGGCGCTATTTGTATTCTGTAGCCTGTACCTGATCCAATTTCTGATCGGAAGCTATCTAGAGCCGATCATCGCCGGCAGAACTCTCGCGATATCGCCGTTCGTGATGCTGGTTGCATTCTTTTTCTGGGCATTTCTCTGGGGAATACCAGGTGCGTTCATAGGCATTCCCGTAACAATCGCGCTCCTGACGATTTGCGAACAACATGCCTCACTGAACTGGCTGGCGAAATTGCTTTCATCGGGTTGAGGCGGTCACGCCGGCAAACGACAGCTAACATCGCGTGGGGCAGCGGCTGAACGCTTCCTTCTCTCGGTTGGTAATGGCTCCATCGCGCTCCGCTGCGGACGCTGAGAGGCGTCTGACCAGGACTTCTGCTGATTTTATTCCACGCTTCCTAGGGAAAATCCCTGATGGGCAAGACGGGTGTCCGCATCTAGGGTTCTGGGTCACTCGAGGTGGAGGCGATCATGAGAATTCGAACTGTCTGGGGTGGCTTGATTTTTAGCGGATTGATCGCCGCAGTTCCTGTGAGCCCGTCTTTGGCGCAGTCGAACGGCCATGGCGTATCCCCAACAAAGAAATCCGCCATGCATACTTCCGAGAACGTGGCCCGTCATACACACCATTCGAGCAAGCACCGCTATTGGCGGCATCGCGGCGGCAAACACCCACACTTTGGCAGCCGTCGTATTCGCCGTTAAAGTCGGCTCCGATTTCAGATGTGTCGCCGCTCGGCAGGCTGACCGATTGATGAACGACATGAAAACAGGCAGAATGTTCCCATCGGCGATAATCCCCAGCAAGCCGCGCGAATCGTCAATGAGGCACCGATGGATGAAATTGAAGCTACACGAGACGATCGAACGAACCCTTCGGTGGCGCGGTCACCGGTGACCCGCTTCGTTAGGGAGCAGTTTCCTTTTATCGTTGCGCTGGTGTTGTCTATCGCCGGGGTCGCGTATACGAACGCGTCGCGCCAACCCCTCGTCGGTTATTGGGAGTTTCTGGCGCTCGCGATCGGCGTCACCGGCGTGATCAGCAAGTGGTCACAGGTGCACAGCAAAGAGGCACGATGGCAACTCGTCTGGACCCAAGCGCTACACTGGATCGCTGTCTTAGTTGCGATGAACATCATATTGCTGTCGGGCGTTAGTCAATTTCTGGCGACACCAGCAATCAGTCTTGTTCTCCTTACGCTGCTTGCGTTGGGGACATTCCTCGCGGGCGTGAGCCTTCTGTCGCTGCAGACCGCTTTTCTCGGTCTTGCGATGGGCGCAGCGGTTCCAATGATATCCTGGCTGAAACAATCTATTCTCCTATTTCTGCTGGCGGCTGTCTTTCTGATCGGCCTCGGCATCACGTTCTGGTTTCGCAATAGCGGTCAAACGAGCGCCGCATCCAGCCGACACAAAAGCCCCGATGAGATTTAGATGATGATGAGTCAGCGTCTCGCGACCATTTGCGTGTCTGCTTTGATTTGCGTCGTTGCTCTTCCCGCCCATGCGGAGAGATTTAGGGTCGGCAGGCTTTTGTGCGCCAGTACACCGCGCGTTGGACAAGTTTTCGGCTCGGCGCAGGACTTGCGTTGCGTATTCCGGGCGGGAAACTCGGGGCGGCAGTACGTTTACGAAGGGAGGATCCGGCGCGTCGGTCTTGACCTCGGAGTGACCAGCGGAGCTGTCCTTTCGTGGGCCGTTCTTGCTAGGAACTCACGCATCGGTCCCGGCACACTGCGCGGCAATTATGTGGGTGTCAGCGGTAATATCGCATTTGGGCCGGGCTTTGGGGCCAACGCACTGATCGGTGGATCCCGCCGCACGATCATCCTCCAACCGCTATCGACCGAAAGATCGGTCGGGCTGAATTTCGCGGCAAGTGTTACCAATCTGACGCTCAGTTCAAGTCGGGCACGTTAGATCGGTGCACAATCCAACGAATGTTCCACCGTGCGAATGATCGCCCCAGGGCATCATATAGGTCTGGTGGCGGATCGATCTCATCGCAGCCGTGTTCGCAACTCCCTTTGCAGCGATCGCAGAGGTTACATAATTACGAGGGGCTTCATGGGAGCTGCAAAAGTAGTGAGTGCGCCCCGCATCATGGTGGTCTGCCCCCTGAAAAGTGGTCCTCCCTGAATTAGGCTATTAGCCGTTAGAGAGGACATTGGAATGCCCCAGAAGAAGCACAAGGCGGAAGAGATCGTCGCGAAGCTGCGCCAGGTCGATGTTTTGCTTTCACAAGGCAGATCGGTTGGCGAAGCGGTTCGTTCGATCGGCGTGACGCAGTTCACGTATTACCGGTGGCGCAAGGAGTTTGGTGGCCTGAAGGGCGATCAGGTAAAGCGCTTGAAAGAGCTTGAGAAAGAGAACGACCGGCTGCGCAAGGCAGTGTCGGACCTGACGCTCGAGAAGCTGATCCTGAAAGAGGCTGCCTCGGGAAACTTCTGAGCCCTTCCCGCCGTCGCCGCTGCGTCGACCATGTCATGGTGAAGTTCTCCGTCTCGGAGCGCTTTGCCTGCAAGGTTCTGGGCCAGCATCGCTCGACCCAGCGCAAGAAGCCGCAAAGCCGACCGGATGAAGAGGCATTGACGACCGACATCATCAGTCTGGCCTTACGCTACGGCCGCTATGGCTATCGCAGGATCACGGCGATGCTGCGGTCCGAGGGTTGGACGGTGAATGCCAAGCGTGTCGAGCGTATCTGGCGGCGGGAGGGGCTGAAGGTTCCTCAGAAACAACCGAAGAGAGGCAGACTCTGGCTGAATGACGGATCGTGCGTCCGGCTTCGGCCCGAGCATCCAAACCATGTTTGGTCCTATGACTTCGTCGAGGGCCGGACCCACAATGGCAGGAAGTTCCGCATGCTCAACATCATCGACGAGTTCACCAGAGAATGTCTGGCGATCCGGATTGATCGCAAGCTCAACTCGACCGACGTCATCGACGTCTTGTCGGACCTGTTCATCCTACGCGGCGTGCCCGGCCACGTTCGTTCTGATAACGGGCCGGAGTTCATCGCCAAGGCAGTGCGAGAGTGGATTGCAGCTGTCGGCGCCAAGACCGCGTTCATCGAGCCCGGAAGCCCTTGGGAGAACGGCTACTGCGAGAGCTTCAACTCGAAGCTTCGCGACGAACTGCTCAACGGTGAGATCTTCTACAGCCTCGCCGAGGCCAAGGTCATCATCGAGGCATGGCGGCGCTACTACAACACCGAGCGACCACACTCATCGCTCGGATATAAACCGCCGGCGCCAGAGGCCATCGCCTGGCCTTCAAAGCCAGCCGGATCGCTTCCGCCAGCAGCGCAAGCAATGGCCGAAAAGCCGATTATGCATTAAGACTGAAACCGGACCACCTCATAGGGGCAGGCCAGTCCGTGCAAGAAAGATCTCATATTGGCTATATGCCATCTGCCCCTGTTCCGAGCATCATACATGCACCCGCCTCATTGCGGGGAACATCAGGTTAACGACCTAGTCGACGACAAGGATTCCCATTCGGTCTAGTACTCATGCTTCCTGTGGTTTGCGCGATGTGGGATTGTCGGTCCCCTCGCGCGCGCCGAACCACGCGATATAAAGCGTCGGCAAGAACACGAGCGTCAGGACCGTTGCAACCAGCAAGCCGCCCATGATCGCGAATGCCATCGGTCCCCAGAACACCGTCGGCGCGATTGGAATCATGCCAAGCACAGTCGATACGGCGGTCAACATGATCGGCCGAAACCGAGAGCTGCTGGCGTCAACCGCTGCATCCCACGGCGACTTGCCCATGGTGCGCTCGGCGTCGATCTGACCGATTAGAATGACCGCATTCTTGCTGATCATGCCGAGAAGCGCGAGCACACCGAGAATCGCGACGAAGCCGAGTGGCCTGCCGGACAGCATCAACGCTGCAACGACACCGATCAGGCCGAGCGGCGCAACGCTCAGAACCATGAATAGTCTCGGAAAGCTCTGGAGCTGCACCATGAGGACCGTGAACATGACGAACAGCATCACGGGCACCACGGCTAGCACGGATGCCTGCGACTTCTGGCTCTCCTCAACCGTGCCACCCACGACCACGTTGTAGGACGGGGGCAGCGTCTTCTTGAAGTTCTCGATCGCCGACGACAACGACGTGACGACGCTTTCCGGCAACTTGTCGCCGACGATGGCAGCCTGGACCGTCAGGGTCGGGATACGATCCCGCCGCCAGATGAGCGGGAACTCCTGGTCATATTCAAAGGACGCAAACTGGCTGAGAGGAACGGTTTGTCCGCTTGGCAACGCCACTTGCAGATTGCGCAGGCCATCGAGCGAAACTCTCTGCTCGTCGGTCGCGCGCACCACCACATTAACCAGATAGATATCATCACGGACCTGGGTGATGGGTGTGCCCGTGATGACTGCGTTCAGGACGGTCGCGATCGCCTGCGAGCTGAGACCGAGAAGACGCGCTTCGTTCTGGTCGACGCGGATCCGCACCTGCCGATCGGGCTCCATCCAGTCGAAATTCATCTGCTTGGTGTCCGGACTGGACGCAACGATCTGTCCGACCTTGAGCGCTATCTCGCGTACCCGTTCCAGGTCAGGCCCACTGACCCGATACTGGATCGGCCATCCAACCGGTGGTCCAAGCTCGAGCGGCGAAACGAACGCAATGGCCTTGGGAAATTCCTGCGCCAACAGCTTCTCGAGCTTCGAATGCAGGCGTTCGCGTGCGGCAACGTCCTTCGCGATCACCACGGTCTGCGTGAAGAAGTCGTTCGGGAGCTGGACGTTGAGGGGCAGATAGAAGCGAATAGCGCCGCGTCCGACATAGGTGCTCCATCGCGCCACATCGGGATCGGCCATAAGCGCGGCATCCAGGCGCTTCGCGGCGGCCTCGCTCGCGTAGATCGAAGCGTTCTGCGGCAGGCTGACATCGACCAGTAGTTCCGGACGATCCGACGACGGAAAGAACTGCCGCGGAATCAATGGCATCGCAAGAACGGAGGCAACGAAGAGCGCCACCGAGATCGCGATCGTTAGCCATTTGGCGCGCATCGCGAACGTCAGGAAGCTCCGGTACATACCGAAAATCCTACCCTGATCCGCCGAACTGCTCTGCTTGGGCGGAACAAGGATCGCAGCACCAAGCAGTGGCGTGAAGATGACCGCAACGAACCAGGACACCAGCAGCGCGATTGTAACCACGGCGAAAAGCGAAAACGTGTATTCGCCGGCCGAGCTTGCCGCAAAGCCCACCGGGATGAAGCCCGCGATCGTCACCAGCGTGCCCGCGAGCATCGCCATCGCATGGGTTCTGTACGCGAAGGTTGCCGCCTCGATCTTGCTGGCGCCCTCCGCCAATTTGGTGAGCGTCGCGTCGGTCGTCGTCATCGCATCGTCGACCAGCAATGCAAGCGCGATGATCAGCGCGCCAAGCGATATTCGCTGCATGTCGATGCTAAGCAAGCCCATGATCGGAAACACGATCGCTAGCGTGAACGGTATGGCGAGCGCGATGATCAAGCCGGGTCGCACGCCGAGGCTAATGAAGCTCACCACCATAATGATGGCGATTGCCTGAATCAGCGAGACCATGAACTCGCGGATGGCGTGGTCGACCACGACGGGCTGGTCCGCGACCAGGCTTGGCTCGATTCCGATCGGGAGCTCCGCAGTGATCTGTGCCATTGCCTTTGTGATGTTGGCACCGAGCGCAAGGACATCCCCGCCATCCCGCATGGCGATTGCAAGTCCTATTGCCGGCTTGCCGTTGACCCGAAACATCGGATGGGGCGGGTCGGTGTATCCGCGCCGCACCCGCGCAATATCGCTCAAGCGAAGCATGCGCCCACCCGCGGAGAAGTTGATGTCGGCTATATCCTGCTCGGACTGGAAGCTGCCCGACACACGAATCGAGATGCTTTCCGCGCTCGTGGCGATCGTTCCCGCCGGACGCACGATGTTTTGCGACTGGAGCGCCGCAATGAGGGCGGACCGATCGACTCCGAGGGCCGCAAGCTCTTTGGTGGAGAACTCGACGAAGATCACCTCGTCCTGCTCGCCCAAGAGCTCGATTTTCGACACGTCAGGCACGAGAAGCAGCTTTGAGCGGATATCCTCGACGTGATCGCGCAGCTCACGCTGGGAAAATCCGTCGCTGGTAAAGCCGTAGATGATACCGAATGTATCGCCGAATTCGTCATTGAACCCGGGCCCGATCACACCGGCGGGTAGCGTATGACGCATGTCACCGATCGACTTGCGCACGTGGTACCAGGTGTCGGCGACCTCTTTCGCGTTTGCGCTCCCGTTCAGATTCACGAAGACGGTCGAGACCCCCGCCCTCGTGAAGCTTCGTAGGAAGTCGAGATGCGGCGTCTCCTGCAGGCGTCGTTCGAGACGCTCCGTCACCTGCTTCATGGTGTCTTCCACGGATGCGCCGGGCCAGGCGGCCTGGACGACCATGGTCTTGATGATGAAGGCGGGATCCTCGTTGCGGCCCAGCTTGAAATAGGACAGCGCACCGGCGACCACCGCGATGATCATCATGTAGACGACCAACGAGCGGTGCTTCAGCGCCCAGTCGGAAAGATTGATTCTGTTCATTGTTCCGACCCGAGAACGCGGACCTTCTGACCCGGATGAAGCGCCTGGACGCCGGCGGTAACGACGATCTCACCGGTGTCAAGCCCCTGAGAAATGACCACTTGAGCTTCATCGAACCGAAGCACGTCCACGTTGCGCACCGCGACCGTATTGGTAGCCGGATCGACGATCCATACAGCGGGGCGCTGGTTCATCCTGGTCAGGGCGGACGATGGAATATCGATCATCGGCCCCGCACTCGTGCTCACCCGCCCGACAACCGTCGCGCCCAGCCGCATCGCCGGCGGGGGGTCGGTTAGCCCGACCCTGACCTCGAAGGTCCGCGTCATGGCGCTGGCCTGCGCGGCGATCTCGCGAATGCGCCCTTTCGCGTTTATTGTCGGATCATCAGCCAGGCTAACTTCGACCTCCGGATCGGCGGATGCCGACCTGACCAATTGGGAGGGGACGTCGAAGACCGCATCGCGGCCGTCTTGCCGCGCGATCCTCGCAATCATCTGCCCGACCTGGACCACCTCGCCGGCCCCCGGGCCGGTGGCGGTTATCACGCCGGGCGCATCGGCCGTCAGTTCGGTGAAGCCGACGAGATCATGTGCGGCACTGAGTTGCGCTTCCGCCGCGTCAACCTGCGATTGCGCGGTTTGCTGCGCCTGGGTCGCAACTTCGAAATTGGCGCGCGTTGTCCAGCCCTGCGCCAGGAGCGTTTCCTGACGGGTGAAGTGGTTGCGCGCCTGCGTCAACTGCCCCTGGGCCGCAGCAAGAGCTGCCTGAGCCTGACGGAGCCCATTCAGCTCGTTCTGCGGCTCCAATCGCGCCAGCACCTGGCCTGCTTTGACCCTGTCGCCAACCTTGGTGTCGTTGTTCAGCAGCCGCCCGGAGATTCGGAACGCAATGTTCACTTCATCTTCAGCTTCGATCCGTCCGGAAAACGTCAAGGGTGTCGTGACCTTGCGCTTTTCCACGGTCGACGTGCGCACTATTCGCGGGGCGGGTGTGTCATTCTTAGCCTCTTCTCTCCCGCAGGCTCCCAGCGTCAACGCACATGTTGCGACCACGAGTGCCATCGTCGGGATTTCGTAAGGGATCGTTCGAGCGCCGCGCGTAACCATGATGAGCCCTTCCGGTTTCCGGAAACATGCCATGCGGCCTCCGGAGGCCCTGGCGGCATCCCCGGTACTTTCCGCGGCAGTTTCCCGGTAGCCTTCCCGAAATGAGCGACCTCGCCCATCGGTAAATCTACCGGTGGCACCGGATGCAATCTTGGTCAGCCGTGGGACGCAGGCAAACATCGGACGCTGACGCGCGGCCGCAAGGCACCCAGGGTCGAGGTTTAGGGAATTCCTGAGGTTTGATCAGGCAATCACCTGATACCCCTGCTCCCATCAACGGCTGCATAGTGGGCAAAGGTCCAGAAGGGATTATTGAGGCTTGTTAAGGTCGCGAGGTCACTCGACGTAACTTTGACGCCGAGTGTGAGACCACTAGCGATCACCGAGACGCCGGAAATGGAGCTGAAGACGCATGGGGTTACACGCGGCTTTCCGAGCGGCATGGTTCCTCTGCCTCTGGCTCGTGCTTGCGGGAGCTGATCCTGCAGACATTCCTGCCGCGGCCGTCGCGGTCACCGCCGCGACCTGGACAAGTTTGCGTCTGCTCGAGCCCGGCACCTCGCGGCGCTCGCTTGGCGCCATCTTCCAACTGGCGGTGCTCTTCCTGTACCACTCCATCGTGGCCGGAGCGGACGTCGCAAGGCGCGCCCTCGATCCCCGGCTGCCCCTGCGCCCGGGATTTGTCAACTATCCAACCGGCCTGCCGCGTGGCATGCGCCGCAACGTATTTACGACGCTTACCAGCCTGCTACCCGGCACGGTGCCGGCCGGAGATGAGGAGGGACAGCTCATCTATCACTGCCTCGACGTTGAACAGCCCGTGGCAGCAGAGCTTGCTGCAGAGGAAGCGGCCTTGGTTCGAGCGCTCTACAATGACTGAGTTCCTGACTGCCGCGGTCGGCTTCATTCTGGCCTTGCTGGCGCTCGGGCTGGTGTCGATTCTGCGCGGGCCGGGAGACGCTGACCGCATGATGGCGACGCAACTTATCGGGACCGGCGGTATTGCAACGTTGCTGCTGCTCGGTACCGTCAGCGCCGTACCGGCGGCAATCGACGTAGCGCTGACCTTGGCGCTTCTCGCCACCTTCGCATCCATCGCGTTCGTCAAGAAGGGGCTCTCCCGCCTCGAAGCCGATGGCTCCGCATCGACGGAGGTTGAATGAGCGTCGTACTCGACATGATGACTGTGGCGGCGGTGGCGGCGGGCGCGTTCTTCTTTTTGGCCGGCACGGTCGGCCTGCTTCGCTTTCCCGATACGCTGACGCGTCTCCACGCGCTGACCAAGGCGGATAATCTCGGCCTCGGTCTCGTCGTGCTCGGGTTACTGCCGCAGGCAGGGAGTGTTCGCGATGGGTTGAAGCTGGTCAGCATCTGGTTACTCGTGCTGCTCGCGGGTGCGACGGTTTCGCAACTGATCGCGCGCACTGCGCGCCAGGGCGAATCGCGCAGATGAGCATCACGACCATCTTCGAGATCCTGCTCGCCGCGGTGGTGCTGGGCCTCGGCATCTGGACCATCGCCGTGCGCGAGACCTTTTCGGCGACGGTGGGTTTCGTCACTTACGGACTGCTGGTCGCACTCATCTGGGTACGGCTCGAGGCCGTCGACGTGGCGCTGACTGAGGCCGCGATCGGCGGAGGGCTCGGCGGCGTATTGCTGCTGGGCGCGGCCGCCCGGTTGCGGGATGCCGACCTAATGGCGGGGGAGGCGCCGGGCAAAATGCTGCGCGTGAGCGCGGCTGTGCTATCGGTGCTCACGGCCGCTGCGCTGGCGGGAGCGGTCCTGCTCCTACCCGATCCGGCTCCAACGCTTGCTCCGGCCGCTCTTGCTAATTCCTGGGCGACGAGTCTGGCCAACCCCGTCACCAACGTGCTGATGGCGTTCCGCGCCATGGATACAATGCTCGAAAAAGTCGTGCTCTTGCTGGCCATCATCGGCGTCTGGTCGCTTGCACCTGACATCGCCTGGGGTGGCCATCCCGGGCCGCGTCACCAGGCGGATCCGCGTGGCATCCTCGCATTTCTCGCGCGCCTGTTGCCACCGGTCGGCATTGTCGTCGGAGTCCATATCCTCTGGACCGGCGCCAACCATCCTGGCGGAGCTTTCCAGGGTGGCGCGATTCTCGCGTCCATGTGGCTACTGGTCATCATGGCCGGGCTAACCGACACGCCACCTGTAAGCCGCCGATGGCTACGGTTCATCCTTATTGCCGGGCCAAGCCTGTTCCTGGTCGTCGGCCTTGGGGGACTCTGGTTCGGCACCGCATTCCTTTCTTATCCGCCGTCGATGGCCAAGCCACTGATCCTTGGCATCGAGGTCGCGATGATCCTGACGATCGCAGCAACCCTCGGCCTGCTGCTTGCTGGCGCGCCGGAACGGAGTGCGAAGCTATGAGCGCAGTGACCGTGTTCGGATTGTGTGCCGCAGCTGCGGTCGGACTTGGGCTCTATGGCGTGATCACCAATCCGCAGCCACTTCGCAAGATCATCGCCTTCAATCTGCTCGGCAGCGGCGTATTCCTTCTGTTCGGCATCGTTGGACGGCGGGGTGCAACGGCGAGCATCGGCAATGACCCGGTACCGCAGGCCCTGGTGATCACCGGCGTCGTCGTCGCGTTTTCCGCAACCGCCTTGGCGATCGCGCTGCTGCTGCGGTTGTTCCAAACAACAGGCTCCACTTCGTTGCGCATTGGCGTATCGCCGGGCGCCGGCTCCGACCCGTCCGGTGGCTGATGCTGCCTCCCGCCCCTGCGCTTGACGCCATGACGACCACGAGCGGTTTCCTGCTGGTGCTGTCGATCGTCGTCCCGGTCGCAGGCGTCTTACTGGCCTTCATTCTGGGCGACCGCTACGTCAAGCTGGTCGCCTGCGGGATTGTCCCGCTCGCGTCGGCGATTGCGATGGCAATCCTCTTCGCGCTTCCGCAGAGCAACGGCCCCCTCGTTTATCTGCTCGGCGCCTGGCCGCCGCCACTCGGAGTGGCGCTGCGTGCGGACGGATTGTCGGCAGTGATGCTCGCTGCGACCGCAGTCGTAGTCTCAGGGGTCGCTATCTTTGCCGCTTCCGATTTCTCACCAACTTCGACCCAAGCCCGCACGCCATTCGCGTTCTGGATCTTGCTGCTGGCGATCTGGGCGGCGCTGAACACGATCTTCCTGGGTGGGGACCTCTTCACCCTCTACGTTGCCCTGGAACTGCTGACATTCGCCGCGGTGCCGTTGGTTTCGCTCGACGGCCGCGCCGAGACGCTGCGCGCCGCGATGCGGTATCTGCTCTTCGCGTTGCTCGGCTCGGTTCTCTACTTGATGGGCACGGCACTCATCTATGGTCTCTACGGCACGCTCGATATCGTGCTGTTGTCGCGTCGCGTCGGCGCAGAGCCGATCTTGCTCGTCGCAGCCGCGTTAATGACGACGGGTCTTCTGGCCAAGACCGCGCTGTTCCCGTTGCACCTTTGGCTGCCGCCTGCCCACGCCGGCGCACCGGCGGCCGCCAGTGCGATCCTGTCCGGCCTAGTGGTGAAAGGATCTTTCTTCATCGCCGTTCGGATTTGGTTTAACGTCATGCCTGGCCTGCCTGGCTTCGCCGCCACACAGTTGCTCGCCGCGCTGGGAGCCGCTGCGATCGTGTTCGGGAGCGTCGTGGCGCTGCGGCAGGAACGCCTCAAGCTTCTGATCGCCTATTCGACCCTGGCCCAGATCGGCTATCTCTTCCTGATGTTTCCGCTCGCGTTCGATGCCGCGGGCCGGTTTCAGAATGGTGGCGCCCTGGCTGGCGGTCTGCTTCAGGCCATCTCTCACGCCACCGCGAAGGCCGCGATGTTCATGGCTGTCGGATCGATCTACGCGTCGCTCGGCCACGATCGCATCACGGCGCTGCGCGGTGCGGCAAGGGCTCTGCCCCTAAGCGTTCTGACCTTCGCGCTAGGCGGCATCGCGCTGATGGGCGTACCGCCGAGCGGCGCATCCCTTGCGAAGGATCTACTACTCCGGTCTGCCGCGGACAACGGGCAGTGGTGGTGGGGGATCGTGCTCCAGACGGGCGAGATGTTTACGGCTGCCTATGTCGTGCTGGTTCTGGCTCATGCACTCGCGCCCTCGGACAAGCCGATCGCCTTGGCCGGCTCCAAGCCGCGCATTCGGGACGCAGCGCCGCTTATCCTGGCGCTATGCTCGCTATTGTCGGGCCTCGTGGCTTGGGGGTCATACCTACCGATCCCGCACGACATAAGATCAGACCTCCCCAGCCTCGGGACGTTTTCCAAATTGCTTTTCCCTGTCCTGGGAGGAGCGATCCTGGCGATCCTCCTCAGCCCCTGGCCGCATCCGCTCGCAGCTTCGACCGCCTCGAAGGCCCTCATGATCGTGGCCGGTCCCTTCCGACGCGGTGGCCTCGCCCTCGGCACCCTTGTCGAAAAGGGCAACGAGGCTCTTTGCCAGTGGCCTGCGGCAAGCATCTCCCTTCTCCTGCTGGCGCTGATGTTTGGCGCGTTGATGCTCGCGGCCATTTGAGAAAACGGACACGTGATCTCCAACGACACGCGGATCGTGCCGATCGGACGATCGGGAACGTTCATCCCCGCGCCGGAGGGATTTTTGGGATATCCCACAAACGAACCCTCGACTGGTCTCGGCCATCGCGCCCGCGCGGCGTCGTTTCGGTCGACAGGGATCGATATAAAAAAGCCAGGGGACTTCCATGTCCGACCTAGAGCATTTTTCGATTAGGTTGCGTTCGTATCCAGCGGCGGCGAGATAATCTTGACATTCATCGGGTGAGAAGCGTTTGAGAGCGTTTGCGATTGCTTGCCAGAGGTCTGTCATGGTGCGCGCGGCAGCGGTGCGCAACAACGCCTTCAATTTAGAGAAGACCATCTCGATCGGGTTAAAGTCCGGACTGTAGGGCGGGAGATAGAGCAGGCTTGCTCCGGCCGTCTGAATGGCCTCTCGAACGCCATGGACCTTGTGAGCGGGCAAGTTGTCCATGATGACGGTGTCGCCCGGCCGCAGCGATGGGACGAGCCATTGTTCGACATAGGCCAGGAAAGCATCGCCATCCATGGGGCCGTCCAGAACAAGCGGAACGATCAGACCGTCGGAGCGCAATCCAGCGGTGAATGTTGTCGTCTTCCAATGTCCGTGTGGGACGGCAGCACGGCATCGCTCGCCGCGTGGCGAGCGCCCGTAAAGCCGCGCCATTTTGATGTTGGCGCTGGTTTCGTCGATGAAGACGAGGCGCTCAACGGCGAGAGCTTCCTGGCTTATGGTCTGCCCCCTGAAAAGTGGTCCTCCCTGACTTAGGCTATTCGCCGTTAGTTGAGCTGCCCCGTTTTGTGGTCCAGATGTCAGGCAATTTCTCGAGCTGTTTGAGTTTGTCGTGCGAACTCGTTCGGCGTCAAGTTGCCGAGCGAGGTGTGGGGCCGATCATTGTTATAGTGGCACCTCCATTCCTCGATCCGTTCGATAGCGTCGGCCATCGACAGGAACCATGAGGCATTCAGGCACTCCGCCCGGACGCGACCGTTGAAGGCTTCGCAAAACGCATTGTCCGTTGGCTTTCCGGGTCTCGAGAAGTCGATCTCGACGCCATTGTGATAGGCCCACTGGTCGAGCATCTTGCCGGCGAACTCGGGGCCATTGTCGCAGCGAAGGGTCTTTGGCTTGCCGCGCTCCCTTGCCAGCCGCTCAAGAACCTCGACGACCTGGAAGGCCCTGAAGTTCGTTCTCGGAACGATCGCAAGTGATTCTCGGGTGTGGCAATCGACAACGGTCAAAAGCCGGAACGGGCGGCCGTTGAACAACGCATCCGACATGAAGTCCATCGCCCAGCAGTGGTTCACGGCGGCGATCTTTGGCCGATCGGAACGATAGCGCCAGGCCCGTTTGCGCTTCGGCGTTTTTATCCTGATCGACAGGCCTTCTTCGCGATACAGCCGGTAAGTGCGTTTGTGGTTCAAGCGATAGCCCTCGCGCAGCAGCAGGACGTGGAGACGCCGATAGCCGTAGTGCACCCGGCTGGCCGCCAGGTCCTTAAGCCGAATGCGCAGCTCGGTTTGCGGATCGCCGCGCGACTTGTAGCGTTGTGAAGAGCGATGAAAGCCGGTCGCTTTGCAGGCCCGTCGTTCGCCAATATCGTAGACCTTCTGCAGATGGAATACGACCTCACGTCGGACGGCGGGCCTCACCATTTTTTTCGCAGGACGTCCTGCAACATCGCCTTGTCCAGCGTCAGATCCGCCACCACACGCTTCAGCTTCGCGTTCTCGTCCTCAAAGCTGCTTCAGCCGCCGGATCTCGCTCACGCCCATGCCGGCATAGACTTTGATAAAATGTCGGCTCCGAGACCCCCATCTTCCGGCAAATCTCCTCGATCGTCGTCCCGCTCTCTGCCTGCCTCAACGCAAAGGCAATCTGTTCCTCCGAAAACCGCTTCCGTTTCATGGCATCCGACCTCCGTGGGGTTCAGAATGCCCGAAAAAATTGCCTTCAACATGAACCAGCTTCGTGGGTCAGGATCATTACGAGCAGGTCTTCGCCAAGCTCAAGACCCTGCTCCGAAAGGCGGCTGAGCGAACCGTCGAAGCCACATGGAGGCGCAGCGGCGCCTTATTGGATCGCTTCACCCCGCAGGAATGCGCCAACTACATCGCCAACGCCGGATACGCTTCGACATGAAACAATCATGCTCTAGTGGCGATCGTCTATCCATCGGAGGCCAAGGACGTGCGTCAACGGCCCATCAAATTGCAGAAGGGGTATCTGATCTCCATCAATGACGCCGTCATCGCCGTAAAAACCGATTCCGGCGACATAAGCTCAACCAGTTCGTCAACACTACGGCGATGGGTGCGGTCTCGGGAAGTTTCTGGTCGGCGTGCTCCTCGTCAACCCGATCATCGGCGCCGCGTCTGGCGCGTTGACGGACTTCGGCATCAACGATGCCTCCCCGGCAACGCCGCCCTGTTCGTGCTGATCAAAAACATGACGGCGGAGAAGGTGTGCTCAAGGAAATCCAGAACGCCGGTGGCGGCGGGCTGAAGACGTCCCTGGACGTAACCAAAGGAGAAGGTCCTGCGCGACGCGCTGACCAGTGCAACCGACCGGTCGGCGACCTGAACGATCGACTCGCTTGTCAGCGTCGGCCTCCGGCGAGGCGCAGCAGCATCATGAACAAGTTGATGAAGTTGAGGTAGAGTGACAGGGCAGCGATGACGGACTTGCGGCCAGCCGCGGTCTCGTCATCCCTGCGGTCATACATCGCCCTTATCCGCTGCGTATCGTACGCGGTCAGGCCGGCGAAAACGCCAACGCCAATGACCGAGATCAGCCAATCGAGTCGGCTCGACCCCAGGAAGATGTTGACCAGGCTCGCGATGATCACGCCGACCAGGCCCATGAATAGGAAGGTGCCGAACCCGGACAGGTCGCGTCTGGTGGTATAGCCAAAGAAGCTGAGTGCACCGAACATCGCCGCCGCGACGAAGAAGACCCGTGTGACCGAGGCACTGGTGTAGATGTGCAGCAGCGTCGAGAGCGACACGCCGACCATGCCGGCATAGACGAAGAACAGAAGCCGTGCGGTAGAGGCCGACAGCGTATTGATGCGCGCGCTGATGAAAAACACCAGTAGGAGCGGCGTTAAGATGAAGACCCACATCAGCGGATTTTGCAGCAAAGCGTCACCCGTGAGCTGATAGGGCAACCCCGCAACGGCGGCCGTCAAACCGACGCCCGCCGCCATGTAATTGTAGATCCGCAGCATGTAAGCTCGAAGTCCGGCGTCGATCGCGAGCGCACTGCCATCGGAGGCCGACAAATCTCCGCCTAATCCGATGGCATGCGTTACTTCTTTCAGATCGTCGACTAGCCCCTCGCCGGATCGGACCAGATATGAGTATCCCGACGAGGACACCGCTTCTCCACGCAAGGCGCATTGCGGCCGAGCTCACGAAGGCCGGAGAATTCTTCCGGTCGAGCTTCGTGCTGGTCGCGCGGGTTGCCATTCACGGACGTCGCCTCGCGATCGAGACGCCGCCCCTTCGCGGAGACCTAGCAGGCTGTTGAAGAAGTGTTCGGTCTGGCTTTGAGGATGGCTTGATCGCCGTTGTGATAGGCGAATGCGATCTGGATTGAGCCGTTGAGCAGTTTGGCGTGGCCGTGAGACGGCGCGGTCATGCTGGCACCGCCATGAGCTTCGGCAATCGCACCAGATTGTAAGCGGCGGCTGCGAAGGTGAAGGCCCATCCGACGCGGTCGCGGCCACGGAAGCGGGTCTTGTCCTGGCGGGCAACCATCTTGATCCAGCCGAACGCTTCCTCAATGCGCTTGCGGAGACGCTGGCTGATGGCATAGCCGCGGTGTGCCGCGTCGTGCGCCCGTCGATCGCCGAGCTTCGGCCGCTTGTGTTCTGCGCCACGTGCGGCGTCACCTTCATCGCGCGCAACTCGTTGACGAAGTCCTCCGTGTCATAGGCCTTATCAGCGCCAAGTGTGATGGCCAGGGGCCGGTCGGCGCGAGGTTCGATCATGTGCAACGCCGCCACCCGCTCGGCATGTCCGCCGGCCAGCGTCAGGCAGGCGTCGACCAACAGGCCATGGCGGTTCTCCATCAGCCCATGACCCATGAAGCATAGCTTCGCCTCCTTGCCCTTGCCCTTCTTGTAGAGCCTTGCGTCCGGATCGGTGGTCGAAGCATGCGTGTCGTTAGTCCGCTTCTCGCCGTGGAAGTCGGCTTCGGCATTGCGCCCGACGCCGCCGGCCGGCGGCTCGCCAGAGCCGTCCTTCGGTTTGACGCTCTTCGTCGAAGCCCAGGCCTCGATCAGCGTGCCGTCGACCGAGAAGTGATCGCTCGACAGCAGCTTCTCCACCTTGGGCTGGGCCAGCACCGCACTCAGGAACTTGGCCGCGATGTCGCCCTCAAGCAGCCGGTCGCGGTTCTTCGAGAACACCGAATGGTCCCAGGCTGGATCGTCGACGCCGATGCCCACGAACCAGCGGAACAGAAGGTCGTATTCCAGCCGCTCCATAGGCAACCGCTCCGAGCGGATCGAGTAGAACGCCTGCAACAGCATCGCCCTGAGCAACTTCTCGGGTGGGATCGACGGCCGCCCGAGTGGCGAATACAGCGCCGCGAACTCCCGCTCCAAAGCGACAAGCGCTTCATTCACAATTACCCGGATGGCGCGAAGCGGGTGATCGCGCCGAACCCGCGCCTCCAGATCAACGTAGCTGAACAACTCGCCAGTCAGATTGTCACCACCGCGCACCCATCAGATCCAAATCGCTTCAAAGCCAATGAATCATGCTCACAGCTCGGCCACGACTGGCCTTTTTCAACAGCCTGTTAGGTCGCGCGGCCAGTTTGAGGAGAATTCGTCGCGGCCGCAGCGTGTCACCCTGGAGACATTCGTGACTTCGTCGATCAGAGTCTCTCTCAATTGGCTGTTGCTGGATTTTCAGTCTCAGCATCAATGCCGAGATTCATACCGCTGGAATGAAGCGGCACGAATTGCCAAGACCGCCAAGGCCTGTGTCCAAATTGCGCTGGGCATCGCTGTTAAATACCCACCTTCAAGGCTTCGCCGAATCCACCCTCTTCCAGGTCTGATCGGGATCGAACAAACTGATGCGATTGGCGAGTACTTCCGTGCTTTTACCAAGATCCTTTTGATAGACAGTGCCGGCGTGATTGACCATGAAGGTCATGACACCAGAGTTTCCGTATTCGGCAGGATAGGCAATCAGCGCGAAACCACCGATCATCTTGTGCTTGACGACGTAGTCAAGTGCGCCTCCCGGTGCATCCGGCCCCTGCGCCCTCAATATTCGAAAGACGTAACCGTGATACGGGGCGCCTTGCCCATCAACCTTATAGCCCTCTGATGATGCCCGCGCCGCCAGCTCACCAAGCGGACTTGGATCGCCATCGTCGCGCCAGAAAAGGCCATCCTTCTTGCCTGGGGTGCTGACAATGCGTTGCGCGTAAACGCCAACACCTTCGCCTGTACGATCTTTCTCGGCATATTCGTTCTGGGCATCCACGAAGGCGAGAGAGGCCTGAATCGCATCCAACTCATTGCGCCCAATGCGGCGATAAAGAATCTCAAGACGTCCGGCGGAGGTGTCGAATTCCCAGCCGCTCTTGCTGTTGACAAGTGGAATTGGGAACGAAAATTCATCGGCGCCCAAAATGAGCGTAGCTTTCTTGTTTCCCTCAGCCTTGATCGAGTGCTTGGCATCGTAAGCGGAAAGAAAACGCTCACGTGTCTCTTTGTCAGCAACGCTATCACCGGATTCGACCACGTCTTCGGCACGACTGCCAAGGACTTTCAGAATGGCGCTTGTCGTGCCGGTCTTGACCGCCGCCGCCAATCCCGCCGCCGCATCTTCCGGCGAAGAAAAAGCCTGCTGAGCCTGACTCACGCCGACCGACAGCGCGACAACGATTGCTATCGCGCCTGTCGAAGCGGCGCGGGACATCCACATTGATGTGATCATGGCGACACCTCGCGCAGCGCAGGAATTTTTGCGCCTCCAGCAAGCCAGTCGCTGTAGGTTCGCAGCTTCAATCCAAGCTTCTCATAGTAGACTCTGAGGTAACCGTCGCTACCACGGGTCACGGCTTGCGGCATCAGATTCTGCACTTCCTGCGCGATCACACCAACATATGACTTGCTGCTACCGAGATAGCTGAAGCGGTAGTAACCAAGGCCGTTGGTAAGATAACCCAGCAGTACGAGGTGGTGTTTCAGTTGGACATCGGACCGCCGTCCACCGCCGCCACGGAAGCCGCCACCGCCACCCCGGAAGCCACCGCCACCGCCGCGAAAGCCGCCGCCGCCATGAAAGCCGCCTCCACGGGCAAATCCACCGCCACGTCCGGCAAAGCTGGCAGCACCTCCTCCTCGCCCGCCAAGGCTTGCATGACCGCGAGCCGAAGCCGCGGAAGCAGCCCTGCCCGACGATATGTTCATGGCACCGCCACGATTGCCGCCACCGCGCGCCGCGCCGCCAGCACGGTTGGCAGCCCTGTTACCTGCTTTGGCACGGTCGCCACCGCCGCCCCTGGCGCGATCGGCTGCGCCCGGTCGATTTCCACGATCGCCGCCCGGCCGGTCGCGTGAGGCCGCACGGTCGCCTGCACGATCTCCGCCGCCAGGTCGATCCTGTCCTGGACGAAGCACCTGCTGCCCACCGCGGCCCCGAAAATCCATGCGGTTCGATGCGCCAGCCCTCAGATTGTTGTTGCCGAAGCGCTGCTGAACATTCGCGTTATTGTACCGCACACCCTGACGATGCACCGAATTGTGCTGCCAGCTGTTTCCGACGTTATTTATCCGATTGTAGTGGTTGACGTAGAGATTGCGGTTACCCCAATTGAATCCGCCACCCCAGTAGTTACCCCAGCGTCCGATAGCCCAGCCTGCACCGAACGCGAGCCCCGTCGCGATCACACCCGCGCCGATATAGGACGGATACCCGAAGTAATAGGGTGGATACGCTGCATAGGGCCAAGTTCCGTAAACCGCGGCGGGATCGTAGTACGGCACGTACATCGTGTTGGGGCTGGTCGACTCGATGACAATCGCTTGCTTGCCTTCTTGCGCTTGAACGCTCACCTTTTGCTGCTTGGTGGTAACCAGCTTCTTGTTGTCATAGGCTTTGGAGCGAAGGCGTTGGATTGCATCCATGACATCGGCTTGCTGCGCGAGAACGGCATCGCCGAGACTCTTGGTCCAGTCGATCTTGTCGCTCATCATTGAAATGACATCTGGAGTGCTTGAAAGCGCTTTGACGCTGTTGTCCCACGATTGCTTTTCAACCTCCTTCTTCAACGCATCACCTTTCAGGGTTTTGCGTTCCTTGAGCCAGCGATCGGCCTGCACGACCTCCAGCGGATAGGTTGATGCCGCCAGTACATTCGCCAGCAGTTCATCGGGATAGAGCGCAATCGGGGTAGCCAGCGCCTCGAGTTGCTCAGGTTTCAACAGCTCTGCATCGGGCACAGATTTGGTGGCTTGCTGCGGCGTACCGTTTGGATCCGGCGGATTATCGGCCGTTTGGGCCGAGATGGCGATCGGATCCGCCATTAGCAATGCGAGCGCGATCAGGGCCTTACCGCAGCGAAACATCACACCTCTCCTCGGGTTCCTCGCTACAAAAATGGAGCAAAGCCGAGCTCGTTCTTTGATAAAGATCAACGAAACGAACAGCACCGTTCTTCTGCGGGGCGAGGGTTGCCTGGCTGCAAGTCTCAGACCGAAGTAGCTTGATCCTGAAGAATTGGAAGCCTAAGCGTGAAAAGTGCGCCGCCGGGTGACTGATTTGCCGCAGAAATCTGTCCGTGATGTGCTTCGACAATAGAACGGACGATTGCAAGTCCCATACCCATGCCCTGCGGTTTCGTCGTGAAAAACGGATCGAAAACCTTCGCAAGATCGGCGATCGTGATACCGGGGCCGGTGTCGCTGATACTGACTTCCGCCCAAGCGCCCGAGCGCCTTGTGGTTACGCTGACTTCTCGCTCTATTGCCTCCGCTTCGGATATTGCATCCATCGCGTTGATCATCAAGTTTAGAAAGACTTGTTGTAAATGAACAACGTCTCCCATGATCTTCAGGTCGATCGATTCCGTACTACATTTCAATGCGATATTCCGCTCACTGCCGACGGTCGCGATAAACCCCATCACCTGCTGTACCGTCTCGTTCAAGTCGATACAGGTAATCTCAAATGGTGTTTTCTTCAGCACGCTGCGTAGCCGACGTATCACCTCGCTGGCGCGCTGATCGTCACGCCTGATGTCAGCAAGAATTTCCTTCACCTCATCGAGATTCGGTGAGGGACTCTTCAGCATGAGCTCGGCTGTCTCGGTGTTGGTGAGAATCGAACCAAGCGGCTGGTTCAACTCATGCGCGATAGAAATCGTCAGCTCTCCGACGGTCGAATTGCGGTTGATATGGGCAAGATCGGTCAAGCGTTGGAGCGATTCGACTTCGGCAAGACGGCGACGACGACGCTCATGCAGCAGTCCGCTGATCAATGCTCCCTGAATCAGAATTACGGTCGCAATCAATAACAACTGCCAATGATTGACCTCCCATATGCGGGGCTCGCGAAACAAGACTTCGCTTCCTGGAGGCAGGTTGCTCTCGCTGATACCCCAGCGCTGCATTTCGCGCCAATCGAACTTCGGATTGGAATACTTGATCGCAGCCGGCCTTATATCGCGAGGTTTTTCTCCGTTCAGAATACGTATCGCCACAGCGGCTGTGAGCCTGCCAATTTCGATAACGGAATACATCGGCCCGCCGACAGTCTCATTGCCAAAAAAACCATCGTCGTAAGAAAAAATCGGAGCATTGGACACTGCGTGAAGTTGCTGAAGCGCGGTATTCCCCTCGTAAGAGACTCCAGTTGAGTCGACGTTCATCAGATGCCAGAAAATAGCTGTTTTCGGCGGCAACGTTTCGCTTTTCTTCAGAAAATCCTGGAACGCAATATCATTGGGCCAGATGAACTCAACCTTCTTCTGGACAGATGCCGCGTCCTTGCGGAGTTCGCCGAGCCAGAATTTCTCGCTGGACGACGTTCCGTTCAAAACGACAATTCGCTCCGTGCCGGGAAGAACACGAAGGATCGTCTCGAAAGAAAGACGAAAATCGTGAGAAACAGCAATGACGGTGTCACTATCCGGCAAATCCGAGAACTGGATACGACGTTGCTCGACCGCTGTCAGTATCAAGGGAATTTGAGTGAACAAATGTCGGCGGTGATGCTGAACAAAATTCGAGGCAGGAGCGCCGATGGCAATGACAATATCCGGAGGGCGTTCGGAATAGAGCGCATTCAGGTAGTCAATAAACGGTGGCCCAGGATTTTCATCGCCAGAACGTGCGGAAACCATCGAGTGGTCCTGAATATCGATCTGCCACGGCGACAACTGCTCCAGATTCTCCCGAATGGCTTTGGCATACGTCCCCCATGGTCTGAAATCTCGTCCAAAGGAATGCAGGATCAATACCCGTTTGATCTCGCGAGTCTGACCGCTGCGCGCAAACTCGGACGGGATGATCGTCCAAACCAGCAGACAGACACATAGACGGGTAACAAGACCCAGCCAGGATGGGTTAGTCGCTGCCATCGGGCGCGTCCATTCATCCTCGTACCCGGCTGCCCGAACGACTGTCTTGCAGCACGTTTCAGTGCAGGCGCACTACCGTCAACGGTCTCAGCCGAGCCGGACGAGACCGTCAACCAAAGCGTCGCGATCCGACCGTGGGCTTCCACGACCTCTACGCAAGTGGCATCATAGTATGCGCCTGTGGCACTGACCGCAACACGCCGTGCAGTCGCAAATACAGCGCGCCGACCCACATAAGTCGGCAATCAGAAAGATGCCCATCACCGCTAACAAACACCGGTTGCGCTCGCGGTAGCAAGATAGAAAAGCACATGGTGCGGCGCCATGGAATGTATCGCTTCGTTCAACTCTCCTCTCCCCGACTTTGGCCTCAGACTTTAGCGTGCCCGGCAACCATGGATGCGAATTTGTTGATTTGAATCAAGGTAACGACGTCGACCCGGCCTAGCCTCGTCATGACAATACATTCGCCAGGAGTTTCTCGTCATGCCAGGCAGCATCGATGACCTCATCCCCAGCGCGCAACAGATCCGGAAAGAAGCGGCCCTCAAGGAAGCCGAAAAGGCGGATCAATATGCCCGCCTGGCAGCTGCCGCCCAAGCCGAGAAACATGCACTGATCGAGCGGCTCAGTCGTTCATCCGGCAAATCCGAGGAGGAAAAAATCCAGCTCGCCTCGACCGTCATCCAGCGAGCAGTCCGAAACGGACTAACCGAAGTGCAGGTGTATCGGTTCCCCAACTCGCTATGCACGGATAAAGGCCGAGCCATCAATCAGCAGGAGGCCGGCTGGGAGAACACACTGACGGGGATTCCGAAAGAAATATTCGAGCTCTGGCGCGACTATCTGAAACCGCGGGGTTATCGCATCAGTTACCAGATTATTGATTACCCCGGAGGTGTCCCTGGCGACATCGCCGTCACTATCTCCTGGGGAGACTAGGAACGGTTGGTGGAGCTTGGTCTGAAGCAGCGGAAGGTAAGCATGTCAGCCGACGCGGACACGCCACGGATGAAGCGCAAGGTCTATGAAAAAGAGCTGGAAAAGCTCCAGGTCGAGCTTTGCTATCTTCAGGAATGGGTGAAGGCAAACAAGATTCGAGTCATCGTCCTGTTCGAGGGCCGGGATGCCGCCGGCAAGGGCGGCACGATCAAGGCGATTACGGAGAAGGTCAGTCCGCGCGTGTTTCGCGTTACCGCCTTGCCAGCTCCGTCCGACCGGGAAAAGGCACAATTATTTTTTCAACGCTACATGCAGCATTTTCCGGCTGCAGGTGAAATTGTGATCTTCGACCGGAGTTGGTACAATCGCGCCGGCGTGGAATATGTGATGGGCTTTTGTACACCCGCCGAGCACAAACGATTCCTTTCACTCTGCCCCCAGATGGAGAAATATATCATCGAAGGGGGCATCATCCTGATCAAACTCTGGCTTGAGGTCGGAATGGACGAGCAGGAGCGTCGCTTCAAGGCGAGAATCGACGATCCGCTGCGGCAGTGGAAGTTGAGTCCGATGGATACTGCATCTTACCAACGATGGTACGACTACTCAGAAGCGCGGGACCTGATGCTGAAAGCAACCAGCACGAAGCAATCGCCATGGTACATCGTTCGCTCCGACGACAAGCGTCGAGCCCGACTGAACTGCATCGCGCATCTGCTGGAGTTGATTCCGTATAAACGGATACATAAAAACAAGGTCAAGCTGCCAAAGCGCTCCGCGAAGAAGCGCCTTGACGACCAGGCGGGCCTGCGTGGGATGACGTTCGTGGCAGAACATTACTGAGTGGACCAGGTCGCCTACTGCGCGGTCCGACTGGTTCGCATCTGTTTCAAGCTTATCGATACCCCGCCGACAGCGACCGACATTTCGGCACCTACCCTCGGGCCACTCAGTTGCAAAATCACGCCATTGGCGTTTTGCAATTGAACTCCGCCCGCGCCAACCGCTAAGGCGCCCCCGGCTCCGACGGCGGTGTACCTGCCCTCTATCGAAGCCGGCCCTTTCAGATTAAGGGCTCGTCCAACAAGTTTGGTCGTCGAGGCTCCGATCGTAAAGCCGACACTCATGCCCGAGACAGTGAATGGATAGTGAGTGCCCCGGAGCGTCAGTACGCCCTCGCCGCCACCGACTCCTACAACAAACCCGCCTTTGGTAAAGATCACCGCAACGCGCCCTGTTTCAGCGCGAGCGGCCGTACTGATGGCAGCCGCGCCCACGAGCAAGACTAACAAGGCGGAGCTCGCGCTAAATTTCTTCATGATATCTTTTTCCCTCTTAATCTCGTGACACGACTGGCCAAGCTGCGGCAAATGCCAAACTGCATCATGCAACTTGGTGTCAGGCACATCCAGCCGGAGATCCTTGGCTGCAGGAGTCACCGGGTGCTGGAGCATCGGGTTCGACCACCGTCAACTCGGGAGGAACTTACTATCCAAGCGGCCGTTCGTCCCGGAGACCGGATTGTTTGCTAACATTGTCCTCGCTCAACACGCTGTCGAGCGTACGGATCCATTCGCTACTGTCCGTCTTCTCCGCCAACCCTTCTGCTCGCAGCAATTCACGCAACTGCGCGTGAGCGCCGACAATGCAGAACGTTATTTGACGCGACGCCAGCTCATCATGAAGATCCAGTAACATTCGCGCACCCGCCAGATCGATGTAGGGAGATGCCGAAAGATCGCAGGCAACCAGCCTGACGTCAGAGACCATTCGCAGCTTTTCCAAAACGGCCTCCAGAATCGTCTCGGCATTGATGTAGAGCAACGAGGCTTCAGGGCGGAACGCAATGACGCCAACCAGCGGCGTCACGCCCTCATGCCTGATGCTGTCGGAATAGCGGCCCGATCCAGGAAGCCGTCCGAGAAACGCTATGTTGGGCCGCGACGCTCGGATAAGCAGTAGGAGGATGGATGCGAGAGCTGCAAGCAGAACACCCTGGAGAATCCCAAGCAGCAAGACGGATACGAGGGCAATGGCCGCGGCATAAAAGTCGATACGACTCACTTCCCACATGCGAAGCAGCGCGCGGACGTCGACCAGTCTGTAAACTGCAGCAATGACAACTCCAGCCAATACTGCTCGCGGAAGGTTGGTCAGCAACTCCGTAAAGAAAAGCAGGCAGAGCGCGAGGGTTAGCGAGCAAAATAACAATGCCAGGGGCGTTCGCGCACCAGCCGTGTCATTGACGGCGGACTGCGACAATCCACCTGCGACGGGATAGCCGTGACCGAATGCAACTGCGAGGTTGGCAGCCCCAAATCCCAGAAATTCTTGTCGGACGTCAATACTATATCCATGCTTCGCCGCAAAACTCCGCGCCGCCGAAACGCCTTCTATATAGGCCAGCAGCAGACACCCGGCTGCTATTGGAAATAATTCCTGGAAATCTAGCATTCCGAAAGTTGGCACCTCGAAGGCAGGCAATCCTGGCGGTATCTTCCCGGTGACAGGGACACCCATTGCCGGAAGCCCTAACAAAGTTGCCATCAGAATCGACAATGCCAACACCATAAGTCCGACGGGTCTGCCCGTCAGGAATCGCTCGCCAAGGAGCAGGAGCACGACCGACGCAATTCCTATTGCCAATACAAGTGGATTGATGTTGCCGATCTGACCTGCAAGCCGAATTGCACGGTCAACGAAGTTGTGCCCGCCACCAGCTACGCCGAACAGGTTCGGTAACTGACTCACTATAATTGTAAGCCCCGCCCCCGCCTTGAAGCCGACAAGAATGCTGTCGCTAACTAGGCGCACAAGAACGCTCAGCTTGAAAAGCCAGGCAATCAGGCAAAGCAACGCCACAGCGAATGCCGAAAGACTCGCGATCTGAGCGAAACGCATCGCGTCTCCCCCTGCCAGGGCCCCGACACTGCTGGCGATCATGAGCGAGATTGCGGAGGTCGGACCGACAGCAAGCTGGCGGGATGACCCCATGAGAGCATAACCTAAACCGCCAAGCAGATAGCCATAGATGCCCACCTGCGGCGGCAACCCGGCAAGGCCCGCATAGGCCAATGACACCGGGATCGCGTAGGCGGCGAGGGTCACTCCGGCGATGGTATCATAACGCAACCAGGACAATCTGTATTCGGCAAGCCACGTCAACGGCGGGAAAACCCCTATCCAACCCGCTCGCTGAAACGCGCGCAACGTCATAGGTGTTCCTTGTTGGGATGTATCTCGCGGCGAAACAAGACGATCAGCAAGGCACCCGCCGGGAGACCAGGAACGAGATTGGGTACGCCCTTCGTTGCACAGACGTCCACGGCCGCCCTACACGAGTTGTAGCAAATCCTGACGGCATAGGCGGCGCGTCGAGCCCGACGCGGATTGATCTGGATCAAGCTCTCGACGAATTTCCTGAATATCCGAGATGATCAAGGAAATGCTCCTGGAAGGAGCTGCGGCCGGAATTACGACGTCGTTGCCACTCGATCGTTTCGCTTCCATCGGCAAGAGCGCGGCGAGCAGACATTCGAGCAGGACGCCAACAAACGAATCAACCGATCGCGCTAGAATGACGCTTCCCGCACTTTTTCGACCGGCTCGATTAGCGATCTTGCCGAAAATGGCTTGGTTAGGTACGCGATACATCCCGATTCGATTGCGGCTGAGCGTTTTGCGTCACTGTCGTTTCCGGTAATGAAGATCACTGGCAGCTCGACACCTCTGCCGGCGAGTTGGCGACGCAAGTCTATGCCTGATTCTTTGTTCAGATCGATGTCAAGGATCACGCAAAAGACGTCGTCGAAATCTGCATGACGCAGCAGCGCAGCGCCGGATCCGAACAGTGTTACGTTAAAACCGTGCTCCCTCAACAACCGCTTCATGCCTTTGAGCATTGACGGATTATCGTCGACGACAAGAATTGACTTTGGATTTTGGCATCATCGGCCTCTCAGGAAGCTGATGAAGGCCCATCGCGCATTCGTTCAGATGCCTTGTCTGCTAATATTCATATTGTCCTTTCGTACATGGTACGCGACGTAAACGTTTTTTGCGAACAAAGGCTATCTGCTTGAATTTTCGTTTGGACCGATCAACCCAAGCCGTTCCGCGATCAAAACCAGTTCTGCGAGCGAGTGCACTCGCATCTTTTCCATCACTTCATGGCGATGCGCTTTCACAGTGCGTTCGGTTGTTCCAAGTTCTCTGGCAACTTGCTTGTTGATCTTTCCGCGCACGATCAAATCGAAGACCTGTCGCTCGCGGGGCGTCAATCTCGTAAGAAGTGCGAGACTCGCATCAAGCTTGCTTCGTTGGCTGCGGACCGACTCATGGCGCGCCAAGGCGCGCTCGATCGCCCCTATCAGTTGCTCTGATGATACCGGCTTGATCAGGAGATCTTCGGCACCTGCTCTGATAGCTCGTACGGTCGTCGGAATGTCAGCATAGCCGGTGACGAAGATGACAGGCAACATCGAATGAAGCTCGATGAGACGGCTTTGCAATTCTAGCCCGTTCAGTCCGGGCATTCGAACGTCGAGCAAGACGCAACCGGGTCCTTCAGAGCCCTGCAGACGATCCAGCAGTGTCTGAGCCGACGAATGCTTCTCAACTTCATAGCCAGCAAGCTTCAGGCGGCGTTCGACTGCTGTACGAAACGAAGCATCGTCGTCCACAATATAAACAACGCTAGACAAGTCCGCCTCCCAGCCGCCACCCTGGCCGATATCGGGCTCCCAGAATCACCCAGGGCATTTGCAGCCCAAGGGGTCCGGTTTTCATTTTTTCGGACATCCTATTGCAGACCTGTCCCTAGGTACAATGTCCCTTCAGACAATGGTCAAGAAACAGGTCTTAGCGGAAGCTTCTCGGCCACGGCAAAAAGCCTTCCTCCCACGGAAACATATTCTTAGAGGCAGACCATATCCAACAACCAGTTACACAGGAGTTGGCCATGTTTGTCCGCATCACCAACGATTTGGCGTATCGCGCCATCTCTCTCGGCGAACTCGGAATAGCGGGTGATTCAAATCAAAAAGTAAGTTTAAACGAATTTACCTACAAGAAAGGCTCTGAAATCTATGGGGAAAAGGAGCCTGCGGACTATGTCTATCAGGTCAAGGCGGGCTCGGTGCGAAGCTACAAATTGCTTCCAGACGGTCGCCGCCAGATCGGTGCGTTTCACCTCGTCGGCGACATCTTCGGACTGGAAAACGGAAGCGAGCATCGGTTTACGGCAGAGGCGATCGTGAACACCACGGTTCGCTTGATCAAACGGCGGAGCCTCGAGATGATGGCAGAGAGCGATGCCATGGTCTCGCGGAATCTCCTCGGCATGACCACGGAAAATCTGGAGCATGCCGAAAATCACATGCTCCTGCTCGGCCGAAAGACCTCTCTGGAGCGGGTCGCGGCCTTCCTGGTCGAGATGGATCGACGACTTGCAGCAGCCGGCGTCATGCCACTGCCGATGTCGCGGCGCGACATTGCCGACTATCTCGGGCTGACGCTGGAAACGGTATCGCGTGCCCTATCGCGACTGCATGAACTCGGCATCATCGGTTTCATAGGCACCAATCGACGTCAGATCACCCTTCTGAATCGAAGGCAGCTCGCTACCCTCGATCTGCAAAACTGACTCCTTGAGCGCCGATCGACGCGAGGATCTCGCGATATACCGGAAATGGGCGGGACGATGGACCTCATGAGTGGTGCGAAGCGCGTTATCGTCGCCATGCAGCACGCCGCGAAGAGGCATTCGACCATCGTCAACGGGTGCATCCTGCCGCGACTTCTCCCGTGAGTTTAGCATCGTCACGTTCCAGAAATGCTTGCGTTCCGACGTCCCCGATGCTGACGAGATTGCGCGCCGTACTTCGATTGTCTGGCATCCGAAGTTCAGGAATCATGATGCTCTCTCATGCCTAACACCCGGCGATGGCCTCTCCAGCAGCAACGACAGCGTGTGCTTCGCAATCATCAACTCCTCGTCGGTCGGTATGACGTAAACTGGTATGCGGCTGTCAGAACCGGATATCAGGGGCACGTGGCGGGAATTTCCGATGGGATCAAGCGTAGCGCCAAGCCACCTCAGTTGATCGACGATGCGGGTCCGAATTCGCATCGAGTTTTCGCCGATACCGGCGGTAAAGACGAAGGCGTCGAGACCCTGCAGCGCGGCTGCTAGCATGCCAGCATGGAGGCCGACCCGATAGACGAAATAATCAATCGCCAGTTTTGCCTTGGAATCCTCGCTCGCCTCCAGTTCGCGCATATCGTTGCTGACGCCCGAGATTCCCTTCAGTCCGCAATCCCGGTAAAGGAAGTCCTGTACTTTAGTAGGTGACATTCCCTTCTCTGAGATCAGATAGAGCACGACACCGGGATCGATTTGGCCTGGCCGCGTTCCCATAGGTAGCCCGTCGAGTGCCGTGAACCCCGTGGTACTCTCGATGCTGAGTCCACCCTTCAACGCGCACATCGAGGCTCCACTGCCGAGATGAGCAACGATCACCCGCCCCTTGGCGATCTCGGGCGCGACGTGCGGCAAAGTCTTCGCGACATATTCATATGAGAGACCGTGAAATCCGTAACGCCGCACACCCTCGGCATATAATTGGTGAGGAATTGCATAGTGGTCAGAAACAGCGTCATGCGTGCGGTGAAACGCAGTATCGAAACAAGCCACCTGTGGGAGTGTTGGAAAATTAGCGAGAAGTGACCGGACGGGAGCCAAATTATGCGGCTGATGAAGCGGGGCCAGCGCTACAAACCGCTCCAGCTGGGCTACGACGCCATGATCGATCAGCACCGGCCCGACGAAGTCCGGACCGCCGTGGGCGATGCGATGACCGACAGCCATCGGGCTAATGCGGAGTTCATCCCGCAGCCATCCGCCAGCAACGCCCATTGCGGCTGAGACGTCCGAAACCAATTCGATCGGATAGGCACGGTGGGCCAGTGGTTCGCCACGCACGCCGCTCGCACGTAGGCGGGGACGGCTGCCAATTCCGTCGATCTGGCCATTGATCTGCCGGCGTAGCCTCCCTTCTCCTTCGATCGAATAGATCTGAAACTTAACGCTTGAGGAGCCTGCATTGACGACGAGAATAGTATCCATAGCGATCACGCGGAAACTGTTGAAGTTTTCTAACGTCTAGCACTCGCATCGAGAGCCGCAGCGAGTCGGCCTGGTAACTTCGATCACACATGGCTTGCCGGCGGCTTGCGGGTAACGGCTGATGACACTCTCGATCAACATGCTTCGGCGCGCGATACGCCTGATCGTTTGTCCAGGTATCAGCTCGGGCAGGAAGCCGATCAGATAGCCGGGAGGACCTATTTTCATCGCAACGCCAATTTCGTTGTCTGCCCTGATGTCTCGACCTCGCTATCGTGCAATTCATTCAATGAGCATCGAGGTATCGAGCGTTGATTTAGGTCAACGTTCGATATTCAGCCCGACAATGGCGCTGTATCGGCGCGATCGCTACGTATCCAGGCCACCGTCAATTCCCAGGCCAGAGAAAGAATGATCGGTCCGACAAAGAGGCCGACCATTCCATGCGCAAGCGTTCCTCCGATCACCCCGACAAAGATGACGAGTGTCGGAGTGGTCAGGCCACGCTTCATTACCAGCGGTTTCAAGATGTTGTCGATTACGCCGACGAGCCCCAGGAACACGGTCAGCAGAAGCGCTGTGGTGAAATCCTTGTCCGTCCATATCCAAATGACCACGGGAACCAGGACGATTGCCGCGCCGACTTGAATGATCGACAGGATCATAACTGCGAAGGCCAACAAACCGGCGCTTGGAATACCTGCCAGCTTGAAGCCAATGCCGGCCAATAAGGACTGGATGATTGCGACGCCGATGACGCCCTGGGAAACCGCGCGGATGGTCGCACCCGCCAGTTCGAGGAAATGTTCGCTCTGCTCAGGCACGATGCGATAGAGGAAGCTCTTGCCTGCCTCTGCAAGCTGCGAACCGTAGGGGAAGAGAAACCCGGCCAGCGCTACAGACAGGATAAACTTCAGCAAACCCATGCCGGCATTGCCGGCAAGAGCTAGCAAAACGCCTGCCAGTGGCTTCAGATAAGGAGCCACCTCACGCAAAGCAGCTCGAATGTTGCTGGATGCCTGATTCCAGAACTCGTAAAGACTCGGGCCGATGAGCGGCCAGTTATTGATGCTTTCCGGCGGGGATGGAATCACGAGGTTACCAGCACCCAGATTTCCAGCGAACTCCTTCACTCCGTCCAAGGCACTCAAGCCAAGCCAGGTTGCTGGTCCGATGACAATTCCGAGATTGATGAGGGTGAGAATTGCCGCTGCGAGCTTTGGACGACAGCCAAGAAGCTTGGAAAGAAAACTGAAGACAGGATAGAGCGCAACAGCAAGCACGATGCTCCAGGCCAAGACAGGCACAAAAGGCCGGATCAGAAGGATCGTCCAGTAGATCAGGAAAGCAAGCAACCCGAGGCGGATCACAAGCTGAATGACGTCGTCTCCGGGCAAGTACTGGCGAAAGGTTTTCAAGGACGACCTCTTTTGAGGGCGAGCATATCGTCGCCAAGCTATCGGCCGCAGGTCAGCCTGGCGTCGGCAATCGCGACCTTGCAGGTCAAGCCGCGCAGCACGCTTGTCTTGTTTGCATCTGTTCCCGCTTGCAAGCGGGCCGCGATGAGCGTGGTGGCCGGCTGCGCCGTTGTCGCAACGGCCCATATTGGGGAAGGAATCGCATCGCCGGCTTTGATCTAGATCAACTGTCTATCGACGGCCGCTCTCCGGCGTACCCACCAATCCTATTCCGTCAAGATAGCTATTCGGCCGTGTAATGAGCCCCGATGAGGGTCTCATGCTCATCTCTCGTCAGGAACAATTGGCCTAACGTTCCAGATGTCGCGACAGTACTCCCGGATCGAGCGGTCGGATGAGAAGCGACCGACTCGCGCGCAGTTCAGAATGGACATGCGCGTCCATGCGCTCTGATCGGAGTACGCTCGACCGACGCTTTGTTGGCATTCCACGTAGGCCTGATAGTCGGCTAGCAGCATGTAGTCGTCGCGGGTGATCAGCGATTCGACGAGAGGCTGGAAGAGTGCGCGATCACCATTCGAAAAGAACCCCGAACTGATGAGATCAATCGCTTCGCGCAGCTCCGAATTTGATTCGTAGAATTCGCGCGGCGCGTAGCCCCCAGTCTTCAATCGCTCGACCTGTGCGGCCGTCAGACCGAACAGGAAGAAATTCTCGGGACCTACGGCGTCGCGGATCTCGACGTTGGCGCCGTCCAATGTGCCAATTGTCAATGCCCCGTTCATGGCGAATTTCATATTGCCTGTGCCAGACGCCTCCTTGCCTGCTGTGGAGATTTGCTCTGACAGATCCGCGGCGGGATATACGCGGTGACTGTTTTTGACGTTGAAGTCCGGCAGGAACACCACCTTGAGAGCCTGAGAGACGACCGGGTCCTGATTGACGGCTGTCGCGACTGAGTTAATCAGCTTGATGATGAGCTTGGCCATGCGGTATCCCGGAGCAGCCTTGCCGCCAAAGATGACCGTTCGGGGAATTTCCGCGGCGCTGGAAGCACGCCTTAGTCTGTTGAAAAGAGTGATCAGGTACAAAACGTTCAGGTGCTGACGCTTGTACTCGTGCAGCCGCTTGACCTGAATGTCGAAGAGCGAGCGCGGATCAACGATGACGCCGGTCCGTTCCTTGATGAGAGCCGCCAGCACACGTTTGTTATCGGCCTTAACGGCTTGCCAATCTTTCTGGAAGTCGGCGTCTACAGCTAACGGCTCGAGGTGTTCGAACTCCTTCTCCAAATCTGCTAACCATCGGTCACCAATCTTCCGGGTAATCAGAGCGCTCAGGTTCGGGTTGCTCAGAGCGATCCAGCGGCGCGGCGTCACACCATTGGTCACATTGAAAAATTTTTCCGGCGCCACTCTGTAGAAGTCGCTCAGCACCGTCTGCTTCAGAAGCTCGGTATGGAGGGCCGCGACACCGTTAATCGCGTGGCTGCCTACGCTGGCGAGATGCGCCATGCGTATATATTTTCCTCCCGTCTCGTCGATCAGCGAGAGCCGCCGGAGGAGCTGATCATCGCTCGGATAACGCAGCCGAATATCGTCCAGGAAACGACGATTGATCTCGTAAATGATCTCCAAATGGCGCGGCAGCAGTCGGGCAAACAACGGTAGCGGCCATCGCTCAAGCGCTTCGGCCAGAAGCGTGTGGTTCGTGTAGCCGCAGGTCTGCTGGGTGATAGCCCAGGCCTGATCCCATTCCATCGCGTGTTCGTCCACAAGGAGCCGCATCAACTCGGCGACGGCGATAGAGGGATGCGTATCATTCAACTGCGCGGCCCAGTATAAATGGAACTCGTGGAGCGGCTTGCCGCGCAAGATGAGCAACCGGATCATGTCCTGGAGCGAGCAGGACACGAAGAAGTACTGCTGCGACAGCCGCAGCTGTTTCCCGGCTTCGGGTTCGTCATTCGGATATAGAATCTTGGTGATGGTTTCCGATTCAATCTTCTCGTCAACCGCCCGGTAATAGTCGCCGACGTTGAATGCTTCAAAATCAAAAGATTCCGTAGCTTCGGCCTTCCATAAGCGCAGCAGATTTGTGGTGGGCGCACGATAGCCTGGGACCGGCGTGTCGTAGGCGACGCCCTTGACCACTTTCTCAGGAATCCAGCGTACGCGCCAACAGCCGGCCTCGTCGCGGTAGCGCTCCGTGCGTCCGCCAAGCTTCACATCGAACGCGATCTCGGAGCGAATTATTTCCCAGGGATTACCAAAGCGTAGCCACTTGTCCGTCAGTTCGATCTGCCAGCCGTCACGGATCGCTTGATCGAAGATCCCGAACTCGTAGCGAATGCCATAGCCGATCGCAGGAACGTTGAGCGTCGCGAGCGAGTCCATGTAACACGCGGCCAATCGGCCAAGACCCCCATTTCCTAACCCGGGCTCCTCCTCTTGGTCCAAAAGGCTCGATAAATCGCCCTGCCCCACTCGCGACAACGCATCCTCTACTGCTCGCCAAATACCAAGATTGACGAGGCTATTTCCAAGATGCGGACCGGTCAGAAATTCCGCAGAAAGATATGCAACGACCTTGGCGTCCGGATTCGTTTCGGTAATGGATTCCAACGTTGCTACGTAGCGCTCCATCATGCGATCGCGAACGGTGTAAGCGAGGCACATGTACCAGTCGTTCCGTGTCGCGTATCGTGGCAGTTTTCCAAGAAGGCAGTGCAAATTCTCGATTAAGGCTGCGGCGATTGCATCCGCACCGAGTCCGGTGCGAACGTTCGTGAGAGCGATCGGGCTGGACGAGTTGACTCCGGAATGACTCGCGGTTGCAGATCCCATAGGTCCGTCCTCCATGCTTGGCCCAACCGTTATCCCCCCTCAAGACACCAGATCATTTGCAATCATCCTCGAACACGGTTCTCAGCGGCATTAACGCAACGAACAGGCTACGGACTTCAGGCGATAATGTCGACAACGGCTCCTCCGGCATCAATCAGATGAGTCCGTTCGATGCCGGCCCGGGACATCAGCGTTCGTATCCGCAATTGATCCATCAGGCTGAAGGCCGTGGACAACGCATCCGCAGCCGTGGCGGTTTTTGCAATGGTGGTGACGCTCCGATAGAGATGGCCGCAAGTCCCCAACACCGGATTGAAGGGATGATTGAAGCGGCCTGCTGGATCAAACCGAAAGCCTTACGCACCGGAGGTCGAGACAGCGCGGTCGACGATTGGAAGCTCGCTCTTGATTCGCGTAAAACAGTCCCTGCGCGGAAAGCCTTCGCGGAATGGGCCAGATGTTGGCGAATTCGCCGCTCACAGCGGCACCTCCCCTCATTTTCAGGCGCAATCTATAAATATCTATAAATAGAGAAGATTGTTCAGTTGAACTAGATCAAAGGGACGCCAACCGTGCCGTCTAAAAGATCAATCGATTGACGATTTATGACGTTCGCGGGAAGGACTGAATCTGAAAGACTGATTGGTCGGCCTCTCACATTCGCGAACGGAATCAGCAGCAATCGTCAATTTCCGGGCGGGGTTCGCAGAACTCGATGCCCAAGCCATCGCCGAGGCACTTGCGGATGCGAACTTGACGGAGGCGAAAAATTCCGGCGATGAGGAGCGGGTCGATCTGTTACAGCGCCTCGCGATGAAAGCGATAGCCAGATTGGCCTGGTTGCGGTCTATGGCTGACTGAACCCTGAATGCTTTATTTCGGCATAGGATCAGGACCACCTCGTATCCCACCGCAAACGCGACGATCTTGATCGGTTCTCTCCAAAACCAGATCGCGAGCGCAACAAGTTCGGGATAAGCCGCAACGTGGCTACAACTAGTCCACCATCGCCTCCCCGCAGTCGCGTTCTGCAATCGCTTTTCGACGTGACGTTCGATTTCGCTGCAGCCCTGACTGGACTGCCTAACCTGATGACGGCAGCCGACGTGTGCTTTTCGATTTCCTTCGCGCGCTCGGGCGCCGAGACTTCTTTGGTTTCTACCTGAGGTTTGAAAGCTGCCCACTTGCCAACCTGAGTCAGTTGGCAGATTGTGGGTAACTGGTCAGCCGTAGATCAAGATCAGTTGGATTCGAATAAAAGACTCGATCCGATCGACAGCCGGGGGGTTCTTATGGCGGCTCGCGTGAAGATCTGGTTTTCCTGCCTGTTTCTCGTTTCATCCGCCGCTCTGGCGCAGCAGCCACCCACTATTCCAGTAAGCGTCGTGCCGGCGGAAAAGACGGCATTGGCCGACACAACCCGTTTCGTGGGCAGGATTGAAGCCATTGAGCGCGTCGACGTGCGCGCGCGCGTCACCGGCTTTCTGGAGAAGGTCGAGTTCAAGGACGGCGACCGCGTGAAACAGGGCGCACCTCTCTATCAAATCGAGAGGGGGCCGTTCGAGGCCGCGGTCCAACAGGCAAGGGCGGCCGTCGACAAGACGCGCGCTCTTCTGGAAAATGCCAATATCCAAAAACGACGCGCTGATGAATTGATAAAGACGAGCGCAATCTCCCAGGCCACACGCGACGACCGCACTGCATCCGCGCGGGAGGCCGAAGGGAATTTTGCTGCCGCCGAAGCGGATCTCAAGACGGCAGAGATCAACCTCGCCTACACCGACATTACGTCGCCGATCGATGGACGGATCGACCGAACTGCTGTCACGCGCGGCAATGTCGTCGGGCCGAATTCGGGCGTGCTGACCACGATCGTCAGCTCTGACCCGATGTACATCGTCTTTCCGGTCAGCCAGCGCGAATTTCTGCGGCTAGCGGAAGAGGGGCGCGGTGCCGGGAAAAAAACCGCGAAGGACTTCAACGTCAGCATTCAGTTTTCAAACGGCGCGACCTATGGCGAGAAAGGGCAGATCGATTTTGTCGACGTCAAAGTCGACCGGGCGACCGACGCGGTAACGGTGCGCGCCAAGATCGCTAACCCGAATGGCGAACTTGTCGATGGCCAACTCGTTCACGTCGCCGTCGAGAGCGGCAAACCCGAGGAGCGAGTCGTCGTCCCACAGGCCGCCCTGATCGCCGACCAGCTTGGTACCTACGTATTCGCCATCGAGGACGGCAAGGCCGTGGTCAAACGGGTCAGGCTCGGACCTATGAAGGGTGGCTCGGTCGTCGTCCTCGAAGGATTGACCGGTGGCGAGATGGTTGTCGTTCAGGGCGTGCAGGGCCTGAGACAGGGCGCCGCCGTCACGGCTTCGCCGGCCCAGCCCCCTGTTCGCGGGCTCTAGCCATGCTGTCATCCATCTTCGTCGAGCGTCCGCGTCTGGCCGTTGTCATTGCCGTTGTCACCGCCATCGCCGGGCTGGTCTCGCTGCTTGTGATTCCGATCGCGCAGCTTCCGAACATCGTTCCGCCGCAAGTCTCGGTAACCGCCGTCTATCCGGGCGCGTCCTCGCTGGTCGTCGATTCCACGGTCGCTCAGGTGATCGAATCCCAGGTCGTCGGCGTCGACAAGATGATCTACATGAAGAGCATCTCCGGCAACGATGGTAGCTATTCGTTGTTGGCTTCGTTCGAACTCGGCACCGATCCCGATATCAACACGGTCAATGTCAATAACCGTGTTCAGATCGCACTCGCCAAGATGCCGGAAGAAGTCAAGCGATCGGGCATTACGGTGAAGAAGAAGTCGTCCGCGCTTCTCGCCGTTGTCGCGGTGTATTCGCCGACGCAGGCCTACGACGAACTGTTCCTGTCCAACTACGTCACGATCAATCTGCTGGACCAGATCCGGAGCACACCCGGTGTCGGCGACGCCCAATTGTTCGGTCCGCAGGACTATTCGATGCGGGTCTGGCTCAAGACGGATCAATTGACCGGCCTTGGGCTGACCACCAGCGACGTGATCTCGGCCATCCAAACGCAGAACGTGCAGGCGGCCGTCGGGCGAATCGGTGCGCGTCCGGTCTCCGACGACCAGCAACTCCAGCTCAACATCCAGACCAAGGGAAGGCTCTCCTCAACGAAGGAATTCGAACAGGTCATCATCCGGAGCAATCCCGACGGATCGGTCCTGCGCCTCGGCGATATCGCCCGCCTGGAACTCGGCGCCGCCAATCTGGACAGGTCGACGCGCCTGAACGGCGCTGCGGCGACGCTGATCGGAATCTATCAGACTCCCGGCGCTAACGCCCTCCGGAGCGTCGACGCGCTCAACAAGCTATTGGCGAACAATGCCAAGTCGTTTCCGGAAGGCGTGGCTTGGAAGGCCACCTATGATCCAACTGTTTTCGTCAGGGCGACGATCGAGAAAGTAAAACACACCCTCCTCGAAGCCGCCCTGCTGGTGCTGCTCGTGGTCTTCATCTTCCTGGGGAACATCCGCGCCACCTTGATTCCAATGATCGCCGTTCCCGTCAGCCTGATTGGCACCTTCATCGTGCTCAACGCTATCGGGTACTCCGCCAACACCGTGTCGCTTCTCGCGATGATCCTGGCGATCGGCATCGTGGTGGACGACGCCATCGTGGTGGTCGAGGCAGTCGAACAGACGATGGAGGCGCATCCCGAGCTGTCGGCCGGAGAAGCAACCAAACTCGCGATGCAGGGCATCTTCGCGCCCATCATCGCAATCACACTGGTGCTGCTCGCGGTGTTCGTGCCGGTCGCCTTCATTTCCGGGATTTCCGGCGAATTGTTCCGGCAGTTCGCGGTCACGGTTGCCGTCTCCATGTTCCTGTCGGCTATCAACGCGCTGACGCTATCGCCGGCTCTCTGCGCAGTTCTGCTGAAGCCTCATCACGGACCGAAACGCGGCTTGATGGGGAGGTTGAGCCGGGGAATCGACGTCGTCCGCGATGGCTACGGTTTGGCCGTTGCGCGGCTGGTTCGGCTTGCAGTTGTGGGGATCGTCGTCGTTGTGGCAGCGTTTGCCGGCATTGGGCTGCTTGCGAGGGTGACCCCGACCGGCTTCATCCCTTCCGACGATCAGGGTGCATTCTTCGTTGTCGTCCAGCTGCCCGACGGCGCCTCGATCGGGCGCACATCGGAGGTGGTGCGGCAAGCCGAGGACATTCTCAAGAAGGAAAGCTCGATCGCCGATGTAAGCTCGATCATCGGATTGAACTTCGTCGACAATTACTCCCAGCCAAACTCCGGCTTCCTGATCGTCACGCTCAAGAATTTTGAAGAGCGTACGAGAGCTACCGAAACGTCCGATGCGATCATCGCGCGGCTCGCACCCGCGCTGCGCAGCGTAAGGGGAGGCAGCGCCGTTCCACTGGCGCCGCCGCCGATCATCGGCCTCGGCACCGGCGGCGGTTTCAGCTACGTGCTGCAGGATCTGCAAGGCGGCGAACCTGCCAACATGGCTCAGGTGCTGCGCGGGCTGGTGATCGCAGCGAACCAGAACCCGCAGCTCTCGCGGGTATTCACGACCTTCTCGGCGACCAATCCATCGGTGTTCCTGGACATCGACCGCGACAAGGCGCGCATCCTCGGGATTGAAATCAACTCGATATTCCAGGCGCTGCAGACCTCGCTCGGAGGCTTCTACGTCAATGACATCAACCTGTTCGGTCGTACCTGGCAGGTTCAGGTGCAGGCGGAGAGCGAGGACCGTTCCTCCGTCGAGGATATCTACCGCATCAATGTGCGCGGCAAGGACGGACAGATGGTTTCACTGCGCAGCCTCGTTGAGGTGCGCATCGCGCTCGGCCCGCAGGGACTGATCCGCTACAATAATACACGTGCCGCGACCGTTCTGGGTGGGCCGGCTCCGGGCGTGTCCTCGGGGCAGGCGCTCGCCGCGATGGATGCGGTGGCGGCGAAGACATTGCCATCCGGATATCGGGGGTCGTGGACCGACATCTCGTTCCAGGAAAAGCGGGCGGAAGGGCAGACCCCGGTTATCCTCGCGTTCGCGTTGTTGTTTGCATATCTCTTCCTTGTCGGGCTCTATGAGAGCTGGACCATACCGGTACCGGTCTTGCTGTCAGTCTCGGTCGGCGTGGCCGGCGCCTATCTGTCTATCCTACTCGCCGGGTTGACACTGGACCTGTACGCACAGATTGGAATGATCGTTCTGATCGGCTTGGCGGCGAAGAACGGCATTCTGATTGTTGAGTTCGCCAAGGCGCGGCGCGAGCAAGGTCACCCGCTGCATCAGGCAGCAGTCGAAGGCGCACGGTTACGATTTCGGCCGGTCATGATGACGTCGTTTGCCTTCATTCTAGGACTCGTTCCCCTCGTCATAGCGTCCGGCGCCTCCAAACTTGCGTTTCGCAACGTCGCCACTCCCGTCTTCGGCGGTATGCTGGCGGCATCGCTGATCGGAGTCTTCGCTATCCCTCCGCTGTATGTTCTTTTCCAAGGCCTTCGCGAGCGGATCAAGGCAAGGTTTGGAAGCAAGCCGGGTTCGCACACAACCGCCGCAGACCATTGAGTCTTGTCGTAGCACTTCCCTCCTAACGTCGACCGACCCTTCACCGCCGCTAAGCCTATGGAATTAGCGCGAGGAGTATCCATGAGTGAAAAGTTCCCCTGTCAATGCGCGTGGTTTCTGCCCCGCCTTATCCTTTTCCTTTGAAGCGGAAGACGACGGGCAGCGTGAAGCTCAATCCTTCGTCCGCTATCAGCGGCGGGGGTGGCGGCACCGGATCGGACCGGTGCATCATGGCAAGTGCGGCGTTGTCGAAGACCGGATCACCCGATCCCTTCACGATGGTGGCCGACACGACATGGCCGAGGCGATCGAGCACGAAGTTGACGAGAATCTCGACGTTTTTCTGGATGTGTTCAGGCGGATAGCGCTTGTGCTTGTCGAGATGAGCCACCAATTCCTTCTGCCAGGTGGCCAGGATTCGGCGCGCGCTTGCGCCGGTGCCTTGCTGCGGCGCGACCGAACGCTCCGATTCCTGGGCATTCTCAACGCTCGGCATCGCGGTCGCTTCAGAGGCCGCCGATTCCTGCGAGGCCGTCGTCGGCTTCGCAGCCTTTTCGGGGTCGTCATCGACCGGCTTTTTTGAGTCGGTCTCGGTGACGATCCGATCCGGTTCAGCGGTCTCCGTCGGCGTGTCCTTGGGCAGATCGGTTTCCTTCTCGACCGCCTTCTGCTCGGCAAGCGCGGGCGAGGCGACGGATGCGTCGGTGTCCGGTCCGGGCGGAAGGTCGGTCGCCTCCCGATGCGGCGAGGACAGATCGAGTCCGATCTCGATCGCCGGCGCGCCGAGATCATCGTCCGACTCATCGGTTTGCATGTGAGCCACCGCCAGCGCCACGCAACCGAGATGGATCACGAGCGCGGCAGCCGCTGACAAAGCCCAAAGACGGCGGGACGGCGGTGGCTCTGCGATGATCTCAGACATGGTCAGGGCTTTGCGCTAGCCGCGGCCGGAACGGACTGGGCGTCCGGAACACCCTCGAGCGCAACCAGCTTGATTTTCGTGAAGCCGCCCACGCGCAGGATCTCCAGCACGTCCATCAGGTCGCCGTAAGGCACCGCGCGGTCTGCCCGCAGAAAGATGAAACTGTCCTTGGTTATGTTCGGCGTGCTGTCCAGCGTCCGCACCAGATCGACGCGCTTGACCATGGTCTCGCCGATGGCGACGGCAAGATCGGCCTTGATGCTGACATAGGTCGGCTTGTCAGGCTTCTTCTGCGGTGTCGCACTCGACGTCGGCAGGTTGACCGGAAGATCGACGGTCGACAGCGGCGCCGCCACCATGAAGATGATCAGAAGAACCAGAATGACGTCGATGAACGGCGTGACGTTGATCTCGTGCGCTTCAGCGTAATCCTCGTCGTCGTCGAGGCCGCCTTCTGCAATCGATGCGCCCATCGCCTACTCCGCCGCGCGCGACCGCGCCCCGCCGATCGAACCGACATGCGTGCGATCAAGATCGCGCGACAGCAACCGGCCGGCCGATCCCGATGCGCGGCTGACCAGCTCGACGTAGCCTTTCGTCAAGCGTGCGAAGTGATTGTAGATGATGACCGCGGGAATCGCCGCGACCAGACCGAGCGCCGTCGCGAGCAGGGCCTCGGCGATACCAGGCGCCACCACCGCGAGGTTCGTGGTCTGCGACTTCGAAATCCCGATGAAGCTGTTCATGATGCCCCATACGGTGCCGAACAGACCAACGAACGGGGACGTCGCGCCGATCGTCGCAAGCAGCCCCATGCCGAGCCGGATGTGGCGGGATTCAGCGCGGACGATTTCAGCGAAGTTCGACGCCGCTCTCTCCTTGATGCCGGCGTCGCTGGAAATTCCGGCCGACAGCCGCGCCTCGTGCATCGCCGACGCCAGCAACGACGCCAGCACGCCATCCTTTGCGCCAAGCGCCAGCTGCGCTTCCGCCAGCGAGCGTGACTCGCTGACCTCCGTCAGCGCCGCGCCCAGTTTGCGCCGCGCCAGCGACAGCTCCACCATTTTCGCGATGCAGATCGTCCACGTCACCAGCGAGGCAAACGCAAGACCGATCATCACCAGCTTGACCACAATATCGGCCGACATAAACATCGACCACGGAGACAGGTCGTGAGGTGACGCCTGCTCCAGCAGGTTAGCGCCGGCGTCACCGGCGGGGGACGGCGCGGCCTCAATGGAAGACGGTCCCGATGCGCTGGAGACCGACGAGGGCGCATGAACCGTCGTTGCCGGCGCAGACAATGCCGGCGTCTGCGCGGATGGTGCCGTCGGATGCGGCGCACTGGTCTGCTGCGCAATCGCGGGGGAAACCAGCGACAAGACAGTCAGCGTGACCGCAAGCGAAATCGTCCTCAGCGACGCTCTAAACATCACTGCGTTCACATCTCGGCTCAACAGAAAACAAGATCATAGATGCCGACCAATTTACCATTTCAGGGATCATCAGCCCAAAGCGTTCGACAAGGCTCTGTAGCGCCGTCCAGATCGAAAAAACAGGCTGCGTGTACGGGCACTCCTACCATGCTCCGCTATCAGAAAAAAGACGATACAAAAGCTAGAGCGCAGACCGACGGCTCGTCCTTGGAAACCGTGGTTTTCTTCGACGACCACCTGCCGTCATACACTTCCCGGTACGATAGAAAGCGTTGTCGACAGATCGGTGCAAAAACACGCAGGGCATTGTCGGCGCAAATGCAGAATAATGTCCGTCAAAGCGCCGTAGCGATACAGCGGCGAGAAAATCTGCGCCGATTTGAAATTACAATGGCCATGAGAGCTGCTATCAACACATAGGATTGGTCGCCACTTTATCGATACCGTCATCCGCGACGAACTCCTTTACCAACGAACATCCCCGCTTTTCGAGCCACAGTTCGATCTCGATTGCGGTAACGATTCCGACACCGGGCTCCATGAGCAGCTCCTCACGGGTGTAGGAGGAAGCGATCCTAATAAGGCGTTGGACTCGGTTGCCGACTGTTCTTCCGCTGAGATGAGCATGGCGACCGTTCAACAGCGCAATGACAGCCCGCCGGGAGAGATCGCGGCGCATGACTCCCGTACGTATTTTGGGACCGAGCGCACGGACATCCGCCTTCGATATGTCGAGCTTGCGAGCAATTTCGGTCCGATCAAGTCCCATCGTCAACAGCACAGCGATTTCGTCACGTAGTTGATCCAGGACCTCGCCCCAGGAATATCGGCCGGGAGCGAACTTCCGAGACGATTCAGATTTCTGAGCGGCAGCTGGATGCAGATGCATAAGAGTTGACCTTCCATTCCATCATCGGCCTGATCTTCGCGTCTTACGCGCAAGCAATTTTCAAGAATAAGCGAACCGGAAGTGACGGTTTTAGCATCGACCGATCGAGATCGATTCACCCTCGCGGATGACCTGGCTATCCAACCAAGACAATCACCCATCTAGGGCTGCCTTCTTCTAAGTTGGTCAGTTGTCCCGACGTTGCTTTCGTGCGGCATCAGCGGCAGACAACAGCGCCGAGGCTAACTCTTCTGCCATTTTCGGAGGCACAGCGTATGGCGCTGCCAGAGCGGTAGAGCCATCGAGAATAACAAACACATACTCCTGACCGGGGACGTTCGAAGCCGACCAAGATTGCAGCCCTCGAAAGCTAAATACTAGTTTCTGCGGTCGTTGCCTGATCGACACCTCTTGTTTGACTCTTCCAAGCGATGCCATAAGCGCGTCCAAATGGTCGGCGGGCATAGATACCGTAATCTGCTCGCCCCACCTGCCATCGAACGTCAAACTCAACGATGAGCCGTCTACGGTGACGTTATGGTTTCGAAGACCAAGTATCTCGCTCATCGAACAACCACCATTTGAACAGCCGATGCTCGGCGCCACGACTGCTTCAAACGGTCAGAATCTCGCTGTGGCCTGCAGCCGGAACACACGCGGTGATCCTGGAGTGATGTTGTTGTTCCCGTCTGCTGTCGAGTAGTATTTTTGATCGAACAAGTTCTCGATGTTCAGCTGAGCGCGCCACGTCGGGTTCAAAGTCAGGATGACTGCGGCGTCAACACGCGTAAATTCCGGAAGGCGGACGGTGTTGTCGGATGAGGCAAAGAAGTTCGAATAATGGATCACTCCTATGCCACCAGCCCACATGGGATCGAACTGATATTTGTTCCAGACAGAGAAGGTATTGTAAGGAACCAGCCCTACGCGGTTTCCGGCAACGATTGTTGCCGAAAGATTGTTTGCAATCCGCGCATCCGTGTAGGAATACCCACCAGTGACCTGCCATGCATCTGTGATGTAACCGGCAAGGGACGCTTCAAAGCCTCGCGTTTTGGTCTGCCCGTTGAGGAGAAAAAACCCGATATTGACTGGATCCGCGATACGTTGGTTGGTCCGGTCGAGATCATACACTGCCGCAGCGAACTGAAGGCGAGGCACGATATCGTATTTGACCCCGATTTCGGTGTTCACAAATTTTTCTGGCGGTGCGATCACCAATCCGGGATTGAGCGCGCTGAATTGGTCTCCAGCGCTCGGCAGGTACGACACACTATAGCTGCCGTAGATCGACAGATTGTCTATCGGTTTGTAAACGATACCCGCACGCGGCGACACAAGATCGTCGACCCGGCCTAGCACCACGCCGGTCCGCCGATCTCGTGACGAGAGGTCGAAATGATCGAACCGCACGCCAGCGATCAATTGCAGATAGCGGGTGATTTCAATCTGATCCTGAAGGAAGGCTGCGCCAAGATTGAGGTTGTAGGTATTGTTTGCATCCGTAGTGCCGTTGTTTCTGAACGTCACGGGGACATAGGAAACAGGATTTCTTGGATCGACAGTGATCGTCGTATCCACGCCGTTGAAGAAGCCGGTTTGACGATAGTTCAGACCGCTCTGACGACCGAGCTCTTCTCCGAACAGGACCGTGTGGCGCGTCCAACCGGCATCGAACTTGTAGGTTACGTCTGTCCGATTGAAGAGGTTGGTTCGGTCCGTTTCGTTATTGTAGGATGAAAGATTGCTGGATGTACCAGCAAGGTTAACCGCGCCCGCATTGGCGCCGCCACCCGGAAAAACGTTCTGATAGAACTTGTTGTAATTCGCCGCTTGAGTAGCGTTACGGACCGTGAATCCGTTTTCGAAATCGTGCTCGATAATCGCCATACCAATATCGACGTCAGCGATTGAATAGCTCAGAAGAGGATTGCCAAAGTACGTCGATTGCGCCGTTTGGTATGGAAAACGCGGAAAAGCGTTGCCTGGGCGGATCTGCGAAGGGATACCACGATCAACCGTCCGATTATCGTGCAGGTGCTCATAGCTCAACTTGACCGTCGTGGTATCGTTTGGTGCAAAAGTGACGGTCGGATTGACGGCCCAGCGATCGAGATGGACAAAATCTCGGTAGCTGCTCGTGTTTTCATACATTGCATTGAAACGGGCCGCCCAATTCTCATTGATGGCCTGCCCGATGTCGGCCGTCATGCGCGCGCCCGGATAGGAATTTCCCCAGACCGTGAACTCCCGAATCGGCGTGCCATCGGCCTCCTTCAACACTCGGTTGACCACACCGCCACCGCCGCCGCGTCCGAAGATCATGGCATTGGGGCCCTTCAGAACCTCAAGCCGCTGAAGGTTGTAGACGTCGCGGAAATACTGCACGTCGTCCCGAATTCCATTTGTGAAGAAATCCGCATTGCTCCGCTGCCCTCGGATTACGAGGTCGTCTCGATGGGATTCGCCTTGATGGTAGATCACGCCCGGCACGTAGCGCGTGGCCTCGCCGATCGACAGGATGGCTGTGTCCTTGATGAATTCCTTCGTCAGCACGGTGACCGACTGGGGGATGTTGATGAGAGGTGTGTTCGTCCGTGTTGCAGTGGTCATGCTCTGGGTGATGTAACCAGATTGCCCTGTTTTAGCGTCCTGGCTGTTCACGCTCGGCATATGTTGAGGCGTGGGCGTGGGCGCGGAAACAGCAACTTGCCGGGTCGGCCTGGCGGTTCTCGGTGCAGCAGTTGACGCGCGACGACGCCGGGTCTGTGTCTGTGTTGGCGCATCAATCGTCACCTTCGGCAAGGTCGTGTCGGACGATCGCGATTCTTGTGCAAACGTGGTGCCGCCGTCCGCCAACATTCCGGCGCCAAACGCGACCACGGCACTCGTTGAAAGAAGAAATGAGCGCCGACCAAAGCGCGCGACCCAGCAACCTACGTTAGTCATCACGATGTATTCCCCCGAACCCCGATAAATTCCCGCATGCTTCTGCAAGAGTAGAATTAGGTGAAGATTAGACCAGATTTAGAATGTCTCTAGGCCACGATCAAGCCTATTGATCGAGCCCGAAAACCCGCTCTAAGCGAGTGGACGTTCGCAAATAGCGATTGACTTTCGAACCCAACCCACAAGCCAACGGTTACAATGCGCCTGCTATTGATCGAAGACGATGCGATGTTTGGCAAAGCGCTGGTCCGAGGCCTTGGGCAAAACGGCATGACTGTGGATTGGATCCGCGATGGGGCCGACGGGTTAGCTGCGCTGACGCGCGCAGAGCACGCCGCCGCGCTACTCGATATCGGGCTTCCGGAGATGTCGGGATTCGAAATCCTGAAGGCAATGCGACGCAGCAGGAGAATGCCGCCCATCCTCATCATAACGGCGCGAGATCACGTAGAGGATATTGTGACAGGCCTCGATCTCGGCGCCGACGATTACCTCATAAAGCCGTTCGACCTTCGTACCCTGCTGGCCCGGATTCGAGCCGTGGTTCGACGAACAAATGCTCGAACAAGCGCATTGATGACCAGCAAGGACATCACTTTACATCCATCCACTTACGTCGCGACCTTCCGAGACGTCGAAGCAACGCTGTCCGCCCGTGAGTTCTCGGTGTTGTATGCTCTGATGGAGCATCCCGGAACCATTCTGTCCCGCTCGCAAATTGAAATGCGAATTTACGGCTGGGGCGAGGAAATCCAGAGCAACGCCGTTGATGTCGTCATACACGGCCTACGAAAGAAGTTCGGCAAGGACTTGATCCACAACATCCGTGGAGCGGGCTGGGTGGTCATCAAAGGCGAGTCATGAATTCGCTGCTGAGGACAATACTCGCTCCGATCACGGCATTGCTGGCAGCTTTCTGCTTGGCTGCCGCAGCCGCATCTTTCGTCTTAGTAACCTACGAAGCTAACAAGTTCCTCGATGCTCAGTTGCAGGAAATTGCAATCAATACCAGTAAAAAAACGCCAATGGACTTTGAAACGGAGGATGAAGACCGGCTCGTGGTCCGCGTCTGGGATCTCTCTGGGGCCATTGCTTACCACGGCGGACCTTCAGTCGACATACCTTGGACGCACCGACCCGGCTTGGCCGATGCTGTCGTAGATGGTCAACTGTGGCGAGTCTATCGATGGAGCACTGCCCACCACAACGCTCTGATTGCTCAAGCCTGGAGTGCCCGCCGCGAGATTGCGGCGTTTGCTGCCACGGGCGCCGCACTTCCTTTGCTACTGGCCGTGCCGCTCGCATGGCTTCTGATACGTTGGTCCATCGGACGAACCCTGCGCGAATTTCACCGCCTATCATCCGCAATCGGCAACCGAAGCCTCGAGGTGCGCGAATCCCTTCAGCCCAAGGATATACCGACCGAGATCGTTCCGCTCATTGCAGCAATCAATCAACTTGTGGAGCGCTATCGTCAGGCATTGGAAACCCAGCAACGTTTTGTTGCCGACGCCGCTCACGAACTCCGGACACCCCTTGCAGCGCTGCAAATACAGACCGACAATTTGCTAGCATCTGATCTCAGTGAACAATCCAGAGAATTGGCAAACGAGCTCGGTGATGGGGTACGACGATCGTCTCATTTGGCACACCAGTTGCTGGAAATGGCCAGATCTGAAGGCAGTCCAGCGGTCCGCAATCGAACAATCGACCTTGCCGCTCTTATCACCTCAATCTTGACAGAGTTTGTCACCTCGGCGTGTGCAAATGGGATCCATCTCGAGAGAGACATCGTAAATCACGCATCAGTTGATGCAGACGATATCGCGGTTCGAAAGATTTTGTCGATTCTTATCGACAATGCGATTTGCTATTCATCGCGGGACAGTGTGGTCACGGTTAAACTCTCTCTCACTGAAAATCAGCCCCGAATAGATGTATTGGACAGCGGACCCGGCATCCCCAATGATGTCATGCCTTTCATCTACGATCGTTTTTATCGAGGCGCGCCGCAGGAGATTGAAGGGAGCGGTCTTGGTTTGGCGATCGCCAAAGCGGCTGCGGATCGCAACAACATCCGGCTGGTCCATCAGAGACGAGCAGACGTTCAAGGCACAGTCGCCACAATGATTTTCAACCAGTGTTCTGCGTAGACGACAGTATCCTTCAGCGCGAGTCGGCCTGCGTTCACGCTTCACCCGGGACACCCGAAACTCACGATTTTCGTTCGTAGAATCGATGACCCCATGATCTACTTTTTTCTTTTTGTTGCAGCGCTTACTGCGTTTTCTCTCAGTGCATTTTGTGGCGGTGGCGCCGGATTATTACTAATCCCAATCCTTGGCTATGCACTCCCGCTAAGCCAGGTGCCAGCAGCGCTTACCCTTGGAACAGCAACAAGTTCCTTTTCCAGAATCTGGATATTTTTTAACGTCATCCGTTGGGATATCGCCAAGTTGTTCTTGCCGACGGCTATGTTGGGAGTGATTTTAGGCGCGAAGATGTTGAGCTATCTTCAACCGATGTATCTGGAGTTGTGCATCAGCCTATTTCTAATCTCCAATCTTCTTTGGCTCTTTAGAAAGCAGGAAACAAAACATACCGCATCCGCATCGCTCACTGTTCCACCGTGGCAAATCAGACTGGTCGGCCTTTTGGCAGGTTTCATTTCTGGTCTGACAGGTGCGGTTGGTGTCCTGTTTAACCGGTTTTATTTTCGCTGCGGTTTAGACAACGATGAAATCATCGCCACCAGAGCCGCGAATGAAGTCCTACTCCATTTGATCAAGCTCTATCTTTATGCGTCATTGGGCTTGTTTCATCTCAAAACCATAGAAATCGGCTTGCTCGTGGCGCTGGCCGCTGTTCTCTCCTCTGGCTTAATGAAATTCGTCTTGCCTAGAGTATCCAGGGGACTGTTCATGCGAGCTGGATATACTGCCATGGTACTTTCTGGCGTATTGATGCTGAACCGTGCGGTTGTCGATATTAAACTTGCAAATGATCCCGATCTAATAGTGACTATCAAGGCTAAAGAATTAAGCGCTCGCTTAACTTGGAATACCTTGGTCTATCTTGCGGAGCTTAGGTACGACGAAGGCTTGGAAATCGAGAACGCTGTTCCGCTGTCATCTCTTTCGCTCGATCGACAACGCTACGTTCAATCTTTGCAAGACGGCGCCGAAAAAATCGGTATCGAAAAGGTGTATGCTCTGAAAGGAATATCGTATGAAGCCTATTATTTTGATCGCCAGAACCGTTTGATTAGCAAAATCAAATTCGACTGAGAACATCGGTCCAGGTGGCGCAGAGAATTGAAGCGGCTAAGCTCGCTGCGAGCGCAATTTGAGAAAAATTCACCGTCTATAATCTGCCCCTCGCTACCATGTTGCGGCTATCGCATCATGTTGAACTGGCGCATTCGAAACTGTCCATGGTGCGCGAGTTCGTCCGCTTCACGGTAGCGGTAACGAGGACAACGAAGCCGCTGCAATTGAAAAATTGGCCTCGCGACTCCGCGGCTGCATGATTGAGCCGGCGACTACTGTGTTGGCGCAGGCGTTGTTGCAGGCGACGCTGGAGACGATGATGTAGTCGGACTGAATCCGCCGAACATATAAATGAGCGCTATAGCGAGAAAAATCGCTGCGGCGAAGCCCATCGCTCCGAGGCTTAGGGCTCTCCGATTTCGTAGTCCTCGAAGCATTTCCGTCGCCCCCCAAAATCAGAAAATGACATGCGCCGCATTGCGACCCAACGTCCGGAGCGGTCTACTGCTGCTTACCCCAAATGAAGAACAGTTGAGTAAGTCGCAGCTGTAAGGTGCATCTAATTGATATATTTACGTAAATTCCAGCGTCATTCTCGCTATCGTCATCTGGTGCGGGTTCGGATCGGTGTGTCTGCTTCGTGGCGCCAAAGCCGACATGTCGATCAAAACCGTCAAGAAGTAGATTTGGGTCGCGACCTGCGTTGATGTGCGGGCCGGGGGCCGCCACCGGAGAGGCAATGCCGAAGCGGTCGCAAGGGCGGCTGGGGTGTCTGAGCGGCAAATCAAAGACGCACGGCGATGTCTCACGTCCTCTAGTAATTCACCCAATATCTCGACGCGCAGATAGCCAAATAAAATGCAGCCAAAAGGCCAAAAAGACCACTTGCAAACAAGAGGCCACCCTCGATCAAAAGATCACGGAAAGCTGGCGCAGCGTCTTGTTCTATCGCCAGCGTGATCCGCTTGCGCCTTTTGAGAGCAAGTACAGCGAAGGCATATGAAAGGCCCGCTGTAGTAGACACATACGCTATCTGTCCTATCACCTTGCGTCTCCTTCAATGTGGTCGGGTGCTGATTGCAACCAGCCTAGCACATCGCACATCAGGTTTGGGCTATTTTGCTCGTCGCGAGCTTCGACAAAAACCCGCCGGCAAGGGAGACCCACCGGCGGGTCTTTGGTCGGAGACCACAGCCCATCCCGGATGACCTAAGATTGGGCTGCGCACCCCGTCCGAACAAATAATAACCGATGCATCCCGCAGCACAAACTCACTGAAGAGTGAGCAACCAACATCAGAGATCGGAATTAGAATGGTCTTACAGGTCGCGGCAAGGCCAGGTTGCTTGCCCTTGCGTCTGGTCTTGATCGTGATCGTTTCCGAAGGGACGAACTCGCGCCTTCCGGCGGTCAGAGATCAGTCCACGAAAGGGAGACGACGAACATGGCCACTTATTATCCTATCGACGACACCTCACACCAACGACCAGGAGCGGTCGCCGCAGACGGACAGGTGATCCGGCACATCAGCTTCTCCGACCTGCTTGATGCGTTGCGGCTGGGCTGGGAAGACTTCAAGGCGGTTCCCAGCCACGCCATCGTCCTTTGCGTTATCTATCCCATAATCGGAATTCTGCTGTGGCGTATGGTGCTCGGCTACTCGGTTTTGCCGATGATGGTTCCGATCGCCGCCGGCTTTGCTCTTATCGGGCCATTCGCGGCGCTTGGACTTTATGAACTGAGCTATCGGCGCGAGCTCGGTATGGACGCGTCAGCCTGGCACGCATTCCGCGTGCTGCGGGCGCCATCGTTTGGATCGATGCTTGGACTGGGCGCGCTGTTGCTCGCTATTTTTGTCGCTTGGGTGGTAACGGCGCACGCGATCTACGTGTCCACCTACGGCGATATCCCGGCTTCGGCAATTCCCGACTTCTTCACGCAGGTCTTCACCACGTCCGAGGGCTGGCGCATGATCATGATGGGCGTCGGCGTCGGGTTCCTGTTCGCGGCCGTTGCCTTGTGCATCAGCATTGTGTCGTTCCCGCTGATGCTTCATCAACACGCCGACATGAGCGATGCCATTCTGACGTCGATGCGCGTGGTCGCGAAGAATCCAATCGCGGCCGTGGAATGGGGTCTGATCGTTGCTGTCCTGCTGACGCTCGGGTCGATTCCCTTCTTCCTCGGTCTCACGGTCATCATGCCGTTGCTGGGTCATGCGACGTGGCATCTCTATCGCAAGGCGATCGAGAGTCCTTTAACGTCGTCAGCGCATGAGCCCGAGCAAATTGAGAGAGAACAGCGTTACGCGGCCGATTTCCCGTCCGTCTTGTTGCCCCCTTACGGGCGCAAGCACCGGTTCTTCGATAGTTCGGATTGATGGAAAGAGGTTCGCTCTCGCAAGAGCCGTCTCGATGGCAATCGAGGCGGCTGGTGCGCGCGGATCGCTCAACACAGACTCCAACCGATCATCGTCTTCAGATAGTCTTGGAAAGCCCCGCTCCGGCGGGGTTTTCTATTCCGGCCGCAAATGCGCTTCGATCAACTCACGAGCTGTTTCGTAGACATGTTGCACAGCAGGATCGGCACCCTGTTGCATTTCAAGCAACATCAGGGCGTTTTCATAAATCTCCGTGGCATCTTGCTGAGTCAGGACGCCGCGGTTGACCAGCGCAGGAATGAGCGACGCCAGAAGCGATGACGAAACCAATTCGGACGCGGCAACAGATTCGAGCGGGTCTAGGTCAGGCACTTTTCGCCTCCAGGGTTGCGGCTCCGCTATTGCTTTGACGTGGGTTTTCTAAGTGGGGCTGTCAATTACCGAATTTGATGCATCCGTTAGCAGGAGCTTACCGTTATCCACGCTGATCAAGCCGCGCTCTGCAAGCAACGTCAAATCATCGCTCGATGGCGCGAGCAGCTTGCGCCCCGCTCGGATGTCACGCAACACCCAGCGAAGTCTGATTGCGGTATCAATGGGGAGGTCGTGGAGAGATCTCGGCCCCGCTGGTTGGCCTTGGCCTTCATCATCGCTCATCGAATCCCCTTGCGCGTCCTCGGCGGGGTTTCCAGGTTCTGTGCCGAAACGGTACTTGCAAACCGCCGTCCGCATCACCGATCACTTATTCGTAGGGAGATCGCAGATCCCCGTGCCCCGAATAAAAGCCCATTCTCGTAGTGTCTACGGTCATGCAGCTAAATCGATGATCTCCGGCGCCAAGCGCGACAAACGTCAGCGTTTGCGGAACCAAGCTGCGGTGTCGCTGCGATACGACACGAGCCCGTGTACGAAGATGGCACCTTGTTTGCCGCTCGATTCTCTCCTACTTTGACCGCAATGAGCCACAAGCGGCACCTCCGATTTCTCCCTCTCGCAAGAACACTCATGTTTCTGGCGGTGGGTGCGCTTTTGCTTCAGACTATGTTGATGTCGATTTCTCAGGCTTCGGCTGCCTCTGGCGTACTGCCTGAACCAGCCGTTGTCCTGAACGGTTCCATGCACTACCACGGCCACCTCGCAGGTCATGTGCATGTCCATCATGGTGACATCGCCGAGGGCCACGTTCACAGCCCAACCGATCACGACCATGATGGCGCCCTCCCGCCTTCGTTCTGCATGCTGTTCTGCGTGTCCGTTACCATTCCGACTGCACCCATTTTGGCTGATCCGTCTGGGTTTGTTGGCGTTGCCCAACTGCCTCCATCGGAGCGCGCGGACGGCATCGATCCGGGCGCTCTGATCCGCCCGCCAAGTACCCCCAGCATCGCGTAGTCCGGGCGGCCCTTTCGGCTGCCGCAAATTCGCGTGTCTGAAGGGGTTTTCAATGTTCCTGAATCAATGCTGCCCGCGTGGGCAGTTCGTAAGGCTTGGCGCCATTGGATTTGGCTGTCTGTTTGCCTTCGTGCTCAGTCTTTCTGTTTCGGCCGCCCATGAGGGGCACGATCATGGCGACGATCAAAAATCGGCAGCCGCCTCGTCTGCGTTTCCTCGGGTGACGGCGCAATCTGATCGCTACGAGGTCGTCGGTATCCTGAAGAACGGCAAGTTTTCGATATTCGTCGATGACGCGGTGTCCAACCAACCGGTCACGGATGTCACCGTGCAGGTCACGATCGGTGACACGGAAGCCATCGAAGCCGAGCGAGGCCCGAACGGCTATACAATTCCCGCTCCTGATCTGGTCCGTTCCGGATCGACGGAGATGATCTTCTCGATCAATGGTGGAAAAGGTGACGACCTGCTCGTCGATTCCTTTACCCCCTCCCAGCCGATCGAACCGAACATGCGGCGCAATTCGACACGGTTTTCTCCGATGGGGACCGCGGGATCCCTTGTTTTCGCGGGAATCATCCTCGGGCTGCTGTTCGGCTATCTGAGACGTCGAGGACGGCGCAACGCGTCCTACATCGCCGGGCTGACATCTGGAGCTTGCGTGTTTCTGGCAGCCGCCGCATCCGCCGGATTGCAGAACGCAGGAATGTCGGCCAGCACGCCACAGCTACAAGCTCAAAGCGATGCCCCACGACGGCTGCCGGACGGCACCGCGTTTGCTGCCAAACCGACGCAGCGCCTACTTGATATTCGCACGGCTACCGCCGAGCCCCGAACCGCACGGCCAGCATTTAACTTGATTGGCCGCATTATCGGCGATCCAAACCGCAGTAGCATTGTCCAAAGCATTTACGGCGGCCGCATCGTCCCCAACGACGGAACGTTGCCGCGTATCGGGCAGAAAGTCACCAAGGGAGAAACGCTTCTCCGGATCGAACCTTATCTGCCCGTGGCAGACCGCACGACGATTTCCGAGAAGATGGGGGAAATCGAGCAACTCATCGCGGTCGCCGAAACCAAGATCAAACGTCTGCGGCCATTGGTTGAACGCGGTGCGGCACCGATGGGGCAGCTCAACGATCTTGAGAGTGAACTGGCAGGATTGCGGGCCCGACGCGAGACCATACGCAACTCTCGCGGTGACTATGAGCTTTTGCGGGCATCGACCGATGGCGTCATCACAGCGGCCAAGGCCGTGCCTGGTCAGGTCGTTCAGGCGCAAGACATTCTGTTCGAAATCGCCGATCCTCAAGGACTCTGGGTCGAAGCATTGGCCTACGACGAGCTTGATCCCGCGGGTCCTGTCCAAGCGACGGCGTCAGATTCGGACGGCACCTCGTTTCTTTTGTCCTATCTCGGAACCAGCCGCGCCCTGAGACAGCACGCGACCGTGGTTCATTTCTCCATTCCGGAACCTCTTTCGGGCCTTCGCATCGGCCAACCCGTCACCGTGCTCGTCCAGGGCGGCAGGGTGAAGCAGGGTTTGATCTTTCCACGCGATGCCGTGGTGAAGAGTAACAACGGCGAGAGCGTCGTCTGGGTGCATGTCGCCCCTGAACGTTTCGAGCCGAGACCCGTCCGGATAGAGCCGCTCGATGCCAAAAACATAATCGTCACAGCCGGCCTCAATGCCTCCGATCGGGTCGTCGTGCGCGGCGCGGACCTCATCAACCAGATCCGCTAGGAGCCATCATGTTCAAGCTCATCGTGCAGACAAGTTTGCGCAATCGCCTGTTCGTACTGGCAGCAGCGGCAGTCCTGATCGCTTACGGCCTGTTCGTGCTTCCGCGCATCTCGATTGACGTCTTTCCGGATATCAACCGACCGACAGTCAGCATCCTGACCGAGGCGGAGGGGCTTGCCCCGCAAGAAGTCGAGCAACTCGTCACGTTTCCAATCGAAACCTCGATGAACGGCATGCCCGGCGTCCTCCGCGTCCGTTCAGTCTCCGGCGTAGGGCTTTCGGTGGTTTACGTCGAATTCGATTGGGGCGTCGATGTCTACCGGGCGCGTCAGTTCGTTTCGGAACGCCTCGCGCTGATCCGCGAGCAATTGCCCACATCCGTGAATCCACGAATGGGTCCGGTCACCTCCATCATGGGCGAGATCATGTTGATCGCGCTCACCACGGAGGGCAAGGCGTCGGCGATGGACGTGCGTGAGATCGCCGATTTCGTGGTCAGGCCGCGGTTGCTCGCCATTCCGGGCGTCGCTCAGGTCATCCCCATCGGCGGCGAGGTTCGGCAATATCGGGTGACGCCGAACGTTGCCACGATGCAGGCCCTTGGCGTCACACATGAACAGATCGAGCGAGCTGTTACACGTTTCGGCACCAACACCGGTGGAGGATTCGTTGATCAGCACGGCCGGGAATTCCTAATCCGGAACGTGGGGCTAACGAGGAAGATCGATGACCTTGGCAATACCGTTGTTGCGGGCCGCGACCATCAACCCATTTTGCTGAAGCAAGTGGCGCGGGTCGATTTCGCTCCGCGCGTCAAGCGAGGCGATGCCGGCTACAACGGCAAGCCAGCCGTCATTGTAAGCGTCCAGAAACAACCCGCGTCGGATACCGTGGTACTGACCCGCGAGATCGAAGCCACACTGCGAGATTTGCAGCTTACGATGCCTGCTGGAATCTCCGTCACAAACGTCCAGTTCCGGCAGGCCACGTTCATCGAGACCTCGATCCGCAATGTCGAGCGAGTCCTCGTTGAGGCCTCGATCGTCGTCGCCGTGATCCTCTTCATTTTCCTGCTCGATGCGCGTGCGACGGTCGTATCATTGACCGCCATCCCGATATCGATCCTGGTGACCGCTCTGGTTTTCGGCGCCTTCGGACTCACTATCAACACGATGACGCTCGGAGGCCTCGCGATTGCGATCGGCGAACTGGTTGATGACGCTGTCGTCGACGTCGAAAATATCCTACGACGGCTTCGGGAGAACCGCGCGCAGCGCAATCCCCGACCCGTTCTCGAAGTAATCGCGCAAGCGAGCCAGGAGATCCGCTCCGGCATCGTCTATGCAACGATGATTACCGTTCTGGTTTTTGTGCCGTTGTTCGCGCTTCCCGGAATCGAGGGGCGGCTGTTCACCCCACTCGGTATCGCCTACATCGTTTCCATATTGACGTCTTTGCTGACGTCGGTGACCGTTACACCCGTCCTCTCCTACTATCTGCTCTCTGGAAAGGCTCGTTCGCGCGAGCGCGACAGCATCATCGTGCGAATGCTGAAGCAAGGCAATCGGCGGCTCCTCGCCTGGGCGTTCGATCGCTGGAGACTCGTTCTCAGCGCAGTCAGCATTGCGGTTCTGGTTGCTGGATATGCCGCGGTCATGTTGCCGCGCAGTTTCCTCCCGCCCTTCAACGAAGGCACGCTGGTGCTATCCCTTCAGTACAATCCGGGCATTTCGCTAGTGGAGTCGAATCGTCTCGGCCTTTTGGCCGAACAGCTTCTGTCGCGCGTGCCGGAGGTGAAATCAGTCGGACGCCGAACCGGCCGTGCCGAACTCGATGAACATGCCGAGGGCGTGCATTACAGCGAGATTGATGTCGATCTGACTCCATCGACACGGCACAAGACCGATATCTACGCTGACATCCGGGACAAACTGTCAGCCTTACCCGCCTCCGTCGCAATCGGACAGCCAATCAGCCATCGGCTTGATCATTTGCAGTCCGGCGTTCGCGCCCAGATCGTCCTCAAGATCTATGGGCAAGACCTCGATACGCTGCGCCAGTTGGCGGAAACCACCCGCCAGCGGTTGTCACCAATCTCCGGGCTGGTCGATCTCCAGGTGGAGAAGCAGGTGCTCATTCCGCAGGTACGGATCCAGGTTGATCACGAGCGCGCCGCCCTCCACGGCCTGACGCCTGCGGCAATCACGCAGGCACTGGACACCCTCTCGAATGGTCGCAAGGTCTCGCAGATCGTCGACGGCAATCGACGCTTCGATGTCGTCATGCGTTTGTCCGATCAGAACAGGTCGACCAGCGGCCTCCGGGATCTCCTGATTCCGACGTCGTCCGGGTTCATCCCCTTAAAGGAGCTCGCGGAGGTCACCGAGACCGACGGACCGAACCAGATCCAGCGAGAAGGCACGCAACGCAGAATCGTTGTTTACGGAAACGGCGACGGACGCCGCGACATGACCGAGATCGCGTCAGACATCCGGCGCGCCTTGGCCGAGATCAGCTTCCCGCAGGGTTATACGACCAACCTCGAGGGAGCGTTCCAAGCACAAGAGGTAGCGGCATTGCGGATTGGCATTCTGTCGTTGGTGTCGCTGTCGATGATTTTCATCGTTCTTTACGGGCGATACCGATCGGTTGCGCTAGCGTTCATCATCATGGGTGGCATCCCCCTGGCGTTGATAGGTAGCGTGATCGCCTTGACCATCACGAGTGAGCCATTGTCGGTCGCCTCCATGGTCGGCTTTATCACACTCGCGGGCATCTCGGCCCGCAACGGCATCTTGAAGATATCCCACTACGTCAATCTTGCGCTTCATGAGGGTGAACGCTTCGGCCGCCGCCTGATTGTGCGCGGCAGTCTGGAACGGTTGAGTCCCGTTCTCATGACGGCGCTTTGTGCAGGCCTTGCACTGACGCCTTTACTGTTCGGCACCAATGAGCCTGGCCGAGAAATACTTCATCCCGTTGCTGTCACGATCTTCGGCGGTCTGCTGAGCGCAACGGCCCTCGATACCGTCGTAACGCCTGTCCTGTTCCTGTTATTCGGCCAAAAACCCTTGAACCGCCTTCTGACCGAACACACCGCAACTTCCGAACTAGCGGAAGCCTTCTGACCCTCACCCAACCCCAAACAGAGAAATGCAATGCAGAAATATATCTTCCTGGCCATGATCGTCACCCTGGCAGCCTCTGTCGGCCCAGCTACGGCCCAAACGAAGAAAGGCAATAACGACGGTCCGGTCGTCACCTCGCAGGGACATGCGATCGAGTTCGTCCACAAGGGAGGGGAGATGATCTTCTATATCGGTGATCATGATGGATCGCCCCTGCCGACCAAGGAGATGAAGGGCCGCGCAACGGTCCAGCAAGGCGGCAAGACTGTCACCGTGCAGCTCAAGCCAGTTGATCCTAACATGATGGTCGGCAAGGCCGAGACCGAACTGGCGCCGCAAGTGCGGGTCGTGTTCTCGGGCAACGTGCACGGTCATTCCCTAACCGCTCGATATACGGTCGAATAAGCGATTGTTATTGCGAGAGTAGCCGCAAAAATGGTCGGCGACTGCCTCATGTCCCGCGCCGTTCGTTTCTTGTGACCATGGACCTGATCCGGGCGTTGGCAGCGATCGCGCTGCCATTCGTAATGCAAGTCTGCTGGCCTCATTTGGCGAGCGGGATGCGTGGAAATGATCTACTTCGCGTGAGCGCAGAAGCGCGCGGCGTGTGTCCGGCAGCCGTCCACATGGACCTTGCTGGCGGTGCGATATCGAGTCCATTGACTTGCTGCCGTTTGCACGAGCACGTCAACGGCGGAAGTTGCTGGGAATAAAGAGGCAGCGGGCGACAAGCCTGCGAACCGCCCGACGTCGGAACGCTGACCGGCGTCGAAACCACGGGAGGGAGCACATGGAGACGGCACGCTCGATGACGGCTGGTAGTCCGCTCAAGCCGTTCTACAAGCATCTCTACGCCCAGGTGCTCACCGCCATCGTGCTTGGCGTCCTGCTGGGGCATTTCTACCCGCATCTCGGAGAGGCCATGAAGCCGCTGGGCGACGGATTCATCAAGCTGATCAAGATGCTGATTGCGCCGATCATTTTCTGCACCGTCGTGCACGGCATCGCCGGCATGGACGACATGAAGAAGGTCGGGCGCGTCGGGATTAAAGCACTGGTCTATTTCGAGGTCGTCACCTCGCTCGCGCTAATCGTAGGCCTGATCGTAGTCAACATCCTGCAGCCCGGCGCCGGCATGAATGTGGACACCCACGCGCTCGATACCAAGTCGATCCAAGTCTACACCACGAAGGCCGGCCAGCAGGGTACGGTTGAGTTCCTGATGCACATCATCCCCAATACGGTGGTGGGGGCCTTCGCGGAAGGCGAGATCCTGCAGGTTCTGTTGTTCGCGATCCTGTTCGCCTTCGGCCTGTTCATGATGGGCGAGCGCGGCCGTCCCGTCCTGGCTTTTATCGACATCGTCTCGCATACGTTCTTCGGGATCGTCGGCATCATCATGAAGGCGGCGCCGATCGGTGCATTCGGCGCGATGGCGTTCACCATCGGAAAGTACGGCGTGGGCGCTCTGCTCCTGCTAGCGAAGTTGATGGCGTCCTTCTATCTGACCTGCGTGATCTTCGTGATCTTCGTGCTGGGCGGGATCGCGTGGCTCGTCGGCTTTAACATCTTCAAGTTCATCAACTACATCAAGGAAGAACTTCTAATCGTGCTCGGAACATCGTCATCGGAGTCGGTGCTGCCGCGCATGATCGAGAAGATGGGAAATTTGGGCTGCAAACAGTCGGTCGTCGGCCTCGTGATCCCGACCGGCTACTCCTTCAATCTGGACGGCACCTGTATCTACCTGACCATGACGGCTATCTTTCTTGCGCAAGCGACCAATACCGAACTGACTCTTTGGCAACAGCTCGGCATCATCGGCGTGTTGCTGCTCACCTCGAAAGGCGCCGCCGGTGTGACCGGATCTGGGTTCATCGTGCTGGCCGCGACGCTCGCGTCCGTCGGCACAATTCCAGTTGCCAGCATTGCGCTGATCCTGGGGGTCGATCGCTTCATGTCCGAGGCGCGTGCGCTGACCAACTTGGTTGGCAACGGTGTCGCCACCGTCGTGATTGCCAAATGGGAGAACGCGCTCGACGAAGAGCGCATGCACAGGGTACTCGATCAGAAACCGGAACTCGAAGCGTCCGAGCCCGAAGTCGCCATGGGGCCGCCCGATCCGTTGCTGCCGCAGGCACCGACCACCCATACCACATCCTGAGGCAGCGCGCGTCCCCAGCTTCTTGTGTGGCTTCTTGATCGACGACCTCAGGCCAGTCGAACATTGTCCGCGTTAACCGTATCCCCAAATCTTGTCGCGTAACCGCGACGGCGGATCAACTTCTGCCGCTAAGCCGCCCCATTGGATCTTTGCAATATCTCTCGACCTTTGGGAGTTTTTTCCGACGGCCTTTGAGTAAGGCTTTCCTCTTCGGGAGCGTGAAATCAGATGAAAGTGGCTCTCGTCCTTGTTGGTCTCGATACACTCACCACAATGAAATTCGAGACACCGCCGTGCACGACAAAGCGGATGAGCGAGCCGTCCGCTGATGGACTATCCCAAGCATTGAATCTTTCAACGCGATGGCAAACCTAGCCCAACGATTCATTTGGATCGAGCTTGCCTGCGGCAACTCGCGGACCCTCGCACATACGTCCGAGCAAACAGGCCGTATTGATGAAATACGGCCACCTCGTCCCGACGAGCGTGGGTACGTTGTCGCGGCGAGGGACTGGCTGTCGGCGGAGTCCATCACGCTCGTTCTTGGAGTGGCAATTGGTCTGGCTTTCGTCGTAAGTTTCGTCCTGTTTCGTGACACCCAATTGAACGGGACAATCGACAAGGCGGTCACGAGGGCTTTGGTCGAGCGCATTATTATCGCCGAGTCTAATGGTGACGCGAATGCAAGGAACAAGCGCTCGAGCGCGACGGGTGCCGCCCAGTTTGTTGACGACACGTGGCTCGAAGCCATTCGTAGGCATCGACGCGATCTGATTGCGGGGCGCAGCAAGAAGGAAGTTCTGGAGTTGCGGCGAGATCCCGAGCTTACGCGAGAGATTGCCGCGCAGTTGATCGACGAATATGCCGCGATGCTAGACAAGCGCGGTCTGCCGATTACGCCCGGTTCTCTTTATCTTGCCCATTTCGCGGGACCCGCGGGCGCCGTGGCGCTATTGTCCGGCGCAGAAAATGCCGATGCTGCTTCCCTTATGGCTACCGCTGACGCGACGGGTCGGACGACACGCGAAAAAATCGTCAACGCCAATCCGTTCCTCAAGGTGCTAACCGCCGGCGACATCAAGAGGTGGGCCGACCGCAAGATGACACCGATCAATTCTCCAGGGCGCTTGTGAGAAGTTCCACCCGCCGCGCTAGTTCCTCGGAGAAGGGCGTTTTGAAGAGGATGCCCTTGGAAATTTCGTTGTCACGCTTCATTTGCTTGGCGGTGTCCATGCCCCCGCCATTGATGGAAGCCTGAGACTTGACCCGGCCTTTGGAAGCTTGAGACTCCTCGCTCGTGGCTGTTACCGGCGGCATTGCCATCTTGCTCGGCGACTCCGCGGCCGCCGATGAGATGAAGCTTGCCGACCGGGACTTCGTAGGCAAGGGTAACTCCCCGAGCAGCGCCTTGCCCTTCGGCACCGTCTTGCTACCTTTCTTCCGCTTGGCCATCGGTACCGCCGAGGTCAGGTCAGTCCGACCCGGCGTTCGAGCGCCAGGTCGGCCGCTTTTGTCAGTGGATTACGGAGCTTGTTTCGTCGTGGAGAAGAAAGAGACCATCGCGCATCACGAGGCAGGACACGCCGTGATCGCACGCGTGCTGGACATCCCGGTAAGCTACGCGACCCTCGATGCACTCGACGGCGCTGGCGCCGTCGTGACGACGTCCAGCGCGACCCACCTCGCCCTGGACGACCTCGAGACGCCGGAGAAGTATGCCATTGTCGCGCTGGCCGGCCCGCAGGCCCAGCATCACTATCGTCCCATGTCCCTCGCGGCCCAGAATCACGCGTGCGAGGGTGGTTGGCGCGTGGATCGCGCCAACGCGACCAGCCTCCTGGCGATGCTGGTTTTGCGGCAGCACGGCAAGCCGGCGGTGCCGGGCAGCTACGTTGAGTTGGACGGCCCCGAGACAGAGGAGTTCAGCCGCCTATTCAGCCGTACAACCCAAAAGACTGCCGATCTGGTCGAGGAAAACTGGCCTGCAATCCAGCGCGTCGCTGCGGCCCTGCTAAGCCGTCCCGGGCTTACCGAAGACGATATCGACGCCCTAATCGCGGCGCACGACAACTAGATCCTAATGCATATTGGCATCTCACGGCCGCGGCGCACGCCTGTTCGAGATAGCGCACAATTAGAATGGGAGCGTCACGTGCGAAAACCAGCGTGTGACATAATCGACAATCTCCGCCACTCGCTTCACGACTGGCGGGATTAGAAGCGCTCCACCTGCAGCGACCGCCGTTCCGGCCGCCACGCCGAGGGTCTTTCCAAAATGGCCCACCATGTGCAGGGCACACCTGCGCAAGCAATGCTCGCAGCTCGTCCAATCGATCTTGAATCGCGCGGCGTTGAGAAACGTAACCGCCGCGATGATCGTCCGGCGCGTGAACGCGTACATCTCTCAAAACGAATTATAGCTTCTTGTGGCGATCGGCGAGCGCGGTCAGGCGTGCGCGCCCAATCCTTCGAGTTGCGCATCGACGAATTGCGTAAGTTGCTGCCTGAGATTTGGCGATGGTACGGCGACCATGCGGTCTTCGAGCCCGAGCGAAATGATCCCGTGCGTGGCTGAAAACATGGTTCGCGCGATCAACAACAGCTCATTGGGATCGCGCTTCGATAAAAGCCGCGAGAGCGGCGAATACATCAGCGCGAACGCCTCCATGACCATATCGAGAATATCTTTGGGAAATGGGCGGTTTTTCTCCATACGATGCTCAAATAGCGATCGGAGCAGATTCGTGTGCTCCGCGGCGAACTCGAGATAACCGGTCGCCAAACCATGGAGCTGGGCGCGCGGATCGTCGCTGGGAACCATGCGTAGTTTCGATGTGAGCAGCTGAACCGTCTCGCGGTTCACGGTCAGAATCAGGCCGTCAAAGTCACCGAACTCATTGTAAACGCTCCCAATCGAGCATTCCGCGGCTTCGGCAACGTCTCGAACTTTCAATGAAATCAGTCCCTTAGACGCGATAACGCGCCTTGCGGTATCGAGCATCAGTGTGCGCCTGCGACTTTTTTTCTGATCGCGCAAAGATTCTTCTTGAACAATGTTCATTTTTCCCGTACCGATTTTTGAACAATGTTCAAAATAGCAGGAGGCCCTTGAATATGCAAACGGTCGTTCTTGAAAACATAGCTCTTACCGCTGTCGACGATACCCATGCCCTCGCGACCGGCGTCGGCAGGATTGCTGTCAAACTCGTCATGAAGCTCCTCCTATCTCCAATCGACCGGATGGCCCAAGCCAGCGACGTTGCGGGCGTGCTGGTCCACCGCCGCAAGCGGCAGCAGGCAGGAAAACGACGTTGCCCGTTTTCTTTCGGCCACCTGAAACACCTGACGTGAGGCCGACCGATGCGCCAATCCCTCTTCCGACTGTTCGACATACTGAGTGACCTGTATCGGCAATCGTTATCCCCGATAACAAGCCTGAATCGTTCACTGGCGGCGGCTCATCAGTCTCACATTGCGGCTCGGCGCGCGCTTGCGATAGCGATCGCCGAGGAAGCCCGGGAAGCAGATCGCCGCCGCGTGCTCACGATCAAGACACAGGATCTGGAGCAGCGTGCCGTCGAAGCGCTCCGGGCCGGCCGCGACGATCTGGCAACGCAAGCTGCCGAAGCAATCGCAGCAATATCCAGCGACATCCGTGCCACGGAGCAGGCTTCAAAGCATTTCGCTGCGGAAGTTGCCCTCGCTCGCCGCGAGGTCGATGCTCAACGCCGACGTTTATCGGATCTCGATCGCGGCCGCAGAATGGCCCGCATCGATAGCGCTCTGACCGGCACCATCCACGGTTCGGAAACGGATCTTGACAGCTTCAGTGAAGCGGAAGTCGCGTTGGAGGCAGTCAGGGCAAACAACCAAAACGCTCGTGCCATAAGGCACGAAATGTCCCGACCGGCCGAGCATCTGATCGAGCGGATGTCGGAAGCCGGATTTGGTCGTCCAACCCATATTCGCGCATCCGATGTTCTGGCGCGACTTCGCAAGGCTGCCGAGCAGCCGGTTCCAGCTTTGATTGAATCCAACCTGAAGTCTTAACGAAGGAGCTACTATGTCACAGCATATGACGCATTCCGATCGTCCCACCAGCGCATGGGTCAACTTTTCCTACATCTGCTTCGTAGCATCTGTCCTGATGGTGGGTGGGGGTATTTTCGCGCTTCCGCTGGATTGGTGGACACGCGCCTACTTCGCAATGGGAATGGGGATGTTGATTCAATCCTGCCTAACGCTCGCCAAGACGGTTCGTGACCTTCACGAGAGCAGCCGCATGATCAACCGGATTGAGGAAGCGCGGACGGAAAAGCTTTTGAGCGCCGAGCGGGCTTGACACCAAAGTCTCTAAACCGCGGCACACCCGTCAAACTTGCCTTTTTGCAATTCAAAGCCATCACAGGAAGCCAATGATCCGGGAACTGATGTCATCACGCCGTTTTGCGCCGTTGTTTTGGGCTCAATTCTGCGCCGCGCTAAATGATAACGTTTTGAAGAACGGCCTTGTCATCATCCTGCTGTATGGGGCTGCGACAACGCAGGGCGGCGGCACTCTGGTGACGATCGCCGGCGCGGTTTTTATTTTTCCCTTCTTCGTACTCTCGGGCCTTGGCGGCGAACTCGCAGACAAATACGTCAAGTCCGTCGTGGCGCGACGGTTGAAGTTCGTAGAAATTTTCGCCGCCGCTTTTGCTGCTGTCGGATTCTTCCTGCACTCGATCCCGCTTCTATTCCTGGCGCTTTTTATGTTCGGGACCGTTGCCGCGCTTTTCGGCCCGGTGAAATACGCCATTCTGCCTGATCAGTTGTCGGTCGGAGAACTTGCGACGGGTAATGCGCTGGTGGAGGGCGCGACTTTTCTCGCGATCCTGATCGGCACCATCGCTGGCGGCTTACTGGTCTCCAGTACGGCCCATATGGGCTGGGTCACCTCCGCGATCATGCTGCTTGCGTTCCTGTCATGGGCGTTCGCTTCCCGCATACCGATCACGACGCCATCGGCGCCTGAACTAGCGATAACAGCCAACCCCTGGACCTCGACCCTTCGTCTGCTCAAATCACTTTATGCCGAGCGGCGGCTCTGGGATGGCATGCTGATCGTGTCGTGGTTCTGGCTGGCCGGCGCCATCGTGCTGTCGCTGCTGCCCACTTTGATAAAGGATATCATCGGCGGCACCGAGACTGTCGTGACAATGTGCCTCGCGATCTTCGCCATTGGCATTGCCGCGGGTTCGCTGTTTGCCGCCCGGCTTTCGCATGTGAAGCCGAACCTCGCGCTGGTCCCGATCGGCGCGATCGTAATGGGCATTTCCGGCCTCGGCATCGCATGGGTGGTGGGTCACGCCACGCCGGCCTCCGGGGTCACGCCGATAGCCTTTCTTACCTCGGTTGATGGCCTGTGGATCGTTGCCGACTTCGCGATCTTCGCCTTCGGTGGCGGCCTGTTCGTTGTCCCCTCCTTTGCCGCCGTACAGGCGTGGTCTATGCCGGCCGAGCGCGCTCGCGTGATCGCGGCCGGCAACATCCTCCAGGCTGGCTTCATGGTGGCGGGCTCGCTGATGGTCGCGCTGGTTCAAGCTGCCGGGCTTTCGATCGCATGGATCTTCTTTGGCCTCGCGCTCGCGTCCTTCGGCTCGATCTTCTTTGTTCTCAGTAAATGGGGCAAGGAAGGCGTCCGCGATTTCGGTGCGCTGTTGTTTCGAGCGCTCTTTCGGGTCGAAGTACGGGGGTTGGAAAATCTCCCCGAACCTGGCACCCGCATGCTGATTACCCCCAACCACGTCAGCTTGGTCGACGGCCCGCTGGTACATGCGACATTACCGATTGACGCCAGCTTCGCGGTCGACACCGGAATCGCAAAGGCATGGTGGGCCAAGCCGTTCCTTCGACAGATCAGACACTACACCATGGACCCGTCCAGGCCGCTTGCAGCACGCGACCTCATCAAGCTTGTCGCGTCCGGCGAGCCGGTCGTCATCTTCCCGGAAGGCCGCATCACGGTCTCTGGCTCTTTGATGAAGGTTTACGACGGTACCGCAATGATCGCAGACAAGGCGGACGCCGTCGTGGTGCCGGTGCGGATCGAAGGCGCCCAGCGCTCATATCTGAGCTACCTGAAGAACGGTGAGATCAAGCGCAGTCTTTTCCCGAAAGTCACGATCTCCATCTTGCCACCGGTGAAGCTGGCGATTGACCCCCTCTTGAAGGGTAAGGCGCGGCGCAATGCTGCCGGTAGCGCTTTGCAGGACGTCATGATCGACGCCATGGTAAAGAACGCGATGCTGGACCAAACGCTGTTCGATGGACTGGCACACGCGCATCGCGATCGCGATACCGGCAAGCCTATTATTGAAGACGCGCTTGGCACGTCCTTGACCTACCGTAAGTTGATCCTTGGCGCGCAAGTATTGAGCCGCAAGCTCGAACAAGGCACATCCATCGGCGAGAATGTCGGCGTGCTGTTGCCGAACTCGGCCGGTGTGGCGGTCGTATTCATGGCGCTTCAGACCATCGGCCGCGTGCCGGCGATGCTGAACTTTTCGACCGGCATCTCGAACGTGCAAGCGACGATGAAGGCGGCGCAGGTTCGCACTGTCCTCACGTCGAAAGCGTTCGTTGAGAAAGCCAAGCTCGACAAGCTCGTGGCGGCGGTCGCAGGCGAAGCCCGCGTGCTCTACCTCGAAGACATCCGGGCCGGGATTGGCTTTGCCGACAAGCTGGCCGGCCTGTTGGCCGGGTCCGCGCCCCGAGTTGCGCGCAAGGCCGATGACCCGGCGGTCGTGCTGTTCACGTCCGGCTCGGAGGGGACGCCCAAAGGTGTGGTGCTGTCCCATCGCAATATCCTCGCCAACGCATCACAGGCAATGGCGCGCGTCGATGCCAACGCCAATGACAAGGTCTTCAACGTCCTGCCGGTGTTCCATTCCTTCGGGTTGACCGGCGGCATGATGATGCCCCTACTGACGGGCATCCCGATTTTCATGTATCCGTCGCCCCTGCACTACCGGATCGTGCCCGAGTTGATCTACCAAACCGGCGCCAGCATCCTGTTCGGAACCGACACCTTCCTCGCGGGCTACGCACGTTCGGCTCACGCTTACGATTTCCGCTCGCTGCGGCTGGTGCTCGCGGGCGCGGAAGCCGTCAAGGACCGGACGCGCCAGATCTACATGGAGCGCTACGGTTTGCGTATCCTGGAAGGGTACGGCGTCACCGAAACCGCGCCGGTGCTCGCCATGAATACGCCAATGGCAAATCGCCCGGGCACGGTCGGCCGGTTGTCGCCGCTGATGGAGGCGCGCCTCGATCCTGTCCCTGGCATCGAGGAAGGCGGACGTCTTTCGGTTCGCGGCCCGAATGTCATGCTCGGCTATCTGCGTGCGGAGAACCCGGGCGTGCTGGAGCTCCTGCCGGGCGGATGGCACGATACCGGCGACATCGTCAGCATCGACACTGCCGGCTTTATCACGATCAAGGGTCGCGCCAAGCGCTTTGCCAAAATCGCCGGCGAGATGGTTTCGCTGTCGGTCGTCGAAACGATGGCGACCGCCCTCTGGCCACAAGCAATTTCGGTCGCAGTTTCGATTCCCGACCAGCGCAAGGGCGAGCGGATTGTGCTGCTCACGACCCAGAAGGATGCCAACCGTGCCGCGATGCAGCGCCACACCAAGGCGTCAGGACTATCGGAATTGGCTGTCCCCGCCGACATCTGCGTAGTGGACAAGATCCCACTGCTTGGCTCTGGCAAGACCGACTACGTGGCGGCGACAGCGCTCGGCAAGGAGACGGTACGGATAGCCGGGCGCGAAGTAGCGTGACTGATACACCTTCATCAGGTGTAGTTCTCCTCCATGGCCTGGCAAAAACGCCACGCTCATTCAGGCGAATGGAACGAGCGCTGCAAAAGGAAGGCTTCGCGACGCTGAACCTCGCCTATCCGAGCCGAAAATATCCGCTGGAGGTACTCGTCGAAAATGTTCACGCTGCTATTCATCCGTTTGCTATGCAGACGGACGCGCTTCACTTCGTCACACACTCCATGGGTGGACTACTCGCGCAATTCTATCTGGCAAGATATCGACCGATCCGGCTACATCGCGTCGTCATGCTCGGCCCACCGAATGGCGGCAGCGAGGTCGCGGATTTTCTAAAGGAAACTGCGCCTTATCGTGCATTTTATGGACCTGCCGGCCAGCAACTCGGGACGAGCCGGCTGCAATCTTCCGAGCGGCTTCCGTTGCCGGATTATTCTGTTGGGATCATAGCGGGAAACAAAACGATCGATCCGATCTCGTCCTTCTTTATTGTACCGCAGCCAAATGACGGCAGAGTTTCGGTAAAGAGCACCAGACTAAAAGGCATGAGCGACCACATCGTACTTGGCGCAACGCACTCCGGTTTATTGAGACACCAGAGCGCGATCAATCAGACTCTTTCCTTTCTGCGTGATGGCCGATTTCTCCGGACCGCTATGGATAGCCATCTCCGGATCTTTTAGCTGAACGGTAAATCAAATCGGAGAATTGACCGCCCCCCGGGCAAAACGCGCCGGTGGCGGAGAGGGAACCCGCCATAATCGGGTGATGCTGTTGCGTGATATTGGACCTGCGCAGCCTGATCTGACGGATGTTCACGGAGCTTTTCCGGTCGCGAGCATTGTTAGGGGACCCGCGGTTGCTGGAAACTTTGCGTAGCATCGGTGACCACCGCCTCCCGAGACGGGACAGCTCATCGCCCCGAGTCCAGTTCCTTGGGTAGAGCTCGCGTGCCGGCCCGCGCAGATGATGGCTTGCACCCGCAGCAGATGATGGCTTGCACCCGCAAGTGAGTCACGCTTTACCCCTCCTATGGGTTTCTACCGACCTCGGAATGCGTGGTGAGCCGTTCGTTCGTCTGGCTTGTGATGAACTCGATTACCTTCAAGAGCCCGCATAAAGAGTTGCTTATGCAATTGGCGTCGAACTCATCTCGAATTCCTATACGCGTTTGCGCTAGCCACTGAGACACCCGGAGTATGTCGAGAGCTAACGGGCATTTGCCGTTAACGGGCGTCCTCGTTGCACTTGAATGCAAACATGGAACTCGGCCTCGACGTGTCAATCGCGGAGTAAGGAAGATCATGAGGCGCGCTTGGACTTGTCTGAAAGAAATAGATGCAATGATTCGTTGCTCGATCCTGTTGGCCGCGCTGTTCTCCGGCCCCGCCTTCGCACAGGATGCCGTACCAACAGCGTCTGTGGCCGATGCGCCGATCTGTACCGACCGGCCGACCAAGTCCAACTTCGCCTGCACGGTCCCCAAGGGGCTGGTGCAGATCGAAGCGGATGGTTTTACCTGGCTGAACAACACCGCCGGAGGTAACCGGACCGATCAGCTGCTGTTCAGCAATCCCACCGTGAAGTATGGCCTGACCGATAGCTCTGACATCCAGCTGAACTGGGTACCCTTCACGCGGGTGCGGACCGGCGATGCTGTCGGCAATGTGTCCACCCAGTCGGGCATCGGCGACGCAACCGTGCGGTTCAAGCGGCGGCTCACCGGCCCCGAAGGCGACTTTCAACTCGCCGTTCTGCCGTTCGTGAAGTTGCCCACCGCACCCGCTGGTATCGGCAATGGCAAGGTGGAGGGCGGCATGGCCGTGCCCATCAACATCAGTGTGCCAGACGGCTGGACGGTGACGCTGGGACCGCAACTCGACGTTCTTGCCGACTCTGATGGACAAGGCCGGCATCTTGGCGCGACGGGGCTCGTGAACGTCGCGAAGCAGATCGGCAAGTTCACGATCTACAATGAAATCTGGACCAGCCAGAATTTCGATCCTGCCGGGACCGTACAACAATACAGCTATGATATGGCTTTGGTCTGGCTACCGCAGCCGACGCTGCAGTTTGATATCGGCGTCAATATCGGTCTCAATCGCAACACGCCAGCCATAGTAAGCTACGTCGGCGTCTCCACACGCTTCTGATGAGGTTGCCATGCTCGTGCATCTTCGCCGAGCGATGACCGTGTGGTGCTGTACACGGCATTATCGGTCTTTGCTAAGCGACCATCGCGCTATGGAAGGCAACCCCATCTTGTGCCTGACGAAGCGCCCGGAGCGCTTCCGCATTTCTCAATCTGCGAGCGACCGCAGCGAGCACGTTCAGATCTTCGCCGGATGTCGCTGTCGGCAGAAGAAGCAGAAACACGATATCCACGGGCTCCCCATCGATAGCCTCGAAATCAATCGGCTTCTGAAGGCGCGCGAGTACGCCAAAAGCGCTCCTAAGACCCGGAATCCGTGCATGGGGAATGGCAACCCCGCCGCCTACGCCGGTCGACCCAAGCCCTTCGCGCTTTAATATCTCGCATGAGATCGTCTTCTCATCGAAGCCGACGGCTACAGCCGCACGAGCGCAAAGATTGCTCAACAAACCGGTTTTGGTTGACGCCTGGACGTCCACGAGAGTGTTTTTCTCCGAAAGATAATCGGCAAGTTGCATTGCGTTTTCCATATTGTTTTTCTATCGCAAGCGATGATCGTGGCTGTCAGTCCGGTGAGCGAAGCCGATAGCCGATCCCGGTTTCGGTTAGAATGTATTGAGGGCGCTCAGGGTCCTTTTCGATCTTCTGTCTGAGCTGACGGACATAGACGCGTAGATATTGCGCGTCTGTCATCGAATCCCATAGCTCCCCGAGCAGAAACTTGTGTGTCAGCACCTTACCCGCGTGCTGCACCAGGACACGGAGCAGATCATATTCCTTGGGCGAGAGCTTTGCCTCTTTTTCGTCCATTTTAACAATGCGCCGAACGAGATCGACGGAGAGGTCACCCACCTTAAAGATTGGGCGTTCGCCCTGCGCCTGAAGCTGGTGGCGCAGTGCCGCACGCATGCGTGCGAGCAACTCTTCCATTCCAAACGGTTTTGTCAGGTAGTCATCAGCACCGCAATCGAGTGCCTGGACCTTCCCAGCTTCGTCGCCGCGACTTGAGAGGACCACGATCGGAACGAATTCGCTGCGGGCGCGGATCATCCGCAAGAGTTCGTGTCCCTGGATGTCCGGCAGCCCGAGGTCGAGAATGATCAGATTGGGCTCCTCCTTGAGCAATTCCAGTGCGGTCTTCCCGTTCGGCGCCTCGATGATCTGGTAGCCTTGTGTCGTCAATCCCATGCGCAGCAGCTTACGAATCGGCGGTTCATCATCGATGATGAGAACTTTGGATGCAGGTGCGTTCATGCTGCGGTATCCAACGGCTGGGATTGGAGTGGAATCGGCAGGCGGATGGTGAAGGCTGCACCCGACCGGTCTGGCCGATTAGCCGCGACGATCGTGCCGTTCATCGCCTCGACGAAACCGCGCGAAATGGCCAGTCCAAGGCCGGTTCCAGCGCGGACCTGATCTGTCTTCTTCGCGCGGTAGAACTTGTCAAAGATATGCTCGAGATCAGCCTGTGGGATGCCATTGCCTTCGTCGACGACCTCGACAGATACTTCATCGCCATCGCACCAACTCTGAATGCGGATCGCCGTGTCCGGCGGGGCATATTTTGCAGCGTTGTCGAGGAGATTGAACAAGACTTGCTCGAACAGAACCGCATCGATTCCAACCATCGGAAGCTCAGGCGCCAGTTGCACATCGACCCGATGATGAAGAAGAATCTTGTTGGCGCGCCGCAGCGCGCTGCCGATGATCTCACTCACATCATGCGGAGCCAAGTTCGGCACGACCGCTCCAGACTCAAGCCTGGTCATGTCGAGAAGATTGGCGATGAAACGATTGAGCCTTTCGGACTCGTCGATAATAGTCGCGAGGAGATCCGCCTTTTCGATCTCGCTCAACTTGCCCGACAGATCGCGCAGCGTTCCGGCCGACCCCAGAATCGCCGCAAGCGGCGTCTTGAGGTCATGGGAGATCGAGGTGAGCAGCGCCGACCGCAACCGATCGGTCTCGACCGATCTTTTGACGCGATCCATATCCTCGACCAGATGAACGCGCTCGATGGCCAATGCGCTCTGGTCGATCAAAGCGTCCAGCAGTCGGCGCTGGTCGGGCGTGAACAACGGCCCTGACCGATCGCTATCGATACCCACGACGCCGATGGGGCCGCGACCTGTGCGCATGGGCAGGAATAGCCATTTAGCCCCGGGCAGCGTGTCTGAGGCGCGACCCGCGGGACGGTCATTCTGCCACGCCCATTTCGCTGCACCGATGTCCGCTTCGTCCAGCGTATCTTCCGGTGGGTAGCCTGCCTTCACGACAATGCTTCCCTCCTCTGGCAGGAGGAGGACCACCCGGACCTTAAGCATCAACGCGGTCTGGTAGGCAGCGGCCCAGAGCACGTCATCTAGCGTGCCGACGCCCGCAAGCTTGCGGCTGAAGGCGTACAAAGATTCCGTGGTGCGGGCGCGTGTTGCCGCCGCAATGGCCTGAGTGCGGACCCTACCAGCGACATTGGAGACGAACACCGCCATGATAACGAAAAAGGCAAAGGCGACGATGTTCGTCGGATCGGAGATCGAGAATGTATATAATGGCTCCATGAAGAAGAAATTGTAGCTAAGGGATGCCGCGACGCTGGCCAGGAGAGATGGCCAGAGGCCGAAGCGCACGGCAACGGCGACAATCGCCGTCAGAAAGACGAGATCGACGGTCTCGATGCCAACGAGTGGCAGGATCAACTTTCCGACCGCGAGTGCCCCGGCGACCGCCGCAAGCGACGCCGCAAAGGGGAGCGGATCCGCAAACTTTGGCTTCGGCGTGGTCTTCACAGATTTCTTCGAAACGATCTCTCCTGAGGTCTCGTCACCACCGATCACATGGACGCTGATGCTTCCAGAGCGACGAACCAGGTCATGCACGATCGAGCCATGCAGGATTTCGAACCAGCGCGAGCGGGTCGACTTACCGACGATGATATGGGCGGCGTTGCTGGACTGCGCGTATTTGACTATGTCGTCGGTGATCCGCCGGTCGCCACCTGGGATGGTGTTGGCATCGCCGCCCAACGTCTGCGCGAGGCGCAGCGTATCGGCGATACGATCTCGCTCCTCCTCGGTGAGCTGGAGGCTCCGTCTGCCTTCGACCGACAGCGCGATGAATGATGCATGCAGGCGGTCGGCGAGGCGTTTGGCGTAGCGCACGAGTCCGGCGGCGCGGGGATCCTCGCTGACGCAGACGAGCACGTGCTCGCCGGCCGGCCATGGACCCTGGATGGCACGCGACCTCATCTCGGTGAGGAGCTGCTCGTCAACGCGCTCCGCGGTACGACGCAGCGCAATTTCCCGGAGTGCCGTCAGATTCGCCGGCGAGAAGAAGTGTTGCAGGGCACGCTCGGCCTGCTTCGGAACATAGACCTTGCCGTCCTTCAGGCGGTCAATCAGGTCGTCAGGCGTGAGATCGACCAGCTCGATGGCATCCGCCTCGTCGAAAACGATATCTGGAATGGTCTCGCGGACACGCACATGGGTGATCTGCGCGACCACGTCATTCAAGCTTTCGATGTGCTGGATGTTGACCGTGCTGTAGACGTCGATGCCGTGGCTCAAGAGCTCCTGCACGTCGAGATAACGCTTCGGATGGCGGCTGCCCGCAGCGTTGGTGTGTGCGAGCTCATCCACGAGCACGATCTGCGGCAACCGCGCAATGACCGCATCGATATCCATCTCGTCGAGATGCTGCCCGCGATAGTCGGTCTGCCGGCGCGGAATGACCTCGAGGCCTTCCAACAGGGCGGCCGTCTCCTTGCGGCCATGCGTCTCCACCACACCCACGACAATGTCATAGCCATCGTTCTTACGGGCGCGCCCTTGCTGGAGCATTTCGTAGGTCTTGCCGACGCCGGGAGCGGCGCCGACGAAAATCTTCAGCTTGCCGATACGTCTATCCTCACGCCGGGCAGCCTCCAGGAGGGCCTCCGGCGACGGACGTTGATCGTTATCGAGATTCTGTTCTGCCATCAGGTTCTCCCGGATGGCCCACGCGGCCAGTCGACTCTTATCGCGCCACGGCCTCATCCAGGGCAAGGTCGAGGGCGAGAACGTTCACGCGCGGCTCTCCGAAAACCCCCAGAATCCGACCTCGGATATGCTGGTTGACCAGCTCGCGGAGCTGAGCCTCCGGGAGGTTTCGCGCCTTCGCTACGCGGGGAACCTGGAAGAGCGCTGCCTCCGGAGAGATGTCCGGATCGAGACCGCTGCCCGTGGTCGTCACAAGATCGATCGGAACCGGCATACCGGGGTTCTCCTGCCTGAGCTTTTCGACGTCGGCCTGTACGCGCTCGATGAGCGCCTTGTTGGTCGGGCCTAGGTTTGAGCCCATCGAATTGGCCGCATTGTAGGGTGCCGGAACGGTCTTGGAGGAATCGGCGGGATCAGGACCGAGAGTCGCCGACGGCCGCCCGTGGAAATAGCGTTCGCTCGTGAATTGCTGCCCAATCAACTCCGAGCCGATGACCGCACCGTTACGCTCAATCAGGCTTCCTTGCGCCTGATGGGGAAAGATCGCGCCGGCGATCCCCGTCATGGCGAGAGGATAGATGAGGCCCGTGATCACGGTAAGTGTGATCAGGAACGTGATGGCGGGACGGATTTCTCTCAGCATGATGTCTCTCCTCAGGCGAGGTGCAGGGCCGTGACCATGAGATCGATGGCCTTGATACCGATAAAGGGGATGATGACGCCGCCCAGGCCGTAGATCAGCAGATTACGGCGAAGCAGCGGGGCGGCGCCAATTGCCCGGTAGGCCACGCCTCTCAGGGCGAGCGGGATCAACGCGATGATGATCAGCGCGTTGAAGATGATCGCCGACAAGATCGCGCTTTGCGGACTCGCGAGATTCATGATGTTGAGTGCGTTCAATTGTGGATAGAACGCGACGAACATCGCCGGGATGATGGCGAAGTACTTCGCCACGTCGTTGGCGATGGAGAAGGTGGTCAGCGCACCGCGCGTCATCAGGAGCTGCTTGCCGATCTCGACGATCTCGATGAGCTTGGTCGGGTTAGAGTCGAGGTCGACCATGTTGCCGGCCTCGCGGGCCGCCTGGGTGCCGGTGTTCATGGCAACGCCAACATCGGCCTGGGCAAGCGCAGGCGCGTCATTGGTGCCGTCGCCGCACATCGCGACAAGCTTGCCTTTGGCCTGCTCGTCGCGGATCAGGCGCAGCTTGTCTTCGGGGGTTGCCTGAGCGAGGAAGTCATCGACACCCGCCTCGGCCGCGATCGCGGCCGCCGTGGTCGGGTTGTCGCCGGTGATCATGACCGTGCGGATACCCATGCGCCGCAGCTCGGCGAAGCGCTCGCGAATGCCTCCCTTGACGATGTCCTTGAGATGGATGACGCCGAGAAGCCTGCCATCCTTTGCTACGGCAAGCGGAGTGCCGCCGGATTTGGAGACGGCTTCGGCAATCGCGTTGACCTCGCGAACGACGTCGGCACTCACGGCTGACTGCAGGACCCGCACAGCGCTACCCGCGGCCAGCGTTGGCGAGCCGTTGAGATGGCTGAGAATCGCGTCCACCGCGCCTTTGCGAATCCACGAGCCGTCAACCTCCATGCCGCTCATCCGGGTCTGGGCGGTGAAGGGAATGAACTTGCCGTGCAGCTCGGTCAGGTTGCGCTCGCGAATACCGTGCTTTTCCTTGGCAAGCACGACAATGGAGCGACCCTCGGGAGTCTCGTCCGCGAGCGAGGCAAGCTGCGCGGCGTCCGCGAGTTCCTGTTCGCTGACTCCTCGAAGGGGCTTGAACTCGGCAGCCTGCCGGTTGCCAAGCGTGATCGTGCCGGTCTTGTCGAGCAGGAGCGTGTCGACGTCGCCGGCCGCCTCGACCGCACGGCCGGACATGGCGAGCACGTTGAAACGCACAAGACGATCCATGCCGGCGATGCCAATGGCCGACAGCAGCGCACCGATCGTCGTCGGGATCAAGGTCACGAAGAGTGCGGTCAACACCACGACGGAGATAGCACCGCCGGCATAGGCGGCATAGCTCGGGATCGTCACGGTCGCGAACACGAAGATGATGGTGAGCCCGGCCAAGAGGATGTTCAGCGCGATCTCGTTCGGCGTCTTCTGCCGCTCGGCGCCTTCCACAAGCCGGATCATGCGGTCGATGAAGGTCGAGCCAGGTGCGGCGGTGATCCGCACGCGGATCCAGTCGGACAGCACCTGTGTGCCGCCCGTAACAGCCGAACGGTCGCCGCCGGACTCACGGATGACGGGTGCAGATTCGCCAGTGATCGCCGCCTCGTTGACAGAGGCCACACCCTCGATCACCTCGCCATCGGAGGGAATGGTGTCGCCGGCTTCCACGAGCACGACATCGCCAACCTTGAGGCTCGTGCCAGGAACCTGTTTGGAACTCTTGCGGTCGGTCCCCGTGAGAAGCTTAGCCTGGGTTTCCGTGCGCGTGCGCCTCAGCGAGTCCGCCTGTGCCTTGCCGCGGCCCTCGGCGACGGCCTCTGCGAAGTTGGCGAACAGGACCGTGAACCAGAGCCACAAGACGATCTGGAACGTGGAACTGACGTTCTCCGCGCCCGTCACGATGTCCTTTGCGAAAAAGATCGTTGTGAGCGCCGAAACGACGGCAACGACGAACATCACCGGATTTCTAGCGAGACTCCTGGGATTGAGCTTCTTGAAGGATTCGCCCAACGCAGGACCAAGGATGCGGGCGTCCATCATGCTCATGGGTTTCGACCGGCTCATATGAAAAACTCCAGCGTGTGGTTCGTGGGCAGGCCGGCAAGAGAAGACTTCAGGCCGGCGCAATCCATTGAATGACGGCGAGAACGGCGATCACGAGTCCCATGATCATCAGCAGTACACCGAGCAGACCGATAATGATTCCGGTCACACTGGCTGACGCATTCTCGTTGGCTCCATCGATCATGACGGGCTGTCAAAATGTCTGCCCCTGGATCATCGAGATGTGATCGACGAGCGGCCCGAGTGCGAGTGCCGGGAAAAACGTCAATCCGCCGATGATGACGATGACGCCCACGACGAGGCCAATGAAGAGGCCGCTGGTCGTCGGAAACGTTCCGGCGGACTCGGGTATGGACTTCTTGGCGGCGAGCGAGCCGGCTATGGCCATGGCCGGGACGATCATGATGAAGCGTCCGACCAGCATCGCGATGCCACCGGTGATATTGTAGAAAAGGATATTCCCGGTGAGCCCGCCGAAGGCGGAGCCGTTGTTGGCAGTCTGCGACACGAAGGCGTAGAGCACCTCGCTGAAGCCGTGCGGCCCGGGATTCGCGATCGAGGCGACGGCCGTGGGATAGACGACGGCAATAGCTGTCCAGCCGAGATACATCAGCGGCAGGATCAGGATGGCGAGCATGGCCATCTTGACCTCCTTCGCCTCGATCTTCTTGCCGATATACTCAGGCGTCCGCCCGACCATCAGGCCCGCAACAAAGATCGCAATGACGACGAACAGCAGCATGCCATAGAGACCGGCGCCGACGCCGCCGATGATGATTTCGCCGAGTTGCATGTTGATCAGCGGGATCATGCCGCCGAGCGCGGTGAAGGAGTCGTGCATGGCGTTGACGGCGCCGCAGGAGGCCGCGGTCGTGACCACGGCGAACAACGCCGACAGGGGGATACCGAAGCGAACCTCCTTGCCTTCCATGTTGCCGCCAGTGAGGCCAAGTGCGTTCAGGCCCGTCGTTCCGGACGCCTCCGCCCAGTAGCAGACGATAACGCCGGCCACGAACAGGATGCTCATCACGGCAAAGATCGACCACCCTTGACGGCGGTTTCCGACCATGCGGCCGAACATGCTGGTCAGTCCCGCGCCGATGGCGAAGATCGCCACCATGTGGATCAGGTTGGTGATGGCGTTCGGGCTCTCGTAAGGGTGCGCGGCGTTGGCGTTGAAGAAGCCGCCGCCATTGGTGCCAAGATGCTTGATCATCATCTGCGAGGCGACCGGCCCTTGCGCGATCGTCTGCTTGGCGCCTTCGAGCGTGGTCGCTTCCACATATGGGTTGAGATTCTGCGGCACGCCAAGCGCTACAAGGACGATCGCACCGGCCACGCAGATCGGCAGCAGGATGTAGAGCGTCGAGCGGGTGAGATCGACCCAGAAATTGCCAACGGTCCGCGACGATGCGCGTGTAAAGCCACGGATCAGGGCCACCGCGATCGCCATGCCCGTGGCGGCGGACAGGAAATTCTGATGCGTCAGCCCGAGCATCTGCACGAGATAGGACATCGTGCTCTCGCCGCCATAGTTCTGCCAGTTGGTGTTGGCGATGAAGCTGACCGATGTGTTGAAGGCGAGATCTGGAGCGACAGCCGTCATGCCCTGCGGATTGAGCGGCAGGAATTCCTGAAAGCGCATGAGCGCGTAGAGGAACAGGAAGCCCGCGACATGAAAGAACAGCATCGCGATCGTGTACATGATCCAATGCTGCTCGCGGCTCTCATCGATGCCGGCAATGCGGTAGAGGCCGATCTCAATTGGGCGTAAGACTGGCGACAGGAAAGTGCGCTCGCCGTTGAAGACACGGGTCATATAAGCGCCGAGCGGAGCAACCAGCGCGACAATGATCGCGCAAAAAATCAGGATCTGAATCCAGCCGTTGGCAGTCATGACATGCTCCTCAGAACCGCTCGGGCTTGAGCAACGCGTAGGTGAGGTAGACGAGCAAGCCCGCAGAAACGAGGGCAGTAAGCGAGTAATCGAAGATCATGGAAGCCCTCTTAGAGCTGGTCGCAGGCGTAGGTGTAGGCAACCGCCAGCGCGAAGAACCCGAGGCCGATGGCCAGCATGAAGACGTCCAGCATTTGCCTGCTCCTGCCGAGTGAACTGTTTTGAGCTGTCACGCGCGCTGACAGCGCTCAGTCTGTACGTGCCACCACAGCGCATAGGAATTCGAGAGGGAACGTGGCTCCGCGGTATAGGAATTCCATAAAGATCAGCGCGCACTCTTTCCTGGCTCAGAGGGTACCGGTCGCCAGCCCGCTGCTGCCGCGCCGCTTTCCCCTGAGCGCAGACAGCCGTCTTCGCCGCCGCTGGGCTGGATCCCTAAATCTTTTCTTGATCGGAGATGGACGAAAGAGTCTGTTTGGACTTGCGGCCCTCTGCGGCCATCTCATCTATTGAGGCGCACTGGCAGCCATACGGCGCGGGGCTCTCTTTGGCCATGCACCCACCAATTTCGATGAGGCTGCGGAATACGGCTTGACTGCGTGCCTGGCGCGATTGACGATCTTAGTCATCGCCATGCCGCATCAGTGACATGGCTTCTTTATTTTGCGCTTATGAAATTACCTCGCCTCCCGTCTCGATTTCCTATGTCGAGATGTGCACCTTGCCGAGTGTCCGACGATACTTTGCGGACCAACGTTTTACTCAAGGAGGCGCCCCATGTCGCTTACAGTTCATCTCGCAAGCATGCCCCGTCGGTCGGGAGCAAACGCCGCAGCACAGCCGATTTCTGAGAAGTCGCTGACTGTGGAGCCGCACGGGGCCCCCGCTGTGATCAAGCGTGTTGGCAAGACTCTGGTCATGCTGACCGGCGTCGTTGTCGTTATCCGCGCGATCACTGCATTCAAAATCTGGATGTGGTGACCATCGGATCTCAATGACCGGCAAGCCCAGCTGATGAACTTCGGATCGATGGTTTGAGTCCGATGTCCAGGCACGTTGCGGCCATCATGAGATCCGAAAACACCTCCCCATCTGGTACGCCGATGGATCGGAGAGCGTAGACGTCCACAAACGCACGAACGCAAGTTCTATCGAAAAATACAATGCCTATCGCCGCGCAAACAACCTCATCCCGTTCTGCGAGGGTGATTGGAAACGTGCCGCCTCCGAGACACCCAAGTCTCTGGCTCCCTGTTGGAAAGACATGCACCATGAACAAGCAAGAACCTCCGAGTACGAGCAACCTCTCGCACACTTTTCTGTTGGTTGGCCAGAATAGCAGCGGCCAATGGATCGTCCGCAATCAGTGCGGTAGTCGCGGCGGTCTGTTTGTTGATCGCGCTCACGCCATCAAGTTCGCGATGTTCGAGAGCGTACGTCGGCCGCAAGCCGTCATCATGGTTCCTGGCGTGCTTGAGCTCGATTTGAGCATCAATCCGAACGCAATAGTGCGGCCCGCGTCGGGGGTCGTGGGGACTGAGTTGCAGCGGGCGGCATGAGGCGCCCATGTAGTCGTCAAGCCATTTCACGTCTGGCGTGACGAGGATATCTTGGTTCTCAAAGTCCATGAACTCTGTAGCTGGTTCAATGCTTGACAGTTCACGGAGAGGTGCGGTTTCACGGACGCCGATCAGGAGAGTTTGGAAGACGTACGAGAGCCGGAGGTATAACTAAGAGCGACGGATCTCATACGTCATTTGGGGGCTGTGTGCGGACACTCGGGTTCATCGTAGCCGACCACACTGGTCAGTTTTCTCCATGATTTCAAGAACGGACAAAATCCGAAAATATTCATCAGGCATCGGAACACCGAGCAAATTCGACCTCGGTTGCCAGCCGGATTAGGTTTCCGACAGGGACAGCCGGTCTCGGCGGAAATTTTTTGATCTTGGGACGCAAGGTGCGCGCATACTCTTGTGATATCCGCTGGGTCTTTCCAATTCCTTAGATCGGTTTCTGTTGAATGTGAGAGTTGATTCTCATGAGCTCCGGATACGCTTTCAGCAAAGCCTTTAAGCCCGGGTAGTCCATCTCGGCCGCATGATGATCTTCAATCAAAAGTTTGGCGAGTTTGAAGTCGTCGTCGGTGTCGACGGTGATACGCCAGTCGCTGAGATCTTCTTCATCCGCGCAGTACTCGTGGCGAATATCCGGTATCGACGTGCGAATATAACCTGTCACATGCTCGCGCTCGGACGGAAGCTTGGCATTCTCCGCGGCGAAATCGAGTGAGCGTCGGGAAAAAATTTCGAAATCCATGCCGCGAGGGTAGGTCCGCTTTTCGCCATTCGAGAGATAAATGGACTCGCTCTTCAGGCCCGAATAGATGTCGAGGCCGGCGCGAATCACGTCTGGACAGATGAGTGGGCAGTCCGACGTCACGCGGATCACGTGGCGCGCCTCGTGTGCCCACGCCGCGCCTCGGTAACGTTCCAGTACGTCATTCTCACTGCCACGAAATACCGGAACGTCGAGTGCGGCGCAGAGTTCGACAACGGGAGTGTCGGAGAGATTCGTTGTCGTCGCGACGATCACGGGCACGCCGACGTCGGCGAGACGATCGAGATGCGTTTCAAGAAGTGTGCGTTCCCCGGCGCGCATCAAGATCTTGCCCGGAAGGCGGGTACTCGTCATGCGCGCCTGAGTGATGATTACGACTTCGTTTGGCATCGTAGAAAACCGCTAGCTGCTGTTCCGTTTTACGACCCCTGGAGTATCTCGCATAGTCGACAGCAAGCCGCTCCGCACCAACCACGAGCCAATATGTGCGAGTGCAGATCGCAACGACCCGCTGGTGCTATTTGGCTGATTAGTCAGGCCCGCTTTTCCATCAGGAACCACGTCAGGTCGTCAGCAGGGAATGCCGGGTCTCGATGATAGATAAACCCGTAATCGACAAGCGTTAAATCAGGGTACTTGTCCATCATCTCGCCGGCAAAATCCCGCTTCCACAAACGCCCGCTGTGACCGCGATAGCTGATCTCGACCACGTAGGGATTGTAGTACTCCGCCACGAGTACATAACGATTGCTGGCCTCATGGAGCCTTTCATAGGCCACCGGCAGCATGTCAGGATTGAGATGGATCAGAACGCCTGCGGTAAACGCCAGATCGACGCTCGACCACCCGACCGGTTCGAACAACGTCGTATTGGAAGCAGCTATTCCAGGTATCGTCGCCAGCCTTTCGAAGGCCAGGCTGTTTATTTCGATGGCTTGGAACGTTGCGTATGGAAGCAGGGTCTTGAGGGCCAGGATATTAAGACCGATGTTGGCGCCAAGCTCTCGAACCGACCGGACGTTGCTGCATCGCTGGACAATCCGGGCAAACATCGCGGTCTTGGCGGCCAGCACGTCCTGACTTTGATTCCGCTCGATGTAATGGTCGCCAAACTCCCCGGCCCAGAATTCCTCCTGTGCTGTGATCTGGGTCATATGTGCTGGTTCCCCTTGAAGTTTCACGTCACTACTACAACTAAACCGAGCAGCGGATCATTGCATGCTCTCGTCACGAACCTGCTGAAGACCAACGTTCCTTTCATTGGCTCCGGGCGCGCAGGAGAGTAAACCCTCCGGCAATGTCAGGCGAGCCGCGGAAAAGGCAGATGGAAGGGCTATGATGGATCGCGAGCTGGTCAAGGCTCATTGGCGGGACTGGGCATCGAAATTCGGCACCGCGCTCGGCGCCACCACCAGAACCGGCACCGCGAAAATGCTCGAGATCGACGCATTGGCGCGCCGGATGTCTGCGATCGGGCTCGGCGATGCGCCGGCACACGTTCTCGAAGTCGGCTGCGGCAATGGCTTGAACTGCTTCGGCCTTGCCGCAAAATTCCCGCGCATGCAACTCGACGGCATCGACTATACCGCGGAAATGATCGACGCTGCGCGTGAAGCCGCCGTTGCCAACGGCTTTCAGGACAGGTCCAGTTTCCGAATCGGCAATGCGCTCGAACTTTCGGCGGCCTCGGGATTGCGGGCGCAATACGATGTCGTTTTTACCGATCGCTGCCTGATTAATATCGAATCGGTCGACCTGCAGATGCGTGCCATCACCGACCTTGCCGCGAGGGTGCGGGAGGGTGGACATCTGATCATGATCGAGAATTCGATGACGACCTATGATCGGCAAAATCATTGCCGCACCCTGCTGGACCTGCCCGCGCGCACGCCTGCCGCATTCAACTTGTTCTTCGACGAAACATGCATTCTGCCGCACCTCAAAACGCTCGGCCTTGAGGTCGAGATCGAGGATTTCATTTCGCTTCACGACCTGATGCTCTATGTGCTGGTCCCGGCCATCAATGGGGGCACCGTAGATTACGACCATCCGCTGGTCCATGCAGCAACCCTGCTCAACATAGCGGTATCGGCGGAGACATCGAACGCATTCGGCGCCTTTGGGCAAGGCCGGATGTTTGTCTGTCGGAAACCTTGATGCCGGAAACTAACGCCAGCCCGCTCCACGGCGGCCTCTTTCTGGATCTTGACGGCACGCTCGCTGACAGCCTGCCGGCGCTGAAAAACGTCTATTATTCCTTTCTCGCCTCCTTCGGCGCGAGCGGCGACGAGGTCGAGTTTCAGCGGCTCAACGGACCGCCGCTTGGCGAGATTATCGAACGGCTGAGAATGGCTCACAAGCTGCCCGGAACACCGGCCGATCTCCTGCAAAAATACTCGGCCATGGTGTTGCAGGCGCAGCAGAGCGTGCGGCCCGCTGCCGGCGCACATGAATTGCTGGCGCACGCCCGCGCATGCGGGTTGAAGATCGCCATAGTTACGTCGTCACCTAAATTGTCCGCGCAAAGATGGCTCGCATTCGGAGGGCTTGCCGACGAGATCGACGATGTCGTCGGCGGCGATGAGGTGAACGTAGGCAAGCCCGCTGCCGAACCCTACATCACGGCATTGAGGCGGCTGAATTGCTCGGCCGCCCTGTCGCATGCCGTCGAGGATTCCCGCATCGGCGCGATGTCGGCAGTTGCCGCGGGGCTAAAAACGTGGGCATTGGCGCCGCCGAACAATCGCGCCGGGTGGCCCGGTCAGGTCGTGTTCATCGAACGCCTCACCGATCTCCTTGGAAGAATACCGGCATGCTGAATGTTCATCTGCTTCAGTCGGAGCCGAGAGTAACGCTGGGAGCGGCAGCGCCAACCATCGGCCCGGACATCGAGGCACGCGTGGATGAAATCTGGCAGCGCGAAAAGGAGCTACGCTCCCACGATCTCCACAACGGGCGATTGTTCAGCGTCGATTATTGTGACGCCAAAACGATCGTCGGCTGGATTTCGGAGTACCGCTACTTCCTCGCACAACGGCGCGAGCCGAGCCTTCATGCCGCGCTGAGGATCAAGCCGCTCGCCGTTACAGGTATCCTATCTTGTCCGGATGGCGTCTTATTCGGCCGGCGCAGCGCTCGCTCCGAGATGGACGCCGGGTGCTGGGAGCTGGTGCCGTCCGGCGGCGTTAACGACGCGGCAGTCGGGCCGGCCGGACAGGTGAGCCTCGAACGCTGCATTCTGATCGAACTCGAGGAAGAAACTGGTATCGGAGCGTCCGAGCTGTCGGCGCATTCCAGAGCCGTCGCGCTTGTCGAGGATCCGCAAAGCCACGTCACCGACGTCGGAATCATGCTCGCGACCGCCTCCCCGGCTGCGCAAATCCAGCGCCGCTTCGCGGCGCTTGAGAACCGTGAATATTCTGAACTTGAGATCGTTGCACCCGCGGAGTTGCGGGCGTTTCGGCGCGACCGGGCTGGCTCGCTGGGCGCTGTTTCCGCCGCACTTCTGGATGCTCTCATGCAAGCCGGCTTATAATACTTATGCAAATCGTCAAAACCCGCGGCAGCCCCGATGCAGCTTTGATCTGCGCCGCGCAAACCTCGTAAACCGGCTGCCGAGGCGGTCGTTTCCGCCAAGCGGCAGCGTTGCTGCGAACCGAGACTTCCAGTTCGCACCAGGAGCGTAAATTGTGATGCAGAGCCCGGAACTCATCATTGCGGGGCGCAAGATCGGCCCGGACTATCCTCCTTACATCATCGCCGAACTGTCGGCGAACCATAACGGCAAGCTTTTGAAGGCGCTGGAGCTGATCGAAGCCGCCGCCGCCACCGGCGCTGACGCGATCAAGATCCAGACCTATACGGCCGACACGATGACCATTCCTCACGATGGCGAGGAGTTTTTGATCAAGGGCGGCCTGTGGGACGGCTACAGGCTCCACCAGCTCTACCAGCAGGCTTACACACCCTATGAATGGCATGGGAAAATGTTCGCGAAGGCGCGTGAGCTTGGAATCACGATCTTCTCCAGTCCCTTTGATGAGACCGCCGTCGATCTGCTCGCAGGGCTCGATGCTCCCGCTTACAAGATCGCATCGTTCGAGGTGATTGACCTGCCGCTGATCAAATATGTCGCCAAACGCGGCAAACCGATGATCATCTCGACCGGGATGGCCAATCTCGGCGAGATTCAGGAGGCGGTCGAAACAGCTCGCAACAACGGCGCCGGCGGTATCGCGCTGCTGCACTGTACCAGTGCCTACCCGGCTCCCATCGAGGAAGCGAATGTGCGCACGGTGGCGCATCTCGGCCAGACCTTCAACGCCGTGTCCGGCCTTTCCGATCATGCGCCGGGCTCTGCCGCCTGCGTCGCCTCAATCGTGCTGGGCGGCTCCATCATAGAGAAGCATTTTACGATCTCGCGCGCCGACGGTGGTCCGGACGCCGCGTTTTCGCTCGAACCGCACGAGTTCAAGCGACTGGTCGACGATTGCAAGTCGGCATGGTCGGCGCTCGGATCTGTCGGCTATGGCCCCGTCCAGAGCGAGAAGGCCAACATCCGGTTTCGCCGTTCGATCTACGCAGTCAAGCCGATCAAGGCGGGGGAGCCTCTGACGAGGGAGAATATCCGCGTCATCCGGCCCGGCTTTGGCCTGCCGCCAAAGCATCTACCCGATGTCATCGGCCGCACCGCCGCGCGCGACATCGCCTATGGTGAAGCGCTAAAGTGGTCAGCGATCGCGTGACGGTCCCGCCATGGCGCCGCTAACGTCGGTTGAATAGAGACCGGAAAAGATTAATCCTACCGCTTCAAACTAACCACGGGAAATGCCTCTTTCGAAACCAGCATTGGCAGATCATCTTGGAGAAACGACTTGAGATTTATGAAGAGGGGATCCTCTTCCAATCTGAAATTCGACAACGCCAGCGTCGCGCTCCGAAAATATTCTTCAGGAGCCCAACGTTTGTCGGGAATTAAAATCGATTTGCTGCGAAATACCTGGAGCATGCAGTAGGAATAAGCCACTGCGCGCCGGCGCTGATACTCCGGCATCGACCAAGCCTTTTGCGACACATCTAACAGGATGCTCCTCAGAGCTTCCATGCTGGATGCCTCCTCGATGATACCAAGGCCGGAAAACTTGTCTTCGCCCGTCGCGATCATTCTATGTCCAGCCGCGGCCAATTCGTAGAGAACCGTTCCACGAACCGTCAGACCGGCGTCGCAATGCTTCATGACCTCACCAGCGCTGAGGGCGCCATCTGCGAATCCGATATTCCTGATGTCGGCACAGTATTTACGCAGCGTATCCCACGAACCTTTCCAATCATGGCTGTCGTTCAGCGGATGCGGCTTAATAATCAAGTTGAGATGTGTCAGTGACCGCGCAAGATCGACGACGTCGACAACAGCTTGCCAGTAATCGTCCGAGAGTTGCCCGGGCCGCGTCAGCGGGGCGTCCTGAAACACATGCGCAAATACACAGACCGTAGGATTCTCGGGGTTGACACCGCAGCTTTCAAGGAATGCCGCGCGAGAATCCGGCAGCTGATCAACAACATCACGGTTCAATAGCGGCTCGATAGTCCGCGCCAGCGTGCCTTCAACAGCGTCGCCGAACAGGTCAAGCCTGGGATCATCCAGTAAAGCTTGATCGAAAACGTACCTTTCCAGCATCTCCTTCCAGTCGCCGGGAAGACCGGACGACAAATCGGTCAGATCCCGATATCGCGTAACAGCAATCGGGATGTACTGTTCTACTAGGAATGTTGACGCGCCGTGCATGGCCGTAAAATCAGCCAGCTGTCCCGATACCGAATAGCAAATGTGCCCCAATACACTCGCTCGAACCGGGGACTTTCCAAACATCATGGGAAGGGCTTCGTAGTCGGCCAACACGAGCTTTGCAACTGCGATCAGTTCGTCGCTCAGATAGTCGATGGTGCCGAAGCCAAATCGTCTCAGAAATTCATTGTAAATCAGAAGGCCGCATCGTGGGGATTGCGGTTCTGACAGTGAGCGAATTGCTTGCCGGAGCGAGGATCCCGACTTGCCTTGCAGTCGCTTGCGAAGGTCACTCTCTGCATTGGCTGACCAAACCGGATCAGACAGGAGACGATTGCGAAATTCGGAAATATTGCAGAAGCGACTGACGCCAAACGAGCGAGCGAGCGCCTGGTTCGCTTCAATGTATGCCTTTTGAACATCACCAAAGTCATCAGCGAAAATTCCGACGATTTCACCTCCCCACACGTGCTGTATGCACTTCGCAACGACGCAATTTGCGAACAGGTGAGAGTGCAAATTGTCGTTGTGATAAAGGTCGAGAATTATGATGCAATCAGACTTGAGCGGGGCAGACTTGGGCGGGGTGGAGGATAACCAGAATCGTCGATTTTCTTTTAGAAACTCGCTAATATTCATGGCGCCACGAAGACCCCTGCGATCTGGTTTTCAAATTTCTGATCGCGCAAACCAACCCAAAAAGATCACGTTCTATAAGCAGCTCTCCATCTGAGGTCCAGTCGGCCCAGTCCTCCCACAGCGTTTTTGAAGAATGACTTCTTCGCACTTAAGGTCTGAAAAAATGGAAGGGTCATACGTCACAAGCCAACCGTCCTGTCTTGCTCTGAGACCGAACGTTGGATCTCCGGTCGGAATCTCAAAACACAACAATTTAGATCCTCAAGCTCCGATCGCGTGGGATAACCGTTCCATAACGTAATCTTGCTGTTCAGCGCTCAAGTTTGGATGAATAGGCAACGTTAGTGCGAAATCGTAGTATTTTTCGGCAGTCGGAAAATCGCCACGGGAGAATCCCAAGGCCCGGTACCATGGTTGTAGATGGACCGGGATGTAATGGACGTTGACGCCGATACCTGAAGAGCGCATCGCTGCAAAAACTTCGGCGCGAGTACGCCTTACGGTTTCATCCAGTTCAATGACATATAGATGCAACGCCGAGAGAGTGCCCTCCGGCACGAACTGGCGAATCACGGGAAGACCGGCAAGCCCTTCGTGATAACGCGCCGCGATCGTGTGCCGCCGAGCAACGAATTCGGCGAGACGATCAAATTGCCTCACGCCGAGCGCCGCCTGAATGTCGCTCATACGGTAGTTGAAGCCGAGCATCACCTGCTCGTAGTACCAAGGGCCTTCGGGAACGGCGGTCATATCAGCGGGATCGCGCGAAATGCCATGGTTGCGCAGCAGGCGCATGCGATGGGCGATCTCGGCAGAACGCGTGGTCGCCGCACCGCCTTCTCCTGTTGTCACAATCTTGACGGGATGGAAGGAAAAAACGGTAACGTCAGCGAGTTCGCTCGAACCGACGGGCCTATTCTGGTAGTATCCGCCAACAGCATGGCTCGCATCTTCAAGGATACGGAAGCCGTATCGGTCCGCCAACCGGCGGATGGAGGCAAGATCTGCGGACGTACCGGCGAAGTCCACTGGAACGACAACCTTCGGCAAGGTGCCGTTGCGTTCGGCCGCTTCGAGCTTGGCGGCCAGTGCCTCGACGTCCATGTTTCGGGTCCTAGCATTGATATCGACGAAATCGACGATCGCTCCGCAGTAGAGACCGCAGTTGGCGGAGGCCACAAAGGTGTTCGGCACCGTCCAGAGTCGATCCGATGGCCCGAGCCCGAGCGCAAGACAAGCGACGTGCAGCGCCGCAGTTGCTGATGAAAAGGCTACCGCTTCGGGCGCGTCGACTGCCCGCGCCAACGTCTCCTCGAACCTAGGGACCATCGGCCCTTGGGTTAGGAAGTCTGACCGAAGGACTTCGACGACCGCCTCGACATCGACGCTAGAGATGTCCTGACGACCATAGGGAATCATGTCTTGGTCCGTTCATAGAATTCCCGGATTTGTTCCACAGAGTAACGGACGGGGTTTGTACCGGAGTTGTACTCGAAACCCCGCGCTACAAAAGCACCAGTCTCACCGAGACGGTTCTCCAAATAATCATAGCCGCGATCGTGGAACTTGATCGACGGCCGCATTACATGCCGCATTACATAATGATCCCTGAACTCGAGCGTCAAATGGCTACTATTCGCAGGGCACAATATCTCGTGCAGCTTTTCGCCCAACCGGATACCAGTCAAGTTCTGTGGCAGGTGCGGCGCCATCGCCGTTGCAAGGTCGACTATCCGGATCGACGGCATCTTCGGTACGAAGATTTCGCCGCCATGCATACGTCGGAAGCACTTCAGAACGAAGTCGACGCTTTCCCGCAACGAGATCCAGAAACGAGTCATGGCGGTGTCGGTGATCGGCAATGACGTCGCGCCTTGCACTATCAGTTTTTCAAAAAATGGGACCACCGATCGGCGCAAGCCGGCAACGTTGCCGTAGCGCACGACCGAGAAGGTGGTACGTCGTTTGCCTGCCATATTGCTGGCAGCAATGAACAGTTTATCCGATGCAAGCTTGGTGGCGCCATACAGGTTGATCGGATTAGCCGCTTTATCGCTTGAGAGCACGACCACCTGCTCAACGTCGTTGGCAAGCGCGGCTGCCACAATGTTCTCCGCGCCATAAATGTTCCCACGTATCGCTTCGATCAACCGCTCGCGATCACGCACATCGCCAATTAGCCAGCGAATGCAGGGCGCGTTTACTTCCTGCTGCATCTCGAATTGCTTGAGCTCATCGCGTGAATAGAAAACGAGGCGCGCCAAGTCGTAGCGCTCGAGCAGTATATTCGCAAATTTGCGCCCGAAGGAGCCTGTACCGCCGGAAATAAATACGGATTTGCCGTTGAACACCTGGACCTCTCTTTATCTGGGAGTGGCGTAACCGAAGTCCGCGCGATGTCAATGACGGGCCGGTCAGACTAAATCAACGAAGTGGCAAGTGACGGCGTGTGACGACCGCGCCATAGATTTGATCCCGATCGCGGATGAGGTATTTTGGGGCATCATCCCAAGGGAAGGCCTCCGTTATCTGACGCGCAATCCACTCCGTTGTCGGATTTGCTGCGACGTTGTGGCCGCCAAGCATTACACTTGGCGAAACGCTGTCACTGACCTCGGCACAGCCGTCGCTGCCGATCGAAGGTGTAGATTGGCGCGCGCCCGAGCAATGCTGGCGTCCGGCAATTGCCGGATGATCCGCGACCAATTGACTCGATGATGCAAGAAATGCGGCGAGAACGGTGCGAGTCAGTTAGATTCTTCTCGTACGAACGTCGATCTCGCCGCACTGCCCGACGACGGGAAGCGCTGCAGAAGCTGGTGCGCTCCGCTTGTAACCGGTCGGGGAGCGCGCTGGTGAGACGTTCGAACCCAAAGACGGACGTCCATTCATTAAAAGGCAGATTGCCGGTCACCAGCGTTGCGCCGCGTTCGTAGCGCTGGCTGAAAACCTCGAACAGCAGCTCGCGGAGGGGCCGAGATAGGATTGTCCGAGCGTCACACGTCAAGCGTACCACCATCGCAAAAACGGCTGCTTGCAGCCGGCTCGGTCAGCAGAATGGGTGTGGTGCCGGGTTCAGCGCCTTCCTCCGCCAATGTCGAAGCCTCCAGCTTCCGCGAAACTCCATTCCGAAACCGCAATGGAGTGGCTGTAGACCTGCCGCGACGGCGCGGACGACATGAATGGAGGCGCTCGCCACGTCGGGCGGGGTAAGGTCGGCCACCGCGATCTCGACTCCATCGCCGGCCAGACGGGCCGCCAATTCAGCAAGGCTCGGAATCGGCTCGTCATGGCTCTCCACCTCCGGTTCGTAGCTCGGCGCGTTTCGAAGAAACGCCAACTCTTCCTCTCGCTTAGGCAAATAATAACAAGCGTGGTCGAGAAACTGGCCGCAGCGCACCTCCTCTGGACGCATTGGCCGCGGTCCACTTCCCTCTCGCAGCATCTTCATCAGGCCGAAGCCCGAGACGGCCTGCTCCAGCATCGCCCCTCGGGCCGCATGCCGGAGACAGGGATGCGCCGCCGCAGTGGCGGACAGGCCGGGCCATGACCGTCCGTCTCCCATGGCTGTGCACAGAACCACCGGAGTCTTTCCTGCGCCCTCGAGCAGGTAAAATGCGACAGAAACGCCCGCGGACATCAGTTCGCCGGCGATGTCGCGGGTCTCGGCATCGCAGAGATTGAGCGGCAGTTGGCGCCCCGGGTCGCGGCAGAGCCACGCGACCATGACCGCGTCCCGCTCAATGAGCTCCAGAACGGCCCGCATCGTTGCACTTTCCAAGTCCGCTCCAGCGGCTAGCCCGTTCGAGGTGACCTGCGCGACGAAATCCGAAAACACGGACGGAAATTTGTAGTACAGTTGACTGGCCAGTACCCACGTCTTCGTCCCGGTTCGCAAATTGTTCGCCAACCTCCAAAAATGAACTGCCTCGCGATCGAAGGGCGCGAACGGAAAGCCTTCGGCGGCATATTGCGCCGCATCATACATTCCAACCCGACGCGGATCGAGCACTTGGCCATCGAGCTCGGCCATACGGGCTTGGACCAGGGTATCAAGATCGCAGCGCGAAGCGGCATATCTTTCGAACGCCTCTCCGATCGCGCTGAGCATTGCTGTCCCTTCCGCCATCCCCTTGCCAGACGCCGGCTCCGGTAGGGTAGGATCGGTTCGAAACGCGCAAAAAGGGGCAATCTCTGCAACCGCAACAAAAGCTTTGCGCGCGAACTGCGGCAGCTCCCGGAGGACCGGCCCGACAATCGGCCCTGTTTCCGGATCGATCCAGTCCAGGAACGCCGTTCGGATCGTCTCTACGTTAGGCTCGTCAGCGGTGGCCGAAAGGTCCGGCCGCGGCAGTGCCGGACCATCCGTTCCACAGGTCTCGCACCAAGGCATCGGAACAAAGCCATGGCGCGCTGAGGTCTGCCCGTGCACCTCGACGAGCCGCACATGCGCGCGCAGCGACGTTTCAGCGGCCGACCGGAGATAGCGCCGGACCTCCACCGCAACCGATTGCCCGAAGGACCGCGCCACGTCCCACGGCAGAGGTGGGAAATTCGCAACCGTCAGACGATCGGCGCGCGCCACCGCCTCGGGATCGGGGCTATGCGCACGGCGCCGCTGACGTGCACAGAGCCAGCAACCCGCGGTGCCTGGAAGGGAGATCGGGCCGATGCAACCCCGCGTGCCGACGATGTCCGCCCCGAGAAAGGCGATCCTGACAGCGCGGCAAGCGCGCTCCAGCTCGACTTGCCGTCCTACCCTGACCGGGGCCAGCGCGCCGACGACGAGGTCCACATCCGGAGGTAAATCCCATTCTCCGTCGGCGCATGCGTGCAAGCGGGCGATGCAATCCGGGGCCATGATTTTGACCCTGCTGCACAGAGCCTCCAGACTGGTTGCCGCGTCGCAATTGCCACTCGGCTCAGGATACCAGAACGACAGGTACGCTATCCCCGAATGGGCGAGTTCTTCGGCCAAGGCCGGCACCCAATCGGCATCGCCAGCAATGAGCACATGGCCCTCGCGTGGGCGCGGCGCCTGCGTCGCAGCACTTGCAGCATCCGCCACGCCCGCCATCTCAAGCAACTGGGTCAGTTCAGTGTAACAGGCCTCCATTCGGCCGCCATGCGGCCGAATCCCGTAGACTTCTCCAGAAATCGGATCGGCATAGGCCAGAAGCGCCTCGATCATCTCCCTGACCGTTTCGCTTCGGATCAGGATCGGGCCGGCTACGCCGATGAGCAGAACCCCGTCCGGCTCTAGATGAATACGGTCCCGCGTGATCCGCATAACCGTTCTCCGAACCGGCTCACGCCACCGCTTACGCAGCCTCGGCCGGATCAGTCGCCGAATCGGTGCGACTGAAAGCCGCCACTAGGAGCAGCCGTTCCGCCATATTGCGCTTGGAGCTGGGGCAGGGCACTCGGCCCTCGATCCATTCCTTCGGACATGCGCCTCCACAGACAGGAAGCATTCGGCAGCGGCTGCAGCCGAAGGCGCCGCTCTGAACTTGATCGTTGAAGCTACCAAGGACGTCGCGCGTCGTGCCTCGCTCGCCGCTCATGACATCACCAATGGCAAATCGGTTTGGCGTGCCGTAGCTCGGCACATAGGAGACCTCGGTGCAGTTGAAGAGCGTGCCATGCGCATCGACCAGGGCTCCCTGCGGCTGCACCGCAAGGCAGACGACATGCTGCACCTTGGGGACGAGCGGCACCGAAAAGCCCAGCCGTTTCATCTCCACGAACCAGGACAGCTCCATGCGGGCGTAGTCCTCCGGGTCAAGGCTCCGCCGATGGGCATCATTGCCCCAGGAGTGGATCGGCGCCGTATAGAACTGGACCGCACGGTGCAGCCCCTCGTCATGCAGGCGCTGCAGCAGCCGTACAACATCGGGCGCATTCTCCCGGTCGACATTGCAGCGGACCTTGATCTCCACCGGATCGGAGCCAATCGTATCCGCCAGCGCTACGAGGTTCGCAAGGATCTGGTTGAAAGTCGGTTTACCGGATTTCGTATGCCGTCGCCGGTCGTGGTACATCGCAGTTCCATCGAGCGACACGGTGATAGACACAACCCCGAGTGCATTTACTAGCTCAGCGCCTATCTTCCGTGACATTGCCAATCCGTTGGTAACAATGCTCGCCCGGTATTCAACATTCCTTTCTTCCGCAATTCGTCGAAGCTGGGGCGTCAGAGAGCGCATTTGCACAAGCCCGGAAAGCGGCTCGGCGCCAAACCAGCAGAGGTTCAGCTCTGCAAACTTCCCGGCATCCAGTCTGTCTCGGACGTCCCGCAGAATGGCCGTCTCGTTCTCTATGCTGAGGTTTCTTCGCTCATGCGTCTGGCCACAGTAGCCACAGCCGAGCTGGCAATGCGCGGTCGGCTGGATTACGTAATTCAGATGAGTATTGGTCCGGATCGCCTCGCGATTGCGCGATAACACAGCCGCTAGTTCGTCCTCCGCCTGCGGCACGAGTATTTCCGCTTCCGACAACTCGGTCCGGGTCTTGGCGTTCAGTTTCTCGAATGCGCCCGACCGCAAGACTTGCCAGATCGATAGCGGCAACTCGAAAACGGCGCCCGTCCGGGTGGCGAGAACCACTAAAAGGGGTGCGTTATTCTCAGAGAATATAGGTGATACGACAATATATGAGGACAGCTTCTGCATGATCGGGCCTCATTAGCAGCTAAGCACGGTTATCAAACCGAGCAGCCTACCCGCATCAAAAACGTCCGGCGGAATAACATTGGCTTCCGCCGGACGAGGCGAACGGACTTACTTCCGGCCCCCGGCTTTCGCCGCCAGCGCAGCTTCGGCACCGCCGCAGCCGCTATTCTGACAACCAGTGTTCTGGTCCGACAGCGCCTTAAGCCGGCTCAACTGAGCCTCGGAAAGGTTTGACGCCGCTGTGCCGGTTGTCATTTGTTCTACTGCTTTACCCAAACTCAGTTTTGCACTGGAAAGCGCTTCGATAACGGAATCGAGATCTTCGGCCATTTTGCAATCCTTTCAAATTGAAGACGCCCATCGCACCCGGCGCCGAAAACAAATAAATAATCTTCTCCAAAACCAGCACCGTTGTGCTCCGTGATGGACCGCTCCATTGTATGCGATTACTTATGATCAAGCTGTGATGCCCCATGATCAGATTTAGTGCGTTAAATGTTAAAAATGATGTCCTCGACATACGCTGTAACAATTCGGCGACGTGATCGAGATCAACACAGCCCCGTTCGTTGAGCACCACGGCGAGTGTAGCGGCGGCGGAGTGCCGAGGTAATGACCGGTGCCGCGGGCGCATCACATGCTCGGTGAAGATCGGCCCCGGCGTAGATTTATTTATGCTGTCTTCGGGAGTTGGGCACAGCTGAGGTGGTGATCCACCTGAAGCAGTTGGGCTGTGGATGTCTGCGGTGCCGATCGCGCGCCGATGACGAACGACACGGCTTTGGGATTCGCGATCTCCCTGCGCTGATCAGACGCAATCTGCAAACGCTGTCCTCGCCGCGGCAAGATTTCTGATGACTTCAGCAATTGTTCTGCAGGCGCTTTCGGATTTCTGCTTTATCTTCGCTGTGCCTGTCGCAAATCAAATCGAATATATTGGTGATGCAGGCCACCCAGGATTGGAAGGCGAAGAACACCCCCTGCTCTCTGAACCGTGCGCGATACGGGCGCATTGTTGTCCAACGATTGGTGCGCGCGCGTCTCATTATAGTAGTTCATGTAAGACAGCAGCACGTGACGAAGATGCCGCTCGCCAAAGACAACAACATGATCAAGGCATTCCCACCGGATCGAATCGATCAGCCGTTCAGCATATGCGTTTTGCCATGGCGAGCGCGGCGACGTCGGTCGATCACGAATGCCCATGGATCGAACTCTTCGAATAAAGATTTCGCCATAGGCTCCGTCCCGGTCGCGGATCAGATAGCGAGGGGCCTGCTTCCAGCCGTACGAGCAACCGAAATGAGATCGTCGGTACGACGAACAGATCCATCGCCGCGATGTCGTCGGCATGAAAGTCCGTCGGCGCTTTCAATAAATTCCCGACAGATGGCGTTCCCGACTTTACGAGCGGCTGTCTGAGAATTAGCCTTGCGCCAAGCGACGGCTAGGGAGACAGCTCGCGATGAGATTTCTGGTGATGGCAGTGGCGGTGCTGGCGTTGTTGGCAGTGCCTGCACAGGCCCAGATGGGAGGCGGCAAGCGTGGGCATAAGGGCGGGGGTCCTGCAGCCACAGGCAATAAGCCCAAGGTCGACGAAAAGGCCTATCAGGAGGCTCTCAAACGCATTCCCGATTCCAAGGAAAAGTACGATCCATGGGCTGTGACTAGGTCGCCTGAAGCTGGAAAGTCTTCGAAGAGTGCGCAATGAAACCATGTTTATGGGTGGGATTACCTATCCGAGCCTGGCGAGAACTGTGTCGTCGGCAGGCTGGTATGCTCTGCTGGTGTCCGCCGATCATCGAGGGATGACCGCCGTCGCCTCCGGCCAGCGTTCAACACGAACCTCTTTGGATTATGCCTTGCGTCGCCATCGGGCATGCCTCAAATCCGACATCGCGCCAGTTCCTAAAAGGGCCACAAACGGACTCATGCATCACATCTCGGGAACCTGAGGCTCCGGCCATTTTTGAGGTTGATCCCGAAGGACCAAGGACGGTGCCGTTCCCATTGCCCCCGCGTGCAATACGGCGTGACAATCGGCGCGAGGCTATGGAACCGTCTGCGGCGGACAACAGTTTACCCCGCGACGAAGCGGAGTGGCGCCGCCGGATTTTGATGGTTCAGACGGTGCGGTGCGTCTCCTACTTTCTAGACCGAACCATCGGCGGACTTGGGGGCGAAGGAAAGGACATGCGCGCCTTGATCCTGGCATTGTCCATTCTAGCGATCATCAATAGCGCGCACTTTGCTATGGCTGGTCTGAGCAGCACGCCTCGCGAGACGTTGATACCTGCCGATACAGCGATCGCTACCGACGAAGCGACTCAGAAGACCGAGGAACAGATCGGCCTCACCAAAACAAAGCGCCGTGACGTGCAACGTAGGCTAACCAGGCTCGGGTTCGACACCAAGATCAATGGGAAGTTCGACGAATCGACTCGCGCCGTTATCGCGCGCTGGCAGGAGAAAAACGGTTACCCTACGACTGGCTTCCTCAACGCCACCCAGCATAAGGTACTAACGGACACCAGCGCGAACGCTGGCAAATCTGGCCATCAACACCGTCGTCGCGCTGGGGGCCGTGCCCGCTATTCGCGTGGTGTCGGCGGTCCAATCGGCGCGATCGGCGGCGCTGTGCACGGCGTAGGGCGTGCGGTGGGCGGACTGTTCCGCAGATGACTCGTCTAGCCTCAAGATAGTTGGAAACACGCCTACGCAGCCTGGCATTTTGTAAGACGGCTATGACGATTGACTCGCCAAGGGCGAGCTCATGTATCGGGGCATGCGCAGTGGTGGGGCCAGAGGGTGGCGTCGGAGATGGTCATTCGCGTCGATTTTGATATGTCAGCAGCATGTCCGGTTATGGGGTAATCTTGGAGCAACGATTGTTTCACGGTTGAAGGCACAGCCTAAATTTCATCTAAGCAACCAACGGGGGTCTCGGATCATGTGCTCTCTACTTGCTGATTTGAATGGGCTGCAATAAAGCCCGCGCCAACAGCGGGGCTTTTTCGTCAGTCTCTGGAAATGCGAAAAATAACAGACTGGGTGGCGGCGGACGCAGTCGGATGCGAACCGGTCTTTCGAGCTTTACGGGAATTAACAGGGCAAAAATGCAAATTTGATCGTTTTCGCGCGTGTGGTCCGGCGAACAACGGCGTGTTTCTAGGGACTTACGCTATTAATTCCCGCGAAAATTGGAACGGGAATTTGTGACGCGAGGTACGGGGAATGAATGCTAGACAACGCGAAGAACGGCAGTAGTCGCGCTGAATTTATCGGCATCCCACATCTGGACTTGATCGACGCGCTAAATCGTTTTATTGGCCGAGGGCCTGAGACGGGTGTCGATGATGCGGCATGGGTCGTTGCGCCACTCCGTTGTGAATAGAGAGCCGGCATGGGTCGGAGCTATTCTTAAGGTACCTCGACGCTGCATGGGCAGATTGCGTGGTTTTCGGTTTTCACCGGAGCCGCGCTTTTTTATGCCGGCTCTAAATCGAGGAGCAGTCCATGCCCCGTGAGTATTCCGTCGGTTACAAGAAGCCTCCCGTCGAGTATCGCTTCAAAAAGGGCAATCTCGCCGCGCGTCGCAAGACGAGCCGGAAAGATAAAGTCCCTGATCTCGTCAGTCACCTCAACTCAATCGCCCCTTTGACACGGACAGAGGCGGCAAGCGTGTCAAGGTGCACCCTTTCGGGGCCGCCCTGCTCTCTTTGGTTAGAGAGGCGCTGAAGGGCAAGCCGAGCGCTATCAAGAAGGTTATCCAGATCGTTGAAGGGGCAGGCTTGTTTGAACCGCCTCCCGGCAAACAAACTCATGGGTCCCTCGTTGCGCCGAAGAACCTCGACCTGCATTCCTTCTGCATCTTGCTGAAGATCCTGGGCGCGCCGCCTTGGGAGCCCGGGATGTTTGAGGCGGCGCAAGCCGAATATCAGCAAGATCAAGCGCAGCTCGATGAATTACGTCGTCAATTTCTGAAGGGGCAGGACAATGGCTAAGACTGCGAGCGGCCGTAAGCCGCCCCCGGTCGAATACCGCTTTCTCAAAGGCAAGTCAGGCAACCCGCGGGGCCGGCCAAAAGGGGCGATCAGCCAGCGCTCGATCGTGCGGCGGGTCGCCCTGAAAAAGGTTCGGGGGTCTTATGACGGCGAGCCCGTTTACCAGACAATCCTTGAGTGCATTTTGGACGTATTGAAACGAGAGGCCGCACGGGGAAAGCCGTCCATGACGGCCGAATCGTCGAGGATTTTGAACAAACTCAGTCCACCGCCGGAAGACCAACGGGGCGGCTTTCTGGTGGTTCCGGCTACTTTGACTGCCGAGGAATGGATGGCTCAGGCTGAAAAGCGCAATGCAGAGGCCCGCGATCCTTCGCTCCCCCACGAGGCGAACCAAGAACTCGACGCCACGGTCACTGTTTTTTCGAAAGATCAAGCGCTGGTCGACGCAGAGATCAAGAAAGCAAGAAACGGCCTGCCGTCCCCGCTTGGAGAGGCTATGCTGACCTTCAAGAGAAAATGGGGTTGACCAGGCGAATTAGCCGGCGCGTCTCACAAGACGCGCCGACATCGCAGCGGACGCAGCCTGCACCTCACCAAAACCTGTTGACGCCGAGGTCAATCGGATAGCCAAATCTACCTTCACTTCTCATGCCGACACTGCGTTGCACTGCGCTGATCGCTTTTTGCGACAATCAGATCAAGCCGGGCGCGAGTTATTCGAAAAGGAAATATCGCGGGTTGCATCTGCGTATATAGGATTCGTCCTTTAGCAGGCTGTTGAAGAAGTGTTCTGTCTGGCTTTGGGGATGGCTTGATCGCCGTTGTGATAGGCGAATGCGATCTGGATTGAGCCGCCGTCGAGCAGTTTGGCGTGGCCGTGAGACGGCGCGGTCATGCTGGCACCGCCATGAGCTTCGGCAATCGCACCAGATTGTAAGCGGCGGCTGCGAAGGTGAAGGCCCATCCGACGCGGTCGCGGCCACGGAAGCGGGTCTTGTCCTGGCGGGCAACCATCTTGATCCAGCCGAACGCTTCCTCAATGCGCTTGCGGAGACGCTGGCTGATGGCATAGCCGCGGTGTGCCGCGTCGTGCGCCCGTCGATCGCCGAGCTTCGGCTGCTTGTGTTCTGCGCCACGTGCGGCGTCACCTTCATCGCGCGCAACTCGTTGACGAAGTCCTCCGTGTCATAGGCCTTATCAGCGCCAAGTGTGATGGCCAGGGGCCGGTCGGCGCGAGGTTCGATCATGTGCAACGCCGCCACCCGCTCGGCATGTCCGCCGGCCAGCGTCAGGCAGGCGTCGACCAACAGGCCATGGCGGTTCTCCATCAGCCCATGACCCATGAAGCATAGCTTCGCCTCCTTGCCCTTGCCCTTCTTGTAGAGCCTTGCGTCCGGATCGGTGGTCGAAGCATGCGTGTCGTTAGTCCGCTTCTCGCCGTGGAAGTCGGCTTCGGCATTGCGCCCGACGCCGCCGGCCGGCGGCTCGCCAGAGCCGTCCTTCGGTTTGACGCTCTTCGTCGAAGCCCAGGCCTCGATCAGCGTGCCGTCGACCGAGAAGTGATCGCTCGACAGCAGCTTCTCCACCTTGGGCTGGGCCAGCACCGCACTCAGGAACTTGGCCGCGATGTCGCCCTCAAGCAGCCGGTCGCGGTTCTTCGAGAACACCGAATGGTCCCAGGCTGGATCGTCGACGCCGATGCCCACGAACCAGCGGAACAGAAGGTCGTATTCCAGCCGCTCCATAGGCAACCGCTCCGAGCGGATCGAGTAGAACGCCTGCAACAGCATCGCCCTGAGCAACTTCTCGGGTGGGATCGACGGCCGCCCGAGTGGCGAATACAGCGCCGCGAACTCCCGCTCCAAAGCGACAAGCGCTTCATTCACAATTACCCGGATGGCGCGAAGCGGGTGATCGCGCCGAACCCGCGCCTCCAGATCAACGTAGCTGAACAACTCGCCAGTCAGATTGTCACCACCGCGCACCCATCAGATCCAAATCGCTTCAAAGCCAATGAATCATGCTCACAGCTCGGCCGCGACTGGCCTTTTTCAACAGCCTGTTAGGCCCTAGCAAACGATTGGCATGACCGCTCTGAAGGAAGCGAATGATGGACGGGAAGCAAGGAACGTCATCAGGAAAAAACGCCATTGAATCCTCAGTCGACAAGCAGCGCGAACGTGCGCCGGCATCGAAGCCGAAGGCAGGCAGCCCGAGGACCGATGGCGAGAAGCAGCCCGACAGCATCTACGACCACTTTGACAAGAACAGCTTTCGCTTTTGGGAGCGCGAGATTTCCAGGGGACGATTCCCCACCTCGCCCGAGCTTACCGAACTTCTGAAGAAAAACAGCGGCAATCCCGTTCCGGATTGGCTCGTTCCGATCATTGAGCGCCGAGATGAATTAAGGTGGCGTACCGGCCGCCCCCCGAAATCTGCCCTCAACGAGATGCATCACCAACAGTGGCTTCGGCACAGTGTTCGCCGTGTCAAAGGGTAAGCCAGAACCGGTCTGCGATTACGCCGGGTTCGCTCCGTTCGGTTTCGGCTATCGACGCTGTCCCGGCGAGCAACTGACAATCGCCGTGTTCGCGGATTTTCTCCGCAAGGTGTGGCGCGACAAGATCGTCTTCCACAATCTAAATCAGCCGAGACCCGGAAGGGTCCCCGTCGGGCCGGGTGCGGTGATCGACGACAACATGGGCTTCTCACGGTCTGAGTAGCGCATCTCATCGAAACCCGTACCGGCTATGCGTCGGCGCGATTGCAGGAAGGGCGATGCAGGCGGGAAGCATGCGTGCGGCGAAGCGACGGTGGATGTTTCTGTGCGGAGTCGCTGCGGTCGTGTGTCCCGGTGCGGACGCCCGGGCCGGGTCGGCGCGTGATTACCTCAATGCGCCGGTCGATACTTGGCTAGTCAACTATAACGCGGGGTATACGACGTCCGTGATACCCGCGGATGGCACGGATACAGTCCCTGGTGTTCGCTCGAACGTGTTCGCACAGTCGATCGTTCTCACTCGCATCATGGACTACTGGGGGCGTACCGGAGGCTTCTCGCTTGTTCTACCTTACGCGCTCATAGACACAAGCGCCGGCCCAATCCGCGCAAGCACGAATGGCTTTTCCGATATCGGCTTCCTTTGGCAGATAAACATCTTTGGTGGACCAGCGTTGACGCGCGAGCAATTTCAATTCTTTATCCCGCAGACCTTCTCAAGCTTTCATCTTTTGGTGACAACTCCGCTCGGGACATACAATCCGACCTCTCCGATCAATCCTAGCGCTAACCGCTGGATGATTTCTCCCACCGTCAATTTCAGCTACACGCCGGATCAAGGCTGGACCTGGATCGAGACCTACGTCTCGGGGCGATTTTTCAGCGACAACCACAATTACCTTGTGAGCGGAGCGCAAACGCTTTCGCAGAAGCCGGTCCTGCGGCTCGAGGAGCACTTGAGCCGCAACGTCACTGACGGTTTATGGCTTTCCTTGGATGCCTTTTACAATCTCGGGGGAGAGAATAGCATTGACGGCGTTGAGCAGAACAATATGGCAAATACGCTAAGAATCGGCGGCGGAATGGGACTGCGCCTGTGGCGTGGCGCCGATCTCGCGCTGAACTACGAACGTGTGGTCGCCAAACCAGCAAGCCAGCCCTACTCGCAGACCGTCCGACTTACCGTGAGGCAACTCTGGTAGGTCCGTGCTTATTTCCGCGCGGTTCGCCACACCAAATTGGAAGCACGGCTCATGTCCGTTGCGGGTCAGTCGCGACCGGCGCGACACGGCGGCGAGTCCGGCCAACTCCTCAATGCCACGATTGTGTTGAAGAAGTCGCCATCTGATCTGGAGTGATCCAAAGTTCAAACAGATAATATGCGCCCGATAAGACAAAAGGACTCATCAGTCGCGAACTTATTGCTGTCCCACCATCCAGACCGTTGTCATTGTGATGACAATCGCGATGAACTGAAGGAGGACCCGCATTCGCATAAGCTTTTGCGATAGGTTGGGACTACCGCCGCGCATCATGTTGATCAGACCCATGAGCAGTACGGCAGCGACCGCAGCCACCGCGATCGGAATCAAAACGTTGCTCAGGAATAGCGTCATGGTAATAGCGATCTCACGCTCGCTTAATGTAAGTAACTGAGTGAGACGGAAGTGGTTCCGGGCAACCGCGCGTTCTTTGGCCCACAGCCCTGCGCCCTGCGCGGCCCCAAAACTCGCTCTTGACGGCTGCAAGACTATTCGCGGCCGCCCGTCCGAATGGCTTTTGAAGCGCGGCGGACGCAACGAAGTCGCGCTCTTGGCAAGCCCGCCCGCAAACCTTCGGCGTTGATCCCGATATTACATCTTCGGACGCGGATCATCCTTTGGATTGATGTAGTTGATGCCCCATGGACCGGAGCTGTTGAGCTGAATAACCGTGGCGTCGTCGGCGAAGAACGAGTGCACCGAACGAGCGGGCATAGCAAAGAAACTACCCGCGGGAAGAACCTGAGCTTTGTCGTGATCGTCTGTCGTTCCCATTCCCAGCCGCGCTGCTCCCGAGAGCACGGTGACGATCTCTGGCTTGGGATGAGTGTGCGGCGCAATGTGATAGCCCTTTGGCACCTTCAGCCGAAGAGCAAACAGACCTTCCTTGCCCGGGTCGCCATACAGCACTGCCGCCTGCGCACCCTGCGGGAGGGATGATGGCGCTGGTCCCCACACGATGTCCTGGGGCGCAAACAACTTGTGCTCGCCTGTCTCTTGGCCAACGGCGCTGCCGGCCAGCGTTGTGAGTCCGATAGCCGTTGTCGCAACAATGTTGAGAAGAGTATGCCGATTCATTGTGGCTTCTCCTTTGACATAGGCGCTGCCCGTGAACGGCTACGCGCCCGGCGCAGATGCGAAAGTTCAAATCAGACTGCTCAGCCGAGCAGCCTGCCTCGCCGAAACATGAAAATGCCGGGAACGAAACTTCTGGCCACCGCGAGAACGCCACTCTCGCAGTTTTCCAACGCGATCTTCTGGGCAAGCATCACGTCACCGATCGGCAGCTCACCCATTGTTCGAAAACACAGCCCTAGCCTCGGGTGGCCTGTTTCGTCGACCTCGCAAACGTTCGTCATGGTGCCGGGATAAATCCTATACCGCCTGCCCGTGTCGCCACCGACGACTTCGAAGTATTCCTTTTCCGCGAACTGCATCCGTTGCACCGGTGACAGCCACTCCCGCAGAAGCCCCAAAGACCGGCCCTCCGCAGTTCGCTCGGCCCCAAGTCTGATGAAAAGCGCCCTTACGGCTCTTATACGCGAGCGTTCGCATGGTGGAAGTCGCGACATGGCGCTGACCGTTTCTACCCGCCGACCAGCCTGGGGAAGAACACGGTTTCTTCCGCGTCCGGGTCGAACGATCGGATTTGCGAGACCTGCCCTGCACCGGTCCGGACCGCGGCGGTGAAGCCGACCTTCGTCAGCTCGCGAAATCGCTGCTCCGCCTTAGCCAGTTCCTGTGCGTCATTCGCATTGAAAAAGTTCCGGCTGTCGCCGGTAGGGTCCATCACGATCTGGATTGCCATGATCGTCCTCCTCGGATGCTAATAGCCAAGGACCTTGATCAATTATCCGGCTGAAGCTGCGGAACTTCAAGAAAATAGATTCGTCGCGAACCTAAAATTCGGAACGTCGGCGCTCGTGCTGATCGATCTTGACCGTTTCAATTACCTAAACGATACGTTCGGCCACGAGGCCGGCGATGCATGCCTGCGCGAGATTGGGATGCGCTTGGGACAGGCTTTCAGCAACGCCGGCTCGATCGCCCGGCTGGGCGGCGACGAGTTTGCACTCATCCTGAGCGCTCCAGCAGCTCCCGCCCGAATCTTGCGTTTGCTGCAGGAAACCGTCGTGAGGCTGCATCAACATTTTTCTGGAATGGTCTTAGCCTTAGAGTTGGCGCTTCGATTGGAGTTGCCCTCGTCGGCCGCTCGCATCGCCGGCGGATTACCGAATTGTTCGCAGAGGTCGACATGCGCTGAAATGCGCCCGGCTATCTCGGCGGCGCGTGACATCGGCGCGTCCTTGTTCAATGACAAATGGGTACGCATGCCGTTGTAATAGCTGATGTACGACAGCAGCACGTGGCGCAGATGGCGTTCGCCGAAGACCACGACATGATCAAGCATTCCCTAAGGATCGATCCGTTCCGCATACGCATTTTGCCACGGTGAGCGAGGAGACGTCGGACGGTCTCGGATGCCGATCGACCGAACCAGGCGGATAAATATCTCACCATAGGCTCGATCGCGATCCCGGATCAGGTCACGAGGGATTTGCTCCCAGCCACACACCTCCGTCAGTTGGCTGGCGATCTATTCGGCCGTCGGATGCGCGGTCACTCCAAACCACAGGATCTGCCGCCAGCCATGGCCCATGATCAGCAGGCCGTAGAGCTGGACGAAAGGCGATTGTCGGCACCACGAAAAAGTCCATCGCGGAGCGTCGCCTATTAAAAAATTCGCTGTACGGGCCAATCACCGTTCGCCTCGTTCTTGTACCCCAACAGCTTACTTGGATCGATCGGCTAGGCCGAACGAAAGGCACTGGACATTAGTCACTTCGCGAGTCGCGCCATTAGCCATGCGCGTGCTGCGGACAAGCCTCGACTTCTATTGTTACGTGACTAAGGCCCCGCAACCCTCCGAGCCGCCGCTTGTACGTCTTCGGCGGCAGCGGGTTGTCCGAAATAACCGAAATGATCGCGGCCCGATGTCCTGGCCCCACCTGCCACAGGTGAAAATCGGTGACACGATCACCCTTGGTTTCGATTCGCTCGCGGATCGTCATTTCGAGATTTTTGTCCGCGCTGGCATCCAAAAGCACAGCTCCAGAATCTCGGATCAAACCATAGGCCCAGCTACCGATGACCAGACTACCGAAGATGCCAACTAAAGGATCGGCCCAAGTCCATCCAAAGTACATCGCGAGCACCAGCGCAGCGATTGCCAGCACCGATGTGGCCGCATCTGCCAGTACATGGACGTAAGCGGCACGGAGATTGTTATCGTGGTGATGGTGCGAATGATCGCTTCCATGATGATGATGGTGAGAGTCTTGAAGAAGCCATGCGCTGGCGATATTGACCGTTAATCCCAGTACCGCAACCACTATCGCTTCGCTGTAGGCAATCGTGACCGGGTTAAAGAGCCGAACCACACTCTCGTAAGCAATCTGCATGGCTATCATCGCAAGCATGATTGCGCTCGAAAAGGCGGCAAGCTCGCCGAACTTTCCTGTGCCAAAGGCAAATCGCGAATTTTTGGCATGCCTGCGAGCCAATAAATAGGCTAACCCTGCAATGCCCAACGCCGCTGCGTGCGTCGCCATGTGCCAACCGTCTGCCAACAATGCCATCGATCCAAATATGGTACCAGCCACGATCTCGCCGATCATCATTGACGCCGTAAGCGCCACGACAATCCAGGTTCTGCGCTCGTTCTGGGCGTGCTGATCACCGAGAAAAACGTGGCCGTGAACCCATTGATCTATTGAATGTGTGTGCATGTCGACTCCCACGCGAGGCATTCTCTCGCTCTTCCGAACCTGCGCGTCTTAAGGCCATCATTATCAGATCATGCCGCTAGGCGCTAAAACAGCCCCTCTGAACTCCCAGAACGCAAAAGGCTTGATGACTAATCGCACTGTGTCGGGAATGGCCGTTTCGCGAGCTTAAGCGTTCGAGAGCGGCTTCAAGAAAGCAACTTGTTTCAGCGGTTCCGTTAAGGCAGTCTCAATCGGTGTGACCGATAGATCCCGCCGACTTAAGAGGGCGTCCCATGGACAAGACTGTCCACACGCATTCTCGGGTACCGGTTCTCGATCTGTTGCGTCTTGCAGCCGTGTTAGCCGTTGTCCTTTACCACTATGGCTTCTGGGGGCCGATCTCAGCGAGCGGCATTTCGCAGGTGGCCTTGCCCGCATTGGCGCCGGCCGGACAATACGGATTTCTCGGTGTGTCGGTTTTCTTTGCCATCAGCGGCTTCGTCATTGCGTACTCGGCGGAGGGACGGTCCTGGATCGGTTTCATCATCGCGCGCTTCAGTCGCATCTATCCGACATTTGTTCTCTGCATGACATTGACGTTTACGGTCATGCTGGCGGTTGGCGTCGGGCATGTCACGCGCTCACAGTGGCTCGCCAACCTATTCATCGCCGCGCCATTCCTCGGCCAGCCCTATGTCGACACCGTCTACTGGTCGCTCGTGATCGAGGTGGTATTCTATGGATGGGTCGCGCTGTTCATGATGTTGGGCTGGTTTCCTCGCCACATAGATGCGCTCATCCTCGTCTGGCTCGCAATCACGTTTGCGAACGAACTGACGATCGATGCACCGATCTTCGAGAAGGTTTTCATTGCCGACGATAGCGGATTCTTCGTAGTCGGCCTGCTGATCTACCAGCACTACCGTGGACGTCGCGGGACGCGATTCTGGAGTCTGTTCGCCCTTGCAATGGGAACGGCGATCTTTCAAGCAACGCACAAGCTGGAGCGGCTCGGTGCGCATCCGGATAATACGTTCGACCCGAGAGTCGTGGCAGCCATCTGTGTCGTCGCGCTGCTCGGCGTATTCCTCGCGACGCGCATCAAGCGTATCCCGCTCCCTGCCGCCGTTGTGCTCGCCGCCGGTGGAATGACTTATCCGCTGTATTTGTTGCACATGCAGATGGGTTACGTGATTTTCTCGGCGATGGAACCACATGATCATGCTGCAATAGCCGTCACAACAATCGTCGCAGGCATTGCACTTCTTGCGTGGGCCATCTGGTGGTTTGTGGAGCCGTGGATGCACCGATTTGTCAAATCCAAGTTGACCCAACTCACCGCCCGTTTCGGATGGTCTTCGTCTGGGCCCCACGCCGATGGCTTTCCTAGTTGTCAACGGCCGACGCTTGATCCACCGGTAGCACCTTAGCCAATGGCAAAAGCCGGCATCTATGATGCGATCACCAATCTCGCCGCGCTCAGGCTTTCGCCTGAGGACCGGCTTTATCCGCGCTGGGTCGCAATCATCGGCCTGATCGTATGCCTGTTCCTCGCCTTCTGGGTACCGGTCACGATCTGGGTTGTGGGCCCTGGCCTCATTCTCATCGGGCTGACTTGGATAACTCTGGCGCCGCGCCTTTGGACAGCAGCGAATAGGAGCACGCTTTCATGAAACAGTCCTGGTGGTTCTCTCCCGGCGAATCGACCTGGGCCATTTTCATCCGCTTGGCGCTCGCTGGTGTATTCATCCCCGAAGGCCTGCAGAAACTGACGCATGCCGACATTCTCGGTGCCGGCCGTTTCGTCAAGATCGGCATTCCCTGGCCAGAATTCTTTGGGCCGTTCGTTGGCGTGATTGAAATGCTGGCGGGGATCATGTTCATGATCGGCTATGCTTCGCGCGCGGCGGCCGTGCCGATCATCGTCATCATGATCGTGGCGATCATCTCCACGAAAATCCCAATCCTGTTAGGCCGCAACTGGTGGATATTCAGCCTCCGCCACCTGGATCGCTATGGTTTCTTGAGCTTCACTCATGAGACGCGCACCGACTGGGCAATGCTGATGAGCGCACTCTTCATGTTGCTGTCCGGATCAGGTCGCTGGTCGCTCGATGCGCGCGCTTGGCGACCGAAGTTCAGCCAGCGGAATACATTAGCTGATGGTAAGAGATGACAACGGTTTTGTGAGGCAGGAAATGCAGAATTGCACTCATATATTCCCGAGAATGGATAATCGGCAAAGCTGCCGCTTGAACGGTCGTTGCGTCGCATTACGCCGAGTGGGGGCCGCCTCAGTTTTTTGTGCCTGAGGTCTTGTCGAGTGCTGCGCGTAGGTCTTTGGCGAGCTTGATTGCATCGTCATTGGCCAAAAAGTGCATGAAGAAGAGCCTTGGCTGCTCGTCCAGCATGATTCCGATCGCCACACTGCGAAAGTTACGAGGAGATCGTCAGGTCCTTCATTTGCACTCCAAAAAGGAGAACCAATTCGCAAGCTCGGTCTGGCGTATCGCGTCACTAACAATATCTGCGTCCAGTCCGAGACGCCATGCGATGTCACGCCGCTTTGGGTCTGCTTCGAGCGCGGACAGGTCGGCTGCATATCGTTCGAGTTCAGCAAGATCAGCGAAAAAGCCCTCGTCGACCAAGGTCTGGCCGTAACGACGGATCACGGAGGCAACGTCGTGCAGACGATATTCCGGATGATACTGCACCCCCCAAAATACGCCCCGTCCGAAGCGGATCTCCGCTGCCTGAACCTCGCAGATCGCATTTCGTGCCGTGATGACGGTGTCCGCCGGAAGACGGGTAACGACATCGCTATGGATGGCCGGCGCGTCGAATGCCGCGGCGCGACGCGCATGCATTGGATGTAGGTGCCCCTCCGTGGTCAGCGTGATCTTGCGCGCGAATGCCACTTCCCGACCCGCGGGATTGAGCCCAACCTCCCCTCCTGCCGCCACTGCCGCAAGCTGCAATCCCCAGCACGACCCGAACATCGGAATCCCGCGAGCAAAGACCTCGCGGACAAACTCGATCTGCCGCATCGACTCGGCTTCGCACTGGTAAATGTTGAGCGACGAGCCGGTGATGGCAACGCCATGATAGGCATCGATTGGCTGAGGCGGCGAAGCGCTTTCGTCAGTTCCAAGATAAATATCGACCGCCGCTTGGGGGGCCAGGGTTCGGAGTAGATCGGCGTAGCTCTCGCCCGGAGTCGTCCCCGCAGTTTGCCCAATCCGGCGGCGGCCGGATGGAGGGTTGCCTTCAAGAACCAATAACCGCAGCAAGGCCTATCCCCCGATGTCACCGCGGATCGCGGCTAGCGTGAGTTGCTCGAACTCGGCTTCGGTCAGTGACCTGGGATTGGCGCTAGCGGTCGGATCCTTGACCGCATCTTTCGCAATCGTTCCGGCATCTGCTTCCTTGACGCCGAGCTCCGCCAGCGTATGCGGTACCCCAAGATTCTTCCGCAAGGCCATAATCCAGTTCAGCACAGTATCGAAATCACGGCCCGGCAGGTCGAGTGCGCGGGCAATATGCGGGATCTTGTCGGCGATAGCTTTCCTGTTGCACACCATGACGTAGGGGAAGATGACACCGTTGGTGAGACCATGGTGCGTATCGTATCGTGCGCCGACGGGGTGCGACACCGAATGGATCGCGCCGAGCCCTTTCTGGAAAGCTGTGGCTCCCATCGACGCCGCCGCGAACATGTAGGCGCGAGCTTCCAGGTCGTTACCGTCAGCGACGGCGCGTGGCAAATAGGTGTCGACGATCTTGATGCCCTCCAGCGCCACACCATCGGCGAGCGGATGAAAGGCTTTCACACAATAGGCCTCGAAACAGTGCGCCAGCGCATCCATGCCCGTCGCCATGGTCAGGAACGGCGGAAGGCCGACCGCGAGCTCCGGGTCCTCGACGGCGACCTTCGGCATCATCAAGGGGTGAAAGATGATTTTCTTTTCGTACGTTTCTTCGCGAATGATCACGCTTGCGCGCCCGACCTCAGAGCCGGTACCGGCGGTGGTAGGCACCGCGATGATGGGGGCGACACCGTCGGTGCAGGCCCTTGTCCACCAGTCGCCGACATCCTCGAAATCAAAGACCGACCGCGACTGGGCCACCATGAACGCCACGCACTTGCCGACGTCGAGTGCCGAGCCGCCGCCGACCGCGACAACGCCGTCGTGACCACCCTGCTTGAACGCCACAACGCCGGCCGTCAGGTTGGACTCGACTGGATTACCTTTGACATCGGAGAAGATGCTGATCGGGATTCCCGCCTCGCGCACGCGCCGTGCGATGCTCGCGATCATGTCAGACTTGGCGAGTCCTGCATCCGTGACAAGCAATGGCCTGGTGATGCCATGAGCCCGGCAGAGATCCGGCAACTCGGCGATGCGCCCGGGCCCCGCAATGACGCGCGTCGGAAAATTCCAAGCTCCAGTGATTTGAACGTGCATGGACGGCTCTCAATGCTTCAGTCGGAGATGATATGATTTGGGCCGGGACATCGTTCACGATATCACTCTTGGAAGCGTCGGGTTTCAGATGATCTCAAAATAACGGGCAAGTTCCCAATCGGTGATCGCCTTGCGGAATTCGCGCTCCTCCCATTGCCGTGTCATGGCAAAATGCTCGACGAAGAGCTCGCCGAATAATTCCCGGGCAATGACAGATCCAGCGAGCCGATCCGCAGCCTCCGACAATGTACGCGGCAACGCGCGAGCAGCTGCATGCTTCATGTCATAGGCATTACCGGTGATCGGCTCATCAGGCTCGATCTTGTGCTCGATGCCCCAGAGCCCCGAGCCGAGCGCAGCGGCGATGGCCAGATACGGATTGATGTCGGCAGCGGCGATTCGGTATTCGACGCGCTGGCCCGACGGCGATCCCGGTATCACGCGCAAGGCGCAGGTGCGATTTTCGATGCCCCAGGTGGCGTCGGTCGGAGCCCAGAAACCCGGGATCAGTCGCGAATAGCTATTCACGGTCGACGCGACCATGGCCAGAAGTTCAGGCAGAAGCGCCTGCTGGCCTCCGACGAAATGACGCATGGTGTCGGACATGTAGCCCGGACGACCGCTTTCGTGGAATGCCGGCTTGCCATCGGCACCGCGCAGCGACAAATGCAGATGGCCGGACTGGCCGGGATAGGCATTCGACCATTTGGCCATGAACGTCACCATCTTGCCCTGACGTTCGGCCCATACCTTGGAGAAGGTCTTGAACAGGACCGCGCGGTCGGCGGCCGCGAGCGCATCCGTGTACTGGATGGCGGCTTCCAGCACGCCGGGGCCCGTTTCCGTGTGAAAGCTTTCCAGCGGAATGTCCATCTCGTCGCATAGCGCGAGCAGTCCGCGATTGAGATCCGCCTCGACCGACGAACGCAGTACGGAATAGCCGAACCAGCCGGGCGTAAGGTTTTTCAGATCGCGAAAGTTCTTCTCCCTGATGCTGTGCGGTGTCTCGTCGAAGACGAAGAACTCGAATTCCGCAGCGACCATGGCGGCAAATCCCATCTTGGCCGCCCGATCGATCACGCGCTTCAGAAGTCGCCGAGGGCAGAGCTGCGCTGCCGCGTCATCAAACTCGCCGAGAAAGAACAGCATGCCCGGCTCGGTCGGCAATTCGCGGCAGGTGGCGGGGTCAATGCGGGCGGTCGCATCCGGAAATGCAGTGTGCCAGCCGGTGAAGGTCGACTTGTCATAGAGCTGGTCACTGGAGTCCCAGCCGAAGATCACATCGCAGAACTTGAACCCCGATTCGAGCGCGTTGAAAAACTTGTCCCGCGCCAGATACTTGCCGCGGATGACGCCGTCGAGATCGACTACGCCGAGCTTGACGTGAGACAGACGGCGCGCCTCGATCAGCGCACGGGCATCTTCAGCATTCTTTACGCTTCTCGCATCCATGGACTGTGTCTCGGTTAGCGTGGCGGCGGATGAGCGTTTGGTCAGACCGGGCAGATCTCCTACAACTCATCTTCACACGCCGTGACGAACATGTCCGCATTTTCCTTGCTGAAGCAGAGCGGCGGCCGAATCTTCAACCTGCTGTCATACGGGCCAGACCCACCGGTCAGAATGCCTGTGTGTGCCGAAAACCTCATCAGAGTTGATGATGCGACGGAATCTCCTAAACTGGCGAAATGATCGGGCTGCAAGCTTCTCTCATAAGACGGAAGCATCGCGCGATTCGGCCTCACGTGCCAGCCGGATTAGGTTTCCGATAGGGACAGCTGCGGCGTGATCGCGATTGAATGCTGGATTTGTCGCACCTATCATCCGCTAACGTGACAAAGCCCACCCCGCTATTCTTGGACCTGATGCTGGTAATTCAGGCTCAGGGCAAGCATAGTTGCGGCATTGGATTCATCGGCGTCGATGATGTGGACTCCCCCCGGTCAACGCCGGTGATTTGCGGAAATGTTGTTCGGACAACCGGAGTCCCGCCATGTCTCCCAGCGAATTACCCCCCCGACACACCTTCGATTCCGCCGAAATGGGCGTCATCGCGCATCTGTACCGCGGCGAAGTCTATCGCTCGACGATCTGGCGAACGCGGCTCGACCACACGACCAATTGGTCGATCGTCACGATGGGCATCGCGCTGTCGACGACCTTTTCGACCCCGGAGGCGTCACCCCTACCCCTTATACTGGTGGGGCTGCTGCTTGCCGTGTTTCTCGGCATGGAAGCGCGGCGCTATCGCTATTTCAATGTCTGGCGCGCCCGGACTCGCTGGCTGGAGATGAATTTCTATGCGCCAATATTCACCGGTGAGGCGCACGACGATAGCTGGCAGGTGATTCTCGCGCGCGACTACACGGCGCCACGCCACCACATATCGTTTGTCCGCGCGGCTGGGCGGCGTTTGCGTCGAAACTACGTCTGGATTTTCGCCATTCAGGCAATCGCCTATTACGGCAAGATAGCCATCCATCCGACGCCTGTGGCGACCCTGGCCGAATATTCCGATCGCGCCGCCGTCGGACCGATTCCCGGCTGGATCGTTCTGATGACAGGCTTTGCCTACTATTTCGGTTGGCTGGCGCTCGCGCTTGGCACGATGTGGCTCGACCAACGCCAGCACGACGCCAAGGGCGACAATGTGGCGATGGGTTAAGCAGGAGGTGGGACGCCTGCCCAACCCGCCATGGGTCGGGCGATCGACTTGACGCCAAAGCGTCCACAATCCTTGTGTGTGCCGAAAACCTCATCCGAGTTGATGATGTGACGGAATCGCCTACCCATCGATCTTTGGACAAGGATGCGCCGGTTTCTCGCCCGGTTCAGCGAACCGGTGTGATCAGTTCACGCGCCATCCTGGGCGGACTTCATCATCGCTACGCCCGTGTTTAAGTTTTCGGTACACACAACGGACACCCTGAGCAGAAAATTGCGGGGAGATATTCGTAGGTCGCGTCTTATGCCACCGTCGTTCCAGTTCATCGGAGGCGAACATTTCAATCTGCCACGGACGCAAACCGTGCGATATTACGGTTGTATACGCTGTCGTTGAAGGACTTGCCAAATGACGGTTTCATTGAGTTCGCGTATCGAACGGTTCAAGCAGGGAAAAACACTCCGACACAAGACGCCGCGTGAAGCACATGCAGAATTGACGGGATCACCGTCGCGCAACGCCGTTGCAATCCTCGCCGAGAGCGATCCCGATCGGGTCCAGGAGCTTGTTCCTGAGCGCTACGCACGAATGTCACTCAATCCGTTTGCATTTCTGCGCGGGGCAGCCGCCGTCATGGCGACAGATCTTGCCACTCAACCGATGGCTGGAATTTCAGTCCAGGCCGGCGGCGACAGCCATTTGATGAACTTTGGCGCCTTCGCCACGCCCGAGAATAACATCCTGTTTGACGTTAACGATTTTGACGAAACATTACCTGGTGTCGATTTCACCGTCGACCTGAAGCGTCTCGCGGTCAGCATTGCGGTTGCGGCGCTGACCTCGGGTGCACCGAAAAAACAGGCCCGAGCAATGGCAGCCGCAACTGTCAGAGCCTATCGATTACACATGATCGCACTTGCCAAGCTATCCCCATTGGAAATCTGGCACAGCCGAATTGACCTCGAAAAGGAAATCAACCGGATCGGCAATGGCAGTCTGCGTCGCAAGCTTTCAGGTGTGATCGCCAAGGCGCGCGGTGAAGGTCTGTCAAAGGACGATAATTTCCCGCACCTCGTTAGTGGCGATAGTCCGAAGATCGTCGACAAACCGCCGACGATCTTCCATCTCAGTCCCAAGGCCGACGCACAGCACAAACTCGATGTCGAACGTGTGTTCTCCACGTATCGGAAAGAGCTAAATCCGGATCGACTACGGCTGCTCGATCGCTTCGTCATGAAGGATCTCGCATTCAAAGCGGTGGGTGTGGGATCCGTTGGTACGTTCTGCTGCGTCGGGCTGTTTCTGACTGGAGACAACGAACCGCTGTTCCTTCAAATCAAGCAGGCGCAGAAATCCGTGTTGGAACGGCTTGGCGACCGACTTGAATACAAGGGGCACCAGGGCCGCCGCGTCGTGCAGGGCCAGCAGATGATGCAGGCCGCCAGTGACATCTTTCTCGGCTATACGCAAGACGATGCCTCCGGACGTCAGTTTTATGTCCGAACACTGAAGAATCGCAGGCTTGGTGGAATCAGTGAGATCAGCGAAGGAGAGGCTCTCTCGGACTACGCTCAGTTATGCGGCCGCACGCTCGCACGCGCGCATGCCCGGTCGGGCGATCCAGCCGCAATCGCCGGCTACATGGGGAAGACCGCAACATTCGATGATGCTATCGCATCGTTCTCGATGGCTTATGCTGACCAGACGATCTTAGATCACGCCGCCCTTATTAGGGAAAAAAGCCTGGCGAAATCTGTCAGGGCGAGCAAGCCCACAAAAGCAAAAGCTGCCTAGCGTCACAACAAACCCCACAGCGGAGTGGATTGCGCGTCAGATCAGCCGTTCGGCGTATTGTAGGTTAAGTCTCGTTCAACGCCTGTGCGATGTCCGCAACCAAATCCGTCGGATTTTCGATGCCTATCGACAGCCGGATCGTGGACTCGAGAACGCCCATTCTTTGGCGGATGTCAACCGGAACGCCGGAATGGGTCATACTTGCGGGCAAACTGGCAAGCGATTCAGTTCCGCCAAGGCTGACCGCTAGCTTGAAAATTTGCAGTGAGTTCAAGAACTTTTGAGCCGCGACTTTGCCGCCAACAATGTCGAAGGAAAAGGTGGATCCCGCACCGAGGCATTGCCTCGCGAAGACACCTCCGGCCGGGGAAGCCTCTTCGTGGTGACCAAGATAGTGCACCTCAGCCACTTTGGGGTGGTCACGCAGGTAATCCGCCACGACCCGCGCGTTCCGGTCAGCTTTCTCCATCCGAATGCTCAGTGTCTCGAGCGACCGGTTGATCATCCAACAGGAATGGGGGTCCAGTTGGGTGCCGATGGCACCTCGCAACGCTTTGACGGTTTTCATGAGCGCTTTTGAGCCAAGCACAGCGCCCGCGATCAGGTCGGAATGGCCGCCGACATATTTGGTCAGCGAGTACAACGACAGATCCGCGCCGTGTTCGATCGGCCGCTGAAACACCGGCCCGAGCAAGGTATTGTCACACGCGACGATAGGCGTATTCCCCTGGGCCCGGCCGATCATCTCGGCGACACGCCGTACCATCGCTATATCGACTAGGCTGTTGGTGGGATTGGCCGGTGTTTCAATAAAAATCATCGCGACCCGGCCTTTGTGCATCGCGTCCTCTGCTGCCAGTCTGACCACGGCTTCGTCAATGCCATCGCTAAAGCCCAGTGCGCCGATGGAAAGGCTCGCAAGCGTCTTCGAAAACAGAGTTTCGGTTCCCCCATAGAGCGGTTGTGAGTGCAGAATGACGTCACCAGGGCGGACGAACGCGAGGATCATGGTCGAAATCGCCGCCATGCCGGACGAAAATAGCGCGCAGTTCTCGGTGCGCTCGTAAACAGAAAGCTTGTCCTCGACGATCTCACTATTGGGGTGATTGAACCGGGAATAAACCAGACCAGCGCCCATCCCCTCCGGAGGCTCGCGCCTACCTGCGACAAAGTCGAAGAAGTCCTGTCCGTCCTCAACTGTCCTAAAAACAAAAGTCGAGGTCAGGAATACCGGTGGTTTGATCGCACCTTCCGATAGTTGCGGATCGTAGCCGTAGGTTAGCATCAGTGTTTCTGGGTGCAACATATGGTTGCCGATGTGGGTCTTCGACGGAAACGGTTTCACCATGGCCTGTCCTCGCTGGCTGGATTCAGAGCCTCGCATCCCCCGAAAATCTCGAGCACGGCGTCCGCCGCTACATCGTCAGACTGGGCAGATCGAGCCCGTTGGCATGGGCACATGCAATCGCACTTTCGTAGCCCGCGTCGGCATGACGCATAACTCCCGTCGCTGGATCGTTCCAAAGCACCCTCTCGATGCGGCGCGCAGCTTCCGGAGTTCCGTCGGCGACAATCACCATGCCGGCGTGCTGCGAATAGCCGATTCCGACGCCCCCGCCGTGATGCAGCGAGACCCACGTGGCTCCGCTGGCACAGTTGAGTAACGCATTGAGCAGCGGCCAGTCGGACACCGCATCCGAGCCGTCGCGCATCGCTTCGGTTTCACGGTTCGGGCTCGCCACCGAACCGCCATCGAGATGATCGCGACCGATGACGATCGGCGCCTTCAGCTCGCCGCTCGCCACCATTTCATTGAACGCCAGACCCAGCCGGTGGCGATCGCCAAGGCCGGCCCAACAGATCCGCGCTGGTAGCCCCTGGAACTTGACCCGTGCTCTGGCCATGTCGAGCCAGTTGTGAAGATGCTTGTCGTCCGGCATCAGGTCCTTAACCCTGGCGTCGGTCCGGAAGATATCTTCGGGATCTCCCGAGAGAGCCGCCCACCGGAATGGTCCTATGCCTCGGCAGAACAGTGGACGGATGTAGGCCGGGACGAAGCCGGGGAAATCGAATGCGTTCTTCAACCCCATGTCCTTCGCCATCTGTCGAATGTTGTTGCCATAGTCGAACGTGGGAATATCCTGGGCGTGAAAATCCAGCATGGCCTGGACGTGGTCGACCATGGAGGTCTTGGCTGCCGCTTCGACCGCTTTCGGATCGGCCTCACGCCTGAACTCCCACTCGGCGAGCGTCCAGCCCTTCGGCAGGTAACCGTTGATCGGATCGTGCGCGCTCGTCTGGTCGGTGACAATGTCGGGTCTTACCCCGCGGCGAACCAGCTCGGGAAAAATATCTGCGGCATTGCCGAGCAGGCCGACCGAGACCGGTTTCTTGCTCTGCGCCGCCTGCACAATGATCGCGAGCGCCTCATCAAGCGTGCCTGCTTGACGGTCGAGGTAACCCGAGCGCAACCGCCTCTCGATGCGGCTCGGCTGGCATTCGATCGCAAGCATCGACGCACCGGCCATCGTCGCGGCAAGTGGTTGGGCGCCGCCCATACCGCCGAGACCCGCCGTCAGGATCCACCTGCCCGCGAGGCTGCCGCCGTAATGGCGTCGCCCCACCTCGACAAACGTTTCATACGTCCCCTGTACGATGCCCTGGCTGCCGATGTAGATCCACGATCCGGCCGTCATCTGCCCAAACATCATCAGCCCGAGCCTGTCCAGTTCATTGAAGTGATTGAGCGTGGCCCAGTGCGGCACCAGGTTCGAATTCGCGATCAGCACGCGCGGCGCATCGGCATGAGTGCGGAAAATTCCGACCGGCTTGCCCGACTGGACGACCAGCGTCTGGTCGCCTTCGAGCTTGCGCAGCGCGGCAACGATCCGATCGAAACTGTCCCAGTCGCGGGCTGCACGACCAATCCCGCCATAGACGACAAGTTCGCTCGGCCGTTCGGCAACGTCCGGATCGAGATTGTTCATCAGCATTCGGAGCGGCGCTTCCGTTAGCCAGCTCTTGGCGCTGATCTCGGACCCGTGCGGCGATCGGATCGTACGGTCGTTGTCCAGTCGGCGGTTCATCACAAATGACCTTACCCGGCAAGTATTGGAAACGGGTTCTTCTCGAGTACCGAAATCGCGGCGGCCGGCAATGCGCCGGCTGCGACCAGCACCGTTGCCTTGGCGAGATCGTCGGCCATGTAGCGATCGGCACCAAGCACCGGCACCTGCTCGCGCAACACTGCAATAACAGCCGCAAGCGCAGGGCTGGTCGAATGCGGCCAACGCTGCCCGATGCCTTGCGCCGCAACCAGCAATTCAATGCCGAGTATGGTGGCAAGATTGTCCGCCATATCCGACAATCGGCGCGCAGCATGCGCAGCCATCGACACGTGATCTTCCTGGTTGGCACTGGTCGGAGTCGAATCGATCGAGCAGGCCGAGGCGCGTTGCTTGTTCTCGGCATAGAGCGCGGCCGCCGTCACCTCGGCAATCATGAGGCCGGAGTTGATGCCCGGCTCGGGGGTCAGGAACGGCGGCAGCCCGAAATTCAGCGCGGGATCAATGAGCGTGGCGATGCGTCGCTCGCTGATCGCACCGATCTCCGATAATGCCAGCGCAATCTGGTCGGAGGCAAATGCGACCGGCTCAGCGTGAAAATTTCCTCCCGAGACGATCTCTCCGGTCTCGACCAGCACCAGCGGATTGTCGGTGACGGCGTTGGCTTCGATCGTCAACGTGCGGGCGGCTTGCATCAGCAGGTCAAGCACAGCGCCGGCCACCTGCGGCTGACAGCGCAGGCAATAAGGATCCTGCACGCGCTCGTCGCCTTCGAGATGCGAGTTGCGAATATCGCTCCCTGCCAGCAACTCGGTCAGGACCGCGCCGGCTGCAATTTGGCCTGCATGCCCTCGCAGTTCTTGGATCTCCGGGCGAAACGGGGCCGTAGAAGCCATGGCCGCATCGACCGACAGAGCACCTGTCACCAGCGTCGCGCAGGCCAAGCCATGGGCGCGCAACAAGCCGGAAATGGCATAGGCCGTCGAAAACTGCGTACCGTTGATCAGAGCGAGGCCTTCCTTCGGTCCGAGGGTCAAGGGCGTGAGATCGGCGGCGGCGAGCGCGTCGAGGCCAGGTACAAGCTCGCCACCGACCAGGGCCTGACCTTCGCCGATCATGACAGCCGTCATATGCGCAAGGGGGGCCAGATCACCAGACGCTCCCACCGATCCCTGCTGCGGCACGAGCGGATAAACGCCTCGCGCCAGCATGGCCTGGAGTTGCTCGATGACATCGCGGCGCACCCCCGAAGCGCCTCGCCCCAATGCGACGATCTTCAGCGCCATCATCAGGCGAACAATCGCTTCGGGCGTAGGAGGTCCTACCCCGCAGCAATGCGATACAATGAGATTGCGCTGCAGCAGCGCCGTCTGGTCGGGCGGAATGCGTTTCGACGCCAGTTTTCCGAACCCTGTATTGATGCCGTATGCCGGAGCTTCCGCACCCGCGGCCTCTAAAACAATAGCCGATGCTGCCTCGACGCGCGGCCAGAATGATGTATCGAGTACGACGGCCGCGCCCGCAAGCACTTGCGCCAGATCGTCGAGGCTGACCCTTCCGGGCGAAACAACAATGGATGCGCGGTCGCTCATCGTCCCATCCATACCCGGCTGTGCAACGGGTTGAAGCCCATCCGGTAGATCAGCTCGGCCGGCCGGTCGATATCCCAAATCGCGAGATCGCACCATTTGCCGGCCTCGAGCGTACCGGTCTCACCGAGGAGACCCAGCGCACGCGCGGCTTCCCGCGTCACGCCGGCAAGACATTCGGCAACGGTCATCCGGAAGAGCGTCGCGCCCATATTCATGGCCAGCAGAAGCGACGTGAGCGGCGAGCTGCCGGGATTGCAGTCGGTGGCCAGCGCCATGTTCACGCCGTGAGCGCGGAACAGTTCGACCGGTGGCTTCGTCGTCTCGCGAATGAAATAGAACGCGCCCGGCAGAAGGACTGCCACCGTACCGGCCCGCGCCATGGCCGCGACGCTGGCGTGATTTGTGTACTCCAGATGATCGGCAGACAAAGCGGAAAATTCCGAAGCAAGCGCCGCTCCGCCGAGGTTCGACAGTTGATCCGCATGCAACTTGACCGGCAGTCCAAGCGCCTTTGCCGCACGGAATACCCGCGCCGTTTGATCTCCCGAAAAAGCTATGCCTTCCATGAAGGCATCGACTGCGTCGGCTAACCCGGCCTGCGCCACTGCCGGCAGCATTTCGCGGCAAACAAGGTCGATGTATCGATCTTTGTCGCCATCGGCTTCTGGAGGCAGTGCGTGTGCACCAAGAAACGTCGTCCGGATGGTGACCGGCCGGCTGCGGCCTACCGCACGTGCAGCTGACAGCTGTCGCATCTCGGTTTCGGTGTTGAGCCCATAGCCGGATTTGATCTCTACCGTCGTCACGCCCTCGCCGATCAGAGCGTCGAGCCTTGGCAGCGCGCTGGCAACGAGTTCAGCCTCGCTGGAGGCCCGCGTCGCAGCGACCGTCGAGACGATACCGCCGCCCGCACGCGCGATCTCTTCGTAGCTTGCTCCCAGTAGCCGCAGCTCGAACTCGTGCGCACGGTTTCCGCCGAAAACCAAGTGGGTATGACAATCGACCAGCCCAGGCGTGATCCACCGCCCCGCGCAATCGATCCGGTCAGCGGCATCGGCATCCGGCGAAAAGTTGGAACGCTCGCCCGCGAAGACGATGCGGCCATCGCGCGCCGCGATCACGCCCCGCTCGATCACACCAAGATCGGGTAGATCCGCCCGAACGGTGACGAGCCGTGCATTGTGCCAGACACGATCGAAGCGCTCGGCCATGCAGCTCCCTCAACGGTAGAAGCTTGAGGGTCGATATGTCCATACATATGATCGTGTCGATGCTCTGTCCACCGGTTTGGAAACATGTCCGCGCTGCATTTCGCATCAGCACTGCTTCCCTCCGGGTGGGAGGATGACGTGCAGGTGGTCGTGACGGACGGGACCATCACCAAGGTTACGATCGGCACGGCGCCGGGAACCCACGATGAACGCCACCAGCTGGCAATCCCGGGAATAGCGAGCTTACACAGTCACGTATTCCAGCGTGGCATGGCTGGGCTCGCCGAAACGCGCGGCAATACTGCGGATACGTTCTGGACGTGGCGCCAGACGATGTATCGGTTCGCGCTGGACATGACTCCCGAAGACATCGAAGCCGTCGCAACATTGCTCTATGTCGAGATGCTCGAGCAGGGGTATACGCGCGTCGGGGAGTTCCACTATCTCCATCACGACCACGACGGCAGGCCCTACGCCAACCCTGCCGAGATGGCGACTCGAATTGCGCGAGCCGCCGAGATCACCGGCATCGGGCTCACACTGCTGCCGAGTTTCTACGCGCACAGCTCCTTTGGTGGAGCCGTACCACATGCCGGCCAGCGCCGGTTCATCTGCTCGATCGACCAGTTCGCCAAGCTGACTGCCGCCACACGGATGGCCGTCCGCGCATTGCCCGGAGCCAATGTCGGTATCGCTCCGCACAGCCTGCGGGCCGTGACGCCGGACGAATTAGCTGCAATCGTGCAACTGGCCGAAGCCTGTCCGGTTCATATCCATGCCGCCGAACAGATCAAGGAAGTCGAGGAATGCATCGCCTGGTCGGGCCGGCGGCCGGTTGAATGGCTGCTCGAACATGCACCCATCGATCAGCGCTGGTGCCTTATCCATGCGACCCATATGACCGCGACAGAAATCGCCTCGCTTGCCAAGAGCAGCGCAGTCGCCGGGCTCTGTCCGGTTACCGAGGCGAGCCTCGGCGACGGCATTTTTCCAGCCCGCGAGTACCTTGATGCGGGCGGCCGGTTCGGCGTCGGCACAGATTCCAATATACTGGTCGGCGTCGCCGACGAACTGCGTCAGCTCGAATATGGCCAGCGGTTAAAGCACTGGAGGCGCAATGTGTTGTCTGACGGTCCGGGCACCTCCACCGGTCGGGCACTACTCGACACCGTGCTAGAGGGCGGCGCACAGGCGCTCGCGCAGCCGACCGTCGGACTCCAGGCAGGCGCACGCGCGGACATCGTGACCCTCGACACCATGCATCCGTCGCTCGCCGGGCGCAGCAGGGATGCCGTCCTCGACGGCTGGATTTTCGCAGCAAATGCGGGTGCCATCGCTTGTGTCTGGGCGGGAGGAGACAAAGTCGTCGAAGGTGGGCGCCACCGGCTCCACCAGAAAGCGCGCGACACATTCAACGCAGCCGTGCGAAGGCTCGTGGTATGAGTCCCTCCACAGATCGCGACAAACTCCAGGCAGCCGACAAGCCGACGCTGTACAAGCAGATCCGTGTGTGTGCCGAAAACCTCATCCGAGTTGATGATGTGACGGAATCGCCTAAGCTGATGGAATGATCGGGCTGCTCTGTTTCGCTTTGGCCGTCCTGACCTCGCCGTTCAAGCCGTGCCTTCACACAGCGGCGACGATAACATCAAGTACGCCAAGCCCGGCCGCAGCGACATCTTTCCGTAGGGTTACGCACTAGGGACTGCGCACCCCTCGGCCCTCCTCGTCCCTAGTCGTTCATGCCCCCCCCCCCGCTCCTCAACGAGCTAGCGGTGTTGGTTTGCGGCGCACCATCCAAAGCTCATCTTTGGGGTTCAGATTGCGTCGCGGGGTGCGGCGGATTGCGGCTGCGGTTCGACTCTGCACGGCTCGAAAGCGCGTGGTACAATTCCGGTATGAGTGCGGACGAAGCATTCCTGCGGCACCTCCTTAGCGGCATCGTGCTCCAGCCCGAGCACATACGTCTCGTGCGCTCGGTAGATGTGCGCGGGATCCTCTTCCGCGTCTCATTGGCCAAGTCCGACATGCCGCTCCTGATAGGGAAAGCGGGACAGAGCATCCATGCGGTGCTGCAATGAGCAATCACATCCTGGTTTTTTACGGTTCTTATCGTTCTGATCGGATGGGTATCCGCCTCGCCGAATTCGTCGTTGAACGGTTGCGGCGCCGCGGCGAAGTCGTCGAGCTGATCGACGCCAAGGCGGTCAACCTTCCGATGCTCGACAGAATGTATAAGGAATTTCCATCGGGAGCAGCGCCCGAGCAGCTCCACCGGTTGGCCGGAAAGATTCGCGATGCCGATGGCTTCGTATTCGTCACCGGCGAATATAATTGGGGTATCCAGCCGGGACTGAAAAACCTGACAGATCATTTTCTCGAGGAGTGGTTTTGGCGTCCCGCTGCGATCGCAAGCTATTCGGCAGGACGCTTCTCCGGTGCACGCGCCGCAATCGCGTGGCACGGCACACTTTCCGAGATGGGCATGGTGGTGGTTTCAAGCACGATCGCGGTCGGTCCCATTGCACAGACCCTCGCGGCTGATGGCGCTCCGCTGGGTGCGGGTGGAGAGGCTCTCGAAAGGGCGTTTCCGCGCTTTGCCGACGATCTGATGTGGTGGGTGGAAGCGGCAAAGATGCAGCGACAACGCAAGAAACCGCCGTATTGATCGCTGGTTGTCGCGACGGCGTCGCACATGTCCGCCCCGGAATCGTTATAAACGATGAACTGGCTTATATTGGGAGCGTCGGCGAGACTGTCCAACCAGACTGGATATCACGCGTGAATTCAGTCCAACCGCGAAGGAGAGGCCGATGAAATCGCTTTTGCTGCTTACGGCGAGCGGTCCGCTGCTCATTCTCACGTCGCACGAGTCCTTGCACGCTCCGAAGCTTCTCGAGGAGCTCAAGCACAAAGGGATTGGCAAGTTCGTCGCCTTTGATGTTCCAGTGTCGCTCGCTAGGCAGCGCTACGGCGGGCATTTTCAAGCTGTCGAGAGCGGTCTGCACGAGACCGATGATTTGAGAGTGCTCGACCTCAACGGCCAGCGGGTCTTTCAGCTCTTTCGTTTCGATGAACTCGGTGCGCCGATCCTTCAAGAACAGCTGTGACCTGGTTTTATCTTGAAGCATGATCCGAAGACGGCGATCCCGTCAGCGTGGTTACGAATGGACGTTTTCCAACCCTGCGACGTAGGGGCCCTCCTCCGCGCCATAGACTTGGCCACACGGGTCTGGCCAATCTCGATGCCAACTTGAGAAGCTCACCATGGATTCTCGGCGCTCCCCACAACGGATTGGCGATGCTTGTCTCGCGGATCAGCCGGGGAATTTCTACCGGCACACTTTTGAAACACGCTGCGACTCCAAGCTGCGACTCCAAAAGGACTGGCGCAATTGCTTCGGTGGGTGCATGCTTCAGCAGCTAGACGGTTGCCCCGACCGCACGGACGCGGAGGGTCGGTGGTCGGGCTGCGAGGAGGGTTGGCCATGCGTCATAAACCACTACTCGATAGTCAGGTCGCTTATACTACGGGCGTGATCGGTCTTGGGTTGCTTCCCTTCGCTATGGCGTTTGCCGCAATCCTCATTCCGTGATCGCTAGAGCATTTTTCGAGCAGTTGCGTCGTATCCAGCGGCGGCGAGATAATTTTGACATTCATCGAGTGAGAAGCCTTTGAGAGCAGATAGGGTCGCTCAACAATTGAGCGACCTCAATCCCGAGCTTGAGCAGTTCACCATGGATACGCGGCGCGCGCCAAAGCTGATTTTCGATGCTCATCTGCCGGATCAGCGCGCGCAGCTCCCTGTCGAAGCACCGCGTTCTCAGCTTCAAGCCGCAACTTCGACTTGAATGGCGAGGCCAAGACGGCCAGAGCGAAACAAAGCAGCCCGATCATTCCGTCAGCTTAAGCGATTCCATCACGTCATCAACTCGGATAGGGTTTTCGGTACACGCACCTTGCGAGCACGCGTAAAACAGGTGGTTCACGACATCAGCTCAAGCGTGGACTTGAGTGCGACCAGGAAGCGTGCAGCCTCGCCGCCGGTCACGATGCGATGGTCGAAGGTGAGCGACAACGGCAGCACACGTCTCACCGCAGGCTGCCCCCGATGCGCAACTGCCTGCTGGGAAATCCGTCCGGCTCCTATGATTGCGACCTGCGGTGGCACGACGATCAGATTGGCAAACCGGCCGCCGATCATCCCGAAATTCGACAGCGTAATGGTCGCGTCGCGCAGCTCTTCAAGGGGTATCGAGCGCGCGATTGCGTCAGCCCGCAGGCGGTCGAGGCCGGCCCGCAAGTCCGATACGCTGCGCTCTGCGACATTGCGCAACACGGGAACGATGAGGCCGCCCTCGGTATCGACGGCGATGCCGAGATCGACGCGCGCGATGAGGCGCCGTTCTCCCGTGCCGGAATCATACCAGGCATTGAGCGCGGACTCTGCCTTGCAGGCGGCAGCGACGGCCCGGACTAGGCGGATCGTCACATCCTCGCCCGTCGGCCAATCGTCGATATCGGCTTCATCAGTTACGGTGGCGGGGACGATTTGCGCATGGGACGCAGCCATGCGTTGGGCCATCGCGCGCCGCATGCCTCGCACGGGTTCGGCGCAGCCGATTTGGAGCATACCCTTCGCAGCCCGCTCGACATCGGCCCGTGTGACGGTGCCTTCGGGTCCTGTGGCCTCGACGCTCTCAAGATCGACATTGAGCCTGCGCGCGAGCGCGCGCACGGCCGGAAACACCTGAGGCTGCTGTTGCCCGGTCGTCCACCCGGAGGAGATTCCCGCCGGAGGCGGATGTTCGCCGCCGCCGAGTTCGCCGACAATTGTGCCAGTGTCCTGTTCGGCGCCTTCGGCGAATTCGATCAGCGGCATGCCGACTTTCACGATATCTCCCTTGGTGCCAAACACGTGAGCGATGCGTCCGCTCGACGGCGAGGGAATCTCAACGACCGCCTTGTCGGTCTCGACGGAAACGAGCGGTTGATCGGTGACGACGTGATCGCCTTCGTTGACATACCAGGCGACGATCTCCGCCTCTTCGAGACCTTCTCCTAGATCCGGCAGCATGAACTGGCGCATAGGACAAAGTCCGTTGAGATTCAGCTGAACTGGCACACCTTGCGTGCCCCTGTGACGATGCGTTCGACCGAAGGTATATAGTATTGCTCGAGGCGTGCCATCGGAATGACGGTGTCGTAGCCGGTGACGCGGGTTACAGGCGCGAGCAGCGAGGACAGGCCACGCTCGGCTATAAAGGCTGCGATCTCGGCTCCGAATCCGCCGGTGCGTGCCGCCTCGTGCACGATGAGGCAACGTCCGGTCTTCGCGATCGATCTGAGCACGGTGCCTTCATCATAGGGCCTGAGCGTGGCAATATCGATGACCTCGGCAGCGATGCCTTCGGCGGAGAGCGCATCGGCCGCGGCCACGGTCTCTTTTACCGCCGCGCCCCAACTGATCAGCGTGATGTCGTGCCCCTCCCTCAGGACGAAGGCACGATCCAGCTGCAAGGCTTCGCCATCGTCCCGCACCTCGCCTTTCGCCGTGCGGTACAAGCGCGTTGGCTCCAGAAACACCACCGGATCGGGATCGCGGATCGCGGCGAGGAGAAGTCCATAGGCGCGTTCCGGCGAAGAGGGGATGACAACGCGCAAGCCGGGAATATGGGCGAGCATCGCCTCGGTGCTTTCGGAATGATGCTCGGGCGCACGAATGCCGGCCCCGTGCGGCGTGCGCAGAACCATCGGACAGGTGAGCCGTCCCCGGGTGCGGTTACGCATTCGGGATGCGTGATTCACCAGTTGATCCAGGCAGGGATAGATAAACCCCATAAACTGGATCTCGCCGACGGGCTTTAGCCGCTGCGCCGCCATGCCGACGCAGAGCCCGCTGATCAGCAGTTCAGCAAGCGGCGTATCAAGGACGCGCCCCGCTCCAAAGCGCTTCTGCAGGCCCGCAGTCGCGCGGAAGACGCCTCCGTTGACGCCAACGTCTTCGCCAAGCACGACCACATCGGGATCGTCCTCCATCGCGCGTCCGAGCGCCAGGTTGACGGCTTCCACCAGCGTTACCTCAGGCATCGTGCTCTCCCGCGAGTTCACGGCGCTGCGCGGCATAGACCTCGGGCAGATCGGCATAGAGATGATCGAACATGGTTTCCGGCCGGCGTGGTGCCATTGCCAGATAGCGCTCGACAGCCGCCTCGACGCGCTCATGGCATTCGGTGGCGAGCCGTTCTTCGTCTGCTTTGCCCCACATTTTTTGACCCACAAGATAAGCCCTCAAGCGGGCAATCGGCTCTTCCTTCCAATGAGCCTGGACTTCGTCAGCCGAACGATAGCGTGAAGCGTCATCGGAGGTCGTATGGTCGCCGAGGCGGTAGGTGACCGCCTCGATGAAGTGGGGGCCATTGCCGCAACGGGCTGCGGCAATGGCCTCTTCGACCGCGGCGCGCATCGCCACTACGTCGCTGCCGTCGACCTGCTCGCCACTGAATCCTGCGGCGATAGCTTTCTGCGCCAGTGTTTCGGAAGCGGTCTGCAGTCGCAGCGGCACCGATATAGCCCATTGATTGTTGGTGGCAACGAACACGACGGGCAATTTGTGCACGCCTGCAAAATTCATCGCTTCGTAGACGTCGCCTTTCGAGGTGGCGCCATCGCCGAACAGGCACACGGCGACACGCGGCTCCTTGCGCAGCCTGAAGGCATAGGCGACGCCGGCGGCATGAGGCGCCTGAGATCCCACGGGAACGCAGAGTGGAAAATCGTGGACCGGTCCCGAGAAACAATTGCCTCGTTCGTCCCCGCCCCAGAACAGCAGGATCTCTTCAAGCTTGACGCCGCGCCAAACCAACGCGCCATTGTCGCGATAGGAGGGCAACAGCACGTCTTCTTCCCGCATCGCACTGGCTGTCCCAACTGATACGGCCTCCTGGCCGAGCGAAACGGCATAAGTCCCAAGCCGGCCGGTGCGCTGCAATGCAACAGCCTTTTTGTCGAAGAGGCGCAGTAGCACCATTGCCCTGTAGAGCGCGATGAGCAGGTTGGGATCGGATGCGAAAGCGGGGAGCGGCCGGGTTATCGAGCCATCTGGCGCGAGGTAGTTGCGATGGCGCACCTCAAAGCGCGCAATCACGGGGAGATCTTGGTTTACCCGTCGGCTGGCCACGCTCTCGCTCCCGGAGCGATTGTGTCTTCTACAACATAATCAGTTGGTGTTTGTGCGGAGACCATGCAAGTTCCCTTTATGCGCCCCCTGTCGTTGCTGCACTGTAGGTTTTCTGGAATCGATCGACACGATTGTGGAAACGACGCAGCGACGGTGACCTGACTGGGCTTTTTTGGACCAAGCGATGTGAGAGAGTTGGCTTGGCAAAGGAGCTTTTCAGATGCCGACGAAGCGGTTTAGCTCGGAGCAATTGTCATAGTGCTTCGCCAGACCGCAGTTTTGATGTCGCAGGGCAAGACAGCGGCTGTGGCGTGCGGGAAAGCCGGGATATCGCAGCAGAGTTATTGCCTCTATGGACGGCTCTCCCATTGCAGGTAAAAGTCAAGCAGTTACGCGTTCAACTAGGCAACGACATTTCACACGCTACGCGCCGACGCCCTGATCTCAAACCTCACGCTAAGGTTTTGGCGAGAGAGTTGTGCCTTGAGGATACAGATCACAGGGGCTCGGCATTTCTCACATACTGACCGCTGCGTGGATGGCACGGCAATATTGTGCCAGACCGTCGTGCGAGACCACGAATTGTTTCAATGGCTGTTCGCTTTTCTGAAGCTCGCCGGCGTGCCTCGCACCCTCAACGATCTCTACTGGGTGATGTCAGACGAATCATGCGGGCCATTAGCTTGACCATCGTCACGTAAGCTTGATTAAGTCTGAGCAAGAAATTGAGAATAATCCTATATCCTTCGGCATTGAGACGCGTTGCTGCCAGCAATCCGTTGCCGTTGTCTTTTCCCGGTGAGGATTTCGCTGGTATGGCCCGAAACAACTGATTTTGGGGAAAAGGACGATGCGCATAGCAACGGGGCTAATCCTAGCAGGCGCAATCGCTGTGAGTGCCGTTGGCGCAGTATGGTTGAAGTTTCCAACTCTGCGCGCCAGTAGCGTACCGAGTGCCGCGCCGGATCACACTGCCGCCTCGGCCCGCGTGCCTGCGATCACTTCCGTTCCCGTCACAGATCCCAGCCCTGCAAAGGCAATCGTTCTGCCGCCCCCACCTCTCCCCACTGCGCAACCGGCAAGAGCCGCTTGCAACAATCCGAGCGCGCTCGGCGTCGCACGCACAGTCGAGATCGACACGACAGGCGGCCCTGGATTTGGCTTCGAGCATTTCAAGCAGCTCGATTTCCTGCGCGACAAGGAAGTGGTCCTGACGTTTGACGACGGCCCATGGCCGCTCAATACACCTGCCGTCCTCAAGGCACTGGCGGATGAATGCACGACCGGCATTTTTTTCTCGATTGGCAAGCACGCGACCTACCACCCGGAAATCCTGAAGCAGGTTTACGCAGCCGGGCACACCGTCGGATCTCACACATGGTCACACGCCACCCTCACCAATAAGAAACTCACGGAGGCTCAGCGCAAGCAGGAGATCGAAAAAGGCTTCAGTGCAGTGAAGTGGGCCTTGGGCGGTGTTTCGCCGGCCCCGTTCTTCCGCTTCCCAGCACTGCAGCATCCGCCGGAAGTGGTGGCCTATCTCGGCGAGCGCAACATCGCGATATTCTCCTGCGATCTCGACTCCTTCGACTTCAAGGCACGCAATGCGCAAGCCGTTATTGATGTGACGATGAGGAAGCTCGACAAGCTCGGCAAGGGCATCATCCTGATGCATGATTTCCACAAGCACACGGCCGAAGCCTTGCCTGAGCTCCTGAAGCGGTTGAAAGCCGGCGGATACAAGGTCGTGGCGATGCGCTCCAAGGCTCCGGTACAGACCCTGCCGCAATACGACGAAGAGCTCTTGAAAGACGCGAAGTTGCCGACCGTAAGCTCCCGGCCGGTGTCCAGCGTCGTCCAGACGATTTCAGAATAAGATCCTGTAACCGACGGCGGCGGCTAGTGCGGCATATTGCCAGGAAGAGCGCCCTTGTCGGGCGATCAACCTGGGCTGCGTTAACGCCCTAAACTTCGCCAGCCGTTCCCCTCCGTTGAGGGAGACGGATTCGAAACGGCCCCGCGGAGGAGACTTGATAACTCGATAGAATTCGAAACCGTACGGATCGCGATGGTACGAAGGTTCTGGAGAAAATCGCATTCTCCGGCCCCTGTGCCTGCCGCAAATCAAATCCGGACATATTCCAATCCGCCGAGAATTGAACGACAAAGAATGTGCCCAGCGCGGTCGACGGCGCGCGATACCGACGCATCGACTGCAGCACATGACGATATCGGCGCGATCTTGTTCAATGACAAATGGGTGCGCGTGCCGTTGTAGTAGCTCATGTACGAGAGCAGCACATGACGAAGATGCCGCTCGCCGAAGACAACAACATGATCAAGGCATTCCCTGCGGATTGATCCGATCAGCCGTTCGGCGTATGCATTTTGCCAGGGTGAGCGAGGAGACGTCGGGCGATCTCGAATGCCGATGGACCGAACCCGACGCATGAATATTTCGCCGTATGCGCCGTCTCGATCCCGGATCAGGTAACGAGAAATTTGTTCCCAGCCACACGCTTGAGTGAGCTGATTGGCGATCCATTCGGCCGTCGGATGCGCGGTCACTCCAAACCACAGGATCTGCCGCCGGCCATGGCCCATGATCAGCGACCCATAGAGCAGTCGGAACGAGATTGTCGGCACCACGAACAGGTCCATCACCGCGATACCGCCAGCATGGTTACGAAGGAACGCCTTCCATCCTTGTGACGGAGGGGCCCTCCTCCGCGCCATATACTTGGCGACGCTGGTCTGGCCGATCTCGATGCCAAGCTTGAGAAGCTCACCATGGATTCTCGGCGCTCCCCACAACGGGTTGGCGAGGCTCATCTCGCGGATCAGCCGGTGAATTTCCAACGGCACCGTTGGTCGGCCGCAGCGGCGTCGCGATTTCCAGCGCCAAGACGATCGGAAGCCCGCGCGGTGCCAACTTATAACAGTGTCCGGCTTAACGATCGCAAGCGCACGACAGGTCTGAGGGAACAACCGATAAAGACCAATGAAAATCAGTCGGTCAATTAGGCTGAAAGCAAGCTTGCGAGGCGCCCCTCGCCGAAGCACATTGATTTGTTGCCTCAATACCAAAATCTCGGCCTCAAGCATAGCTCGCGACCGGAAAAGATCCGTGAACATCCGCCAGATCAGTCTGCACAGGTCCAACATCACGCAACAGCATCACCCGATTCTCAACCAACTACCAGCCGGATATGGTTTACGGTAGGGACAGGCACTCGGCCCGCCCCATGAGCTTTTTGACGATCTTTCGATGATTCCCGACCTTTCCCGGTGCCGCTGCGATCAGACAGGTCTCTATCCCACGGACGCCTGCTTCCCCTCGTGGGCTTTGTGGAGCTTTCGTCAATGGGCGGTCATGTCTTCGTTTCGAACGCAACCCCGTTTGCAGAAATCAGTTCTCGGTTCGACACGCTTAGTCCATACATTGCCATCGGCGCCCGCTTTTCCGGTGCCAGATGCTGGGATGAAGGCAAGGTGCGGCAATGCTAAGGGACGATCAGGATAGTGGGGGCGGCCCTCACCGCCGTACAAGTCGGAACGTGCTCGGCGAGCCGTTTCAACTTTGTTCGATCAGGCCGATGACGGGGTTTTATCGGGACGGCTGCTGCGACACTGGACCAGAAGACAATGGCAGTCACACGGTCTGCGTCGTCGTAACTGCAGCGTTTCTCGATTTTTCTGTATCGCGCGGCAACGATCTTTCGACTCCATTACCGGAGTTCGGTTTCCCAGGCCTGAAACCCGGAGACCGTTGGTGCTTATGTGCACCCCGCTGGCAGGAAGCATTCCAAGCAAACCGAGCACCGCGAGTGGTCTTGCGCGCCACTCATGAGTGGTGCGCTGACACATTGCTCGCTCGCCGATCTCAAACGCTTTGCAGTAGATCTAGCGTGACCACCCAACCGTGTCATCAACATTACAAGTGACGTAGCCGAGTTTATCAACACTGCGCTGAACTTTGATACCTCATGTCAACAAATCTCGTGCGTGCACTGATCCTGTTTGGCGTGAGGGTCCAAGCCCTAGTCTCGGAAAGGGGGAATTAGTGGGAATTTCGAAGAGACGTCGGCTCTTTCTGGACGAACCCGATCAGTTCCGCTGCAGTCTTGACGGACGTGGGCGTCGCAGCCCAGGCATGCCCTAAAAGCCCTTCGATGATATAGTTCCAAAACTGTTTGATCGCGAGCTGACTCGCTAACAACTCTGGAAGGCACGCCGCGTGAGCGAATCCGTGTGGTTATTGATCGTCTCACTCGCAGCAATGGTCAGCGGGGTCGCTGTCGGTTCATGGCTGCGCGACCGCCTTCCGGAGCATCATCTCAACGATCAAGCCATCAGTGTTATCAAGTCAGGCGTGGGATTGCTCTCAACACTGGCAGCTCTCATTCTTGGTCTGCTGATCTCGACGGCAAAGATTTCTTATGATTCAACCGCATCCCAGCTAAATCAGATATCATCCGATCTGGTTTTGCTTGACCAATTGTTTTCCGAATACGGCCCGCTGGCCGACGGAGCGAGGGAAGCCTTGCGGCAGCAATCCGCAGCACTGGCAAATAACATTTGGGCTCCGGCAAGCAAGCTGGGACATCACGCATTCGTGGCGTCGGACGCATGGAAGCGCTTCTCGGCTACTATCTATCAACTGCCAAATGCGACCGAGCAGCAACGCCAGTTCAGGAAGCAGATCGACGACGTCATAAGCCGCGGCGCTCAGGCTCGCCTACACTTGTACACCGACTCGGGCAGCACGCTTCCAGTACCTTTTCTGGTACTTCTTATTTTCTGGCTCGCCGTCATCTTCGCAAGCTACAGCATTCTCGGAGTCATCAATCCGACTGTAATGGTCTTCGTAGCTCTCTTTGCATTGTCAGCAGCGGGCGCTTTGTTTCTCATTGCTGAACTAAACACGCCCTTCAGCGGGCTCCTGAAGCTACCAGAGACCCAGATCTCGCAAGCCCTGCCATCTTTATCGAGATGATCACTTAACGTTACAAGTAAGATCTAGACGATGGAATGTCCTCGGTCGACATCCGAACCGCCTAGCAGGCTGTTGAAGAAGTGTTTCGTCTGGCTTTGAGGATGGCTTGATCGCCGTTGTGATAGGCGAATGCGATCTGGATTGAGCCGCCGTCGAGCAGTTTGGCGTGGCCGTGAGACGGCGCGGTCATGCTGGCACCGCCATGAGCTTCGGCAATCGCACCAGATTGTAAGCGGCGGCTGCGAAGGTGAAGGCCCATCCGACGCGGTCGCGGCCACGGAAGCGGGTCTTGTCCTGGCGGGCAACCATCTTGATCCAGCCGAACGCTTCCTCAATGCGCTTGCGGAGACGCTGGCTGATGGCATAGCCGCGGTGTGCCGCGTCGTGCGCCCGTCGATCGCCGAGCTTCGGCCGCTTGTGTTCTGCGCCACGTGCGGCGTCACCTTCATCGCGCGCAACTCGTTGACGAAGTCCTCCGTGTCATAGGCCTTATCAGCGCCAAGTGTGATGGCCAGGGGCCGGTCGGCGCGAGGTTCGATCATGTGCAACGCCGCCACCCGCTCGGCATGTCCGCCGGCCAGCGTCAGGCAGGCGTCGACCAACAGGCCATGGCGGTTCTCCATCAGCCCATGACCCATGAAGCATAGCTTCGCCTCCTTGCCCTTGCCCTTCTTGTAGAGCCTTGCGTCCGGATCGGTGGTCGAAGCATGCGTGTCGTTAGTCCGCTTCTCGCCGTGGAAGTCGGCTTCGGCATTGCGCCCGACGCCGCCGGCCGGCGGCTCGCCAGAGCCGTCCTTCGGTTTGACGCTCTTCGTCGAAGCCCAGGCCTCGATCAGCGTGCCGTCGACCGAGAAGTGATCGCTCGACAGCAGCTTCTCCACCTTGGGCTGGGCCAGCACCGCACTCAGGAACTTGGCCGCGATGTCGCCCTCAAGCAGCCGGTCGCGGTTCTTCGAGAACACCGAATGGTCCCAGGCTGGATCGTCGACGCCGATGCCCACGAACCAGCGGAACAGAAGGTCGTATTCCAGCCGCTCCATAGGCAACCGCTCCGAGCGGATCGAGTAGAACGCCTGCAACAGCATCGCCCTGAGCAACTTCTCGGGTGGGATCGACGGCCGCCCGAGTGGCGAATACAGCGCCGCGAACTCCCGCTCCAAAGCGACAAGCGCTTCATTCACAATTACCCGGATGGCGCGAAGCGGGTGATCGCGCCGAACCCGCGCCTCCAGATCAACGTAGCTGAACAACTCGCCAGTCAGATTGTCACCACCGCGCACCCATCAGATCCAAATCGCTTCAAAGCCAATGAATCATGCTCACAGCTCGGCCGCGACTGGCCTTTTTCAACAGCCTGCTAGCCGCACGGCGAGTGTTTCCAAGTCAAAGTCGCTCTACGCCGACGGAACGCCGCAGGATCGCGTGCAGTATCTGGAAACCAAACTGATCCTGAAGCCGGACCGCTTTAAATCTGTCGAGAGTTTCCGCGAGTTCGGCAAGATCGTGAAAAGGGTAGCGAAACAGACCGAGCTCGGTTTCACCAAGAATTAAGAATGCAGCAGCCGGTCCAGAAACCTGTAATGTCAGCGTGCTGGGGCACCCGCAGCTTATGGTCCACGCCTCGCTGAAACTTGTGCATTTCGTTCATCCTTCCTGCATATAAGGCTTAAGGCAAAGTATTTCTCGCCAGTCCATGCATTTCTAAAGACCATGCCACTCGTCTTTGACTTAGATCAAAGCAACCGCCCATCGTGGATGTTCTCGAAGGAAACTGGACTCAAAAAGGAACCTAAACATGAGTGATCTAGTCGTGATCGCGTTTCCTACGGAAGAAAAGGCTGAAGAGGTTCGTCAGAAATTGCTGACGATGCAGAAGGAATATCTGATTGAGCTCGGCGACGCGGTGATCGCAGCGAAGGATGCTCAAGGCCGTGTCAAACTCAACCAGCTACTCAACACTACGACTACGGGTGCGGTTTCGGGTGCTTTTTGGGGAACACTTATCGGCCTGATCTTCTTGATGCCGCTGGCAGGGGCTGCACTTGGCGCAGCATCCGGTTCACTTAGCGGATATCTAACGGATGTCGGCATCAACGACAAATGGATGAAAGAAACTGCCGCCGCAATTCAGCCTGGGACTGCTGCGCTCTTCGTATTGGTACGTAAGGTCACCGCCGACAAAGTGTTAGAAGGTCTAAAAGGTGAAGGTGGAACGGTGTTGAAAACATCGCTCGATCATACGAAAGAAGTGGCGCTCCAAGCCGCGCTAGCGGGCGTTCAAGCGGCTACTCGTTGATAGGAAGCTAATCGGAGGCTGCCGATTAGTGCGAACGATCAGGGGGTAGATCGGCAGCCTTGCCAGATATTTCCTAGCGCCCTGCGTAGGCGTTAGGATGACATTGTCACGTTGTTGAGCTTGCCGGCGCTGATCTGCGACCACCAGTGTCGATCATGAGCAAAATCAGCTACGCAGGATATCGCTTCCCACCCGTGATTATTCAGCAGGCCGTCTGGCTCTATGCTCGGTTTACCCTCAGCTTCCGGGATGTCGAGGACCTGTTGGCTGAGCGCGGAATCATGGTGTCCTATGAGACGGTGCGCCGCTGGGTGAGATACTTCGGACCGACGATCGCAGCTGACTTTCGACGATGCAGGCCCAAGCATCATTCGACTTGGCATCTCGATGAGGTGTTTATCAAGATCGATGGCCGGTTGGTCTATCTATGGCGCGCCGTCGATGCCGAAGTCCTCGACGTTGTTGTCCAGTGCAAGCGGAAATTGCTGCGGAAACTGCTCAAGAAAATGGCCTTTGTTCTGGACAAGCTTGTGGCCGACGATCTTCGATCCTACGGCGCGGCCGCCCGTGAGCTTGGACTGTCTCGTCGCCATGAACGCAGGCGATGACACAATAACCGAGCGGAAAACTCGCATCACCCGACCCGGCGACGGGAGCGCAAGATGCAGCGGTTCAAGAGCGCGGGATCAGCCCAACGATTTCTGTCCGTCCAGGCCGCCTCCTACAACACCTTCAACGTCCAGCGTCACCTTATCTCAGCGAAGACACACCGGGCATTCCAAGCCTCGGCCATGCAGACGTGGCGCGAGGTGACTGCTGCGGCGTGATCGCGATTGACCACTCGCCGGGATTCAACGCAATGCATTGTTGATCAGGTTTGCAAGCCTGGCCGCCGCCAGCGCGGCCCGGCTCAAGGCAATATTGCGGGCGTTCGTTTCACGGGTCAGCAGCACCGGGTTTTTGCCTAGGCTCACGGGGGCTACGTAAACGTATTCCTTGGCCACTTCGGCGCTCTCCTCGATCCACTTCAACGGGTCGGCGATCTTCGCCGCGGCATCACTGACATCCTGGTTGTCGAGCCCTTCCTTGTCCTCGGCATCGAAGATGGCGCCCGCGGGCGAGACGTAGCCACCGAAGATACTGTCCCAGCAGGCATGAAGCGCCATCGGCTTGCCATTCGCCGGAATGACCTGCTCGGCGTTGCCGCCTGCATCACCATTCGGAATCTGTTGGGTGAACCGGCCAATCCCGTGCAGTGGCTGATGCGCATCGCCGACCAGGTGAAGGATCCAGACAAGATCATACGATCTCACATCGTCCGACGCGCCGGAGGCGGCCGGGAGCACCGCCATCATCAGGTTGAGCTGCGTCACCAGGTCAACGGAGGCCGGCCGCCGACATCGCCACCCCGTCCGGCGAGAAGTGGATGTCCTTAAAGTGCCAGTAAGGATGCTGGTTCCTGTCGGCATACCCGATGTTCTGGCCAGCCGTCGGCTGTCGACTTTATCGCGCGTGTAATTATATTCCTTGGTTTTGATGTCATCCGCCCAGGTGGCGGCGTGAACGAATGCATACAGCTTCGCGGTCTTGCGGTCCGTGATGCCGGCCGTCCATTTCGGATAGTCCGGATTTAGCCGAAGCAGGATGTCCACCTTGTTTTTGACCGGCTGGTCGAGCTGCTTGTAAGCAACGTAGGCGATCTGCATGTGGCCGCCGTCCCACCAGGCCAGGGATGGGCTGGCGGAGCAGCCGATGACCAGGCCGATCACCGAGGCAACCAGCACGGGGAAGCGGGCGAACGATGTCATGGAGTTTCTCCGCGGTCGGCTGATCTTCGTCGAGAAAAATTTGAACATGGCGAGTTATCGTGACATCGGCGATCGAGAGGTCCAGCAAAATTTTTTGGTCCGAGCGTGTGGAGCCTCATAAAACTGCAACACGCCTATCGTGCCGAGAGGCCGTCACGGCCAAGAATCTGATCAGGTTGCGGCCCTCCCCGCCCCAACTTGATGTATCGGACCACAGAAGGGGCAAAGGTTCGCGCGAGCGGCTCAGCTTGCCCGGTCTCGGGCCTCAGATCGATCATTCGAGGATTAATCATTGAGCTGGCAATTCGCTTGCCTTGCTGGCGAAGTCCAGTTGGGGCAGTCCAGCATCGGACTTCAAAGTTAATATTATCATTTTTTGGGATAATCCCGTCTCGGGATCAGCTTGCTGTTGGTGACTGCCCGCAAGCAAGCCGGCCTGACCCAGCATGAGCTGGCCCGCCGCTTGAAGCGGCCTCAGTCCTTTGTCGCCAAATACGAGGGCGGGCGAGCGGCGAATCGACGCCGTCGAGTTCGTTGTGATCGTGCGGGCTATTGGCGCCGATCCCATCAAACTGCTACGAAATCTGATGGCCGGCAAGCCGCCTGCCAAGCCTCGGCACTCGCCGGCGAAATAGCCCAACCTCCCCATATTTAGGCCCCCTGCGATCATATCGTGATCCAGCGTCTCCGCTCTTCCCCACTAGATCATCCAGGTTTCGCTCGACTTCCCGCGGCAGCAGAGCGGTAAGGGGTCCAATTTTTTCGGAGGACCCGATGGAGCGGGCCAGTATTGAGACAGCGATCAAACTCATCACTGCCGAGATTCACAGCAAACTCGGCAGTAACACGCATTGCCAAGGCCGTCGAGGCCTGTGTCCAGAACGGCGCTATCGCTGAGGGCATCGAGGTCTCAATGGATATCGAGCAACTCATTTATGAAGCCGGGCGGCTCCATGACGCCGCCTCACTGCTTGACCGCATAAGACAGAACTCACTTTAGCGGTGATGTACCGACCTTACTAGCCGGAATTTCGCAGCAAGTTTGCGCAGCGGAAGGAGTAAGGTTTTGAGTTCAATCGGTGCAAAGCGAAGGATGAACCTGGAGCGGGAGAATGCGCACCGCCGGTTGCTGGGCCTGGGCCGCAGTCATCGTTATTGCGATGACGGCGGCAAGGGTGAACAGACGTGTTCGTGTGAGATTTTCTGAGATCATCGACTAAACCTGATTGGAACGGCGAGTGTGATTGAACCGCCGCCGACATCGGGCGGCGGGGCGGGAACGGGACTGGCGCGGCGCGGCAGCGAGGCGGCTTCTGCGTCGAGCGCGGCATCGCCGGCCGAGCGCACCAGGCGTGCCGACAGCACGCGGCCGGAGCGGTCGATCGTGAACGCGACCGTCGCAACACCTGCACCCGCCGCACCGGACGGGAAACGCTTGTGGCGGTTGAGGTGCGCCATCAGCGCGCCGCGCCAGGAGCTCGGCGACATCGACGAGGCCATACCTTCCGCCGGCGCGGCGGCGCGATCGGCGCGTTGCGCCTGTGAACTCTGCGGCGCGGTGGTGCGCGGCGCCTTCTTCTTTTTCTTCTTCGGCTTCGGTTTCGGCGGCTCCGTCTTGGCCGGCAGCACCACCTCCGCCTTCTCCACCTTCGGCGTCGGCGGCGGCTTGAGCTCGGCCTCCTTCACTTCCGGCGGCGTCGGATCTGGCTTCTCCTCGACCGGCTTCTCCGGCTCGGGCTGCTCCTCCTCGGCCTCCTCCATCTGCGGCCCCGGCGCGATGTCCTGCTGCGGCACCTCCGGCGCCACCGCCAGCGGCGCCAGCTCCATCATGATCGCGGCCGGCGGATCGCCCGGCGTCTCGGCCTGCGCCGGCCAGTGCAACGCCAGCCAGATGCCGCCGGCGTGCACCGCGACCACCGCAAGCCCGGCCGCGGTCCAGCGCAGCGCCGCGGCCCTGGTCACCGCGCCTTCCGGCCGCCCGTCCGGATCGTGCCAGTCGATCCTCATGGCTTGGTCGCCGCCGCTGGCGCGCTGCTACCGGCGGCCACGCTACCTGCTTGCACCTGTCCGGTATCCTCCAGCCCAACCAGCGCGATCTTGAGATAGCCGGCCTCGCGCAACAGGTTCATCACCTTCATCAGTTCGTTGTAAGCCACCGTCCCGTCGGCGCGCAGAAACACCCGCTGCTCGCGGTCATTGCTGGTCTGCTGATCGAGCGTTGCCTGAAGGGTATTGCGCGGCACCTCGTCGTTGCCAAGTGCCAGCGTCAGATCCTGCTTCACCGTCAAAAATACCGGCTTGTCGGGACGCGGCTGCGGCTGTGCATTCGACACCGGCAGGTCGACCGCGATATCCACCGTCGATAAAGGCGCCGCCACCATGAAGATGATCAAAAGCACCAGCATCACGTCGATGAACGGGGTGACGTTGATTTCGCTCAGCTCGTCGATGCCGCCGTCCTGCGGGTTCTTCAGAGATACCGCCATGAGGGCTCACTCCGCAGCGGAGCGGCCGCGCGACAGCGGCACCACGGACGGTCCAAGCCCCCGCTCCTGACGTTCCAGGTCGCGCGAGATGTGCTGAATGATCTCGCCGGAGGCATCCGACAGCAGCGCCCGGTAGCTCGAAAGCGCACGCGCGAACACGTTGTAGATGATCACCGCCGGAATCGCGGCGACGAGCCCGAGCGCGGTCGCAAGCAAGGCTTCGGCGATGCCCGGCGCCACCACCGCAAGATTGGTGGTCTTGGAATGCGAGATGCCGATAAAGGAGTTCATGATGCCCCACACCGTGCCGAACAACCCGACGAACGGCGCGGTGGCCCCGATCGTCGCAAGCAAGCCCGTGCCGCGGGCGATGTCGCGCCCCGACTTGGCCTCGATACGCGACAGCGCGATGGCCAGACGCTCCTTGATGCCCTCAGAGGACAGATCGTTCGAGCGCCTGCATTCGTTCTCCGCCGCCTCCATCAAATCAGACACCGGACCCTTGCCGGTCCACCCCTCAGAAATCTCTGCCCGTGCCGCCGCAAGAGTGTCAGCACGCTCCAGCTTGCGCAAGCAGCTCTGTGCACGCCGCCGCGAAGCCGCCAGATCCAGCCCCCGCGCCAGCCAGATCGTCCACGTCACCAGCGACGCAAACGCAAGCCCGATCATCACCGCCTTCACAATGATGTCGGCCTGCATGAACATGCCCCACGGCGATAGGTCTTGCGGAAGCGTGGAGGACGAGGCATCCGGTGCTGGCGCGGCAGCTGGCGCAGCGGATTGATCCGACGGCGCGGCCGTAGCCGTCTCAGAAGATGGCGATGCAGCCGCCGCCTCCCCGGACGAAGATTCAGCCGCAGGCGCACCCGAAGAAGAAGACGGCGTGGGCGATGTCACCGACGACGACGGTGTCGTTGGCGATGCGGACGATGGCAGCGCGGACGGCTGCGTCGGCGTCGATGCTGCTTGGGAAGACACCGGCACTGACGATGATGGCTGCGTCGGTAACGCCGACCGCGGTGAAGGCTGGGTCGCGGGATGCGCCGACGGCCCAGATCCCGCCGCAGCCGCAGCCGAGTGCTCCCCCTGCTGCTGCGCAGCCGCCGGTGCCGCAATCGCCAGAACGGCGAGCGCGACGACAAACCCAAGACGTGTCGCCCTTGTTACAAATCCCGTCATGATTCCCCGTTCCTTGTTCCTATTGACTTGACAGCGCCACGACAGGATCAAGCCGCGCCGCGCGAAACGCCGGCATAACAGCGCCGATCACAGCTTCATTCGATTCAGTCTTTGTTTGAACGCTAACTTCCGTTCGATCTGCAACGCGAAGTTGAGAAGCAAACAATATCCGCCGATGCTCATCACAAAATTCCAACGCTGTGCCGTCTTGCATCCCATGCAATCCTATCGTTATATGTATATGTATATATCCTTACTTGCAGCCTAGGAAGACCAGATGCCGTATGACCGTCGTCATAAGCGTTACCGGTTTCGCAGATTGCTTACATTGTCGATTCTGGTGGTTCTGTGCGGAAACGCATCGGCTCAAGACATTCAACTCCCGACGATCGATGTGCAGGGTCGCCCGGACAGCAGCGCAAATGCTGACGTCACTCGCGATTACAAGGTCAACAGCGTTGAACTCGGCCCCTTGGGCAAGCGACGACTGATCGACACTCCGTTCTCGGTCAACACAGTGTCAGAAGGTTTCGCTGAGAATCAGCAGATCCAAAGCGTGCGTGAAGCGTTCCGCTTCATCCCTTCGGTTCAGGGCGAGAACATTCGTCCGCAGACTCGCGGTGTTCAAGCGAGCGTCGTGCAAAATACGCGAATCGACGGCTTGAATATCGCTGCAACGACTGACTATCCAATCGAACAATTCCAACGCATTGACGTATTGAACGGCCTCGCTGGCGCATTGTTTGGCCCGGCTCAACCGGGCGGCACCTTCAACTACATCATGAAGCGCCCGACCGCCGAACCATTGCAACGTTTAACGGCGGGCTATCTTTCGCAGGGCCAGTGGCTCGCGCACGCGGATCTCGGCGGCTTCGCCGACCCGGAGCATCGCTTCGGCTATCGATTGAACCTTCTCGATCAGGATGGCAAGAGCTACGTCGACAACAGTCGACTAAAGCGTCAGCTCGCCAGTTTCGGGGGCGATATTCACTTTAGCCCCGACACGGTCCTCGAGACAAATGCGAGTATCTATCATTACAAGACAGAAGGATTTCCAGGAACGTTCGCTGTTGCAAGGAACGTCCTCTTTCCGGCTGCTGTCGACCCGACTCGGGTTGGTTATGGCCAGCCGTGGGGAGGCGACGACAATGTGACAACGTTTCTGAGTGGCCGCATCAAGCATGATATCAACGAGAACTGGAGCTTCTCCGCAGGGGTCTCGCGCAACACGAGCGATCGCGCTTCCACCGTTCCAACAAATACGATCACGAACAACGTTGGAAATTACGTAACGACCGCAGCGACGACGACCTTTAGCCTTGACACAGTCGACAGCAATCAAGCCGCCCTGAACGGCCGTTTCGAGACAGGTTCACTCAAGCACGATCTGGTTCTCGCCACCAACGGCTTCTCTTGGGATCGCTACAGGCCGTTTCAGATTGGCGCAATCACAGCTGGAAGCGCCAACCTCAACAATCCGCTGATCTATCCGGAGCCGAATTTTCCGGATTTCAAAAACCGCTACAGATCCGTGAACACCTTCCAGCAGTCGCTAACGCTGGGTGACACTATTGCTCTCAACGATCAATGGTCCGTGTTGGGCGCTGTTAGCAACAGCTGGATCGACACCCATAACTACAATTCGGTTGGCAGCCTCACGAGTGCATCCAATGATAATGGGTGGAGCCCGCTCGGCAGCATTATGTTCAAGCCACGTAAAGACATAACGACCTATTACACCTATGCGGACAGCTTGCAGCAAGGCGACAGCGCACCGGCTGGCACGGTCAATCAGGGTGAGACTCTGGCCCCTTATCGAAGCAATCAAAATGAGCTCGGCGCAAAATTCGATTTCGGGCGCTTCAACTTGAATGCCGCGCTCTACAGAATCGAGCGACCTTACGCTTACACCGGAACGGATAACGTTTTCTCCGTGAAAGGGACACAGATCAATCGTGGAATTGAACTGATGGCATCAGGTGCCATCAACGATGAATGGACCGTGTTCAGCGGGATGACGTTCATTGACCCTCGGCTCTACGATACAGGATCGCCTCAAACGGACGGCCGACGAATTCTGGGCTTGTCTCAGTTCGTCGCGAATTGGTTCGTCGAATATCATGTTCCCACTGTTCAAGGACTAACATTCACCGGGAATGTCACCTATGCAACAAACCGGCCCACGGACTACGCGAACACAACGTTTGTTTCAGGCTACGCTGTGCTTGATCTTGGTATGCGCTATGCGCAAACCATTGCCGGCAAGCCGGTCACGTTCAGGTTCAACGTTTTCAATGTCACGGATCAGTTTTACTGGGCCAACGTGACGCCGGCAGCTCAGAATGGATATAACGCGACCGGTTCAGCCACCGGTATGTTGGGTGCGCCGCGGACTATTCGGCTTTCGCTACAGGTTGAACTATGAAGGCTCGATGTATCGCAGCCGCATGTGCGAGCGTTTTAACCCTGGCGGCAATCGGCACATACCGGGCGGGCGCGCAGAAACCGACGGCCCCATTGCGGGTGTTTGCAGCTGGAAGCACACGCGGCGTCCTCCCTGCGATCGCAGAAGATTATACCAAGGCGACGGGTCAGAGAATTGAATTCACGTTCGACCCGGCAGGCCTGCTTCTGAACAGAATTCGGAAGGAAGGCGGCGCTGATGTGTATGTTTCCGCCAACATGGTACATCCGCAGCGGCTTTTCGAGGAGGGGACCGGCACGCGTCCGGTCATTTTCGCCAGAAATCGACTATGTGTGACCGGTCGCGCGGAGCTGGGTCTCACGCAAGAAAATCTGCTCGATAAATTGCTCGAGCCGTCCATAAAGATTGGAACGTCGACGCCCGGCGCCGATCCCGGCGGTGATTACGCTTGGCTACTTTTCGATCGAGCGGATACCGTTCGGGCAGGCGCGAAAGAGGCGCTCATCAAGAACGCGCGGCAGCTAGTTGGCGGACCAACCAGCCCTAAATTGCCTGCGGGCGAAACAGCGATTCATTATTATTTCACACGGCACGTGGCGGACGTCTTTATCGGCTACTGCAGCTCACATACAAAGATCAGTGTCGGAACGGAAAAACCACCGGATGTTCCGATCACGCGGGTCGAAGTGCCTCAACCACTCGCCATGCCTATCGACTACGGGCTGACCATACCGTTGACGAGCGGCGATGCCGATCGCAGGGAAGCTGCATATCGCTTCGCGCTTTACTTGGTGTCTCCAGATGCGCAACGGCATCTTTCGGAATATGGTTTCCTTCCGGGCGGCGGGCTTTAATCAGAATTTAAATGCATAGCGAAGCAGTTCGCGCGACACACCTCCGGGGTGACGTGGCATGTGTCTTCTAGCGACGCCGACCAAGTCGTCTGGTACTGATGTTGCCACGGCCTGGTGGTATTAAGATAGGGCTGCTCGTACGGTTTTCATATTCGGCATAAGATTTGAGTATCCGGCGCAGATACGCCTCGCCCAGGACAATGATAGGTCCACACACTCACGCCAGATCGATCCAATCAGCCGTTCGGCAAAGCCATTCTGCCAGGGCGACGCTTGTGTAATAGGCCTATCCCGGATGCCCATGGCGCGCAATCGGCGTGTGACAACCGCGCCATACCGCGCCATAGATTTGATCGCGATCGCGAATTATGTAGCGCGGCGCTTCATTCCACGGGAATGCTTCTGTGATCTGGCGTGCAACCCATTCCGCCGTCGGGTTGGTTGTGACGCCGATCCAGACGAGATCTCTGCGATCAAGCCGGATGATGCCGAAGGCATAGAGTAGGTCGAAGCCGATGGTTGGAACAACGAACAAATCCATCGCGGCGACGTCCGGCGTGTGGTTTCGCAGAAAGGTCCGCCATTCCTGACTTGGGTGCCCGCGTCGTTTCACCATATATTTGGCGACACTTGATTGAGCGACGCTAAACCCGAGCTTGAGCAGTTCGCCGTGGATGCGCTGCGCACCCCAATGTATGTGGCCAACAAAGAGCAAATCCGCGCCATGATAGACGGCACCGATACAGAGGTAGGACGCATTGGCAATGTTGCTGTAACACGGGCTCGCAACCTCATGGTTTTAGCTGTGCCGGAAAATTGCATCGGCGAGCTCGAACCAGGATTGACCGGATGTAAGAAGGCTGGCGCTTAGGGCGCTGATCAGACGAACAGTCTTCGATGATTGGGTGCGGGTGATCGCGCACAGCTCCCGCGGCGTGGGGACTCCTATTGCCGACGCGTAGGCATCACTTCAAGTTGAGAACCGCCTCATAAAAGGGTGGTTACAATTTCGGGGTTGTCCGCATCCGTGACAGCATTGAGGTGAATGCTGTCGCCTTCCAAGCGAACGGTGATGCCCTCCACCTTGACGAGTGGCGACCACGACCGCTTGTTCAGGATAGCGCCGGTCCTGTCCATTAGCCCGACAACAGCGCCCGACAGTGCGCCATCGTCATATGCAGTGGAATTCGCTTCAGCGGCAGCCGCAAAGACGATCCGGCCATCGGGAAGGACCGCCGCGTCGTTGAAGCCCAGCGGTACGCCTTTGCTGACACCAAGATCGACCTTTCGTATATCCGGCGGGGGAAGCACCACAGTCGGGTTAGACAAAAATTCCAGCATCGCATCCAAGGGATAGGCAACAATGGCATTGACGGCAGTACCGGTATTGCCGCGCTGAAACAGAAGAAACTCATGGCCGCGGATTGCCGCGCCTTCGAGGTTGGTCTCTTTGAAATAGGCATCAAGCGGCGTAAAGAGCGGCGTGAGGTCCGCCACCCGGCTGGCGAGAGCATTTCCATCCGCACCGAGGGTGACGACAACTCCGCGCCTGCGATTGGCCCGCGAACCCGAACCTAACGCCAGCAGAGCACCATGCGGACTTCCGGCATTTGGCGGCAACGCCAGCAAGATTTCAAAATCCGGCTTCTCCTTCTTTCGGGCAGCCGGTGCCTCGGGCAGGCGGCCATCTAACAGCCTAAACAGTTGGCCGGGTTGGTCGCTGCCGACTAAAAAACTAGGCTCAGGACTCATTGATCAGAGCCAAAAGATGACGGCTGCGAGCAAACTCGTTGTCGTCTTCATCGAAGAACTCAAATAAAGATGATGGGAGTCTAGCCGCTACCGCCTGGGGGCCGTTCCCGACTGCCCCAATAGCTTGGCGGTCTCTTCCAGGTTCCCGATAGTGTCGTCGGAGAGCAGCTTCGGCGAGCCAGCTCGTCGCGATCAAAATCGAGCGGTAATTCCTGATCCTTGGCAACCTGCGTAAAGTCCTTCACGGCTGTGTGTGCCGAAAACCTCATCCGAGTTGATGATGTGACGGAATCGCCTAAGCTGGTGGAATGATCGGGCTGCTCTGTTTCGTTCTGGCCGTCCTGGCCTCGCCATTCAAGTCAAAGTTGCGGCTTGAAGCTGAGAACAAACGAACCATGATCGCTGGTTCTTTATCCGGCTGTATCGCTGGTTTCCGTCGATCCTGCAGGTTCTCAGATCGCGCCCACTGGGAGGGCGACCTCAGATCGAGACGGAGCTGCGCACGCTGATCCGGCAGATGAGCATCGAAAATCCGCTTTGGGGAGCGCCACGCATCCACGGCGAACTTCTCAAGCTTGGGTTTGAGGTCGCTCAATCAAGCGTCGCCACGTACATGGTCAAACGGCGAGGACCGCCAAGCCAAGGGTGGCGGACTTTTCTCCAACGCGCTTCGGTGTTGTCCGCGATCAAGGATCGCAGCCGGTATCGAACAGGACGTGGCCCTGGGCATGCCTGAGCAGCGCGGAACACCGACAGCTCGATGGTGTCGCCCTCGGCCGCACCGGTAATGTAGGCGCTCCGCCGCGGCTGGGGCGTGAGGGCTGACCTCTTAAAATTTACATCTTAACCAAACATTAAACATACGTTTGCGGGCGCGAAATGACGCGCCTAGCGTACGGCCAAGGGCTGTCAAACAAACAAAGAATTGGAGCGTGCCATGACCTACAGGAAGCTTGGAGCGCTTGCTACCGTCGGCGCGATCGCGCTGGCGTTTGCGACCAATGAAGCGATTGCGCAAGCGGGCGGCGCTGGTGTCGTAGCCGCGCCGCAGGCGGGAGCCACGGTGCGGGGAGCGCATGCGTTCAATGGACTGCACGGGTTCCGCCATCGCGGTAGGGGCGTCGGCGGCTATTTCTGGCCCGGCTATGGCTATGATTATGGCGCTTACGTACCCGCTGCGGGGCCGATCACGGCGCCGTTCGCCGGACCGACCGAGGTCCGTTACACTACCACTTACGACGTGCCCTGGAACTGGGCGCATCGCTTTCCTCCAAATGTGATACCGTCGGATCGGCCCTACGTGCCCGGCTGCGGCGAGGAGAGCGTCGCCGTCGGCGGCGGCAAGACGGTCAACGTCATGCGCTGCTACTGAGGCGTAAGCGGCGTTTTCAGGCCACGGCTCGGAAGTCCGCGTTCGGTATGCCGACGGCAGCAGCTGATCGATGTCACGGTTGGGATGACCGTTGATGAAGGCATAGTCACGTCGTTGAGCTTGCCGACGCTGATCTGCGGCCATCAGTGTCGATCATGAGCAAACTCAGCTACGCCGGATATCGCTTCACCCGTGATTATTCAGCAGGCCGTCTGGCTCTATGCCCGGTTTACCCTCAGCTTCCGGGATGTCGAGGACCTGTTGGCGGAGCGCGGAATCATGGTGTCCTATGAGACGGTGCGCCGCTGGGTGAGATGCTTCGGACCGACGATCGCAGCTGACCTTCGACGACGCTGGCCCAAGCCTCATTCGACTTGGCATCTCGATGAGGTGTTTATCAGGATCGATGGCCGGTTGGTCTATCTATGGCGCGCCGTCGATGCCGAAGGCGAAGTCGTTGACGTTGTTGTCCAGCGCAAGCGGGACAAGCGGGCGGCACTGAAATTACTGCGGAAACTGCTCAAGAAATGGCCTCTGTTCCGGTCAAGTTTGTGACCGACGATCTTCGATCCTCGGCGCGGCCGCCCGTGAGCTTGGGCTGTCTCGTCGCCATGAGCGCGGGCGATGGCGCAATAACCGAGCGGAGAACTCGCATCAACCGACCCGACGACGGGAGCGCAAGATGCAGGGGTTCAAGAGTGCGGGATCAGCCCAACGATTTCTGTCCGTCCACGCCGCCACCTACAACACCTTCAACGTCCAGCGTCACCTCATCTCAGCGAAGACGCACCGGGCATTCCGAGCCTCAGCCATGCAGACGTGGCGAGAGGCGACTGCTGCGGCGTGATCGCGATTGAATGCTGGATTTGTCGCACCTATCATCCGCTAACGTGACAAAGCCGGCCAAAACTCTCCCCAAAATATTAGCGCTTGACGGGAACCCGGTCCGGGCGTAACGAGCCGTCGATCGCGTGCTCCCTTGTGAGGGCCGCTGTTGCCGTCTTGTGTGCGCACAACATGGCATCGGCCAGACGATATGAAATCGTCTCGCGAACGAAGCAGAAAAGGAAAGACTGATGAAGCGTGTTCAATCACGCTCGGAGTCCGCCTTTTCTGTTTTCGAAAAGGCTACTCCGAGCCAAAACTGGAGGAGCCAATGTCTAAGACCTTCAAGACTGATCCGCCGGACGCTGACAAGGAGTCGGAAAGTCGCGTAAGCCCCGTTGGGGAGGACGTGGCCGACGAGGACAAAGTTGGATATCGCCGACCGCCGAAATCCTCTCGATTCAAGAAAGGGCAAAGCGGTAACCCGCTCGGCTCCTCACGCAAAGCTCGAATGCGGCAACGTCAGCAGACCCTTCCGTTTGATGATCTCATCATTGCGAACTCGCACAAGCCGCTTCGCATCCGCGAGGGCAACCGCACATCCACCATTAGCACGAAAGAAGCGCTGCTACGAAAACAATCCGCTATGGGTCTCGCTGGCAATCGTCTAGCGTTAAACGCTTCTATCCATCAGATCCAAGAAGCCGAACAAAGAAAGCTCGCCGAGGTTACTGCTCACTACGTGACGTACCGTGACTATCAAGATCATTATCGCGCGAGGGCCAAGGCTTGCCGTGACCGCGGCCGCCCCCTTCCTCTGCCTCATCCCGATGACCTGCACTTTAACTATAACACCGGAAAACTTAAGCTCACCGGTCCGATAAACCATGACGAGCTCCATCGGCTTGAGAAAATACTTGAGGCCAGAGAGCTTTTTCTGAAGATGATCGAGGAACAACGTGCCGATGCCGAGGAGTGCGCTCGCCAAGGTTGTCCCTATTCTCCGAGCGACTTCGACTTTATCAACCGCCTAGAGAGTTACCTCAGAATCTTTGAAGACGAACTCGAAAAACGCGACTGGTTGCCTCGGGTCGCAGGCCGAAAGAAGACATAGGCGCTAGCACTTGTATTGCGACGCGTCCTTTTGAGCCTCCAACCGATTGGCATGACCGCTCTGAAGGAAGCGAATGATGGACGGTAAGCAAGGAACGTCATCAGGCGAAAGCGCCGCCATCGATCTTGAATCGACCAAGCAGCGCGAGCATGCGCTGGCATTGGCATCAAAGCGGACTCCAAGTCATTTCGAGACGCTTGGCGAGAAGCAGGCCGACAGCATCTACGATCACTTTGATAAAAGCAGCTTCCGCTTTTGGGAGCGCGAGATTTCTAAAGGTCACTTGCCAACGTCGGCAGAGCTTACCGAACTTCTGAAGAAAAACAGCGGCAGTCCCGTTCCGGATTGGCTTGTTCCGATCATTGAGCGCCGAGATGAATTAAGGTGGCGTACCGGCCGCCCCCCGAAATCTGTCCTCAACGAGATGCAACTGACGTTAGCGACCGCAAGGTATCCCCGCTACCTCGCTTGGCTGCGGGCGCGCCATCACCGCTTGGGTCTTCAGGGTTGGCCTACCATTCGCAATAAAGATTGGTGGACCGGTCCGCCGCATGAACGCGCGGCGCGAATGGCGTTACGGCGCGCGGAGCTTAGGTACATGACCTGGAGAACGTTTCTCAATGGGGTCGTTAACTACAATACGCCGACTTAATATGAATGAACCTGCGGTTTTTTGTGCCTAATAAGCTACCTCCTGTCACGGAGGTAAAGAATGAGCTCACTGTCGGCAAACAGATCCAACCTGACCATTGTTTATCAGGACATCGCAGCCCTTAATCCGCGCAAGAGCAATCCTCGAACCCACTCCAAGAAGCAAATCGACCAGCTTGCACGAGCGATCACAGAGTTCGGATTTACAAATCCGGTTCTGGTCGATGATGGCAACGGCATTATCGCCGGGCATGGCCGCGTCGCAGCCGCCAAGCTCGTAGGGATGAGCCAGGTTCCGACGGTGCGCCTATCGGCGATGAGCGAAGCCGAAATCCGCGCCTATGTGATCGCCGATAACAAGCTTGCGGAGAATGCCGGCTGGGATCGCAACCTGCTTGGGCTGGAGTTTCAGTATTTGAGCAGCCTCGACATCGATTTCGATATCAGTTTAACGGGGTTCGAGCTGCCGGAAATTGATCTTTTGATCGGCGAGCTCGACATCGCTAATTGCAACGAGCCTGCTGACACAGACATTCCGCTTCCCTCTGGTCCCGCTGTGACGCGGCTCGGGGATATCTGGCAAATCGGCAGCCATCGCTTGATCTGTGGCGATTCCACGCAACGGCAGACGTATCAGCGATTGTTGGGCGAAGCCCGTGCGCAGCTGGTCTTCACCGATCCGCCCTATAACGTTCCGATCGCGGGTCACGTTGGAGGCTTGGGCAGCGTGCAGCACCGGGAATTCGCAATGGCCTCGGGCGAGATGTCACAATCGGAGTTCACGGCGTTCCTGACATCTGTTTTTACGAACCTTGCGGAATTTTCCGTCGATGGTTCGATTCACTTTCAATGCATGGATTGGCGCCATATCGAGGAAATGCTGGAAGCCGGCCGGAATGCCTATCATGAACTCAAAAATATCTGTGTCTGGGCCAAAAATAATGGCGGCATGGGATCGCTCTATCGTTCTCAGCATGAACTCGTGTTCGTTTTCAAATCAGGGACTAGCCCTCACATCAACAATGTCGAACTCGGCAAGCATGGTCGCTACCGCACGAATGTTTGGAGTTACGCGGGCGTGAACAGCTTCGGTAACGATCGTTCCGACCTTGCGCTTCATCCGACGGTCAAACCCGTGGCGCTGGTGGCTGAGGCCATCCGGGACTGTTCGCATCGAAAAGGCATTGTCCTCGATGCTTTTGCCGGCTCCGGCACGACATTGATCGCGGCCGAGCAAACGGGCCGCCGCGGCTACGGGATCGAAATCGACCCGCTATATTGTGATGTCATTATCCGCAGGCTACGCACAGTTTGCCGCCTTGATGCCACCCTCGAAAGTGCAGGCAAGTCATTTCAAGAGATCCAGGCAGAACGCTCTGAACCGAGCTGACCTCAAAATTGGAGAGCCCAGATCCCGAATTATGAGGGGTCAACGCATACGATCGACCAGCGACCACATTTGACATCAAGCATCTGCTATTCGTTCCTTGTGCCCAAACGCTTATCGATGCGCCTTTAGGGCCGAGGCACCACCGCCTCGGGCGACATGCCACACCGCCGTGTCCAGCGTCAGCGCTGATGGGACTAAAGCGGCTTAACTGCGAACGGAGGACTTCTGGTTCATCGTAGCCTTTCAAAACTGCCGTCATTTCGAAACCGCTGGTAATAATCATCAAGCTCAGCCTGTGACGACCGGCTCTTGACCTGGACCCAGGCAGTCTCGTTTGTGGTCGGTTGGGTCAGCACCATATCCACATCGGCCTGATTCCCGCCCACGGCGCTTTGCCGTTGCCACCCTCCCCGGGCAAAGATCAAATCGATCAGGGTTTCGAAATCGCGCCAGTCGAGCCGGCAGATCATTTGCGACGCCAGATCAAGTTGGTCTTTGATCAGAGCTAGCGCCTTAGTTCTGAGAGGATCGACCTCCCCTCGAATGCGAGCCAGCAAATAATTTGCCTGCTTGACCGGCCGCGGCGAGGCAGATGCATCCAGCAACCAAGCGCGCCGATCTGCAGCAGAGCGCGCATGCTTTCCTTTGTCCGCCTCGCCATCAGGAGCAGTAGGACTATCTGACGGTGCACGGCGTGGTGCCGCCTTCAGATGTGTGTTCGCATTGGCACGCTCCTGACCGGCTGCAGCAGCCGCGAGGTCCGCAGCTTTGCGTGACCTTCATTCCCGGCACGCCGCAATTTGACTGGACCCGGCTGGACGAATTCTGCGGTGCAGTGGCCTTTCCGTGGCCCGCCATGGCGAAATTCGTGCAAATGAGGATCGCCGCAAAAGCAATCATGAGAGGCTTGAACATTCGACTTCTCCGTCATTGAGATAAATTTGAATTTGGCAGTCGCGCCCACACCTAATATGCCGGAGACCTGAGGGTATCTCCGACCTTATTACGATCGAGATAGTCGTTCGGCGCCTGGGTGGATGTGTTTCGTGTCCTGGCCTCGGCACTGGAATTTGAACTGGAAGTATTTGCACTAGATGTACTAGAACGTGACCTTGTAACGTCGCGAAGGTCCCTCATGTTGTTTTTGGCCTGGGCGAACACGTCGCCACACGATGCGGCAACCAGGACGCATGCGAGGCCGATGGCAATTGCAGATCTAACATTCATCGTCCCCTCCGTTTGAAGCAGCATGACGAGGCGAGATCGAGGTTGTCGATCAATCCTCGCTAACGATGCGATAATCTCCGCTGGGTTGGGTAACGGTTTGCTCTGATTCACCGCCGATTCTTGCGGCGCAACCGGTGCGGCACGAACCCTGGTCTCTCCAACGGAATGTTATGGTCTGGCTGCAGGAGTTCCTGAGGACGGTATAACCGCCGCGATAGAGGAATTCTCCGCAACCTGCGTTGGCAGATCCGATACCGACCGTAGAGACTACAAGTACGAGGGCTGCGAACTGCAGAAGATTTTTTATACTCATCGTTGTCCGCCGATAGAGACAACGTGAATGCTAAATACGTCCGCCGCTAATTGATTGACCCATTTGGGTCATGAATTCCGTTTCAGCGGAAGCGTGCGATAAAGTCCTGACATTAATCCCACGGTTTTATGGGTTTTGTGGGCAGTCACTTGCGCGCTGACAAATCTGTGCGACACCGAAACGCCCCCCTGGCGAAGCGGCTTCTCAGTTCCACGAGAGATAATCTACTTCGATCTTGCGAATCGCCGTTCGGGCTCATTAGGCGCTGATGCGCGTCACTTCTTCGGAATGAGGGTCGAGAGAGCTACGGCCAGTTGCGCCTGGCGGTTTGTCCCCGTCTTCAGGAAGACGGACTTCAGCTGATTGCGCACGGTCTCTTTCGAGAGCCGACGTTCGATTGAAAACGACTCCAGTTCCTTGCCGGTCGCGATGGCAACCGCAAGGCGGGACTCTGCCGCCGTCAGATCGAAAACATCGCGGATGGTCGCCACGGCGGCCGCGTGCGGTGCATCCGTATCAGATATCACCAGGATCGCGTGGAAGGCGGATAACGGGGATGTGGTGAGACCCGGAAGCCGCATTGGATAGATGACAAGCTTGCCACCTGATGCTTTAGGAAAGACGATAGGAGAAGTGGTTGAGGCTTTATGGCTCCACAGCAGAGTTCTGATCGAGCGAACCAGCAGATCGTTCGATTTATGATCGCGGCAACACACTCGTCCGGCAGAAATCTGGAAATCGTCTCCGATCAATCGCTCTGCGGCTGCATTCACACGCACCACGTGGCCCGATCTATCGAGCAGGAGCGCTGCTCGCTCCGAAAAATCAAAAGCATCCAGCGCAGCTTCGCCCTTGGCTAATCCCAACGCGGCACTGATCTGGACCACTGAATCGAGAGAATCAGACAATCTTGCGAGCCATTCCAGCTCCGTGGCGGAAAACGGATTTTGGCCAATGGTCCGCTGCAGACTCAGACACCAGACCATCTCGCCTCGACCCATGCGTACAGCTGCATAATCCCATAGGTTACACGGCGCCAAAAACTCCTGATAATATGGAGAGTGCTTACGGGCCTCAACCGATGTGGAATCGTCATCGGTCACGACTCCATTCCTGAGGAATTTCGACATGCCGCGATGGCGTTCGTCGCGATCGATCCAGCCGTCGCGCGTATAGACGTCGAAGGCCTTTTCCATGGATGCGCTGGCGCAGACGGCTGGCATGTTGCCGGCGATAGGAAGGAGCACCGCACCATAGGAGCCGGTGCATTTTGCCGCTGCCTCCAATGCTTCTGTCCAGCGAGAGGGGTCGATCGCCGCAAAAGTCAGGGCGGATACAAGCCGCTGCTGATCAAACGGATCCATTAGTCCGACGCACTTAAAAACTTAGCCCAATTGGGCCATGTTGCCTCACAAGCCTTGGATTATCAAGTTTGGCCAAGCCACGATCGCTGGCACCGTTCAAAAACGCTCAAGTTCGGAACGGAAAAGCCTGACGAGCGCCGGCAAACCTGCGTGAGTTTTCCGAGGGCAACTGGGCTCCGGTATAACGTGCCGACCACGGGTGATTCTTGAATGCTGTTCTGAATGCAACGCGATAGATGCCCCCCCGATCATACCGGAGAGTGAAATGAAACGCGTGCTTGCTCTCGTCACACTCCTAAGCTCTCTGTTATTTATCGGCATAGCGCTGCCACAGCCTGCCATTCTTCCAATGCCGGGCGCACCGCCGATGACCGGCCCCCCGATGGCCGGACGAAGTGGTCCCGCGCCTATCTGCAATGGACCACGCGGACCGGCGCCTTGCTATGTTATCCAGCAATGGATGCAGATGCAGCAACAGGCCGCGCAGATCCCGCTTTATCAGATCAAGGTGGATCCGGTGTCCGGCCCAATCTGCAACGGCCCGATGGGACCTGGACCATGCAATGCCGTCCGCCGGTGGATATTTTTGCAGCAGCAGGCACGCCAAATGTCGATGCCTGTCGTCGGTAATCAGGCCGGGATCGGACCTATTTGCGCCGGTCCCTTCGGGCTGGCGCCCTGCGCGTCGATCCAGCTCTACACCCTCGGGCAACGCGTGCCGGGAGACAGTCCTCCTTTCTTCGCACCTAACCAGGTGAGAGTGCTGAATTCAAACGGCGAAAACGGCCCGATGTGCAGCGGCCCAATGGGACCCGCCCCGTGCAGCCTGGTCCAGCAATACCTGTTGGACCAGTCCAACGGCGTTATTCCTCCGACGAGCAGCTTCAGCCTCCCACCCGACCTCAATGCCCGCGATCTGGCACGTCAGTGCGCCCAGCAGAGCCAGCTAGATATCACTAGGTTCTCCGGCTGCGTCGGCCAGCAAATCATTCTTCCGCCGGACAAGCAGGCCATCCTTGATTGCGCGATCTCAAGCCGTGACGCACAAAATTTTGCAAACTGCGCGGCGCCGCATTTCGGCATCGAGCTTTCGGATGACCAGCGCATCGCAGCAAATTGCGGTCTCCAGTCGCGCGGCGATGCGTCCGCCTTTGCGCGATGCGCTGCCAATTCCTGGAGCGGCCACCTTTCTCAAGACCAGAGAATAGCCGTTCAGTGCGCCTCAACCTCCAGCGGCAATGCATCGCGTTTCGTAAGCTGCGCCGGCGCCTCCTGGGCAAACCGAAACCTCTCTGAAGACCAGAAGGCCATCGTTCAATGCGTGACTGACGCTCGCGGCGACACATCATCGTTCCTTACATGCGCAGGCACCTCGTGGGCAGACCAAAACCTCTCGGCTGAACAGCAACAAGCCGTTCAGTGCGTCGCCAATGCCAGAGGCGACACGGCGAGATTCCTCGGCTGCGCCACTCCATGGGTCGTGAAAAACCTAACTCCCGGCCAACGCGCAGTTGTCCAGTGCGCCGTTAACTCGAGTGGTGACACCAGCAACTTCCTCGGATGCGCCGGCACATCCCTCGCCGGACAGAGCCTCACGTCTGATCAGCGCGCAATTGTTCAATGCGGAGCTTCGTCCAACGGCGATTTTGAAAATTTTGCCGGCTGCTCAGCCGGCTATCTGCTGGGCAAGCATGCCAGCCGCGAACAACAAATCGCTGTCCAATGTGCGGTCGAATCCCGCGGCGACTATGCGACGGCCGCGACCTGCGCCGGCGCCAATCTCTTCAACATGGGGCTCAACCAGGACCAGCAAATCGCGGTCCAGTGTGTCGTCTCGAGTGGAGGAATGCCCTACGCCGCCGCCGGTTGCATGGCCACGCGCTTCGCCATTCGCGAACTCACCACGTGCTTAACCAAGGGATTTGGTGGAAACGGCTGCTTCGGTGACAACAACGAAATCGTCGGCAAGAATGGATGGGTCGCCAGGAATCTAAAGCAGATTGCGGGCGGTCCAAACTCTGTCATTCGCAAACCTGACCAAATCTGGGGCGGCGACAATTCCTTCGTTCGCAATCCAAGCCAGATTTGGGGCGGCAGCAATTCATTCGTCCGCAACCCCTCGCAATTTTGGGGTGGACATAACTCGGTGTTCAACAACCCAAGCCAACTAGCCCCGAAGCCGGTCACACTCGGCACGGTTGGGGGCAAGCGCATATGCATTCCCTGGTGCTAGAGCGGATTCGGCTTAATCCGTTCATAACCAGCAGCGGCGAAGAAGTTGGTGCGTTCTTCCGGGGTGAAGGTCGGCAGCAATGCTGCCGAAGCGGCTCCATAGGCCGTTGACCAAACCCATCAGCATGATCGCCATCGGCGGCGTCCGCTACACCATGGTAGATTTCGTCCTGCAACCCCTCGGGCGTGCCGGGCTCCACCTTGTCCCGAACAAAAACGCGTAGAGCGTCTGCGTGATAGAAACACTCGCCGCTCGGCCCGGGCGCCGCAAGTTCTGCGGCTGGGCCGCCAACAACGAAGCGGCCGCGCGAAGATCCCTTAATGCAAGCGGCGGCAAGGTGCCACGCTACAACGTCATCACGTATGTCGTGCTGTCGGCAATCGCATCGCCCAGCGAGCGTCTCTCAAGAAATGCAGAGTTGAAACCTCGCTCAGCGGCCTTTGCTCTCTCCCTTGGCGTTCCGTGATGGTTCCTGCTGGCGAAGTTATCATCGCCCAAGCTCCGCATCGTGGAGATAAACACTTCAGACGGGAAGGACGGACGTTCGAGTCGTCGCAGGCCGGCAAAATAGCCGGAGAAGTAATCCGCCTGAAGCTCCGATCGCTTTACATTGGGCTGGCTCGCGTCCACGATGCCGAACAGGTCTCGCTTGAACTGCAAAATATGACCGAACTCGTGAGCGCATACGGTTGCGATCGCAGCGTCAGGATGCATCGGCAGTTTGCGCAAGTTTCCAAGTAATTCGAGACCAAACAGGACCGTGCCGTCGGCTCGGTCAAGCCTGGTCCGGGCTGTAGCGTAAGCATTCCGACTTGAAAAATCGTCGTAATATCCAAAGCCCGGCAGTGGCCTGCCCCTATGAGGTGGTCCGGTTTCAGTCTTAATGCATAATCGGCTTTTCGGCCATTGCTTGCGCTGCTGGCGGAAGCGATCCGGCTGGCTTTGAAGGCCAGGCGATGGCCTCTGGCGCCGGCGGTTTATATCCGAGCGATGAGTGTGGTCGCTCGGTGTTGTAGTAGCGCCGCCATGCCTCGATGATGACCTTGGCCTCGGCGAGGCTGTAGAAGATCTCACTGTTGAGCAGTTCGTCGCGAAGCTTCGAGTTGAAGCTCTCGCAGTAGCCGTTCTCCCAAGGGCTTCCGGGCTCGATGAACGCGGTCTTGGCGCCGACAGCTGCAATCCACTCTCGCACTGCCTTGGCGATGAACTCCGGCCCGTTATCAGAACGAACGTGGCCGGGCACGCCGCGTAGGATGAACAGGTCCGACAAGACGTCGATGACGTCGGTCGAGTTGAGCTTGCGATCAATCCGGATCGCCAGACATTCTCTGGTGAACTCGTCGATGATGTTGAGCATGCGGAACTTCCTGCCATTGTGGGTCCGGCCCTCGACGAAGTCATAGGACCAAACATGGTTTGGATGCTCGGGCCGAAGCCGGACGCACGATCCGTCATTCAGCCAGAGTCTGCCTCTCTTCGGTTGTTTCTGAGGAACCTTCAGCCCCTCCCGCCGCCAGATACGCGCGACACGCTTGGCATTCACCGTCCAACCCTCGGACCGCAGCATCGCCGTGATCCTGCGATAGCCATAGCGGCCGTAGCGTGAGGCCAGACTGATGATGTCGGTCGTCAATGCCTCTTCATCCGGTCGGCTTTGCGGTTTCTTGCGCTGGGTCGAGCGATGCTGGCCCAGAACCTTGCAGGCAAAGCGCTCCGAGACGGAGAACTTCACCATGACATGGTCGACGCAGCGGCGACGGCGGGAAGGGCTCAGAAGTTTCCCGAGGCAGCCTCTTTCAGGATCAGCTTCTCGAGCGTCAGGTCCGACACTGCCTTGCGCAGCCGGTCGTTCTCTTTCTCAAGCTCTTTCAAGCGCTTTACCTGATCGCCCTTCAGGCCACCAAACTCCTTGCGCCACCGGTAATACGTGAACTGCGTCACGCCGATCGAACGAACCGCTTCGCCAACCGATCTGCCTTGTGAAAGCAAAACATCGACCTGGCGCAGCTTCGCGACGATCTCTTCCGCCTTGTGCTTCTTCTGGGGCATTCCAATGTCCTCTCTAACGGCTAATAGCCTAATTCAGGGAGGACCACTTTTCAGGGGGCAGACCATATCCCCAAGCGAGCGCGCCGCGATTCCGAATAATCTCGTCGCAGGCGGCAACCTTCTTCTCTGTGGGTGTGCCCTTCGTGCCATCCGCTCCGTGGCAGAGGCGCCATGCCTTCTTTGTTGCCCCTGATTGATCAGCAATTGATGATGTCGGATGTTGAGTCGCAAGGACTATTGATACGGCTGCGATCAGCAAGACTCTGTAAAGAAGTTTCGTTGGCCTCAATGCGATTTCACCAATGAGCGTTGCGTCCCAATTCCGTTTGGCGGGGTCGCTCAGAAGCGAATAGCTAGTGCTATAGTTCATGGCACTTTTTCTCGGTGTGGCGGAACACTATTTTGGAGCGTTTCCGTACCGTTTGACGCATCGAACCTGTCCTGGCTGGCACACGATCCCAATATTTGAGCAGGTAAGATTTTCACCTGGCTTGCAACGACCGCAATTTACGCAGCTGTCAGTTCGCGACAGGCAATCTTCATCATTGCTCTCGGCCATCTTCCTTATTCGGATCTCTGCCCGACGGTCGTGAGCCTTTGACTGACGCGTTGCCCGCGCGGACAACCATCGAGGCACCCCATAGCCGTGTATTTCAACACGATCACTCTTCACAACGCTGTGGACGAGGTAGGCTTCAACCGCTGCGGCTCTGGCCCGGCTAAGTCTCATATTAAACCGCCGGCGACCATCCTGGTCGGTATAGCCTGCGACGGAAGCCCTGAGGCTCGGACATTCTTTCATTAGCGCCGCCGCGGTGGCCAACTTTGCGAGCTGGGCGCCCCCTATGACCGCCTGGTTCTTTGCAAAGTAAACCATAATCGGGGCATGAGCGGAGTCGGAATCGCACACAGCATGACCGCCACTCTTTCCATCTTCCGTCGAGGCAACAACGGCCGGTGCCAGCTCGAGTGTGGGCAGCGTTTTCGAATATTTCATGCAAGGTAGTGATCTCTCAAGATCAGTGTCACGGACCGATTTCCAAAGCGCCAACGTCTCCGGCCACGAATCGTTTCGTTTAAGCGCTCGAATGTCGTCGCTCGGGGAACAGGACTTCCCGGCTGAACAGGTGACTTGCTGTTGTACCTCTTTGATGATGATGAGGTTGCGCAAAGCACGGTGCGCAAAGTAGCCGGCCCCTGGCCCGACCCTCAACGCCTCCTCCAGCGGTTCACGATACTTGGGGTTCATGTCGGCAAGAATGGTGACGTCGCCTCTGCGATAGTCGTCGCGAAGCTGTCGAACCTGCTCGTCAGACACCTCGGATTTGTCCTGAGCATCGGTCGATCGGACCTGGCAGAACCTGATTTCGGCCGGTTTCAAACCAACAAGCTCAGGTGCAAGGGTTGCTTCTTTCGATGGTCTCCTGGCATCGCTCGTCGAGCCTTCGCCGTGACTTCCTGGAGGCGATTTGCCGGGATTGACTTGACTGACTTCCGCCACGGCAACTCCGGGTGCAGCAGGTCGCGTCCTCCATTTCCCTAGGCAAGCCTGAGCTGCACTTGCGTCATCATCACGAAATTTCACCCAACGATCCCTGATTTCGCCCCACTGACGTTTTGGGTCCGTCGGACTGTCGACCTTGAATTGAGAAATGATGGCATCCTTGTCGCACTTTCCGGACTCGCAGCGCGCTTGTTGATCAAGGGCCTGTATAATGGCCAGGTCGCGAAGGACGCGTGCTGCGGAGAACGCGCCGGCGGGACCGATCCTAAGTGCCTCAGTTATAACCGCTCCATTTTCAAGGCTCAGCTGCGAGAAGGCGACGGTCTCTGGCCTCCCCTTCGACATCCTCCGCAAGCGATCCAGATCGTCGACGCTGATGTAGTTAGCCGACTTATCCGAGGGCTCACAGCGCCGTTGATCAGCGACACCAAGATCACGCTGGTGATCTGCGGCTTGCGCTCCAGCGCAATTGGCTATGAAACAGAGGAAGATCGCACCAAGGATACGGCTGCGAGTCATCTGAGACCTATGGACAGCTGCTGTTCTCATCGCGTCTTGACCTTCATGACCAATGCGCAGCCAATCACTTGTCTTGATCGATCGTCGCTCCTGAGCCTTGATAACCTGCGGCCGCTGAGGCAGCATGGCCCATATGGGCTAAGTTTTTTGCGGCGAGGCAGGTTTTGCCGCTGCTTTGACGAATGGAAGCGTTTGATCGGCAGCGCATCACGTACGCTTTGACGGCAGCCGCGATTGATCCCGCTCGCTGGTCGGAGGCGCTTGAGACGGTAGCAGTTTGTACCCGTTCGTATGGTGCGCTAAGGCAAGCCGCCGAGAAGCGGCTTGCCGGCGATAGGGCGCGGGCGGCTAATGGCGACGAGGTGAGAGTGAGAGCTTAGCATGATATCATCACGCTAACGAAAGGGAGATGAGATGCCGGACGACGATATGAAAACTGAGCTCGAACGTCTCCGCAGGGAGAACGATGCTCTGAAGAAGGGAGCTTCAGAGGGCACCCGCATGAAGGTGAGTGACAAAGGTGGCCTCTCCGTTTACGGGATGGGACGTTTTCCAGTGACTCTGTATAAAGAGCAATGGTTGAAGCTTCTGAACATGTCCGATGAGATCCGCGCTTTTATTGCCGAAAATGAAGCGCGACTGAAGGCGAAGGATTAGGCCCGCCTCAAAGCTGGGGCTTGGGCGCGACTGCCACGGAACAATCAGTTGTCATCCGATAAACAGTTCCGAAACCATTCGCTCCGGCTGTCAAATCCGCTAACGATTTCGAAAATCGCTCGCTGCATAGTCTCCCGCGTCAACAAGAAACGGGGTTTGTTGTATGAGTGGGAATGCTGACCTGGAAAACGTGCGTCGATATCGCACCATCGCTTCGCTCTATCGTCAGACCGCAGCATTCCGTCCTGCGCAAAGATGGACGCTCCTTGCGCAAGCCTATGAATACGAGCGTCTCGCGATGACAGAGCTCGAAGCCCACTTCACCGGTTATGACAGCGCATCGTGGAACGTGGCGGCCACTGCGTGAGCGCGGTTGACGGTACTAAGAGCAGATCCAGGCAGAACTTGAGTCTGATGAATCGGTTGTGATTTCCATATCTCGGAGCGATATCTAGGCCGAACGCTCTGAACCTGGCTGACCTCAAAATTGGAGAGCTGGCTTCCAATTATCGCGGTTAATGCATTCGCTCAATCAGCCACCGAAACAGCCCAGCTTCTATTGCGGCGTCAGCTACCCGCTCAGCCGTCCAAAGATGCAAATCGACGGAGTCGGGCATCCTGAGGACTTTTGGCGCGCTGTGGTAGATAAAGAAACAGCGATGGAAACTGCCGTCGTTATGAAACCGCCGGACATAGTCATCGAGTTCCGCCTGTGTTGACCGGCTCTTGACCTGAACCCAGGCAACCTCGTTTGTGATCGGTTGCGTCAAGACCATATCCACATCGGCCTGATTCCCGCCCACTGCGCTTTGCCGTTGCCACCCTCCCCGGGCAAAGATCAAATCGATCAGGGTCTCGAAATCGCGCCAGTCGAGCTGGCAGATCATTTGCGCTGCCAGATTTCGTTGGTCCTTGATCAGGGCTGCGGCCTTCGTCCTGAGGGGATCGACCTCCCCTCGAATGCGGGCCAACAAATAGTTCGCCTTCTTGACCGCGCAAATCGTCATTTGATAGTTCGCGGTGCTCGTGAGCGCCGAACTGAGGCTACGGACCGTCAGCGGCTCGCCGTTGAGATCTGTGTTCGACCAACCCGCTCGCGTAGACCGATAGCGGGTCGGACCGCCGGGCAAAGGAGGCTCGATCTCAACCACGCCGCCGTCGGCGAAAGCCCACCAGAAATGACCTCGAGCGCAGGTCACCCACAAGGCGTCGTTCGGTAGTTCGTAAAACTCCCGCAGCTCCCTCAATCCGTTGCTGACGCCGCCTGATCTTCGTCCCATCTGCGCCAACTGCTGTCTGGCCAGCGCCCAATCGCCCTTCATACAGATGGGGTGCTCAATTTTGGGATAACCGAAGGGAATGATCCCTTGATCCAGGGCTTGATCCGTCCACTGCCCGCCCCGCCCCAACTTGATGTATCGGACCACAGAAGGGGCAAAGGTTCGCGCGGGCGGCTCGGCTTGCCCGGTCTCGGACCTCAGATCGTTCATTCGAGGATTAATCATGAGCTGGCAGTTCGCTTGCCGTGCCGCCGAAGTCCAGTTGAGCGGTCCAACATCGGACTTCAAAGTTAATATTATCCTTTTTTGGGATAATCCTGTCTCGGGATCAGCTTGCCCGGGCGATGACCATTTCCGCCCGCGGGATCGGCAAAACCGTCCATTCCTCAGATCAGGCCGCCTTCTGCGCCCTGATGGTGGCTGCCCGTAAGCAGGCCGGCCTGACCCAGCATGAGTTGGCGCGCCGTCTCAAGCGGCCTCAGTCCTTTGTCGCCAAATACGAGGGCGGTGAACGCCGGATCGATGTCATCGAGTTCGTGACGATCGTGCGAGCGATCGGAGCCGATCCCGTCAAACTGCTACGAAATCTGATGGCCGGCAAGCCGCCGGCGAAACCTCGGCGCGCATCGGCGAAATAGCCCATCGTCCTCCATTCAGCCCCCCTGCGATCACATCGTGATCCGGCGTCCCCGCTCTTCGCCATAAGATTATCCAGGTTCCGCTCGACTTCGCATGGCCGCAGAGCGGTAGTGGAGCCAACTCACGGAGGGCCCGATGGAGCGCGTCAGCATCGAACCGGCAATCAAGCTCATCATTGCCGAGATTCACACCCGATTGAGCGAAGCGACGCGCATTGCCAAGGCAGCCGAGGCCTGTGTCCAAAACGGCGCTATCGCTGAGGGCGTCGAGGTCGCCATGGATATCGAACAGCTCATTTATGAAGCTGGGCGATTGCAGGATGCTGCCTCGCTGCTCAACCGTATGAGACGGGATCAGAGTTAAGTTGCCAAGCCGTGACCATCTAGAGCTACCGCGAAAGCGGTGAATACTCTCACAGATCGTCGGCGCCCCATGGGGGTCTAACCACCACTCATCAGCAGATTAAGGCTGCTCTCTGGTCGGCTCGTCTTGCGCCAGGCGCTCGGCTCTCTTGTCATCATCATCGTTCCCTCGCGGCGTCATGGCGATAACGCAGCAGTGGCGACAATAGATACTCGATGACGCGTCGTTGGCCGGTCTTGATTTCCGCTGTCACGGCCATGCCCGGCGCAAGCTGGACGTTCCTGTCGTCGATCTGCATGTGAATGCGATCGAGCGAAATACGTGCTGCATAGACCAGCTCCTGGCCCTGAGGTTCGCTCGTATCGGACAGCGCCCCCGGTGTCGATCCGCAGGCTTTTCGTGGACGATGGCATCCTGAGTATCGCCCTGTTCAGATTTGCGGAGCCGGCTCTCTTGTACATGCATGCGACAGATCAGCCACGACGATTGTTCTTTGGTTTGCGTTTCGCATGCGACGCAGTTGCCAGTTGTGGTTGTCCAGTGTGGGCAGGCTTGTTCCGGTGCTTGTTTTTCTTCTCGAAGTCCGGTGTCCTACCAGATCTCACGCCACTTTCCTCGCGGGATTTGCCGTAGAGCTTCTGTTTTGTCGCGCCATCGGAATGGTCGCTGCGATGCGTGCCGCGATCGATGTCTCCGGATTCGTGCCGAGGCTGATGTGAGCGCCGTTCCGAAGGCGCATGATCCCGGACGGCGTCCGCCAGCGGCTCGATGCGGATATTGTCTTCCTTGTCCGGACGCCGGACCTTGGCGGCGAAGGATGCCGCGACTCGCTCGGAAATTTTGAACTCGGTCGTCGTATCCAGAACGCGGATCGTGCCGACGTCCTGCTTCTCGATACCGCCACGACGGCAAATCATCGGCAGGAGCCAGCGCGCTTCCGCTTTCTTCCTGCGTCCAATGGCGGCGCGGAACCAGACCCCGCCCTCTATCATCTGGTGACGCGCGGATGATTTTCGTCTCTTTGATCGGGGCTCGGCCGAGCGATCGTCGCCACGCCGTGATCGGATGCCCTTGTCTCGACCGCGATCGTCAGGAGGCCGGCCGGTGCTCGGGCCGGGATCGAGAATGTCTTCCGGCGACGGAAGCCGCGCGCGGTACAGCCGGGCGAGCGCCGCGGCGATATCCTCCGGCGAGCGCTGGGCAAGCAAGGCCTGCGCCAGTATCAAATCGTCGTTCGTCGTCTCCTCGGTCAGCAGCGGATCGCACAGCATACGCTCCTGATCGAGGTTGCGAATTTCCTCGGGCTGGGGAGCCGTGCCCCAGGTGGCCTCGATGCCAGCCAAATTCAGCAGCAGTTCAGCGCGCCGCCGTCGCGCCGGCGGCACCAGCAATACGCTGACACCCTTTCGACCGGCCCGGCCGGTACGGCCGGAGCGATGCTGCATGACCTCCGGATCGTTGGGAATATCCGCGTGGATCACGAGATCGAGGTTCGGCAGATCAATGCCGCGCGCGGCCAAATCGCTCGCCACGCAGACTCGGGCGCGTCCGTCCCGCAAGGCTTGCAAGGCTTGCGTTCGCTCGTTCTGCGTCAACTCTCCGGACAGCGCGACCACCGAGAAGCCGCGTTCCAGAAGTGTCGCCTGCAAATGCCGGACAGCATTTCTGGTGTTGCAAAACACCAGCGCACTCGGCGATTCAAAGAATCGCAAGACGTTGACCACCGCGTGGTCGACATCGCTGGCGGCGATTCTGATGGCGCGGTACTCAATATCGGCATGACCGCCTTCGTCGCCAGCAACCTCGATCCGAAAGGCCTGTTGCTGATATTGCTTTGCCAGCGCGATGATGCCGCGCGGTAAAGTTGCCGAGAATAACAACGTTCGGCGCGTTTCCGGCGTGGTCTTGAGGATAAATTCGATATCCTCGCGAAAACCGAGATCGAGCATTTCATCGGCCTCGTCGAGCACGACCGCCTTTAGTTCGGAGACGTCGAGACGCCCGCGCCGCAAGTGATCGCACAATCGCCCCGGCGTGCCGACCACGATGTGGGCGCCCTCGGCAAGCTCGCGCTGTTCGCGGCGGGGATCCATGCCGCCGACGCACGAGACGACGCGCCCATTAGCGTATTGATAAAGCCATGCGAGTTCGCGATGGACCTGCAAGGCAAGTTCGCGCGTAGGCGCGACGATCAACGCACGCGGCGCGGCCGCCTGCCCGAACCGCTCGGCGTCACCCAGAAGGTTTTTTACAATGGCCAGCCCGTAAGCGACTGTTTTGCCGGATCCGGTTTGCGCCGAAACAAGAAGGTCGCGATCGACAGCCTCGTCTGCAAGCACGGCGATCTGAACGGGGGTCGGCTGACGGTAGCTGCGCTCGGTTAAAGCTCGGGCGAGTGGCGGAGGTGTGGTCGGAAATGGCACGGGATGACAAACCTTGGTTGGCGTTCAGACCCCATCACATCGAATCGAACGGGATAAAGCTGCGTGCTGGCAGATGCACAACCGCCTATGGGGATTTAATTGAGATGGAAGCGCTTTACGCTAAAGAACGGCAATAGACCATGGCCCCGGCCTGCCCATATCCCTCATGTGCGGGGGCTTCTTCGCGGCGCGCCGACGTGGTTTCCACTGTCGGCTTGGCACCCGATGGTGCGGCTGGCTGGGGAGCTCGATTGGGAGTTTGTGGAGACAAGTTTAAGTGCGGCATGACGATGGATCGGGGCAACGAAATATGCCTCCCCGAAGGGAGGCATTGGTTCAGGAGCTTCCGGCTCGTTGCGCTCGCGGATGACCAGCCACCCATTAGTCGATAAGTGTCTGTGCGACGAAGTTTATGTGAGCCCTGGCGTATCGCTGGTTCTGCCGCCAGCCTCGACTCAAATGTACCCAAATCACCTCTTGCGATGCGCGCGTTGAGCTTCTTCTTTCGAACCTTCTGCAGAGAAATTTAAGCAGACCTCGTACCCATCCGGAACCAACGAAACCCGAGCCAGAACACGGGCGCGGCAACGCGAACTAGCGCAGCTCCCGCTTTACAGGTCGTGAAACGTTAAGACATACGCCATACCACTGCCGGGTCTGCACTCTCGGTAAGTATGGCCAGAACATCCAAGCGCTTCGCCGTTAAACTTGGTCGCTGGGGCCGCCGCGTAAAGTGGGCGCAGCGACTGATCACCAACGCGCCGCAATCGGTTCGGATCGCAGGCATTGTCGCGATCGTGCTTGCCACCTTCGCGTTGATCAACCTTATAGTTCAGGTGGTCCGCAAACCGACTGAGTTGCTCTTTTTCGTCGGCCACAGACTGAGCAAACAGCCTGCCGAGACGTGGCGGCAATACGGACCTTTGTTTCGAACCTTTGCGACCCGTTCGATCTCGCCGGAATTATTGGCGGCGCTCGCTCAAGTTGAAAGTTCGGGCAACCCGGTAGATCGGACATATTGGCGCTGGCGGTTCAGTTTCAATCCTTTCAATATCTATCAGCCGGCATCCAGCGCCATCGGCCTGTTCCAAATGACCGATCCTGCCTATGCCGAGGTCGCACATCTCTGCATCCGAGCGAAATCAATTGAAAATTCTGGTTGTGGCCTCGGCCTCTATATCCGCGTCATACCCAGCCATGCCGTCGAGTTGGCATCGATATACTTGGACCGAAATTTGGCTGACGTCCTCACTCGGTCCGGTAACAAGCCGGCCAACGAGCAACAACGGCAAGATCTTGCCGCCTTTATCCATCTCTGTGGCGGAGGCCCTGCCACCGCATACGCGCGCCGTGGCTTCCAAATGAGGGCTACGGAGCGATGCGGGGATCATCTCGTGGCGGCATACATCTCCAGAGTCAATGCGATGAAGCGGCAGTTCCAGCAGCTTGCTGCCAACAACAGAAATTAGCCGCCAAGCATCCATTTTCATGAGCTTCGGGTGTCAAATCTATCGGAAATTTCGAGTTTGAGCCGCAGCCTACAGGCTCGTTGAAGTCAAAGCGATAATGCTCCCGGGCGACTACCGCTCTTTCAGGTCGGTCTGGATTGGACGAAGAGGGAGCGGACTGTTCAGTGCCCTCGCAGCGGTCTACTTTCAAATAGCTACACGCGCATTAGAAGACGCAGTTAGTCGAATAGACTTACAACGGAGAAAACCGGGCAACAGTCCTGCCATCCGAGGCCGCAGAAACTTCGAGGATACTCGTACATGCCGTCAGAATTGCCCATCCGGCATATCGCGGCTGACCTGAGATCCTGAACTTCCTCCAGCATTAAGTAGAGTACGTCGATCACTTGCGCTAGCGCCGAAGTTTGGACCACCGGAAGTTAGATTTTTTCGCCTCTTGCGCTGGCGGCGACACCGGGATGAAGGTGTCGAACGGCCGTCGTCTGAAGGCTTTGGAAGACAAGAACGCCCGGCTGAAGTAGCCGCTCGCCGAGCAGATGATTCCTCGACCAAACGTGGCGGTGAAGGTGGGACGGTTATTTTCGATTTTTACCAAGGGCATTGAAGCAACCGGTCTCGGCGCTGGAGCATTCCATGAAAAGCATTGCTTATTTGACGGCTGCCGCTGCTGCGATAGCGGGCGGTATTCTCTACACAGCCTCCGCATCAGAACAAACTGACGGAGACGCCTCGCCGATTTATGGAGTCAAAATTCCTGCAGGTTACCGCGACTGGCGGTTAATCTCGGTGAAGCAGCTGGCGGGAACAAAAGTCAAGCAGTTACGCGCTCAACTAGGCAACGACATTGCAATAAGGGCTTTTCGCGAAGCGAAGCTTTCATTCCCAGACGGCTCGATAATTGCGGCGTTGCACTGGAATGAAGCCTCATCGGATTTGGACAACCAAGTGTTGGCCGCCGGTTTTCCCGGCGCTGATCTTGAATCGGTCTTTGCTGGGTCGGCCGTGAACGTACAATTCATGGTCAAGGACTCGAAAAGGTATGCCAAAACGGGAGGTTGGGGATACGGAGACTTCACGAACGGAAAGCCCGGCGATCAGGCGTTGCATGAAAAATGTTTCTCCTGCCATGTACCCGCAAAAGACCACGACTACATATTCACACGTTACGCGCCAACGCCCTGATCTCAACCTCACGTTAAGGTTTTGGCGAGAGATGGACGTGCCTTGAGGATACAGAATTGAGCAGCGACGTCGCTGATTGGCACATCTGGGGTGACACTTGATTGCAAACTCATGTTCTTGTTCACGTAAACGTCAATCCCTGTGTGTACCAAAAACTTATCCGAGTTGATGACGTGATGAAATCACCTAAACTGGCGAAATGATCGGACTGCACTGTTTCGCTTTGGCCGTCCTGGCCTCGCCATTCAAGTCGAAGTTGCGGCTTGAAGCTGAGAACGCGGCGATTCGACATCAGTTGATCGTTCCGCGGCGCAAGCTATACGCGAATGCGCGCGCAAATCATTTCAAGAAACACGCGCTCCCATTTGTCATTGAACAATGACGCGCTGATATCATGTGCCGCCGAGAACAGCCGAACGCATCATCTTCCATCCGATCCTGGGCGGACTGCACCATCAGTATGTCCGGGTTTAATATGAAGGCACAGGGGCCCGGCGCGCCATGGCATCGGCTTTTATATTATTTCTCACATACTGATTGCTGCGTGGATAGCACGGCAATGTTGTGCCAGACCCTCGTGCGAGACCACGAATTTTTTCAATGGCGTTTCGATATCATAAAAGTAAATGTTGGCGATGAAGCCATAGATGGCGGCGTCGATGGTCGTCGGTCGATCGCCATGCACATAGCCTTGTCGCGAGATCTGGTTCGCGAGTGCGGCGAGATCGGCGAGCCCTCTGGCCATTGAAGCGTCAGCCTCGAAGCGGCCAATGCCCTGGTAATAATAACGCTGGGCGTTGAACTCCTTGGCCTTCATCAATCCGTCATTGGTAAGGCTCGGATGTTCGCGCTTGAGCGCATCACGGAACTGGGGCCAGTAGCGCTCGTCTTTCCAGCGCGAATATGACATCACCCAGTAGAGATCGTCGAGAGTGCGAGTAATGAGGAGATTGGTTGTGCGCTGCGCGGACGTCAGCGCCCCGTCCAGCGTCACGCCATATTTTTCGGTGATATAGACAACGATGGTCTCGCTATCGCCGACGCAGTCATGGTTGTCGACGATATAAGGCAATTGCCCGCGCGGCGCCTTCGACGCATCGAAAATGTGTTCGTGCCGGAACGGCACGCCGGCGAGCTTCAGAAAAGCGAACACCTTCAGACCGTAGCCATTGTTGTCGGCGACGCCGAACAGCGGCGGATAGGAATAGAGCGTGAGCATGATGCCCGTCACGTTCAAGGTGGCGGCAGGCTACCTCAGAATTGACTAGTCGGAAACGCCCGGCACGACAACCCGGCGTCGGGACGAATAGGCACAAAGACTGCTTTCGAACGCGGATACTACCGGGGACCGAGCCAGACGGACCAGTCGATTGGCGTTTGGTGAGCGGCCACGACGAATCATGCGGGCCATTAACCGTTCAGGCATGGCACGTCGAAGAGTGTGCTATCCGACGGAGTAGCGCCTGCTGTTCGGGGCCTTCTCCGTCCGCAGGAGTTCTCCAAGTTTGATATGTGATTGTCGACCAGCCCGATGAAGAAACGAGCTGGTGGATGATAAAGTGTGCCCGTCAGCGGACGTGCGCCGTCCAACGAAATGAACGCGGCCAGTTAGCCAAAGCGGCGCAAGTTTGACTCGATCGCGCCTCCCAGGAACGTTTCCCCCGCCAGTCCTTTCACACAGTAACCTAGGAGAAACCAAGCTCTAATGCAGGAGGCCCGGCAGGGTGCCGGGCCTTTGTCTTTCTCTTGCGCTCTGAACAGTTAGGATTAGAAATCCATGCCGCCGCCCGGCATCGCCGGGGCGGCGGTGTTCTTCTTCGGCACTTCGGCCACCATGGCTTCGGTGGTGATCAGTAGGGCCGCGACGGACGCTGCGTTCTGGATTGCCACACGAACCACCTTAGTCGGGTCGATAATGCCCTTGGAGATCAGGTTGCCGTATTCGCCAGTCTGCGAGTCGAAGCCATATGAATATTGCTCCTTCTCGAGGATCTTACCGACGATGATGCTGCCGTCTTCGCCCGCGTTGATCGCGATCTGGCGGGCCGGCGCCGACAGCGCCTTGCGCACAATCTCGACGCCGGTCTTCTGGTCATCGTTCTGCGTCTTAATGCGCTTGAGCTGCTCGGAGGCACGGAGCAGGGCGACGCCGCCACCCGGCACGATGCCTTCCTCGACGGCCGCGCGGGTCGCATGCATCGCGTCATCCACGCGGTCCTTGCGTTCCTTCACCTCGACCTCGGTCGCGCCGCCGACGCGGATCACCGCGACGCCGCCCGCGAGCTTAGCGAGACGCTCCTGCAGCTTATCGCGGTCGTAGTCCGAGGTGGTTTCCTCGATCTGCGCCTTGATCTGGTTCACGCGCGCCTCGATGTCGGCCTTCTTGCCGGCCCCGCTGACAATGGTGGTGTTCTCCTTGTCGATCATCACCTTCTTGGCGCGGCCGAGCATCTGCAGCGTGACGTTCTCGAGCTTGATGCCGAGGTCTTCGCTGATCGCCTGACCGCCGGTCAGAATGGCGATGTCCTGCAGCATGGCCTTGCGGCGATCACCGAAGCCCGGCGCCTTGACGGCTGCGACCTTCAGACCACCTCGGAGACGGTTGACGACGAGGGTGGCGAGCGCTTCGCCCTCGACGTCTTCCGCAATAATCACAAGCGGTTTGCCGCTCTGCACCACGGCTTCTAACAACGGAAGCAATTCGTTCAACTGAGATAGCTTCTTTTCGTTGATGAGGACGTAGGCGTCGTCCATCTCGACGCGCATCTTTTCGGCGTTGGTGACGAAGTAGGGAGAGATGTAGCCGCGGTCGAACTGCATGCCCTCGACCACCTCAAGTTCGGTCTCGAGCGACTTGGCTTCTTCAACCGTGATGACGCCCTCGTTGCCGACCTTCTTCATGGCGTCGGCGAGGAACTTGCCGATTTCCGTGTCGCCATTGGATGAAATGGTCCCGACCTGGGCGATTTCCTCGTTCGAGGTGACCTTCTTGGAGTTCTTGACGAGGTCGGCGACCACGGCTTCGACGGCCAGGTCGATCCCGCGCTTCAGGTCCATCGGATTCATGCCGGCGGCGACCGACTTGGCGCCTTCCTTCACAATCGCAGCCGCCAGAACCGTCGCGGTGGTGGTGCCGTCACCGGCCGCATCCGCGGACTTGGAAGCGACTTCGCGCACCATCTGCGCGCCCATGTTCTCGAACTTGTCCTCAAGCTCAATTTCCTTGGCGACGGTGACGCCGTCCTTGGTGATACGGGGCGCGCCGAATGACTTTTCCAGCACGACGTTGCGGCCTTTGGGGCCGAGCGTGACCTTCACCGCGTTGTTGAGAATCTCGACGCCGCGCAGCATGCGGTCGCGAGCATCAACGCCGAATTTGACTTCTTTGGCTGACATAATAATCTCCGTTTTCGTCAGATCCCAAAGATCGCGCGATTGGACGGTTTCTTGAGAAATGAGATTTGGATTGCGAGCCTTATCCTTCGAGGCGCCAGCTGCGCCGACTCCTCAGGATTAGGAAAAATGGCTGTGCCTACGCGGCCTTCTTCTTGGCGGCGGGCAGATCGGTGAGAACGCCCATGATGTCGCTTTCCTTCATGATCAGGAGATCCTGACCGTCGAGCTTGACCTCGGTGCCGGACCACTTGCCGAACAGCACGCGATCGCCGACCTTGAGATCGATCGGGATCAGATTGCCTGCCTCGTCACGGCCACCAGGCCCGACGGCAGTGATTTCGCCCTGCGAGGGCTTTTCCTTGACCGTATCCGGAATGATGATGCCGCCAGCGGTTTTGTCTTCGGCGTCGATACGCTTGACCACGACGCGATCGTGAAGCGGACGGAAGTTCATGCGATCCTACTTTGCTGTTGGGATTCTGGAATTGGCAGTCGTAATGAACGAGTGCTATCCGCTTCTGACATAAGCCCGGAACGCTAGCGCGCAAGATCTACGACCGCGATATTTCCGGCTTCCGGCGCCGACCGCATGCATGTGCCAGCGGGGACGGAGATCACATCGCCATTGCGAACCGGGCGCCATTGCACCTTATCGGCGATGGAGATGTCTTCGATCGAGGTACGCAACATCGCTGATGACGGCGGATTTCAAACCAACGGCAACCCGCGAGCCGGCTTCGAAAATATCAGGGCTGCCCTCTTACCGTTCGGCAGAAGGGCTGATGGGAGCATGAGGATAAGCGATGATGACGATGCCGAGAAGCAGATACAGGAGATACTCGCGCGCTTCAGCGACGGGCCCGAAAGCACCGACGTGAAGGTGCCGCAGGTCAAGGATACCCTGGAGGCATTCCTGGAAGCGCGTCCGGCAGGCGCGAGGAGCGGCAGCTGATCGTGCTCGACAAGCTCCCCTGATCGACGCTTCGTTCAAGGACTTTCGGAGCAGGCGGAGCTAGCTATGTGGGCGCGCGGTCACCATATCAGATAGGCCTCAGAGGACCATATAGATGGATGACATAGAAGTTCGGGTGACGGAAATCGTCGCGCAGTACGGCGACCTGACGCAGGGCTCGGAGTCGCGGGCAAACGAGTTCAAGAAGACTGTTCAGGACTTCATAGAACACGGCCCCGGCATGCCCGAACAGCGGCGCCAGGCATTGCTCAGGCATATGAAGGGCTGGGACCGCAAGTATAGAGACTTCCTGATTAGCCCGAACTGAACGTTAGGGTGGGAATAGCGAAGCTTGCGCGGCTCGAGGCGTGGTAGACGTCACATATGCCTTTGTTTGAAACAATGACGATTGCGCGTGTGCATTTTACCGATGTGGTAGAATTCATCTGCGCCATTGTTGGCGGAGACATACCGAATACGAGCCGTTCTGCGAATGCGGGGCAGCTTTAATTGTTTATGCGCCAATTCCGCCTTCCCAGGCCATCCGCTCCGTTCAACGGATGTAAACCACACAGCGCGTAAACTGATAGCGGCTCGTTGAAAACTGAATAGGGATAAGAACAATCAACATCAATGGAAGAAAACTACGGATCCGATCTCAGCGGTGCTCTCGAAGCGTTGCGTGACGGCCGCAAGATCCCTCGCAAGAGCTGGACCGCCTACCACTCACTCGGCCTTCAGACGCCGGACGAGCAATCAGCTAACACTATTCGCTACACAAGAAGATCTGCGCTCGCTGCAAGAGCGACAAGACATAAACCTGCTTAATAAGCGGCACCCGAAGAACGGCCGCCATCTAAGCATGTCCGATAACGACTTTGCTCGCTTTGCCGACGGTGCCACCACCGCTACCATTGGCTCAATGGCGTGCAGCAAAACATGCAACGGCAATCGGTGAGATTTATCGAGGATAGGTATCAGAGATAAAAGTGGGGCTCGTGGTCAATCTGAAGATTCGTGCGCATCGGGATTGGATCGTTCTTGCTTGCGCAGCTCCTCTTCGGCCTGATCATAGAACTCTTCGCCTTCAGGACTGCCGGCCTCTTCCCATAGTTGATTGGCGCGGAAGGTGATCTGGGCGTTGTGTGAGGCGTCTATGGGGCTTCCTGCTTTCTGCGACGGGCGGCGCACGGCCCCGCGGGACTCTTGGGGGCAAAAGGTGCGGGACCGTGCGGGATCCTAGGGGGATAGGGCCCTCGACTTGATATGTAGGTCCGTTCCCTTTTTGTTAGATGGTTCGCGCACTACCTGAAGCGCTTCATGCCGGCCAATACTCACTCAACTTGCAAATCCGGCACGCCGCTCGAATGTTTCGCCGAGCGCGAAGATAGAGAGGGAGTTGCGGCCGGAGCTAGGCGGCACATGCTGAGATTCTCGACTTGGCCATCGAGGACGTAACCGCTCGCGAATCGGAGAGAGCCGCGGCTACACCCAAGGCGGCCGAGCGCCGAGGCATTTTCCTGATTAGCGAAGCGTTTGCGGCGCTGCGCGCGCTCGTCGGGATAAAACTTTGAAAAATTCTGCCTAGCCGGTCTCTAAACACGGCTGCGAGTCCGTTTCTCTAAGACGTAAGTCTTTCAAGAGGGTTTGCGCGCGCCGTCCTCATTAGGTGCAAACCGTGGTCATCGCCGTTTGCCGTAGAAAAATAATATCGGCCAGATAAACGCGTAGGTACACGCGGAACGCACATAGTCTTTAAGCGATCGTGGGCCTGCGGATGATCTGCGAGAATATCTATCTTCCAAAACTAGTCCTATGACCGCGCCGATGGCGAGATAAACGGCGCCTAGAGTGATCCACAGCATCATATCACCCATCTTTCTTTCTGCTGGCGCCTCGGAGGCGCGGCCAGGGCCTCGGCATTCTCGGGATTGATGAGAAGGAGAGATTTCCCGAACCGTCCGACCCAAGAATGAGTCCCAATCGTAACCCGTCGGCTGAACCCATCCGTTCCTATTTATGGGCAGTGATGCTGACATCCTTGCCGCCGACGATGATGCAACGAAAGCGCGCCTGGCTCTTGATTGCGTTGGTGCCGCCGTGGTCGAATTGAATCGACGGCTAGCGGAGGCGCGAGCTACGGAGCGCATGGCTTTGGCCGCAAAGATTTTTTGGAGTTGCGTGAACTCGTCGACCTGCCAGATGATGCAACTATGGCATGGAACAAACATTGCATTGCAGACGGAACTGAAGGATTGCCTGTCGTTGACACGGTTGCAACGCCTTGAACTTCATAATCGCTGGATGGGCTTTCGTTCGCCAACGCGATCCGTCTCCTTCCTGTCGGCGGGTTCGAAGAGCACGCGATCGATTTTGAGGAAATTGCTCTGCATCACGCGGGTTACGGCTGACCGCTCGAATGGCGGACGTCACACCACGCGACCACAACACACCTGCGGACGCCAGCCGGATTGTATGGTCTCCAGTGGATGAGCGTGACGACTTACTGGATAACGCATCGCATCGACTTTGGTGCGGACTCTAGTTTCGGCGTTGTAAACTTCTACGCGAAGCATTGGAAATCTTACCAGTAGCTCAGCACCAGCCGCCTTAGCGACTTCCTCATCGGCAAAGTTAGCCTAAACCTGCGGTCGGGATGATATCCGCGCGTTGAGGGTTCCGAGGCCGAAGTTCCTCAGGCTGAGTTTCTTCCTGCTTATCTTTTAAGGGTTTCACGGCTGCCTATTTTGTTGGGTCAATTGTAAGCAAAAACAACCGCGACCGACAGGGGATCAGCCCGTCGAACCTTCAACTTCCTTACCGGACGCAATCCAATTCGGCGTTTCGTTCATTGGCTCATGTACCAAATGGCGATCCCGACAAAAATGGTGACGATCACGCCGACGCCGTAGCGCACCCACTTTGGTATCGAGTCCCACATCCAGCACCGCCGTTCATTTGCAGCGAATAACCCATACTTATCGATTTCCGCCGAAACGCGCCAGATGCAGCGCGTGTCTGCAAAGCTGACCGGCGACACCCCCCGTGCTCGCGCCGATTGATTGGGTGGCTCGGCGGCTGGAGCGGCAAGTAACCGGCCTGTCGCGGACAGCGGGAGCGTATGGTGGAGAAAGCGAGGGAGGGCGGCGCAATGGGAACATGGCGCCGCAGCAATTAGGCGAACTTGGCCGGCGTTTTAACCGAGCAAGTTCGCCCACAAACATCATAGTTGCGGCCCCGACGCCAGGCATCGAACGCGGGCGCGGCTATTGCCGTGCAGGACTTTCCTGTGATCGCGCCGCAAGCGGTTTGCAAGAACGAAATTTCTTATTATCGCGCAACTCCCATTGCGATCACGCGCTCATACCCCTACTTTCCTAAAGAGCGTCCAGAAATTTAGTCCTTACAGAAGTCAACCCCCACAGTTCACGACAATGTGGGTGTGTGTGGGAGGTTGTTATGTCGCTTCAGACACCATCCCGCGTCCGGGACTGGCTTGTTCCGCCGATTGTTATTCCTCTGTTCCTTGGCCTCGTCATTCTGGGCTCTGTCATTTGGCGTTGGTAATTTTAGATCGAATGTCGTGATCGAGATCTGCGCGGTTATCTCCGTCGGAGCTTCGAGGGACAACGTGACCGGAGAGCGTTTTATGACCGTCAGATCCCGTAGAGACTCCGTCGTTTTCAAACATAGCTTCTGCATCGAAGGCATCGATCGGCCGTTTCCGCCCGGTACCTACGAGGTTGTAACCGACGAGGAGGAAATCCAAGGTTTGTCGTTCCTCGCGTTCCGCCGGATAGCGACGTCCTTCAGAGCGACCGATTCGCGCAGAGCGCGTTTAACGACCGAGGCGTTCGATATTGATCCAGATGATCTGAAAGAAGCCTTGCGAATAGACGCTGTAGTCGAGCTAGGCGATGGCTTGTCCGGCTAACCGGACGGTCCTAAACGGCTGAGAATTTACCGGAGTTGTTTGATCATGAATCCCGATAATGAAGTTCGCCCAGGCGGTGTGCCCCCAGTCAGGAACGCGCCAGATATCGAGAGGCTGTTAACGGTCCATGATTTGGTGGCGGAGCTGAGCCAGTGGAATGGTGATGACCAAGTGGTGTTCCGATCGACCTCAGATGGCAGCGCGCTGCGGTTCTATTGTTTTCGATCACCCGAGGCCGGAATCCTTGAGATAAATCTCAGGGGTTACCATTAGATGCGATAGCGGTTCGCTGTACGCTTGATCGCCTAATAACGGATGGAGGACGCTTTTGGGCGATAAGGTTCGTACATTCGTAGACCTTTGGATTCAGTCTCACATCCGCGCCGAGGGCTATTAGGCGAAAGGGGACACCAGGCTCACTAAGGCGCTTGCTCGCAAGTGCGTTGAGATGGCTCAAACGGAGGGCATATCAGCTAGCGATATCGACGCTGAATTCGGTGATATCATCGAGCACGTTCACTGGCAGATCAAACGCGTAAACGACGATTTGGCCATGAGCGTAAGGGATATCGATATAGCAAGTATCCGACGTATCGATCAACAGCTGGAAGAAGGGTGATCGACTCCTTTCCGGCGTCAGATCCCGTAAGTGTTACGCAGCCTAGCAAGTCCAGATTCGAAGCTCGCTAACCGCAAACTCTCTCGAAGGCTCGGCGCAGTGCATTTATCAGCTGAAGGGTGTTCAATGACTTCTTTGCGCAAAACTATCCTGGCATTAACTGCCGGAACCGGCGCTGTAGTCCTTACGTTCTTGACCGCTTCGGCGGGGATCGTTTGCTCCGAAAACGTGTGCTGGCACATACCGGATCAGTACAGCTACCCGCCGGACGCGAGGGTCGTCATTCACGACGATAGTTGGCGCGCCGACCCGCATGTCGTCTTCCGCGAACATGAGGGGCGAGGTAATTGGAGGGGCGACGAATGGGTGACTTGGTAACAAGTCTGCGACAGCCGTGAGAAATGGCCCACGCTTGGTGAGCGAGCTCCGAGTTAAAAGGGCTGATAGATCGCTAGCGCTTCGCCGAACGCTTTCAACACCACCGCGTCGGAGAATTCACCGACGGACGGATCTCCGGTGCGACTACCGAAGTCTTTCCAAATGGCCTGCGGGCGTAAATACGCTCCACATCCGCCTTATGATCTGAGATCCCACGCCACGTTCTGCGCGTCAGTTGCTTACGCTGTCAGCGCATCGTGGAAATCCGTGCCGAAGCGCCCTCGTGTAAGTCCGCGCTGGCTGGCAACATAATTGAACATTATCAGCCGCGCGATGAGGCCCTGTTTGTATCGGTAACTGCGTTTTTTGGGGCAGCCCTGCCGTTGTTCCACTTTAAACTCTCGAACCGGAGGCAAGCTGGCTGCCCAAACCGTTGCAACGTCCTCGGAACGGGAGACGTTGCTCGAGGCTGTAAAATTCGGTTGCGTTCCGCCGGATGATATCCAGGTGACCGAACTGATGACTAAGTAGCAATGACCGTCGCTTGGATGATGTCATCATATGTCGGACTGATGCCTAGTCTTCGTCAATTTGCTATCAGCTTTGTTGCCCGCCCTTTCAGCAAGACGCGGGCAGCTATCTGCCTTTTCGCGAATAAGCTTGATCTTGGGCCATCGTAGACAACGCGCATCCGGCCGGATCGTCGGCTCCCCAGCGTGACACTTGCCTGGCGGCTGTCGTTCAGCTGCAAAGACTCTTGTCTCAATGCCTTTGTGATCGCGGGGCAAAGCAGTTTTGCTTTCGAACTATATTTCCTTGTTGTCGCATGCGCCCATTGTGATCAGCGGTATAGGCCCCACTTCCAACGAGCGCCCAGAAAATTATTTTAGGTTCGTTCCCGAAAAGGAAACACCATGTCCAATACACCGATCACTCCCACTGAACATCCGGGTGAGGCCAAGCCGGTCGCTCAGGACAACACGCGCGATACCAAACCTTTGCCAGAGGCTCCAAAGCAGAAATATCCTGTCATTGTTTGGTGAAAGGGAAGCCCGACGCGTGCCCGGGTTTCTTTTTCCGGCAAGTTGTCATGTCAATTCAGGTACGATTTTGCTTTCGAGACTTGCCCGTATCGCCGATGATTCCTTGGCTTTGTGGCTCCGCCATTTGCGTTGATAAATGATCAATGCGACGATTGGAGATCGATCTGAGCAAGTTATGTCGGTGCTTCGAGCGTAAACATGGCTCACGCATCGCTTGTCCGATTTCTACGGACATCGGTAAGCAACGCTCACGCTTCTGTTCTGGCGATCACATAATCCCGCATCATGAAGGTGATACAAACTTCACTCATCCTTAGCAGATAGTAACGCAATCATGATCCATGATTGCATCAAAGTGCCGCGTTCACGCCACCGCGAAAACAAACGGACGTAAGACACTTCCGGTCGCGCCGCCCCGAGCGCTGAGATTGATCCGTCCATCGACGACGAAAAGAGAGTTTCTATGAGTAAGACATCACTGCACGAACAAGTCGCCAACGCGCTCGTTCACAACGCCGTCAACGACGGCTTTCAAATCTCCATCAACAGTGGGGAGAAGACGATCGTCAACCGATCACGCAATAGCGCAGAGATCATCAAAGCGATGTTTCATGCCGATATGGACACGCTCACGCTTAACGTCGAAGAACAGCGCGTTGGCATCATCACTCTAATGTACGACAACGAAGAAAACGGACTCGATGTGATCGGCGATCACACTGATATCCCCCACATAAACCGTCTCGTCGAGTACACCATGAAGGAGTTCGAGCGGTGAACTTGAGGCTTCTACCAATGAATCTTGAACTGAGGATAGATGAAGTAGCGTCGCCGGCGATCAAGCGCGCCGCGCGGCGTTGTGCGTTATTAGAGAATGCTTCCCGCTTTCACGGGCCTCAAGGAGAGGGAGGCTTCTTCATATTGTAGGAAGCCTAATCGGACGCTTGGTGACTAGGGCGATCCGGCACCAAAGACGACTGGAGATCATCTTCCGCGATTGTCTGCGCGGACCCACTCTCCATCACATCAAGTTCGCGCCTCTTCTCCTGCATCGTAGCCATTTCCAGAAAAATCTTCTGCTGTTGGGCGGTGATTTGGACAAGTGAACGAGAGAGAAGCGACTTTCTGGCCTGATCAATTGACATGAGAGAACCTCATAAACAGCCGCAAAACCCAAACGGTAATGGCGAACAGCCCCGCTTCGGCGGGATTTCCATCAGAGAGGCCGCCCACTGAGGCGGCCTCTCTGTATTTTGGCTCGTTGGTCATTTTGCTCTTGAATATCGAGAAGGCTTCGATCGTTTGACTTTTCCCAAAGCAGGTTCAGCGCTGCTGTAACTGCCCAATCAGATTTGGCCGTCAGACGTTCACGAAAACGACCTAGGCGTTTCGTGCTTGCCAAAACGTAGGCATGATATTTGCCCATTATCTCGGTGCCTGAAGGGCTGGGGACGACAGCCACTTGTCCATGTCGGACGCCATTTCAGCCTGTCGTGCCTCTCGGATCAGCCGCTCTCTTTCAACGCCTGGATGAGTACCCCTCGCCTCTTTACGCAGACGCTGAGCTTCGTCATTCAGGCGCTGATAGAGCGATTTTGGATTCGGTAGAAAGCGAGATCGAGTCTGCATGGCGTGAGTCCTTTTGTTTGCCGAAGGCGGGATCGCACCGCTATCAATCACCTATAAATGCGGAGGTCCGGGCGGCGAAGCGAGGTCGAGCGCTCAGAACGCCGCAAGCGTCACTCGTTATGCGATTTCGCGGCGAGATGGCCGAATCAGGGGGCGCGATGCGTTAGCCGGAGCTTCCGTCGTCCACCGGGTATTGCACTTAGTGCAGTGCCATTCGTTGGTGACGACATGGGGCGAATATTGCGAGCTCACGGGTGCTGTTACAGCATTCCCACAAGCGCAGGTATCAGTCCCTTCGGGGCGCGATCTTCGGATGGGTATCTCACGAGCGACGCGATTTGCCCATCTGCGCTCCGATCCTCTTTGAAGAATCGGATAGACCATGGCGTACATAGCTGGCTCCCTTTGTGGGGCGGGAGCACAGAAGCGTCTCTCTGTTGCCAGAGCCGGTTGGAAGCGTACTGGCAATAATAACTATATGGGCAGCCTCACCCATCATAACTAGAGCCGCACAACCGAAACCCAGAAAGAAAAGAAGGTCTCATGATTCGGTTTGGCCGGGCCTACTCGACAATCCTCGTTGCGAAGATGATTAGACCTTCAATCCGCTCGGGCAGCGTTTCTATAAGAAAAAGCCGCCCATTGGGCGGCCTTCTACGTAGGGAAAGCGGCGGCGCGGCTCTATCAGGTGCCGCCGCTGTATCCACCGTCTCGCTGGTCGTCAGTAGGCTCCATCTCGTGACGCGCTTCTGGTTCATGAGTGTCGTTTTGTCATCCCGTTATCCGGGTCGTGGGCCAGCGTTCTCGCGCAGCCAAGGCCGCGTCTCGCGACCTCAACCTGGACGGATCACTACCTCGTTATGGTAGCCATCGAGCTTTGCGTATCGAGCGTTCCAGTCAAAGACGGACTCCGTACCGTGCTTCGGGCCACCTTTCAGCCGACTCCCGCTGATGTCGGAACTGTATTCGCCAAGGTCGGAGTTATATCGCAGCGCCCTCCAGGGCACCGGGTAATGCTCTTTGCCCATCCCGAGGAAACCACCGAAACTGAGCACGGCGTAGGCTATTTCCCCACTGGTCTTGTCAATCATGACGCTTTCAACTGAACCAATTCTCTTGTTCCCTGCCCCATAGACAGCTTTGCCAGACTCTCTATCGCTGATCAGGTGATCGATCGTTTCTTTGGTTGTCATGTACTTCTCCTAGGTTACTGAGAGAAGGGACTGACGAGGGAAACGTTCCTAGGGCGCGCGATCTACTTTGGACAGTCAACTTGCGCCGGTTTGGCTAATTGACTGCGCTGTCATTTCGGTAGACGGCGTGGATGGCGATGTTAGAGGCGAATACAACGCCAGCGATCACGCGCCGACCTGGATCAAGCTTGGTCGGTAGAGCGCGTCCTAGCGTATGCCCCTGTTCGGAGCGCTTGACGTTTTGGGTGTCGCTGCGGCGAAGATGAGTGATATCGTCGCAAAGCTGAAAGCGAACACTGACTGAACCGAAATTCTTCGCGACGTGATCGCTGAGAATCAATGCTGAATAGATTCGCCTTGCGCGCCGTGCTACATCCCTCGTTTGTTACACCGCGATCTCATGCGGAGCGGTAGCTGATAAGGACGGATTGAAGCCCAAAGCTTCATAGGACATCGCGCCGCCTTTCGTATCTGTGAAAAGCCGAACGGAGCGAAAAGAACGGCGCACGTAGTTCAGAAGATAACGCATGAGGGTGGTGGCGACACCCTGACGACCTGCGCGCTTCAGAACGTAGACATGACGAATGCGGCCCGTACACACTTCGGTGATATAGGGATCTCATCCCCCCACGGCTATCAGGCATGATCCTTGAAAACTCCCAAGGAAGATTTCGCCTAGGCAGTCGAAGCGGTTACTTCCCTTCTCCCAGCCGTTCCACAGCTTTTACAATTTCTGGTTTCCGCTGATCGGTTTGGTGTCAGGGATGTGCCCAAGGCAATTGAGTCAGGCGTTTGTCCCAATACTCCCATGAAAAGTTTGCATCTTCGAGGGCCGCGAAGAACACATTATCGGCGGGGCTAAAGCTCCTCTGGCATTCTTCAAGGTTATGTCTGCGGACAAAGCTCAGAAAGCGAAAGCTCCATCGGTCGCTAATAATGCCATCGGCTATAAGTTTCGCCCGAATTCGATCATGCCACTGATTCTCTCGTTGTTTCAATTTGCGGATTAGGTTTGATGGGTCAGCGGCCGTCGTTACCTCAACGATTATGACTTCAGGCACTCCAGGCTTCTCGAAACTGAGGGCGACGAAATCAGGACAAGACCACTCCGAATGTTCCTCGTCCCCAGGAACGGAATACTGAGGAGCGATGAACACCTTTCCACCGCGCGTCAGGTATGTCGCAATCAACTGTTCGGCTAGGGCTTCCATCCAGCAATTCTCCGTTCGTCATATCTGCCCATAATCGCCCTACACCTTTGATCGGTATGTTTGGTAGGACGCGGCGTGTAGTGGGCACCAAGACGCCGCCGTTCGATTGGGTCTAGGGCCTGTTCGAGGAGGGTGCCGAAGATAGAGGGGTCTACCTCGCGCCAATTGTGGGAAGCGGCCTACCTTGTCGACTCTCCTTCGTTTGCCTGCCGGGCGAATGCACGGGCAGAGGCAAAGTTCAAAAGGCCATTCGCGGCGCGTCGCCCGAGCTCATCTCTGCGGCTGAGAGTGCGGTGCGATAGGAGCCGGCGGACTCTCGGCGGACTTATCGCGCGTGTTGCGCCCGGGCACGATGAAAAGGATACCGAACAGCACTAGGACGACTGCGCCCGCGATAGCCCAGACGGTGGTGCGGCTGAAGCGCCGTGTATTGCTCATCTTCCTGAAAGGGTCGTTGTTATCCGGGAATGCCATGGCTGCGATCCCTGCATGTTTGGAAACAACAGCCGCCGGGCCGCGGCCGTTCCTATGCGGCCGCGCACGGACGCGTGATAACATCAGGAGGAGCCGGAGGGTTCGCCGCCCGTCCAACTTTGAGTGCGGGCAACGGGTACACGAGTCTGTGCGCCGTGCAATTCGGCATGACTTGATAGCCTAGTCGGCGTGGCGTTCTACTCGATCACCGCGCTCGCGGCGGCAATCACCTCATTCACCACCAACCTGTCCGGCACGCCGGCGATCGGAAGACGACAAATGAGCTTGAGACGCTTCTGGTCCTGCTCGCCATCAGTCTCGCTGCGGCCGGCCTGTACTGCGCGCTGGTCGCCGTCGGCTATTGGGAGACGGTCGCCAACGTGCTCCTCATCGCCGGCGCCTTCTACGCGTTCGTTATCCAGCGGTTTGAAAGCATGTCCTAGAAGCCCGCATTGGCCTCTAAATGGCTCTATAACGAAAGAACCCCCCACTTGCGGGGGTTTCTGCGTTTCATGAGGAACGGGCGCACGCGCGGACTGTTGGCTGCATTAGATAAGGAGCTTTCCTAATGAGAAATCCACGTTCTACGGCGCAAGTAGCCGGGCACCCCATCCACCCGATGGTGATCGCGTTCCCCATCGCATGCTTCGTTCTGGCCTTCGCTTCCGATATCGCCTTCTACGCAACGTCGAACCAGTTCTGGGCAATGGCCTCGTTCTGGCTCCTCAGCGTCGGCCTCATCACGGCCGCGGTCGCCGCCGCGACGGGCCTTGTCGAAGTGTTCGGCGACAACCGGGTCCGTGACCTGTCGGACACGCGAGTGCACGCGGTGAGCAACGGCATTGCGCTGCTGATCGCGCTTTATAACTGGTACTCGAGATTCGAGCACGGCAGCTCCGCCGTAGTGCCGACCGGCATGGTCCTCTCGGGGATAGTCGTCCTTGTGCTGATGTTTGCCGGCTGGAAGGGCGGCGAAATGGTGTTCCGCCACCGCGTCGGCGTGGCCGATCACCGCGAACGCTACTGATACCCGGTTCATGAATGTTCTTCTGCGCCCCGTCCTCGAGAGAGCGGGGCGCAGATGCCAGACCGAAGCCGCACCTGCTCTTCACTATACCGGCACCGCAGCACAAATTGAGTCGCTTATGCCGCTTCGATAGGCGCAAAATGAGTTATCACCGCCCGGCCCCTGGCATTCATCGGTGACTGAGAGTGTTGCGCTCCCGCCTGATTCAAGGGAGCGGTACATGCCGGATTATCGACTTTATTTCCTGGGACTGGACGGCCACTTTCGGAAGGCCGAACCTATCCTCGCGGCTAACGATATCGACGCGATGAAGGCAGCCAGAGAGTTTACTGACGGCTCAGAGCTGGAACTTTGGGAAGGCAACCGGAAGATTGTGGCCTTCGGCTCGGATCGGCCTCAGATCGTCAGCCCGCTTTCACCCTCTTCTTTAAAGCGACCTTCATGCGAGTAGACGCCTCAGTGGGCGGCTTTCGATAATTTGCGGTCGGCGGGCGACTCCCGCCGACCTTTCCTGATCTGTAGGAAATAACCCAGTCAGTCGCGGTTGGCCCGTACCACCGAGCTGACCGTGGCTTAGAGCGCGAACCGCCGCACCACAGTAGGTGAAATCTCATGGAATTATGATCGTTCCGAATTAATTGCAGATGGAGCGATTCATGTTGTCGGCGTTGGCATGGGATCGGGCGCAACGACGACGTTAAGGAACCTGACGCCCAATCTACTGTCATGAACATGCTTGTCCGCAGCCTCTTTCAGGATCAGCTTCTCGAGCGTCAGGTCCGACACTGCCTTGCGCAGCCGGCCGTTCTCTTTCTCAAGCTCTTTCGAGCGCTTAACCCGATCGAACAGTCGGCCGGGATTGGGCTGGAAAACGCGCGGCAGTTGATCCTTGTGCGAACTCATCAAGGCATCCTCCATCAGTCGCGCCCGAGCGGATAGAACCGAGTTGCGATTGCGTGGCCGTCGGTTTCGACCATATTGGCCTGCCCCTATGAGGTGGTCCGGTTTCAGTCTTAATGCATAATCGGCTTTTCGGCCATTGCTTGCGCTGCTGGCGGAAGCGATCCGGCTGGCTTTGAAGGCCAGGCGATGGCCTCTGGCGCCGGCGGTTTATATCCGAGCGATGAGTGTGGTCGCTCGGTGTTGTAGTAGCGCCGCCATGCCTCGATGATGACCTTGGCCTCGGCGAGGCTGTAGAAGATCTCACCGTTGAGCAGTTCGTCGCGAAGCTTCGAGTTGAAGCTCTCGCAGTAGCCGTTCTCCCAAGGGCTTCCGGGCTCGATGAACGCGGTCTTGGCGCCGACAGCTGCAATCCACTCTCGCACTGCCTTGGCGATGAACTCCGGCCCGTTATCAGAACGAACGTGGCCGGGCACGCCGCGTAGGATGAACAGGTCCGACAAGACGTCGATGACGTCGGTCGAGTTGAGCTTGCGATCAATCCGGATCGCCAGACATTCTCTGGTGAACTCGTCGATGATGTTGAGCATGCGGAACTTCCTGCCATTGTGGGTCCGGCCCTCGACGAAGTCATAGGACCAAACATGGTTTGGATGCTCGGGCCGAAGCCGGACGCACGATCCGTCATTCAGCCAGAGTCTGCCTCTCTTCGGTTGTTTCTGAGGAACCTTCAGCCCCTCCCGCCGCCAGATACGCTCGACACGCTTGGCATTCACCGTCCAACCCTCGGACCGCAGCATCGCCGTGATCCTGCGATAGCCATAGCGGCCGTAGCGTAAGGCCAGACTGATGATGTCGGTCGTCAATGCCTCTTCATCCGGTCGGCTTTGCGGCTTCTTGCGCTGGGTCGAGCGATGCTGGCCCAGAACCTTGCAGGCAAAGCGCTCCGAGACGGAGAACTTCACCATGACATGGTCGACGCAGCGGCGACGGCGGGAAGGGCTCAGAAGTTTCCCGAGGCAGCCTCTTTCAGGATCAGCTTCTCGAGCGTCAGGTCCGACACTGCCTTGCGCAGCCGGTCGTTCTCTTTCTCAAGCTCTTTCAAGCGCTTTACCTGATCGCCCTTCAGGCCACCAAACTCCTTGCGCCACCGGTAATACGTGAACTGCGTCACGCCGATCGAACGAACCGCTTCGCCAACCGATCTGCCTTGTGAAAGCAAAACATCGACCTGGCGCAGCTTCGCGACGATCTCTTCCGCCTTGTGCTTCTTCTGGGGCATTCCAATGTCCTCTCTAACGGCTAATAGCCTAATTCAGGGAGGACCACTTTTCAGGGGGCAGACCAGAACCGTGCCGTGATCAATATGTGCATCTTCTTTCATTGCTCATCCCTCCCTAAACGATAGCCGCGTGATTTATTCTGTTTCTGGTCCTTGCCAACGCCAAGACCATATTGGCATGCCTTCCAGCCCCTTTTTCTTTTGAGCGTCGGCATGAATCTCGCCCTGAGGCAGGACGAGTCAGCTTGTTGACATCGATCTGGTCCTGCACGGTTTGCGCCTTCTGCTCACGGGCGACTTCCAAGCCGCTACAGGCCCCTATCTGCCCATGCTCTGCCCAAACCGATTTTGTGGGCAGATTGATCTCTCGATCTGGCGTAAGTCGTTGATGTTGTAGCTCCCGAAGAGATTCAAACTCCTGACCCCGAGATTCGTAGTCTGATGCTCGCCGAGCACCGATCCGAGTAACGAGCAACAAGATTGCTCAGAAAGGACTGGCTTTGCTGCGGCAACGGAGCGTTAGTGTGGCTGTGAGCTAACAGGTTCGCAGGATCCTGCCCCGCCGGCCTTTGGCCACTGCGGGGCTGCGGCGGTGGGCGCGATGGGTGCCCCGCAACCACGGAGATCCTGATGACCAAAGCCAAAGCAAAGCGGCCTCCGGCGACCAGACCTGCTTCAAAATCAGCTACGACCGAGCTCGTTAAAGCCAGATACGTTAGCATGAAGAGAAAAAGGCTAGCGGTTTCGAAGGTCTTGCTGACGGCAGATTCATCTGCCTTGCCAGCGAAAGCATCAGGCGCTCGCGCTAATTCTAAGCAGGCTCGGGTGCTCGCTTTGCTGCAAGCGCCAGATGGCTGCACGATCGAAGCCATCGTCAAGACGACGGGTTGGCAGCCGCATTCGGTGCGCGGTTTCTTCGCGGGCGTCATCCGGAAGAAGCTCAAGCTGACGTTGATATCGGAGGCTGCTGAAGCTGGTCGGATCTACAAAGTCATCGGAAACGCCGCATCTGCCGCGTCGACCGGATCGAAGCTTGGCAAGGCCGCGGCCTGATGCCATGGCTCGCAGTTTAGTATCGCGAAAGCCTATCGGTCGAAGGCTGAAGAGCCTGTCAATGGAAGATGAGATTGCACATCTTCGCAGTCTCGATCTGATCGGCCTACAGTGCCGCTGGCAGAGTGTGATGGGGAGGCCAGCCCCGGAGCACCTGTCTAAATATCTGCTGTTCGGCATCCTCGCCTATCGCACCCAGGCCGATGCACTTGGGGGTCTCGATGCTGCGACGGTTCAACTTCTGAAGCGTGCGGCTACCGTGCAGTCTTTGAATGAGGTTTTGCCGCTCGTAGCGGCCCAGGATCAGCGCAAGCAAGCGATGGTGCTCGGCACTGTGCTAACGCGAGAATGGAACGGGCAACATTATCGGGTGATAGTCGTTGACGGCGGCTTCGCTTTCGAGGGAAAGACCTTCGACAGCCTGTCCAAGATTGCATTCGCCATCACCGGCACGAACTGGAATGGGCCCCGCTTCTTTGGTCTCCGTGCCGGAAACGGCACGGGGGTGCGAACATGAAGCCGGCCGACAACCGAGTCGTCCGGTGCGCGATCTATACACGGGTGTCCACCGACTCCGGCCTTGACCAGGAGTTCAACTCGCTGGATGCCCAGTATGATGCGTCCCAAGCTTATATCCGAAGTCAGGTGCATGCAGGCTGGTCGCTGGTCAAGGCGCGATATGATGATGGCGGCTTCTCTGGCGGATCGACCGATCGCCCTGCCCTACAGCGATTGCTGGCGGATGTCGCGGCCCGCCGGATCCACATCATCGTCGTTTATAAGGTGGACCGGTTGACCCGATCTCTGGCTGACTTCGCAAAGCTGGTCGAACTATTCGATGCCCATGGTGTGTCGTTTGTCTCGGTGACCCAGCAGTTCAATACCACCACATCAATGGGACGATTGACGCTGAACGTCCTTTTGTCCTTTGCGCAATTTGAGCGGGAGGTCACCTCGGAGCGTATCCGCGACAAGATCGCAGCCTCTAAACGCAAGGGGCTATGGGTCGGTGGCATGGTTCCGCTAGGCTATATCCTCAAGGAGGGTCAGCTTCACATTCAGGAGGAAGAGGCCAGTACCGTTCGTCTGATCTTTCAGCGCTATCTGGAACTCGGCAGCGTCAACCGCCTGGTCAAGGACCTCAAAGAACGAGGCTTTAAGTCCAAGGTCCGGCAGCTGGCGTCAGGCGGAACGCGAGGAGGTGTGCCGTTCACACAGGGACCGTTGTTTTACATGCTGCGGAACCGCTTCTATCTCGGCGAGGTCAAGTTTAAGGGAGAGATTCTGCCTGGGCCTCAGCCGGCCTTGCTCGACCGCACACTATTTGAGGCCGTTCAGCAAAGGCTGACCGAACAGTGGTCACATCGCACGACGACACGCATCCGAACCCGCGCGCTCCTTGCAGGGCTACTGTTTGATGACGCAGGCCATCGGATGATCTTGACCTACTCCAGTCGGGACCGCGTTCGACATCGCTACTACGTCTCTGCGCCTTGCATCCGGGGTCAAACAGATGAGCCGGTTGGCACTGTCACCCGTGTGCCTGCCTCAGAGCTCGAAGCCACGATCTCCAAGGCGGTCATCGCCAATACGGAGATAGATGAACCGCCTTCGAACGAAACGTTGTCTCGAGACACCCTTGAGCGGTTTGTCACCCGGATTGAGGTTCGTAAGAGCCAGTTGGCCCTTCATCTAAGGTCTGGCGAAAACGATCTTCAAAGAATTCAGAGCCACCACGATCCGGATCCGGCTGAATCTCACGCTGTCACCTCGCGCATCGTCGTCGTGCCCTGGAAAAAGCCATCGAGGCCCGCCCGGGAAATCTTGCTGCCGGCGAACACGCCTGAGCATCGCGCCCGGCCCATGAAGGCCGAACGCCGGTCGGCTCTCATCCGATCGATTGGCCGCGGCCGTCTCTGGCTTCAGGAGATCGTCGAGGGCCGAGACACGATCGAAAGCCTTGCCGCACGGCAACATTGCAGCATCCGACATATTAATATGACCATCTCGCTCGCCTTCCTTGCACCGACCCTGGTCACAGCAGCCGTTGAAGGACGTTTCCCGCGCGGAATCGGTGTTGCTGCGCTTCGCGATGCGCCAGCTGAATGGTCACAGCAGATGAGGCGCCTCGGCTTGGCACCGGCAGATGCTCCCGGTTCTGCCAGCCGATAACCGCGTCTCATTTCGTCCGTCAAAATTTCCAGGAACGGGAATTTATGCCGCAGAGACAGCGCCCCAAAATCAGCCCAGACGGGTCACGGAGACCGTGCCTCCGCAGATCAAAACGCGAAAAAGCCCGCTAACAGCGGTGCTTTTACGTAAGTCTCTGGAAATGCGTGAAATAACAGACTGGGTGGTGGCGGACGCAGTCGGATGCGAACCGGTCTCCCTGTTATTTGGGCTAAACAGGGCAATTTTCGGCAAAAAACAGGGAGACGTATAGCGACGATCGTGACTTGCGCCTGCCTCGTAGCGCTTTCTGTGATTTTTCTGAAAGAGGACATCAGGGAGTAACAGGGAGGCGGCCCCTTAGAAACACGATCGAAAAGACAAAAACACGGCCTTTTCTCAGCACGCTGCCCTTTTCATTCGCTCTAGTTTGTCTATAGATGTTTGATAGACAGGAGCGCTTTCCTTGCCTCATTCTGCAATTGCCGTTTTCACCAGCAAATCACTTGAGACGCTGCTCGCACATGGCGGTTCCGGCCCCTGGGTAGGTGCGGAGCAACGCGTGCAGCAGCAGGAATTTCTGGTCTGTGTCCGAAAGGAGAGGCCCGACGCGGAAAGCCACGGCGGGGCCTTTTTGGTCGGCAAGATCAGTGCTGTCCGTAAGCACGGCTTTGACCGACGAGGTCAACAGCGCTGGTTTTTCGCGATCAGCGAATTCGCCATTCCCAATGGTAGCGGCCGATGGGAGTGGCGTAATCCGGTCAGGTATACAACCCTCGAGGAACTCGGGATTGAGCTCAGGAAGCTCAAATTCAAGCCTGCGCCGCCGCCCACGCAGACTATACCGACGCCGGATGCCATTTCTAGCGTCAAGCCCTTAACGATAGCCGAGGCCAAGGCGGGGCTGGCCGCGAAATTTGGTGTGAGCACCGACGCAATAGACATCCACATCAAAGGATAATCGGGGGCGCGTTAAGCATTGCGGGCATTGGTATGCCACGCCTCATTGCCATGTTTATTAGATATCTATAGATATGCCTGACGAAGTACACGGCAATCGCAGGCATCGATATGAATAACCCACAGATCCAACACGTCGCGCCACACAGTTTGAGGCCGTATGCCGGAAATGCACGCACGCACTCAAAAAAGCAGATCAAACAGATCGCAGGATCGATCGAGCGCTTCGGCTTCATCAATCCTTTGATCGTTTGTGACGGCGTGGCGATCGCCGGGAATGGGCGATTGCAGGCTGCGCTGCAGCTAGGTCTCAAATCCATTCCGATCATCGTCGTGAAAAATTTGTCCGATGCTGATCTCCGGGCCTATGTGATTGCGGACAATCGGCTCGCGCAAAATGCGGGCTGGGACCCTGATGTTCTGGCGATCGAATTACAGGGCCTTCTTGACCTTGGCTTTGATGATTTAGAACTGACAGGATTTTCACTCGGCGAAATCGACGGTATTCTCAGCGACGCCGCAGAGAAGAGCCCTCTCGAGCCCGGCCCCGAAGACTCACTTCCGGAACATTTTGGAGCTGCCGTCTCGTGTCCAGGCGATTTGTGGATGCTCGGAGCACATCGTTTGATCTGCGGCGACGCTCAAAACGAGGCGGACTACCTCCGCGTATTGGCAGGAAAGCCGGCCGATCTCGTTCTGACAGATCCGCCCTATAACGTTCCTATCAAGGGCCACGTCTCCGGCTTAGGCAAGATACAGCATGCTGAATTTGCGATGGCTTCCGGCGAAATGTCGGAGAGCGAATTCACACGTTTCCTCGCGACATTTCTTGCTCACGCGAAAGCTCATTCCAAGGCCGCTGCAATTCTATTCGTCTTTATGGACTGGCGTCATTTGTTCGAACTGACCGTGGCGGGACGCGAGAATAATCTGAAGCTGAAGAATCTTATCGTTTGGGCCAAAGACAATGCCGGAATGGGAAGTTTCTATCGATCAAAACATGAACTCTGTTTTGCCTTCAAAAATGGCGAGGGTTCTCACGTCAATACCTTTGAGCTCGGCCAGCATGGTCGCTATCGGACGAATGTTTGGGAATACGCCGGCGTCAACACGTTTCGAGCGGGTCGTTCAGAAGATCTGGCGATGCATCCAACGGTTAAGCCAACGGCGATGATTGCAGATGCCATTCGCGACGTGACCAAACGGGGAGCCATAGTGCTCGATCCCTTTGCCGGCAGCGGAACGACGCTGATCGCGGCCGAAAAGACCGGACGCGCGGCGTGTGCCATCGAATATGATCCGCGCTTCTGTGATGTCATCATACGCCGTTGGCAGCAATACACCGGTAAAGCTGCGACGCTTGAGGGCGACGCAGGCACCTTCGAAGAAGTTGAAATGAAACGCGCCCACCCTGTCAGCTCCTCGACCTCCGAGGACAATGGCAATGGATGACGATCGCCAGCCTGAGTTCCTTCTCCCGGCCCCATCCTCTGATGACGCCACCGTTGGCCCTGGCCGCCCGCCGAAAGCAACACGCTGGAAAAAAGGAGGTCCCTCGCCTAATCCTAAAGGGCGTCCGCGAAAAGATTCCATGTTCGCAGACGTGAAGAGGCTTTTCGAAGATGCATTGAAGCAGAAGGTTACGCTGACGCGTAACAGCCGGCACGTGACGCTGACGAAGCTTGAGGTGGGCTTTGAGCAATTGGCAAACCAGTTTGCCAAGGGTGATCGCCACGCGCGGAGTGACGTTTTTACGTATTCTGAACAGCTGGGCATTGACCTTACCGGTAAGGCAGAGGCTCTCAAAGAGACGCTGGCACCAAACCACCAGGAAATCCTCGACGCCTATTTAGCCCGTCAACGATCGTCGGACGAACGGCTTAAAGGTGAGCGCGTGATTGCGCCGGTCGATTTGCTCGATAACGACGCGGATGAAGTGGGCTAGTATGAGCCATATATCAAATGCCCTTGATACGGCAGAAATCCCTCCCCAGCTTGTGCTGCGCGCTGCGCTCGCGCGCGATTTCTGTGCATTTATTGAGTTTAGCTTTGGCGTCCTTCGACCGGGCACGCCATTTCGACCCAACTGGCACATTGAGGCGATGGCTCACAAGCTGGCTCAGATCGCCTCTGGCGAGGTCAAACGGCTTATCGTCACCCTGCCTCCGCGCAATCTCAAATCAATCTGCGCGTCCGTTGCGCTGCCTGCTTGGTTTCTTGGTCATCATCCCTCCGAAAGGGTCGTCGCCGTTTCCTATTCTGATTCGCTCGCGAAAACCCACGCCAACGATTTCCGCAAGGTCGTGAGTGATCCGATCTATAAGGCCACGTTTCCGGCAATGAGGGTTTCACGCGATACCGATAGTGAGATCCATACCACGCTACGCGGGCGGCGCTACGCCACCTCGATCGAAGGAACATTGACAGGGCGCGGCGGTAACCTTGTCATCATCGATGATCCACTCAAACCCAACGATGCCCATTCGGAAGCAGCGCGCACTCGGAGTATAGAATGGTATCGCTCGACGTTGGTGACGCGACCCGACGACAAGATGGCGGCCCGCATTGTCGTTGTCATGCAACGCGTTCACGAAGATGACTTGGTTGGCTATCTGTTGGAACAGGGCGGATTTGAAGTCTTAAATCTTCCAGCGATCGCGCAGTCGGATGCCTCCTATGAACTTGGCGCGGGTGGTATTTACAGGCGCCAGAAGGGTGAATTGCTTCATCCATCCCATGAACCGGCCGAGGTGCTGCGCGATCTCAAGAAAAACATGGGATCCTATGCATTTTCTGCACAATACCAGCAGTCTCCTATTCCACCCGGTGGCCGGATCATCAAGAAAAGATGGTTCAAGCGATACGGTCAATTGAGTCATGAACCGCGCGATCGTATTCTGATTAGCTGGGACATCGCGCTGAGCGAAACTGAGGCCGGAGACTTTTCGGTAGGAGTCGTGCTGCTCTGCCGCGCGGAAACGTTTTATGTCCTCGATGTTGTTCGAGGCAAATTTCCCTTCGATCAACTCAAGCGCAAAATTATAGAACAAAAACAAATCTATCATCGCTCAACACTAATTATTGAGGAATCTCCAATCAGCCATGGCCTCATTCAATCAATACAGGAATCGCGCATCAATGTGGTCACGTTCCGGCCCGACAGAGACAAACGGGCTCGGGTGATTTCACAGAGCGATCTGTTCGAAGGCGGATCTGTCTTTTTTCCGGTTGCAGCGCCGTGGCTCGAGGACTTCGAAAATGAACTTCTTGCCTTTCCTGGCCGGCATGACGACCAAGTTGACGCGCTGATTCAGGGCATCGCTTGGCAGCGCGAAGGGTTTGGCATCGTGGGATCAGCAAGAGCCATCGGTCATTATTAGAATGACGGCGATCTCGCGCTAGGGACATCATCGAGACGGCTGCGCGCAACTGGTGTTCACCGATCCGCCCTAGAATGTTTCGTTTGGGCAGCGTTCAGCACCGGGAATTTGCAGCGGCATCGGGCGAGATGTCACCATCGGAATTCACGCGAAGTTGACGCGTGGATGCGCGCGCCATGGGACGAGACGAAGGCGCAGCGACCCTTGCCCGATGACGCGCTGAAGATCGTCATGCGCAGCCCCGACAAAGAGGACAGGATAGCCGGGTGAGCGTCACGCCGGCGATCAATCCAGTTTTTCAGCCCATTCGTCGATTTCTCGATCGATCTGCTCAAACAGACTTCCAGAGACGATATCATCGAGCACGATTGCGGCGCTCACGAACCCTGTCTCACCCTTCTTCGCCGCAGGCAGGCGCCATGCCTCATAGCGGGTAACCCCGGCCCGCGTCCCTTTGGACGGCATCCGATCCAGCTCCAAGCGGTCTGCGGTCGCGGTATTTTCTTCGCGCATGCCTTCGAAGAGCCAACGGAAGTCACTGACCGTACCAAACGAGGGCACGAAATGCGGGATCAGATAATCGCGCACGATGTTGTCCAGATCGTGAAGCACTCCTTTCGGCATGCCGGGGCTCGGCCTGACCACGAGCTGCAGCGCGACCGGAACGGCCAGAGGCGATATTAGCCAGCCCCATTTCTGCTTGAACGCGGCGACCTCTGCTTGCACGCGGTGTTTAAACTGCGTGGATTCTCCTGGCTTCGTTGGAAGCTCGCCCAGCTCGATCCGAAGCGGCGCACTCCGGAACATGGTGTCCCATTGCTTCGGGAAAGGATTGCAGATCCCTCGCCGGGGCACGTCGAACAGCCATGCGAGCGAGCCGGTGGTGACGCTCGCATAGGCGAGCGCGGATCTCTGGGCGTTCCAACGGTAGAACTGCAGCATGGCGTCGTACTTCGTTCCGCCCAGCGCAGCCCGGTTGTACGCTTCCTTCGCGATGAACTCGCGAAGGGTCCGCATGTCCTCAAAGCGGTCGTCACGATCCACGAAATCGTCGCGGTCCACCATTCCGGCGATCGCGAGATCAGCACGGAAGGCGCTCATAGAATGCACGTCGACCACGATCATGGGCTCATCTTCCCCGTGCCTGCACGACACCGACAAGGCGTGGATCTGGCTGTCGTCATGGTAGAGGACCTTCCGGTCGGGGCCGCCGAGAGTGGAATCGGCCGTCCCGAACAGGTCGAGCAGATTCCTGGCGATCGTGTGCGCCTGGGGAGCATCGTGGCGGGTCGTGGCCAGCCGCAAATTGAGCACGATGTCGCCCTTGAACGCCTGCCGGCCTCGGCGATCCATGTCCCTCAGAAGGCTGTCCTGGAACTTGATACGGTCGCCTTCACGCATCTTCTTGGACTGCGGCTCGACGTCCGAAACGGAGATATGGACTCGCCTGGCCTTGCGCCCATAGTAGAGCTCCAGCTCCTTGGCTTCGGAACGGATAGCCTTGGCGGGGATGCGCAATTTCATAGCAAACGTCTATCATGAAGCCCATCGCGTGCGCCACCGAGCTAGTCCGGCAGATCGTCCGAATCGACCTTCATCTCCAGCCGAAAGCCGTGGAGCCTAGCCCGCTGGCGGCTGAACTTCGTGCATCACGACGAACTTGAAGCGCGCGCCGATCATCATCTGCAGGATCGGAGGCAGAGCATCCATGGGTGCATTATCAGAGTCGTCCTTGGCTTGCTCGTGATCGCGATTGTGAATTCCGCTGGTTTCGATTTCGGCCTTCTGCGAAAGGCCTGCGGCTCCTATGAAGGTACGCGCGCGATTGTTTGCGGCGAGAGCCCACGCGCTTACTCCGCCAAAGATCGCTGGTCGGGGCAACGGTGCGCTGACCCAATTCGCCGACAACCGGATGCCCTCACTTTTCAGGCAGTTGGAGGCTCGAACAGACAGATCCAAGTGCTCGACTTTCCGATCAATATGGATCGCCGAGTGGACGACGACCGGCGCGGGCAGCGGAATGTACAGACGGGCCGCCGCGGGTACGGTATCGAAATCGACCCGCTATTATGTGACGTCATTATCCGCAGGCTGCACGCAATTTGCGGCCTTGAAGCCATCCTCGCCGAGCGCTCTGAACCTTGCTGACCTCAAAATTGGAGAGCCGGCTTCCAGCTTGTCGCGGTTAATGCATTCGCTCAATCAGCCACCGAAACAGCCCAGCTTCTATTGCGGCGTCAGCTACCCGCTCAGCCGTCCAAAGATGCAAATCGACGGAGTCGGGCATCCTGAGGACTTTTGGCGCGCTGTGGTAGATAAAGAAACAGCGATGGAAACTGCCGTCGTTATGAAACCGCCGGACATAGTCATCGAGTTCGGTCTGTGTCGACCGGCTCTTGACCTGAACCCAGGCAACCTCGTTTGTGATCGGTTGCGTCAGCACCATATCCACATCGGCCTGATTCCCGCCCACCGCGCTTTGCCGTTGCCACCCTCCCCGGGCAAAGATCAAGTCGATCAGGGTCTCGAAATCGCGCCAGTCGAGCTGGCAGATCATTTGCGATGCCAGATTTCGTTGGTCCTTGATCAGGGCCGCGGCCTTCGTCCTGAGGGGATCGACCTCCCCTCGAATGCGGGCCAACAAATAGTTCGCCTTCTTGACCGCGCAAATCGTCATTTGATAGTTCGCGGTGCTCGTGAGCGCCGAACTGAGGCTACGGACCGTCAGCGGCTCGCCGTTGAGATCTGTGTTCGACCAACCCGCTCGCGTGGAACGATAACGGGCAGGACCGCCGGGCAACGGAGGCTCGATCTCGACCACGCCGCCATCGGCAAAAGCCCACCAGAAATGACCTCGAGCGCAGGTCACCCACAAGGCGTCGTTTGGTAGTTCGTAAAACTCCTGCAGCTCCCTCAATCCGTTGCTGACGCCACCGGATCTTCGTCCCATTTGCGCCAGCTGCTGTCTGGCCAGCGTCCAATCGCCCTTCATACAAACGACGTGCTCAATTTTCGGGTACCCGAAGGGGATGATCCCTTGATCCAGGGCTTGATCTGCCCACTGCCCGCCCCGCCCCAACTTGATGTATCGGACCGCAGAAGGGGAAAAAGTGACCCGTGCGGGCAGCTCGGCTTGCCCGGTCTCGGGCCCTTGATCGACTGTTCGAAGATTATTCATTGAGGTGGCAATTGGCTCGCCCTGCTGCCCAAGTCCAGTCGGACCGCTCCAGCATCGGGCTTCAAAGTTAATACTATCCTTTTTTGGGATAATCCCGTCTCGGGATCAGCTTGCCCGGGCGATGACAGCTTCCGCCCGCGGGATCGGCAAAACCGTCCACTCCTCAGATCAGGCCGCCTTCTGCGCCCTGATGGTGGCTGCCCGCAAGCACGCCGGCTTAACCCAGCATGAGCTGGCGCGCCGGCTGAAGCGTCCTCAGTCCTTTGTCGCCAAGTATGAAGGCGGCGAGCGGCGGATCGATGTCGTCGAGTTCGTGGCCATCGTGCGGGCTATTGGAGCCGATCCCGTTAAACTCCTGCGGGATCTGATGGTCGGCAAGCCGCCGGCCAAACCTCGGCGCGCATCGGCGAAATAACTCACCTTCCCTATATTCAGCTCCCCTTCGATCACATCGTGATCCGGCATCCCCGACCTTCGTCACAAGATTATCCAGGTTCCGCTCGACATCGCGCGGCAGCAGAGCGGTAGTGGGTCGAACCGTTACGGAGGGCCCGATGGAGCGCGCCAGCATCGAACCGGCAATCAAACTCATCATTGCCGAGATTCATACCCGCCTGAGCGAAGCGGCACGCATTGCTAAGGCCGCGGAGACCTGTGTCCAGAACGGCGCAATTGCTGAGGGCATCGAGGTCTCCATGGACATCGAGCAGCTCATTTATGAAGCCGGACGACTCCATGACGCCGCCTCGCTGCTCGACCGCATAAGACGAAACTCACTTTCGCCGTGATGTACCAACCCTGACAAGCCGGAATTTCGCAGCAAGTTTGCGCAGCGGAAGGAGTAAGGTTTTGAGTTCAATCGGGCAAAGCGAAGGATGAACCTGGAGCGGGAGAATGCGCACGGCTGGTTGCTGGGCCGGAGCCGCGGTCATCGTTGCGGTTGTGATCGCGGCGAGATTGAGCAGGCGTGTTCTCTCGCTCAGTGCAGCACACCGGTGTCATTCGTTCACGCGCCATCCTGGGCGGACTTCACCACCACTGCGCCCGAGCTTAAGTTTTCGGTACACACAGGTGTATTTTACAAAAACTCTGGATCGGGCGAAATCAGAGCAGCGCAAGCCGTGCCGATGCGACGGCTTGCGCCCGTTGACTACCACCGGCATGCTCGTGGGCCGTCGATATTCGTTTCTGGCATGGAGCCCACAAAGTTGGTCGGGGGTGAGACCGGCCCGTATGCAGACCTTGACCGCCGCCGGTTCGACGCAAGCTTTTTGACCAAAGCGGACCCCAGGCCGGTGCGAGAAACTCGCCCAAGTGGAACGCGGGTCATTTAGGCGCACGACGTGCACCGAATCAGCGGACGCCTTATTCTCCGGCAAAGATCGGCGGTCCTTTCGTTCGTCCGCCAGCAAGTTAGCCGGGGGTCTCGCGCCATGAAGAAGGTTCTGCGATGGATCGAGCGCATCGCACACACGGTCGGGGTCATTCTTGCCATCGGAGCCATCGCCTGGATTTGGGTTCGCCCTCCAGAGAAAAGTGGTGGCCAGCCGAATTTTGCAGGCGCAGAGCAACAGCAGAAGCGGCTCGCGATCTTTCTCGATGGGACGTGGAACGATGTTAGCAGCAATACGAATGTTTGGCGTATGCGAGCGCTGTGTGCTGCAACAAGCAAAGATAACAAACCTCAGCTTGTTTACTATGACGTCGGCGTGAACGGATTTCTCGGCGGCGTTTTCGGTCAGGGACTCGATCAAAATATCCGGTTGGCCTACGAGTGGCTCATCGAAAACTACAACGACGGCGACGAAATCTTCATTTTCGGTTTCAGCCGGGGTGCATTTACCGCCAGAAGTTTGGCTGGATTGGTCGCGCTCGAAGGCGTGCTGAAAGCAGGCTCCCCCATCGGTCTGGGTCAACTCTTTAAGCGCTACCAGAAGGGAAATGAAGAGAGCATCTGGACGTTGAAGGATAAGGCAGCGGCGGGGGATATAAGCAAGCTGACAGACGAGGAAAAGTGGTTGCTCAAGTATTCGCAACCTACCAAAGTGAAAATGGTCGGCGTTTGGGATACGGTCGGTTCGGTCGGTGTAGCGGCGGGCAATATTCCTTACATCAGCCGGTCACAATTCGACTATCTGCAAACAGGATTGTTCATCCCAATCCAAAACGGCTATCACGCTCTTGCTATTGATGAGCATCGTAGTGATTTCGCTCCCACACTTTGGACCGTTCATCACTATAATGATCCGATTGTGAAGACCCCGCCGCCGCGCTTGCTCGCGAATGTTGAGCAGCGCTGGTTTGTTGGCGCCCATGCAAACGTTGGTGGTGGATATGAGAACGATCTACTCGCTCAGGCCCCGTTGCGCTGGATGATGCAGAAGGCGGAATCACACGGCCTTTCGTTCCGTTCGGAAGTGGTTTTGGATGGAGACATCCTTAAAGCGCCGATCATTGATTCGTATCACTCATTCGGCGAGGGACTTTACGCGCTGGTTTCTCCTGCTCTCAATCGCCCCATCGGCCCCGAACCACATGTTCGAGAAAATGGTGACACCGACACAAACGTCAACGAGACGATCGACGCCAGTGTGTTCGAGCGATGGCGCGCTGACCCGGCGTATCGCCCGACCAACCTTGGTGAGTGGGCACAACGCAAGAACGTTGATCCCAGCCAATTGCAAACTTCTGTGCGGGCTGACGATCCTCGGGTAGGTGTTCCTGACCAATAGACTCGCGCGATATATTAAGTGGGCTGCTGCTCGCTTCTGTCCCCCTGCGACCTCGTCGCGCCAACAGTCCAACCCGAACGCTTCTCAGCAGGCTTCTAGATCGATTTGAGGCGCATGGATACGGACGGCGGCGATCTTTAACCGTCTTGGTCCAGAAGAAGGGCTCATGGGATTCAAGAATGTGGCGTGTCACCGGACAGCGCCGGATGTAGGTTTCCGCATCGACGCTCTCGCCATCGCCGAACCAGTCGCCCTCGAGCCAATAGATGCTCTGGAGCACTGCGTCCTGCGCGGCCGATGCCGAGAACAGCACGAAGCGGTCGTAACCCAGCGGCGCGGCGAAAGCGCGAACCTCATTCTCGATCGCGGCAAGCTCTTCGGCGCCCTCGATGACGAGGACGCTCCGAAGAGCCGTTTCAGCCGCGACCGCGCTCATCGACCAGCTCGACCGATCAATTGACGACGTTCGCGAGCAACGCCTCGGCCGCAAGTTTGCCAAGTGCATTGCCGGCCAGCGGGCTGTCCCCTGTCAGCAACTTGCGATCCTGATGCACAGCACCGGAAATGCCGTCGTTGATGATCTCGACGCCCATTGCTTTCAGCTTTTCGCCAAACTGCCAGGTCAAGTGCCCCGGCATGTAGCCGATGTCGGGAGTCTTGGCGTCAAGCGCATCGGGGAAGGCGCAGATTTTGTAGCCGCGATACCTACGCACATCTCGAGCCGGATGTTCATCTCCGAGCCGCAGCGCGTGGAGGAAAATTGGTGCGCCTGTACTGGCTTTGACGAAAGGGCTATTTGCGGCCGAAGCGACGACATTGATGTCTCACATGAGGTCATTATCACATCTACCGGGTAAATGCGTCGCCCTGCTATCGCGCGTCACATAAAGACGCCGTGAATCGCGTGATCAGCTTGTTTTGAATTATTTTAGAAGCTGGAGACCGGATCGTCGCCTTTGACTTGGCTCCTGATCCTTCGACTGCTCGAAGCTGGAATACCAATTTACGGACGGTGGCAGTCCGCACAATAACCGAAACCTCGCCATAATTTAGGACGCTTTCGTTCAGACGCCATTCACGACATCCTCGATGAAATGCACAATCACTATCGCTATTGTTGGGGCAACACTCATGCGTTTCTGGGCTTGTATTGCGCTCGCGCTTGTCGCGCTCACATCGGTATCCTCGGTCAACGCGCAACAAGCTGAAAAGCGTGTCGCTCTGGTGATCGGTAACGCCGCCTATCAGCCAGAAGCATTGCCCACGCCAGCGAACGATGCTGGCCTGATTGCTCAGACATTGCAGGCTGCCGGCTTTGACGTGGTCGGTGCGCGTGATCTCGACCAGGACACGCTGCGCCGTACGTTCCGTGAGTTTCTCGACAAGGTCAGCGCATCGGGACCAGACAGCGTCGCCGTCATCTATCTCGGCGGATACGGCGTACAACTCGAAGGCGAGAATTATTTCGTACCGGTCGACGCAAAGCTCGCGCACGATACCGATGTGCCGCTCGAAACGCTGCGACTATCCGACTATATCCGGCCGCTGGCAGCGCTGAAGATCAAAGCGGGTATTGTCATCCTCGATGCGGCACGCGCGAATCCGTTCGCCAGATCGGACCAGCCGTTGGCCAGCGGCCTCGCGCTGACGGAGCCCGAACCGCACATGTTGATCGCCTTCAATGCGGCTCCCGGTACGGTGGCGCCACAGGAGAAGGGGCCGTACGGCGCTTATGTGCAGGCGCTCGCCGAAATGATCCGTACCGGCGGCCTGCCGCTCGCCGAAGTGTTCGACCGGACCCGTCTGCGCGTCAATGAAATGACCAAAGGCGGCGAGGTGCCCTGGAGCGCATCGAAGATCGAGGCGCCTTTCATGTTCTTTGACCGTGCGCCTGACGCTCCACCACCGACCGCATCAAATGAACAAATTGCCTCGATGCGTGCGAGACCCATCCGCGATCTCGACGCGCAGGATGCGTATGTCGCTGCGCTGGAACGCGATACGTTACGAGGCTACCTTGATTTTCTCGCCGCCTATCCGAACGATCCGATGGCGAGGCGCGTCCGCGCCATTGTCGCCGCGCGCCGGGAAGCGATCACCTGGCGGCACACACGTAGTGTTGACACACCACAGGCCTACTGGTCGTATCTGCGCCGCTATCCCCACGGGCCGCACGTCGGCGACGCCCATCGCCGCCTCGCCTATCTCGCCGCAGCATTTGAGCCGCCCCCGACGTTCACCGCAATCAGCTACGATATCCCGCCGCCGCCCGAAGACGAGGTCGTATATTTCCGTCAGCCGGTGCTGGTCTTTGACGATCCGGACTATGGATTCGCGCCACCGCCGCCACCGCCGGTGTTCTTCCTGCCACCGCCACCACCAGATTTCGTCGTGCTGGCACCGCCGCCGCCCGTATTCGCGGCGTTCGTGCTGCCGGTCCCCGATTATGTGCCAATGCCCGCATATTACAGCCCGCCGCCCTACGTGGCGCCGCCGCCGCCGAACGTCATCTACAACAACATTCACAATACGGTGGTGATCAACAACACCACCAATATGGTCACGATCACGAGGCCGGGTGGCGAAGCGCAGACGGTGACGCCGGCGCAGGCGCTTGCACCGCTACCGGTATCCGCAACTCCGGCGGCAACGCCAGGCGCTACACAACAACCTGCTGCGCAGCAGCCTGCGACGCCTGCATCGGGCGCTCCCACCACGCCGAACGCTCTCAGTACCGCAGCTACACCGCTGCGGGGCGCATCTCCCGGTGTCGTTGCCGCCGGAGCGGCCGTCGCCGGCGCCGCTCTCCTCGCACCGGCATTGCCGAAAACGGTAGCCAAAAAAGCGGCGGTGACGGCGCCGCACCAGGGCCAGCAAGTACCGGTGCAACAGACCAAGCCTCCAGCACCGGGACCACAACCAGCAACCACGCAGCCTGGCCAACCGCCTGCCGCGCAGGGACAGGCCGCGCCCACCTCGCCTGACCGCAAGTCGACAACAACGCCGCTACCGGGCACACCCGGTGGGCAATCGCTGCCTTCGGTGAACGGCAAGCCGCCGATTCCCGGTCAGCCCCAACATCCGACGACCACGCCAGCTTCCCCCACCCTGTCAGGCAAAGCGGCTGTGCAGCCTCTACCAAGTCCCAGCGGTCAGCCGGGTTCACCGGCACAACCTCTGAAGCAGGACGCCGGCGCAAAACCTGCTGTCGGCACTCCGCCGCGGTCACCGGCATTGCCCGGTCAAAAGTCAGTTGAGCAACCATTGCCCGGGGTGCCCGGTGCACAATCGGCGCCTTCGGTGAATGGCAAGCTGCCGATTCCTGGCCAGCCCCCGCACCCGCAAACGCAGCAACATACGCCGATGCCACCGGCTGTGTCGCCTGCGCAATCGGGCGGCAAAGCTGCCGTACGGCCGCTGCCGAACCCACCTAACCAAAGCAGTCGGCCGATTTCACCCGCGCAGGCACCGCAACAAAAGTCGACTACCTCACAGCCTCCGGCACGAGCCGCGTCGCCGCAGATCGTGCGCCCGAGCTCGCCACCGGCCACACTGCCAGTTCCTCCACCGCCTCAAATGGCGCATCCAGCTCCGCCCGCCGCACGCGCTGCCCCACCCTCAGCCGCAATTGCGCGGCCAGCACCTCCAGCGATGGCCCGACCTGCTCCTCCGCCACCACCTCAAATGGCGCGGCCTGCTCCGCCACCCGTTGCGCGCCCTGCCTCACCTCCAGTTACAGCTGCGCGGCCAGCTTCTCCCCCACCAGTTGCTCGTCCGGCTCCGCCACCAGCAGCCCATCCGGCACCGCAAGCTGCCAAACCTTGCATCGAACCAAACGGACAGCCGTGTAAAAAGTAAGTGCCATAAGCGTGCGCCCCCTTGGCGTACATGGTGTTGAATGCCTAGACGCTCGGCGGTCGCGGTATGGACGCCGTGGCAATAGCGACAGCCGTTCAAGCCCGAAACGTAGGCAGCAGCTCCCGTTCGCCTTCGGTGAACGGCGATGGGCCCCGCAGCAGGGTTTTGTAAAACTCGAGCAACGGCTTTGCTCCGTCTCCGGGAAAGTCCTGAAGACGTCGAGCAACGTGGCGTCCTCGGGCATCGATGGGAGATGGACCATCAGTCCCTCGGACTCCTCGGAACCTAGCACTACTTTGGCAGATCCATTAGATGGATCGTCTCAATAGGATTCTCGAATCACGTTTTCAATGATTCATGGGTGGTCGGCGTTTTGGAGAGCTGACCATGGTTGAGACGACGTCGAGGTGGGAAGACGAGCTTGGACACTGGCTTAAGCCATTTCTGGATCGTTTAGGTCACAAGGCCCGGCGGCGGATGTGTCCGCTGTATGTTTCGGGGCTAATTGGACCGGGCGATCGAAAGAGCGTCCAACCGATGGCGGCGCGGCTGGCGCCGGGCGACTACGACCGGTTGCATCATTTTATCGCTGATGGTGTCTGGGATGCGGCACCATTGGAATCGGAATTGCTGGTTCAGGCCGATCGCCTCGTCGGTGGCAAAGATGCGGTGCTGGTTATCGACGACACGGCGATGCCGAAGAAGGGCGATCGTTCGGTTGGTGTCGCTCCGCAATATGCCCCTTCTCTCGGCAAGACGGCCAATTGCCAAACATTGGTGTCGCTGACGCTTGCGCGGGGTGAAGTGCCGGTCGTGGTGGCATTGCGTCTCTTCGTTCCCGAGAGTTGGACGAGCAATCCGGTGCGTTTGAAGCGTGCGGGCGTTCCAGTCGAGCATCGCGCGGCGCGGACCAAGCCGGAGATCGCGCTGGCTGAGATCGATCGCGTGATCGCCGCCGGTGTTCGCTTCGGCTGTGTGCTGGCGGACGCGGGATACGGATCGAGCGCGCCGTTCCGTCATGCTCTGAGCGAACGTGGCCTCTTGTGGGCAGTTGGTATGTCGCGGCGCCAGAAAGTCTATCCGAGCGATGTCACCATGATCTTTCCGACGGAGAAAGCCCGTAAGCCGCGCAAACACCATATCCCGGATATGTCGCCAGTTTCTGCCGAGACGATGTTGGTCGGCGAAAAGTGGCAGAAGATCAGTTGGCGCCGGGGCACGAAAGGCCCACTGACATGCCTCTTCACTGCACGGCGTGTCCGCATCGCGGACGGCCCAAAGCACCGCGTGTTCGATAAAGGTGTCGAAGCGTATGCCTGGCGATGAAGTGTGGATCCTGGGCGAACGACGATCGAGCGGAGAGCAGAAGTACTACGTCTCGAACCTGCCCGCTGACGTTTCGCTCAAGACGCTGGCAACCGCCGTCAAGGCGCGGTGGATCTGTGAACAGGCGCATCAGCAATTGAAGGAAGAGCTGGGGCTCGACCATTTTGAAGGCAGGTCGTGGGCTGGATTACACCGACACGCCTTGATGACGATGATCGCCTACGCTTTCCTTCAATCCCGCCGCCTCACCGCAGCAGGACGGAAAAAAAGAGTCTCAGGCCCTCCGCCACAGCCGAGCATGCCAGCCATCAGACAAGCCATCCTCGACCTATTCGTGCGGCCTCCACCGTTACGATGCACGCACTGTGAAATGCTGCTCGCAGGCCGCCTTCAGCAAAATCTGCCAAAGTAGTGCTAGTCTCAGGACTCATTGATCAGATCCAGAAGATAACGACTGCTGCGATGCAGATAGCAGACATGAAGGTATGTGCACATCTGTCGTAACGGGTGTGGACGCGTCGCCAGTCCTTGAGTCTGCCGAACATGTTTTCGATCTTATGCCGTTGGCGATAGAGCATGCGGTCATGTTCGATCGGCTTTCAGATCACCAAACCCTCGGGGCAATTGGTGCGGACAAGATTTTTCGATCCGACTTTGAACAGACAAATCGCGGCTCAGACGTGACGGACCTTTTGACCTGTTTACGTAAGCTCGTGCAGCTCTGCGAGCTCTTGTCGATTTTGCAATAGTCAGCGATGCTGATCCTCTGCGTCATGCTGATGAGTTTTAACCCGGTCAAGGTCCGGACGCTGGCCGACGTCCTCGGTGATTGATTAACGCCATGTCCATGAGTTCATCGGCCAAAACCTATTCTCAGGCGCGCGTGCGGCGGGGCTTCTTGTGGGCTCACCGATGGCTCGGGCTGGTGTGCGGCATTGTTGTCGTGCTGATGGGACTCACAGGAAGCTTCAACGTTTTTTACCGGGAAATCGATGCCGCTCTGAATCCGGCGCTCTATACTCCGGCTGGCCCGGAACGATCAGTTACCTTGGCCGAGGTGATACGAGTTGCGGCGACGGTAGACGCCGCCCCGATCTCCACGATCGTAGTTCCGGATCGGGTTTGGCCTGTCTGGGTCGTGATGCATACCCACGAAGGTCCGAAAGATAGCTTCAAGAATCTTTGGACCACCATGATCGATCCTTCGAACGGGAAGGTGCTCGGCCAGCGCGACTACACGAACGCGCCCGCGTTTACGATCTATCGTCTGCACTACACGCTGCTGCTCTACGAATGGGGAGGCAAACAGTTGGTGGGTGTGATCGGGTTCGTGCTGGTTGGTTTGGCGCTGTCGGGCTTATATTCATGGTGGCCGAAGCAAGGGCGGTTCTGGCGATCGGTATCGATACGCCGAGGTGTTTCGCCTCTTCGATTTTTTGTCGATGTTCATAACACGGCGGGTTTTTGGGCATTGATCGTGCTCCTGGCGATCTCTATCACGGGAATCGGTGTCGTTTTTCCCGGGGTGGTCCGCCCCGTCGTTGGTCTCCTGTCAAAGGCGACACCTGATCGCTCGCCTCGCATTGAGACTTCGTCGCCAAAGGGAACGCTGCAACTCCCGCCTGATGAGATCATGCGGATCGCGCAGGCAACCAAGCCCACCTTGTCGATCACTGTGCTGAACCCGCCGACCGAGACTAGCAACGCATGGCGCGTACGATTCCGCCCAGATGACGCTGATCCCGCTTTACGTTCACGAGGCGCGATCTGGCTCGACCCGTGGAGCGGGGCGATAGTGCAGGATCGGACCTCGGATGCCATGTCGATGGGTGATCGGTACATGACAGAACAGCTTTGGATTCACAACGGCTCGACGTTCGGACTCTTCGGCCGTTTGCTCGTGCTTACAGCTGGCTTCGTGCCTTTCGCGCTGTTTATCAGTGGCATAACGATGTGGCTCAAAAAGCGCTCGAGCAAAATTAGAATCAATGAGGCGGCTTCGACGAGAGGCTAAAGAAAGCTAAAAACGTCAGCACCAAGCAAGGCTCAAATGTCAGTCCTTGTGAGGGCTTTCGATGTCATTCGGCGTGCGCGACAGAGTGCATTTCCACAGCAACGGCTCTGTTTATAATAATTCTATGCTCGAATCCTATCTGCACACGTAATGATGCTGTAGAGGAAGCGTTGATCAAACTTGGGGCGATGATGAATCCTTTGACGAAAAAACTTTACTGGGCCGTTTGTTGCGGTGCAGTGAGTTATCTACCGTTGTCCTATGAATTAGCAGAGGATGCGTACGCGCAAGAAGCCACTTCCTTGCCAGCCGTGACGGTCACCGCACCCAAGGCCGCAAACAGGAAACCGCGCACTGTTGCTCGGCGCACTACCGCTCCGGTGAGATCGAGTGCTGTTTCGCGCGTTGCCACTCCGGTGAGATCGCCGGCTGTTCCGTACCTCACGCCTTCGACCGGCACGATAGGTCAGCCGCCGGCTCCCTATGCCGGCGGTCAGGTCGGGACCACCACACGCGTCGGCATGTTAGGCAATCGCAATGTCTTCGATACGCCGTTCAACACGACGGGTTACACGAGCAAGCTAATCCGTGACCAGCAGGCCAACACCATCAGCGATGTCGCCGACAACGATCCCTCGGTGCGTACGAACTCACCACGCTATAGCGGAATCGATGGGTTTTTGATCCGCGGCTTCCCGGTATTTGCGAGCGACTTCGCGTTCGACGGCCTTTTCGGCATCACCGATACGCGCCGCCCTGCGCTAGAGCCTATCGAGCGTGTGGAGATCTTGAAGGGGGCAAGTGCCTTGCTGTATGGGATTTCGCCGTTCGGAAATGTCGGCGGGACAGTCAACCTCATTCCGAAGCGTGCCACCGACGATCCGATCACGCGATTGACGACGGGCTTCGTGTCAAACGGAAATGTCGGGACGGCCGTCGATTTCGGCCGGCGCTTTGGCGAGTACAAGGAGTGGGGCGTTCGCCTCAATGGTGCCTATCGCGATGGCCAGACGCCGATTGCCTTCCAGACGGATGGATTCGGCGTCGGCGCGGCGGCTCTCGACTACCGTGGCGAACGGTTCCGGGCTACGGTGGATGTCGGTTTTCAGAAGCAGAACCTGAAGGCGCCAACACGCGTGCGGCAGGTGAACCCGGGCTTTCCTATCCCGGATTCACCCTTACTCTGGATCAACCAGCAGCAGCCCTGGGAATACTATCAATCGAACCATCAATACGCTGCGCTACGCGCCGAGTATGACCTCAATGATTTCTGGACGCTGTACGGAGCTTACGGTCGCAGCAAATCTGACGAGACTTTCTTCGGTGGAACTCTGAGACTCACGAACGCACTGGGCAGGTTCACGTCACAACCGGCCCTCACCGTACAAGATGCCGATCGCGAAACCGGAGAGGTTGGGCTGCGCGGCCGTTTCGCCACCGGAGTGGTGAAACATTCAACCGTGATGTCGGCCACCGGTCTGTGGCAAGACAACGGAACTGCCGCTACCAATGTCGGATCATTGATTACGTCGAACCTCTATAACCCGGTTTATGTGGCTCCGCGTAGCGCGACGGGCCTGTCACACGATGCGCCACTTGCTTCGCGGCGGATCAATCAAAGCGTCGCGATCGCAGATACAATGTCGGTTCTCGATGATCGCGTGCTCCTCACCGTGGGCGGGCGCTGGCAGGGAATCGATGTTGCCAACTTCAATAGGACCGGTGCCGTGACCTCACGCCCGCAGAACGAGGCGATCACTCCTGCCGTGGCTCTCGTAGTAAAGCCAATCAACAACCTGTCGCTTTACGGCAACTACATCGAAGGCCTAACGTCGGGTGGAATAGCGCCAGTCGGGACCGCCAATGTCGGCCAGGTCTTTCCTGCGATTGTGGCCAAGCAGATCGAAGTCGGCGCCAAGTATGACTTCGGGACTGTGGGTGTGAGTGTAGCAGCGTTTGAGATTACACAGCCCAACGGGTTTACGAATCCGGCAACCAACATCTTCTCGGTCGATGGCGAGCAACGTAATCGCGGATTGGAGTTCAACACCTTCGGTGAAGTCGCTCCCGGAGTGCGTCTGCTCGGTGGCGTGGCCCTCATCGACGGCGTGCAGACCAAGACGGTTGGCGGCCAATTCGACGGCAGGACCGCGGTTGGCGTTCCGGATGTTCAATTCAACCTGTATGGCGAATACGATCTGCCCTTCTGGCGAACCTCGGGAGTGGCGACCCTGACCGGGAGGGTCATTTATACCTCGCGGCAATTTTACGATCAGGCGAACACGCAGCAGATACCTGACTGGACCCGGGCTGACATCGGGGCACGCTACGTCACTAAAGTCGACGGCAGGCTGCTGACATTGCGTGCGGCGGTGGAAAATGTCTTCGGCTTAGACTACTGGGCAACGACAGGACGTGGCTTCCTCACCCCCGGTACACCGCGCACTTACCGGATCTCGGCGAGCATCGACTTTTGAGACGCCATGCGACAGTGACGTTGTGAACGACCGTTCGGGGGCAGCAGCAGCTCAAGCGCGAAACGTCGATGCGGTGCGTGCGTCTGGCTGATCTCATCATCGTCGTTATCACCTTCGATCATTCCACACAGGGCTATAGCGCCCGCGCATGCGTTGCGCGCTTCCAGACGGGGACTGTTGCGATAAATGCGCTGCGGCGACAACTGCCCAAGCCTTGGCAACAAGCGGCAAATCTGAGACAGCCAATGCGCTACCAGACCTCTCGAGTTCTGAAACCCTGACCAGCCACCTCAAACTCGAGAGCTATAGCGTTTTCGAGCGAAGTGGAATCCGGTTCGCGTGACGAAAACGCGCGAGATCAAAAAGATAGAGTCTTTCACCGTTTCCGTGAAGTGTGAAAGACTCTATCAGTCGCGGTGCCCGTCGCACTGGAGCGATGAGGCTTTCCTGACATGTTCGTCCTGTCTGCCGGTCCTGCGATCCGGCACGCCATCAGCCGCGGTCGGACGTTCTGCAAGCAACCATACCGAAACATTGCAAGTCGGCAGTGCTGATGGAAACCGATGGCGGGTGGTTTTCGGCGGGTACAGATCTTTTGCTTTGGCGCGGCGCACAATCTCTTGCGGCGTAACGAGGAAGCCCTCCCGCGTGGCGCGCACCTCCACGTCGTCGTAGTCAAGCAATAGGCATGGCACATAGGCCAGCTTGAGTTGCAATGCGGCTTGCAATCGATGATGACCATCCATGACTGCCATGCTGTTGTGTTCCAGCACAATCGGGATACGCCAGAGTTGCTCGCGCCGAAGCGTTTCCGCCAAGTTTGTAGCATGTTCCGGATAGTGGCATTCGTTCGGCAGGATCGAGTCGGCACGAACGAAGTGGACGGGCAACGCACAGAGCACGGCCGGCTCCTTTCTAATCCAGATAAACCCGTTCCGGATGCGGATGACTTAAAAAGTCATGATGTGAAATGTGCCAGCCATAGGCGCCCGCCAGCAGGAAGGCGATGCAGTCGCCCGCGCGCAGGCGCTCGACCCGGACGTCGCAGGCAAGCGTGTCTTTCGGCGTGCACAGTTCGCCGCACAAGGTCACTGGAGTCTCATGCACGGCTGGGCGCGGGAACGGATATGGCCAGGCTTCGCGCGGCAGCACCACGAACGGATGATTGTGCTGCCATGATGCCGGCAGCCGAAAATGGTGAGATCCACCACGCAGTATCGCGAAGTGCTTGCCGTGGGTGTGCTTGAGGTCGGTGACGTCGGCAAGGTAACAACCGCAGTCCGCAGTCAGAAAGCGCCCGCATTCGAAGACGAGTTGGAAGCGCGGCCGGCGCGCGGCAATCAACGCCGCCAGGCCGGTGCAGAAACCTTCCCAATCGAATGACGCTTGCGGGTCGGCATAGTTGATACCGATGCCGCCGCCGGCGTTGAGCCAATCGAATTCCAGTTGATAGCGCTGCTGCCAAGCTTGCGCCAGATCGAAGTAATATTGGAGCAAGGCGAGATGCGTCTGGACATCCAGATTGTTGGAGATGGAATGGATATGCAGGCCTTTCAGACGCACGCCCGGCAGGCCGAGCGCTAGTTCGATCAGGGCCGGTATCTGCGCCTCTTCGATACCGAACTGGGTCGCCTGCCCTCCCATGCGCAGTGTGGCTTGCTGCGGCACGGATGCCGGGTTGACCCGCAGCAGGATATCCGCCCGCTGATTGCGGCGGCGCGCGATCCAGTCCAGACGTCGCAACTGGTGCGCGCTTTCGACATGGATCAGCAGGATACCCTGATCGAGGGCGCCTTCGAGCTCGACATCGGTCTTGCCAGGCCCGCCGAACACGATCGGCACTGCACCGTCGACCTCACGCACGGCCCGGATTTCCCCCAGCGATGCGACTTCAAAGCCGTCGGTACGATGCAACAGCGACCGCAGGATCGGCGTGTCGCTGTTAGCCTTGATGGCGTAGAACAGTTTGCACTGCGCAGGCAGGCAACGGCGCAGCGTGTCGGCGCGCCTGCGCAAATGCGCCAGATCGTAGAGGTAGGCGCACACCGGTTCGGTGCGGCCGTCCAGGTAATTGCGTAAGTGTTGCAGGTTCATTGCCCGCTGTCTTTCATTTGATGCCGTGCCAGATGGGCCGCCATGGCGCGGCGGCTGATGCCGCGATCATCGCCCAGGATGAACATGCGCACCTGGTCCCGATGCCAGGCCTCGCAATCCTCCGGGGCCCGCGGCAATGCGCAGAAGGCCTTGCCCTGCTGCAAAGCCGCCGCGCGAACGCGCGACACCGCCGCGCGCACCTCCGGATGGCGTGTCTGCCACGGGAGTCCGAGCCACTGCGAAAGATCGGCGGCGCCCTCCAGCAGCACATCCACTCCGTCCACCGCGGCAATCGCACCGGCTTGCTCGATGCCTTCTGGGTCTTCGATCATTGCCACGACCAGCGTGCGCTCGCGCGCGGCCTCGAAGGCGGATACCAGGTCATCGCGCCCATAGCCGCTATGCCAAGTGGCGTTCAAGCCACGTTCGCCGTGCGGTGCGAAATGACAAAGCCGCACCGCGTCCCGAGCGGCTTGTTCTGAGCAAATGCGTGGAAACACGATACCTTCGGCACCGGCGTCCAACGCCTGCGCGGCCTGATGCGGCGCAGCCACCCGGACCAGAGCGGCGATCCCGGCGGCACGCGCCGCCAGCAACATACTGGCTAACCGGTCCGGGCCGATCAGCGTATGTTCCAGATCGATCACCACGAAGTCGTAGCCGGCTGCCGCGATCAATTCGACTGTAAGCGTCGCCGGTGTAGAGCAGAATAATCCATATAATGGATGGGACGCGGCGTACTGTTGCAGACGCGCTTTCAGAGACATGAAAGCTTTTCCTCCGACGCCAGCGGGTTCGGTGCGAGCCGGGTGCGCAAACGGATTTCCTGCCGAAAGCGACGGCTTGCAAGCAGTTCGATCGAGACCCGGCCGGCAAAGCAATCGAACAATCGGTAGCGCGCCGCGCGTTCAGGGTGACGCGATTGATATGACTGCAATACGCCGCGCACGATCTCCCAGAACCGCGCCTCATTCACGTCGTAGAAGCGCTGGAACAGCCACGCCAGTTCAGCCAGGTTGACGAAGAACAGGGCATCGAAGGTGAAATCGCGCAGCTCCTCGGCATCGTCGGTTTCCAGGAAAGAATTCGGATTGACGCGCGCATGTTCGGCAGGCGGCGCGATGAGCGCGGGCGCGGGGCCGGACAGTAGTAGCTTGGAAAACCGTACGCCGTCGTGAAAGTCCTTGAGCGCCACCCGAGCCGGCAACCCGTCTTCGTGCAGGAGTACCATGTTCTGCGCATGCGATTCGAGTGCCGTGCCGTGTTCCCACAGCAAATGCAGTACCGGCAGCCAGGCCCGCTCGACCAAGCGCTTCAGCCATGGCTCGGGGCCATAACGCCTGACCCACGGATCGACAAACGGCCGACCATCAGCATCCACATGCATCAAGGCGGTCATCGGCACCGCGGCTTCGCCGGGCTGCACATGCTGGTGCACGCTTTCACGCCAGATGCATGCCAATGCCCCGTATTGGCCGTGCGCTGGTGCCATGGCGGTGAAGCTCACGCCGGCCACTTCGCGTAGCAGCACCGGACGGGCCATCGGCGCCGGCCAGCAGGTCTGCTCCGTCAGGGTTTGCAGCCAGTCGCTGATGACCGCGGCATTTTGCACGGTGTGTGGCGCCAGCACGCGCGAGGTGGAAGTATTGACAAGGTTCATCGCTAGCTTGAGCGACAAGCCGTTCCGGTCATCCAGATTACCCAGCGTGCGGATGGATTGCTGCGGCAGATAGCGCCTGGTCAGCGGCCCGATGAGCAGCAATTCGCCGCGTGCCAGTGATTGATGGAAAGTGGGAAGAATGACTTCTTCCCACTGCCATGGATGAACCGGCAACGGCAGATAATCCTCAGGACGCACACCACATTGGCTAAGTTTGTCGTGAAAGCGCTGCCAGTCAGTCTCGCCCAGCAGTGCGCGTGTCGCATGCTCCGGGTCGATCGTCGTGCTGATCGAGAGGTGGCTACGATCACGGCGCCCGGCCACCAACAGCGGCGTGACCTCAGATGATATCTCCGGCGCATAAGCGGTGTTGTCATCGAGCGTAAACCCGAGACGCGATTTGTAGCTGGGGTGATAAGGGTGGCTATCGGTCAGCCGGGCTTCCACCGTATCATAATCGGCACCTCGCAGTATCTTGTCGCCACGCGCATGCAAGGTTTGAGCGTCCTTGATCTGGGTCGCCAACAGTTCCGCAGCAAATTGGCTGAGCCGCGTTTCGTCCGCGGTCAGCCAGGGCGAGATTTCCGCCAGGAACAGTGCGGGATCGTTCGCTTCTTCCGTTACATCGCCCGCCTGGCGCAGCAGGGGCGCGGTGATGCGGACACGGCCAAAGCTAAAGCTGCGTTGCGCCTGGCATTGATAGCTAACTGCCGTGTTGCCGGCAGCGCAGCCGGGTATCGTCAGGGTTTCTCCGCGCCACACGCAATGCGGCAATGCCTCTTCGAACAGCAAGGCTTCCAGCAATTGGCGCAGCACGCGGCGGCTGGCCTGCCGGTAGGCCGGGCTGTCGATCAGGTTGTGATAATCATGCGGATGCATAGCCTATCTCTGAAGCAGCGGATTGGGGATCTCCACCCACGACGGGCGTTCACCGCGTTGCTGAAAACTGCTGAGCATGTTGGCTTTGGCCGGCAGCGTCGGCTGCTCGAGCAATTGCCGCACCAGCGAATTGCCGGTCGCGGCAATTCGCTCGGCCGTGTCGCGCCATAGCGCAGCCTCCGTTGTCAGGCCGGTGCGGGCCAGGCAGGCAATGACATGACCGATATGATTGACCAGCACGAAATACTGGAAACGATGCCACGCCTGCTGCTCGTCGTATAAAACAGGACTGTCAGGCTTCAGGCGATCGAGGAACGGGAAGCGCGTGCGGCTGATACTGGTGCCCTCCATGTCGCGCGCATAACCCCGTGCCGGCCAGCCGTCCTGGAATGCCATCATCGTGTTCTGCAGATGTGCCTCCAGACTAATGCCGTATTCGGAGAATAAGCGCAGCAAGGGCATCAGGCTCGCATCCAGGTAGCGTGCCCACCAGCGTTGAACCAAGGCGGCGTCGGGCGCGTTCCGCCCTGCAGCTTGGCGCAGCAGCACCCACAAAGGAATTTCACCCTCCGCCGGTTCTTCCAACACTGACGCAACCACTTGAACATGCTCGGCCTCGGCGCCGGGAATGGCTTTTCGGTACACCACCGTGCAGGCGGCGTGCAGTTCATCGCTCGACAGCTTCAAGCTCTTGCTGCCCAACTCCGCCAAGATATGGAATGCCGGCTGTTCCAATACCTCTTGCGGCAATTGGGACAGCGCGAGGCTTGCATCCAGCGCCCGCTCGACATGTTCGGGCGGATTGTTGCGCACGAAGTTGGTGATGCGGATATTGAGGGATAACTTGAGGAAAAGCTCTTGAGCAGGCAACCAGACCGTGCGTACCGAGGACGTCGGCCAAACCACTTCCCCTAGAGGCCCGAGTGAAATCAGCGAGCGGTTTTTCACCAGCTCGGCGATCTCAGACAGATTCAACAGATGATTGGCTTGCCACGGATGGCAAGGCAGCAGATGGTACCCGCCATCGGCCAGCAGTTCCTCAGCGAAACGTGCCGCCTCCGGATCGATAGGCAACTGTCCGGCGTTTACGACACGCGTATCCAGCAAGCTGGTGGCAACTGCGAAGTAGTGCAAACGAAACGAGGCTCCCAGTTCAGGTGCATAACGCTGCATGTCTTCCTCGCTGAATCCTTCCGAAGCCTTGGAAGTGACATGAAAAATATGGCCGAACCGCAAGCCTTGTTCCGCCGTAACAAAAGCCGATCGATTTGCGGCGGCATGGTGCTGGTGGAAACGGCGTACCTTGTCCACGCTGTTACGCATCAAGGTCTTCAAGCGATCACGGCATTGTTGCGCCGTCTCGGCGGGCTGGCCGCTGGCATCGGCGAGTGTGTCCACGATCCGGTCGACCAGTGGCGTCGCGTTCGTCAGGGGACACCAGTCGCCGTTGTACCCGATCCATGCAAAAGGCGTCATGCGGTGGTAACCGATCGGGGAGAAGTAGTTCAGCGCGCCGACCAGTTGATATCCGGTCTGCGCGAACGACACGAGATACGGCATCAGTCCGGCAGCCCGCCAGCCGGTTATCTGCGCTTGCAATTCGGCTGGTCCCGCGTCAGTCGGTGCTAAGCGAGGATCGAAACAAGCGGTCTCACGGCAATACGTGTTGAGGTACTGCTCCACCAGGCGCCGCTCCAAGGGAGCGAGCCGTGGAAAATGCATTGTCATGCGACATCCTTCCCTTGGTTTTCAATCCTGCAAACAGGGTATGATCGCTGCATGCTACTGCCGAGCACGAGTAAACCGGCCATCAGAAACAGTGCGGTGATCGGCCATACCAAGTTGGCAGGCGCAAGAAACGGCATCAGAAGCATGACGATGAGCGGGCCCAGCATTTGGCCGACGACCATGAAACTGCGGCTCAACCCAGTCACATGCCCATAAACCGCTGCCGGCAGTTGACGGCTGCAGCCCAGCAACATCGATTGCGCCAATGCGGCATAGCAGATCCCCTGAACTACCCTGAGCAAGGCGACCAGCCAAAGTTGATCGGCCTTCATCAACAATCCGATGGACAATGCGCAACCGATCGCGGCCAGCACGAAGTGACGGCGCGGGTCGCCACGATCGTTCAGATGTCCCCACAGCGGGCTCGCCAGCATAGTTGCCAGCCAGCCCAATGCATGCAGCGCCCCGGTCTTGCTGGCAATCGCATCCGCCGCGGGGAAATGCGCCATCAAATAGAGCGGGAAAACATTGACCAGTGCGAATGCAGCGGCCTGGGTCAGGCAGGCAGCCAACATCCAGTTGCGCAAATCGGCGCGGGCAAGCACGGTTTTCAAGCCGGCGAACTGTGGAAGGTTTTTATCCGGCGCCGACTTGGGCGGCTCTCTGAGCTGGCTCCATAACACGCCGCCCGCCATGCCCGTGAGTAGCGCACTCGCTATCAAAAGTGGCTTCAGCGACCATTGGTCCAGCATCATGCCACCCAGCACCGGACCGGCCAGCGCGCCGCAAGCAATCGCGCTTTCCTGCAAGCCCAGCGAGCGTCCACGCGACGCGTCGTTGCTGGCATGGCCGACGAAGGCAGTCAGTACGACGCCAATGGTGCTCATACCTTGCAGCAGGCGACCCAACATGAAACTCAACACGCTTGTGCTCAGCGCCATCAGCAGCATACTTGCGATGAACACAGCCAGCGACACCAGCAACATGCGCCGATAGCCGAATCGGTCACACCACTGACCGGCAAGAGGCGCGAAGCACAAAGTGCCAAGCCCCGGTGCTGCCAGCGCGAGACTGCTCCAGCGTGCGGCGCCAAGCGTATCAATGCCGGTAAGCGTCGCCATATACAGAGGTAGGATAGGCACCAACACCATCAGCCCGAGCGTCGTCACGGCTTGGCATGCCAGCAACAGGACAAGGTTGCGGGAACATGATGTTACGCCAGACATGCATTACATTCGACAGGTAATAACGGGTTGCTCAATCGTCCCATCGCGCTGGGCATGCCGGTGCCGAAGCTCGCTCGGCCGAGCAGCGGTGCCAGTACCTGCTTGAACGGCCAATCTGGTTCATCCAGCAGCAGGCTCCTGGTCTCATTGGCGATGTCGTTCGGCAGCGGCACACGCGCCAGGCAGTCTTCCAACACCGTGCGTATGATGTGCCAGCCATGCGACTCTTCCCGGCGGTAGCGCTCCGCCAACGCGGCAAGGATGGCATACAGGTTGACCTCGATGGCCAGGGTTTGCAGATACGCCAGCAACTCGCGCGGGGTATTCAGTTCGAGCGTGTTCGGCGTGCTGCGATCAATCACATAGTCCGGCGCCGCTACACCCTGGGCCCGCATCAGCGGCGGGCAGATGCGCAAGGTGTCGTGGTCGCGCAGGACCAGCGCGGCGATGCGCTGCCCCTGAAATGCCAGCACCACATTCTGTCCGTGCAACTCCGGCATGACACCGTACGCAAAGCAGCGCAGGCCCAATTCCAACAAGGCGCGGGCGATATCGGCGAACAACGCCCAAACCTTACTCTCCGGTCCGGCAAGACCGATTAGATGGTCGAAAGCCGGCAGCGTTCCTCCGGCGCTCGTCGCCGGCAATGCCGCCATCGGAATGAACGTCGCACCAGCCACCGTCGGATAGCGGCGGATCATACACGCCAGTTCTCCTGGCTCTGCTTGCAATGCATCGCGCTGGCTCAACGCCCACCAGTCATTCTCATTGCACAAGCGTAAAATGGCAGCCAGCCAGTCATCCCGCTGTTTCAGGCGCTCAAGGCAAGCACTGGCGAGCATGCCGTTGTGTAGATAGCGCGGTGGAAGCGTGCGCACCGCTCCCAACGCATTGACGGAAAGCGCAAGCTTGAGGTGCAAGCCGGGGCGGCCGATGACGGCAAGCGAACGCAGCGAAGCGGTCGGCATGACGGATCCCGGCCCTGTGCCCAAGTCAATGCAGCCCGCCAGGTCTGACAGTCCGGTGCGGTTAAGCCGTCCCCACTGCCACGGATGCGCAGGCAGCCATAAGTAAGTATCGCCATCGGCGCCGCGCGCGCGCGCCATCTCGGCGAGGGCTTGCTGCTGGAAGCGGTCCAGCAGCAGGTCCGACAAGGACTCGCAGGAAACGGTGAGGACCTGATCCCGCGGCAATGCCACCCAATGCAGCGCAAAGGAGGCGCCCGTTTCCGGCAAGTAGGCGATCCCGTCGCGTTCATCCCAATCCTTGGCGCGCGCCAGCGGATGAAACGGGCGGTCTTTTAGACAGCTCACTGTCTCCCAGGACAGCAAGTCCTCCGGAACCGCAACAGCCCGCGCTATGATGGCTGGTTCATACACCGCCGTCCATGCGGACTGGTCGTAGGCTAACGCAAAGAAGTGGACGAAACGGCCAGTCCGGTCGCCCCACCAGTCGGCGGTTTGCAAGGTCTCGACGACTTCGACGAGTGTTTGGTTTGTCGTACGGTGAGCGATATGCAACGCGACGGGCCGGTCCGACACCCGGAATGGGCGCAAACCACTGGCTTGATGACCGTGCCAAAGCAACGACCGCGTCTCATCAAGCGCGACATCCAGCATCGTGTCGCCGTCGCCGGTCGAATGAAACCTGCAGTGCTTGCGAAAGCCATACAGATCCTCTAGCCAAAGCGCATCGAACAGATCCTGAGCCAGCCGCCGCGCGTACGGATGGGATGTATTCGACTGCATGCATTTCAACCGTATAGCGGCAATTGCACGCCGACGCCGCGCTCGCGCGCCAGATGATAGAAATGCCGGGCGCATACTATGTCGTCGAGCGCCATCCCCATCGGATTGAGGAGAATGATCTCTTCCTCGCTTTCCCGGCCGGGCCTGTCGCCCACGACGATTTGACCGAGTTCAGCGTGCAACCGCTCGCGGCTAAACCGCCCTTCCAGCACCAACTGGTTGATGATCTTTTTCTCGCGATTCGATTGATCCCAATCGTCCACGACCACTTTGTCGGCCTTTTCGTAGACCTCCTTGCACACATCCATGATCGATACGTTACTGACAAAGGCGCCCCGCTTAAGCCAGCCGAAATGCAGATAAGGTGCATCGGCCACCGTGCAGGTCACGATCACATTGGCGGCACGCACCGCCGCTTCCGCCGAAGTAGCCAGGACAAACTCCTTGTTCGGAAAACGTGCCGCAAACTCGGTGATGAAGGCGTCAGCAGCGGCATGCGAGAGATCAAACAGGTGAAGGCGCTCGACCGACGGAAATTGCTCCAGCAGGGTTTGTACCTGCATGCGCGCAATCGGGCCGCAGCCGATGCTGGCCACGTCGGTAAAGCCGGCGCGTGCCAGATGACGAGTGGCCACGGCTGTGATCGCTGCGGTACGCATGCCGCTAAGCAGCCCCCCCTCCATGAGCGCAATCGGATAATTTGTTTCAGCATCGTTCAGCACCACGATCGCGCTGGCACGCTCCAGCCCGAAGCGAGACGGGTTATGCTGCCGGCTGCCGACCCACTTCACACCTGCGATAGGCCGCTCGCCTCCCAGGTAGCAAGGCATCGCGATGATGCGGTCGGCGATATGGTCCGCGCTCGGCCAGCGCAGGTAGGGTTTGAGCGGCTGCACATGTTCGCCGCGCGCATGCGCGGCCAATCCGTCGACAATGGCGTCGACATACGGTTGTGAGTGACCGCCGCCCAACTCGATCAGGTCGTTACGGTTGAGATAAAGCAGATTTGGTGTGATGGTTGGCGAACTCATGCTGTGTGTTCCATTGACAAGTTGACGGCATTTTTTGCCGTGCGCACCAGGTGGCGGTCTTTCATGCGTGACAGCCATTCGTCGTCGTAGATCGTATCCAGGTAGCGTTCGCCCCGATCCGGCAGAATGGTCAGGATGCGACTGTCGCGTGGCAGGTCTGCACAGAGCCGTTGAATGGCCGCGATCACCGAACCGGACGATCCACCGGCGAAAATACCTTCGTGGTTGACCAGTTCACGGCATGCGACCGCAGATTCATAGTCGTCGATATGAATTGCCTGATCGATCTCATCGCGCTGGAATAACTCCGGCACACGGCTGGCGCCGATTCCCGGCAGGTCGCGAGGATAGGGAGGCGTGCCAAACAGGATCGAGCCGACCGCATCCACTCCCACGACTTTCAACTCGGGCCATGCTTCGCGCAGGCGGCGGGAGATGCCATGCACGGTGCCTGAAGTACTGACGCCCAGCACCAGGCAATCCACCGGACGATCCAGATGTCGCAGGATCTCCTCACCTTCCCCATGGTAGTGGCTTTGCCAATTGCGTTCGTTGGCATACTGATTGACCCATACGGTATCGGGCCAATCGTGCAGCAGGCATTTGATGCGCTCTATGCGCGTTCCCAGATAACCGCCCTGGCTATCCTTCTCGGTGACGAGCTCGATATTGCCGCCATAGCATTGAATAATTTTCAGATTGAGCGGCGAGATCTTCGGGTCGACCACTGCCGTAAAGCGCAGACCATGAATGCGGCAAGCCATGGCCAGCGCGATGGCGAGATTGCCCGACGAACTTTCGATGATGTGTGAATTCGGCCGGATGGACCCGTCCGCCAGACCGCGTTCGATGATATAGCGCGCCGGCCGATCCTTAACACTGCCGCCCGGATTGAACATTTCTAGTTTAGCAAGCACCTCACACGGCGAATTGCGAAACAAGCGAGAAAGACGGACGATCGGCGTATTCCCAGTGCTTTCGAGAATGTTGTGATAGATCATGAGATCATCCTTCACGAATGGATGGCTGGTGTGTGTGGATGCTTATCGCTGCTCGAGAAGTAGGAAGCCGGCACCAGACGATGGAAATTCCGACATTGATACCGAAACAGCGTCTATGCACATCGAAGGTTTGCGGTCCGACAAGCGAGCGGTGCGCCCACTTCGATTCCTTACGAGAACCTTACATAACGAACAAGATCATTCGATCCTGATTGTAGAGCTTCTAACTGTTAAGTCCGTTGCCTCACCGGATAAGCTCACATTATCTTGGGCGAGCTCTAACAAATTTGAATCACTTTGCTCTAAACGTTGCAGTGAGCGCGCACGATCATCGAGCACCTTATCCTTCCTGATCAACGCACGACTCAGCTGGCGGCAGAGAAAGGTTTCCAATGGCTGCCCTAGAGCAAATGCAAAAAGCATCCCAATCGCAAAAGGACGCCGAAGAGTTCGCCAACAAGCAGGCTGATCCACAATCCGGTGAAACCTACTGCCAATGCTTGTGACCGGAGTTGTTCGCTGATTAGCGCCAACGTCGTTGGCTTCGGCAAAGGAACGGCTCGGTCCGTGCCGGTCGGGCTGGAACGACGATTGTTCTAATCCATTTCTGCGCGTGAAATCTAAACGTCACGAATCAGCAGTAGATCACTGTTTGGCGCTAGGTCCTTGGACGCCCTTTGGGCTAGCCGCTCATTACTTGCGCTGCGGTTGCGCTTGGACTTCTTATTTTGGGGCAAAACGGTAAGGCGTCATGAAATGAACCGGCTGCAAAAGTTCGTCGAGTATTTCGTCGAGTATAATGTGACTGGCGACAGGTCGAAACGCGCTGCCTATGCGTTCGACCCCGAGAGATTACCGCCACCAGGCGAAAACCTGGAGTGGTAAGTGGTGTCCTCATTCAATGCCGCTGATGCGATAATGAGGGACGCCGGCTTAAAAGACATCTTCATTCTTGCGATCGATAAGCCACAACACAACCGCGTGCTGCTGGTAGAGGTAAATAAAAGCAGCGTCGAGTAGGTTGTTTCTCTAAAGGTTTTTTTAAGTCTTTTAAAAGATGGTCATCCTTGTTGTTCGCCCACAGCAGACGGAGATAGAAATGAGGAAGTTAGCTGCGGCGGTCCTTGCGACCAGCTTCCTCGTTGGCTCGCTCGTCGCAACCGCTCCTGAAGCAAGGGCCGACGGCGGCCAAATTGCCGCTGGTGTAGCTGGCGGACTCCTCGGTGGGGCGCTTCTCGGCAGCGCTCTCGCCGGACCGCGCGTTTATGTCGCTCCGCCCCCCCCTGTCTACTACGCACCGGAACCGGTCTACGTAGAAGAGTCGGAATGCAGACTGGTCCGCAAGCGATATTGGGATGATTACGGCTATCGGATCCGCCACGTACAAGTTTGCGACTGAGGTGGCACGCCGGAATCTATCGACGATAAGCGTCGCCTCAATCAAGATGCAGGTCTGGACGATCTGTTCGCACAGCGACGGGTTAATCGTTCGACCGTCGCGGTCCAGGAAATAGCCGACGTGCTGAACCCGTCAATCCGCGGACCGCTGCGGCGCACGGTAAAATGCGCGTTCAAACAGCTCGATCATGGACTTCTCCAGATTTGACAGGTCACCCGCGGCTGGACAAAACCTCGCTGCCGACTGCAGCACTCGTGGAACTCTCCAACGCGGCGGGTCCCGGTTCATCAAAACCTAGCTGATCGACTACATGCGCAACACGCGACACTGGAGACGCGCTTGCCATGATCCGGCTGAGCGAAGTGGATGAGGCCGCAGAATTGGTCACCGCGATCCAGCTTTATTACGGGTGCCTCCTACCCTATTGACGGGGGCCTGCTGGCTCATTGATCAACATGCGATATGCGCTTCCGTACTCGATGGCTGGGTTCATCCGCTCGACCTGGCCGTTGTTCAGGGATGATGCTTGAGCTCGGTGAAGCCTCTTCTAAAACGAGGTCCGATCCGTTTAATTCAGAATTACTCGAGCCGGAAATCGCCGCCAGGCAATGTGGTAGTATCGCGAGGCCTCTCGCGACTGAACGAACGTCGTGTTGCACTTTCACATGAAAACATTATCAAGGTTCGCGATGATGTTCTTAACGAGATTTATCTTATCGCGACCATCGTCCGTGACCTGGACTCACCTGCGTGCGGAACAGATTCGAATCGTAAGAAGTGCCTAGCCATCACGCCTAATAAAAACTTCGAAGGAACGAGCTGTAAGCTCGTACACGACGACCGGACGTGCTTATCTCTTCAAGAGCGTAGAGCCCTAACTGACTTCGATGATCTAAAGTATTGGATTCAATTACCAATACCAAGCAACTACGTAAGTCAGCGCGACAGAGTAGCACTGCGCCGCTTTCCGCTGTCCGACCAGGTCTGGGACAAAAATAAAACAACTTATGCGCGCTTGCTGTATTTCACTTGGGTCAACCGTTTGAATGACGCTACGTGTCGGGTCACAGAATGTTTATCCGCCGAAGATGCAGCGAAATATACCGCAAAAATAACTCAAAGCTTCGAGCGAGGGTCGGCGGCGATTAATCCGCTTGGAAACGAAGCTGGTATCGTAGCATTCACGTTAAAGGGGGGATCTGCGGCTAAGATATCGCTTTCACAGAACGATCCCCATCCGGTGACTCCAGTAGTCGAATTGTTTGTAAGGAAGAAGAAGGGATCGCCATGGGTCTCGTTTGCGCGCGACGTGAGGACGATAGGGACATCGTACGTGCGCTATGCAACTCCAGAGGATGTGGACATAGGTGTCCGTGCTCAATGGGTTGCTAAGCTTTTCAACGGTAGGGAAACCACGCCAGCGGTTTTTTTTGCAATAGGCCCTCAGGCCCAGACTGACCCAATGACGGCTGCAGTACGCTGTTACGATGGCGGCGAAACGCAAAAGGACAATTGGCAGCTAGAGGTCAAAATCGATGTAATTCCGCAGCCGAACCAATCTGCCGGAGGGTATTGAACATCGCTTCGGTAGATTGTAACGACTGTTCGCCGTCAGCGCCCTTGAGACCAATTCAGGGACTTCACGAAGGGAGGATTTCTGGTTCATCGTAGCCGCAAGGAGCGAAGATGAAGCAGAAATCCGGGCCTGGCAAAGCGCCGGCAGAACAAGTGCTGAAGGACATCCGACGCCAGACGCGCCGGCAGTATTCGGCGGAAGAGAAGATCCGTATCGTTCTGGAAGGACTGCGCGGCGAGGAGAACATCTCCGAGCTGTGCCGCCGCGAGGGCATCGCCGCGTCGATGTATTACGGCTGGTCGAAGGAGTTCCTGGAAGCTTTGCCGCGGGGGTATGGCTGCAATCTTTGTAAGCTTAGCGTAAGTCACGCCTGATAAATCATGAACGCGGGCCCGGCGGGTAGCGCCAAAGGGATAAAGTTTTTCGGCGAAACTGTTTTTGGCCCGCTTCGACTCTACTTTCCGACAACGATCCCTCTTCTCCGATTTCCTCTAGTCATTTCCGGTTCTGGGCTGATCGCTCATGGCGCACAGGGGCTATTGTTGACGGCAATAACCACAAGTGGTCCGCTTGCCGCGATCGGGAATGGCCGTCTAGTGCAGGCCAGCGCCGATTTCGTGCGGCGGAGTAGTGGCGCCCGGTTGTTGGGTGTCACGCTGGCAGCCTATGCGGCGCTGTGGTTGCTGTATTTCTCAGTCTCGCACGCGAGCGTGGATATCCACTCCGATGTTAGCGAGGCGTCGGTGTGGGCGCGAACACTCTCGTTCGGCTACAAACATCCGCCGATGATTGCGTGGATTTTTCGTGCCTGGTTAGCAATCTTTCCGCGCGCCGACTGGTCAGCGTATCTCCTCGCGATCACAAATCTCACCGCGACGCTGGCGATAACGTGGGCGCTCCTGCGCGATCATCTTGATAAGGAGCGAGTGCTTATCGGGGTGGCGGCGCTAATCCTCGTTCCATTCTATACGTTTCTGGCGTCGCGCCTCAATGCCAACACGGTGATGATGCCATTCTGGGCAGCAACCGTGCTGTTTTATCTACGAGCGCGCCGCAATGTCCGGTGGACCGATGCGGTTCTCGCGGGTGTGTTCGCCGGCCTGACGTTTCTTGGAAAATACTGGGGCATCTATCTGATCGCAGGCATCGCGGTTGCCTCATTTACGGGTGAGGATCTCAAGCGTTACTGGCGATCTGGTGCGCCATTCGTGATGGCCGCCGCCGCGCTTGTCGTGCTCGCGCCGCACATCCACTGGCTGCTCACCGAACACAATCACCCCGCAGAGAATTACATGACGACGAGCGTGATGGTATCTGCGTCGTTTGGTTCAGCGCTGAAGGCCTCCACATTCTACCTCAGCGGCGTGATCGGATATATCGTATTTCCTCTCATCTTTTTCCTAGTCCTGAAGCCGGACCGTGCGGCCTTGCGGGATACGATCTGGCCGACCGATCCCTGGCGCCGTCAGGCGCTGCTACTGCTAATTGTCCCGCTGGTGCTGCCGGCCGTGGCCAATCTTGCATGGCCCCACCGTCTGACGTCTATATGGACGTTTCCAAACTGGGCGCTGTTACCGGTGGTGCTGTTTGGCTCGCCGCGGCTCAGCGTGCCGGCAATCGCTACGGCCCGCGCCTGCCTGATGGCGCTCGCAGTGTCGTTGGCTAGCGTGGCGGCTTCGCCTTTGGTCGCGCGTGCGGATCTCTCTCAACGACGCGCCTCACATAACGCGCATTATCGCCAGATCGCCGCGGAAGTTGTGCACCTTGCCCATTCACCGGCTGTGCTGATCGGCGGAAGCGAAAAGGTCGTTCAGGGACTTTTTTACTATCTGCCCGCCGCGTGGCCTATGGCCAGCCCGCCGAATGATAGAGACGTTAAGCTCTCGATCGCTGCGCGGGCTATGGTCTGCATCGAAGGGGACGTCTCATGCCGCGTGGCGGCCGATTCACTCGCCGGGAGCTCCGGTAGTGTATCGCACGTCACACTTGCCAAAACATTCATCGGCTGTAAGTCATCGCCGCAGAAGTATCTAATCGCTGTCGCGCCCATCATGAACCGATCCCGGGATGGTACTCATTGAACTGAGGCGCAGGCGCAAGGGCGACATGGTTAAACGCCCTACATTTCAATCGCCATACTGTTTGAATCCCACTGGGTAGCTTGTGAACTGACATTTTCGGGAATGGTGCTGTCCTGTGCCTACCGCAAATCAAATCCGGGCATATTGATGGTGCAGTCCGCCCAGGATCGGACGACAGAGAATGCGTCCGGCTGTCTCGGCGGCGCGTGATTTCGGCGCGTCCTTGTTCAATGACAAATGGGTGCGTGTGCCGTTGTAATAGCTCATGTACGAGAGCAGCACGTGACGCAGATGGCGTTCGCCAAACACCACGACATGATCAAGGCATTCCCTGCGGATCGATCCGATCAGCCGTTCGGCGCATACATTTTGCCAGGGTGAGCGAGGAGACGTCGGGCGGTCGCGAATACCGATGGACCGAACCCGACGCATGAATATTTCGCCGTAGGCGCCATCGCGGTCCCGGATCAGGTAACGAGAGGCCTGCTCCCAGCCACACGCCTCCGTCATTTGTTGGCGATCCATTCGGCCGTCGGATGCGCGGTCACCCCAAACCACAGAATCTGCCGCCGGCCATGGCCCATGATCAGCAACCCATAGAGCAGTCGGAACGAGATTGTCGGCACCACGAAAAGGTCCATCGCGGCGATACCGTCAGCATGGTTGCGAAGGAATATCCTCCAACCCTGCGACGGCGGGGCCCTCCTCCGCGCCATATACTTGGCCACACTGGTCTGGCCGATCTCGATGCCAAGCTTGAGAAGCTCACCATGGATTCTCGGCGCTCCCCACAACGGATTGGCGAGGCTCATCTCGCGGATCAGCCGGCGAATTTCTAACGGCACAGTCGGTCGGCCGCAACGGCGTCGCGATTTCCAGCGCCAATACGATCTGAAACCGGCACGATGCCAACGGATCACAGTGTCCGGTCGGACAATCGCCAGGGCATCATAGATCTTAGGAAACAATCGGCAGACACCTCCCAAGATCAGTCTGTCGATCGAGATGAAGATAGGTCTCCTGGGACGGGTTCGCCGCAGCACATTGATTTATTGCCGCAAGACCAGAATTTCTGCCTCGAGCACAACGCGCGACCGCAGCAGGTCGATCACCATTCCAAAGATCAGTCTGCACAAATCCAACATCGAGCAGCAGCATCGCCCTCGATCAACTGCCAGCAGGATTGGATTTACGGTAGGGACATCAGGATCTCGGCTTCCAGCGAGGCCCGCGACCGGAACAACAACACCAGCACTGACCAGACCAGGCTGCAAGCTTCTCTCATAAGACAGAAGCATCGCGCGATTCGGCCTCACGTGCCAGCTGGATTAGGTTTCCGATAGGGACAGCTCGCCGCTAGCGTGATTGCCGGAGCACTCTGGGATGTAGCCGGGCCTGCCGGGACGTTTCTCGCGGGCGCGGCTTTCGCTGCGCTGACTGTTCTAGGACTTCTGCGTGTCCGAGGACGATAACGGAATCCCGCCACATCTCTTGCGGAATAAATCGCCAACGCGTGCGCCGGCATTCGGGGCGCCAACAACAAGAAGAGGAAATAGCGTGCAACTATATAATCTCGACGCTGCCGCAACCCGCGCCATCAACGGTCTCGCAGGAACAAGTGCCCTCGCCGATTTTGCGATGGTCTGGGTGTCGGCCATCGGTGTGCCGCTGCTCGTGGTCGCCGTTGCCGCCCAATGGTGGCGAAGACCGGATAGGCCGCACAACAGGCACATTCTCGTCGCGACCGGCCTTTCCTTCCTGCTCGGTCTTGCGATCAATCAACTCATTCTGTTGCTCGTCCATCGGATACGGCCATACGACGGTGGCATCTCGCATCTGCTGATCAACCCCAGTGCCGATCCGTCCTTCCCCTCTGACCATGCGACTGCCACCTTCGCCATCATGGCGGCATTCCTGTTGCACGGAAGGCGGCAAATGGGACTTTGGTTCCTTACTGCCGCAGCCCTGATCGCGATCTCCCGAGTCTATATCGGCACGCACTATGTCGGCGATGTCCTCGGAGGAGCCACAACGGGAATCATCGCCGCCATTCTGGTCCGCACGCTCTATCGGGAAGGGACGCGCCTTGATCGGTTCGTCACCTCCATCCTGTAGGAGCGCGCAGGAATGGTGGCGTCCTTCTTTGCTGAGTCATCGCGATCATCGCTGCCTATCCGCATCTGGCCTATGCGGCGATACTCCTCCTTGCGCTGTCGGAATCTATCCCCGTCATTGGCGCCTTCATCCCCGGCACGGCCGCGATCCTAGCAGTCAGCGCATTGGTGCCGAGCGGGGTCGTAAAATTGTGACCACTGCTTGGCGCGGCCACCATCGGCGCGATTTTCGGTGACGGTCTCTCCTTCTGGATCGGCCATCGCTATCACCGCGAAATCCCCGAATGCTGGCCGCTCAACCGGCACCCGGAGCTGATCGCGCGTAGCGAAGAGTTTTTCGCCCGGCACGGCGACAAGAGCGTCTTCATCGCCCGTTTCACGCCGGGCGTGCGCGCCTTCATTCCCCTGATCGCCTGTAAACCGGCGTTGAACAATGCCCCTTGAAGCTACAGCGGTAACTCCTCGTGACAAGTAACGGAATCTACGTCGGAGTGGGATCACGATAGGGGCCGATCGTGACCCCACTCCGACCGGCTTTTTCCGATTGTCTTTATCGCGTTACTGCCGGCACCTGCAGCGATCTGACCCCCGTGCCGATTCACACACTCAGCATCAACGGCTCGATCGGCCGGCCTCTCATACCTGCATTCGCCACAAGCGCTCTCCCCCCAGAGGTCCCAGCGCTCTTTTATGTGACGAACTTGCATTCCAGATGACTAGATCCCGCTCGGTGCCATGGACTTACCATGACACGCGGCCCGCTTCGTTCCCGTTCTGATGGTGCTTCTAGCAAGCACCTGGATGACGCGCTCAGCCGTTTGCGGGGAAGGTCGATCATAGTTCGGTAAAAGTGGTTGCGGGGATAGGATTTGAACCTATGACCTTCAGGTTATGAGCCTGACGAATTGCCGCTGCTCTTGCCGCATCAATAGAAACTTCCGAGTGGTCTAGTGTCGGAGCGCTTCTGAAACTTAAATGCTGTCGTCGATCGGCGACATGGAATTTGTAACAAAATTGCTCAGAAACCACTGGCATTGCTGTTCGATTGGAGGGGTACTGTCGGCGCATTGAGTGCCTTTTTCGGCCCCTTAATAGTCCGCCCCGCCGGTGCGTTTGCCGTGACGGGGCTTCGGTGGTGGCAGCGATGATGCTGCAACAACCGGAGCCGTCACATGACCAAATCACAATCCCGCAAAATTGCATCTCGACCAACGGTGGCGCCCAAGCGGGCTAAGTCCGCGCGCCGTGCGTCGACCGAGGCCGCCAAGGTTGCATCCGTCAAGAAGATCAGCTCGGCACCTGTGCCTACCGCAAATCAAATCCGGGCATATTGATGGTGCAGTCCGCCCAGGATCGGACGACAGAGAATGCGTCCGGCTGTCTCGGCGGCGCGTGATTTCGGCGCATCCTTGTTCAAGGACAAATGGGTGCGCGTGCCGTTGTAATAGCTCATGTACGAGAGCAGCACGTGACGCAGATGGCGTTCGCCAAACACCACGATATGATCAAGGCATTCCCTGCAGATCGATCCGATCAGCCGTTCAACATACGCATTTTGCCACGGTGAGCGAGGAGACGTCGGACGATCTCGAATGCCGATGGATCGAACGCGGCGGATGAATATCTTACCGTAAGCTCCATCGCGGTCCCGGATCAGGTAACGAGGGGCCTGCTCCCAGCCACACGCCTCCGTCAGTTGGTTGGCGATCCATTCGGCCGTCGGATGCGCGGTCACCCCAAACCACAGAATCTGCCGCCGGCCGTGGCCCATGATCAGCAACCCATAGAGCAGTCGGAACGAGATTGTCGGCACCACGAACAGGTCCATCGCCGCGATACCGTCAGCATGGTTACGAAGGAACGTCTTCCAACCCTGCAACGGCGGGGCCCTCCTCCGCGCCATATACTTGGCCACACTGGTCTGGCCGATCTCGATGCCAAGCTTGAGAAGCTCACCATGGATTCTCGGCGCTCCCCACAACGGGTTGGCGACGCTCATCTCGCGGATCAGCCGGCGAATGTCCAACGGCACCGTCGGTCGGCCGCAACGGCGTCGCGATTTCCAGCGCCAATACGATCTGAAACCGGCACGATGCCAACGGATCACAGTGTCCGGTCGGACAATCGCCAGGGCATCATAGATCTTAGGAAACAATCGGCAGACACCTCCCAAGATCAGTCTGTCGATCGAGATGAAGATAGGTCTCCTGGGACGGGTTCGCCGCAGCACATTGATTTATTGCCGCAAGACCAGAATTTCTGCCTCGAGCACAACGCGCGACCGCAGCAGGTCGATCACCATTCCAAAGATCAGTCTGCACAAATCCAACATCGAGCAGCAGCATCGCCCGATTCTCGATCAACTGCCAGCAGGATTGGATTTACGGTAGGGACAGGTAGCAATCCTGTCTGGCTCATCCAGCCTGGCCCACCGTGGACTGGCCTGGATCGAAGCATTCGACAACATCGATTTGATCGATCTCCCATCGAAGGCCAAGTTTAATCGCAAAGCCATTCCGAAGAGCCAAGCAATGGCGGCGATGCTATACGAGCGCCCGGCGTAGTTGAGTGCAAGATTCTGAGCTTTCGCGACGCGCGTGAAATCCGCTAGGGCCTTTACCGTCGGCGATACGACGCCGTTTGAACCAGCCAATCACGCTTACGCGTAAGCCCCCAATTTGCTAGACTGACATTTTCCGCGCCGCATGTGGAGTAGAGCCCATCGGTCAGGCGGCCTGAAGCCTTTGGCCGCGGACCTGCGGAGGCCTTGCATGCCGTTAGGCTGGCGTTCAGGAAAGTCTTCTGCTGAGCGCTTTCGAGTTTCTTTTCAAGCACTAGAATTTGCTTTTGCAGATCTTCGACCTGCTCCGGGGGCACGGTCTGTCCGCTCGCTTGTGCGGTGCTGACTGGGCCGACAACGCCGGATCGCTCCAAGAAGCAACTCTTGTGCTTACCGGTGCAATTTTTTGAGCTCGTCGAACAACCTTCCCGCGATTTTCTGTCGCAGACTCAGAGCCTCGCTTTAAATTGACGTAGCTTTGGCACCAAATTATAAAAAAATTCTATTACAGAAATGTGACAGACTCAATGAATAGATAAAATAAACCCCGCGTTCCCCTCGATCGTGATGGAGCATGGTAATGAAATACCTATTGATTGCGATTTGTGCGACAACGATGCTGAGTACTGCGGCGCTCGCTGCTCCGTGGAATAACGAAAGCGGCAAAGCTCGTCGGGCTGATGATCGCGTTTACCAGGCCTACAACTACGCCCGCGGGTATAACCCGACGGACCTTCGCCGCGGATATGCGCTGGCTTATACCGGCCCGGGCTACCGCATCGTCTTCCACGAACGCTGCACCTTCACGAATGACCCGAGCTGTTAGAGCTTGGCCTCGGCTCTGAGCACGTGAGCTCAGAGCCGATTTTGTGAATCGTGTTCCGTCACACTGGAATTGCGGTCGCTGTTCAAGCGCTTGATCATCACCAATGGTTTCCCGGACTTTGCCGGGACTAAATATCAACGATCACATCAGTAACGGACCGAGATACCTAAAAGTCGTCGCGGAGCAAGCGCTGGAATTGCGGTTGCTCAAAAAGAGCAAGATCGCGGAAGGGGGGCGACGACAAATGAGATGTCCCGCTTCCGTTTCTGTTCGACGCGGCTCCCGAGGCGCCGCCATCCCGCTCGGTAGATTGATGACCTCGCAAGTGGACGATCTGCGAATATGGGTTTGCCTTATATGGGTTTCAAAATGCCCACTGGGTGCGCATTGCGTAGGCGTCCCACTTGGCGCCGAGATCCTGATTGGCAAGGTTGGTTTTCCCCATCGTGCCGTGAATCCAGTTGAACATCACGCGCATGTTGTCGTTGAGATACCAGTTGAGGCCGACGGTGATGTTTTCCTGCTTGCCGCCGAACACTGTTTTGTCGTTGAGATCCATGTAGCTGTAGCGCGCCGCGATCTCCCATGCGCCGATGCCGCCTGCCACATCCCAGAAAAAGGGATTGGTAGGGTGCACACCGCCGAACGCAGCGTCATGTTGGAGATATTTGCGCTTTTCACCGGTGAGGATGTAGCCGGCCTGAACGTAACCTCCCGCGAAATGAAGGTCGGAGGGCCCCCCGAAGCGGGAGACGCTGTAGTCGAACCATTCGCCTTGGGCATGGAAAGGGCCGATGGCGCCGCCGACTTCGGCGCTCAGCACCCGCACGTCATCGACATTGCCAATGTTATGGGTGTCGAGCACCCGGGTCGGATCGATGCGAAGTTCGATGCGTTCGCGCAACCGGATGTCATTGACGCCAGGGACGCCGCCGGTGTTGGCGAGATAGAGCACGTCGCCGCCGAACAGGAAGGTCGCGACATCAGTGTTGATCGGCGTGAAAACCAGACGGCCAACCGCTGAATAGGGTGCGCGCAGCGTGTGATCAGAGGCGCGCTCGGGTCCCGTCAGGTAGGCGGCGGCCCACCACCATTGGTCGTATTTGATCACCCCGACGGCGGCGCGTTGGCCGCCGGCGCTGAGGTCGGCAGCCATCACCTGCGCAGAGGAGCGCTCCATGAATGTGATGTTGTTCGAACTGGTGGCCTGTTCGAGGCTCCACATCACTTTCATATAGCCGATGTCGATGCTCGTGTTTTTGAAGCCCTTGTATGACACAAAGGCGTTGTTGATCGTCCCCGTGCCGTCCTGAGAGCCGCCGAATTCGCCGATCAACGCATATGTCCAGTCGCGCGCGAATACGCCGACGAGGCCGATACGGGCGCGGCGTGCGTTGACGCCGTCCTGCAGATCCTGCGGCACGGTTGCAGCCGAATTCGGCGTGTAGTTATAGCCCCCGACATCGAAGTGCAGGCGGCCGGTGATGCCGACGCAGTTGTATCCATCGGCGGTGCAGAAGCGGGGAGCGCCGCCTTTCATTGTCATCAGAACGTCCGGTGGTGCGAATGTCCCCTTTGTCGGCATATAACCGGCGCTGGCGTTCAGGAAAGTGTTGTGCTGAACGCTTTCGAGCTTCTTTTCCAGCACGCTAATTTGCTTTTGCAAATCTTCGACCTGTTCCGGAGTCACGGTCTGTGCGCTCGCGTGCGCAGTGCTGACTGCGCCGACAAGAGCGATCGCTCCAAGAAGCAACTTTGTGCTTACCGATGTGAATTTTGCGTACTCGTGACGAAATGACCCTTCCCGAGAAATTGCATCGGCATTCGTTTTTCCACGCGGCAGCATCAGACCCCCCCCAGTTCTATCTTAACTGGGGCGCACCTCTAAAAGGGTTCCATTACAGAAATACGACAGCGCAAGAACAAACAGGGGCGATTCCGTGCGCTTGCAAGAGAGCGATCCTCCCGATACGAGCCACGTGATAGTGATCGAACAAGAAGTGGAGCACTAGGCGCACTGCATTACAAATCATCGACATGGTCAGTGCCGTGCAGTATCCGTCGACAGCGTCACCGAATTACCTTCAACTGAAGCCACCAGGTCTTAGCGAATATTGACCATCAGAGCCCTAGGCTCAGGACCCATTAAATCTGTTGCGAGAGGACTGGCGGGTTGATTCAATGGTGATGTTTGGGGGACATCGCCATGGCCGATTTGTTGTTGCTGTCGGAGGCGCAGATGCGCCGGATTGAGCCGTATTTTCCGCTGTCGCACGGGATTGCGAGGGTCGACGGGTGATCAGCGGCATCGTCTTCGTCATCAGAAACGGTCTGCGCTGGCGCGATGCGCCGCCCGGCTATGGTCCGCATAAGACGATCTATAACCGGTTCGTGCGCTGGAGCCGGCTCGGCGTGTTCAACAATATCTTTGCCGAGCTGGCACGCAAAGGTGGCAAGCCCTCTCTCCTGATGATCGATGCGACGCATCTGAAGGCGCATCGCACCGCCGCCAGCCTTTTAAAAAAGGACCTGTTCCCCGATGTATCGGGCGCACGAAGGGCGGCTTGAACTCCAAGCTGCGCGCCGTCTGCGACGGTCAGGGACGCCCTGTCATCATGCTGCTCAGCGAAGGCCAGATGAGCGATTATAAGGGGGCGGCCTTGATGATCGATGCGCTGCCGCCCGGGAAGCAGTTGCTTGGCGACAAGGGCTACGACGCCAACTGGTTCCGCCAGCCGCTCGCGGCCCGCGGCATCACGGCCTGCATCCCATCGAAGGCCAGCCGCGCAAAGCCGATCGAACATGACCGCATGCTCTATCGCCAACGACACAAGATCGAAAATGCGTTCGGCAGGCTCAAGGACTGGCGCCGCATCCACACCCGCTACGATCGATGCTCACATACCTTCATGTCTGCCATCTGCATCGCTCCAGCCGTCATCTTTTGGCTCTGATCAATGAGTCCTGAGCCTAGAACGTTGCGTCAGCTTCGCGGATGGACAAACAGGCTCTCCCCGACATCGGCATCATGTCCGTCTATCGTTTCGCGGACGACGACTCCGCGTCGAAGTTTGACATCGCCAACCTATGCGGAACTCGCCAATTCGCACAGCTGGTTGTGGCTGCATCTCAATCTGTCTAACCGTCGTTGCCACGACCGGCTCTCCAGGAGCGCGCCGCTGTCCGATGTCGCGCGTGAAACCCTCCTGGTGCCGACGAGCATCTCCGAATATTTTCGGCGAGGACATCGCCGGCATTTTGCCCGACATGCATCAGGAGTTCTTGCAGGAAGGCGACAATCTCGTACGGGTACACTTTGCGATCTCGTCGAAGGTCCGCTCGACGCAAGCCACTCCACGCGACCGAGCTCACAAGGCGTGCGCTTGATGGCGGCAGCGGGTTTCGCATCCCGGTGTCGCCGTTCGATGCGATCGTCGACCGATTTGTCGATGTAATCGGATGTTATTCGACGGGTCTCGGCGACGAGCTCGACATCCTCGAGAATCATGTGCTGCACGGCGAGATCGACGATGAGCGATTACGGCTCGGCCCCGTGCGGCTGCAGGCGATCCGCACGCGACGGCAGTTGTCGCAGATGCGTGCGCTGTTTCATTGCATGGAGACGCGCGAGGACGTTGAATCCGAAACCCTGCTGTCTGCGATGCGGAAGCTCGCGCAGAAGTTCGACGCGCTCGACTACGAGTTTACGCGATCTATGAGCGCGCGCGACTGCTGCAAGACGAGATCGCCCGACCGCATGACGGCAATCACCAACCGCCGCCTGTTCACGCTGTCGGTCCTGAGCGCGTGCATACTGCCCTCGATGCTGGTCACTGGATTCTTCGGCATGAATACCAAGGACATGCCGTTCCAGAACGGTGACGGCGGCACCTTGTATGCGTTACTGCTAGTGATCTGCCGCGGGAGCATTGATCTGGTGGTTGCTCAGGCGGGCCAAGACGCTGTAAGCGACTATCGAGTGACTTCGAAAAGCCTCCACGATATCAAACGAATATACCGCTGAAGCATTTATTCATTTTTGCGGTGATGAGTGGCTCTGAGCTGACAATGCGGCGGCATATTTTGATACCGCGTTTGTTTTTCGCGGCCCCATTTCGGAAATGGCTTTTTGGTAGCTCGTTCGGTCGCATGGCCGTTGAGGCGGTTCCGGGTCAGCGTCAGATGGTGCCGATCGAGGCGTTTGGGAGTGTACTACAGGCCTTTGAGCTCCAGCCGGCTCCACGGGCTGAAGGAGGCTATGCTCGGATCGCAGATCAAATTCGGCAAGCCTAGGGTGATCCCTGCGGAAGACTGGATGGCAGATCTCGAATCGAACCCAGGATCGTCGGCCCCGACTACCGCTTGGGCGTATAGCAGTGTTGCCAAAGGTGCTTTGCAGCACGGACAGCATAAGCCGGCGGCGCGCACTAAAACGTGCGAAGCGCGCGCACTTCCTTCGCAGCGACCTTCATCAGCGGTCTCACCGCCTGATCCTCGCGACCAAGCACCACGCCGGACGCAAAGGCAAGGGCACGCCGATGGCGACGCGACGCCCTGAGCGCTACATCGACAACCATCTCCCGGTGCGCAACAAAATCGTTGAGCGCTCCCAAGGCATCCTGAATCTTTTTTAAGTGGCCGGACAAACGCGCAAGCTGCTTTTTCTCGCGCTTGGAAGGAAAGAGCGTTCCGAAAAAATCGACGGCATACCTGACCTTTTTCACCCTGATGCGCAATTTATGCCGCGCATGGGGAGACATTTTGTTGAGGTGGCGCCCGTCCTTGCGCAGCTTCGTGATGCGGCGATGGAGCAAATCGGCGGCGAACTTGTCGATCGGCATGCTCGTTTTATCGGTCGTGATGATGGTCTGTCTTGACTCGATCCATTGCAGCGTATCGATCAGCAGCTTCCGAAAGCGCTCCGAGTTGAGCGCCCTTCTTGCGCGCGCGAATGCCTGATCGCGCCTTTCGGAAAATTCCTGTTTGATGGCCTGGCCGCCCCGACGCAGCAGGGTGTCGCCCGTCGCAGGCTTAATGTTCTCGTTCACAAATACGTCGAGTTCTCGCGCCGGAGCGAGTTCGCCCGTCAACCACTTCAGCTGCGCCTTGATTCTCTGCGTGTTTGCTCCAGACATGAGCTTTGAAAAAAGCGAGATCTCCGCGCGCAACCGTCGCAGTCCGACCCGCATCTGGTGAATGCCTTCCGGATTGGAGTTGCGGACCGCCTCGGCGTTTCCGGAAAAATGCCGGACAGCGGAGCGCGCGATGGCCCGGAATGCCTCATCCACGCTCATGTGGTTGTCCAGCTCGATCTCTTCAGCGATGGCGACGCGGTGCTCGTTGCCACCGGCGAGATCATAACCCCGTTCGGCTTTTGACTGTAGATCGAGCTCAGCGCCCGACTTTCGCTCGATCGCGTTTGCAACTCGGAACAAGTCGGGGAGGCGACCGTTCTTCAGTTCCAGCTCAAGCTCATTGACCGGGCTCGATCGGTGCCCGGCGACGATGCTGCCACGATCGATTGTAACCTCGACCTCGCTGCGTTTGATGCGGACCGGTATTGTAATACGATGGACAAACGTCTTGAAGATCGGCTTCAGCTTGCGCTGCAATTTTTTTAGAGCGAACTGCTCGAGCGGCGTACCAATGGCCTTGCCGAGGTTGGGCACGTCGTTCGTTATCTCAGTTTCCCATTCGTCTCGGCCGAACTGTGCTCCGTTCGTCCCTTTGACCGTCTGGATATGCTTCTTACCATCTTGCCGCACGCGAAGCGAAAGTCCATGCCGCTTCAGCTTACGCTTTCCCGTATCGAAATAGGTCGAGACCAGATCGCTCTCGGTCCGGTTCCCAACCTTACCGCCGGCAATCTGCAATTTCCTTAGTGCCTTCAGGCTACTCTCCGGTATGTGGAATTTGAGTTCCTTTTCAACCGCCATTGCGTTCTCCCGGCGAGCTGAATCTTATCTCCTCACCGATACGAGCCACGATCCGTGCGGTGATGAGTCGTTAACACATCGAAATGAATTAAGTTCTTATTTCTCCCGTGGGTTTGTGCGGCTTGCGCCCGCGCGATCCATATTCGTTCCATCTCGCGCTCGGCATTCTTTAGGGCTTTCGTCGCGAATCGCTATGGCCGTCGGCCTCTACCTTCGGCGGCAACGCAAGGACCTATTCGCCGGCCTCTTTCAGGGCACGCAGCGTCTTCCCGTCGGACGCCGTGATCGCGTCGTCGAAGCGGGACCAATCGGTCATTTCTACAACCGAGCATTATCCTACTGGAATGAATCATTGTGGATTGGATGGCGCGCCGCCGGGGTTGGCAGGGAGACCCGGCACGCTGTGGACAAAAGTCACTGTCATATAACTGTTGTCCAACGTCCATAAAACTTCGATGCGCGACGCTTAGCCATTCAGAGCGACGCGATGGAGGCCGCCGGACCATACGAACGCGTTAGCGCGCTAAGCGCCTTCAGGCTGGGTGATGTTACATTTTACTGGATCGTTCGCGCTTGCAGAATCCGATACGCGGTCTCGAACACATGACCGAGCTCGTGCTGTCGCAGGTCAAGTCCATGCTCGAAGCCTATGCGACGCACGACCTGCTGGCGGCTGGAGGAGCGACGAGGAAGTCGATGCGATTTGCACCTCGCTGTTCCGTGAGCTTCTCATCTCCCCGCAACATCTCCTTCGGTATCCACATGATGTTCTGTGCCAAGAACATCGAGCGGATCGGCGATCACGCCACCAATGTTCGGGAAACCATTTTCTACATTATCGAAGGCCAACAGATCATGGACAACCGTCCGAAGCGTGACATGACGACGTTTGCTACCACCGTGCTTGGGAACTAAGGGGAGCACGATCAATGAATGCACGCATTCTTGTGGTTGAAGACGATGAGGCGCTTACCACGCTCCTGCGCTACAACCTCGATGCCGAAGGTTATGAGGTTGAGACAGTTGGCCGCGGCGACGACGCTGATACGCGGCTGAAGGAGCGCGTGCCCGAGCTTCTCCTGCTCGACTGGATGTTGCCTGGCCTGTCCGGCATTGAGCTATGCCGGCGACTCCGGTCACGGCCGGAGACCGAGCAGCTGCCGATCATAATGTTGACCGCGCGCGGCGGGGAGAGCGAACGGGTCCGTGGGCTGGTGACCGGCGCCGACGATTACATCGTCAAGCCGTTTTCGGTGCCGGAACTACTGGCGCGGGTGAAGGGGTTGTTGCGCCGGGCTAGTCCGGAGCGGGTGGTGATCGTCCTGACCTATGGCGACATCGAGCTCGATCGTGAAAAACGCCGCGTCACCCGCGCGGGCCGGCCGATCGACCTTGGCCCGACTGAGTATCGCTTGCTGGAATATTTCTTGGAGCGTCCCGGCCGCGTCTTCAGTCGCGACCAGTTGCTCGACAGCGTCTGGGGCCGCGACATCTATATTGATGAGCGCACCGTCGACGTCCACATCGGCCGCCTGCGAAAACAGCTCAATCCTGGCCGCGAACAGGATCCGATCCGAACCGTGCGCGGCGCCGGCTATGCACTGGATGATCGCTTCACCAAGCCGAACTAAAAGCATAGCGGCACCATGGATGAAGGGTAAGACAGCGCATGGCGGGAGCTGCTTCAACTGACAGCCATCGGCGAGTTCCTCCTCGACAGAGAAACCATCCGGGTGCGCGGGCCGCAATGCTTCCATTCCATTGGCCAGAGTGAAAGCTTCGAAGGCGGAGGGGCCGGTTTGATCTGACTCATCCCTAAGCGAATGATCTCTCAAGTAGATTGATTTCGCTTTTCCTTTTGGATCGGGCTGCGACATGATATTAAGTCATCCAACTGTCACGTACTCATATATGTCAGAAACCGACACGCAACCGCCCGCCCGGGAAAGCGCAAACGCCGTGCACGGGCTCGATAGCGCCCTGCCACGCAGGACAACAACACACGAAAGACTCTGCCTTCAGGCAACACGGCGTCGGGGAGCCTTGTTCACAGGAGTCATCAAAAAATACTCTTTCATGAGCCGCAAACTTCATGAGGCGCAGCGTCGAGGTGATCAGGGAATATCAGAATCCGGGTGCAAAATGGTGCCACGCCTCCCGGCGTCGAGATCGAACTCAGATTTGATGCGATCCGTTGGCTCGTTGAGCAATCTCGACTCGCTGCGGTCGGAAGCAAGATAGTTGGCGCAAAGCCTTTCCGCCGCATGCGATAGGGATGTGTTTCAACGAGGGACGCTACCAACCATCCCGCAGGCCTGTCCTTCGGTCGCCGGCTTTGACGCCCTGGAACAAGTCGTAGAGAGACGTCGGTCAGCCGCCCACCAGAAGGTAGGTCTCGCGCTGGCTGACCGCCGATGCTCGTGTTTCCTGATCGGCGTCGGTGGCTGGGTTGAGGCCAGGGGGTGGCGGAGCGATGTCGCTCCCCAAGATCATTGGTCTATTGAATGTGTGTGCATGTCCACTCCACCTAGCGCACGCGAGGCATTCACTCGCTCTTCCAAGCTTGTCCTCAAGGCCAACATTATCAGATCATGCAATAGGCACCGAAACAGGCCCCTCTGAACTCCCAGAACGCAAAAGAAAATGATGCTTGACCCGTCAATCCGGAACTGCCGCACCGAGTTATATAGGCGCTCGTTGCGCCTCGTGGCGCCGAGATTTTCGTGTCCTGACTGTCCTGTCGATCACGCCAAACAACAGGCTTGATGACTGATGGCACCGTGGCGGGAATAGTCGTTTCGCTAGCTTACCGTTCGAGAGCAGCTTCAAAGCAAGAAAGCGACGTGTTTCAGCGGTTCCGTTAAGGGGGTCTTCAATCGGTGTGGCCGATAAATCCCGCCGACTTAGAGGGCGCCCCATGGACAATACCGCCCGATCGCCCGTCAATCAGCACCCTGCGTATGCCTTCACCTTTCGATACGAGATCGCATTGTGGAAACGGCGACGGAAGCCCGCGGCGCGGAGCGCGGCCCCACCGTGCGCAACGTGCTGGTCGCTGGGACGGCGCTCGTCATCGCGGCCTTCGTAGTCGTCTACATCGTGTATTTCGGAGGCGGGCAGTAATGGGACGCGGTATCCTGCTCTGGCTTATCGGGGTGCCGATACCGGTGATCCTCCTTCTCTGCGGCGGGCCTTTTTGCGGACCAGTATTAGGTGGCCACCTACATCTCAACAGACGAGCTCAATACCCAAACGTCTCAAACACCTCGCGCATTAACTGCGCGGGCAGCGCCACTTCAGAATAAAAATCAGGGCCGTTTGACTCACACTCCACCCAGCGCAACTATGCGGTGATATCATCACAGGGGAAGATAACAGAACAACCGGTACTCAAACCGGCAAGAGTCACTTAGCGGGGTGAGGAGAGGCCGCCGCATCGAAGACGGCGACGTCTGCATTGAGGTGAACCGAAACCGGGTGGCATTGAGCTGGGCGAACAGACGGCGGAGTATCGACATTCAGAAATCAGCCGCCGCGTCCGGTTAGACAAAGGGGAGAGAGAAGAGATGCTAGAAAATATGATCAGTCGCAAAGAAGCCGACCTGCTCATAGACGCGATCAATAAGCTGGTTGATGAGTTTGACGGGATGGGATTCGATCGCGAGGTGATTGGTGCTGCACTTTCAGGGATGGGTCTTGGTCTGGTACAAATGCATGCTGGCCATACCGAGGCCATGAAAATAGTCGGGTCGCTTGAAAGTCTCATTGTGAGGGAGGATCAAGGTTTGCAATAACAACCTCTCCAAATCCTAACGAACCGATTTTATGAAGGAGCATGGATCGAACCAAGGCCGAGAAAAGGGACTAGGACCCCCGACCTTTTACGTTCCTATTCGGCCAGATAGTCTTAGTTCGCTTCGCTAATTGCGTCCTATTTCCGTAACATAACTGTCATCTATCCGCGATACCGAGATCGCAAAAAGCGGAGGAACCATATGCACATTGGGAAGCCGGAGTTCATTCGCAACGATGAACCGTGCGCTGCGCAAGCAGCACTGGACGTCCGCGCTGATCCGTTGACAACAGGTTCTGATTACCACCGCCCGCGACGAACAAGAGGATTGGAGGACGTATGTCGCGACGGACGCTGGATGATACCCTAACTTGTATCACAAGGCTCGATAAGGCCTCGACCCTGGCACAGATTGCCGATGTCGTTGTTGACGTCGCGCGCCCGTTCGGCTTTTCGCATGTGCTCGCAGGCATCATTCCCGTTCCAGGGATGACTGCAGAGCAGCAAATCTCAAATGTCGTTTTGCATCAATGGCCGAAAGCGTGGAGCGAGCGCTATTTCACGCAAGGTTACCTTTTCGACGATCCCACCATCCATAGGGTCAACACCTCTACGGAGCCATTTCTATGGTCCGAGCTTGAACCAACATATCGAAACACACCAGCGCCAACGCGCATCATGGGGGAAGCGCGCGAGTTTAATCTCGGGTGCGGATTCACTGTTCCGATGATCACCCTTGATGGTCAAACCGCCGGTTTTTCCCTGGCAAGCGAGCGTGCTGAAGTGCCCCCCAAGGTGCGGCGACAGCTACAACTGATCGCCATGCACGCTTTCGCGCGAGCCCTCGCGCAAAAATATAACTCAGCTCCAGTGAATCTGACTCCGCGAGAAATGGATATCCTGCAGTGGATGGCGGAAGGAAAAAGTGATTGGGAAATCGGTGTCATTCTGAAGGTCTCAGAACACCTCGTCGACAAGATCGCACGTCAACTTCGCGCCAAGCTGAACACCACAAACCGCACCCAGACCGTCGCGTCTGCGCTCAGACATAACCTCATCCGATAGGTCCAGGTATGGACTCGATGGCGCGCCTGCCCTCGGCCGGGGATATGCGTGCGCCGGTCCTGTTTGCTGCGCCCATTTCTGTGCACTGCGGGCCCGCTTCAACCGCGTCATGGCTGTGCCTACCGCAAATCAAATCCTGGCATATTGATGGTGCAGTCCGCCCAGGATCAGACGACAGAGAATGCGTCCGGCTGTCTCGGCGGCACGTGACATCGGCGCGTCCTTGTTCAATGACAAATGGGTGCGCGTTCCGTTGTAGTAGCTCATGACGAGAACAGCACGTGGCGCAGATGGCGTTCGCCGAAAACCACGATATGATCAAGGCATTCCCTGCGGATCGATCCGATCAGCCGTTCAGCATACGCATTTTGCCACGGTGAGCGAGGAGACGTCGGACGATCTCGAATGCCGATGGATCGAACGCGGCGGATGAATATCTTACCGTAAGCTCCATCGCGGTCCCGGATCAGGTAACGAGGGGCCTGCTCCCAGCCACACGCCTCCGTCAGTTGATTGGCGATCCATTCGGCCGTCGGATGCGCGGTCACCTGTGTGTACTGAAAACCTCATCCGAGTTGATGATGTGATGGAATCGCCTAAGCTGGTGGAATGATCGGGCTGCTCTGTTTCGTTCTGGCTGTCCTGGCCTCGCCATTCAAGTCGAAGTTGCGGCTTGAAGCTGAGAATGCGGTGCTTCGACATTGATTGTATTGCGGCGCAAGCGGCGTGGCCGTGTTCGACCCGCAACCAGCGATCGCTGGTTCTTCGTCCAGCTGTATCGCTGGTTTCCATCAATCCTGACGGTTATCGCGATTGTCCAACCTGAAACCCTCGTGCGTTGGCATCGGGCGGGCTTTCGCTGCTACTGGCGGTGGAAATCGCGGCGGCGGGGTGGTCGCCCGCAAATCGAAGCGGACCTGCGCGCGCTGATCCGGCAGATGAGCATGGAGAATTTGCTTTGGGGTGCGCCGCGCATCCACGGCGAACTGCTCAAGCTTGGATTTAGCGTCGCCCAATCAACCGTCGCCAGGTACATGGTGAAACGACGTGGACCGCCCAGTCAGGGGTGGAAGACCTTCTTGCGAAACCACGCTCCGGATATTGCCGCCATGGATTTGTTCGTGGTCCCGACCATTGGCTTCAAACTGCTTACGGCTTCGTGATTGTACGGATTGATCGCAGAGATCTCGTCTGGATCAACGTCACAGCCAACCCGACGGCGGAGTGGATCGCTCGGCAGATCACCGAGGCTTTCCCTTGGGACGGTGCTCCGGGTTACATGATCCGGGACCGTGATCGCATTTACGGTGCGGTCGTCACACGCCGACTGCGTGCCATAGGCATCCGGGACAAGCCTATTGAACCGGCCTCACCCTGGCAGAATGGTTATGCCGAACGGCTGATTGGATCGATCCGTCGCGAGTGTCTCGATCACGCGATCATCTGTGGCGAGGCACATTTGCGTCGGGTCCTGAAATCTTACGCTGACTATTACAACCGTTTCAGAACGCATCGGTCTTTGAACAAGGATGCACCGGTCTCTCGCTCAGTGCAGCACACCGGTGTCATTCGTTCACGCCCCATCCTGGGCGGACTTCACCACCACTATGGCCGGATTTGAGGTTTTCGGTACAGACAGGGAACGCCTGGCGGGCAGTCGCTGCCTTCGACGAACGGCAAGCCGCCGGTCCCGCACCAGCCACAACATCCAGCAGCACAAACCGCGCCGGCGCAACCGGGCGGCAAGGCGATTGCCCAACCCCTGCCCAGTCCAAGCGGCCAGTCAAGTCCACCGGCATAGCCTCCGAAGCAGGACGCCGGTGCAAACCGGGCTGTCGTCGCCCCGCGGACACCGGCATCGCCCGGTGATAAGTCAGCCGTGCAATCATTTCCCGGCACGCCCGATGCACAGTCGTCGCCTTCGGTGAACAGCAAGCAGCCGATTCCTGGCCAGTCCAAGCATCCGCAAGCGCAGCAACATACGTCGGTGCCAATGATCAAACGGCGAGGACCGCCCAGCCAAGGATGGCGGACCTTTCTGCGTAATCACGCGCCGGAAATTGCCGCGATGGACTTGTTCGTTGTCCCGACTATCGGTTTCGACCTGCTCTATGCCTTCGTCATCGTCCGGCTCGACCGCAGAGACATGGTCTGGATCAACGTCACAACAAATCCGACAGCGGAGTGGATTGCGCGTCAGATAACGGAGGCCTTCCCTTGGGATGATGCCCCAAAACCTCATCCGCGATCGGGATCAAATCTATGGCGCGGTCGTCACACGCCGACTGCGCGCCATGGGCATCCGGGACAAGCCCACTGCACCAGCTTCACCTTGGCAAAAATGGCTTTGCCGAACGGCTGGTCGGATCGATCCGGCGTGACTGTGTGGACCACATCATTGTCTTGGGCGAGGCGCATCTGCGACGGATACTCAAATTTTATGCCGACTATTACAACCGTGTCAGAACCCATCGATCTTTGGACAAGGATGCGCCGGTTTCTCGCTCGGTTCAGCGAACCGGAAGCATCAAATCACATGCCATCCTTGGCGGACTTCATCACCGCTACGCCCGTGTTTAAGTTTTCGGTACACACACCCGTCCTACGGCTCCGCTGGACGCGCGACAGAATACATTCCACAGCAACGGCTCTGTTTATAATAATTCTATGCTCGAATCCTATCTGCACACGTAATGATGCTGTAGAGGAAGCGTTTTTGGGTGGATGATCCAACCGTGACGGTCACCGCACCCAAGGCCGCAAACAGGAAACCGCGCAGTGTTGCTCGGCGCGCTACCGCTCCGGCGAGATCGACTGCTGTTTCGCGCGTTGCCACTCCGGTGAGATCGCCGGCTGTCCCGTATCTCACGCCTTCGACCGGCACGATCGGTCAACTGCCGGCTCCCTATGCCGGCGGCCAGGTCGGGACCACCACACGCGTCGGCATGTTAGGCAATCGCAATGTCTTCGATACGCCGTTCAACACGACGGGCTACACGAGCAAGCTAATCCGCGACCAGCAGGCCAACACCATCAGCGATGTCGCCGACAACGATCCCTCGGTGCGAACGAACTCACCACGCTATAGCGGAATCGATGGGTTTTTGATCCGCGGCTTCCCGGTATTTGCGAGTGACTTCGCGTTCGACGGCCTTTTCGGCATCACCGATACGCGCCGTCCTGCCCTAGAGCCTATCGAGCGTGTGGAAATCCTGAAGGGGGCAAGCGCCTTGCTGTATGGAATTTCGCCGTTCGGAAATGTCGGCGGGACAGTCAACCTCATTCCGAAGCGTGCCACCGACGATCCGATCACGCGATTGACGACGGGCTTCGTGTCAAACGGAAATGTCGGGACGGCCGTCGATTTCGGCCGGCGCTTTGGCGAGTACAAGGAGTGGGGCGTTCGCCTCAATGGTGCCTATCGCGATGGCCAGACGCCGATTGCCTTCCAGACGGATGGATTCGGCGTCGGCGCGGCGGCTCTCGACTACCGTGGCGAACGGTTCCGGGCTACGGTGGATGTCGGTTTTCAGAAGCAGAACCTGAAGGCGCCAACACGCGTGCGGCAGGTGAACCCGGGCTTTCCTATCCCGGATTCACCCTTACTCTGGATCAACCAGCAGCAGCCCTGGGAATACTATCAATCGAACCATCAATACGCTGCGCTACGCGCCGAGTATGACCTCAATGATTTCTGGACGCTGTACGGAGCTTACGGTCGCAGCAAATCTGACGAGACTTTCTTCGGTGGAACTCTGAGACTCACGAACGCACTGGGCAGGTTCACGTCACAACCGGCCCTCACCGTACAAGATGCCGATCGCGAAACCGGAGAGGTTGGGCTGCGCGGCCGTTTCGCCACCGGAGTGGTGAAACATTCAACCGTGATGTCGGCCACCGGTCTGTGGCAAGACAACGGAACTGCCGCTACCAATGTCGGATCATTGATTACGTCGAACCTCTATAACCCGGTTTATGTGGCTCCGCGTAGCGCGACGGGCCTGTCACACGATGCGCCACTTGCTTCGCGGCGGATCAATCAAAGCGTCGCGATCGCAGATACAATGTCGGTTCTCGATGATCGCGTGCTCCTCACCGTGGGCGGGCGCTGGCAGGGAATCGATGTTGCCAACTTCAATAGGACCGGTGCCGTGACCTCACGCCCGCAGAACGAGGCGATCACTCCTGCCGTGGCTCTCGTAGTAAAGCCAATCAACAACCTGTCGCTTTACGGCAACTACATCGAAGGCCTAACGTCGGGTGGAATAGCGCCAGTCGGGACCGCCAATGTCGGCCAGGTCTTTCCTGCGATTGTGGCCAAGCAGATCGAAGTCGGCGCCAAGTATGACTTCGGGACTGTGGGTGTGAGTGTAGCAGCGTTTGAGATTACACAGCCCAACGGGTTTACGAATCCGGCAACCAACATCTTCTCGGTCGATGGCGAGCAACGTAATCGCGGATTGGAGTTCAACACCTTCGGTGAAGTCGCTCCCGGAGTGCGTCTGCTCGGTGGCGTGGCCCTCATCGACGGCGTGCAGACCAAGACGGTTGGCGGCCAATTCGACGGCAGGACCGCGGTTGGCGTTCCGGATGTTCAATTCAACCTGTATGGCGAATACGATCTGCCCTTCTGGCGAACCTCGGGAGTGGCGACCCTGACCGGGAGGGTCATTTATACCTCGCGGCAATTCTACGATCAGGCGAACACGCAGCAGATACCTGACTGGACCCGGGCTGACATCGGGGCACGCTACGTCACTAAAGTCGACGGCAGGCTGCTGACCTTGCGTGCGGCGGTCGAAAACGTCTTCGGGCTAGACTACTGGGCAACGACGGGACGCGGCTTCCTCACCCCCGGTACACCGCGCACTTACCGGATCTCGGCGAGCATCGACTTTTGAAGTCGCCGTGAGACAGTGATGTTGTGAACGACCGTTCGGAGACAACAGCAGCTTGGACTTCCACGAATTCCCGAAGGCTGCGCGTTGCGCTCGTCCGGCTGCATCGTTGGCTTGGCCTGAGCCTGGGCATCCTTCTCGTGGTGATCGGTCTCACGGGCAGCTTCGTCGTCTTTTATCGCGAGATCGACGCAGCATTGAATCCGAGCCTGTACACTCCGGCCGGGCCTCAGCACCGTCTCAAGGCCGCCGAGGTCATGCGGATTGCGGCCATCGCGGATCAGGCGCCGATCCGATCCGTCATCGCTCCTGACCGGACCTGGCCGGTCTGGATCGTCATCCACTCCCACGCGACGGAGAAAGGTCAATATCCGAAGCTCTGGACCACCATGATCGATCCGTCAAATGGGAAGGTGTTAGGTCGGCGCGACTACACCAACTGCTTTGCGTTCACCGTCTATCGCATGCACCACAATCTTCTGCTCTATGACTGGTGGGGTCACGAGCTTGTCGGAGCGATCGGATTCCTACTGCTTGGGATGGCTTGCTCGGGCCTGTATCTATGGTGGCGGGAGCGAGTCCGATTCTGGCGCTCTGTCTCGATCCGCAGACACGTGTCCGCGCAACGCTTCATGCGCGATCTGCACAATACAGCGGGCTTCTGGAGTTTGCCGTTGCTTGCTCTGATCGCCGTGACGGGTATCGGGATCGTGTTTCCAAGTGTCGTCCGACCTTTGGTCGGCTTGATCTCAACGGCCAACCCTGACCCGTCACCGACCGTCAAGTCTTCTCCTCCCAACGAAACCTCACGATTGTCCGCTGATGCGATTATTTTCGCGGCGCGCACCGCCAAACCCGGCTACGAGATAGCGCAATTGACACCGCCGAACGAGACTCGCGACACTTGGCGTATCCTGTTGCGCCCACCGGGCTCCGATCCAGCCCTTCGCACCCGCGGTGCCATCTGGCTCGACCCCTGGACGGGTGCACTCGCGCACGACCGCACGCCTGACTCCATGTCGCTGGGCGACCGCTATATGACCGGACAACTCTGGTTGCATAACGGATCGACCTTCGGCTTGTTCGGTCGTCTTCTGGTCTTTGCCGTTGGCTTCGTGCCGCTTTTTCTCTTTGTCACAAGCTTTCAGATTTGGCGGTGGAGGCGCGCGGCAAAGATCAGCCCTTCGGAAAATGGACTAGATTAGAATCTTCCCTATCTGTCCGGCGTCAGCGCTGATGGGACCAAAGCGGCTTAACTGCGAACGGAGGATTTCTGGTTCATCGTAGCCTTTCAAAGGAGCGAAGATGAGACAGAAATCCGGGACAGGGAAAGCGCCATCGGAGCAGGTCATCAAGGACATCCGCCGTGCGACCCGCAAGCAGTATTCGGCCGAAGAGAAGATCCGCATCGTACTGGAATGCCTACGCGGTGAGGAGTCGATCGCCGCCCTGTGCCGCCGCGAAGGCATCGCTGAGAGCCTGTATTACAACTGGTCGAAGGAGTTCCTGGAAGCCGGCAAGAAACGGCTTGCCGGCGATACGGCGCGGGCGGCCACCAGCGACGAGGTGAAAGTGCTGCGCAAGGAGGCGCGCGATCTCAAGGAGGTCGTCGCCGAACAGGCGCTGGAGCTGCGGCTGCTTAAAAAGCATGATCGCGGATGGGGGCGGCAACGAATGAGATATCCCGCATCCGAGAAGCTGGAGATCATCCGGCTGGTCGAGCAGTCGCGCCTGTCGGCGCGGCGCACGCTGCAAAAACTTGGTATTCCACGGTCGACCTTCAATCGCTGGTATGATCGCTTCCTCACTGGCGGTATCGACGCGCTGGAGGATCGCAGGCCCCGGCCGAACCGGGTTTGGAACCGCATTCCCGAGGAGACGCGAGATCAGATCATCGAGCTGGCGCTAAATGAGCCGGAGCTATCGCCTCGGGAGTTGGCGGTCACCTTCACCGACACCAAGGGCTACTTCGTGTCGGAATCTTCGGTCTATCGCCTGCTCAAGGCCCATGACCTGATCACCAGCCCGGCCTTCATCGTCATCAAGGCCGCCGACGAGTTCCACGACAAGACGACAGCGCCGAACCAGCTCTGGCAGACCGATTTTACCTATCTCAAGGTCAGCGGATGGGGGTGGTTCTACCTGTCGACCGCGCTCGACGACTTCTCTCGCTACATCATCGCCTGGAAGCTGTGCACCACGATGAAGGCGGAAGACGTCACCGACACGCTAACCATGGCGTTGCAGGCATCCGGCTGCGACAGCGCCAGAGTCGTGCAGCGGCCGCGAATGCTTTCAATTGCGCGTTTCCGAGAATTATTTTCAGACGTGCTTGATTGGCCAAAGGCATCGCACGATCGATGACCGGAGGGTTGCCGATCGTCGATTTGGGTCGCTCCGTTTCGCGCGTTCGGCTGAAATCCAGCGACCAAAAGGAGTTGCTTCGATCGCCTTCGATCCGCGCCGCTTCCTGATCCGGGTTCGGCTTCAGCGCATATCGGTCGACGTGCGTTCGCGGCGTTTGCTAACGATCGCGATCGCGTTTCGTTTTGCCGCGAACGCAGGCGGCACCCCAGCCAAGCCCGAGTATCGCAGCTACCGAAGAGCCCAACAGCACGCCGAGCTTCGCCCCAGCCAGTAGGTTCTCGTCGGCAAAGGCAAGCATGGCGATGAAGATGGACATGGTGAAGCCGATCCCGGCGAGCAGGCCGACAAGGGCGATCCCTTCCCAGGTCACGCCGGGTGGTAACCTGCACCAACCCAACCGCACCATGAACCATGTGATGGCGATGATGCCGAGCGGCTTACCCGCGACGAGGGCGACGCCGACGCCGATCATGACCTGTTGCGCGCCGCCGGTGCTGAGGTCGATTCCATCAAGGCTGACGCCCGCGTTTGCTAGGGCAAAGATCGGCATGATGCCGTAGGCGACCCAGGGATGCAGTGCTGTCTGCACGCGCACCACCGGCGGTAACATTTCCCTATTAGCGAGGCGCAACTGCCGCCGGGGCTGGGCCAGACGACGCGCGTCTTTCGCGGGTACCGCGTCATGGCCACGCAGTTCTGCGGCAATGCGGGACAATACGTCGATCGGCTGCTCGCGCATGGGTATGGAAATCACCGGCGTCATCAAGCCGAGAACCACTCCGGCCAAAGTCGGGTGAGCGCCGGTCACCAACAGGCCGATCCAAACAACCGCGCCCGGGATCACGTAAGCATAGGCTGAACCCACACCGATCCGTTGCAGGGCAACCACCATGATGATGCCAGCCCCTGCAATCGCAAACCCGCTCGGGTCCAGTCCGCCGGAATAGAAGAAGGCGATGATCAGAACTGCGATCACGTCGTCAATGATCGCCAGTGCCAGCAGGAATACCCTTACATTGGACGGGATAGAGCGTCCCAACAAAGCCAGCACGCCGACCGCGAAGGCGATATCCGTCGCGGTTGGCACCGCCCAGCCCCCGACACTAGCAGGATCGCTATTGAGGCTCACATAGATTAGCGCTGGCGCGATTACGCCCCCGATCGCCGCAGCGATGGGGAGTGCCGCCTGATTGATCTTGCTCAGCGCCCCTTCATGAATCTCGCGCCGAATTTCCATCCCGACAACCAGGAAGAAGACCGTCATCAGCGCGTCGTTGACCCAGAAATGCAGAGACTGCGCGTAGACGAAAGTTCCGAGTCTGATCGAGAAGGGTAGATGCCAAAGGTCGTGATAGCTTTGGGCGAGAGGAGAGTTGGCCCAGAGCAGCGCCACAACCGCCGCCGCCAACAGCACAATGCCGCTGACAGCCTCGACATGCAGGAATTGATCAAGGGTCCTAAAGGCCCGTTCCGCCAGCCGCTGGGCTTTCGGCAGATCGTTAAATGAAGGGCTCTCGTTCATGGGGTCGCACGCGTCCCGCGTGGCGGCCCGACCATCGCTTGACCTGTCGCTACCCCAATGCAGCGAGCACCCGGGCATTGTTGTGACATCGCTATGGCGACAGTTCAACCTTGAAGAATGACCCCGTCGCTTTACGGGTCGGCCTCAAAACCCTGACCAACTTCGCGAACCCCATGGCTGCGACACGGTCGGTAAAGCCATCCCTCACGACTCACCCAGCCAACCTCCAAGACCGCGCACCAATTCACCAGTGGCACTGTCTCCGGTTGCCATTCGGCAAGCAACCGCTGGCCCGCCTCGCGCCGGGCTCGACATGTTGCGGCGGTGTTTCGATTTTGGAGCAACGACGCCCTGCCCGCTGCTCGGCAGTCCTAACAGGGGAAGGACACTCCCGGCGCGGTGAGCCACCGCTGGAAAATACCGTTTCCCAAACAACAGACGTTTTTAGGTGGGTGAGCCAGCCTAAGCTGTTGCAGAAGGCTTTGAGTGTTCGTTCTCGCTACGGTGGCGATGCAGAGAAGGTTTGGAATGAGCAACAAGATTGCTCAGAAATCACTGGCATTGCCGGGCGATTGGAGCGGTACTGTCGGCAAGTTGAGTGCCTGCTTCGGCCACTTAACGGCCTGCCCCGCCGGCGTGTTCGCCGTGACGGGGCTTCGGTGGTGGCAGCGATGATGCTGCACCAACCGGAGCCGTCACATGACCAAATCACAATCCCGCAAAACTTCATCTCGATCAGCGGTGGCGCCCAGCCGCGCAAAGCCGGCGCGCCCTTCATCGACCAAGACCACCAAGGTTGGACCCGTCAAGAAGAGCAGATCAGCACCAGCCCAATCGTTGGATCAACCGGTGAAGCATCGCGTCGGCAGTAAGCAAGCCCGGGTCATCGAGATGCTGATGAGGGCCGAGGGGGCAACGATCGACGACATCATAAAGGCCACGAATTGGCAGCAGCATTCGGTGCGCAGCTTCTTCGCTGGTATCATACGGAAGAAGCTTAAGCTGACATTGATATCGCAAGCTACTGAATCCGGTCGGATCTACAAAATCACTGGAAACGCCGCATCTGCCGCGTCGACCGGATCAAAGCCTGGCAAGGCTGCGGCCTGATGCCATGGCGCGAAATCCAGGATCACGAAAGCCTATCGGTCGAAGGCTGAACTTGTCATTGGAGGACGAGATTGCGCATCTGCGCCGTTTCGACCTGATTGGCCTACAGCGCCGCTGGCAGAGTGTGCTGGGGCGGTCTGCCCCCGAGCACCTGCCCAAACATCTGCTGTTCGGCATTCTCGCCTATCGTATCCAGGCCGATGTGCTTGGAGATCTCGATGCTGCGACGATTCAACTTCTGAAGCGTGCGGCTACCGTGCAGTCTTTGAACGAAGTTTCGCCGCTTGTAGCAGCCCAGGATCAGCGCAAGCAAGCTATGGTGCTCGGCACTGTGCTGACGCGGGAATGGAACGGCCAATTTTATCGGGTGATGGTCGTCGAAGGCGGCTTCGCGTTTGAGGGCAAGACCTTCGACAGCCTGTCCAAGATTGCATTCGCCATCACCGGCACGAACTGGAATGGACCGCGCTTCTTTGGTCTGCGTGCCCGAAACGGCAAGGAGGCACGAACATGAAGCCGGCCGACAACCGGGTCGTCCGATGCGCGATCTATACGAGGGTATCCACCGACTCTGGCCTTGATCAGGAGTTCAACTCGCTGGATGCCCAGTATGATGCGTCCCAAGCCTATATCCGAAGTCAGGCGCATGCAGGCTGGTCGCTGGTCAAGGCTCGTTATGATGATGGCGGCTTTTCGGGCGGATCGACCGATCGCCCTGCCCTGCAGCGGTTACTAGCGGATGTCGCGGCCCATCGGATTCATATCATCGTCGTCTATAAGGTGGACCGGCTGACACGCGCTTTGGCTGACTTCGCGAAGCTGGTCGAACTGTTCGATGCCCATGGCGTCTCGTTTGTCTCGGTAACCCAGCAGTTCAACACCACCACATCAATGGGACGACTGACGCTCAACGTCCTTTTGTCTTTCGCTCAATTTGAGCGGGAGGTCACCTCGGAGCGCATCCGCGACAAGATTGCAGCCTCTAAACGCAAGGGGCTGTGGGTCGGTGGCATGGTTCCTCTAGGCTACATCCTCAAGGAAGGTCAGCTTCACATTCACGAGGAAGAGGCCAATACCGTTCGGCTGATTTTCCAGCGCTATCTGGAACTCAGCAGCGTCAACCGCCTGGTTAAGGACCTCAAAGAACGAGGCTTTAAGTCCAAGGTCCGGCAGCTGGCATCAGGCGGAACGCGAGGAGGTGTGCCGTTCACGCAGGGACCGTTGTTTTACATGCTGCGGAACCGCTTCTATCTGGGTGAGATCAAATTTAAGCGAGAAATTCTGCCTGGACCTCAGCCGGCCTTGCTCGACCGCACACTGTTTGATGCCGTTCAGCAAAGGCTGACTGAACAGTGGTCACATCGCACGACGACACGTATCCGAACTTGTGCCCTCCTTGCAGGACTTCTGTTTGATGACGCAGGTCATCGCATGATCTTGACCTACTCCAGTCGGGACCGCGTTCGACATCGCTATTACGTTTCTGCGCCCTGTATCCGGGGTCAAACGGATGAGCCTGTTGGGTCTGTCACCCGCGTGCCTGCGTCCGAGATCGAGGTCACGATCTCCAAGGCGGTCATCGCCAACACGGACATGGATGAATCGCTTTCGACCGATACGTTGTCTCGAGAGACGATTGAGCGGTTTGTCACTCGGATTGAGGTTCGCAAGAACCAGTTGGCGATCAATCTGAGGTTTGACGAAAACGATATCCAACGGACCCAGAATCACTACGATCCCGATCCGGCTGAACCTCACGCAGTCGCCTCGCGCACCATCGTCGTGCCCTGGAAGAAACCATCAAGGCCCGCCCGGGAGATTTTGCTGCCGGCGAGTACGCCAGAGCATCGCGCTCGGCCCATGAAGGCCGAACGCCGGTCGGCTCTGATCCGCTCGATCGGCCGCGGCCGTCTCTGGCTTCAGGAGATCGTCGACGGCCGCGAAACAATCGAAAGCCTCGCCGCTCGGCAGCATTGCAGCACCCGACATATTAATATGACCATCTCCCTCGCCTTCCTTGCACCGGCCCTGGTCACAGCAGCCGTTGAAGGACGTTTTCCCCGCGGGATCGGTGTCGCTACCCTTCGCGATGCGCCGGCTGAATGGTCTCAGCAGATGAGGCGCCTCGGCCTGGCACCAACAGGCGCTCCCGATTCTGAGAACCGGTAACCGCGCGCCTTATCCCGTCCGTCCAATTCCCAGGAACGGGAAATTGCGTCGCAGAGACAGAACCCCAAAACCCGCCCAGACGGGTTACGGAGACCGACCCTCCGCAGATCAGAATACGAAAAAGCCCGCCACTAGCGGGCCTTTCTCATCAGTCTCTGAAAATCTGAGAAATAACAGACTGGGTGGTGGCGGACGCAGTCGGATGCGAACGGGTCTTTCCAGCTTTACGGGAATTAACAGGGCAAAAACGCAAATTTGGCCGTTTTCGCGCATATGACATGGCAAACAACGGCGTATTTTTAGGGACTTACGCTATAAATTCCCACGAAAGCCGGGCGGGAATTTGCGACGGGACCTGCGTGAAATTAAAGCGAGCCAGCGCGAAGACCGGCAGCAGCATTGCGCACCAAGTAGCGCTCGATTGATCGGCTTGCCGCAGGACTTGATCGACGCGGCAAATCATTCTATTTTCCGAGGGCCTGAGACGGGTGTCGATGATGCGGCATGGGTCGTTGCGCCGCCCCGTTGTGAATAGAGAGCCGGCATGGGTCGGAGCTATTCTTAAGGTACCTCGACGCTGCATGGGCAGATTGCGTGGTTTTCGGTTTTCACCGGAGCCGCGCTTTTTTTATGCCGACTCCAAATCGAGGAGCAGTCCATGCCCCGTGAGTATTCCGTCGGTTACAAGAAGCCGCCAGTCGAACATCAATTCAAGGCAGGCAATTCGGGCGGGCGTAAGAAGGCTACTTGGAAACGCCGACTTCCAGAATTTGCAAAACAGCTTGATCAACCATTGAGGGCACAACGCGGGGGCAGGACAATCGCGCTACATCCCTTTGAGGCCGGCATAAACTCTCTCGTTAGAGAGGCCCTGAGGGGTAAGCCGCAAGCCGTCAAAAACGTACTCAGGATTTTTGAAAAAGCTGGATTGCTAAACGCGTCCGTGGACGGGCAAACCGAGGGCTCCTTAGTTATTCCGAAGGGCTTCACCACGGCGGCCTTTTTTGTCCTGATGAGCAAGTTGGGATATCCGCCTTGGGACCCCGAAACATTCGCCGCCGCCAAAGCCGAATACGCAAACGATAGGGCCCGGATTGATGAGCTCTACCGAAAGTTAAAGGGGCGCGCCAATGCCTGACGAATCGACACCTTCTGGCGGCCGCAAGCCGCCCCCGATCGAATATCGGTTTCTCAAGGGAGAGTCGGGAAACCCGCGAGGTCGACCGCGAAATTCAATCAGCTTTTCGAAAGTGGCTCAGAAAGTTGCCTTGAAGAAGGTGCAAATCTCGTATGGAGAAAGAAAAATAAAGCAGACTGTCCTCGGACATGTGTTGGAAGTTTTGAAAAGAGAGGCAGCTCGAGGCGTGCCGTCAATGATCACCGAACTTGCACGGATCCATGCCAAGCTCACTCCAGCAGCAGAGGTACAGCGGACCGGCGTCCTTCTCGTTCCAGAAACATTGACGCCAGAAGAATGGACCGCGCAGGCCGAAAAACGTAATGCTACGCTCACTATCGGCTAACAGATCCAACCTGACCATTGTTTATCAGGACATCGCAGCCCTCAATCCGCGCAAGAGCAATCCCCGAACTCATTCCAAGAAGCAAATCGACCAGCTTGCACGAGCAATCACGCAGTTTGGATTCACTAACCCAGTTCTGATCGATGATGCCAACGGGATTATCGCCGGGCATGGCCGCGTCGCAGCCGCCAAGCTCGTTGGCCTGAGCCAGGTTCCGACGGTGCGCCTATCTGCGATGAGCGAATCCGAAATCCGCGCCTATGTAATCGCCGATAACAAGCTTGCCGAAAATGCCGGCTGGGATCGCAACCTACTTGGGCTGGAGTTTCAATATTTGAGCAGCCTCGACATCGATTTCGATGTCAGTTTAACGGGGTTCGAGCTGCCGGAAATTGATCTTCTGATCGGCGAACTCGCCATCGCCAACAGCAACGAACCTACTGATACGGACATTCCGCTTCCCTCAGGTCCTGCCGTGACGCGGCTCGGGGATATCTGGCAAATCGGCAGCCATCGCCTGATCTGTGGCGATTCAACGCAACGGGAGACGTATCAGCGATTGTTGGGCGAAGTCCGCGCGCAGCTGGTGTTCACCGATCCGCCCTATAATGTTCCGATCGCGGGTCACGTTGGAGGTTTGGGCAGCGTGCAGCACCGGGAGTTCGCAATGGCATCGGGCGAGATGTCACAATCGGAGTTCACGGCGTTCCTGACATCTGTTTTTACGAACCTGCGGAATTTTCCGTCGATGGTTCGATCCACTTTCAGTGCATGGACTGGCGTCATGTCGACGAAATCCTGCAAGCCGGCCAGAATGCCTATCATGAACTCAAAAATATCTGTGTCTGGGCCAAAAATAATGGCGGCATGGGATCGCTCTATCGTTCTCAGCATGAACTCGTGTTCGTTTTCAAATCAGGGACTAGCCCTCACATCAACAACGTTGAACTCGGCAAGCACGGCCGCTACCGCACCAATATTTGGAACTATCCTGGCGTGAACAGCTTCGGTAACGATCGTTCTGACCTTGCCCTTCATCCAACGGTCAAACCGGTCGCGCTGGTTTCAGATGCCATCCGGGATTGTTCGCATAGAAAGGGCATTGTCCTCGATGCTTTTGCCGGTTCCGGCACGACTTTGATTGCGGCCGAGCAGACGGGCCGTCGCGGTTATGGGATCGAAATCGATCCATTGTATTGCGACGTCATTATCCGCAGGCTGCGCACAGCATGCCGCCTTGAAGCCATCCTCGAAAGTGCAGGCAAGTCATTTCAAGAAATCCAGGCCGAACGCTCTGAACCGGCTAATGCCTGATTGAGAGCTCAAGCTTTTTTCAGGGTCAAGCGGTTGGCGCGTGGCAGTTTTCATAAGACCTGAAATGAAGGCTTGGTGCGATGAGAATCACGACCTCACCGCCGCCCGGGCGTTCCGGCAGCTTCAATCGAGGCTCCATCTTCTCAGGGTCATCCGGCGGTTGGCTTGAGGCCAGAACATCCGAGGCCGGCACCTGCTTGCCATCCACGTTGACGCTGAATTCTGTTTGGGGCGCGGAGAATCCGGTGACACGCCGACGCCGACGTAGCCAGCTTCGATAGATCGAACTTCGAGGCCGTAGAACTTTTCAGGTCTAAACCGAAACGCGTCCCTCCGCGAAATTTGCTTCGTCCGATCAGGCCTGGATCACGCTGGCTAGCAGTTTCCCGACTGTTTCGTTGGTCACGTTATTATGCGCATCGCTCTCCGGGATCTTGAGAATGTATGTGTCCGCCAGAAAGGTGTTGATTTTGCCTCGTTTGGGAGCGAAAGCCGTCGTCGTGTTGTCGGGCTCGCTCGCGCCTGGGGCGATCCTCTGGGGCCCATTGGCGCCCATCGCGCCAAATTCGTCACTGGCATCTCCAATGCTTTGCGTGTTGTCACGCGAGAGCCGGGAGGCAATTGCATAAGCGAGAGTGCAGGCCAGGTCGTTGTGGGTGTGCGTGATGACGATCGGACCCACCGGCTTGCCTATCACCGACGGGAATGCACCGGACATCTGCGTGGACAAGGCATTGTGGGAATAGGCCCCCTGCAGGATAACGAGCGAAAACAGCTGAACATTCGGCAGCGTGGCCCAGCGATCGGCCGCGGCCGTAACCAGCCGTCCTCCGAAACTGTGGCCGATCAGATGAAGGCGAATGGGGCGAGCGGGCGTCAGTTTGGCAAGCACGTTGTCGACAAGGCTGACTCCGACGACGCCGGCGCGCTTCTTCATTTCGAAATAGGTGAGCTGGTTCAGAAAGCGGCCGACGGCGGCGCGCGAGCCATTGACCAGTCCCTGCACCATGCTGCCCAATCCAAGGGTGGACTGAGCCTTCGGTGCGACCTTCAGCAAGGGCGGCGCTGCGAGACTGCCAAGCAGCAGCTGGGACTCCGTGGAGTCGGCCGAGGCCCGAGCAATCCGGGTTGAATCGCGCTTGAGTTCTGCATCGGGCGACTTAGCGTCAATCGATACAGCGGCTGCGCCCTTCTTGACGAGATCGTGCGACACCGTCGCATTCAGCTGCTTGGCCGCAACGCGCGCGGCCGCGATGGTGCCGGCTGCGGAAGGGCCGATGAAACTGGCGAACTCGGCCAAGAGACCTTCGAACTGCTGCTGTGAGAGATCGGCACCTGCGCCGCCTCCCCCGGTCGAGAGCGCGCCGGCTGCATTGGCCGCCGCCAGCGCAGCCTCGTCGAAGTCCGTTTGGTAGGCCTTGGCCGGCCAAAGGACACCTGCAACGACGATCTTGTCGGCGCGGCCGGCGGGAAGATTGTGGCAGGCATTGTCCCACAGCGTGCCGTACAGCTTGGCCGCATCGGCCTTGTCGTTCTTCCAGCCGTGTGAGATCACCACGAGATCTTCAATCCCCGGCGCGTTCAGCAGTTGCGTCAGTTGCGCGGCCACGCTTGGATCGATTGCGCCGGTTTCGTCGAACTGCAGCCAGATTGACGGAACGTTGCTCATGTGGCCTTCCTCTAGACGGATTGTAGGGCGCGCATCAGGTCGAGCAGGCCCGCGCCTTGAAACTCGGGTCGTCGTTTTAAGTTGGTCGCGGACCCGACCAGTATGTCCTTGACCTCCTCGGGACGGCCCCGGAATTCGCTGCGAACTGACAGGAAAGCGGCGATCGCGCCTGAGACGTGCGGTGCCGCCATGCTGGTCCCAGAATCTTCACGGAACAGCGCAATGGTCTCTGTGCCGGCGTTGTCGTTCATCACCGCGCAGGACACAATGCGCTCGCCTGGCGCAACAAGATCGGGCTTCATCCGCCCGTCCGAGGTCGGTCCCTTGGCCGAGAAAAACGATACGCCGAACGCATGCGGCATGTCGCGGTGGGTCGAGCCGACCGTGATCGCGAGGCTGGCGTTGCCTGGATCCGCGATCGTCCCCATGTGCGACGCGCGTTCCCCCTGGCCCGCATAGTTGCTCACGATTCCGTAACCACCGTTGCCGGCCGCCGCAACGACAACGACGCCCGAGCGCACCAGCCGGTCGACCTCGACGCACAGTGGACTCTGGCCGGCAGCGAACCACTCCGGATCGAACGGATAGCCAAGGCTGAGATTGACACCGTGGATCTTGAGGCTCCGTCCATTGTCGTTGCACCGTTGAATGTAGCCGAGCGCGGCCAGCAGGTTGCTGAGATCGCCGGACTGACTGTCGGTCAGAACCTTCAAGCTTAGAAGCTTGCAATCGCGCGCCAGCCCGGCGATTGGCTCGGTGTACTCGCGATCCACGGTCTCGACATTGCCGTTGCTGTCTCGGACCTGCGTCTTGACGACGATCTTCTCGACGGCCGTGGCAACAGCAGGCTCATTGTCGTGAGGTCGGCAAGTCAGTCCGGCGATGATACCGGCGACATGCGTTCCGTGACCAGCCTTATCGGTGAGCGCCGCAGCCGCCGACTTTTCGGGCGAAGGATGGCTCTCGGTGAAATCCTTGTGCATGAGCCCGCCCGGCACCTCGATCGTCTTGAGCGTTTTGAAGTGCGGGTGAGTCGCATCGATGCCGGTGTCGGCCACTGCCCAAACGATTCCCCTTCCCGATGCCCGAAAGGTATTGCGTGCGGCATCGCACTTGATCGTTCTCACCGACTCATACACGCAGCGCGTGATCGTCTGATCATGCCAGATTTTGTAGATGAGATTGATCGGCTTGTTCGGCGCTGTCGGCGTCGGATTGAGCAACTTCCATTCCGAGAGCTTGCCGATCGTCTCACGCGTCAGCTTGGCGAACACGTAGTTGTCCGTCCACATCGATTTCTCGATATCGATGGAGTCAGCATCATTGAAAAGAGTGGACAGCGACTCATCGAGAACAGGCTGCGCCCCCGTGAGTGCGGGAAGAAGCTGCTTGTCGATCAGGCCCGCAAAATCGGGAAACTTGCGGGCCTTTCTGAAAGCGTCCAGCAATGTCAGCCGCGCTCCCCCAATTCCGCCAACGAAATCCCGATTGAATTCGATGATCACGTTCAACACAGGTGGCCGCTTCGCTTGAGCGGCTATTTTGCCTGGCTTCTTCCGAACGCCGCCGTCCATGACAGCCAACAAGTCCGGCGCAATCGAAGTCTTGGCCAAAATGTTATTAGTCTTGGCGGATGTGTTGTTTGTCTCGTTCGAATCGATCTTGCGCGCCAAGGAATTGTCCCCACCAAGTGCCGTACACGCACGTCGCGCGATTCATAAATCGGGTTGAAATGGCGGGCGCGTTCATCACGCGCGAATGGATGACTCAGCAGCCCGTTCCTATGTCCAGGAGAATTGCACATGGACCGAGCGGGCGCAATTGGCAACGCTCTTCACAGGATGCGTAAGCCGTCCCGCTACTTAAGTTGCTGATTCTCGATCGGCTCGTATAGTTGATCCGCCTTATGGGCAGCCGATAGCGCCGACAAGCCCGACGTGCCCTCGGCGAACGGGCCCGACATGGTGGAAGGGCCCGGACTACAATCGCTACCTTGCGGAAAACACGCCGTAGGCAGCGTGGTATCGCATGCTCGGTTGATGGCCCGTTCGCAGGTCAGGCTGCCGCCGCCTCGCGAGCATCGAATGTTTTGAGAACGCGCTTTGATAGCCCCTCGCCGACAACAATCTGCCAACGCGCGAAGGCGGCGGATTCGTTTTCGTGGCACGCAGGGAGGTCAGCAACAATGGCAATTGTCGATACACTCCGATGCGGGTCGCGTTGGGCTCGGATGGAGAGGCGGGTATGCTTGCGAACGAGTACTCCAAGCGGCTGGCCTTCGCTAGCATCGAGGATGCTTGTCTCGTCGATTTCGATGGCAACGTTGGGCACGAGAACTCCTGTCCAATCGTCATTGCCAGCGCTCGGCATGTATGAAAACCGGTACTGGCCGTCGAGGAAAATTGCGGTCGGTTCACCCGGCGCAGACGTAACAAGAAAAGAAGCTTCCCCCGCGTCGCGGCGCAGCAGGAGGGTTATGCCCGAGGCGAGGGCCAAAGGGCCAACCAAAAACTCGTGGGGAGCTAGCATGCCGGCCCTCTCATGAACGCTTCCATTGCCTGCGCAACGGCACCAGCAAATCTTCCGCAATGCGTTGTCGGTCTAGCCGCAGCGCGGGACGAGGCTTGTGCAGCGAGACCGGCTCACGCTGTTCATTCCGGTAAATCGACATCGTTCCACCGTTCGGGCTGGCATCTTGTTCGCGCTGCGTGCGCCATGCCATGTAGTCGCTTGCCTCGATCTGTACGGCGCAGACGATATGCGACAAGCGCTGCGTCGGATCGACATGGTCAAGCAACCACGACGCATAATTGAGTCCGGCGGTGATGCTCGCAAGCACCGTCTCTTCAATGACCGCAGGAAAGCTTATGTGGTTGTTGCGCCGCTGGTCGGCTTCCTCAAGCGCGATGCGAAGCACAATCGCGCCATCCTCCTCCAACTGAATGCGTCCGCCGCCCTGCTGTTCGAGCACGAGCGAGTCACCATCCATGCCGGTTTCGACACCCAGATTGCGGAAGAAAATGCGCGCACCGAATAGTGCCTCGCGGTGAAGGGCTTCCCCAAGGACAGGCGCTTCAATCTCGGCCGGACGTAGGATTTGCTGTTGCGGGCCCCCGGCAACGGCGAGGGAGATGGCTGCCACTCGTGAGCTGTGGCGCTCGTCCTTCGGCAAGAGCTCTTTCGCGCGCTGGACCAGATCCTTAGGATCAACCGTCCCGACCGCGCGGGCGAGGTCGTAGTCGTGCAGCGCCCGGATAAGTTCGTCCCGCAAATCATCTGGCGCTCTAAACCCGACGCGGAACAGCCCGTTTTCCCACTCCTGCACTTCCCTGATGAATGCCGCCTGCTGGGGCTCAGGCGTCATACTCTCCTGTACGAAAGCGATCACTGGCTTGCGGCCCTTGGCCTCGCGATATTCTTCATGCGTTGCCGACAGGCCCGAGCCGGGCTGGGGTTGGCCATAGCTTTGGCCCAGAACGAGCACGACAAGGTCCGCGCTCCGCAGGCCCTGCAGGCAAGCGACCTGCGGCGAATGCGGGCTGGCTCCGAAATCCTCGGCCATCACGGGCTCGTGCCGCAGCGCGGTAATCGCCCCACGGCAGGCCTGCCGCTCGTGCCCAAATCCGGAAATGAGGGAGCTGACGAAAACCTTCATGGCCGCGATATAGCGCTTTTCCTCAACCGCTCAACGGCCCGAATACGATGAGTCCGCTTCGACCGGTTGAACGCAGTCGCCCAACACGGCGGGCAGGCTACGCCATCTACCATTAATTCGCCATCCTGCTTCACCCCGTGTGCGACGATCTGCAACGCGCCATCCGGCCGACGGTGCTGCAGCCTCAGCGCCCTCTCCCGCCGGCGCGGTGAGCCACACCTCGATCTCGTCCGGTCCAGGACTGTTTTTACCAGTATGAAAGCGGAAAGGTCCATTTGCCGATCTCGGCTTCGTGGCTAACGAATCTGGAGGCAGAACTATTCGCTTTCCCTCACTCGCGGCACGACGATCAGGTCGATAGCATCGCCCAGGCCCGGCCTATGAGATCACCGGATACGACACCTCGATGAGGTGGGCGCGGCATGTTTGGTAACGATCGCTCGCGGAGACGATCCGCGAGCCTTGTCCTATCGAGAATTCTGGCCGGTTAGCTCAGACCGAGTCATACTTTGGAAACGCGCGCTGCAGCCGATCGATAGTGGTCTGCCATGCCGGGACCTTGGGCGCGCAGACAGTGTTGCGGTTACCGAACAGGCCCGGCTGGTCGATGGCGTTGGCTTCCGGAACGGTCTCGGCCCATTCGATCGGGACGAAGTGCTCCATCTTCTCGGGGTCATCCGGCGCTTGGCTTGAGGCCAGAACATCCGAAGCCGGCACCTGCTTGCCATCCACGTTGACGCAGAACTCTGTTTGTGGCGTGGAGAATCCGGTGACCCGGCCGACGCCGACGTAACCGGTGCGGGGAATCTTGACCCAGATCCGGTCCCCGGGCTTCAGCAACTTCAGGGTGTTGGTAAACCAGGTGCCGCCGCCCGCGCTAATAAAGCCATACTTGACCGCCTCCTCCCAGGAGCGGCCCTCGCCTCCGAATGAGACATAATACTCGCCATTCCAGGGCCCCGGCGGCGATCTTGAGGTGGTCGCGCTACTGGCAGCCTGTGATTCCGCGGGATCGCGGAGCCAGGCACGGCTGAGGAGTTTTTCGGCCCCGCATTCAAAGACCTCGAAGCAGAGCACATTGATGGCGACCGACCGCTTGCTGAGATAAGACACGATCCGCTCGGAACTGGCATCCAGCGAGGCCGCCACAATGACGATCTGGTGCTGATGAGGGAAGACTTCGGTATCGAGGCCTACGCCAAATCTTGCTTCAAAATCCTTCGCAAGGTCCCCACCCTTCTTGAACCGGGAATAGATCCGCGCCACGGCCTCGGCGTCGAGCGCCTCGACCCAGGTGGCATAATCGATCGCTTGAGCAACCACCTCTCGCGGCGACCGGCCACGCTTGAGCTCGATCAGAATCAGGGAGCTGTCCGGCGCGATCGCCAGCAAATCGATCCGCCCTCCGAATCCGGTATCCTCCTGCTGACCGATGATCATCCATTGGTCGGAGACGATCTCGGGTTTTGCCACGATCATCTCTTCCAGCTGCCGTTCCGAGGCAAGCCTGGCTTCTGGAAGACGCTCGGGTGATTGGCCGACCCGCCAGATCTGTTGATTGAGCTGCATGTGTAACCTCCGTGGCTCGCGTGAACATGGCCACAGCAATTGCTTCGCTGCGCGCCTGTATCCACTCCAAAGCGAGGTAGCCCCATCAGAACATCAGGTCAGAGTTAATATAATCCTTTTTTTGGGATAATCCCGTCTCGGGATCAGCTTGCCCGGGCGATGACCATTTCCGCCCGCGGGATCGGCAAAACCGTCCACTCCTCAGATCAGGCCGCCCTCTGCGCCCTGATGGTGGCTGCCCGCAAGCAGGCCGGCCTAACCCAGCATGAGCTAGCGCGCCGACTGAAGCGGCCCCAGTCCTTTGTCGCCAAGTATGAAGGCGGTGAACGCCGGATCGATGTCATCGAATTCGTGACGATCGTGCGCGCCATTGGCGCCGATCCCGTCAAACTGCTGCGAGATCTGATGGCAGGAAAGCCACCGGCCAAACCCCGGCGCGCATCGGCGAAATAGTCTACTCTCCCCGTATTCAGGCGCCTGCGATCACATCGTGATCCGATACCCGCGATCTTCGCCACAAGATTATCCAGGTTCCGCTCGACATCGCGCGGCGACAGAGCGGTAGTCGGTTCAACTCTTGCGGAGGGCCCGATGGAGCGCACCAACCTAGAACCAGCGATCAAGCTCATCATTGCCGAGGTTCATATCCGCCTGAGCGAAGCTACACGCATTGCCAAGGCCGCCGAGGCCTGTGTCCAGAACGACGCAATTGGTGAGGGTGTTGAGGTCTCCATGGATATCGAGCAGCTCATTTATGAAGCCGGGCGGCTCCATGACGCCGCCTCGCTGCTAAGCCGCATGAGGCGAGACTCAAACCGTGATACTGACTCTGGCTAACCGGAATTCGCAGCAATAGTTGGCGAAGATTGTTGAGTTCAGCGATATCGGCAGCGGTCAGTTGGCTGACGGTCATCGAATGCTCTCCTCATTTGGGCCACAAGACGTTATCCAGGATCGAATCGTCGCCTTCAGATAGCGCACGCGCTCATTGGCATAACGCACGCCGCCGTGCAGGCGCAGGTCCATGAAGCTGGCGTCGGCACTTATGTGGTCACAGACTTCAAACTCATAAGTGCACCAAAAATCGGGATTTGTCGGTTCGGAACATCTGGCGGCAAAAAACTCTTCGGTATTATTCGGCGAATAAAGTTCGATAGATGCTCCATACGACATACGACCCTAATCTGGTCGCGATGAGCCCCTCAAAGGAGCCCCGATTGACGTACTGCGAACTCTCGTATCGCTTTAGGCTACCTGCCGGGGGGAGGAACGGTGTAGCCTAGCCTGACAGTGGCAACCTCCGCTCGCATTGTATCCCGGAGCGGAAAATCAGAGTCTTTCTGCGCTTTGAGGTCTTTGAGGCGAGCGACACAGGACTCCGTGCGGTCATGAATTATGGCCACGGCCACTCTAGTAACGTCAACCCGCTGCGGAAGGCCCGCGTCACTCTGTTGTTTTTGTGGTTCGGCTACAAAGAATATGTAACCACGCGGTATCCTCAGCGTCGCATGTTCGTTTGAACCCAGCCAATTGCGACGCAGTCGCACATCGATCATGTCCATCCGATCCGGAATACGCCTCCATTCCAAGAACGGAATCAGCGCGCGCCGAACTTCGCCGAAGACAATGTCATCGCCGTCACCGCCGCGCAGCACATCGTTGCCACAACCACCATCGATATAGTCGTCACCGGTATTGCCGAGTAACTTGTATTTGGTGACAAGCCGGGAGGCTTCGGCGCCTATCGCGACATGGAGCTATATGGTCGCGCTGCCTCCAAGAACAAGGAACTGGTGGTGGTCGAAGGGTGGTCGCACTACGACCTTTACGACAAGCCCGAGCCCGTGCGCCTGGCGCTGGAAAAGCTGGTGCCGTTCTTCAAGACGCATCTAAACGGCGCGACCGCCGCAAGCCGGCCCCAGGCGGCAGAATAGGCGCGCTTTTTTCCGCGAAGCGGAGCCGGACTTCCACCCTGCTGCGTATCTTAATGAGGACAGAAAATAACGAAAGTGCTTGTTCTGGGCGCGAGTGGTCACTTACGAGACATTCACAGTCGGAGGCTCCTAGAAATTTCTTTGTGTTGTAGTGCTCGTCAGGTGTCGTATTGGAGGGCTATGGAGCGGACGTAGTTGTCATCATCACCGGTGCGACGCGCCGTCGCAGGTGAAGATGAGAACTATATCTCCTTCATAGCCCTCTGAAGCCTTCCTCATGCGAGAATCGAGGTCGCCACTCTCTCAGCCTCCTCCTGCACTCAGACGACGGAAGCACCACGCCGATATGGGGCATTGTTCGGGGGACATGCCGCCCTTCAGCACGCCCCCGAGCGATCGTTAGCCGCCCGCCAGACGAGTTGGCGGCGCTGACATCGGCTCGGGCATCCCGATGTCAGATGCTCAACCCATCTTGACGAGGTTCTGGTTCGGCAGCGGGCCGCCGGGGAATTGAGTGAGCTTGCCGCCGACCGCCAGCGAGCCGAGATCGATCCCGGCAAATCCGATCCGCTCGATGAGCGATGCCACCTCCGCCTTGGCTGCGGTATCGTCGCCGGAATAGAACAGCACGCGCCGTCCGCCATCCGAGCCCGGATCGGTGGCCAGCAGTTCAGCCCGGAGGTGATTGAAAGCCTTCACGACGCGGGCTCCGGGGACGAGAGCGGCAAACACCTCGCTGGACACACGGCCGCCGAGCTCCGCAGGCTTGAACAGCGGCGCCTCGATCGGATTGTTGGCATCGATGACGATGCGCCCCTTCCAGTCTGGAAGTCCCGCCATCGCTGTGGGAAGCTTCGTCCAGTTCACTGCCACGACGACGATGTCGGCGCTTGCCGCTTCCTCGCGGCTGCCTGCCTTGATGGACGGTCCGAGTTCGCGGACCAGGCCGTCAAGCGAATCCGGGCCGCGGCTATTCGAGATGGTGGCCTCGACACCAGCCCGGCTCAGCGTCCGGGCAAAGGCGGCGCCGATCGCGCCGGAGCCAATGATGCCAATAATCATGTGATGTTCCTTCCGGGGTCGGCGCCGGCAGCGGTCGAACGCGCCGGTGCGTGATTTCACAATCTGTTTCAGATGATGGGTGCGGCGCCGAGCTGCTGCATCAGCGAGAAGAGATTGGCGACACCCCAATGCTCGGCGATCTGTCCGTCGCGCACCCGCATCACGTCGACGGTCTCGAACTGGATTTTCCGGCCTGTCGGCGCCACGCCGAAGAACTCTCCCAGATGCGTCCCATGATAGGTCTTGTAGGTCGTCACCCGGTCGCCATCGGCAAGCTGCCAGTGGATTTCGGCATGGAAGTCCGGAAAGGCGGCGCGGAGGACCTTGTACAGCTCCCGCGCGCCGGCTTTGTCGGGGGTGCGGCCCGGTTGCGGCGTGTGGTCGATGAAGTCGTCGGCGAACAATTCCTCGAAGACCGCGAAATCTCCGCCGCCTTGCACTTCGTCAGTGTTGCGGCGAACCACCGCTTTCGCGGCTTCGCTCACGTCGATCTTGGTCATGACATGCTCCAGAATTGAACGGTGCTTGTGCGATACCCGGCGCGTTCAGGCGCCGACGCCAGCGGCCTGGCCGAGAAGCTGGAGTTCCCACGCGAACGAGGTGCCGGTGGCGCCGGTGTGCGGCAAAACCGTTTCGCCGAGGGCCTTCGCCGTGTCCTGGCGCGCCCAGTCGCGCTGCCATTCGCTCGCGACCGCCAGCCAGTTCATCGGTACGACGCCAGCCATCATCATGCGGCGGACGCCCATCTCATGCGCCTCGACGCTCACGCCGCCGGAAGCATCGGTGACGGCGTAAACGTCATAGCCTTCGCCAGCCGCCTGGATCGCCGGCATGGCGAGGCAGATTTCCGTCCACAGCGCCGCCATGACGATCTTCTTGCGGCCGGTCTTCTTCACCGCATCGACGACCCGCGCGTCTTCCCAGGTGTTGATCCAAGTCCGGTCGATCGGCTTCTGCTCCGGGAAGACCTCCTGCAGCCCCTTGATGAGCTTGCCGCCACGGTCTTCCACCACGGTGGTCAGGATTGTCGGAACGTTGAAAGCCTTCGCCGCCTTCGCGAGGCCGATGACGTTGTTCACGATCATCATCGGCTCATGGCTGTGCAGGTTGGCGAACTGGAACGGCTGGTGATCGATCAGGATCAGCACTGACTCTTCCGGGGTCAGCAGGGCGTTGAGGCCGTTCTTGGGGGCATTGGGCTGGGTGGTCATGAGCGTCTCTCCCGTTGGCGTTGCGTTGCTCGCCACCCAGCTATCGCTCTTTTATTGACCTATCATTAGCCGGTAATTTCTGGCAATTCTTACAAGCATCACTTGAAGAGGTGTCCTTGGAGACGCTCGGTAACCTCGAATCCTTCGTCCGCAGCGCGGAAGCTGGCAGCTTCTCGGTTGCCGCGCGCAGGCTTTCGCTGACCCCGGCGGCGGTCAGCCGCAACGTGGCGATGCTGGAACGCAATCTCGGTGTCCGGCTGTTTCATCGCAGTACGCGCAAGCTGACGCTGACGGATACGGGCGAACGTTTCCTGCTGGAGATCAGGAAAAACCTCGAAGGGCTCCAGCACGCCATTGCGGGCGTGGCGACCAGCGACGGAGAACCGGCGGGCGTGCTCAAGGTTAGTATGGGCCTCAACTTCGGGGCGGATTACATCCTCCCGATGCTGCCCGCCTTCCTTGCCCGCTATCCCGGCATCCGTCCCGATTGGCAATTCACGACGAGGCAGGCGGACCTGATCGCCGAGGGCTTCGATGCCGCGATCGGCGGCGGCATCGAATGGGGTCCCGGCGCCATCTCGCGCACGCTCGCACCGCTGCATCTGATCGCGGTTGCTTCACCCGACTACATGAAGAAGCGCAGACATCCGACCGACCCCACGCAGCTTTCCGCGTTCGATGGGATAGCATGGCGCTCATCAAGGACGGGCCGCGTCCACGAGCGCATCATGCGCAATGTCGAAGGCACCAAAGTTCCGGTCAAACTCAAGGAGACGATCATCCTTGACGACCCTGAGGCGACCTGCCGCGCGGCGCTGCTTGGCCTCGGCGTGACCTTGAACGCTGTGTGCCACGTTCTGCCGCATCTGGAGAGCGGCGCGCTGATCCGCCTGCTGCCACAATGGTACATCGACGAAGGCCCGATCTCGATCTACTACGCGAGCCGGACGCTGCTTCCGTCAAAGACCCGTGTCTTTGTCGATTTCGTCGTCGAGACGTTTCGCGCCAATCGCCTGGCTGAGCGCTTCGCCGGAAGCTTAGGTTAGATGGTGCGTCCAAGCCGTGTGCGTGGTGCTTGCACGCTCCTGGCGAATAAAAATTTGGAATCCAACTCCGGCGTTGCCCTTCGGGCCGCGATTTCGGCTGCGCCGGAACCACACCTGCGGCGCGTTTCCGCCATTCGGCTTCAATCGCTAACGCAAGGCGGCGGCGACGTTCATTTCGAGCGTGCCCCGTATAGGCGAGGCTCCTGAAGGGCTCAATCACCGTCGGACCGGCACCAGTGAGGTGGGGCAGCTCCGCGCAGAGTCGATCGCACAGCAGGCAGCAGAGAAGCGCCGGAAATCCCGGACCGCCAAGCTGCGCGAGCGCGAAATTGCCCGCGTCGGCAGCGGGCTGGCCGCGGGCAAGGGCCTGCCATTCCGCGCCGCCACCGACGGCGAGACCGTCTTCGGCAAGTTCACCGGAACCGTCCAGCTATCGAGCGGCAAGTTCGCCGTGGTCGAGCAGGGTCATGAATTCACGATGATCCCGTGGCGCCCGGTTAGGCCACGCAGATTCCGGGCACGGCGACCGTTTGGAACAGGTGTGGGCTGGCAATGACGGATGAAGGATAGGCTGAAACCCTCGCCCTAAAATCGGGATGAGTGAAAGCGGCGCGGTAAGTCTCCATCGATTCCCAAACTGCATGGTTCAGATAGGCCGGGATCTCGCCGATCGCTCTGTGAAGCTGGGTCGAGATGAAACCTGGTTGGCGTTTCATGAACCGGGCGTCGTCCGCCCATGCTTCGAGAAAGGCTTGCTCCTCGGGAGCATCCACCGTGATCAGGTTAATGAGCACGACCGGCGCGGCATCAATGTCGAGCTGGCGGTCAATCGGGAATCTCTCATCCAGTGGCTTGAAAATGGTCATGTAGATCTCCGTCCGTCTAGGGTTCTGATCAGGGAAAGCTCGGCTTTACTCCGGGGGTGGGAGCAGCGCATTTAAGCCCCCAGGGTCGCCCTGTTCGCTTCGAGGAAGGTCTTCAGCTCCTGCGGCTTGGCACCCCACAGCATCTCAACCGCATTGGTGGTGAGCGCCACGCGGCCGAGGCGGGTGTTGGTGTCGAACGGCACGATCAAGCCATGGACCACGGCCTCGGGCACGCCTGCGGCAAGGGCGCCAGCTGCGAGCTCGGCGTCGGTGACGTCGACCACTTCGATCGGCTTGCCGGTGATTTCGCTGACGACCGCCGCGATTTCACGCGAGGTCAGTGCGACGGTCCCGGTGACCGTCAGGGTGCGGCTGGCGTCGCCGGCGATCAGCGCGCCCGCAACCGCCCGGGCCGCATCCTCGCGCGCGAGGTAGGCGAGAATGCCGTCGCCGGCCGAAGTGTACCACTTGCCGGATTGCAGGGCCGAAGGCAGCGAGTTCAACAGGTTCTCGGCATACCAGTTCATGCGCAGAATCGTGTAGGCGATGCCGGAGGCCTTGATCGCCTCCTCTGTGGCGAAATGTTCGGGGGCGAACGGGATCGGCGAAGCCGGTTCGGGGTCCGGCATCGAGGTGTAGACGATATGCTTGACCCCGGCTGCCTTGGCCGCGGCAACCGCGCTGATTTGCAGCGCCGTGCGGCTCGGGCCGAGTACGTCGATCGAGATCAGCAGCAGCCGATCGACGCCTTCCAGCGCCTTGATGAAGCCGGGCACGTCGCCGTAGTCGGCCTTGCGCGTCTCGACGCCGGGGAAGTTCAGGTTTTCCGGCTGACGCGAGCCGGCGATAATCTTGCCGCTATAGCCGCGCTCCAGCAGCAGCTCGACGACGCGGCGGCCAAGCTTGCCGCTGGCGCCGGCGACGAACAGGGTTGGTGGGGTGGTCATGTCAGGAGGCTCCGTCCGATAGGTTGTCTCGTTGGACCATGATCGTTATAGTCAATAAGATGCATAATTGACATTATGATGTCAATACGGCGAGACAATGACGTATGGATGATGGAACTTTAAGCCCCACCGCTGACGCATTGACGCAGCTCATCCTGTCCATGTTTCGAGCGACCAATCTGGCCGTCACGTGGGGGGACAGGGTGGTGGCGCCGCTGGGACTCACCAGCGCCAGGTGGCAAATCCTGGGGGCGATCATTGAAGCCGAGCGGCCCCAACCAGTCGCGTGGTTGGCGCGCGATCTCGGAGCAAACCGTCAGAACGTGCAGCGGATCATCAATGACCTGGAAAAGGACGGGCTCGTCGAGTTTCAACCCAATCCCCACCACAAGCGTGCGCAACTTGTCGTGCTGACCGAGAAAGGACAGCGGACGTACGACGCTGCGGTCAGGTCGTACAATCCGCACGCCAACGCGATCGCAGATGGGTTTTCACTTGAAGACATCAAAGCCGCATACCGCATCATGCTGGCGCTGCGGCAAAAGCTCGGAAACGAGGTCGCTGAACAGGACGGCTAATCACTATAGCGCAATCCTGTCACGATCTGCTGGATAAGTGCGATCTTCACCTTTGTAGCGATTGGCGCCGGGTTTCAGGTAAGCAACGCTATCGACCTGACATTCAAGGTCGCCGCGACGTGAGTTGGTGTCGCATGCCGACCACACCCCCGCGGCCTCCCCGATACGATTGCCGCAAAACCCCGATAGGCATCGCAAGAAACCAAGAGAAGCGGATGGCTCCGCTCACTAGGTTCGTTCTCGCCAACTGCGAACAGCGTTCGCGCGAACCAAGGAAAAAGCCAATTCGTTGTCGATCTCGATATCCATGATCCCGCAGCGATTGCCGATTATCGCTCAAAAGCGCTCCCCCTTGTCGCCAAGGCTGGTGGCGGCCTCATTGCCCTCGATCACACCGTCCTCGCATTCGCTACCAGGACAACTCCTCGTTTACGTTCGACAAGTCGACTAACGAAATGGTAGCCGACAGCGGCACGAGCAAGACGGTTCGTATCTCGAATTGCGCTTCGAGCCCGTCGCACGACGGATCGGTCCGTTGCCGCCTGACGTCATCCTTATTTCGCAGGATGCGCGCGCGGTCCGCGGACGCAACCGATGGGCTCGACCACGTCGTTCGAGATTGCTGGTTTCCGAATTTCGGGCCCGCACCGGAGGAACGCCCCGCCTCGGTGATGCGACGGAGGCCGTCATGCGGCGGATTGCGTCTCGTCGGGCAGAGCGGGATCCTTGTCGAGGTTGTGGATGGTGACCATCGGCTCGACCGACTTGGCGATTTCACACAGATGCCGGTGATGGGTGAAGTAGACGACTGGCCTGCGCCGGCCATGCCAGCAAGGAGCCTGAAGGCCTCCTCGGCGCGGAAGTCGTCGAAAGTTTCCATGATGTCGTCGGCGAGAAAAGGCGGCGGCGCATGTGCTCGGGCGAACTCGTGATAGCCGGCTACCCGCAACGCCAGGTACAACTGGAAGCGTGTTCCCTTCGAACGCTCCGAAGCGATCTTCGTGCTGCCGTCGGCGCCGTTCGCGATCAGGATTTCGCTTCCGCCGGAGGACTGGGTGACGAGCTTCGAATACCCTCCGCGGCTGATCAGCGCGAAGGATTCCGAGGCGTGAGCCATCATCGAGCTGCGATGACGGTCTCGGTAGGCACACAGCGCGTTGTCCGCGGCCGCGGCACCCAGCCTGAGTTTGAGATAGGCGACGGCCCTGTGGCTCATTTGAGTAGTGCGATGGTTTGGTCCAGTGCGCCAGCAGGCTAAACAATCACAGCACGCGGTTCTGGCTCCGGCAGCCATAATATTCATACTCGAAACGCATCGGGTTTTCCTTGCTGCGGTTCCCGATGAGAGCGCCCGTTACATGATCGCGCGCGGCTCTACGAAGGTAATTGTGTCAACCAGAGTGCCCAAACGCCCCATTTCAACGTCGCTGATGCCATGCTCACGCAAGCCATCGATCGTTCGGAACAAATACTCGGCGGACGATCCCCAGCATCCCTCAGCTGTCGCCAGCCGTCTGATTTTCTCATCCTGCGGCAAAGCGCCCGCGTAATGTTCATGATCCCGGTCAATCGTGAACGCGATCGCCGCGCCAAATTTCTCGCCGTCCATGCCGATAACATCGACCCACGTCGGATTGTAGCCGCCGACAAGCATCTCGCGGCTCCATAGAATAGGAAGCTCAGAGAGAATATCCCGTTCGGCGATCCGGAATGCGACGCCTTCGCAAACGCCGCTCTGGTCGAGGCCAAGTACGAGGCCCGGCTCGTCCGGTGTGCCACGTCCAATGGCCATCGACAGGCAGAAGGAGCGGTGCCAGCCGCGCACTTTGGCGACCCGGCGCTCGGCGACTCTTAGTGCGGGATTCCAAACCAAGGATCCCATGGCAAAGATCCAAAGGTCGCCCGCCGGTCTGGTCTTCATGAACTCGGCGAGCGAGTTCCGGCATTCCACGTCCGAGCGCACACAAATGCCAGTTTCGTCCTGTCCGGCAAAAACCGTTGAACGCCCCGCTGCCAGTACATCGCGCGTCAAAATCAGCGGTTGTTCAGGCAGTGGAGGAGTACGTTTGGTCGTAAGGGGAGCCGCACACATGGGACGTCGCCGTTTCAGTTGGTGGCAGCGACATCTCCGCGGCCTCTGTCCCGACTTCTCTTCGAAACGACCTCCACCGACACTCCGATTGCTACCCGCAAATCGAGAAAGATCCGTGGACGGTCAGATTTCTGAAATTGCGGCTTCAGGATACACCAATGCTATGCGGAGCCACGCGGCGTGGTCGTCATAAAGCCGTGCAGGTCCAAGCAAGCCTTCAAGTATCCGCACAGATTCATGACAATGTAGCCTGTAAGCATTTCCATTCTGGAACTACCGTCTGCATATACGCAGACAAGGTGGCATTCATCGCCGTGATCCGTCATCCTTAACGACATAACACGATACGCCTGCTTCGATAATTCATACTCGCCGTCCGCGATGCCAGGCTTTTCACTAGACATGGTACGAACAGGGTGCCTGGTCGGCAACCGGGCGACGAACCCGGGTTCGTCTGATTCACGTTGCATATCCGATCCGTAGTAGCGCGTACCGCTATAGTATTCGACGCAACTATAAAGCGCCCGACACGGTATCAGGTTTTCCACCTGCCCCGCCTTTTCTCGGATGCATGCCACCACCGACTTGAGGAAGGTGGGTAGAGACGGCGTCGTCAGCACTCCGTTTCTTGTGATCAAAACCTCGAACGACGGGGTCAACTCATCGTTGGCATGCGCCGCCATCCGATCGTTACGCTTTTGAATTTGGAGACAAGAAACGGAGTTTGGCAGAGGGCTCGCTTAAATATCCCTTTTGTCAGGTCATCGAGCGGTTTCGATGGTCGTCCGAAGCTGATGAAAGGACGTTTTTCAATGAGCAAAGAAGAAGACAACAAAGCCGTCGTCGTGCGCTGGTTCACCGAATTCTGGGGTAAGGATGTCAATCTTGCGGTCGTCGATGAGATCGCGGCGCCCGACATGCTTCTTCAGTATTCTCTGCACGAGCCGCGTCGTGGCCGTGAAGACATCAAGGCCTTCATGACCGACTTCCGGGCCGCGTTTCCCGATCTCAATTTCTGGGGCACCGCCGATCTGATCGCCGAAGGCGACTATGTCGTTGGCCAGTGGGAGGGTGGCGGCACGCATACTGGCGCAGCCTGGGACGATCTTCTGCCCGACTACCAAGGCCTCCCCGCCGCAACCGGCCGCAAGATGCACTTCACTGGCAAGACCGTGCTGAAAGTCGTGAACGGCATGATCGTCGAGGAGAACGGACTCGATGACGGCTTGACGGCCATGACGCAGCTCGGATTGATCAAGAAGGCCTGATCGAAACCACACGACGTCCGCTCTTTTGAGCGACGTGCCTCCAATAAGAGAATTGAGGCCCGTGCATATCCTTGTGCGGGCCTCAATTGCCTTTCCTATGCGAAGCAGATTGTTGGATTAAAGAACAGGATTCGGAGCGCGGGAAACATGCGCGATCGGTAGTGATTGCTTATCGAATTTCGATGGCAAGGGATGGAGCTTCCGCCATGATCCGCATCGGCTATGCCCCCCGCGCTTATGACCTCTTTCATGTCGGCCATCTCAGTCCTCTGAGGCGGGCCAAGGAACAATGCGATTTCCTAATCGCCGGCATTGTCGCGGACGAGGTGTTGATCCGGCACAAGGGCGTGACCCCTGTGATCCCGCTCGCCGAGCGGCTGGAGATCGTCCGAAACGTCCGTTTCGTCGATGTCGCTCACGCCGCCATGACAAACGACAAACTCGAAATCTGGCGCGACCTTCGCTTCAATGTCCTCTTCAAGGGTGACGATTGGCGGGGCACCGAGAAAGGCGACAGACTCGAACGCGATTTCGGCGCGATCGGAGTGAAAGTCGTCTACTTCCCCTATACGCGTTCCACCTCAAGCAGCCCACTGCGCAAGACGCGCAAGACGCTACACAGCGTCGATGTGCTGGCATCTCGTGGCAATGCGGTTGTGTCTCCCATCGAGGTTGTTTGCGCGGCCTAATATCGTCAGCTAGTTTTATAGCCCCACGATTACGGCCATCATCGTCGGCCGGGGAAGTCTGCAAAGTTTGGCTGACCTGATCAAAGGCAACATAACCCGACGACGGTCGTCGCGAAGTTTCATTGCGTCTTTGCGATCTGCGGGAATCGGGTGGGCAACATTTCGATCTGAAGGCAAAGAATTGGAGTGCATAGACACGGCGCCGATTGCAGATCGAGGTAAAGACCATTCGAAAAGCCGGAACTATGCGTGATATTTTCAAGTGGGCAGGTCTTATTCCGATTTGAGAGCAAGGATCGGAGTGTGACCGGGGCAGATCGAAGACAAGGTCGTAGCAGAACAAATCCGGATGAAAAGCAATGACCACGAACATCCAGTCTGCAAAAACATACCGCATCAAGACCCCCAACGTTGTGGACGATCCGCGCTGGGCGCGCATCGTCGCCCGCGACAAATCTGCTGACGGTCATCTCTGGTATTCCGTCTCAACGACAGGCGTCTATTGCCGTCCTTCATGCCCGTCACGGACGGCCAATCCCAAGAACGTCACGCTACATGATACGATCGAAAGCGCGCGTGCGACCGGTTTCAGGCCATGCAAGCGGTGTAACCCCGAGGGTGTCTCGCTCGACGGCGAAAACGCCGCGCTGGTTGCGAAGGCATGCCGTATCATCGAGGAAAGCGAGGAAGAGCCTTCGCTGGAAGATCTGGCAGCAGCTGTAGATCGCAGTCCCAGCTATTTCCATTGGGTGTTCAAGGCATCGACTGGCCTGACGCCGAAAGGCTATGCCGCAGCAAGCCGCGCGAAGAAGGTCCGTGCAGGCCTTGAGGCTGGCGTCGGCGTCACCGAGGCGATCTATGACGCTGGTTTCAATTCGAGCGGCCGTTTCTACGAGAAATCGACCGGAATGCTTGGCATGACGCCGACGCAGTATCGCGCTGGCGGCGCCAACGAGGAAATCAAGTTTGCGGTCGGCCAGTCCTATCTTGGCGCGATCCTCGTGGCGTCCAGCACGAAAGGTATCGCCGCGATCCTGCTCGGTGACGATCCGGACGAATTGGTGCGCAATCTTCAGGATCGGTTCCCGAAGGCACATTTAATTGGCATGGACCGCGAATATGAGGCGCTCATCGCGCGCGTCTGTGGTTTCGTGGAGAACCCGAGCGTTGGGCTCGATTTGCCGCTCGACATTCGTGGCACGGCGTTCCAGCGCCGCGTCTGGGAGGCTTTGCAGGAAATCCCGGTTGGCGAACGTGTCTCGTACTCGGAGATTGCCCGCCGCATCGGCTCGCCGCGCGCCACACGAGCAGTCGCCGGAGCCTGCGCGGCCAACAGTATTGCGGTCGTCATCCCTTGCCATCGCGTGGTTCGCAACGACGGAGCGCTGTCGGGCTATGCCTGGGGCGTCGATCGTAAGCATCAGATCCTCGATCGTGAGGCTGCACAAATCGCATGAGGTCATGGCCGGAGAACGGCCGTGTCTCCGCCGTTCTCGCAATCGGACCTGACGACAATGGCCATGATCTTCGACACCGCTCAACGGCCGACACTAGCACCGTTTGGCATCAGGCTGGACGGCCCATCTCTGGGCGCATCGTCGCTCACCTTTCTAAAGCCGCGCCTGAAGGCGATCGTTCGCCCGTTCGCGGCCAAGCTTGCGAATGCGGGATTTATAGCCAATCAGGTGACGATCGCCTCGTTGGCAGGCTCGATCGGCGGCGGCGGCGTGATATGCGCCAATCCTGGAAATACGACGCTTTTCGCGCTGTTGCCGCTGCTCTACGGCGGCCTCGTTCTCACCATCTGGAATCGGCTACGATTCGCGCTCCCCGATAAATGCAAGGCCTCTTGATGAATTTGCTCTCGCGTTACGACGAGTCCGTAGCCTTTCTCTCCAATCACGATGAGGATTGGGCCAGGTTGATCAAACAGATCGGTCCCTGCCGACACACTCCCAAAGCCGCCCGGGAACCATATGAGGCGCTCGTCCGGGCAATCGCCTACCAACAGCTCACCGCCAAGGCCGGTGACGCGATCATCGGACGTCTCAAGGACCTCTTCGATCACCGCGATTTCCCCGCGCCGGAAGACCTTATCGAGGCGAAGTTCGACCTGTTGCGGACATGCGGCTTCTCGTCCAACAAAATCGCCACGATCAAGTTGATCGCTCAGGCGACAGTCGACGGGGTGATTCCTGCGCGCGACATCGCCACCACGATGGACGATGAGGAACTGATCGATCGCATGGTCGGCATCAAGGGCGTCGGCCGCTGGACCGTGGAGATGCTGTTAATGTATTCGCTCGAGCGGATGGACGTGTTGCCCGTCGACGACTTCGGCGTCCGTGAAGGGTATCGCGTCCTGAAATCTCTGCCCGAACAGCCCAAACCGAAGTCATTGCGCGAAATTTCGAAAGCGTGGTCGCCCCATCGCACGGTCGCGGCCTGGTATCTCTGGCGGATTCCACGCGAGCGCGGAAACGTCCTGAAATGAACGTACGCCGTTGCGATCGTTGATTTGACGTCAAGAGTCGGAGTGTGGGCGGCCTCGGTGACTGTGCATGGTACAACGAAACTCCGTGAGACTGTCGGCAGACGCACAACCCGGAAGGGATGCAGTTGACGCCGCAGTCTGCGACTACGAGACCCGATAGGTCCGAAGATGCCCGATCTTTTTGACATGTTCGCACCAACCCAACCCGCAACCGAGATGATGGCTGACGGCGCTATATTGCTACGCAGGGCCGCGCTTCCCTACGAGAAGAGTCTGCTGATCGCGCTCGCCGACATCATCGCCCAATCGCCGTTCCGGCACATGATCACGCCTGGCGGTTTCACCATGTCCGTCGCGATGACGAACTGCGGGACGGCCGGCTGGGTCACGGACCGCATGGGCTATCGCTATGACCCTAACGATCCGGAAAGCGGGCGGCCGTGGCCGGCTATGCCGGATTGCTTCTCGGATCTCGCGGTCAATGCGGCAACGCAAAGCGGCTATCCGGATTTCCGCCCGGACGCCTGTCTGATCAATCGCTACGAGCCTGGCGCCCGTCTTTCGCTTCATCAGGACAAGAACGAGCGCGATTTCGCCAACCCGATCGTGTCGGTCTCGCTCGGCTTGTCCGCGATCTTTCAATTCGGCGGCCTGAAGCGGAACGATCCGGTGAAGAAATTCGTCCTACGGCACGGGGATGTGGCGGTATGGGGCGGCCCGTCGCGGCTTTGCTATCACGGTGTCCCGGAACTGAAGGATGGCGTCCATGAGACTGTCGGGCGCATGCGCATAAATCTCACCTTCAGGGGAGCCCTATAGGGATCGATATTTCTTTCGGTTTGATAACAATAACCGGAGCGTCACCGGAAAAGCCATGTGGCTAAATGTGTTATCTTTCTGATGGTCGATGCTCGGACGCACTGTTTCTTGCAATCCGTCAGACCCGACGAACGAGGCAAGGATACACGCTACCATGTTTTCGCGCGGCGGATTTGACGCAAAGGCGTACCGGCGCAAGCTCCCCGGAACCGAAGAGGCGGCCGAGGCACTCGTCGCGCTGGCTAAGGATAATTCGGATAAGGCATTCGTCATGAAGTACATCGGCCAGATCGTGGTCGATGGCTATGCAGAATGGGAAATGCTGGACGACGGCGAAGTTGAGGTTCGCTTCACCACCGGTGAGACCTATTTGCTCGGTGAAACGACCATTCTTAGACTTGCCTGATGTTTCTCGCCTGGCAAGCGCCTTTGGCTCATGTGCGACACATCTGAAGTCCGATCGTTACTGATCCAAATTTGAAAGCAATATCCGGAGTGCGAGCGCGCATCTGCGCAGATACACATGATCGGTAAGAGCATGGCGGCAAGGCAACGTCTGATCCAAGGATGCTTGATCCAGTCAAGCAACCGCCCATCGAGCCGTATTTCGGTCGCCACTTCGAAAGAAAATCATTCATGCGAACGCAACCCGACCTCTCCGAGGTCAACGAATCTTCGGCGCGATACATCGCGCGTATTTCACAGTATCCGTGGGATCGAATTTCTTATGACTTGAACACCTATGGCGCGACCATCCTCCCGGGGCTTCTTTCAACCGACGAAATCGTCGCCGCTGCGGGTCTCTTTTCGGACACGACTCTTTCTCGTACCCCGCCGATCGAAGGGCAACGGCAACTATCGCTACGCCGGCTATCCCACGCCTGGATTGATCGGCGACCTGCGAGCCGCCATCTATCCGCATCTCGCGCCAATCGCAAACGTCTGGAACGAGAAGATGGAGTTCGGCGAGCGTTATCCAGTTACTCATCAGGAATATTTGGAAATCTGCCACCGGAACGGTCAAACCCTTTCGACATCGATGTTGATGGAACATGGCGTTGGCCAGCAAACCCTGCTGCATCAAGACATCTATGGCGATCACATCTTTCCGTTGCAGGTCGCCGTCGTTCTGTCCCAACGCGGAATGGACTACGTCGGCGGAGAAATCGTGATCATGGAGCAACACCCACGCATGCAAACACGGCCCGAAGTTATCGTCCTCAACAAGGGTGACGGCGTTGTGTTCGCGTCATCGAATCGTCCGGTGACCGGCAAGCGGGGCACATATCGCGTCAACTTGCGTCACGGTTTCAGCAAAGTGCGCGAGGGGCGGCAAGTCGCTCTCAGCATCATCTTTCACGACGGGGCCGCGTGATTGAACCGCTGGCAGTACATGGATTTGATGGAGAATATTCATGCCAACTCTTGCACTGACCCCGGCCCAGCGCGTCAATCGGATCGATTGGGAGCAGATGGCAAAAGATCTCGCCGACGACGGCTCGGCCGTTGCCCGGAAACTTCTGACGCAAGAAGAATGCGAGGCGTTGACGAATCTGTATCCGAAGCACTGCATTTTCCGCAGCCGTGTTGTCATGGCGCGCTACGCTTTCGGTAAGGGCGAATATCAGTATTTCAGTTATCCGCTTCCCAGCCTCGTTGGGGAGTTGCGCACCGCGTTCTATCGCCACCTCGCGCCGATCGCAAACGACTGGAACATGCGCATGCGGATCAACACCGTCTATCCGACCGAACATGCCGACTATGTCGATGTCTGTTACCGCGCTGGCCAGAGGCGGCCAACACCGCTCCTCCTCGAATATGGCGCGGGAGACTATTGCTGCATGCATCAGGACCTGTACGGTGATTTGGCATTCCCTATACAAGTCGTGATCCTGCTGGCCGAACCCGAACGGGATTTCACCGGTGGCGAATTTCTGCTGGTCGAACAGAATCCACGCGATCTCTCCAAGGCGGAGGTAGTTCCGCTTCAACAGGGCGACGCAGTGGCGTTCGCGGTCAATCACCGCCCGGCGAAAAACGCGCGCGGAACCGCACGGGTGCATCTACGCCACGGTGTCAGTCGATTACACTCGGGGCATCGCCACACATTCGGCATCATTTTTCACGATGCGAAGTAGAGCGGGACCAACCTAACTCCGGCAATCCCGCTTTTCGTTGATTCACATAGTCGATCGGCGCGTCCGCATGCGGCGAGCCGTGCCGTTTCGGTGCGGATACAAAGTTTCGATTTGAAAACAAGGATCGGAGTTTGAAGGCAAATCCGCGGAAGTAATTTTCGATCATGAGGACACAACAAGGAGACACGACCATGAATCTCATGATTAAAACTGACGCGCTGCGGTCCAAGCCGCATCGGAATTCTGCACCGGTCGCCGCCGATATCATTCGGTATGCGATTGCCAATTCTGAACTCGGCAAGGTGTTGGTGGCGCGCAGCACGAACGGCGTTTGTTCTGTCCTTCTCGGTGACGATGCCGAGGCGCTGGCGACCGATCTCGCCATTCGCTTTCCTCAGTCCACGCTCGTTCAGAGCGGAACGGCGGTGGAAGATGATGTCGCGAAGATCCTCCGCTACATTGCGAAGCCCTCTGGGGGTCTTCATCTGACACTCGATATGCGCGGCACTCCGTTTCAGCGCCGCGTCTGGGAGAAGCTTAAGGCAATCTCGGTCGGCCGCACGGTCAGCTACATGGAATTGGCCAAGTGGGTCGGCCCGCTCGTCAATCCGCGCGCAGTGGCCGGAGCCTGTGCGGCGAACCCGATTGCTCTCGCCATTCCCTGTCATCGCGTCGTCCGCAGCAACGGCGATCTCGCCGGCTATCGCTGGGGCATCGAACGCAAGCGGGTTCTCATTCGGAAGGAAGCCGAAGCATGACTAAGCACGCGCGAAAGGCGGTTCCAGCCTCTGCGGATACGTCTTCGGAGGCCCGGATCGCCGCCTACGATTGGGCGACGCTCGCCAGTGAACTCGACGGGTATGGCTGTGCGATCATTCCGAATCTGCTTTCCTCGGCGGAGTGCCGTGCGATTTCGGCACTCTATCCAGACGAAAGTCACTTCCGAAGCCACATCATTATGAGTCGCCACGGCTTCGGCAAAGGCGAGTATCGTTATTTCAACTATCCGTTGCCCGACCTCATTGGTGACCTTCGGACTGCGCTTTATCCGCGCCTTGCCAGTATCGCCAACGTTTGGAACGAACGAATGGGGATGGATCAGCGTTTCCCCGCAGATCACGCGTCATTCCTTCAAGACTGTCACGATGCCGGCCAGACGAGGCCGACGCCGCTTTTGTTGCAGTATGTCCCTGGCGATTTCAATTGTCTGCATCAGGATCTATACGGAGATATCGCTTTCCCGATTCAGGTCGCGATCCTTCTTTCGCAACCGTTCAAGGATTTTTCCGGCGGCGAATTCGTTTTGACCGAACAGCGGCCGCGGATGCAGAGCCGTGTCGAGGTGGTCCCGTTGCTTCAAGGTGATGCGGTCGCGTTCGCGGTCCACAATCGTCCAATTCAGGGGACGAAGGGCAATTATCGCGTGAATCTGCGCCATGGTGTCAGCCGCATCCGCTCCGGTATGCGACATACCGCCGGAATCATTTTTCACGACGCGCGTTGATTAAACGCGGATGGTCTCGCGCACAGCATGGCACCATCTGCTCGGGTGCAACATCATCTGGTGCCAACCGCGATGAATTGGGCCTCGATCAGGGCACCTGGAGAGCGTGCTTGCCCATCTCTTTCCGAAAGTCGATGTCCCTGTCGTCCAGTTATTGATCAACGCTCTAAAGCCGCTGGACTATCATCTTGACCTCGCCGTCAAGCTGAGTGTCTTGCGCAAGCAAGACGTGATGATCATCTCCAGCGGCAACGTCGTGCATAATCTTCGCCTCATTGAGCGGAGCCGCCCCGACATTGGCTTCGACTGGGCGCACCGCTTCGATGACATGGTGGCCCGCCAGTTGACCGAAGCGCCTGCCGGTATTCTGACAGCGGTCGAGCATCCCGACTTTCACATGGCTGTCCCCACACCTGACCATTTTATCCCTCTTCTTTATACATCGGGATTGGCCGCGGCGGACAGGGATGCCCAGGCTCTGCTTCGCGGGTATGCCATAGGATCGATGTCGATGACCTGTTACGGCGTGGGCATGAAGGAGGCGGCGTGCGAAGAAGCAAACGGAGCCGCGCAGCTCCCCAAAGGCGTGCCGCCCGAGCAGACCAACATCTAAACGCACCTCGCTCTTGCAATACGAGTCGCTGACACGCTCCTACCTGGCTTATCGCGATTCAAATCCGGGCATATTCATGGTGCAGTCCGCCCAGCATCAGGTGCGTCCATCCGCCGCCAACTAAAGCGCGTGGGTAGTCACCAGACCTCCGGCATCGCCGGCTTCTTCGGCGTCCCCGTGGGCTTCCTCGGCTACGGTACCTGGAAGATTTTCGGCGTCTAAACTCCAGTCGGAGCGCCACTTCCGGGTGAAGCAGAGTTAGCTCTTCGGCTGGGATCAGGATCAGGCGTATTAGCGGCCGTTCAAGAACGAAACTGGGATTCGCGCAAATTAGCTTTAAGGCTGATTTTCTGAGATCGGCGATGGATTGTGATGCGCTTCGGAATGACCCGTGGGAACCCGCGGGATGCCCAAGTCGCATTCGAGCGCCTGCCGGTCCCACTCGGCTAGGTCCGCCGCCGCTTCGTACGTCGATTGCAGGAAGCTCGTGAGGTCCTCCTGAGGATCGGCGCTGGTCCGCACCAACTCATAAGGCAGCAGGAACTCTCCAAGCTTCTGGTCGAAGCGGGCGGCCGCCGGCTCGACGAGGCGACCGGCGAAGCCGTAGGGCACCGGATAGGCGTAGGAGTAGAACATCGCCTCATCCACCCCGCCGCCGCCGGGCCAGAATCCGGCCGAAGATACTTCGTGGCTATAGGCTTCCTGCGTAATCGAATCGGGAAGCGCAGGCACCCCGCCGGGATGGAGCGGCGCTTTGCGGCCCGAGAACCGCGTCACAGCCAGATCGAACGAACCCCAGAACAAGTGCACCGGCGAGACCTTGCCAAGAAACCCGGTGCGGAAACGTGCGAATACGCGATCGATCTGCACCAGCGCCCGATGGAATCGCTCGACTGCCTCACGGTCGTAGGGCCGCAACGCGGTGTCCTGCGCAAATGGTTTTGCATCGGAGATTTCGTTCGGAGCGCCATGAATGTTCATCCGCCCGCCAAGTCGTTCAACCAGCATAGTCGTTCGGCTCAGGAAGTCGGCCACGCTCATCGCTTCCAGCGGAAAGCTCTCACGCATGTCGGCCGTTTCGCCGATCAGCGCATGGTCGTGGAAGTCAAAGGTCAAGGTGATGGCCGACTTGGCGTCGGGCACCATTCCCGTCGTCAGACCGCGCGGTGTAACATAGAGCGTAGCGTGCCAGGAGTGATTGACCCAGGGTGTGTGCGCGAGCCGGTACTTGCCGACGATCTGGGTCCACAGATGGAGGGCGGAGCATGTTTCGGCCCAATCGCGATAGGGCAAGGCCGGCCAGCCGGTTTCTTCCTCGCTCATTCGATCGGCTCCATAGCTTGCCGCGCGAGTGCTTTTTTCACACCCTCGTCCGCTTCCATATGCGCGCGGTACGCTTTCAGCGCCGGATAGTCGCCGATGGGCAGCGGCGTCTTCTCGATCCAGCGCGTCAGCACATAGAGGAAGGTGTCGGCGAAGGACCGCTGGCCGAGATACCATTTGCCGCCATTCCCGCTTAGAACGCCATTCAACCGCTCGTAGTGACCGACGAGTTTCTCATAGGTCTTACGCTTAACCTCTTCCTGCGCCGCCGCGCTCTCGGCAAATTTTTGGGTGTTAAAGTGACCGCCATAAGCCGCATGGACTTCCGAACTCATGTAGGCCAGCGCTTCGGCTTCCTTGCGGCCGAGCCGGCTACTGGGCGCATAGCCCTCCTTACCATAGGTGGCGCCGAGCCAGGCGAGGATCGCCGTCGCCTCGGTCAGCACGTTCCCGTCTTCGAAGCGTAGCGCCGGCACCTGCCCCCGAGAATTGATGGCGAGATAATATTCCTTTTTCTGGTCGCCATAGGGAATGTTGTGGATTGCGACCGGGGCGTCGAGCCACGCGACAGCGATGTTCGGCGAAAGCGAACAAGTGCCAGGCATCGTGTAGAGGGTCGGCATCTGATATTCTCCCTCAACGCTTGGGTTCTGGATGCGCGTGCTACGCCAGTCGCGTCGAATGCCAGACTCCAAAAGGATAAAACAAAAGTTCTCACTTGTCTCAGAGGCTGACGGGGAACACGCTCAGCGAAGCACAAGTTCACCTCGTCGTAAACGTACTCCACTCGGAAGGTCGCGCGTCTCGATAAGTGAAAGATGCGCCGCGGCTTTGCCCTAGCGCGGCAAGTATCTTTTGGTTCGGGATGCCGGCGCAAAAGACGAGAGCCAGCCCATTGCCGATAGCCGTCTGAGCGGAAGGCGGCGTGGCCGAGTGCCCATTGTGCGGGGCGAGATCAAGCCGAATCCATAGCCGATACGACAGACAGGCTGCGGATTTGCCCTGTGAAGGCAAGGAATACGCCTTCGCGTGATCACGCAGAGGTTCGTTTGCGAGGTGCCTGATTGTTGGCGGCGAATTTTCGCTGAACGGTTCGGCGACGATGTTCTCCCGTCTCAGTCGCAGAGGACGGCACGGCTGGATTGCATCGTCCACCATCTGGGACTAGTACTGGGTGGCAGACGCAGCGTGCTTCGCCAAGCGACTGATTCTGCCGTCAGCAATGATACGTTGCCAAGCAAAAGACCCACTGAACGACCAACAGGAAACGGCTGGCGTTCGCCGAATACCACGATATGATCAACGCATTCCCTGCGGATCGATCCGATCAGCCGTTCAGCATACGCATTTTGCCACGGTGAGCGAGGAGACGTCGGACGATCTCGAATGCCGATGGATCGAACGCGGCGGATAAATATCTCGCCATAAGCTCCATCGCGGTCCCGGACGGCGCGCTTGACCCATGCCTCCCTCTTTCCGTCCACTAAACCGGCAGCAGCCTATATTTAGAATCTTGCGCACTAACGGCGCGCTCCGTTTAGCAGGCTCGCGATCCCTCCTTCGCCGCGACGCCTTCCGAGCATTTCTTTAAGCGCTCGATGATCCATCGCCCGGCCGGTCCTGGAGGTTCGCCTTCCCGATAAACAGCGAACATGGGAAGAGGCAGCCCTCCAGGCGGCGCCTCTTCAATCGAAAGCTCGGCGAGCCGCCCTTCGGCAATATCCCTTGCCACGGTGTGCAGGGGCATGCCTCCAAATCCCAGGCCACTGACAAGGAAGGCATGCTTCGCAAAGAGGTCCGCCAGGCGCCAGGTAGACGGCGACATCACGCCGATGTTGCGGCCTTCCGTGAGCGTGGATCGATCCGTCAGGACCAGCTGCACATGCCGCGCCAACTCCTCTTTCGGGATAATGCCACGGTAGGATGCAAGAGGATGGCTCGCTGCAGCAACCATCATCAGTTTGACATCGAACAGGCGCTCCTTGATCAAACCGGTTGGAAGCGTCGGCAGAGAACCCACAACACCAAAACTCGCTCGCCCATCCAAAACCGGCTGCACCGCGCCACCGAGCGCCTCGACATAGAGACGCAACGGCGTCGCCGGAAACTGGATACGAAATTCTCGCGCAGCCTCGGCGATCACCTCTATCGGCAGAAACACGTCGAGGACAGCCGTCAACTCGGCCTCGAGCCCGCCAGCAATCCCCTTCGCCCGCGCCTTCATGGCGTCGACGCCGGTGATTACCGCGCGCGCATCCGCCAGCAGGACAACACCTTCCTTCGTCAGCCTGGGATAACGCCCCGCACGATCGAACAGCACGACGCCAAGCTGAGCCTCCAGACTCAGAATCGCTTCGCTCACCGCTGACTGGGTTCTTCGCACGCGGCGCGCTGCGGCCGAAAAGCTGCCTTCATCGGCAGAGGCCACGAACATCCGCAACTGGTCGAACGACACGCTTTCAAGCATCGATCACTCCATCGGTGCAGCCGATAGATAATATCAAAATATACTGGCTCCACCCGATATAAACCATCCCTCATATTGTGCGTGAAGGCAACGCCGCTGCCCAAGCAGCCGAAGGAGCACACGATGACACTTCGCATCCACACATTCACGCCGGTCCGTCTCGGACGCTACGTCTTGCAAAACCGTCTGGTCATGTCCCCGATGACCCGAAGCCGCGCCAAGCCCGACGGCACACCGGGAGACCTCGCGGCCGAGTATTATGCGCAGCGCGCCGGCGTCGGCCTGATCGTCGCGGAAGGCACGCAGCCTTCGGACGACGGGCAAGGCTACCTGACGACGCCGGGCATCTACACAGCGGCGCACGTCGCGGGATGGAAGAAGGTGACAACGGCCGTGCATAACAAAGGCGGTCGAATCTTCATCCAGCTCATGCATGCCGGGCGGATGTCGCATCCCGACAACACGCCGCACCATCGCCAAGCTGTTGCGCCATCCGCAATCGCACCCGCATCGCAGACGTTCACCGCAACAGGGATGCAGGAGATTCCGGCGCCGCGCGCATTGTCGACTGAAGACATCCACCAGACCGTTGCCGACTTCCGTCACGCGGCGCGCGCGGCCATTGAGGCTGGCGCCGACGGCGTCGAGATCCACGGCGCCAACGGCTACCTCGTTCAGCAGTTCTTCGCCCCGAACGCCAACACGCGCACCGACCAATATGGCGGCTCGATCGAGAACCGCACCCGCTTCGCGATCGAAGTCACCAAGGAAATCGCAGAGGAAATCGGCGCCGACCGGACGGCCATCCGCCTGTCTCCCGGATCACCCCTCGGCGGACTCGACGAGGGAGCGAGCGGTCCCGATCTCTATCGCCATCTCGTCGCCCAACTCGACAAGCTCGGCCTTGCCTACATCCACGTCATGCACAACGGCAACGATAGACTGATGGCCGACCTGCGCGCGCGATGGAAGCAGGCGCTGATCCTGAACAGGCCCGGACGCCCGCGCGAGCAAATCGGCGCTGATGTGGCTTCGGGACTGGCCGACCTTGAGGCTTACGGCCAGATGGTGCTGGCCAATCCTGATTTCGTCGCGCGGCTTAAGAGCGATGCGCCGATGAATCAGGCGGACCACGCCACCTTCTTTGGCGGCACCTCACAAGGCTACACCGATTATCCCGCGCTTGAGGTCGCCGCCGCCTGAGCCTCGCGACGTTGTCCGTCACAGATCGAGCTGCGCAGCGCGGGCAGTTCAGGACCGCCAGGCCCCAACTCAATAGAACGTTCCAATTACAGGAGTCATTGCCATGAGCATTATCCGCTATCTTCCCTTCGCCGGTCGGCTAATGATCGGCCTTCCCTTTGCAATGAGCGGCTTGAGCAAGCTCAGTGCCTATAGCGCCACAACCGGCATGATCAACGCCGTCGGATTGCCAATTCCGCCGCTTGCCTATGCGGTGGCCGTGGCCGTCGAACTCGGCGGCGGTTTGCTTCTCATCGCCGGCTATCGTGCTCGCTCCGTCGCCGCTGCTCTTGCCCTGTTCTCGCTCGCAGCAGCGGTGTCGTTTCATAACAACTTTGCCGACCAGAACCAGATGATCCATTTCCTCAAGAACGTGATGATGGCGGGCGGGTTTCTGCAGATCGCGGCATTTGGCGCCGGCGCATTCAGCATCGATAACCAGCGCAAGGCCGGTGGCATAGGTTCAAGCCTCGCAGCGACCGCCTGACCATCCGCCACGACGTTCTCACTCGCAGTTTCGACCGTGACGGACCAAGTCCGATCGCAGACATCACATTGAGGACGTCGTCGCGGCGCTCGCTCCCTGATCTTCCTGCAACAGAATAATCGCGGGTCGGTGCACCTCAAGCCGCATTCGATGCCAAACGGAGAAAACCATGTCCAACACCGTATCGACCTTGTTGCTTCGCAACCTCCACGATGTGTTTGGCGAGATCGATCCGGTGCGCCGACGCCACGTGATCGACGAGATTTTTCATGAAGACGCCGTGTTCTACGATCCCAAGGGTGGTGTCTTCCGTGGCCATGACGAGATCGACCGTATCGCCGGCGCGATCAAGGCGACCCATCCCAACTTCCAATATCAACCGATCTCCCCGCCCGAGGAAATGGGCGATGGTGGCCGGGTCCGATGGGTGTCAGGTAGCTCCGGCAAGCCGCCAGCTTACGCCGGGACTGATTTCGCAATCGCCCGGGACGGCAAGATTGCCACCGTCTATCTCTTCTTTGACGACCTTCCTAACTAAAGAAATTAGACGAGTAGCCTTACTCCAAACTTCTCGCGATCGCATCACCGTTCAGGCTCTTTGAAATGGTTCAGGACGGCCCCCATTTTAAATCGATGCGTTTGGTTAAAAGAAGCACGCTATTCTGACAAGGTTTGGGAGAGGTTATTATGAAGAGGCTTTCGCTTTGCGCGACGGCAATAATCTGTTTCATTGGCCAAGCGCATACTGCAAACGCACGATCGGCCTACGATGGTTCTTGGGACTTGGTCTTCGTGACGCAACGAGGCGCGTGCGATCCTACCTACAACTTCACCGTCAATATTTCTAACGGAGTTGTGACGCATCCTAATCTCGTGAGGTTCAGAGGATACGTCGCGAAATCTGGTGCGGTTCGCGCTTCGGTGACTGTTCAGGATAAATACGCCTCCGGCTCAGGTAGACTCTCCAGTATTTCTGGCCGCGGGACATGGAACGGCCACGCAGGAAATGCGCGATGCTCAGGCTATTGGACCGCGCAACGGAATTGACATCTTCACAACGCGAAAACGTGAGAATTTTGACCAGAGACTCGAACCGCAGGCTTCCGGACAAATCTTACATCTTCTTGTAAGCGACAAGCGCCTTGCGCCAAAAGCGGTCACCTGCACGCTATTTCTTAGGTTCTGCGTGAACGCCGGTCGATAGGATCGGACTGCCATACATCCAACCGTTGATTCCAAGGCGACTCCGCCGGCTCCCGCTGGTCCTTCTAGCGTGCGCCCCCTACATTGACTGCAAATGAGCAACGCCCTTCACGTTCCCTTCGACGCCGCGACCGCGCGAGCAGCCCGAAGGACGTGTTCGCCCGTTTACCCTCGCCTCGTTGTCGCGACGACGATCCTAGCATCGAGCTTGGCGTTCATCGATGGTTCGGTCGTGAACGTTGGACTCCCAGCGATCGGTCGGAGTTTTGATGCAGACGCTATCGGCCTGCAGTGGGTCGTCAATGCCTATTTGCTTCCCTTGAGCGCACTACTTTTGCTGGGAGGAGCAGCGGGAGACCGGTTCGGGCGCCGTCGGCTCTTGATCGTAGGCGTTCTGCTGTTTGGTATCGCCTCTCTGGCTTGCGCGGTGGCGCCGACCCTTGTCTTGTTGCTGCTTGCTCGCTTCGTGCAGGGTGCGAGCGCCGCAATACTGATGCCGAACAGCCTTGCGATCCTGGGCCAGAGTTTCTCTGGAGAGGCGAAAGGCCGTGCGATCGGCATATGGGCGGCGGCCGGAGCTGTCGCGGGCGCGATCGGACCTATCCTTGGCGGGTGGCTCATCGATGCCGGCAGCTGGCGCCTTGTCTTTCTGATCAACGTTCCGTTGTCTATAGCCGCGATCTTGCTGGCGTCCCGCTACGTCGACAGGGACGTCGACGACACGGCCGGCAGTCTCGACTGGTCAGGTGGAGTGCTGGCTACAGCTGGCTTGGGCCTTGCGACCTGGGCATTGACCGAAGGATCCGGGCGGGCCTGGCCGCCTGCTGCCTTCGTCGTCCTGGGAGCGGGTTTAATCTTCTCGCTGCTCTTCCTGTCGGCGGAGCGACGGCTTGGCGACAGGGCCATGATGCCGCTTGCATTGTTCGGGTCCAGAAGCTTCGTCGGCCTCACGCTTTTGACACTCCTGCTGTACGGCGCTCTCGGCGGGTTGTTCGTGCTGGTACCCTATGTGTTGATTCAAGCGGGCGGGTACACCGCGACGCAGGCCGGCGCGGCGCTCCTGCCCCTGCCGCTGGTCATCGCCGTGGCATCGCCTGCTGCCGGTGCGCTGGCAGCCAAGGTAGGTCCACGATGGCTGCTGACAGCAGGACCGGTTATCGTCGCGGCCGGCCTTCTCCTGATGCTGCGGATCGGGTCGGCCACAAGCTACTGGCTTGGGATGTTTCCCGCGATGGCCGTGATCGCTTTGGGAATGGCTTGTGCGGTCGCGCCGCTCACAACCGCAGTTCTGATGTCCGTCGACAGCGGCCACACGGGTGCAGCATCCGGGCTGAACAGCGCAGTAGCGCGTACTGGCGGATTGGTTGCTACAGCCCTTGTAGGGCCTGTGATAGCGTCATCCGGACCTGCTTTACTTTCAGCTTTTGGTATCGCTGCAGCGATAGGCGCAGTCATCTGTTCGGTAGCAGCGGCGAGCGCCGCTATGTTGATACGCCCCGGCGGGAAAACCAAGCCGTTTAACGGGATGGACGGCTCCCCCTCCACCATTCAGGCTGAGAGCCAGCAACAGGAAGGAGAGCCGCAATGACCGTCGAGACGCTCGGTATCGATATCGCCAAGAACGTGTTCAATTTCACGAGGGCAATCATCATGGCTGCGTAGCGCTGAAGCGGCGGGTGATGTACGATCAGCTTCTGGACATTGTCGCGCAAGCCGCGCGCTGAACGATTGCAGCGTATCTCGATGTATTCCGGAAACGGATTGTATAGGAAGTTGTAAAGGCCAGCTTCCGATGACGGCAATACGCTCGCACAGCCCATCTTGTCATCGATGGGCTGTTTTCGTCCCGCCTGCAACGCGATGAATTGCCCCAAAAAATCGATGAAGGCCATCGTCTTGCTTGCTCTTGTCGCGCAGTTGAAAAACGAAGATGCGGTCTAGAATGCCAGCGCCTCCTCGATATCGCCGACTTCCAGCGCTACGTGGATTTCCTCGCAGCCGTCTGCATCGCTTGAGAGCCACCGCGCACCGCGCCCGCCATATTGGCTCCGGTCGGGCCGGATGGACCGCAGCCGACCATGACGATCGGCACCGCTGCGGTCGCAGAGGGGGACTATCTGATCTCACCATTCGTGATGACGCCATGCCAGATGCCGAACACGCTGCCATCGAGAGATGGCGTGACAGCGATGGTCGCGAAACCGACCTCACCGATCCCGCCTGCAATCGTCCATTCGCCGGCTGGATTGCAACCCTGCACGAGGTAGTAATTGTCGCCGAACATCTCGTCCGCATCGAAAGTTGCAGCACGAGCACCCTGTTCTGAGCAGGCGATGTCGCAGCCACGCATGTTCCTGAATCTCGATGAGAATGCAGTAGTCGCGGCTTCCGCATTAGTGTGCCGCTACCTGCCAACGCATTACGCGGACAGGAGCGCGGGCAGGCCCGCGCTGTCGTGAAAGCGTAGGCCCGGTTGCCACATGCAGGGTCTGGCCAAATGTGCTATGATTGTAGACCATGCCCCCAGCACCGCAATCAGTCACCGAAACGCGCCGACACCAGATGTTTCCGGTTCTGGAGACGGCAGAGATCGAGCGAATGCGCCGCTTTGGCAAAATACGCCATTATCGGGCGGGCGAAGCCCTGCTGGATGTCGGCAAGGTCGCTCCGGGCTTCACCATCATTCTGACCGGTCGGGTGAATGTCACCCAGCACGACCAATCGAAGCATAGCCGGCTCATCGTGACCCATGAGCCAGGCTCGTTCATGGGCGAACTGGCGCAGCTTACCGGCCGCCCGTCTCTCGTCGATGCTCGCGCGGAGGACGCAGTCGAGGCGCTGATCATCCCGTCCGACCAGCTTCGCGCCTTGCTGATCGCCGAGGCGGAGCTGGGCGAGCGTATCATGCGCGCGCTCATCCTGCGTCGTGTCGGCCTGCTGGAAACGGGGGCCGGTGGACCGATCATCGTCGGACGTGCCGGGAATGGCGACGTGCTCCGGCTTCAGGGGTTTCTCCGGCGCAACGGCCATCCGCAACAGCAGCTCGATCCCGAGAGCGATCCGTGCGCCAAGGCGCTGATCGAGCGGTTTCATCTGGATTCCGGTCAACTGCCGATTGTGCTGTGTCCGGGCGGACAGATGCTGCACAATCCGACCGAGGCGGAGCTTGCCCGCTGCATCGGCCTGCTGAACCCGATCGACCCCGACCGGCTCTACGATGTCGTTATCGTCGGCGCCGGACCGGCCGGTCTCGCGGCGGCGGTCTATGCCGGCTCGGAAGGGCTTTCGACGCTGGTGCTCGACTGTCGCGCCTTTGGCGGACAAGCCGGTGCCTCGGCCCGGATCGAAAATTATCTCGGCTTTCCGACCGGCATCAGCGGCATGGCGCTGATGGCCCGGGCCTACAACCAAGCGCAGAAGTTCGGGGTCGAGATGGCGATTCCGGACGAGGCCGTCCGCTTGGACGGATGCGATTCCGGCCACGGGCCGCTGGTGCTCAAACTGGCCAACAACGAATACGCCAGGACCCGGTCGATCGTGCTCGCGACCGGCGCCCGCTATCGGCGGCTCGCGGTGGAAGGTCTCGAATCCTTCGAAGGCACAAGCGTGCACTATTGGGCTTCGCCGCTTGAGGCAAAACTGTGCGCCGGCGAAGAGGTCGCACTGGTCGGTGCGGGCAATTCCGCGGGACAGGCCGCGGTCTATCTGGCAAGCAACGTCAGAAAGGTCTGGATGCTCGTGCGCGGCACGGATCTCGCCGACAGCATGTCACGCTACCTCGTGGATCGGATCGCCGGGCTGCCCAATATCGAAGTGCTCACGCACACCAATGTAACAGGTCTCGAAGGACACGACGGCGTTTTGGAAGCGGTCCGCTGGCGTCGACGGGGAACGGAGAACGAAACGCGGCAGCCGCTCCGGCACATGTTCCTGTTCATCGGCGCCGATCCGAATACGGGTTGGCTCGCCGGCACCGGCATTGCGCTGGATGCAAAGGGATTCGTGCTGACCGGCGCGGCGGATGGTGCGAACCGGCACGCCCTCGAAACCAATCGCCGCGATGTCTATGCGATCGGCGACGTTCGGTTGGGCTCGGTAAAACGAGTCGCCGCTGCCGTTGGCGAAGGTGCACAGGTCGTCGCAGCACTACACGCCGCTCTCGCGGCTTCGCAGGACGACCAGCTTCGGGCGGCATCCTGACGCGCGTCGATTTCAAATGAAGCGCGGGATCTGGCCATTGTGTGGCGTCGGATTTCCGATGTCGACCTCGGTGTCATCGATATAGCACCAGCCCCATCCTTCCGGTGGATCGTAGCCTTCGATGATCGGATGGCCGGTCGCTTCGAAATGCTGGCGCGCATGACGATGGGGCGACTGATCGCAACAGCCGACGTGCCCGCAGCTCCGGCACAGACGCAGGTGTACCCAAGGCGATCCGATGCGCAGACATTCCTCACAGCCAGGGACAGGCACGGACGTCACATTGGAGACTGCGGACGCGGCGCTCCTGAAAAACCGAGTTACCGGCGTTGCAGAGTTGATCGCGTTATCGCGCGCGACGCTTGCCAATATCTGGCATAACATCGCGCTCGCGCTCGGCCTGAAGAGCGTTTTTCTCGCCACCACGCTTTTCGGCGCAACACCGCTCTGGATGGCGATCCTGGCCGACACTGGTGCGACCGTTTTGGTGACGGCAAACGCCTTACGGCTGCTGCGCTTCGAATTCAAAGCGTGCGCAGGACCATAGCAATTCGACTATGTTGTCGGGCTGCTGCCGCCATCCGCCGCGTCGCCAGTACTGGTCAGGCAAGGCGCGATCTTCTCAGCCGGTCACGGACCGACAGAAGGCCAAGCACGGTCAGTACCGCGAAAACCGCACCTGCGAGAAAGGTCCCTTGCGGCCCGGTCACATCCCAGAGCGCTCCGGCAATCACACTGGCGGCGAGCAGCGCCAGGCCGGTGACCAGGTTGAACAAGCCGAAGGCGGTGCCGCGGAGCTCCGCCGGCGCGGTCTCGGCGATGAGCGTTGACAGCAATCCTTGGGTGCACCCCATATGGAGACCCCAGAGCACAACGCCGATGCTGACGCCGAGGATGTCAGCTGCGAAGGCCAGGACGAGATCGGCGAAGACGAGCAGAGCCAAACCGAGGATCAAGATCGTTAACCGGTCCACCCGGTCGGACAAGGCTCCAATCGGATAGGCAGAGAGCGAATAGGCGAGGCTCATGATCACCAGAACGATCGGAATAAGCGCGACAGGATGAGGAACGCCTCGCTAAAGCGAGCAAGCGTGAAGACCGCTGCAATCGCCACCACCCACCAATAGGTGGCGCCAAGACGGCCGAGCTCTTCACGATGGAGCGGCATGCGGATCCGGCGAAGCTCCTTGGGCCGTTCGGGCTCCTTGATTGCAACGAGGATCAGGCCAACGGACAAGATGGCTGGAATGACGGCAATCCAGAATACCGCCTGAATGTGGTCCCCCGTGAGCCACATCAAACCAATGGCGAGAAGTGGCCCAAGGAAGGCGCCGACGGTGTCAAGCGACTGACGCAGGCCAAAGCTTGCGCCGCGCAGCTCGGGCGGCGCGATGTCTGCGACGAGGGCATCTCGCGGTGCGCCACGGATGCCTTTACCGACCCGATCGACGAAGCGCGCAGCGACAAGCCAATCGAGCGATGAGGCCAACGGAAAGATCGGCTTTGTCAAGGCAGCAAGGCCATAGCCGAGAGTGGCTAGGAGTTTGCGCTTGCCGAGCCAGTCGCTTAGAGACCCGGAAAACACCTTGGTGATAGAAGCGGTTGCCTCGGCGATGCCTTCGATGATGCCGACGGCAAGTGTCGAGGTGCCCAGCACAGCCACCATGTAAACCGGCAGGAGCGCATGGATCATCTCCGAGGAGATGTCCATCAGCATGGATACGAAGCCGAGTGCCCACACCCCGGCCGGAATGTGTTGGCGCGACGTGGAGGCCGTCATGCGCACGATTTGCTCATCTCCAAAGGTTCTTGTCATGGCGGCGAACAACCATGTGCTTTGCCTGAACGATGACCTTGTGTGGGCCGTCAAGATAGCGAAGGTCTATTCCTTGATCACGGCCCTGTGCCTACCGCAAATTAAATCCGAACATAATGCATGGTGCAGTCGCCCAGAATCGGTCGACAGAGAATGCGTCCGGCTGTCTCGACGGCACGTGATATCGGCGCGTCCTTGTTCAATGACAAATGGGCGCGCGTGCCGTTGTAGTAGCCCATGTACGAGAGCAGCACCTGGCGCAGATGGCGTTCGCCGAATACCACGATATGATCAACGCATTCCCTGCGGATCGATCCGATCAACCGTTCAGCATACGCATTTTGCCACGGTGAGCGAGGAGACGTCGGGCGATCTCGAATGCCGATGGATCGAACGCGGCGGATGAATATCTCGCCGTAGTCGCCATCGCGATCCCGGATCAGGTAACGAGGGATTTGCTCCCAGCCACACGCCTCCGTCAGTTGATTGGCGATCCATTCGGCCGTCGGATGCGCGGTCACCCCAAACCACAGGATCTGCCGCCGGCCGTGGCCCATGATCAGCAACCCATAGAGCAGTCGGAACGAGATTGTCGTAACCACGAAAAGGTCCATCGCCGCGATACCGTCAGCATGGTTACGAAGGAACGCCTTCCAGCCTTGTGACGGAGGGGCCTTCCTCCGCGCCATATACTTGGCGACGCTGGTCTGGCCGATCTCGATACCAAGCTTGAGAAGCTCACCATGGATTCTCGGCGCTCCCCACAACGACAACCGCATCGCCCGATTCTCAATCAACTGCCGGATTAGGTTTACGATAAGGGACAGGTGCAGGCGGACTTAACTCGATTTGGGCTGGCCAAGAGTCTTCGGAAGGAGCCTATGCTTTCTCCGCGCGGGCATGACCTGAAGCTGAGACGACGATGATCGCTCCGAACGGTACACCGTCTGAACGAGCGTTCGGTCCCAGGAGCTGACGCGAGCACATCGCTGCCGAGAACGGACACGCTAGAGTATGACCAGCTCGGCGAGTTTGCCGGCGACGTCAGCCATCGGCATTTCGGCAGTGTCCAGGCCATTTCGCGAGGCGAGCATTGGGCTAACTTCGCGGAGAGCTTCGTACGTCGTGTTATGGACGATGGGAACGAGCTGGTCGCGCGCTAGGAGTACCGAAAGCTCCTTGTCCGCGACGCCCGCCGCTGGGAGACGCTTTAGCAGCGCAGGGGTCACCAGCACGATCCCAATCCGCGACTTCGCCAAGCCCTTGTCGATCGCGCGAAGAAACGGCTCGCCGAGGCCAATATCATTCTCGCTAAACCAAACCGAGATGTCGTGCGCCACGAGCAGGTCGTACAGTTCCTTAGCGACCCCCTGCCGATCATCCCACGCGTGGCACAGAAAGATGTGCCGAAGGTCGGGCAGAGACGCTCGCTTCTCGACGGTTTCGCGGATTGGCGTGAGAGCCCGCACTTCCTGAGGCGTGTAAAACTGGGATGAACCGGCTCCCGACCAGCGCGGCTTTGTGCTGCGGCTCGCCCCACCTCCGCTACGCCGGCCGCCTCCACTAGTCCCTGACGAAGCGTGGGACGGCGAGGAGTAGGATGGGGAAGAATAGTACGAACGCGAATACCCGTAGCCGCGACCATAGCGGCTACTACATGCGGGGCAGTTCGCCGCAGCGGACGCCGAGCGATGGCCTCGTGATGGTGCTGTGCATTGCGCCATGTGTTGTTGTGCCTCTACACGCGTTACGCCGATTAAGAATTCAGGTTTTCAGAATTGACATGAGTCTCTCGAAGGCTCTCGCAACAGCGGCGACAATGCCTTGCCACCAAGGCTGCATTTTCTTGTCGCGAACCTCGTGCCGCAAGATTTGGCCACGCATCACAGCCGCCGCCATATCGTCCGAAAACGCCGGCAACCACCGCACGCGACCAGCGCTTATCACATAGTGCGATTTGCAAGGCGCATCACAGACCGCGATGGATGGCGTCACCGTAGCCATTCCGCCCTCCTGCGTGATCTGATGACTATCGGGCACAAGGAGACTTACACGATGTCCGCATCCGCATGCGCACAGTAGAGCGCCGATTTGGAACTCTTCGCTGTGATAGACGACGCCGCTAAGCAGCGGTTTCGGGATGCGTTCGACGGCCTGGTAAACGAATTTCACGTATTCACCCCTAGTCAATTTCGAGCATTGCAGAGTCGAAGATCCGCGACGCCGCCGCGCTTTCTCGATCAAACAGACCAAAATGCTGCTTGAAGCGGATGACGGCCATTGTCGCGTTAAGCGCATTCAGCTCTGTGATTTGTGGTTGTTTTCGATATTCATCGTCCTTGGCATTTTTAACCGGGAGCCGCGCCGTGCCGACGGCGCTCTCAAACGCTTCGCGATCAACGCCGGTGATGCGCACATAGCCGCTGAGCCCTACCGTCGAGCGATTGAGCCCCATGCCGCAATCCACATAGGGAATGGCGTTGGCGCTCAGCCAATCGACAATCAAATGGCGCGCAGGGCCATCGTCCACGGAGACGAATACGAAATCAAATTCCTTGAGCCGCGCGACATTTTCCGATGTGATACGCTCGGCGATCGGCTCGATCCCGGCGTGCCATTGATCGTAATAGAAAGCGAGCGCCTCGACTTTGAGCTTGCCAATGGCGTGCGGAATAAAACCGGGAAACCGGAAAATCGTGTGTACATGCACCCTGTCGTCGTCAAACAGAGTGATCTTCTGCAGATGCGTGCGCGCTACGAAGTCTAGGATGTAGGATCCCGTTCCGCCGAGGCCGATGATTGCGATTTTCTTACCACGCAATAGCGCCGCAACATCGTTGATGAGGTAGCGCGCGGACATCGTGTCTGGAAAGCGGAGCGGCGAGCCCTGGGCGGCGGCGTTGACCGCGATGCCACGGAAAGGTGTCGCGTTTGGAAACGCCGCAATGGCGGGCGCTGTGATCGTGTCGAGGTACGTTCTCACCTTTTCTTCGAACGATTTGTAGTCGCGCATGGCGCCGTTCTCGTCATGCAGCTTGAACGAGAATGAGTGATCCGTGACCAAATCGGGCGTGACGCTCACGCGCGCTTCGCCGCCGCCCAGCCTGAGTGCGCGGCCGAGCTGGTCAAACGGCCTGCTTCCGCGCCACCACACCTGATGGTTTTTGGGCGGATCGATCGTGGTGCCGCTCAAGTCGACTGGGCTCACCCAATCGCCGTGCTGGAGCTGGCCTTCTTTGTCGAGGTACGGAATTCCGAAAAGGACAATGTATCCGCCGAGAAAGCCGATCAGATAGCCCGTCTCTTCGAGATCCTTCAGGAACGCGTTATGATTCACCAGTTCCGGCAACTCGAAAGCGCATGCCATCCTTCACCTTCACTTTCTGACCAGGGGCCAATGTACCGCTCGGATTTTCCGCCGGCCCGTGTGAGTACTTCACGAGGTATTCGTTTGACGGTTGACCTCCGTCACCGAGATAGAATTCGACTACGCGGTCATAGGTGATCACCTTGGTGATCAGTTCATGCGCGTCACCGTTCACGAGAACGTCGAAAACCTTCTGACTGTAGAAGTGTTCGTCCTTTGTCAGATGGATCTCGGTCTCATCGCGCGGGACGCGATCGTCCTCATCGTTGCCTTCGTCCACACGGTAGAGATCTTGTTGCTTGGGAATGTCCGCGAGGCGGTAGAGCGCCTGGCCGGTCGTGGGATTTGGCGACTCAAAGACTTCGCGATTGATGTGGATGCGCACCGAGTGCGCTGCGGCGCTAGCATTCACTTTTGGCCTCCTCCCGCTTCAACGGGCTCTTGCCTTTCTCCCCGCCGGATGCCAGTTTGGTGTCCGGCCAGACAACACCGAGGGCCAAAAATACGCCCTGGTAGGTCATTGGCCTAAGCAGGGCGCGTTGTCTACACAGACAACATAAAGATCCTGTATGTGCATGTCAAGGAGGACGGATGCCGGAATCAGCGCTTGGGCGTTGGCTAAGGGTGCTGCGCGACGATCGCAGCCTGAGCTTGAGGGAAGTCGCGCACCGGAGTGAGGTCGACCACGCCTATATCCATAGGCTGGAGACCGGCGCAAAAGAGGCGCCGTCGGGTGAGGTCATCAATAAGCTTATTAGCGCGCTGGTCCCGGCGCCGCGCGAGGTCGAAATCCTCCGCTTTCTTGCCAGCCATCCCAACGTCGACGCAGAACTGGCCGACTTCGCCGCCAAGGATACAAGCGTCACGCCCGAAGAATTTCATATGCTCACCACTGTCGTGAACCGTGGAGCGCGGCCCAATTACGCTATCTCGCTCGAACGAATTCGCCGCTTCATGCGCGAGGACGCAAATGGATGAGCTGACCGTCGCAATGAAGGCGCGGGAGTTCATCGCGAAATGCGGTCCCCTGGCGCTTCCCGTCTCAGTTGATCACTACGCTGGGCAGATCGACGGGGTCGTGAACGCTGAAGCCCTGCAGGAGAACGAGGACGCTTGGTCGGTACGCCTGCCCAACGGCAAATACCGAATCTGCGTGAACTGTGCGCATAACGGTCGTCGGCAGCGGTTCAGCGTCTGCCATGAGGTCGCTCACGTCGTATTGGAAATCTCGGCCGACCACTCTGCTCCAAGTTGGAGCTTTGCGCGCAGGCCGCCGGGAGAAATTGCCTGCGATATCTTCGCCGCCGAACTACTTCTTCCCTACAAGCTCTTCAAGCCGAGGGTCGACGCCGCCGACATGAGCTTCGCTACTATCAGCGATTTGTCCGACGAGTTCGACGCTTCATTGATATCTACCGGCTCACGATTTGCGACGTTCTCCCGTGAACCTTGCGCGTTCGTTCTCTCCGAGGGCGGCAAGGTTAGGTACAGCTCGCGCTCAACGTCGCTCCGCGAGGCGAAGGCTTGGATTAAACCGGGAACAGATCTGCCAACGGATTCTTACAGCGCGCGCGTGCGGGCGGGGTCGACGCCATCTTCGCCGGAAGACGCCGATCCTGGCCAATGGTTTGAAGCGTGGAATGGCGACGGGTCGCTGTATGAAGCCGTCCGGCATCTACGCCAATGGGATCAGACATTGACGCTCTTGTGGTTCGACGAAGAGGATCTTGCTCCTCCTGCGAGCGAAACAACACGCTGGAGCGAAGACGATTACCTCTTGCGGGAACTGGACGGCAATCTGCCTTGGCCGGGTAAGTCGAAACGCCGGCGCTGAAAAGAGCGGAGCCACCATTGTCCGCGAACAGTCACAAGTGAACCCCGATAGGTTATCTATCGCAGACCACTTCTGCCCCTCAGGTCGCACTCAGTTCGTGACCTCGGCCTTACCAAGGGTGCGCTCTACCGAGACGTTTGCATTCCAGACTCTCCCCAGTGGCCGGGCTTCCAAAATTGAAACGGCAGGCCAGCATTGGAGAGAGAACCGCTGCCAGCTAAGTTCCGTTCGACGAATAGATGCCCCCATTCGGAGCAGATAAGGGCACGTGGAATTAATCACGCCACCGGCGTCAACTTCGGCCGCCTGATGCGCGAAGGCTTCAGTCATTTCGATCCGGTCGGCGCGCTCGAAGGCATGGCCGCGCAGCGCACCGCCGAGAACGCGGGGGCCGACGAACAGATCAACATCTTCCTCCCCGCTAGTGTCGAAGCGGGCAAGGATGCGGGCATCACCGACATCGATGTGCTGGAGGCAACCGACTATTACCGCAACCGTTGCCCGGCTTCAGGGTCGGGCACGCGCATGCTGGTGTCGCATGCCGCCTCCGCGATTGCATGGGATGCCTTCGCCTTCGCCGAGACACTGCTTACCCAGCCGATCATGCTTGTATTTGGTGACAAGCCGGGAGGCTTCGGCGCCTATCGCGACGGCATGGAGCTATATGGCCGCGCTGCCTCCAAGAACAAGGAAATCATCGTGGTCGAAGGCTGCTCGCACTACGACCTCTACGACAAGCCCGAGCCCGTGCGCCTGGCGCTGGAAAAGCTGGTGCCGTTCTTCAAGACGCATCTAAACGGCGCGACCGCCGCAAGCCGGCCTCAGGCGGCAGAATAAGCACGCGCTTTTCTCCGTGAAGCGGCGCCGGGCTTCGGCGCCGCTCCATGCAGTTGTGAGGGGTGGAAAATGACGAAAGTGCTTGTTCTGGGCGCGAGTGGTCGCTTACGAGACATTCACAGTCGGAGGCTCCTACCCATCACGCCCTCCGGCGGAACACGAAACATCTCCTTCGAAAATTGGCGTGTAGAGCACAGGGCTGCCGCTACAAATCCAGACTTCGAAGTCGTTTTCTTGAGGTAGGCCAGGAGTTCGATCATCGGCTGGTAGGCAGGCCTGCTAACCGGCGGCCCAAACTTCGGGTGCTTGAAGCCGGCTATGCAACAGGCAAGGGTTGCTCGGGGATCAAGGTGCCATCCATGTCAAAGACCGCCATACGGTCGACAATCGGCACGAAATCGGAGGTGTTGTTGGCCGTAACCCTAGTCACGAAATCGATGATCGCGGTCTTGATCGCGCCGTCATTCCAAGATGGCCGCGGGTCCGGTTGCGTAATCGCGAGACCGCTCGCGATCATCAAGGCGAGGCTCGCGAACAGGATATCTCTTACCGCAGAGAGCGGCTGCCATCGCGGTTTCGTTTAGCATTGTCGTTTTCCAGCTTGAGGACTGATTTTCGGCCCGCCGCTTCATGCGGCGGGCCGTTTCTCACATTCAATCCACCCGCTTCACCGGAGGCGGCGCCCAGGAACCATTCGTCGCCTCGGCCTTGGGCCAATAGAGGCGCATGTTCATGGTGAAGGCTCCGCTCTTCGGAGCGGGCAGCCAATTCGCTTCCTTATCTTTGCCCGGAGATTCGCTCTGTATGTAAAGGTCGAGCGATCGGTCGGCATTGAAGGCGAGCTTGTCGCGGTCGCCGATCGCATAGCGATTGATCGAGTTTGCCGTGAAGAGCTGTCGCTCGTCGTACATGGTTAGCGACCAGAAGCCCCGGACCGGCGGAATCTGGTCCTTGGCGAAGTGCAGGACATAGCGCTTGTCGCTGCTAAACGGCTGGCCGTCGGCGTCGGCGAAGGCCGTCGGATACAGCGCATCCTCTATGACGTTCGCACCATATCCGCCATAGGCGACTCCGGCCCGATGCAGATAGTCGGTCCCGTAGGTGCCGATGGCCGTCACGTTGGTTCGCCATCCATTCGCCTGCACGCCGGCTTTGCTCCAGGCCTCCTTGATCTGCTTGAGCGCCACAGCCGGCGCTGCGTTCAGTGCATCCTGAACCTCCTTCGGCGCGGACGCGAGATTGAAGCTCTTTCCAGACTCGATGCCGATACGCTTCATCCGGTCGATGATCGGATTGTCATTGGCGTGCGGTGGATTCGTCTTCATCAGTTCCGCGAACATGCCGAAGAACGTGGCCGCGTTCATCTTGTCGATCTGGTCGGGCGGCCCACTCATATCCTGGTTCGGATCAACCCTACCTTTTGGCGGCGTGTAAGGCTTGCCATAGGCGCTCAACGGTACGGCTGTCATTCCGCCCTGAAACTTGCGCACCGCCTCATAGTCGGCTTTGCCATTGGTCTGGGTTCGGCCGATCAAGAGGCCCAACCCAGTCGGGCTCCGATATTCTTTGACACCTGCAGGAAGTGTCCCCTGCCAGGTCGGGCCGACGATCGCGAAGGTCTGCGCGCCATTTCCCGTCGTACGGGTCCCGGGCACCGTGAAGACATCGCTCCAATAGTCGAGGAAAGGCAGCAGATAATAGCGACCGTCAGAAGCGGGAACGCTGATGACCAGCGGCTCTTTGGAAACGTCGTACCCGAGAGAGGAATAGAGCGTGTCGGCATTCGGCCGCACCACAATGGTGAAAGACGGGTCGGGGAATTCCCGCATATGGCCAAATTGATTGATCGGCGCGCTAGTCCCAGTCGGTTCCACGACATTCTTGCCCACGCGGAAGGTGACTTCCGACAGGACGAGTGGATAGGCGTAGATGAAGGCCTCACGCGCGATCTCGCGCGCTTCGTCCTCCGATACTGCCTGCTGCGCCGACGCCGACGCTCCCAGCATCATCAGCGAGCATACCGCAGAGATTAGAATTTTCTTCATTTGCCACTCCTGTAGGGAAGCTTGTTTGGCCATGGCAGGAGCGCAATGAACTCCTCGCCAGAAGATCGCGTCTCAGTTGACCCGTTTGAAGGGCGGTGGGTTCCAATCACCGTCGAGAACCTCCGGCCGTGGAGAATAGATGCGCATCGTCGGCTGGAAGGTGCCCTTCGGCGCTGGCAGCCAGTTCGCTTCTTTGTCCGCTCCGGGCGAGTCCGCCTGGACGTAGATGTCGAGCGAGCCGTCGGCGTTGAAATTCAGCTTGTCACGATCGCCGATGGCAAAGCGGTTGATCGGGTTCGGAACCTGGAAGCCATCCTTGTCGTACATGGTGACGGACCAGAAGGCATTGGCCGGGGGAGTCTGCCCCTTATCGAAATGAAGCGCGTATTTGTTGACGCCGCTGAGAGGCTTGCCATCGCCATCGACGAAGGCCACCGGGTACACCGCATCCTCCGGAAGATTGGCGCCGAGCCCTCCCAGCGCAACGTTCGCACGCCGTAGATACGACGTGCCATAGGTGCCCATGTTCTCACGTCCAATATTCCAGCCGTTGACTTTGTCACCGCTCCTCGTCATCGCCACCGGCATGAACTCAAGCATGTCCTTGGCCGCCTTATTGATGATCGAAACCATCTCCGGATCGAGCTTCGCCGCATCGAACGGTTTGCCAGGCTCGATGCCGAGCGCCCGAAGACGAAACAGCATCGGATAGTCATTGGCGTGCGGCGGATACTTGACCATCAGGTCGACGAGCCGCGCCAGCATTGCAACGCCGTCGAGATTGTTCACCTGCACCAACGGCGGCTTGGTGTTGTCGACAGATGGATCGACACGCATGTTCTTCGGCGGCGTATAGTTGTTGCCCCATTGTGACAAAGGCGTCAGCTTGTAGCCGTCCTGCACCTTGTGGACGTTGGAATAATCGGACGGGCCGTTGGTCTGCGTACGGCCGAGAATCCAGATGGCCGAGGTCGGCGCCACAATCTTGGTCATGCCGTCGGGTAGTGTGCCGCCCCAGCCCGGAGCGACAATGGCGTAGGTACCGGCCTTGTTGCCGGTCGTGCGCGTGCCGACGACGGAAAAGACGTCGGTCCACATGTCGAGCATCGGAAGAAGGTAGTAGCGATCTCCGATGTTCGGCACCGAGAGAATAATGGGATCGCGGGAGAGATCGAGCCATGCGAACGAATAGAGCGTGTCGAAATTGAACCGGACGACGTCCTTTTCGTCGGCCTTTGGATACGCGCGTGCGTGAGCGAACTGATTGACCGGCGCCCGCATATTGATCGTTGCGTTGTCAGGCACGTTGATCGCCTGACGCATGGTCACATCCATGCTCACGATGGGGTAAGCGTACAGATAGGCCTCGCGAGCGAGGGCGTAGACTTCTTCGGGCGTTAGAGTTGGCCTTGTTGTCTGCGCCGCAGCAACACTGCAGAGACACAACAACAGCCCGAGCCCGAATGCGGCTCGACTACATGCTTCTACGATCTTGTGATACATCGTCGCCCTCACTGGTACGGTAACCCGACTGGGACCCAGAGAGCGACGCCTGAGACGACGGCGAGACTGTGCCCCCAAGATGAGGTGCGAGGGCGCTCACGACGCAGATGCCTGCCCTCGGCGTTCGAGGCCGCCAGCGGTCGCGCACTAAATAGCATCATCGAGACAGCACGTTTGTGCCGAATGGGACAATGTGCGGGACAAATTTTTGAAAGTGGCCAAACGATCGGTTATTCAGACACACGCAATTGTTCAGATCGGACCTTGAGGCTCTTACGATGTTCCCGATCAGCAAGCCGAAGCCGAACAGATCATGTTGAGCCGCACCTAGCTTGCACTCGCGCCGGAATCATTTCGAGCAGAGGTACTGCGTTGATCTATCCTCATGGACTTCGCGCAAGGCGACTCGGTCCGTCATCTCGGCCACCCAGCGAGTGGAGTTTATCGGCTCGTGACCGACACGGTCAGCGTAAGTCTCGCGCCGGCCGGCCGCACACCGCCTTAACTGTTGTTGGCGGGGCATTCTCACATTCCATTCAACATAAATGGGCATGGAGAGCGTCAACCAACCCGCGGCCCCTTGCAGCCGGTTCTCGACGTCGAACTCGCGCACGAGCTTCCCCCTTGTCGTGGCAGGCACCTTGCCGACATTGAACGTGTAGCTCGTGGTCCCGCCGAGTGCGGCGACCCTTCTTCTAAAACCGCCGAGCCTAGCGCCTGCGCCGCCGTCGTGACTGATTTGTTGGTAGTAGTAGCCAACGACGCCGATCGAGAACTGCTTCGACAGATATTGCGATACGGCCCCTTCAATGTGGAATTCGGTGCCGGTTCTATAATCGGCCGCCGGCATCGACGGTCTTGGAGAGCAGGCACGTCCACTCTCTAGTTCAGTTCACTAGCTTGCATAACTGGGAGCGTATATTTGTCCCGAATCGGACAATTGGGGGGGCTTTTCGATGGCTCTGGTCACACGATCTGACGCCGATCGGCTCATGAGCGAGCGGGGCTGGTTGCCGCTGTTGCCGGAATCGTTCCGGACCGAAGTGCTGCGGCGCTCCACCTTGATGCATTTCGCTCCGAACGAGCCGGTATTCCATCTCGGCGACCCGGTGGGCGGGATCTACGGCCTCGTGAGGGGCACCGTCAGCATCAGCCTTGCTCCGGCCGGCTCGACACCACGCCTAATCCTATTGGGAGCCCCGGGTCACTGGACCGGTGAAGGCTGCTTCCTCACGCGAAAGCCACGTCGCGGCGAACTGAGGGCTGTCGTCGAAACGACGATGCTGCATCTTCCTCTCGAAGCGATCGACCAGATGGCCGCGCGCGATCCTGAGGTGGTGTATCATGTCGCGCTCATGCTGATGATGAGCGTCGAGTTCCTGTTCCGTGTGATTCACGATCTGCAAAAGCCCGAGGCAGATCGACGGATCGCCTCGGTCCTTCAGCGCACGACGTGGATCGGAGAGGCACCGATCCCGCTGACTCAAAGCGAGGTGGGCATCATGGCCAATGCCTCGCGCAAGCAGGTGAACGCCGCCATTAAGCGCTTCTCCGAGGCCGGATGGCTGGAGAACACCTACCGCTCCATCACCATCACCAACCCGGGCGCGCTCGGCCGCTTCGCCGAAGGAGACGGTACGGATTGATCGCCCGTCGGGTATCCGCGGGGCCGCCACGAGATCGTCCTCCATTCTGACCCGCCAGTGAACGCCATGACGTCGATATCTCGAACCGCCACCAAGAGCATGCTCGCGCAAACCGCGCTTTTCTCGCCATCATGGCCAATTCGTCGGGACAGGTCTTCCTGCTGGCCATGCTCCCCCGCTCGGCCGGCGGCTCCGGTTTCTCCGACATCGGGACAGGAAACATCTCCGCCTGTCGAATGAAGCCCTCCCTCTATATGGGCTCGGACACGACGCGGACGATTGGGGATGGCACGTATACGGGTGCTGCCGGCACTCAAGATCAAACAGAATCTCAAGCCAGGGATGTATGCAGACGGGCTCGGGCTTTACCTGAAGGTCCGAGCCGGCAATTCCAGGAGTTGGATTTTCCGGTATCGCACTGGCGGCAAGTTGCGGAACATGGGCCTTGGCCCGTTTCATACCGTGTCACTCGCTGAGGCCCGCGAGAAGGCGGAGGCCTACCTCCTGGCGTGTCGGCTAAGCTTCAGGCCGCTCGCGCTTTCGGAAGATTGGCAAAAGAGGTGCTGACTTGCGCTTAAAATGGAGAGGCCGCCCCAGACGAAGCTGCTTTTGCTGCCTGATCCTCTCCCGTCGTCGGCGGCGGCGAATAATTCCATTGGCCCATCGAGGTGATTGCCTGACCACAGGACCGTCATCACCGTGAGTGGATTGGCGTCGGGGCGCATTTTAAGAACTGGAGGCTGTCGTCGAACGGCGGCATGGAACGAGCAATAAGACTGCCCAGAAACCACTGGCATTGCCGGGCGATTGGAGCGTTACTGTCTGCGCGTTGAGTGCCTGCTTCGGCCACTTAATGGCCTGCCCCGCCGGTGTATTTGCCGTGACGGGGCTTCGGTGGTGGCAGCGATGATGCTGCACCAACCGGAGAAGCCAGATGACCAAGACACAATCCCGCAAAACTGCAATTCGATCCACCGCGTCCCGACGCGGAAAATTCGCGCGCGGCTCGGCGGCCAAGACCACCAAGGTAGCAACCGTTAAGAAAAGCAGTTCAGCGCCAGCTCGATCGTTGAATCCGCCAGTGAAGCATCGCGCCGGCAGCAAGCAAGGCCGGGTGATCGAGATGCTGATGAAGCCTGAGGGTACAACGATCGACGACATTATGCAGGCCACAGATTGGCAGCAGCATTCGGTGCGCGGCTTCTTCGCTGGTATCATACGGAAGAAGCTCAAGCTGACGCTGACATCGGAAGCTGCTGAAGCCGGTCGGATCTACAAAATAACTGGTAACGCCGCGTCGACCGGATCGAAGTCTGACAAGGCCGCGGCCTGATGCCATGCCATGGTGCGAAGTGCAGGATCACGAAAGCCTGTCAGGCGATGGCTTACGAGATTGTCAATGGAAGAGGAGATTGCGCATCTGCGCAGTCTCGATCTGATTGGGCTACAGTCCCGCTGGCAGAGTGTTGTGGGGCGTCCGGCCCCAGAGCACCTGCCCAAGCATCTGCTGTTCGGCATCCTCGCCTATCGCATCCAAGCCGATGCACTTGGGGATCTCGATGTTGCGACGGTTCAACTTCTGAAGCGTGCGGCTACCGTGCAGTCTTTGAATGAGGTTTTGCCGCTCATCGCGGCCCAAGATCAGCGCAAGCAAGCGATGGTGCCTGGCACTGTGCTCACGCGGGAGTGGAACGGGCAGCTGCATCGGGTGATGGTGGTCGAAGGCGGCTTCGCTTTCGAGGGCAAGACCTTTGATAGCCTATCCAAGATTGCATTCGCCATCACCGGCACGAACTGGAATGGACCCCGCTTTTTTGGCTTGCGTGCCGGGAATGGCAAGGGGGTGCGAACGTGAAGCCGGCCGACAACCGGGTCGTCCGGTGCGCGATCTATACGCGGGTGTCCACCGACTCTGGCCTTGATCAGGAGTTCAACTCGCTGGATGCCCAGTATGATGCGTCCCAAGCCTATATCCGAAGTCAGGCGCATGCAGGCTGGTCGCTGGTCAAGGCTCGTTATGATGATGGCGGCTTTTCGGGCGGATCGACCGATCGCCCTGCCCTGCAGCGGTTACTAGCGGATGTCGCGGCCCATCGGATTCATATCATCGTCGTCTATAAGGTGGACCGGCTGACACGCGCTTTGGCTGACTTCGCGAAGCTGGTCGAACTGTTCGATGCCCATGGCGTCTCGTTTGTCTCGGTAACCCAGCAGTTCAACACCACCACATCAATGGGACGACTGACGCTCAACGTCCTTTTGTCTTTCGCTCAATTTGAGCGGGAGGTCACCTCGGAGCGCATCCGCGACAAGATTGCAGCCTCTAAACGCAAGGGGCTGTGGGTCGGTGGCATGGTTCCTCTAGGCTACATCCTCAAGGAAGGTCAGCTTCACATTCACGAGGAAGAGGCCAATACCGTTCGGCTGATTTTCCAGCGCTATCTGGAACTCAGCAGCGTCAACCGCCTGGTTAAGGACCTCAAAGAACGAGGCTTTAAGTCCAAGGTCCGGCAGCTGGCATCAGGCGGAACGCGAGGAGGTGTGCCGTTCACGCAGGGACCGTTGTTTTACATGCTGCGGAACCGTTTCTATCTCGGCGAGGTCAAGTTCAAGGGCGAGATCCTGCCTGGACCTCAGCCGGCCTTGCTCGACCGCACACTGTTTGATGCCGTTCAGCAAAGGCTGACCGAACAGTGGTCCCATCGCACGACGACACGTATCCGAACCCGCGCTCTCCTTGCCGGACTGCTGTTTGATGACGCGGGTCATCGCATGAGCTTGACCTACTCCAGTCGGGACCGCGTTCGGCATCGCTATTACGTCTCTGCGCCCTGCATCCGGGGTCAAACGGATGAGCCAGTTGGCTCTGTCACCCGGGTGCCTGCGTCCGAGCTCGAAGCCACGATCTCCAAGGCGGTCATTGCCAACACCGACATGGATGAACCATTCTCGAACGAAACGTTGTCTCGAGACACCCTTGAGCGGTTTGTCACCCGGATTGAGGTCCGTAAGAACCAGTTGGCAATCAATCTGAGATCTGAAGGAAACGACAATCAAGAGATCCTGAGTCCCTACGATCCGAATTCGGCTGAACAATCCGCCCTCACCTCGCGCACCGTCGTCGTGCCCTGGAAGAAACCATCAAGGCCCGCCCGAGAAATTCTGCTGCCAGCGAATACGCCAGAGCATCGCGCCCGGCCGATGAAGGCCGAACGCCGATCGGCTCTCATCCGATCGATCGGCCGCGGCCAGCTTTGGCTTCAGGAGATCGTCGAGGGCCGCGAGACCATCGAAAGCCTTGCCGCCCGCCAACATTGCAGCACCCGACATATTAGTATGACCATCTCCCTCGCCTTCCTTGCGCCGCCCCTCGTCACAGCAGCCGTTGAAGGACGATTTCCCCGCGGAATCGGTGTCGCTACCCTTCGCGATGCGCCGGCTGAATGGTCACAGCAGATGAGGCGCCTCGGCTTGGCGCCAGCAGATGCTCCCGGTTCTGCCACCCGGTAACCGCGCCTCATTTCGTCCGTCAAAATTTCCAGGAACGGGAATTTACGCCGCAGAGACAGGACCCCAAAATCAGCCCAGACGGGTCACGGAGACCGCGCCTCCGCAGATCAGAATACGAAAAAGCCCGCCAACAGCGCGGCTTTTTTGTTAGTCTCTGGAAATCTGAGAAATAGCAGACTGGGTGGTGGAGCTGACAGAGATCAAACTGGGTGCTCACCACGCAGTCTGTCGAACAAGTCTCTGCGTTTCCAGGAACGGGAATTTTTCGAGCAGAGACAGAGCCGATTTTTTAGCAGGATTCCGACATAGAGACGGGGCCTTGAATTAAACAATGCGAGAAAGCCCGCAGTTAGCGGCGATTTCGCACCAAATAAAATTCATCAGCTAAAACAAAGACTTGGTGGTGGGCGCGACAGGGATCGAACCTGTGACCCCTACCATGTCAACACAGTGTGTTGACGGAAACTTCAGCGAAAATCGCCCTTACGGTGCTCGAAACGTTCCCGTCCGTTCACGTTCGGATCACGTCAATCTTGGGCGTTTCTTGGGCGACGATCCACCCTCTGAAATGCGAAGCCCCGCCGCGGCAAACGGCAGGGCCAATCGCAAAGCAGTCATGAAGCCCCGTGACTTTAGCGACGATCTGATTTTTCGGCAAGCAAATCGTATCACTCGCTTGTGTGTGGTCAGCTACGCGACTGCCGTCGTCATCGCTCAGCTCGCATATGGTGAGGGCGCGTCATGACGTGGCCCCACCAGATTGCGACCCGCGCGATCGGCGGAACCGTTTCCGTCAGAAAGATGCGCGATCCGAGCGACGACAGCGAACGATTTGCGGTGCTGTACGAATCGCACGGCAGTCGATGGCAGTCCTCCGTGATTTTTGAGGATGCCTCTCTTGCGGACGCTGGCGTGAGAGCCTTGGCCGACTTCCTGGGCGCGGAGGTTGTCCGATGATGGACCCATCCCGCGGCTATATCGCGATGCCTCGGTCCATTTTCGACCACAAGGCATTTTCTCCGGAACCGCTCTCCGAGCGAGAGGCCTTCCTCTTCATTGTAGCGGCAGCGGCATGGAAGCCCCGGCAGGACCGTATCGGCCGCGCTGTCGTTGACCTTCAGCGGGGTCAGTTTGCGGCGTCGACACGGTTTCTCGCGGCTCGATGGGGGTGGTCAGAAGCGAGGGTCAGACGGTTTTTTATTCGCCTCTCCGGGCGACGCACCGGCGACGCAGCAACCGACGCGCAGAGCGACGCAGCAACCGACGCTTTGATCGACGCAGTGTCGACGCGGGACGTGACGGTCATAACCATCAGGAATTACAACGAATTCAACAAGTCGGCCTCGCCGGACAAATCGGAGCGCGACGCACCGATCAACGCAGTAACCGACGCACCGATTGACGCACTCCGTGATTCAAAATCGACGCAAATAGGAGAAACAAACCTAGAAGAAGATAAGATTCTTCCGTTCCCTAACGGGAACGGCGGCGCGCGGGAGCAGCCCGCATGCAACGTTGTCACGTTGGCAAAGGCTAAACCGGCACCGCCTGTGCAGCCTGCTAAGATTCCCGACCCAGAGTTCACACAAACACCGGCGGGGACGGTTTTCGGCGAGTGCCGAAAATATCTACAGCGCACTGCCGATCTCACCCCAGACCAAGCACGTCGGATTCTGGGCCGTTGGCGTAAGTCGTTCAGCGACGGTCAGATCATCGATGCCATATCCCGCGCGCAGCGGGAGGAAGCTCAGGATCCGATCGGGTTCGTTACGGGCTGCCTCAAGCGCCCCCTGCGTGATCAGCGACCTACCGGCGCCATGTCGGCGATCGCCGCCATCGAGGGGGTCGAGCTGTGAACAGACTTCTCAGGATTGTCGACAACGCAGACGCATCGATTTCCGAGATCGGGAATGTTTGTCGGATTTCGGCGGCACTATCGGATTTGGCCATCGAAGCAACCTCCGCTCGCTCGAAGGAATTTCTGATCCGGATCGACGCGGCGATCTCCGAGGCTGAGACCGTATCCGGCTTAGCCGCAATCGATGCCTCCATTTCGGAAGACTGTAGGCCAGCGGAACCGCAAGAGTTGAAGCGGCAACTGCAGATTTTGATCGGCTCATTTCCGAACGCTGCAAAGCAGGATCTCAGTATATTCGGCGTCGCTCTGATCGAGGACGTGGCCAGCGAGAAGCCGTCGATCGGCGCGCTCACGAACGCGTGCCGCAAGCTGCGTCGTTCGAACACCTTCGTGCCAGCCATAGCTGAGGTTTTGGAAGCGCTTTCCCAAGAAGCGCGCCGCCAGCACGGGGAAGCCACGGCGATCCGTGACTTTGCCCAGCGCCTTGGTGTGGCAAAGGCGGCCGCGGCAGCGGCCCGCGAGCGGATCAGCCGGGACTTCGAACGGCTCCTCGCGATTTGCCTGGGACTTCTCGACAGCTGCGGAAACACGAATTGGATTCCGCCTGAGGTACTGCAGGAAGCCAATCGCCGACGATCAGCCGGTGCAATCGATGATGCGTCTGCTGCGTCGATGCGCCAGCGGTTGGATGCCCTGCCCGGTCTGCAGCGGATGCCCCATAAGGACAGCGGGTGGGCGCAATGATGTTCGCGAAGAGCGGCAGCGCGCTAGCTGAGGAGGCGGGGTCCTTCCGACTTGAGCCCCATTCAATCCCGGACCGGCCGGGAAGTCGAACGTCAAATCCCGCAGATTTCAAGAAATGGTCGGAAACGAATGCAGGGACGGAAAAGAGGCGGTCAGCCGGGCAACAGCAACGCCCTAAAACACGGTCGGTACAGCGTTCCGGCTCGAGCAGCCCGGCGTGCCGCCTGGGAAGCGGAGCGAGCCGAACAGGCCAGGCGTCATGCCGAATGGATGAAGACGATCCCCGAGACGGACTACTCGGCGATCTGCGCCGCGCTCGAGCGCTTGAAGCACCGCTCTCAATGACGTCAGGCCGGGGGGCGGGTGGGTTTGAGCCGTCAGTACATCACACCGCGTACCGGCGCCCAAGCTGCGTTTGCACTGAGAACGAAAATCAAAGGCGGGGCATCGGGCTTGGAGGCGGAAAGGATCTGAGTAAGCCATTGATTGGAAAGTCATCTTGAAATGTTTGAAAGTTAGATCGGTGACGGGACAGATTGATCGCGAAATCAAAGAAATCAAACGCGGCCACGGAGGCGCGCGCCCAGGCGCCGGCCGAAAGCCAAAAGCTGGAAACTTGCACTGTGCTTATTGCGGCGACGCGAGGGTTGCACTCCTGGCTAGGTCCGTGAGGCATTGTCGGCCTCTCGCGTTCGTTGTCGCCGCGCTCGCGCTCGGCGCCCCCCTCGACGACATCCGTCGCGCGCTGGGTATGTCGGCCAGCCAATTCGCCGCGCTCTATCTCAACGACCCGCAATGGGTGGGGGGTAGATCCGATGTGTGAACCCGTCGCCGATGAACTACCGGCGCCCTACTCACGCGCAGAATTTTTCCCGTCAGGGAATTTTCAGCATCAATCAAAGGGACGCTGACCTTAGCTCTATCAACCACTTAGCCATGATCAACCAGCAGATCAGCAAACAGAAATTCAAACGGATGGGGTACGCAATGACAAAATCAAAAGGCGTCGGTCGCGGCGGCAAGCGGGATAATGCCGGACGCAAACGGAAACCTCACGATCCTGTAGCCGACGGTCCAGACCAGTTTCCGGCAGCTGCCGGCGCTATCGTGAAGGCGTTGGCCGTGGCTACGCAGGCCCAGTTTGTCTTAGCGATGGCTGCACTCGGCGCCGATATCGACGAGACGCGCCTAGCGCTCGGTCTCAGCCGTGAAGGTTTCTCCCAAAATTTCGGCCGCATGCTCGCGGAGCTGGACTGAACAAGCGTGGACCGTGCCCCCGTGCGGAAACTAAATGCCGAAAACTGACGCCCAACGTTCAAGGGAACGGCGCGAACGCAAGCGGCGTGGGGAGCGGCTCGTCAGCGTCCCGCTGATGTCCGGTCAAATGCTTGTCGTTCTTGATGCCGGGTTAGTGGCTGACGTCCTGACCGATGTCGGTGCCGTCAAAGACTGGGACGCGGAAAACGTCTCCATCCTTAGTGAAGCTGTTGTTACGGCGCTTCAGAATTTGAAGCGTCACGCGTGACGGAAGCGAAAATTCCGCTCTGCTATGATTCTCCAGATGCTGAAATTTTGGAAGAAAACTATGAGCTCTCACGCCGACGTCGCTTCGATCGTAGCTGCGGCTAAGCCAACCGATCTAGTGGAGCTCGAAGCCCAGTTGGAGGCGGCGCAAGCGTCGCTCCGTGCGGTCTTCCGGAATCTGTCGGTCGAACAGGAGAACGCGTCGAACGAATATTCGAGTCCCTTCAAAAACAAAACCGATGTGACCATGGCAGCTGCGGCGGAGAAGGTGGCGACGTTGACGGCGAGAAAGAACGCGCTTGAGAAGACGTCAGCGGAAATTCGACGACAGATAGAGGCCGCCAGGCCGGCGTCGATCGCGGCTATTCGCGAGGCGTTGGATCCGGTTCGTAAACAAGCCGCGAATGATATCAGCCTTGCTGCCAAGACTCTTTACGATGCCCTGGCTCGTTTCAACGAAACCTCGGAAGCTCTGGATCGAAATGGTGCTCGTGCGCCGGCGCTGCCAGCATCGATTCCTGTCCTAGATCTCATCGTTAATCAGGTCGCGAAGGGTTGACGATGCTGAATTTCGCGCCAAGCCAAGTCGCGTCCATCTCCGTGCCGGTTGCGGATGTTGTTGACGGCATTTTGACATTGAAGTTAATCGGATCGATCGGCCCAGACGAACCCATAAACGCGGCTTCCGTCAGGCGCGTCATTTCCCGGGGCGGATTTTGCCACATCCATATGATCATCGCTTCGACGGGCGGCGATGTCCGAGAAGCCGCCGAGATTTATGCCGCGCTCCGAAACCAGCCGGTGCCAGTGTCTGCGGTGGCAAGAGGCTACTGCTATTCTGCGGCTGTTATCATCTTCCTGGCCGCAAGTCTTCGGATTGCCTCTCATGACGCCGTGTTTTTGATCCATCAAACACGTCACCCTCGGGATGCCTTGTCGGAAATGGTCACCGCGAGCGAGTTGCGCGCGGCAGCTGAGAAGCTTCACGCTTTAGATGAAGAGAACGCCCAGCTGCTTGCTGACCGCACCGGCAGTCGGATCGACCTCTTTCGCGATGAGATCAAGACAGAAACCATGTTGGACGTCGCGGAGGCGATCTCGCTCGGTCTCGTTCATAGTTTGGAAGGCGATGAACTCAACCCGGGCTGGCCAGAAATGGCCCGAGTTCCGATGCCCGGAATTGTCTGTCCGCCGCGTGTCTTGACCGAGAATTTTTTCGATGCCTGCCGTTGCGCCGGTTCGCTCCTTCGCAAAGGAGCAACGTCGTGAAGCTTGAAGAGATCGAAGCCAAGATCGCTGCGCTGAAGGCCCGCAAGGCGGACCTCGATGCCAAACCGCTTCGGCTCCCTGACGGCGGTTGGGACGGCGATATCATGGCGGCGGAAGCAGTGGTTGAGCAGGAACTGAAGCGCTTGTCTGGCTTGCGCACGAAGGCTTTGGCCGGAGTAGAAGATGAGAGCGCTTCTCCCGCACAGCCTACTCGACAAGGCGCAGCACTGGCCTGGCCGATGCCGGTCGACTTCAAATCTAATCCGGGCGATGAAATCGATCCCCTTTTGAATCGTGTGGATGCTGTTCCGACAGGTGCAGCATTCGACGAAATGACCGGAAAGCTTTTCAACTTTAATCTGGCGGGGATCGTCCACCACATGGACGTGGTTCGCAAGAGCCTCAAAAACGGCAATCGCTCAGTTTCCTATTCACAAGGGCAGCATTCCGCGATTCTTGCCACACTTGCTTTTGTGCAGACCGAAGCGCGCATTTTATCGGCTTATGGACGAGACCGCCGCAACGAAGTCGAAAAGAAGCTGCTCGCGCGGATCGAAGCGCTCGAGGCGCGGCCGGAATTAAAATATCTCGGCGTTTGGGCTTCGGAAAAAGTCTACGGCGCGGGCAACTTTGTCACTGAGGGCGGTTCAGTTTGGCACGCACAGCGCGCGAGCGTCGGCGAGAAGCCGGGCGCCGGCGATGCGTGGCAGCTAGCTGTGAAGAAGGGAAGGGACGCTCGATGATCGCTTCCGTTCTGACCAGCTTCGCTGGCGCTTGCCTGAAGCTGAACCTCCAACTTGATCGGGCTCCTCGAGATGTCGAATGCACGCTCTGTGAAGACGGCCTGACTGTCATGCTGACGGCGCCGGACGATCGGGGGCATTTTGTCGGAGCGTCTTTCATGCTCGGCGAAGTAACTGACGAGGAGGCATTCGATCCTCGTCCTTACGAGGCGGCATGGATAAACACTCGGAGTGCAGATTAGATGGCTGGCGATAGCACGGCGGCGCTGGTTGTTGCGTTGAGCGCGCAGCTAACAAAATTCGAGCGGGATATGAAGCGCGCCGGCGACATCGCCGACCGGTCAGCATCCGAGATTGAGGATCGGTTTTCGAAGATCAATCCCTCGTTTAGCGGATCATTTCTTGGAAACTTTCTGGGAAATATCTCCACGACCGCGCTCGAGAAAATAGTCGAAATCGTCAAAGAGGCGAAGGACCGCTTCATCGATCTCGGAAGGGTGTCCGAGCAAGTCGGCGAGTCGATGAGCTGGATTTACGGCGTACAGGAAGCGGCCGGCAAACTCGGCGCTCCGGTCGATGATGTTACGAAATCCGTTCGCAATCTGGCTCAGCAGCTGGATGAAATGCAACGCGGCGGCACCAACGGATTGTCGAAATTACTCGATGCGAATCCAGCGGTGCTGCAAGGGATCGCTCGGGACGCCTTGACGCTTCAGGACGCCATCCGGATAACCGGGGACTTGTATCAGAACACGCTCAAGCCAATCGAAAAGCTCGATCTCGCGAAGCAGCTCGGTCAGTCCGAGAGTTTGAGTAAATTCTATTCGCAGGGCGGAGACCAGGTTCTGCGGCTTACTAAGGCCGCAAGCGATGCGGCGCCGGACCTGGATAGGCTACGACAAAGCGCATTGGCTTTCGACGAGGCGTGGAAGGCTGCGGTCGATCATGTGAAAGGCTATATCGCGACGACTCTGGTTGACGAAGCGCGCGACGCTCTTTCGAAATTCGCCGACTTCGCCTTAGGCGTACTGAACCTCATGAAAGGCGGCCTGTTGGATAGGCCCGAGGGGTTCGGCTTGAACTGGGTTCAGCCGGCGATCGAAAAGTGGTCGGGCTTAAAACAGGTTCTCGACGCGACGAAGGGCGCGGCTTCGGCAGCCGCCGCGGCTGTTGAGGGTGGTGCTGAGAAGGAGGGAGTTCCTCTTCCGAAATCGCGGCCGCTAGATGCGCCTGACTTACGGAGACCGGCGACCAGGGTGCCAGTGTCCGGCGGGTCCAGCTCTTCTGACGTCGATGCGGTCGATCGGGCAATCACCTCGTTAAACAAGCATATTGAGGCCACCCAGGCCGATGCTGCCGCAGTCGGTCAGGGGGCAGCGGCCTTAGCCCGTTTTCGGGCAGAAGCTGCCGAGGCTGCCGCCGTGCAGGCAAATGGCGGGAAGGAAACAGCTGAACAAGCGGCGGCGTTCAAATTGTTGGAGGATCGCGCGGCGGCAGCGGCTGGAAAGTTGGCCCAGGCCAAAATAAATAGTCAGATCGATTTCGGCCAGCAGGCAGCACTGCTGTCCGATTCCGATGTCTCGATCGCACGGCGGCTATCGGAGAAATTCGGCAACGATGTGCCGGCCGCTATGGCCAGCAGCGAAGCCGCGACGCTTCGCTTCAACGACGCGCTGCATCAGATCTCGTCCTCAATCGACAATGACCTTACGTCGGGCCTCGCCGACATTGTGAGCGGCACGAAATCGGTAAGTGATGGCTTTACCGCGATGGCCGCGAGTATCCTGAGGGACATTGAAAAAATCATTATCCAAACGGCGATCGTTCAGCCGCTCATGCGCGGGCTGTCGTCCGCCTTTGGCGGCGTTGCCGGGTCCGGCTTCAATCCTTTTGCGGCCCTGAGTGGCCATGCTGATGGCGGTCTCATTTCGGGGCCGGGCGGGCCGCGCTCGGACAATATTGTCGCGCGCCTAAGTCCTGGAGAATACGTCATCAATGCGGAAGCGGCTGCTCGCAACAAAGGCCTTCTTGATCTGATCAATAACGGCTCCTTGCCGCGGTTTGCCGACGGTGGTGCGGTGGGGAGAATTTATCCTGAGGCACCGACCAGGGCCCGTGGTGGCAGCAACTCCATTCATTTTGGATACATCAACATCCAGGTGCCGGAAGGCACAAGTCCAACGGACGCTTCGGCTATAGCAAATGCTGTCAGGTCGTCGATGGTCCAAGTGGTCGACGATCGCATCCGATACCATTCCCGTCCGCGCGGAAGCTTAGCGAGCACATGAAATGAAACTTACAGGCATCATCACTGGCCTGGTGGCGATTGCACTCGTCACAGCCATCGCATTCACGCATCGGCCTTCAAAGCAATGCGACAATTTTCTGCAGGAACAGCTTGCAGCCTGCGACATGACGAAAGGCGCATCCAAATGAAGTCCCGCAATTCAATTTTCGCTGCGCTGACTTGGTTGGCGCTCGCGTCGCCTGCCTATGCCACTCAGGGCACCGGTTGCATGCCGACCACGGGCACCGTGTCTGGCCTCACGATGGCGCAAAATATCAACGCGGGGATCGCTGCGCTCATCTCAAGTAATTCCGGCGCGTCGGCGCCGGCGACGGACTGCTCGGCCTCTGCCGTCAAGGGGCAGGTCTGGCTCGATACGTCGACGACGCCGAATATTCTCAAGCAATATGACGGCACGTCTTGGATTGCGCTCGGTGCGATGGATGCCTCAAACCATCTCTGGGCGCCCCCGGTAGGGGGTGGCACTGGCGCCGTCACTGCAGCCAGCACAACCGATATCTGCGCGTCACCAGCTGCAGTTCAGACGATCTCTGGCACCACGACGATTACCAGCTTTGGGTCAGCTTGTGTTGCGGGCCAAATCAAAAAATTGGCTTTCAGCAGCGCGACCCCGATCACTTATAATGCAACCTCGCTGATCCTACCGGGCGCCCGCGACTATACTGCAACGGCGGGCGACATAGCCGAAGCTATCTACTTCGGCTCGGGCAACTGGCGCATCAGCAGCATCACGAAAATCGACGGGTCGAGTGTCGTCAATCCTGCTCTTCCACTTGGGACTATCCTTTATGGAGATTTTGCCGAGGTGCCGGCCAAGTCTCTATTGGGGTTTGGCCAAGCTGTCTCTCGCGCGACCTATCCCGACTATTTCGCGGCGATGACGCGGACCCAGAGCGGTACGCTCACCTCTGGCAACAACACTATAACGTCAGTGGCAAATACCGCAGGCCTCGGCGCCGGAATGCCTGTTGAAGGCACAGGGGTCCAGGCTGGCACCGTCATTTCCAACGTGACGTCGTCGACCATCGTCATGAGTAAGACCGCGACCGCCAACGGAGCGCAGTCCATCTCCGTCGTCATTCCGGGCTATGGCTCGGGCGGCGACAGCACGACCGTCGGCGTGAAGGATTGCCGTGGCCGCGTGCTGGCGGGGCGCGATGATTTGGGAGGAACGTCGGCGGCCCGATTGAGTAGCGTCATTTCCGGGGGCGGTTCAACGGTACTTGGCGCAACGGGCGGAGCGCAGACAAATACGATCGCAAAAGCGAACCTGCCGAATTTTGCGCCAGCGTTTGTTGGCATTCAGGGCGCCGTGAACGTCACCTCAAACCGCGGTGACATCGGATTTGCTCAGCAGGGCATTAACGTTTCGGCGGGTTCCTCGCTTTTCCCGACAAGCTCGGCCGGCGCGGTCACCTCGGCCGGCCTCTTCACACCTTCTGGAACCGTCGGATCGATCAATGGCGGTGTGACACAGCAGGTAATGGGCATCACCCAGCCGACCAGCATCACCGAATGCGCAGTGGTGGTGTTGCCGTGACAGATCATCGGCGATCAAACGACCATCCGATGTCAGAACAGCCGCCTTCCCAATTTGAATGCGCAGAGGCTCAAATCGCGGTCGAGGCTGTATGGCTCGCCGCTCGGCAGAGATCGACCGCGAGAGAGGATTTGCTCGCACTGGAAATGATGATTCAGGGATTGGCGGTGCTTAAGAAGGTGGATGCCGAAGTGCTCCGAGTGGATCTCGCGGCGGGTAGACTCGGCATAGGTCCCTTCCTGGCGGATCTGAAGCCGAAGGGGAGCGGTTAGTTACCCCGTCCGCGGTAGCGGGGCTTTATTCCCGCGACTTGGAGCGGTCTTCATCGACCCCCCCCCCCAGTCAAATCGCGTGTGAGTTGTGCTCAGTTAGCATTGCCTCTCGCTGGCGTTGTGGCATGTTGCGCGCGCTGGGGGAGGGACAATGGCCAAAAAGACTTCGTATCTATTCTGCCGTTATCAGATTTTAGTCGACGAATCTCCGTTGTCGGCATCAGAAGAGCTTTCGCTGCTTGTTTCGGTGCTGGGTAGACCGATCGCATATAGGGTGCGTGAGCCCGATCCAGACGATTTCGACACTTACTTGATGAAGCCCCGCAGCAAATCTATGCACGGATACAGCGTGCATACCTGGGAGGTTGCTCAGGACATTAAATTCCGAGAGCGAAGTCGATACGACCGAACAAATGACGATGTTCAAAACGAGATTGTCCCTACAGATGAGATCCGACATACCAAATTTGTAGCGGTTCCTCTTCTTCGTGTTGTCGCAGTTGACGACAGCTTAAGCGAACGCTCTTTGGGTGCTAGATCTGCTGTCGGAAGATTTCGCGGTATATTAGAGAGTCATCGCGATGATATCGACGTGACGGTAAGCTTTGCTGGAACGCCGCAGGACGCTCAACGAGCACTTGAGACGTGGAGTCTTGATCAATTCAGTTTTACAGTACGCCCGTTCAATCCGACCCCGCGAAAGCCGGGGGATGTCATGGACGAATTAATGCAGAATGACGGCGTTGGCATCCTTCGCGCCATTGCTAAACCTGCCGGCGAGCAAGACATGCGCGATAGTCATGCTGGACTGATTGCCGAGGCACGCGGACTCACCGATGCTGGATATGGTCAATATGGTGCGACGGGAACCACCCCAGACGGTCTTCGCGCGAGCATAAGCCAACCTAAATTTAGCACCGAGAAGAAAAAGAATCTCGAAACTGCCGCTCAAAATCGAACGTTGAAGGTCTATATAGAGCGGTCCGATACCGCTGAAGAGGAGGAAAGCGCTGTCGTTAAAGCGCTTATCGATCTTTATGGCTGACCCGCTAGGCCGTCCAGGATTTTTCGTCGCCCTTCTCGATGACCTTCGAGACGATGTGCGTCGGTACGGACCCAAAAAGCTGATACCGACCTTAGCGGTAGCTTGTGCAATTGTGGGGATGCTGGCGGCGCTCGCCACGCCTGAAGATCACTTTTGGAATAAGGCCGAGATCTCAGTCGCGTTTTTTGCCGCGCAAGTCACCATCAACGGGCTTCTGCTAGGGCTTTCTTGGGGAAGTTTTGCAAAAATTTATGAGATCGCTTCCCGACCCGAAATGGCAGCGTTTCTGCGAAAACATAACCTTCTTAATACTTATATCTTCCACGTGGACTTTATTCACATTGCGCAGGTCGCGGCTCTTTGCCTATCGGGCATGGCCTTGTTTCTGAGCGTTTTGGATCGGCTGCCATCTTTCCTGTCCGACTATGTGAGCCTGCTTTCCGTACAAAGGACGGTAATGGCACTTTCAGTCGCGAGCAGCCTTTATGCGCTTCGCTATGCGTTGGGCGCCGTCAGACTCATGCAAGACCTCGTTTGGTACAGTGCAAGATTGGCAACCAGTGGCGGCCAGCAGGATTTGGTCGTTCGCGAAGGCGGAAAGTCTGGTTGATCGAGCTCAGCGGAACGTCTCTGGCAGGTCCTAACTTGCATTTCTCGTAGCTTATGGCTGTAATCGCACTTCAGTGTTTTGGGGAAGACTAACGTGGCGATTGGTACTGTGAAGTGGTTCAACGAACAAAAGGGCTATGGTTTCATTCAGCCCGACGACGGCGGCAAGGATGTGTTCGTCCATATCTCTGCCGTGGAAAAGGCAGGATTCACCGGCTTGGCAGAGGGCGCTAAGGTGTCCTACGAAGTCGTGGCGAACCGCGGCAAAGAGAGCGCGGAGAACCTGCGGATAGGCTAGTGAGCTGAGCCGGATGTACGCTCGCTCGCGATGTGGATGGCCCGGGCTATGCTTCGGGCCATTTGCTTTTCCGCCGGCAGCTCGCTTGCAACTCAATCCCGCTCCGGCGGGGTTTTCTATTCCGGGTCCGCTTGAGCAGCGGCGATCAATTCAAAAGAAACATGCCGTAGAGGGACACGACAACAACGGCTAAGCTTCCGACAGCCATTAACATCAGAAAGTAGCGTTGGAGCAGTTCGCTGCCTGGAGTCACTGGGCGCTCCCCTAGGATGAGAGCTTATAAACGTTCTAGCACGATTTAGTTGCATGGAGCTGAACGCTCAACTCATTCCATCGGGCGCAAAAAGGCCCGCCGGGGAAGCGCCAGCGGGCCAATTCGGGTTCGGTACTGCGCGGTAATCAGTCCCGTTCCGGGCGATTCAACGCGGGGGGTAAAAGAGCGTTCCTCAATCTATCTATAGTAAGACATTCGGGCGCCCGGTTTTTGAACCCCTAGTTGCGATTATTTTTCTGTACGAGCTTTCGTCTCTAGCAGATCGGGTTCATCGCGGAGGCGGACACCTTCAGCAACGTTCTGGCGATCAATGCTGGCGCGGATGTAAGCCTCGAGGTCGTCTCCAAGCTCGGCTTCGACCTGCTCCTTTGAGAACCCCTGTTCGCGCGCAGCATTAAGCAGGTTATCGGCCAAGCGCTGAACGGCGGCTTGACCCTGACGAGCGCCCTCTTGTTCGTCCGCGTGAACGCTTACGTCGAGCCAGAAGTCGACGAACTCTTTTGCTGTAGTCATGGCGCTACCATACGGCCCTGCCAGGGAATTGCTCAAGCGGATCGGCGGGCAACCACCAAAAAGCCGTGAGGCACGCGCTCCGGTCACGACTACCGCTTCGCCTTCAGCCCGAGCAGCTTGCGGGCGGCGGCGTCCCGATCTGCAAAGCGGCGTGCTTGTATTTCAGGGGTTCACTGATTGTTCGATTCATTCAATGACTCAATCATAGCGCGATGATCCTCGACTTCATCCGGCGTCATCTTCTGAAAATCCTCTTCAGAATAAGACGGATCTGCTCGAATAATAAATTCCTCTTCATTAAACTTTCCGGATACCAGCCGCGAACCGTCATCAAACCAGTATGACTTGTGTTCACCAAACGTTTCGGTGGCGATCCGCCCCCAATCGCCACGAGCCAATTCGTCCTGCACTTCTTCGATCGCGACTGCGCCGCTTCCTGCTTGTTTCTCTGTGAGGAAATCTTGCGCCTTTCCCATCTCTCGGGTGCCACACTCTGTATAGGTCGTGGTCCGCCGCATGGGTGCCTCCATTCTTAGACAAATACTTGAGCCGGCGAGAGAGAAGGGTGCGGAAATCTGGGCGGGTCAGCCGCACCGAGCGGATGCTTCCGTCGTCCACCGGGCATTACATTTAGAACAGTGCCGCTTGTTGGTGACGACATCGGACGAATATTGCGAACTCACCGATGCTGCGCAAAAGCAGGTGTTGGGTCCCTCGGGACGCGACCATCGAACAGGAAGTTCACGAGCAACACGATTTGCCCATCTGCGCTCAGAACTTTTCTGAAGATGTTTCGGGTAGACCATGGCGTACATAGCGAGCTCCCTTTTGTGGGCGGGAGCACTGGAGTGTCTCTCTGTCGCTGGCGCCTGTTGGTATCGTGCCTACGATATTCTCTATATAGGAAGTCCACTGACTTTAACTAGGGCGCGCATCCAACCAGCTAAAGCGCTGGATCTGTAGCCCTGGCTGCCGCGAACGTCGCGACTAGCAGTTCGCCCACTGTCACTTGTGCTTCGCCTTCAGCCCGATCTCTACGAGGCGGCGGATGGCTTCGGAGCGGCCTGGTTCGTCAGGCTGCTTCGCGGCCCACGTATCGACCGAGGCAATAAACTCGTCTGATAAGCGCATGGTTCGAACGGGATCTTTCCCTGTCGCAGGCCGGCCAGATCCGGGCCGCGCGCCACCGTGCGCCTTGGGTATTGCCTTTTTCATGACTATGTAATACCGTTTCCAAGCTTGGAAAACAAGCGGCCCGCCACGGTGCTGAAGACACCGCGACGAGCCTGGCCCAAACTATGAGGTAAGTCATGGCTCAGGTTGTTTCTGAGAATAGCACAGCTGTGCTCGCGAAAGATGCTGGCATAGGCCAGACCTTCGCAGAACGTCGTTCGCACCCCCACAATCCAGCCGCCGCGGCTGCCCAAGATCGTCGAGCCGGCAAAGCCCGCCAGCGCGTCAAAAAGCTACGGGAAAGGGCATCCGCCGAGATCGACCGTCTGATCGCCTTCCTCGATGTCAGCGACGGCTACACCATGGACGAGCGGGAGGCAGACGGCGATTTTGAGCCCGGGCTCGGCTGGACCCGCGGCGGTGCGACAGGCGGCACGCTCGACGTTGAGGAGGGCTTCAGCCATGTCGGATCCTAACGGACGCTCGCCTTTGGATACCTCCCGCCGCGGCTTCCTAACCAATGCGGCCGCCTTGACCGCTGCTGGCACCGCAATGGCTCTGACGGCTCATGTAGGGCCGGCTGAGGCGTTGGCAGTGGTGAAACGAATTTCAGACGAGAATTCGTTTCCCGCTGACGCCGACATTGAACCGTTCTTTATCGATACGAGAATTCGGATTCGCGACAGCCTGTCCGAATGGAGGGCCGTCAACGCCGAGTGCAATATGCGAGATAGAGCGGTTAGGGACTGGGAGAAACGAAATCCGCTGCCCGACCTTCGCTTGCCGGGCGATGAGGGCTACAGCGAGACTTACCGCAGCGATTGGCATACACGCCACCAGAACGCGATGCGCCAAGCTCGACTTGTCCCGCCCAAGGTCAAGAGAAGCGAACTCGCCGCCGCTTACATTGTGGCGGTCAAGGAGTTTGCTGCGTTTGACGCTACGAACCTTACCGAGCTGAGGTTCAAGACCGAAACAGCGGCAATGATGGATAGCGCCGACGGCATAATAGCTCGCTCGGTGTTATTCGACATCATGAGGCTAGGAGAGGATGGCGCTTGGGGGAATGCTAGCGACCTCAAGATCGAGCAGGTGGCGCCATGACAGAGGACCAGAGGAAAGCGGCCGAGTGGGCCATCTTAGAGGAATGGCTGCAGGCAGAGATCGATATCGCCGCCTCAATATCGCTGCTGCCCGCGGAGGCCGAAAAGAAGGCGGTGGCCCATGTCGAACCTTGAGAACTGGCATCGGCGCCAAGCTCTCGCTCTGGCAAGTCAGTTGCCGGACAACGCCAACGACGCCCTGCTTGTCATCGAGGCTACGCGGGAAATCGTAGAGCGGTTCCTGATGCCAAAGCGGGTCGAACCGCTTCCCGAAAATGTGCTGACTCTCCGCAAGTGAGAGGAAATCAGCCCGCCGGTGATATGCTGGCGGGCTAGTTACAGATTCGAGGAAATTGTGACGGTTCCGGCAACAATCAATGAGGCGCTAGCCCTAGATCACATTGCGGAATGGGTCGCCTGGACACACTCGAACAAGATTGAAGTGCTCGGTGTGAGCGCCGGCATGTTGGAGCCACATGACGGCCGGAAAGTTGCGATCCACATGTTCAAGCTGTTCGCGGCGGGATCCCTCAATAACCAGATGTTACTGGCTGACTATGCTCGGCAGGGGTGGGGGCTCGCCTATGATGCCTTGGAGCAGCTTTGGCTCGAACAGATTAATCGCGGCGAACCAAGCAGTTTTCTTACTATGTTTATGTCTGAAACAAAAAAGTTTCCAATCAAACGGAGGCCGGGCGAGAGCCAGCAATCGCACCTGCTCCGGGATATAGCCATTCTCTTCATGGTGGATGAATTGCGGCGCCCTCCGTTCAATATGAAGCCGACACGGGGCGCAACTGCAAGATCAAATGGCGGCTTACCGAGCGGTTGCTCATTGGTTGCCGGTCAGTTGGGCCTTTCCGAAGACTCGGTCGACAAAATCTGGAAACGCCTGAAGTCTCATCTCTGACCCGTAGGTAAAAGTTCGGTCCCGAAGAATTCCTATGACCTGGCGCGCCAGCCTTGCGAAAACGGTAGCGAACGTTGACGAATTGCACGGAAGGGCAAATGACTCAGGAACAGGACTTCAATTCGATCGGACCGGACACGCCTTTGCGGCTAAAGGCAGCGGCCGCGATCGCGTTCCCGGACGGGTCCATGACGGCCAGTGGTCTGCGACGCGAGATAGGCCGCGGTCGGCTGGCATATGAGCGCATCGCCAACAAGGATTTCACGACACTCCGCAACATCGAACAAATGAGGGCGGCATGCCGCGGCCATCGAAAGGAATACGATTGTTCACACGGCGGCGGCGAGGTCGCCCGGCCGTCCTCGTTATCCTCGACGGATCAATCGAAGTCAGCACTGGCTGCGGCCCAGACGATCGCAGAGCAGCTGAGAAGGCCCTCGCCGACTACATTGCCAGAAAGCACCGGCCCGCATGGAAAAGTGGTCACCCTTCCGAGGTAGCTGTCGCTGACGTGCTGGCCTTTTACGGTAAGGAAAAAGCACCGACGAACGCTCACCCCGAGTTAGTGGGATATCACTTAATCCCATTGCTGAAGCACTTCGGCTCCAGCACTTGTTGGGAGATCAGCGGTGAAAGTTGCAGATCTTACGCCAAACGCCGGATGGCGGGAGAGCTTGGCCGGCCTGTCAAATCAGCCACGGCGCGACGTGAACTCGTGACGCTGACTGCGGCGCTGAACTTTGCGTACCTCGAACGGAAGTTGTCCCAGCCCGTTCCAGTCGCCCTACCCGCCGACAGCGAGCCACGAAAAAGGTGGCTCACGAGGGAGGAGGCGACATCCCTGATCGCGGGCGCGTTGGGCTTCACAGCGACGGCGTTTGACGTCAAATCCCGCAACCCGAGTCGGTGGGGCCGCCTATTTCAGCCGTCTTATCATGTTGCTCGCTTTATCCTGATTGGCCTTTACACAGGTACCAGGCACGAAGCGAACCTCAATATGCGCTGGGGCGTGAATTCTAAGGGCGGCTGGTTCGATCTAGATCGCGGCGTCATGTATCGCCGCGGCGAGGGCGAAGTCGACAGCAACAAGCGCCGCGTCCCAGCCCCCATCCCGGACCGCCTTATCCCGCATCTGAAGCGTTGGCGGCGCGCGACCACTATCGGCCCCGTCGAGTATGCCGGGAGGTTGATCGCAAAAGAGCGCAGGGGATGGCATCGCGCGCGGGAGCTAGCTGGACTGGCTGAAGACGTGACGCCACACGTGCTCAAGCACACCTGCATCACTTGGCTTCTTCAAAACGGGGTGCCGATCAGACAGGTTGCCGGCTTCGTCGGCACCACAGAGAAGGTCATAGAGACGACGTATGGTCACCACTCGCCCGAGTTTCTGAACGCAGCGCGAACAGGATTCTCTGGGCGAAGCTTGGGCGGCCGAAAATGAGAGGAGTGATTATTTTGGCTAAGTCATTGAAAAGAATGGTGGGCGCGACAGGGATCGAACCTGTGACCCCTACCATGTCAAGGTAGTGCTCTCCCGCTGAGCTACGCGCCCGGAAACTTCCGAAAGGAGTCGCCGGTCCTATATCGGCTCCCGCGCGGACAGGCAAGGATCAGCGGACAATAATGAATCAAGCCGCCAGCATCTTGTTCACTTCGCTGACCAATTCACGCAGATGCACCGGTTTGGACAACACCTTGGCGTTCTTCGGCGCCTGGGAATCGGAATTCAGCGCGACGGCCGCAAAGCCAGTAATGAACATGATCTTGATGTCGGGATCGAGTTCCGAAGCGCGGCGCGCCAGCTCGATGCCGTCCATTTCCGGCATTACGATATCGGTGAGAAGCATTTCAAATGGCTCCTCACGCAGCCTCTGATATGCTGACAGGCCGTTGTCATAGGACGATACCTTGAAACCGGCATTCTCCAGCGCCTTGACCAGAAATCGGCGCATGTCGTTGTCGTCTTCGGCAAGGAGGATTTTGTGCATGATGGAGGTCATTGGAGCCCGGCTGGAGGAGCAGTCACTATAAGCCAAATCTGGTAAATTTGGAGTGAAAACGAACTTTGGCTTGGCAGAAGGGTCGTGATTATCGACAATGCAAATTCAGGAACGCCTGTCCAGACAAGTTCGACAGGCGGCTGCGCAAGGACGACGCCGGCGATGAACCAGTTTGACGGTGACCAACCGCCTTTCGAGATCGCTGAGCCGGCGATATGGCGATCCCCCATCATCTTTAACTCTCCTCATTCCGGTTCGGTCTATCCGGAGCAATTCCTGTCCGCTTCGCGGATCGATCTCGCTGGCCTGCGCCGGTCAGAAGATTCATTCATGGATGAATTGATCGGCGGCTTGACCGATGCCGGCTTTCCAGTGGTCCGGGTTAACTTCCCCCGCTCCTACGTGGACGTAAACCGCGAACCTTACGAGCTCGATCCTCGAATGTTCACCGGGCGGCTGCCGAGCTTCGCCAACACGCGATCGATGCGGGTCGCCGGCGGTCTCGGCACTATCCCGCGCGTGGTCGGCGACGGCGAGGAAATCTATCGCGAACGTCTCGCCGTGGATGATGCGCTCGGCCGAATCGAACTGCTCTACAAACCCTATCATCGCGCGCTGCGGCGGCTGATCCATAAGGCCCATCAGACGTTCGGAACGGTCATCCTTGTGGATTGCCACTCGATGCCATCGACCGGAATCTCGTTTGATGAACCGAAGCGACCGGACATCGTGATCGGTGATCGCTATGAGACCAGTTGTGCGCCGCAGCTTCCCAACGTCATCGATGACGTGATGAGAGGCCTCGGCTACTCGCTCGCCCGCAACAAGCCCTATGCGGGCGGATTTATCACCGAACATTACGGAAATCCGGCCAGCGGGCTGCACGCGGTTCAGCTCGAACTCAACCGAGCGGTCTACATGGACGAACGGCGGCGTGAGCGCGGACCCCGCTTCCGTCAGGTTGCAACGGATTTCCTGACGCTCGCCGATGCCCTGGCCGCCATCCCGCTCGGCGATCTCGGCTCCTTCCGGTCCGCCGCAGAGTAGATTCCCGGCGTTCAATCAATGTTCGGAAGTGCCGCAAGGAAAGATTGCCTTGGCGACCCGAACCGACGGCAGTCCATAAAGATGCAAGTTTTCTGAAGTTCAGATCGACGAGGACGGCGAAAGCCTGGATGGTCCTTTGCAAAGCCGCGCAAAGAAGCAAAGAAAAAGGGCCGCTCGTCGAACAAGCGACCCAAGTCTAGGGAGGAAACGCCCAAGGAGGGCTAGCGATAGCGCCGTGGCTACCGCACCGCAACAATATGTAACCGCGCTGCACAAAATGCAAGGGATTTCGAGCGATTTCCTTTCAAATAGCTCTAGTTTCATCATCCATGTGGTCTTCTCCGGTTCATTGAGTCTCGACTCAAACTGTTAATTTATTAAGTATTTCAATATTTTAATCTGATTTCGGCACGATCCTCCCGGATCAACCCAGAGCGTTCAAGGCGGCAACATCCGATCCACGATCGATGCAGTCCCGGACCCCGCAGCGATAATGCGAGAGCGGGAAAACTGTGCCGCGATGGAATGGCAGACGATGCGATATCCGATCCGGACATGTATAGGAGGCGACTTAGCTAGGGGTCGTAGCGCCCGAACATTGCCCGGTGAGGTATAGCGTGACGGTGATTGACTTTACCGCCTTTATTGACCGTCTCGCGACGGCCTCGGGCGAAACCATCCTGCCATTTTTCAGAACGACTCTTCTCGGCGTCGAAAACAAGAGCGCCAGTCGCGACTTCGATCCGGTAACGGAGGCCGATCGGGCGGCCGAAGCCGTAATGCGCCGGATGATCCAAGCGAACTTTCCGGAGCACGGCGTCGTCGGCGAGGAATTCGGCAATCAAAACGAAGACGCCGAATATGTCTGGATGCTGGATCCCATCGACGGCACAAAATCCTTTATCGCAGGTTTTCCGATTTGGGGCACGCTGATCGCACTGCTTCATCGTGGAATGCCGGTGTTCGGCATGATGCATCAACCCTACATCGGCGAGCGGTTCAGCGGCGACAACCGCTCCTCTCGCTATCGAGGACCGTCGGACGGGCGCAAACTTGCGGTGCGGCGATGCCCGTCACTTCAAGAGGCAACTTCGTTCACGACAAGTCCCCTCCTAATGAATCCCGACGATCGCGCAGCATTCAACAAAGTCGAAGCCGAGGTGCGGCTGACCCGCTATGGCGGCGACTGCTATTCCTACTGCATGCTAGCCGCGGGCCATCTCGATCTCGTCATTGAGACGGAACTGAAACCCTATGACATCGCGGCGTTGATACCGATCATTACCGGGGCTGGCGGCGTGATCACAACATGGGAAGGGAAGCCGGCACAGGGCGGCGGCCGCGTCGTCGCCGCTGGCGACCGCCGCGTCCACGAGGCCGCACTGAAGTTGCTGAATTGCTAGAGTTTGATTCACGCAGTTGAATCGGACACGAAAACTAGAACAGCGGCGTGCCAGGCACGAAGGCGTCGAAGGCGGCCCAGAACTGGGCACGGTAACGACCCTGTTCCTGCAGGATTTCATGCTTCGATCCGGCGATGACGAGGTGCAACCCGCTGCGGAGGTGATAGGCAAACTCCTCGATAGCCGGAGTGGAGACGATGGCGTCGTTGCCGGCCGCGATCAACAGCAACGGCTGACGGATCTGTGACGGGTAACTTGCGACGCGAAAATCGTGCATCGTCTGGAAGGCTGTGTCGGCCCACGCCACTGTCGGAGAAGCAATTCCCAGCGTGGGGTCCTCCTCAAGAATTGCGACATTGCGGGCGAATCGCACGGGATCGCTGGTCAAGGGATTGCCGACGAAACTGGCAACGCCGGTGAGTTGGTCGCTTCCGCCGGGAACGTAGCGGCCGCCCTGCCCGAATAGTCGCATCGCACGCAGCAGCGCACGCGCTGGGAGCGAATTGCGATGTCCTGGCAGGTCGATCATCGGCGCCGACAGCACGATGCGGTCGAACCAGCGCTTGCCGGCATGCGCCACCCGCAGCAGCACTGCGCCCCCCATCGAATGCCCCAGTGCAAAGTATGGCGGCGGACAATCCGGCAGCACCACCTGTTTTACGAAGGCACGAACGTCGATTTCGTAGTCGGAGAAACGGCGCACGTATCCCTTGCGCGGATCGAGCAACTGCCGCGACGAAAGCCCCTGCCCGCGCCAGTCGATCATCGCCACCGCGAATCCCCGGTCGCGCAGGTCGCGTACGGTCTCGAAGTATTTTTCGATCTGCTCGCCGCGTCCGGCAAACACGCAGACGGTCCCCTTACGCCCTTGCGTCGGCGGCCAGCGCGCGAAGCGCAACTCGACCCCGTCAGAGGTTCTTACGGTGCCGCTAACGCAATTCTCCGGAACCGGATTTGCAGGGATTGAAACAAGCCTCATGACCGAACCGGCTGGAGGAGAAAGAGCGGGGCGCCTGGAAGCAGGCGTATCCCCGCTCTTGAACGTGCCTGAATTCCCTCCCATATCACTTTCGTGCAGGCCGCTACCAGTGGTCCGAAAACGGATCATCAGGCTGCACACAGACGAAAGCCCGGCCCGATTGGCGGGCGGGTTCTTTACATGTCGCTCGATGGAGGACTGAACCATGCGTACTTTCGATCTCGCCCCGTTTTACCGTTCCACTGTCGGATTTGACCGGCTCTTCAATCTGCTCGATCAGGTCAATGGCGACGCGCCAGGCTATCCGCCCTACAACATCGAGCGTACCGGCGAGAATGCGTACCGTATCAGCGTCGCTGTCTCCGGCTTTGCCCCGAACGAGCTCTCCATCGTCGCGAAGGAAAACACGCTGACGATCAAAGGCGAGAAGGTCGCCAATGAGAATGGCAAGGAAAAATCCGAGGTGCTGTATCGCGGCATCGCGGCCCGCGCCTTCGAACGCGCATTCCAGCTGGCCGATTACGTTCAGGTGAAGAACGCCTCGCTGGAGAACGGGTTGCTGCATGTCGATCTCGTTCGCGAGATTCCGGAGGCCAAGAAGCCCCGCAGCATTCCGATCTCGACCAGCACGCCCGCCGCACCGGCGGTCGAAAAGGCGGCAGCTTGATCGTTTCGACCCTCGGGTCATTAGAAACCGCAGCGCCCCGGCAAGACCGGGGCGTTTTTTTGCGCGGCCCCGGCATTTTGCCGATGGTGGACAACCCGTTCAATGGCCGCTCCAGCGCAACTTCACCGCGGAGCGATCTCGGCACCGATCGGGCGGTCCTTGAGCTGGAGCAGGGCGTGTTCGCTACAAATCCAGGGCGCCGTGCCGCATATCCGCCACGCAATCAGGGACTTTCAGACGCTTGTGTGTTAGAGAAAAATTTGGCAATGTCACAGTTAGGACAGCAACACTGTCTTAATTCTTGACTTTTGGCGTATCGGCGATCGGCTTGGCAGAGCTTTTGCCGCGAAATGCGGTCCTCCGAAGCCGGTCGGGCAGGACGGCCATAGTTGCCGGGGATTTGAGCGCCCTGGTTTGAACTCTAAAACTTCGGCTCTCGGCGTATGGGTGTTGCTCCAAAGTTGTCGATCGGTGCCACGACCGTCGACGGGCGCCAAGACGCGGATGACGTTTCGGAATGGAAAAATCCCGGCCGGGAAAGGGTACTGGAGTTAAGATGAGCGCGCCATCGTTCGAGCGGGAGAACACCGGACTGGAACCATTGACAGCGGCTTCGGTCACGAAACCGCTTGAACCTGCGCATCAGCAGGCCGTCTATGAACATACCTGGCGGCCGCCGGCGGAAGGCTTCTACGACCTCGCCCTGGAAAAGGATTCCTGCGGCGTCGGTTTCATCGCCAACATCAAAGGCAGGAAGTCGCATCAGATCGTCTCCGACGCGATCAGTATTCTCTGCAACCTCGAACATCGCGGCGCAGTCGGCGCCGATCCGCGCGCCGGAGACGGAGCGGGCATACTCGTACAGATTCCGCACGTCTTTTTTGCACGAAAGGCAACGGAGCTTGGTTTCACGCTGCCAAGGGCCGGAGAATACGCCGTCGGCGCACTGTTCATGCCGCGCGAGACCGCCTGGCGCGAGATCATCCGGAGCATCATCGCCGATCAGATCAAGGCCGAAGGCCTGACCCTGCTCGGCTGGCGCGAGGTGCCCACCGACAACTCCTCGCTCGGTGACACCGTGAAGCCGACCGAACCTGCCAACATGCAGGTGTTCATTGGCCGCAACGGCACCGCCGCGACCGAGGACGAGTTCGAACGACGGCTCTACATCCTGCGCAAGTCAATCTCGCAGGCGATCTTCGAACGCCGCGAGCGCGGTCTCGCCGGCTATTATCCGGTGTCGATGTCGTGCCGCACAGTGATCTACAAGGGAATGTTTCTCGCCGACCAGCTCGGCAGCTACTATCCCGACCTGCACGAGCCGGATTTCGAATCAGCATTGGCGCTTGTACATCAGCGCTTCTCCACCAACACCTTCCCTACCTGGTCGTTGGCCCATCCCTATCGCATGGTCGCGCACAACGGCGAGATCAACACGTTGCGCGGCAACGTCAACTGGATGGCGGCGCGGCAGGCGTCGGTACATTCCAATTTGTACGGCAAGGACATCAGCCGACTATGGCCGATCTCCTATGAAGGCCAGTCCGACACGGCCTGTTTCGACAATAGCCTCGAATTCCTGGTGCAGGGCGGCTATTCGCTCGTGCATGCGGTCATGATGATGATCCCCGAGGCGTGGGCGGGCAATCCCCTGATGGATGAAGAGCGACGCGCCTTCTACGAATATCATGCGGCACTGATGGAGCCGTGGGACGGTCCGGCGGCGATCGCCTTCACCGACGGCCGCCAGATCGGCGCGACGCTCGACCGCAATGGCCTGCGTCCGGCGCGCTATCTGGTCACCAGCGATGACCGCATCGTGATGGCGTCCGAGATGGGCGTGCTCAAGATTCCGGAAGATCAGATCATCACCAAGTGGCGGCTACAGCCGGGCAAAATGCTGCTGGTAGACCTCGAGCAGGGACGCCTTATTCCTGACGATGAGATCAAGGCCACATTGGCGAACAGCCATCCATACAGGGCGTGGCTTGGCCGCACCCAAATACAGGTCGAGAACCTGCCGGACGCGCCAGCAAAAACCGCCCGTTCGAACCTGCCGTTGCTGGATCGTCAGCAGGCATTCGGCTATTCGCAGGAAGACATCAACATCCTTTTGACGCCGATGGCGTCCATCGGCGAGGAAGCGTCGGGCTCGATGGGCAACGACACGCCGATCTCGGCGCTGTCCGACCGTCCCAAGCAGCTTTTTACCTACTTCAAGCAGAACTTTGCACAGGTCACCAACCCTCCGATCGACCCCATTCGCGAGGAACTGGTGATGAGTCTCGTCTCGATCATCGGACCGCGGCCGAACCTGTTCGATATCGAAGGTCTCGCCTCGACCAAACGGCTCGAGGTACGGCAGCCGATCCTCACTGACGCCGACCTTGAGAAGATCCGCTCGATCTCCGATGTCGCGGAATCGCACTTCGTCTCGCGCACCCTCGATATCACCTTCCACGCCAGCGTTGGCGCCGACGGCTTGGAGCAGGTGCTGGGCGCACTTTGCGCGTGCGCAGAAGCCGCAGTCCGCGAAGGCGTCAACATCATCATCCTGTCCGACCGACTGATTGGCATCGACCGGATTCCGATTCCCTCGCTGCTCGCCTGCGCCGCTGTGCATCATCATCTGATCCGCGTCGGCTTGCGCACCTCGGTCGGCCTCGTCATCGAATCCGGCGAACCGCGCGAAGTTCACCACTTCGCCTGTCTCGCCGGTTACGGTGCGGAGGCGATCAACCCCTATTTGGCGTTCGAGACCATCATAGCGATGAGGGAACGCCTGCCAGGCAGCCTTGACGACAAGGAAATCGTCAAGCGTTACATCAAGTCCATCGGCAAGGGCATGCTCAAGGTGATGTCAAAGATGGGCATCTCGACCTATCAATCCTATTGCGGCGCGCAGATCTTCGACGCCGTGGGGTTGAAGGCCGAATTCATCGCAAAGTATTTCGCCGGCACGCACAGCCGCATCGAAGGCGTAGGCCTCAGCGAAATCGCGGAAGAAACCGTGCGCCGTCATGCCGATGCGTTCGGTGACGTGCAAATCTATAAGACCGCACTCGATGTCGGTGGCGAATACGCCTACCGCACCCGGGGCGAGGATCACGCATGGACTGCCGAGTCGGTATCCAACCTGCAGCACGCAGTGCGCGGCAATTCGCAGGAGCGCTATCGCGCGTTCGCAAAGACACTCAATGAACAGTCCGAGCGCCTGCTGACGCTGCGCGGTCTGTTCCGGTTCAAAACCGCGGAAGATGACCAGCGCAAGCCCGTCGCCCTCGACGAGGTCGAGCCGGCGAAGGAGATCGTCAAGCGCTTTGCGACCGGCGCCATGAGCTTCGGCTCGATCTCGCGCGAAGCTCATACCACGCTCGCGATCGCGATGAACCGGATCGGCGGCAGGTCGAATACTGGCGAAGGAGGCGAGGAAGCCGACCGCTTCAAGCCGATGCCAAACGGCGACTCGATGCGCTCGGCGATCAAGCAGGTCGCCTCGGGGCGCTTCGGCGTCACCACGGAGTATCTGGTCAACTCGGATATGATGCAGATCAAGATGGCGCAGGGCGCAAAGCCCGGCGAAGGCGGACAGTTGCCCGGCCACAAGGTCAACGCGACCATCGCGCGCGTGCGTCATTCAACGCCGGGCGTCGGCCTGATCTCGCCGCCGCCGCATCACGACATCTATTCGATCGAGGACCTCGCACAGCTCATCTACGACCTGAAGAACGTCAATCCGGACAGTCTGGTTTCGGTGAAGCTCGTTTCCGAGATCGGCGTCGGCACGGTCGCCGCCGGCGTCGCCAAGGCCCGCGCCGATCATGTCACCATCGCCGGCTTCGAGGGCGGCACCGGCGCCTCGCCGCTAACTTCGATCAAGCACGCCGGTTCGCCGTGGGAGATCGGGCTTGCCGAAACCCACCAGACACTGGTGCGGGAGAAGCTACGCTCGCGCGTCGCCGTACAGGTCGACGGCGGCTTCCGCACCGGCCGCGACGTCGTGATCGGCGCGCTGCTCGGAGCCGACGAATTCGGTTTCGCCACTGCGCCGCTGATCGCCGCCGGCTGCATCATGATGCGTAAGTGTCATCTCAACACCTGTCCGGTCGGCGTCGCGACTCAGGATCCGGTGCTGCGCAAGCGCTTCACCGGCCAGCCCGAGCACGTTATCAACTTCTTCTTCTTTGTCGCCGAGGAGGTGCGCGAGATCATGGCCGAGCTCGGCTATCGCACCTTCAACGAAATGATCGGCCAGGTGCAAATGCTCGACCAGAGCGCGCTGGTGACGCACTGGAAAGCCAAGGGGCTCGACTTCTCGAAGCTGTTTTACCGGCAGAAGGAAGCGCCGGGTCAGAAGGTCTATCACGCCGAGGAGCAGAACCATCACCTCGACAAGGTGCTGGACCGCAAGCTGATCGCGCAGGCGAAGCCGGCGCTTGACCGTGGCGCACCAGTGACGATCGAGACCACGATCAACAACACCGACCGTTCAGCCGGCGCGATGCTGTCGGGCACTGTCGCGAAGATTTATGGCCATGCCGGCCTGCCGCTCGACACCATCCAGGTCCATCTCAAGGGCACAGCCGGGCAAGCGTTTGGAGCCTGGCTCGGGCGCGGAATCACCTTCGACCTCGAGGGCGAAGGCAACGACTATGTCGGCAAGGGCCTTTCCGGCGGACGAATCATCGTGCGGCCGCCTGCAAACTCCGGCATCGTCCCGGAAGAGTCGATCATCGTCGGCAACACCGTGATGTACGGCGCGATCGAGGGCGAGTGCTACTTCCGAGGCGTCGCCGGCGAGCGCTTCGCCGTGCGCAACTCCGGCGCGGTCGCGGTCGTCGAGGGCGCCGGCGATCATTGCTGCGAATACATGACCGGCGGCATCGTCGTCGTGCTGGGCAAGACCGGACGCAACTTCGCGGCCGGCATGTCCGGCGGCGTCGCCTATGTGCTCGACGAGGCGGGCGATTTCCCGAAGCTCTGCAATCTCGCGATGGTCGATCTCGAGCCGGTGCTGTCGGAAGAGATGATCAATGCCGGCACCTATCATCACACCGGCGACCTCGAGGCGCACGGACGCGTCGATGTGTTCCAGAATCTGCTGAGCTCCGATGTCGAGCGGCTGCACGTTCTGGTCATGCGCCACGCCAAGCTCACCGGCTCGAAACGCGCCGAAGATATTCTCGCGAACTGGAAGGCCTACTTGCCGAAATTCCGCAAAGTGATGCCAGTGGAATACCGCCGCGCGCTGAAGGAAATGAAGACCGACGCCGACGCCGAACCGAAGATCGCGATCGGTGCGTAAGAATTGATGACACGGGATCGGTTGTGGATTGTGTTTTCGACCCTAGTCGGACTTTCCGTGCCTCTCGCGATCTATCTGGTCAACGGGGCTCTAGCGCCCTGGGTGTTCATCCTCGGTGCCACGATCGGTTTCAGTTTGTGGTACTATAAGATTCCTCTGCTGTGAGTACAAAACGCCGTGGGTAAGATTACCGGTTTTCTCGAGATTGACCGCAACGACCGCAAATATGCGCCGGTCAGCGAGCGTGTGACGAACTTCAAGGAGTTCGTGATCCCGCTATCCGAGAAGGAGACGCGCGACCAGGCTGCGCGCTGCATGAACTGCGGCATCCCCTATTGTCACGGCACCGGCTCGGTCGCGCCGGGCACATCCGGCTGCCCGGTCAACAACCAGATCCCGGACTGGAACGACCTCGTCTACCAGGGCAACTGGGAAGAGGCCTCGCGCTCGCTGCACTCGACCAACAACTTTCCGGAGTTCACCGGCCGCATCTGTCCTGCGCCGTGCGAAGCCTCCTGCACGCTGAACATCGACGACAACCCGGTCACCATCAAGACGATCGAATGCGCCATCGTTGACCGCGCCTGGGACAACGGCTGGCTGAAACCGGAGGTCGCGACGCAAAAGACCGGTAAGAAAGTCGCCGTGGTCGGGTCCGGCCCCGCCGGCCTTGCTTGCGCGCAGCAGCTCGCGCGCGCCGGCCACGAGGTGCATGTCTACGAGAAGAACGCGAAGGCCGGCGGGCTGCTGCGCTACGGCATTCCCGACTTCAAGATGGAGAAGAACGTCATCGACCGCCGCCTCGCGCAAATGCAGGTCGAAGGCGTGATCTTCCACTACGGCAAGCCGGTCGGTGGTGCCGCAGCAGACGCGATCGATCCGGCGCAGCTCGTCGGAGATTATGACGCGGTGGCTTTGACTGGCGGCGCGGAAGCGCCACGCGATCTGCCGATCCCCGGCCGCGAACTCGCCGGCATTCACTTCGCGATGGATTTCCTGCCGCAGCAGAATCGCCGCAACGGCAACGAAAAATTCGACGCGGCGGACATCTTCGCGACCGGAAAGAACGTTGTGGTGATTGGCGGCGGCGACACCGGCTCGGACTGCATCGGCACCTCGTTCCGGCAGGGCGCTAAATCGGTGACCCAGCTCGAAATCATGCCGGCGCCGCCGGAGCATGAGAACAAGGCGCTGACGTGGCCCAACTGGCCCTTGAAGATGCGCACATCGTCGAGTCAGGCCGAGGGCGCCAAGCGCGACTACGCGGTATTGACACAGAAGTTTTCCGGCATCGACGGCAAGGTGACCAAGCTGCACTGCGCACATGTCGACAGCAAGTTTCAGCCGATCGCAGGCAGTGACTTCGCGCTGGAAGCCGATCTCGTGCTGCTGGCGATGGGCTTTGTGCATCCGGTGCACGAGGGTCTGCTCAAGACGCTCGGCCTCGACCTCGACCAGCGTGGCAACGTCTGCGCCAATACGCAGGACTTTCAAACCTCGCTACCAAAAGTGTTCTCGGCCGGCGACATGCGCCGCGGCCAATCGCTGGTCGTATGGGCGATCCGCGAGGGACGCCTCTGTGCTCGCGCCATCGACCAGATGCTTATGGGATCTACCACGCTGCCACGATGAGCCGCGCGGCTTGTTATTCGGCGGCATCATTTCTGGTCGTTATCAAGGCCACCCCGGCAACCGATCTCATCTTGGAATTGGCCAATTTGTAGGCACGCATCGCCAGTCATCCACACGCCGAACGTAAACCGTGCACAGTGACAATCTGTGAATTGATCACCGTCCTCCGCACGTTACTGTCATGACAAAGTGGGGGGCGACGAAGTGGCGACATCGCGTTGGGTGGTTTTCTTGATCGTCATCCTTCCGATCGCACCTGCACAGGCAATGTCCCGTTACGTCGCCGTTAGCGCCGGCTCATTCTTCGCCGCTGCCGCGCGCTGCGAGGAACAGAACCTGATTACGCCCGGTCAAGCTGAGTATCTTCTGAAAGCGCTCGATCCCTATCTTTCGAAATCCGACAAGGAAAACATGGCGACCGGCGACGCGCACGGCAAAAAGAATTCGCAGGTGTTCGTTGAGGCTGAGAAAAAATGGGTGAGATTCACGCCTGACGCAACGAGTTGCTACCGCGTGCAAGGCGTGCTCGACGACTACAGGGCACAGCTAGGAGAATAAGACCGCAGCGAACCTATCGTGCCCGCATGAAGCGAATGTGCGCGAAACAAACGCATCAAACAAAAATATAGTTGCCTTCTGATTGCTGTCCTTTTGTCAGCGCAGTTCATGAATCGAAACGTCGGGCCGATTCGGCAACTATCGCGAGAACAGATCCGAAAAGAATCCTGGTAGTCCGAAAGCAGCAGGCGGACGTGACGGCGCTTGCGATCTTCCCGCCTGCGCAGGCTGGAAGGCGCGGGGTCCCGACGATCCGTTCGACTGCGCTTGCTGAGCGGAAGAAACGGGTCGCGGCTTGTTCGGCTTCGTGACGGAAGCGGCGTTGTTACCCTCCGGTGCCCCCGCAACCGGCACATCGCCCTTGGCTGGTTCAAGGCCGACCTCGCGCCGCGGCCAGACGAAATCGTCGGCACGCCCGGCGGGCGCGGATAACGGTTCGCCCCTCACCAGCGTTCGCGCAGCCAGCGCGTCGATTGCCGCGGGGCGGCTGCCGGGACCACCGAGCAACTGGTCGGTCCCGAATGAAGAGGCCACCAACGGCACGATCGGACCAGCCAGCGGACGCGGCGTCGGCTGCCCCGGTTTGATGTCGGTATCGGGCGTGCCAGGCTCAGTGGGGATTGCGACCGGCCCCGACCGCGCCGCCAGCACGCGCGTGATCTCACGCTCGACATAATGGGCGAGCTTGCGCGCGCCCGCCCTGGTGAAGAATACGCCGTCGTATGAGCGCAGACGGCGGGTCTGACCTTCGAAATCCGGCCCCTGTTGGATATAACGGCCAGCCTCGTCGACGAACCCGTCCCAGATATCGACGTACGTGATACCCGCCTTACCCGCGGCATCCCGATAAAGCGAGTTGAGGAACAGCATCTCGGCCGTTGATTTTGTACCGCGCAAAGCAGGCAAGGCGACCCAGAACACCGGCACGCCCTTCGACTTGAGCACCGTGATCATTTCGTCGATCTTTTTGCTGTAGAGGTCCGCCCAGCGATCGCTGCGGAACTCGGCAACCCCGTTGGGCGAACGCGCGCTTTTCTCCTTGGCAATGGCGGACTGATCGCCGACGGCCTCGTCCGGAGATAGTTCGGAATCGGTCGGCTTTCCGTCGGACTCGGTGGCGGCTTCATCCGTCTTGTCGTTCTTAGCTCCCTCCTTCTTGTTAGCATCGGCCTTTTTCTTGTCGTCCGTTTTGTCGTCCGCCTTGCCGCTCTTGTCCTTTTCCGGCGCTTCGCGAATCGCCGTGCGATCGTGCAACCCGAGCATCACCACGATGGCGTCCGGTCTTTCGGTCGCAAGAATGGCTTTCGCCGCGGCCGCCCAATCCGCGGGCTCGCCCTTCGGCTGATAGTGAATGAGGCCGGAAACCGTCTTATGCTTGCGGATCACGCCCATGTCGGGCGTTTCGCTGAGAGCATCCTCGATGCCATAAGCAAGCCAGTCGGCCATGGCGTCACCGAGCACCAGCACATTACGCTCGGCCACCGTGTCCCGCTTTTCAGGCGGTGGCGCGTGTGAATTATTTTCGGCTGGCCGCTGCTGCTGCTGTTGTTGCCTTGGCGGCGGTTGTTGAAAGGGTGCGAAGAAAGGATTGTCCGAACCGAACCAGCCTCCGCCTCCGCCCCCACCTCCGCCGCGACGCGCCGGGGCTGACGCCGGGCGGTCAAAACCGAAGTTGAAAAACTGCGCCGACGCGGGCGCGGTGGCCAGCGTCGCAACAACAACCGCCAGCGCGATCCATGGTCCACGTTGGGTTAGTCGGCGAAGCAACGATTTGGGTCCGGACATACGCTCAATCGCAAAGGAAAACCTGACAATGCCATAATAACGAAATCGGGCCGCAAGCGGGCGATTTTCACGCCAAAATCGGGGTGTAAGCTTGCGGCCTCAAGTATGCAGTACCCCATTCCCTTGGCATTACCTTGATGCCCAGGCCGCCCTACCGCCGCCGCAGCCGTTCCAGCGCGTCGGACGACGCAAAACCATCGGCAGGCGCCCCGACAGAAGCCTGAAAGCCGCGCAGTGCCTCCCGCGTCTGGCTACCGATCTGGCCGTCGGGAGTTCCGCGATAAAAGCCCTGCCGGACCAATAGCTGCTGTAACTCGAGCCGCTCGGCACGGGATAGCACCCGCTCCTGCCGTGGCCACGGCTGCACGAAGGGTTCCCCGCCGCGCAACCGATCGGCAAAGTGGCCGATCGCCAGCGCATAGGCCTCCGCCGGGTTGTACTTCATGAAGACCCGGAAATTCTGCAACATCAGAAAACATGGTCCCCCAGCACCAGCGGGCGCAAGCAGATAGGCGCGGTCGGAGGAATATGGGAACGCCTTGTTGCCGGCACGCCGGATGCCGAGATGCTCCCACTGTGCAAGCGTCATCGCTTTGGCGCTGTCCGCCAGCATGTAGTCGAAGTTTTTGGGAACGACCACCTCGTAACCCCAAGCCCTGCCGGTCTGCCAACCGTCTTTCTTCAGGTTGTTGGCGGTGGATGCGATCAGGTCGGCGGGATCGTCGACCACGTCGCGTCGGCCATCGCCGTCGCCATCAACCGCGTAACGTTTGAATGCAGTCGGCATGAACTGCGTAGGGCCGAACGCGCCCGCCCATGAGCCGTGCATCTGCTCCGGCCGCAGATCGCCCCGATTGAGGATCTCAAGCGCGGCCAGAAACTCGTCCCGGAAATATGTCTGGCGGCGGCCGACGCATGCCAGCGTCGCAGTCGCTTGCAGCACGCTGCGATCGCCTATCCGCGTCGAATAATTCGACTCGATGCCCCAGATCGCCGCGATGGCGTAACGGTCAACACCATAGGCCTTCTCCGCCGCGTCGAACTGGCGCTTGTAGCTCGCGAGGACTTCGCGGCCACGCGCGAGCCGCGCATCGTTGACCAGGATATCGAGATAATCCCAGATCGCCTTGGTGAATTCCGGCTGCGAGTCCATCAGGTCCATGATGCGGAGATCTGGCGACAATCCCGCAGTGAAGCGCTCGAAATTTTCGCGCGTAACGTGACGTCGCGCCGCGTCAGGCCACATGGCCGCAACGCAGTTCTGGAAATTCGCCGCGGCTTGACGAATCGCGCTCGCAGTCATCAGCGGATGACCAGACGCACCGTCCTCGCCGCTCCAGGGTAACGCCTCCGAACCTGCGGCCTGCTTCGGGGCGGGCTGAAGCTGCTCCGATCCGCCGCGCGGCGGCAGGGACGCGCCCTGCCCGCCATTCTCGACCGACCCGGTGAAAAGGTTGTCAAGGAAACCCTGGATGCCGTTGCCATTCGATGCCTGGGCGCGCGCCTCGCCTGGCGGCACAAGCACTGCAAGCGCTAAAACGGCCGCCATACCTATTCCGCGCATCCATCCTTGCATCACAGTCGCAACCATTCCGGACCTTTATCTGACCTATATTTGATGGAGTATCCTGATCTCAGGAGGGCCTGTCACGGTTTCCATCGGCTTAACAGCGAATCTTTTTCCTGCCTGCCGGGGACAGTCGGCCGCAGCTTGAACCTAACCGGTTCATGCGCCGACGGAACTCCGCTTGAAGCGGCAGGGCACCTGACCGGGAATAGAGGAACACATTCACCGCATCTTATGATGCTTCCCCACAGGGTCACCGGCAGCAACCACATATCCATCTTTGTTCCCGGCTGCAAAACCGGCTAACAACGTACCAACTGATCGTATCATCCCGCCTGCAAAACAACCCACAGAATCGATATGAAAATCCGCAAAGCCGTTTTTCCGGTTGCCGGCCTCGGCACCCGCGTTCTTCCTGCCACCAAGGCCATGCCGAAGGAAATGCTCACGATTGTCGATCGGCCGTTGATCCAATACGTGTTCGACGAAGCCAAGGAAGCCGGCATCGAGCATTTCGTGTTCGTTACCGGCCGCAACAAGAGCGCAATCGAGGATCATTTCGACCGCCAGTTCGAACTGGACGAAACGCTGAAGGCGCGCGGCAAAAAGACCGAGATGGATCTGCTGGCTCAATTCCAGGCCGAAGCGGGCGCGGTGAGTTTTACCCGACAACAGGCGCCGCTCGGGCTTGGCCACGCGGTGTGGTGCGCCCGCGACATCGTAGGCCACGAGCCTTTCGCGGTGGTGCTGCCGGACGAACTGGTGCTGAACACGCCGGGCTGCCTCAAGCAGATGATGCAGGCCGCGGAGAATCTCGGACCGAAATCCAACATTGTCGCGGTGGAAGCGGTGCCCGACGACATGACCCACAATTACGGGATCTGCGGAGTCGGCAAGCGCAACGGCAATACCTTCGAGATCGAGGGCATGGTGGAGAAGCCGCCGAAGGGCACAGCCCCCTCTAACCTTTCCATCACCGGGCGCTACATTCTCCAGCCCGAGATCTTCGAAATTCTCGGAAGCCAAGAACGCGGCGCCGGCGGCGAAATCCAACTCACCGACGCCATGATCGGCCTGTCGAAATCGCAAGCCTTCCATGGTCTCGAATTCGCTGGCGAGCGCCACGACTGCGGCTCGCGAGCGGGTTTCCTGCGCGCCAATATCGCTTACGGGATGGCGCGCCCCGACCTTCGCGAGGGCCTGCGCGCGGAAATGAAGAAATATCTCAGGACGTAATAAGGTGCCGAACTACGATGCGTTGCGCGATTACCTGAAACAACAGACGCAGATCGAATTCGTCCTGAGCTTCGCGCAGATCGAGCAAATTATCGACGACGATCTTCCGCGAGCGGCGCAGCGCGCGTCGTGGTGGGATACGACACGTGCGGAGAAGGAACGGATGCCGCAACGTGAAGCCTGCATCGAAGCCGGCTACGTCGCAACGCGTCTTGGCGACAAGGAGGGGGTGCGTTTCCGCCGAGCCGATGCAAAACGGCCGCGCTTCAAGTAGCTGTGGCGGAGAAGCGAGTCGTGCCTGCTTCCCGCGTTGGAGCCTTTCACGCGAACCGGTATCCACTTCGCTCGAAAACGCTATACCGCCGGCCATCGCCCAAAGGACGCTGCTCACGGATTCGTGGCCTGCCACGACATAACGACCGGTAACCAAACCGGCCATCTCCGCGTATCTTGAACACGTACGCTGCAAAAACGGCGCTGTTGTGCGGCATACCTTTCAACCGTGCCAAGGACTCACGCATGACCCGCAATCCGTTCTGCCGCAGGGCCTTCGCCGTCGCTACTGTCGTTGGCGCAGTTGCGCTGTCGTGGCTCCTTTCCGGAGCATCCCGCGCCGAAGACGCCGTGATCATTCCGCCGCCGGCTCTGGATGTGAAGGCTGCCGACGGCATCCAGACCGCGGTCATCGCCGGCGGCTGCTTCTGGGGTGTGCAGGGGGTGTTCCAGCACACCGCCGGCGTGGTCAACGCGGTCTCGGGTTATGCCGGCGGCGCGAAGAAAACCGCCGAATACGAACTGGTGAGCACCGGCGCCACGGGACACGCGGAGTCGGTCGAGATCAAGTTCGATCCAAAGCGGATCAGCTACGGAAAAATACTGCAAATATTCTTCTCGGTGGCGCACGATCCGACCCAGCTCAACCGCCAGGGGCCGGACACCGGCACACAATATCGCTCGGAGATTTTCGCGCTCAACGACGAGCAGAAGAAAGTCGCCGATACCTATATCGCCCAACTCAACGCCGCCAGGGTCTACAACAAGCCGATCGTGACCAGGGTTGGAACGCTGCAGGGATTTTTTCCAGCCGAGACCTATCATCAGGATTACCTGACGCTGCATCCCGACCAACCCTATATTGCATATCATGACCTTCCGAAGGTCCGGAATTTGCAGAAGGTTTTCGCACCCGACTATCTCCAGAAGCCGACGCTGGTCGGCAGCGCCAGGAACACGAACTGAAGAATAGAGGAGGAGTCATGCCAGACAGCAGGACAATGCCAGCCAAAATCACGAAGAGCGACAGCGAGTGGCGCAAGGAACTGACACCAATGCAATATGCGGTCTTGCGCGAGAAGGCGACCGAGCAGCCGTTCTCCGGCGAATACGAGCACGAGCGCCGCACGGGTACCTATGTCTGCGCCGGATGCGGGCAGACGCTGTTCGAATCCGACACCAAGTTCGATTCGGGGTGCGGCTGGCCGAGCTTCACCGCGCCTGCGGTCAAAAGTCACATTGATGAGGAGCACGACACCAGCCACGGCATGATCCGAACCGAGGTGCTCTGCTCGAGATGCAGCGGTCATCTCGGCCATGTCTTCAATGACGGTCCGGGGCCCACCGGTTTGCGTTACTGCATCAATTCAGCTGCCGTTAAACTCGAGCCCAAATAACGGCGGCGGGCCACCTCGAATTCCGCCCTTCTCGCGCCACGATGGTCCCGGCTGTGGGTGGACACTCCAATCTGACCCGACGGGGCGAGAGTAAACGGCTCACCCCGGGGCCATCTTAGTAGATTGCCGAACTTTTTATCGAAATTCTGGTTTTGGACCCCGGATTCATTATCCCGGCCCTAAAAGGTCGCAATTTCTGCCCCGCGCACCTATATAACTGTTCATCATGACATGCCGATGCTCAGCGGCCAGGGGTGGCCGGTGCCAGTGCATTGATCCGTTGCGTACACGAATTTGTAGAGGTTCCGCCATGGCCTTCAGCTTCAAGAAATCCGCCGAACTGTTTCCCGCCGCGGTTCGCAAGAAAAGGCGTGCCGGTTTTACCTACCGCCGTTTCGATACCGCGGCCGACGCCGTGCGTTTCGCAATCGAGGAACTACCGGCCGACTCACTGAACGGCGCGTATCTTCAGGTGGACGAAGCTCGCTTCGATCAGAACGGCATCCGCTCGCTCTATGACAGCCACGATTTTCCGCTGCCTCGCCGCAAATCCGAGACGGCATCCGCGGAAACAAGAGCTTCGAAGGACGCTGCTTGATGATTCCGGGTCTGATTCACCTGACTCCAACGGAATTGAATCGGACTCTCGCTTTGATGTTTTGATTAAGCACGGATCTTATCAGAACCGGTTTCTTCTGTGCGTTCGCGCGGCGCTTCGAGTCGGGCTCGTGCTCTAACGTGGCTGCCGCTCGAGCCAGCGCCTGAACATCCGCACGTTGCGCACGTTAGCGCGAAACATCACGTCGAAGGCATCGCCAGCCACGGGCACCAATCCGACCACCCCGTCAACCGCAACGTTGCTCAACATCCGTGCGGTGATGTGCCAGGGCGCACCAAGCGCCCGCGCTTCTCGCACAAGCCATAGTGAGAACGCCGTGGTTATGACGTCGCCGATCACCGGCACCAGCCCGATCAAGCCATCGATGCCGTAGCGGATGTTCGTTCCTGGAACGACGAAAGCAACGTCAAGCAGCTTCGCGATCGCGTCCAACCGTGCCAACCGCTGCTCGCGGGTGAGCGGCTGAAATGCCGCGATGAATTCAAAACCGCCGGATGCCGAGGCGCCTTGCTTAAATGCCCCGAATGCGCCGGCCTCGAAACCATCGGGGCCCGCAGGAATTTCACGACCGTCCTGATCGATGATCTTTGCGCGTGCCGATCCCCGGGATCGGGAGGTATCGCGGAAATACAAATCGTCGTTCGGCATGGATCTCATGGCGTTCACATGGGCTCTCCCGGCAATTTTCGCAAGCTACGTCACGCGGCCGCGCACGATCGTGATGAGGTCTCCTGTTCCATCGTGGCGCCTTCGCACATCATTCCATCATTCGTTGCTCACATGTAATCATCAGTGGCTTCGCATCGGAATAACGCTGCGGTCTGCCCTGACATCTCCCTGCCCAAGACGCAACTCCGCCCCATTGCGCCGCCACTTTCTCTGCTCAAGCGTCTTGCATGATCGCATCGGAAACTGGTTTTACTTTGGAGATCATGTCGATGGGGAGGGGCATTGCATGAGTCAGATTCCGCCGCAGAAGTTTGGCGCCGAATATGTCGCGCACTTGCGCGAGTTGCTCGACAACGCAGCCGAGCAGATCGGGCCAGAGCATCGCACGTTGGCGAGCCAAGCAGAGACCGCCGAGGCCAAGTCGCATCATGTCACGAGCACGGCCTCGCCCGCAGGCGAGGACCGCACCGCATAAAGGTACGTTTTCGATATCTGCTGGTCATGCGGGAGTGGTGCGGAGTATTCCCTGAGTCCGTCACCTCTGGTTCTCAGAAGCGACTCTCTACTCGCCCCACGCCGTGAAAGCCTCGTTGAACGCACGATCCCCCGGCGCGCCCTTCTCGATGGCGATGATCGCGCGACGTTGATTCGTATAGACCAGTGGCACGTCAAACCACGAGCGCTCTTTCAAGAGCTGAAGATTACGCGCCCGATCGGACTCGACGTTCGATAGCCCGACCAGGAAGAAGCCGTCGGTAACCTTGACGGCAAGTCCCGCCAGCGGCGTACCGCGGGACTGTTCGTTGGACTTCATCAGGATGCCGGGGACGTTGGAGACTCCGCCGCCGTCGAAATCCTGCGGCAACACAAAGGTCAGCTCCGCAGTATGACTGGCGGGCAGCGAGGTGTCGGTGTTGCGACGGAACGACATCGTCATCTTGAACTTACGTTCGGGAATTTCGATCTCGGCGCGCACCGCGATCTCCGGCGTGTTACCAGCCGCGCCCTTCACTTCTTCGGTGCGCCACACCACCGAGCCGACATACTGCTTGCCCTTGGGATCCGACGGATCCTCGTCATACAGCACGACGCGCTGCGCCACCGGCGCAATCGTTTCGGATATGGAAGGCTGACCGACCCGATCAGCGATCTTCGGCTTCAGTCCCGGCGTGGCCGGCTTCGCAACCTCGGCAGTTTGGTTTGAGGAATCGAACAGCCCGCGCACGGCCGAAACCGCATTCGGACCCCAGACAATTCCAGCTCCGGCGAGGATCAACACCAGGCCGACCGCGATCGCAGTCTTCAGCGGAAAGCTGCCGCCGAACACGCGCTTCGGTCTGTCGCGACCAGGCTGCGGCCACGAACGCGGCAGGGGCGGCGGTTGGTCGTCCACGGCACCGCCGAAGGACGATCCATTGGAAGGGTACGCTCCCTCGAACGCACCGCGATCCTCAAGGCTCGGTTCAAGCCGGTCGAATTCGGGTGACTGTGATCGCACATTGGCATAGGTGCGGCGGGCCGAGCGATTGGCTTGCGCCGCGGCGCGGCCGAGATCGTCAGCATCCGCGGTAACGTCTCGAAAACCCGGAACCGGCGGCGGCGGGCGATCGGGCTCGAGATTGCGGCGCGGCTGCCCCTGGCTTTGCCGCTCGCGGGCAGGCGGTGGCGGCTCATCCTGTATTGGGATTGGTGGCCCGGAAGGTCGCCAAGACGGCGGCGGATTGGCGGATGAGGGTGGATCAGATGGGGGTGAGTCAGCGCGCAGATTGCGCGGTTGCGGTGTCGCGTTGACGCGCGAGCGGGCTGACGGCGGGGCAGCCGGGTCCTGCGACTTCATCGCAGCGCGCGTCGCGGCACGGAAAGCATCGCCGGAGCGCGAACCACCGCTACGCGAGGCCTCGCGGGCGCGCTGGGCAGCCTCGGACTCGACCTTGCGCACAGCCTCTTCCAGCGCCAACCGTTCGCGGGTGATCTCGGACTCGCTTAAAGGCGGCTCGACGCCGCGGAGCTGAGCGATCAGAGCCGTCCTTGCCCGCTCATAGAGCGCGCGCCGCTGCTCGCCGGGCGCGTTGACGTCCAGTCCAGAGATAGCGCGTGCGATCAGCGGGTAATAATCAGCCATGTCTCCTCAATGCACGAATATTAACCTTGAACGCATTCCCGTAACACCCCGTTAAGTCTCGAAAGGGTTCTGAACTAAAATGGTGTCTTCGCGCTCGGGGCTGGTAGACAACAGGGCGACCGGACACCCCACCAGTTCCTCAATCCGGCGAACATATTTGATGGCCTGAGCCGGCAAGGCCGCCCATGAACGCGCGTTGGCCGTTGGCTCCTTCCAGCCCTCGATCGTTTCATAAATTGGCTCGATGCGAGCCTGCGCCCCCTCTCCGGCCGGCAGATGGTCGATGTCCTTGCCGTCGAGACGGTAGCCGGTACAGACTTGGATGGTGTCAAAGCCATCGAGAATATCGAGTTTGGTCAGTGCAAGGCCATGTATGCCGCTGGTACGCACGGTCTGCCGTACCAGCATGGCGTCGAACCAGCCGCAACGCCGTTTGCGCCCGGTGTTGACGCCGAATTCCTTGCCGCGCTGACCGATCGTTTCGCCGATTTCGTCCGTGAGTTCGGTCGGGAACGGCCCCTGGCCGACACGCGTCGTGTAGGCCTTGCAGATACCGAGTACGTAGCCGAGCGCGCTCGGTCCCATGCCGGTGCCGGTGGCCGCCTGGGCTGCAACGGTGTTGGAGGAGGTGACGTAAGGGTAGGTGCCGTGATCGACGTCCAGCAACGCGCCCTGCGCGCCTTCAAACAGGATGCGCTTGCCTTCGCTGCGCTTGTGATCGAGCAGATTCCACACGCTGTCAGCATAAGGCAGCACACGCGGCGCAATTGCGGCGAGCTCCTTCAACAGCGCGCCGCTATCCACTTCCGCGATACCGTGGCCGCGGCGCAGCGCGTTGTGATGGGTGAGCAGCCGCTCGATCTTGTGCGGCAGCGTCTGCGGGTCGGCGAGGTCCATCAGGCGGATGGCGCGGCGGCCGACCTTATCCTCATAGGCCGGACCGATGCCGCGCTGGGTGGTGCCGATCGCTGTCGCCGCGCTTGCATTCTCGCGCAGGCTGTCCAGTTCGCGATGCAGCGGCAGGATCAGCGTGACGTTCTCGGCAACGCGCAGGTTGTCGGGGCCGATTTTGACGCCCTGCCCCTTCAGCTTCTCGACCTCGCTGACGAAGGCTTGCGGATCGAACACGACGCCATTGCCGATGATCGACAGCTTCGACGAGCGGACAACCCCCGAGGGCAGCAATGCCAGCTTGTAGGTATTTCCGTCGATAACGAGCGTATGACCCGCATTATGGCCGCCCTGGAAGCGAACGACGATATCCGCCTGCTCCGACAGCCAGTCGACGATCTTGCCCTTTCCCTCGTCGCCCCATTGGGCGCCGACGACGACAACGTTGGTCATTTCCGCGGAAATTCCTTGCAAAAGTGGGGCGCGTCTCTACAGCGCCTTCGGTAACGAACCTCGAATTCGAAGGGCACCGGCAACTCGTGATTGTCGTAAATGGTGTGGGTTCGGAAACTCGCTTGAAACAAAGATCGCAGCGAAAATGAAGCGATCTTCCGGACCACCCCGCCAGCCGAAACACGACAGACGCAATACAAAGCCGCCAGCACGCGAGGCGTCTCATCGGATAAAGGATGCGTGCGGTTGACGCAAGCCGGAACGGCCCCGAACTGCCCCTCCAAGCCGTTGATTCATCCTGACAAACGTGGCGCTCTGCGGCTTCCGTGCGGTCCCGTGCCCGCCACAGTTTTCAAGGACGCTCGATAATCAATGTTCGGCTTACCGCTCAATCGCCGAGACAGGAGGAGAGATGCGCCGTCTGATAACCCGCGAGTTATGCGCGGGAGCGATGTTGCTGGCGATACTGGCTCCTTCTGCCGCTTACGCGCGCGAGGGGGCATCCGGCGCGCCATCGCCCCATGCAGAAACCACGCCTGCCGACCCGCGGGACGGCGGCGACCAGCCTGCCGCAACCGCCGACAATCGCCGCCGGCTTCCGCCGGATTCGACTACCAGGCACAAGCTCGTCCTACCGGGCCGGACGTTGGCCTTCGCCGCAACGGCGGGCACGATTCATATTTTTAACGACAAAGGCGAACCGCAAGCGGACATCGCCACCACAGCCTATCAACTCGACGGCGCCGATCCCCGTAGCCGCCCGGTGACCTTTGTTTTCAACGGTGGTCCCGGCGCCTCTTCGGCGTGGCTGCAATTCGGCAGCAACGGCCCCTGGCGCATCCCGATGGACCGCGCGATCACCAGCCCTTCCATTCCAATGCCGCTGGAGCCGAACGCGGAAACCTGGCTCGACTTCACCGATCTCGTTTTCATCGATCCGTTGGGCACCGGCTACAGCCGCATGGTGACGCACGGGGACGACGCACGAAAACGCTTCCTCACAGTCGATGGCGACGTGGACTCGATTGCTCTGGTGATCCGGCGCTGGCTGGAGAAAGCCGACCGGATGCAGTCGCCGAAATTCATCACCGGCGAAAGCTATGGCGGCATTCGTGGACCGAAGATCGCCCGTAACCTGCAGACCCGGCAGGGCGTCGCCGTCAAGGGGCTGATCCTGATTTCCCCGGCGCTTGACTTCGGCGACGTGCTGGGCGCGGGGTTGACCCGGTTCGTGGCAAGCCTGCCGAGCATGGCGGCGGTTGCACGGGAAAAGGAGAAGGACGGAACGCTGACCCGCGCGGACATGGCAGACGTTGAAGCCTATGCGCGGGGCGACTTCCTGATCGACCTCGTCAAGGGACAGGCCGATGCGGAAGCCACGCGACGGCTTGCCGACCGCTTCGCGTCGCTGACGGGAATCAATCAGGCGGAGAGCCGCCGCCTCGCCGGACGATTCGACGTCAGCGAATTCCGTCGCGCCTTCGACCGCAGCGGCGGCAAGGTAACCGGACGCTATGATGCCTCGGTGCTGGGGTTCGACCCCTACCCGGAATCAGGCGCCAGCGACTTCAACGACCCTTCGGAGGAGCCACTGCTGTCCGCGCTGACATCGGCGGCGTTCGAACTCTACGCACACAAGCTGAACTGGCGGCCGGCAGGCTCCTATGAACTGCTCAGCCGCAGCGTCAACCGGGAATGGGATTTCGGCAAGAGCCGGTCGTCCGTCGAGTCGGTGTCGGACATCCGCGAACTGCTTGCTGCGGACGGAAAATTCAAGCTGCTTGTCGCACATGGATTGTTTGATCTGGCGACACCATATCTCGCCTCCCAGATCCGCCTCGATCAATTGCCGACCTTCGGCTCACGCGATCGGGTCAAGTTTGTGGTCTATCCCGGCGGCCATATGTTCTATTCGCACGACGGCTCGCGTCAGTCGTTGCGCGACGAGGTTCGCGCGCTGATGAAGTGATGAAACGTCGGGCTAACTTTATAGTGTTTTTAGCGAAGTGGATGCCGGGTTTGCGTGACGCGTCAGATCAAAATCATAGAGCACCGCTTCTGATTTCATCAGAAGCGGAAAGGCTCTAGCCGTAGATCCATCATGATCGGGCTTCGGTCGGTCAGAAGGTCAGCACCTTGGCCTGCTTGACCTGCGGCAGCGCCTGCACCTTGGCGAGAACGTTCTCCGGCACGCTGCCGTCAACCTCGACCAGCGCGATGGCGTCGCCGCCTTGCTTGTTACGACCGAGATTGAACGTCGCGATGTTGACGCCCGCGTCACCGAGCAGAGAGGCGAACTTGCCGATGAAGCCCGGCTTGTCCTCGTTGGTGACGTAGATCATCGACTTGCCGAACTCGGCATCGACGCGGATGCCCTTAACGTCGACGAGGCGCGGCTGACCGTCGGCGTAAACCGTTCCCGACACCGAACGCTCCTGCCGTTCGGTTGCGACCGTTACCGTGATGAGGCTTTCATAATCGCTCTGCGCGGCGCGCACGACCTCGTCCACCACCATGCCGCGCTCTTTAGCGACGACCGGCGCGGACACGACGTTGACATCGCCCAGCATCGGCCGCAGCAGGCCCGACAGCGCCGCCGAGGTCAGCGCTTTGATCTTCATTTCGGCGACGTGCCCCTCATAAGTGATGGTCACCTTTGAGATTCCGGTCTCCGTGAGTTGACCGGCGAACGAGCCGAGCTTTTCCGCAAGCTCGACAAACGGCTTCAGCTTCGGCGCTTCCTCCGCCGTGATCGAGGGAAAATTGATGGCGTTGGTGATCGCACCGGTGAGCAGATAGTCCGACATCTGCTCGGCGACTTGCAATGCCACGTTCTCCTGCGCTTCGGTGGTGGAGGCGCCGAGATGCGGCGTGCAGATCACGTTGGGATGGCCGAACAGCACGTTCTTGGTGGCGGGCTCCTCGACAAACACGTCGAAGGCCGCGCCGGCAACATGCTTGGAATTCAGCGCGTCGGCCAACGCCTGCTCATCCACCAGGCCGCCACGCGCACAGTTGATGATGCGCACGCCCTTCTTCATCTTGGCGATGGCGGCAGCGTCGATGATGTTGCGAGTCTTATCGGTCAGTGGCGTATGCAGCGTGATAAAGTCGGCGCGTGTAAACAGATCGTCGAGTTCGACCTTCTCCACGCCAAGATCCTTGGCCCGCTCCGGAGACAGGAACGGATCGAACGCAATCACCTTCATCCTTAAGCCGAGCGCGCGGTCGGCGGCGATCGAGCCGATGTTACCGCAGCCGATCACGCCCAGCGTCTTGCCGGTGATCTCGACGCCCATGAAGCGGTTCTTCTCCCACTTGCCGGCCTGGGTCGAAGCATCGGCGGCGGGAATTTCGCGCGCCAGCGCCAGCATCAGGGTGATCGCATGTTCGGCGGTCGTGATCGAGTTGCCGAACGGCGTGTTCATGACGATGACGCCCTTGGCCGTCGCCGCCGGAATCTCGACGTTGTCGACGCCGATGCCGGCGCGGCCGATCACCTTCAGCTTCCTGGCATTGGCGAGAATTTTCGCGGTCGCCTTGGTGGCGGAGCGGATGGCAAGGCCGTCATAGTTGCCGATGATCTCGGCGAGCTTGTCCTTGTCCTTGCCGAGCGCAGGCTGGAAATCGACCTCGATGCCGCGATCCTTGAAGATCTGCACGGCGGCGGGGCTAAGCGCATCGGAAATGAGAACCTTGGGTTTGGTCATGATGTTGTCCTCTATCCTCCCCTTGAGGGAGAGGGACGGCGCGCTGCGCCGGGGTGAGTTGTGAGACCGTTTCTTCCCTCTCCCCTTGTGGGAGCCGAGACGAGCGAAGTTCGCTCATAGGGTGACGAAATCGAGTGAAACGAGATTGAGCGGGTGAGGGTTGAAGCGGCGACGGGAAACACCCCTCACCCGCTCTCCCTTCGTTCGGGCACCTCTCCCACAGGGGGAGAGGGAAACAAGGCATCGAGCCTAGAGACTACGCCGCCTTCGCAAGCGAAGCCTTGGCCTCGGCGAAGGCCCAATCAATCCATTGCGTCAGCAGTGCGACGTCGCTCGCCTCCACCGTGGCACCGCACCAGATGCGCAGACCCGGTGGCGCATCGCGGTAGTACCCGAAATCGTAGCCCGCGCCTTCTTTCTCAATTGCACCAACGAGTTTCTTGGCGAAATCGGCTTGCGATTCTGGCGGCAACGACGTGATCGTGGAGTCGACGACTTTCAGGCAGACCGATGTGTTGGACCGGATCGCCGGATCCTGGGCCAGAAAATCGATCCACGGCGTCTTCGCCACCCAATCACTCAACACCTTGGTGTTGGCGTCGGCGCGCGCAATCATGCCTTTGAGGCCGCCAACCGACTTGCCCCAGTTCAGCGCATCGAGATAATCCTCGACGCACAGCATCGACGGCGTGTTGATGGTCTCGCCAGCGAATATGCCGTCGATCAGCTTGCCGCCCTTGGTCATGCGGAAAATCTTCGGCATCGGCCACGGCGGAGTGTAGCTCTCAAGCCGCGCCACGGCGCGTGGGCTGAGAATCAGCATGCCATGCGCCGCCTCGCCGCCTAGCGCCTTCTGCCAGGAGAAGGTGACGACATCGAGCTTGGCCCAATCGAGCGGCTGCGCAAAAGCGGCTGACGTCGCATCACAGATCGTGAGACCTTCGCGCGTGGCGCTGATCCAGTCCGCGTTCGGCACACGCACGCCGGAGGTCGTCCCGTTCCAGGTGAAAACGATATCTGAGGCCGGATCGGCCTTGGCAAGATCGGGAAGCTCACCATAACCCGCAGTGAGCTTGGTGACATCCTTCAGCTTCAACTGCTTGAGGATATCCGTGATCCAGCCCTCGCCGAAAGACTCCCAGGCGATTGCTGTTACCGGACGCGCACCGAGCAGCGACCACAAAGCCATCTCGACCGCGCCGGTATCGGACGCCGGCACGATGCCGATCTTGTAGTCAGCCGGAATTTCCAGAACCTCACGCGTCAGATCGATGGCGAGCTTGAGCCTGGTCTTGCCGATCTTCGCGCGATGCGAACGGCCGAGGGCTGCGTCCTTGAGATTTTGGGGGGTCCAGCCGGGGCGCTTGGCGCATGGGCCGGAAGAGAAATGCGGCACGTTCGGCCGCGAAGCAGGCTTCGCAACGGTCATGATCTATCCTTCCAGATAGCAAGCCTCCCGTTGGGGGGAGGTGTCCCGCCGCTGTGGATATGGGAATCAGCCGATCCCGTCAAGGACATTCCCGGCAGTTACGCTGGATGACAACCGCGATGAACCGAACGATCAGAACCTGTAGCCCACACCAGCGCGCACTGTGTTGATGCTGGTATCGATCGGAGTGGCTAAGCGCATGTATTCCCATTCGGCGCGAAGGAACAATCCGGCAATCAGATTGAAGTCAACCCCGAGACCCGCAGAGTAGCCAACCAGAAGCCTGCTGCGCCTTACGTCGGTTGCGCTATCGTCAAACGGTACGACGTCAAAAGGTGGCGCCACATTGGGATTATTTTGAGTCCCAAACACCCGCGCCGTCTTGACGATATTCGCTTGGCCAAGTGCCAATCCACCGAACATGTAAGGCAGGAAGCTTCCAACCGCGTAGCCGGCGCGTGCGCGCAATGTTCCAATGTCCGAAATCGACATGCTTGCGCTAGCTTGGTTGGTCACCGAATCCGTATAACCCGAAGGTAGCGTGAAAAACCGGGTCATCGATCCGGTTTGCGAACCGCCAAACGAGCCGTGCATGTAATTGGCTTCGACACCGATCACGACATCGTCCCATTGGCTATTGTAGCCTACGAAGCCGCCCCAGCCATCGCCACGCGAGGAGCCCTTGCCAAGCACCGGCCACGAGGAGATATTTTGCTGCTGCTCCATTTCCGTTCCTGACAGTAGTCGCGCCACAATGTCACGCGTTGCACCGGTGAATTTCATGTCGGATTCACCGACGCCGGCCTGCCCGCCGATGTAATAGCCCTGCCACACCGTCCGCACCGTGCTGAGGCCCTCGGAATACGATCCACGCAGAACCGGAAGGTCGGGCATATCGGCTGCATATGCGCCCTGCGCCGCTCCGCAAATGACCGCCGCCAGCAGAAGTCTACGCATCGTGAACGCTCCATCGACCACAACTTGAGTGGTGTCGATTATCAGCTGTTAACCTTAACCAATCGTTGTTGCTCAGCGTGATTGCTTCATATTGTCGACAAACCATCGACGTGCCCGACCCTTCGCAACCGTCGGGGATCGACCGCACAAAAGCAAAACGGCGCGGGACATTTCCCACGCCGTTAAGAGCCGTTAAGAGGTGATAGAGCTCAGCCCTTGGTGATCAGCGGCGGCGGGGCATAGACCGGCGGTGTGTTGAAATACCAGCGCACGCCGAGTTTCACGTCATGCGACGTGATGTCGTTAAACTGCATCGGAACGCCCCGCGTGAATCCGGTGTAATCGGAAACCGCGCCCGTCGTCCCAGAACCGAGATTCACATAGCTGTAAGCCAGTTCAATCGTGAGGCCCGGATTGACCATGTAGGCCAAACCACCATGAAGTGCCCACGCAAAATTCCACCTCGACGCAGCCGGCGCGTTTGCGAAGCTTGGGAAGGCGCCGAAGCCAAATCCGTTATTGTTGACCATGCCGGTATCGGTGTAATTGGCAATCGTCACGCGCGCCGCGCCGACACCTGCACCGATGAATGGCGTGACGCCCCACCAGGTGCCGAGATCGGCATAACCGTTTGCCAACACAAGCCATTCCGATTTGGTGGCGTTGTAGTTGTTGATACCGTTTCCGACGATCCCGCCGCCTGCCGGATAGGTCAGAAGATCGGTGCCTTTGAAATTCGAATTCCCGCGATACTGGCCTGTGAAGTCGCCGCGGAACCAGTTGTTGAACTGATAGCCGACACCGACGCCGTAGATGCCGGCGGCATCGAACGCAGTCGTCTGTTGCAACGACAGCAGTTGCGCGTTGCGGCCATCCGCCATTGCGATGTTGTTCACACGCTGGTTGCTGAATCCGATATCGCCTCGCAGATACCAGCCGCCGAAACCCACGACCGGCGGGGCGTAATAGGGCGGAGGCGCGATGGGCAGGTCGGCGGCGAGTGCGGCAGATGATAATAGTGATGCCGCTCCGGCGGCTACGAGCAATTTTACACCACGCATCGGCTTCGTCCCTTTGTGCCGTGAGGCAAGTGCGGCCCCACTCCAATTCGGAGGAACGATGACACCAAATCCTTAAGAGTCGCTTAACCCTAATTTTTAAGGTTGATTTTCGGTAAGTTTATTCTGGCGTGATCGGCACGGCGAACCGTCACGATGGATGCTGCCACACGAGTCCGTGGACGAGCGATCCTACAGCGGCGACTAAGAGTGCTGGATTTTCGGCATCTTCGGCAGGAACATTGCCAGCAGACCCATCGCCGGCAGGAACGCACAGGCTTGATAGACAAACTCGATACCCTTGGCATCCGCGACCTCGCCCAGCAGCGCGGCACCAAGTCCCGCCGCGCCGAATGCAAAGCCGAAAAACATGCCTGAGATCATGCCGAGACGGTGCGGCATCAGTTCCTGCGCAAACACAATGATCGCCGGCATCGCGGATGAGAGGATGACACCGATGACGACCGTCAGCACCACTGTGCCAGCAAGATTTGCAAACGGCAGCAATAGCGTGAATGGCAGCACCCCGAGGATCGACAGCCAGATCACATAGCGGCGTCCGAAGCGATCGCCGATTGGACCGCCGAAATACGTGCCTATGGCAACCGCGCCGAGAAACACGAACAGCAAAAGCTGAGCTGTCTGCGTTGAGACGTGAAACTTCTCAATCAGATAGAAGGTGTAATAACTCGTCAGGCTCGACATATAGATGTATTTCGAGAACACCAGCACGATCAGAATCGTCAGTGCGAGCGCCGTCCGCGCGGGCGCCGGTGTCTCCGACGACCGGCGCGGCGAGGCGCTCTCGTGCGGCGAGATCCGCAGCTTGTACCACCGCCCTATTTGAAGCAGGACGACGATCGCTATGAATGCGATCGACGAAAACCACGCGATGCTGGGCTGCCCGAACGGCACGATGATCAGAGCCGCCAGGAGCGGCCCCATCGCCGAGCCGAAATTCCCGCCAACCTGAAAAACCGATTGCGCGAAGCCATAACGACCGCCGGACGCCATTCGCGCGATACGCGCGGACTCCGGATGAAACACAGCAGAGCCAAGGCCGATCAGTGCAGCGGAAACAAGGATCATTCCGTAGACATGAGCAACACTCAGCAGCAGCAACCCCACGAAAGTAAAGCCCATGCCGACGGCAAGTGAGAACGGCTGGGCTTTCTTGTCGGTGACATAGCCGACCACGGGTTGCAGCAGCGAGGCGGTCACCTGAAACGCCAGCGTGATCATTCCAATCTGCGCAAAGTCGAGCGCGTAGTTTTCCTTCAGGATCGGATAAACCGAGGGGATCAGCGACTGCATGGTGTCGTTGAGAAAATGCGAAAAGCTGATGCCGCCGAGCACCAGATAGGCGGGACCTGCAGCGGCGGCCTTATCCGTGATCCTGGAAACCACGACCGGCGTAACCAGCGTTTCCTCGGAGATGACAGGCTTGTCCACGGACGGCTTTCCGGTTGTTACAACCGGAGCCTGTTACGACGCGGGCGCCCGGCCGTCCACCAATCGTTATAGCTGGGATGCATCAGGATATTCGCCAACGCGGCCCGACGGCTCAAGGTTCTGGCTGCGGTTTCACGCCGCCGCCGGGTTTCCCAATGCAGAAACGATCGTGTCCACGACTTCCTCGACCAAGATACGGTCATCGCCCTCACCCATGACGCGAATGACAGGCTCGGTTCCCGAAGAACGGACTAACAGACGACCATGGCCATTGAGACGCTTCTCGCCCGCTGTAATGGCCGACTTCACCTCCGCGCGATCCAACGGCTTGCCGTTGCGATAACGGAAGTTCTTCAATATCTGCGGAAGCGGCTCGAACTTGTGACAGACTTCGGAGACCGGGCGTCCCAGCTTCTGGACGACGGCAAGCACCTGAAGCGCAGACACGAATCCGTCTCCAGTGGTCGCATAGTCCGACAAGATGATGTGCCCTGATTGCTCGCCGCCGAGATTGTAGCCATGCTTTAGCATCTGCTCGAGCACGTAGCGGTCGCCGACAGGTGTCCGCACCATCGACAACTCGCGATCCTTCAGGAATCGCTCAAGGCCGAGATTGGACATCACGGTAGCGACAATCCCCGGCCTGGTCAGCCGGCCGTCTTCCTTCCAACTCTCGGCAATCACTGCGAGAAGCTGATCGCCGTCGACCACATGGCCGCGCTCGTCGACGATGATGACTCGGTCGGCGTCTCCGTCGAGCGCGATGCCGATATCGGCGCGCATCTCGCGAACCTTGCGGCACAGCGCCTCCGGCGCGGTGGAGCCGCATTCCTTATTGATATTGAAGCCGTCGGGCTCGACGCCGATCGGAATGACGTCCGCGCCCAGTTCCCACAGCGCCTCCGGCACCACCTTGTAGGCTGCGCCGTGGGCGCAATCGACCACGACCCGCAGCCCCTCAAGGCTAAGTTCGCGCGGCAGCGTGCGCTTGGCGAATTCAATGTAGCGATCATGCACGCCGTCGATACGACGGGCGCGGCCAAGGTTCCCGCTCTGCGCGAGTTTCTTGTCGAGGTTTTCATCGAGCAACTGCTCGATCTTCTTTTCGACCTCGTCGGACAGCTTGAAGCCGCGCGGGCCGAACATTTTGATGCCGTTGTCCTCGAAAAGGTTGTGCGAAGCTGAAATCATGACGCCGAGGTCAGCGCGCATGGACTTGGTCAGCATCGCTACTGCGGGCGTCGGCATCGGACCGAGCAACAGTACATCCATGCCAACCGACGTAAAGCCAGCGACCAGCGCGTATTCGATCATATAGCCGGAGAGGCGCGTATCCTTGCCAATCACGACGCGATGACGGTACTCGCCGCGCTGGAACACCAACCCAGCGGCCTGTCCAACTTTCATCGCCAGTTCCGGCGTGATCAAGCCGTTAGCTCGGCCGCGAATGCCGTCGGTTCCAAAATATTTGCGGCTCATTTTCCCCCCATGACCCGCTCTTTGCTCACCGCTACGCTTGAGCTCGGCTCATCGAATCGTTGGATGTCGAGCATATCGCAAGGCCGCTTATAACGCCCCTAAAGATAAAACGACTTCAAAAAATATAATGAACCGTTACCGGAATTTGGGGGAAATGGCCAGATCGCTATTCTCTGGCATGTCAGGACGAGGCAGCCACTCTCCACCTCCGTCCTCTCAATGATCCTTGGCGGGTTTTTCCTCGGCAGGTTTTTCAGGAGCCGGCTGGGTGACGCTCAACGGGTCCGAACCGGGAAACGACTCTTTCAAGGCGCGATCGAGTTCCTTGTCCAGTTCTTCCTTGGTTTTTTGGTTCCGGTCGTCCGTCTCACCGTCATGCCGCGCCATAGCTTTCTCCCGGTGTGGGCAGCCAATGTAACGCCATCATGTAAGCGTCGGTTCCGGCGAATGTGGGATTCAGGGTCCAGCTTCGACCTGCTGTGGCCAAAAACGCCGAAGGCGCGCGCCGGACCGGCGGTCAGCCCCAACCTAAAGCCAGCGCGGTGCGATAGGTGACGAACGCCGCCAGATAAGCCATCGACAGCATGTAGAAGAATGTGATCATCACCCAGCGCCACCCGCCGGTCTCGCGCTTGATAACGGCGAGCGTTGAGGCGCATTGCGGCGCAAAGACATACCAGGCGAGAAACGCCAGCGCGGTCGCGAGACTCCATTTTCCGGCCAGCATATGACCGATCTGTTCCGCCGCCTCGTTGCCTCCTTCAATCGCATAGACGGTGCCAAGTGAAGCCACCGCCACCTCGCGCGCAGCCATGCCGGGAATAAGCGCAACGCTTATCTGCCAGTTGAACCCGATCGGCGCGAGCACAGGTTCGATCCAGCGGCCGATCATGGCTGCAAGGCTGAAATCGATCGCAGGCTCGGTGGCGCCAGCCGGCGGACGGGGGAACGACGCCAGGAACCAGATCAGAACCATCATGGAAAAAATCGTGGTGCCGGCACGCTTCAGAAACGCCATCGCGCGCTGGTAAAGATTCATCAGCACGCTGCGCAGTTGCGGCAACTTGTAATCCGGCAGTTCCAGCATGAAGGGCGGCGTCGCGCTGTCACGCCAGAAGAAGCGGTTGGCCACGAATGACACCGCGAGCGCGCTGAAGATCCCCACCGCATAGAGCCCGAACATCACGAGCCCCTGCAATCCGAGAATGCCGAGCACCGGCCGGTTTGGCACGAACGCCGCGATGATCAGCGTATAAACCGGGATGCGCGCCGAGCAGGTCATCAGCGGCGCGACCATGATCGTGGTCAGCCTGTCGCGCTTGTTATCGATCACCCGCGTCGCCATGATCCCCGGGATCGCGCAGGCGAAGCTCGACAACAGCGGGATAAAAGCGCGGCCGTGCAGTCCGGCGCCACCCATGATGCGGTCCATTAGGAACGCCGCACGCGCCATGTAGCCGAGGTCTTCAAGAAGCAGAATAAACAGAAACAGAATGAGGATTTGTGGCAGGAACACGATGACGCTGCCGACGCCAGAGATGATGCCGTTCTGGATGAAACTCTGCAGCAATCCTTCCGGCAGCACAGTCGCTGAAAAGGCGCCGAGCGCATCGAAGCCGCCGGAGATCAATTCCATCGCCGGTTGGGCCCAGGCGAACACGGCCTGAAACACCACGAACAGAAGCAGGAGCAGCGCGATCATGCCCGACATCGGATGCAGCAGCACGGCGTCTACGCGCGTGGTCCATGTATCGGGCTTAGCCGGTTCGCTGACCGCAGCGCCGATCACGCGATCAGCCTCGCGCTGCGCCGCGCGAAGATCTGATACGCCCGGCGTAGTCCAGTCGCTCCCGACGATGGCGCCTGCCGGCTTGCCGGCGATGTCGTCAATCCTGTGCAGGAGATCGTCAATGCCGCCTCGCCGCACGGCGGTCGATGTGACGACCGGCACGTCAAGTTCGGCGGAAAGCTTGTCGAGATCAATGCCGACGCCGCGACGCCGCGCGATGTCGATCATGTTCAGCACCAGAAGCATCGGCCGGTGAACACGCTTCAATTCGATCACCAGGCGCAACGCCACACGAAGATTGGTGGCGTCGGCGACGCAGAGCAAAAAGTCCGGCGGGCTTTCGCTCGCAAGTTTGCCGAGAATGACGTCGCGGGTAATGTCCTCGTCCGGGCTGCGGCCCCGCAATGAATAAGTCCCCGGCAGGTCGATCAGATCGACCCGGTGGCCGGATGCTGTGCGCAAAACCCCGGACTTCCGCTCCACGGTGACGCCAGCGTAGTTGGCCACCTTCTGCCGGCTGCCGGTAAGCGCATTGAACAAGGCGGTTTTGCCGCTATTCGGCGTCCCAACCAGGGCGATACGCCAGTCATTCACATCGATTGCGGTCATGCGATGGTTTTCGCTAGCCCGCCGACCATGACCGCCATGGCTTCGCGCCGGCGCAGCGCGATCGTCGTGCCGTTAACCCGAACCGCTATCGGATCCCGGCCAATCGGCCCTTCATGCAGGATCTGAACCGACGCGCCCTCGACGATGCCAAACTCAAGAAGACGCCTCTCGATCTCCATTGCAGACACCCCCAGGTGGTCGCCGTCGACCATGATGGCGGTCACCCGCCCGCGAAAGCCTCGCCGAGCGAGGCCGAGCGGCGTGGTTTCCATAGCTTCAGGGATGCTGGGATCGAGATTGGACATGACGTTCGCTTTGGATCAAGCGCTCCCGGGGGTCAAGACAAAGAGAGGCGATTGCGGCAAAATGGAACAATTGAAAATACCGGGCCAATCGTAAATCTCAAGTCGCGGGATGAGGGATCCGGAGATCGGCCTCGACCAGCGTGCGTAGATCCCGCGTCACCACGGGACGCTCTCCGAACCACAGCTCGAATCCGCGTACGGCCTGATGCAGCAGCATCCCGAGGCCGTCTGCGGTCCTGAGGCCCCGCGCCGTCGCCGCAGCCAGCAATGGCGTTTCCAGAGGAACATAGACCAGATCGGCGACCACCGCATCCTGCGGCAGCAGCGGCAGCTCGATGTCCAGTGGCGGCTGCCCGTTCATGCCGAGCGAGGTTGTATTCACGAGCAGACCAGTGCGCGGCAGCACGTCGCCAAGCGTGTTCCAAGCCGCTGGCATGACCGTGGGTCCGAATTGATCCGCAAGCACTTGCGCCCTTTCCATCGTACGGTTCACGAGATGGATGCGCTTGATCCCGCGTTCGATCAGACCGAACACCACGGCCCGCGACGACCCGCCGGCGCCAAGCACCAGCGCATCCTCGATGCGATCCCAGCCCGGTGCGACGGCATCGAGATTGCCGATGAAACCCTCGACGTCCGTATTGGTGGACCGCAGGATAGCACCATCATAATAGAGGGTGTTGGCTGCGCCGACGGCTCGCGCGCGCTCGTCTGGCTCCGTCAATTGCAACGCCCGCTCCTTGTGCGGGATCGTGACATTGGCGCCCACGAAGCCGTGCGTCGAAAGATGCATGACGAATTCGGCGAATCCTTCGGGCGGAATCGCTTCAATGCTGTAGCCACCCGTTATTCCGTGCACGCGCAGCCAATAGTGATGGATCAGCGGCGAGCGCGAATGCGCCGCGGGCCATCCGATCAGGCAGGCGGCCCGGCCTGTTGTCCCGGCTGTCATCATGCATCCCGTCGTGTGACGCGCCAACCATCAGGCGGCACCCGATGAAATCATGCAAGCTGACGCGCCTGTCAATGCCGCCGGTGCGGTCGCCGTGCAGCCGCACCGACCCAACCCTAAGCCGCCACCCGACGCGCAGCGATGATCTGGTCGGCGGTCCGGCCGGTGACTTCGGCCATGCGATCGAACTCCCGGGTAAAACTGCCCGCTCCCGCCGTCGCCGACCTCAGTTCGACGATGAGATCGCCGATCTCGGCTTCCGGCATCATCGCTCGCACACAGTCCCAGCCGGCCCAACTCTCGCGACTGTCGAAACCAAGAATCTGGCCGCGACGCGCCGACAGGATAGCGTTGACCTTCGCGGTCGCGTCACTCGGGCAAACGATCTCGACCACATCAATCGGCTCCAGCAGCACCGGCTGACATTTCGGCAAGGCTTCGGCTACCCCGATGCGGGCGGCGGTGCGGAACGCCTGATCCGAGGAGTCGACGCTATGGTAGGATCCATCGGTCAGCGTCACCTGCACGTCAATCACCGGAAAGCCAAGGGGACCGCGGGCGAGTCCGTCCACGACGCCGTCCTCGACTGCACCGATATAATTACGCGGCACCGCGCCGCCGACAATCTTGTCGACAAAGACGAAACCCGCGCCGCGTGCCAAGGGCTGAACCTCCAGCACCACGTCGCCGAACTGGCCATGCCCTCCGGACTGCTTCTTATGGCGTCCCCGCTGGCTGACAGGCTTGCGGATCGTTTCCCGATAGCTGATCGCGGGCGGATGTGAATCCGCATTGACCCCAAAGCGACCGTGCAACCGTTCGAGCGCAACGCGTAGATGCATCTCGCCTTGTCCCCACAGCACGGTGTCGTGAGTCTGCGTATTGTGAACGACGGCAAGCGAGGGGTCTTCCTCGTTGAGCTTGATGAGAGCCTGTCCGAGCTTGACGTCGTCCTTGCGGTCGCGGGCGGCAAGCGCCCTTGCAAGCACAGGCGCGGACGGCGCGATGCTGACCAACGAGGGCGGCGCGATCCGGGCGGTCGTTAACGTATCGCCGGTCTTGACGGCCTCGAGCTTGCCCAACGCCACCACCTCACCCGCGCACGCCGATGCGCGCTTGGTCTCCTGCGCGCCGGTAGCTGCGAGAATGCCGGAGATTTTTCCTGTTTCGCCTGACGACGCATGCACCGTCGCGGCATCGTCGAAGCGACCTGTCAGCACCCTCGCCAGCGACAGCTTGCCGCCGTGCTGGAGGTGCATGGTCTTGAACACGTAGGCCAGCGCCTCCTCGCTATCAGCCACGCCCATGCGCTTCGCCGTCTCGCTAATGCCAGGCGCTTCGTGGCGCAGCGCTTTCATCAACCGCAACACGCCGTTCTCGCGCGCAGCCGAGCCGAGCAATACAGGGCAAATCTGGCCATCGCGCAGCTCGCGTGCGAGATCGTCGAACACCGCATCCCGCGGCGGCGCAATATCCTCGAGCAGTTGCTCCATCAGCGCGTCGTCGTGATCGGCGAGTGTCTCCAGCATCGAGAACCGCGCTTCCTTCTCGCGGTCGAGATCGCCGGCGTTCAGTTGGACAACTTCGGAAGCCATATGCTCGCGGTAGACGAAGGCGCGCTCCAGCGCGAGATCGACAAATCCGGCGATCAAATCGCCGTTCCAGATCGGGATCTGCCGTAGCAACAGCGGAGTCCGCGACGCCGGCTGCAACATTGCCAAGGTTTGGCGAACGCCCTTGTTCGCCTTGTCGATCTTGTTGAGGAACAAGAAACGGGGAATGCCCAAATCTTCCAGTTCGCGCAGGATAATCTGCAACTGCGGCAACTTGCGCTCGTCCGCCTCGCACACGACCACCGCCGCATCGACCGCGGGAATCGCAGCGCGCATGTCGTGTGCGAATTCGATCGAACCCGGACAGTCGATAAAAGTATAGGCTTCGCCCATGAAGCAGGCGGTGGCCGGAGTGAGTCCGACTCCCATTTTGTGCTGGCGAGCTTCGTCGCTGGCGTCGCCGACGCTGGTTCCTTGATCGACGCTGCCTGCTTTGGGGATTGCGCCCGTTCGGGCAAGGATGGATTCGAGAAGTGTGGTTTTACCGCTCTGGAACGGGCCCACCAGCGCAATGCACCGGGGACCCGACGTTTGAGTGCCTTGAGATCCCCCTTGGGGACTTCTGAGGTCTTGTCCCATTGCCGCCTCCTGGTCTGGAAGTCGGCCCATGATTGGGTCGGCGATAGCCGATGCTCCTCCCGCAGACGGAATTTGGCAAGCAGGAAAACGCGTCGGGACATCCGCGCCGACGGTTCAGCCAACGCGCAGCCCGGCTCAATGGGGCGAAACGCCGGACGGATTCGGCGAAGCCTGCTAGAGCGTTTTCGAGCGAAGTGGCTGCCGGTTCGCGTGAAGAAAACGCGTCAGATCAAAAAGCTAGAGTCTTTCACCGTTTCCGTGAAGCGGTGAAAGATTCTAGCGGCCCGGACGCAATTCCAGCGCAGCGAGACCCGCCGCCACGTTGAGGCCGACCTGACCCTGCACGCTGAGCGGTTGCAGCGCGATCGAATTGGCGGAGCCGCCGATCAGAACGTTGCCGCCGAGACCAACGCCGACCGAAGCGCTGCCCTGCGCGCCCGCGTAGTTACCCGAGAGATCGCCAGGCCCGAGCCGCGCCACCGGAGCGTAAACGCCCCAGGCCAGCGCCGATTCCTGGGTAATGCCGAGATCGACCCCAACCTTGCGGATCGTAGCCACATAACGGTCTTCCGGCAGGCCGTCGGCGTGAAACACGCAGCCAAGATGGGTAACGGAGCCGACGACAAACCCAACGCTCGCTCCGCCGCGGCATTCGAGAACGCCGACCTTGACAGGTTGCCAGGGCTGCTGCGCAACGGCGCCCGCATACAACGCGATCAGCGCCGCCGCCGCGCCCGCCAGAGCTGAAAAACCGCGCATGGCAAAACTCCGGATGAATTTGGTGGTGTGATGCAAAAACGGCCACTCAATGAGTTGCGAAACGTGCTTTTTTATCGCACCTGCCTGCCGCTCACCAGACGCGCCCCGCCGTCATGAACGCCTCAACCATAAGCCATAAAAATGAGGCCCGCTTTCGCGGGCCTCATTGGTCGTCCGATCCGATCAGTGATGATGATGGTGGTGATGATGATGATGGTGGTGGTGCCGATGCCGCCTGTAGCGTGGCGCCGGGCGCAGATCCACCGGGCGCAGATCAACATCGACGATGCCAGCCACGGCGCTAAGGCCGGTCTGGCCCTGCAGGCTCAGCGGCTGCAGCGAGATCGAATTGTTGGAACCGCCGGCCAGCAGGTTCGCGCCGATCCCAACTCCGACCGTCGCGTTAGCGCCGACCCCGCCGAAGTGACCGGCAAGTGCTCCGCGGCCCAGCCGCCCACCCGGCGCGTGGACCATCCATGCCAAACCGGTCTGCTGAGTAATGCCAAGGTCAAGACCAAAGCGCTGAATGCGCGCGATATATGGTTCAGGCGGCGCTCCGCTGTTGCTGCGGAAGATGCATTGCAGCTCGGTTGTCGAACCAACGACATAGCTCACGTTCTGGCCGCCCGCACATTCGAGGACACCGGCCTGGACGGTATTATACTGAGCATGGGCGCTCGCAACTGACGCGACGAGCGTCACGGCGGCCACGGCGAGAAGTCTCGGGAAGTTCATGGAATAATCTCCGCTTGGAATCGGGAAAGGGGGAAAGGCGTGGAATCGGTAAAGGTGTGGGACATGATGGAATCGCCGTGTCCAAAACAAGGCAATCGCCACATTGCGGCATCAACATGCCGACACGTTGCTAAAACTTAATGAATATCAGGACATAGCTACTCCAGACTTGGGCAGGTATTGGGCAATGTATTGCTGCCGCGAAGGCGATCAGCGCAGATTGCCGCAGAACTGCTGGATGCGCTTGCAGGCCTCTTCGAGATCCGCCGTTTTAGTCGCATAAGAGATACGGAAGGCCGGTCCTAAGCCGAACGCGGACCCCTGCACCACCGCAACTCCCTCGGCCTCCAGTAACTCGGTAACGAAATCCTCATCCGTCTGGAGCTTCCTGCCCGACGGCGTGGTCTTGCCGATGGCGCCAGCGCAGGACGGATAGACGTAGAACGCGCCTTCCGGCCGTGGGCAATCAATGCCGTTGGCCTGGTTCAGCATCGCCACTACGAGGTCGCGACGCTCCTTGAATATCTTGTTATTCGCTTCGATAAACCCTTGCGGGCCACTCAGGGCTTCCACCGCCGCCCATTGCGAGACGGACGACGGGTTAGACGTCGATTGCGACTGGATCGTTGCCATCGCCTTGATCAGTTGAACGGGACCCCCGGCATAGCCAATACGCCAACCCGTCATACAGTAGGCCTTTGACACTCCGTTCACTGTGAGTGTGCGATCGAACAATTTTGGTTCAACCTGCGCAGGAGTGGTAAATTCGAACTCGTCATAGATCAGATGCTCGTACATATCGTCGGTCATCACCCAGACCTGCGGGTGCTTCACCAGCACATCGGTCAGCGCCTTCAATTCGGCCCGCGTATAGGCCGCGCCGGTCGGGTTCGACGGCGAGTTGAGGATGATCCACTTGGTCTTCGGCGTGATCGCTCTTTCCAGCGCCTGGGGCTGCAACTTGAACCCGAACTCCGCCGTGCAAACCACGGGCACGGGCTCGCCTCCCGCCAACGCCACCATTTCGGGATAGCTGACCCAGTACGGCGCAGGGATGACGACCTCATCACCCGGATTGATGGTCGCCATCAGCGCGTTGTAGAGCACCTGCTTGCCGCCGGTGCCGACAATGATCTGGTTCGGCTTGTAGGTCAGCTCGTTCTCGCGTTGAAACTTGGCGATAATCGCCTGCTTCAGTTCGGGGATACCATCGACCGCCGTATACTTGGTCTTGCCCGCCTCGATGGCATGAACCGCGGCCAATTTGATATTGGCCGGTGTATCGAAATCCGGCTCACCCGCGCCGAGACCGATCACGTTCCGCCCCTCCGCTTTGAGCCGACGTGCTTTATCCGTGACCGCGATGGTCGCGGACGGCTTCACACGATCGAGCGCAGTAGACAGGAACGACATCGTCATCTCCTAGCAAGCGTGGTCGGTCACCATTTCCACGCCATTTCAGTGATTGGGATCGCAAACACATTAGTGTGCGTTACGTTGCACCGCAAGAACAATGCTGACCGGCGCACATCTGATAGGTTTCAGAGAACCTTAAATACCAACGATTAGTGTCCGCCGGACCTCCGCATGCAGCGATTGGGACATGACCCGTTTTTGGCAAAAGATTCGAACCGGACAATGGCTGACTGCGGAGCGTCTGCAAGGCTACAGCATCATTTTGCTGGTTCTCTGCGCCATCGCGATCGTCGTGTGGGTCGCAGCGTCGGACGGGCTCATCGACCGGCGCGGCGAGCCGATCGGAACGGACTTCTCCAATGTCTACGCCGCCGGCGCCCTGGCTTGGCAGGGGTTGGCGCCTGACGCCTACGATCCCAGACTACAGCATGCCGCCGAACAGGCCATCTTCGGCGGCCGGCCGGTGCCCTTCTACGGATGGCATTATCCGCCATTTTTCTTTGCCATCGCGATGGCCATCGCCGCCTTTCCTTACGGTTGGGGCCTGCTGTTATGGCTGGTGACCAGTCTGACAGGTTACCTCGTGACGGTCTGCGCCATCGTCCGGCGTCCCGGGACCTGGCTGCCGGCGCTGGCTTTTCCGGCTGTCTTCATCAATATCGGCCACGGACAAAACGCATTTTTCACCGCGACGCTTATCGGCGGCGCGCTGGTGCTACTCGATCGCCGGCCGTGGGTTTCAGGCATCCTCATCGGCCTCCTGATCTACAAGCCACAGTTTGGCGTGCTGATCCCCATCGCATTGCTTGCCGGCGGGCGCTGGACGACCTTTGCCGCGGCGCCTCTCACCGCATCGGCACTCACGGTCGCCAGCTTCGCGATATCCGGCGCCGAAATCTGGCACGCCTTCGCGGTATCGACGACGTTTACGCGAACGGTGATCCTGGAACAGGGCGCCACCGGCTGGCACAAAATCCAATCGCTGTTTTCAGCGGTCAGGATGTGGGATGGCGGAATCCATCTTGCCTATGCAGCTCAGGCAATGCTGGCCGCCGCGCTCGCAATCAGCATTGCATGGCTATGGCGCTCGCGAGTTTCGTATGATTTGAAAGCCGCCGCACTCTGCACCGCATCGCTGCTCGTCACGCCATATGTACTGGACTACGATCTCGTCGTTCTCGGCATTGCGATCGCGTTTCTCGCCCGTCACGGTCTGGCGCACGGTTTCATATCCTACGAACTTTCGCTGCTGGCGCTGGCGTGGATCACGCCGCTTCTTACACGCATCATTGCCGGCGCGAGCGGTCTTCCCCTTGGTCTCATCGTGATGATGATGCTCTACGTCGTCATCCTGCGCCGGGCGGCTATGGAAGCCGGCATTATCTTCAGGAGTGATGTCCTTGCCAAGGCTTGACCGGATCCGCGACGAAATCGACGGCATGTTCGCGCAGAGCAGCATGGTGCGAAATCGAACGATCGCCGTGCTTCTCCCTTGCTACAATGAGGAAGTCACCATCGGCGGTGTAGTCCGCGGATTCCTTCGCGCGCTGCCCGGCGCCAGGGTCTACGTCTACGACAACAATTCCACTGACGGCACCTACGACGCAGCGCTCGCGGCCGGTGCTGTCGTTCGCCGTGAACTGCTGCAGGGCAAGGGAAATGTCGTCCGCCGCATGCTGGCGGATATCGACGCCGACATCTACGTTCTGGCGGATGGCGATGGCACTTATAAACCGGACGCCGCCGGCGCGCTGATCGAGGCGCTTGTCGTGCGCAACCTCGACATGATGATCGGAACCCGTAACGGCGACGATAAGGCTTTTCCGTCAGGCCATCGGTTTGGCAACCTCTTCTTCAATCGCGTCATGGCGCACATGTTTGGTGACGGCTTCACCGACATTCTCTCGGGTTATCGAGTTCTCTCCCGCCGCTTCGCCAAATCATTTCCGGTGTCGTCGGCAGGCTTTGAGATCGAGGTCGAGCTCTCGGTCCATGCCCTCGACCTGAAGATCGCGACCGGTGAAATGGCGCTGCCTTACGGCACACGCCCCGATGGATCGACCAGCAAGCTGCGCACCTATCGCGATGGCCTGCGCATCCTGCTGATGCTTTTCAAGCTGTACAAGGAAACGCAGCCGCTACGATTCTTCGGTGCTGCAGGCACCATGCTTCTGCTCGTTTGTCTTGGGCTCGGCATCCCGCTCATCGCGACCTATCTGGAAACCGGCCTTGTGCCCCGAATACCAACTGCGGTACTCGCCGCGGCGATTGCCCAGCTTGGATTCCTCAGCCTGGCAATCGGACTCGTGCTCGATGCCGTCGCGCGAGGTCGCCGTGAAGCCAAACGGATGCGCTATCTCGATCTTGACGCAGTTGCAAACAAGCCTTGATGCTAATCGGGTCGTTGATCGCGCAATAAAATCTCCCGCACGACTTTGCGGCAGTTCAATTTTACTTTTCCAAACGGCAAGACCTTGCGGCGAGCGGCGTGCGACCACTATTCTTGCACTGCGTTGCAGGCGAGTGGGCCGGACGCTCCAGCGATCAGGCGAAGCTCCGTAATGTACAAGCTCTATTCAATGCAGCGCTCGGGAAACAGCTACAAGGTTCGCCTCGCGCTGACTTTCCTTGACGTGCCTTATCATGCCATCGAAATCGATATCCTGCGCGGCGAAAGCCGCACGCCGGATTTTCTCGCCAAGAACCCGAGCGGACAGGTACCGTTACTGGAGGTAGCAGAAGGGCGTTACCTCGCCGAGTCCAATGCCATCTTGTGGTATGTCACGATCGGAACCGCATTGGCTCCGAATTCACCGATCGAGCGCGCCGAAGCCCTGCAGTGGATGTTCTTTGAACAGCACGCGCTGGAGCCGAACATTGGCGCCGCGTATTTCTGGTTGTCGCTGGTCAAGGGAGGCCGCGAGCTGCAGACTCACGCGCTGGAAGACTGGATGGAGCGCGGCTATGCGGCCCTCCAGGTCATGGAAAACCATCTCAGAACCAATGACTTTTTCGCTGCCGGGCAACTGACCATCGCCGACATCGCACTTTATGCCTACACCCATGTCGCCGACCAATGCGATTTCGACCTCGCGACGTTCCCGTCGATCCGCGCCTGGTTACGGCGGGTTGAACAGCAGCCCGGCTTTGTAACCATGGACGGCAGCGCGGCTTTCTCGGACGATGCCGCAATCAGAATCGCAAGGGCTTGATCCGTGCGGCCGACACCGGGCTAAGGGCTTCGATATCACAAGGCAGGAACCACTTCGCCTCATTCAACTTGCCCCAATCCTGCCCGTGCTTGGTGAAAGATTGTCCAGGCTGGTGATTCGCCAGTGCTTGTGGAGATCCGACAATGATGCGGTCGCGAGGTTCGAGCGGATGGTTTGGAGGGCGCTTCGCACCCGTCGCGTCCTCGCGTCTGACCAATGCTGTTGCGGCCTCACTCGCAATCTCTGCTTTTGCAGTCGTCGTTTCGGTCGCCTTCGCGATGATGTCGATCAAGGTTGCGATGGCTATGCCAATCGGGATCTGAACCGCACTCCTTGCAATGTACATTGGTTCCTCACAATTTTGTGACGGCCAACCATGTCTCTCCGTGTGACCATCGCTCGCCGCCAGGAGCGTTCGATGAAAAGACCAATCGTGCGGGTTACGGCCATTCTGGGCGCGGCCACCGTCCTCGCGGCTTTCTTCGCCGCCAACGCGCGCAGCGAAAGCAAATCGTTCCGGTCGTCAGCCGGACCGATCGAGGTCTCAACCATTGCCCGCGGCCTCGTCCATCCTTGGGGGCTCGCCTTGCTGCCGGACGGGCGGATACTGGTCACGGAACGGCCCGGGCGCTTTCGCATCGTCAGCCGCGACGGTGATCTGTCGCCGCCGCTCAAGAACGTGCCCGAAGTCTGGGCCTCCGGTCAGGGCGGGCTGCTGGACGTTGTGCTGGACAAGTCGTTCGTGACCAACAAAACCCTCTATTTCTGTTTCGCAGAGCCGGCGGAAGGTGGCGGACGAACCGCCGTTGCACGCGCCACATTGGGTGAGGATCGGCTTCAAGACGTCGAGATCACCTTCCGGCAGGAGGGCCCGCTGTCGTCGGGCAATCACTATGGCTGCCGCATCGCGCAAGCTGACGACGGCAATCTTTTCGTGACGCTTGGCGAGCATTTCAACCATCGCGACGAGGCGCAAAATCTTGCGAACCACCTCGGCAAAGTGATCCGCATCGCGCCCGATGGCTCAGTGCCGGCGGACAATCCGTTCGTCGGCCGCGCAGACGCCAAGCCGGAAATCTGGAGCTACGGCCACCGTAACGAACAGGGGCTCGCCATCAATCCGGCGACCGGCGACCTTTGGGAGGTCGAGCACGGCCCTCGTGGCGGCGACGAGGTCAACATCATCGGCAAGGGTAAAAACTACGGCTGGCCGGTGATCGGCTACGGCATCGACTACAACGGCGCGAAAATCCATGCCAGCACCGCAAAGGAAGGCATGGAGCAGCCCGTGAAATATTGGGTGCCTTCGATCTCCCCATCCGGCATGGCCTTCTATACCGGCACGCTGTTTCCGTCGTGGAAAGGAAGCCTTTTCACCGGCGCGCTGTCTGGCAAGATGCTGGTGCGGCTCTCGCTCAGTGGCAATGAGGTGACCGGTGAGGAACGCCTGCTGGAAGACCTCAACGAGCGCATCCGCGACATTCGCCAAGGGCCGGACGGCGCGTTGTGGCTTTTGACCGATAGCACTGCCGGACGCCTCTTGCGGGTGTCGCCAGCCGGGAAATGACTCCTAGAGTCTTTGCACCGTGTCACGAAAACGGTGAAAGACTCTAGGTTTTTGATTTGACGCGTTTCCTTCACGCGAACCGGATTTCACTTCGCTCGAAACGTTCTAGCACCGCGAGCGCCGTGCCTCGCGTCACGGAGTCCTGAGCGCCGCGAATAGCGCGAAGCCGAACAGCACGATGACACCGGCTATAAATCCGAACGCGAATGTCCAAAGCCCGCGCGGCGGCTTCCTCGCCTCCGCTTGCTCCCACAGCGACGGCGCCGATAGCGCACGCTCGCGCTCGATCATGCGGCGAGCGACATAATCCGTGACAGCTTTGACGATCGCGGCCGAGTCGTGAGATTCCGCGAGTACAATCCGGCCGTGCCGGGTATCCTGGACGAAACGGTACAAGCGTTTGTCGCGTCCCATCAGGACGTGGGCCACAATGTCGATCCACAGCCGCGGCGTGTCTCCCTTGCTGAGGCCCCGATCGAATAGATCGATCTGATCCGGCACTTGCGCGAACAGCGGATCGAGCGCCTCGTTCAAGATCTCAAGCCGCGCCACTTCCGCGTCGCGCAGATCAACGACGACGCCGGTTCGATCCGCGGCCTCGATCCGAGCCTGCCACAGTGCCTCGCGCAACCGCAGCGGCTTCGCCGTTTCCGCCACACTCCTTCCAATGTTCGGTCCGTCCGACATCGGTAGCCTTTCCCGCAGATGCTGCCGCCTTTTTAACCTGACGGTAACTATATAATTTAGCAGGTACTCCATTTCTGGCAAAGGCCGTTTAGTTCCAAAGGCTTAGGCGCGCAGCCGGCTTAAACGGCCACGATCCCCTTTCTGAACGAACAAACGGCCCTGCCCGGTATACCAGGCAGGGCCGTTGCTCCCTTGGACGCTTCTTCTTCTACGATGGATTCAACATCAGCTCGCCATGCGATTCGGCTCTTCCACGATGGAGAACCGCACGCCGGCGCGGTGACGGTTTTCCTCAGACACGACCCTCCAGGCGTCCTCCGCTTCCTTCCGCGTTTTGAACGGTCCTTGCACCTGAGCCGAGCCTTCCACCAGCTTGTGGAAGTTCATGGAACCAAATTCGCCGCCAATCACCCAGAAATTGCTGCCGGTCATGAGAACCTCCTTCTGTTCCGCCGTCTACTCAGCAGCCTGGACCTTGATCTGCGAACCTTGCGACTTGAACTGCGCGGTTTCGGTGGAGTCGTGAAGCGCAGTGGTCGACGACTGGCCTCCCGTGATCGTGGTCGAGACCAGATCGAAGTAACCGGTGCCGACCTCGCGCTGATGGCGCGTCGCCGAATAGCCGAACTTCTCCGAGGCGAACTCGGCCTGCTGGAGACGGGAATATGCCGCCATGCCCTCGGCCTTGTAGCCGCGCGCCAGTTCGAACATGCCGTGGTTGAGCGAATGGAAGCCCGCCAGCGTGACGAACTGAAACTTGTAGCCCATCGCTGCAATTTCCTTCTGGAACTTGGCAATGGTGTCCTTGTCGAGGTTGGCTTCCCAGTTGAACGACGGCGAACAGTTGTAAGCCAGCATCTTGTTCGGATAGACCTTCCTGACAGCTTCCGCGAACTTGCGCGCGCCCTCCAGATCCGGCTTTGAAGTCTCCCACCACAGCAGGTCAGCGTATTTCGCAAACGACAGTCCGCGCTTGATGCAGTGATCGAGGCCAGTGCCAGGCTTCAGGCGATAGAAGCCTTCCGCCGTGCGTTCGCCGGTGATGAACTCGTGATCGCGCTCATCGATGTCTGAGGTGATGAGCTTCGCGCTCTCCGCGTCGGTGCGCGCCAACACGAAGGTCGGCACCCCACAGACATCGGCGGCAAGCCGTGCCGCGATCAGATTGCGTTCATGCGCGGCGGTCGGGATCAGCACCTTGCCGCCCATGTGGCCGCACTTCTTTTCCGATGCGAGCTGGTCCTCGAAGTGAACGCCAGCCGCGCCCGCCTCGATATAGGCCTTCATGATCTCGAACGAGTTCAGCGGTCCGCCGAAGCCCGCTTCCGCGTCGGCCACGATCGGCACGAACCAGTCGATCTTGGCACCGCCTTCAGCATGCTCGATCTGGTCGGCGCGCTGGAAGGTTCGGTTGATGCGACGGCACAGTTCAGGACCGGCGTTGGCCGGATAGAGGCTCTGGTCCGGATACATCGCGCCCGCGGTATTGGCGTCAGCGGCGACCTGCCAGCCGGAGAGATAAATCGCGGGCAAACCGGCGCGCGCCTGCTGCATCGCCTGGTTGCCGGTGACGGCGCCGAGCGAATTCACATAAGGCATGTCGTTAAGCTGCTTCCACAGCCGGTTCGCGCCCTTCTCGGCGAGCGTGTACTTGATCTCCACCGAGCCGCGCAGCTTTTCGACGTCCGCCGGGCTGTAGGAACGGCTGATCCCCTCAAAACGACCGTTCGGGGCCGGAACGAGCTGCTCAAAGGTCTTGGCCATTTTTATCTCCAGCACCACATTTATGACATTGCACCGCAACTGCACTGCAATCGTGGTTCTAAATAACACCAAACAGACGAATTCGTATAGATAGCTTGATCTCAATTGATGATGTCATGTAACATATATACATGTCATAAATGTTATTTTGTAATTATTGTCATAAACGAGCGTAAGGATGGCTACAGATCCCGGCAAAAAACTCTTCGTCGGTCCGCGATTCCGGCGCATCCGCCAACAGCTCGGGTTATCGCAGACCCAGTTCGCGGAGGGCCTCGGCATCTCGCCCAGCTACGTCAACCTGATCGAGCGCAACCAGCGACCCGTCACCGCGCAAATCCTTCTTCGCCTCGCGGAGACCTACGATCTCGACCTGCGCGACCTCGCCACCGCCGACGAAGACCGCTTCTTCGCTGAGTTGAACGAGGTCTTTTCCGATCCGCTATTTCGCCAGATCGACATTCCGAAGCAGGAATTGCGAGATCTCGCGGAGCTGTGTCCCGGCGTGACCCACGCATTGCAGCGCCTCTATGCCGCCTATGCCGAGGCGCGGCGCGGCGAAACGCTGGCGGCGGCACAGTTCGCAGGGCGCGACGAAAGCATGGGCGGACGCTTCGACGCGAACCCGATCGAGCAGGTTCGCGACCTGATCGAGGCCAATCGCAACTACTTCCCCGAGCTTGAACAAGCAGCGGAAGCCCTGCGCGACGAGATCAACGTTCCCGCACAGGACTTGTTCGCGGCTTTGAGCACGCGGTTGCGTGAAAAGCATTCGATTCAGACCCGCATCATGCCGGTCGATGTGATGCGCGAGACGCTGCGCCGCTTCGACCGCCACCGCCGGCAGCTCTTGATCTCAGAACTGGTGGACGGCCCCGGCTGCGCTTTCCAGCTTGCGTTTCAGATCGCGCTTTCCGAATGCACGCCCGCGTTTGATACGATCATCGCCCGCGCTGGCGCACTCGACGACACATCGCGTCATCTCTACCGCATCACGCTTGCGAACTACTTCGCGGGCTGCACGCTGATGCCCTATCAGCCCTTCCTTGCCGCAGCGGAATCGCTCGGTTACGACATCCACGTGCTGGCGCAACGCTTCAACACCGGCTTCGAGCAGGTGTGTCACCGCCTGACGACGCTGCAGCGGCCGAACGCGCGCGGCGTGCCGTTCTTCATGCTGCGCGTCGACAACGCCGGTAATGTCTCCAAGCGATTTTCATCCGGCACGTTCCCGTTCTCGAAGTTTGGCGGTACCTGTCCGCTGTGGAATGTGCACTCCACGTTTGACACCCCGGATCGTCTCTTGAAGCAGGTGATCGAGTTGCCGGACGGCAGCCGCTACTTCTCGGTTGCGCAGATGGTGCGCCGGCCGGTCGCGCCGCATCCGCTGGCGCAACCACGCTTCGCTATCGGCCTGGGTTGCGAAATCCGCCACGCCGCAAGGCTTGTCTATGCGTCCGGGATGGATCTGGACAAGTCCGAGGGCACGCCGATCGGTATCAACTGTCGCCTCTGCGAGCGCGAGAACTGCGCCCAGCGCGCCGAGCCGCCGCTCACGCGGACCTTGATTTTGGATGAGAACACGCGACGCGTGACGAGCTTTGCGTTTTCAAATGCGCGGGAGGTGTGAGAATGTGGCACATGGCCGGGACTTCTCCGTCATTCCGGATGCCGCGCAGCAACAATCCAGCGTCAAATGGAACGCGCGAGATGGGATAATAGATTCCAGGTTCGTTCACTCGCGCCCGGAATGACGCAGGTCAAAGTCTGTCTTTGCTGTTTGCCACAGCGCTTGAAGACTCGAGCGCCGTCGCTCCACATTGTTTGGCTTCGCCGGGCTCGATACTTGCATTCAGAACAGTTTCGTCGGATGGGCGAATAAAGTGAATTTGATCCACCAGACACGCTACGCGGACTGGGTCGGTTTCAGAGAATTCCGGTGAGCAAACGTAACCCTTCACAAACACAAGATTTCTGAGGGGCTTATGAAAGCCAAGACAATACTTTCGGATGCCATCGGCGTTGACGTCAAACCTCACGCCGCGGAGTTCGCCAAACCGCGTGTTAAGTGCGTAATATCCCGGCCTGTAGGTGTGCTGCACCATTCGAAGTTCAGCAATGTGTTCAAGATTTCGGATCAAGCTGAAGGTCAACGGTTTGGCTTTGGTCTGTCTCACAATCGAGAAAGTGAGATTGGACGAATTCAGCGGGAATGTCCCGGCGCGGATCCAATCGTTTCGGCTGCCATCCTGGTGAACATAGGTTACCGACTCAGCCCGTTGACCCGCGAAGGAAGTTTTCTCAAGTGAGAGCGCGGCCTTTTCGTTTTTAATTTCAACCCATGTCTCAGGCGTTCCTGCGCGTGACGATGTCGAGCCAAGTTGTAAAAACACGAACTTAAAAGCGACCGCCAGCAGAACCAAGACGCAACCCAACGCTATGCGGCGCACAAGGGTCGGGCGCTGCCGGTCAGTTTTCCCATCAGAGACCACGGCATTTTTGCTCACGACAGCCTCCCTCAAACCGTAAGCTAGTTATCGGTTCGCTGCTGAAATACGGTTCCGAAATTCCTTAAAGTTAGACGTAATCTGGACCAGCATTTATCCGAGAAGATTCGTTCAGGTCCTTTTTTGGAGTGGAAGCAACATGCTGGTGCGCGGCTTCGACCAGAGTATGTTCAACGAGCAGCCCGGCGGCGATCGCGAAGATCGTTGTGGCTGATAATTCGGCGAGGACCGAGAGGTTGCAGCTTGTGACGTGAGCCCCCATGTGCAAGCGGCAGCGCATTCTGCTGTCTCACCATCGCGTTCGCACACCAGAACAGACAAAGGCATTCCATGTCATTTTACGATTCCGTCCCGCCAGCCTTCCTGCAATCGCTCGGCGCCCTCTCCGACATTCTCAGGAAAGCCGAAGGCTACGCCACCGCTCGGAAGATCGCGCCCGACACGCTGCTCGCCGCGCGGCTCTATCCGGACATGCTGCCGCTAACACGCCAGATCCAGATCGCTTGCGATTTCGCCGTAAAGACCTGCGCGCGGCTGACCGGTTCAGAGGTGCCGAGCACCCCGGATACCGAAAAGACCTTTGACGAGTTGCAGCAGCGGATCGTCAAGGCAACGGATTACGTCAAGAACGCAGCGCCCGGAAAATTCGATGGCGCGGAAAGCCGCGATGTCACCTTCCCGGCAGGTCCCGACAAAACAATGACTCTGAAGGGCCAGCAATATCTCAGCCATTTCGCCTTGCCGAACTTCTATTTCCATGTGACGACCGCATACGACATCCTGCGTCACAACGGCGTCGAGCTCGGCAAGCGAGATTTCATGGGCGTGAAATAAGGCTTGAGGCGAGACTTATGGCCGTGCTTCCGCTTCCCTCGAGCGGCCGGCCTCCGTCCGCTCCGCGAACCAGGATTCAAGCTCCGCTATGTCGGCCGCTGACATGCGCAAGCCGAGCTTGGAGCGTCGCCAGATGATATCCTCCACGGTGCATGCCCATTCGTCGGAAATCAGATAGCAGACCTCGCGTTCAGTGAGCGTGGCTCCGAATTCCCGGCCAAGATCCGTCGTCGTCTTCGCCACACCCAGCATCTTGGCCGCGCGGGTGCCATAGGCGAGCGCGAGACGTTTCGCGTGTCCTTCCGTTAGAAAAGGATAGTCGCGCAGCAGATTAGCCGTCAGCGCCGCGACTGCAGACACCTCCATGTCTCCGCCGGGCAGCGCCGCCTTCGCAGTCCAGCCCTCGCGCGCTTTTGTCCCTTTCAGATATGGCGACAGCTTTTCCAGCGCCTCTTCGGCCAGCCGGCGATAGGTTGTGATTTTGCCGCCGTAAACCGAAAGCAGCGGCGCGCCGCCGGGCGTATCGAGTTCAAAGACGTATTCACGGGTGGCGGCCTTGGCTTCGCTGGCGCCATCATCGTAAAGCGGCCGCACCCCGGCATAGGACCAGACCACATCCTGCAGCTTCACCGGCTTCGCCAGATACTCGCTGACCGACGCGCAGAGATAAGCGATTTCCTCGCTTGAGGCCTTTACCTTGGCGGGGTCCCCCTCATAGTCGCGATCCGTGGTGCCGATCAGGGTGAAGTCATCCCGATAGGGAATGGCGAACACGATTCGGCCGTCACTGTTCTGGAAGATGTAAGCCCGGTCGTGATCGTAGAGTTTCCTGACCACGATATGCGATCCTTGCACCAGCCGCACTCTCGCACGGGTGTTGATGCCCGCGCCCAATGTCAGCACCTGTTCGACCCAGGGGCCGCCCGCATTAACCAGCATCCGCGCGGCGATCGTGCTGCGTTCGCCGCTTAGCGTATCCTCGACCGTGATACGCCAGAGGCCGTCGGACTGACGGGTCTCGACCGCGCGCGTTCGGGTCCGGATATCCGCTCCGCGGTCGGCCGCATCGCGCGCGGTAAGGATAACGAGACGGGCATCGTCGACAACGCAGTCAGAATATTCGAACCCCTTGCGGTAGCGGCCGGGGCTCAGCGGCTTGCCGACACTGTCGCGCGCCAGATCGACCGATCGCGTCGGCGGCAACAGCTTCCGGCCGCCGATATGATCATAAAGGAAGAGGCCGAGCCGCAGCAGCCATGCCGGCCTCAGGCCGGCGTGATGAGGCAGCACGAAGCGCACCGGATGAATGATGTGAGGCGCGATCCGCCAGAGAATTTCGCGCTCGATCAGCGCCTCGCGAACCAGATGAAACTCGTAATACTCCAGATATCGCAGCCCCCCGTGCACCAGCTTGGTCGACCACGACGACGTGCCGCTGGCGAGGTCGTTCATTTCACACAGGAAGACCGAGTTGCCCCGCCCAGCCGCGTCGCGCGCGATCCCGCACCCGTTGATGCCGCCGCCGATGATAGCGAGGTCGAAAACCTGACCCACGGACGCGCCCCCTCCATCACCTTAACGCGAGATGAGATCGTCGAACCGGCACACGACCGACGATCACCTCGATGCGAGGAGGGCGATAGTCGTTACAGCAACAGCACCCAGGACCCGCAGGACATGCCATGGTGCTGATGTTGGACGAAGCCGTCAACGCAGTTTCCTGCGTCGGCCAGCATCTCCGTCAAAAGGGAAGTTTCGGCAAAGCGCGCCGCAGCGATTTCACAAACTCGGGACACGTGGATTTCTTGGGCAACGCACGGTTTTTCGCCGCGCGCTCCGCTTCCCGGGCGCTGCGAAACAGCTTGCCGTCGAGGCAGCTGAACCGCCGAGAGGCCGAAAAGAACCGGAACCCGGCGCGATCACGCACCACGATCCCGGCAGATTCAGAACCGACTTCGATAATATAGGTCTTCGACATGTCCCACTCGCATTTTTCCGGCCCTAAAGGCCGCGCCAATAACGGGCAATGGCGGGAAACGTTCCCTGTCGTACCGACAAGATATGGACATGGTTCTGACGTTCGCAACTAGAATCGGTCGAGGCTGGGTACCGAAAGCATTTTTGCTTCTGACGCGTTTTCTTCAGGCAAACCGCATCCACTTCGCTCGAAAACGCTATGTCGGATCGACGAATGCGGCTGGCGGCGTAAACCGTTCCGGTTCAGCAAACAGGCTTGCTGGGAGTGCCGGCTATGCCGTAGCTGGCCGCCCGGCCTGGGGGATTTCCCGCGGGAGGCCCTGATCGTCGATCGCGACGTAGGTAAATTTGCCGTCGGTAACGAGGATGAACTGCTTTTCCTTGCGGCGCATCACCCAGGCTTCCAGATGCACAGCAATCGAAGTCCTGCCGATACGGATCAATGTGGCATGAACGGAGACCAGATCGCCGACAAAGACAGGTTTGCGGAAATTCATGGCGTCGATTGCAACCGTCACGGTGCGGGACTTCGCGAGCTTGGAGGCGAAGACGCCGCCGCCGATGTCCATCTGGCTCAGCAGCCAACCGCCGAAAATGTCACCATTCTGATTGGTGTCGGCGGGCATTGCCAGCGTGCGGGTGCAGAGTTCGCCGAGCGGCGTGGTTTCACTGATCGCCGGGGCGTGAACGGCTGTTAGGTCGGTCATGATGTCCGTCATTCGTTGGTCTGAGGCAACATCACGCACCGCCTCACTTGAACGTATCCCAGCCCGGGTCCGGCGCGAAACGAGCGCCGTATTTTGCCGCGAGCTCGCGCAAATTGGCGGCGACATTCTCTGGGCCACGGGTGCGCGCATACTTCAGCGGACCGCCGCGGAACGGAGCGTAGCCGGTTCCGAAGATCATGGCCCCGTCGACAAGGTCGGGATCGTCGACGATGCCTTCGCGCAGGCATGCGACGCAAACGTTCGAGATCGGCAGCATCAGGCGGTCGATCAATTCCGGCTGAACCTGCGAATTCCCGGCACCGCCCTTCTCAGCCTTACCTTCGCGCCAAGTATAAAAGCCCTGGCCGGTCTTGCGGCCGAGTTCGCCTTTCGCAACTTTCTCACGCAGCCAGTCCGGCGGCTGCGGAAGAGCTTCGCCGAACTTCGCGCGCAACTCGTCGCCAACGGCGAGGCAGATGTCCAGCCCGACCTGGTCGGCGAGTTCGATCGGTCCCACCGGCATGCCGAATTTTTCCGCCGCGGCATCGATTACCGTCTTGTCGATCTTTTCATCGAGCATGACCATGGCTTCGAGCATATACGGCGTCAGTGCACGGTTGACCAGGAACCCTGACGAGCTCTGCACGGGCAGCGGCAGCCGGTCTATTGCCCCGACGAATGCCATGGCCTGTTTCAGCACCTGCGGGTCGGCGGCATCGTGGCTGACCACTTCCACCAGTTGCAACCGCGACACCGGATTGAAGAAATGCAGGCCCACCAGGCGCTCAGGACGCTGCAATGTGGTTCGTAGCTCCTGCAGCGGAATGCTCGAGGTGTTGGTGGCGAGGATCGCACCCGGCTTCATTCTTGGCTCGATTGCGGCATAGACTTTCTGCTTCAGTTCGAGCTTTTCGGAAACCGCCTCGATGATGAGATCGGCGTGGCGCACCCCTTCGCCAACCAGATCGGGTATCAAACGGTCGAGCGTGTCGCGGATACCGGTCCGCTTGCGGACGATCTTGCTGTAAAGATCGGCTGCGCGCCTGATCGCGGCGGCGATCGGCTCCGGCTTCATGTCCGCGAGCGTGACCCGGATATTCTGATGCGCGCACCACGCGGCGATGTCGCCGCCCATGGCGCCGGCGCCGATGACGTGCAGATGCTTCACGACGTTGTCGCCGGCCGCGAGCTTCTTCATCTCCTCGCGGAGGAAGAACACCCGGATCAGGTTCTGCGCCGTCGATGTCACCATCAGCTCGGCGAAGGACCGCTTTTCGGCCGCCAGCATCGCCGTCCTGCTGCCGCCATGCCTCTCCCAGAGATCGATCAGTGCATAGGGAGCGGGATAATGCTCCTGCGGCGCCGCCTTCGCGGCCTCCTGGCGCATCCGCTTGGCTAGAAAGCCGCGGACGGGGCCGAGATTAAGCAGCTGATTGAGCACGCTTGGCCGGCCACGCTTCAGCCGGCCGGCCATCACATCCTTCACAGCGTTGCGGACGTGGCGCTCCTGGGTCACGGCATCGACAAGACCAAGCGATTTCGCTTTCCGCGCATCGATGGTCTTGCCGGTGAGCATCAACGTCATCGCCTGCATCGGATTGACAAGCCTGGTAAAGCGAACGGTGCCGCCGAGGCCGGGATGCAGGCCGAGCATCACTTCGGGGAAACCGAACCGCGCATTGTCGATGGCGATTCGTGTCCGACATGCCAGTGCCACCTCGAGTCCTCCGCCGAGGCAGAAACCATGGATCACGGCGACGGTCGGAATCTTCAGCGCCTCCAGCCGGCCGATAATGCCGTCGGCGCGACTGAGCGTCATTTCGACCGCGCCCGGATCGGCGGCGCCGCGGAATTCGTTGACGTCGGCGCCTGCTATGAAGCCGGACGTCTTGGCCGAACGGAGCACGACGCCTGCGGGCGGATGGTTTTCCAGCGCGGTAACGATTGCGCCAAACTCCTCCATCACGTCCGACGACAGCGTGTTGGCGCTGGAATCGGCGCGGTCAAACAGAACCCAAGCCACACCATCGCTATCGCGGGTCAGCTTGAAGTTGCGATAGGGACCGCTTGCGTCGGGCGTTGGCCCAAGCTCCAGCACGCGATCCTTGAGAGCGTCCAATACCTTTGATTTCATGACGCCCTCATACCATCTCAACCAGCATCGCACCGCCCAGCCCGCCGCCAATGCATTCGGTGGCAATCCCGCGCTTCGTGCCGAGCCGCTTCATAGCGTTGACGAGGTGCAACACGATGCGGTTGCCCGAGGTGCCGACGGGATGGCCGAGGCTGACCGCGCCGCCATCGACATTGAGCCTGGCGCGATCGATCGTGCCGGCGGCGCCCTCAAGTCCGAGCACCTCGCGGCAGAACTTCTCGTCCTCCCACGCGGCGAGGCAGCCGAGCACCTGCGTCGCGAATGCTTCATTGAGCTCCCAGGTTTCGATGTCGTGAAGCGACAGCTTGTTGCGCTTCAACAGTTCGGTCGCCGACAGCACCGGCCCCAATCCCATGACTGAAGGATCCAGCCCCGACCACTGGCTGTCGATGATCATCGCCTTCGGCTTGAGACCGTGTTTGATGACGGCGTCTTCCGATGCGAGAATCGTCCAGCAAGCGCCGTCAGTGATCTGTGAGGAATTGCCGGCGGTGACCTGACCCCATGGCCGCTCGAACACCGGCTTCAACCTCGCCAGCGACTCCATCGAGGAGTCGGGGCGCACGCCGTCGTCGTGATCATAGAATTTGCCGTCGCGCGCGAAAGTGGTTTCCAACTCGCCTTTCAGCCAGCCTTCGGCCTGCGCCTTGGCCAGGCGTTTGTGGCTCTCGACCGCGTAGGCATCGGACTGTTCGCGCGTGATGCCGAAAAGATGGCCGACCACCTCCGCGGTCTGGCCCATGTTGAGTTCGGTGATCGGATCGGTCAGCCCTCGCTCAAGCCCGATGATCGGCTTGAAATAGGGCGGCCGTGCTTTGGCGATCGCCTTGATTTTTTCAACGATGCCCTTGGCGGCGGCGACGCCTGCGAACCAGCGCACGCCCTGCTGCGGCCATACCAGCGGTGCATGGCTCAGCGCCTCCGCTCCGCCAGTCAGGATCAAATTAGCGTCGCCGTCCCGGATGTAGCGGTAGCCGGTGTCGATCGACTGCATGCCCGAGCCACAGTTGATCTGCACCGTGAACGCGACCATCGCCTCGCCCATGCCGAGCCGCAATGCCGCGACGCGGGCCGGGTTCATTTCATCGGCAATGACGTTGACACAGCCGAGGATGACCTGATCGAAGGCGTCAGGCGCGAACGGCTGGCGCGCCAGCAACGGCCGGCCGCATTGCACGGCCAAATCGACCGGCGTGAACGGCCCCGGACCGCTGCGCGCTTTCAGGAACGGAGTTCGGCTGCCGTCGATGATATAGACTGGGCGCACCATCAGCCTGCCACCCTCGTCTCAGTCCGCTCCTGCACGACTTGCACGCTGACGGCCTTCTCGTGGGGCGACAATGCCTCCGGCGCAAAGTCGTCGACCTCAATGACCCGGGCCACTGCCTCTTGCGCTGCCTTGTACTGCTCGGCTTCGACCTGGGTGATGGTGCCTTGCCTGACGGCGGCATCCGCATCGCGCAGGCGCGCAGCGTGCATCCGCTTAAACACGTCCTCGGCGGCGGTAACCAGCAGGAATGCCTTCTCCAGCCGGGCTGGCCCACCGTCATCATCGACATGCGACAGTCCCTGCGTCAGGCGATCGCGCGCGACGGAAGGCTCCAACACCAGTTGCGCGCAGGCGTGGATGACCTTGTCGCTGGGTCCGCGCGCTTGCGCGCCGAGCGGCTGGATCATGAATTTGAGCATGATCGCGACAAAGCGGTTCGGCAGATTCGCCAGGATATCCGCAAACCGCTGCTCGATGGTGCGGAAGCCGGTCGCCATGCACCATTCGACCACTGCGAGATCGGCCTCCTGACGGCCCTCCTCGTGCCAACGCTTGAGTACAGCCGACAAGAGATACAGCTCGGAAAGAATGTCGCCAAACCGTGCGGACAGCATCTCCTTCCGCTTCAACTTGCCGCCGAGCGTTAGGAGCGCCATATCGGCGCATAATGCGAAGGCCGCCGAATACCTCGAGAGTTGACGGTAGAAGCCGGTCACCGCGCCAGCGTTATCCGGCGCGGGCGCAAAGACTCCGCCGCTCCAGCTTCGGCCCCAGGCACGGAACAAAGTCTTGAAGCTGTGGACGATGTGAACCCAGAACGTCTTGTCAAAAGCATCAAGGCCTCGGGCCTTGTTCGTGTCGCCGAGCGCATTCATCTCCTGCAGCAAATAGGGATGCGCACGAATCGCACCCTGCCCGAAGATGATAAGATTGCGCGTCAGGATGTTGGCACCTTCCACGGTGATCGAAACCGGTACGCCCCGATAGAGGTTACCGAGATAATTTTGAGGTCCATCGATGACCGCCTTGCCGCCATGGATATCCATTGCGTCATCGATCACGGTGCGCAGCCGCTCGGTGGCGTGCAGTTTCATGATGCCGGAGATGACCGCGGGATGGTGGCCCTCGTTCAGCGCAGCGCAAGTCAGCCGCCGCGCCGCATCGATCAGATAGGCCGTGGCAGCAATCCGCGCCAACGGCTCCTCGATACCCTCGAACTTTCCGATCGGAATGCCGAATTGTTCGCGGATGCGCGCATAAGCGCCGGTCGTCCGCGCCGAAAAAGCCGCGCCCGCAGCCGACAACGAGGGCAACGAGATGCCGCGCCCGGCAGCCAGCGCGGTCATCAGCATCTTCCAGCCCTGACCGAGACGCTCCTTTCCGCCGATGACGTAGTCGAGAGGAACGAAGACATCCTTGCCCCAGGTTGGGCCGTTCTGAAACACCTGCATCGCAGGAAGATGGCGACGGCCGATCGAAACTCCAGGCAGGCTGGTTGGGATCAGCGCCACGGTGATGCCGAGATCCTCCTGCGAGCCAACCAGATGATCCGGATCGTAGGCTTTGAAGGCGAGGCCGAGAAGTGTCGCCACCGGACCAAGCGTGATGTAGCGCTTGTGCCAGTTCAGCCTGATCCCAATGACCTCGTGGCCCTCGAACATTCCCTTGCAGATGATGCCGCTGTCGGTCATCGCCGCAGCGTCGGAGCCGGCTTCCGGGCTGGTGAGGCCGAAGCATGGAATATCGCGACCGTCAGCCAGACATGGCAGCCATTTGCTCTGCTGATCCCTGGTACCGAAACGCATCAGCAATTCGCCGGGGCCGAGTGAATTCGGCACCATCACCGTGACCGCAGCGACCAGCGAGCGCGATGAAATCTTGCGCACGACTTCCGAATGCGCATAGGGCGAAAAGCCGAGTCCGCCATGCTCGGTCGGAATGATCATACCGAGAAATTTTTTCTGCTTGATGAAATTCCAGACCTCCGGCGGCAGATCGCGCAATTCCCAATTGATCTTCCATTCGTCGAGCATGGCGCACAGTTCGTCCACGGGCCCGTTGAGGAATGCCTGCTCTTCTGCTGTCAAAGTTGCGGGCGGGGTGTCCAGGAGCTTCGCCCACTCTGGATCGCCGGTGAACAGGTCGGCATCCCACCAGACGTCCCCGGCTTCCAGCGCCTCGCGCTCGGTATCGGACACCGAGGGCAGCACACGGCGCGCCCAGGAGAAGATCAGCTTGGAGATCACGTCACGGCGAAAGCTCATCGCAATGTCCTCTTGTTCGGGTACTCGACGCCGTCGGTCCGATTCGGGATTACTACAGGCAATGATCTTACCGCTATAAGGAAAATATCTTTAAAATAGGGAAAGGCCGGCTTCATTTCATATTTTTCATAATCGAAAACCAAACGGAAAAACGCGGTTAGAGCCTGAACCGAACGCAAGGTTTGGTTGCGAGACATTATCCACTCGCGTTTATTGGTAAAATTTTAATCCTGTAGTTCGAAGATACCGCCGATTTGAACGGTTCATGTGTCGTACCGCGGGGCCTTCTCGCCACTCAGCCGCGCATCAAAGCACAACGTCCTAGCCCTTACTACAGCGACCAAACACCAGCCTCGATCAACTGAGAACGGTTGATCGGCGAAGAGTTCACCTGCATCGGAAGGATCCGAAAATGAAGGCGAAGATAAGCGTTATATTGCCCGCGATCGTCTCCGCGCTCGTCATGATAGGCGCACTTTCCGCCGGAATCTCGGCCTATCAAGCCTACGAACAGCGACAGCAATCTGAAGCATTCCTCGAAGTGAACCACATCTCGCAATTGCTGTTGCGAAGCGCGGGACAATGGGCGGTGGAGCGCGGACTTACGAACGCGCCGCTGAAGTCTCCCGATGCGCTGCCCGCAGAACTCCGTCCTCAGATCGCCGAAACACGGCAAGCCGCCGATCGCGCATTTTCGGAGGCCGCTCAACTGCTGCGCGGAAATCCGGCGATGAAATCTGCGGAATCGAAAATCTCGGAGGCCGAGAGCGCTTTCCAAGGGTTCGTCGGATTTCGCACGCGCCTCGACGAGAATCTTCCCAAGCGGGGATCGGAACGCAGCGCGGACGTCGTGGAGAGCTTCTCGCCGACCATCACCAAGCTGATTGACGTGTCCGGCAACAGGCTGCGGCTCACTTTGGAAACGCTGACCCGCCCGCCTACAGCGGCCCTGGCGCAATTGGTCAGCTTACGTCATCTGACTGCGCAGATGGCAGAGAACGCCGGAAGGGAGCGCGCGCTCCTCGGAGGGATGGTTGGCTCCCGCGCCAAGATTTCCACGACCAGCTTGCGGACGATCGCTCGTTTCCGCGGAAATGTTGAGCTGGCATGGGAAACCATTTCACCGGCTCGTATGCGCGCCGACTTGCCGAGAAAAGTTGCTGATGCGATCTCGGGTGTCGAGAGAGATTATTTCCAGGTCTACGGCCAGACTCGCGACGCCGTACTCGCGGCAGCCGAGACGGGTGAATACAAGATCAGCGGCAACGACTATGTCGCGCAGGCGACGACCGCGATCAATTCGATACTTCGGCTGGCCAATGCAGTCGGTGAAGCAGCCGACCAGGAGGCGGCCAAGGAGGCTGCAAACAGCTCATCCAAACTGCTCATCGCCGGCTTGATATTTCTGGGCTGTATCGCCCTCGCTTTTGTCAGCTTCTGGATAGCGTTCTCGCGAATCCTGCGGCCGTTGGCGGCGCTGACGACAGCGATGGGTGAACTCGCAAAAGGCAATTTCTCCGTCGTCCTGCCCGGGCTCGACCGCAAGGACGAAATGGGCGACATGGCGCGGGCGGTCGAAACCTTCAAGGTCAAGGCCGAGCAGAAGGCGCGCGATGAAGCGGAAGCCAAGATGCAGCAGGATCAACTTGCTGCGCAGCAGCGCAAAGCGGACATGCACCGCCTTGCCGATGGCTTCGAAGCGGCGGTCGGCGCAGTGATCCAGACCGTATCCTCGGCGGCGACCCAACTCGAAGATTCGGCGACCGCCTTGACCAAGACGGCCGAGCAAACCCATCAGCTGTCATCAGCTGTGGCAGCGGCTTCCGAGGAGGCAACGGTCAACGTTCAGTCTGTGGCCTCTGCAAGTGAGGAAATGGCGGCCTCCGTGAATGAAATCAGCCGGCAGGTGCAGGAAGCCTCGAGGATCGCAAACGATGCGGCGCAGAAAGCTCATAGCGCCGACCAGCGTATCAATTCGCTGTCGCAGGCATCCGCGAAGATCGGAGACGTGGTTGAACTTATCAATACGATTGCCAGCCAGACCAATCTCCTGGCACTCAATGCAACGATCGAGGCCGCTCGGGCAGGTGAAGCTGGCCGGGGGTTTGCCGTCGTAGCGTCCGAGGTCAAGGCGTTGGCCGAACAGACCGCGAAGGCCACCGCCGAAATCGGCCAGCAGATTACGAGCATCCAGTCGGCGACTGACGACTCTGTCGACAACGTGAAGGAAATCGGGATCGTCATCGGCAAGATCGCGGAGATTTCCGCCACGATCGCTTCGGCAGTCGAAGAGCAGGCGTCGGCAACTCAGGAGATATCCCGCAACGTCCAGCAGGCTGCTGCCGGAACCTCCGAAGTTTCCTCCAACATTATCGAGGTCAGCAACGGAGCTTCGGTGACAGGCAGCGCCTCCACGCAGGCCCTTGCGGCGGCGAAGTCCCTGTCCGGGGATACTGGTCGTCTCAAGGAGGAGGTCGAGAAATTTCTCGCAACGGTCAGAGCTGCTTAGTCGGGGACGATATCCTCGATCCATAGCCGCATCTGGACGCGAACGTGAATCATGAGCGGATCGCCCTTTCGACCCGCTCATGAACCTCTCTTCTGAATTTCTTTTTGAATGCGGAACGGCACGTCCCTTTTCCACCGCAGGAACCCTTCAACGCACTGCACGTTATGGTGCAGGCTGACGTGAAGGAGAAAAACTTATGGGTTCCACTACCGACAAGATCAAGGGTACCGCCAACGAAGTCATCGGTAAGGCCAAACAGGGAATTGGCGAAGCGATCGGTTCCGAGAAACTTCAGGGTGAAGGCGCGATTCAAGAATTAAAAGGCAAGGGTCAAAACGCGCTTGGCGACGCCAAGGAAGCGACCAAGGATGCTGCTGACAAAGCAGCCGCCGCAATCAACAAGAAACTCTGATCTAATCGAGGCGTGCGTCGCATTCTGATGTGAATGGCCGGCCCTTTGCGGGCCGGCTTTTTCAATGCGGCGAAGTATCCCCTGGCGATCGAACGGCAACAGAACCTCGTATGCAACGGCCGTTGCAGATGGCGGTAGAAGACCGGTCTGCACGACGAAGCAGGACAGAAAGGGACATTATCCGCTATCGACCCTCTATTGAATTATGCATGGGTTTCGCGATGCGGCGTGGGCTGCTAAACCCGCCCTATGCTCAAGGTCGCCGCTTTGTATCAATTTACGCCGCTGCCGGATTTTCGCGAGTTGCGCGAACCGCTGCGCGCGCTGTGCGCCGGGCGATCCGTCAAGGGCTCGATCCTGCTCGCCGCCGAGGGCATTAACGGCACCGTCGCCGGAATGCCGGGCGCAATCGATGCGCTGGTGTCAGAATTACGGACCGACCCGCTGTTCTCCGGCCGGCTGAATAATCTCGAGCTAAAATTTTCGCATGCCTCGACGATGCCGTTTGCACGGCTGAAGGTCCGGCTCAAGAAAGAGATCGTGACGCTGGGCGACCCCGCGACCGATCCGACCCGTGCGGTCGGCATCTACGTCGACCCTAGGGACTGGAATGAACTGATCGCCGCGCCTGGCACACTTCTGATCGATGTCCGCAATGCCTTCGAGGTGGCGATGGGCAGCTTTGAAGGCGCGGTCGATCCGCAACTCTCCCGTTTCGGAAAATTCAAGGATTTCGTCGCGCAAGAACTCGATCCGCACAAGCATCACAGGATCGCAATGTATTGCACAGGCGGGATTCGTTGTGAGAAAGCAAGCTCCTACCTGCTGTCGCGCGGATTCGGGGAAGTCTATCACCTCAAGGGCGGCATCCTGAAATACCTCGAGAACATTCCTGAAAGCGAAAGCCGCTGGCGAGGCGAATGTTTTGTATTCGATGACAGAATCGCTCTCAGTCACGGGCTGAAGGAATCCCGATCCCCGGACCAGATGATGGACGGAATGCCGCGCGATGATTGACAAGGCATTCGCGGATCGCATCGATGCGCTGGAAATGCGCACAACACATCAGGAGGAGACCATCGAGGCCCTGAATCAGGTCGTCACTGCGCAGTGGAAGCAGATCGACTCGCTGACGCGACAGATCGCCGAACTCGGCGAGCGCTTGCGGGAGGCGGAAGCCGGTCGGCCAGCCCCGGCTAGCGAGCCGCCGCCGCATTATTGAGGCGGGCGTGACCCGTTTGCTCCGGATCGCCGTTGATCGGCAATCGTTCTCGGCTTATCAGGAAGCGCAACACCGCGCATCGCTGCCGCGGTCGTTGCACCGTCAACAGTACAAGCGACGCACGCCGGAAAGGATCGCATGAGCGCGGAAGTCTCGATTGGGGACGCAGAGTCCGCCCGGCTTGCTCCGCATCCGCTCCGCACCGCGATTCTCGGCGAGCTCCATGCGCGGCCCTTTACGGCGCTGACCGTCCCCGCCCGAATTCTGCATTTCGCGTTCGACACGGCCGGCGAGCGCGCGCAGGCAGACCTCGCCAACCTCGCGAAATTCTGCTCGGCACGTGGCCTACCCGTACCGACCGCCTCCGAACGGCACTATCGCGTGGCCTTTGGCACCACGACGCTGCGGTGGGAGCAGCATTCCGAATTTACGACCTACACTTGGGAATTGCACTCTCCTGCCGAGGGCATTCCGTTTCACCCGCCCGCCGCCGCGCTGGCTGCCCCAATGCAACTTGTGCCGCAGCCCGGGCCGTTGCTTGTGGCGATCGACATGCATGTGCTCGCCGACGGGCCCGCTGTTCAACCGCCAGAGCGACTGTTCGAGCGAACCAGTCTGGCACTTGCCGAAAACAACGATGGCGCAGCGATTTACGCCACGGACTTCCAGCCCGACCCGTCCGGATTCGTGAAAATCCTGGTGGTCGACCGCAAGCTCAATCCCGATCGCGCCGGCGCGCTGGCGCAACGCGTGATCGAGATCGAAACCTATCGCACGCTCGCTTTGCTCGGCCTGCCCGAGGCGCAGCGGCTCGCACCTTCGATCAGCGAGGTCGAGCAGCGCCTTGCCGAAGTGACCGACAAAATGCGCAATAACGGCAATCTCGCGGACAACCGCCACCTGCTCGACGAACTGACGGCGCTGGCCGCGGAGGTCGAGGCCGGCGCGGCGGCGAGCGTGTTTCGGTTCGGCGCCAGCCGCGCCTATTACGAGATCGTACAGCAGCGGCTGACGACCATCGGCGAGCGGAAGGTGTCCGGTCTGCCGACATGGACGTCATTTCTGGCGCGGCGAATGGCGCCAGCGATGCGAACCTGCGTGACCACCGAGGCGCGTCAGGAGACCCTGTCGTTCAAGCTGTCGCGTGCGGCAAACCTGCTGCGCACGCGGGTCGATGTCGAACTCGAACAGCAGAATCAGGAACTGCTAAAATCGATGAACGCCCGTACCCGGATGCAACTGCGGCTGCAGACCACCGTCGAGGGGCTGTCGGTTGCGGCCATCACTTACTATGTGGTCAGCCTGTTCGGCTACGTCGCCAAGGCGCTCCATGAGTCCGGAACGGTCGCGATCGAGCCAGGCTATCTGACGGCGGGCTTCATTCCGGTGGCGGCGTTAACGATCTGGTCGATCGTGCGCCGCATTCGCCACAAGCACATCGGCCACGACAGCTGAGTTTCCAAAAACGCCGAGGCCGCAGCCGATTCTCGAATCCGCTAAGCCATAGCCATTTTGCCGTCGAGCAAACCTGTCAGCCGCTGGCGGATGATGCGCTCTGCACCGCCCATGATGCGATCGATCAGCTCCTTGCAGCTCGGCACGTCGTCGATCAAGCCAGCCGTCATGCCGCAGCTCCAGGCGCCGGCATCCAAGTCGCCTTCGACCATGACCTTGGGATAGATGCCGGCGACCTCCTCGATAATGTCGCCGATCTTGAGGCTCTCGCCTTTCTCCCGCTCGATCTCCATAAGTCTCTCAACCTTGCGGTTATTCAATACACGCTCAGTGTTGCGCAGCGCGCGCATGATCAGCCGGGTATCGCGCTCGGAGGCCGCGACCAGCGCCTTCTTCACGTTGTCATGCACCGGCGCCTCTTTCGTGGCTATGAAGCGCGTGCCCATATTCATGCCGTCGGCACCGAGCGCCAACGCGGCGACCAGGCTGCGCGCATCTGCCATGCCGCCCGACGCCACGAACGGAATCTTGAGTTCGTCGGCAGCGCGCGGCAGCAGAATCATGTTGGGGATGTCGTCCTCGCCCGGGTGACCGCCGCACTCGAAGCCGTCGACGCTGACCGCATCGCAACCGATCTGTTCCGCTTTCAGCGCGTGTCTCACCGAGGTGCATTTGTGGATCACCTTGATGCCGGCAGCCTTGAGCGCGGCCATGTACTGCTCCGGATTGCGGCCCGCCGTCTCGACGATCCTGACGCCGCCTTCCACGATCGCCTGGATATATTCAGGGTATGGCGGCGCGGTGAACGCGGGGAGAAACGTCAGATTCACACCGAACGGCTTATCGGTCATGCCACGGCAACGCGCGATTTCCTTCGCTAGCAGGTCCGGTGTCTTCTGGGTCAATCCGGTGATGATGCCGAGACCACCCGCATTCGAGACCGCGGAGGCAAGCTCGGCGAAGCCGACATAATGCATACCGCCCTGGATGATCGGATGCTGGATGCCGAATAGTTTTGTAATGGCCGTTTTCACACATAGCTCCCGGTTCGCTTGCGGTGGCAGACGCTCCGGCAAGGTCCCATTCTGTTATCAATCCGACAAGCGCGTTCCGCGCTGCTGACTAGGCAAGGGCAGGCAAACCCTTCATATGGGATCACTTGACAGGCCGCTTTGCGTCGGTTTCACTTGCCCTCATAGACCATTCCGTGGCCTGCCTGTCGCAATGAGGCAGCGTATTGGTGATCGTGACGCCGCTCTGAAACAGCACCAGCGGCTTTCTCCGCGCCGGAAAAAGCGCGGGCCGGGAAATGAGCAACGCAAAAAGAACCGAGCAGCGATCAAATCAAAACAAGAATTCAAGACATGGCTGATGCAGAAGAGGGAACAATGGAGCGGCGCCCTGCTCCCCAAATTTCTGCCGAGCATACGGACCCCGGCCTGAGGCCGATCGGGGTGGTGGCTTACGATGACGGTCTCGTCAGGGATGCTCTGATAGCTCAATGCGCTGCCGCTCTGATCGCTTCCAGTTACAAGCTCGGTGGCGTCGTCCAATCAAACCCGCACCGGGAAGGCCGGCGTCGATGCGACATGTATGTCAAGGATCTATTGTGCGGTGACGAGGTCAAGATCTCGCTGGACCGCGGCAACGAAGCAAGGGGCTGCCGGCTTGATCAGGACGCCTTCGCGCGCATCGACGCCTGGATCGAGCGCGCGGTGCTCGAACACGTCGATTTGGTGGTCATCAACAAGTTTGGCAGGGAAGAAGCGCACGGCCGGGGGCTGCGAGCGGTCATTGCCGAGGCCCTGATTGCCGATATCCCGCTTCTCATCGGTGTTTCCACGCAAAACCTCGGTGACTTTCTGGCTTTCGCCGGAGATTCAGCCACGCGTCTGAAACCCGACATCGAGACAATGACGGCCTGGTGCCGGAACGCGATTGAACGCCGGGCTCACGATCGATGCGAGCCGGGACTTCCATCGGTGGGAGCCTAGTCAAAAGCCCAATTGCAACGGATAGGCAAAGACGGATCGGCAAATAAAGGCTGCTGGCTGGATGAACTGGAAAAGGCTAGTCTCGAGTCTGGCGCACCTTCGTTAGCGAGCGGACGGCGTCATACCACCACCGGTCCGCGCCCAGACCGATCCCAAAGGCTCCAAACGGCACCAGACAAACAAGCAACCTCTAAATTCTCCGACGCAAACAGATGAAACGACGCGATGGATGATAAACAGATCCTCCAGAATGCAACTCGCAGTGCAGCCCAGGCGGGTATGATCACGCTTGTGTTCGAGAATTTTACCGCCCAACTGATCCGATATGTCCTCAGTGGGCACCTCCTCGATGATACGTCTCTCATGACACTCCGAGACAACTGCCTCCGCGACCTGAAGAACTCCACAATCATTGGAATGTCGTTGGAAGACGAGGCGGAGATCTTCAGGCAGGCCGTCGAAAACGCAGAGAAGCTACTCGATGCGGCGATTGCCAGGGGACGGGAGATCTAGCATCTGCGGCCGGTTCCGACCTCCATCCCGGTAACGGGGCGACTCATTAGACCAAAAGAATGGCCGTTGGTCGGAGGTCGCGCTCCGCCCAAACCGCAGCGGGCATATCTTCTTTCCCTCGCCGTTCTGAATTCCAGCCCGGCCGGGCACGTTGACGCCATGGTTTCAAGCCCGTATCAGACGCTGGAGCGCTGCCGGTCCGGACTTGAATACCTGCCGGCGGACACCGACTTTGTACGACGCATGCTCCCAGCGATCGTTCGAATGCGGACCATGCCGAGAGCTTTTCACGAGGCGCCAGTCAAGATCTTCGCGCCGGCGGTACGGCGCTTCGGCACGAATTCGACGATCGTCTTTTTGGCGGATGTCGCGGCCAGGTCGGATTTATCCGACTCCACGACGATGTTATAAACTAGTTGTTCAGTGAGGTTTCCACGATGTCGGTATCCGTTAGCAGCACGATCGAGGAGATGCAGGCGGAGCGCAACGTGCTCCAAAGCTTTGCCAACGATCGCGCACGCGACTTCGTCGGCAGGCAGTCGGTCCTTGCGCGCGTCACCGACCTCTGTCTCTCGCCTGCCAAGGAGCTTTCCCCCACGAGGGAGGGTGCGCCATGGGGGATCTGCATCACCGGCGATCCGGGCTTGGGCAAGAGCGCACTGTTCGGCGAGCTTCTCCGCCGCATGAAGGAAACCGATGCCTTCGTTCTCGCACATGCTGCGGAGGCAGCCCCGCGGGCTTCATCGATCGATACCATGCTGCGGCGCTGGATTGCCGAACTCGGCAGCGCCCTCGGCGCCGGCGATGTTGACCTCGCCGCCAATATCGACCCGGAGATTGTCGAGCGGGCTTTCGCCTCCCTGCTTGCGCGGATGGCTTCGCAACGGCGCGTGATTATCCTGATCGACGCGATCGATCAGTTCAAGAAGACCTCGCGCGGGAAGTTTACCACCTGGTTGCCACGGCTTTGGCCTATCAATGCGCGCCTGGTCGCAACCGGCCTTGCCGGAGGCGCCTCCAAGGCGCTGGCCGAACGTTCAGGCGTGGAAGCGTTGACTCTACCGCCACTGGAGTCGCCCGAGGCGATCATCGACGCGGCATGCAAGCGCAACCAGCGCAAGCTGGCCTCACCTGTGATTGACGCGCTGCTCGCGAAAAAGCATGCGGGCGGGCCGGCTTGGGGCAATCCGTTGTGGCTGGTGCTTGCCCTCGAGGAACTCGAGCTGCTCGCTACCAGTGATTTTGCCGACATGCAGCGCGAATATACTGGCACTCCGGAGGAGCGTCGGCAGAATGCGATGCTGGATGCGGTCGGCGCCATGCCTACGGACATCCTGCTCCTCTATCGCGCAACATTCGATAGCGCGGCCGAGCTGTTGGGCCCGGCGATCGCGGCGGCGTTTATCGGTCTCCTTTCGGCAGGCCGGACTGGATGGCGAGAGAGTGATTTTCGTCAATTGTTGCCTCAGGTCAGCGGCGAAGCCTGGGACCAGAAGCGCTTTGCTGCGCTGCGCAACCTGTTCCGCGGCCAGATTCACCAGCATGGCGATCTTGCGCAACTGGATTTCAACCACGCTCAGGCGCGGGCTGCCGCCCGCTCGCGCCTTGCCGCGCTACGCGTCTCGAATCGCGAACTGCACCTGCTGATCGCAGATCACCTTCTGACGCTTGCACCCGGCGACCCGCTGCGGGTGTCTGAAACCATGATCCATCTTTTGGCAAGCAAGGATGACGTCCGTGCTGCCCGGTACTATGGCGATCCAGCGCTTGGCGAAAAGGAGCTGCGAGGCGCCACACAAGCGCTCGCTGATGCGATCATCTCGCCGGCTGCCGGCACTTCGGCGAGCGCGGCCCGAGAGATATGCCGTCTGCTTGAGAACCCCGATAATTCTGTCCGCGCAAGCGTGGCCGAGCGTTTGCTCGTCAGTTTTGACGATGTGGCGGGTCGGCACCTTCCTTCCGATGTTCGCCTGATCGTCCTGAATGCGATCGAACAAACGTTTCAGCAACTACTCCGCGCCGAACCCGACAATGCCGGCTGGCAGCGCAATCTGTCGGTTGCGCATGATCGTGCCGGCGACGTGCTGGTGGCGCAGGGCAAGCTGCCTGAAGCGCTCAAGTCGTTCCGTGATGGACTTGCGATACGCGAGCGGCTGACGAGCAAGACTCCCGACAATGCCGGGCTGCAACACGATCTATCAATCTCGCACGAGAAGGTCGGCGACCTGCTTGCGGTGCAAGGCAAACTGGACGAGGCGCTGGAATCGATCCGTAAGCAGCTCGCCATTGTCGAGCGGCTGGCGAACGGCGCCCCCGGCGACACCGATCTGCAGAGCGAGCTGTCGCTGTGTCACGAGAAGATCGGTGAAGGGCTGATGGCGCAAGGCAATCTTCCGGAGGCGCTGGGAGCGTTCCAAAACCAGCTCGAGATCACTGAGCGGCTGGCGCGCGGCGCCGACACCGACGACAACAAATGGCAACGCGATCGGACGCTCGCCTACGACCGCGTCGGCGACGTGCTGATGGCACAGGGCAAGCTGCCGGAGTCTCTCGAATTTTTCCGCAATGGGCTCACGATCAAGGAGCGGGTCGCAAAGGCCCATCCCGATAACACGAGCTGGCAGCGCAGTCTGTCAATCTCTCATGATCGTATCGGGGATGTGCTGGTAGCGCAGGGCAAGCTGTTCGACGCGTTGAAATCCTTCCGCACAGGGCTTGAGATCGCGCAGCAGATGGCACGCACCGAGCCCGAGAATGTCGGCTGGCAGCGTGATCTGTCAGTGTCGCACGCCAAGATCGGCGACGTGCACGTGGCGCAGAGCAGTCTGCCCGACGCGTTGAAAGCCTTCCATGAAGGGATGACCATCAGGCAGCGTTTGGCAAACGCCGACCCCGACAACGTTGACTGGCAGCGCGGTCTGGCGGTGTCCTACGATCGCATCGGCGACGTGCTGATGGCTCAGGACAACATGGCCGATGCGCTGAAGGCCTTCGAGGATCAGTTCGCGATTGCCGAACGACTAGCGCGGATCGACCCGGGCAACGCCGGCTGGCAACGCGATCTGTCTGTATGCCATGAAAAAGTTGGCGACGTGCAGATGGCGCAAGGCAACCTGCCCGAAGCGTTGAAATCCTATCGCGCAGGACTCGCGATCAGAGAGCGGCTGGCGCGCAACGATCCCGATAACGTCAGCTGGCAACGCAGTTTGTCGGTGTCACACGATTGTATCGGCGACGTGTTGGAAGCACAGAGCGAAGTGGAGGAAGCCCTGAAAGCCTTCCGCGAAGGGCTTGAAATCAGGAAACGGCTGGCGCAGCGCAGTCCTGATAACGTCGGTTGGCTGCGCGATCTGACGGTATCTTACGATCGTATCGGCGAAGTGCTGGAAGCGCAGGGCAATGTGGACGAGGCCGAGAAATCCTTTCTTGAAGGGCTTGCGATCATGGAGCGGCTGTCGCTTGCCGATCCCGGCAACGTCGATCTGCAGCGCGGTGTTGCCGTGAGCCAGGGGCATCTGGCGGAGATGTATCGCCGGTCCAACGATCACAATAACGCGCTGGCTGCGCTGCGGCAGGGACAAGCTGCCATGGAACGGGTTGTCATGCGCGCACCCGACAATGCCGGCTGGAAAAAAGATCTGGACTGGTTCACCGAACAGATTGCGACCATGACCGAATAGTCGGTCTCTCTTCCCGATAAACGAAGATCAGCACGGCGCTTTGCAGCCGCGCTGGCGATCGCTTGCGCCTCGTTAAAAGCGCACAATGGTTCTGCCCGCACGTGGGATTCTGCCCGCGTGCGTCGCGTTCGATTCGCGCGCGGCTACCCCGGCCTCGCCGTTGCACGATATACAGATATCTGATATGCATTTGAGTGATAACGGCGCTGCCTGAACGGGCGGTGATCGGAAAAATCAAATACACAGGGGGGAACGCAATGGCCGATTATGCGAACGCCAGCGTTGTGATCGAAACGGTGCCGCCGTCCGATATGGGCGCCGCGATTGCGGCGGATGCCGCCAAGAAAGCTAAGTTCGGAACCATTCACCTACTTATTCGCGGCTTCTTGTGTACACCCTTTCTGGCCTATGGAGCCTGTGTGACCTTCGCCATGGTTGCAGCGGGCATACCGCTCGCGGTAGCCGGACTTGTCTTCCCGGCGGGCTACGTCACACTGAGCTTCCTCGGCCTGGAGATGGCGACGGGCAGCTTCGCGACGATGCCCATCGGCATGTACGCCGGGACGATTACGCCATTCCAGTTAGTTCGTAACTGGACATGGACTATGGTGGGCAACCTTCTGGGAGGCATATTCTTCGGCTGGCTGCTGTGGTTCTCATTGACCAAAGGCGGGTCCATCGAGCCGGACAGCATGCTCAAAGTGATCGCCAAGACCGCCGAGAGCAAGGTGAGCTATATCCATTACGGCGCGATTGGCTGGTGCGCCGCCATTGGCAAAGGCGTCCTTTGTAACTGGCTGGTGAGCCTCGGGTCCGTCATGTCCAAAGCCACGCGCAGCACCCTGGGCCGGGTGGTGCTGATGTGGATCCCGATCGGGATGTTCTTCGCGCTGGGATTCGAGCACACCGTGGTCAACATGTGGCTGTTCCCAACCGCTATCCTCTCGGGTGCCAATGTGAGCATCTACGAGTGGTGGGTATGGAATCAGATCCCGGTCACCATCGGCAATATCCTGGGTGCGATGGTGCTCAACGGTACGCTGTGGTACTTCACGCATACCCTGCAGAGGGACTAGAGCTTTTCCGCTTCTGATTCCGATGGAATCAGAAGCGGAACTCTATCTTTATGTTTTGACGCGTTTTCTTTACGCGAACCGGCACCCACTTCGCTCGAAAACGCTATAGAACGATTGCCGATTGCATAGACCCGATCTGTGCTCTTGCAATATGCGCGGGGATGGCCGGTTCGAAGAACGATGTTGTTCGACCGCCTATAACCCGCGCATCCTGATAGTTCTCGAAAGAAGAATTGCGGGTTGAGCCTGCAAGAACGGTTATCGAGTTTTTCCGTGAAGAGCGCTCTCGCAGCTAACGTCGTTTGTCGACACAGCATCGAGAAAGAGACTACGCCGTCCTTCTCGGCGGCGCCTTCGGCAAGCTAAAAGTCCTGAGCCATGAGGTCTTGAGCTTCGGTCAGCGCCCAGACATCTTGTGATCAGAACAAGTTGCGAGCTATGGCGGCCTGTCTCCGATCCAGCAGACAGCTTGAATCAGATCACAAGCCCTTTGAAACTCATCAACGATTCAGTTCGCTCGGAAAAGGCTCTGGAGCTTTCAACAAGGTTGTCCATCTGAACTGGACCGAGGAAGCTGAGGTTGCAAAGCTTCAATATCCCCGGAGAGCACACATCCACAAGAATGCGCCTCTGACACCGAAAAAGTCGAGCGGCGTTGGTGCCGGGCATGACCGAAGACGGTCTCACAAAGGCCGCGGCCGCGCTCCGTTATGCCGCGATCGTCCCCACCAACCCGTTCACTTCAAAGCGTCGCCGCGCCAGCTTCGTTTTACGTAAGGCTATTTTCTCGGCATCGCCGCACGGGCAAGGACGTCCAGCAGTCCCTCCGTAGCATCCGCGTCGGCCTCCTTCTGCCTTTCCGCAACTCCGAGAGCCTGCCGCCAGCGGGTGACGCGTTCGCCGAGAGCTTTCAGACGATTTAGGACGGCATCGGCGCGATCACGGTGCTGCTCAAGATAGGCGCGCCCTTCGTCCGTGATGGTGAAAAGTCTCGGAGGATCAGCAGATGAGATCAGACAGCGCTCTTCCACAAGCTTGGCCAGCATCGGATGAACGACGTTGGGACCGGGTAAAAACCAGTCAGCCGTCATTTTCTCGATCGTTTGGATGACGTCGTAGCCGTGACGGGGCGCCTCGGAAATCAGTGAGAGCGCAATGAGACGCAGATCGTCTTCGGCCACACCCTTCGATGATGGAGCCGTCATTTCTATTCTCCGTGAAGATATCTTTGCTCGAAAGAAACCCATATTATGGTGTAACGCAAGATATTTCCTTAGCTATCCTGACTGTCCGGTCGCGTTCCGTGCCGGTTCCAACAACCGTCGGCGGTTCAGCTGCGCGCGGATGCGAACCTTTTGCGAAACCTTCGCCAAACCAGGCTGTTGCGGTCCCGCCCTGACGAAAGGTGAACGTCAGACGCTGGAGCCGGCGTTGGCATATCGGAGGATGGCCGGCCGCTGTTTCGATCTCAAGGCCGTCGTGACGTCAGGATCCCGCTCTAATCGCGGCCGCCCTTTTCATCCATCCGCTTCACGGTGAGGCCTCGCGGCAAAACCTGACCGCCTTGCTCGTCGGCGACGGGAATATCCGAAATGAGGCCAGCTCGCAGCGCATTTTGCCAGGCGCCCAATTCCGTCGACGCTGATTCGCCGATACGTACGTCGTGATCAAAGAGTGCGTAAGGCATGGCGTTCCTCCCGATGATTCAATTTGCCAACCGTTAGAAACACCGGTCGTTCCCTCGCCAATAAAGGGGGGACGCCTTCCCGCAACGGCGAGTGTCTGCTGGTGGGCAATCCCGAACGCACCGTAAGACACCCGCGAACAGACCCGCATGGTCCACGGTGACAGCCGGATCAGCGCGGCACCGCCTGACACTGCACGATCGGACTATTGCTTGCGCCTCTGAAAAGCCGACCGGAAAGAACTGTGTCAATCATGTCGCAGCCGAATCGGCAAACATGGGCCATTCTTGCCGCGTATGGCTGCAAACAAGGTAACGGCAGTACACAGGGCTGGACGACCTCCATAGCTCACCTTTAGCCATTCCTGAAAGGGAATGGCTTTTTTCTTGATCTCCTTGAAGCCACCCTCACAGCATCATCTGGGCAAATGTCAGCCAAACATCCGCGCACGAATTCTCCACGTCGCCGGCACGTGAACTTGACGCGAAACGGGCATAACCAGCATCACTTCGGCGTCTGCAACCCCGATGAATTTGCCCAGCCCTCTATATGGGCCGCAATGTCCGATAGACGGCGTTTCCTCAACGCTTCATCTCCACGCGCGTACGGAGGAAGTTCGTCGGTGGCCTTGCGGACACCTGCCACAAACTCGGCCAGACGATCTTTCAAGGACTTTAGCTGACGAGAACCACGTTGCACCCTCATGGCGTTGCTCCCTGCTTCAAAGGGGGCGGAGCGCGGGCAGCGTTCTCCGGAACCTTGAGAGTATGCACCTGGCGTTGTCGGAAAGCGAGTCGGTTTGTTCGGGAATGAGATCGTCCGTCAACCGCCCTGCGGGATCCGCTGGCGGTTCAGGTTCAGTGATGGCCCGCTGACAGACGTAGACGGCTGGACCGCAGTGACTGGTTATGGTTCGGAACTGCCTTGGCTTCCCTTGGCTTCCCTTGGCTTCCCTTGGCTTCCCTTGGCTTCGAGCGGCAGGTACAAGTTCGCTTGACACTCCTGCCCTGCATTCCCTAAATCGCGGCTTCGTCGCCGCGCCGGGTCGGATTCGACACCGAGGCCTGGGAATCCTTCACGGCAGATGACGATTCCGGGCGCATAGCTCAGCGGGAGAGCGTTCCCTTCACACGGGAGAGGTCCAAGGTTCGATCCCTTGTGCGCCCACCATTTTGAATCTAGCCACGCGGCGCGCCCTCATGGCCCCGCCCGATCAGTCACAACAATTTTGTTCGCGCGAACAACGCCCGCAACGCATCGGTTGCCTTGCGGCTCAGCATCGCGTTGCCAGCGGCGGCCTCGAGCGCGGCGCACGCGTCCTCGTGCAGCGTGCTAAACTCCACCCACTCGGCGGTGCTCAGGCGGGTGATGAAGTCGTAGGCCTGTCCGACCGTGGCGATGGCGACGGACTCGCCGTTCAGCGTGATGCGGAACGTCGCCTGTAGTTTCGTAACCGAGTTCGAGACCTTGTCCATTGCCACACGAAGACCTGCGCCGCGCGCAGCCGTCAAGATAAAACCATCAGGCTATCCCACGAAAGAAACCGGTCGTCTTCTTATCCGAGGGGCGCGCGGTTCCAGCTTTAACCCCTTCAAAGCCGGAGTCACGAGATCCCTTGAGTCGGGCCATGAACGACGATGAAATCGACCGGCCCACCAGGAAATGCATCGTCGAACACGCCAGTCACGAGGCGGCCGGTTCGCCATGCCCTGGTGTCGAGATTGGTCCGGCCTGGGTACATTTCCGGTCCCTCAGCAAACGAGTTGTGTCCATGCACGATATGACGGCCCTCGAATCCGGCCGCTTCGCCTGCGGGATAGCGCTTCCAGAGCAGCGTGATTTCGGGCTGTGCGTCAAGTCCAACTCCGGAATCGAGCCCGGCGTGAACATAGATGCGGTGCGCATCGATATGCATGAGCGGCAGCGCCTCGAGCCAAGCAATGTCGGCCTCCGGAATCACAAAGGGATCACTGCCGTAGGATTCCAGGACCGCATCGCCGCCGTGCTCCAGCCAGCGCGTCATTTCCGCGGGGTCACGCCACGCCGTAACCATCATCGCATCGTGATTGCCCTTGAGCGGAACGAAGGTCCAGCCGTCCGGCATTCCGCGCCGCAAGCGGGCGATGACCTTGCTGCTGTCCGGCCCCTTGTCGACATAGTCGCCGAGCATGACGAGCGTACCACCATTACCGGCGGCGTGGGCATGAACCCCGTGCAAGGCCTCACTCAGCAGATCGAAGCGACCGTGAATGTCGGGAATGACATAGGTCAGGCTCATTGAGGCTCCCACGCCTGGGGCGCCTTCTTGCCACGCTCAGCACATCGACCATTGTTTACGACTGCATCCCGCATCGTCACATCTTTACTTCGATCAAGCGCGGCCCCTGCTCGGCCATGGCCTCGGCAAGCGCCTTGCTGAACTCATCGGCCGTGGTCACGGCGCGGCCCTGCACCCCCATGCCCCTGCCAAGCGCTACCCAGTCGAGCGCGGGACGGTCGAGGCTCAGCATGTCCATGGCATTCTTGCCGGGCTCGCCGGCGCCAACACCGTCGAATTCGCCTCGCAGAATTTTATAAATGCGATTCGAGAAAACGATCGTGAGGACGTTGAGGCCTTCGCGGGCTTGCGTCCATAGCGCTTGCAGCGTGTACATCGCGCTGCCGTCGCCGACCATGCAGATCACTTTGCGTTCGGGGCAAGCCACCGCGGCGCCGATCGCCACCGGCGTCGAAAATCCGATCGAACCGCCCATGTTCTGCAGCCAATCATGCGGCGCGGCGAAGGCTGTCGACGGAAAGAATTTACGGCCCGTCGTGATCGCCTCGTCGATGACGATGGCATTTTCCGGAATCGCCATCGCGATGGCCTGCGCGATGGACGTATGATTGAGCGGTCCCTCCGGCCACCCCGTTTCCATTGGCTGCTGCGGTTTCGCGTCCCGCAGCCTGGCGCCGACAGCACCGGCCAGTGCTTCCAGCGCAGCTATCGAGTTTTCGCCATTCGCCGTCATGCGGTGCACATCGCAGCCCTCCGGCTTCAAGAAGCTCGGCTTGTCCGGATAAGCGAAGAAAGCGACGGGGTCGTTGGCTTCAACCAGGATGATGTTTCTGAACGGCTTCAGAACCGACAACGCCTGTTCGACCGGGTAGGGAATGCGATCCACGAAAAAGCGGCCCCGGCCGCGCGCCATGCGCGCGTTAAAGGTCTCTCCCATTGCCTTGCAGCCTGTCTTGCCGGCGATGCCAGCAGCCAGCGCCAATCCCCTTTCAGTCAGCGCGCTACCGGCGAGTAGAAGCAGAGTCTCTCCGCTGCCGCGCAGGATCTTCGCTGTGCTCTCGATCGCCTGCGACGAATAATCCGGGCGCTGCAACGTCCCGGTTACGTCGGCAACGTCATCGGCATCGCTCCATGCGGCGTCGGCGGGCAAGATCAGCGTTGCGATTTGCGGCGGCGAACTCCGGGCCGCGGCGACGGCCGCGGCGCCGTCTCGAGCGACCGATCTCGAATCCGGCGAGGTGCGGACCCAGGCCGACATCGACCGGGCAAGCCCCTCGATATCCGACGTCAGCGGAGCGTTGCATTCGATATGGTGGAGCGCGTGCTGGCCGACAATATTGACAATGCCTGAGCTAGCTTTCTTGGCGTTGTGAAGGTTGGCAAGGCCATTGGCGAGGCCTGGACCGAGATGAAGCAGCGTACAGGCCGGCGCGCCCTTCATACGGAAATAGCCGTCTGCAGCGCCGGTCACCACGCCTTCGAACAACCCGAGCACGCAGCGCATTCCCTCCACCCGGTCCAGCGCTGCGACAAAATGCATTTCCGACGTGCCAGGATTGGCGAAGCAAATGTCCACCCCGTTTTTGATCAGCGTTCGGACCAGACTTTCGGCGCCGTTCATCGTTGCGCTCCGGTTTCATTTTTCGGTAACCCTGAGATCAACATTATTCCCGCCACGTCCTTACCCCGGCCTGCCCTATGACCCGCATAAACCAGGACTTGGAGCTGGGGCTTTTTCGCAAACGACGGCGGAGAAGGGGTATCCTTGCACGGCCGCGGCTTGCGAAATCGGGCGAATTATGGCCAGTCTCACAGTGAAATCGATTGATGCGAGGAAATAATGACGCGAATTCTGGCTCTTTTGATTGCCATCGCCTTTGTTTTCAATGGGAAGTCCGCTTTCGCCCAGTACGTTGATACGGGCGACTTCATGAATTTCGGTCCCAATTTTACATCCGCAAGTCCGGTCCCGCGACAGCTTGTCTATTTCCCGAGCCGGTATGCGCCGGGCACCATTGTCATAAGGACCGGGGAACGGAGGCTCTATCTCGTCCTCCCCCAAGGCCAGGCGCTGAGATACGGTATCGGCGTCGGCCGCGACGGATTCCGCTGGAGCGGCGTCCACCGCATCAGCGCCAAGAAGGAATGGCCGAGCTGGACCCCGCCCGCGCAAATGATCGCGCGTCGCCCCGATCTGCCGCGTCACATGAAGGGCGGAATCGAAAACCCTCTCGGCGCGCGCGCGATGTATCTCGGCTCCACGCTCTATCGCATCCACGGCTCCAACGAACCGGAGACGATCGGTCAGGCGGTGTCCTCTGGTTGTTTCCGTATGACGAACGAGGACGTGGTGGACCTTTATAACCGCGTGCCGATCGGCACGACGGTCGTCGTCGTCAATAACTAGACTATCGCAACTAGACTACCGCCCCCGCGACACATGGATCGGAACGCGCGCGACGCGCTGAGTGTCGCGGCGCGGGCTGAGGAAGCGCGGCCGTGAGGCAGCCTTCCGTTCAGGCTCTTTGCCACGCTGATCAGCGCAGCGCTTCATAAACGTGATCGATTCCAATATTTTGAGAAGCGGGGTGCAGGTGGAAAGCCGCTGCACCCTTTCCTCGTTCCGCTCTAGGCGCTCTTCTCGAATAGCTCGCGACCAATCAGCATGCGGCGGATTTCGCTCGTGCCGGCGCCGATTTCATAGAGCTTGGCATCGCGCAGCAGGCGACCGGCCGGATAGTCGTTGATGTAACCATTCCCGCCCAGCAACTGGATCGCGTCCAGCGCGCATTGCGTCGCCTTCTCCGCGGAGTAAAGTATCGCTCCCGCCGCGTCCTCGCGCGTGATCTCGCCGCGATCGCACGCCCTTGCCACCGCATAGACATAGGCGCGGGACGCATTCATGGTGACATACATGTCGGCAACCTTGCCTTGAACGAGCTGGAAGCTGCCGATCGGCTGCCCGAATTGCTTACGCTCGTGCACATACGGCATCACGACATCCATGCAAGCCTGCATGATGCCAAGCGGACCGGCAGCGAGCACGGCGCGCTCGTAATCGAGACCGGACATCAGGACGTTGACGCCGCAGCCGGCTTCACCGAGGACGTTTTCCTCTGGCACCTCGCAATCCTCGAACACCAGTTCACAGGTATCGGAGCCACGCATGCCGAGCTTGTCGAGCTTCTGTGCAGTTGAGAATCCATTCATGCCTTTCTCAACGATAAAGGCGGTGATGCTTCGTGCGCCTGCGGCGGCATCGGTCTTGGCGTAGACCACGAGCGTTTCCGCGAGTGTCCCGTTAGTGATCCACATCTTGCTGCCATTAAGAACGTAGTGGTCACCTTTCCTGTCAGCACGCGTCCTCATTGAGACCACGTCCGAACCGGCGTCCGGCTCGGACATGGCCAGCGCGCCGACATTCTCGCCGGAAATCAGCTTCGGCAGATATTTTCGCTTCTGCGTTTCACTGCCATTTCGGCGCAATTGATTGATGCAGAGATTGGAGTGAGCACCGTAGGACAATCCGACCGAAGCCGAACCGCGCGAGATTTCCTCCATTGCAATGCAATGTTCGAGGTAACCGAGACCGGCGCCACCATAATCTTCCTCGACGGTAATCCCGTGAAGACCGAGTGCGCCGAGCTTCGGCCAGAGATCGCGCGGGAACTGGTTGGACCTGTCGATCTCGGCAGCACGCGGCGCGATCTCATTCGCGGAAAAGTCACGGACCATCTCGCGGATTGCATCGGCGGTTTCGCCGAGATCGAAATCGAAAGCACCAGGACTATTGGAAATGGCCACGCGAAGTCTCCCGCAGGCGCGACCGGAGACCGATCGCGTTCTGTCCCGGAAGCAACCATGCCATGGCGAGATGACGGAGAGAAGAGCCGGCGCGACGGCCTCTCTACCAACGCTTATGCCACTGCGCGCGATGCGTCCTTGACTTTGCGGGTTGCGACGTCGACGGACTGCGTGACGTCGGCTATCTCGCTCATGCTTGCCGTGATATCGGCAACGCTCTTGGCGGCGACCTGCATATTAGATGAGATACTTTGCGTCACAGACGCCTGTTCCTCGACCGACGCAGCGATGGCCGCAGATATTTCGTTGATCCGCGATATGGTCTGGGTGATGGCCTCGATGACGCCCACCGCACTTCCGGTGGTGTCTTGCACTTCGGCAACCTGACCGCTGATTTCATCTGTCGCCTTAGCGGTTTGTGATGCCAGGCTCTTCACTTCCGACGCAACCACCGCAAAACCTCGACCAGCCTCGCCTGCGCGGGCCGCTTCGATCGTGGCGTTAAGCGCCAGCAGATTGGTCTGCTCGGCAATGCTGTTGATCAGCTTGACGACGTCGCCGATTTTCTGCGCGGCGGTTGCAAGCCCGGCAACGATGGTGCTGGTCTCGTTCGCCTGCGTGACCGCCTGCTGGGAGATAGCAAGCGCGTCCGCTGCCTGGCGACTGATCTCGCCGACCGACGCCGCAAGTTCTTCGGCACCAGCCGCGACAGCCTGCATGTTGGCGGACGCTTGCGTGGACGCATCGGCGGCTGAACTGACGCGCCCCGACGTCGCGGCAACGGACTCGGTGATCTGACCGAGGTCCGTATCGATGGATTTCTGCAAATCCGCACGACGCATACGGTCTTGGACTTGAGCTGTCACATCGGTCGCAAACTTGACCACCTTCATGACCGACCCCTCCGCATCCTGGATTGGATTGTAGGATGCTTGGATCCAGATCGCCCGGCCGCCTTTGCCGATCCGCTTGTACTCGGCGGCCTGATATTCACCGCGCCGGAGCATGTCCCAAAAAACCTGATAAGCCATGCTGTCTCGCTCGTCCGGCTCGACGAACATCCGGTGATGGTGACCCTGGATCTCGTTCAGACTGTAACCAACCGTCTTAAGGAAATTGTCGTTCGCTGTGATGATGCTGCCGTCAGGATTGAATTCGATCACGGCCTGCGACTTGTGGATCGCCTTCAGCTGACCTTCATAATCGGAATTGCGCAGCTTCTGCATCGTGACGTCGGTCGCAAACTTGACGACCTTGTAAGGCTTGCCTCGCGCGTTCATCAGAGGATTGTAGGAAGCTTGAATCCACACCGTTCGCCCGCCCTTGGCGACTCGCTTAAACTCCTGCGCCTGATATTCACCGCGACGCAGCGAATCCCAAAATTCGCGATATTCGGCATTGTCACGACGCTCCTTGTCGACGAACATGCTGTGATGCTTGCCGCGGATTTCCTCAAGCGTATATCCCATCGCATTGAGAAAATTCGCATTCGCGGTGATGACCGTTCCGTCGAGATTGAACTCGATGACAGCCTGAGATCTGCTCAGCGCGTCGAGTTTCGCGTTCGCATCGCGAGATGCCGGTAGAAAGCTCATGATTGTCGTCCCCAAATGCCCGCAAATACAATCTACGCGAGTGGTTAAACTTCTTTTACTGCAACCGGAGAGAGAGGAAATTTTACGGAAACGGAACAGACAGCCAGCCGAAGTGGTAAACTCATGCAGGACCGCCGAGATCGTCGATGGTGCGCTCGTATGAACAGCAACGCGCGCCAACCGTTAGCGGCAAAGATTCCTGGGAGCGAACCACGACCATTTCGAGGAGGCGTTTGCGTCGTTCCACTCGCACATAAGGCGCACAGGCCAGGACGAGGTCGATCACAGCCCGTGTAAGACAGGCGCCCCCCAAGTTCTGAAGATCACGCCGCAGTCGTAGAGCGCCCGCGGGTCAACGAAACCTCAACCTAATTGACGTACATCTCACGTGGATACGGAACTTGATTCAGGCTCGGCAGTCGCCACTTTCCGGTTGCCACGAACCATATGTGCGACATTGCAGGCTTCATCACCGACATCACATCAATATGGCCGCCAGCTTTTCCGATATCTTTGAAGAAGCGCGCCTCTCGGCACGCGCGCTGCTGGACTACGGCGAAAACTTCTTCAACCCGACGATCCGGCTCGGCGTGACAGGCCTGTCACGCGCTGGCAAAACCGTGTTCATCACGGCGCTTGTGCATGGTCTGTCGCGTGGCGGCCGGTTTCCGGTTTTTGAATCTCTCGCCAGCGGTCGCATCGCCCGCGCGCAGCTTGCCCCGCAGCCGGACGACGCCGTACCGCGATTTAGCTATGAACATCACGTCAACACACTGATCACAGAGCGGCGCTGGCCAAGTTCGACGGTCGACATCAGCGAATTACGGCTCGTAATCGGCTATCAGCGGCAGAATGGTTTGGACCAAACGCTGACGCTGGATATTGTCGACTACCCCGGAGAATGGCTGCTCGATCTGCCGCTGCTCGATAAGAGTTATGAACAGTGGTCGGCGGAGAGCCTTGCGCTATCGCGGCAACAGCCACGAGCGCGCCTTGCACACGCATGGCACGATCATCTCACAACGCTGCGGCCCTCGGCCCGCGAGGATGAACAGGCGACACTCGCCGCCGCCCGGCTGTTCACCGACTATCTTCGCGCGTGTCGGGACGAACGTTTCGCCATGAGCCTGCTGCCGCCCGGCCGTTTCCTGATGCCGGGTAACCTCGCGGGCTCGCCCGCGCTCACTTTCGCGCCGCTTGATCTGCCTTCCGGCGGAATCCCGATTGATGGATCGCTTTGGACGATGATGCGGCGGCGATACGAGGCCTACAAGGATCTCGTGGTGCGGCCGTTTTTCCGCGATCACTTTTCGCGGCTCGACCGCCAGATTGTGCTGGTAGATACACTCGCCGCCTTCAATTCGGGGCCGGAAGCCTTATATGATCTCGAAGCGGCGCTTGCCGGAATCCTCGATTGCTATCGAGTCGGCCGCAGCACGTTACTCAGTACACTATTGCGGCCGCGGATCGATCGCATCCTGTTCGCCGCTACCAAGGCCGACCACTTGCATCACACCAGCCATGACCGGCTTGAGGCGATCCTTCGACGCATTGTGGAACGCGCCGCCTCGCGGGCCGAAGTCGCCGGCGCCGCCATCGATGTCGTCGCCCTGGCCGCGGTCCGCGCCACGCGCGAGGCGCAGGTGCGATGCGGTCGCGAGAAACTGCCGTCCATACTCGGCACGCCCCTTGCCGGCGAAGCCGCCAATGGCGAGACCTTCGACGGCAACACCGAAGTCGCAACATTCCCCGGAGACCTGCCCGAGGATGTCAAGGAACTTTTCAGCGGAAACGGCGCTTTCCGCGGGCTGTCGACATCCGCTATGGATCAGGCCGACTTTCGTTTTCTGCGCTTTCGTCCCCCACGCCTCCAAAACGAAGGAACTGGCGAGCCATCGTTGCCCCATATCCGCCTCGACCGGGCGCTTCAGTTCCTGATCGGAGATCGACTGCAATGAGTGAGCGTTCCGGCCTGCGTCGTCCCGTTACCTTCAAGCTCGACGATCCGCACGTCATAGTCCTGGAGCACGACGAGGCCGCGAGCCGGGTTGCTCGCGGCAGCATCAGCATCACGCCGGAGACGGAACCCGAGCCTGAGCCCGTGCTGCTGCCGGAACCTCTGGAGGCGCCTCCGGTTCCGGCGCGGAAGGGATTTCGCTGGGGAGTGCTGTTCTGGTCCTCACTCGCCGGGCTCATCCTGCTCGGCACCGTACTCGGCGCCATCAACCTGATTGGTGACCTGTTCGCACGCAGCGAGGGGCTTGGTTTCCTCGGACTGATGCTGGCGGCGCTGTTTGTCGTCGCCTCGATCGTCATAGCGGTACGCGAGATCGCGGGCCTTACCCGTCTCGCCACCATCGAAAATCTGCATCGGCGAGCGCTGGCTGCAATCGCGACTGACGATCGCAAGGAAGCCAATACGGTTGTGCACGATCTGGTGAAACTTGCCCACAACAACCCGCACCAGGCGCGGGCGCGGGCGATGCTGCGGAGCCATCGCACTGACATCATCGACGGCGCCGATCTGGTACGGCTCGCCGAACGCGAACTGATGGCTCCGCTGGACCAAGAGGCGCGCCGGCTCGTATCGGTGGCGGCGCAGCGCGTGTCGATCGTCACCGCGGTCAGCCCTCGCGCCGTCGTGGATGTGCTGTTCGTATTTGCCGCGGCGATGCGGTTGGTGCGGCAGCTTGCGCGCCTGTATGGCGGAAGGCCAGGTACGCTCGGGATGATCCGGCTGATGCGCCATGTCATCGCGCATCTGGCAATCACCGGCGGCATGGCGGCGAGTGACACGCTGATCCAGCAGATGCTCGGTCAGGGCATCGCCGCGAAACTATCGACGCGCCTGGGCGAAGGCGTCCTCAACGGATTGCTGACCGCCCGTCTCGGGCTGGCGGCGATCGACGTTACCCGGCCGATGCCGTTCACGGCGCTGCCGCGGCCCGCGCTCGGCGACCTTGTAAAAGATCTGTTGCGCAAGCGAGACAGCGGCAACTGAGCTCACGCGTATTCCGCAAAAGGGAGTACCGGTTTTCGGATAAGATCATCCTCTCTTACAAGGATGTGGCCAGAGTCTGATTCGCTCCCGTTGAAATAGACCCTAGACGGCAAACCGCCCCGCCCTCGGCCAGTTGTCGCCATTTGTAAAATGGCGAGTCCGGTGGCGGCGAAAGCTCCGGCGTCCAGCCCGTCAGCTTTTCCAGCACATAGGTGGCCATGACCCGCCCCCGCCAGGTCCGCTGGACCTGACCGAGGGGTGTGAGCACCGCCGCGGTCGAGGCCAGAATCGAGACATCTTCCGGCTCTCGGGCGACATAGAGCCCGGCATGCCCGGCAATCATGTCGCGACCCGGATCCCGAAAGCCCAAGAAACGGCTGCGCTCATTGATCTGGATCACCGGCACGCGATCCCTGAGATACCAGCGCAGCATCGCATAAACGCGGTAGTCGACGGTTGCGATCCAGGTTGCACCGGAGTTTTGCATTTCGCTTTCAGCGCGGCTCGCGACCTGCGCGAATCCCGCCTCACCGCCGATCGGATCGGTCTTGCCGATGAAATTCCACGGACTGACGGTGTAATAGAGAAAGATCGCGACGACGAGACAGAGACCCGACACAATCGCGGCGTTGGCCCAGAACGTTGACCATTTCAGCATCCACGCCGGCCAGTTTTCGCGCCGTCGCATTGCAATGTCGATCGCCGCTGCCGCGAAACCCAACGGCCAGATGAACATCGGCCAAGTGTCGCCGACCCGAAGCGTCAGCGATTTCCAGAGGAAATACCCGAACGGTACGAGTACGGCGGTAGACAACAGTACGGCGACGGGATCGCGATGCCGGTAGCCACGCCATGCCGTAACGCCTACCGCGAACAGCACCACAGGCAGCAGGATCGGTCCGACCTGACCGAACTGAAGACCGATGTAGTCGCCGAGCGTGCGAAGTGTAAGATCATGTGCCGACGTCGCGCGAACGAACTGAAACCTGAACGAAGCCCAGTCGTGCATCCCGTTCCAGATCAGGACCGGTGAGAACACCGCAACGGCGATCAACGCCGCGGTCCATGGGTACGGACTGCGTAGCCAGCGCCAACGCCAGTCCGGCACGAGGATGAAGGCGGCAATGGCGGGCATCAGCATCAAAGCAGTCAGCTTCGACAGCAGCGAGAGCCCCCCGAAAACACCGGCCGCGAGCCACCAGCGCGCGTCGCCGCTCTCCGTGAGCCTCACCAGCGACCAGATCATCGCCAGTTCAAACGGAATCAGTGCAATGTCGGGCGCGACCTTCGCCATCAGCAGGCCGTAGTACAGCGCCGCTTCCATCATCAGAACCGCCAGCATGGCGGCACGGATGTCGTGCGTAACGCGGCGGACGATGTCGGCAAGCAGCAATTGTGAGATCGGCATCGCCAGCAGCCCGGCAAACCTGACGCCGAAATTTGTATCGCCGAAAATGGCAGTACCTAAACGAATGAACCACGCGATCATCGGGGGATGATCGAGGAAGGACAGCGCGCTTTCCTTCGACCAAGTCCAGTAATAGGCCTCGTCGGTGCGCAAATCCAGCGTGCCGGCAAAGACGCATCGCATCGCGGTCATCACAGCGACCAATGCCGCGACCCAAAGCAGCGACGAAAGCGCGGGACGCTCCGGTGGCAACGCGGGTTTATCGGACTGTGCGATTGTCATCTGGATGTCGAGGATTACACCTGTCGCGCGTCCTCGCATGGTTCTCCGGCAGCTTCCTCGCGTTTCTTGACCACCCGGTCCTCGGTGTCAATCTAGGCGCGGTCGGCCCGTCGCCGCTTGGTTCACGCATATTTTTCAGCGGCATTCGCACCGTGTGAGATTTCGCACACGCATTGGGCTCGAAACCCCGCATGTCTGAACGTCCATTCAGAAAAATGTCGGCCGGATTCTTCGAACCGCCTTTTCAAAGCAAGCGACGAACTTACGACGGGCAAGAGCGAGACCAAGCAAGAGCCCTCAACTGAAAACTGAAAATCGCTTTGAACCTGAAACCCGCGCATCACGCGCTTCATCTAAAAGGAGAACGACCATGTTTCGTAAGATTGCTCTCGGGCTTGTTGCCGCAGCATCCCTCAGCGCGATGGCGCTGTCTCCGACCGCCGCTTCGGCTCACGGTTGGCATGGCGGAGGACACGGTGGATGGCATCATGGCCACCACTTCGGCCCCGGCCATTTCGGCCACAGTTTCGGCGTTGCCTATATCGGCGGTTACGACGACGGCTGCTACGTCGTGCGCCGCGTGCCGACCCCGTTCGGCTTCCGCCTGCGAACCATCAACGTCTGCGACTGATCGCACCTTCCTGTCCGGTCAAGAAAGCCCCGGCCGCCCAGCGGCCGGGGCTTTTGCGTTGAGAGCAACGGGCTGTTGTCATGCCGCCGCATCAAAATCTCGCGATCCGATCCATCGATCGCATCGAACGGCATATTCGGATCTCATCGATTGACTTGCCGCTGTCCGGTGACAAACTTGCAGAGCTGTGACCCGTGATGACGGGCCATGTCAATAAAGCTTCGGAGGAAGCCAATGCTCGACAGACGAGACATGCTGAAACGCATCGGCGCTGGACTGACGCTTAGCATCGGCCTGACCCCTTTCAAAGCCTTGGCGCTCGACAGCGTGACGATGCCCTTCGACAACGGCGAACGTCCGCTGGTCAAATATCCACAGAAGCGTCCGATGATCGGAATCACCAGCCGGCCACCACAACTCGAAACACCGTTCTCGGTTTTCAACGAAGGCCCAATCACGCCGAACGACGCCTTCTTTGTCCGCTATCATCTTGCCGACATCCCGCTCAACATCGATCCCGACACCTTCACGCTCGAGATCAAGGGCAAGGTTGATCGTCCACTCAAGCTGTCGCTTAAGGACATCAAAAAGATGAAGCAGACGGAGATCGTCGCGGTCAATCAGTGCTCGGGCAACAGCCGCGGGTTCGTCAATCCCCGCGTCGCAGGCGGCCAGCTCGGTCACGGAGCGATGGGCAACGCACGCTGGCGCGGCGTTTCGCTCAAGACCCTGCTCGATCAGGCCGGCGTACAGCACGACGCCAAGCAAGTGGTTTTCGGGGGCATGGATGGCCCCGTCAGCGACAAGACCCCAGATTTTGCCAAGGCGCTTGATGTCGATCACGCACGCGACGGCGAAGTCATGCTGGCCTATTTGATGAATGGAAGAGACCTGCCGTTTCTCAACGGCTTTCCGCTTCGGCTCGTCGTTCCCGGATATTACGGCACCTACTGGATAAAGCATCTCAGTGAGATCACCGTCATCGACAGCATCTATGACAATTTCTGGATGAAGACGGCCTATCGCATTCCCGATAATGCCTGCGCCTGCGTCGAACCGGGCACCACGCCGACAGCGACGGTCCCCATCAACAGGCTCAATGTCCGCTCCTTCATCACCAACGTCACCGAGGGCGCGCAACTCAGGCGCGGCGGAAAAATTCTGAAGGGAATCGCGTTCGATGGCGGCACGGGTATCAAGAATGTCGAGGTTTCAGTCGACGGCGGCAAGACCTGGAAGAGCGCGCGGCTCGGTCGGAACTACGGTAAATACTCGTTCCGCGAATGGAAGGTTCCGGTCAAGCTTACTGCCGGTCCACACGAATTGAAGGTGCGCGCGACCAGCGATGGCGGTCAGGTGCAGCCGTCTGATGCCACGTGGAATCCGGCCGGTTACATGCGCAACGTCACCGAGACCGTTCGCGTCTCGGTCTCTTGAGGGAGAGGCTCATGACGCGTTCAGTTGTTCTTGCCCTCGCGACCGGCATCGGACTGGCCGCGAGCGCCTGCGCCTACGAGTCGACGGGGGCCATCGCCGAACCGCTTTCCTACAAGCTCCCGCGCGAAACGATCGAATTCAAACCAGGACTCAATGTCGACGTCGTAAAGAATAATTGCCTGGCCTGCCATTCGGCGGATTACATCGCGATCCAGCCACGCGGCCCGAAATTCAAAAAGGATTTTTGGCAGGCGGAAGTGAACAAGATGATCAAGGTGTACGGCGCGCAGATCGATGAGACCGACATCAGCAAGATCGTCGACTATCTCACTGCTACGTATTGACGTCGCAAGGGTATTCGCCGAGAGCCCCCCGGAAAGCTTGGGACACCGGCCGCTGCGGCCCCCCGGCGCTACCCCGGTCGGGCGAGACCCCTTGTACTTGGCGGTCTGAGGCATCTCAGAATTGTGGCAAAATGGTACCGGCCTTCATGTTTGATCTATCAAGCCGGACCGAGACCGCGTATCTTGTGCGCCGTCGGACAAGCTGGTTCCGGGGGCCGACGACTGTTTCAATCCTGCGGAGACTTGGGAATGGCTAAGGGTACTGTGAAGTGGTTCAACCCGACCAAAGGTTATGGTTTCATCCAGCCGGCCGGGGGTGGCAAGGATGTGTTCGTCCATATTTCGGCCGTGGAAAGAGCAGGTCTTTCGACCCTCAACGAGGGACAGACGGTTGAGTTCGAAGAAGTTGCCAATCGAGGCAAAACTTCGGCCGAAAACCTGAAGGTTTGACGCGCCGACGCGATCCTTCAGGCTCGGATAAAAGCGCGTCCTGGCAGGCGCGATCCATTCCGGGCGAACGACATGGGCTCCGCCGACGCCATCAGGTTTACGCTATCCGCGCAGACTGAATTCGCCGGCGACGACGATCGGGTAATCTTCGTGGCAAAGTCGCGCAGGAAGGCATTGTCTCAGTTCTGCTTGGTCCATTGATCCACGGTCATGACATCGGGCAATTGCGCAAAGCCGCGCGTCCACATGTCAACGACCCACTCGACACCCGTGGCACGCTCCACCAGCACCGCGGTGTTATGCGGGGTCTGCAAGACAAGCGCGTTGCCGCGATAATGCGGATCTCCCACGGTGTGAAATTTGAGAAGCCCCCAGCCCTGCAGGACCAGCAACAGGCTCGTCACGTTGCGCGTCGTGTCCCAGCAATCGAAATTGTGCTTGTCATCGCCGGCCCGGAAATCAGCCCGCGCCACACGCCTGTCGGTTCCCAGGATCGATCCCATGCGGCGATCGAACCAGACCACCGCCTTCTGCACAGCCCGGCGTTCCGCAGCGGCCGATGAGCGGCCGGCCGCCAGAACCCGCCCCAACGCGGCACGGTCGGCGGACGTGAAGTCAAGACTTTCGCGGCGCCGGCAGACGAAACCGTAGCAGACCGTCATGGATTCCGCGGTCGGGGGATTGATCGAAACCGAGGTATAAAGCTGCGAGATTCCCGGACTGAGTTCTGCGGCTTCGACAGGATGATCCACGCCGTTAGCCATGAGCAGCATCGCGCCCACCACAAGCAGACGAGACAGGCGGCGCACGCAGGCGCGGTCATGTTGTCGTTCCGGAAAGCCCGCCATCGTCCCTCGACCTGATATCCGATCCCGGACTGAGATTAGCCTGTTCGCGCGGAGAGAGGGTCGCGCAAGCGCAACAGCGATCCTATTTATCGATAACGCGTGCCGCTCACATGCTGCTACCAGAACCGGAAAGTTTGTGCACGGAACTTAGCGGGACCGCTCCCGCTCAAAAATCGGGGAATCGATCACGTTCGTGATTTTGCATCGATTCAATCCAGAATCATCGTGATCAGGAACCGCCGATGTCGCCCCAGCTTCCACTGCCGTTCTCGGTTTCCTACGCTCCGGATGACCAGCCAATCGCGGAGCGGCTGCTCGCCGAGGCCCGGCTGACACCTGAGCGGGAAACGCGGATCGATCGGACGGCGCGACGCCTGATCGATGCGATCAGGCAAAACGACGACCCACTCGGCGGCGTCGAGGACATGCTGCGCGAGTTTGCACTATCGACCAAGGAAGGTTTGGCGCTGATGGTGCTCGCCGAGGCGCTGCTGCGGGTGCCCGATGCCGAGACCGCCGATAGATTCATCGAGGACAGGCTCGGGCAAGGCAACTTCATCCACCACGAGACCAAATCCAGCGCCTTTCTTGTCAACGCGTCTGCGTGGGCGCTCGGGTTGTCGGCGCGGGTCATCCAACCGGGCGAGACGCCGCAGGGAACCATCGGGCGGCTCGCGAAACGGCTCGGCGTTCCGGCGATTCGCGCGGCGACGCGGCAGGCGATGCGGCTGATGGGCAGTCACTTCGTACTGGGCGAAACCATTGAGGCTGCGCTCGAGCGGGCGCACGCGCATTCCGCGGGATGCACCCGCTACTCCTTCGACATGCTCGGCGAGGGCGCGCGCACCGCTGCGGATGCGGACCGCTATTTCAGTTCCTACGCCGCCGCCATTGAGGCGATCGGCCGCGGCGCGGGCGACAGGCCCCTGCCCGACCGCCCCGGCATTTCCGTCAAGCTGTCGGCGCTGCATCCGCGCTTTGAGGCAGTGAGCCGAGGGCGGGTGATGGCGGAGCTGGTTCCGCGCGCCATCGATCTTGCCAAGCGCGCCAAAGCCCTCAATCTCGCCTTCACGGTCGATGCGGAGGAAGCCGATCGGCTGGAGCTTTCGCTCGATGTGATCGCCGCCATTGCCGCCGACCGCTCGCTCGCTGGCTGGAGCGGCTTCGGCCTCGCCGTCCAGGCCTATCAGAAGCGCGCCGGCGCCGTGATCGACTATATCGACGACCTCGCACGAGCCCTGAACCGGCGGATGATGGTTCGTCTGGTGAAGGGCGCGTATTGGGACACTGAGATCAAGCGCGCGCAGGAGCGCGGGCTCGACGGCTATCCCGTGTTCACCCGCAAGGCGATGACCGACCTGAACTACATCGCCTGCGCGAAAAAACTGCTAACGCTGCGGCCGCGCCTGTTTCCACAGTTCGCAACCCACAATGCCCTCACCGTCGCAACGCTTCTCGAACTGACGGACAGAGAGACCGGCTTTGAATTCCAACGCCTGCACGGCATGGGCGAAGCCCTCTACACCACGCTCTGCAAGGATCGCCCCGTGATCGCTTGCCGCATCTATGCGCCGGTCGGCAGTCACCGCGACCTGCTCGCTTATCTGGTGCGCCGCCTCATCGAGAACGGAGCCAACTCCTCCTTCGTCGCGACGGTCTCCGATCCCAATAAGCCGTTAGACACGCTGCTGCGCAGACCGGCCAATATCATAGGAAGCGCCGACAGTGCCGAGCACGCGAGGATCCCGCTACCGCGCGACCTTTTCCAGCCGGAGCGCATCAATTCGCGCGGCGTCGAATTCGGCGAGCGCGCCGCGGTGAACCGGCTGGTTGCCGAGGTCGCGGCTGAGCACGTCTCAATCATGCCGGTGAACGATAGCGGGCCGGAAGATGTGAACCGTGCCGTTGCCGCGGCGCGCAGCGGGTTTTCATCGTGGAGCCGCGCACCGGCGGCTGTGCGAGCCGCCGCCCTGGATCGCGCAGCCAACCTGTTGGAACAGCGATCGGCGCGCTTCATCGCGCTGCTGCAGCGGGAAGGCGGCAAGACGCTGGATGATTGTGTGTCGGAGGTTCGCGAAGCCGCCGACTTCTGCCGATACTATGCCGCGGAAGGCCGCAAGCTGTTCGGCGACACGCAGCCGTTGCCCGGGCCGACCGGCGAACGCAACACGCTGCGTATGCGCGGGCGCGGCGTGTTTGCCGCGATCTCGCCCTGGAATTTTCCGCTGGCAATCTTCTTGGGGCAGGTGACGGCGGCGCTGATGGCCGGAAATACCGTGGTTGCGAAACCGGCTGAACAGACGCCGAGGATCGCCACGGAGGTCGCACGCCTGCTGCATCAAGCCGGGATTCCGGAGGCGGCGCTTCACCTCATTCAGGGCGACGGACACATCGGGGCTGCGCTTGTCGCGCATCGCGACATCGCCGGCGTGGTCTTTACCGGCTCAACGGAAGTGGCGCGGTCGATCAATCGCACGCTCGCCAACAAGGATGGCCCGATCGTGCCGCTGATCGCCGAGACCGGCGGAATCAACGCCATGATCGCCGACGCCACCGCGCTGCCCGAGCAGGTCGCCGACGATGTCGTGACTTCGGCATTTCGCTCGGCCGGGCAGCGTTGCTCCGCGCTGCGGCTTCTGTTCGTGCAGGAAGACGTGGCCGACCGCATGATCGAGATGATCGTTGGCGCAGCGCGCGAATTGAGGATCGGCGATCCGTCCGATCCCGCCACCCATGTCGGCCCAGTGATCGACCGCGAGGCAAAGGATCGGCTCGATGCGCATATCGCGCGCATGACGCGCGAGGCTCGGGTACATTTCGCAGGACTTGCCACGTCATCAGGCAATTTCGTCGCGCCGCATATCTTCGAGCTGGACAACGCGCGGCAACTGACCGAAGAGGTGTTCGGACCGATCCTCCACATCGTGCGCTATAGCGCCTCCGGTCTCGATGGGGTGTTGGACTCCATCGCCGACACCGGCTATGGCCTGACGCTCGGCATCCACTCGCGCATTGACGATACGATCGAGATGGTCGCTGACCGGCTTCAGGTCGGCAACATCTACGTCAACCGCAACATGATTGGCGCTGTGGTCGGAGCGCAGCCATTCGGCGGCCATGGGCTGTCTGGGACGGGACCCAAAGCCGGCGGCCCCCACTATCTCACCCGGTTTGCCACCGAACAAACCGTAACGGTAAATACCGCAGCCGCCGGCGGCAATGCCGCATTGATGACCGAAGTAGGCTAGAGCTTATTGATCAGACGCGTTTTCTTCACGCGAACCGGATTCCACTTCGCTCGAAAACGCTATAGTGGCGGCAGAGACAAGCCGCGCCGTCTCACGCTTTGCGAAGCCCTCGGACGTGCAACGACCATTATCGATTCAGCCCTGGCCGCCCGAGGCCTCTGCTTGGGATTGCAGGCTGGCGCCAGCGACGATGGGTACTGCGCGGTTCGCTCGCGGTTTTCCGATATTCGCTCAAGCACGGGGATGTCGCCCAAACCGGCCCGAACGTCATGCATCGGGACCGCTGCTAGGCGGGCACTCAGCAGAACTAAGTGGTTAGTCAGGCCGCAAGTGTTGCGAGGCCCGCCACTTTTAAAAGCGCTGCGAGTTGTTTGCGGGCATAGAACATACGGGTCTTCACGGTGCTTGGCGGAATGCCGATGATCTCGCCGGCTTCTTCGACCGTCTTCTCGTGATAGTAAACGAGATGGATGATCTCGCGATGAGCCGGGGACAGCTTGGCGATGCAGGCTCGCAGAATTTCGCTGACGTTGCTGCGATCGAGCGACGCCTCGGGCGTATCGGCGCCATCAGCGATTTCCCGGACATTCTCCTGGTCGATATCCTCATGTCGGCGCTGGCGCATCGTGGTCAGCGTTTTGAACCGGGCAATCGAAAGCAACCACGTTGATACCCGTGACCGGCCTTCGAACTGGCCAGCAGTACGCCAAACGTCCAAGAAGACTTGGCTGACAATATCTTCGGCCGCCGTCGTGTCGCGCAAGCTGCGGAGCACGAAGCGATAGACCCGGACGTTATGCCGCAAATACAGGGTATGCATCGCCGCCCGGTCGCCGTGGGCGATCCGCTCAAGAAGCATCTCATCTGTGGTTGCCTGGGCAGCGATAATGCCTTGGCAAGCGGCTGCGTTAATCGCGATGACATTTTGCATGACGGCTCCCCTTATTGTTGGGCAGAATATTAGCCGTCTCACGTTTCAGAACGCCTGCACGGAAAGCAGAAAATGGTTTCGCGGGAAGGTGCAATTGTTTCGTCCCCTCCCCAGCGATGAAACAATCAGCGAAACCCAGCGTATACTCCGCAAAAAAAGCATACCGGTTCTGTGGCGCAAACCATTGAATATTAAAGTATTTTTTGTCAGTTTCAACTGAGCTGGGAAAGCACTGTTCGTTTGAACGTCGTTAGACTTAGCCGTTGGAGCAACTCAGGATTTGTCGCCGGAAGGTGAAAACAGATAACCGCCACCCCGGATGGTCCGAATCACCGCGGGCTTTGCGGGGTCGGGCTCGATCTTCCGTCGGATCCGCATGATTCGCAGATCAATCGCCCGATCAAAGGCTTCGCTGTCGCGTGCATTGGCCAGTTCCAGCAGCCGCTCGCGCGACAGAACCCGTTTCGGATTGGCGGCGAAGACCTTCAACAGACCAAACTCCGACGCCGTAAGCGGATGTTCGTTGCCTTCGTCGTCCCGCAAGGCCTGAGCCTCCAAATCGAGCCATTTGGTGCCGAAGCGAACGAGTTGACCTGCCGGCGTGGCGGCGACGACATCGGGCGCGCCCTCCATTTTTGGCGCACTTCGCCGCAGTACCGAGCGGATACGCGCCATCAGTTCGCGCAACTCACATGGTTTTGCCACGTAGTCGTCGGCGCCGAGTTCGAGGCCGACCACACGATCGATCGGGCTGGCCGTCGCCGTCAGCATGATCACCGGAATATTGGTGCGGCTCTTGAGATCGCGGATGATCGAAAGGCCGTCCTCCTCTGGCATGTTCAGATCGAGTACCACGAGATCTGGCGTTGTCCTGCCGATCGCGTCGCGCAGACTTCGGCCGCCGTCGCACAACGTGATGGCGAAGCCATGCATCTTGAGATAGTCACCCACCATCTCCCGGGCAGGCGCCTCGTCGTCAACCACAATGATATGCGGATTCCTGTTCATGTCAGATTGTCGTAGGCAAGATGATGGTGAAGGTCGATCCCTGTCCGGGGCCACCACTATCGGCTTTGATCTGACCATCATGCATTTCGACGATCCGTTTCACGATCGACAGGCCAAGGCCGGTGGAGCTTTCACCGGCGGTGGGTTTTGCGGACAATCGCTGGAAACGGCCGAACAGTCGTCCTAAATCCTCGGGCGACAGGCCGGCGCCCTCGTCCGTGACGCGGATGATTGTGTGGTCCGCGTCCTGGCCGACCAGCAGCGTGATCCTGCCCCCCACCGGACTGTACTTGATGGCGTTGCTGACGAGATTATCGATCGCCTCGCGCATCCGGTCCTGGTCGCAGATCGTGACGTGTCCGGTGGGCGCCGACACGGCGATGGTTTGCTGCTTGTTGACCGCTGATAGCTGATTGGCCTCGGAGACCTCGGCGACCAGCGCCGCGATATCGACCGGCTCGCGCTTTATAGTGATATCGAAGGCGTCGGCCATGGCATCTGAAATCAGGTGATCGACCATCGTAATCAGGCGCTTGGTGGCGTCGCGAATGTGATCGACCTGCACGGTGACGGTGTCACCGTACGAGCCTGCGCTGACAAGTTCGGCGAGCATTTCGGTCCGCCCCAGGATGACGCCGAGGGGATTCTTCAGGTCGTGCGCCACGGTTCCCAGAATCTCATTCTTGAACCCGTTGGCCCGCTGCAACAGCAGCCATTGCACGGAAAGCCTGCGATTGGCTTGCATCAACGCGCGCGTGCGCTGCGCCACGCGGTCTTCGAGCTGCGCGTTGGCATCCTGCAATTGCTCATAGAGGATCACGTTGTCGAATGCGATCGACAGCCGGCTGCCGAAGATCTCCACGAGGGACCGATCAGTATCCGATAGATCGCGCTCGGCCTGCAACAACACCACGACTTCGCGTCCACTGCCGGTGCGGATATAGAGAATCGAACGGTGATCGGCGAATTCGTGCTTACGCCGCCTGAAGGCGTCCTCGACCGTCTGCTTGAGATCGGAATCGAGCGATGCCTGGCCGTCGACCCCGCTGAAGCAGCTATAACAGCCGGACCCCGCAAGAACCGCAAAGTCATCATCGACCGCGCCGCCGTCGCGCAACACCAGAATGCCCGCACAGTCGATGTTCAAAAGCGACGATATCTGCGTCAGGACGCCTTCGGCCAAACGCTGCATCGACTTAAAATCGTAGAGCGTGGAAGCCGCATCGATGATGATCTCGAGGCCGCGACGGGTCTGCACCATCCGTTCGAGCTGCTGATTGCTGCGCAGCGCCGCGGTCAAGGAGGTGAACAGTTTGTCGGCGGTGAGTTCCGTTTTGGCCTTGTAATCGTTGATGTCGTAGTCGACAATTACGCTACGCTCCGGCGCTTGTCCCGGTTGCCCGGTGCGCAGGATGATGCGCACGGTTTCGTTCCGCAGCTCGTTACGGATGAATTCGACGAGATCGAGGCCGGCTTCGTCGGTCTCCATGATCACATCGAGGAGCACCGCGGCGATGTCAGGGTGCGCGCGCATCAGCTCACGTCCCTCGGCAGCCGAATAGGCCGACAGAATCTCCAGCGTCTGTCCGTTGAGGCTGTAATCGCTCAGCGCAAAGCGCGTGCCTTCATGCACCGCCCGATCGTCGTCGATCACGGCGACCTTCCACTTGCGGACCGTCGACGCCCCGGGGCGATCAGCTCCAGAATCGTCAATCAGGTCGAGGAGATCATCCTGGTAGGCCATTGTACTGTCCCGCTGTCTGTTTCCGTGCCAGCGCCGGCGCCGGATCGCGGCATGATAATGCGAAAAGTCGTTCCTTGTCCCAGCCCTGATTCCACCGTCATCCGTCCGCCAAGCTGCTGTGTGACAAGGTTGTAGACAATGTGAAGCCCAAGGCCGGTGCCGCCCTCGTTGCGACGTGTGGTAAAGAAGGGCTCGAACGCCTGCCGCTGGACGTCCGGTGTCATGCCGATACCATCGTCGGAAAAAATGATCTCGATGTCATCATTGGTGCGCAGGCTCGCCGCGATGGAAATCGTACCCGACCGCCCATTCGGGAACGCGTGATTGGCAGCGTTGAGAAAAAGATTAGTCAAAATCTGCCCGTACAAGCCGGGAAACCCATCGATAATCAGACCTTCCGGGACATCGACAGCGATGTTTATCGGGGATCGCTTCAGCACCGGACGGAGGCTGGCGACGATCTGGCCGGTGGATTCACTCAAGCTGAACTGGCGGCGCTCAGCGTGAGATCGATCGACGGCAACCTGCTTGAAGGACTGGATCAGTTCGCCGGCCCGTTGCAGATTTGCAACTAGCTGACGAGCTGCATCGCGACAGGTGCTCACGAATTCCTCAAGCTGCGAACGCTTCAGTGGCGTCTTGGATCTCAATTCGGCGTCGAATGTGTCGGCGCGCCACGCGAAACTCGAAGCAACCGTGAGGCTGATGCCGATCGGATTGTTCGCCTCGTGCGCGACGCCCGCGACCAGCCCCCCGAGCACTGCAAGCCGCTCAGCGTCGATCAGATTGCGCTGCACCGCGTTCAATTCTAGCAAAGCATTCTCGGCCCTCTGCTTCGATGCCCGCAATTCGTCCTCCGCCGCGCGCTTGGCGATGGCGTTCTTGCGGAACATCTCGACCGCGCGCGCCATAGTGCCGATTTCATCCCGCGCGTCGGTGCCGGCGACTCTGCGGCCGTAGTCGCCGGACATGATCGCGCGCATCGACCTCATGAGCTGCCGCAGGGGCAGACGGATGCTGAGCGCGATGACAACGCCGGCAATCACTATGATGGCGAGAAAGATCGCGGCGATCGACAGCATCTTGCGGGAGATGCTTTTGAGAGTGTGGTCAAACGTCAACTGCGCATTCTGCTCACGCTGACGCATCTTGACCGACAAGCCGTCGATCGCGGCGATGGTCTCAGCCTGGCTGGCGTCGATGGAGTTGCGCGAAAGATCAGTTCGCTTGGTGAGCAGATCGGACAGGCTCGCGATCCCATCATGCAGCGCAGATGTTCGTGTTTTGAGCCGCTGCAATGCGTCGTGCTGGAGATCGTTTTCGGCAAAATCGATCATCGCCGGGATCGTGCGCGCGATCGCATCGATATTCTTTCGGACTTCGTCCGCACTGGTTGACGCGGGCGCGAGGTAGTAGGCGTTGGCGCCCACCAGCATCGCCGTGAATGCCTCGCGTGATTTGCCAAGTGTCGGCCATATCCGCGCGTCGCGGCGACTGGTCGCACCCTCGATGATCGAATAGAGGCCGGCCATGTCCTTGGTAGGCGTCAGGATTTGGTTCTCATAGGTCTTGGCAATCGTCGCCTGTAATGCGCGCAATTCCCTGAAACCGCTGAGAAAGCGTTCGGTGGCGCGTTCCAGTTCGTCGACCGAACCCAGCAATATCGGGTCAGTCGAAGCGCGCGCTCTCAAGGTGCCGAGGATGGCCTCGCGCAACAGCAGGATTTCCGCAAACAGATCGGGACCGGGCTGATTGACGTAGCGATGGATCAGGTTTTGCAGTCGACCGGTCTCGCTCTCGAGAACCACAAGGATCTTATCGGAGTCCCTGACCTGACGCACGTCGTCCCATGCCGACCCCAGAGTCTTGGCACCGCTCCATATCAACAGCGCAAGAACCAGCACGGCCGCAGAATTCAAAGCCGTGATCGAGAAAATGCGCCAGCGGATCGGAATAGCGCGAACCAGGCCGACGATGCCCGAGCGGCCCTCGTGCTGCTCTGCGGCTATGCCGTTCTGGGTCTCGGCTGGAACCAAATGGGGCTACCTTGCGGATTCGTTCGCTGCGGCTTTCCCGGCAACAGCAGCTTCAAAACGACGGCCTGGCGACGATTGTAGCGCACGGCAAGCCCCATCGGTCGATGCAAGCTGACCTGCCTGAAAGTCACAAACTGACGGCGCGCACGACACACCGGCGCGTGACCCCTTTGTGAGAGTCATCCATCTCAAGAAAAGGTTCAACGCGAGGAAATACCAATCTGGCACTTGATGGACTGGGACGAGTAAGCGCCCCCGGTCGTCAATTGCAGGCCGCGAGGGGTCTTGCCAGGCAATGGCCGCGGAGTTCGGCCCCGCCGGGGCAGCGGGGCGCATACGATGCAGGTACGAGCATGGAGACTGCGCTGCTGTTCTGCATGAGCCGAAATCCCCTTGGATTCCCGGTCGGCGGCCTCAGCGTCATCTGGTCAATCCTAATCGCGGACCCGAACACCTACTCCTTCTTCGGCTCTTTCGACATCCGTTCCAGGCGGTCCTGCATCTCCTTCATCTGCTGGCGAAGATCTTCGATATTATCGCCGGAATCGGGAGTGTCGGGCGTTTTCTCCGGCTCGGGCGCGGCGGTCCCATTGCGCGGCGGCACGAATGGCTTGAACATCGAGAAGGTGCGCTCGAAAAGCTCCATGTTGCGACGGACATGCTCCTCGAGCGGCGCGAACGGAGTGCCGCTGAAGCTGCTTGTCATCTGCTTGCGAAACTTCTCCTGCTCGCGGGTCAGCATGTCGATCGATCGTTCGAGATATTTCGGCACCACCATCTGCATGCTATCTCCGTAGAAACGGATCAGCTGCCGCAGGAAGGTGGTCGGGAGCAGGTTCTGCCCCGTTTTGTTTTCCTGTTCGAAAATGATCTGCGCCAGCACTGAACGGGTGATGTCGTCTCCAGTCTTTGCATCGAAGACAAGGAAATCCTCGCCCTGCTTGACCATCCCCGCAAGATCTTCGAGCGTCACATAGGTGCTGGTGCCGGTATTATAGAGCCGCCGGTTCGCATATTTCTTGATTGTCGTCGGTGTCTCTGATTTCGCCATAGATCCCACACGTCCCTGCCGAGGACAAGAAACCCCGCCGGCATCCACGATGGGGTTAACACGTAACGCATTGCAGCAAAGTAAGCACTTTCAGCCCGCTTCGGCTACCGTTTTATAAAAAACAGTTAATGCCAATGCATAGAAAGTGCTCACGATCATCTACGGGTGCAACTTCCCGACATTGGCGTGATTGACACACTCTCGTGAGGTCAACAGGATATATATCTGAGTAGATCACGGACCGCCGGTGCGGCCTGTCATCATCGAATTTCAAGTCGCTCATGCCCCAGCAAGTCACTTAAGCTCCAGGAGGTGTCCATGTCAGACGATGTCGTCATCGTCAGCGCCGCCCGCACTCCAGTGGGAAGTTTCAACGGCGGGCTTGCCACGACGCCCGCCCACGCCCTCGGTGCTATCGCCATCAAGGCTGCGCTGGAGCGGGCGGGAATCGAGCCCGGACGGGTCTCCGAGGTCATCATGGGCCAGATTCTGACTGCGGCGCAGGGCCAGAATCCGGCACGTCAGGCGTCGATCGCCGCTGGCGTTCCGGTGGAAAGCCCGGCCTGGGGCGTCAACCAACTCTGCGGTTCGGGCCTGCGCACTGTCGCGCTCGGCTATCAGGCCATCCTGAACGGGGATTCGGATATCGTCGTCGCGGGCGGACAGGAATCCATGAGCATGGCGCCGCATGCGCAGCACCTGCGCGGCGGCGTGAAGATGGGCGGCCTTGAACTGATCGACACCATGATCAGGGACGGACTGTGGGACGCGTTCAACGGCTACCACATGGGCAACACCGCCGAGAATGTCGCCCGCCAGTACCAGATCACCCGCCAGCAGCAGGACGAATTCGCCGCCGCTTCGCAGAACAAGGCGGAGGCCGCGCAGAAGACAGGCCGCTTCAAGGACGAGATCGTGCCCGTCACCATCAAGAGCCGCAAGGGCGATATCGTCGTCGACACCGACGAGTATCCGAAGGCTGGCGTGACGGCCGAATCCATCGCCAAGCTCCGCCCGGCTTTTGAGAAGGACGGCACGGTCACCGCGGCCAACGCGTCGGGAATCAACGACGGCGCCGCGGCCGTCGTCCTGATGTCGGCCGCGCAGGCGGCGAAAGAGGGCAAGACCCCCCTCGCCCGCATCGTCTCCTGGGCCCATGCCGGCGTCGACCCGAAGATCATGGGCACCGGCCCGATTCCGGCCTCCCGTGCCGCGCTGAAAAAAGCAGACTGGACGATCGGCGACCTCGACCTGATCGAAGCCAATGAAGCCTTCGCCGCACAGGCCTGCGCCGTCAACAAGGATCTCGGCTGGGATACCTCCAGGGTCAACGTCAATGGCGGCGCGATCGCCATCGGCCATCCGGTCGGCGCCTCCGGTGCGCGCGTGCTGGTGACCCTGCTGCACGAAATGCAGAAGCGAAACGCCAAGAAGGGCCTTGCTACGCTATGCATCGGCGGCGGCATGGGCATCGCCATGTGCGTTGAGCGCGGCTGAGCGGATGAAGGCGGCGAAAATGGACATTGAGTCGCGCTGACAACCAAATGCTCGGCCTCGTGCCGAGCATTTTTATCTAGTGGAGTGAATTTGACATTCGCGACCCACCTAACCGCGAGTTTCGGGCGCGAACGTCAAATTCAGAACTCCACTAGCAACTTAAATTTGCGAGTGGTCCTTCCATTCTAACATTCGCAAGAAGGCTCGCTGCGACGGGATGCGAAGGTTAGAATCGGGCTACTAGAAAGCTTTTAAATCCGGCTTTCCGTAGCGTTTACGAGCGAAGTGGGCACCGGTTCGCGTCAAGAAGCGCGTCAAAACAAAAGCTGGAACTCCAGGAGGACGACGCATGGCAAGAGTGGCATTGGTGACGGGGGGAACGCGAGGCATTGGCGGCGCGATCAGCAGAGCGCTGAAAGCGGCCGGATACAACGTCGCGGCGAGCTACGCCGGCAACGACGCGGCGGCGGAAAAATTCAAGACCGAAACCGGCATTCCCGTTTACAAGTGGGATGTCGCTTCCTTCGATGCCTGCGCTGGCGGCATCAAGCAGGTCGAAGCGGACCTCGGCCCCATCGAGGTGCTCGTGAATAATGCCGGCATCACCAAAGACGGCGCCTTCCACAAGATGACGCTCGAGCAGTGGAGCGCCGTCATCAACACCAATCTCGGCTCGCTGTTCAACATGACGCGCCCGGTGATCGAGGGAATGCGCGCGCGCAAGTTCGGCCGCATCATCAACATCTCTTCGATCAATGGCCAGAAAGGCCAGTTCGGCCAGGTGAACTATTCGGCGGCGAAGGCCGGAGACATCGGTTTCACCAAGGCGCTGGCGCTGGAGAACGCCAAGAACGGAATCACCGTGAATGCGATCTGCCCGGGATACATCAACACGGAAATGGTGCAGGCCGTGCCCAAGGACGTCATCGAGAAAAACATCCTGCCGCAGATTCCGGTGACCCGCCTCGGTGAGCCCGATGAGATCGCGCGCACGGTGATATTCCTCGCCGCCGACGATGCCGGCTTCATCACGGGATCGACGCTGAGCATCAACGGCGGCCAGTATCAAGCGTGATGAATAGTGCATAGGGTGGACATGCCGCTTCTTTCCTTTTCCCAAGAGAGGAGAAGGAAGAAATCATGACCTCCCGGACCGCGACACTCATCGGCCTCGCCGCCATCCTGATGTGGTCGCTGCTCGCGGTCATGACAGTCGCAACCGGGCACATTCCCGCGTTTCAACTCGCGGCCATGACGTTTGCGATTGGTGGTCTTGCCGGCTGCACAAGCTGGCTGCTCCGTCCCGAAGGCGTCAGCGCGTTGCGGCAGCCGGCGGTTGTATGGCTCGTGGGGGTGGGAGGGCTGTTCGGCTATCATGCGTTGTATTTCATCGCGCTGCGACAGGCGCCGCCCGCCGAAGCGGGCCTCCTGAATTATCTCTGGCCGCTGTTGATCGTGCTGTTCTCCTCGATGCTGCCAGGGGAGCGGCTGGCGCCGCATCATCTGATCGGCGCGATCCTCGGGCTGGCCGGGACGGTTTCGCTGTTTGCGGGCGGTACCTCGATTGTGTTCGAACGCGTCCAGATGTCCGGGCTTGCGGCGGCGTTCATGGCGGCGTTTGTCTGGGCAGCGTATTCGGTGCTGTCGCGACGCCTGGCCTCGGTTCCAACCGACGCGGTCGCGGGCTTTTGCCTGGCGACGGCTGCACTAGCGGGGGTTGCGCATCTGCTCATGGAACAGACGGTGTGGCCGGACAGCGCGGCACAGTGGCTCGCGATCGCCGCGCTTGGCGTCGGTCCCGTCGGCCTTGCCTTCTATGTCTGGGATATCGGCATGAAGCGCGGCGACATTCGCGTGCTCGGCGCGGCCGCTTATGCGACGCCGCTACTTTCGACCGCGTTCCTGATACTGGCGGGTTTCGCGAAGCCGACTGCGGCGCTCGCCGTCGCGTCCGTGCTGATCGCGGGCGGCGGGTTGATCGCGGCGAAGGACATGATCTGGAAATAGCGTTCTCGAGCGAAGCCTGTCCTCGGGCTTGACCCGAGGTAGGTACCGGTTCGCCGCGCCACCGTTTACGCCTGCAGCGCGGCAAAGTGCCCGCGCCGCTGCAGCCAGGCCAGCAGGATCAGGCTTGGTATGGCAACGGCAACGCAGATCGCGAAGAACAGCGGCCATCCCGTCGCCTCGGCGACGAACCCGGCGCTGGCGGACAGATAGGTTCGGCCGACCGCGGCAAGCGCCGTGAGAAGCGCATATTGGGTCGCGGTGTGCAACGGATTGCGGCACATCGCCGACAGATAGGCGACGAAGATCACCGTGCCGATAGCGCTGGTGAAATTCTCCGCTGTGATAGCGAGAGCCAGCGCCCATTGATTAACGCCGACCAGCGCCAGCCATGAGAACGACAGGTTGGCGACCGCCTGCAAAATGCCGCCGATCCACAGGCTCGTCGCCAGTGAATAGCGCCGCGCCACGAAGCCGCCGGCAAAACCGCCGATCAGCGTCGCGGCAAGACCGACGCCTTTGACGATGGCGGCGTAGTCGTTGCGGGTGAAGCCCAGATCGATGACGAACGGTGCGGTCATCGTGCCGGAGAACGCGTCGGTGAACTTGAACAGCACGATGAAGGCGAGCGCGGCGAGAGCGTCCTTACGGCTCAGAAATTCAGAGAATGCGCCGACCGCGGCATTCATGACCCGCGCGAAACCGCCCTTAGCCCGCGTCGCCAGTTCGGCGCGCACGGATTGCTCGGGCTCGGTGGCCGCCAGCGCCGTGACGGTGCCGATCAGAACCATCACCGCCATGCTAATGTAGCCCCACGCCCACGCCGAAGCGCGGACCAGGCCTGTCCCTTCGAATGCGCTGACCAGGAAGAGAGCTCCGGCGGTCGAGACCAGCATGCCGATGCGATAGGCGGCGACATAGCCCGCCATGCCGGCAGCCTGCTCGCTTTCCGGCAGGCTCTCGACGCGAAAGGCATCGACCACGATGTCCTGCGTCGCCGACGTCGCCGCCACGAGCACCGCGCCGAGCGCGACAAACCACGGCGCTTTCATCGGATCGGTCGAGGCCAGCAACAAGATTGCCGCGATCAGAAGCAGTTGTGAAAAGACGAGCCAACCGCGGCGGCGGCCGAACCGTCGCGTCAGCAGCGGAATATGCAGGGCATCGACCAACGGCGCCCACAGAAACTTCAGCGTATAGGGCGTGCCAACGAGAACAAACAGACCGATGTCGTGCAGATCGATGCCGGATTCTTTCATCCAAATCTGCAGAGTCGAGCCCGACAGCGCCAGCGGCAGGCCGGACGAGAAGCCGAGCATCATGACAATGAGGACGCGCGGTTGCAGATAGACCGCCATGCTCTCGCGCCAAGACGCGCGGGAGGCAGCCTCGGATACGGTTGGGGCGACGTCCGGAGCGCTCATGCCGCAGTGCTAGCAGATTCGGTCAGTTCCGCCCTCCTCTTACTCACCAGCCTGGATTTTGCGGGCGAACTGCGGCGGAAACACCTTCGGTTCGACGGACTCGACGATCCGTGGCGTCTCCGCAGCCGCCTCATCCTTGCTGAAATCGAGTTCCTCGATCCTCGTAGCCCGTTTGCCGATCTTGCCAGCCGAGATCAGGACCTGCCTCACATCCTCGCTGACCTGATCGAAATGGCTGCCAAGCTTGCTGACCCGGTCGCGCAGGCGCTCGACATCACCCATCATGTTCATGACCTCGATCCGTACCTGATCCGCAGCATCGCGCATCCGCGCGTCCTTGAGAAGCTGCTGCATCACCTGAATCGCCAGCATCAAGAGTGACGGCGATACCAGCACGATCCGGGCGCGATAGGCCTTCTGGATCACATCGTCGAAGCTGTCGTAAATCTCGGCATAGACCGATTCCGACGGCACGAACATCAGCGCGGTGTCCTGGGTCTCGCCCGGGATCAGATATTTTCCGGCGATGTCGGTGACGTGCCGCATGACGTCGGCACGCAGCCGCTGATTTCCGAGTTTCCTTTCGTCGTCGGTTCGGGCGTCGCGCAGCGCCGTCATCGCCTCAAGCGGAAATTTCGCATCAATGCAAAGCGGGCGCTGATCGGGGAGGAAGATCACGCAATCCGGCCGCTTACCGTTTGGCAGCGTGTACTGAAAGGCGAACGAGCCCTTCGGCATTCCGTCCTGCACAATCGCCTCCATCCGCGCCTGCCCGAACGCGCCGCGCGACTGCTTGTTGGCGAGCACATCGCGCAGCGTCGTCACCTGCGTCGTCAGTTCGGTCAGGTTCTGGTGCGCGTTGTCGATAATTCCGAGCCGTTCGTGTAGCACCCGCAGACTGTCCATGGTGTTGCGCGTGGTCTGCTCCATCGACTGGCCGACGCGGTGGGTGACCGCGTCCAGCCGATCGCTGACCGCCCGCGCCATCTCCGCCTGTCGCCCTGCAAGGGCCTTGCCCATGGCGTCGACACGGCCGGCGGCCTCGGCCTGAGCCCGCATCATGTCGTTGAGGCGATCCTCCAGCTCGTCCGCGCGGCTTGCTTGCGCGGTGGCCATGTCGGTTCCCCGGCGTCCCGAGCGCGCGATCACAATGGCGATGATCAGCAGCAATACAAGCGCCAGCGCACCAAACCCGATCAGCACGGCGCTGGTCCGCACCGGCACGTCGCCCAGTATGAAAAGGATCTCGTTCATCCGGATCTTGTAGCCGATTCGGCCCACAATGCGAACGAAGAGCGAACACACTGAGTTAACGAAAGCTCAACGTGCCTGCTCATGAAGGCCGGACGGTCAGTGCAGCTCGCGGATTGACCCGGACAGACTCGGGGATTACATCGCCGACATGGCCATTCGCGAAATCATCATTGTGCCGGACAAGCAATTGCGCCTGGTTTCCAGGCCGATCGAAAAGGTCACTCCGGAGATCCGCAAGCTTGCCGACGACATGTTCGAGACCATGTACGACGCGCCGGGCATCGGGCTCGCCGGCATCCAGATCGCGCAGCCTGTCCGCATCGTCACCATGGACCTCGCCAAACGCGATGAGGAAGGAGAGACGAAACCGCGACCGCGTGTCTTCATCAATCCGGAAATCCGGTCGGCTTCGGAGGAACTGTCGGTCTATGAAGAAGGCTGCCTGTCGATCCCCGAATATTACGAGGAGGTCGAGCGGCCGGCGCGCGTGCGGATTCGCTTCACCGATCTCGACGGCAAAATGCACGAGGAGGATGCCGAGGGTCTTTTCGCCACCTGCATCCAGCATGAGATCGACCATCTCAACGGCGTACTGTTTGTCGATCACCTCTCGAAACTGAAACGCGACCGTGTGATGAAAAAATTCACCAAGGCCGCGAAGCTCGCCGCGAGATAAAGCGGCTTCTTGCCGCGCAGAAATCAATCAGATGCCGCTTCGCCTGATTTTCATGGGCACGCCCGATTTCGCGGTGCCGACGCTGCTGCAACTCGTTGCCCATGGCCATGAGATCGCAGCCGTATACAGCCGCGAGGCGAGGCCCGCCGGCCGTGGCATGAAGCTGCAGCCGAGCCCGGTGGCGCGGGAAGCGCAGCGCCTAGGCCTCCCCGTGCTAACGCCAAAAACGCTGAAAACGCCGGAGGCGCTGCTTGAGTTTCAATCGTTCGTCCCCGATGCCGCGGTCGTCGTCGCCTATGGCATGATCCTGCCGCAGGCGATCCTCGGTGCGCCGCGATATGGTTGCTACAATCTGCACGCATCGTTGCTGCCGCGCTGGCGCGGCGCCGCGCCAATCAACCGCGCCATCATGGCCAGCGACGCCGAAAGCGGCGTCATGGTCATGAAGATGGATGCCGGCCTCGACACCGGCGACGTCGCCATGGCCGAGCGGATTACCATCACCGATGCGATGACGGCGTCGGATCTTCATGACGCGCTGGCGCCGCTTGGGGCAGATCTGATGGTGCGTGCGATGGCCTCGCTGTCGCGCGACGGCCTGCAATTGACCAAGCAGAGCGAAATCGGCATTGATGGCGCCGTCACCTATGCCGCCAAGATCGACAAGGCCGAGGCGCGCATCGACTGGAACAGGCGTTCGCGCGATGTGCTCCGCCACATTCATGGCCTGTCGCCGTTTCCGGGCGCCTGGTGCGAGATGCCGGTGGATGGCGAGCCGGTCCGCGTCAAGCTCCTGCGTTGTGAGCTGGCGGAAGGCGCGGGATCGCCGGGGAGCCTCCTCGACGACCGTCTAACGATCGCCTGCGGCGAAGGCGCGATCCGCATCCTTGAATTGCAACGCGCCGGGAAGCCACCGCTGAAAGCCGACGCCTTTCTGAACGGCACGCCGCTGACGCCGTCGCTGCGGCTCGTCTGATGCCCCGTTACAAGCTGACCATCGAATATGACGGAGGTCCCTTCTGCGGCTGGCAGTACCAGGACAACGGTCCCTCGGTACAGGGCGCGCTGGAGGCGGCAGTGAAGGCGATTTGCGGTGACTACGTCCGCGTGCACGGCGCGGGCCGCACCGATGCCGGCGTCCATGCGCTGGCGCAGGTTGCCCATTGCGACATCGCAAAGCACTTCGTACCGAATCGATTGCGTGACGGGCTCAACGCGCACCTGCGCCCGCATCCGATCGGCGTGCTCGAAGCCGAGATCGTGCCCGACAGCTTCGAGGCGCGCTTCTCAGCACGCCGGCGACACTACATCTATCGCATCGCCAATCGGCGCGCGAACCTCGCCATAGATGTCGGCCATGTCTGGCGCGTACCGCGGCCGCTCGATGCGGAGGCGATGCACACGGCGGCACAGCGGCTCATCGGCAAGCACGACTTCACGACATTTCGCGACACCGAATGTCAGGCGAAATCGCCGGAGAAAACGCTCGATCAGCTCGACGTCGTCAGGACCGGCGACAACGTCAACATCATCACGTCGGCGCGCTCGTACCTGCACAGCCAGGTGCGCTCGATGGTGGGATCACTGGTGTGGGTCGGGCATGGCCGCTGGAACGCCGATGACCTGTCCAACGCGCTAGCCGCGCGGCGGCGTGAAGCGTGCGGGCCGGTGGCGCCGCCCGACGGATTGTATCTTGTGCGGGTGGATTACTAAGAGCGAATCCGCTCCAGCGCATCCCAGAACAGGCCCTCGCCATCCTTCACATTGGCGGTCCAGTCCTGATGCGCGAGATCGTTGGCGTCGTCGGTGATGAACTTGAACGCACGCCACGGCAGGCCGTGCCGCCGGCACACCTGCGCCACCGCGAACAGCTCCATGTCGACGATGTCGATATTGTTCTCGATCAGCCACGGGTCGGAGCTTGTGACAAAGCTGTCGCCGGTACCGCAGACGACACCGCCCTGGCCTGAAGTCAACAGATCAAGCTCCGGGGCGAACGGCGTGCGTCCACGCGGCGCCAGCGGCATCGCCATCATGTCGCGCTGGACGACGTTTGAGACCTCCACGAGACCCTGGAGCGTCTCATTGATCTTTCCTGCGGTACCGTAATTGATGACAAGTGACGGGTGCATCGTCAGCAGCGCCAGCGTGGTTGCGCTGGCGGCATTGATCTTGCCAACGCCGGTATAGATCACCCGGACGCCATCGGGCGCGCGCGCCTTGTCGAGTTCGTCGTCGATGGCGGTGAGGACGAGGATTTTGTCGTTCATGCGAAGTAGCGATCCAGCACGCCGCGGTAGATACGGGTCAGCCTTTCGAGATCGGCCACCGGCGTACGCTCGTCGATCTGGTGCATGGTCTGCCCGACCAAACCAAACTCGATCACCGGGCAATAGTCCTTGATAAAGCGCGCATCCGAGGTGCCGCCGCCGGTGCTGAGCTCCGGTTTGCGGCCGGTGACCTCCTCAATGGCTGCGACCAGGAGATCGGTGAAGGGGCCGGGCTCGGTCAGGAACACGTCGGCATTCGAAGGCTCCCACACGATGCGCGTTTGGACACGGTTACCCGCGGCTTTGGCAACGCGCGCCTCGATCAGCGCACGCAACGATTCCTGACTGTGATGGTCGTTGAAGCGGATGTTGAACTTCGCGCGCGCCTGTCCCGGAATCACATTGGCCGCCGGATTGCCGACATCGACCGAGGTGAATTCCAGATTGGAGGGCTGAAACTGAGCACTCCCCCGGTCCAGCGGATCACTGACGAGCGCGGTAATCAACGCGGCGATGTCCGGAATCGGATTTGACGCACGGTGTGGGTAAGCGACGTGGCCCTGCACGCCATCGACATAAAGCGTGCCGGACTGTGAGCCCCGGCGGCCGATCTTGATGCAATCGCCGAGCTCCTCGATATTGCTGGGCTCGCCGAGCACGCAGTGGTCGAATTTTTCGCCGCGTGCAGCGGCCCATTGCATCAGCTTGACAGTGCCGTTGACGGCGATGTCTTCCTCGTCCCCGGTGATCAGGAACGAGATCGAGCCCTCGCCGTCCTTCCCCGGCTGGCCGCCATGCTCCGCGAGATAGTCAAGCGCGGCGGCGACGCTGCAGGCGATTCCGCCCTTCATGTCGACCGTGCCGCGCCCATAGAGGAAACCATCAACCACGTCGCCTGAGAACGCGCCACGGGTCCAGGCGTCCTCATCGCCTGGAGGCACGACGTCGGTATGGCCGGCGAACGCGATGTGAGGGCCGGTCGTGCCGATACGGGCATAGAGGTTGTCGATGTCGGCGGCGCCCGGTTCGCTGAAGGTGATGCGGTGGACATCAAATCCGGCACCCTTGAGCAGCGTTTCCAGCACACCGAGCGCGCCTGCATCCGCCGGCGTCACCGACGGGCAACGGACGAGATCGCGGGCGATGGAGAGCGCGTCGGCTGTCATTGCGGCGATACTTCAAGCGGATCAGAGCCGAAGCGGTTCGGCCCTTGCGTGCCTCGCAGGCAGCCGAGTTCCACGATGATCCAGACGGTCACTGCGAGACTCCCGATGCCAAGGATGAACTTGCTGCTGGGCGTTGTGGCGGCCTCCTGCAGCAAGCTGACGATGGTGCTGACTCCCCAAAATACGAGCATCCACCATCCACTTTGGTCGCGATCATGCAAGCGCTTAATGCCTACAGCAATGCTAGACCATATCGCCAATAGACTGACGATAACTAAGATCGCGACCAACAAGTAGCTAACGAGCGCGCCGGTGGAAGAAATCGCGCTCGAAATTCCAAGCCCTATGAAGGTTAAGACGAAACAGACGATAAAAACGGCAAGATAAATCAGCGCTACCAACCAGTATTTGGCCCGATTGACCCTGCCCTGAAAGCTGAACAGCAGCGTCGTCAGGTTCATGCGCGGTCTCCGGAAAGCGCTTAGTCCCGCAGCAGTTCATTGATCCCGGTCTTGGAGCGAGTGCGTTCGTCGACACGCTTGACGATGACCGCGCAAGCAGTGGACGGCCCCGGCTGGCCGTCTCTCAACGGCTTGCCCGGCAGCGCGCCCGGCACCACCACCGCATATTCCGGCACCTCGCCCATGAATATCTCGCCGGTTGCGCGGTCGACGATTTTGGTCGAGGCGCCGAGGAAAACGCCCATCGATAGCACAGCGCCCTTGCGGACGATGACGCCTTCCGCCACTTCCGAGCGCGCACCGATGAAGCAATCGTCCTCGATGATCACAGGCCCCGCTTGCAGCGGCTCCAATACGCCACCGATGCCCGCGCCGCCGGAGATGTGGACCCGCTTGCCGATCTGGGCACAGGAGCCGACCGTGCACCAGGTGTCGACCATGGTGCTTTCGTCAACATAGGCGCCAAGATTGACGAACGACGGCATCAACACAGCGTTCTTTGCGATGAAGGCGGAGCGACGCACGATCGCACCCGGCACGGCCCGAAAGCCGGCGTTACGAAACCGGTTCTCGTCCCAGCCCTCGAACTTCGACGGCACCTTGTCCCACCACACGGCGTTGCCGGGACCGCCGGGAATAACGCTCATGTCGTTGAGGCGGAACGATAACAGCACAGCCTTCTTGAGCCACTGATTGACAATCCACTTGCCGTCAGCCGCGCGCTCGGCGACGCGTACCTCGCCCTTGTCGAGCAGGCCGAGCGCATGATCCACCGCCTCGCGCACCTCGCCTTTGGTCGCGGGGGTGACGGTGTCGCGCGCGTCGAACGCGCTGTTGATGGTGGTCTCGAGAGAAGCGAGCGACATCGGATTTCCTGCGGCTTTACTACGCGAATGCGGTTTGTCAACGCGGTGTTCTCTGGGACGGAGGCAGACATGTCAAGCCAACCGCGCTGTCAGCCCCGCCAGAAATCCGGAGAGGTCGTCGGTCACATGGTGGACATGCGGCGCGCCGCGGCCTTCCATTTCCCATTCCTCCCGCACCACCTCGCGCGTCCCGTCCGGCACCACCAGCACGGTCGTCATCCCCAGTTCATGCGGGACGACGAGATTGCGCGCCAGATCCTCGAACATCGCGCTTTTCGCGGCATCGACGTGATGCCGTTCGAGAAAGCGACGATAGGTCAGCGGCGACGGCTTCGGCTCCATCTCCGCGGCAATGATGTCGAACACGGCCTCGAAGTGATGACCGAAACCAAGCCGCTCCAGCACTTTACCGGCATGGGCGGTCGAACCGTTGGTCAGAATCAGCTTGCGGCCCGGAAGCCTTTCGATTGCCGCGCCCATCGCCGGATTGGGGTCGAGCGGCGAGTGGTCGATCTGATGGACGTAAGCGAGATAGTCGTCGGCTGAGACGCCGTGCTCGGTCATCATGCCGCGCATGCTGGTGCCGAAGCGCTTGTAGTAATCCTTCTGGATGCGCCGCGCCTCGACGGGATCGACATTGAGGAACTGGCCGATGTATTCGCCGATCCGGGCGTCGACCTGCTGCCAGAGGTTGACGTGATGCGGATAGAGCGTGTTGTCGAGATCGAACACCCACGTGTCGATGTGACTGAAGCCGCGGTGTGGATGTTGCTGCGCGTCGATCACTTGTGAATCAGCGTTCCCGTTCCCTGATCGGTAAAGAGCTCCAGGAGAACCGCGTGAGGAGTCTTTCCGTCGATAATGACGACGCCGCCGACGCCTTGTTCGAGCGCGTAAATGCAGGTTTCGACTTTCGGGATCATGCCACCCGAAATAGTCCCGTCGGCGATCAGCTTGCGCGCGTCGCTGATCGAGAGCTCCGGAATGAGCTTCTTCGACTTGTCGAGCACACCTGGAACGTCCGTGAGAAGCAAGAGTCGTTTGGCTTTCAGCGCGCCCGCCACTGCGCCAGCGAAAATATCGGCATTGACGTTGAATGTCTGGCCGCCTTTTGAGGTGGCCAGCGGCGCCAGAACCGGAATCAATTCGTGACCGATCAACTGATTCAGAAGCGTCAGATCGACGTGTTCGGGTTCGCCTACAAAGCCGAGATCAACGACCTTCTCGATGTTCGAATCCGGATCCGCCAACGTTCGCGTGGCCTTCAAGGCGGTAACCATGTTGCCGTCCTTGCCGCAAAGTCCGACGGCCTTGCCGCCGGCCTCGTTGATATAGCCAACCAGTTGCTTGTTGATCGAACCGGCGAGCACCATCTCGACGATTTCAATCGTCGCGGCATCGGTAATACGCAGGCCGGCGGCGAATTCGGATTTTATCCCGAGCCGTTGCAGCATGGCCGCGATCTGAGGACCCCCGCCATGCACCACCACCGGATTGATCGCGGTCTGCTCGAGCAGCACGATGTCGCGGGCAAACTGGCGGGCGACCTCCTCCGAGCCCATGGCATGGCCGCCGTACTTGATGACGATCGTCTCCTCGTCATATCGCTGCATGTGCGGCAGCGCCTCGGACAGGATGCGCGCCTGATCGAGCGGGCTGATGCGGGAGTCATCGGACATGACGCTGATCTCTTGCGACTGATCTCTTGGCCGGCGGGATAAAGCGGGTTCTAACCGATCGGCGGCGGGACCGCAAAGCCGCTTCGTGTCAGGATCCGGGCTGGCCGGAACGGGACGCCGCACGAGGCCAGAGGGCGGCGATCGCGAGCAAAAACCAACCCAGAATCATCAGCGTTCCGCCGGACGGAGCAGCTCTCGGGAAAAGGTGGTGGTCGAGGAATTGCCGCACCGTCAGGTCCGCACCGAACAGGATCGCGCCTGCGACAAAGCAGCCGGCGGTCGCGAGACCGAGACGTGGGCGAATAACCTGCCGATCCGCCAGAAGCACCGCCAGCAGCGCGGCGGGAGCATGAAACAACAGCATCGACGAGGCCGAGAGCAGAAGTGTGCCCCCTGTCTTGTGCGCCGCGACCGCAGCCAGGATAACGCCGGCGCCGCCCATCAGCCCCGCCGCAAAAACGACGATCCGAAAACAGCAGAACTGCGTCATCGCTGAAGCTCTCCGATCAGGCGGGCCATGGCGGCGCGCAACTCCGGTACTCCGTAGCCCGTACGCGACGACGTGACCAGCACATCCGGGAACGCTGCAGGATGTTTGGCGAGCAGCACCCTGGTCGCTTCGGTACGCTCCGCCATCTCGGCGGCCTTGACCTCGTCCGCCTTGGTCAGCACGATCTGATAGCTCACCGCGGACCTGTCGAGCGTGGTCAGAATGTCCTGGTCGGTATCCTTGATGCCGTGGCGCGCATCGATCAGGACATAGACGCGCGCAAGCGTCGCCCGGCCGAGCAGGAATTTATGAATCAGCGACGTCCACGACGCGATTTTGGCCTTCGGCGCCGCCGCGAAGCCGTATCCTGGCATGTCGACCAGCCGGACATCGGCCCCCTTGGGACCCTCGAAGAAGATCAGTTCCTGGGTTCGTCCCGGCGTGCGTGACGTTCGGGCCAGCGCGCTGCGGCCCGTCAGCGCGTTGATCAGGCTCGACTTGCCGACGTTGGAGCGTCCGGCGAATGCGACCTCGAGACCCGCCATGGGCGGCAACGTTTCGATCGACGGCGACGCCCAGATGAATTGCCAGTCCCCGGCAAACAGTCTTCGGCCTTGCTCGATCAACTCCGTATCAAGGCCGGTTGTCATGCGAAGAGGCCTTCCTGACTTGGCAGTACGCATTCGCGGCAAGATCAGCCGATTTTGCGCGGAGCGACGGAATCAGAAACGTTCCCGCCGCTCATTGGACGGCTTCGTCCGCAGTGCTCCCCCGCAAAGGCGCCGATCGATCTATGTGGTCTTCGCCGGCTTGTCGGAGGATTTGCGGCGGAAGGTCGATTTCACGTTATCAAACAGTTCTACTTTCACGCCGTTGCGGCGCATGATGTAGCTCTGCTGGATCACCGACAGCGTGTTATTCCACGCCCAATAGATCACGAGACCAGCCGGGAAAGACGCGAGCATGAAGGTGAAGATCACCGGCATCCAGTCGAAGATGATCTTCTGAGTCGGATCCGGCGGTGTCGGATTCAGCTTCATCTGGAACCACATCGTGATGCCCATGATGATCGGCCACGCACCGATCGCCAGATAGGGCCCGAGCAGCGGTACGACCGAGGGATCGTATGGCAGCAGTCCGAACAGGTTGAAAATGTGGGTCGGATCGGGCGAGGACAGGTCCTTGATCCAGGAGAAGAATGGTGCGTGACGCATTTCAATGGTCACGAACAGCACCTTGTACAGCGAGAAGAACACGGGAATCTGCAGGAGGACCGGAAGACAGCCCGAGATCGGGTTAATCTTCTCCTTCTTGTAGATCTCCATCATCTCCTGCTGCAGCTTCATCTTGTCGTCAGGGAAGCGCTCTTTCAGAGCGTTGATCTGAGGCTGGACCGCCTTCATCTTTGCCATCGAGGCGTAGGACTTGTTGGCGAGCGGGAAGAAAATCAGCTTGACCAGTACGGTCACGACCAGAATAGCGACACCGAAGTTGCCGAACATATGAAAGAAGAAATCCAGCGCGAGGAACATCGGCTTGGTGATGAAGTGGAACCAACCCCAATCGATCAACAAGTCAAAATGGTTGAGGCCGAGTTGTTTGTTGTAGCCACCAAGCTCCACGAACGGAAAATTGAGGCCAACAACACCGGCTTCCTTTGCGCCAGCGAAGAGGCGCGTGCTTACCGAACCGGTGCCGCCGGCCGGGATCGTCCGCGCATCCTCCAGATAATCGGTTTGGTAGGTCCTGACTGAACCCGCCAGATCGGATGAGAAGCGCGCCTGCAATCGCGCGCTGGTGTCAGGCAGCAAGGCCGCGGCCCAGTATTTGTCGGTGATGCCAAGCCAGCCGTTGGTGACATTGAAGGTCACCGATTTGGCTTCGTCGATCTTCTTGTATGTATATTCCTGCAGCTTCTGATCGCCGAGAAAGCCGATAAGGCCTTCGTGCAGAATGTAGTAGCCGGAGACCGCCGGAGTGCCGTGGCGTGAAATCAGTGCGAACGGGTACAGCGTCACCGGCGCGCTGCCGGCGTTTGTGACCTCATCCTTGATCGTGAACAGATAGTGCTCGTCCACCGAAATGCTGCGACGGAACGTCAGCCCTTCGCCATTGTCATACTTCAGCGTGACCGGCGTGGACTGCGTCAGCGCCCCCGACCCTTCCTGCACCCACGCCGTGTTCTTGTCTGGAACCCGGACGGTCGATCCGGTGGCGGGAACCCATCCAAATTCGGCATAATACGGATTGGCCGTACCGGAGGGCGAAAACAGCTCGATCGCGGGCGAAGCGGGATCGACCGTCTCGCGATACTTGGTCAGCAGGAGGTCATCGATACGCGCGCCAGTCAGCGACAGGCTTCCGCTCAGACGAGGGGTGTTGATCTTGACGCGCGGCTTGGACGCGATGGCCGCATCCCGGGCAACCACCACGGTCTCAGCCGCGGGTTGAGCGGGCGTGGGGGAATTCGGCGCCGCCTCGTTCTGAGACTTCGCAAGCTCGCTTTGCGCCTGGTGCGCGGCGCGATCCTTTTCCATCTGCGGAATGTTGTAGAAGTACTGCCAGGCGATCAGCACGAGAGCCGACAGAACGATAGCGATGATGGTATTGCGGTTCTCAGACATCGTTCAGGGTCTCGTCACTCAATTCGGATTGCGGCTGTATACACCGTTGATGTCGCTGATTTGACGCCGCGCTCATCCCGGATGCCGGCGGTCGAGGCGATGAAACGCCGAACGCAAATCATCCAGCATCACGGCGTAACGGCGGTCGAGCGCAGCACGGCGGCCGATTATCACATAATCGCTGTGCGGTCGCATGGATACGGCGTCCAGGCGCTTCACCAATTCGCGAAGTCTGCGGCGGATGCGGTTTCGCTCGGTCGCGGTGCCGTTTTTTTTTGTCACCGTGAAGCCGATCCTGATCGGACCGCCATCGTTGCGACGACGATTTTGTACCACGAAGGCAGGGGTGCTCACCCGCGGCCCATTGGCAACGGCGAGGAAGTCCGCCCGCTGCCTCAACCGGTCCATGATGGTTCTCGGGACGATCCGCTCAGGCACTCAGGCGTTTGCGGCCCCGCGCGCGCCGCGCGGCAAGAACCTTCCGGCCGCCGGTGGTCGCGAGGCGGGCACGAAAGCCGTGGCGGCGCTTACGCACCAATTTGCTGGGTTGATAAGTCCGTTTCACGGGAGTCTCCGCTGACCGGGCGCGTCGCCTGATGTTGAGGTTAAGTCCGGTAATACCGACCTGAACCGAGCCTTTTCCGACCCGAACAAGCCGTCCCGATCGAAACCGAGCCGTCACGGACAATTGGCGCGGCTTATACGGGAGCGGCCTCTTTTCGTCAATCTTGCCCTGTATCGTTTCCCAACCCGACCGAATTGGCCAAAATCTCGCGCCGACCTATATTACGCATGTGTTCCGGCAGTGGTTCATGAGGCCGGCGTGATCCATTTCAGGAGCGCGGATCGCGGTCAGTTTGCCGCAGGCCCTTCAGAGGACAACCGTGTCACAGGCGATCGAACAGCTCCGGATTCGGGCCTCACGTCTCTCATTGCGCGGCCGGCTCGGCCTGTCCGGCAAGCTCCTGCTGCTGACGATTCCGCTGGTAATGATCGCCGAAATACTGATCTACGTCCCCGCGATCGCCAATTTTCGGTTGAATCGACTGAACGATCGCCTGGCGGCCGCGAACACCGCAGCGCTGGTGCTTGATGCAGCTCCCTCGGGCATGGTGCCCGACTCGCTCGCACGGCAGATTCTCAACAGCATCGGCGCCCGTGCGGTCGCCATCAAGATGGGTCAGCAGCGCCGGCTGCTCGCCAGCGCCGATCTGCCGGCGGCGATCGATCATGACATCGACATGCGCACCATGACTCCGTGGTCGGCCATTGTCGGTTCGTTCGAAACCATGCTGGAGAGCGGCAACCAGGCGATCCGCATCATCGGACCAGGGTCGCACGGCGCGCAGTTCATCGAGGTCGTCACCGACGAGGAGCCGCTGCGCCAGTCGATGTACCGCTTTTCGCGCAACCTGTTGCTGGTCTCGCTGGCGATAGCGATTTTGACTGCCGCTTTGGTCTATCTGGCGCTGCACTACCTGTTCGTCCGCCCGATGCGGCGCCTGACCGCGAATCTCGTAGGCTTTCACCAGAATCCCGAAAGCTCGGCACGGATCATCGTGCCGTCGCAGCGCGGCGACGAAATCGGCGTCGCCGAGCGTGAACTTTCCGACATGCAGCGTGACCTCGTGTCGATGCTGCATCAGAAGAGCCGGCTGGCTGCGCTTGGTCTCGCCGTTTCGAAGATCAATCACGACCTTCGCAATCTGCTGGCGTCCTCGCAGCTGCTCTCCGATCAACTGGCCAGCGTGCCCGATCCCCGGGTGCAGCGGTTCGCGCCAAAGCTGATGCGCTCGCTGGAACGCGCCATCGCGTTCTGCCAGTCGACGTTGTCTTATGGACGGGCGCAGGAGGCCGCCCCCGACCGGCGGCTGATGGCGATTGAGCCTATAGTCAACGAAGTGCGGGAGTCGGCGGGATTGGCGCCGGACGGATCCATCACCTGGATCAACGCGATCGAGCGCGGCCTTACCATCGACGCGGATCCGGATCAGCTTTTCCGTATTCTGCTCAATCTCGTGCGCAACGCCGCACAGGCTTTGGAGAGCCAACCGCGAAACGACGCTGATGCTGCGACCCGGCAAATCCGGGTTACCGGCCGCCGCGAGGGCGCGGTGGCGATCATCGAGGTTTCCGACACCGGACCGGGCGTTCCGCAACAGGCGCGCAACCACCTGTTCGAGGCCTTCCAGGGATCGGTACGCCCCGGCGGCAGCGGTCTCGGCCTTGCGATCGCGGCAGAACTGGTGCGCGCGCACGGCGGCGACATTGCTCTGGTGGAAGGCACCATAGGCGCGACGTTCCGGATTACGATCCCGGATCGTCCCGTGGAGTTGCAAACGATCCGTAACGAACGCGCCCGAGCCTGATCGATTTCAAGATTGTGGCTGCTCCGATTTCCAACTCTTGCCATTATAATAATAGCGTTTTCATAATAGCGTTTTCGAGCGAAGTGGATGCCGGTTCGCGTGAAGAAAACACGTCAAATCAAAATCCTGGAGCCACGCTTCTAATTCCCGCAGAAGCGGAAAGGCCCTAGCAGGCTGTTGAAGAAGTGTTTCGTCTGGCTTTGGGGATGGCTTGATCGCCGTTGTGATAGGCGAATGCGATCTGGATTGAGCCGTTGAGCAGTTTGGCGTGGCCGTGAGACGGCGCGGTCATGCTGGCACCGCCATGAGCTTCGGCAATCGCACCAGATTGTAAGCGGCGGCTGCGAAGGTGAAGGCCCATCCGACGCGGTCGCGGCCACGGAAGCGGGTCTTGTCCTGGCGGGCAACCATCTTGATCCAGCCGAACGCTTCCTCAATGCGCTTGCGGAGACGCTGGCTGATGGCATAGCCGCGGTGCCGCGTCGTGCGCCCGTCGATCGCCGAGCTTCGGCCGCTTGTGTTCTGCGCCACGTGCGGCGTCACCTTCATCGCGCGCAACTCGTTGACGAAGTCCTCCGTGTCATAGGCCTTATCAGCGCCAAGTGTGATGGCCAGGGGCCGGTCGGCGCGAGGTTCGATCATGTGCAACGCCGCCAAAGGTCGCAACCATCGTCCATCATGCCGCCCTGCCGATCGACGAGACGCCGGGCTTCATTGGCCTGCCCCTATGAGGTGGTCCGGTTTCAGTCTTAATGCATAATCGGCTTTTCGGCCATTGCTTGCGCTGCTGGCGGAAGCGATCCGGCTGGCTTTGAAGGCCAGGCGATGGCCTCTGGCGCCGGCGGTTTATATCCGAGCGATGAGTGTGGTCGCTCGGTGTTGTAGTAGCGCCGCCATGCCTCGATGATGACCTTGGCCTCGGCGAGGCTGTAGAAGATCTCACCGTTGAGCAGTTCGTCGCGAAGCTTCGAGTTGAAGCTCTCGCAGTAGCCGTTCTCCCAAGGGCTTCCGGGCTCGATGAACGCGGTCTTGGCGCCGACAGCTGCAATCCACTCTCGCACTGCCTTGGCGATGAACTCCGGCCCGTTATCAGAACGAACGTGGCCGGGCACGCCGCGTAGGATGAACAGGTCCGACAAGACGTCGATGACGTCGGTCGAGTTGAGCTTGCGATCAATCCGGATCGCCAGACATTCTCTGGTGAACTCGTCGATGATGTTGAGCATGCGGAACTTCCTGCCATTGTGGGTCCGGCCCTCGACGAAGTCATAGGACCAAACATGGTTTGGATGCTCGGGCCGAAGCCGGACGCACGATCCGTCATTCAGCCAGAGTCTGCCTCTCTTCGGTTGTTTCTGAGGAACCTTCAGCCCCTCCCGCCGCCAGATACGCTCGACACGCTTGGCATTCACCGTCCAACCCTCGGACCGCAGCATCGCCGTGATCCTGCGATAGCCATAGCGGCCGTAGCGTAAGGCCAGACTGATGATGTCGGTCGTCAATGCCTCTTCATCCGGTCGGCTTTGCGGCTTCTTGCGCTGGGTCGAGCGATGCTGGCCCAGAACCTTGCAGGCAAAGCGCTCCGAGACGGAGAACTTCACCATGACATGGTCGACGCAGCGGCGACGGCGGGAAGGGCTCAGAAGTTTCCCGAGGCAGCCTCTTTCAGGATCAGCTTCTCGAGCGTCAGGTCCGACACTGCCTTGCGCAGCCGGTCGTTCTCTTTCTCAAGCTCTTTCAAGCGCTTTACCTGATCGCCCTTCAGGCCACCAAACTCCTTGCGCCACCGGTAATACGTGAACTGCGTCACGCCGATCGAACGAACCGCTTCGCCAACCGATCTGCCTTGTGAAAGCAAAACATCGACCTGGCGCAGCTTCGCGACGATCTCTTCCGCCTTGTGCTTCTTCTGGGGCATTCCAATGTCCTCTCTAACGGCTAATAGCCTAATTCAGGGAGGACCACTTTTCAGGGGGCAGACCAACGGCTCTATCAACCAGATCGGCTAGCAGCCAATCTGACTGGTAGTTTTGCCTCAGCCATTTGGAGAAGGAGCTCGTATAAATGCGATCAACAGGCGGAATATTCTCAATAACGAGATCGGAGATCTTTTTGATCTCGGAATAGGTGCCTGCATATATCAGTGATTTCTGAGTACCCGGGGAAATCAACTCAATTAACTTTTTCCCCTTCTTAGCTGCATCACTGCCAATTTCTTTGTATGGCTCTTGGATGTCAAGGTAGACGGTATTGAAGTCAAGGAGCTCTAGGAATTCCATGTCTCGTGTAAATGCATTGTCGCCAAGCTTTTTAATATTGGGCGCGAGATAATATCTTTGCTTTGCCTTTTTTGATAATTTGAGGATTGCTTTGATAAGTGATGGTGCGCGCTCGCGATCATGTTTCTGGCTTGCTTTGTAGAACTCATCGACAACGAGCAGGTCGATCGTGCCGAGTGCAAACAAATATCCAAAGACGCGTTCTTGCGGAAATATGAGAATATTCTTGTGGCCAAGTCGCGTATCTGGCGCTGTTATGATTGTGTAGTGTTCTGAGAACTTTTTGAATAGTCGCCGCCGCGTTTCGTCCATCAACGCGATGGTTGGCACGATGATTACAACGGTATCCGGCTCTTTGGCCGCGATGAATGCGTCGATAATGAAGCTCTTACCAAAGCTGGTGGGCGCGCTCACCGCGATATTTTTTCCGTCCATGAGTTTTGCGAGAACGCTCGACTGCTCACGATGCAGCGTCGCTACGCGGCGGCCAACATCGACCTCAAACGCACGGTGTACGAATTTCTGATCCCAAGAAGCATTCGCGAGTTGCAAATATGGGAACAGGCCGGTCGCGCGAATCATATGGTTCACGACTTGTGGGTACGGCGTTTTGGCGCGATCGAGGTCAGCTAGTAGGCGTATCAAAAGGTTTCTAGCAGCAAACTCGTTTCGCAACGAAAGAAGTCTGTTGATCTCGTAGCAAATGTCAAAGACATCCATCATTCGTGTCCCTTGTAAAAGGCGACCGTTCGAACAAAGGCATCGACGATCTTCTTTTTATTGGGGACTGGAAATAGGATGATATGAAAGTTTAAATCATCATACTTATGGACTGAGGTAGACTTAGCGATTTGTTTGAGGAAATACGCGTTGGCACGATCCTTGTGGAAGGCGACGATCTTTGCCCTGTAAGCGTCAGATAGCTCTTTCGCGCCGGACGTGGTGGAGCATTCGTGTAACAAAAGAATTGGAATATGGATCTTCGATTTTAGATTATCGATGGACTCCCTGTTATCCAGGGCTGCCTTGATCCTATCGCGAAGGTCTGCCGAAATGGGCAGATTATCGAGGTCGGACACACTGGTTATTATGGCGTTTTCTTTTTTTAGCTTATCTGTCGATAAAGAGTTCATCACCGAGGTGACAACTGAATCGAGGCGAGCGTCGGCAATGGAATTGTAGAATTTGGCCTCACCAAACCAGAGGGTAAAATCGTCGCCATCTACAACTACGTGGACACTGTCTGCTCCTTTGGCATTATCTTGAACATTTTGCTTATAGAAAATTTTGGGAACGACAGGCAGCGCACCGAAGCGATGTCGCATCAAGCCATATAGGAAAACTTCAGCGATTTCACTACCCTGTCCAATCTCGTCATTGTCCGTCAGTCTGAGATTTTGAGCGGCGGCGATCAGACTGCTGTGGCTTTGATCAACAAGAGCCGCCCTCTCTTTCTGCGATAGGGCAGTCTGGGCAATGTTATCCCACAAGTAACTTTGAAATTTCGGGTAGCGCCAATCGGCGTCCTCAAAGTCGTTGATCAAGCTCAATACACGCTTGTTAATTAAGCCGGCTAGCTGGGAAACGGATGTAATTCCGGCAAGCGTGTCATCAACTAAAATCTCAAATGCTAAGCCGGCCATTGATGCCAATCCCCCCGAGTCAGCCCTTTTAAATGCCGTAGCATTTGCAGCCATGCACGGATAGGTAGATTGTCACTCTCATCGCGAGTAGCTGCTCTCGGACCTGAGACCCATTGCTCTTCATTGAGGAAAGGTTTGGATACCAGCTACAGGGTGATTTAGGTCAAGGCACTCATTTGAATATGCCCTGTTCGATCACCCGCGACTGGGTATGGTTCTGCATCCTGATAGATCGATCAGGAGCAAATCGTGTCACTCGGAAAGCAGGCCAAGCCTCTGACCAAGGCCCAAATCGAAGCCGTCTTGGGCTATCTCGCGAAGACCCGCCATCCGAACCGAAACCGGCTTATCTTCCTGCTTTCGATCCGAGCAGGACTTCGCGCTCGTGAAATCGCTCTCCTTACCTGGAGCATGGTCACCGACGCCGAGGGCAAGATCGGACGCGTCATCGCGTTGCAGGACGATGTGAGCAAGGGTCGGTCCGGGAGAGTCATCCCGATTCACTCCCAACTCCGGGCAGCCCTCATCGAGTGGCGCGAGATAGAGCAGCCGGTTTCAAATTCGCGCATCATCCGCACTGAACGATCAAACCAGACCTCCCCGCAGACCATCGTGAACATGTTCGCTCGGTGGTACGAGCAGATCGGCTTTGACGGGTGTTCAAGCCACAGCGGGCGTCGCACTTTCATAACCAACGCGGCGAGAAAGATTTCGCTCGTTGGAGGCTCACTCAGGGACGTGCAGATGTTGGCTGGCCATACGAGCCTGCGTGTCACTCAGCGATACATCGATGCCGATCAGGATGCCCAACGGAAGATCGTTGAGCTAATATAATTCAGCATCGGTGGCTTGAACAGATAAGTCGACTCCACATCGTCTGGGGCGTTCGCCGCGGCGGATGTCTATTGTGCGCATCACGGACTCAAGCGCGATATCGCGTCGGGTCCGAAAAGGGCCAACAGCGGACTTCGGCTGGCTTGTATGCCGTGGATAATGAGACGCGGCACCCGAAGGAATGACGAAGAACCCTTCAGTCCACGGCCTTAGCAGTTACGTCCATTTACGCTTGCAGGGATGTGGTTTGTATTTTTGCAAACGCATTCCTGTGCGCGTGTGGAGATCGTGGCGGCTTGATTATTCCTTGGACTTTGCGGGCGTGACAACCCAAACGGTTTTGCCATCTCAAAGCTTCGCGGCTGATTAGTTCGATCGGCCCTTCTTGATCCAAATCAGAGTCGCACGACTTGCATTGAATCCGCTGACCAGCGGTATCGGGGCCCATTGGTGTTTACCGGCTGAGCGTGGACTGAGCGACAATCAACTGTATCATTGATCTAAATCAAGATCATCTTGTCCTCAAATGAGGAACCTCGCGGTCGCGTCGGGCAAAAGAAGAGACCCGTTGTTTTTTTGTACTGTTAGCCCGCGTTCTTCGGACGCCGTTTTGGCGGCCCTCATGCGATGAGGAGAGCGTAGCCATGTTGAACTCGATATTGGCGCCGTTCATGAAAACGTCGCCACGCAAAACATCCGGTTGGCACAGGCGATCCTGCGCCGCATTGCTCGGTGCAACGACTCTCATGTCGATTTCATTGAGCGGAGTCACGAACATCCCGGCAGCTGCGCAGCAGCAGCAGAAGCCGAATATCCTCTTCATCATGGGCGATGATATCGGCTGGATGCAGCCGAGCATATACCATCGCGGATTGATGGTCGGGGAGACGCCCAACATCGATCGCATCGGCAACGAAGGCGCGATGTTCACGAACTATTACGCCGAGCAGAGCTGCACGGCAGGGCGTACGGCCTTCATCACCGGTATGCAGCCTGTTCGCGTCGGCATGACCCTCCCGGAAATTCCCGGCAGCCCGTCCTATCTGCGGCCCGGGACGCCGACGCTTGCCAGGTTCTTGCTCGATCTCGGCTACAGTACCGGGGAATTCGGCAAGAATCATCTCGGCGACCACACCGACTCACTGCCGACTGCGCATGGTTTCCAGGAATACTGGGGCTACCTGTATCACCTCGACGCTATGCAGGGGGTGAGCTTCCCCGACATTAACAAAACCCCGAACCAGCAGACCGTCGCGCCGCCATGCAAGAACACGCCGATCCCCGGCGTACCCGAGGTTCCCGGCGCGGTGGATCCCAAGACCACGGTCTGCCTGACGCCACCGCGTCCGATGCTTGCGTGCAAGTCCTCGGATGGCACCTCCAAGAACATGACATGCAAGGACGAAGGTCCGCTGACGCTCGAGCGATCGAAGGGTGTCGACGAGGAAATCTCGGCCAAGGTCATCGACTTCCTCGATCGCAACGACCCAAAGAAGACCAACAAGCCTTTCTTCGTCTGGTACAACCCTGCCCGCATGCACATCACGACCGTGCTGAGTGACAAGTACAAGGCCATGGTCGGCGAGCCGGGTGGCAAGGACTGGGGCATTAACGAAGCCGGCATGAAGCAGATGGATGACAACATCGGCTATGTGCTGAAGAAGCTCCAGGACATGGGCCAGCTCGACAACACGATCGTCGTGTTCACCACCGATAACGGTGCCGAGACGATTACCTTCCCGGACGGCGGCGTTACGCCGTTCAAGGGCGGAAAGTTGAGCACCTGGGAGGGTGGCATGCGCGCCCCGATGGTGATTCGGTGGCCAGGCGTCATCAAGCCCGGCACGGTGAAGAACGAAATGTTTGCCGCCCTTGATTGGCTTCCGACTCTCGTCGAGATTGCCGGCGGCCCCAAAGGGGAAGGACTGAAGCAACGGATCGAGGCCGGTGAGTATCCCGGCATCGTCAGGACCACACTCGATGGCATCAACCAGACCGACTACCTGAGCGGCAAATCTGAAAAGTCCCCACGCGACCACTTCTTGTATTACTCCAGCACGACGCCGTCGGCGGTTCGTTACAAGAACTGGAAGATGTATTTCGCCATGGTGTCCGACGACCCGGCGGGCTTCGTTTCGGGAGTGCAGCCCTACTCCTGGACCCAGGTCGTCAACATCAAGCGCGATCCCTTCGAGACCTCGGTGGGTTCGCAACAGAAGACTCTCTTCGGTATGGGCGGGGCAATTGCTTCTCCTTCGACCGCCTATGTCTATGACTGGAACTTGCTGCCGATCGGCCAGCAGCTTTGGTTGATGCACCTTGAGTCTTACATCAAGTTCCCGCCGCTGCAGGACCCGGCCAGCTACAACCTGGAACAGGTCATGCGGCAAGTTAGGAATATGAAGACGGCCGGCCGCAGCGAATAGCTGCGCAAAGCGTGCGATGTAACCACGCGGGCGCCCCCATCGGGCGTCCGCACACGACAGGTGGCGCGATAAATGTGCCGTCCATGCAATCTCTTTTGAGAAACCGCCGTGAACCAAGACCGTGGTCGATATGAAGAAGGATTGAAAACGGATCCTTAGCTTCGAATAGGAATGGACGTTAGACTACTTCGGCCGATGATTTTGTTCGGTGTCATTCGCGTCGATTTTTAGCATGTCCACAGCATGTCCGGTTATGGGGTAATCTGGGAAGTGCTGATTGTCCGGATTTTACGATGCAGCGGCATAAAGCCCATCGATGCCAGATTGCGCTGATCGGAGAAAAACCTTCCCGATGAGTCAAATTGGACTGTCGTGAACTATAAATATTCTTGAAATCTCAGGATCGACGCTTCGTGCGCGTCCCGTAACGTCGGACTAAAGAGAGTTCGGGGCAATGCGGTTATTAATCCGGTGGACTGAGACACTGGTGAGCTGGCGAGCTTCATACAAATGGCCAAAGCAGACGAGGTCGGCATAAAAAGTCTGTACGAGAGGCGGAAAAGCTTTAGTCCGCCGAGCGAGAGGGATCGTCGTCGAATCGGCCCCTCAAGCTGCGCGCAATAGCAGAGGTTAAAAGGTCAATTCGCAGCGCCTGATCTTACCGGTTGGTTCTTCTGATTCGACTATGTCCGACCAATAGACGCAACGCGGGCATGGCTTCTGTCGCTGGCAAAGCTATGCCCTCTCAAATCCGCAACTATAAAGATTGGATAAGAACAAAAGGCTGATGCCGAAGGCATCATCACCCGAACGAAGTGAGGGTGATGAGAAACTCCTTCAATCCATCTGATCTAGTTGGATTTAAGTTCTTCGGCCTATCATCAATTCTTGTAGATCGGATTTTGGGATAGCTACGGATTCCAACTTCAGATTGGCTCGGCGCACTAGGCCGTGGTGACGATTTAACTATTTGAGCCAGATGCGACAGCGGCGAGTTTGACGAATCCCATGAAGTTGGCGAGGAGCTTGTCGTATCGTGTTGCGACACGGCGGAATTGCTTGAGCTTGTTGAAGAAGCGCTCGATGCGGTTTCGTTCCTTGTAGAGATCGATGTCGTAGTCGCGCTGAACCTTGCGGTTGCGTTTTGGTGGAATGACGACTTCGATACCGGCCTTGGCGATCCTGTTTGCGAGGTGATCTGCGTCGTATCCCTTGTCGGCGATTGCCGCATCGGCGTCGATGCCCTCGATCAGATACAAATGCGGCCGCACGGCGGAAAGGCTTACGACCCAATCACGCACACCGAGCTGCTGCTTGCGTTTTGAGCCTCAATAGGTTTAGTCCGGGGGACTTCATGACCATCGGCATGAATGAGCGGCGCGCTGCGTGATTTCGCCGCGTCTTATGCAGAGTTATGTCGTAGCTCGCACAAAGGATTCCGGGAATGGCAAAACTGACTAAAAACCAACTGATCGATGCAATTGCCGAAAGCGCCCAGCTCGCAAAAGGGGACGTGAGGTCGGTCATCGAGCACATGGCAACTGTCGGATACAAAGAGCTGAACGAATCGGGCGAGTTCGTCATTCCTGGCTTTGTGAAAATGTCCGTAGTGAATAAGCCTGCAACCGAAGCCCACAGTGGAGTAAATCCGTTCACGAGAGAGCCGATGGAATTCGCCGCGAAGCCCGCGAGCAAATCGGTGAAGGCGTCACCCCTGAAGGCTGCCAAGGACGCAGTGTAGGTTCGCGTTTAGGTGGCTGGGGATACTTGCCGCCCTCGCGATTACCGGATTATCTTTTTCACTGACCGTTAGGGATTGAGCGGAAGTGAATTTACCGGCTTGGATTCGTTCTTTGAGAACGAAGGAGAGTCATAGCCGGAACAGGGAACCCTTCTGCCGATGAAATCTTGTCCTGCGAAGGAGAGCGGCTATGGAAATCAAAGAGAAGATGGAAGTCATCGGCGCCGATGGGGTTCACGTCGGTACAGTTGATAAGGTTGAGGGCAACCGTATCAAGCTGACCAAGAAGGACAGCGGACAGGGTTCGCACAAGGGTCATCATCATTTCATTGATAAGGGCCTTGTCGCCGGAGTTGAGGGCAACAAGGTGAGGTTGTCGGCAAATGCCGATGTCGCGGTGACGATGGAAGAAGAACAGAAGCCCTTTTAAGAGGGCTACAGGAGCTATATCGGGTCGTCTCGACGATCGGGGAGGCTAGTCCCCACCATCCTGAACCCAGTGGCGCTCGAGATGTGGGATGACAACCTTCAGTACCGGGGTAGCGCTACGCTTTTCGCCTGCGGTCCGGGGCCCTCACCTTTCAGATCGAAGCCCTCCTCAATGACGCTCAGCGGCACCATCATGCGTCCTTTGAGGATCGATTGAGGTGGTGAATGACTGCCGCTATCTTGGACAAACACTAGGGGCTCGGCTTGGGACTTCTTTAAAAAGCCAACCATAGCGGTGGCTTTCACGGCACCGCGAGGGAGATGCACAAATGACATCCCCGTCGCGAGTTCGTTCTGAGAATTCAGGCTACTCAAATATACTCAGCGCGGAATACCCCCGGCCTTAATTCTGGGTGCAGGTGCCTGACTGCCCGGTGCCGGGCTTGTAGGTGCCGCCATTGGCATTGCAGCCGGTTTTCAGCTTGGCGCAGAGGGCCTTATCCTTGCAGAAAGCGTCCGACTGCGGACCGATGTCGGCGGCAAATCCCATCTGTTGGCCGGCCTGTGATGGTTTGGTGCAGACGCCTGACGAACCGTCCGGCTTGCTGGGCGAATATTTATAGCCGGCACCCTCGCAGGCCGCCTTGAGCCGAGCGCAACTGAAATTGCTGTTGGGCTTGTCTCCCTTGCTGTTGCAACTGCCGACAGCCTGTCCGGCTGAGGTCGGCGGCGGTTCGGAGCGTATCGTCGCCCCTGGGTCCGGCTTGGTCATGGGCTGTGCCAGCGCGGTGGCCGAGGCGAAAATCAAGAGCGCTGCTGTAACGAGACTACGTCTGATCATCTTCGTTCTCCGGGGCTACTTACGACAGATCGCCAGTCCTTGACCGACGTGAGACTTCTCATCTGACGGCGCCAACGCTCCGGGGGTTCAAGGGCGTAGTGGAAACAAATCGTTGACGCTTTCCCAACCGCAGATCAGGAGCCCGAGAGATGATCTCTCGCGTACAAACGAATGAGATGGCTCCGCCCCCACAGCACGAGCGACTTGTTCTCCAGCCGCAACAGTCACGGAACACGTGTTGCCTGAGGTCGGCAGCTGCAACGTTGTTGAACACAGCCTTATTTGCTATGTCGCAAATGCGCCATTGCTAACATAGGAAACATTAGAACATGACGACAATCACCGAGGCCGATGCCGCTCGTATCGCGGTTGACGCATTCACGGAGGGCCTTGTCGCCGCGCTCACGGCTAAAAACATCGAGGTGAGGGGGGACGACCTCCGCGCCATCGTATCGGAATATGTGGCGACGCCGGACAGAGGAGAATACCAAGGCCTTAAAGCGGCATTGCGGGAGCATCTCGCCGCTACTGCCTAATAAGATGGCGCAACTTGGAAGCGGTCCTCTTAAGGATGGTGGCAAGTTCCCACCACCAGCTTCCTCGCTTAGGCGTGCCACCGTACTCATCATGAAGGCGGGAAGATTACTGCAAAGTCATCTGGGTTTGCGCCGTAGGTGGCTTCGAACGACTTCTTCGCCCACTCGATGAGCGCCTCGTTCGACGGTACCAGAACGCAGAGAGAGCCTTCGGACGTAGTTGTCGGACCAACAATTCCGGTTAGGCGCGGCTGAAGCCGAAAGTCTCAAGATTCGCTCGAAGAGTTCTTCTTCCTGAGCGGGAGCTTCCAGATTTGATCCCCGCTATCCGATATAGGTGTGTCAGCAGTCTTGCCAGTGCACCCGTCGTCATCGCGCCTCCTCGTTGAGAGCGAATAATCGGGGTAGCGTTGTCGATGGGACGATCGCGAAAACTGTACTCAAAGTGATTGGCGAGAGCTGATCGCAATCTAGTTGACCGAACGGGTACCAGTCTCTCCCGACCTGGGGACTTTATCCGTATGCTGTCAGCCACATTGCCGTTTCCCTCGTAGATGTCGGCCACGCACAGTTTTGCTATCTCGGAGGCGCGGAGGCCTAGCTCGAAGGAAAGCAAAAGCGCGACTTGGAGACGATGTGACGACCGGTCGATTCGCCGAGCGGTCTGCAGGACTTTCAAAGCTTGAGCGGAATCCAGAATTGCAGCGGAGCCGCGAGACCCCTTAGGCCGTCCTCTAGGTCGTTTTCCCATGTTGACCGCTATAAACCGAAGGCCCCACGGGTACAGGGTCGCCTTCCATTTATTCTCGTCGGAACAAATCCAGTTTCCATCCAGATAATTTTGTGGGATGGATTGAGGTATGTATAACTACTACCAATCAAATTCTTTTTAAAAATTAGGCTGTTATGTCAAGGTCCTGGCGGAGAGAGTGGGATTCGAACCCACGGTACGGTTTCCCGCACACACGCTTTCCAAGCGTGCGCCTTAAGCCACTCGGCCATCTCTCCGGTCACCTTCTCATGAAGGGGTGTTCCGGTTTTTGCAAGAGAGCGGTGGCCGTGGCGTCGGGATTTTCCCTAACAGTATGACTGATGCAATTATTACTGGCTAGCAGGATGTTCCCACCATTCAGGGGCTGTCCCGGAAACGATTGTGGATTCCCGCGACCATTTTGCAAATGAAGAATCTCGGCGGAAACGCCGGATAATCCCGGGATTGCAAGGCCCGGGTAGGGATTACCGGCTCTGCCGAGCGAAAAATCGCTTCTATTTGCGTTTCGAGCGGACGAGGATAGTTCACCGAAAACGTTTCACCGAAAAATCGGGTCAATTACCTTGTAATCTCGCTTCCGACCCCAGCGGAAGAGCCCTAGTGAACGCCGGCGCCGCTACGCGAACCCACCACATGCAGCGGCCATGATTTCGGTGTTACCGCAGCAGCGGGACGGTCGCTTGCTGTCTTTTTGTTAGCCGCGCGCGCGTCCTCCAGCGCTTCGGAAAAGTCCGTAAACCATTGCTGGACGGTCCCGGCACGCAGCTTCCGCATCATAGCCTCCCAACGCGTTCTGCGTTCTGTCAGCGGCATCGCGAATGCGGCGGCAATGGCGCGGGCCATCCCGTCGATTTCGTGAGGGTTGACGAGGAGCGCTGTCTGCAACTCGTTCGCGGCGCCTGCAAATTTGGACAATACCAGCACCCCCGGATCGGCGGGATTCTGCGCGGCCACATATTCCTTTGCGACGAGATTCATCCCGTCATGCAGCGGCGTCACCACGCCTACGCGCGCCGTGCGATAGAGGCCGGCCAGCACGGTCTGACTGTATCCCCGGTTGAGGTAGCGAATCGGCATCCAGTCGGTTTCACCGTGGCGGCCATTGACGTCGGTGACCAGTTTCGCAAGCTCGCTCTGCAGATTGCCGTAGGCCTCGATCATACCGCGGGAGGGCGTCGCAATTTGCAGCAGCGAGACAGTGCGCTTCAGCGCGGGGTTCGAGACCAGCAAGCGATCGAATGCATTGATCCGATTCACAAGGCCCTTCGAATAGTCGAGGCGGTCGACGCCGATCGCCAGTTGTTCTCCGTTCAGGCTGCGGCGCAATCGCGAGACGTCGGGATGCGAGGATGCCTTGGCGGCCTGCAACGCGAATTTCTCGACATCGATTCCGATCGGGAATACGGCGCATCGCGACTTGCCGTAACGCGACGTCACGACGCCGTCTTGTATCTTGAGGCCGAGTTCCGATTGAAGATAGCTGAGAAAATTTTCGCAGTCGTCGTCGGTCTGGAATCCGATCAGATCATAGGCCAGCATCGCTTCGATCAATTCGCGATGATGCGGCACCGCCCCCATGACGGCGCGAGCCGGCCAGGGTGTATGCAGGAAGAAACCGACCGGATTGCTGACACCCAGATCGCGCAATTCGGCGCCGAGCGAGAGGAAATGATAATCCTGAATCCAGAACGCAGTGTCGGGCTTGCGAAAGCGCATCAGAGCCCTCGCCATGAAGGCATTGACCTCGCGATACGATTGATAGTCCTCGTGCGACACGCGAATGAGATCGGACCGGGAATGAAGCGCAGGCCATAGCGCCGAATTCGCGAAGCCTTCGTAGTATCCGCCGTAGTGCGCGGCCGGCAGATCGAGCAATGCAAGCGCTCCAGATCCGAGGGCTTCAACTTCAGCAAAGGGTTCCTTGTGCGACCCGTCCCGTACCCGCCCGCTGGAACCTACCCAAATTGCTCCTGATTTTTCAACAACTGGTAACAGCGCCGCCGCTAGGCCGCCTGTCAGGGGCTCATTAGCCCGCGCACGCGCCACGCGATTCGAAACGACAACGAGGTTCACAAGGATCCCCTCCTGGTTTTGCACCCGCAGATAAACGCGCGTTCATCAATATGGTTCCTGCCTCCTTCCTACCAAATTGACGCCAAATTCAGGCAGTCTAGAAGGAAACTCAAAGTTCCCGGACATTTGGGAATGAAATGATTGTCACATCGCTTTTTACGAGAAGTGTCTTTCATCGGATCAGCTACGCCAGTATCGATCCTCCCAATTGCGCGATAATTTCATGCCGGTCAGGATCAATCCGGCCATGGAGTAGGTTTGCGGGAAGTTCCCAAACAACGCGCCGGTTTCCGGATCGATATCCTCCGATAACAGCCCGAAGCGATTGCGATGCGCCAGTGCATCCACAAAGGCCTCACGGGCTTCCTCGCGCCGCCCGAGCGACCACCACGCATCGATCAGCCAGAACCGGCAGATCAGGAACGCAGTCACGGGAAGACCGAAGTCATCTTCCGCCGCGTAACGCATTACATGCTTTTCGCGCAGCAACTCGCGCTCCATGGCAGCGACAGTCTTGATGAATCGCGGATCGTCAACCTCGCAAACGCCGAGTTCCGGTAGCAACAGTACGCTCGCATCGAGATCGTCGGATCCGAAGGCCGCGGTGAATGCCTCGCGCTTCGGGTTCCACGCGCGGTCGATCAGTTCGGCATGCAACGGATCAGCGATTGCATTCCAGTGCGCCGCGCGTTCTGGCAGGCCGAGCCGTTCCGCGATAGCCGCGAGCCGGTTGACGCCGGCCCAGCACATCGCTGCGGAGTGGGTATGGACACGCTGACGACCGCGATATTCCCAGATGCCGGCATCACTTGTCATCGCAACGCGGGCCGCCTTGTTGCCGAGCGATTCAAGCAGCGTGAATAGGCTTTCGTCACCGGGACGCGGTAACCGGCGATCGAAGAACAGCGGCAGCGCCGCCAGGATGGCGCTGCCATAGGTGTCGTGCTGCTTCTGGTCGACCGCGGCATTGCCGACACGCACCGGCCCGTCGCCGCGATAGCCTTGAAGATCGGCGGCAGTCCACTCATCTAGCGGCAGATTCGGGACCACGCTGTAGACCGGCTTGAGATCCTCCTCGGCATTCGATGCGAGCGAGAGCGTAAAACCGATGAAGTCCTCCATCGTCCGCGTCGCACCGACGCGATTGAGCGCCTTCACAACGAAATAGGCGTCGCGTAGCCAGCAATAACGATAATCCCAGGTGCGGCCCGAGCCGGGCGCCTCGGGAATCGAGGTGGTATGCGCGGCGATGATGCCGCCGGTTTCCTCGAAGTTGGATAGCTTAAGCGTGATGGCCGCGCGGATGATGGCTTCCTGCCATTCATAGGAGATGTAAAGGCGCCGCACCCAGCTCAGCCAGTAGGTTTTGGTTTCGTCCGCAAAACGCTGGGCGGTTGACGCCAGATCGCCGGGAAACGCTTCGTCGTTGCCGAAGACGAGATACATCGGGCGCGTCAGAACGAACGGCGTTTCGTTTTCGATCAGGGCCAGCGGCGCGTCGGTGGTCACGCGGATCGCGGTGCCGTCTTCTTCGAAATAGCGGATGTGGTTGCTGCCCATCGAGTGCCGAACCATCGGCTTGCCGTAGGCGTGCGTCGGCCGGATGCGGATGGTGATCCGGGGCAGACCCGCGACAGGCTCGATGATGCGAAACAACTGCGGCGGCCGGAACATGCGGCCATATTGCCGGAAACGCGGCGCGAAGTCGGTGATACGCACGGCATTGCCGTGCGTATCGGTCAGGACGGTGGAGACGATCGCGGTGTTGCGAACATAGTCCGACTGAAAATCGGCCATGCCATCCAGCACGACATCGCTGAAACCCTTTTCTTCGTTCCCGGCGAGCAGGCGCGAAAATACCGGGTCCGAGTCAAAGCGCGGGAAACACCACCATACCAGCCGCGCGGTCGGATCGACGAGTGCCGCTGTCCGGCAGTTGCCGATGACAGCGAGATCGAGCCCATGATCGGTCATTCAGCGACCGCTCGTTCGTCGTCGAGCAGACGGGCCAGCCAGGCCCTGACGTTGCTGGGCGCTTGAAAATGGCCGTTCACGCCTTGAGCTCGCCGTCCGACGGAGAACGACAAGCCGTTCAGGTCTGGCATGATGGCAAAGACCGTTTCATCGGTTACGTCATCGCCGATGAAGACCGGCCGCCGTCCCTTGAACGGCTTATGCGACATCAGCTCGGTCACGCCGGTCGCCTTGGTAAATCCCGAATGCTTGATCTCGCAGACGAACTTGCCCGGCAGCACCTCTATGGGCGCGTTCGGCAGGTCGGCGCGTATTGCCGATACCTGATCATAGATCGCGCGCTCGACATCCGGCGCTTTTCTGAAATGAAGCGCCAGCGAGTAACCCTTGTTCTCTACCAGGATGCCGGGATGCAGTTCGGCGATCGCTGCAAACCGTTGGATTAAATCCGGGTTCATCGGCGGCGCATGCGCAGCTACGGCCTCGCTTTCGATCGAAATCCGCATCTCCGCACCGTGGCCACCGACAGCGGGAAACAGCATCGGTGCGAAGATCCGGTCGATATCGCTGAGCGATCGACCGCTGACCAGCGCCAGCGCGCCAGCCGTCCGCGCCAGCAGCCGCGACAGCGACGAAGCGAGCTTGGGAGGCACGTAAACCTCATGGGGCGACGGCGCGAGATCGAGCAGTGTGCCATCGATATCGAGCAACAGCGCAGATGTACCGAGCGGCAGCGCGCGAGGCTCGGGGTCGTCGGTCACGGAAGCGGTTTTGTTCGGCACGTTTTCCATTACATCCTGATTCATCGTGACTCCACAACGGCAAGCGGCGACGCTACCGACTCGAGCGACTGCCGCTCGGCAGCGATTCCATATCGCCAGCCGATCAGCGCGGCTGCGATCATTAGCACCGACCCGAAACAGTATCCGGCGAATACGCTGTCACGCGAGCCGCTGTCGATCAAGGCACCAAACAGCGTCGGGCCGGCGACGCCGCCGATTGCGGTTCCAACAGAATAGAACACCGCGATCGCCAGCGCCCGCACTTCAAGGGGAAAGGTCTCGCTCACGGTCAGGTAGGCCGAGCTGGCGGCCGGCGAAGCAAAGAAAAAGATGACCATCCACGCGATCGTCTGTGTCTGTGCGGTTAGGACGCTGGTGGCGAAGAGATAGCCTGTTATGGCGAGCAGAACGCCGGAGATTCCGTAGGTGAACGCGATCATCGCGCGGCGTCCGACGGTATCGAACAGCCGACCGAGCAGCAACGGCCCGAGAAAATTACCCGCCGCGAACGGCAGAAGGTACCACCCGATCCGCTCTGCCGGAATGTTGTAGAAAGTCGATAGCACCAGCGCGTAAGTAAAGAAGATCGCATTGTAGAAGAACGCTTGCGCGGTCATCAGCGCAAGGCCCACCAGCGAGCGTTGCCGATACGTTTTGAACAGCGTCCGCGCCACCTCGCGCAGCGGTGTGTGGCTGCGCATCCGAAGCTTGATCGTCGGCCAGACCCCTCCGGGGGGTGCGTCGGAATGGCGAACCGCTATCCATTCGATGCCGGCGACGATGCCCACCGCTTCATCCGGCCGTCCGTGAATCATCAGCCAGCGGGGGCTTTCCGGGATCCACAGCCGCATCACAAACACCACAAGTCCCAAGACTGCGCCGGTGAGAAACGCGAGCCGCCACCCTAGTTCCGGATCGATGATTTGTGGGTCGAGCAGCACGATCGCGCCTACCGCGCCAAGAGCGGCGCCAATCCAGAAACTGCCATTGATGGTCAGGTCGGTCCAGCCACGGTACCGCGCTGGCACCAGTTCCTGGATCGTCGAGTTGATCGCGGTATATTCGCCGCCAATGCCTGCCCCCGTGAGAAACCGGAACAGCGCGAAGCTGGCGACATCCCACGACAGCGAGGTCGCCGCCGTCGCGGCTAGGTAGAGCGTCAAGGTGACGAAAAAAAGTTTCTTGCGCCCGATGCGATCCGTCAGCCAGCCGAAGCCCAGCGCCCCAAGCACAGCTCCGACAAGATAGGCGCTGCCGGCGACGCCGATATCGAGGTTGCTGAAGCGAAGGGTGGGACTGTCCTTGAGCGCACCGGACAGCGCGCCGGCGAGCGTTACCTCCAGCCCGTCCAGTATCCAGGTGATTCCAAGGGCGGTCACGACCCGCGTATGAAATGGGCTCCAGCGCAGGCTGTCGAGACGCGCGGGAATGTCTGTCTCGACGATCCGGTCCTTCGGTTCCTGCAATGATAACCTTTCAGTCGTCAGAACGCGTTGCCCGGCCGGCTCTCCCGGCCGTTCGCAAGCAACGATGAAGGTTGAGCGCAATGCTCAGGGTCGCTCAGTCATATTCCAAGTGATATTCCACATGGTTCCGTCGGCTATCCGCCGCCGCTGGCAGGCCCTGTTCTCGCCCATTGGCTGACCAGAAACGCGCCACTCCGGTCCCTAGTTCCCCGATTTCGAAGGGCCTGTTGACCTCGTCCCCGTCGTTATTGATGTGCGTCCATGCCTTGAATAATTTTGAACGAACTTCCGCCAAGCGGCGTCAAATCAGGAAGTTCGGGCGGCAGGTCACCCATAGAATACCTATCGTGTGGCGGACCAATGAACAGGAAGGGAGATGATCATGTCGGTTCAGACGATTTCCGGAAAAAGGCTGAGGGTGGCCATTCTGGCGTCCGGCCTGGCTGTGATCGCCGCACCACAGGGCGCCTCGGCCGGCGACCTTTCCGCGCAGCAGATTATCGACGGACTTAAGACTTCGAAGACGCGTAGCCTGAGCGCGCCAACACGGCCAGCGCTGAGCCCCAGCGATCTGGATTTCGTCAGGAGCGTGCGCGGCAAGACCCGTTCTCTGTCCATGGGCGACCGCGATCACCTGGCTGAGATTGCCGCCCAGCGCCCGAAGATCGATCTGGATATCAACTTCGATTTCGATTCCGCGGCCGTGACGCCGCGGACCGAGCCGCAGTTGCACAGCCTTGGGAAGGCGCTGACGAGCGACGAACTGGCAGGCTCCGTCATCATGCTCGGCGGCCACACTGACGGCAAGGGATCCGATGCTTACAATCACGATCTCTCTGAACGCCGCGCTGAAGCCGTGAAGCGATTCCTTATTGAGACATATAAGATTCCCGCGGAAAATCTGGTCGCGGCCGGGTATGGAAAAGAGGGATACAAGAATTCTGCAGACCCGCTCGCTCCGGAAAACCGTCGCGTCGAGGTCGTCAACATGGCGGCGAAAGAGCAGGCTGCGAATAAATAATGCTGATATTGCCGTGCCGCGCTTATGCCGCACACCATGTCGCTCGCATGACTACGCAGCCCGATGTAGTCGTCGATGCGCTAGCCTTGTATTTTGCCTGCCGTTGACAGCTGCCGCGTCGTTGGTTTGAAAATGCGGATCGCGTAAGATAAGGTCACCACGGCGCGGGCTGGAACGGCGTCTGACTTTGGACGGTCGTCGCATGAACATTCGAGTTGCGGTGCTGGCCGTGTGGACGCTGACGATGGCGCTTGCGATGGCGCCGGCGGTCGCATCGGCCGCGACCGACGGAAGCACGCGGATTGCGCTTGTCATCGGCAATGCCGTCTATCCGGACAGCGAAGCGCCGCTCAAGGAGCCGGTTAACGATGCCCGCGATGTTGCCGCCGAACTCAAGCACGACGGCTTTGATGTCGAAACAGGTGAAAATCTGACCGGCGAAGCCATGCGCCTCGCGCTAAAGCGTCTATACACCCGCATCAAGCCTGGCAGCGTCGCGCTCATCTTCTTCAGCGGATACGGCATCCAGTCCGGACGCCAAAGCTACCTCATTCCGGTCGACGCACAACTCTGGACCGAAGCGGATGTGCGCCGTGACGGCTTCAGCCTCGAGACCATTCTGGGTGAGATCAACAATCGCGGTGCAGGAGTCAAGATCGCGTTGCTTGACGCCTCCCGCCGCAATCCGTTCGAGCGCCGCTTCCGCAGCTTTTCGGCCGGTTTGGCTCCGGTGATCGCGCCGAGCGGAACGCTGGTGATGTATTCTGCGGCGCTGAGTTCGGTGTCCAGCGATGCCGGCACCGATCGCAGCCTGTTCGTCAGCGAATTGCTGAAGGAGATCCGCGTCCCCGGCCTGACAGCCGAGGAAACGCTGAACCGCACCCGTGTCGGGGTGACGCGAGCCTCGCGCGCTGAGCAGGTGCCGTGGATTTCGTCGTCTTTGGCCGAGGATTTCCATTTTATTCCCGGCCGGGATGGCCAGCCAGATGTCGCAGCAACGCCATCGTTGCCGTCCAGCCCGCAGACCGAGGCTTTGTCTCCACCCGTTCCGTCGTCCCCGCCCGCACCGACGCCTGTTGCGTCGGCGCCTCCGACGCCCGAACCCTCATCGGACCAAGCCAAACCTTTGGCGGAACCTCCGCAGCAAACCCGGGATGACGGAAAGACCGCGCTGGCTTTGGCGGACGATCCAACGATCAAATCGCTGACGACCAGGATCGCCGCCAAGGCAGACGACGCCAACGCACTGTATCGGCGTGGGCAGGTCTATGCCAGCAAGGGCGCCTATGCACTCGCCATCAAGGATTTCGATGCGACGATCCGACTCAATCCGAAGGACGTTGAGGCCTACAACAATCGATGCTGGACCCGGACTGTGATCGGCGAGTTGCCGTCCGCGCGGCGAGACTGCGACGAGGCTCTCCGGTTGAGGCCGGATTTTGTGGATGCGCTGGACAGCCGCGGCCTGCTCAACCTGAAGAGCGGCGCGAACAAGGACGCGATCGCGGACTTCGATGCAGCGCTCAAGATCAACCCCAGGCTGACCTCCTCGCTTTACGGCCGGGGCCTTGCCAGGCAACGCAGCGGCGCTGTCGCGGAGGGTAGCATGGACATCGCCAATGCCAAGGCAATGGATCCGGACATCGCGAAGGAGTTTGCCGGATACGGCGTGCGCTGACGCCGTGTACCTGCACGGCGATGATTTTCGACCTGTTTGTTTTGCGATTGCTAATGCGCCGTATAGGTTGTCGCCGCATCGAGATACGCGGCCGTTCAATGTGAGAATTGCAGGGTGAGGCAACTTTCGGATTTAGAATTTCGGCCGCGATGCGCGCATAAGCTCGCCTCCGGCCTGTTTTTTGGCGCAATGGTGACGACTATCGGCGTCGTGAGCCCTTCGTACGCCGCCGACGACACCGGAACATCCGGAGGCGCCCTCGTGACGGTCGCCCGCGCGACCAATGCCTGCTTTTCCGACATGGTTCGTGTGACCGGCTTCGTTGTTGCGCGCCGGGAAGCGGTGGTCAGCCCCGACTCGGAAGGATCGCAGGTCACCGACGTGCTTGTCCGTGAGGGCGACACCGTCGTACTGAATCAGGAACTGGCCAGGCTGACGCCACCGCCCGGCGGAAAATCGGGATCGGCGGTGCGCGCGCCTGCTGCGGGCCTCGTCACCCAAGTCCGTACCGCCGTCGGAGCGCCGGCCTCGCTGCGAGCCGGGCCGATGTTTCGGATTGCAATCAATAATGAGGTTGAGCTGGATGCCGAGGTGCCGTCGATCCATGTGCTCAAGCTCAACCCGGGCGCGAGCGCGCGCGTCAGCCGCGAGGATGGACCCGATCTGGTCGGCCACATCCGGTTGGTTTCGCCCGAGATCGATCGCAAAACCCAAATGGGTCATGTCCGGCTGTCCTTGAGCGAAGATCCGACGTTGCGGATCGGAATGTTCGCCCGCGCCAGCATCGACGCCAAGCGCAGTTGCGGCGTCGCCATTCCCCGCTCCGCGATCGATCACCTGACGGTTCAGGTGGTAAACGGAGATGTCGTGGAGACGCGGCGCGTTCGCGTTGGATTGACGTCCGACACCGCCGTCGAGATCCTGGAGGGATTGAAAGTCGGAGAAATCGTCGTGGCCGATGCCGGCACGTCGCTGCATGACGGCGATCGGGTTAAGGCCATATTCTCCGATGATCTCGATCGATCGCGAGCACGTTGATGGCCTCCAATATTTCCGCCTGGTCGATCCGGCATCCGCTCCCGTCCGTCCTCTTCTCGATAATATTGCTGATACTGGGCTGGGTCAGCTTCACCAAGCTCGCGATCACGCGGTTGCCGAGCGCGGATATCCCTGTGATCTCTGTGGCGGTCTCGCAGTTCGGCGCTGCGCCCGCCGAACTCGAGTCACAGGTTACCAAGACTATCGAGGATGGCGTCTCGGGCGTCGAGGGCGTTCGTCATATTTCGTCCTCGATCACAGATGGCTTGTCGCTGACCACGATTCAGTTCGCGCTCGAGACCAATACGGACCGTGCGCTGAACGACGTCAAGGACGCCGTGACGCGGGTCCGCGCCAATCTCCCGCAGAACGTCAACGAGCCGCTGATCCAGCGTGTCGACGTCATCGGGTTGCCGATCGTCACCTATGCCGCGATCTCGCCCGGCAAAACGCCCGAACAACTGTCATACTTTGTCGACGACGTGGTCAAGCGGGCATTACAAGGCGTCCGTGGCGTCGCCCAGGTCGAGCGCATCGGTGGTGTCGAGCGTGAAATTCTGGTGTCGCTCGATCCGGATCGCCTGCACGCTGTGGGACTGACGGCGGTCGATGTCAGCCAGAGGCTGCGTGGCATCAACGTCGATGTCGCCGGAGGACGGGCGGAGATCGGACAGAACGATCAGGCGATCCGGACCCTGGCCGGCGCCAAGACCATCAACGAGCTGGCAGGCACGATGATTTCTCTGCCGGGCGGCAGCGAAATCCGTCTCGACGATCTCGGCACGGTGACGGACACTATCGCAGACCGTCGGACCTTTGCCCGCTTCAACGGCCAGCCGGTGGTCGCGCTCGGCATCAAACGCTCCAAGGGAGCGAGCGACGTTGTGGTGGCGAAGGCTGTGCAGAATCGGATCGACGCGCTGAAAGGGCAATATCCCGACGTCGATCTGAAGCTGATCGACTCCTCCGTGGAGTTCACCAAAGGCAACTATGAGGCGGCAATCTCGACTCTGTTCGAAGGCGCGACGCTCGCCGTCATCATCGTTTTCCTGTTCCTTCGCGACATCCGCGCCACCATTATCGCTGCGATCTCGCTGCCGTTGTCGATTTTCCCCGCCTTCTGGGCGATGGACATTCTCGGTTTCTCGCTGAATCTGGTCAGCTTCCTCGCCATCACGCTTTCAACCGGTATTCTCGTCGATGACGCCATCGTCGAAATCGAGAACATCGTGCGCCACATGCGAATGGGCAAATCGCCCTACCGCGCCGCGCTCGAAGCGGCCGATGAAATCGGCCTCGCGGTGATCGCGATCAGCCTCACCATTATCGCGATTTTCGCGCCGGCTAGTTTCATGTCGGGCATCGCGGGGCAATTCTTCAAACAGTTCGGCATCACGGTGTCGGTGCAGGTGTTCTTCTCGCTGTTGGCCGCGCGTTTGGTGACGCCGGTGCTCGCCGCTTACTTCATGAAGGACCATCCGCATGATCCGCCGCCGCCGGGCCGCGTGTTGCGCGCCTATATCAGCCTCGTTACCTGGTCGGTGCGGCACTACATCATCACCGTCCTGATCGGCTTCGCGGTCTTTGCTGCCTCGATTTGGAGCATCAAGCTGTTGCCGCAGGGTTTCTTGCCGGCGCAGGACACAGCGCGTTCGCTGCTGGCGATGGAGCTGCCGCCGGGGTCGCAGCTCGCTCATACCGAAAAGGTGACGGAAGAGATCGCGTCGCGGCTGCGCAAGCGGTCGGAGGTGATGAGCGTATTCGTGGACGGCGGGCGCGTGCCGCCAGGACTGCAGGAGGTGCGTCGTGCATCCCTGATCATCAACTACACCCCGAAGCAAGACCGCAACATCACCCAGCGGGAACTTGAACTCTCGATCGGGGAGGAACTCGAAAGTGTTCCCGACATCCGTTACTGGTTCCTTGACGAGAATGGCTTGCGCGCGGTCTCGCTCGTGGTGACCGGACCCGACATCGGCATCGTCAGCAATGTAGCGAACGAGTTGGCGACGCAGATGAAGCGCATTCCGCTGATTGCCAATGTCACGCCTGAGACGTCGCTCGACCGTCCCGAACTCAGAATCCAGCCGCGAGCCGATCTCGCCGCGCGTCTCGGGGTATCGACCGAGCAACTCTCGCAAACCATTCGCGTAGCGACGATCGGCGACGTTGGCCCGGCGTTGGCGAAGTTTGATGCCGGTGACCGTCAGGTTCCAATCCGTGTGCAACTCGAAGAGGACGCGCGCTCCGATTTGAAGATGCTGGAGCAGATGCGCGTGCCGATCGGTGGCGGCCGCGGTCATGTCCCGCTTTCCGTCGTTGCCGACATCAGGCTGGATCAAGGCCCCACCAACATCAACCGCTACGACCGCGAGCGGCAGGCCACCGTCGCGGCCGACCTCGTCGGCACGGCCGCGCTCGGCGACGCGACCAAGAGGATCAACGGTCTGCCGGTGATGAAGACCCTGCCCAAGGGCGTGAAGGTCAGTCCTTCGGGCGACGCCGAGAGCCTGAACGAGCTATCTGAAGGATTCGCAACAGCGATCACGGCCGGATTGATGATGGTTTATGCGGTTCTGGTGCTGCTGTTCGGCACGTTCCTGCAACCGATCACCATCCTGTTCTCGCTGCCGCTATCGATCGGCGGCGCGATCATGGCTCTGCTGCTCACCGGTAAGCAGCTCACGACACCCGTCTGGATCGGCATCCTGATGCTGATGGGCATCGTCACAAAGAACGCGATCATGCTGGTGGAGTTCGCGGTCGGATCAATCCGCGGAGGCCGCGCGCGGGAAGAGGCGATCATCGATGCCGGCATGAAGCGCGCCCGCCCGATCGTCATGACGACCGTCGCGATGGTCGCGGGCATGATGCCGAGCGCGCTGGCGTTCGGCGCCGGCGGTGAATTCCGCTCGCCGATGGCGCTCGCGGTGATCGGCGGCCTGCTGTTTTCGACGATGCTCTCGCTCGTGTTCGTGCCTGCGATGTTCCTGCTGATGGATGATGTCGGCAAGTTCATCTGGCGCCACAGCAAACGGCTATTCACCTCGGGCGCGGAAGTCGCCGAGCCGGTAGCCGCAGAACAAAACCCGCCAAATTCCGTCTCGCTTCCGGGCGCCGAATAAGCGCTATAGCCGTTCCGCTTCTAACGGAATCAGAAGCGGGGTTCTCAGATTCTGATCTGACGCGCTTCTGGCGAATGTCAAATTCACTCCACTAGCCCTTTCGGGCCAGTTTGACACGACAACTCCATATTCAACGCGGAATTACATTGCTCTTCAATTTCTGACGGTTTGCATGCAAGGACACGCTGTTTCGAGATGGCAAGAGCATTAAAAATCGCAGGTGTCGTCGCAGCCAGCCTGATCGCGATCGTCATCGTGATTCTCGTAACCGGATTTCCTTCCGGTTACGTCGCGTCGCTGGTGCAGGACCGAATCGAGCGCGACACGGGGTACCGGATTGCGATCAACGGCACGATCGGAATTGACCTATGGCCTTCGCTCGGATTCGCGCTGCGTCATGTTACGTTCGATCGTCCTGGAAAGGCCGCGACGGATGCTCAGCTTGCTGTGAAGGAAATCCGTGCTGCTCTCGAGCTTGCGAGCCTACTCTCGGGGACTTTAAAGATTTCGGAATTGGCCATCGACCGTCCCACGCTGCGGGTGCCGCTGCTTCGTGAACGCGCCGGCAGCGGCGTTTCATCCAAGTCAGACCGGGTCGGAGAGACAGCGGAAGACAATACGGAATTTCCGGTTGACCGGGTGACGGTTTCAAACGGCGCGATCGTTTTCTTCGATCCGCAAACCGGCTGGGAGAATCGCGTCGATGATGTGAACGCGAGCGTGACGCTTGGTGCTGACCGGCGAATCAACATCAGGGGCCAGGCGCGCCCCGGCGACCGTTCGCTGACATTCACCATTGCAGCAACGCCGCCTGCAGGTTCGCGCGGTCGTCGAAATATCCCGGCCGAATTGAAGCTCGAGATCTTAGGTGCGCCGCCCCGCCGACTGACAGCCAGGGCCGAGGTCCGGATCAACGGGGAAATGCTTCTCATCAATGGCTTGTCCGGATCGTTCGACGACGGAAAGTTCAACGGCTGGGCATCGGTCGATCTTTCGAGCAAGCCGCTTGTAAAAGTCGATCTCGATTTTCAGCGGCTTGACCTCGGCGCACCAGCGAGCCAGCCTTCGGCACCGCGCTCCGGCGCGCAACCATGGAGCGATGCGCCGATCGATGTCAGCGGGCTAAAGTATGTCGACGCGCAGGCGACGATTTCAGCGGCGGAACTGAATATCGGCCGAGCGCGCTTTGCGCCCGCCCAGGTCGACGCCGCCATTGATCGCGGCGTGTTGAAAGCGTCATTTTCGAACCTCGGCGCCTATGACGGGCGAGCCAATGGCAGCCTGTCGATCGACGCGTCCTTGAACGATCCGTCCTACGCGCTGAAGGCTGACGTGAGCGGTGTTCGCGCGCTGCCGCTGCTATCGAGCCTTGCCGACTTTGACAATGTCGATGGCAGGATGCGGGCGACAGCCGACGTCCGCGGCACTGGCGTGAGTGCGCGCGCGATCATGTCGAGCCTTACTGGGACAGCTTCGATCGACGTCCGCGACGGCGCGATCCGCAACCTCAACATTGCGAAAATGATCCGTGCGTTGACGTCCGGTACTCTGTCGGGGTGGCAGGAACGCCCTGATCAGGCCACTGACATGTCGCAACTCAGCGCAACCGCGACCATCGCGAAAGGACAGGCCACCACGAACGACCTGTTTCTAACCGGCCCGCTTGTGCGGATGAGCGGCGCCGGCACCGTCGATCTCGGCTCGAAGATGCTAGCATTCCGGGTCGAGCCGAAACTCGTTATGACCACCGAGGGCCAAGGCCAAGGGGCGCGCGCCGATCCGATCGGCCTCGGCATTCCGGTTGTCGTGCAAGGGGCATGGAGTGAGCCGCGCATCTATCCTGACGTAGCCGGCATTCTGGACGACCCGGGCGCGGTCTATGCGAAGCTGAGGGAATGGGGGCAGGGATTGTTCGGCCGCAGCGGGAGCGGCAGTGCTGACCAGTCCGGCCCCAGCATCGGAGAGACCCTTGATACCTTGATCCGGCAAGGTCTCGGCGCAGGAACCGATCCCGCTCCTGACGAACCTCCCGCTTCTGACAAGCCTTCTCAAGGACCGTCGCACCAAAACGTGCCATCCCGAGACAAGCCGCCGCCTATCGATGAGATCATGAAACAACTGTTCGGCCGCTAGAGCGTTTTCGAGCGAAGTGGAATCCGGTTCGCGTGAAGAAAACGCGTCGAATCAAAAACATTGAGTCCGGTTCAACTGCGTTGAATCAAACTCTGTTGCAGGATCGCAATGGCGCGTCGGAGGTGGAGGCGCATTACCACATCGTCTGCCGCGCGCGCTCGAGCCACGCCTTGTCATATTCCTCGCCGCCGACGCGGCTCTTGCTCATCTCCGCGAGGATTTCTCCGGGCGTCGGCAAGCTCTTGAGATCGACGTGCCGGCCGGGATCCCAGAGATGCGAGCGGATGATGGCGCGCGCGCACTGAAAGTAGAGCTCCTCCACGGTCATGACGATGACCGAACGGGGCGTTTTGCCTTCGACGCCAAACGACGCGAGCAACTCGGGGTCGGCCGACACTAGAGCGCGGCCGTTGACGCGCAGGGTGGTGCCGGATCCCGGGATCAGAAACAGAAGCGCGGCCCTTGGATCGCGGATGAGATTTCGCAGCGAATCGACGCGGTTGTTGCCGCGCCGATCCGGAATAATCAACGTGAGATCGTCATGAACCCGAACGAAGCCGGGCAGATCGCCGCGCGGCGAGCAATCAAGCCCTTCCTCCCCGCAGGTCGCCAAGATGGCGAACGGAGAGCTTTCGATCAGCGCGCGATAGGACGGCGTGATCCGATGCGCCACCTTGATCGTCGCCGCCTCGCCCGGCTGGCCGTAAATGGCCTCGAGCTGCTCGATTGTCTCGATGGCGGTCACCACGATTGCTACTCCCTGCGCTGAGACGGCCTTTTCCACCCTGGATCGTCCGGTTGGATTGCCATCCTATACAGCGCGGCGCGTGTCTGTGAAACTGCGTGCCCCAAGCCTAGCGATGTTGTGAACCGTCCACGCGGCACCCTCATGGATCGCGCAATAGTTGTCGGGCAGGAGTCCGCCTCCATTCCAGCAGCGGCGCCGTCTCCCGGTTTGGCCGGATCGCCTTTGAGCCACCGGCACTCACGTGGTTACGCTGTCGACTTAAGCCGCATAATCCGGAGCACATCAAAAATCAGCACGATCAACTGCGCTCCGCCGTAAATCAAAAACGCTAAATAAAATTTCGGCTGCCCGCCGTCCGCGGCGGAGGCCAATGCTCCCGCTGCCACGGCAATTATGGCGCTCACGGCATTGACGCACACGGCCTTGCCGATTGTGTCCGGCCACTTCCTGGCAACCAGCCCGACCAGCCGTGATATCAAGTAGGTCGCCACCAAAGCCACAACGATAATAAAGAGCATCGATCCTCCGACTGAATCCGAAATGAAGTAAGCGACGGCCCGTCGCTAAATTACTCTCCTCTTTTTAGCGAAATGATGCAGGATATCTACTCTGGAGCCATAAACTTCCCCATACCGGATGCTGTTCGTTATCGCCTCTTTGGAAGAGATGATCGCCGCCTTCCGGAAGAAAGACGACAGCTTCCACCGCAAGGATCCTTGATTTTAGCTTCTTCTTGGCGGTTCTCTTAGCCAACGGTGTAGCGCGAAAGCCACGCTTTTGTGGGTGTCGGCTTCGTGACGGCGGGCCGTATGCCGCCGTCACGGGCGGTGACGATCATCGGGTCGTCATTGATTGCTGCGTGTCATCCCGGACCCGTCGGTCGATCCTGGGATCCGACCGGGTGGGCGCTTCAAGTATATCGACACGGTGCATTGCTTTTTTGGGTTGTCGCAAACGTAATTGCATATTGTGCTGCCACAGGCTCCACTACACTTGGTTTTACCCTCACACTGCTTTTTCACGTCGGCCTGTGTCGTGTTGAGCACCGTGACCGCCGATGCCTCGCTTGCAAAAAAACCGAAGACGGCAAGAGTAGTCATAGCGAAGATGAATTTCCGCATTTTAGCTCTCCGTCGGTTAAACGATGGTTCCAGACCCTTGTGCGGTTAACTCGGAGCTCCAGATTTCTGGTGATCCGACATCAGCCTCCGCGAGAAGCGCTAAATTATTGAGATTAGAACCAGTGAAAAGCGCGCCAAATTGGCGACAAACTTGCCAAGACAACCTAGCCAAGGCAGGTGCGCAGCGAGTTCTCGTCTGCCCAATGGCACGGTAAGAGTGCTCAGGCATGGCCAACACCACGGCATGCGTCGTCGGTCCGAAGCTTGCGCTAGCCATCTTGCTAACCGCGCCATACCAACACCGGCCATACAAATACCTTGGGTCAGAGACAACCTGCGGGCGGCCTCGGGAACCGAGGTCTGCTCGCATCAATTCAATATGTCCGCATTCTCGCCGCGATTGCCGTGCACCACGCTCCGATCGTGGGGACACCTGCACATTGTCACATCATGTTCACCAACCGTCGCTCGCGGGCCGCCGCGCCGTGTTACGCGCGTTTGCAGGCGCCGCCTGCACGTTGACTCTGGGCGCGTCCGTCGGTGGCTGCACCAGTGCCGCTCTCTCCTCTGGCGGCGCGACCTTCGATGCCGCCGAACTCTCCACCAATCCGACGCTTCTCGTCGCCACCACACGCAAGCCTGTGAACGGTGCGCGCGCCAAGCCCTGGTATGGGTCTGAACGAGCCGCGCGACTGAACGTCGCTCGCGCCAAGCTCACACCGCCAAGCGGGGGGCGCTTCTCACTCAATGCCGTCGGGCTGGACGATTGGCGCCTGGACGCAATCGAGCCGACCAGCCAAATCGGCGACCTCTACGCTGAGCCGGGCGGCACCCGTGACGTGCTTATCTACGTGCACGGCTTCAATCAGACCTTTGAAAACGCGGCGCTCGACGCCGCCCGCATCTCCGAAGGCATTCGCTTTCGCGGCGAGACCATGGTGTTTTCCTGGCCTTCGAAAGCGAGCCTGCTCGACTACGGCTACGACCGAGAGAGCGCGATGTGGTCGCGCGACGCGCTTGATCAAGTGTTGACCGGGTTGATGGCGAGTCCGGTCACTGGCCGCATCCACATCGTCGCGCATTCAGTCGGCACCATGCTGACGATGGAGGCGCTGCGCCAGATTTGCGCGCGGCAGCCGGCGGCAGGCGATCGCATCGGAGCCGTTGTCTTCGCTTCGCCCGACATTGACCTCGATGTCTTCACCTCCTCGGTCGAGCGCGTCGGCCCGCTCGCCGGGAAGATCACGGTCGTCACCGCTACCAACGACCGCGCGTTGGCTCTCTCGGGCTTCCTGGCCGGTGGCATCACCCGCGTCGGCGCTGCCGAAAAGGCCAAACTTGAGCAACTTGGGCTGCGCGTCATCGACGCCTCGGCGCAGGGTTGGGGTTTTATCAACCACGACCTGTTTCTGTCTAACGCGAAGGTCCGTCAGGTCATTCGACGCGCCGTTGACGGACGCCCCCCGGTTGGTTGACGGGGCCTGAGGCGGCGTCCTGACTGCGCATGATACCGCATTAGCGTCTGCTGATAGCGGCTGGCGACCACCCAACATGCGAGTGGTAATCTTAGATGACCACCGCCTATGACCGGATCGAAACCTGCGGAAACCTGTCGGCGCGGCATCCTGTCACGTCAGGCCAAAAAGCTTTATCAGAATGAGACTGACGACGAGCGCCAGCACCGTCGCCATGATCTTGATTTGACGCAAGGCTCTCCCGTTGTGAAAGGCGTTGCTAGCCGCGGCCATGAGGAGTTCGCGGTCCGTCATGGAATCGAAGTCGGGGTCAAGCGATTTGTCGGCCTGAGCTTTGGGCGCTTCGACGCGTGTCTGGTCGTGGTCGGAGGTCGTGGGAGTTGCCATATGAGACTGACTTTCGATCTTTCGACGGAGGATGAAGATCTGTGTCGGCAGAGGCGGCTTCGGCAGCTCACTTTAGATAATGATGGAGTGATCGCATGTCAGAAGCTGTGGTTAGCTCAAATGGATATGGTTACTGCAACGATGACTGCCTGCCTCTGTCATATCTGATAGCGCGAGCTGGACCAGTCACCATCCCGGATTACGCGGCTTTAGTTGGTTTGGCCAGATCTAAGGTCGTGTAGACCGACGACATGGGGCACCCCATATCTGAAAAGCGCGATGACGGGTCGTGGTTGAAGCGAGAGCGATTCACGCGCCCGACTTTAACAGAAGCGGAAAGACGTTGGGCGCATCGCTGCAATTGTCATCCTCACGTTGCGCTGGCGCTCGCCAAACAATCATCAATCGTGTCCCTCGTCGTGGCGATGGCTGAAGCAAGAAGTCGGGCCGTCAAATAAGGTTTTCTAGAATTGTCTTCGAGAGTCCGACGCAATCAACCGGAGAGGAAGCGAGTTGAGTCAAGAGCTTTACGTTCAAAGCTGCGCGCGATGCTCGAAAGTGAAATCCCTATGCGGAACGCGCAGGGGTGCCCCGACGCTGGCGTGGGAAGTAAATGGAGCGATGTATAGTAAGACATACATTCCCTTTGACGGAAGAAAACTCGCCGGAAGGCCGGCGGCTTGCGTCGCGGATCGTCGTCCGAACGATTGATGCGCGTGAAGGGGAATTCAGAAAGAAAAGAAAATGATGACAGATGCAGATAAAATAGGGTTTGGAAATCGCCTTGCAAAACTTGTCGCTGACAAGCATTGGACAGAAGCGGAATTTGCCCGCAAGGCATCGAAGTTGTTTCGCGGCACCCAGGATTTCCGCCGTTGCGATATCTCACTCTACATGCGCGGCATTCGTTTTCCGGATCCTTCGCGCCTGAAGGCGATTTGCGACACGCTCGGAGTTGAAGAAAAAGCGCTGAAACAAAAGTTCGCGTCGACGTAAGGCACGAGTCGAAGCAAAACCCCGCTCCGGCGGGGTTTCTCGTGCTATCTGCAGAGATTGAGGTTGGTTGAGAGCGTGAGCTTATTGCCGCGCGGCCATGGCATGGTCGATCGACCGGGTCGACGCGACTGAATTGACGTCGCTGGTCCTGAAAGGCTTCCCCTATCCGATCGCAGCCGTCGAGATTCATCGCTGGCGAGAGCACGCCGAGCGCGGGCCTATACGCTCGGGCGCAGGCCGGGTTGCATGAAGCTTGTCGCGCTTCCGATCGTGCCGGTTGTTGAAACACGATCGTGGCTTGATTATAGCGTTCTCAAGCGAAGCGGGATCGCATTCTCGCGGCGATTTTCCCGGAAAGAGTCTTTGATCAATGTCCACGAAATTTCCGGGCCCGCACCACATTGCAATGCAGGCTCTCGCTCTCGCCGTTGTGCTGGTGGCAACCGTCATTGCTCCGTCGGGATTGTTCGCGGATGAACAGGTTGCTCCGAATGCCGCCGCCGTTAGCGTCCTGAAAGCCACCAGATCCTGCTTCTTGGCGAGCGTCCAGGTAACGGGAATCCTGATCCCGAAGAGTGAGACCGCGGTGCGGCCGGAGCGGCCGGGCTTGAAGGTCGCCGAGGTTCTGGCAGAGCCGGGACAGAACGTCACCGCCGGGCAGGCGCTTGCCCGCGTTACTCGGCCCGAAGGCGGAACGACCCAGGTTTCTTCTCCGGTGGCGGGACTCGTTAGCCGTTCGTCTGCCGAGATCGGGGCGGTGGCGTCGGGCAAGGGGGAGGCGTTGTTCAATATTGTCACGGGCAACGAGTTCGATCTGGTGGGTCAGGTGCCGAGCAGCGACCTGGCGAAGCTCGCGGTCGATCAGACCGCTAAGGTCAAGGCCGTCGGTGCCGGCGAAATGGACGGCAAGGTCCGACTGATCGCACCGACGGTCGAACCGAACAGCCAACTCGGGCAGGTCTTCATCTCCGTTGACCCCAGCAAGCACCTGTTGGTCAATGCGTTTGGCCGCGCGATCATCAAGACCGGCGAAAGCTGCGGCATTGCGGTGCCCCTGACCGCGATCCTGTATGGAAACGCGGGCGCAGTGGTCCAGGTCGTCCGGCGCCAGCGTGTTGAAATGCGGCACGTCGAGGTTGGATTGCGATCGGGAGGGCAGGTTGAGATCCGCGAGGGATTGTCGGAAGGCGACGTTGTGGTGGCGCGCGCGGGCGCCTTGCTACGCGAAGGCGATCCGGTCAGACCGATCGCCATGGAAGCGAGTGCGGCCCGCTAGATCTCTCCCGGATTTCGGGAGTGGGTTGCCGCGGTGAGCGCTCCTCGTCCAAGAAAAGGATCGTGCGACGGTTTCGACCTCTCGGATGCTGGATCGACCAAAGCGTCTGCCTCACGGCAGGACAGGTCTTTTCGAGCGCAGTGGCTACCGTTCGCGTGAGGGAAATGCGTCAACGAAAACAGAGAACCCTGCTTCTGATTCAATCAGAGTGGAGGGCTCTCATCGCTAGCTATCGTTCTTTGTGCGCGGCCACCGCCGCATCAGACCTGAAAGGCACGCCCTGAGCCAGCGAGGACGACACGGTTGGGACCTGTTCCCCTTCGCTCGCACGCGAAACCGCTACGCGAGTCCTGCTGAAAACGGCTTCGGCGTCCGCATCCGGCTTATCGAGACTCTTGAGCAATTCAGCCATCAACAGGCTGTATTGTCCGCTCGATTCGTCGATGACCCGTCCTGGCGTGGCCGAGGACAGGATCAGCGCGTTGTCCGGCACGTTGATCGGTGCAAGGCCGTGCGAGTAGGAGCGAAAGCGCCGTTCATACGGATTGCGCCGCGATGCGTCGATCACGGCGAGCTTGACCTTGGCTGCGCGCTCCTTCATCGCCCCGAGAACGGTTTCGACGGAGAGCCCGTCGCGCCGAACGTCGGCTTCCTTCCAGATCTGCGCATTGACCGGGATCATGTAGCTCTCGCGCCCAGACTGAATGCCGAACCCGCTGAAGAACAGCAGCGCCGTCGTATCTGGACCGATCTTTGATTCCAGACGGCGGACCGCGCGGGACATGTCGTCCTTGTCGGCGTCCTCGACCATGATGACGTCGAAGCCGTCGCGCCGCAGAACCGTTGCCAGCGCCCGGGCATCGTTGAGGGACTGTTTCAAGGGCTGGTTCGCATCCGGATAATGCCCGTTGCCGATCACCAGCGCGACCCGCGACGGCTTGACGGCGATGCTGCCGGTCGTGTCCTCGACGTCGAGGGCCTTCGCGACCTCCAGGCTGCGCTTGTTAAAGGCTGCATGGGCTCCGATCGCCAGCGATACCATCCCGACGAAGACTGCGGCCAATGTGACAGACCGTGGGGAAACGCGAAACTGCCCGAACTTCATAACAATTAATTCCTGGTCGCGCTCAATTGCGCTTGTAAGTCGCGCCAACGCCAGATTGGTTTCAGGGAGCGCTTGACCTATTGCGGTCAATTACGCTCGTTTTGCGGCACCGCAGCATGAGAAAGGGTCATACATTGCGGCTTCCCAATGAGCAACATGAAACCTTTATTTATTGGAAACACAATTGGTTAAGCAACGTTACGGCCGCGAAAGTTAGGAAGCCGGGCGTCCGATAATCAAGCAGGTGTTACCGAATGGCCGGATGCCGTGGCTTGGTGGTCGCCATTTGTTATTTTTCACTATTTTCGTGTAATTTTTCCAATAGCTTGGCTGGAACAAGCCTTGAGCGCGCATGGGGGCGCCGAAAGAAAATCATGACTGCTCGCCATGTGGCCGGCGCTGTCTACCGCGCGCTGACGAACCGTAAGGACGGCCCGACGCTGTACGATGTGTGCGATCCTGTGCTGTTGCGCCATCAGGGTGGCGACGGCCATCTCGCCAGATTCTACAAGACCGCGCTGGCGAATCCGGCACTGCGCCCGCTGTTGCGGCGTGCCGGCCTGCCAGAACTGAGGGACCAGGCCTGTTTTCAGGGACTGCAAAACGCGCTGCGACAAGCGCGGGACGATGAAACGCCGGATTGGGCGACGATCGGCCGACCGGTGGCCGCATTACTGGACACGGTGACCTTGAACCATCCCCGGCCCGGAGCAATGTCCCGCTCTGCGGCGGAGCCGAGCCTTGCCGATATCGAGCGCGTTATCCGGACCTGCGGCGCGCATCTGCTTCAATCATTCCGAAACAACGGGTTCATCCCCACCTTTGCGGCGTTCAACCTGATCGGCGATCCAGATCTGCGTGGTCGGGATTTTCTCGCCGCCCTTACCGGGCTCGACGCGCGCGGCTACAAGAACTCGACGCTGCTCTTTAATCTAGCGCGGGTCTTCATTGCGCGGTCGCCGGCACGCGAGGTGATCAATCCGCCGTGGCGCGGCATCGCCGAACCGATGTGGGAGCCGGTTCAGATCCGCCATCGCTCGGCCTATTACGACGCATTCTTCACCGAGGCGCTGTTGAGTTTTGTCGAAACCGGTCTTGCCACGCTTGCGGAAACCGATGCGATCCGCCGCGCGAGCAATGAGATGATCGATTTCTGCCTTAAAACCAGCCGCGAGGAGGTGTTCTCGCGCGACGGTAGCCGGGTCAGCGTGATCACGGCGCTGGCGCCGAATCCCCATCCGCGGTTTAGCCGGTTTTTCACACATATCAAGCAGAATCTCGGCTTCGGCATTTACGTCCCGGACTGCGACACCACGGCCTGTTCGTTTTCGGCCGCCACGCAAGTCGGCTCGAACGATCCGATCCTTGATCAGCCCTTGCTCGACTTCTACGCCGGCTATCAGGTCGATAGCGGCGCCAATGAACCGCTTGTGACTGTGCCATTGAACGACAACATTGATTACGACGGCGGCATCGTCACTTGGATCGACAATCTCGCGGGCGACCGTCCTTACGGCAACGATCTCGATCCTACCCTCAATCTCGATGTCCTCGAGGTTAGCTTTCGCAACTGTTCGCGGTGGCGCATTCTTGAGACGCCGCAACGCTTGCAAACGGTGCAGCGGATCATCCGCTTCCAAAGGCGCCTGGTCGAGAGCGGCGCGTTCAGCGATCCCAGATCGCATATCTACTATCTGCCGGAGCTTTATTGCGCCTACTTCGGACGCTGTTACGCCGCATTCGCGATGCTGCCGGATGCGGCCCGTCAGGCGATCGATCCCGATGACAGCTTCGGCTACATGCGCGGCCGGGTTCTGGTATATGTGCAGGACATCCTGCTCGCCGCCGAAATGAACGCGTTCGATGCGGCGCTGGCGCTCATCGCCTTAGGTCATCTCGGCGCGGATCGGGCGGCTTTCACGCCTGCGCTGAACTGCATCGTCAGCCACGCCGGCGAAGGCGGGCGGCGCGGACCCTTCAGGGCTTATGAATGGAACAAGATGAAAACTCCGACCCGCATCGTGGTGGGTGGTCCGGAGGTGACCTCCGCCTTCGTGCTGATGGGGCTAGCGCTGGCACGCAAGGCGATGAAACGAGCAGAGCACTAGACTACTGTCTAGCTTACCTCTGGATGAGGCCAGCGACACGTCCGGAGCGCGCCGCTAATGATGCTTTGCCAAGTCCTTTTACGAGGAGGTAAAGCGCTAGCGAGTGACATCCCCTGACGCGCTAGCCCGATGCGCCGTAAGGGAAGGCGAACGGTCGGTACCGATAGTCCCCTTGGCCAAAATTTGCTCCGCACGCTCCGGAAGAATCGTCACTCAGCGGCATGGTGGCTCGCGCGCGAAACCCACTTCCGTTTGACTTAGATCAAGGCCAATCGTCGCCTCATGTCCCAAGTCCGGGACTAGCCGGAGGAAAACAGGAAAACGTCCAGTGATCAGGTTCGAGCTTCTCAGCGATGCTGGCGTGCTGGTTGTGGAGCCGAAAGGCGCACTTTCGGCTGAAGATTTCCGTGAAATTTCCGGAAGGATAGACCCCTACATTCGCGAGAAGGGCAAGCTGACTGGATTGCTAATTGAGGCAGTGTCATTTCCCGGATGGGACAGTTTCGGTGCGCTTATGGAGCATTTGAAGTTCGTACACGACCACCACCGCAACATTGATCGCGTTGCCATTGTTACGGACGATGCCTTTTTGAAAATCGCCCCCACGATAGCACAACACTTTGCACATCCTGAGATTAGGGTCTTCGCCAGTGGAGAGAGGGTCAAGGCGCTCGAATGGTTACAAACGCTGTAACTTCATCTGTTATCGCAATCTACCTATGTTTGCGACTATTCGGAGGTAGATTATGAGCAATCACTACTGGGTCACGGCCGTCCGCAAGAGCAAAGGCGTCTTCACAGACGAAGGCAGGTACCCGGATGAGGCCGCTGCTATCGTAAGGCTGGCTCGGCGAGAATCCGGATTGCTTAATTGCGGAAGTAACTGAGTGCCTCGACAGTTCGTCTCCGCAAAGTGGAATAGTCGTCGCGCAGTCCGAGAGATTCGACGGAGAGTGGGTCCGCGTGGAAGGTGATTTGCGAACCCGCACAAAGGGTGGCGAAGCTGAGAGTATCCTGAGGACCGCCAAAGGTGGGTGAGATCATGACGGCGAACAACGCGCATGGTCTTCTCAAAGGCCGTGCACGGCGAGCCACTGCCACCGATTGGCAATCCGGGGCACAATTGGGGAAAGCGGAAACTGACGAGGGATGGGTGAGAGACGCGGCCTTAGCCCGCTGCCTAAGCAATGTCGTCTAACTGCGGTAACGCAGCAGATTGGTTTTGAAATGAACCGGCGCGCGCGCCATAAGCCAGCGCTCGTTGGTCACTGGGCTATCGAGACCGAAAGCCGAGATCTGAAAACCATTGATCAAGGAGATGATACGCGGGATCGGGTTTCACCTTACAGAAAGTGCCACTTTGGAATGTTGATCTCGGACATGAGCGAACCTCATATCCGGTTTCGATAGCTATGCAGAATCTCCCATTAAGAACGTAACCGGTAGGGCAGGTTCCACTCTCGGAGATATAGCTATTATCAGCCAGAGCTGGCGTCACAGACATCAAAACAGCAATGGCAATAATCGTCTTCATGCCACGACCGCTCAAGGTCCAAAAGCGCCGTCCGGTGCTAGGCATAGCCATCCCTCTTATTGTTTGTGCGCCCACGAGGGACGCCGCTCCGCCAACGGGGAACGCAAATCTGCACCGTAGTCAACTGGCCTCCTTGCGGCGGTCCACTGACATGGCCTACCCCGCCGCGCACATCATCAACCCCGGACCAAGCACTGAAGCGCGGCCCACATCGCCCAGGCGCAATCTCGATCGACCAAGAGTGTGGACCCGAGGCTCAACAGAGCGGCTTTGGCGACCATAAGTGGGGAAAGCGGCAGCTAGGCGCAGATTCAGCACACCGATCCAGTTCGCGGAGCCCTTTCCCCGCCCCGCGCATTATCTGGCCCGACGTGGAGCTTTAGAAAGTAGGATGGTTGCAATGGATGAATGCAGAGATGATCACATCGCCCAGAAGCGCGCTAGCGATCTGTTCTTTTTTCTCGGCAGCTTTGGAGTCTTGGCGGCCCTCGTCGGGTCCGGCTTCATCGTGGCATCGGTGGCACTTTAAAATCAATCAGCTTTCCATGTCCCGATCAGGTTCGCTGTGACTCCAATCGGCGGGCCAATTCGGGTTCGGGGATCACATGGGCTGTGGAGCCCGTTCCTGGCGATATAACGCAGGTGGAGAAAAGTCGCTTCTCCCGCTTAGCAGGCTGTTGAAAAAGTCAGTGCTGCCTCGCCAAGACTACAAATCGCGACAGCACCGCCGCCAAATCTGCTTGTCTCCGAATATCGTCGAAATGTTGCTGCCTGACGGAGCCATCGGGCTCTGAGGTCGATAACTCCGCTTCTCCAGACCCCCATACCAAAAGGTCAGCTTCTTGCTCGCCGCGACGTAAGTTCAGACTGCAAGAAGGATTCGGTCGGTCGCTTGGCGATTTCTCGAAACGCCCCAGGACACCGTATGACTCCAGCAGCGCGTGCACCGAAAGCCACCACGCCTCAACAAAATCCAACACGGACATGACCTTCTCCATCACATGCCGTTGAGCAGCAGCTTGGACGACTGAGTGCCAGAGGGAGTTAGATCCTCATCGGTGCGGTACCGTTTTAGCTACTATTATACCGCTATCGTTATCGGTTGGTGGCTCAGTTGCGGACATGGAATCGCAAAAGGATGACGACCCTGACGAAGATGACGATCCTGAGGACTCTGACGCAGAGAACGCCAGGGTGCATTCTGACGGCGCAATTCTCATTCTGAGAAATCAACAGCCGTTCGACGAAAAGTGATGAATGCGCTTCGAACAGCCCCGATGTGATCTGGTTACGGACCAAACCTCTCTCCGCGGAATGGTGCCCCGGTGAGTGCTGACGTATTTGCCTCAGTGTTCCGGACCCGAAATCGCAGGGCTCGGGAAGATATGGCATGTGTAGGGTATCGACCTTGAGACGCACGCCACAGCGAATTTGGATCGAGATAGATGTTCGTATACGAAAGCCAAAATGAGTCGAATCCGGAGCGACCCGATTCCCCGACTAGTAATTGTCTTATCTATCTGCTGATCCTGACCCGCTTCATCTGGCCGCTGCAGCTGCCGCTAGCGATCAAGATCGTGGTGGCGGCATTCGCGTTGGTCGTGTTGCAGTTTCACCGCTGGAGCGAGCTCTCATCTGGCTCAGTATTCTCTCCGGAGTTTACGCGCCCGGTGGTCGTCGTCTTCAACTGGGCGTTTGCGGCGATCATCCTGCTGGCGCTGATGCAACTGGTGCTCGATGTCGGACTTCTGTTCGGAATTCTGATCCATGGCGGCATCTTGAGCGTTCCCGACGACGTCCCCTACGGCTTGGCCGCGTTGGCAGCTGTCGCGGCCGCGATTAGCGTCCGCCAGGCGATGCGGATTCCACCGCTCAAAGATATCGAAGTCAGCATCCACGGCCTTCCGCGCGAATTCGATGGCTACTCAATTCTGCAACTGACAGATCTCCACATTAGCCGGCTGTTTCCAGCGTCTTGGGCACGCGCCGTCGTCGAGCGATCGAACGAATTCGGCGTGGACCTGATCGCGATCACAGGAGATCTGATCGACGGTACGCTCGATGCGCGACGAGCCGACATCGAGCCGCTGCGAAACCTGAGAGCGACCGACGGCGTCTACGTGATCTCCGGCAATCACGAATACATCTTCGGCTACAGGACGTGGATGGCTCACTTCGCCGCGTTGGGTCTGCTGCCGCTCGAGAACAGGCACATTGTGCTCGATCGCAATGGAAGCAAGCTGGTTCTCGCCGGTATCACCGACAGGGCGTCGCGCCACATCGGACACCCTGTCCGCGACCTTGCAGGAGTCCTCGAAGGCGTTCCCAAGGGCGTCACTGTGATCCTGCTCGACCACCAGCCGAGCGACGCACGCCACGCCGCGAAGCTCGGCGTGGCTTTGCAACTGTCCGGACACACGCACGGAGGGCAGATTCTGGGTGTCGACCGGTTGGCCGCGCGCGCCAATGCCGGTTACGTTTCGGGTCGCTACGACGTCGACGGGATGACGCTTTACGTGAACAATGGCACCGCGCTGTGGCCGGGCTTTGCGCTGCGCCTTGGTCGTCCCTCCGAATTGGCGCGGATCACGCTACGCCAGGCAGGTGCCACCTGATTCGTTCGTTCCCGAAACTCTGACCATCGCGATCCCAGGCCTACCCAATACGAAGTGCCGAGTTTTCCATCTTTGTCTCGAAGCCGCTATTGTGCAGTCCATCCATCGGCACAGCAGGACGCCGCCGCTCCGAGGCGTGCCCTAAGCGGTCAACTATATGGTTTGATTTAAGTCAAAGGTCTACCCAAGTCTCCGGTGCATTTTTTTGCCCGCGCTCTAGCGCTCAACGTGGAGCGAACAAAATTGAATAGGGCATTGTCTCCTGCACCTGTCTGCCAGTCCTTCGTTCCGTCCGCCGTCAGGGAAAGCACATCAAGCCTCGGCTGGAAGCAAAGGGCGTGCATTTCGGTGAGCATATGTCGGAACACGACAAGCGGACCGTCCAAACTGAAACCACGAAAATGTTCTCAGCCAAGAACACATCCGATCAGATCATCACAAACCTGCTCGATGCAGCCCTTGTCGAGAAAGCCCGCCATAGGAAAACCAACGTCGACGAAGTCGACAAGCTGCAACACCGCGATGCCGGCATTGCGTGGCAGGGAGTGGAAAAGCAATTGGGCGATTTCGCGACCGCTGTGGGGAATACGAGTTTCGTGATTGGGCGGATGGATAGTTTCGCCAATGCGCTGGCGCGCTTCACGTCCACCATAGAAGCCGGAAACATCCCGCTCGAATCCCGCGGCGGCAAGCTCATCAACTGGCTGCGCGGCAACGACGCCCCGCTCGAGGGAAAAATCCCGATGCCGACGAGCGATCCCCGCAACCAGATTCCGGATTTCCCGGATGACATCGTCCCGCGCCCAATTCGCGATCCTCGGCGCATGCGGAGCGGAAAGCGGATTCCATTTCCGATGCCAGATCCTCGCAATGAGGGTGAGAGCTGGTCGCCACCGCCTGTCGATAGGGGCGCGCAGACTCCGGCGAGGGTGGACGTCGAGGTAAAGCCGAGCTCTGACATGAACATCATCAATGTGAAAGTCGAGCCGAGCTCATACTTTACGACCTTGGTCGAGAAAATGGAGCGGGCCATTAAGCTGGTGAGCTCGATAGCATCTAGCGGCAATGGTCCCGGTTCATCTGGGCAATCCTCGCCGGACGTTGGCGCGGCTTCATCGGGTGGGCAATGAGAGTCGATCACTGGGCGCGGCGCCTTCGAGAATTTCGGATGGGCTCTGATGAAAGCGAGCCGTCGCAATCCGCTCAGCGCTTCTGCACGTTCTGCGGAAAGATGGAGGCCTTTATCGACTTTCTGGTCGTGACCAAAGGATCAGACTCGGCGATCTGCAATGAATGCGTTGCGACGTGCGTCGAGATCATGACCGACCACAAGGCAAGAACTGCGCAGGAGCAAAAACAATGAACTCGTTATCCTTGGCAGCGCGCGAGAAGTACAACTCCTTGGCTGAGCTGGAAGCCCGTTGCTTCGCTGCGCGAGCCGCGAACCAGCTCATAGGAAGTTTCGTGCTCTCGGTTTTCTCTGCCGATTTGGTGGCGCCGCTATTTGCCACGATGCGTACGGCGAGATTTTCATGTGTCAGCGTCAGAGACGGCGGCGAGGTGGATATCACCGCGCTGGTCACGGTTGAATTTCTCAAGATTGTCGATGAACTTGAAGACCTGCACCAAGCCGGTGAGCAGGGCCGCGCGAACTGATGCTCTTCACTGGTGGTGAATGCTATACGTGGACGTGTTAGACTGGCCACGCATGCAGGCGCGTCCGTGTCCCGGAGGGACCTCACTGCGATCCCTCCGGTGCTTCAGCTCGGATCAGTAGCGTCGATAGCCCCAGCCTCGAACTCCGCGGAAGTAACCGGGGCCCCACCCGCCGTAATAGACCGGAGCAAATCCGCCATAATACGATGGAGGATAGCCACCCCAGCTGCCGTAATAAAGCGGTCTGTATCCGTGGTACGGGCCTCCGCCGTAGTACCCGTACGGGCCATAGTAGGACCCTGCCGCTGCGCCCGCGCCGACGGCGAGTCCCCCGAGACCCGGTCCGAATCGCTGGGCCTGGGCTGGCGCCGATATGGCGAGCGCGCTTCCAAGCGTTGCCGCGGTCGCAATCATCATCAGCTTCTTCATGTCGCTATCCTCTCACCAGGGATCAAAAGCCGGTGCAATGCATAACGCGTTCCATTCCACGCTGGTTGCAGGCGCTCGGCCCGGACGTTTCCTTCTGAGATTATGGTTTATTCTCTCCTGCGTCATCTCGGTGCCATGCCGCACGGACGACGGCAAACAGCTTTGTCACGAGTGATGCCCTACGGTATTTCCGGATCGACGATCTCCCAAGAGGGCGACCATATGAATGGTGTCAACAAAGTCACGGTCGGCTGGATTATCGGTGTTGCTATAGTCCTGCTGCTGATCGGCCTCTCGGTCTACACCGGTTACGGCAAGCATCCGAGCGAGAAGACGCCGAGCGCAGTAACGCAGCCTCAGAAATGATGGGCTCTGCTCGCAAACGAAAGCCGCCAGCCCCTTGCGGGTGCTGACGGCTTCCTCGGTAGTTAGCATTGGGCGCTAAGGAATGATATCGCTCCTGCCGGGCGGGGCGTGCTTTATGCTCTCGCCGCTTTTCTTTTCCTTCTCGGAGAGGTGCTTATCCGCCTCGTCGGTCAGTTCCTCCATGCTCTTACCGAGCGTCTTCTTCGGGTCCTCCTTCGGCTCACCTGCCGGAGGAAAATTGGTGCTGCTATCGGTGCCCATATGCATCTCCTTTCCCTGTGCGTATGGAAGAACAACAGGCCCTATCCGCAGGCGTTCCTACCGTGCAAAAATTTGTGCATTCGTTGAACTTGCGTCCGCCCGCGCATTACCCGCGCGCGCGAAGCGAGCAGAGTTTCATGTCGAAGGATCCGAACGAGAAAGGAGACCACAGCTTCGCGCTCGGCCTAATGAGGGCCCCGTTTTTTTTCGCACAAGGACACCCATGAACGAGAACTGCCCCATCTGCCGCGGTATCGGCTGGGTCTGCGAGCACCATCCCTACAGGCCGTATGATTATGAGATAGGCTGCGCGTGCGGCTACGGCGCGCCGTGCGCGTACAATGATAGTGATCCCCCGGATACGAGCGAGGTCATCGTCATTGAAGAAGATTCGGTGCGCTAAGCGCGCCGCGTTGCAATTCGTTAGTCGTGCTCTTACACCTGATTGCACACAGGTGGAGAGAAAGCAGCATGAGCGCGATAGAGAGCATCTGCGCCGATCTCGGAATAACGATCGCCCAATGTCATGAGCCCACCGGTCCGTTGCGCACCAAGGCTGGCCAGACGCTCCGCCGGATGCTTCTTGATCACGGCGACGGGCATGTCATCATCACGCTACGCACCATCGTGGAATCATCTGGCAATGAACGCGCGCTGACAGCTGCTGGAATTCAGGGCGTCAGTGATCTTGTTCTGGCGCATCCGTCGTGGTCCGACCATGGACTGGCTTGGATCGAAGCCTTCGACAACATCGATCGAACTCGCCAAGATGGCGAAGGCAAACTGCAAGGCAGTCCCGAAGCGTGAGGCCATGGCAGCGATGCTGTACGAACGTCTGGCGCCTATGTTTGATCCGCCCCCGAAGCCTCGCCGGGTGAAGCGCACCGGAACGATGCCGCGGGATGCTCATCTACAGCCAGCCCTTGGTGGATCGTGAAAAACTAGCCTTGCCCGGAAGCCGAGCTGTATGCGCGCGTAAATCCATGCAGAGCGCAGCGTTTGCCGACATGGAGCAAGCCGCTATGGGCACGACCTATTGCGGGTGCGTGAAGCCATCGCAGGTTCTAAAGCAATTTATAAACCATCGGCTGCGGTGACGTTTGGTTCACCATCGCCGTTAAGCCTTTCTGGCGGGTTGCGTGCGAAGAATACGCCATGATCGAAGATCAACTTCGACAGGGAGTGCGTCGGTCAGATCGTTCTGGCCATCGGGATCAGCATGGCAGCGAAGAAATCTCAAAAGAAAAACAGTGGTCGGACAACGACCGCGGCTGCCGCTGCTAGTTCGATCTCTACCACATTGTACGGTACCGTGATCAATATGGGCGGCACGGGATAACCTCCGCCTCGGTATTGATTTGCCTTTTTGCGGCCAAGCGGTTGATTTGAGTCTCTCGCCGAAAATTGAGCGGAACAAAACAGTTCGGGCGCGGTATCTCGCCATGGATCGTGAAGATTCCTCTCCGCCGCTGTCGCCTGCCGATCAGGCCACGCCTCCAGATCCCGTTTCGAAATCTAGCAGGCTGTTGAAAAAGGCCAGTCGCGGCCGAGCTGTGAGCATGATTCATTGGCTTTGAAGCGATTTGGATCTGATGGGTGCGCGGTGGTGACAATCTGACTGGCGAGTTGTTCAGCTACGTTGATCTGGAGGCGCGGGTTCGGCGCGATCACCCGCTTCGCGCCATCCGGGTAATTGTGAATGAAGCGCTTGTCGCTTTGGAGCGGGAGTTCGCGGCGCTGTATTCGCCACTCGGGCGGCCGTCGATCCCACCCGAGAAGTTGCTCAGGGCGATGCTGTTGCAGGCGTTCTACTCGATCCGCTCGGAGCGGTTGCCTATGGAGCGGCTGGAATACGACCTTCTGTTCCGCTGGTTCGTGGGCATCGGCGTCGACGATCCAGCCTGGGACCATTCGGTGTTCTCGAAGAACCGCGACCGGCTGCTTGAGGGCGACATCGCGGCCAAGTTCCTGAGTGCGGTGCTGGCCCAGCCCAAGGTGGAGAAGCTGCTGTCGAGCGATCACTTCTCGGTCGACGGCACGCTGATCGAGGCCTGGGCTTCGACGAAGAGCGTCAAACCGAAGGACGGCTCTGGCGAGCCGCCGGCCGGCGGCGTCGGGCGCAATGCCGAAGCCGACTTCCACGGCGAGAAGCGGACTAACGACACGCATGCTTCGACCACCGATCCGGACGCAAGGCTCTACAAGAAGGGCAAGGGCAAGGAGGCGAAGCTATGCTTCATGGGTCATGGGCTGATGGAGAACCGCCATGGCCTGTTGGTCGACGCCTGCCTGACGCTGGCCGGCGGACATGCCGAGCGGGTGGCGGCGTTGCACATGATCGAACCTCGCGCCGACCGGCCCCTGGCCATCACACTTGGCGCTGATAAGGCCTATGACACGGAGGACTTCGTCAACGAGTTGCGCGCGATGAAGGTGACGCCGCACGTGGCGCAGAACACAAGCGGCCGAAGCTCGGCGATCGACGGGCGCACGACGCGGCACCGCGGCTATGCCATCAGCCAGCGTCTCCGCAAGCGCATTGAGGAAGCGTTCGGCTGGATCAAGATGGTTGCCCGCCAGGACAAGACCCGCTTCCGTGGCCGCGACCGCGTCGGATGGGCCTTCACCTTCGCAGCCGCCGCTTACAATCTGGTGCGATTGCCGAAGCTCATGGCGGTGCCAGCATGACCCGCCGTCTCACGGCCACGCCAAACTGCTCAACGGCTCAATCCAGATCGCATTCGCCTATCACAACGGCGATCAAGCCATCCTCAAAGCCAGACCGAACACTTCTTCAACAGCCTGCTAGGCTAGAAAGCAGCCTTGTCGCGCCCTCCATCGCGAATCATCATATGCGCTGCCGGTGCAGCCGCACCGCTTGCAAAGCCGACCGAGAGCCGTTAGCAATGGCGCACCTTCGGGACGCTGGTTCCCGAAACGCAAGCACTGTGAATTTCAGCGATTTTTGCCGACAAACGCGCCCGTAGCTCAGCTGGATAGAGCACCAGACTACGAATCTGGGGGTCAGGAGTTCGAATCTCTTCGGGCGCGCCAGTCAACCTATTGTTTGGCATTGCGTTTCCCTTTCTTACCCGCGGATGCATGAGCGACGGTTTGCAGTTGGTTTGCAAACTTTGTTCGCGGTGAGTTCTCGAAGTTGGGGATCGCCGCGTCCGAAAGATGCCTCGTGCGCGCGAGATACTTCTCGATGATCTGGTGAACCGTCTTGATGGTGTGGCCTGTTACGGCGGCGATCTGCTGCGGTGTATTGCCTGCCTCTGAAAGCATGGTGATCGTGGTACCGCGCAGGTCGTAGAAATGCAGATCGGAGAGTCCTGCCGCGATCGCGGCCTCCCCCCATTGTTCGGCGAACCATCGCTTCTTGAACGGTTGACCGGTCTTAGTGTTGAGAATGAGCAGCCCGGTGCGCGGCATGGTATCCAGCATCCTGCGCAGCGTGGCCGTGCAGAGGATGGTGATAGGAGCGGCTTTCACGCCCTTCCTGGTCGCCTTTCCTTGTCGCAGCGTAATTGATGAACCGTCATAGGCCGACCACGGTAGTCTGAGCAGATCGCCTTGGCGTTGGCCCGAATGAAGAGCGAGGATGAGCGCGCGCTGTAGCTCGATTGGCGCTAACTTCATGAAGGCGTCAATATGCTCCGGCAGCCAGATTTTCTCTGAACGGTCGCCGTGATAGAGGCGCTTGAATCCCTTTAGATGGTTCGCCGTAATCTGACCGCGCTCGACGGCCCAGGTCAGCATCGCTGAAATAGCTGATAGGCGATTGTCCGCCTCGCGCTGACCGGATGACCGAGCAACCTTCTCACGCCAGTCGAGAAAGTCTCGCTTCACGCGGGGATCATCGAGCGCGGCGAGCGGCATGTTGCCGAATTCGCTCAACGTGCTCGCCACCTCCGCCTTGTCCGGGTCGCTCATATCCGCACCTCGCCCCAGGTGACGCGGGGTGCCAGAACTTCGCGCTGCTGATCGGACAGGTTGATGAGCCGACGGCTGCTCCGGCCGAAGCCGCGTTCCATGTCCACGTGCCTGCCATCGGGATTGCGGCCGTAGCGGTCGAATCGCTTGTACCGTTTCCGCGTGGCATCGGTCATATGGCTGCCATCGACCTCCCGGTCGTTGTCGCTGCCCCAGGCGCCTTTGAGCCCCTCCCGCCGTCGCCGCTGCGTCGACCATGTCATGGTGAAGTTCTCCGTCTCGGAGCGCTTTGCCTGCAAGGCTCTCGGCCAGCATCGCTCGACCCAGCGCAAGAAGCCGCAAAGCCGACCGGATGAAGAGGCCTTGACGACCGACATCATCCGTCTGGCCTCACGCTACGGCCGCTATGGCTATCGCAGGATCCACGGCGATGCTGCGGTCCGAGGGTTGGACGGTGAATGCCAAGCGTGTCGAGCGTATCTGGCGGCGGGAGGGGCTGAAGGTTCCTCAGAAACAACCGAAGAGAGGCAGCCTCTGGCTGAATGACGGATCGTGCGTCCGGCTTCGGCCCGAGCATCCAAACCATGTTTGGTCCTATGACTTCGTCGAGGGCCGGACCCACAATGGCAGGAAGTTCCGCATGCTCAACATCATCGACGAGTTCACCAGAGAATGTCTGGCGATCCGGATTGATCGCAAGCTCAACTCGACCGACGTCATCGACGTCTTGTCGGACCTGTTCATCCTACGCGGCGTGCCCGGCCACGTTCGTTCTGATAACGGGCCGGAGTTCATCGCCAAGGCAGTGCGAGAGTGGATTGCAGCTGTCGGCGCCAAGACCGCGTTCATCGAGCCCGGAAGCCCTTGGGAGAACGGCTACTGCGAGAGCTTCAACTCGAAGCTTCGCGACGAACTGCTCAACAGTGAGATCTTCTACAGCCTCGCCGAGGCCAAGGTCATCATCGAGGCATGGCGGCGCTACTACAACACCGAGCGACCACACTCATCGCTCGGATACAAACCGCCGGCACTGGCAATCCTATGGTCGTCCAAGCCACCCGGATCGCCTCCGCCAGCCGCGCAAACAATGGCCGAAAAGCCGATCATGCATTAAGACTGAAACCGGACCACCTCATAGGGGCAGGCCAACGTCTCAAGACGCTTTTCGCTCACGAACGCTCAATCCGCGCTGCGCAGCCGCTTCATCGTGAACTCGATATCGCCGCCGGGTAGCTCTGCCAGGATACAACCTCTGACATGTACGCCGCATCCGGCCATCGTGTTAGTTACGTCCTCGCCGTCCGACGCGCTTGCTGGCGCGTCGAATGAACGTCTCGCGCGCTAACCCGTCGTTCCGCCCTGGTCTTGCAGCGCGACCAGATTAGGAGTTCTGGGTTGAGCGTAACGGAATGGTTCAGACGATCACCGCATGACCGGTATCTCGGTCCTGCGCCAAACGCCGATCGGGGCGAACGATCCGCCTTCATGTTGGTGGTCAGGCGAGCGATCAAGTCACACACCAATTGGCCTTCTATGATCGGTGCACTCGGACTGATCGGGCCGTCTGCGGCCATATTTGCAGGCACCGGTCTGATCGGCGCTTTCATTTCATCCGCGCTTGCGCTGTGCATATGGTCAGCCGCACTTGGCTGGGCCTGGTACGAAGATGGAATCTTGGCTTTGGTCAAACTGTTGCCAAGCCTCATCATGCTTTTGCTCTGGCCGATAATCGGTTTGTCGATCTTTATGACGTGCGGATACGATGTATGCTCGTAGGTCCTTTGATGTGGCAATCTCTATTCGATGACCAAGGACCTCGACGCGATCCGGCGTCTGTTCTGCGCCACACGGTCGGCACCTATGCCGGACAGTCCGGCGCGAACGCCTTCCTTGTGCGCGACCTGCTCCGGCATAGCGACCTGTCGATGACGCACCGCTATGTCAATAAGGCCGACGATCCGGTGCGGACGCTCAATGATCTTGTCAGCGAGCGGATAGCCGCAAGTCTTGAGGGGCGCAAGACTGCCGACGTGGTGCCCATGCCGGCGCGGGCGCCAGGGTAGCGGTCAGTCTCGAATGGAAAGGCAGCGCGCGCGAGCGGCCTGAGTGCCGCCAAGCCGTTCATTTTCGGCGACCCGGCAACCTCCGGCAGCGTTATTACCCGGCGTGGGATAGAACATCGCTGCCTTGCCCACCAAAACGCGTAAGTGACGGAATAGAAGTCAGCTATTCTGCAGCGACCCCTCCCCGCCACGACTACCATCACGTCGGCAACCATCCGAGAAGAGATTACAAGGCCGGAAGCTCGGTCGCGGCGCAGTGGGAAGTGCGCGCGCTGTGGCCGGATAAGCCGCTCAAGGGCGGAGTAGGCATGCACGCGACGCTCTATTTCGGCACGAAGCGCAAAGCTGATTGGGATAATTTTCCACAAATTGAGCTCCGAACACACTCAACGGCATCGCGTATGACGACGACAGCCAGATATGGCAGGTGACGGTCGCGCTCGCCACGACAAGGAGAAACCGCGCATAGAGATCGCGGTCGCACCGATGTGAAAAACCACTAGCCCCTTAGAGCTGGCAGTCCATCCGCGCGCGCATCAATCAGCTATAGCTTTCGCCCCGAGTGCCTGAGGGCTCGTCCTTGTTCTTCTCGTCCTTCTTCGGAATTTTCACACCGGGCTGCTGGTTGGGCTGCACACCGGCCTTCATATCAGACTCCAGCGTGGCCTTCGAACTGTAGCACCTTGTCGTTCGGACTCGACATCGAACTCTAGTTGCTGCGTTTGCCCGCGTAGTGCGCGGGCGGAGGCAAAGTTCAGTTCCGCGGCGCACTCGAGCCACTGCGATTGCGCTGCGGGTGGGGGCGCGTAGTTTTGTCGCGGGACGCGGTCCCTTAGGAACATGCGCCCATCGCCCCATGTTCTTGCCCTCAGCGAAAAGGAGACTGGCATGGGCAGCGATAACAGCAGCTCGAACTTCCCGCCGGCGGGGACCCAAGCGGGACCCGGAAAAAACGCCGGAAGAGCTGGTACGGGAGAAAGATAAAGAGTTGGACAAGTGCCGCATCATCCCGTTCCGAAAGAACCGATGATGAAGCGGTATGCGCCCGGACTTGGCGCTCAGAGCTGAGTGCAGAAGAAGCCGCCATCGCCCGTGAAGAGTCTGGCGGCTTCGTTTTTGAAACCAGCTCAATTCACTCAGATTGCGCTGCGGCAGTCCCGGCGGGCCGGTAATGCGTGCCCGTTCCGTTATAAAAGGAGGAAACGAGGACCAGCAACACGACGACCGCGCCTCCGATAACCCAGCCTTGCCTTACGCTACTCATATGTTCGACCTCCCGAGGAATGCAGTGCGATACCATGGGCGCGCGGCCAGGAACAGCAACCCCGGCAAGGCGCCCGTTCACGCGCGCGTGAGCGCATTGTGGAGAGCCTGAGGGTTCGCCGCCCGTCCATCTCTGAGGCGGGCAACGGGTAACACGAGTTCGATTCCGTGCGCCGTGCAATTCGGCATGATTCATAGCCTGGTCGGCTTATCCGGGGCGGCTGCGGTTCCCTGTTGGTTCAGTGGATCAAAAGAAGACGACAAACCAGCTTGAGACGCTTCTGGTCCCGCCGCCATCAGCCTCGCTGCGGCCGGCCTGTACTGCGCGCTGGTCACCGTCGGCTACTGAGAGACGGTCGCCAACGTTCTCGTTGTCGCCAGGGCCTTCCACGTTCGTCACCCAGCGATTCTAGAGCACTCCTAGCAGGCTGTTGAAGAAGTGTTCTGTCTGGCTTTGAGGATGGCTTGATCGCCGTTGTGATAGGCGAATGCGATCTGGATTGAGCCGTTGAGCAGTTTGGCGTGGCCGTGAGACGGCGCGGTCATGCTGGCACCGCCATGAGCTTCGGCAATCGCACCAGATTGTAAGCGGCGGCTGCGAAGGTGAAGGCCCATCCGACGCGGTCGCGGCCACGGAAGCGGGTCTTGTCCTGGCGGGCAACCATCTTGATCCAGCCGAACGCTTCCTCAATGCGCTTGCGGAGACGCTGGCTGATGGCATAGCCGCGGTGCCGCGTCGTGCGCCCGTCGATCGCCGAGCTTCGGCCGCTTGTGTTCTGCGCCACGTGCGGCGTCACCTTCATCGCGCGCAACTCGTTGACGAAGTCCTCCGTGTCATAGGCCTTATCAGCGCCAAGTGTGATGGCCAGGGGCCGGTCGGCGCGAGGTTCGATCATGTGCAACGCCGCCACCCGCTCGGCATGTCCGCCGGCCAGCGTCAGGCAGGCGTCGACCAACAGGCCATGGCGGTTCTCCATCAGCCCATGACCCATGAAGCATAGCTTCGCCTCCTTGCCCTTGCCCTTCTTGTAGAGCCTTGCGTCCGGATCGGTGGTCGAAGCATGCGTGTCGTTAGTCCGCTTCTCGCCGTGGAAGTCGGCTTCGGCATTGCGCCCGACGCCGCCGGCCGGCGGCTCGCCAGAGCCGTCCTTCGGTTTGACGCTCTTCGTCGAAGCCCAGGCCTCGATCAGCGTGCCGTCGACCGAGAAGTGATCGCTCGACAGCAGCTTCTCCACCTTGGGCTGGGCCAGCACCGCACTCAGGAACTTGGCCGCGATGTCGCCCTCAAGCAGCCGGTCGCGGTTCTTCGAGAACACCGAATGGTCCCAGGCTGGATCGTCGACGCCGATGCCCACGAACCAGCGGAACAGAAGGTCGTATTCCAGCCGCTCCATAGGCAACCGCTCCGAGCGGATCGAGTAGAACGCCTGCAACAGCATCGCCCTGAGCAACTTCTCGGGTGGGATCGACGGCCGCCCGAGTGGCGAATACAGCGCCGCGAACTCCCGCTCCAAAGCGACAAGCGCTTCATTCACAATTACCCGGATGGCGCGAAGCGGGTGATCGCGCCGAACCCGCGCCTCCAGATCAACGTAGCTGAACAACTCGCCAGTCAGATTGTCACCACCGCGCACCCATCAGATCCAAATCGCTTCAAAGCCAATGAATCATGCTCACAGCTCGGCCGCGACTGGCCTTTTTCAACAGCCTGCTAGGCGCTGATTGGGAACCTTTCGATCATGGTCACCGCTTTCGGTCCGTAAGCGGAACCGTCGTATGCCCCATCCCGTCAGGCCGAGGCGGCGTGTCCGCAAAAACGCTCAACGCCGCTCGGCGGAAATATATTCGCCGACGGCGCTGCTTTACTCACCGAGCCCTAAAATCCTCAGCAACGATCAGTCGCGCGGCCCGACAAAAGGTCCAACAGATCAATCCGAGCTCCGAAGCCGCTTCATCGTGAACTCGATCTCGCCACCGGGAAGCCATCGCCAGTATTCGACGGCGGTATGTACGCGGCAGCCGGCCATCGATCCAGGAACGCCCTCGCCGTCGGGCTCGCTTGGTCCCGCGGTTGAGAAGGTGGCGCGGTGCACAATTGAATGCAGCTACTGAGATTAACTTCGAATTTTCATCATGAAATTGAGTTGAGTTTGACGATAATTGCAACAAGAGTATCCGCAAATCGCAGCCCCATCCGAGGAGACGAAGGATAATCGCGGGCGCCACCATCGGGGTCGGTCGACTGCTTCAACGTAAACATCGCCGCGACAAAGGAAGGAACGAATGACACAGCGGCCTCAAGTATTACGGGACATACCAGCGACCCATCTTGAGTGAGCTATGAGTGTCATGAGTGGCTTCTCACCTGATCCGTCCCGCAAGGCCTACACCCGCCTTGCTACGCTACGTAGAAAGCGGGGGTTGCTTCTGATTGCGGCGGTGATTGTGTTAGACATCCTACTCGCCTCAGCGGCTTGGTATGCCGTTGGCTACCTCGTTGGAGCGTAGGGCGAAGGTTGGACTATAAATTTGGACGATCAGGTACGCGGCCTGGTTCAGGATCAAACAAGCCGTTACGATAGCGATGCTGCTCCATGGACCGAAATCGTTCATATGAAGTACGGCGGCAGAAAAGAGTGCAATCATCAATGCACTAGGCACGAGGACGAGAATTTTAAAGCGAAGGCCCGCAAGCGCTCCAAAGAGCACGCTGATGGCCGGCAAACCCACCACAGCTATATTGATGTTTGATGCCACAGACATTTGTGATCCCCCTCTTCGTGAGAAGCAAGACGGACAACAAACTCGCACAAGCGGCCTAAATGAATTGTTGATACAATTTAAACAATTCAGGCTACTTCTACTGGTTCATCGGCATCTCGCTTCTACGGGAGCGGCGTGGGACTGATGAATTTTTGATTCACAAAACCTGCTTCAGTTCCCCAACTGCGGTCTCACGGCCGACCCTCGCATTTGTGATCAGCATGAAATCGAAATGCGGCCACACCATGGAACGACAAGCCATGATCAATTCCATTCGACGGCGTGATCATCGACGCGATCGAGGACGGCTGGCCGCCCAGCGGGGCTCGGGAAGCTCGCATTGAAGCAGATAAGCTGGCCTGCATCGTCTGGACGTAGCGCATGCTGGGTTTCAGGGATTGGCTCAACCCTCACCACAAGCGCGGGCAGCTGATTGCCTCGACGCCGACGGCGGAGTGACGAACATCCGCAACACGTCGAGCAAGCACTGGCAACGCTGGCTTGGCCCCGGAAGCCGCTGCCTGGTGCCGTTCACGTCGTTCTCGGAATACGATACGATTGGGGGCAAGAAAGTCCCGGCCTGGTTCGCAATCGACGATAGTCGGCCGCTGCTCTCCTTCGCCGGCATCTGGACCAACTGGACTTGCGTGCGCAAAGCGAAGGAAGGCGAGATCACTGCGGACGTCTTCGGCTTCCTGACCTGCGAGCCCAACGCCGAGGTGGGCAAGGTGCACCCCAAGGCCATGCCTGTGATCCTGATCACGAGCGAGGAGCACGATGTCTGGATGCGGGCACCCTGGGACGAAGCAAAGGCGCTGCAAAGGCCGTTGCCGGACGGATCGCTTCAGATCGTGGCAACCGGGGAGAAGGAGGACCCTAACGACTCCTCAGCAACTCTCTTATGAACTGGCTTCGACTCTTTCAGGTCCGATCATGATGCCGGACAGGCAGCGGAGTACGCCACCGGCCTGCCTAAATAATCACCAATGCCGAGCCTTGGCTGCGCGCCGCCGTAAACCATTAATGCTTTCTATATGGCCGGACTCAAATCTTCGGCTGTTGGCGCTTCCTCGCCTGCCAACAAACGCGACGAAATGGGATTGGCACGATGCAGCATTGTTCGACTCCCAAAACGGAAAGTCTTAGCGGGCTACGAGATGCAAACTCAGCGGGGGTGGTTGCTGAGTTGCCTCCTCGCGGCAATCAAAATTTGCTCGCGGATATCAAGCTCATATTGCACATTGAGACGGCGCTCGTCGAAGGACTCAACTTAAAAGAGCCATAAAAACGACGACCGGTTCACGATCGGGTACTGACCCTATCCAATCTATCGGTCGGAACAGGTCTCATGCCCAACCCATGATCCGTCCCGATCAGGCCCGCTGTGCCACAACCGGCGGGCCTTTTTGCATTTTACGCAGACTTTAAAGCGTCCCGCTCCGAAGAAAGTGCAAATGGCCCGGGCATTGCCGTGGGCCATCCACATCGCGAGCGCGCGTACATCCGGCCCGGCTCACTTAATCCAATCCTCAACCCACGCGCAGGTTCTCCGCGCTTTCCTTGCCGCGATTCTGGACGACTTCGTAGCTCACCTTATCGCCTTCGTTGAGCGAACCGAGGCCAGCCCTCTCTACCGCAGAGATATGGACGAACACGTCCTTGCCGCCGCTCTCGGGCTCGATGAAGCCATAGCCCTTTTGTCCGTTGAACCACTTCACAGTACCAATCGCCACTTCCGTAAACTCCGGTTGGAATGATTAGCTGATATGAGCACACGCAGCGATTGTGGCAAGCCCAATGCCTTCTCATTCCGTTAGCTCGCACAAGCGGTCGTGATCCAAACTTTGGAACGCCGCTCCTAGCGTCGAAATTGCCTTCGCATGCCGTCTCTCTGGAGGGAGACAGCCATGCATCACCGTCGTCCCAGTAGGCACGAGAAAAAGTCTCGAGACCTCTCGGGCAAGGCCGAGGACGAAAAGCCCACGAGTGTTGTTCAATTTTCGGAGCGTCGAAAGGCAGATTCGTCTTCGGATGACTTCTTCGGAATTGAAGAGAGTGAGCTTTCGACTAGTGAGCCAGCGGATCAACCAAAACTAGAGCTCCTGCCGCCCGAAAAAATCCTGCTTGGTTTCGCTTTCGTGGTAGCCGCCATCCTGTTGGTTATGCTGCTACTGCTTCTAATCCCTTGGCCCGCTTAGGAGCAAAGCGCGGCGAGCATGCAGTTGGAACGCTTTCTCGTCAGAACCAATGGGTGCTCAGGACGGGTTTTCCTCCGATGTACCGTCCACTCATGGAACCGGCCGGCGAGCCTCAGCGCCGGCGGGGTTTATTTGTGTCCCGTGGTCCTACGCCGGCGGTTTTATGCGCCGTTACGGTGGGCTGGCGGTGATTCCACCAGCCCCCCTTGGGATACCTACCGCCGTCTCGGCATATCAGTTCACTTGACCGGCTCGACTTGCTCAATCTCGCTCGGACGCCAGCTCTTGTCGAAGAATGACGGAAGGGGGCTGTAGAGGCGCAGGAGTGTGAACCAGCCCTTCTTCGGATCGGTCTGAATCCAGTTGCCGCGAGCGACACCTTTCGGTTGGGTGGGGCTGAAAAAAATCGTCGTGACACCGTCGGTTGCTGCCTCGGCGGCAGGCGAAGGATAGTTTTGGCTGCCGGCACGCGGATATTTCTGCGGTGTCTGCAACATCGAGCGTGTCTGGTTGTCATAGAGCGTGAAGGACCAGAACGCCTCAGCTGGAATGCCCTTAGGCAGGGCCACCTTGTAGGTCTTCGCGCCGTCAAACGGTTTTCCATTGGCGTCGAGGAAACCCATCAGATATTGCGAGCCGACGCCGGGGATACGCATGATCATACCCGGCGAGTCCAACGTATAGCCGTAATAGAAGGCCGTGCGGGAATCCAGAGTGCGGGCGCCGGTCGATGGCAGGAGCTTGAACATGCCCTTCTCGAACAGCGGCGGCGGCGTCTCGAAGGAAGCGCCGCCTTCCCACAGCATGTTGCCCCAATGCGAGCCTTCATAGTAGGCCCACTCCGGATGCTTCATCGCAAAACGCCAGTTGAGCGCCCGGCCCGTCGCCTGTCCGACTGCGGCCGCATCTGACAGAATCTTCTTCATCCGATCGTCCGGCTTGAATGGTTTGCCGTGCACGATCCCGATCGCGGCGAGCTGGCCGGCCAGTTCCACGTCGTAGCTAGTGGCGGGCTCGTTCTGAACGTTCTCGTTAATCAGCTCGAAAAAGCGAAAGTCGCTGGGCGGGATCGTGTTGAACGAGCGGCCGGAAGCCTCGATGAACTTCGTCTCGGGAATTTTCGGCTCGCCAGCAATCCGCACGATCCCTTCGAGGGCCTGGGCGATGCTGGTGCCGAAGGCACCAGGCTGGTAGGGATAGACCTTCATGTTGCGCTTGATGTTTTCGACGGCCGGCTTTGGGTCGTTGTCGACCAGATTCGCACGCGAGGCATACAGTACGAAATTCGTCTTCGCACGAGCGATGAAGTAGCCGCCTTCGGGCAGCGGCCCGTTGTAGTCAGGGCCGACGATAAGATACTTCCCGCCGAGGCCGCGATCCGGCCCGGGCGCCCCGATGTCGATGACCCAGGAGAACCACATGTCGTTGATCGTGCCGATGCCGCCCGACGGCTGCTCGATCACCATTGGGCCTTTGCTCAGATCGAGCCCGGTAAAGTAATAGACCGTGTCGGCATTCGCGGTCAGAAACAGCGAACCGGAGTCCATCAAGTCGGAGAAGATGACGACATCGCCGGGCTTGGCGCCGATGTCTTGAACACCCTTGACGATGGCGAGAGCTGACGCCCCCCGGAAACTGTTGTTGTAGACATTGAGCGCGCGGGTGAAGTCCAGCGTGTCGTAGATCTTCTGCGCGGCTTCCTCTGTCGGCACCCCATCGCGAAACTCGAGCTTTCCTGCACGGGTGTCGATCGTGCTTGGCGCTGACAGCGATTTGACGGTCTCGGTCGAGACGTCAGCAAGGGTAGGACTGACCGCGAGAATGAAGGCAACGCTGCTGATCAAAGTTCGGCGGATCATCATTCGATCCCTTTCATAATTTTGTGGCGATTTGAGTGCATTCAACTACCCTTTGGCGTGCATGTTGGTTGGACGGCTGCTCCCCCACCGCTCCCACAATGTTGATCGAAGATATTCGAGACCCTTATGAGTTTGAATTCGGTTTCTCAACTCGCCACCCATTTTGCGCCAACGGTCGGGATCTTATCATCAGGTACCGGGGGCAACGCCCCGCCGGTGATCTCGGTCATGGCGATGGCCGGTGTATCCGCCTTCGTGCGCGAGGCGTTCGGAGATAGGGTTCTGCGACGGGTCAACCAAGCGACGATGCTCGACATCGAATCGATTGAGCACCTCGACTGCTTCATTCCACAGGCCACGGCGACGACCTTTCTCGACGCCGCCGAACGGGGTGCGGGCGAACCGAACCTCGGACTGCTGTTCGTGCCGGACGTGTCGATGTCCAACCTCGGCCTTTGGGGCGAGTACGTCTTGGCAGCCGATACGCTGCACGCCGCCATCGTCCGCGCTGCATCCACGCCGAATCATCACTGTAGCGGCGACCGGATCGAGCTCTCCATCGCCAGCGGGGTGGCGCAGGTTTGTTATGTCAGCGCCGTGCGCGGACGGCCGGGCTACACCCATCTCGCCGGCGGCATCGCGGCCTCGCTGCTCAGTCTACTCCGTTCCTTCCTCTCGCCCGTCTGGCGACCGCGGATGATCGAACTGGACATTCCGCGCCCGCGCTCCTTGACGCCTTTCGAGGACGCCTTTTCCTGCCCTGTCGCGTTCGACGCTGCCGGCGCTTCGATCCATTTCGACGCGCACCTTCTCGGTCGACCTGCGGTGCGGCCTGCCAACGCGCGGCTGATTACGCTCGAAGATGTCGCCCGCGGCCGACTTGCGCCCGCGAATCTCGACAATTTCCTCGACGTGGTCGTCGCGCAGATATGGGCGCAGGTCTTTACCGGTGTGGCATCGGTCGAGAGCGCAGCACGGGCGCTCGACACCAGCGTCCGGTCGCTACAGCGCGCGCTCAACCGAGAAGTGTCGATTTCCGCACGCTGACGAACGTGATCCGCATTCAACGCGCCCGCGAGTTGCTGGAAGGAACCCGGGCTTCGATCACCGAGATTTCCGCCGCGCTCGGCTATTCGGCCCCGGCCCACTTTGCTCGCACATTTCGGAAGGCGACAGGGGTGGCGCCACAGGAATTCCGACAGCACATCTGGTCGGCTGGCGCAGCCAAATGAGGACGAGGAGCGCGAGGCCGCTAGGACAAAGCAGGACAAGCCTTATCCCTCACAATCACGCGTTGGTACTGCGTGCGCGCACTCGCTCCCTCCAACCGGCGATCACGGGAGGACTACAGCGTAGGAGGACTAATGATATTGTTAATACCGTTAAGTAAATTCGTCGCGGTGAGGCCATAGTCACTCTCCAATGTCATTGTACGAACGTACAAGCCCAAAACGTTGTTTCGTCAAGGTGAGACAGCGAGGGCTACCGTTTCAGGCGATCGCCACGTTCACGGCCGGAGAGGCATTCCTTCGCACCCGAGCTGACCATTCCAAACGATCAAGCTGACGAATGTCTGCGAAGGCAATCGCGAGCGGTTCATCGCTGCCAGGCAGCAGAACACGGCGGACCGTTCGTGTTCATGGCGCGTATCGTCTTTTGCTAGGCCGTGTTTGGCGAGTCACCGCCACGATCGGCAACCCGGTGGTAAGAAGCGCCACCGCTGGGAAAGGCATCCAAGCGAGAGCCATTTTGCCGACGATGAAACCAATTACCTGGTCCCATGAAGTCTATCTGAAACATTGAGCGGCTACGCATCTCTCGAAGTATAGGGAAGCCGTCATGTTGGAAGCCGCAGTCGCCGCACTGCTTTTGGTCAGCACCGTCGTATTCGTTGCTCACGCATACGATGCGATGCGCCCGTATTGACGCGCTGCATCATAGTGATGATCGAAAGCCCGCAATCGACAGGAAAGACAGCAATGTGGTGAACTGGTCCCACCGCTTCGCTGATCCGATTCCTATGCCAGATGGCAGCACGATACGGACGATTGGCGAAGCGGCGGAATATGCGATTAGCCGGCCAAAGAAAGAGCGCAACACCGAGCCATGGCAGCGCGCCGCAAGAGTGCTCCACGAGGCTGCCGAGCACGGCGGCCCCTTCGTATTCATGGCACGGATCAACTTCTATCGGGCCGTCTACGGCGACACTCCACCGCCGATCGGCAATCCGGAAGGAAGGAACGGCCATAGGTGGCAAAACGGAAGCTGGTCAAGGGATGAATGATCTACCGTCCACGAAAATCGTGAGGGGCGAAATGACGCATTTTAGGTTCAATTCAGCTAATTTAATGGAACTAACATAAGGGAACTGAGTTGGAAGCGCGCCGGTCAGGCCGCCCTCTGCTGTCGCCTTTCTACTCAGGATCGATAGCTCTCATGTCCATCGACCAAGCCAGTAAGACCTTGCTACCTTTTGCGGATATAAAAGCTGGCTTTGAAGGCACCCGATGGGGATGGCTTCTGATTGCGATAATCGCCGTTATCGCTGCGGACACCCTGCTCGCGACCGGAGCTTGGGTCGCTGTCGGATACCTCATTGGAAAGTAGATTGGTTGCCGGAGTGAATATCTGGACGATTATATAGGCTGCCTGGTTCACGACCAGACACGCGATTATAGTGGCAATGCCGCTCACGGCCCCGAAATCGTTCTTGTGTAGGACGGCGGCAAAGGCGAGAGCGATCAGTATCGCTATGGGCACAAGAGCGAAGACTTTAAAGCGCGATCCTGCGGCCGCACCTATCAATGCGCTGGTAAATAACAAAACAGGGACGATAACCTGGTCCATTGCTTGATGCTGCTCGCCCGTTGAACTAGAAAATATCTTGATCGGGCTTGCGGCTCTCCTATCCGAAGCGTTGCCAGTAACCTAGTGACGTAAATATTAGGACAACAAGTACGCGAATCCGTACCTTGATTTCGCGGAACCGGATTATACTTTAGCGGCCGCCAGGACTTGCTCGATACTTCGTCTTTTTGATGATCCCTGCCTGCCATTCCTCGCGCGAGGCGCAGGAACCAACCTCTTCCGACCGCATTGAATCATCGGAACGGGCTCCACAGCCCCTGTGATACCCGAACCCAAATTGGTCCGCTGTGACCCTCCGTCCGGCGGGCCTTTTTGCAAGCCTCACAGCGCTCCCGCCTTACCTCGGCCCGCTTCCGTCTCACCGCCGCGAGCATTCAGGCGACATTCAGAAGCCCCGTGCTTTCCTGGCGCGGTTGTAAATCTCACCAACGGGGGGCCGGAAGTGAGCAATGCATGAGTATTCCCTCAACCGACCAAGCACGACAGGCCCTTCTTTCTCTTTCACTCGCCCATCTCGCCATTCAACAGCACGAACTATATCTTGAAATGGCAAATATCCGAGAGATGCGGCTTCAACTCCGCAGCGCGCTCAATGCAGTTCCGAAAAGCGACTTATGCATGACTCGTGCATAGATCACCTAAACCCGCACCGCCCTCAAAAGCTGCGCCGGCAGCGACGCCACGTCCAACCCCGGGACGTATGGCGCGTCATCTTCCGCCTCGTCCATGGCCTCAAGCGCAGCCAGATCTTTTTGATATTCCTCGCGCACCGCGGCAACCGCGCCATCGAGGATCGCAGCTCGCAGCCACGATCGCAGCTCGACCGCGAATACCTGAGGATCAGTCGACGCAGCCGGCACCCTTCTTGAGGGCTTCTCCCTGCTTTAGCGTCCTACAGACGTTTTCGCAGGGTATGCCATCACCATCATTATCGGCGCGGCTGTAGCCGCCGCACCATAGGATTACGGCGTCACGACAGGTATGTGCCGACTTGCAGCTAGTGGCTGACGTCGTCGCTTCCGAAGATTCGGAGGCCGCAGCGGCTCCGGCAATCGCGAACAATTGCCCTGCCTTGGCACTATGCCGCCATGTTGCTGGCTCGTCGAAACGTCCCACCCAAAGTCCTCGCTTCGCAGCCTTAGCTTCCGCCTCATCTTGGGCGTAGCGGCCATCCGAATATTTTCTATACTCGACAGCCCAACCCCTCCTGACCATTTCGCGGTTGATATCGACTGCTCCTACAAAGCAAGCCGCAACAATGCGACCGTAACGATCGTGATCCTTTTCGGTGCAAGAAACCCGACCACTACGACCAACAATCTCCGCCAGCGCCGCGGCAGCGCGAGAGCCGCATAGGTATCGCTTGTTGTCCGCATCATAACAAGGTTGGGTACTCTCGGGCGCATCGATATAAGCTAGACGGATACGCGGCGCCGTCCCTTCAACTGCAATCGTATCTCCGTCGATAACTTGCGCTAGGCCCTCGATGGCAGCCTGCTCGGCAAGCGCTGGCGCGGCCAGTAGGATTAAAGCAATCGCGATCCGCCTAATCATTCCGGCCTCCAATTTTTGCAGATAGGAAGGCCTCTACACTGTCAGGTTGTCAATTTCTCAATCTTCAATTCAATCGTTAAGGTTAGCTAACCGGCGAACGCAGCGTCGATCTCTTTCCGCATAGTGATGGTGCTCGCCATCCACCCCAACAGTATCGTTAGATCCAACCGCGCGCCGGACATCCGCGGTCGCACGATGGTTGGTGATGGTAATGTAATGAGCAATCACATCGTCGTGTGACGATGTGACTCAACCTGTCCGAAGTTTAATTCTATCGACTCATCGTCGTCAGAGTTCCGCAGTACAGCCGTCACCGATGCATGATACAGCGCTGCCAAAACGGAGATTCAACATGTTTGATGCAGAGCTAATTGCGGTTATGCGAGGCGCGCTTGCGCAAGCCACACTCGACGTTCGCCCAGATCCATCAACTCAAGCGTTGATGGCCGATGTCCGTCGTCAGATGATTTGAGACTGATTAGGTGGCTCGCGAAGAGAGGCTCTGGTTCATCTGGGGTTAGAGTTTAAGCGGCCTGCAGTCGATGCTGCAAGCGACGGTTTGCGATGGTGTCGCGCTTGATGCGTTGGCGTTCTGCGAGGATCGTCTCAGCTCTGCCGAAGTAGACGTCAGCCGGGGTCAGATTGTCGATGCTCTCGTGATAGCGGGCATGATTGTAATGTTCGACGAAGGCGGCGATCTGCCGCTCGAGATCGCCAGGCAGGTAATAGTTGTCGAGCAGGATGCGGTTCTTTAAGGTCTGATGCCAGCGCTCGATCTTGCCTTGGGTCTGGGGATGATACGGCGCGCCGCGCACATGTTGCATGTCTTTATGTTCGAGCCACCTGGCCAGGTCGTCCGCGACGTAACTTGATCCCTTGTCACTTAGAAGTCGGGGCCGCTGCTTTACATTGATGTGGTCCAGCCCCGAGGCCGCGAGCGCCTAGTCCAGCGTCGCCGTGACGTCGGAAGCGCACATGGTGGGGCCGAGCCGCCAGGCCACGATGTAGCGCGAGAAGTCGTCCAGCACGGTCGAAAGATAGTACCAACCCCAGCCAGTGATCTTGAGGTAGGTGAAGTCGGTCTGCCAGAGCTGGTTTATGGCGGTTGTCTTGTCCTTGAACTGCTCCGCGGCCTTGATGACCACATAGGCCGGACTGGTAATGAGGTCGTGCGCCTTCAGTAGCCGATAGACCGAAGCTTCGGAGACGAAGTACTTTCTCTCATCGGTAAAGCGCACCGCCAGCTCGCGCGGCGACAGCTCCGGAAGCTCCAGCGCTAGTCCAATGATCTGGCCTCGCACATCGTCGGGGATGCGATTCCAGACCCGGTCCGGCCTCGACCGATGATCGACTAACGCCTCAATGCCGCCCGCGCGATAGCGATCGTACCATCTATAAAACGTGGCTCGCGGGATGCTGAGCTTGTCCAGCGTGCGCTTGGCCGGCAGATGTGACTGCTCGACAAGCTCGATGATTTCGGCCTTCTCGGACGCAGGATACCTCATGCCTCGTCCTCCCCATCTCCGTTCAAACTTTTTTTGAGCAGGCGATTCTCCAGGGTGAGGTCAGCGACCACCTCTTTCAAGGCTGTGGCTTCACGACGGAGATCCTTCACCTCGCCGGACGTTGCAGCACGCGCCGTGTCGCCCGCCAGCCGGCGTTTGCCGGCCTCCAGAAACTCCTTGGACCAGCCGTAATACATCGAGGCAGCGATGCCCTCGCGGCGGCAAAGCTCGGAGATATTCTCCTCGCCGCGCAGTCCCTCTAAAACGATGCGGATCTTCTCTTCAGCCGAATACTGCCGACGGGTTTGGCGCCGAATGTCCTTCAGCACTTGTTCTGCCGGCGCTTTGCCCGGCCCCGATTTCTGCTTCATCTTCGCTCCTTACGGCTACGATGAACCAGAAATCCTCCGTTCGTGAAGGCCCTCAATTTGTCTCAGGGGCGCTGATGGCGAACAATCGGCAGAACCAACGATAGGCGAGGCTCAGGTGGACTTCCTCGCACAAACGCCGCTCCGATCTGATGCCGAAGCAGTAGCCGACAATCAGCATCCGGATTAGCAGCTCCGGATCAATCGAGGGGCGACCCGTCGAACTGTAGAACGCTGCCAAGTGCGCCCGCACACCCTGCAGATCGACGAACCGGTCGATCGCCCGCAGCATGTGGTCCGCCGGCACGTGCCGCTCCAGCGAGAATAGATAGAAAAGCGCCGCTTGATCGATTCGCCGTTCACCCATCATGGCTTCGCCCCAGGCTTGGATGCCTGAGTGAATCAGCGCTTCTGACCGTTCACAACCCGGAGTTTTTCAACACAATCGGCCCATAGCAGACCTTTGCCGCCACGGCTCCGACATCAGCTTGTGACCCAAAGGCGGACATGCCTCGCGCCCATGCCGACCTTGGACAACTACGCTACCTTTCTTCCGCCAGCAGACCAACCGCGGATACGATAGTCCGCGGCCGATCATCTGAACTAAAAGCCGAAAGTCGCCTGATCCCGCTCAGATCGGCACTGGGTGTTGCGAAATCAACGGTAAACGTTCGTTAGGTTTACGGGCAGATGTTTGTGGTGATGGGGCAGCAGGCTTGGCATACGTCACTGGAGCATTTTACCGAGAGCCGGCATGTTCTTGCTCGACGACAGCAACGTCGCGACGCTGTACACGCTCGCCTTCCTTGTCGGCCTCGCGCTGCCGGGCTGGCGTTCGCTTCTAATCACGGGCTTCATCGCCCTCATCGTCGCAGCATACGCGAATGCGAGGGCGGACGGTTCCGCCGGTTCGATCATCGGCCTGCTTTTCATACTGACCGGTATTGGGGGGCTATGCTGCGGACTGCTCACGCGCGCGGCAACGCTCTGGATAGCGCCATTGAGCCGGCACCCTTATCGGTTCATAGTAGTCGCTGTGGTTGGCTATATCTTGCCACCCATCGCCTATTCTGGACCTGCGGAGACGATGGCATGGCTCAAGCGGCCCTCCGATCGGGCTTGCGCCGCAGCCGCTTATCGCGTGACCGCGGCGAACATGACGCTGCATGTAAGGGCGACCCCGGTCTTTGCCGTCGATGTACTGCACAAAATCGGATCAACTCACGTTAGCCATTTCAGTTTCGATAGCGAGCATGGTCTCAAGGAAATGTGCGGGCGGGGGCTCCGAGACAATCAAGTGATCGGGCCGGTCGCTGTGAATCTGTATCCTTGGAAGTTCGGCAGCTCACATGTGGAGAGTTGGACGGCAACGACTTGCGCGTCGGCGCGCGATGAGACGCTTATCCTCGTGTGCCAGCTAGCCGACAAGAAGCATCCAGCACGGAAGATAGAACGCGCCACGATTTACGGTCCCGAGATGGACGGTGCCATCCTGAGCGGCGGCAACTACGCGATAGAAAAGCGGCTGCATCAGCGGTTGATCGAATCCAGAGAACCGTTCGTACTCGTCTGCGACGGCAATGAAGCGTCCACCGCCGATGCCGCGTTGTCCTGCGGCGCGCAAGAAATCGATCCCAGCGGGCTGCGTATCAAGTTTCTATTTCGCACGAACGGCGCCCGGCTAGCGGCAGATACAGTTGCTATCAGGACGTATCTGCGCGAACTGGTCGCGAGCTTTTCCGCGGGCGCGCCCTCATCGCCGGCGTCCCACAAGGTGATCGATTGATGTCGCCTGCTGGTCCTTGTCGGACACAACCGGTTACGAAAATGCACCGCGAAACATTTCCATAATCAGTTGCGGGAGCCCGTTCTAAGCGAGCGGAAGAATTATAATAGCTAGCCAATTGCTTATGAGAACTGATGATAGAATGGACCAAATATCATCAATACTTTGAGTACCATCGCTCTATGTAGACAGCGGACGATCACACCGCTCGGACTGTCGGAATAGTAGACTTTTCTGCCCGCCATCAAGCGACACCGACGAGACATCGGGGTTTGTCGTTAGTGCACGAATGATGGTCTTCAGCTGGTTCTTGGTTGGGCTTTTGTCGGAAAGATTTCCGTCGCCGTCGTTGGTCCAGCAGAGTGCAGCGAAGGAGCCTCCTGCCCGGTGCAGTCATTTATCGGAGGTGTTCCCTCTGGTGGTGGCGTTCTCTGACGCTTTTCCACCTCTCGTGCAGACTTTTTATGCTGACCTCGTCTGCTCTGGCCATTTGTATAAAGCTCGCCAGCTCACCAGTGTCTCAGTCCACCGGATTAATAACCGCATTGCCCCGAACTCTCTTTAGTCCGACGTTACGGGACGCGCACTGAGCGTCGATCCTGAGATTTCAGGAATATTTATAGAACCGTGACAGCTCAATTTGACTCATCGGGAAGGCTTTTTTCCGATCAGCGCAATCTGGCATCAATGGGCTTTATGCCGTTGCATCGTAAAATCCGCACAATCAGCACTTCCCAGATTACCCCATAACCGGACATGTTGTGGACATGCCAAAATCGTCGTGAATGACCCGGAGGGAGAATTAGCGCATGCCAAAGCAAGGAGCCCCTCATGCGGCTTGCAGCTGTCATTAGCCATTCCGGTGCCACACGAAGATTTGTGCAGCACCGTGGCGATATCGCTTTAGCCATACACGAACATCATCCCTCATTCATTGACGCTACAGAAGCTTCATGCTGCTGGTTGGCTTCAGCTTTGTCTTTGTTACGCAGGAGGTTGTCATGAACCGCAGTCCGAGGGCGTCCAGGGTCATTTTACTCTCTTGGCTCTCAACACATGCGCTTGCACGCTCGTGCTCTCCGCAACAGGAGAGACGAGGAGACAGTCTCAAGATCAAAAAAAGAATCACCGGGTTACTGCTTGGGATGGTGTTCGGAGCATCCCAAATCGCGATTGTCCCGGCTCACGCCGATGAAGCACAATTACAGCGACAGATCGACGACATGAAGCGGCAAATGGAAGCAATGCAGCGGGAGCTGGCGCAGAACAGGAAGCAGTTGGCTCAGCAGCGTGTAGGCACGGCGCATCCCCAGGCAGGCGCAGCGCATACGAACGCACGCGCGGCGCCATCGCAGATCGTTACGGCGCGCAATGGCAATGAAATCATTATCCCGCCGCCGCAACCTGTGGCATCGATGCCGATCAAGGGTCTACCTTACTGGTTCGATGGCATTCACGTCTCAATGGCCGGGTCCTTTATCGCGCTCGAAGGAGCGTGGCGCCAACATAACGAAGTATCGAATGGCGCGAGCGATCCGCCGTTCGCAAATCCGGGAATCCCGCTGCAAAATTCGGCGCTCTGGAACCAAAGGGAGTTTCGGATGAGCGCACAGCAGAGTCGGATTGCCCTGAATGTGAATGGCGACATCGATCCGAACCAGCACTTGAAAGCCTACTACGAAATGGATTTTCTCGGCGCCTCAACGGATGCGAACAACCGCGAGAGTAACAGTTTTACTCCCCGCATACGTCAGTTATATGCCCAGTACGACAACGACATTTACCACATTCACGCTGTTGCGGGACAAGCATGGAGTCTCCTGACTCAAAATAAGGTCGGTATGCTTCCGGGCACCGAAAACGCGCCGGTGACCATCAACGCTCAGTACGTCCCGGGCTTCGATTGGTTGCGCACCCCTCAGGTCCGGTTGGTCTACGATTGGGACAATCTTGCCTGGTTCGGTTTGTCGATCGAGGAGCCGGCAATCACGTTCCCGGGTGGCGTCAGCGCCGGGACCGTTGCGCCGCCCGCGCCGATTGTCACAAGCATCAACAACAATTGCAACGGTGCGTCGCATCTCAACGGTACGGCGACCTGCTCGAACGATATCGCGCCTGATGTCATCGAGAAGTTTGCGCTCGATCCGGGCTTCGGTCACTACGAAGTCTTCGGCTTGCAACGGTGGTTCAGCGATCAGGTCGCAATTTCGACCATTCCAAACAGCTGGTCGCAGAAGACCACGTTCGCATGGGGAGTTGGCGGTAGCGTGTTGTTGCCCGTGATTTCGAAGGTTCTCGATCTGCAAGGCAGTGTCATGTACGGTCAGGGCGTCGGCCGTTACATGTCGAGCCAGTTGCCCGACGCCGTTATTGGACCGAACGGGTCGCTGACGCCAGTCACCGGTCTGTCATTCCTCGTGGGGGCGGTAGCCCATCCGATCAAAGGCAATGACATTTATGTCTATTATGGCCAGGACCGGAGCTACGCCAATTCGTGGACCGTCGCGGCCACACAGGGCGGTTGGGGAAATCCGAATTTCATCAACGACGGGTGCTTCAGTCAGAATCTGACTGGCGGCACGCTTGGTACCTTCAACACGCCCATCGCCGGTTTCACCTGTACCTTCCACGTTCAGAAGGCACAGGAGTTCACAATTGGATTCTGGCAGGACCTTTACAAGGGCGATTTGGGGCGCGTCAGGACCGGGCTGCAGTACGAATACGTGAAGTTGACCGCATTCCCGGGGCTCCCTACTGGGACAGGCACGCCAAACGTGGGGCTTACTCCCAGCAACAACATCGCCTTCTTCTCGCTTCGTTATTATCCGTTCAACTGAGCTTGGGCATCTTCAAGGGCACTACCGTCACCGTCGCGACGGTAACCGAGCACGCGTGTCAGTCCCCGATGGCGTGATTGATCATGACCGCTCCTGGCGCTTTTCGGACTTAACGCAATGTCGAGCTTGAGTCCGTATGCACACAATAGCGAAAGATGCGGAGTCGCCCTACCTAGTCAAACCACCGACGCATGAAGTCATATCAGCTCAACGATCTTCCGTTGGGCATCTTGATCGGCATCGATGTATCTCTGTGTAACCCGCAGGCTAGTATGCCCAGCTAACATCTGCACATCCCTGAGAGAGCCACCGACGAGTGAAATCTTTCTCGCTGCATTGGTGATGAACGTGCGTCGCCCGCTGTGGCTTGAACACCCGTCGAAACCGATCTGCTCGTACCATCGGGAAAACATGTTCACGATGACCTGAGGCGATGGTAGCCACCATTTCTCGCGTCTCCTCAGTAACAAAGCCCTCTCTTGTTGAGAGGATGGATCTGTGGTTTTCGAAAAGCCGCGTGATCGATGGTCTTTGGATCGGAAGTGCGTATTCGGATGATCCCGAGCGAGCCTTGCAACGCGTTGAAGCCGCCCTTCGGTTGATCGAACGCTTTTCTCCACTTCACTATCGACGTATCAAGAGTTCTCTTGCTCGAATCTGGGTGCAGTTGGTTCCGCACGGAGCCGGTTGCTATCTGCATTCCTCGAACGCCTGCCTGCTTGACGAGCGGGTCGTCGCTTCTGAAACCACCACGATTGAATGGATCGCATCCGCCATCGTGCATGAAGCGACCCACGCAAGGATCGAGAAGTGGGGCGTCCGCTATGACGAGGCGGTACGCCCCCGAATCGAACGGATAGCCGCACCTCCGCACGTCGGGTTCAACTCCAACAACGGGAGGCCTGATCGTCGCCTTTGACTTGGCTCCTGATCCCTCGGCTACTTTAAAGCTGGAATACCAATTTTCGGATCGGTTGCAGTCCGCACGACAACCAAAACCTCGCCATAATTTAGGGCGATTTCGTTCAGACGCCATTCACGGCATCTTCGATGAAATGCACAATCGGTACGGTCATTGCCGGGGCAACACTCATGCGTTTTTTGGCTTGCATTGCGCTCGCGCTTGTCGCGGTCACATCGCTATCCCCGGTTAACGCGCAACAAGCGGAAAAGCGTATCGCTCTGGTGATCGGCAACGCCGCCTATCAGCCAGAAGCATTACCCACGCCAGCGAACGATGCTGGCCTGATTGCTCAGACATTGCAGGCTGCCGGCTTTGACGTGGTCGGTGCGCGTGATCTCGACCAGGACACGCTGCGCCGTACGTTCCGTGAGTTTCTCGACAAGGTCAGCGCATCGGGACCAGACAGCGTCGCCGTCATCTATCTCGGTGGCTACGGCGTACAACTCGAAGGCGAGAATTACTTCGTACCCGTCGATGCGAAGCTCGCGCACGATACCGATGTGCCGCTCGAAACGCTGCGGCTATCCGACTATATCCGGCCGCTGGCAGCGCTGAAGATCAAAGCGGGTATTGTCATCCTCGATGCGGCACGCGCGAATCCGTTCGCCAGATCGGGCCAGCCGTTGGCCAGCGGCCTCGCGCTGGTGGAGCCCGAACCGCACATGTTGATCGCCTTCAATGCGGCTCCCGGTACGGTGGCGCCGCAGGAGACGGGGCCGTACGGCGCTTATGCGCAGGCGCTCGCCGAAATGATCCGTACCGGCGGCCTGCCGCTCGCCGAGGTGTTCGATCGAACCCGTCTGCGCGTCAATGAAATGACCAAGGGTGGCGAAGTGCCTTGGAGCGCATCGAAGATCGAGGCGCCTTTTATGTTCTTCGACCGCGCGCCTGACGCTCCACCACCGACCGCATCAAATGAACAAATTGCCTCGATGCGTGCGAGACCCATCCGCGATCTCGACGCGCAGGATGCGTATGTCGCTGCGCTGGAACGCGATACGTTACGAGGCTACCTTGATTTTCTCGCCGCCTATCCGAACGATCCGATGGCGAGGCGCGTCCGCGCCATTGTCGCCGCGCGCCGGGAAGCGATCACCTGGCGGCACACACGTAGTGTTGACACACCACAGGCCTACTGGTCGTATCTGCGCCGCTATCCCCACGGGCCGCACGTCGGCGACGCCCATCGCCGCCTCGCCTATCTCGCCGCAGCATTTGAGCCGCCCCCGACGTTCACCGCAATCAGCTACGATATCCCGCCGCCGCCCGAAGACGAGGTCGTATATTTCCGTCAGCCGGTGCTGGTCTTTGACGATCCGGACTATGGATTCGCGCCACCGCCGCCACCGCCGGTGTTCTTCCTGCCACCGCCACCACCAGATTTCGTCGTGCTGGCACCGCCGCCGCCCGTATTCGCGGCGTTCGTGCTGCCGGTCCCCGATTATGTGCCAATGCCCGCATATTACAGCCCGCCGCCCTACGTGGCGCCGCCGCCGCCGAACGTCATCTACAACAACATTCACAATACGGTGGTGATCAACAACACCACCAATATGGTCACGATCACCAGGCCGGGTGGCGAGGCGCAGACGGTGACGCCGGCACAGGCGCTCGCACCGCAACTGGTATCCGCAACTCCGGCAGCAACGCCAAGCGCCACACAGCAACCTGCCGCGCAGCAGCCTGCTACGCCTGCATCGGGCGCGCCTACCACGCCGACCGCTCCCGGTATCGCAGCTACACCGCCGCACGGCGTATCTCCCGGCGTCGCTGCCGCCGGAGCGGCCGTCGCTGGCGCCGCTCTCCTCGCACCGGCATTGCCGAAAACGGTAGCGAAAAAAGCGGCGGTGACCGCGCCGCACCAGGGCCCGCAAGTACCGGTGCAACAGACCAAGCCTCCGGCACCGGAACCACAACCCGCAACCACGCAGCCTGGCCACACGCCTACCGCGCAAGAACAGGCCATGCCCACCTCGCCTGACCGCAAATCGACAACAGCGCCGCTACCGGGCACGCCTGGTGGGCAGCCGCTGCCTTCGGCGAACGGCACGCCGCCGATTTCCGGTCAGCCCCAGCATCCGACCACGCCAGCTTCGCCCACCCCGTCAGGCAAAGCGGCTGTGCAGCCTCTACCAAGTCCCGGCGGTCAGCCGGGTTCACCGACACAGCCTCCGAAGCAGGACGCCGGCGCAAAACCTGCTGTGGTCACCCCGCCGCAGTCACCGGCATCGCCCGGTCAGAAGTCAGCTGTACAACCATTGTCCGGCGTTCCCGGTGCACAATCGCCGCCTTCAGTGAATGGCAAGCCGCCGATTCCTGGTCAGCCCCAACATCCGCAAACGCAGCAACATACGCCGGCGCTACCAGCTGTGTCGCCTGCGCAATCGGGCGGCAAAGCTGCCGTACAGCCGTTGCCGAGCCCACATAACCAAAGCAGTCGGCCGGTTTCACCGGCGCAGGCACCGCAACAAAGGCCGATTATCTCACAGCCTCCGGCACCAGCCGCGTCGCCGCAGATCGCACGCCCGACTCCGCCACCGGCTGCACACTCAGCCCCTCCACCGGCCACACGGCCAGTTCCTCCACCACCTCAAATCGCGCATCCAGCTCCGCCCGCCGCACGCGCTGCCCCACCCTCAGCCGCAGTTGCGCGGCCAGCGCCTCCAGCAATGGCCCGACCTGCTCCTCCGCCACCACCTCAAATGGCGCGGCCTACTCCACCACCCGTTGCGCGCCCTGCCTCACCTCCAGTTACAGCAGCGCGGCCAGCTTCTCCCCCACCAGTTGCTCGTCCGGCTCCGCCACCCGCAGCCCATCCGGCACCGCAAGCTGCCAAACCTTGCGTCCAGCCAAACGGACAGCCCTGTAAAAAGTAGGTCGATTTTCAATCTGATGCGGTAGCGTGAGCTGCTGGTCAGACTCGAAACATATGAGAAGGATCGCATTCACGGTGCAGCCCGCGCCCAAGTGAGCAGACATACGGGCGGTTTTTTGCATCCTGCAACAAATCCATAAACGCTCGCTGGTCCATCAGGGCACAAGCATCCGTACCACATCTGCATCGGGAAGGACTGCGAACGATACCGAAAGCCGGTCCGTCGCAACGACAAATGCTCAAACGGATGATGCGTGCCCCAAGCTCGTCGAACTTGCGAAGGTGCTTGGGGCACGCATCGCGCAGATGGCACACGGAGCTATGCGGGGTTTTGGGTGACGAGGTTGATCAGGCGGCGTGGTGAGCCGTCATTTCAGTGACCTCGATTCCGTTTTTGAATTTGACGCCTTGAACGACCTTTGGCAACTGGTTCTCGCCGTTCAATCGACGCCATGTTTTCGCGGCGGCATTGACGAGTTTGAGTTTCGAAAATGCATTGCTAACAAGAACGACTGCATCGCCCGTACCGACCTTCGTCGTCGGATGCAACTCGCTCAAAGCAGGAGTGAGCTTCCTCCGCTCGACCATCCAATAGCGCTTGCCAACACTGCAGCATGGGTTCGCCCCAGCGGAGTCCCAATACTTTCATTGTGCTCGCTAGGGTCACATGGCCATGGCTGATTAGCCGCTTTGCTGAACGACTCCGCCAGGTCACAATGCTACAAAGACCTGTTCGAACTGCGAAGCCGCTTCGTTCATGGCCGCGCAGGCTTGCGGAGGGTGTCGACAGCCTCGCGGGTGAGCGCGCGCAGCCTCGCGAGCGATGTTGCCCGTGCTTTCGTCAATGTAGCGGTGCAACCTGCTGATACCCGCGCCGTTGTCCTGACCAATCTCCTAGACAAGGGCGTTCGCTTCGATTGATCGCCTCGAAGGGCTATCGCGAGCGTTTTGAATTTGGTGTCGACAAGTCGAAGGATTGATGGTGCTTGTGCGCTTGGATTATTTCCAGCCGCCCCCAACCTTCCGTCGAACGTTTTCGCCCATACTCCGGCCCATATTTCCGCGACGATTGGACGCGAATTAGGACGAACGCGCGGGAGCCCCGGCGCACAGTTCGCGCCTATTGCGCATGTGTTTCTTGAATATCGGCGAACGTGTGCGATTGAGGGCGATATATACAGATTTGGACACTCTCTCCGCCAAAAAATAGCACTTAACTTATTGTTATACTAGAAACTTTTTGAAAGCTGGTTTGCGCCAGCCCTACCATCTACCCGCCCATCGCCAAAGCCTCAGAGTCGGCCGCCGAAGGGACTACCGACCGCCCGGGCCGAAGTGCCGGAGGCGCACAGCGATTTGCGTCGTGCATCGATCACGTCAAACCGTGGTTTCGCAAAGCTTTACCACCACGGAGGCAAGAGGAAAAACGATCCGTGCTTAAGAGTATGCCCTAAGCTTACCGAGCGAACTTGATTGCCAACTATCAACGCGATTAGTCCTGTTGGAATCCATCCCCACAAGAGACCCCAATTCCCCACAACCGCAATGAAGATCAAATCGAGGATAACGAACGTGATCACGGTGACCGCTAGCGCGGAGTATTGCCGAAGGTGTTCTTCTTCATCCGCTGTTGCACTTCGCTTCGCCTCGATCAACTTGCCGTCTTCAAAAATCTCATAGCTGATGACTTTATCCCGAAAGAACGGTTGCCCTTCGGCTGCCCAACGATATGCACTGGCTGAGTCTTCAAACGTTCTTTCATAAGCCGCACCGCCTAACGATCGCATCAAAACTCTGAAGGCCAATATATCCCGCACGTGGTGAGGATGACGGATATGTGCGCTCGTAAAGCCGGCTAATGAGGTGGAGCAGAAGCTGGTCGCCGGATTGAGTGAACGGTAGGCCAATTCGTCGAGAACGATGAAGTCCATCCAAGTTAGATGTTCGGCGAACCTGCCCTGACGTCCGTTGCGGGTCTCGCTTTCGAGACGGTTGACGAGGTCGACCATGTTGTAGACGCGACCGCGCGCGCCGGAGTGGATGCAGCTTCTGGCGATTGCGATGGCCAGATTGGTCTTTCCGGTACCGGTACCGCCGACCAGGACGGCGATGCATTGCTGGGCGATGAAGCCGCCGCCGGATACAATGCAACGTGATCGGAAAATGCTCTAGACGACAGCGTGCTCGCCTTCATTGAGCTTTGCTCCTGTGTTTGCGCTCGGAAACCTCGATGCAGCGCTTGCGGTCCACTATGATGCCAGGAAGCCCATCGAGATAATCCGGCAACCAGCAGCTCCCGGTGCCTCGCCCATGATGGTTCCGAAACAACACGGCGGCGGCATCCGCCTTGCTGTGGCAGTTGGCGATGTCGCGCACCAGAACCTGCACGATCACGCTCGTTGCTTCGTCCACGGCATGCCCGCGCTTTTTCCAGCCGATTAGGAACGGGCGCCTGCGTCGCTCGGTCTCGTCATCCGTCAGCTTCCGTAGAACATCAAGGCGAAGATCAGCGGGAACGCAAGCAAGCGCGGTTTCCATGGCTATGGTCCAAGTGTCGACAGTCTCTGTCATCGAGTCATTCCTCTACATTGCCGGCTGGCTGAGCGGTCGTGAGGGTGGTTCCTCGACCGTCTATAGACGATTGAGGATAGGCGCACGCACCTACGTATGATTACGACGAACCCGTCATACCCGTCAGGTTTAATTTGGACCATTGTGGTAAGCTGATTGACAATTAGACTCGACCGAGGAGCATTCGTATTCCGCCCTATCGCCAAAAGGCGCTGATCTCCGAAACTATTGCCTAATGTCCACCTTCGCAACGCTCCTCCTAGTCTCAGTTTTCGCGAGCAACTTTGCGCCAGCACGTGCCGAGGCGCCTCGTCACTTCAGTATGATTGCAAGAAAAAACCTCTTCCCGCTTGGAGCAATACACTTCTCGCCGAAAGAGCGATGCGTGCTCGCATGGCGTCATGTCTGCGCCTGCAATATCAAGCTCGAAAAAAACTTCTGAGCCTTATCCGCCTTCTTGCATTTGTCTGTGCCATCGTCGGAAAGTAGCATCATATTTGGGCTGTCTGGCATTGCAAACACCGCTTCAATGGTGCGCATGGCAGCCCGTACTCACCTCCGGCGCCTTTACCTACACCGTCCATGGTCGCTTCCACTGCTCCCGCTTGAAAATCCTAACAACCCGCAGCTAGCTGGCGCGCTTGATGGCATCTGCATCTAGCGCGACCGTCACAGTTCGTGGTAAATTTGGTAAGGGGGAGCGCGAGAGCCATCGGCAAGTGCGCGCACCGTCACTCGTCGGACCTCCGCGCTACCCTCGGGCCTTCATTGAGGGAGGCGCCGCGCAATGGCCATCGATTTCAGGCTGACGACAGAACAGCAGAATCTGCGGGAGACCGCGCGTGACTTCGCGCAGAACTTGCTTGCACCGCAAGTTCCCGATGCAGACGCAACGCGAAGCCCGCACGAGGCCTTTGCCAAGATCAAGCCGGTAATGCCGAGTCTTATAAGCTTGAGTTCGCTATGGGCTTCCTCCCCAAGGAGTACGGTAGCGGCAGCAAGTTCGACCTCCAGTTGGCCGCCAAGGAGATTTGCACCGTCGACCCGGACTTCGCGACGAACGGCACAACGTGATGGCCTAGCGTGCGGGCCGGAGCGGGCAGACGATTCGCGGGCGGAGCGAAGGTCGAGGCCCAGCGATGGGCCGTCGCGGCCTCTGACGGCTGCGGGCCGGTGGGTAAGGGGGACTGGCTGCCAAGCCAAAATCCTGAACTGTCTTGGAGCATACAATGTCCCCTGAACAGAAGGCACTCGTGAAAGAAACGTGGCAGAAAGTTGAGCCAATGGCAGACGCGGCGACGCGCCTGTTCTACGACCGGCTTTTTGAGATCGACGCAACAACGCGGCAGCTCTTCAAGACAACCGACCTAACGGAGCAGCGCCGGAAGCTCTTTCAAACCCTCACGATGATCGTAGGGGGGCTCGATCATCTCGAGACGCTTGTTCCTACCATTGAAGATCTGGGCCGCCGCCATGCCCAATTCGGAGTCACCGACGCTCATTACGAAACGGTCGGTGCGGCTCTGTTGTGGACGCTGGAGCAAGGGCTCGGATCGGGGTGGACGCCGGAGGTGAAAGGCGCCTGGTCTAGCGCTTATGCCCTGCTGGCCGATATCATGCGCGCAGCTGCTGCTCGATCCACTGCCTCAACGGCGACAGCAAACACTTAATCGACGTCAGGCTCGATAACAGGTTAGGTTAGGTTAGGTTAGGTCAACATCATCGTCTTCCGAAACCCCGCACGTTTCCTGGGCCGTCCTGCCCAGTTCAAACGTCGTGCTGCCTATGGCTGTGAGCACGCGCAAACATCGGTCCGCCCCTCCAGCGCGGAAAGCCGTAACCGTGGATCTCAACGAGATCAATGTCAGACGGTTGCCCGGCAACGCCCTCGGCTAGAATCGCGTCGCCCTCCGCGGCCATTTCGCCAACCAAGTGGCATGCTATGGTGGAATGCGCCGTCATGCGGGCGATCTTCCCGGCCAACAGCTCCGCTACCACCGCAGACGGCTGCGGCTTGCGGTCCCCGGCATAGTCGTACCAGCCGCCGCCTGTCTTCTGGCCCTTGCGACCGGCGCGCACGAGAATGTCGCCAAGCGTCTCGGGCACATCCTGTCCGTTGGCGCGAGCACCTTCACGCTGCAGGTAGGCGATGTCGAGGCCACCGAGATCCTGTGCTTCGAAGGGTCCCATGGCGAAGCCGAAATCGCGCATGGCCGCATCGATCTCGGCGATGGGCACGCCGTCGTACACCAGTGCCTCGGCTGCGGTGCGGTAGCGCTTGAGGATGCGGTTGCCGATGAACCCTTCGCAGATACCTGCCTGCACCGGGATCTTGTCCAGCGCCCGCGCCAGCGCAAAGCCGGTTGCCAGTGTCCGCGGCGCGGTTTGCGGGATCGGTACGATCTCCAGCAGCCTCATGATGTTTGCCGGACTAAAGAAATGCAGGCCGATGAAGCGCGACGGATCGGGAACACCTTCCGCAATGAGGCGCGGATCGAGATAGGACGTGTTGGTGGCAATGATGGAGTCGGGCCGACAGAGCCTGCCAAGCTGGTTGAATACGGCACGCTTAACGCCGAGTTCCTCGAACACGGCCTCAATCACCATATCGGCGTCGGCGAGAAGACCGCAGTCCGTGGAAGCCGTCACGCCGGCCAGCTTCGCTTCGGCCTGTGACTTGGTCAGCTTGGCGCGCTTCACGCCGCCTTCGAAGATGGTACGGACGTTGGCGAGGCCGCGCGCCACGGCTTCCGCGTCGCGTTCGATCAGCACAACGGGAATGCCGGCGTCCCGCAACGCGGCCGTGATGCCAGCGCCCATCGTGCCGCCGCCCACGACACCCGTTTTACGCAGCGGCAGGGGCTCCACGCCCTTCAGGCCCGCCGGGCGCCGCGCGGCGCGTTCTGCGAAGAACACCGCGCGCAGCGCCGCGGCCTGTTCCGAACCGCGTAGGTCGAGGAAGGTCTTGCGCTCGAAGGCGAGCGCCTCATCGAATGACAACTCCACCGCCATGCGCACGCATTCCAATGCGGCGAGCGGTGCGGTTTCGCCCTTCGCCCGTTTGGCAATCGTCCCCTTCTTGTCCTCCCAAAATGTGGACGCAGGTGCCGCGACCGTGCGCTGCGACAACGGAACGGGCAGCGGCCGGGCCACAGCGTCGCTCGCAAACGCAAGAACGCTTTGTAAAAAGTCGCCTTGCACGACGGCATCGACCAGACCCATGGAGAGTGCTTTGGCTGCCTTCACCGGCTTGCCGCCCGTCACCAGCTCGACCGCCGCCTCGGCACCGACTAGCCGCGGCGTGCGTACGGTTCCCGATGCGCCCGGCACGATGCCGAGCGTCACCTCGGGCAGGCCGATCGCGGCGTCTGGCACAGTAACCCGGAACCGACAGCCCAGCGCGATCTCGAAGCCACCACCCAGCGCTGTTCCATGGATCGCGGCGATCCAGGGTTTTACCGAAGCCTCGATGCGGTTCACGAGATCGGGCAGATGCGGCTCCATCGGCGTCTTGCCGAATTCGGATAGGTCAGTACCGGCGATGAAGGTCCGGCCGGCACAGGCCAACACCACGGCCTTCACTTCGTCGTCGGCGTCCAGTTCGGTGGTCGCATCGAACAAGGCCCGGCGAACAGCCTGGCTGAGTGCATTGACCGGCGGGTTGTCGACGGTGACGACGGCGATCTCGCCCTCGCGGGAGACGGAGACGACGGGCATAGCAGACTCCCTTGCTCCGGCATCCAAATCCTCTCTTCGACTCCTCGCTCTCGTTTATCATTGACCGACCGGACGGTCTATGCGTTTTATATGCTGGACGGAGAAAGCGATCGTCGAGCAAGGAAGAAGAAATGCCGGCTTCCGAAACTGTGCTCTCGGCGCTGTCCGACGGCGTGCTGTCGCTGTCATTAAACCGCCCGGACAAACTGAACTCGTTTAACGGAGAGATGCACCTGGCGCTGCGGGCCGGCATTCAGCGAGCGCATGATGATCCGACTGTCCGCGCCGTCCTGCTGACCGGCTCAGGTCGCGGGTTCTGCGCGGGGCAGGATCTGGGCGATCGGGATCCGCGCAAGGGCGGCCCCGCGCCGGACCTCGGCCATACGCTCGAGACCTACTACAATCCGACGCTGCGTCTGATGCGTTCGCTGGAGAAGCCGATCGTTTGCGCGGTCAACGGCGTGGCGGCCGGTGCTGGCGCCAACATCGCCTTTGCCTGTGACATCGTACTCGCGGCGAAATCCGCCAAGTTCATCCAGGCTTTCGCCAGGATCGGCCTCGTACCCGATGCCGGCGGCACATGGAGTCTCGCCCGCATTATCGGAGAGCCCCGCGCCAAGGCGCTGACCATGACCGCCGAGCCCTTGCCGGCCGAGAGGGCCGCCGAATGGGGGCTGATCTGGAAGGCGGTCGAGGACGCGGATCTCATGAATGAGGCACGGTCGCTCGCCATATCGCTGGCTGCGGGCCCCACACTCGGTCTTGGCCTCACAAAGCGCCTTATTCAGGCGGCTGCGACCAACAGTCTCGACGAACAACTCGACATGGAGCGCGATTGCCAGCGAACCGCCGGCCGCAGCGCCGATTATGCCGAGGGCGTCATCGCCTTCCTGGAAAAGCGCAAGGCGGAGTTCAAGGGCGAATGAAACCCGCTTCCCAGATGACACCTCAGGAACTGGCGGAGGCATCCGCCAGGGCGATGTGGAACGACGATTCCACAAGCCAGCGGCTCGGTATGACGCTCGACCGCATCGCGCCCGGTGAAGCCACACTTTCGATGACGATCCTCGAGGCCATGTCGAACGGACATGGCAACTGCCACGGCGGCTACATATTCACCCTGGCTGACTCCGCCTTTGCCTTCGCATGCAATAGCTACAACCAGTTGGCCGTCGCGCAACATTGCTCGATCACATACCTGATCCCTGGCCGCCTCGGCGACCGCCTGACAGCGACCGCCAGAGAGGTTTCGCGGCACGGCAGGTCTGGCATCTACGACATCCGCGTCACCAATCAGTCGGGCGAGCATGTGGCCGAATTCCGTGGCCACTCGCGCCTAGTGAAAGGCACGCATCTGCCAGTCGAGGATTGAACCGACGGATTTCCGCAGAGAGAACACCGTGGAGAATCTGACGCCCCGCAGAGAAGACCTTGAGCCGATCGAGTATGCCTCGCGCGACGAAATCTCGGCGCTACAACTCAAGCGCATGAAGCAGTCGATCAGGCACGCCTGCGAGAACTCGCCCTTTTTCTGTAAGCTCTTCGACGAAACGGGCATCCATCCGAACGACCTGAACTCGCTTTCCGACCTGTCGAAATTTCCCTTCACCCACAAGCAGGATCTGCGCGACACCTATCCGTTCGGCATGTTCGCCGTCCCGCAGAACAAGCTCGCGCGCATCCATGGCTCCTCGGGTACGACCGGCAAGCCGACGGTCGTGGGCTACACCAAGGGCGATATCGACACTTGGGCGGACCTGATCGCCCGCTCGATACGAGCCGGCGGCGGCCGTCCGGGCGATATCCTGCACAATGCCTATGGCTACGGCCTGTTCACCGGCGGCTTGGGCGCGCACTACGGCGCCGAGCGCTTCGGCTGCACCGTCGTTCCGATTTCCAGCGGCATGATCGAACGCCAGGTCACCCTCATCAACGATTTCAAGCCGTCGATCATCATGGTGACGCCGTCCTACATGCTGTCCATCCTGGACGAATTCAGGCGGCAAGGCCTCGACCCGCGCAAAAGTTCGCTCAAGGTCGGCCTCTTCGGGGCCGAGCCATGGACCAACGCCATGCGCCTCGAAATCGAGGAGGCCTTCGACATGCACGCGGTCGATATCTATGGCCTGTCGGAGATCATGGGGCCGGGTGTTGCGCAGGAGTGCGTCGAGACCAAAGATGGCCTGCACGTCTGGGAAGATCATTTCTATCCGGAAATCATCGACCCGGTCACCGGCGAGGTCCTGCCAGATGGCAAAATGGGCGAGCTTGTTTTCACGACGCTCACCAAGGAAGCGCTGCCGATGGTCCGCTATCGCACGCGCGACCTGACGCGCCTGCTGCCGGGAACGGCGCGCTCGATGCGCCGGATCGAGAAGATCACCGGCCGTTCAGACGACATGATGATTCTGCGCGGCGTCAATGTTTTCCCGACGCAAATTGAGGAGCAGATCCTGAAATGCAAGGGCCTCGCACCCCACTTCTACATCGAAGTGACGCGCGCGGGCCGTATGGACAACATGGCCGTGCATGTCGAATGCACCGAGGACATGACTGACGCCGATGCCCGCGCCGAATCCGCCAAGGAGCTCGCGCACCACATCAAGAGCATTGTCGGTGTCTTGACGAAAATCGAGGTGCGCGATCCGAACTCGGTGGCTCGCTCGGAGGGCAAGGCCAAGCGTGTGGTGGACAACAGGCCGAAGGAATAACGATCAAGAATCGGGAATGTTTCTTCGCCCACGTCCGGTTGCTAGAGCATTTTTGCTTCTGATTGAATCAGAAGCGAAGCTCTAGATTGTTGTTTTGACGCGTTTTCTTCACGCGAACCGGTATCCACTTCGCTCGAAAACGCTATAGAACGTGTCATGTTCAGCTTCTGACGATCACGGATTGATCGCCCGGAGCATCAGAAGGTTGGATTGATATGGCTCGGACGCGAGCGCAGGATTTCGAAGAAAAACAACTCGCCATATTGGACTATGCGGCGAATGTGCTGGCCACGCTGGGAGTCGACAAGGCGTCCATGTCTCAGATCGCCGGTCAGGCGCGGATATCGAAAGCCTTGCTCTATCACTATTACCCAAGCAAGGACGCGCTCGTCTTCGCGATCATCTTCACTCACCTGGAGGAACTCGACTCGGATCTGGAAGCGTCCGACGATCCGGCCATGGAGCCTTCAGTGCGATTGAAGTTTCTCGTGGGCGTCGTGCTCGAGCACTATCGCGGAGCCGGCGACCGGCACAAGGTCCAGTTGAACGCGATGAGCCTGCTGACCGACGAGCAGAAACAGGCGATCACCGAAGTTGAAAGGCGGATCGTGCGCCGGTTCGCGGGCGTCGTGCACCAGATCAGTCCGCGCCTGGACGACCACGAGCGCCCCTTGGTCATGCCGGTGACCATGTCGCTTTTTGGCATGATGAACTGGATGGACATGTGGTTCAAGGACGGCGGCCGCATCAGCCGCGAGGATTATGCCGAGGTTCTCACCACGCTCATCCTCGGAGGCATTAAGGCAGTGCGTTGAGAGAAGGCTGCCACGGCGGTCGAGCCGAACAGACTCCATCTCTCCCGACGCAGCCGTTGGATCTGTCATTCGGCCGCCTCTTGTGTTTGTGCCGGCGGCCAGATCTTTGCCACCATCGTCAGCACATCGTACTGCGCAACGATCTCACCCTTCTGGTTGGTGACTTGGCAATCCCAGCGCACCTCGCCATGGTTGGCGTTTTCGCGCGGGTTGATTTCCTTGCAGGTCAATCGCACCTGCACCGTGTCACCGAAATAAACCGGGGTGAGGAAGCGCATATTGTCCACGCCGTAGTTGGCTAGTACCGGGCCGGGATTGGGCTCAACGAAAAGGCCGGCGGCGAAGGAGGCGATGAGGTAGCCATGGGCCACGCGGTCGTCGAAGAACGGGTTGGCCTTGGCCGCCGCCTCGTCCATGTGGGCGTAGAAAGTATCGCCGGTGAAATGTGCGAAGTGCTCGACATCGTCCAAGGTGATCTGCCGCTTCGCGGTCATTAGCTGATCGCCGATCTTCAGTTCCGCCAGCGACTTGCGGAAGGGATGCTCACCGTGCTGCACGTCAGCGCCCTCGATCCAGCGTCCGGTGACGGCCGACAAGAGACGCGGCGTGCCCTGCACGGCGGTGCGTTGCATGTAATGCTTCACGCCGCGCATACCGCCCATTTCCTCGCCGCCGCCGGCGCGGCCCGGACCGCCATGGACAAGCCCTGCGAGCGGTGAGCCGTGGCCCGTCGATGTCTTGGCGGAGCGGCGGTTGCCGACAAGCACCCGGCCATGGAACGGCGCGACGCCGATGACGACCTGCTCTGCCACCTTCGGGTCGTCGGTGAAGACAGATGAAACCAGCGAACCCTTGCCGAGCCTGGCCAGTTCGACGGCCTCCTCGATCGAGTCATAGGGCAGCACGGTCGAAACCGGACCGAACGCCTCCACATCGTGGATCTTGAAGGCGCCGAAAGGATCGTCGGCATAAAGCAGGACCGGATTGAGGAATGCTCCCTTCTCCGCATCACCGGACGCAACCCGTACGTTATCCGGATTGCCGGCAACGATCTCGGCGTCCGACAGCAGATCCTGAATGCGTTCGCGCACTTCGGCGCGCTGGTGGAGCGACGCAAGCGGCCCCATGCGGGTCGTCTCGTCGTCCGGCAGGCCGAGCGCGGTCTTGCCCAGCATGTCGCCCAGTGCCTTGACCAGCGCATCGACATGGTCGCGCGGTGTGATCACGCGGCGGATCGCGGTGCATTTCTGGCCGGCCTTCACCGTCATCTCGCGCGCCACTTCCTTCACGAACAGGTCGAACTCCGGCGTGCCAGGCGTGGCATCCGGACCGAGGATCGAGGCGTTCAAGCTGTCCGCCTCCATCGTGAAGCGCACCGAATTGGCGATCACGGCCGGATGCGCTTTCAGCTTGCGGCCGGTCCAGGCCGAACCGGTGAAGGTCACCACGTCCTGTCCGGTGACGTGGTCGAGGAGGTCGCCGACCGAACCGGAAATCAGTTGCAGCGCTCCCTCCGGCAGGAGGCCGGTCTCGATGATCCGCCGCACCATCAATTCGGTCAGGTAGGCCGTCTGCGAAGCAGGCTTCACCACCGCCGGCACGCCGGCAAGCAAGGTCGGCGAAATCTTCTCCAGCATACCCCAGATCGGAAAATTGAAAGCGTTGATGTGGACCGCGACGCCCTGCAGCGGCGCGTAGATGTGTTGCGCACTGAAGCTGTTGTCCTTCGACAGCGGCTCCACATTGCCGTCGGTCAGGATACGCGTGTTCGGCAGTTCGCGCCGGCCCTTCGAAGCGAAGGCCAGCATCGTGCCGATACCGCCCTCGATGTCCACCCAACCGTCGGCGCGGGTGGCGCCGGTGCGGAAGCTTTCGGCGTAGAACTCTTCCTTCTTTTCCATCAGCGCAAGACCGAGCGCCTTCAGCATCGCCGCGCGCTCGTGGAACGACATGGCACGCAGCTTCGGGCCCGCGACAGTACGCCCGTAGTGCAGCACTTCCGCGAAATCGAGGCCCTTGGAGTCGATCAGAGCCACCGGCTCGCCGGTGCCTGCGTCGAGCAACGGTAAGCCGTCACCCTTGCCGGCTGTCCACGCCCCATAGACATAGCTCTCCAGTCGACGGGGGGCTGCGCTTGCCATGATGACCTCCTTGATCTGGTGGAACGGACGAGGCGCGAGTGCTGGGCTTGAAGAATATCGACTAGCTCTAGAGACCCAGCACGCCGAGCTTTTCGTCTCTTACGTTTGCCCACTGCGCCAGCAATTCCTCGTTGGAGGTATGGCGCAGGCCGAATTTTCTTAGCGTATCGAAACGGCTCGAGCCCGCGACACCGAAAGTGGTCGCAACGCGCGGGTTCCAGTAGGCGATGGCTTCCCGTGCGGCCTTCTTGCCCTCTGGTGTCGAGGCAATCCGTTGCAGACCCTCGTAGCCCAGTTCGGCATGACGCCGTTCGCGCGGTGCGATCTCGCGGAAGACGTCCGCCAGCGGAACATAAGAGACGCGCGTCAGTTCATTCATCTGGATGCCGGTCGCCAGCCCTTGCAGCACGTTCATCACCACCGCATCGGTCCAGTTCTCGATCGGATAGTGGAAGACGGCGAGTCGCATGTCGTCGCCGAGGCGCGCCGCGCCGAGATCGGTGTTGCGCTCGACCCGCGCGCTCCAGTCGTGCTGCGCCTGGTAGCGGTCGGCATCGGTGCCGAAGTCGCTCATGATGTTCAGAACGCGCTCGGCATGGTCCGCCTTTTCGAGCGTGATGCGGCTTGCCGCGATGCGCTCCTTGATGCCAGGTGCGAAGTTGATCGCTCCGGCGAAACCGGCAGAGGCCGCCAGTTCGCTGTCGACGAAAGACGACATCAGCCGCATCAACTCGCCGCGATAGCGCGCCGGCGCGTTGTCAGGCGCGGTCAGCACACCGCCCCGGGCGAGGTAGTCTTCGATATTCATCGTATCGGCCATGCGCTCCTCTCCTCAACGCTATTCGTCGTAGGTCACGACGAGGCGGCCAGTCAGTGGAAACGCCTGGCAGCTCAGCGCATAGCCCGCGCGCACTTCATAGTCCTCCAGCGCATGGTTCACCGCCATTTCCACTTCGCCTTCCAGCACCTTGCAGCGGCAGGTCGAGCACACTCCCGCCTTGCAGGAGTAGGGCGCATCCATATTGGCGGCGAGCGCGGCATCGAGCACGCTCTTACCCTCGCGCGGCATGATGAAGCTGCGGGTCGCTCCATCCAAAGTCACCGTCGCTTCAACCCCAGTGCCGGGTACGACGGCCGTCCTGGACACGGCCTTGACCTTGGCCCGGCCCGGCTGGCCGGAGGCAAACAGCTCGAACTTGATCTGCGTGTCGTTCAACCCGTGCCCGCGCAGCGCCGCGGCAATCGCCAGCATCATCGGCTGGGGGCCGCAGATGAAAGCCGTGTCGATAGAGCCAGCATCGATCCAGTGCCTGAACAGGGCCTTCACCTTGTCGCCGTCAACGCGGCCGGTGAAGAGATCGATGTCTTGCGCCTCGGCTTCGAGAACATGGATCACGGAGAACCTGCCGAGATGCTGGTTTTTCAGATCCTCCAGTTCCTCGCGGAACATGATCGAGCTGATCTTGCGGTTTGCGTAGACGAGCGTGAAGCTTGCGTAAGGCTCCCGGGCGAGCACGGTCTTGATGATGGAAAGCACCGGTGTGATGCCCGAGCCGCTGGCGAATCCTATGTAGTTCCTCCGCGCATCCGGTTTGATCGGCGTGAAGAAATGTCCCATCGGCGGCATGGCTTCGATCTCGTCGCCGGCTGCAAGGGCCTCATTCGCCCACGTCGAGAACGTGCCGCCATCGACGCGCTTGATGCCGACCTTGAGAACACCTTCGTCGCACCCGGCGCAGATCGAATAGGAGCGGCGCAGCTCATCGCCGTCGAAGTTACGGCGGAAAGTCAGGTACTGACCGTGCGTGAACGCGAACAAAGCGCTGTCTTCCGCACGCGGCATCAGCGTCACCACGACGGCATCGCGCGTCTCGCGCCGCACGTCCGTGACTTTCAAGGGATGGAAGCGAGCCATTCGAGATGCTCCCGCTCTCAAATGCATTTGAAATAGTCGAATGGCTCAAGACAGTCCTTGCAACGGTAGCTCGCCTTGCAGGGCGTCGAACCGAACTGACTTACTTTTTCCGTTTGCTTTGACCCGCAGCGGGGGCATGCGATGATCAGGTCCGATCGTCCCGCGAGTCTGAAGGCGCGACCGGTGAGGCGGCCATCCGCAGCGGTTCCGTCGATCGGCGGCACAATGCCGTAATCGTGCAGCTTTTCTCGGCCCTCGCGGCTAATCCAGTCGGTCGTCCAAGGCGGAGAAAGCTGGCGCTCGAGTCTGATCTTCTCAACGCCACGGTCACGCAGCGCGCGCTCGATATCCAGGCTAATGATGCTGGTGGCGGGGCATCCCGTATAGGTCGGGGTCACCGTCACCACCAAAGTGTCGTCGTCCCATGCGACATCGCGGATGATGCCGAGATCGGTCAAAGAGATGACAGGGATCTCAGGGTCGGGAATCTGGCCGAGCCAGTCCCATACCTGATCGGTGCGGGGCAGCGTGCTCGTCTGCATGGCCGGACCTCACCAGCTTGCACCAGGATAGGCGCGCTGCAGGAACTGCATATCGGCGAGGATGTAGCCGAGATGCTCGGTGTGGATGCCGCGTTTGCCGCCCTTATGGGCGAACTTGCTCTCCGGAATCGTCAACGTCGCCGCAGCAAGCACGTCGCGCACCGTCGTCTCCCATGCCGCGCGCAGGCTTGCGGGCTTCGGTGCGATACCCACAGCGGCGACCGCCTCGTCCTTCTCGTCGGCCATGAACATTTCGCCGACATAGGGCCACAGCGCATCGAGCGCGGCCTGCATGCGGCGATGGCTCTCGTCATTTCCATCGCCGAGACGCACGATCAGATTGGACGTTCGCTCGACATGATAAGCCACTTCCTTGTAGGCCTTGGCGGCAATCTCGGCGACCCGCCGGTCGGACGACGTCGCCAGCGCCTGAAGCAGGGCAAGGTGATAGATGTCGAACAGGAAATGCCGCATCAGCGTATGGCCGAAATCGCCGTTGGGCCGTTCGACGAGCAGCAGGTTGCGGAAGTCCCAGGCGTCCCGCAGATAAGCGAGATCGTCCGCTGTCCGGCCCTTGCCCTCCACCTCGGCGGCGAGGCCGAGCCAGAGCTGGGTCTGGCCGATCAGATCCAGCGCCATGTTGGCCAGCGCGATATCCTCCTCCAGCGTGGGCGAATGTCCGCACCATTCCGAGTCCCGGTGCCCCAGGATCAGGGTCGTGTCTCCGATCCGCAGCAGGACTTCGAAAAAGGCGGCCTGGTTGGCACCGGGCGAAAGGGCATGCAGCCCCTGACCATGCGCGACGGCCTCGCGGGCGAGGTCTGCTGTGTCGGCTTGGGCGACATCGGGAAGCGATGGCATCACATATGCCCCACTTCTTCAGGTATCTCGTAAAAGGTCGGATGGCGGTAGATCTTCGCGTTCGCGGGATCGAACAAGGGCCCCTTGTTGGAGGGGCTCGATGCGGCGATGTCGGACGAACGCACCACCCAGATCGAAACGCCTTCGTTGCGGCGAGTATAGACGTCGCGGGCGTGCAGGACCGCCATTTCAGCGTCGGCGGCGTGCAGGCTGCCTACATGACGGTGGCTCAGACCATGCTGGCCCCGAATGAACACTTCCCAGAGCGGCCATTCTCTGGACATGCTTTCTCTCCCGTGACTGGGTCGGAGCCAGCCGAACGGCGGCCTGACCCGGTTGCTACTCGTGGGCGACGGCGTATGGGCGCGCGGCCTTCTTGTCGGCATGCGCCACCAGCGCCTCGCGGAACCACGCGCCGTCCTCCCACGCCTTCACCCGCGCGCCGAGACGGTCCTTGTTGCAGGGCCCATTGCCGGCGAGCACATCGTAGAACTCGTTCCAGTCCGGCTCAGAGAAGTCGTAGCCGCCCTTTTCCTCGTTCCACTTCAGGTTCGGGTCGGGAACCGTCAGGCCGATGAGCTCGGCCTGCGGCACTGTTTGGTCGACGAACTTCTGGCGCAGTTCGTCATTGGTGTTCATCTTGATTTTCCAGGCCATGGACTGGGCGGAATGGACCGAATCCTTGTCCGACGGACCGAACATCATCAGCGTCGGGTACCAGAGACGGTTCAACGCATCCTGCGCCATGCGCTTCTGCTCAGGCGTGCCGGCGGCCATCTTCATCATGATCGCGTAGCCCTGCCGCTGGTGAAAGCTCTCCTCTTTGCAGATACGGATCATGGCGCGGCCGTAGGGGCCGAAGGAGGTGCGCTGTAGCGGCACCTGGTTGATGATCGCGGCGCCGTCCACCAGCCAGCCGACGGCGCCCATATCCGCCCAAGTCAGCGTTGGATAGTTGAAGATCGAAGAGTACTTCATGTCGCCCGAATGCAGGCGCTCCATCAGTTCGTCGCGCGAAATGCCGAGCGTCTCGGCGACGCAGTAGAGGTAGAGGCCATGGCCGGCCTCATCCTGAACTTTGGCCAGCAGGATCGCCTTGCGTTCCAGCGTCGGCGCGCGGGTGATCCAGTTGCCTTCCGGCAATTGCCCGACGATCTCGGAATGCGCATGCTGGCCAATCTGGCGGACCAGCATTTTGCGGTAGCCTTCCGGCATCCACTCTTTAGGCTCGATCTTTTCGCCGCGGTCGATGCGCGTCTGAAATGCGATCTCTTCCGGCGTCATGTCGTCTTTCAACCTGCCTTCCGATTTCACGAGCTGCGCATACATGGCTCGGTTCTCCTCAGACGCGTTCGACGATGATGGCGATGCCCTGTCCTACGCCGATGCATATGAGGTCATCTACCGCCGACCAATCAACGTTGGGATTGCGAGCCATCAAACCCCTTAGCGGTACGGCCGCCAGATCGTCGACCCGAACCGAACTCAAAACACCGCCATACCTCCCGATGGGCGTGCTGAGCGCATCGCAGACCAATGCCTCCAGCACCCAAACCCTCCAATTAATTAACCGACCGGACGGTTTATATCATTATTACGCTGACCCTGAAAGGGCGGTCCTGATTTTTTGTCGCTTGCTGCTGAACGCCTCCCGCGCGTTGAGGTCATTTTCACACTCGGAGCCGTGAATCCGGGCGGTAACACCACCTGACGTTGACTGATACTTGCAGAGACGCGGAAGGGATCGGCTGGGCACACAGCGTTTGCAATCCACGCCTCCGCCGACCTCTTGCACCCATACTCCAGCCCATACATTGCGACGCAATTGGCGCGGCGAATAGTGAACTGACGCGACCTAAAACGACCAGCTTGCGGTTATGGCAGAGGACTATGTTGAACATCGACGAACGTGTGCGAAAGGCAATCTATGCTGATTTGAACACTCTCTCCGCCATAGCGCGTCAGAAGTCATTCTACACTCCAGTAGTTTCCGGATCTGGCTGTGCGTGCTGGAGGACTCCGTCATGATGCAGCTGAAGGATGGACAACAGATGACACTGACACCAGCAGAAGGCCTGCTGATGTTCATGTCGTTGACCGGAACGCCAGCGGCACCCAACCGACGAAATTCCTCCTGCTCTTGATCAAGGACAGTGGTGTTCCGGCGCTCGCGTGCGCGCAGCGACCGTTACGGTAACTAAGGACACGAAAGGCAAGGCGGTCAAAACGAGGAGTATCATGTCGTGTCTGCAACGAACCCGCCTGCGGCAGGGACGCGACATCATTGGCCCGCGGTGCCGTTCCATCTCCTCGCAAATGTCACGATTTCGGAGCCACTATGCTGCAATCGTATCGCAGGTATGCTGATTTCGCACTGCACGGGAAGTCGAAGTCCTGTTAACCGTTGCCCTGCTTCGCGGAGGGGGTGCCAAAACTTCCGGCTCATCCCGATGACTATCACGCGCCTGTGTTCGGCCGCCTTTGGACCGGTAACAGACCGTTAGGGTTTCTCGCTGTTAAAGAAGGGTCGATAGGGTATGCACATGCAAGTCTGGAACCCTGGGAATTTTACGAAGGCACCGGATAACAACCGGGCCGGCTGGGCTATGGCAGGCGCGGTCGTGGCGCTGATGGCCAGCCTCGTGTACTTCACGAACGGGCGCAGCGGCCATGCGGCGCCTCACGAGCAGCATGCCGCTGTTCACTTTCAACTACACAAATAAGCTTGAGCCGCACAGGCGGAAAACCGTCGGCCTTACGCGAACCAGAGGCTGCCCAGCTCGGTTTCGAGGGATAGTCGAAAGTTTGCTTGAACCTTTTATCGAGTTCGAGCGCCTTATCATTGCTGGGGATTTCAGGGCCCAGTGCGTATTAGCCAACGCCGGCAGCGAACATACTCCGCTGTCCGGCGTTGTGCGTTTTTGGGTCATTGGTGCCGCCAGGACTAGTTGATGGTGCGCGATCATTCTGCGGCCCTCCGTGTGAGTTCGAAGTTGACCACTTGCTCCGAACGCTTGCGTCCAAATAAGACATAAAGCGCGGGCAGCACGAACAACGTCAGCAGTGTCGCGCTGATCAGCCCGCCTATCACTACGGAGGCGATTGGCTTTTGAACCTCCGCGCCCGTGCCAGTGGCCAACGCCATCGGGACGAAGCCAAGTGAAGCCACCAGAGCCGTCATTACGACCGGCCTCAGTCGGGTCAGCGCTCCTTCATAAATCGCATCCAATTTTGCCAGGCCTTGCGCCATGAGCTGCTTGATGAATGTGAGCAGCACCAAACCGTTGAGGACTGCGATCCCGGATAGGGCGATGAATCCTACCGCCGCCGAGACGGAGAACGGCAAGCCGCGCAGCCAGAGAGCCAGTACGCCTCCGGTCAGGGCAAGAGGCACGGCACTAAATACCAGCAAGGCATCGCGCGCCGAGCCGAGAGCACTCATCAACAGCAAGAAGATCATCAGGAAGCACGCGGGAACCACGATCGACAAACGCCAACGAGCCGCCTCCAGGTTCTCGAACTGCCCGCCCCATGTCATCCAGTAGCCGGCAGGCAGTTTCACCTGCGCATCGATTTGCACGCGCGCATCGTTCACCACGGAAGCGATGTCGCGATCGCGCACGTTGGCGGTCACCACGACGCGGCGCTTGCCATTCTCGCGGCTGACCTGATTGGGGCCTTCGCCAAATGTAAAAGTCGCCACTTGGTCCAGGGGAATGGTCATGGCGACAGCGCCCATCGCGGGAAGGGATACGGGCAAACTTTTCAAGGCATCGAGATCGTGGCGGATTGTTTCGGGCAACCGCACGACAATCTCAAAATGCCGGTCACCCTCAAACACGACGCCCGCATCCCGCCCGCCGATTGCGGCGCCGATAACCTCCTGCACCGCCGCGAGGCTCAGACCTCGCCGGGCGATCTCAGCCTTGTCCACCGCGATGTCCAGAACCGACAGGCCGCTGGCTTGCTCGACTTTGACATCCTTGGCGCCCTTGGTGGCCCTTAGAACGCTCGTGACCTGGTCGGCGGCGCGCAGCAAGGGTTTGAAATCATCGCCAAAGATCTTGACCGCGACGTCGCCACGCACTCCTGCCAGCAGTTCGTTGAAACGCATCTGGATGGGTTGAGTGAACTCGTAATTGTTACCAGGCAGCTCACGCACTGCCGACTCGATTTGTTGGATCAATGCCTCCTTGGAGAGATTTGGATTAGGCCATTGCTCCTCTGGCCTGAAGATAATGAACGTATCGGCGGCATTCGGTGGCATCGGGTCCGTTGCAATTTCGGCCGTGCCGGTCTTCGAAAAAACAAAGGCGACCTCCGGTAATGCGCTAACCGTCTTTTCAATCTCGATTTGCATGGCCTGCGATTGCGCCAGGCTGGTGCTTGGAATGCGCAGTGCGTGCATGGCGACGTTTTTTTCGTCTAGGGTCGGGATGAACACCTGGCCCAGGCGGACGAACACCAGCAACGCGACGACAAACATGAGGGCCGCACCTACCATCACCGGCAGCGGATGTTTGATCGTGCGCATCAGCAAGGGTGCGTAGGATTTCTTCAGCCGCCGAACGATGCCATTGTCGCCTTCGGCGACACGACTCGTAATGAATATGGCAATCAACGCCGGCACGAACGTCAGCGACAGGACGAACGCTGCGGCCAGGGCGAGGATGACGGTCAACGCCATCGGCTCAAACATTTTACCCTCGATCCCGCTGAAGCTCAGCAACGGTACATAGACCAGGATGATGATTGCTTGGCCGTACACAGTAGGGCCGATCATTTCCTCTGCGGCGCCACGCACGGTGTCCAGACGTTCGAAAAGAGAGAGCGCGCGGTCTGAGGTGGCCTGGCGTTCGGTGAGGTGCCGCAGTGTGTTTTCGACGATGATGACCGCGCCATCGACAATCAGACCGAAATCCAGTGCGCCCAGGCTCATCAGGTTAGCGCTGATGCCCCCCTGCAACATGCCGGCTGCCGTCATTAACATGGCGACGGGGATGACAAGGGCGGTGATGAGCGCCGCGCGGAAGTTCCCGAGCAGCACAAACAGCACGAGGATCACCAAAAGAGCGCCTTCAACGAGGTTGGTGGCGACTGTCCTCATCGTGGCGTCCACAAGCTGAGTACGGTCGAGCGCTGTTTTGAGTTCAATGCCGGCCGGCAGAGTGCGGCGTACCTGGTCGATCTTGGCGTCGACAGCTGCCGCCACGGTGCGGCTATTGCTGCCAATCAGCAGGAGCGCCGTGCCGACAACGACCTCGTGGCCGTTCTCGCTGGCGCTGCCAGTGCGGATTTCACCGCCAATCGCCACTTGGGCAACGTCGCGGACACGTACCGGCACCGAACCTCGCGTGCTGATAACAACATCGCCAATGTCCCTGAGATTTTCGAGTCTTCCACCGGTACGCACGGCGATGCCTTCGCCGTTGCGCTCGATGACGCTGGCGCCGCGGCTGACGTTATTGGCTTCAATGGCGCGAGCGACATCACCGAAGGACAGGCCCAGCGAGGTCAACTTCAAGGGATCAGGTCGGACGTGGTATTGCTTGACATAACCGCCGATGGAATCGACGCCGGCTACGCCCACCACGCTCTTGATCTGCGGCCGAACCATCCAATCCTGCACGGTACGCAAATACGCGGCGCGCTCCACATCCGTGTCGAGTCGTTCGCCTTCCGGCGTGACGTAAGCACCGGCACCGGGCGATGTGGGAGCAAAGCCGATCGACCACATGTAGATTTCACCCAGGCCGGTGGAGATAGGCCCCATCTTCGGATCGACACCGGGCGGCAGGTTCGGACGCAATTCCAGCAACCGTTCGCCGACTTGCTGGCGCGCGAAATAGATGTCCGTTTTTTCCGTGAAAACGGCTGTTACCTGGGAGAAGCCATTGCGCGAAATTGAACGGGTGCTTTCCAGGCCGGGTATGCCGGCAAGCGCGGTCTCGATGCGAAACGTCACCTGTTTTTCGATTTCGACCGGCGACAACGCGAACGCCGTAGTGTTGACCTGAACCTGCTTGTTGGTGATGTCGGGGACGGCATCGATGGGAAGCCGGATTAACGACCACAGGCCCAACGCCACGGCACCCACGCTGAGGAACACCACAACCCACCGGTACTGAATCGATAGCGCGAGAATGCGACTGATCATGGTCGCCCCCTAGTCTTCATGCTCGGCCTCGGCCTTGCCGAGGTCAGCCCTGAGGGTGAAGGTGTTGGCGACGGCGATGCACTCCCCGGCCGACAGGCCGGCGGTTACCTCGGCCAGGCGCCCGTCCTGCCGGCCAATGGACACTTTGCGCGCCTCAAAACCTTTAGCCGTGCGGACGAACACGACGGTATCGCCCTTGAAGGATTGCAAAGCTGTTTTCGGCACCGTTATAGCTGCTGGTGTTGCATCCGTCGGGATCTCGGCGGTGATGAAAGAGCCCGGCCGCCATTTAAGTGCAGTGTTGTCGACCGAGGCGACCACGCGGGCGGTACGCGTGTCCTTATCGAGTAGCGGGCTGACAAACATGATGGTCGCCGGGGATGGCTCACCTCCGGTACCGGCCGCGATGTTGATTTTCTGGCCTTCGTGGACGCTCGCCAAGTCAGAAGACGGTACCGCAAGCTCGGCCCAAACGACGTCCAGATTGACGATGACGTACAGCTCGCTCTCCTGGCCTTCGCGGCCGACCAGCGACCCAAGCTCGACACGGCGTTCCGCAATACGTCCGGCAATCGGCGCCCTCAGCTCCTGTAGTCGCAGCGTCTCGACGGGCTGTTGAGGCAGGGCTTCAATTTGTTCAGCAGTCAAGCTGAGCGCGAAGAGCTTTTGGCGGGCGATCTCGATTTTAACGCGAGCGTCTTCAAACGTGGTACGAGCCCGCAGGAAATCGTTTTCGCTGAGAATCTTGCCTTCAAACAACCTGGTCGAACGATTGAACAGGGTTTGCTGCAGATCAAACACCAACCGCGCGGCCAGGTATTCGCTCTTGGCGTCGGCAACCTCGCGGCTTTCGATCACGGCGACAACTTCGCCCGCCCGCACGGTATCACCCAGCCGCTTGCGCAGCTCCGCCACTGTGCCGAGCAGCCGAACCGCGACCCGCGCGATATGGTCGCCGCTGGGCACGATGGAGCCAGGCACTACAATGCGTTTGCCCAGCATGCCGCCTTGCACTTCGCTGACGGCGAACTTGCCGGCATCCACCTGCTTCTCGCTGACCGTAACCACGAGTTCATCGTGTTTTTCCCCGCCCGGCTTTTCGCCGTGCGCCGCGAGGGGAAATGCCGCGCCGAGCACAAGCACAGCCGCGAGCAACCACATCCGGACCATTCCCAATATCCCGTGAACGAGCCTCGACCGCTCGTGATTTCGCCAAACCGTTTCCTGAACGCACGCAAGCCCTCGCATTGCCTGCGCAACGGGACGTGCCAACGGGGGCCTAGACGGCCGCCTGGGAGGTTAGGCGCGGGGTGGTTTGAACAGAGGAAGGCCGGCAAGCGCGGCAGGGAATTGCTCCCGACCGGACGCCACCAGGCGCACGACGGGATCCGCCGGGGTCATCGCTACCGTCGCATGCTGGGCGGTAACGTGGGAGAAACAGTGCCCGCTGTGGCACGGCAACTGTTGTTCTGGGGTATCCGGCGAAGAGTCCGGGTTGGCGCTCGTCATCACGACCGCGGAATCGGCGTTGGCAAACGTCGGACCACATCCGGCACAGTGAACCAGCGAAAACAACAGGCCGACGGTGAGCAGCAAAACGAACGGCAGCCGGCAAAGCCGACTTCCGATTTCCTCATTTAACGCCATGCCGCCGAACCGGGTCATCGTCTATTCAGTCAACTCCTCTCGTGGGATCTTTTCAAGGTCCAACTCGTTAAAAAATTATGATCAAAAGCGCGGGCGCAGGCAGAATCGGATAGCCTCAATTGAGGCTGGCATAATGAATGCCGCAATTGCGGTCGCGGTGGTAGTGGGCCAACAATCTGTGGCGAATATCACGTAGTCGAAAAAACTGAGTCAGGAATAGTGCCGGCACCGGAATTCTGAGTCACTTCCAGATACTCCCCATGCCAGTACGCCAGCGCGCTGCGGTTGCTGGAGAGATGCACATAACGCACGCGGCCAATGACAATGTCGTGAGAATGGCGCTCGATGATGTCGTCGACCTCGCAATCCAGCGCAGCGAGCGCATCCGTCAGAAGCCGCACGCCGGTTATTCTCGTCATCCATTTCGCGCCGAGATAGCGGCCCGCCCCTTTCACGCCGCCGCGCCCTGAAAACCTTTCGGCAATCTCGGCCTGGCGAGCGTTCAGCACGTTTACGCCGAACACGCCATGCCGCACCAGTATCGGCCAAGCGGATGACTTCCGATTGATGCCGAAGATGACGGTCTCGGGTTCGATGGAAAGCGACGATACTGACGTTACGGTCAGGCCAGATACGTCACTGCCTTGTCCAACGGTGATTACACTTACCCCACTGGGAAGCCTTCGCATCGCATGGCGAAAACTTTCGGTTGCGTTAACCGTGTCTACTTCCAGTGTACTCATTCGGTGGGCCGTCGGAACGCCGGATTCAGAAGTTAAGTCAGTTGCTGCCATTTTTGATTTCAATGACCTTCATAATTCTGAACAGAACTCATGGGCGATGACACGGCGCGATGTCGAGTGGCTCCGAAAAATAGCAATGCACGCATCGCGAACGCGATATGCGCGAAAAAGTTATTTCTCGATTTGCTGCATCGGAACGCCAAACATTCCCTCACCACGTCGACGTCTTGTGACGAAGCTCGATAGATTCACCTATCACTTCCGATGATCGAGAAGGCAGATACCAACGTCTATCAAAATTCAATTGCTCGAGAAACGAAGAGCGGAGAATGCCATACGCCGTTAGCGAGCAGCATTACGTATTAGAACCCGCACACGACGCCCCGCCTGATCTTGAAATAATCTCCTTATTGGTTTGCAGGCCAGAATAGCAGCATGCTCTTGGGCGCCGGCTAAGAAGGTCGTTTCTTGTTATTTTTCCAAACGGGTTGTCGTGGCTGGACGCCTGTTTCACCATCATCATATCGAAGGTCTCATAACCTGACTGAGTTGGTCGTCGCTCTTCGCGCCGGTCCACTTGGGTCGATGCCACCGATAGGATGCACATGACACGCTTGCCAATTCATACCGCTACCACAGCCCCTGAAGCTGCCAGGGAACGGGTCCAGAATGCCGAGACGGCGAATGGTTTTCTACCTAACCTGATCGGACTTTTAGCCAATGCGCCAACAGCGTTGGAGACCTATCAAACCGTGAGCGGCATCAACGCGCGCAGCGGCCTAACGCTAGCGGAGCGAGAGGCAGTGCAGATCACCGCTGCCGCGATCCATGGCTGCGGCTTCTGCGTCGCCGGTCACACCGCTATCGCTTATAAAAAAGCTGACCTGAAGGACGCTACCGTCAACGCGCTACGCGATGGCACGCGTGGGCCGGATGCACGCCTCAATGCCGTAGCGGACTTCACCCGCGCCGTGATCCGCAGCCGCGGCCGTGTCGAGGATTCCGAATTGAAGGCGTTCCGCAACGCCGGCTTCAACGACGCCAACGTGCTGGAAGTGGTGCTCGGCGTCAGTCTCGCGACGCTGTGCAACTTCGCCAACAACCTCGGACAAACGGACCTCAATCCGCAGCTTAAGCCTTACGCATGGAACAACTCGGCCGCCGTCGCTGCCGAGTGACGGATGAAGGTATCGCCATGACGCACTTAATCTCTGATCTTGGGGCATGGCTTGACGCCAGCGCCTCTCATCTCGACACCACTGCCGGCACAGCCGCAGCGGTTCTTCCCAAGCTCGCGGACGCTGGTCTGTTTGGGCTGGGCGTGCCAGTGCAATGGGGTGGCAACGGCGGCCATGTCGCTGATGCGGTCAACGCCATCGCCGAGGTCTCGGCGCACTCGCTGACCGCAGGCTTCGTGTTCTGGGGCCATCGCACATTCATTGAATATCTGCTGCAGAGCCCCAACGCCGCTTTGCGCGAAACGCTACTGCCGGATCTATTAGCCGGCCGGCGCGGCGGCGCTACCGGCCTGTCCAACGCGATGAAATTCCTTTCAGGCATTGAGGAATTGTCGGTGCAGTCCCAGCGTAGCGGCACTGCGCTACAGCTCGACGGTTATCTGCCGTGGGTGACCAACCTGCCCGCGACAGGCTTTGATGTTGCGATGGCTGTCAAGGGTGCGAATGGTGCTCCTGCCTTTATCGCCGCACTGACTTCCGACGATTCCGGCCTCGAACGCTCGCCTGATCTCGATCTGATGGCAATGCGCGGATCAAACACCGCGGCGCTCAAGATCGACGGTGTACGTATTGGCGAGGATCGCGTTATCCATCACAATGCTACCGAATGGCTGCCGAAGGTAAGGCCCGCATTTCTGGCGATGCAATCCGCGTTGTCTGTCGGCTTGGCGCGTCGCGCACTTGCGGAAGCGACCGCCAGACTTCGCAATGATCGCGACATCCTGAGTGAACCGGTCGCTGCGCTTTCCGCCGAACTCACTTCCACCGAAACTGCGCTGCATGAAGGGCTGCGTGGAGGCCGCTTCATCGAGCACCCGGCAAGCCTGTTCCGCCTGCGCATCCGTCTCGCTGAGATTGCGGTGCAGGCCGTACAGTTCGAGCTGTCGGCCTCTGGCGGCCGGGCCTATCTGTCTCAGCCCGGCGCAGGCTTCCAGCGCCGGCTGCGCGAGGCCGCTTTCATTCCGGTCGTCACGCCCAGCCTCGTGCAACTGAAGCTCGCGCTTCGCGTTCAGGAATTGCCAGCCGCAGTCGGCGCGACAGCATGACCGCGGCCGCACAAACCGCTTCCCCGGCACCGGATCGTCAGGCTGCTATTCTTGAAGCCGCCGGCGTGGTGCTGCGCTATCCCGACCAACCGCAACCGGTTGTCGGGGCATTCGATTTTGAGTTGGCCGCGGGCGAGTCCGTCAGCGTGCTCGGTCCGAGCGGCGTCGGAAAATCGAGCTTGTTGCGCGTGCTTGGCGGGCTGCAAAAGCCAACCGACGGCACGGTGACGATGAATGGCAAGCCACTGCAGGGCGTGTCACCGCGCGTTTCCATCGCCTTTCAGAACGCAAGCCTGCTGCCATGGCTGTCGCTGGAGAAGAACGTTGCATTCGGGCTCAACTTCAAGCACCAGCCGCGTCTGACGCCGGAGGAAAGCAAAGTCCGCGTCGATGTTGCGATCCGTGAAGTCGGACTGACGCACGCACGGCACTACTTTCCCGAGCAACTGTCCGGCGGCATGGCGCAGCGCGCCGCGCTGGCGCGGTGCCTGGCGCGCAAGCCGGAAATCCTGCTGCTCGACGAACCCTTCGGCGCGCTCGACGAAGTGACCCGCACCGAGATGCAGCATCTGCTTCTGAAGGTGATGCGCGATTTCCAAACCGCGGCGATCCTGATCACTCACGACATCGATGAGGCCCTGTTGGTCTCTGATCGCATCCTGCTGCTCGGCGGGACACCGGCGCGAGTGATCGGCCAATGGTGCATCGACCTGCCGACACCGCGCGAAAACTACATCGCAGAGCTTGGCGTCATCCGCGTTGAAATTCTCTCACGACTGCGCCACGCGACTCAGCGACGCATCAACTAAACCGGTCACGCAGCGGCGCCGCGCGCGACCAGATGACGATTCAAAGGACCCGCCATGTCGATCGACGAATTTTCCCGTTATGACGTCTCCCGCCGTCAGATTCTGCGCCTGTCGGCGCTGCTGACCGCCAGTGGCGCGCTGCCGCTCCTGAAGGCATACGAGGCGCGCGCCGAGGTCGCGGATGTGCCGCTGCGCATCGGCTATCTACCGATCACCGATGCGACGCCGCTTCTGGTCGCGCATGGCAAGGGGTTTTTCGAGGAGGCAGGCATCAAGGCCGAGAAGCCGGTGCGCCTGCGAAGCTGGGCGCAGGTGCTGGAAGCCTTTATCTCTGGACAAGTGAACGCCGTCCACCTGCTGTCGCCGATGACAGTTTGGGCACGCTTCGCCAGCAAGGCTCCGGCTAAGGTGGTCGCCTGGAATCACACCAGCGGCTCCGGCCTCAGCGTTCTGCCGCACATCAACAGCGTCAAGGATCTTGGCGGTACCACGGTCGCCATTCCGTTCTGGTACTCGATTCACAATGTGGTGCTGCAAGTCCTGCTGCGCGAGAACGGATTGAAGCCGGTGTCGAAACGCACAGGCACCCCCGCCGCCAACGAGGTCAATCTCGTTGTCATGGCGCCGGCTGACATGGTGCCAGCGCTCGCCTCAAAGCAGATCAGTGGCTACATCGTCGCCGAGCCGTTCAACGCAGCGAGCGAGGCGCTTGGTGTCGGAAAGATCCTGCGCTTCACCGGAGATGTCTGGAAGGATCACGCCTGCTGCCTGGTGTTCATGCATGAACGCGATATCCAGCAGCGCCCGGAATGGGTGCAGCGCGCAGTCAACGCAATGGTCAAAGCGCAGCTCTGGACGCGTGACCATCGTGCCGAAACGGCGGCGCTGCTCTCCAAGGACAATCCCAATCAATACACTCCGCATAGTGTCGAGGTTCTCAGCAAAGTGCTGGCGCCGCCGGAGGCCGACGATGCCGCCTACATCAAGGCCGGCGCGATCCAGCATCCGGACTGGCGCGAGCGCCGGATCGATTTCCAGCCCTATCCCTATCCGAGCTACACCGAGGAACTGATCCGGCGCCTGCGGGAAACGCTGGTCGAGGGTGATCGCGCGTTCCTCGATACGCTCGATCCAGCGGCCGCCGGCCGCGAGCTTGTCGACGATCGTTTCGTCAAGAAGGCGGTGATCGCGGCAGGCGGCATGGCGGCGTTCGGTCTGCCGGAATCCTTTACCCGCACCGAGGTCGTGGCGGCATGAGCACAAGCTGGCCAAGCGACAGCCTGAGCCGCCCCGCATCTCCGCGGCTCGCTACGTTTGCGGGCCGTTTTGGCGGCAAGCCGTTGTTGACGCTGCCAGCATTGGCCAACAGCCTGCTCGGCATCGGCGGACTGATCATGCTGCTGTTGCTATGGTGGCTCGGCACCGATGTCCTGGCTTCATCTGAAGGATTTATCCGGCAGTTCTCGCCGACCGCGGCGATCCCCAAGCTCGTAACGATGCTGGCGCAGGCTGATCTGTCAGTGCATATTTTCGCCAGTCTGCGCCGGGTGCTGATCGGTCTCGCTTTCGCGTTGCTGATCGGCGTGCCCGTCGGGCTCGCAGTCGGCAGTTATAACCACCTCAATACCGCGACCTCGCCGGCGTTTCAGTTTCTGCGCATGATCTCACCTCTGTCGTGGATGCCGATTGCGGTGATGATGTTCGGCGTCGGCGACCAGCCAATCTATTTCATGCTGGCGTTCGCCGCGGTGTGGCCAATCCTGCTCAACACCGCCGAAGGTGTGCGGCGGCTGCAGCCGAGCTGGCTCAGTCTTGCCGACAGCCTCGCCGCGACGCGCTGGGAAACACTATGGTACGTGATTCTGCCCGGCGTGCTTGGCCATGTGCTGACCGGATTGCGGCTTTCCGTCGGTATCGTTTGGATCGTGCTAGTGCCGTGCGAGATGCTCGGGGTCTCGGCCGGTCTCGGCTATTTCATTCTCGATACCCGCGATCGCCTCGCTTATTCGGAGCTGATGGCCACGGTGCTGATGATCGGCATACTCGGCTTGCTGCTCGATGTCGGAGCGCGGATGCTGTATCAAGCTGTCACCCGCAGTCGCGCCGCCTGAGGGATCGTCTCGCTCTCCTATAGCGTTGGCTCAACGTTTCGACCGGCCTTGGCCGTGACTCCCTCACCCGAGTGGCGCAATCGAGCCATCGCTAGCACTTGGCTTTGGTAACGCCATGCACCTGATCAGGTAGATCGCGAGGGAATCAGGATCGACTCAGTTTCGCAGGCTTTTCCGGGCGTTTTTCCTGCCGGAGCCGCACCGGCGGGCGCGGGTCTTTACCGGTGACCGCCATGAACTCCTCAAGAGTGAGATTGAGCTTGTCGCCGTTCGAAAGCTGCATCACCGCGTAGGTCTCGTCCCCCTGCTGTGGCAAGACCCGCACGGTGACGATCTGGTCCGCGTTGAGGAAGAAGCCGAACCTCAGCTCGATGAGTTCCACCGCGCTGGCTCTCGGCTTCGGAGCAGGCTTTTTCTCTTCATCGCGCGTGCTCTTCTTGACCATAGGCCCTCCCTCCACTGCTATAGCGTTTTCGAGCGAAGTGGATACCGGTTCGCGTGAAGAAAACGCGTTACATCATAGAGCTTCGCTTCCGACTCCGTCAGAAGCGGAAAAGCTCTAAGCTCGTCTCAACACAGTGCCGCACAGTCGTTGTCGCAAGCGGGCTGCCTCGGCAAGCATCGCTCAGGTGGACTGGCCTCGAACGAGCACACCAAGTAGGCGCGGTAAACGACGCTGACGCTTTCAGGAAACAAGAAATGGCCAATCGTGATCGGATGGTCGTCTCGCAAGAACGGGAACGGATACTCGATCACGCCGTGGAACAAGCAAGGCCAGTCTTCGCTCGCCACGCAGGTGAAAAAGTAACGGTCGCAGCACTTCTCCTCCGCGCCGTCCTGATGCTCCGGCAGAAACTCGATCTCGTGGTTGCGTACGTCTTGACACGGGCGCGCCTCGAACCAGAGCTCGACTCGTCGCATGCGAACAGGCCGCTCGCCCGGCAGGTACGGGAACATGCTGCGGCTCATGCGCAATGCGAGCGCGCGTGCGCAACCCGGCTCCTCAACAACCGGCCCAAGGCCCTTGAACCGTTGCCACGCGTCCGAAAAGTCCTGCCGCCAGTCGAAGAAGCGTAGTCCGGCGCCCGGCAGCATGCAGGATACCTTCGCCGTATTCGCTGCGCTCGATCAGAATATCGCGATCCAAGGTACGAGGATCCGATTCGGCGCTTGTGCCGCGCACCGTCGTCTCGATCAGGCGTCGCAGGGCATCGTACGCGGTCACGTAGACATGTCCACGGCTGTCCCACGCTCGAATTGAGTTACCGAGTACGTCCTGGAGTTTCCAGCGCGCGCCAGCCTCCATGCTGGACTGGTGAATGCGGTTGCCGGAAACGTCGTAGACGTAGCGCATCATGATTCGGCCGAGCGAACCGTCGCCTTGCTGAACTGCATCGCGAACGACGCGCTGATTGCCTTCGATGTCCAGCTCGACACGAGTTGCAAAAGCATCTTCGCGGCCGTCGAGGTCGTGGCCAGCACAGACGACATGATTCCTTGCTACCGTCAGGAAGGGACGACCGAGCACGTCGAGATGCGCCGTGCTCGGGGTGTCGGCGTGAGCTGCGGCACGCTGGGCGGCAACGCGCTCTTCCTTCCCTAGATCGCCGCCGATACGTTGTTCATGCCACGTCCTCCACAGCGGAGCTGAAGAGGATTGCAGCGTCTTGAAGTACGCGGCTACAAATCCGCCGATATCCTCATCAGTCCGTGGATCGCCCGTCTGCGATTAACGCGGCGCGCAAGTATCGTTCGTATCGTACGTCGTCTGGCGCCAGGCATCGAACACAACCTTCTCATAGGTATGGTTCGGATGCAGTGTAGCGATCACCCGCCCGATCGGATCATAGAAGAGCACGGGACTTACACCGACGCGAACACCAAACTCGTGGCTGTGCGTGGCGCTGAAGAATGGCTCGAACTGGCGAACCGGCTTGCCTTTGTTGTTGAAGATCGTCCAGCCCGTGGTGACCCAGCGTCGATTGACGAAGGGCGCGCGCGGATCGTTGGCGTCGAGCGGCCCCGGTTCCGCCTGAACCTTCCGCTGAATCTCGCGGCCGAAACCATCGGAGTAAGCAAAGGTGAGTTGAATCTTCAGATCCTGCCGTGGCAACGGCGCGTTGACATGCGTCTCGCGAGCGAACGTCGCACTACAATTCGGCTGCCACTGTGTCGGGTCGTCTGGGTAGGCCGCTTGCGTACGTCGAAAGCGATCTACGTCGTAGACGACACGCGTGGTGGCGCCTTTAAGGAGCGTCTTCGCGATAGCGTGAGGATCGACACTCCCGAACAGGCCGTCGAGCTGCGCTTGATCGAGATCGGCAATGAACTCAGCTAACGAATCGCCTTCGGCCGGCGACGGCAGCGGTTTGCCCATGACAGCGGTGCCCACGACCATGCCGAGCGTGTCGAAGATGACTTCCGTCCGGTTGCGGTTAGCATCGCTGACGGTGGTCGGCTGCATTACGATATAGTCGTAACTATCGACCGAGATGCGATTTCCGAGCGCATCTCGCGTCCCCGTGATCAGAAGATCGTAGGCATCGAAATCGACGATCGAGCCCTGGCCGAAAGGACCGCGGTAGCGGCGCGACATGAAAAAGTGAGCGCCAGCTTCTGCGAGTTCCTCCGCCGCAGAAACGTCCTCCACGTGAAAGAACGAACGTCCCGAGGGCACCCACCAGTGACCGTTCCCGTCGAGGTCAACGTAGCCTCCGGTCGAAGCATCCTGTCCGCCCAGCACGACTGCGGGATCTGGCAGCAGCTTCGAGGCTCTGTCCTGGGCGGCGGCGCTGGAACGTTTCATCAAGGAGACCCGGCGTGAACGCAAGCTTGTAACTCTCGCCGGGCAGGCAAAGCGATTGAATTTCGCCCAGCGGCAGCAGTCCGCCAAGATCGTTGCGACGATAGAGCGTTCGCGCCCATTCAAATGGCCGCCGCCGCTGACTCCCCGTGGCTATCGCTTCGTAAGCGATATCGGGGCCTGATCGCTTGTGGCGCAGACGGCCTGCGCACATCGGATCGGGCTCGACAAAATCCGATGCCTGGAACCGACCGCTCTTCGCTGTCTGTGTATAGCCGGTCAGCTCGAAGGTAATCGTCTCATAGGGAAGTGGATTGCGTTGGGCATCAGGCAGCGTGATGGCGTTGGTGAAGCGTGTCTCGACATAGGTCAGCAGTGGAGATGTTTGCCGTGTGCGATCCCATCGCGTCGACAGCGGAGAGGCGCGGCGTCCATAGGCAATCGCAACCTGTTTGAGCACATTTCCATAGTCATCGACTTCCAGCGTCAGTTTGTGCTGAACACGCGGATCTTCTGGATTGCGTTCGTAATGATAGGTGATCGATTCACGTTCGTGCGTGAAGAATACCGCGTAGCGATTGAGGCCTCGATGCTGCAGCATCCGGATGCTGAAGTTCTGTTCTGTAATCGTGTAAGGCGTACATGCTCGTCGGGTCCATGCAAGTGTCGCACGCGGACCCTCAGCGTCGTCCGCATAAACCTCCTGGCGCAGCAGCGTACCTTTCAGAGATCGGCAGGCCTCGCGCTCTTCTTCCGGTGTCAAACCGGGCGGCACGATGGTGTCGTCGAGAAGCTGGGTGCGGGCAGCCGCGAGCGTCAATCTGGGCTCGCGAAAATACTCACGCTCGAACAGACGAGAGACGCGGTCCGCGCCGAGGTAAATGCCAGTGTGGAACCAGCTCTTGGTATGCACAGGCGGCACGTGCGATTCGGCAGCGATATTGTCTGTCGGCAAGCCGTTGCCGTCGAACGCTGCAAACCGCTCGGTATCCCACTGCTCGACCATGCCGAAGCCGCGGAACTCGCGCTCCTCGCCATCATAGTGGCCATGATGGTATGCGAAACGCGTCACGAATCGATTTCGACTGATGTGGTCGGTCGCTTCCACCCGTTCAACGACGTGTACCGGGAACGGCAAACGCGTCACCCATGGCCGCCCTGCTTCTCGATCGGCAAGATAGAACTCGGTGGAGAATTTGTACGTCAGCCGTGTCTCCGCACCGAGCTGATTGTCGTAGCGCGCCAGCAGATGCGGCTTGGTGCCGCGCGCAAGATCGATGAACTCCACCGGACGCCATGCGATGCTCGGAAGCGCGGTCGACCACACAAGGCACGCTGTCCCACGGCCGAGTAGATCGATGACATCGAGCGACACACCGTCGGTCAGCACCATTTCGGAGATCGTGCGCGGCTGGCTCAGTCCATTGCCGCTTTCATTGAGGAAGATCTTTACGCCATTGCGTCCGGCATAGATGACGTCGGCCGGACCGGAGCCATCAACGTCAGCGAAACGGATCCGGCGCGCATCGAAGACGCCGTCCTCGTCGAAGTAAGGCGCGCCCTCCATCGTAACCTTCACGCCGAACCGGCCGTGGCCAAGATTGGGCCAGTAACAGACCTCACCGTTGCGAACACGAACGAGATCGGACAGTCCGTCACCCGACATGTCGGCAATGAACACCGCCTGATCCGCCTGCCCGAACAGCACGCGAGGACCACGCTCCTCGTTCCATGGCACGCGCACGCGCACCGCTTCGCCGAAACCGAGGTCGCCCAGGGAGGGATGCCAGGTGATGGCCTGATCATCCATGATCAGAATGTCCGCGAGCCCGTCACCCGACAAATCGGTCAGACGAACGTTCGGACTGCTGAAGTCGACGAGCGGAAACGCGCGGAACGGCCGAAATGGTGTCCAGCCTTCCTCGTCGGTCCGATCGAAATATCCGCCCGTGCCCTGCACGAGCGTTGCAAGCTCAAGTCGGCCGTCCGAATCGAGGTCGATAAGCTGCGATCGGCCGCCCTCGCCGATGGGCCTTGAGCGGATCACCTGAACGGAACCGAACTGGCCGTGCCCCCGATTCGACTTGTAGTACCAAGCGCCCGCCTCCTCCGCGAGCACACCCGCGATTCCTTCGCCGTCAAGGTCGATCCACTGATAGCCATGGCCGGCGACGCCCGTGGGAAGATTCTCGAGGCTTTCGCGTGGAAGCTGCTCGACTTTCCATTTTTGAGGCGTCGGATCGTCGAGTGGACTGGGGGTGTAGCTCAGCAGCAACGGGGGCAGCGACCGACGCCGATACAATCCTTCTTCGAGCGGCCGATATCCGGATTGCGTGACGCGCGCCAGACGTGTGCCGAGCGATCTGGCGTCGTAATCGAGCTGAATGTCACGCACGAGCGTTCGCGCGGTCCCAAGCCGCTCCGGCATGCGATGCGCGACGAGAATTCGCTGGCATAATCGATGCGTGCGGATCTCGAAACCGGCGCGCGTTCTCGAAAACGGATCGCAACGCGCGTGCCTTGGAAGCGACCGATCGTCCGTCCAGCGCACACGTTCGAATCCCTCCGCCTCGGGTTCATGCGCAAATGGCTCGTCGCAATAGTCGAGCACGACTTCGAACAGCCATCCGGTTTGCGGATCGACCTGCGGCCGTGGAAGATGATTGCGGCGCGCCGAATCGAGTGAAACATCGAGCAGCACCGGCCTGCGGTTTCCATACCTGATACGCTTCAGATACCGGTTCGCGCTCCGGGATCGGAGGCGCTCGCTGGCGCGGGTGACATCGACGCCATCGTCGCCTTCGGCTGCGTATTCATACTCAATAGCGTTTCCGCGATCGTCGTAGCTGCGGCAGATAAGCCACTCGAAAATGCACTGTGCATTTTCAGGATCTGCAATGCGCGACGCAAGCGTTTCGCCGTATACGGTGAGAACGTTGTCTCGGGAAATGGTGCGCCAGTGGGTGTCGCCGTCGGCGATGCGGGTCCAGCTCTCTATCCGCGAAAAGGTTCCTTCGATGCGAGGTCGAAAGGCTCGCACAAAGTAGTCGCTCACCTCCCGATACGCTGTCCACGGCGCGTCTGCTGCGGTGATCGGCACGAGATCTTCCGATCCGGACAACAGGAAGATATCTGCCGCAACATCGGCTGCCGCAACATTTTCGGCACGGCGCGCGAAAGGCACGTAACGCGGAACGCCCTTGTCCGTCCGCCTGGAGATAGAAGGAAGTCCGAGCGTCCAACCCAGTCCGAAAGGGCCATTGCCCGACCCGGAACTGTAAGACAAAGCGAGTGCAGGTTGAAATTCGCTGCGACTCTTGCTCAGCGGAATTGGAACGGAGAGGGTTGCTGTGCCATTCACCGGATTGGTTTGAAATTTCTCACCCAATCCGCGAATAGCTCCGCCGCCTTTCGGAACGCTCACCTGCGGTGCCGCAAATGACGACGGCGTCTCGGGCGATTGCTCCGTTTGCGACATGTGTCTTTCGCCTTATCGATAGCTTTCCGTCTTTTGCTGATACACAGAGGTTCAATCTCGAGAGACAATCGAGAGCGCGAAACGCGGGAACAGACTCTGTTGATTTATCAAGTGGTACTAACCAAGCTCGCTATTTAGTATTTAGCCTTTTGCGAGAGTTCTACCGGTTCAGAGAGGCTTGATCTCCCAAGCAGAGCGATAGATCGGCCGATGCCGTATTGCGCGATACCAGGACGATGAGGCTGAGACGAGACGAGCAGTGGTGAATAGGAGCAACCTATGATCGAGGTTCGGCGAGTGGACGACGGCGGCGCGCTTAGCTTCGAAGTTTTGGTGCGCGAAGGAAAGGGCGAGACTCGTCACCGCGTTACAATGTCTGAAGTCAAGAGCCAGCAGCTGACCGCCGGAAAGCACACGCCCGAGCGCTGCATCGAGGCCGCCTTTCGCTTCCTGCTTGAACGGGAGCCCAAGGAGTCGATCCTCGCCCGCTTCGACATTTCCGTGATTTCACACTACTTCCCGGAATTCGAGCGCGAACTGCCCAGCTATCTCGCGCGATTCTAAAATCAATTACACTCTCTTTATATTAGCTGCGATGCAGAAGAACGTTCGCGGTTGCGCAGGGTCTTCCGCTGTGCTTGTTTGGACCGCATCAAGCTCGCCAAGCGGTGAAACGGCAACGCGGCGCGGGGATGTCCTCAATCCCACTGCTGGTGCGCGAGCGTTGGCGGCCATTCGTGTCCATCAGGACGCTAACATGGATGCATGCGTGGAAGCGGATAAAGACCGCAAAGCGATCAGCCGGTGATGCATTCCAGCGCACGATGGCGGGTCAGAAAATGACAGGGCAGAAATAAAGGGCCGTCATGGGTTTCGCGAAATGCGCTGCCGAGCCAGCCGGACCCGCGGCGTGCCGTGCTTACAACGTCACATGGTGACCGTCGCCGGTCGCCAGCGAGCGATCGTGACGCTCGCCCTGTGCGCGAGTGTCACGTTGTTGACGCTGATGTCGCTGGGGATAGGCCCTGTAGCGTTGTCGCCGGCAACGATTCTCCATGCCTTGTTTGGTGGCGGTAGCGAAGTTCAGCGGATCATTGTGCTGGAGATCCGCTTGCCGCGTACGATCCTCGCGATAGCCATCGGCGCGATTCTCGGTTTGTCGGGCGCCGCCCTGCAGGGACTTCTGCGCAATCCCCTGGCATCGCCCTCGCTGTTCGGCGCGCCGCAGGCGGCGGCGCTCGGCGCGGTGCTGGTGATCGCGCTGGGATTGGCCGACATTCATTCCTTTGTATTGCCGATGGCGGCGATCCTGGCTGCGTTTACTTCAGTGTTCGTGCTGCTCGTGATCGCGGGGCGCGAGACGAGTCTGCTGATCCTGATCCTCGCCGGGCTGGCGATCTCCGCTCTTGCAGGCGCGGCGACGTCGCTGACGATGAACCTGTCAAGCAACCCTTTCGCGGCGTTGGAAATTGCATTTTGGCTGCTGGGATCGCTGGAAGACCGCAGCTTTCGGCATGTGGCGCTGGCGCTGCCGTTCATCGTTGCGGGAGCGGCGGCACTGATGAGCCAGCGTCATGCGTTTCGCACGCTCAGTCTCGGTGAAGAGGCCGCCTTCAGCCTGGGGGTCAACGTCGGCCGGCTTCGGTTGTGGACGATCCTCGGCGTTGCCCTTGGCGTTGGCGGTGCAGTCGCAGTGGCCGGCGCCATCGGCTTCATTGGACTGGTCGCCCCACACCTGATGCGCCCTCTGATCGGCTACGATCCGGCAAGGCTGCTGGTACCGAGCGCACTGACCGGCGCGGCGCTACTGCTCGCGGCCGATATCGCGGTGCGCGTCATTCCCTCGACCTCGGACATCAAGGTTGGCGTCCTGACCGCGCTGATCGGAGTGCCGTTCTTCCTCTACCTGATCGTGCGCGAGCGGCGGGCGCTGGGTGGAGGAGTGGCATGAGCGAGACGGCTATTCTCGTCGCATCATCGCTGTCGGCGAGCCTCGGAAAGAGAGTCGTCCTGCGCGACATTTCGCTGGCACTCCCCGGTCGGCACCTTGTCGCGCTGGTCGGGCCGAATGGCGCAGGCAAGACCACATTGCTGCGGGTGTTGGCGGGACTGCTGCCCTCGAAAGGCAGGATCGAAGTTTGCGGCGACGCGCTATCATCTCTAAGCCTTCAGGAACGCGCGCGCCGTTTTTCCTATCTGCCGCAGGGTCACCAGATACATTGGCCGCTGCCGACAAAGGATGTCGTGGCGCTTGGACGATACCCGCACGGTGCGATCGATCCCGGGAGGCTGACCGACCACGATGCCGCGGCCGTGAAGCGGGCGATGCAGATGGCTGACGTGATAGATTTGAGCGATCGTCGCGTGACGGAATTGTCGGGCGGCGAGCGTTGTCGGGTCGCGCTGGCGCGGGTGCTGGCGGTGGAAGCGCCAGTGCTTTTGGCCGATGAACCGACTGCATCGCTCGATCCACGCTATCAGATCGAGATCCTGATCAAACTGCGGGCAACGGCCGATAGCGGCACGCTGGTTGTCGTGGTGACGCATGATCTCGGGCTCGCCGCGCGTTTCGCCGATATTATTCTGGTGATGTCCGAAGGGCGCCTGGTATCGCAGGGACCACCTGCCGACGCGCTTTCGGAGGCCATCATGTCCGAGGTCTTTCGTATCAGAACCTATCGTGCCGACCATGAACGCGAAATCGTCCTCGTGCCGTGGGCGGAAGTTTGATCGCGATGTTGCGGCGTACGAGATTGCATCGCTTTCGCAAGGCGATCCGGGCCGGTATCGCCGCACTGAGAAACGGTGATCTTGTCGCCGTCACCCTGGCCTTGACCGTCGGCATCGTCACGCCCGCGCACGCCGCGGATCTGCCGCGTGTTGCGTCGATTAATCTGTGCACCGATCAGCTTCTGATGACGCTCGCCGACCCGGTACAGATCGTCGGCCTTAGCCCTTATTCGCGCGATGCCGCACGCTCCTACGCCGCGGACAAGGCAAAGAAGTATCGGCGGCTCTCCGGCGAGGCGGAGGACGTGCTGATGCTCAGACCCGACGTCGTTGTTGCCACCCAGTACACCAAGCGCGCGACGCGGGAGCTGCTGAAGCAGCAAGGGATGCACGTGGTCGAGTTCGATGTCGCAACATCGATCGATGACGTGAAGGAACAGATTCGTCGGATGGGCGATCTTGTCCGGCATCCGGATCGCGCGCAGATCCAGATCGCACGACTCGATACCGCGGTGGCCCGCGCAAAGGAGGCAGCGGCGCGCAGGCCTTATCGGGTGCTGGCGCTGTCGCGGCGTGGCTGGGTGTCGGGCGATGACAGCCTCACGAGTGCACTGCTCTCGGTCACTGGGCTGTCGAACGCGGCACCCGGTCTTGGCATTACGCACGGCGGGTTTGCAAAGCTTGAAGCCATTGTTGCCGCTCGACCGGATCTTATCCTGATATCGGACGGCAGCGATGTCGCCGAAGACGAAGGCAGCGCGCTTTTGCTGCACCCGGCGCTGGAAAAGATGTATCCGCCATCGCGGCGCATCGTGATTCCTGAAGATCTCACGGTGTGCGGCGGGCCGATGCTTGCCGACGCGCTGGACCGGTTGATCGCGGAGCTGAAGCGAATCGGAGACTAGGCTCAGGACTCATAAACGCCGTCCGGTATCTGCGCCGGGTTCCAACGCTTAGCGCGGAAGGCGCGTCCATACGCCCTTGCCGGAGCGGCGCGATCCCTCGACCGCGCCGCTCCGATAGCCGTCAGAAGAGAATGCCGGTCTCCACCAACGCTCGGACCTGATCGCGTTGGTTGAGATCGCGGCCGAAGCCGTAGCCGGCTTCGAGATGGCCAACTCGGACATAGGACAACTCTCCACGCACGAAGAATAAGCCCTTCTCGTAAGTCGGAGTAATGGTAAGCGACCAGGCGTCGCTCTTTGCCCCATAGAGCAAATTTGTCGGCGTGCAGTTAGGGTCGGCGCCACACGTTCCGCCGGTCGCTTTTATATATTCGGCGCGGGCGCCGACGGACCACTCCTTGTCCAGCGCGTATTTGGCGAGGAGGGCACCTCCAAAGGTGCCGGCCGCGCGATCAATTCCGAGTCGGTCATCACGCCCAACGTGATTGTATTGCAAGTAGGGCGTGAGTGTTAGCGGGCCGCTGGTGTATGTGTAGATCAGGTTGAAGATGCTGCTATTATTCTGCAATAGCGGCGTTGCAGTTGAAGATTTGTCGTTTGGCGACAGGCTGCCTGCACCCACGAAGGCGATCGAATGCGACGAATCGATCGCATAGGTCAGCGCGCCCGAAAGCCAGTTCAATGTGCCTGAGAAAAAGCCATCGTTCAGCGACACCGACGCGCTGAGCGGGCCGTGCCCATAATTGATCTGAACACCGCGGTTGACTGCGTTCTCCTGATTCCAAAGCAGCCCGCGCGCGATGTTGATGTTCTGGAAGGTGAAGGTCGACTCGGCCCCCACCAAAGTTGGCAGGTGGCCCGCTACAACTGACAGCTCAGGATTGATCACCGCCTTGGCATAAGCAACAGAAACTGGACCGTATAGCTGGCCTGTCGCCTTTGTCGCTTGCAGATAGGAGGAGCCGAGGACTGGCACAGAATATGCGCCACCCTGAATGTAGAACTGCACCGGCCCCTTGGTCGTTTGAAGCTCGATCTGAGCGCTGGTCACATCGACGAAACTGCCCTCATTGCCAGTACCCCCGGCGTGGGTGGGATGAGTTTGGACTGCGCCGATTCCGATCAGTTGGCCGCCGACGAAAACCGAACCAAGCGAACCCGCATCTATCGAGAAGGGATCGGAATTTGGCACAAGCGGGCCAGAAAAGCTGGGCGTGGAAAGAGGCTCGGCGTGCGCGACTCCTACATCGAAGAGTGCGCTGCAGCCGCCCAGCGTGAGGGCGAATTGCAAGATCCCCAGGTCGAATCGACGACGCGCGGTGCGCCCGGACGTCTGAAGTGTTTGCGAATATGGCGATTGTGATGTCATCGGTGCATTCCCCTCCTTGGAAGGGTCAATGCGCGCGAGAACTAAGAGGGGTCGCGGAAAAGCGACGCCTTATCTTTCGGCAGCACGTAAGACGCCGCGACCGTTTCGCGTGTATTCGGTTGTCCTCTTGAGCGTTGGACATGATCCTCACCAAACTAAGAAAGCGACGAAGGGGCGGGTTATCGTTTCCTGGGACCAGATCCCGTAGAGCGATCACCAGGGGACAGCTCCTGAACGTGTCCCGCGCCACACAAAGCAAAACATGTGCCAGCCTATCGGCACTCGCTATTGCTACGGTCTGCTTCGCACTTAGCCTTTGGCAGCACCTAAGACCGGCTGCCAAAGCGGGGATGCCCGTTCATGCTCGCTTAGCCCCTCACGTCAGCGATTTCCGTCGATTGAATTCCGAGGGAAGGAGTGAGGCTGGAGTTATTGACGATGAGCACTGCATAAAATTTCATCGATCGGCGCAGGAACGCCATAAGCCGACCCCAGACGGCCTCATTGGAGATCTGAAAATGCAGGACTTTTCGGAGGACGGCGCCTCGCCTGGGTGAGCAGGCGAACTGGGACGAGTGATGCTTGCAAGCCGCTCTAACGAGATATTCCAGAAAACATAAACCAAGAACTAAATTTGGCGGCGGCCGCATTTCGCTGCCCGCGCGGGGATTTTCGCGTGCCTATCTTTCCCGCTCCGGATTGCCTGCCGACAACGGATGCTGAGCTCCGGTTATCCTTCCATCGCTTGTGCACCCGTTTAGTGCATGCACGGCGTTAAATTTGGGCAGTGATCTGCGTGGATTCTGGGCAAGGCGATGCTGTGGCCATCTCATTCAAGATGAGCTGAGCCATCCTACTCGCCGGGAGTTATGCGCGATGCAATCGGAAAAATTGAACAGAATAAAGCGCGCGGAAGCTATTCTGCTACTCTCTTAGGCACCTATGTCGGCGTCAGCTTAGCTATCCGGCCGCTTACCCGGTGCTTACTCAGTCCAAAGCTGGAATTGGGTCAATGCAGATCAGCATTTAATTGGCGCACCGCCTCAGGTGATGATGCGAACTATGTCTACTCCATAGTCCTCTAAGGCCCTCCTTTGGTGAGAAACGAGGCCTACCGCTCCCCGGATATGGAAGCTATCGCGCGCACTGGGTGGCTAGGGCATTGTTGGAGCAGACCTCCGATTAAGCAGGTACGATCCTCTGACCAAAAGCGAGCCATCAACGCGCCAGTGAACCGTATCGCAGATTCATCCCTCGTCAGGAGACTCTCCGAGATTCCGTGGTCAACCTTCCGCCGGTTAGATGTCGCCAGCGTCTTGTTGGATCGAAACGCAGGCAAGGCCCGCCTATGCCGTCCGCGCCATTTTTGCGGGTCGCGGGATAATCACGGCCGCAATAATGCCGGAGATCGCTTCAAGACCCATTTTGATCTCGTGATGTTGATCGGTCTGCGCGGCATCGTCCCAGATATACGCAATAATACCGTCGTAATCGGTTGTTTTGCTCAAATAGAGGCTCGCGTCGGCTGCAACCTCCTCGATCAACTGAGCCCGATCCGCCTGCCGATCGCGCCGCAGGAACTTGACCTCAATAATCGTGCGTAAGCGTGGAATACCCAAATCAACGCGGGGATGCTTCGGCCCCAGCGAGGGCAGACTTTCTTCGTCCTCAAGGTCCGGAAACAGCGGCGCCAGAACGGCCCAAAGCATATCCTGCACATTATATTCGTTCGCGATCTCCCAGAGCGCCGGCATCGAACGGAGCGTCTTCTCTCCGTATGGCCAGCGCTTGAGTGAACGGCTCGTTCCTTCGAGGATTGCAACCAAATCGCCGCGCGTCGCGGTGCGCGGCACAATTTGAGCTGCGCGTGCCGTCAGTTCCTGTAATGCCACCAAGCGCGCGGCGGCCCGGTCAGGTGTCTCAGGCCGTGTGAAAGCCATTGCTGATGCCCACGCAGCCGCTAGATCGGCTGGCATCTGACCTATGCCTCGGGATGCCGTGGCAATGCAGAGATCCGTGGGAGAGATGGTCAAACCTGTCCCGCCCAGTACAAGCTTTGCCGTTTCCACCAGACCTCGATTCCATTCATCGTCGAGTAATGACAACGAGCGATCGAGCACATGCGTAAGCCAGCTACTGTTCCCAGCAAGACTTGATTGCGACGCGCCAAGCGCAACCCCGAGGAGCGCAACGCCATCGATCTCGAAGCGCAGCGGCCGTCCGCTCGCAAAGTATGATCGGCCTGCGAGCTGAGCCACGTCTTCTCGCAGCAGCGCAGTGGTCTCGCCAGGAAGCTGGCCGGAGACAGCAGCATACCCCAGAACCGCGACATGTTCCGGATGCCGCTGCTGGCCATTTTCAGTGGCTGCTTCCACCAGTGTCCGCAGCGCATTCGTGTCTTTCAGCAGCCAGGCGCAGAATGCCCGCACATGCAGTGGGCCTGTCGCAATAGCGGCGTGCGCTCTCAGGTCTTCAGCAAAGTCATAGAGCCCGATTTGTCCCGTCATAAGAACCACAACGTTCTACCGATCTGCCCAAACTGAATGGTATCCGGGTCCCAACCGGAAACAGCGCTTAGTCCGGCCAGTCGCTCGGCGATCAGGTCAGAATAGCGGATTGTGATCGGGAACGGCTCGGGCGCGAGCATACGCCACGAATTACCTGCGAACTCATACGCCTGCCGTGCAAGGTATGTCATGTCGCTGAAAGTCGAGAGCCGATGCAGTTTCAGGAGGCAGGGTCGCGGCGTGCCATCACTCGCCTGTTTCAGCTCCGACGCTCCCGAAAATACAATGAGGGACTCGAAGTCGCCGAGTTTCCTCGCGATGGACCAAGAATGCCCTTCTTCGCGTTGCCGTAGCCGATGCCGTCCTGCGTGTTGTCGAACACAAGATAGGGGTTGATCCTGGGCGATGTGCACGAATGCAAAGGTTACCTCGCTGAGGCCCTGGTCTTCGACCGCGCGTTTGATCGCCTCTGCTTCCGCATCCTTAAGAGGTTTGAAAACGTGGAACACCAGCCGGACCTTGTCCGTGCTGCGCCAATTGTCGTCTGTGCGGACTTTGGCAATCGACCGCTTCACAGTCTCGAACAGAGCCTGAGGATATTCATCGTAGGGTACGGCGGAAGTCCTATCGCTCAACAGATAGCTGGCGTCGCTTGAGAATACGGTGGTAATGCCAACATAACGTTGCCGCGAGCCAATGCGGCTGTTGCTGAAGTTACGGGTGCGTGTCTCGACGATCAAACCCGCAGTGGCGCTGTCGCGGCCAGAGAAGATGGTGCGCGTCTCGAATTGAAGCGAAGTCCGCCGCTGCATCCAGGCCGGCAAGGACCGATGGTGGATCAGTCCCTTACTGACCGATCCGATCACGGTAACGGGATAGTCCGAATAAATATCCCTTTGTCCTGCGAAGACGCGCAGAAGCGTTGCCTGCATCAGACCGGCCCACAGCTTGCGCTCTTTCGCAAGATCTACTTGCTGCGTGACGTTACCCAACGGCTTCGCGCCTACCGCGATTGGAATATCGAGCACCGTATCGCCATCGCGGCGGAACACATGCGTCGTACGGAATGAGCTGCGCAAGTCTGCCAGACGTTCCGCATCGTATGCATGGCTTCCAATCAGGACCGTGGTAGCCCCTTCCAGAGACAGGGGCGCAAAGTTCAAAGTGAGTTTTGCCATTGATGACGCTTTGAGTGTTAATCCATCAACTTACGGGTGTTTCGCGTATTTTCGATCACTTAGCCCATCATGCGAAGTCCTGTTCACAGCTTGTTCCAAACCGGTCGAGTTTGCCCGCGCGGCCCGATGACCAGCCTTGTTTGACATATGTGATGGATATCAAACTAGCATTTGGTTTGGAATCGTGCCATAATGTCAAGCATGGCTGGACCAAATGCGACCAAAATAAACCGATTGGAAAACGAGCTGCCTGAAGGGCTCGTTGTCGATGGTCCGTGGCTGGAAGGCCATGGCGTTACGCGTCAGCTGCGAAACTACTACGTCCATAGCAGTTGGCTGGAGCAGCCCGCCCGCAACGTGTTCGCCCGTTCGCGCGGCCCCCTCAAATGGCAACAGATCGTCATATCGCTCCAGACGATCCTGCAATACTCGCCGCTCATAGTGGGTGGCCAGACCGCGCTCGATCTCCATGGCTTGTCCCATTACCTGAGTCAGCAACCCGCCGAAGTTCATCTCTACGGTCCCAAGGGACCGCCAGCGTGGGTCAACAAACTCGGGCTGGAGCAGCGATTCATATATCACAACGATACGCGCCTGTTCCGCAACGATCCCGTCCATTACGGACTCACCAGCCTTGCGTGGAACGTCAAATCCAACAGTGGCCGCAACCTGATGAAACTTCAGGGCGGCAACACCGTCTCCATGGCCTGGGGCCAATGGGACTGGCCTTTGACGCTTTCGACGCCGGAGCGGGCGATCCTTGAATTCCTGGATGAGTTGCCCAACCGGGCCAGCTTCGACAATGCCGACAAGATCGTGCAGGGCCTCTCCAATCTCAGCCCCCGGCGCATGGAGAAACTGCTCGCCGACTGCGCCAGCGTAAAGGTCAAGCGCCTGTTCTTCTTCTTCGCTGACCGTCACGGTCATTCCTGGCTCAAGCGAATAGACCGCAGCCGGATCGATCTCGGCTCCGGCAAGCGCATGATCGCGCGTGGCGGGCGCCTTGATCCTGTCTACCAGATCACCGTTCCGAAAGACCTCGATGCCAACGAGTGAAATCTATCGCAGACAGGTCATCCTGCTGTTACGCATCATTCCGTTCGTGGCGGCGGAAGAGGTGTTTGCGCTCAAAGGCGGCACGGCCATCAACCTGTTCCTGCGCGACATGCCAAGGCTCTCGGTCGATATCGACCTGATGTTCCTGCCCGTGATGCCGCGCGCGGACTCGCTCGTCCGGATCGATGCCGCGATGAAGCGCATCGAGGCGGCCATTCTCGCCAATATCGCGAAAGCGAAAGTGAGGCAGGGTTTCACCGACGAAGCTGTCACCAAGCTGTTCATCAGCGCCGACCAGGCTCAGGTGAAAATAGAACTGTCTCCTGTCACGCGGGGAACAGTCTTTGACCCGGAACTGCGGCCTGTCGCGCAGAGGGTCGAAGAAGAGTTCGGATACGCCGAAATGCCTGTAGTCTCGTTCGCGGACCTGTTCGCCGGCAAGCTCGTGGCGGCGCTCGATCGTCAGCACCCCCGCGACCTCTTCGATGTGCGCAACCTGTTGGCCAGTGAGGGCATAACTGACGACCTCCGCGAAGCCTTCCTCGTCTATCTCATTAGCCACAACCGGCCGATGTATGAGGTGCTATCCGGAAAGAAGAAAGACCTCACGCAGGAATACAGGGCGGGTTTCGTCGGCATGACCGATGAGCCTGTAGAGATTGCGGATCTCATTAAAGCGCAGGACGAGATGATCGCAATCCTGATCGGCGGCATGCCGGATCGACACAAGACTTTCCTTCTTGGCTTTGAGCGCGGCGAGCCGGACTGGTCCCTGCTCCATGTTCCTCATGCCTCTTCGCTTCCTGCGATTCGATGGCGGCAGCAGAATCTCGATACCCGCACTCCTGAACAGCGGGCAGCGCTTGTCGATGGACTGGAGCGCGCTCTTGGCGTCCGTAGCGACAATTGAGCGTTATCTCTGACGGGCTGAAGACTGCATTTTGAGCAACTGCGATCAGGGCCCCGCAGCGGCCCTTTCAGGATTTATTGAATACGCGCTGATCGCGCGCGAAGACAGACGGCGATTTTTGTCATAGGCGCTCGGCGCTAGCCAAAGGTTCAGGCTCGGCGCATCACTCAAGATGGTGAAACTGATCGGCCACCAAGCGCATATGAGAAATATGCCGAACAATCCAATATCTGTGTTCGCTGACATCCGGGATGCGCTTGCGTGCCGATAGCTTCTTTAGCGCGGCCACATCCGAACGAACGCCTCCTACCGCGATAGAATCGATACGGGCCAATATGCCGTCGAACTCCTGCGTACCCCACGATTCCTTTTCGAGCTGCTCGCAGAGAGCGATGATCTTCTCGCCGCGCGTTTCCCGCCGGTCAGAGACATTCGGATGACCGTTCGGACCGTTGCGTTTGAGAGCGGGATCGGCATGGGCAGCCGCAACGTGCCCGCGCAATTCCTCGACAAGTTTGCGCCAAGCCTCCGCCCAGCGGTCAGCCTGCATCCGAAAATGCGAGTCACCCAGAAAATAGTATCCCGTGAAATGAGCCGCTGCGGCTTTTGGCAGGGCGCGTATCGATTCCATCACGCCCGTCAGCCAGCCATGCATTTGCTCGGCATCTCCATCAAAACGGTCAAACGATGCGAAGTGGTTCAGGCGGTTCAGATTGTGGTCGGTCGGATGATCACCGGTGTCGAAATAAAGCATGGCTTGCGTTCCTAACGGCGGCTGTCGCGCGTACGAATCTTTCCTCGGCACATTAGCACGCCCTGCGGAAATGTTCCCGTTTGGTTCTTTACCGGATCAGGGCGCGTGCTATCATTTGAGTCGGGCACTTTCTGGCGAATGGCGGCACCAATGACTGACGACTTTCTGAGTACCGTGGATCAGGAAGCGATTGCGGAGGCGATCGCGCATCAGAATGCGATTGATCGCGGAAGCCGGTCCCAAGGCACCTCACGGCGCGATCCCCTATAAAGGGGTCATTATCGATAGCCGATGGGATGTCTTGTCCGAATACCGTCTCATGCGGGCAGTCGTGGATACTCTTCCAGACCTCATGCGCGTGCGGATTGAATCCATCTGGTGCGATTCAAATTGCACCGCCAATTACATTGTCACGGTAAAGCCTGGTCGTTTTGCGCGTGACCTTCCCTATGCCGTTGAAGAGACCGTTAACGGCATCCATATGTTGACGGCAAGCCGAGCGCGTTTGCTCTCACAGAAGGTGGACGCAGCCTTTTCACGAGGCTTATTGCCCAGCTTGCCAAGTTCGAAGCCGAGCAACTCAGCGGCATCCCTCAGCAAGACCTTGCAGTCATGCGAAGCGTGCTTGAGAAACTCTACAACCGCTTGAGACCTTCGTAGCGGCGCGCCGGGTGGAACGACAGGCCGATGGCGCGACCACTGATCCACGGATCGACGCCGTATTGAAGGCCCTGCACGTCGCCGTATTCGAGCACGATCTGCGACATGACCTCCTTCCATCCCGACGAGCGCTCTCGGATGTCAGGGCCCTTCTCGGTCTCCATCACCGATTGGATCTCAAAGGCAAGGATCTTCTCAGCCGGGACGATCTGGTAGATCGGGTTCTGGCAAGCCGCATCCTCGTCAAGTTGTCCGGCGCCTTCGACCAGGTTCAGCCCGCTCTCGAGGCTCTGGAGAACCTCGTAGACGGGATGGAAGAATTGCGACGAACCCGCCGTCGCCTCAAGCTGGCACGGCAACAGTCCCGTCTTGGATTCGTATCGGCGTAACGCGCGGCGCGGCGGCGTCTCGGCCGACAGAGGCGACGAAGCCCACACCGCCTCCGATCGATCTAAACGCGGCTCCGACGTTCCCTCGTCGCACCTCGCCGGATCAGGGTGGCAAGCCGCGTTTCGTGGTGGCTGGCGACGAGGGTCCGCGCATCCGGGACGATGAGAAGCGGCGTCACATCTACTGCATCGGCGGCATCCCGGTTCGGATTAAGATCATGCGGAAGGACGGCAACGCGATGAACGTCTATCGCGTGACGGACACCGTCGGCGCGACGGGCTGGCAGTACCGCAAGCCGGAAGGCTTTACCGCCACCCCATACTTCGCCGGTGGTAATCCGTTCGAGGGTGAGCAGGAGCACTTCATTTACTGGCCCGAAGGCGAGAAGGATGTGGATACGCTCGGGCGGATCGGCTTGGCGAACAACGCGGCGCAGATTATCGCTACTGGTGGGTTCAAGTGGCCTCAGAAGGCAATGCAGGCGATCCAGAATTGGAATGTTGGGCGCAATCTCGACGACCTCGCCCGACTCTTAACCGATCCGGCGGCTACCGATCAGTTTCGGGCCATCGCCACCGCTCCTCGAGGGAGCAGCAAGGCGCTGGCGCTCACTGCCAGGCTCGCCATCACCGGAGCCAATAGCCGGAATGTCGAGGGCCGTCCCCGCGTCGAGATCGATACCACCGGTTGGCGTGGCGCGACGGGACCGCCACGCTAACACCTTGTCACGAACGATGACGATTGCCGCCGTGACGAGAAACGCCGTCAAGATGCCAAACGCAAAGGCGGTGCCGTAGTCAGGTTCTTTGCCGAGCTGACGACCGACATCGAACTCTGAAATTACAAACGCCGCAACAATCGCGGCCTGCAATGTCATCCAGGCAAGAGCTTTCATGAAGGGAGCTTACATGACCGGCCTTGAAGAAGCACCCCTCGGGCTCCCGAGCTTTGTCCGGGAACGGCCGGAGCCGTTTCAATCCGACAGCATCTTTGGGCAATTCGTGTTCTGGCGCCCTGACAAGACAGGCAATGATGTATTGGACCACGCGTTGGGACGGCAGCATTTTGAAACCGCCCTCTCGTTCGCGCGCGGCATCCATTCCAACACATTCTTGGCTTTCGTGCTCGGTGGCATCTGTCAGGCCGGGCCAGGATTGATGGAGAGCGGATTTATCGAGGCCCTATCCACGAAAGCGACCTATGGCAGCTTGCCTAACATGATCACGGATGCCGAGGCATTCGAACTGTTCAGCGCGACCGGGACGACCGACGACGAGGTGAGGTTTGGCGAGACCGAAGCTCGGGACTATTTGACCCTAGCGCAGGAGACGCAATGCCCGGAGGTGGTTGCCGCATTGATGGAGTCGATCGTCCGTTGTGAAATGCGCCACGGCTCCCTTTCATTTTTCTGGACCGTCTGTGGCGCAGCGTACCTAGGAGGACTGAATTGATGGCCGGCGCTGATGATACAGTCGGGAAGCAGCGCGGGAGGCCATTCGAAAAGGGGCAGTCTGGCAACCCTGCCGGGCGCCCGAAGGGATCGCGTAACGCGACCACGGTTGCGCTGGAAAACCTGCTGGACGGGCAAGCCGAGGCGTTGACGAACAAGGCGGTAGAGATGGCGCTGAACGGTGACATGGCGGCGCTGAGACTATGCATGGACCGCATCCTCCCGCCTCGGAAGGATCGCCCGGTCACCTTCGATCTGCCTTCCATCAATAGCGCTGGCGATGCGGCGACCGTGACTTCTGCTGTTCTCTCGGCGGTGGCAAATGGCGAAATTACTCCCGCCGATGCCGGCGAGATCGGCAAACTCGTTGAAGCCTATGTGAAGGCATTCGAAACGGCCGAATTGGCGGAGCGTCTTGAGCGGCTGGAAAGGATGACAGCGCAATGAGTATCGGCTGCCACAAGCCCTGGGGATACTGACATGACCAGAAGCATTGAAGCGCGATTGAAGGATATCGAGGTCAGACTGTCGCCAGCATCTTTCCGGACATGTCATCGTATCGTCGGCGACTCTGTGGCCGAGTGCGAGTCAGTGACGGCGGCCTTGATCGCCAATGGCCGGGCCTCACCCTCAGACAGGTTCATCCATCGGGTGATGGTGTCACCATGACGACGCGCAATCTACAATCCCGGCTTGTGAAGCTGGAAACGAGAACGACGCGGCCCAACGAATTGTTGGTGATCTGGCGGCGGCCGGGGTCGGACATTTGTACCGCTGTCGCCGGCCAGCAGTTTGCCAGCAGCGACTGGTCTGCCCCCTGAAAAGTGGTCCTCCCTGAATTAGGCTATTAGCCGTTAGAGAGGACATTGGAATGCCCCAGAAGAAGCACAAGGCGGAAGAGATCGTCGCGAAGCTGCGCCAGGTCGATGTTTTGCTTTCACAAGGCAGATCGGTTGGCGAAGCGGTTCGTTCGATCGGCGTGACGCAGTTCACGTATTACCGGTGGCGCAAGGAGTTTGGTGGCCTGAAGGGCGATCAGGTAAAGCGCTTGAAAGAGCTTGAGAAAGAGAACGACCGGCTGCGCAAGGCAGTGTCGGACCTGACGCTCGAGAAGCTGATCCTGAAAGAGGCTGCCTCGGGAAACTTCTGAGCCCTTCCCGCCGTCGCCGCTGCGTCGACCATGTCATGGTGAAGTTCTCCGTCTCGGAGCGCTTTGCCTGCAAGGTTCTGGGCCAGCATCGCTCGACCCAGCGCAAGAAGCCGCAAAGCCGACCGGATGAAGAGGCATTGACGACCGACATCATCAGTCTGGCCTTACGCTACGGCCGCTATGGCTATCGCAGGATCACGGCGATGCTGCGGTCCGAGGGTTGGACGGTGAATGCCAAGCGTGTCGAGCGTATCTGGCGGCGGGAGGGGCTGAAGGTTCCTCAGAAACAACCGAAGAGAGGCAGACTCTGGCTGAATGACGGATCGTGCGTCCGGCTTCGGCCCGAGCATCCAAACCATGTTTGGTCCTATGACTTCGTCGAGGGCCGGACCCACAATGGCAGGAAGTTCCGCATGCTCAACATCATCGACGAGTTCACCAGAGAATGTCTGGCGATCCGGATTGATCGCAAGCTCAACTCGACCGACGTCATCGACGTCTTGTCGGACCTGTTCATCCTACGCGGCGTGCCCGGCCACGTTCGTTCTGATAACGGGCCGGAGTTCATCGCCAAGGCAGTGCGAGAGTGGATTGCAGCTGTCGGCGCCAAGACCGCGTTCATCGAGCCCGGAAGCCCTTGGGAGAACGGCTACTGCGAGAGCTTCAACTCGAAGCTTCGCGACGAACTGCTCAACGGTGAGATCTTCTACAGCCTCGCCGAGGCCAAGGTCATCATCGAGGCATGGCGGCGCTACTACAACACCGAGCGACCACACTCATCGCTCGGATATAAACCGCCGGCGCCAGAGGCCATCGCCTGGCCTTCAAAGCCAGCCGGATCGCTTCCGCCAGCAGCGCAAGCAATGGCCGAAAAGCCGATTATGCATTAAGACTGAAACCGGACCACCTCATAGGGGCAGGCCAATCTTGCCCGGAGTGGATCGGCGACGGTGAACTGCCTTCGGCGAAATGGCATCGCGACCGGTTATCAGCATCGATGACGGATCAGGAATACGATTGCGTCATGCAATCCATGTTACGAGCGGTCGCCATCGAAGATGCTGACCGGGAAGACCAGGGCCATATCCCGTTCCCGCGCATGTCAGAGGAGACCATGAAGGCAATGCCGGACAACGAACTGGTCCACGCTGTCATGGGAGTGCAAACATGAAAGCCGCCCTTTCCCGTCGTCTGGCATTGCTGGAAGCGCGGCGGGGTAATACAGCCCGCCGCATACATATTGTTATGGCGACCAATGAGGATGATCGGCAGCGACAGGTAGCAGCGTTGGTCGCGGCGGGAGCCGTTGGCTCATGGGATGGCTTTTTGTGCCTGACAGGTCGGCCTTGTTCTCGTTGAAGGCTGCCTGAAAATACAGATCTTTATCAGAAGGCGGCCTGGTCCGGTGAACGCGCGCGGCGGACTTTTCCTCAAAAGTGGGGAAAAGTCCCAATTCTTAGCTCGCTTGCGAATATCCCGAAGATAGACGCTGGATAAAAGGCGAATGCGCACGATCTGGCCGAAGCAGTTTAGCGACACTAGATTAGTGGTGGGACACCCTTGTCCCTCCATTGACTTAGGCCGCCGGCAAGGCATCCCCCACCTTTGGCGGCCTCTTTCTGGGCGTTCCTAGCGACCGCGCCATTCGACGCGCTGGTAGGTGAGCGCTCAGCCTTTACTTTGCATTCACCCGACTGTGAGAATCTGAACTCAACCCGAGAGGGCCAGTATTCGTGCGTACAAAGCCCGCTGCCGACTGGCGGCGGGTTTTTTGTTGCCATCACCAGCGGCCCCGCCCATCCGCTCTATTTACCCACTAGGCGTGTGAGCTTCGCATCGCAGGCGACTTCGGCCTCGTCGAAAGACTTAAATGGTGAACCTGTGATTTCGGCTGCGCCATAGCCTCCGTAAAGCGGGCGCCAGGATGCTACGTAACCTGGTCTTCCGTGAAAGCCGGGACCGGCAAAGCTTTTGAAGTAACTGATGGTGAAGGAAAAACCGTCGCTATTCGCACTCCAAATTTCCATCTCCTCGACGGCACGCTGGAATTGGAGCGCCGCCATTCGATAGGGCAGGTCTCTCAAGGTGCTGGACATCGCGATACTCCACATGCGATGCGGGAAATGTAAGCTCGGTTCGGAATTTGGGGAGTCTAGTTGACCTGCCATCTGGCGCCACCGCCGGGGAACCTTTAAGAAATCTCCAACATATTGAAGCAGTTGGGAGCCGATCCCAAGCTGTAGCGGCTGGGCTCCCATCGGGAGGCGGCGTGATACCGATCCGGACGGCGCTGCCCCCAAGCTGATCGAGATCACCTATCGGTCGGATCGCGTAGCCGCTTCATCGTGAATTCGATCTCGCCGCCGGGAAGCTCCCGCCAGATTTCGACTTCAGTCATGCAAGCCGCGGCGGGCCAGAGATTCAGAAACGCCCGCGCCCCTAACATCGTATCCCCAACGGCCCTTGTCAGGTCCATTGGGCCCAGTCCGCTATTGGATTGCCTGCTGTTAACGGAATTAACCATAAAGAATCTATTAAGAATACGCGTCAAACTTTTCCGGAGGTCGTGGCTTATCTTACCTACAGACGATGCACCGCGCGATGCACCCGAAAGCATGACGTTGGGGGTAGGTATGACACCAGACATCTTAAGAAGCGGGGGAAGTTTCTCAGTTGTCAGCGCGAAGGAAGGAGTACGAAATACCAACGCTGATGTGCTCGCCAAGGTGATTTTAGACATCAAGGTGATTTTAGAGATTGAGAGCGCGCTGGCGGACGACTTAGACTTCGGAGAGACTCGAAGCTCACGACCATTGCAGGATCAGCTGCTCCTGCTTATGGACCGAGCCGGTGCTGTCGGCGCGGCCAAGATAATACAGGCGGGATATAACGAGCTGAGGGTAGTGAAGTAACAATAGGCCACTAAGCAGGAGGACTAACGGTTCTCCACCTGCGCCATATCGGCAGGAACGGACTCCGCACCCTCATGATCCCCGAGCCAGAATTGGCCCGCTGTGGGTTCAGCCGGCGGGCTGTCTCTCGCATTCATCCATCTTGCATCCAAGCGATCTGCCGCCGAATGGCATCTAACGTCAGGCTGCGCACATCCTGATCGCATTCAAGCGCATCCCACGCCTCGCCTGGAAGGCCAGCAAGGTAATCGATCTGGCATTGTAGGTCGGCAACCTCTGGCGTCCGCGCCAGGATGACAGCTTGGAGCGCAAACCCGCCTAATGATTGGGCTGCGGATCGGTGCGCTTCTATTGCCACCTCCATACTGACGTTGACCGGAACGCCCCACTCGCAGCGTTTCAAAACCTCATCCACATTCAGCTCTCGGTTCGCCTTCATCGTGCTGCGTCTTTCGCCGCCAATTCCAAAACAGCATCGACGAGGTTTCTCAGGACTAGATGATCCCAGTCAGCGTCTTCGTCGGACTCATCCCAGATGTGTGAAGCGCCAAACTTTGCGAGCCGCGCCTTTACCGCAAGTCCGGCTAATGTCGTGGCCGGGATCGCTAAGATGGCGCGGCTAGGGGCGTCAGAGCGGTTCAGGATGTCGTCCGGATGCTCGCCTTGCTCATCGAGCGCTTTCAGACCGACTTCGTCATAGAGTCGCTCGTGAAGAGTTACGCCGTCCTCGCTTTTGTGGAGTTCATCGTGCAAGCGAGAGCTTAGCTCGTTCCACAAAGGGCGATATTTCGCGCATGTGGTTTTGTAATCATGGATGCAAAGGTCCAATTCCCGACCGTATGCCAGAAGTGCATCGTCCGAATGCCTGGCTTTTGCGGGCAGGACTGTTGGGATCGCGGCAGCCGCTGCGACTGCGAGCAACCCCCGTCGAGACGTGACAGCAGTAGTGCTCATCCGCGACCAAAACGACGTGAGCTCGCACGTATTCGAACTGGAGAAGAAAGACGGCTATCTCGCGACGAACAGCCTCATCTTCGACTCGGCTCTGATCGCAAGAGCCTACGGCGAACTCGATCGCGGCGGCACGAAGGAAGCCTTCAGAGTTTCCGATATCACGATGGATGGGCTACCGCTGAGCGACTGGCTGGCAACTTCGAAAACGTTCGCCAGCGCCGCCGCGCGTCGTGGAAATCTAATCGTCGTCTTCTCCCCGAACTTGCGGCCAGTGGCCGAAGATCTCGAATCTCGTTTTTCCGAAGCGGCGTTGCTGTTCACTCAGCTCGCCGATTTCCGCTCCTTCGCTCACGGACGACACCTGTGGCTGACAGAGCGGTCATCCGACGTCGCTCTGCTCGGCCTGATCGAGCCAGATGTACGACAGCTTTGGGAAAACATGCATCCCCAAGTGCCTGCCACGGTTCCAAAATTCTGTATCCCGCTCGAGGGCGCGAAACCTCGAGACCTCCTCACGGGATTGATCGCAGAGATGCATCTCGTTTCTGAAATCGCGAACGCCGCCGATAGGAATATAGCGAAGCCGGAGGTATCCGAGTTCGGACGAAAGCTATATTACGCGGACCTTGCATCACTAATCCCTCCGCCGTTGGATGACGCGATCAGAGGAGAGCACGCCAAGTACGAGGTGCTTGGAGCGCACTGGCCCTCACCACGCAAAAGCGGCAAGATCCGCCGAGCGCTTGAGGCCGTCGAACAGGAATTCGAATCTCGCGCATTCCGTGCGCTTGTCTTCGACTACGACGGAACGCTCTGCAGCTCCAACGCGCTGGATCTGCCACCTCCAGACTCAATCATAGAACAACTCACTAGACTGGCTCGGGGCGGCATCGTGATTGGCGTCGCCTCCGGCCGAGGCGATTCCGTCGCCGAACATCTGCGTAACCGCATAGATTCTTCTTTATGGCCCCTATTCTGGTCTGCCCCCTGAAAAGTGGTCCTCCCTGAATTAGGCTATTAGCCGTTAGAGAGGACATTGGAATGCCCCAGAAGAAGCACAAGGCGGAAGAGATCGTCGCGAAGCTGCGCCAGGTCGATGTTTTGCTTTCACAAGGCAGATCGGTTGGCGAAGCGGTTCGTTCGATCGGCGTGACGCAGTTCACGTATTACCGGTGGCGCAAGGAGTTTGGTGGCCTGAAGGGCGATCAGGTAAAGCGCTTGAAAGAGCTTGAGAAAGAGAACGACCGGCTGCGCAAGGCAGTGTCGGACCTGACGCTCGAGAAGCTGATCCTGAAAGAGGCTGCCTCGGGAAACTTCTGAGCCCTTCCCGCCGTCGCCGCTGCGTCGACCATGTCATGGTGAAGTTCTCCGTCTCGGAGCGCTTTGCCTGCAAGGTTCTGGGCCAGCATCGCTCGACCCAGCGCAAGAAGCCGCAAAGCCGACCGGATGAAGAGGCATTGACGACCGACATCATCAGTCTGGCCTTACGCTACGGCCGCTATGGCTATCGCAGGATCACGGCGATGCTGCGGTCCGAGGGTTGGACGGTGAATGCCAAGCGTGTCGAGCGTATCTGGCGGCGGGAGGGGCTGAAGGTTCCTCAGAAACAACCGAAGAGAGGCAGACTCTGGCTGAATGACGGATCGTGCGTCCGGCTTCGGCCCGAGCATCCAAACCATGTTTGGTCCTATGACTTCGTCGAGGGCCGGACCCACAATGGCAGGAAGTTCCGCATGCTCAACATCATCGACGAGTTCACCAGAGAATGTCTGGCGATCCGGATTGATCGCAAGCTCAACTCGACCGACGTCATCGACGTCTTGTCGGACCTGTTCATCCTACGCGGCGTGCCCGGCCACGTTCGTTCTGATAACGGGCCGGAGTTCATCGCCAAGGCAGTGCGAGAGTGGATTGCAGCTGTCGGCGCCAAGACCGCGTTCATCGAGCCCGGAAGCCCTTGGGAGAACGGCTACTGCGAGAGCTTCAACTCGAAGCTTCGCGACGAACTGCTCAACAGTGAGATCTTCTACAGCCTCGCCGAGGCCAAGGTCATCATCGAGGCATGGCGGCGCTACTACAACACCGAGCGACCACACTCATCGCTCGGATATAAACCGCCGGCGCCAGAGGCCATCGCCTGGCCTTCAAAGCCAGCCGGATCGCTTCCGCCAGCAGCGCAAGCAATGGCCGAAAAGCCGATTATGCATTAAGACTGAAACCGGACCACCTCATAGGGGCAGGCCACAGACCTTTGAGGACAAAAAGTTCGATGGACGGAACCTAAAGTTGCTTTACGTCACCGGCCGAGGGTTCGACGTCCGTGCGGGAATCGTTCTTTCTCGGTACGTGGAACGATTGAAGGCTTCGGAGTGCACGATAGACAGCGCCGAACTGCTTCTGGTCGGATTTGCGGACTATCAGATGTCTGACGAACTCAACGCGTTGACGGAGCGTAACGAAGTTGAAATTCAGGAGCTTTTTGCCGAGATTGGATCATCGAAGAAGGTCTGGATCGGAAGCGACGTCGACGGAGAGGACGATATAAACTCCACCATCTCGTTGAAGCGTGCCGCCGCCGAAATCGTTAATGCGATTGGGGACCACACCGATGTCGTGTTGGACGTTAGCTCTTTGCCACGGCTCGCCTATCTGACAATCATGCTGGCTTTGCTGGCGCGGATAGTTCCACGTGGCACCGGCGGAACATCGCTGTTTGCCAATGGTCTCACGTTCCAAGTCCTCGCCGCAGAGGACGCCATGCTGGATAGCCAGATCCATTCGGATGATCCTAGCAGCGACCTCACATTTGTGCCGAGCTACTCAGAGGCGCTTCAATCCGAGGCGCAAAGAGACGATCCCCTTGTTTGGTTTCCGATGCTCGGAGAGGACCGTTTGGGTCAATTGAGCAAGGTCGAAGAAGCGATACCTGCATGGGCCGAGATTTGTCCCGTCTTACCTCATCCGTCTCGCAATCCGCGTCGCGGAGACAAACTGCTCGTCGAGTACGACGGCATCCTGTTCGGAAGAAGGGAAACGCCGACCAGCAACATCATGCTAGTCAACGAATCGCATCCCTTCGAAGTCTATCGCCAACTCCTCGGCGCAATGATGCGCTTCCGGAAGACCATGGGCGTGCTGGGAACATGTAGGTTCGTTATAACGCCCTTAGCCAGCAAGCTGATGACCGTCGGGAGCGACTTGGCATGCTTCGAGATGAAAATGCATTCGGCAGACTATCTCTCAAGCGTCGCTATCCCGTATGCCGATCGAAGCCGACGATTTCAGCTTTGGTTCTCACGGGCAATGCATACGATAACAGATAGGTTATCTAGGATGCGATCGGATCATGGGGACCGCGTTCAGAGCTTCTGCGACAGAACGCCCTTTGTCAGGTAGTCGAGGAAATCCGGATCGGCAAGAACGGAGCTGTAGAACGCGTAGTCCCAGCTGTTCGGGCTTGGCCAAGCCGCGTGGAGACGGCCCTGCGAAACGTCGTGGCCCGATGACCGCATCAGATGCGTCGAGATAATAATGCCGCTAAAACGAAAGACACGCGATCTCGAGTTAGCCCGCCGACGTCTCAATGCCGCACGACAACGCTGCGCAGGGCAGCGAGCGCGCATCGCGCGCCAGTCATCGGAAGGACGTCCTACGATGCGGGCAGAGGCGCTTCTTACTGTTCTGGACGGACGCGAACTGCGCGCGCGGGCACCTTGAAGCGTTACAGGGCTGGCACCGCAAGCACCCATACGTGCACGTTCCGAAATCCGTAAAAAACCGCTTGCTGAAAAGGAGCCCCCGGGACAGGACGAACCCAGACAAGGCCTCCAGATGGGACGAGGATGTTCGAGCGGCGTTGGACAAGCAATTCCTTGATGCACCGCACTACAAGGCCTACGTACTCGAGCTCTGGACAAAATATCTCACGCTCGGACTTCCAAACCATCACTTCGTGCGAGAGATCTCCAGCGGCGGCGACGGCAAGGTCACGCAGCGCATTTGGGAGATGATGCTGGCAACGCATTTTGATGCGCTCGGCTTTGTCATGACGAGCGCGGATGAAGGTCCGGATCTGCGTATCGAGCATGACGGGCACGTCATTTGGATCGAAGCTATCTGCCCTACGCCGGCCGGTATTCCGGACCAATGGATGCTGCCACTGAGCGCTGGCGAGTTCGTCGTAGGCGACGTGCCGCACAACGAGGTGCTCCTCCGCTGGACGGCTGCTATCAAAGAGAAGCGAGAAAAACTGGACGTATATCGCACGAAAGGAATCGTCGGCCCAGACGATTGCTTCGTAATCGCCGTGAACGGCGGCCAGCTCGGCAGATTTCCTCTCAACGAAGGCATTTCGCAGACGCCCTACTCGTTCGAAGCCGTCTACCCTGCCGGACCAACAACGCTCGAGATTGACCGCAAAACAAACCGGATCGTGCGTTCATATAAATCGCTGCGATCTTACGTGGAGAACGCCAACGGCGAGCCGGTCCCGACCACTGCCTTCATCGACGGTTCGAACGCCGGTGTGAGCGCCATTCTCGGATACTCCGCGGATCGGTCGCAGGCACCCGTGCTGACTGCAGACATTATACACAATCACCTCGCCGCTCAGCCGATTAGACGGCAGCTCTTGGGCCCAGATAACACCGAATGGGGTAAGATTTCAGAAGTTGGCGGAGAGATCGAGGTCGGCAAGATCAACAGGATCTAGTCACCTCGAGATGCCATTGCGCTCGTCCGACCCGGGCGCAAGTAAGTGCCAACCGTGACGATCAATCAGCAGAAATCCAAATGAACATAACCTTGCAAACGGCCTCGGCACCGGTCGATCGTTGCTCCGCGCTCGGCTGAAGGGCACGCAGACCAAGATTGTCGGACCAAGATCGGTAGGCTTGTCTGATGTGAGGACCACTGCACGTAACGCCGTTGCAACCGAATGCACCTTCTTGCCCTGGCAGCAGCTCGGAACGATGACTGTAACCGTGTCAGCGTTTGCTATGGGTTTGCTATGAGCTCGCCAAGTAGCATGGACCAGAACGTAAGACATTGAAATTATTGGCGCACCCGACACGATTCGAACGTGTGACCTTTGCCTTCGGAGGGCAACGCTCTATCCAGCTGAGCTACGGGTGCGAAGGCATTCCATTTAGCCGATTGACGCGAGGCGGGCAACGGCCGGCATGGCCGGTTTTGAGCTTAAAACGCTCGGCTGGAGGGTGCGTAACCCCTCCTCAGGCAACGGTCACACGTTCGAATCGTGTCGGGTGCGCCACTTGGTACTCATCTGCGAACTTAGGTCGGTCCCCGATTTACTGGCAAGAACTGCCTTTTCCAGCACATCTTTACTGCCCTTGATGCGAATTTGCGCGTCGTCAACCTCGATGACGTCGATCAACGACCGAAGGTAGGCTTTTCGGAATGGCGTCGATCCGGTCGTCAGGTTTTCGCGCATGGTCCGGCCAAAGCTCTCAATAAGTGCCGGGTCGATGCGGATATCGGCTCTATGCCTTGATTTGGTTGCTTCAAGCGCCGCCTTTGCGCGGTCCCGATCCGCTTTTAGGTTAGTCAGTCGGCCCTGCAAGACCTCATCGAGATCGGTGACGCCGTCTTCGACAAGTCGGTAGAGGCGTTTGAGCCGCTCGTCTGCTTCCGAAACCTCGCGCTGAAGAGCCATTATGCGCTTATTCTCGCTCTCGGCTTTTGCAGCGCGCCGGGCCTTCAGGGAGGACAGCATTACCGCAAGACGTTCCGGCTGGAGCAGACGCTCGACAAGATGTTCGGTGACAAGGCCATCCAGCTTGTCCATCGGGATCGAGCGACCCTTACACACGGACTTTCCCTTTCGGGCGCAGGTCGAGCAGGTATAATAGCGATGAACTGCGCCGGTCGATGATGTCCCAGTGCGAAGCGTCATCGCGCCCTGACAGGTCGCACATACCGCAAGCCCTGTGAGCAGAATGGGTCCGGTGGTGAGCCGAGGAGCCACAACTCGCGGGCTGCGAGCTCGAAGCTGCGCTTGAACCTGTTCGAAAACGTGTGGCTCGATGATGCTAGGAACAGCTATCTTGACGATCTCAGCATCTGGCTTGCGCTGCCGGGTTCGAGAGGAAGTTACATTGAACTGCCACTCGCCGATGTAGACGGTGTTGGTGAGAATCTTGTGAACGCCGGCGACCCCAAAAGTCTGGCCCCGGCGAGTTCGATAACCATTGCGGTTGAGCCATTTGACAACTTCCTTGACGCCAAGGGCACCCGAACTCCCGTCACCGTAAAGATAGAGCTTGTAGATGAGACGGACGTATTCCGCTTCGACGGCATCGACATCCAGCTTTTTCTTGATTTTGGTGCCACGCTTGTCAGCTTCGATGAGCTTGTAGCCCAACGGAGCCGTGGCGCCGTTCCAGAAGCCCTGCCGGGCATTTTCCTTCATCGAGCGAATGACGTGCTTCGCGTTCTCTCGTGACTGATATTCATCGAACAGCGCAATCACCTTGCGCATCATGGCGTGGACTGGTTCGTTCTCATCGCCGACCGGTTGGGTGACCGAGACCACCCTAACCTTGTGCCGAGCCAGCTTCCGCAGATAGAATTCCTGTTCGAATGCTTCACGGAAGAAGCGGCTGTAACTGTGTACAATGATGACGTCGAAGGCGTTTTCTCCATCGCAGGCCCGCTCGATCATTTGCTGAAAGATCGGTCGCCGATCGTCGGTCGCAGAAGCACCAGCTTCGACAAACTCTGCTACAGACTCGTAGCCGTGAGCGTGACACCAGGATTGCAGTTGATGGCGCTGGTCGGGAATCGACAAATCGTGCTCAGCCTGCCGCCCTGTCGAAACTCGCATATAAAGAGCTGCCCGAGGCATCGATGGCAGCGTCTGCGTCTTCGCGCCTTTGTGAGCGTTCATGGGAAATACCAATTTGTGAGGCTGCCATTCTTGCACCCCAGAGAGGCACCGCCAAGGCGTCCGAGCAATTATCGCTCAACCTTTCAGGATGTCCCCGATCAGCTGGCCAAGGTAGGTCTCGGTGATATCGAGCTCTCGCTCCGTCACCGGAGGAGTTGCCGTCCAATCGTCAATAACTTCCGGGTGGCTCGATGGCTCCCGCGGAAGGGTGTCCGCGACAATGCAAGGATCGTCATTAGCGACGATCACTAGTGCTACAGAACCGCGCTTCCGACTCATTTCTACGGGCATCCGTCAAGCTTCGCGGGCCTTTGGACGGGGCCGCGCTTGACGGTGCGTAACAGGGCAAACAAGCCCGACTGCCGTAATCGCTCGAAACTGGAGTAGTCTCGGAAGTACGCGGAGGGCGACGCCCGATTCGCTCAGACGGTATCAATCAAGATCGATTCCGAGGTCTCGACATGCGCGTCATGGACATCCCGTCGTTCCCGAGACCGATCAAAATCCTTGATCTTGAAACTCTTTTCTCAGCCCGCCTCAACGAGACGGTCGTGATGTGGCCCCGCCAGGCGATCCCGCTCTTGGGTTACATGCGCCACCCGAACGACGAGGCAGAGCGCCATGGCTTCGTGAGCCTGCTTCGCAGTTGGCCGAACTACGAAAGACCGGGACAGCCACCGGTTCCCGAAAGGCTCTCCCGAATCCAGGGCAATTGGCTGAGAGTCGCTGATATTTTTCATTTATACTGTGACCTGGTCGATGGTCAGCACCAGGAGCGGCGGGGCGGGCCCAGCATCGGAAAGACCATTTCGCTGGCCGCGGCCAAGACAGAGAGCCGAGGCACCGGCGAGGCCAATCTCTGGAAGCTTTGGAGCGACTACAAGGACGTTGCACACCTTGTGACGGCGGCCAGCTTGGTTCGGCGCGAAGTGCGCAAAAGATTTGCTGGAAGCCCGCCAAGACTGAACCCCACTCAGTTTTTGCCGTTTCAGATGGCGCTTTTGATGCCTGATCTGGTGTTGGCGGTGGCGCTGGAATTTGAGCGGTTCGGCCGCGCAAAGGGAGAAGATCCGCGGTCAGAGCCGGCGCTTGACCCCGATACGCACTGGCGAATCCCAAACGACATCAATGTCGCGCCGCTCCCCCCGCCGTTTCGCGAGATTCGGCCGCAGGACATTAAAATCCTGAACGAACGCCGCGCGGGCAATCGCGGGCGTGCCAACAAGACTACTCCAGTTTCTGACTGATGCATGGGATGGACGTCGAAGTCCGGGATATCTCCACGGTGTAACGCTGTCGGAGCGATGTCTGGCGGCGCCGAACCAGAGAGGTTGCCGTCATGGAATTGCAGTCGCCAAAATCGTCTCCGAACACTCCGACCGCGGAAGGCATGCTGACGCCTAAGGAGTTTGCGAAGGCGCAGAAGGTCAGCCTGTCGTGGCTCGCCAAGACGTGCTCGGAGACGAGCGCGAACATGGTCGCTGGATCGCAATTCTTCAGCCGAGACCAGCGCATGTCCTCGTAGGCGACGCCGCCGCCCTTGCCGATGTCGTCCTTGCCCGCCGGGAAAATGCGCCGCGCGATCGGCCGCTTCAGCCGGTTGGCCTTGTTCTCCTCGCGGGTGTGGGCCTCGTCGAGACCACGAATGAACAGGAGGTAGGTGATCTGTTCGATGACCTCGATCGGGTTGGCGATGCCGCCTGCCCAGAAGGCATTCCAAACATTGTCGATTTTAGATCGAAGCTCGCCCGTCAGCATTCCAGCCCCCCCAATCAGAGTGAATTTAGATGGCGGGGGACCGGGAGGGAAGGCACATGATACAGCGAGGGAAAGCTCCTGGTGGACGTTCTTTACCAGCCGTTATCCCTGATGGGCGCTTTACCGGAACGGCCGGCTTTGACAAGGCTTAGCTCCGAGGGAGTTAGGCGATGGATGAAATGGCAAAAATCGACCACATCCTGGACGAGTTGCTCGTGAGCGTAGACGAAATGGTCTTGCGACTGTCGCACCCCACCGTGACAAAGACGTCGGACGAGCGCGAAGCATTGGCTCGATCGGTCGCCCGATACTCAGTCTGTGCATCTCGCTCGGCCGAGCCGCGAGTGCACAAACTTAAAGCCGAACTCGAAGATGACCTGAAACGTCGACTGAGGCTAGTCGTCAGCAGATAAGCCGGCCAACTATGCGGCGCCGAAGCGGGCGGCGGTGCCGAAGATCAAGGACGAATGGAATTATCTTCGACGGCAAACCAAAGATCCGTCGATGCCAACCATCGTCCAGATACCCGCCAATGTATTTCTTTGCCCGATGATTCTCGTCGCTTTCGACCGCCGTCGCCTCAGCGACCCGAGCATGTGCCGGGACTCTTGTCGCGCTGATGAGCGCTTTGCGCTGCTCGAAAAATATATATTCATCCTTTAAAATAGCGGCTTTCTTTGATTTGATCAGATCCGCAGCGGGCATTTGAAGGCAGCTTTTTCGCACCTATTCGCCGGAATGACGCGCCCTCAAAGCTTCTCTCATTTTTTTCTGAGCTATTTTTGGCTAGTGGCACGAAAAACTGCAGCAAAAACAAAGAACCTAGTTTCTATTCAGAGCTATTCGACAACAATCGTAGGGTCTAAATTTCTATTTTCGAGCGGAAGGGCATCGCTAAGTTTCGCTTTTAGTTTCTACTTGAGGCTCGTTTGTTTCTATTCGAGGCGTGTTAGTTTCGGTTTTTGCCATTTTGTTTCTATCGAAGCGCTCGATGACGTGCTGGTCAACCAGGGGCCGAGTTCAAAACTGGACGACGTGTCGAGCGAAGTCGGAACCAACCGGTCGGCGCCAGTGCTGAAGCCGTCATTGACGATCGCTCCGACTGACTCAATCCATCAGCGCGAGCGACCACCGAGGTTGGGGCGCCGACACCCAGAACGCCATAGGTCGTAGAATGCATTTAGACGCTCGCCAGTGAGTCGGTATGCTTGGCGCCACCCAAATGCCGCCGGCGCGGAAAAACGAATCAGCGACTCTCTGGGCCTATTCTGGAGCCGACGCTACGGGCGACGAATAGGTCGTCGTTTACCCACCGCAAGCAAGACGCTTAGAAGGCTCGTCGACAAGTCTCGCTGACGATTACTCAGGATCCGGACCGGCGATGAGGCAAAAGACCAAGCCTGTTAATCATCGGCGGCGCCACTGACTGGGCTAGTCGAACAGAGCCTCGCCGGCGGCGCCGTCAATTTGATCACCGACAAACTCCGTTCGACTCAAGGACGACGGAGGAAGCCCTGGTTGAGTCTCCTGGTGAGTCCTCATTTCGGAGCTATGTCTCCGGGTGTAATCTTCATCGCCGCGGCACCGGGAGCGGAGCGACCCGGAAGCCGCAAGACAAAGATACAAGCCGCGAGGTCCCACTGTAACGCTTCCCAAACAACTCTCTTTCTTTCTTACTTAAGTTTATTAAATATATGGGAAGCGTTACATCTCCGGAGACAAGGACCTCCGGTCAGAGATACAACTATTAACAAGCAATTGAGGATTTCGCAGCCTCCGCGGCTGCTCTCTTCCTTACCCGGTGTTGATTGACACGTTCCCTACCCTTGATGCGCTTCCTGGCCAGGATTGGGTCGTCCCCACCAAAATGGCCAACAATGTGCATGGAAAGCGTGTCCGTCACGGACTTGCAGTGTCTGCTGAACACGCAGTTCTCACACGCAGATGCCGCTCCGTCGTAGGCGTGCAAGATCCCGAAGCAGCTTGGGCGCAGCTCATACATATCGACGGGAGTTGCGATGGCTATCGGTTGCGCCATATTCGCTGCCTCCTCGCGGGCCCTTTCAAACCTGGCCGGTCCAAACTCAAATAGTGCTCGCGCGGCCGGCAATACGTTGTCTTCCAGGCACGCCTTCACTATGGCGCCAATCCTCATATGCCGCGCACGAATCTGCTCAACTACCCAATCCTGGTGGGCGTGCTGTGCTGGTTGGCTTCGGAAGTTCTCTAGGTGGTAATGGGGGAGCTTCGAGGTCATGAATTCCACGTCGGAACAGTGTTCACGCCACGCGTCCATTACATGCTCTGCAAGGGCTTGCTTGTTTTTCTCGGCATAAAGCTGGTTGGGACGAGCCGGCCTCGTGTAACCCTTGCGGAGGAGAAACTCCAAGGCGTGATTGCAAAATAGGCCATAAGGAACTCCCAGTTCGTCCGCGAACTGGCGTGCCCTCCAGAAGGAGATGAATTCGGTTTGGCTGCTACGCCAATGTCCACCCCGTATCGCCAACTTGTGCGAGGCTTCCTCGGTCGAGAAATTTGTGCCCCATTTCTTCCGATAGGCGGCAACATAATTGCGGACAAACTCGTCAGTCGCGGTGAGCGGAGACATAAACCTGTAATCGAACCATTTTGTCCTCATGAGACCGCGCTCAGCGATTCCATCCTCCTTTGAGATCCGTCTCGCAATGGTCGCACACTTGTTGATGATAATACGGTTGGCTTTCTCTCGACAATTGGCCTCAGACATGCGCTTTCGTTCAGCCTGTAATGGCTGCTCCTCAATTTTCCAGATTCAGGTCGAGACTTAATATAGCGCTTCTGAGGAGGATTTACCGAGGTTCAGGTCAGTGCCCTTTGTGAACTCGTCGAAGACTTGGTAGATACATCAACTAGATGGGGTTGATTTTCGATGAGTAAGAAGCGAGACGCAGCCTATTACGAAGGACGCCTTAAGCGAGAATTTCCAGCAATCTACGCGGACTTGCGCTCTGGCAAGCTAAAGAGTGTCCGTCAAGCCGCTGCTAAAGCAGGGTTGATACATCTACCGGATCGCCTAACCGCGATGAAAAGAGACTGGAAGCTATCGTCCCCGCATCAGCGGTCAGAGTTTCTTAAATGGGTAAGATCAAGCGGTATCGGCGTCAGATCCCGCTCCGCGGGATCGATTGCTTATGCAAATGGTCGATTGACGCCGCGGGTAATAGCTTTCCTCAACGATTGGATACGGAAGGAACACGTAACGCCGGGGAAAATCATGAAACAAATGGGCTACAGTAACTTCGACTATCGCTTAGCACAGTCGCTAAAGGGCAAGGTCGGCCTACCGTCGGATGTCTTGGCCGCGCTGCGACAATGGCTAGCCAAACACGGGTTTTAGCTCTGCATGGCCCGTTGGGCATTGGCCAAGGCTAAGTGGAAAAAATCTCTGCCGACCCATTACGCATGGGATTGGATCCTTCAGATTGGTTCTAGGACTTCCATGTTTTCGGACGTTACCCCAGTCGTGATACCAAATCGACGGCTCGCAAGTGCGTGTATCTCGCCAGCATTTTAAGTTCCCGATGCCCACTGATCGCGGAGACTTCTGCGATGTTGAGTCCTTTCTCAAAAAGCCGGGAGATCGCTTCGTGGCGCAGGTCGTGAAAATGGAAGTCTGACATGCCGGCTCTGACGCGCAGATGCTCGAACGCCAGCCGCACAGAATTGCCGGTCATAGGAAACACACGCTCCTGCTTGACGCCGGCGGTGCGGAGTTCTTGCAGAGTGCGGACTGTACAACGCGATAGGGGAACGTCCCGGCTGTCCCCGTTCTTGGTCAGCGGCAGATGTGCAACGCCCCGCTTGAGGTCGACGTGCTCCCAGCGCAGGTCGAGCAGTTCGCCGCGCCGCATCCCGGTTTCGATAGCTATAATAATGAGTGGCTTGAGCAGCGGTGTCCGTCCGCGATCACAGGCATCGAGCAGGCGCCGCTCCTCACCCTCTTTCAGGCGCCGAGTGCGCCCACGTGGGACTGGTGGTCGTCGCACCAACTTGACTGGGTTGCGCGGGATCCAGAGCCCCCACTCGCGACTGGCGATTTCGATGGCATGGGAGATCGTATTGAGCTCCCGGACGACCGTCGCCGGCGCCACGGTTTTGAGACGGTCGTCGCGATAGGTCGCGACATCGGAGCTGGTGAGCTTGGCGAGCGTGCGGTGCGCTATGGGGCAACGCACAATCGAGTTGATCCGAGCTTTTTCGGACACGGCCCCGCGCTTGGTAGGCGTCACCTCAGCGCAGTATCGCGTCAACAGCTCACCCAGCGTCGTTCTTTCAGCAGCGCTTGTATCAGCGACCCAGCCAGTCCTGTCAGCTTCGGCTTCAAGATCGCGAGCCCAGCGTTCTGCATCAGAACGCTTATCGAAGGACTTGGCTCTGGCAGGAACGCCACGACGGCGCACCTGCGCCTGCCATCGACCTCGTAGTTTGCGGATTGTCGCCATTGTCTGCTGCACAAATCACTCGTGTTTACTGAGTGAAGGACACCAGCGACTCGGTGCCAAGAACAATCCCATAGCGGTGCTGAGATATCTGGCTGTGCCGCTTCTGTGCCTATTTCCAGCCACACCCCGAGCGATGGCTCGGAAAGACCTATCGGATCAATAGGGGACGAGCAGCGCTAGCGAATTGCCGAAGAGGACCGCGTTGCCGTGCAGAGGCAGAGCTCTTTTCTCGAGCCCAATTCGGCCCTGCACTCTCGTTGCCGTGCTCTTCGCGTTCGAGTGTGTGACTGGATCAGATGCCGGTGGACGGCTAACGTGGTGAACCTCACGTCGTCAATCGAAGATTCTTGAGAAAACAATTCTTGCTCGCTCTTGCGACAGTTCCCGAGCGCACCAAATAGCTGCGCGTGGGGGTCACCACCCTTTTGATTTCATCCCATAATCCAACACTTGATGGAACGGCCACCCCGTAAGGTAGCCGGTTGAAGGAGCATGCCTTGCCATACGAGATTGATATTCTACGCGCAGGTGAAAGCAATGGAGATGCCATTGTTGTGAAGTGGGGTGATACTAAAGACGGCGACTTCTACCTTAACGTCATCGACGACGGATCACTGATACCGGCGATCCGATCATCGAACACATCAAGCGCTATTAAGCCATGAATGCCGTTATCGCCAACGTCGTCCTGACGCACGTCGACAACGACCATGATGGGTGGCGTCGATCATTAACCGCTTCGGAGCGCCGCCCTTACGAGCCAATTCGGCAAATATCTTGTTGAACACACCAAGACGGCTCCAACGCACGAAGCGATTATAGACGGTCATGTGCGGACAATATTCATGCGGCGCGTCGCGCCAGCTGCAGACCCTTCCTGATGACGAAAATGATGCCGCTGATCACCCGTTGGTCATCAACCCTCGCAACCCCGTGTGACAAAGGAAAATACGATTCGATCCGGCGCATCTGCGCCTCGGTGAGCAGAAACAAATCGGACATTGCGGCGTCTCCCAGCAACGCCAATAAGTCTAAACACCTCTCTGCTAGAAAATTAATGGGTGCTGATCCCAGATGTCGCCACTGGCAGATCCTCTTGATCTGGATCAAATGCCACGGGCCGGAACGTGGCATCGGTTTGAACAGCGATCTCGGCGGCGGCCGATGCCGCGGCCCGAGAATCAAGGATATCCTAATGGCTATTGGCGCGACCAAGACGAAAAATTTCGCAGTGGGGACGCTGGCCGCTTTGGCTGCATCGGCAGCGTCCATCGGTATTGCTCGTGAGCCCGACTTCAAATTCGAATCAACACGAGGGAATTGCGATGAAACATTTGCGCCTTGCTAAACTCTCGTCGGCGCTGTTGGGATTAGCCTATTGGCTCGGCCCCGCGGGCGCCGATCCTTCGCTCGCGCAGGCGACGAAACCCGAGGTCATAAAGACCCAATATCAATACGCCGCCAAAGTCGTTTGCTCCTTGATGCTCCCGCACCAGGACGGAACGCTTGCGAAGGGCACGTATCGCACCATCGTCAACATGCACAATCCCGGCAATAAGCCGCTCACAATCGCCGCGAAAGTCGCGCTCTCCGCGGATTTCGGCTCCGATCCAGGCCCATTCAGCGTCACGCCGTTCAAGAAGGCCAAGCTGGCGCCGGACGGGGCCATGAAATTGAGTTGCTTCGACATTGCGAGTTACTTCTGCCCGATCAATGGCGTGTGCATCGATTTCGCTTTTCTAGAAGGCTTCGTGGTGATCAAGAGCCCCGAGCCGCTGGACGTGGTCTCCGTTTACTCCGCAAGGCACAGCGACGGCGAAGTGGAGACCATGGACGTCGATGCGGTCCAGCCGCGCCAGATACACGAAGCCGTGGAGATCGTTCCCGCCCAACCCAAGCCCGAGATCAAGGAACGCAAAGAATATCCGTCCAAGGAAAGCCCGGCTTATGGCAAAGATTATTCGAAGCAGATGTGCGGCGGCATCGCCAGCATTCCCTGTCCGAAAGACAAGAAGTGCGTGGACGATCCGTCGGATACGTGCGATCCCGCCAAGGGCGGTGCCGACTGCCCCGGCATTTGCGTGAGCGATTATTCGAAGCAGACGTGCGGCGGCATCGCCGGCATTCCCTGCCCGAAAGACAAGAAGTGCGTGGACGATCCGTCGGATACGTGCGATCCCGCCAAGGGCGGCGCCGACTGCCCCGGCATTTGCGTGAGCGAACCCGCACAAAAGCAATTGCGGCCCTGAGGCTTCGTCATAAATACTCCGAACGAGGGCGCGTTTTTCCGCGCCCTCGCGCGCTAGGCGACCAGCTTGAATACCACCTCACGCTATTCGTGATGATGGTCTCATCGATTCTGCCGACGCCCAACCGATGAGCGGGATCGCGTTTCGCAAACTCACATTGGCAGGACACGCTTCCTCGACACGGTTCGCTATCCGAAAATTTGGGCGAAGACGAAGAAGGGAGCAGAAGCGCCTGGAGGCTTCACCTTTGAATTGCCGAAGGACTGGCCAAGGGCTCGCCAAAAAGGCGATTGAGGGTAAGCGCACGAGGACATCCTTGGTCCCGCGACGCCGGAGGGGTTAAACTTTTTTCCGGTATCTGCTCGGCATCCAGAACTAGATAGAGCGTGTCGCCTCAGGGCGTCCTTTATCAATTGCTTATCTGCCGATGTGACTGGATCGTTCGAGACCGCCTCGGCTGGTCCCCGGGGTCGCTCAATCGTCGCCAACCCTCCACGTCGCCGATGTCGAGACCTCAGACCCTGCTTAGAAAGTCATTTCCATGCGAGCCGGATTATCACCGCTAAGCGTATAAGGTGGCCCAAGTGTGCCTTTTAGGTCGAAAACACGTCGGGGACGCGACAATAAGATCAGTTTAAAAGGGATTTGTTGCGACTCCGGTCCAGCTTCGGAGGGCAACGCTCTATCCAGCTGAGCTACGGGTGCAAGGCATTCCATTTAGCCGATTGACGCGAGGCGGGCAACGCCCAGACGCGCCGTCCTTCGAAAATCACCGTGGCTGCTCGGAGACTGCCCGGATATGGAGACTGTCCGGATGATGGGCACGCGCCCCGGCGCGACAGGTCAACAACCCAGCGCCACCGGACGAAACGCCTGCAGCAAATGCTGATCGAGCTTGCCGCCCATTTCTTCCATGGTCGCAAAGGATTTGGCGTGCGTGAAAGGAAGGCGATAGGCCCGCTTCTCGACCAACGCGGCATGAATGTCCACGATCGTGGTGAGGCGCACGATGTCGCTAATCTGATCGCCACGCAGGCCATCCGGATAGCCCGAGCCATCAAGCATCTCATGATGGTGCAGAACAACGTCGAGCATCTCGGACGGAAAGCCGCCCTGCCTCAGCAAGGCTTCGTAGCCAAGGCGCGCATGCCGACGAATTTCATTCTTCTCCTCGTTGTCGAGCTTGCCTGGCTTGTCGAGGATCGCGACGGGAATGAAGGCCTTACCCACATCATGGAGCAAGGCGGCGCGAGCAAGCCGGCGCTGATCTTCCTCGCGCATTCCGAGCTGCTGCGCGAAGGCGGCGGCGAAGCCTGTGACAAACAGACAGTGACGGTAGGTATGAGTATGGTGGCGGCCGACGGTGGCTAACCAGTCACGCAACGAGGAGAGCTTGATCGCCATCAAAATCTCTTGCTCCGCCTCCATGACATCGCTGAATGAGAGCGGAACGCCGGCTGGAAGATTCTCGAAGATCTTCACCAGCACAGCATGAGCTGCGGCAATACCGCGATTCAGAGCGTTGGCGTTCGCCGCCGCGCCACTATCGTTGTCGTCCGGAAATGCGGCACGGACACGCTGTAGAACGACTTGCGCATCCAACGGGCGCGATATGGTATCGGTGGCGCCGAGCGCCCACGCCTGCATCGATTCGTGATGAAGGGCCTCTGCAAGAACGAACAGCCGCGGCATCGATCGATAGGCCTCGGCGCAGAGCTTGCTGCGCACCTGCAGCACGCTTTCGGGGGAACGCAGATTGACATCGACGACGATGCCCGAAAATCGACCGTCCGGCCTGTCCGGGATCCCGGAAGTCAGTGTGGTATCAACGTCGGCTGCGCATTGCAGAATGGCCCACAGATCGCTGCTGCGGTCGGTCCGGTCGGACGCCAGAAGGAGGCGGCGCCTTGTGCGCGATCCGGTTGTGAGCGTCATCGGTCCTCATTGGTGTCAGCCCAACGCTTCGTCACTTTAGCCGATAAGTAGATTCGCGAAGATTAAAGGGTAGTGTTAACGCTGCGTAAGTTGCTCGCCGGGAATTCAACGGACCGGTGAGAATGATCACTAATCCTGCCAACACGCGTGGAGACAAAGCGCGAATGTGTTAGAACCCAGCATCAAAGCTTTTTCGCGAGTTGCGAGTCGCGAACTTCTGACGATTTCCATTTGTGCCAGCTAGGCGGCATCATGAAACAGCGGACATTGGTCTTTGGGTCGAGATGGGTCTTCGGGTCGACATGCCTTGTTGCATTTTTAACCGCATGGACCGCTCCGGGACACGCGCAGCCGACGGTCGTGGGGCCGACATCTTCCCCGCCATTCACGGCAACGCTTTCAAACAACATCCCATTGGCTATCGGTATGGATGAAATAACTGCCGCATATGCGCTCGGCGGGTCACTGAACTACATTGAAGGCCCTCCCGGCGACGAAGTATTTCTAGCGCTCCGAAACTTCAGCGCCAGCGGCTTCTTCAACCAAAAGCATAGACTCTATTTGCAGTTCCGCAGAGGGCGTCTCGTGGGCTGGAAGGGCGATTGGGGCCATAACTGGATGTGGCGATAACTGCGGCTATCGTCGAGAGGAAATAGCAATTGGCTTGCATCCCGCCGTAAGGTCAGATGTCGCGGCCCATCGATCTGGTCGGCGTGCGCCTCGCCTTCTTCGCCGGACATCTCAGGAGTAAGCGCCTCAGAACCAGCGTTCGTCGACGAGGACGGTGTCGCCGGGGCTGAGCGGCGCGGCGGTGGGGACGATGATGCGGACGGTTCCGCGGGCATCGGTGTGGGTGACGATGACGAGGTCGCGTCTGGCGCGGGGCGAGAAGCCGCCGGCGATGGCGACGGCGCTTTCGACCGTCATGTTGGGCACGAACGGATACTGGCCGGGAGCCGCCACCTCGCCGAGAATGAAGAACGGCCGGTAGGCCTCGACCTCGGCGGCGACGTAAGGCTGGCGGATGTAGCCGTTGCGCAGCCGTGCGGCGATGGCGGCGGACAGTTCAGCCGGCGTACGGCCGCGCGCGGTGACGGCGCCGATCAGCGGCATGGTGATGCTGCCGCCGGCACCGACCAGATAGGTATTGGTGAGGCCCTCCTGGCCGTAGACCACGATGCGCAGCCAGTCGCCGGCATCGAGACGGTAGGCGGGATCGTGCACAACGGGCGGCGGCGCGGACGCGGTCCGTCCTCCATAGGCCAGCGCATCGAGAGCGTTATGCGGACGAACCATCGCCGTCGGCTGCTGCATGCATCCCGACAACGCCAGCGCGGTTAGCGCAGCAACCAAAGATATTGGAAATGCGCGCGAGAGCCGCACCGGGGCCTGTTCCTTGTCACGAGATCACCCGATTCTGCACCCGCTATGGTTAACAGAAGGTAACCTCTTCTTCGTGGCGAGATTGGCACCGACGTCCGGCGATTATTCCCGTGAGTAGCCGATCAGGGGCGGTCGTGGCCGGAATAGCAGCATCAGAAGAATGCCCACACCCCCGAGCACTGCGAAGGCGGGCTGATTCAAAACCAGCTTGACGAGATCCCACATCCAGGGTGCCGAGGCTTCGATCTGCGTACGAACCGCTTGCTGGCTGGCTTGATGAATATCGTTCCAGAATTCGCCGAGTTTGGTCAGCCGCAGGGTCTGGTCGGCGATTGACCGAGCGCCATCATAAACCAGAAAAATGAAGCCGCCGGCCAGCAGCAGCAACCCGATGAAACGAAAAATCGCCCGGATCATGCCCGTACCAGCTCCTTGTCCGCAGTTACAGCTCGCCCCTTAGTCCTCAAAGGCACGAAATTCAACCTCGCCAGCGTCTCTTTCGAGTCCTTGCGAAGACCCTTCTTTGCCCACCCACCCGGACGCCGGACCTGCCGGGAGGCGTTGACGCTCGAAAACAGGGGCTCTATAAGACCGCTGATGGCGGTGGGGTAATCCTGCCGCCGCTGTTCTTTGAAAAAGGCCCCTCGCAAGTTTTGAGGACGGCATTTTCGAGAACACCGGAAAACACATTCAGGCTCATCCGCGCAATCGAATGACCGGCCACTGGCTGGCCTCTCGCGAGAGCACTGCCGAAGGATACTTCGAGACCATGGCCAATACGACATCCGCAAAGAAAGCGACACGCAAGATTGCCCGCCGGACCGCCATCAACAGGTCGCGGCGCACCCTGATGCGCGGCTCGGTCCGGATCGTCGAGGAAGCAATCGCGAAGGGCGATCGCGACGCTGCGATCCAGGCGATGAAGCGCGCAGAGCCGGAATTGATGCGGGCTGGCCAGCAAAACATCATTCATAAGAACAATGCGAGCCGCAAGGTTTCCCGGCTGACGCATCGAATCGCCAAGCTTGCAAAATGAACTGATCGAAGACGTTATTCGTTAGAATATCTCAAAGGGCCTGGCGAATCGCCAGGCCCTTTTTTGCGCGGACGTGCCAGAATCTTTTATTCACCAGATCAAGTGGTGAAAGAACACTTCAACACGTTACGCCGCATCGCCTTGCGACGACATCAGGCATCGATTGTCACGGCCATTCGATTCGCTCACGTTCCACGATGCGAATACGAGGCACGACGACAAACACCACGATCTGGTCGATTGGACCCATCACAATAGCCATCCGGTTGAGTTCGGCGGCCTACTCTCATTCAGGGTCGACGCTTTCGCACGACTCCCATTTCGATATTTCCATCCTGATATAACCGGAAACTTCGCAAGGGTTCAAATGACGGCCAAATGAGCGCACGGCTGACGCGGGTTACCCACAAAAACAGCCAGAAAAAAATGCGCCAAGCTAATCACTTATCTCCATAGTGTGACAGAACACTTCCAAAACGACCTCGCGCTTCGCCCCGCTTCATCCTTTCTTAAAATATTTTAGACAACGCGGCGGATTTGTAACACCTCACGAAGGAGATCGAATCCGCGCGCAGATTCAAACCGTTGCTGATTGGACGCGCTGGAGGTGGAGCAGGTCCCGTGTCCTCATTCGATTTGCGCGACGCAGCCGCGACGCGAAAGACGTTGCGAGAATCGAGGCGTGGTGTATTTCTCTGAGTGTTCGCGACACTCGCGGCTCTTCAGATAGTGCTGTTTAAGAGAGCCTTGGGTGGACGTGCATATCGGCGGCGATATTCACGTTAGTGACGCTTTCCATGTGATAGCGAATGGCAACTCATAGCAACATGAGAACGGATGTTCTGTGCCGAAATTTCTCGACTGAGACGTTTACGTCAAGCGTTTGCCAGCGAGGGAATACGCTTAGGCCATGCCGCATCTCCGCCACGGGGAGCGGGCGAGTTGACTTGGTGAGTTAGAGTGCGCGCGTAGCGATCCGACAATATGGCGTCGGGTTTCGCAGACTGAATTTGAAATTGATGTGAGAAAATGTCTCGGCGCGGTCCGTCGCAGCGAGGAGGGGGTTTATGTCAAACAAAAACAACGCCACCAGATTTCATTCATTGGATTATCTTACGGACGTTTTCACGAACACGACGACATTTTTGCGCGCGCTTAGTCAATCTTCGGGCGGACCCTCTAGCCGCTACTGACATCGCTTTCGCTCCGTTCTCAGCCATCTAAATCGCTCGCGGTGCTTTGCCGAACGATTGTTTATGGCCGAAACGAAGCGCCTCGAAGGATCACGGCGAATGCGTGGCCTTCCAGAGAAGCAGCCGCATCCGAACATCATCAAACCAGAAAAGTCGTCACGAGAA